>NZ_VCGX01000009.1 GCF_007671655.1 Marinobacter piscis | reverse complement strand
CAGGCGTCGAGCGGCGGACGGGTGAGTAATGCTTAGGAATCTGCCCAGTAGTAGGGGATAGCCCGGGGAAACTCGGATTAATACCGTATACGCCCTTTTGGGGAAAGCAGGGGATCTTCGGACCTTGCGCTATTGGATGAGCCTAAGTCGGATTAGTTAGTTGGTGGGGTAAAGGCCTACCAAGGCAACGATCCGTAGCTGGTTTGAGAGGATGATCAGCCACATCGGGACTGAGACACGGCCCGAACTCCTACGGGAGGCAGCAGTGGGGAATATTGGACAATGGGGGCAACCCTGATCCAGCCATGCCGCGTGTGTGAAGAAGGCTTTCGGGTTGTAAAGCACTTTCAGTGAGGAGGAAAACCTGCCGGTTAATAACCGTCAGGCTTGACGTCACTCACAGAAGAAGCACCGGCTAACTCCGTGCCAGCAGCCGCGGTAATACGGAGGGTGCGAGCGTTAATCGGAATTACTGGGCGTAAAGCGCGCGTAGGTGGTTAGGTAAGCGAGATGTGAAAGCCCCGGGCTCAACCTGGGAATGGCATTTCGAACTGCTTGGCTAGAGTGTGGTAGAGGGTAGTGGAATTTCCTGTGTAGCGGTGAAATGCGTAGATATAGGAAGGAACACCAGTGGCGAAGGCGGCTACCTGGACCAACACTGACACTGAGGTGCGAAAGCGTGGTTAGCAAACAGGATTAGATACCCTGGTAGTCCACGCCGTAAACGATGTCAACTAGCCGTTGGGGATCTTGAATCCTTAGTGGCGCAGCTAACGCACTAAGTTGACCGCCTGGGGAGTACGGCCGCAAGGTTAAAACTCAAATGAATTGACGGGGGCCCGCACAAGCGGTGGAGCATGTGGTTTAATTCGACGCAACGCGAAGAACCTTACCTGGCCTTGACATGCAGAGAACTTTCCAGAGATGGATTGGTGCCTTCGGGAACTCTGACACAGGTGCTGCATGGCCGTCGTCAGCTCGTGTCGTGAGATGTTGGGTTAAGTCCCGTAACGAGCGCAACCCCTTTCCCTAGTTGCTAGCAGGTCATGCTGAGAACTCTAGGGAGACTGCCGGTGACAAACCGGAGGAAGGTGGGGATGACGTCAGGTCATCATGGCCCTTACGGCCAGGGCTACACACGTGCTACAATGGTACGTACAGCGAGTTGCGAACCCGCGAGGGGTAGCTAATCTTCCAAAACGTATCGTAGTCCGGATCGGAGTCTGCAACTCGACTCCGTGAAGTCGGAATCGCTAGTAATCGTGAATCAGAATGTCACGGTGAATACGTTCCCGGGCCTTGTACACACCGCCCGTCACACCATGGAAGTAGATTGCACCAGAAGTAGTTAGTCTAACCTTCGGGAGGACGATTACCACGGTGTGATTTATGACTGGGGTGAAGTCGTAACAAGGTAGCCCTAGGGGAACCTGGGGCTGGATCACCTCCTTAAACGAAGCTGAAGCTTCGGCCAGAGTCCACACGAATTACTTGGTTGACTGAA
>NZ_VCGX01000008.1 GCF_007671655.1 Marinobacter piscis | reverse complement strand
TTGTCTGACGACCATAGCGGCCTGGTACCACCTGATCCCATCCCGAACTCAGAAGTGAAACAGGCCTGCGCCGATGGTAGTGTGGCATCTGCCCATGTGAGAGTAGGTCATCGTCAGACTCCTAATACTAAAACCCCCAGCCGAGTTCGGTTGGGGGTTTTTTCGTTTTGTGTTTTACGCCTTCCTGGTGTTTAATCCCCTCTCTACTCACTCCTGACTGGATGATGCTTAATGAAATCCAGAGCACTTTTAACCCTGCTCAGTGACGGGCAGGTCCACTCCGGTGAACGCCTGGCACAGCAACTTGGAGTCAGCCGAACGGCCGTCTGGAAACAGGTCCGCCGCGCCCTCGATAATGGCTATGATATTCAGACGGTGAGGGGGCGGGGGTATAAGCTCGCCAGGCCCCTGGACCTGCTTGATGAAGACAGCATTCTGTGTGCCCTGCCAGACGCTGTGCGTGACAAAATAGGCCTGACAGTAATGGATGAGGTAGGCTCTACCAATACTGAAGTGCTCAGCCTTATGACAGATGCCACTTCAGGTACGCCCGTAGTGATTGCCGATAGCCAGAGCCAGGGGCGTGGCCGCCGTGGGCGATCCTGGAGAAGCCCCAGAGGGGAAAATCTCAACCTCAGCATTGGCCTTACATTTCATGGCGGCTTTGCTGTCCTTGACGGGCTTAGCCTGGTCCTGGGTGTCGCGGTGGCAGAAAGCCTGGAGAAGCTTGGTGTTTCGGACGTGAGGCTCAAATGGCCCAACGACATATTTCTCCCCGGAGGTAAGCTCGGCGGCATCCTTGTAGAGCTTCAGGGAGAGCTTCAGGAAGGAGTAGTGCGGGTCGTTGCGGGCGTGGGTATCAACGTACATATGGAACATGCCGATGATGTTGAGCAGTCCTGGTCGAGCCTTGTCAGGCATTGCCCGGATCGGGCCTGGGCAAGGAATGAACTGGCGCCTGCACTGATCACGGCGTTACTCGATAGTGCGGAGGCGTTTTCACGGCATGGCTTTGATAGCTTCCGGGAGCGCTGGCAGGCGCGGGATATGCTGCAAGGGCAGCATGTTCACGCCAGAGGAGGTGAAACGGAAGGCACTGCAGCGGGCATTGATGCGCAGGGCAATTATCTTATCGCTACCAGCAGCGGCGTAGTCGCGGTCCGTGCCGGAGAGGTGAGCTTGAGGGTGTCACTATGAGGTTGCTGATTGATGCCGGCAACACACGGCTTAAGTGGCGTCTTGAGCATGATCTCACCGTAATCAGTCAGGGGCGTGGATCCATGAGTAGCGACCACCCCCTTAGCGATATTGACCAGTACCTGGGGACCGTATCCCGGGTTGCAGTGTCCACAGTAGCCCGGGAAGACCTGCGCATGGCACTCGATGCTTATCTGCAGGAGCGGGTACCCGGGGAGGTTCGCTTTTACTGGGCAGAGAAAGAAAGGCTCGGACTCCGGAACTCCTATGGCAATGTATCAGCGATGGGGGCCGATCGCTGGCATGGAATGTATGGTGCCTGGAAAAAACGGGGCCGGGGCTGCGCAGTTATCGATGCCGGCAGCGCCATCACCATCGATTATGTCAGTGATTCCGGAAACCACCTGGGAGGGTATATCCTGCCGGGCCTTGCAATGATGTTCAAAAGTCTGAAGACCGACGCTGCGCGGATCGCTTTCGAGCCAAATCACGCCGTTGCGCTGGAGCCTGGGCAAAGTACCGGGGAGTGTGTCAATCACGGCATGTCCTGGGTCTCTCTTGCCATAGCGCAGCAGCTTCACAGGGATGTTGAACAGTTGGGGCTGAGCGATATTCTGGTGACCGGGGGGGATGCTTCGCGGCTGCAGGCCGTAGGGTTAAACGCCAGTGAACATCCGTCCCTTGTGCTCGATGGGCTGGGCTTTATTGATCATGAGGTGTTCAGTGCATGAGGACTCTGGCCGTGCTGGTGCTGTTGCTGAACATCACGCTTTGGTACGTAGCTGCTCACTTGCCTGAGTCTGACGACAAAAGTGCGGCCGGCTCCGGCAGTCTGCCCCGGGTAACGAGCCTGAAACTCACAGGTAAAGGTGGGGCTTTGAGCCCGGAGGCTGCTACGGTCAGCTGCGTTGAATTGGGGTGGTTTGAGTCCCGGGCTGACGCAAAGAAGCTGGCTGAGGGCGACACGGGCTTAAGTTCCGGGCATTACGAGGTGTTTGAAGGAGAGCAGGCGCTTCCCCCATTGCATTGGGTCCTGATACCTCCGCAGCCGCACCCTGTTGCTCAGATCGAGCTACAGGAGTTGGAAGCAAAGGGCGTGGACGCCTACCTGGTTACAGAAGGTGAGAACCGGAATGCGATTTCACTGGGGCTTTTTGAGTCCAGGGAGGCTGCTATATCCATGTTGGAAGAAAAAAAACAAAAGAATCTCAACGCGGTACTGGCCAAGTTCACCCGAAATCAAGTAAGCTACGGCCTGTCTTTTGAGGTGAGGTCGGATTCGGCTCGTGCAAAAGCCGAGGAACTGGCATCTGCCCGGGGCACAAATTTTGATTTCATTGAAATCAATGAGTGCAAGGGTGTTGCAAAGTCAGAAAATAATCCGTAGTATACCGCCCTCGCTGAAGACGCGATTTTGAGCTGGCGTAGCTCAGTTGGCAGAGCAGCTGACTTGTAATCAGCAGGTCGGGGGTTCGATTCCGTCCGCCAGCTCCATTATTATACAGGCGCGCCAAGGCGCGCCTGACTCGGAGGGGTTCCCGAGTGGTTAAAGGGATCAGACTGTAAATCTGACGCGAAAGCTTCGCAGGTTCGAATCCTGCCCCCTCCACCATTATTGCTTGCGGGCATCGTATAGTGGCTATTACCTCAGCCTTCCAAGCTGATGACGCGGGTTCGATTCCCGCTGCCCGCTCCAGTTTTTAAAGAGTGCTCATGTAGCTCAGTCGGTAGAGCGCATCCTTGGTAAGGATGAGGTCAGCGGTTCAACTCCGCTCATGAGCTCCAATACTTGTCCGGTCATCGTTACGATCACGAGTGATCAGGGAGAGAGGTCGAATGTCCAAGTCTAAGTTTGAACGTAATAAGCCGCACCTGAACGTGGGCACTATTGGTCACGTTGACCACGGCAAGACGACTCTGACCGCTGCTCTGACGCGTGTATGTCACGAAGTTTGGGGCACAGGTTCAG
>NZ_VCGX01000007.1 GCF_007671655.1 Marinobacter piscis | reverse complement strand
CACGCGTCTGCGGCATGGGGCCGTCAGCTGCGGAACAAACCAGAATCGCACCGTCCATCTGTGCTGCACCCGTGATCATGTTCTTAACATAGTCAGCGTGGCCCGGGCAGTCTACGTGTGCGTAGTGACGGCTCGGTGAATCATACTCAACGTGAGACGTCGCAATGGTAATACCACGCTCACGCTCTTCCGGTGCGTTATCGATCGTGTCGAATGCACTGGCTGAACCTGTGCCCCAAACTTCGTGACATACACGCGTCAGAGCAGCGGTCAGAGTCGTCTTGCCGTGGTCAACGTGACCAATAGTGCCCACGTTCAGGTGCGGCTTATTACGTTCAAACTTTGATTTAGACACAGTTACACCTCTTCCTGTTACTTAAGTCCTGGGTATCAACCCTTTTGAATAATTTCTTCGGCGATGTTGGTCGGCGCTTCCGCATAACGCGAAAACTCCATTGCGTAGGATGCACGGCCCTGAGTAACAGAGCGCAGATCCGTGGCGTAGCCAAACATCTCCGACAACGGAACTTCGGCGTTGATGGTTTTACCCGCCGGGCCGTCTTCCATACCCTGAACAAGGCCGCGACGACGATTCAAATCGCCAACCACGTCACCCATGTAGTCTTCAGGGGTTACAACCTCAACTTTCATCATCGGCTCAAGCAGAGCCGGGTTCGCCTCCAGCGCACCTTTTTTCATCGCCATGGAACCGGCGACTTTAAAGGCCATTTCGTTGGAGTCCACTTCGTGGTACGAACCATCGTACAAGGTTGCCTTGATACCCAGCAGCGGATAGCCGGCCAGACAGCCGTTCTGCATCTGCTCCGAGATACCCTGCTCAACCGACGAGATGTATTCCTTCGGAATAGCACCACCGACGATCTCATTCACAAAGATGAAGTTTTCACCATCCTCTTCGTCCAGCGGCAGCGGATCGAGCTTGATCTTTACATGCCCGTACTGACCGCGACCACCTGACTGGCGAACAAACTTACCTTCAACATCCGCGGACTGGCGAATGCACTCGCGGTAGGCAACCTGAGGCTTACCAATGTTTGCGTCTACCTTGAACTCGCGACGCATACGGTCAACGAGAATGTCCAGGTGAAGCTCACCCATACCGGAAATAATGGTCTGCCCAGTTTCCTCGTCGGTGCGCACACGGAACGACGGGTCTTCCTGGGCTAGTTTACCCAGAGCTGTACCCATTTTCTCCTGGTCCGCCTTCGACTTGGGCTCAACCGCAACCGAGATAACCGGCTCCGGGAACTCCATGCGCTCAAGAATAATCTTGTTATTCTCATCACACAGGGTGTCACCCGTGGTAACGTTCTTCAGACCGATTGCCGCAGCAATATCACCTGCCAGAACTTCCTTGATCTCTTCACGGTCGTTGGCGTGCATCTGAACCATACGACCAACGCGCTCTTTCTTGCCTTTTACGGAGTTGAGCACAGTCTGTCCAGACTCAAGCTTGCCTGAGTAAACCCGGAAGAATGTGAGGGTACCCACAAACGGGTCCGTCGCAATTTTAAACGCCAGGGCCGAGAACGGCGCCTTGTCGTCTGCATGACGGGTGCCTTCCGTGCCTTCATCATCGATCTCGCCACGGATAGCCTTAACTTCGTCCGGCGCGGGCAGGTACTCGATAACCGCGTCCAGCATCGCCTGAACACCTTTGTTCTTGAACGCTGAACCACAGCAGGCAAGAACAATTTCGTTAGCCAGCGTACGCTCACGAAGACCCTTCTTGATCTCTTCAAGCGTCAGCTCGCCGGTCTCAAGGTACTTGTCCATGAGCTCTTCGTTAGCTTCAGCTGCAGACTCTACCAGGTGTTCGCGATACTCATTTACCTGATCAATCATATCCTCGGGAATGTCGCCGACTTCATAGGTCATACCCATGTCTTTGTCATTCCAGTGGATAGACTTCATGCGCAACAGATCGACAACACCCTCGAACTGGTCCTCAGACCCGATCGGTAACTGCAGAGGAACCGGGGAAGCCCCCAGACGGTTTTTGATCTGTTCAACTACGCGCAGGAAGTCCGCACCGGCGCGGTCCAGCTTGTTAACGAAAACAATGCGGGGCACTTCGTACTTGTTTGCCTGGCGCCATACAGTCTCGGACTGCGGCTCAACACCAGAAGAACCACAGAATACAACAACCGCGCCGTCGAGCACTCGCAGAGAACGCTCAACTTCGATTGTAAAGTCGACGTGACCCGGGGTATCAATTACGTTGATACGGTGCTCATCGAACTGCTTGTCCATGCCCTGCCAGAATGTGGTCACAGCAGCTGAGGTGATGGTAATCCCACGCTCCTGTTCCTGGGACATCCAGTCAGTGGTAGACGCCCCATCATGGGTCTCACCCATCTTGTGGCTACGACCGGTGTAATAAAGAATACGTTCGGTCGTGGTGGTCTTGCCCGCATCAACGTGCGCACAGATACCAATGTTTCTGTAACGTTTAATCGGAGTTTTACGTGCCACTGTAATAAACCTCGGCTATTTAAAAACGGAAGTGGGAGAACGCCTTGTTGGCTTCTGCCATGCGGTGCACGTCTTCACGCTTCTTGACAGCGGAACCTTTGCTGTCTGCAGCGTCAAGAATTTCACCAGCCAAACGTTGCGCCATCGACTTTTCACCACGCTTCCGGGAAAACTCTACGAGCCAGCGCATAGCCAGCGCGTGCTGACGTGAAGGCCTTACTTCAACAGGCACCTGGTACGTCGCACCACCCACACGGCGGGATTTAACCTCTACCATCGGCTGGATGTTCTCCAGGGCCTTCTCAAACATGTCAAGAGGCTCTTCTTTGGATTTTTCGGCAACAATCGTCAGCGCGCCATAAACAATGCGCTCTGCTACCGCTTTTTTGCCACTCTCCATCACGTGGTTGATGAACTTGGCAAGGCGGGTGCTACCAAATTTCGGATCCGGGATGATCTCCCGTTTTGCTGCAATACGTCTTCTAGGCATCGATAAGCCCTTATCTGTTTTAAAAGGTCTTCAGGAACCCCTGAGATAGCCACAGGCTACTCAGCCTTACTCTTACCGTTCTCACAAGCAACGATAAAAGACACCCATCAGGGATATCAGGACTTGGGTCGTTTGGCACCGTACTTCGAACGGCCCTTCTTACGGTTCTGCACACCCTGGGTATCCAGTGTTCCGCGAACAGTGTGATAACGCACACCCGGAAGGTCTTTTACCCGACCGCCGCGGATCAGCACAACACTGTGCTCCTGAAGGTTGTGGCCTTCACCACCAATGTATGAGGAAACCTCGTAACCGTTGGTCAGACGAACACGACACACTTTACGCAGTGCGGAGTTCGGCTTCTTCGGTGTTGTGGTGTATACACGTGTGCACACTCCACGGCGCTGAGGGCATGCCTGAAGAGCAGGAACATCGCTCTTGGCCACTCTGCGCTTACGAGGCTTACGTACCAACTGATTAATCGTTGCCATGTAAGCAAACTCCAAAAACCATATCAATGAAACTTACCCCCAGCTAAGGGGGTAAAATTAAGGGTCGCAAGTTTAATCCGGCGCCCCCGGACAGTCAAGAAGACTGTTCTCTTTTTAACCACCTCCGCGTAAGTAACTACACGGAGGTGGTGTGCTTATCTCAACCTCCGCGGTTGAGTTCTGCACTCAGAGCTTCTTCCACGTCGGCTGCGGTAACGCCCTGCTCTTCCAGTTCGCGTTTACGGCGACGCTCGGCGTGATAAGCCAACCCGGTTCCCGCAGGAATCAGTCGACCAACCACGACGTTTTCTTTCAGGCCACGCAGGTAGTCGCGCTTGCCGGTAACCGCACCTTCGGTGAGAACCCGGGTGGTTTCCTGGAACGACGCCGCAGAGATAAACGACTCAGTCGCCAGCGATGCCTTGGTGATACCAAGCAACAAACGCTCGAACCTTGCCGGCTCTTTATCCGCTGCGTGCGCTTTTTCGTTTTCCTCCAGGAGACGGGTAATCTCAAGCTGGTCACCGGAAAGCAGGTCGGTGTCACCCGGATCGGTGACCTCAACCTTGCGCAGCATCTGGCGTACGATAACCTCGATATGCTTATCGTTGATGATAACGCCCTGCAGACGATACACATCCTGGATTTCGTTAGTGATGTACTTCGCTAACTCAACCACGCCAAGCAAGCGCAGGATATCGTGCGGGTTGGATGGCCCGTCGGATATCACCTCACCTTTTTCAACCGTCTCGCCCTCAAACACGTTCATCTGACGGTGTTTGGGAATCAGCACCTCGTAGGGATCTGCATCCTGCGGGGTGATCACCAGACGCTTCTTGCCCTTGGTTTCCTTACCGAACGATACGGTCCCGCTGATCTCTGCCAAGATAGAAGACTCTTTCGGCCGGCGGGCCTCAAACAAGTCAGCAACCCGTGGCAAACCACCGGTGATGTCGCGGGTCTTCGTACTCGCCTGGGGAATACGCGCAACTGCGTCACCCAGCTCGATGCGTGCGCCGTCAGCCAGTGTGACCAGCGCGTTTGCCGGCAAGAAGAAAATAGCTGCGCCACCACCGGGCAGCTCAACTTCGTTACCTGCTTCATCAATCATCTGAATCGCTGGCCGGAGATCCTTACCGGCTACCGGACGATCCTTGGGATCGATGACCTCCATGGTGGACAGGCCGGTCAGTTCGTCAGTCTGGGTACGCACGGTAATACCCTGCTCCATATTGACGAACCTGGCGGTACCCTTGGCTTCTGCAATAATCGGATGCGTGTGCGGATCCCACTTGGCAACCACAACGCCTGCGTCTACCTCATCACCATTGCGTACTGACAATACGGCGCCGTAGGGCAGTTTGTACCACTCCCGCTCACGACCCTGATCGTCGGCTATTGCCAGCGCAGAGGAGCGCGAAATGACCACCAGGCTGCCGTCGTCTTTCTCAAGCGACTTGAGGTTGTGCAGACGCACCGTACCACCATGCTTCACCTGGATATTGTCCACAGCCGATGCCCGACTTGCCGCGCCACCAATGTGGAACGTACGCATGGTCAGCTGTGTACCCGGCTCACCAATGGACTGTGCCGCAATAACACCAACGGCTTCACCCACGTTAACCTGATGGCCTCTGGCCAGGTCGCGGCCATAGCACATGGAGCAGATGCCGTGACGGGTCTCGCAGGTAATCGCAGAACGCACCCACACTTCGTCAACACCGGCGCTTTCAAGTAGCTCTACGGCCTTTTCATCCAACAGGGTATCTTCCGGGATAACCGCGTTATCCTTGTCGGTTGGTGTAAAGGCATCCCGGGCGGTAACCCGCCCCAGCACTCGATCACCCAGTGGTACAACGACATCACCACCCTCGATGTGCGGCGTCATCAGGATACCTTCCTGGGTTCCGCAGTTTTCTTCTGTCACTACCAGGTCCTGAGACACGTCCACCAGACGACGGGTCAGATAACCCGAGTTGGCGGTCTTCAGTGCGGTATCTGCCAGACCCTTACGGGCACCGTGGGTGGAGATAAAGTACTGAAGTACGTTCAGCCCCTCACGGAAGTTGGCGGTGATCGGCGTCTCGATGATTGAGCCGTCGGGCTTGGCCATCAGGCCTCGCATACCAGCCAGCTGACGAATCTGAGCAGCGGAGCCACGGGCACCGGAATCGGCCATCATGTAAACGGAGTTAAACGACTCCTGCATCAGAGCTTCACCGTCTTCCCCTTTGACGACGTCACCCTCAGCATCGATGACCTTTTCCTGTGCCAGACGCTCCATCATGACCTTGGAGACCTTGTCGTTAGCACGGGACCAGATATCGATCACCTTGTTGTACTTCTCGCCCTGAGTCAGCAGGCCCGATGCGTACTGGTTTTCTATATCTTTTACTTCCTGCGTCGCCGCATCCACCAGCTCGTACTTTTCCGGGGGAATCTCGAAATCGTTGAAGCCGATGGAAATCCCGGAAACCGTTGCATAGTGATAACCCATGTACATGAGCTGGTCGGCAAAGATAACCGTATCTTTCAGGCCGGCATCCCGGTAGCAGGTATTGATCAGGTTAGAAATCTCTTTCTTGACCATTGGTTTGTTAACCAGGTCATAGGAGAGGCCATCCGGAACAATATCAAACAGCAAGGCGCGGCCTACCGTAGTGTCGACAATCTTGTACTCTTCGGTGCGCTCACCATTTTCCTGGATTGTGACTTCTTTGACCCGCACCTTAACAATCGCCTGCAGGTCGACCTTGCCGGCGCCATAGGCGCGGTGTGCCTCTTTGATGTCGGCAAACACCATACCTTCGCCGGTCGCACTCTTACGCTCACGGGTCATGTAATACAGGCCGAGTACTACGTCCTGGGAAGGAACAATGATCGGCTCACCGTTTGCCGGCGACAGGATGTTGTTCGTGGACATCATCAAGGCACGGGCTTCAAGCTGAGCTTCCAGCGTCAGCGGTACGTGCACCGCCATCTGGTCCCCGTCAAAGTCGGCGTTATACGCCGCACAAACCAACGGGTGCAACTGGATTGCCTTGCCCTCGATCAGGACCGGTTCGAAGGCCTGGATACCGAGACGGTGCAGTGTCGGCGCCCGGTTCAGCATAATCGGGTGCTGACGGATAACTTCATCCAGAATATCCCAGACAACACCCTCTTCCCGCTCGACCATTTTCTTCGCGGCCTTGATGGTCGTCGCCAGCCCCCGATGCTCCAGCTTGGAGAAAATAAAGGGCTTGAACAGCTCCAGCGCCATTTTCTTCGGCAGACCACACTGATGCAGGCGGAGATAAGGCCCGACCACGATCACCGAACGGCCAGAGTAGTCCACCCGCTTACCGAGCAGGTTCTGACGGAAACGGCCTTGCTTACCCTTGATCATATCCGCAAGCGACTTCAACGGACGCTTGTTGGTACCGGTAATCGCCCGTCCCCGACGACCGTTGTCCAGCAGGGCGTCAACCGACTCCTGCAGCATACGCTTTTCGTTGCGCACGATAATGTCCGGAGCGCTCAGTTCAAGCAGACGCTTCAGCCGGTTGTTCCGGTTAATCACGCGACGATACAGGTCGTTAAGGTCAGAGGTCGCGAAACGACCACCGTCAAGCGGTACCAGTGGACGCAGGTCGGGCGGCAGCACAGGCAGGACCGTCATGACCATGTCCCCAGGCTTGTTGCCTGAGTACAGGAAAGCTTCCAGAATTTTCAGGCGCTTGCTGAACTTTTTGATCTTGGTCTCGGAATTGGTCTGGGGAATCTCTTCCCTCAGGGCATCCACTTCCTCTTGCAGATCAATACCCTCGAGCAGTTCTTTGACGGCTTCGGCACCCATGCGGGCATCAAACTCGTCGCCGAACTCTTCCAGGGCTTCAAAATACTGTTCGTCGTTAAGCAGCTGGCCCCGCTCAAGCGTCGTCATACCCGGGTCGATCACTATGAAAGACTCAAAGTAGAGCACACGCTCAATGTCACGCAGCGTCATATCCAGCATCAGACCGATACGGGACGGCAGTGACTTCAGGAACCAGATGTGCGCGACCGGGCAGGCCAGGTCGATATGGCCCATGCGCTCACGACGAACGCTGGCCAGAGCGACTTCAACGCCACACTTCTCGCAGATCACACCGCGATGCTTGAGGCGCTTGTACTTGCCACACAGGCACTCGTAATCCTTGATCGGGCCAAAAATCTTGGCACAGAAAAGGCCGTCACGTTCTGGCTTGAACGTGCGGTAGTTAATGGTCTCAGGCTTCTTTACTTCACCAAAGGACCAGGAACGGATCATGTCCGGTGACGCCAGTCCAATACGAATGGCGTCAAATTCCTTGCTTTGGTTCTGGCTCTTGAGAAGATTCAGCAAATCTTTCATCAGTAAAAGCTCCGGATGGCGTTAATCTCGGGCGGGCACAACAAGTGCCCGCTCACGCTGCCAAAAACAATTCGGTTCACTCAGATTCCAGCTCGATGTCGATACCCAGCGAACGGATCTCCTTGACAAGAACGTTGAAGGACTCCGGCATGCCGGGCTCCATCCGATGGTCTCCATCGACAATGTTCTTGTACATCTTGGTCCGGCCGTTCACGTCGTCAGACTTGACAGTGAGCATTTCCTGCAGTGTATACGCTGCACCATAGGCCTCAAGTGCCCATACTTCCATCTCACCGAAACGCTGACCACCGAACTGCGCCTTACCACCCAATGGCTGCTGGGTAACCAGGCTGTAGGAACCGGTGGAACGGGCGTGCATCTTGTCATCAATCAGGTGGTTGAGCTTGAGTATATACATATACCCAACCGTCACCGGACGATCAAAAGCGTCACCTGTGCGGCCGTCGTACAGCATGGTCTGACCACTTGTGTCCAGACCAGCCAGATCAAGCATGTGCTTGACTTCGGCCTCTTCCGCACCATCAAACACCGGCGTAGCCATTGGCACCGCATCGCGCAGGTTGTTGGACATCTCGAGAATTTCTTTATCACTCAAAGAGTCCAGATCGACCCGGCCTACTTCGTCTGAGTGGTTATAGATTTCATCGAGCAGCTGACGCACCTCGGCGACCTTGCGCTGTTCATCCAGCATTTTGCTGATGCGCTCACCCAGCCCTTTGGCTGCCGCACCCAGATGGGTTTCAAGAACCTGCCCTACGTTCATTCGCGATGGAACACCCAGCGGGTTCATGACCACATCCACGGTGTTACCAAATTCATCGTATGGCATGTCCTCTACCGGCATCACGGCAGAGATAACACCCTTGTTACCATGGCGCCCGGCCATCTTGTCACCTGGCTGAATACGACGCTTGATCGCAAGATATACCTTGACGATTTTCTGCACGCCCGGGGCCAGATCGTCACCCTGCTGCAGTTTTCCTTTCTTGTCGTCAAAGCGAGCTTCATGCTCCTTCTTACGGTCTTCAAGGCCCTGCTCGGACTTCTCCAGAAGCTCATTAAGGCTTTCGTCTTCCATGCGCAACCGGAACCAGTCTGCACGCGGCAGGTCGCTCAGGTAGCCCTCTTCCAGAGTCGCGCCCTTTTTCAGGCCCGGACCACTGATCACCGGCTTTCCTTTCAGAGCCTGCATCAACCGCTCAAAGGTGGCACCTTCAACGATTCGATATTCGTCTTTCAGGTCTTTCCGGTACTGATCAAGCTGCTCTTTCTCGATGGACTGGGCGCGCTGGTCTTTCTCGATACCATCACGGGTAAAGACCTGCACATCAATCACGGTACCGCGCGTTCCTGTAGGAACCCGTGAGGAAGTGTCTTTTACATCCGACGCTTTCTCACCAAAAATGGCCCGCAACAGCTTTTCCTCCGGTGTCAGCTGGGTCTCACCTTTGGGTGTGACCTTGCCCACCAGAATATCGCCGGCGCCTACTTCTGCACCGATATAAACAATGCCTGACTCATCGAGCTTGGACAGAGCACTTTCACCCACGTTCGGAATATCCGCGGTGATTTCTTCACTGCCCAGCTTGGTATCACGAGCCACACAGGTCAGCTCCTGAATGTGAATGGTCGTCAGGCGATCTTCCTGAACAACCTTCTCGGAGATCAGGATCGAGTCCTCAAAGTTATAACCATTCCAGGGCATGAATGCGATGCGCATGTTCTGCCCCAGCGCCAGTTCACCCAGGTCTACCGAAGGCCCGTCCGCTAGCACGTCGCCGCGGGCAATCACGTCGCCCTGGTTGACAATGGAGCGCTGGTTAATACAGGTATTCTGGTTCGAACGGGTGTACTTGGTGAGGTTATAAATGTCCACACCAGCATCACCGGCTTCTGTTTCTTCGTGGTTCACACGAACCACAATCCGGGCCGCGTCAACACTTTCGATAACGCCACCACGACGGGCAGAGACGCACACACCGGAATCCTGAGCCACCGTACGCTCAACACCTGTGCCCACATAAGGGACCTGTGCGCGCAATGTGGGAACAGCCTGGCGCTGCATGTTGGCACCCATCAGTGCCCGGTTAGCATCGTCGTGCTCCAGGAACGGTATCAGCGAGGCTGCAACCGACACGACCTGCCGCGGAGAGACGTCCATGAAGTTGACGCTTTCCGGAGACATGACGGTTGTCTCGTTCTGGTGACGCACTGTGACCAGCTCACCGGTCAGACGGTGGTCATCATCCATAGCCGCACTGGCCTGGGCGATAACATAGTTGCTCTCTTCGATGGCTGACAGGTATACGAGCTCATCAGTCACCTGTCCATCGATAACCTTGCGGTAAGGACTTTCCAGGAACCCATAGGAGTTCGCCCGGGCGTAGGTCGCCAGAGAGTTGATCAAACCGATGTTCGGGCCTTCCGGCGTCTCGATCGGACACACCCGTCCATAGTGAGTCGGGTGTACGTCCCTCACCTCAAAGCCGGCACGCTCCCGTGTCAGACCACCAGGCCCGAGTGCGGAAATGCGGCGCTTGTGCGTCACTTCCGACAGCGGGTTGTTCTGGTCCATAAACTGGGACAGCTGGCTGGAGCCAAAGAACTCTTTGACCGCTGCTGCTACCGGCTTGGCGTTGATCAGGTCCTGCGGCATCAGCCCTTCGCTTTCAGCCAGACTCAGCCGCTCACGGACCGCCCTTTCAACACGAACCAGACCGACACGGAACTGGTTCTCGGCCATTTCACCAACCGAACGCACCCGGCGGTTGCCCAGGTTATCGATGTCATCGACGTTACCGTGACCGTTACGGATGTCGATTAGCGTCTTCAGGACATCAATGATGTCTTCGTTCGTGAGCGTGCCAGAGCCAGTGCTCTCTTCACGACGCAGGCGACGGTTCAGCTTCATACGGCCAACCGCAGACAGGTCGTAACGCTCATCCGAGAAGAACAGGTTAGTGAACAGATTTTCTGCCGACTCTTTCGTGGGCGGCTCTCCCGGACGCATCATCCGGTAGATCTCAACGAGGGCCTCCAACGGGCTACGGGTCGGATCGATCCGCAGGGTGTCGGACATGAACGGGCCACAGTCCAGATCGTTGGTATACAGAGTCTCGATTTCGGTGACGCCGGCATCAAGAATCTTGTTGATAATCTCTTCATCCAGCTCGGTGTTGCACTCAACCAGCACTTCACCAGTGGCCTCGTCGACCATATCTTTTGCCAGCACACGGCCGAAAAGGTACTCGGTCGGTACATCAAGCTCTGTGATGCCGGCCTTCTCAAGCTGCCTGATGTGACGGGCGGTAACACGGCGCCCCTCTTCCACAATCAGGTTGCCTTCGTTGTCCTTGATATCAAACGTTGCGATATCGCCCCGCAGCCGGCTGGGTACCAGCTCCAGCTTGCAGGTCTCTGCTCCAAGGGTAAAGCTGGTTGTCTCAAAGAACATTCCCAGCATCTGCTCGGATGTATATCCAAGCGCACGCAGCAGAATCGATGCCGGTAACTTGCGTCGACGGTCGATACGAACGAACACTGAGTCTTTGGGATCAAACTCGAAATCGAGCCAGGAGCCACGGTATGGAATAACCCGGGCCGAATACAACAGCTTGCCGGATGAGTGAGTCTTGCCCTTATCATGGTCAAAGAACACACCCGGAGAGCGGTGAAGCTGGGAAACGATAACACGCTCGGTACCATTGATAACGAAGGTACCGTTCTCAGTCATCAGGGGCATTTCGCCCATGTAGACTTCTTGTTCCTTGATATCCTTGATCGCCTTGCTGGACGATTCCTTATCGTAAATGATAAGGCGAACTTTTACTCTCAGCGGCGCTGCATACGTCACGCCCCTAAGCTGGCATTCCTTAACATCGAATACGGGCTCACCAATGCGATAGCTCACGTATTCAAGCGCTGCGTTGCCAGAATAACTGGCAATCGGGAATACGGATTTGAATGCTGCGTGAAGACCGGTTTCCCGACGATCTCCAGGCGCGGCTTCCATTTGGAGGAAATCCCGGAATGAATCCAGCTGAATAGACAGCAAATAGGGGACATCCATCACGGACGGCAATTTACTAAAATCTTTGCGAATCCGCTTTTTCTCAGTGTAGGAGTAAGTCATCTGCATTCCCCAGCTTTAGACCTGATACCTGGTATCAAGAAGCAACCAATGTTCTGCTTCGGGGCCGAATTGCTCGGCTTATCGTGCCGTCTTGATCAAAGACACTATATTAAATACAACAGAAAAAGGCCGGTGGCACACAGCCACCAGCCCTTACTACGCATGTAGCGCAGTTTCGATCAACAGCCGACTCTTACTTAAGCTCAACAGAAGCGCCTGCTTCCTCAAGCTTCTTCTTGGCTTCTTCTGAGTCTTCTTTGCTCGCTGCTTCTTTGATAGTAGAAGGCGCACCGTCAACCATTTCTTTAGCTTCTTTCAGACCCAGGCCGGTCAGTTCACGAACGGCTTTGATAACGTTAACTTTCTTCTCACCAACACCGGTAAGAACGATATCAAACTCAGTCTGTTCTTCTTCAGCGGCAGCTTCACCACCACCAGCAGCAGGTGCAGCTGCAACGGCGGCAGCGGCTGATACGCCGAACTTCTCTTCCATTGCTTCTACCAGCGCAACTACGTCCATTACGCTCATTTCTGCAATTGCGTTCAAAATGTCTTCGTTAGACAGAGCCATGACTTTCTCCAAAAAATATAAAAATGGTGTTCAACAGAATCAAGCAGCTTCTTGCTTCTGGTCGCGAACTGCCGCAACGGCGCGGGTCACTTTCGAAGGAACTTCGTTCAGTGTCCGTGCCAGCTTGGTGATTGGTGCCTGTGTAACCGCAGCCAGCATCGTCAATGCTTCGTGACGTGTTGGCAGCTTGGCAAGACGATCGATCTGGTTTCCATCCATCAGCTCACCGCCGACGGCCAGTCCTTTAATATCGAACGTATCTTTCTCTTTTGCGAAGTCCTTCAGCAGACGTGCTGCTGCACCTGGATCTTCCATAGAGAATGCCAGAAGGGTTGGACCAACCAGCGCTTCGTCAATGCACTCAAACTCGGTACCGCGAATAGCGATTTTGGCCAGGTTGTTACGAACAACCTTCAAACGCACATTCTCAGCACGAGCCTTGGCACGCAAAGCCGTCATGTCGCCAGAGGCAACACCACGATAGTCAGCCAAAACCACAGACAGAGCACCACCGGCAGTCTCGTTGACTTCAGCGACGATCGCTTTCTTGTCTTCGAGTCTAATTGCCACTGGATTTCTCCTCGATTTAGCCGGGTGTATCCCGACAAACCCATTATTACCCTCAGAGAGCCTTCTGTTTGCCCATTCTGGGTGGATACAGATGGCTCCCTTCGGGCGCCTTAACGGTGTTTGGGTTCAGAGAACGTCTTCACACCGTCTACGCAGGCATTGCTTTAACCCTTTCTGTCTGGGACATCCGGGGCCTGCGGTCTTTGACAGCCTTGGCTTCTGCCTAGACTACAAAGTGACTACCGATCTACAGGTCAGATTGCCAGACCGTTCTGATCGATGGTCAGGCCAGGACCCATCGTAGACGAAAGAGTGATCTTCTTGAGATACACACCTTTTGCCGCAGATGGCTTGGCCTTTTTCAGATCTGCTATCAGAGCTTCAAGGTTTTCCTTGATGTTCTCAGCAGAGAATTCCACGTTACCCAGCGGAGCGTGAATAATGCCGTTTTTGTCCGTACGGTACCGTACCTGACCCGCTTTCGCGTTTTTAACAGCCGTCTCTACATCCGGAGTAACTGTACCTACCTTCGGGTTCGGCATCAGGCCGCGAGGCCCAAGAATCTGGCCCAGCTGACCAACAACACGCATAGCGTCCGGCGTGGCGATAACCACGTCAAAGTCCATGTTGCCTTTTTTGACTTCCTCAGCCAGGTCGTCCATGCCCACAATGTCTGCGCCTGCAGCCGTTGCTTTGTCTGCATTTGCACCCTGGGTGAAAACAGCAACGCGAACGCTTTTACCAGTGCCGTGCGGCAGTACAGTACTGCTACGAACAACCTGGTCTGATTTTCGCGGATCAACGCCAAGATTAACGGCTACATCCACTGACTCTTTGAACTTTACCGTTTCGCCAAGTTCAACCAACAGGGCAACAGCTTCCTCAATAGGATAGGCGCGTGTCGAGTCGGTTTTTTCCCGGATAAGCTTCTGACGCTTGCTCAGCTTTGTCATTTTACACGCCCTCCACGGTCAGGCCCATGCTGCGGGCAGTTCCGGCAATTGTGCGAACCGCTGCATCCATATCAGCAGCTGTCAGATCCGGCTCTTTGGTTTTCGCGATCTCTTCGAGTTGCTCGCGGGTTACCTTACCGACTTTATCGGTATTTGGCCGACCAGATCCGGTTTTAACACCTGCTGCTTTCTTGAGCAGAACCGGTGCGGGTGGTGTTTTGGTGATGAACGTAAAACTGCGATCACTGTAGACAGTGATAACCGTAGGAATAGGAAGGCCGGCCTCCATATCCTGAGTCTGCGCGTTAAAAGCTTTACAGAACTCCATGATGTTCACACCACGCTGACCCAGAGCAGGACCAACGGGGGGGCTCGGGTTGGCCTTGCCGGCTGCAACCTGAAGCTTGATGTATGCTTCTATCTTCTTTGCCATGATAGTACTCCTGTGGGTTCAAACGCCTTCGAGGCTCCCCGTTTCAGACACAAAAAGCCCGCTACACCTTGGTGCGCGAGCCTTCCGGTAAAAAGCTGCGGTTCAGTCTTTTTCGACCTGACCAAATTCCAGTTCTACTGGAGTTGAGCGTCCAAAAATAAGAACAGCAACTTTGACACGACTCTTGTCGTAGTCGACTTCTTCAACTACGCCATTGAAGTCCGCGAAAGGACCTTCAATTACGCGCACAACTTCGCCTGGCTCAAACAACGTCTTGGGCCGAGGTTTATCGGCACCACTTTCGACACGGCGCAGAATCGCCTCTGCTTCGCGCTCTGTAATAGGAGCAGGCTTATCCTTGGTACCACCGATAAAACCGAGCACACGCGGCGTGTTCTTGACAAGATGCCAGGTTGCGTCATCAAGCTCCATCTGAACAAGAACATATCCGGGATAGAACTTGCGCTCACTTTTGCGCTTCTTGCCGTCGCGCATCTCTACAACTTCTTCGGTAGGAACCAGGATATCACCGAATTTGTCTTCCATACCCTCGAGCGCGACCCGCTCAGTAAGGGTGCGCATTACACGCTTCTCATATCCGGAATACGCATGAACTACGTACCAGCGCTTTGCCATTGCCCACTCCTGTTAACCGATGAACCCGGCGACAAGCCAGCTAATTAACGAGTCCATGCCCCACAAAATAAGGGACACTACCAGCACAAACACCACAACGATTACTGTGGTCTGCACCAGCTCTGGCCTGGTGGGCCAAACCACCTTCCGGATTTCGACACGCGCCTCTTTGAGCAGTGTCGCAAAGCGACGCCCCCGCACTGTTTGCAAAGCCACAAAACCTGCAACAATTGCCAGAGCAACAAGAGCCAGAACCCGATACAGCAACGATTCGGCGCTGAAATACTGGTTACCAACAACACCAACAGCAACCAGCAAAAACACAACCAGCCACTTCAAAGTATCGAAGCGGCTGCTTGACTGAACGGCTTTTGACTCCATGGGAATCAACTTATCTATCCGGATGTTTAAAAAAATGGCAGGCCAGGAGGGAATCGAACCCCCAACCTGCGGTTTTGGAGACCGCTGCTCTGCCAATTGAGCTACTGGCCTGCACCGAAACAACTCAGTGCACTTACACTACCGAGCAAATTACTCGATAATCTTTGCGACTACACCGGCACCAACGGTACGGCCACCTTCGCGAATCGCGAAACGCAGGCCATCTTCCATGGCGATCGGAGCAATCAGGGTAACATCCATCTTCACGTTGTCACCCGGCA
>NZ_VCGX01000006.1 GCF_007671655.1 Marinobacter piscis | reverse complement strand
TGCCGGGTGACAACGTGAAGATGGATGTTACCCTGATTGCTCCGATCGCCATGGAAGATGGCCTGCGTTTCGCGATTCGCGAAGGTGGCCGTACCGTTGGTGCCGGTGTAGTCGCAAAGATCATCGAGTAAGTCACTCGTTGCATCAGGAAAAGGGGCTGAACAGATCAGCCCCTTTTTCCGTTACAGCCGCAGTTGTTCCTCTTCCAGTCAGGAATCAAGTTTGTTGACATGGTTGGGTATTATGCATACAATGCGGCTCCTTTTTTGAAGGTCGGCTAACAAGTAGCTGCTACGAGTGGAGTTTGGTGCATCATGCAAAGCCAAAAGATTCGAATCCGGTTGAAGGCGTTTGATTATCGCCTGATCGACCAGTCCACGCAGGAGATTGTCGATACCGCAAAGCGGACCGGCGCTCAGGTGCGTGGACCCATCCCTCTGCCGACGCGGAAGGAGAAGTACACTATTCTGATTTCACCGCACGTCAACAAAGATGCGCGCGATCAGTATGAAATTCGTACACATAAGCGTTTGCTTGACATTGTCGAGCCAACGGAAAAGACAGTAGATGCTTTGATGAAGCTGGACCTGGCAGCAGGTGTAGACGTTCAGATTAGCCTCGGTTAATGCCGCCCGGCATTAATCTGTGTAACTGTCCTAAGGCCATAGAGGGTGCAAGCCCCGTACACTATAGAGGTGAAACATGGCAATTGGTGTTGTCGGCCGCAAGGCTGGTATGACCCGTATTTATACGGAAGGTGGCGAGGCGTTGCCCGTCACGGTAGTTGAGGTTGAACCTAACCGCATTACTCAACTGAAGACTCTCGAAAGCGATGGCTATCGCGCTGTCCAGGTAACTGTAGGCTCCCGTCGTGCCTCCCGCGTAACCAAGGCTGAAGCAGGTCATTTTGCCAAGGCAGGTGTTGAGGCTGGTCGTCGGGTCTGGGAATTTCGTCTGGCTGAAGGTGAAGGCGAAGATCTCGCTGCCGGCGGCGAGATTGTTGCCAGCATTTTCGAAGATGGTCAGCTTGTCGATGCCATTGGGCAGTCCAAGGGTAAAGGTTTTCAGGGCGGTGTTAAGCGCTGGAACTTTTCCATGCAGGACGCCACGCATGGTAACTCGCTGGCGCATCGTGCCCCGGGTGCAATTGGTCAGAACCAGACTCCGGGCAAGGTGTTCAAGGGCAAGAAGATGGCGGGCCAGATGGGTAATGCGCGGGTCACTGTGCAGAACCTGGAAGTTGTCCGTGTCGATGCCGAGCGCAATCTCCTGCTGATTAGTGGTGCCGTTCCCGGCGCGACTGGCAGTGATGTTGTCATCAAGCCTGCACTGAAAGCCTGAGGAGCGGTTCGATGGAATTGACAGTTAAAGGTAGTGGTAAGGAAATTTCCGTTTCTGACGCCGCATTTGCCAAAGATTTTAATGAGTCGCTGGTGCACCAGGTTGTTACTGCTTACATGGCAGGCGGTCGCCAGGGTACTAAAGCCCAGAAAAACCGTTCAGAAGTCAGCGGTGGCGGTAAGAAGCCATGGCGTCAGAAAGGCACCGGACGCGCCCGTGCCGGTACGATTCGTAGCCCGATCTGGCGTGCTGGTGGTGTAACCTTTGCTGCGAAGCCCCGCGGTTTCGAGCAAAAGGTCAACCGTAAGATGTACCGTGCCGCAATGAGCTCTATTTTCTCCGAGCTGGTTCGTCAGGAGCGCCTGGTGCTGGTGGACGATTTCACTGTTGAAGCGCCCAAAACCAAGGCGTTTGCATCCAAGCTGGCTGATCTCGGCGTTTCAAACGCGCTGGTACTGACAGAAAGCGTGGAACAGAATCTGCACCTGGCCTCTCGCAACGTTCCTCACGTCGATGTGCGTGATGTTGCAGGTCTTGACCCGGTCAGCCTGGTTACCTTTGATAATGTAGTGGTAACTGTTCCCGCTCTGAAAAAGATCGAGGAGATGCTGGGATGAATCAGGAACGTATTTATCAGGTCCTTCTTGGGCCTCACGTATCGGAGAAAGCATCTCTGGTGGCAGAGCATAGCCAGGTGGTTTTCCGGGTCGCCCCGGATGCAACCAAGCCGGAGATCAAAAAAGCCGTTGAGCAGTTGTTCAACGTCACCGTAGAAGGTGTTCAGGTTCTGAACCGTAAGGGTAAGCTTAAGCGCACTATCCGCGGGTTCGGCAAGCGTGATGACATTCGCAAGGCTTATGTGAAGCTGGCTGAAGGTCAGGACATCGATTTTCTGGATGTGGAATAAGGTAAAGGGGTCGTAATATGCCGATCGTCAAAACCAAGCCAACATCTGCCGGACGCCGCCACGTTGTAAAACTTTACAACTCGGATTTGTATAAAGGGCGCCCTTATCAGCCGTTGGTTGAAGCACAGGACCGGAATGGTGGCCGTAACAATGCCGGCCGCATTACCAGTCGCCATGTCGGTGGTGGGCACAAGCAGCACTACCGTAAAATAGATTTTAAGCGGACCAAAGATGGTGTTCCTGCGACAATTGAGCGCATTGAATACGATCCGAACCGCTCAGCGCACATAGCGCTGCTCAAGTATGCCGACGGAGAGCGCCGTTACATTATTGCTCCCAAAGGCCTGCAGCTCGGGCAGTCTGTGCGCTCCGGAATCGACGCGCCTATTAAGGTTGGAAGCACGTTGCCGCTGCGGAATATCCCGGTAGGCTCTGTGATTCATTGCGTTGAACTCAAGCCTGGCAAAGGTGCCCAGCTGGCCCGCTCTGCGGGTGCATCCGTACAGTTGGTTGCACGGGAAGGCGCGTATGCGACCCTCCGCCTGCGTTCAGGTGAAATGCGTAAGGTGCTTGTAGATTGTCGTGCAACGTTGGGTGAAGTATCCAACGCCGAGCACAGTCTCAAGCGGCTTGGCAAAGCGGGTGCATCACGTTGGCGTGGCAAGCGTCCAACA
The DNA here is from genome assembly GCF_007671655.1 of Marinobacter piscis. Taxonomy (GTDB): domain Bacteria; phylum Pseudomonadota; class Gammaproteobacteria; order Pseudomonadales; family Oleiphilaceae; genus Marinobacter; species Marinobacter piscensis. The sequence continues at coordinate 34,999 of NZ_VCGX01000006.1, read as the reverse complement.
GTACGTGGTGTTGCTATGAACCCAGTTGACCACCCGCATGGTGGTGGTGAAGGGCGTACCTCTGGCGGACGTCACCCGGTTACTCCGTGGGGTGTTCCGACCAAAGGGCATAAGACTCGTAAGAACAAGCGTACTGATAATATGATAGTACGTCGTCGTTCAGCCAAGTAAACGACTACATAGAGGTAAATGCTGTGCCACGTTCTTTAAAGAAAGGTCCTTTTATAGACCTGCATCTGTTGAAGAAGGTCGAGGCAGCTCTGGAATCCAACGATAGGCGGCCGATCAAAACATGGTCGCGCCGTTCTACAATTTTTCCAGAGTTCGTAGGCTTGACCATTGCAGTCCACAACGGCAGGCAGCACGTGCCGGTTTATGTCACCGAAGATATGGTGGGGCATAAACTGGGTGAGTTCGCGGCAACGCGCACTTATCGTGGCCATGTGGCCGACAAGAAAGCTAAACGCTGATTGTGAGGGGAAACGAAATGGAAGTAGCAGCCAAGCATAAGGGCGCTCGCCTCTCAGCTCAGAAAGCGCGTCTTGTCGCCGACCAGGTCCGCGGCAAGGCTGTTGAGGACGCCCTGAACATTCTGACTTTCAGCCCTAAAAAAGCGGCGGCGGTCATCAAGAAAGCTCTTGAGTCAGCCATCGCTAACGCTGAGCATAATGAAGGTCTGGACGTTGACGAACTGCGGGTTTCCACCATCATGGTGGACGAAGGCCCGACGCTCAAGCGTATCAAAGCTCGGGCAAAGGGGCGCGCTGACAGAATTATGAAGCGCACCTGTCATATCACCGTCAAGGTCGCCGACAAGTAGGAGATGCTCAGATGGGTCATAAAGTAAATCCAATCGGCTTCCGCCTGGGTGTGATCAAAGAGCACAACTCAGTCTGGTATGCCGAAAAGAAGGAATACGCGAACAACCTGTTGAACGATATTCAGGTTCGTGAGTTCCTGGACAAGCGTCTGGAAAAGGCGTCTGTCAGCAAAATTGTGATCGAGCGCCCTGCTCAGAACGCCCGTATCACGATTCATACCGCCCGCCCCGGTATCGTTATCGGTAAAAAGGGCGAAGATGTTGATCGTCTGCGTCGCGAAGTTGGCGCCATGATGGGTGTGCCCGTGCACATCAACATCGAAGAAGTCCGCAAGCCGGACCTTGATGCCCGCCTGGTAGCGCAAAACGTTGCCGGTCAGCTCGAGCGTCGTGTGATGTTCCGTCGCGCCATGAAGCGTGCGGTACAGAACGCCATGCGCCAGGGAGCCCAGGGTATCCGGATCCAGGTTGGCGGCCGTCTCGGGGGTGCTGAAATTGCCCGTTCCGAGTGGTACCGCGAAGGACGCGTTCCGCTGCACACACTGCGTGCAGACATTGATTACGCATCCTACGAAGCGCATACCACCTACGGCATTATCGGCGTCAAGGTATGGATCTTCAAAGGTGAGATTCTTGGTGGTATGGAACAGGTCCGTGCCGACAAGAAAGCCTCTGGGAAGAAAGGTTCTAAGTAAAGGGGCACTCTTATGTTGCAACCAAAACGCACCAAATTCCGTAAGGTAATGAAAGGCCGTAACACCGGCCTTGCGCACCGGGCAAACAAAGTGAGCTTCGGTGAGTACGGATTGAAAGCAACGACGCGTGGGCGTATAACTGCGCGCCAGATTGAAGCGGCACGTCGTACCATGACCCGTAAGATCAAACGGGGTGGTAAGATCTGGATCCGGGTATTCCCGGACAAGCCAATCTCGGGCAAGCCGCTTGAAGTACGTATGGGTAAAGGTAAAGGTTCTGTCGAGTACTGGGTGGCGGAAGTTCAGCCAGGCCGGATGCTCTACGAGATGGAAGGCGTGGGCGAAGACATTGCGCGCGAAGCCTTCACTCTTGCGGCAGCGAAACTGCCGGTACAGACCACCTTTGTAACGAGGACGGTGATGTGATGAAAGCAACAGAGCTGCGTGAAAAATCAGCCGATGAGCTGAACAAGGAGCTGATCAACCTCCTGAAGGAGCAGTTCAACCTGCGCATGCGTAAGGCAACAGGTCAGCTGAATCAGTCTCACCTTCTCGTCAAGGTGAAGCGCGATATCGCTCGTGTGAAAACAGTATTGAACGAAAAGGCAGGACAGTGACATGACCGAAGCTACCCAAACTGCCAGAACTCTTAGCGGCAAGGTCGTGAGCAACAAGATGGAAAAGTCCATCGTGGTTCTTGTGGAGCGTCAGGTAAAGCATCCTCTGTACGGTAAGTACATGAAGCGCTCAAGCAAGATCCATGCTCATGATGAGAGCAACCAGTGCAACATCGGTGACACAGTAACCATCAAGGAAACCCGTCCGGTCTCGAAGACCAAGAGCTGGGCCCTGGTGGAAGTCACTGAACATGCATCCAAGGTGTAAGACGCCCGGAGAACAACCATGATTCAGACTCAGACAACGCTTGAAGTCGCGGACAACAGTGGTGCGCGTGAGGTGATGTGCATCAAGGTCCTGGGCGGTTCACACCGGCGTTACGCCAACGTTGGGGATATTATCAAGGTGACCGTTAAGGAAGCCATCCCCCGCGGGAAAGTGAAAAAGGGCCAGGTCCTGAAAGCTGTAGTCGTGCGTACCCGTAAAGGTGTACGTCGTCCAGACGGTTCGCTGATCCGTTTTGACGGTAACGCAGCTGTACTTCTGAACCCTCAGGACGCGCCAATTGGTACCCGTATCTTCGGACCGGTTACCCGTGAACTGCGAAATGAAAAGTTCATGAAAATTATCTCACTGGCACCCGAAGTACTTTAGAGGACCAGAGGCCGGTTATGAAAAAGATCAAACGAGATGACGAAGTAATCGTCACCACGGGGAAAGACAAAGGCAAACGTGGTAAAGTCCTGAAGGTTCAGGACAATGGTAAAGTGCTTGTTTCAGGCATCAACATGATGAAGAAACACACCAAGCCGAACCCGATGCTGGGCACCCCAGGTGGCATCGTCGAAAAAGAAGCACCTATCCAGGCTTCCAACGTGGCTATTTTTAATCCGCAGACCGGCGCAGCCGATCGTGTAGGCTTCCAGATTGAGGAAGACGGTACACGTAAGCGGATCTTCAAAGCTACGAAAGAAGCTGTCGATAACCAGTAAGCGGTGGTGGTTACGATGCTTAACATGAAAGAGCAGTACAGCAAGGACGTGGTACCCGCCCTGCAGAAAGAGTTCAGTTACAAGAACGCTATGCAGGTGCCGCGTATCAAGAAAATTACCCTGAACATGGGTGTCGGCGAAGCGGTTGGTGACAAAAAGCTGATTGAAAACGCTGTGGCGGATCTTGAGCGCCTGGCGGGTCAGAAAGCAGTTGTTACCACAGCACGTAAGTCCGTTGCGGGTTTCAAAATCCGTGAAGGCTGGCCGATTGGTTGTAAAGTTACCCTGCGTGGCGAGCGCATGTGGGATTTCTTTGACCGCCTGGTGCACATTGCGGTTCCCCGCATTCGTGACTTCCGCGGCCTGAATCCCAAATCCTTTGACGGGCGCGGTAACTACAGCATGGGTGTGCGTGAGCAGATCATCTTCCCTGAGATTGAGTACGACAAAGTCGACAAAATCCGCGGGCTGGATATAACCATTACCACCAGTGCTGAAACCGACGAAGAAGGTCGCGAGCTGCTGAAAGCTTTCGGCTTCCCGTTCAAGAAATAAAGGAACGAGAGTAATGGCTAAGGTTTCAATGAAAAACCGGGAGCTCAAGCGCGAGAAGACAGTTGCAAAGTATGCAGCTAAGCGTGCAGAGCTCAAGGCGATTATCAAAAGCCCCCATACCAGCGATGAGGACCGCTGGGACGCACAGCTGAAGCTACAACAGCTTCCGCGCGATGCTTCCCCTTCGCGTCTTCGTAATCGTTGCCAGGTGACTGGTCGCCCCCACGGCGTCCTGCGTAAGTTCGAACTGTCACGGATCAAACTCCGTGAGTACGGCATGCGTGGCGATGTTCCGGGCCTGACCAAGGCAAGCTGGTAAGATAGGTGCCCTGACTCACGTCAGGTGCCTGTTGGTAAGCGGTGCGGCAAGCCGCTGCACAACTAAAAAGATCAGGAGCCTCATACTGATGAGTATGCAAGACACGCTTGCGGATATGGTTACCCGTATACGCAATGCCCAGATGGCCTCGAAAGCAGACGTTACGATGCCATCTTCAAATATGAAGACCTCAATAGCGCAGGTCCTTAAGGACGAAGGCTATGTGGAAGATTTCTCCGTTACTGCCGACGCAAAGCCGGAGTTGACCATTTCTCTTAAATACTTTGGTGGCAAACCGGTTATTGAAGAGATTAAGCGCGTCAGTCGCCCGAGTCTGCGTCAGTACAAGGGCACGGGAAACCTGCCGAAAGTATCCGGCGGGCTGGGAATCGCGATCGTCTCAACGTCTAAAGGCGTTATGACAGACCGTGCCGCACGAGCTGCTGGCGTAGGTGGCGAAGTCATCTGCACCGTATATTAGGAGAATCACATGTCCAGGGTTGCCAATAATCCTGTCGTGCTGCCTTCCGGTGTTGAGGTCAAGCTGAACGGACAGGAAATTAGTGTAAAGGGCTCCAAGGGAGCTCTTGAAATGTCGATTCACCAAGCGGTTGAAGTAAAGCAGGAAGAGAATGTACTTCGCTTTGCTGGTCGTGATGGTGCCCAAAAGTCCCGCGCTCTTGCTGGTACAACCCGCGCGCTGGTCAATAACATGGTAACTGGGGTATCCGCTGGCTTTGAGCGTAAGCTCCAGCTGGCCGGGGTTGGTTACCGGGCCCAGGCGCAAGGTAGTAAGCTCAACCTGACACTGGGTTTTTCACACCCGGTAGAATATGAGCTGCCCGAGGGGATTACCGCTGAAACTCCGTCGAACACGGAGATTGTGGTTCGCGGTATCGATAAGCAACAGGTTGGCCACGTCGCTGCGGAAATCCGCGCGTTCCGTCCGCCCGAGCCGTACAAAGGCAAAGGTGTTCGGTATGCGGATGAGCAGGTCAGACGCAAAGAAGCCAAGAAGAAATAAGGCGGGACTATGAGCGCGAATAACGAAAGATTGCGTCGCGCACGCAAAGTGCGCATGAAGATCCGTGAGCTGGGCTCGACACGTTTGTGCGTTCACCGCACGCCGCGTCATATGTACGCCCAGGTTACAACTGCAGACGGCAGCCAGGTGCTGGCCACTGCCTCCACGTTAGATAAGGATCTGCGCCAGGGTGCAACCGGAAACGTGGAAGCCGCAAAAAAGGTCGGTCAGCTGATTGCTGAGCGTGCCAAGGCGGCGGGTGTTGAGCAGGTCGCTTTTGACCGTTCCGGTTACCGTTATCACGGTCGCGTGCAGGCTCTTGCCGACGCAGCCCGTGAAGCTGGCTTGCAATTCTAAGAGGTGGAGAAGATGAGCGTTAACGATCAGAAGGCGCCTGAGCTCCAGGAAAAGCTGGTTCAGGTAAACCGCGTCGCCAAGGTGGTCAAGGGTGGTCGCGTCTTCGCGTTCACTGCATTGAGCGTTGTTGGTGACGGTAAAGGACGCGTTGGCTTTGGCCGTGGCAAGGCACGTGAAGTGCCGGTCGCAATCCAGAAGTCGATGGAAGCTGCGCGTAAAAACATGGTAGATGTACCCCTTGATGGCAATACTTTGCAGTTTGCCGTTCGGGCCCAGCACAGTGGCTCCAAGGTGTACATGCAGCCAGCCTCCGAAGGTACGGGCATCATTGCCGGTGGCGCGATGCGCGCAGTACTTGAGGTTGCAGGTGTGCAGAACGTACTGTCCAAGTGCTACGGGTCAACCAACCCGGTGAACGTGGTACGTTCCACCATTAAGGGTCTCCAGGCCACTCAGGCGCCTGAAGATGTTGCAGCCAAGCGCGGGAAATCCGTCGAAGAAATTCTGGGTTGAAGTCATGGCGAACGCAAATAAGATCAAAGTAACTCTGGCCCGCAGCCCTATCGGCTGCCAGCCCAAGCACAGACTGTGTGTTCAGGGCCTGGGTCTACGTAAAATCGGTCAGACCGTTGAGGTAGAGGATACGCCCTCCATCCGCGGAATGATCAACCGGGTGAATTACCTGGTTCAGGTTGAGGAGAACTAAGATGCGTCTGAACGAACTTAGTCCAGAGCCTGGCTCACGGCACTCCGCAAAGCGGGTCGGTCGTGGCATTGGTAGCGGCCTCGGTAAAACCGGTGGTCGCGGCCACAAGGGCTTGAAAGCCCGTTCCGGTGGTCGTGTAGCACCGGGATTTGAGGGTGGTCAGCAGCCGCTGGCCCGTCGTCTGCCGAAGTTTGGCTTTACATCGCGTCAGCAGCGTTACGTGGCGGAAATCCGTCTCAACGAGCTGGCTATGGTTGAAGGCGATGTAGTGGACCTGTCGGCACTGAAAAAGGCCGACGTTATCCGTGAAGAGATTCGCGAAGCCAAGGTGATTCTGTCCGGTGAAATCGACCGTGCAGTAACTGTTAAAGGGCTTCGGGCAACCAAAGGCGCGCGCGAGGCAATCATTGCCGCGGGTGGAAAAGTCGAAGACTAAGGCGAGTCGAGGACTAAATGGCCAAGAACGCATCATTGCCTGCGGGCGCGGGAAAAGGACTGGCAGAGCTGCGATCGCGGCTCTGGTTTGTCTTCCTGGCATTGCTGGTGTACCGGGTCGGTGCCCACATTCCGGTGCCAGGTATAAACCCCGACCGGCTGGCGGCACTGTTCGAACAGAATCAGGGAACCATCCTGAGTATGTTCAACATGTTTTCCGGTGGTGCGCTCGAGCGCATGAGTATCTTAGCTCTCGGTATCATGCCGTATATCTCTGCCTCGATTATCATGCAGCTGATGACTGCGGTAAGCCCGCAGCTTGAGCAGCTGAAAAAAGAAGGCGAAGCTGGCCGTCGCAAGATCAGCCAGTACACGCGGTATGGTACGGTTGTCCTCGCCCTGGTGCAGGGCTTCGGGATTTCTGTCGGACTGGCATCCCAGGGTGTCACCTTCAACGACAGCTTCAGCTTCCACTTCGTGGCGGTTGTCTCTTTCGTGAGTGGTGCGGTCTTCATGATGTGGCTCGGCGAGCAGATCACAGAGCGGGGTGTTGGTAACGGCATTTCCCTGTTGATCTTCGCGGGCATCGTGGCGGGGCTTCCCGGCGCGATCGGTCAGACGCTGGAGCAGGCCCGCAACGGTGAAATGAGCCTGTTGCTGGTTCTGGGTATTGGTATACTGGCGGTTGCCATTGTCGGCTTCGTGGTATTCATGGAGCGCGGACAGCGGCGGCTGACCATCAACTATGCCAAGCGGCAGCAAGGGCGCCGGGTGTTTGCCCAGCAGTCCAGTCATCTGCCGCTGAAAGTTAATATGGCAGGCGTCATTCCGCCGATCTTTGCCTCCTCGATTCTTCTGTTTCCGGCATCGCTGGGACAGTGGTTCGGGCAAGGCGAAGGTATGGAGTGGCTGAGCGATATCTCTCAGGCCCTGGCACCCAGCCAGCCGTTATATATCATCCTGTTTGCAGCAGCAGTCATATTTTTCTGCTTCTTCTACACAGCATTGATGTATAATCCGAAGGAAGTTGCGGATAACCTCAAGCGCTCTGGAGCGTTTATTCCGGGCATACGTCCGGGCGATCAGACAGCCAAGTATATCGATGGCGTTCTGACCCGTCTGACACTGTTCGGTGCAATGTATATTGCAGCAGTCTCTCTGTTCCCTCAATTTCTGATGGTGGCCGGGAATGTACCGTTCTATCTGGGCGGCACCTCACTGCTGATTGTTGTAGTCGTGGTGATGGATTTCATGGCACAGGTTCAGTCGCACCTGATGTCGCATCAGTATGAATCACTGATGAAGAAGTCCAATCTCAAGGGCTATGGACGGAACGGGTAATACCGTTCCCCTTGAAAACTGGAGTCGACAATGAAAGTACGCGCTTCGGTAAAGAAAATTTGCCGTAACTGCAAAGTAATTCGTCGCAATGGCTCAGTTCGAGTCATCTGCTCGGAGCCTCGTCACAAGCAACGCCAGGGCTGATTCCTTCGGGAGGCAGTCTGGCTGACGAAAAGGTTCGTGATAGTAACGCTTGACTCGAGTGTGGGTCAGGCGTTATTATTTCGCGCCCTTTTTGTGGCGGAAAATTCACACAGCAAAGCTTTGAACGCGGAGTAATTTGGATGGCACGTATAGCCGGTGTCAATATACCCGATCACAAACATGCTGTTATCTCGCTGACCTACATCTTTGGTGTTGGCAAGACAACAGCCCAGAAGCTTTGCGATGCAACCGGCGTTAAGCCGGACGTCAAGGTCAAAGACCTGTCCGACGAGCAGCTCGATTCACTTCGTACTGAAGTGGGTAAAGTAGCAGTCGAAGGCGATCTGCGTCGTGAAGTACAGATGAACATTAAGCGTTTGAAGGATCTCGGATGTTATCGTGGTCTGCGTCACCGTCACGGGCTTCCCGTCCGCGGCCAGCGCACCAAGACCAACGCTCGCATGCGTAAAGGTCCACGCAAACCTATTCGTAAGTAACAGGTAGGCAAACATGGCAAAGCCAGGTACACGTACCCGTAAAAAGGTGAAGAAGACGGTTGTTGATGGCGTCGCGCACGTACACGCGTCCTTCAACAACACCATCGTGACCATTTCCGACCGTCAGGGCAACGTCCTGTCCTGGGCCACTTCCGGTGGTTCCGGTTTTCGTGGGTCACGTAAGAGCACACCTTTTGCTGCGCAGGTAGCAGCTGAAAGAGCCGGTAACGCGGCTGCTGAATACGGCCTTAAAAACCTGGACGTAGAGGTTAAGGGTCCCGGGCCCGGACGCGAATCTGCAGTTCGTGCCCTCAATGGGTGTGGCTACAAGATCACCAACATCACTGATGTGACGCCGATTCCCCATAACGGCTGTCGTCCGCCTAAAAAGCGCCGCGTCTAACACAGGAGACAGTGAATTATGGCTCGTTATATAGGCCCGAAGTGCAAGCTGTCTCGTCGTGAAGGGACAGATCTATTTCTGAAGAGCGGTGTTCGCGCGCTGGATTCCAAGTGCAACATCGAGACTCCGCCGGGTATGCACGGCGCGCGTCGCAGTCGTCTGTCCGAGTACGGCGTTCAGCTTCGTGAAAAACAGAAAGTACGTCGTATTTACGGCGTTCTGGAAAAACAGTTCCGCAACTACTACAAAGAAGCGGCTCGCCAGGCAGGCGCAACGGGTGAAAACCTGCTGCAGCTGCTCGAGACGCGTCTGGATAACGTTGCATATCGCATGGGTTTCGGTTCTACCCGTGCAGAATCCCGTCAGCTCGTCACCCACAAGGCGATCCTGGTAAACGACAAGGTAGTGAACGTACCGTCCTACAAAGTCCGTCCGGGTGATGTTGTGAGCGTGCGTGAGAAAGCCAGAAACCAGCTGCGTATCAAAGGCGCACTGGAGCTGTCTGCTAGCCGTGCACCGGTGAGCTGGGTAGAGGTCGACGCCAACAAGATGTCCGGCGTTTACACGTCAGTACCGGAGCGTACTGAGTTGCCGGCCGACATCAATGAGAACCTCATCGTCGAGCTTTACTCCAAGTAAAGCCTGATTTGCAACGTAAGTAGCAACGATAGCAGATAGGGGCGTCTATGCAGCGTTCAGTTCAAGAGTTATTGACACCTCGTACCATTGACGTGAAAGAAGCGAGCGCAACGCACGCCAAGGTAACGCTGGAGCCTCTGGAAAGAGGCTTCGGTCACACCCTGGGAAGCGCGCTGCGTCGCATTCTCTTGTCATCGATGCCGGGTTGCGCCGTAACTGAAGCGCAAATCGACGGCGTCTTGCACGAGTACAGCGCCATTGAGGGTGTCCAGGAAGACGTCATTGAGATTCTGCTGAATCTCAAAGGCGTTGCGGTAAAGATGAACGGTCGGGATGACACTGAGCTGACGCTCAGCAAGAAAGGCCCGGGCGTGGTTACAGCCGGTGATATCAAGCTGGATCATGACGTCGAGATCGCCAACCCGGACCATGTAATCTGTCACCTGAGTGAAAAAGGTGAAGTCAACATGCGTCTGCAGGTAGCGCGCGGCCGGGGCTATGAGCCTGCTGATCAGCGCGGTCTTGCCGAAGATGAGACCCGTGCCATCGGACGCCTGCAACTGGATTCAACCTTCAGCCCGGTTAGGCGCGTGGCTTACACCGTGGAGAGTGCACGGGTAGAGCAGCGTACCGACCTGGACAAGCTGGTTATCGATCTGGAAACCAATGGCACGATTGATCCGGAAGAAGCAATCCGCCGCGCTGCGACGATTCTCCAGCAGCAATTGGCCGTGTTTGTCGATTTCGATCATGAGAAAGAGCCAGAGAGCGTTGAGGAAGAGGAAGAAGTAGATCCGATTCTGCTGCGCCCGGTTGATGATCTGGAGCTGACAGTGCGTTCAGCTAACTGCTTGAAGGCTGAAAACATTTACTACATCGGTGATCTTATACAGCGCACAGAAGTTGAGCTGTTGAAGACGCCCAACCTTGGTAAGAAGTCGCTCACAGAGATTAAGGACGTGCTTGCGTCCCGTGGTTTGTCTCTGGGTATGCGTCTGGATAACTGGCCACCGGCAAGCCTTCGCGGCGATGACCGGGTTCTGGGCGGTTGATTGCCGATTAGTTTAAGGTAAGGAATCAGAGCAATGCGTCATCGTAACAGTGGTCGTAAATTCAGCAGGACCAGCGCGCATCGCAAATCCATGTTTCGTAACATGACTGCGTCGCTGGTTGATCACGAGCTGATCAAAACAACGCTACCGAAAGCAAAAGAGCTTCGTCGTGTAGCAGAGCCTTTGATCACGCTCGCAAAAAATGATTCGGTTGCAAACCGTCGTCTGGCGTTCTCTCGCCTTCGCGACGACGCAGCGGTAGCCAAGCTCTTCAACGAACTTGGTCCTCGCTACAACGAGCGTCCGGGTGGCTATCTTCGTATCCTGAAGTGTGGCTTCCGTGCCGGCGACAATGCCCCTATGGCCTTTGTCGAACTGGTGGGTCGTCCGTTGGACATCGAAGCAGAAGAAGTAGACGAAGACTGAGTTAGTCTTAAGTCACAAAAAAGCCGGAGTCTTCATCGAAGTCTCCGGCTTTTTTGTGTCCGTAATTCCAGAAGGGGGAAGCCCGCGCCTCAGTCCGGGCGCGTCAGTACAGGTTTAAGGTAATGGCCGGTGTGGGAGCCAGGGCTTGCAGCCACCTGTTCAGGTGTACCTTCGGCTATAATCTGACCCCCGCCTGAGCCGCCTTCCGGCCCCAGGTCAATGACCCAATCCGCGGTTTTGATGACATCCAGGTTGTGCTCAATAACGACAACCGTATTGCCATGGTCCCTGAGCCGTTGCAGCACGTTCAGCAATTGCTGGATATCGTAGAAGTGTAACCCTGTGGTGGGCTCGTCCAATATGTACAGGGTCTTTCCGGTATCCCGCTTTGAGAGCTCTTTGGCAAGCTTTACCCGCTGGGCTTCACCACCAGACAACGTAATGGCACTTTGGCCCAGACGTATGTAGGAAAGCCCGACATCCATCAGGGTTTGCAGCTTACGGGCAAGAAACGGTACAGCGTCAAAGAACTCCCGGCCTTCTTCAACCGTCATATCCAGCACTTCGCTGATGTTTTTGCCTTTGTACCGGACCTCCAGGGTTTCCCGGTTATAACGTTTGCCTTTGCATACATCACAGGGAACATACACGTCCGGGAGGAAGTGCATTTCGACCTTGATCAGGCCGTCCCCCTGGCAGGCTTCACAGCGACCACCCTTAACGTTGAACGAGAAGCGCCCCGGCTTGTAGCCCCTGGATCTGGCTTCCTGAGTGCCGGCAAATAATTCCCGGACAGGGGTGAAGATCCCCGTATAAGTGGCCGGGTTAGACCTTGGGGTGCGGCCGATGGGGCTTTGGTCAATGTCGATGACCTTATCCAGGTTGTCCAGGCCTTTGAGGTCGGTATAGGGCGCATGGCTGAGGCTGGTGGCTTTGTTTAGTTGAGTGGCTGCAATCGGGTACAGAGTGCTGTTGATCAGCGTTGACTTGCCAGAGCCTGACACGCCGGTTATGCAGGTCATCACCCCCAGTGGCAGATTCAGGGTCACGTTTTTCAGGTTGTTTCCGGTTGCGCCAGTCAGGGTGAGCGTCTGGCCATTACCCGTATGCCGGGTGTCCGGGATGGCGATCTCTTTGGCGCCGGTCAGGTACTGCCCGGTAAGTGATTCGGGCGTCGCAAGGATCTGCGCCGGCGTTCCCTGTGCTATCACCTTCCCCCCATGCACCCCCGCGCCCGGGCCTATGTCGATAACATGATCGGCGGAGCGAATGGCATCCTCGTCGTGCTCGACAACAATCACGGTGTTGCCCAGGTCGCGAAGATGGGTGAGGGTGCGTAGCAGTCGGTCGTTGTCGCGCTGATGCAAGCCGATGGAAGGCTCGTCGAGAATATACATAACGCCCACCAGACCAGCGCCAATCTGACTTGCAAGCCGGATACGCTGGGCCTCGCCGCCGGAAAGAGTGTCGGCACTACGCTCCAGCGTCAGGTACTCAAGCCCTACGTTGACGAGAAACTCAAGCCGCTGGTGTATTTCCCGGGTGATTTTCTCGGCAATCTCCCCTTTGCGACCGGGAAGTTCAAGAGTGTCGAAATAGGTGTAGGCCTCTCCGATGGGGAGGTGGGTGATTTCCGGCAGGTTGCGCTCTTCAATGAACACATGGCGGGCACTGCGGCGCAGCCGGGAACCATGGCAGGCCTTGCAGGGCTGAGTGCTGAGGTTGCGGGCCAGTTCTTCCCTTACGCTCTGGGAATCGGTTTCCCGGTAGCGACGCTCAAGGTTGGGGATAATGCCTTCGAATGTATGTGATCTTTCCATGATATGGCCACGGGAGTTCACATAACGAAAAGGTATTTCCTCGGCGCCGGATCCGAACAGTAAGAGGGTGCGGAAATCCTCCGGAAACTCCTGCCAGGGCGTATCCAGGTCCATACCATAATGCTCGGCAATGCTTCCCAGCATCTGGAAGTAATACACGGCCCGACGATCCCAGCCTTTGATGGCGCCTGCGGCAATGGTGGACTCCGGGTGCTGAACAAGTTTATCTGCATCAAAGAACTGTTTGACACCCAGGCCGTCACAGGTCGGGCAGGCGCCGGCCGGGCTGTTGAAGGAGAACAGCTTGGGTTCCAGCTCGCTCAGCGCATAGCCGCACTGAGTGCAGGCATACTTCGCAGAAAACGTCTGTTCTTCGCCATCGCTGTCGGCGTCCATGGGAGCAACCAGTGCGATGCCGTCGGCAAGCCCCAGTGCGGTCTCAAAACTCTCGGCAAGCCGCTGCTCCAGGCCGGGCTTTACCTTGAAGCGGTCAACCACCACATCGATTTGGTGTTTGCGTTTTTTGTCGAGGGAGGGAACGTCGTCGATATCATAGACAGTGCCGTCAACCCGTAGACGGATAAACCCCTGGCTACGCATGGTCTCAATAACCTGAAGGTGTTCGCCTTTACGATCCCGGATGACCGGCGCCAGAATCATCAGTTTGCTGGCTTCGGGCATGGCCAGAACCTGGTCAACCATCTGGCTGATAGTCTGGGCTTCCAGAGGCTGGCCGTGGTCCGGGCAGCGTGGTTCGCCCGCCCGGGCAAACAGCAGCCGCAGATAGTCGTAAATCTCGGTGATGGTTCCTACCGTCGACCGGGGGTTATGGGAGGTGGATTTCTGCTCGATGGAGATGGCAGGGGACAGACCTTCAATGTGGTCGATATCAGGCTTCTCCATCATGGAGAGAAACTGGCGGGCGTAGGTGGACAGTGATTCCACGTAGCGCCGCTGGCCTTCCGCATAGAGTGTATCGAAGGCCAGGGAAGATTTGCCTGAGCCTGATAGCCCGGTGATAACAATCAGCTTGTCCCTTGGGATATCCAGGTCGATATTCTGCAGGTTGTGGGTACGTGCCCCTTTGATCTGGATATGGTCCATAACACCTCGCGTAGAGAAAAAACGTCAATTATACCCCGTTACAGCGGCCGCGGCGAAACGGTTGATCAAGTGGTCGCTGTCCCCCGGTGAAGGACCTTCTGTTACAATGCGCCGCCTGTTAAAGAGATGTTATCTCAAGGCCATGCATTCAACTCCGAAGGAGGAGCTCACCATCATGAATACGCTGGAAAAGCGCTCCGTATTTGCGCTGGCCTCCGTGTATGCCATACGCATGCTGGGCCTGTTCATGATCATGCCGGTATTCATGCTGCTGGGGGATGGTCTTGATGGCTCCACGCCGGCATTACTGGGCCTGGCGATTGGCGCTTATGGCCTGAGCCAGGCAGTACTGCAGATTCCCTTTGGTCTGCTCTCGGATCGTGTGGGCCGCAAGCGCATGATTTACATTGGCCTGATCGTGTTTGCTGCCGGCAGCATACTGGCCGGATCCACCAACTCCATATACGTGGTTATCGCCGGCCGGATTCTGCAGGGGGCCGGAGCCATAGCCAGTGTGCTTATGGCACTGCTCAGCGATCTTACCCGGGAGGAGCAGCGCACCAAAGGCATGGCCACCGTTGGTATTTCTATCGGGCTGTCGTTTTCCGTCTCTCTGGTGCTTGGGCCGTTGGTAGGCTCGGTGTGGGGGTTGTCCGGCATTTTCTACGCCACAGCGGCCCTGGCGATGATTGCGCTTGTGATCGTCAGCCGTGTAGTACCTACGCCGCACCAGCACAAAGTCAGTGCGGACACACATCCGGCAAAAGCCATGCTCGGTCGGGTGCTGTCTGACGGGCGCCTGCTGCGGCTGGATTTTGGCATTTTCGCACTGCACCTGGTGCTGACGTCCCTGTTTCTGGTGATTCCGAATATTTTGCAGGATCAGCTGGGGCTAGCCAGTAGCTCACACTGGTGGTTTTATCTGAGTGTGATGCTGACCTCGTTTTTTGCCATGGTGCCGTTTATTATTATTGGCGAGAAAAAGCGCAAGATGAAGCCCGTGTTGTGTGGCGCGATAGCCTTGCTTGCCATGGCAACAGCGGGGCTGGCCGGTGTGTCAGACAGCCTGGTGATTGCCTGGGCTGTGATGTTTTTCTTCTTTATGGCCTTTAATCTGCTGGAGGCCAGCCTGCCATCCCTGATCAGTAAAGAGGCACCGGCGGCCAGCAAAGGCACCGCCATGGGAGTCTACTCCACCTCTCAGTTTATGGGGGCGTTTCTGGGTGGGGCCTTTGGCGGTTTCCTGCTGCAGCAGGTTGGAACTGAAGGTGTGGTCTGGTTTATGGTAATCGTTCTCGCACTATGGCTACTGGTTGCGCTTACGATGCCGGCGCCGAGTCACACATCCGGTTTCGTGGTACAGTTACAGGATACTGTCGACCACCAGTACGACAGTGTTGATGGCAGTCTGCGCCGCTTGCCGGGTGTGCAGGATGTAGTGATTGTAGAAAACGCTGCTACCGCTTATCTGAAGGTGGACCGACAGCACTTTGATGAGACGTTACTCACGGATTTTCCCTTTGTCCGGTCGAGTAGTCGTTCTTGAAATCCGGAGGCTCGCAAGGAATGCGGGCGTCGCAGAAAACAGAATCAGGAGCAGAACATGGCAAGAGGCGTAAACAAAGTTATTCTTATCGGGAATCTGGGTCAGGATCCGGATACCCGTTATACACCGAACGGTAATGCCGTCGTGAACATGAACATTGCCACCGACGAAAGTTACAAGGACCGTCAGACCGGCCAGCTGGTACCGAAAACCGAGTGGCACCGTATTGTGATGTTCGGAAAGGTTGCGGAAATTGCCGGCCAGTACCTGCGTAAAGGCTCCAAAGTCTATATTGAGGGCAAGCTGCAAACCCGCAAGTGGCAGAACCGCGAAGGTCAGGATGTGTACACCACAGAAGTGGTCGTGGATATTAATGGCCAGATGCAGATGCTGGACAGCCGCGGCGGTGATGCCGGTATGAACCAGGGAGCGCCAGCCGGTCGCCCTCAGCAGCAGGCAGCACCTGCTCAGAGTCAGTCCCAGCCGCCGCAGTCAGGTGGCTATGCCCAGAACCAAAACCAGAATCAGCCAGCCCAGGGCGGCAGTATGCCCGAGCCGGTTGACGACTTTGATGATGACATACCGTTCTAGATCGGTGTCTCTGTAGCTTGTTGAGCTAACTCTGTTGAATTAAGGCCCCTTGTTCAGGGGCCTTTTGTTTCGTGCAGGAAAAACCTGGCCATCAAGTGGGGTCAGTTCTGAACAGAGGGCCGGTGCACGGTAAAGCGAATAGCGTTGCCAGTCTTAACCTGAACGCCATTACTGTCCACAATATGAATCCCGGCTTCGTGGGTGCCCCGGAATACATTGCTGACTGATACAAATCCAGACGAACTCTGGCCGACGGGTTGGCCGTCCAGGGTTACTTCGTATTTGTGACCCGGCTGCAGCCCGGGTGTGCTTTGAACTTCAAAGCGAATGTTGCCATTGCCGCTGTGAAACGCCTGCCCGTCTTCCGGGTATATGAATGACACACTCTCATACGCAGACCCTTCCTGCTCGACCTCTTCCCGGAGCCTGTCCGTTTCCCGGACATTCCGTAGTTTCGGCAGGGTAACGGTGGTAACAGGCTTCACGTCTACCGTTTCGGCACCTTCTGAGGGCTCATCAGAAAAGGTGACATTCCCCTGAGCATCTACGTTGCGGTAAACCTCTGCCGCAACCGGCCCCGTGAGCAGGAGCATCAGCCCCGCTGTGATACCAAACTTAGGGTTCATAAAAACAGCCTGCTGTAATGTTTGGTCTGATTATCAGGGGCAGGGCGGCCCTTTTCAATGTACTGATCCGTTAAGGATGGTTACATATCGTTAAGGCCGCCATCGTTGTGTCTGGGGTCACAAAAAACCCCGCACCGGGCGGGGTCTGACTTCAGCAGGAGTAGTAAAGCTCGAACTCCACCGGGTGCGTGGTCATGTTTAATTGCTCCACTTCACCCTCTTTAAGTGCAATGTAACCCTCAATCATATCTTCGGTAAATACGCTGCCGCGAGTCAGAAATTCATGGTCTTCTTTCAATGCTTCCAGGGCTTCCTGAAGCGTAGTAGCAACCTGCGGGATGCTCAGGGCCTCTTCCTTTGGCAGGTCGTACAGGTCCTTATCCATGGCATCGCCCGGGTGAATTTTGTTCTGGATGCCGTCGAGCCCTGCCATCATCAGTGCTGCGAATGCCAGATACGGGTTGGCGGCTGCGTCCGGAAAGCGAACTTCAACACGACGGGCTTTCGGGCTGGTGACATAAGGGATGCGGATAGAGGCTGAACGGTTACGAGCCGAGTACGCCAGCATAACCGGTGCTTCGTAACCCGGGACCAGGCGCTTGTAACTGTTGGTGGCCGGGTTGGTGAAGGCGTTAATGGCTTTGGCGTGCTTGATAATACCGCCAATGTAAAACAGCGCCATTTCACTCAGGCCGGCGTAGCTGTCACCAGCAAACAGGTTCTTGCCATCTTTGTTCAGGCTCATATGTACGTGCATGCCAGAGCCGTTATCGCCCACCACCGGCTTGGGCATAAAAGTGGCTGTCTTGCCATAGGCATGGGCAACGTTATGTACGCAGTATTTAAGAATCTGCACTTCGTCGGCTTTTTTGGTCAGTGTATTGGGGCCCACGCCTATCTCGCACTGACCGGCTGTACCCACCTCGTGGTGGTGTACTTCAATCTCCAGCCCCATCGACTCCATGGCGGCACACATGGCGCCGCGCAGGTCGTGCAGGCTGTCCACTGGCGGCACCGGAAAGTAGCCACCCTTTACGCCCGGGCGGTGGCCAATATTATTACGATTGAAATCATCACCGGATACCCAGGCAGCCTCTTCGGAGTGGAGCTCGTACATGGAGCCCTGCATGTCGGTTTTCCATCTTACGGAATCAAAGATGAAGAACTCCGGCTCCGGACCAAACAGGGCGCCATCTGCCGTGCCGGTGGATTTGAGGTACTCTTCAGCCCGTTGCGCAACCGAACGCGGGTCGCGCTCGTAGCCCTGCATGGTTGAGGGTTCGACGATATCGCAGGTGATGTTGACGGTGCTTTCTTCGGTAAAGGGGTCAAGAACGGAGCTGCTGTCATCTGGCATGAGGATCATGTCGGACTCGTTAATGCCCTTCCAGCCCGCGATGGAAGAACCGTCAAACATCTTGCCTTCCGTAAAGAAGTCTTCGTCTACTTCGGTTGCCGGCATAGTGACATGCTGCTCTTTACCGCGGCTGTCAGTGAAGCGCAGGTCAACCCATTTGACTTCGTACTCGTTAATCAAACTAACTGTCTTGGACATGTGCGTGCTCCGTAAGTAATCCCGCGCCGCGGGCGAATTCGTGATCAGTGTTCCGGACAATGCTGCGGGGCTGAGTTCCGGTCTGTTTTTCTGGTCTGCGCAGCTTAACAAAAGCAGCGGATTCTTACCTTCAAATTTCGGTGTTGCAGGAGTTAAAAATCAGGAGGGAGAGGGTAAACATGATATAGTTGGAGATAAGATCACGATTAAAAAATAGGCGTTCTTCTTCATATAAACGGCGCGGGGTTTTCGCTATACTGCGTGCCGCTTCATTTTCTCCGCATGTACCCGGATTCTTGGTCCGGGTGTTACATGTGAGGCGCCAGGCCGCCAGGCTCTGGTGGATGAGTTCATTTTACGGATTTGAGAAGGCATGTACGGGTGACGCCCGGGAACGACCCTCTCAGGTCATTGAGTGCATGCCGCAGGATTAAATTTGTGATAGAAAAACTTCGTAATATTGCCATTATTGCCCACGTTGACCATGGTAAAACCACACTTGTAGACAAGCTACTGCGCCTTTCAGGCACGCTGGACCGGAAAGAGCTCGAAAACGAGCGCGTCATGGATTCCGACGATCAGGAAAAAGAGCGCGGAATTACCATTCTGGCCAAGAACACCGCCCTCAAGTGGAACGATTACAACATCAACATTGTTGATACTCCGGGCCACGCGGATTTTGGTGGTGAAGTAGAGCGTGTGATGAGCATGGTGGACTGTGTGCTGCTGGTGGTGGATTCCATCGACGGCCCCATGCCGCAAACCCGCTTTGTAACCCAGAAAGCATTTGATGCCGGACTGCGTCCGATTGTTGTCGTGAACAAGATTGACCGTCCGGGCGCACGTCCGGACTGGGTCGTAGAGCAGGTGTTTGACCTGTTCGATGCTTTGGGGGCGACGGACGAGCAGCTGGACTTCCCGATTGTTTACGCCAGTGCCCTGAACGGCGTTGCCGGTTGGGAACACGAAAACCTGGAAGACAATATGGACGCCGTGTTTCAGGCGATTGTTGACCATGTGCCTGCGCCGTCGGTTGATCCGGACGGCCCTTTCCAGATGCAGATCTCGCAGCTTGACTACAACAACTTTCTGGGCGTAATCGGCATTGGACGAATTGCCCGTGGCAAAGTTAAAGCCAACTCTCCGGTGGTTGCCATAGGGGCTGACGGGAAAAAGCGTCAGGGCCGTATCCTCAAAATTATGGGGCACTCCGGACTGCAGCGGGTAGAGGTAGATGATGCGCAGGCAGGCGATATTGTCTGTGTCAGTGGTCTGGACCCGCTGTACATCTCCGACACCCTGTGCGACATGAATAACGTTGAGGCATTGCCGGCGCTTACGGTAGACGAGCCTACAGTCTCCATGACCTTCCAGGTTAACGATTCCCCCTTCTGTGGTCAGGAAGGCAAGTTCGTCACCAGCCGGAATATCAAAGAACGCCTTGAAAAAGAGCTGCTGCACAACGTCGCTTTGCGCGTTGAAGAAACCGAGTCTGCAGACAAGTTCAAAGTGTCCGGGCGTGGCGAACTGCACCTTTCCGTTCTTATTGAGAACATGCGCCGTGAAAACTTCGAGCTGGCCGTTGGCCGTCCGGAAGTCGTTATCCGGGAAGTAGACGGCGAGCCGCACGAGCCCTACGAAAACGTGATTGTCGACATTGAGGAAGAGCATCAGGGGCCTCTGATGGAGCAGATGGGGCTGCGTAAGGGCGAGCTCACCAACATGGTACCGGATGGTAAGGGCCGGATCCGGCTGGATTACACCATCCCGGCACGAGGACTGATTGGTTTCCGCAACTCATTCCTCACCATGACGTCGGGCACAGGCATTCTTACGTCGACCTTCAGCCACTACGGACCTATTAAAGGAGACGGCGGCGTAACCAGCCGGCAGAACGGGGTTCTGATCTCAATGGCAAAAGGCACGGCTTTGACCTACTCTCTGGAAACACTCCAGAGTCGTGGCAAGCTTTTCCTTGACCCGGGGCAGGAGGTATACGAAGGCCAGATTTGCGGTATCCACAGTCGTGACAGTGATCTGGTGATTAACCCCACCAAAGGCAAGAAGCTGGACAACATGCGTGCCTCTGGCAAAGACGAGGTGATTGGCCTGGTTCCGCCCATCAAGTTTACCCTTGAACAGGCACTGGAATTCATCGATGACGATGAACTGGTTGAAGTGACTCCCAAGTCGATTCGCCTGCGCAAGAAGCACCTGACAGAAAACGACCGTAAGCGTGCGAACAAGAAATAATGTTCACGCACTGAACGAGACCGGTACTGGAAACAGTGCCGGTCTTTTTGTATCAGGGTTGCCAGAACCGGCTGGCATGGATACACTCTTGCCTGTTTTTTATTCTCATCTGTCCGGAGCAGTCAGGAAATCGGATGAAAGGGCTTGTCCAGCGAGTATCAAAAGCAAGCGTTACAGTAGGTGGGCGCGAGGTTTCGCGTATAGACACAGGTATCCTGTTGCTGCTGGGTGTGGAGAAGGAAGATGAGATCAAAGAGGCAAGGGAGTTGTGCCGAAAAATCTTAACCTACCGTATTTTTCCCGATGAAGCCGGGCGTATGAACCTCAGTCTGCTCGACACGGGGGCTGCCCTGCTTGTTGTCCCTCAGTTTACGCTCGCCGCAGACACCTCTTCTGGCACCCGCCCGGGCTTTTCCCGGGCAGCAGCTCCGGATGTTGCTGAGCACCTGTATTCTGGCTTCCTGGAACTGGCAAATGAGGGACTGGGCGAAGATAAAGTTAAAGCAGGGCGCTTTGGTGCGGATATGGATGTCAGCCTGATTAATGACGGTCCTGTAACCTTTATGCTTTCATCCCGCTGAGGCCATAAAACAGGGCAAAAATACCACCGAAAATATTGCAAAATGCGTGCGGTTGTATTAAAACACGTTTATATAAAGCGGCGCTTTAAGAGAGCGTTGTAAGTTGCTGAACTATAAGGCCTGACTATGTGCAGGTCTCAACAATAAGAAACGTTGCTGTAATGTTTCTGATGTAGCATGCAGCAAACCTGAACCTGGAGCCGCCAGATGTCTGGGGCGCCTTACAGAAACCGGGATTTACCCGTTGTTAAAACCTGAAAATTCGCAAAAGGACACAGGACATGAAAAAAACACTCATTGCCTCCGCAGTCGCTGCCGCTACCATTTCCGGCACGGCGATGGCGCAGGAAAGCAACCTGCCAACCATTTACGGTAACATCCAGTACGCCATCACTCACGACAACTTTGATAATGGCCCTTCAGAGGTAGACCATTTCGACAACGGTTCTACTCTGGGTATTCTGCACGATCACGAAATTGCTCCGGGCATTACCGGCTTCTTCAAGCTGGAGCTGGAAGACATTGACGCTGACGACAAAGCCAACAGCAGTGGCATCGATGGCCTGGACGAAGCCTACATTGGTGTAAGAGGCGACAGCTTTGGTCAGGTGTGGGTTGGTTCTGACGATTCAATGTATGAAACCTCTGTTGATGAGATTTCAAACCTCTTTGAAGTAGCAACCATGAACCTCACGGGTCTCTACGACACTGGCGAAGGCGATCTGGTTCAGTATATGTCACCGTCTTTCGGCGGGCTGACGCTGGGTGCTGCTCTTCAGATCAATGGTGACAATAAGGAAGGCGGAAAGTCCTATCCTTATCAGCTGGCCGCTATCTATGAAGTTGATGCTCTGGAACTGGCGTTCTCCATGGACTCCAACGATGGTTCTACCGAGTATTCAAGCAATGACCTCAGAACTCCGAAAAACAATGAAAACACCTACGGCCTGCGTGTTAGCGGAAACCTGGACAACCTGCGCCTGACAGGTCAGTTCCAGACCCGTAAAGACGTGGCTGACATCTACGGCCTGATGGGTGTTTATACCCTTGGCAAGAACCAGTTCGCGCTTGCGTATGAGTACAAAGAGCTGGACGGTGACATGAAAGATGCTGCTGGCGGTGAAAGCAAGCAGGACACCATCACCCTGCAGGCGCTGCACAACCTGTCTGACCACATGTATGTGTACGTTGAAGGCTACCTCGGTGGCGGCGACGAGCGTTGGGGCTATGATGCCAACAATGACGGTAATATTGATGGTTATGCCGACGAGCGCTCCATGGCAGCAGTTGGTGCCGTATACTACTTCTGATTTGCTGAACAGCTGATCAGTTAGTATAGAAAGCCGGTGGCCTCAGGGTCACCGGCTTTTGCGTTATGGGTTCACAGAATTTAAAAGAGGCGAAGGCTATGGCCGAAGAGCTGGAAATCAAACTGAGTCTTGAGCCAGGCGTCCTTGCGCAGGCCCGGGACTGGCTTCTGGCGCAACCTGAAGCCGAAAAAGGGAGCAGGAAATCCCTGGTAAACTGCTACTACGATACGCCAGAAGCCGGGCTTAACCAGCAACAGGCGGCTCTGCGTGTACGCCAGGCCGGGAATCAGTATGTCCAGACACTGAAAACCCGGGGTGAGTTTGTTGACGGCGCGCACAAGCGCGAAGAGTGGGAGTGGCCGGTCCCAGGGCCTGAGCTGTCACTGGCGTTGCTGGCGGAAACACCCCTGGGTGATCGTATTAACCTGGCCTTGTTGGCACCGGTGTTTGAGACCAACTTCACCCGTCAGGTTGTGATGCTGAACGACGGCGAGGCCGTGATTGAATGCGCGCTCGACGATGGCGTGATTGCCGCCGACGGCCAGGAAAAACCTTTACACGAAGTGGAGTTTGAGCTGGTGTCCGGCGATGCTTCACGCTTGCTTGTGTGGGCCGAAAAGCTGGCCCGACAGTGCCCGGTGTTTCTTAATCTGGTGAGTAAGGCAGAGCAGGGGTATCACCTTGCCGGCTTGCATCCGGGGGTGACGGATGAAGATGCAGGCGGGCATGACAGCGCCACGGATGACGTTGACCGCTTTTTGCAGCAGCTCAGCCGGGCCTGGCTGGAGCAGGGCCGTGTCTCTTTTACCGGCCTGGATATACCCGTGCTTGAGGCTGGCGCTGAAGCCTGCGGGCAGGGGCAGGCCTTTCGCTTACTGATTAAGGACCTGTCTGCAGGCCAGCCTTTGCACAGAGTGCTTGGCAGGCCAGAGCTTGGTCAATGCCAGCTGGGCCTGCTGGCGAACCGGGTAAGAGAGTCGTCAGGTACCTAAAATAACGGTGGCAATGCTGAAGTAAATCAGCACACCGCTCACGTCGGCAATGGTGGTAATCAGCGGAATGCTGGCAGAGGCCGGATCCACGCCCAGCCTGTTAAGCAGAAGCGGCAGCAGAATGCCGATCAGCCCGCCGGCGAGTACAACTGCGATCATGGTTATAGCGACGGTTGTGGCAATGGCAATTTCGGCGCGGAATATACCCACGGCCCACACGGTTATGGCCATGGTCAGGCCCAGGGCGCTGGCTACCAGCAGTTCCTTGTTGAACAGGCGAAACCAGTCGCGATTTACCACCTCACCGGTTGCAATTCCCCGTATCACCAGTGTTGCGGACTGGGCGCCGGCGTTACCGGCACTGGCTACCAGCAGCGGCATGAAGAACAACAGCGCCAGATGGGCACCGATAATGTCCTCAAAATGCGCAATACCGGCACCGGTGAAAATATTGGCGAAGACCAGAATCACCAGCCACTGAATACGGGAACGGTACAGTGAGAAAGGCGGCGCTGTGGCAATGCCCGTGTCCAGTTTACTGACCGACCCGCCCTTGTGAATGTCTTCTGTGGCTTCTTCCTCAATCACATCCATGGCATCGTCGTAGGTGATAATGCCCGTGAGGTGATTATTATCATCCAGTACCGGCAGGGCCAGCAGGTCATATTTAGTGATCAGCCTGGCCACGTCATCCTGAGCCGTATCCGTGTGAGTCGACACCAGGCCCGTTGCGAGCAGTGAATCAACAACAGTGTCCGGCTTGGCAATAATCAGCCGGCGCAGAGACACTACGCCAATCAGGGTACCTTCTTTATCAACCACGTAAGACTGATAGATGGTTTCTTTGTCTTCCGCGGTCTTGCGCAGAATATCAATGGCTTCACCTGCCGTAATACCTGATTCAAAAACGGCATAATCCGTACTCATCAGGGCCCCGGCGGTGCCTTCGGGGTAGGCCAGAAGCGCGGTCAGATCTTTACGGTCTTCTTCGTTAAGTTTTCTGATCAGTTGCTTCTGGCGGGGTTCTTCCAGCAGGTTAAAAAAATCAACCCGGTCATCGGACGGCATTTCTGCGGTCAGCAGCGCAAGCTCACCCAGCGGTGTCTCTTCCGTCAGTTCCAGTTGGGTGCCCGGGGTGGTGAACCCCAGCACTTTCGCCCGCAACGACATGGGGAGGTTCTGAAACAGGGAGCGGCCGGTTTCATTATCGATATTCTGCTCGATAAATTCGGCAAGGTCGGCCGCGTTGAACAGTGTTGCCGCGTCAACAATGACCTGTGACCGGCCGGATGCTAGCGCATCCACCAACGGCTGGAAGAGTACGGATTCCATAGACAGAGCCTGATAAAGTTATTCAGTATGAACGGAGGAGGCTGGCGAATCGGTGATGGTCGCATTTTTCTGCACGCTTCTCCATTCCTCAATAAACGTCCGGTAGCGCTCCAGGGCTTCTTTAACAACCTCGATGCCGGGGGTCTCGCTGGATTTCACCAGAACGATTAACCCTTTGCCTTCAATCGCCTCATTCACGGGCGGGTGACAAATGACTTCATCGTCTGCATCTATATAGGCCAGAGCTGTGCCAATGTCATGGCGAATCAGGGCGCTGACGATATCCGCCCAGTTGAGTTCGCTGAGCTCCAGATCGTAGCGGCGTGGATGATCCTGTTCGTAATTGAACATGTCTTCCAGCACTTTTTCCGACCCGGGGGCGACCACCGAGCGCACCATGATTTCAGGGTAGGTGCGGACCGGGCGGATGATACCCCTTACGCCCAGCTCTTTGAAGCGGGCACGGTTGGTATCAGTGACACACTCAACGGTAGCTTTGTGGCTGAGGTTCAGTTCACTCAGCCGGTGCGATATATCGAAGGTCAGGCTGTCGGAATGCAGGTCAGACTCGTCGGACGCCAGTACCACAATATGTTTGGCGCTACCGGCATGGACGGCTTTCAGGGCATCGGGATCAAACCCTGATCCGTGAAAGTGCACAATGCCCAGATCTGCCAGTTCCGCTGGCAGTCCACTGGGGAATTCCCGGGTCAGTAACATGATGGGAATGGATTCATAACCTTCAACAGCGCGGATCTGTGTTGCAAAGCGCATGAAGTAGGTGGTGCCACCATGTTTGGGGGTGTTGATAATCACAATGTGGTTATTCATTTTGTAGATCCAGCGTCCGGTGAGAATGCGTTCCCGGCGATAGAACCGGTACTCGATAAAATCGCTGATAATGAGCGTCAGCAGAGTAATTGCGCCAACGAACATAAGCAGAATGGTGCTTGTCCGGCCAATAAAGGTGGCCGGCGCGTAATCTCCGTAGCCAACCGTGGCAATGGTGGTCATTGTCATCCACAGGGATTCAAACAGAGTCAGCTCTTCTGCGGCCCAGATAATCAGTACCTGGGTGGTCAGCAAAATCAGCAGAATTATGAACAGGCGTTTCATCCGTTTCCGGATAAGCCCTCCCATGGGGACCTGGCCTCTGGCATGTTCGGGATTTAGGGGGATACGGTTTCTCAGCATCCGGCACTGGCCTGTTCAGTCGTGGGTGAGTTCGGTATACAGTAACGGAAATATAACAGAGAGACAGGGGTTTGCGTTATGTCCGAGCCGTGGAGTGGCTTACCGTTGCCGCTGGCACAAGAGGTTGCCGGTTGCTGGTCGTCGGTTTTTCCGGAGGGCGTGCCGAACTGGTTGCTGGCGGGAAACCGTATTTCCACTGCGACAGTGGCCCAGGCCATGGCCCGGAGTCTGTTCCTGCGCCAGACCCTGGAACGGCATCCGGAACAGGTGCAGGCGTTACTTCAGTCCCGGTGTCTGAGTGAGCCCACCACGCCTGAATACCTTGAGGCACGCTGGCAAGAGTACCTTGCACAGGTTGCCAGCGAAGCCGATCTGCATGCCGCGCTACGCTATTTTCGCCGGGAAACACAGTTTCGCATGATCTGGCGTGACCTGATGCGCTGGGCAGACCTTGATGAAACCATGACGGCGGCCAGCAAGTTTGCCGAGGTGTGCCTGCAGGGTGCGCTGGACTGGCTGCATGAGGCCGCCTGTGAGCAGTATGGCACACCCTGGGGGGCTAACCCTGTCTCAGGCGTGGAGGCACCGCAATCGTTGATTGTGATCGGTATGGGCAAGCTGGGCGGGCGAGAGCTGAACGTATCGTCGGATATTGATCTGATTTTTGCGTTTCCTGCCAAAGGGGAAACCCGGGGTGGGCGCCGCTCCCTGGATAATCAGCAGTTTTTTATCCGCCTGGGGCAACGTCTGATACAGGCTCTGGACCAGATGACCGCCGATGGTTTTGTGTTCCGGGTAGATATGCGCCTGCGCCCCTACGGGCAGAGCGGGGCACTGGCGCTGAGCTTTGCGGCCCTGGAAACCTACTACCAGGACCAGGGCCGTGACTGGGAACGCTACGCCATGGTGAAGTCCCGGGTTGTGGCCGGGGACCCAGAGGCCGGAAAGGTCCTCATGGAAAGTCTGAGGCCCTTTGTGTATCGCAGATACATTGATTTCAGTGCCTTTGAATCCCTGCGCAATATGAAGGCGATGATCAGCCGGGAAGTGCGCCGGCAGGGACTGGAAGACAACATCAAACTCGGAAGTGGCGGCATTCGGGAAATCGAGTTTGTGGTGCAGGCGTTCCAGTTGATCCGCGGTGGTCGCGACCGGGAACTGCAGCAGCGGGAATTACTGACCATCCTGCAAGAGCTGGAAGCACTTGAGCTGCTGCCTTCGCATGTGGTGCGCGAACTGCGCGAAGCGTATGTATTTCTCCGTAACCTTGAGCATGCGCTGCAGGGTATAGAAGACAAACAGACCCAGTTGCTGCCGGAGGACACACTGTCACAGGCGCGGATTGCATTGATCATGGGCTTTGAAAACTGGGCTGACTGCGAGCAGGAGCTGAAACAGCATCGGGACCGGGTGGCAACACACTTCGCCAATATTATCGCCACAGAAGACAGCGAGGCCGACACGCAATCCCCCCTTGATGAGCGTTGGTTTGAGCTCTGGCTGGCGGAAGCTGATGACGCCTCGGATACCAAGTGGCTCAGTCGTCACGGGTACGAAGATCCGGCCGCTAGCCTGAAGGCAGTTCAGGGTCTGAGAGACAGCCGTACGGTGCAGACGCTGCAGACCCAGGGGCGCAAACGCCTCAACCGTTTTATGCCCGTATTGCTCGAAGCGCTGACAGAGGTCGCAAACCCCTCAGAAACCCTGGAGCGCGTGTTGCAACTGGTTGAAGCGATTTTGCGACGCACCGCCTATATGGTCCTGCTCCTGGAAAACCCCGGGGCCCGCACCCAGCTGGTGCAGCTGTGCAGCGAGAGCCCGCTGATTGCGCGCCGGCTGGCGGCCACGCCACTGTTGCTGGACGAACTGCTTAATGCAGAACACCTTTACAGCCCGCCGGCAAAGGAAGAGTTGCAGGACGAGCTGCGACAGCAAATGCTGCGTATTTCCTACGACGATCTGGAAAACCAGATGGAGTCGCTGCGGCACTTTAAAAAAGCGCACACGTTGCGGGTTGCCGCCTCGGAACTCAAAGGCACCCTGCCACTGATGAAGGTGAGCGATTACCTGACCTGGATTGCAGAGGTTGTTCTGGATCATGTGGTGGATGTGGCCTTTGCCAACCTGGTGGCACGGCACGGTTACCCCGGCCGTGCCGACGGTGCCAGTGGCGAAACGGATTTTGCGGTGGTCAGTTATGGAAAGCTGGGGGGAATTGAGCTCGGATATACCTCGGATCTCGATCTGGTGTTTATTCATAATGCTGATCCGGAGCTGGCAACCGACGGCAACAAACCAATCGACAACGCGGTTTTCTATACTCGCCTGGGCCAGAGAATTGTGCACATACTCAATACCCAGACACCGTCGGGGCTGCTTTACGATGTTGATATGCGCCTGCGCCCGTCCGGTAACTCGGGGCTGCTGGTAAGTACACTTCAGGCCTATGAAAAATACCAGCGCAACGATGCCTGGACCTGGGAACATCAGGCACTGGCCCGGGCTCGTGGTGTTGCTGGCAGCCCGCAAACCCTGGCCGCATTTGAAACTGTGCGGCATGATATTCTCTGCCAGAAGCGGGATAGCGACCAACTGCGCCGGGAAGTGGTGGAAATGCGCGAGAAAATGCGTGCCAATCATGGCACCCCGCCGAGCCGCCAGGACGAAACCTTTCACATAAAACACGATAACGGCGGCATCGTCGATATCGAGTTTATGGTGCAGTATCTCATGCTTGCATGGAGTGCAGATTACCCGGAGCTGACCCAGTGGTCCGATAATATTCGCCAGATGGAAGCACTGGGCCAGGCTGGCGTGCTTCCTGTAGAGGATGCAGAGGGGTTGCGCGAAGTCTATATAACACTGCGCTCATGCATTCACCGGCGGGCACTGCAAAATCTGGATGACAAGGTGGAAGGCCAGGCGTTCAGTGAAGAGCGCCAGTACGTGCGGTCTGTGTGGCAGAAAATCATGGGCAGTTAATGCGGTGGGTGTCGTTCCACAGCGCATTCCTGCTAGAATATCGAATCCCCGAAAATCGCTTTTTTAGGAGCAACGAAGAATGTCGATGGCTGATCGCGATGGCGTTATCTGGCTGGATGGAGAAATGGTGCCCTGGCGTGATGCCAAGACCCACGTCCTGACCCACACTCTGCACTACGGCCTGGGCTGTTTTGAAGGCGTGCGCGCGTACAATACCGCGAATGGGCCGGCCATCTTTCGCCTGCAGGATCATACCGATCGCCTTTTCCGTTCGGCCCACATCCTGAACCTGACCATGCCGTTCAGCAAAGACGAAGTGAACGATGCACAGTGCGCCGCAGTTCGGGAAAACAACCTCGATGAAGCCTATCTGCGCCCCATGGTGTTTCTCGGCTCTGAAGGCATGGGCCTGCGAGCGGATAATCTGAAAGTGCATGTCATGGTTGCCGCCTGGAGCTGGCCTTCGTATATGTCACCGGAGGCAAAGGAAAGAGGCATCAAGGTTCGTACGTCGTCCTACACGCGCCACCATGTGAACATCACCATGTGTAAGGCCAAGGCGAACGGCAACTACATCAACTCCATGCTGGCCCTGAACGAAGCCATTTCAGGCGGAGCCGAAGAAGCACTGTTGCTGGATAACGAAGGTTATGTGGCAGAAGGTTCCGGTGAGAACATTTTCATGGTGCGCGATGGTGTACTGCATACGCCGGAGCTGACCTCATGCCTGGAAGGCATTACCCGCGCCACCATCATCGACTTTGCCAAAGACCTGGGTCTTGAGGTGAAAGAGCGTCGCATCACGCGCGATGAAATCTACGTTGCCGAAGAAGCCTTCTTTACCGGTACGGCCGCTGAGGTGTTGCCCATCCGTGAGCTGGATGGCCGTGCCATCGGCGCTGGCAAGCGTGGACCGGTGACCGAAAAGCTGCAGACTATGTATTTTGATGCGGTGCAAGGGAAATTGCCGGAGCATGGTGACTGGTTGACGTTGGTTAAGTAAGTTGGCGTATCAGAATTGACTGCTCACTAAGCCGCTCTTTTGTCATCTCAAGGGCGGCTTTTTTATTTAAGTAATTAAAGAAATACTTCCAAAGAGGTATGCACGTGGGCTCTGGTGACGAAGTAAGAGTTCAAATCAACGGCATTACTACGCTTGTGGCTGCGGAGTATGCAGGTGATTTCAATACAAATTGGTTTGATCCAGCATTCTGGGGCAAGAAGGCTGCCCCTGTTTCCGCGGGAGGGCGCGGTAGCGCGTGGTTTATTGAGCTTCCGGGCCAGTCGTGGGTTTTGAGGCAATATCAGCGTGGAGGACTGGTGAGGAAATTGGTGCGGTCCCAGTATCTGTATACGGGCGAAAAACGCGTCAGGTCGTTTGCAGAGTTCAGGCTGCTTCAACGGATGGTTGCTAAAGGTCTGCCGGTTCCAGTACCTGTTGCAGCCATGTACAATTTGAAAAATGGTTGGTATTCAGCGTCAATTGTTCTGGAGCGTCTCGGAGGAGTTTCGCCAATGGGAAGCATCATTGAACAGTTAAAGGATTCAGACTGGGCCAGTATTGGGCATACAATCCGCGAGTTTCACGACCAGAACGTTTTCCATGCAGATCTTAACTGCTTCAATATCTTGATCGGTGCTTCAGGCGTTTACGTGATTGATTTTGATAAAGGTTATATTGATCCAAAGGCTGACCGGGATACGCCCTGGAAACATTCCCAGTTGACGCGACTAAAACGGTCATTGAGGAAAGTACTCACTAATAACCTGGACAGGGGGTGGCGCTCCTTGATGCAGGGCTATCAGGGCAACTCACCCAGGAGTCACTGACGCCAGTATCTTGCGCATTTTCATTTCCTGAGTTTTCATTGAGTAGTTTTTGGCAAGTTCTACTGATGCCTGTTCCATTTTTACGAGTTGTTCACGATCATTCAGTATTCCGAGTATAACATCGCCCCACTGTTGCAGTTCATAGCCGTGTATCACTTCCGGAACAGCTTCATCGAGCATAAGCTCTGAAGCACCCACATTACTGCTCACAACAGATGGGGTACCGCAAGCAAGTCCTTCCAATACAACCCTGCCATACTCCTCTAATAAAGCTGGAAACACATGAAGGTCCAGAGCATGAAAAAGTTGCTCAACGTGTGCAACCGGGTTCATAAAGTGAATGTGTGCTTTTAAATTGTGTGTTTTTATCTGGTCGGCAAACCGGGATGTGCCTGACTTGCCGACAACTAAAAAGTGCGCGGGCGATTGCAGCCTCTCGTTGATATAGGCTGCCAGATCGATGAAAAAACTCACATTGCGCTTCGTAAAGTCACCGGAGGTAATTAGGCCGATCAGGTGTTCATTGTCTGTAAGACCCAAGTCCTGCCGAATCGCTTTGCGGTGGATGATACGGTTCTGAGAATTGAATCTATCCGTATCTACACCTTGATGGAAAACACGGATTTTATGGGGGGCAACACCGTATCTCTCAATAAAGTCTCGTGCCATCAAACGGGAGTTCGCGATCAGAACTCTATAGGTTGACTCTGAAATAATCGAATCGTGGAACGGTGCAACATCGATCTTTTGAGTGCCGCACTTTTCTTCGTGAAGTCTCACGCAGTTATGCATTACCAGGATATCATCACTGTGACTATCACCATGGCTTATGAAAAGGTCAGTTGGATTCTTCCGTCTCCAGCGTTGAACACACTTGTCAAACCAGACTCTGCGAAAGGTACCTTTTATAGGCCATCGCATTACCCGGACCAGGTCCGCATCACACTCAGAGAGTATCTTGGAGGAGTAGCATTCGCTTAGTATGGTTATTTCATAACCTAACGACCTCAGATAGCCACAATGTTCGATAACATTTCGGACGGCTCCCGTGTACTTCTGAATCTGACGGATAGCAATTGCGGCCTTCAAAGAATTCTCTCCTTTTGCTTAACGCTTAAAAACCAAGCTGTTAGGCTATAGAGCAGACCAAAACTCTGTAAAACTCGCCGCTGGTCAAACAGTGTTATTGTCAGGCCAAAAAACAAGAAAGATAAAAAAATGATACTTAAGGTAAGCGCAAGTACTTTGCTTGCTCGGTCGGAAACCGTTTTTTCAGAGGCCAGGTAGAACAGGGGCACAGTCACCAGCAACAGGAAAAGGAACACGCCAATCAGCCCGTGCGAGGCCAGCTGGTATAAGAACTGACTGTGTGGCTCAGATGAAAATTCCGACATAATAGGCTTGAGCTCATCCTTTTCAATCCGGTCAAAAATCTCAGTTCTATAAGCAGAAAAGCCTGAGCCTATAAAAGGGGAGTGGGCAGCGACCTCTAATGAAGCATCCCACATCATGAGCCGCATACCTACTGAGTTATACATCTGCCCATCATTAATTTTACTAACTTCCTGGATCGTTGCATCATAACGATCGGAAAGTGGTGGTATGAAGTTAATGGACAAGCCTGCCGCGAGCATAACCAGCACGAGGGTAATAGTGAAATGGCGTATACGGTTGCGTGAAATGCTGAACCAGAAACCAATGACGAGGAGAGCAATAACGAGCGCCATGACGCCTCCCCTGGAACCGGCCTGGATAAATGCTAACAAAGAGCCAGCACCGCCAACGACTGAGATAACAAACCAGTGACGACGTGTTTGTAACGCAGAAGCGCCGCAACACAGGATGAATACAATTAGCGCAATGTTGCCAAAATGAATAGCGTGCACTAAGCCGTCCAGCCTGCCGGCACCATCATCCAACAACCAGTAAACCAAAAAAACTATACCGCTGAGAGAAAAACAGAGCAAAAGATCTTTAGTGCGGAAATTCAAGTGATAAAATAGCAGAGTAACAGGAATACAAATGAGCAGAAGCGTGTGCCTCTGAAATCTGGACTTTGCAAAATCACTGGAATCGATGAAATGGTAGATCAGAAAAGACCAAATGACGAAAGCCAATGGCAGCGACAGGAGCAGAAGTAGCCTCCTATCCCGAATGATTGACTTAACAATAGTGGGCTTACTTGCAAACGCGGCAATTCCCAAAACACCTAAAAGGTACCATACTCCACTGCCATACCCTTCTATTATCAAGCTCAAAGCAGGGAAAGTACCAATTATGAGTAGTAAAGCGTAATAGTAAAAACTGCTTCCGTTGAGGTTAAATCTGGTTATCATAAAGCGGCCGATGATTGTTTGTATTTCTGTTTCCAAAGCTTAAAAGCAGTTTCTAGCCTGGCAGGGTAAACGTAAATGATGCGCTGCCCGAAAAGGCGAAGCTTTTTATATAACGGCGTATGGGGCATTTCAGGGTCGCAAAACCTGCGGTAGAGCTCTTGCCATTCCCAGTGCTGCCATTGGGCGCATTTTCCTTTTTGCCTGGCAATCCGGGCGTTCCCCGAAAATCTTCCTTTAAGGCTTAGCCCTAACTCTTCGGGGGAAGCTATAACAAGGTTGTTGGCGTAATAACCATCGGATAGCTCGAGCTTTTGACGGGAGTTGTCAAAAAGCCCATCAAGCTTTATCGAGCCGTCGAATTTTTTTAACGTCCTGAGCCAGAACATCTGAGTGCAGTCTATGATAAAGCCGTGGGCTAACGCGTTTGCTTTGGCAGCTTGCTCGGGTGAAACATCATCAAGCAGCTCAAGATCCCAGATAGCAAGTAAATCTTCCGTTAATCCGTAGTAGAAAAAATCACTCAAGTGAAAGGCGACCTTGAAACCTTTAGCGTAGCGCCGGGTAAAGACGTTGCTGACCACTACCCGCTCACGAAAAATTCGGTGGCTTTTACATCGCTTCGGGTACTGGCTTTGAAGTTCGACAAACCCATTACCGGTAAGGTAGTTGTCACTTCGCAGCTTGATAGCGTAAGGCGTTGATACCTGCCTGAGGCCGGCTAGTGTTGAGACAATCTGGCGGTTGTTGTTGTAATATTGTGGCTGACCATCACTGTAAAAGTTACGTATGTTCGGGCCTGGATCTTCCGAAATAACCAGCTCGTCATAGTCCAGTCCTGCTAGTTGTTGATCAGGCCAGGTAGAGAGAATAATATGAGCGCCGGGCAGAAACGTTCTTATGGATGACAGGCACTTTTGGGTGATGCCTTCTTCCTGCTCACGCCCTTTCAGGGATTGTACTGGGCCCTGAACAACAACACTGATGTCTTTGAAGTTTGTCAAAGCTGTTACCCTTTGAGCTGTACGCTAAGTGTTATGTGTCTCCCCGGCATGCGCCGGTAGTCTAGAGGTAGTATATTATTTGAGCTTCCGAAGAGAGCAGTCTAGTATATCATCGATGGGATCAGTCGGGCCGGATTCTTAGCGAATTTTTAACTCAAGATTTGATTCGAAACCGGCAAAACCACAAGCGAATGTGTTGCTTCAAACCGCTGATAAAATATTGAACAGTGCGTGCAGATAAACGCTTTAAGGTCAGCCCGACGCTACCCTCGACTTCAAATCCTGGATCGACAAAATGTTTATAAAGTTGTTCCCACCGCTTGAGTGTATAGTGAGTATAGGGAGCTCCATCATTTTGATCGAGCCTGTCAGGCACCTCCAAATCCAGCTCAGCGCGCTCTGCAATTATTAGATTGTTAGCGATAATTTTCCGGGAAAGTTTTACCTGCTCTCTGCCAGCTCCAAACTTATGCGGCATTTTTATGGGTATGTGTTTGTTAATGAAAGAAAGCCATAAAATTTGTTCAATATGAAGGTCAGGCCAAGGGTATAGCTTGCTTTGGCGCTTGCCCGCCAAATTTTTATCATATTGGTAATCTTCAATTAACGGAATGTCCCACAACGCTAAAAG
Organism: Marinobacter piscis; assembly: GCF_007671655.1. GTDB lineage: Bacteria > Pseudomonadota > Gammaproteobacteria > Pseudomonadales > Oleiphilaceae > Marinobacter > Marinobacter piscensis. The sequence continues at coordinate 292 of NZ_VCGX01000006.1, read as the reverse complement.
GTCCTCTGAACGACCAAACTGAAAAAAGTCAGAAGGGAAAAATGGTATAGGGAGCCCCTGGGAGTATTCTTTTGCAAATACGTTTGAGCTTACAATTCGTTCTTTTGTAAGCTTGTACTCTGATACTCGTTTGGGATAGCGGAGGAGTAAGCTCTTGAGTCGGGCTGAGTTCGTGAATTCAGATAATAACTGCAGCACTTTGGCGTAACCAGGTAGAGACGGGAGGGCCGTCGCCGGTACCCTCACGGGCTTTACCGACCAAAGTGAAGCAGTGATGAAGTACCGACAACTA
>NZ_VCGX01000005.1 GCF_007671655.1 Marinobacter piscis | reverse complement strand
TTTCTTGCCGAAATACTCCAGCCAGCGCCCACACGAATTACTTGGTCAACTTGTTAAAGAGCGTTTGAGCTGTTGCTCAATCGAGGTGGCGTATTCTACATCGATTCGCCGCCTTGTCAACTGTTAATTTAAAGAAACTTCAAAATCGTTTTTCTTTAATACTTTCAAACAGTTGCCCTTGTCGAAACCGCCGCCTCAGCGGTGTGTCCCTCGAAGGAAGTGCGCATTCTACAGGCGTGGACTTTTCTGTCAACGGCTATTTTCAACTAATCTTCGAAAGCTTCGGTTTCCACCTATAAAACCAGTCAAAGGTGACAGATACTGCTCAATAAACCAGCAAACCCGACCTGTTACAGCTATTAATTGCCAGACCGGACCCCACGACGCCACTTTCCCCGAAACAGTGCACGCACCGGACCGGACAAGGCATACACTAGGAACCCGGTAAAAAGCACAGTTGCCGGATCCAGTGCGACAACCACAAGAATCAGCACAACCAGCAATATTGCTGCAAAAGGAACACGCCCCTTGAGATCAAGATCCTTAAAGCTGTGATAAAACACATTACTGACCATCAGAACGCCGGAACCACCTACAACGATCAGCGTCATGAAGGTAAGCCAGGCCGCAGGCTCGAATGTATGGAAGCTCCAAACCAGTCCGGCAACACAGGCCGCAGCGGCCGGGCTGGGCAGCCCCACAAAATACTTTTTGTCGACTGAGCCGATCTGAGTGTTAAATCGCGCAAGGCGCAGGGCAGCGCCGGCTACAAATATGAAGGTAACCGCCCAGCCAAGTTTATCCAGCCCATTGAGGGACCAGAAGAACGCAACAAACCCGGGCGCAACACCAAAAGCCACCATATCGGCGAGACTGTCGTATTCCTCCCCGAACTTGCTCTGGGTATTGGTCATTCGGGCAACACGCCCGTCGAGGCCATCCAGAACCATGGAGATAAAAATGGCTATGGCAGCGTTATCAAAAACCCCACCCGCTGCAGACACAATCGCATAGAAGCCTGAAAACAGTGAAGCCGTTGTCAGTGCGTTAGGAAGCAGATAAATGCCTTTCCTGCGCACAGGCGCTCCTTCAACCAGCTCTTCCTCGATCACTTCACCCGACTCAACATCATAGTCAGTTGCAGATCCCGGCACTTCATCATGCTTACCGTCCCCGGACTCAGGGCCGGTGCTTGCTCTCTCTTCAGTCATTCCCATTACTCCGGAAAGTATTCGGGCAAAGTATATACGAAAAACGCGGCCACCCGGGCCGCGTTTTATCAAACCAAACGAGAGTCCGCTCAGTTTTTATCTTTATCAACGATCTTGTTCGCTGAAATCCACGGCATCATTCCGCGCAGCTTCTCGCCCACGACTTCAATATCGTGAGCTGCGTTCTGGCGACGACGCGCAGTCATGGAGGGATAGTTCAGTGCACCCTCAGAAATGAACATCTTCGCGTATTCACCACTCTGGATGCGCTTGAGTGCATTGCGCATGGCTTCCCGGGATTGCTCGTTGATAATCTCGGTACCGGTTACATACTCACCATACTCTGCGTTGTTAGAGATGGAGTAGTTCATGTTGGCAATGCCGCCTTCGTACATCAGGTCTACAATCAGCTTCAGCTCATGCAGACACTCGAAGTAGGCCATCTCCGGGGCGTAGCCGGCTTCTGTCAGGGTTTCAAAACCGGCTTTTACCAGCTCAACCGCACCGCCACACAGTACAGCCTGCTCACCGAACAGGTCGGTTTCAGTCTCATCCTTGAAAGTGGTCTCAATGATACCGGTACGACCACCACCAATTCCGCTGGCATAGGACAGAGCGACATTCTTGGCATTGCCGGAGGCATCCTGGAACACAGCTACCAGATCGGGGATACCACCGCCATTGGCAAACTCGGTGCGCACAGTGTGCCCCGGCGCCTTGGGCGCGACCATGATGACGTCGAGATCCTTGCGCGGAACAATCTGGTTGTAGTGAATCGCAAAGCCGTGAGCAAACGCCAGTGTCGCGCCCTGCTTCAGGTTCGGCTCGATTTCTTCAGCATACAGCTGGGACTGGAACTCATCCGGCGTCAGCACCATGATGACATCAGCAGCCGCTACCGCAGAGGGTACGTCGCTGGTTTTCAGACCGTAGGCTTCCGCCTTGGCGATAGAAGAGGACCCCGGGCGCAGACCAACGGTTACATCAACACCGGACTCTTTCAGGTTGCACGCATGGGCATGCCCCTGTGAACCGAAACCGATGATGGCAACCTTCTTGCCCTGAATAATGGATAGGTCACAATCTTTATCGTAATAAACCTGCATGAAAAACCTCTATTATTTGTAATGGTCTCAACAGACCTGAGCGTTCGTAATACACAAACTCTTTATAAACTCAGAACCTTCTCGCCTCTGGCGATTCCGGATACCCCCGAGCGCACTACTTCCAGCACACCCGACGTGCCGACAGCCTGCAAAAAGCCATCCAGCTTGTCGCTGGCGCCGGCCAGCTGCACGGTGTAAACCGAGCTGGTCACATCAACAATCTGGCCCCGGAAGATATCCACGGTACGCTTGATTTCCGCACGCTGGGCACCGGTTGCTTTCAGCTTGATCAGCATCATTTCCCGCTCGATGTGGGGGCCTTCGGTCAGGTCTACCAGCTTCACTACTTCAACCAGTTTGTTGAGCTGCTTGGTAATCTGCTCAATAACCCGATCCGAACCGGAGGTTGTCACCGTAAGACGGGACAGAGTCTCGTCCTCCGTAGGTGCAACCGTGAGGGTCTCGATGTTGTAGTTGCGCTGGGAAAACAGCCCGACTACACGGGACAGAGCCCCCGGCTCGTTTTCCAGTAACACAGAAATGATTCGGCGCATGTTCATACCCTCTCCGTCTTACTGAGCCACATGTCTTTCATGGAACCACGGGCTACCTGCATCGGATATACATGCTCAACCCGGTCAACCTGTATGTCTACAAACACCAGCCTGTCCTTCATAGCCAGTGCTTCCCTGAGTTTGGGCTCCAGATCCTCTTTTTTATCAATCCGGATACCCACATGCCCGTAAGCTTCGGCAAGCATCATGAAGTCGGGCAGCGAATCCATATAGGAATGGGAGTGCCTGGACTCGTAGTTCATGTCCTGCCACTGCTTCACCATGCCCAGCGCCTGGTTATTCAGGTTGATGATTTTTACCGGCAGATCGTACTGGTTGCACGTAGACAGCTCCTGGATATTCATCTGGATACTGCCCTCCCCGGTGATACACAGCACTTCGTCATCCGGGTGCGTAAGTTTGACGCCCATAGCCGCAGGCAGACCGAAGCCCATGGTGCCCAGGCCACCGGAGTTGATCCAGCGATTAGGCTTGTCGAACTTATAGTACTGGGCTGCAAACATCTGATGCTGACCGACATCGGAGGTTACGAACGCGTCGCCATTGGTCAGGCGCGACAACATTTCCACCACTTCCTGGGGCTTGATCACATCCGGGCTGGTTTCATAACGCATTCCATGAAATGCCCGCCACTCGTCGATCTGCTTCCACCAGGATGCCAGCGCCTCGGCATCCGGCTTTTCTTTGCTCTCTTTAACCAGTGCCAGCATTTCCTTGAGCACAGCATCCACCGGACCAACAATGGGCACATCGGCATCCACCGTTTTGGAGATAGAGGCGGGGTCGATATCAATATGGATAATCCGGGCACCCGGGCAGAACTTCTCTGTGGCATTGGTCACCCGGTCATCAAACCGCGCGCCCACTGCGAGAATCAGATCTGAGTGGTGCATCGCCATATTGGCTTCGTAGGTGCCGTGCATACCAAGCCAGCCAACGTACTGCGGATCACTGGAGGGGTAACAGCCAATGCCCATCAGGGTGTTGGTAATCGGAAACTCCAGCTTGCGCACCAGATCGGTCAGCAGGCCGGAGGCCTTGCCCAGAATAACGCCACCACCGGCATAGATGATCGGACGCCGGGCCGCCAGCATCATATCCACGGCCTTCTTGATCTGCCCCGCATGGCCTCGTACCGCGGGGTTGTAAGAACGCAGCTTTACTTTTTTCGGATATGCGTATTCAAAGCGCTCATTAGGCGCGGTCATATCCTTGGGAATATCCACTACCACCGGGCCCGGACGGCCGGTTGAGGCAATGTAATAAGCTTTACGGATAATTTCCGGTATTTCAGAAGGATGACGCACACTGAGGTTGTGCTTAACAACCGGACGGGAGACACCCATCATATCGGTTTCCTGAAAAGCATCTTCACCAATCAGGGTGGAAGCCACCTGCCCGCACAGAACCACCATGGGGATGGAATCCATGAACGCGGTTGCAATACCCGTAATCGTATTGGTTGCTCCGGGGCCTGAGGTTACAAGCACAGTTCCCGGCTCGCCGGTTGCGCGCGCATAGCCGTCAGCCATGTGCACGGCTGCCTGCTCATGCCTTACCAGAATGTGTTTAACCTTGTCCTGCCGGAACAGCGCATCATAAATATGAAGAGCTGCACCACCCGGATAGCCGTATATGTACTCGATACCCTGATCCTGCAGGGAGCGGATCAACATATCGGCGCCAGACAATAATTCCACGATTTTCTACCCTCTTCTGCGAGTGATTGAGCCGGGCACATGCCCGGATGCCTGGATTCACGGTTGTCCTGCTTCTTGTGAAAGCGGAACCGGCTGCTGCTCCACACTTTAAAGAGGTTGTCTCCTGGCCAGCCGCCCTCCTGAGGGTTGCGGAGAACGACCAATCGTCGGGTTGCAACTAAGCAACAACCATTCCGCGACGGATGCGCGGCACGCTCAGTGTGGTAAGTAACGGGGGCATACCTGCACGGGATTGCCGGCCGTATAACCCCCAGTCTTCAGGCAATCAGTAATTCTGACAGGGCTAAACTCCCTGTCAATAGCTACCCGCGTTTTCCCGGCCCGTACTTTTGAACCAGATGGAAGAAAACGCAGGCCACAGATGGCATCATAGCCCCACCAGAATCACACACCCACGAGTAAAGCCATGACGAAACACTCCCTGATACTGATGACCATGCTCCTGATTATCGCGCCCGCAATGGCAATGAGCGCCTCAGTATACAAATGGACAGACGAAAACGGCGTCACCCATTTTGGCGACCGGCAGCCTGTCGGCACCAGTTCCGAAACCCTTAACGTACGCTCTGGTACTGCGTCGGCAAACGGGAACAGCCGCCCGGGCCCTCAGCAGCGCCTTGACGCGCTCCGGGAGCAACAACAGGAAGAAGCAAACAGGCAGACCGAGTCTGCGATGGAAGAAGCCCGTCGCAAACAGCGCGAAGCCAACTGCGCCACGGCCCGGACGAACCTTGAAATCATCCGCACAAATTCACGTATCCGTGTGCAGGATAACGGTGAGCCGCGCTACCTCACGCCTGAGGAAATTGATGAACAGAAAACAAAATACGAAGAGATTGCAGCGGAAAACTGCCAGCGCGAAGATCAGTAAAAAGCCCAAAAAAAGAGGGCAGAGCCAAAGCCCTGCCCTCTTTTTGCTTCTGCCTGTATCAGGCTTTCTTAAACACTAACTGACTGCCATCAACGGTCGCCCGGATTGTATCTTCGGAGACAAAATCCCCCTGCAACAACCTTTGTGCCAGTGGGTTTTCAATCATCCTCTGGATAGCCCTCTTAAGCGGCCGGGCGCCATAAACCGGATCGTAACCGACTTCCGCCAGCAAATTCAGAGCTGCCTCATCCAACTCCAGCCTTACGCCCTGCTCCTGTAAACGCAGGTTAAGGATTTCAATCTGGTTTTTGGCAATCCCGTGAATCTGACTTTCTGCCAGCGGATGGAACACCACCACCTCATCGACACGGTTAATGAATTCCGGACGGAAATGTGTGCCCACAACCTCCATGACAGAATTCTTCATGGCTTCGTAGTTCTCTGCCCCAGCCTGCTGCTGAATAATGTCAGAGCCAAGGTTGGATGTCATAACGATCACAGTGTTGCTGAAATCCACAGTCCGGCCCTGGCCATCAGTCAGGCGGCCATCATCCAGCACCTGCAGCAATATGTTGAAGACATCCGGGTGCGCTTTTTCAACCTCATCAAGCAGCAGCACAGAGTAAGGGCGACGGCGAACGGCTTCCGTGAGATACCCGCCTTCTTCATAGCCCACATAGCCGGGAGGTGCACCAATCAGTCGTGCTACGGAGTGTTTCTCCATAAACTCCGACATATCGATGCGCACCATGGCATCGTCTGTATCAAACAGGAACGAGGCCAGCGCCTTACACAGCTCTGTTTTCCCCACACCTGTGGGCCCGAGGAACAGGAACGAGCCATTTGGCCGCTGCGGATCGGCGAGACCGGCACGGGACCGACGTACAGCGTTTGATACCGCCTCTACGGCTTCATTCTGGCCAATCACACGCTCATGCAGGGCATCCTCCATGCGCATCAGCTTGTCGCGCTCGCCTTCCAGCATCCGGGTAACGGGAATGCCTGTCCACTTGGAAACAACCTCGGCAATCTCCTCGTCGGTCACGCGGTTACGCAGCAGCGTCATCTCCATCATCTCGGCCTGACCCGCCATGTCCAGCTGCCGCTCCAGCTCGGGAATGCGCCCATACTGCAACTCGGACATCTTGCCCAGGTCACCGGCCCGGCGCGCGCTCTCCAGATCAATACGGGCCTGTTCCAGCTCACTCTTTACGTTCTGGGAGCCATGCAGCGCTGCTTTCTCGGAGTTCCAGACTTCTTCAAGGTCGGCGTACTCGCGCTCAACTTCGAGAATCACATCTGACAACTCATTCAAACGCTTATGAGAGGCCGCATCGGTTTCCTTTTTCAAGGCTTCGCGCTCAATCTTGAGCTGAATAAGACGGCGCTCCAGGCGATCCAGAGGTTCTGGCTTGGAATCCATTTCCATACGAATCTGACTGGCAGCTTCATCCACCAGATCAATGGCCTTATCCGGCAACTGACGGTCGGTGATGTAACGCTGAGACAACTTGGCCGCGGCAATAATGGCGCCGTCGGTCACTTCTACACCGTGGTGTACTTCATACCGCTCTTTCAGGCCGCGCAGGATGGCAACCGTATCTTCCTCGTTCGGCTCGTTGATCAGTACTTTCTGGAAACGACGCTCAAGCGCAGCATCCTTTTCTATGTTCTCGCGGTATTCATCCAGTGTGGTGGCGCCTACACAGTGCAGCTCGCCACGAGCCAGCGCAGGCTTGAGCATGTTACCGGCATCCATGGAGCCTTCGGTTTTACCGGCGCCTACGACCGTGTGAATCTCATCGATAAACAGGATAACCTGGCCTTCTTCCTTGGCCAGCTCGTTAAGTACCGCTTTCAGCCGCTCTTCGAACTCCCCGCGGAACTTGGCGCCGGCAATCAGTGCGCCCATGTCCAGAGACAGTACACGCTTGTTCTTCAATCCTTCGGGCACTTCGCCGTTTACAATGCGCTGAGCGAGGCCTTCGGCAATGGCCGTTTTACCCACACCCGGCTCACCAATCAGTACCGGGTTGTTTTTACGGCGACGCTGCAGCACCTGAATGGTGCGACGTATTTCGTCATCACGACCAATGACCGGGTCCAGCTTTCCGGCTTCCGCGCGCTCGGTCAGATCAATTGTATACTTTGACAGTGCCTGGCGATTTTCCTCTGCGCCTGCGTCATCCACGGTTTCGCCTCCACGTACTGAGTCAATCGCCTTTTCCAAAGCGGCTTTATCCACGCCCTGCTCCCGCAATACACGGCCGAGCGTGCCACGATCTTCCAGCGCCGCCAGCAGCATCAGTTCGCTGGAAATAAACTGGTCCTGGCGCTTCTGGGCAAGCTTATCTGCAATATTGAACAGGCGCCCCATATCATTTGACATGGCCACGTCGCCGGCACTGCCCGGCACCTCCGGCAGGTTCTCGATTTCCTGCGCCACTGTCTGACGTACCCGGGCAGGCTCAGCGCCGGCCTGCTTCAGCAGGGGCGTGATCGAGCTGCCCTGTTGATCGAGCATTGCCTGCATCAGATGCAGGGGCTCAATAAAATTATGATCCTTGCCAACGGCAAGTGATTGCGCATCCGCCAAAGCGGCCTGCAACAGACTGGTGAGTTTGTCGATTCTCATGAATTCGTTTCCCCGACTTGTTTCTGCAAATGTAACCCTAAGTGGTACATTCTGTTTGCCTTGACATTTAATGTAGGGGCGTGCAGGGGAACTTCAAGGTTATAACAGGGCCAGCTGTCATATAATTGACGGGCCTCAATTTTTCCAGATAACCGTGGCCATGCGCCCGGTCTGGCCATCACGGCGGTAGGAGTAGAAGCGCGTGCGGTCGGTGACTGTACAAAAGCCCCCGCCAAAAACCTGCTCTACCCCCATTGCTTTCAGTCGCTGCCGGGCAAGCAGGTAAATATCCGCCAGGTAGTGCCCGGAGCGGGCACCGCCCGCAGAAAATGCTTCTGCCGCCTGCGGGTTGTGTGCAACAAACGCGGCTTTCACTTCCGGACCCACCTCAAAAACATCCGGGCCTATTGCAGGCCCCAGCCACGCCATCAGGTGATTACCGGGCAGTCCGAGCTGTGCAACAAGATTCTCCAGAACCCCGCCTGCAAGACTGCGCCAGCCGGCGTGGGCCGCGGCTACTGTGGTTCCATCGCAATCACAAAGAATAACCGGCAAGCAGTCGGCCGACAGGATGGCACAGGCAACACCGGCATGCCCTGTATAGCTGGCATCGGCTTCGGGCATTGAACTCCCCTGCCTCGCCGGCAAAGCGACAGCTTTCGTGCCATGCACCTGATTCAGCCATCCGAATGCTCCTGCAGGCAAGTTACAGGCGCTGGCCAGCCTCTCCCGATTCTGCTGTACATGGGCCGGATCATCATCCACGTGGTCGCCAAGGTTCAGCGACGCCCAGGGCGGACCGCTGACTCCGCCGGAACGGGTAGTACACAGCGCCCGGACATTCGCGGGCGCTGGCCACTGGGGGTGAATAAAGGCCAGCGCGCTGTGATTATCAAAGCTCATTTTGCTCCAGCTCCCGGGCGTGCGTGCGCAACACCGCCAGCAACCCGGTAAAGTCCTCCGGCAAGGGTGCTTCCCAGCTCAGGATTTCACCGGTTTCCGGGTGCTCGAGCGTAAGCTTTCGCGCATGCAACGCCTGACGACTGAACGATGTCAGCATGTCACGCAACGCTTCCGTTGTACCTTTGGGCAAGCGCAATCTGCCGCCATACACAGGGTCCCCGACCAGTGGGTGTTTTACGTGCGCCATGTGCACCCGGATCTGATGCGTTCGCCCGCTTTCCAGCTTGCAGCGCACATGGGTATGAGCCGCAAAGCGCTCGATCAGGCGATAATGGGTGACCGCCGGCTTGCCATTGGCAACCACCGCCATTTTTTTACGGTCATTCGGATGCCGGCCAATGGGGGCATCCACAGTGGCACCCCCGGTCAGCGTCCCTACAACCACAGCCTCATATTCCCGGCCCATGCTGCGCTCCTGAAGCTGATCCACCAGGGATGTATGTGCAATCAGACTGCGGGCAACGACCATTACCCCGGAGGTATCCTTATCAAGGCGGTGAACAATGCCGGCACGGGGCAGGTTTTCCACCTCCGGGGCATAGTTCAGCAGCGCGTTAACCAGAGTACCTGCTGCATGTCCGGCAGCGGGATGCACCACAAGACCGGCCGGTTTGTTGACCACAAGCAGGTGTTCATCCTCATAAACAACATCCAGGGCAATTTCCTCGGCCCGCCAGCTCACCTGTACTTCAGGTTCGGCATCAAGCTCCAGCACATCCCCGAGCATCACCTTGTCTTTGGGCCTGCAAGCGCTTCCGTTCACGGTTAACGCGCCGCTGCGGACCCAGGATTGCAGGCGCGAACGTGAATGTTCCGGCATCAGCTCAGCAGCCGCCTGGTCCAGCCGCCGGTCACTCAGTTCCGGAGGTACAGTAAAACTGGCGGTTATTCGGTTTTCAGATGACATTAAGCCCCCGAGGCCTGTGTGTGTTACGTTTCAGTCAGAATAACTGAAACTTTCAGAATGCACTCTGCACACAGGGCGTGTTCCCCGCTACAATAGCGCACTCGAATTTATCGACATTATACGGGATTCCGGCATGAGATCAGGCTTTCGTTTACTGCTACTTTCCACACTGGTTGTTCTGATCAGTGCCTGCGCATCCAACAAGCAGGAAGAAGTGTTGCCAGAGGAGACCTATTACGACAACGCCCGTCAGGCGATGAACTCCGGCAACTTCAACGAAGCCGAGCAAAACCTGGACTCCCTGGAGACTTACTACCCGTTCGGACGCTATGCTGAACAGGCGCAGCTGGATCTCATTTATGCCCGCTACCAGAACCTTGATCTGGAAGGCGCGCGCGCGGCCGCCGACCGCTTCCTGCGGCTGAATCCCCAGAGTGATCACGCAGACTACGCTCTCTACATGCGCGGGCTGGCGTCCTATAATCTGGACATTGGTCTGGCTGCACGCTATTTCCCCATTGATGTCGCCGCCCGGGACGCTGGAGAACAACTACAGTCTTTCCGTGATTTCGGCGAATTACTGAGCCGGTACCCGGACAGTCAGTACGCCGCCGATGCCCGCCAGCGCATGATTGCCGTGCGCAACCGCATGGCAAAGCTGGAGCTTCACGCCGCACGCTATTACATCAAGCGGGAAGCCTATATAGCTGCCAACAACCGCGCCCGCTACATTGTCGAAAACTACTCCACATCACCCTCAGCTGAAGAAGCACTGATTATCCTGGCGGAAACGTTCGAGTTTCTGAAATACAACGAAAGCGCCGAAGACGCCGTCGCCCTGCTACGGAAAAACTTCCCCGAAAGCGACGCATTCAACCAGGAAGGTGAGTTTGAAGCCGGCCTGCTGAAGCGTGAGAACCGCTCACTCTCCAGCGTAGTCACCTTCGGCCTGGCGGGCGATGACTGACCTGGTCTTTACCGGCCGCTTTTCCAGCCACTGGTAATGGGATAGCGGCGGTCTTTCCCAAATGCCCGCTCAGTAATACGAACCCCGATGGGCGCCTGCCGGCGCTTGTATTCGTTCAGATCCACCAGGCGAACCACCCGCTCAACATCAGCCCGCCCATACCCTTCTGCAACAATGGCGTCGGCGCTGTAATCTTTCTCCACATACAGATGAAGTATCGGGTCCAGTACATCGTACCCCGGAAGATTATCCTCATCTTTTTGGTCCGGCGCTAACTCGGCAGACGGTGGCCGCGTAATAACCCGCTCCGGAATAATCGCAGAAACGGAGTTTCGGTACCTGGCCAGACGAAAGGCCAGCGTCTTGGGCACATCCTTGAGCACATCAAAACCACCGGCCATATCGCCATACAGGGTTGAATAGCCCACCGCCAGCTCACTCTTGTTACCCGTGGTCAGCACCAGTGAACCAAACTTGTTGGAAAGAGACATAAGCACAACACCGCGCACCCTGGCCTGAAGGTTTTGCTCAGTGGTATCGGGTGTTGTGCCTGCAAACGGCACCGCCAGGGTTTCCATAAACGCATCATACAGAGGCTCAATAGAGTACACGTCGTACTGAACCCCCATAGCCTCGGCCTGGGCTTCCGCATCGGCCAGACTGATGTCTGAGGTGTAACGGAACGGCATCATCACAGCGCGAACCCGCTCCGGGCCCAGCGCATCCCCGGCCACAGCCAGAGCCAGGGCCGAATCCAGACCGCCGGATAAACCAAGCACCACCGATTTGAAACCGTTTTTGTTCACATAATCCCGAACCCCGGCCACCAACGCACTGTAAACACTTTCCTCAAGCGACAGCCGGGCCGGCAGTGTCTGGGTTACTGGCTGGCACTGCGCATGACACAAAAGCTCTACCGGATACAGACCTTCGGTAAATTGTGGCGCCGCCACTTCAAGTGAGCCAGACGGATCATAAACCATAGAGCCACCATCAAAGGCCAGCTCGTCCTGAGCCCCCACCAGGTTGGCCCAGATAATACTGACCTGATTCTCACTGGCCTTACGCTCAAGCAGCGATTTTCTGCCAGCCCGCTGATGAATTGTGAAAGGCGAAGCACTCAGGTTAAGGACAAGTTTTGCACCAGCTGCAGCCGACTCCTCCACCGGGCCATCGGCACTCAGGTCGTCACCAATGGTCAGGCCAACCGGTATACCACAGACAGAAACCACCACGGCCTCTGAGCCAGCCTCAAAATAACGCTTTTCATCGAACACACTGTCATTGGGTGTCACCCGCTTGAAGTACCGGCCGGTAATCTCGCCCCCCTCGATCACCAGCGCAGCATTATAAAGCACACAGTCACTTCGCAACGGCGCACCAATAACGATTGCGGTCTCAAGCTTCTCATTCTGCAGCCGCTCCAGCGCTTCACCCACCCGAAGATCCAGGCTGGGCCGAAGCAGCAGGTCTTCCGGAGAGTACCCGGTAAGACACATTTCCGGGAACACCACCACATCTGCCTCATCCCGGTCGCGCGCCTGTTTTGCGGCATCAATAATACGCTCTGTATTGCCGGGAATATCCCCCACAAGAAAATCCTGCTGCGCGATCACCACCCGCAACTTGTGGGGAGGTGTACTGGAACTCTGGGTGTTCCCGGAAACCGTCATAATGAGACTCCTGTAATTCGTTGCCGCTTAAAGGCTATTATACCCCCGCTCAGGCGTTTATTTCTTCCGCACCATAACGGATTTCTGCAGACCATGGCACCAAACACAGCAGCGGCTGGCAGTACTGACAAATACACAACCGGTCTGAAGCGGACCAGCCTATTCCGCATATACAACCATTACCGCCTCATTATCAGCCTGATGCTGGTCGCATTGCTGTTTATTGATCCCATAAGCTTCGACACGCAATTCCGGCTGCCCTACTTTTATCAGCTTGGCGCGGCAGGCTACCTGGCGCTGAACGGCTTTATCGCACTCTCATTGCTGGCCGGGTTTCAGCCCAACAAGCGACACATTACCCTGTCGCTTTTGCTGGACATTCTGATTATGCACGGGCTGCTGTTTGCCAGCACCGGCATTACCAACGGCGTCGCCAACCTCGTCATTGTCATTGTTGCCGCCGGCAACATACTCAACCCCAACCGTATAGGTACCTTTTACGCGGCCCTAGCAACCATCTGCTCGCTCAGCATCTCTGCATGGGCCGTGCTGACCCTCGACGGCCCCGGAGACGACATTGTCCGTGCCGGTTCACTGGGTATTCTGTACTTTGCAACTGCGATTATTCTGCAGAGCATTTCCCGCCGGATGATTCACAGTGAAGCCCTTGCCCGCAGCCGCGCACGCAGCATTGCCGAGCTGGAAAACATAAACCAGCAGATTATTCAACGTATGCGCACAGGGATTCTTGTGCTGGACCGGCAGGGGGAGATTCGCGTAGCCAACGCGGCCGCCGAAGAGCTGTTGTTCGGAATTCCAGGCGCCATGAAAACACCGGAACCCTCACCCCGCACCCTGCCAGCCCCCCTTAAGCTGCGACTGGAGGCCTGGCAGCAAGCCCCCGACAAACGCACAGAGCCCTTCCAGCCTACACCCACATCGCCGCTGCTACAGGCAAGCTTTACCCGGCTGGACCGGGAGCCTTACAAGCAGATTCTTGTGTTTATTGAAGACCTGAGCAAAGTAACGCAGCAGGCACAGCAAATGAAACTGGCCTCTCTTGGGCGACTGACCGCCGGTATCGCCCATGAAATACGCAATCCGCTCGGTGCCATCAGCCACGCGGCCCAGCTGATGGAAGAATCGCCCAACCTGGATAAAGGCGACCAGAAAATGCTGGACATTATCCAGCGCCACTCCCACCGGGTGAACAGTATTATAGAAAACATTCTTACCCTGTCCCGCCGCAAACCCGCCAACCCCGATCTGGTGAACGTTGCAGCCTGGCTGGAAGAATTCAGAGCGGATTTCCTGCAGACTCAGGAAAACATAAGCCCACCCACTCACATCCTCTTAAAATCTGATCCGGGCATACCAGCCGCCAGGTTTGATAAAAGCCAGATTGAACAGGTACTGGTTAACTTGTGCGACAATGGGCTGCGCTATAGTCAGCAAGAGACCGGGGAACGCACTATTGAGCTGCACGCCGGCATCACGGCAGATAATGAACGCGCCTGGATAGCAATAAAAGATTTTGGCCCCGGCATTGCAGAAGGCTCCCGCGAGATGCTTTTTGAGCCGTTCTACACCACCGACAAAGGCGGTACCGGCCTCGGCCTGTACCTGGCCAGAGAATTGTGTGAAGCCAATCAGGCCCATCTATCCCTGGTGGATGATAACCTTCCGGGCAGCTGCTTTCGTATTACCTTTGCCCCACCCGGGCGAATTATCTGAAAGGACACCGACATAACACGATGACCACCCACACCGCGCTGATTGTTGATGATGAACCGGATATCCGGGACCTGCTTGAAATCACTCTTACCCGAATGGGGATTGAGACCTTCACTGCGCCCGATCTCACCGCTGCCCTCCAGGTTCTCAAAACCCAGGCTCCCCATCTGTGCCTGACCGATATGAACCTGCCGGATGGCAATGGCATCGAGCTGGTGCAATGGATACAGCAACACAGCCCGGCAACGCCTGTTGCGGTGATCACAGCCTATGGCTGCATGGAGACGGCCATCGAATCACTGAAAGCCGGCGCCTTCGATTTTGTATCCAAACCGGTTGAACTGTCCCGGCTCAGAGAGCTGGTCAACAGCGCCCTGAAGCTTGCCAGGCCGGAGCCAGGTACAGACGATTCTCAAGATGAACCCGGGCTTTTGCTGGGGAACTCACAACAAATAAAAATCCTGCGCAACCAGACCCGAAAACTGGCCAGAAGCCAGGCCCCGGTCTTTATCAATGGGGAGTCCGGCAGTGGTAAAGAACTGGTAGCGCGAATGATCCACCTGCAGGGTCCGCGCAGTGACGGCCCGTTTGTTGCCGTTAACTGCGGCGCAATTCCCTCGGAACTCATGGAAAGCGAATTCTTTGGCCATAAAAAAGGCAGTTTCACCGGCGCTACCGACAACAAAGACGGCCTCTTCCGCTCCGCAAACGGTGGCACCCTGTTTCTGGACGAAGTTGCCGATCTGCCACTGCCCATGCAGGTGAAGCTCTTGCGGGCGATTCAGGAAAAAGCCGTGCGCCCGGTGGGTGAAACCAAAGAAATCCCCGTGGACATACGCCTGCTCAGCGCCACCCACAAAAATCTCGCGGAGCTGGTTCAGGAAGGGACTTTCCGGCAAGACCTGTTTTACCGGATCAACGTAATCGAACTGGCCGTACCTCCCCTGCGGGAGCGCACAGGCGATATTCCGCTACTGGCCAGACGCATCCTTGAACGCATTGCCCGGGAATACGAATGCGATACCGCCACCCTGACCCGGGATGCTCTCGAACGCTTGCAAGAACACGACTTCCCCGGCAACGTGCGGGAGCTGGAAAACATACTGGAGCGCGCCTTTACCCTGTGTGATTCAGAGCAGATAAGCGCGGCTGACCTGCATCTGGGTAACAGCCTGGAGAGTCGGCCGCAAAGTACAGCTGCGGCTTCCCGTTCGACACTTGTACCGGATGGGGATATCGATCTGGAAGACTACCTTGAATCCATCGAGCGCCAGGCTATTGAAAAAGCACTGGAGGCGACTCGATGGAATAAAACGGCGGCGGCTAAAAGGCTGGGGATCAGTTTTCGGGCTATGCGGTATCGGTTGAAGAAGTTGGGGATGGAGTGAGGTGCGACCAAGCTCACAAATCGGTCAACACTCCATACAACTGCCGTAATTCTTGATACCCTTCTGAGTTTTGGAGCAGGATGCTCCCACGAAAACAAGGACGTCGTACAATGAGCAACTACTCCCGCTGCACCGGCAATGGCGGCTTCACACTTGTGGAGCTGCTTATCGTAATCTCGATTTTCACAATCTCACTCAGCGTTGCAGTCCCAAATTTTCAGACCCTACTGCTGAATAACGCCAGGTCGGAAATCACCAATACCTACCGTGGCGCGCTCGCGCTGGCACGGAGCCACGCCGTCTCTTCCCGGAAAATTGCCGCAATCTGTCCTTTGGACGCCGACAGCAATTGTACCGACGATTGGAACCTCCCGGTCTCCGTTTTCCCCGATTCGAACAGGGACCGGAAGCCGGATAATGACGAGATATGGCGGGTTATTCCCAAACCGAACAATCGGTTCTCAGTTCACTCCAGAACAGGGGGAAGCGGCGTGATTCACTTCGGACCAGATGGCATCGTTCATGGTCGAACCGGAAGCGTGGTCATCTGCCCACAGGACCTTTCCACAAGGCAGATGACCTACCTGGCCGTAAGCCGGGGTGGGCGGGCACGGCAGGTCTCAGACGAAGACGGAGATGGAGTGATCAACCTGTCCTGGGGCGGGCGGATCACCTGCCCCTGACAGTCTTACTTCTCCCAGTCGTTTTCGCCGGCATCATCAGTGTCACCGTCGTTGTTCTCATCCCAGCCCCGGCGACCGGTATGATCGAGAGTGAGAATACCGTCGCCGGCCTGGGCGTTTTTGGGTGTTGCCTGCAAGGAATAGGACGTGGCGTCGGCATCTTCGATCGTCAGGTCGTAATACTTAGTACTACCGTCAATTGGTGCCTCATCCGGGAAAATGGCGGGCGCTCCGGTGTTGTTCCCCCCGGAAGCTGCGCCCTGATAATTACCATTCGACGCCCGATGACGCTCCATGGCAGCAGCCAACCCCATGAGCGCCCCTTGAGCATCCGATCGTCTCGCCCTTTCCACATACTCCGTGTAGCTGGGGTAGGCGATGGCGGCGATTATTCCGATAATTGCCACCACGATCATCAACTCAATCAGGGTAAAGCCTTTGTTCGCTTTAACTGACCGCACTCCGCTCACTCCTCATACCAGTAAATCTTTCTGACCAGCCCACCAGGGTCAGGCGGCATCAGGGTCTCGGCGCCAGAAACAATTATTTCAACACCGTCAATGGTTATTGTTTGGGGAGAAGGCGGCAACCCCAAAGTTTTGAGAGTAATGTACCGGTCAGAGGCGGTCAGGTTCTCATCCGCATCTCCGCCAATCTTGTCGTAGTTGACCACAGCACGCCCGTCCCAAAGCTTTACGTGATACAGTCTCGACTGTCCTGCAGCAGGGATGCATGGATCAAGGTTTGCGGATGGCTCAAAGGTCGTAAAGTAGAGATCACCCCGCAGCGTTGTACTGCTTGAAAGCACTTTCTCTCCATTTCTTGTCAAGCGAATATACCAACCTTTCGCTTCCGCCAGAGAGTTTGTTGCCGCCTCCTTCTCATCTGCATCGCCCTGCTGAATAAGGTTATCCGTTGCATCCATTAGGTCCGACTCTGTCAAAATCGAATACTCAATATCCCCGTCGTCGTTTCTCGGAGCATCTACAGAATCAATCGTAAGCTTGTAGAAACGATCGTCGATAACTTTATCCAGTGGGTGTGCCTGATAGCCAGAGCCAATGGCCAAATTCAGGAAACGCCTGCCGTTTCGCAGGGTGCCTGAGATATCTGGCGAATGGTAAAAGCGACGGTTTGACGCTGACCCACTCCCCGCCAGGCTCGCGATAACTCCCCCGGTAGCAAAGCCTGCTGCGTCCTGACCATTGTTAAAGTCAAAACGAAGAATCTGCCCACCCATATCGCCTACATACAATTGGTCAGCCAGACCATCACCATTAACATCTATCACGGCGGGTGCTGCCGGAATACTGTAATTCATTCCAGCGACCTTAAGGTTAGCGGCACTCGCACTGCTTCCCGCCCACCAGAGCCGATCTCCTGTTACTGCGTCAACCATGTAGATCGCTCGCCCCATGCCATCCTCTGTGCGCACATTGACACCATCCTGACGAGGATCATAGCCCCCGGAAAGGAACAACACGTCCTTGACACTATCACCAATACGCACGCGGTGCTTTACCGGATCCGCCCAGGTTTGCCCGAGTTCCGCGAAGTGACCCGACCCACCGGAAATCGCCCAAAGCATAGAGGGCGACGCTCTGTCAGTCACATCAAGGGCATAGTAGCTTCGCCCCCCTCTCCTCATTCCGGAATAGATATAGACGGAGTCAGAACCATTAACGATACGGTCACCGTTTCGATCGTCAAACCACGCTACAACAGAGCCATCCATTCCATAAGGCCTGGGACCATCTAAAACTCGCTGGTTCATGTATACATTCTGATTAATGAGCAATTCAGCAGGGATAAATGAAAACTCGGCTTCTCCAGTTTCACCATCAATCGCATGGAGAAAACCTTGATTGTCCCCGTAAAAGATTGTTGTATCCGGGTTGTTTTGATCACCACCATAGACCTGTAAGTACGGGCGCGAATGCAGCGGATCAGCCAGGAACTTCCTTGACTCTGTTATATTACCGTCCCGGTCCTCGTCGAGGACGTCTTGGCCCCGCGTCCAGCGAACCAATAACTTATGCTGATCGTCCAACATATCAGGATTACCGAATAATTCCTTACCCAGATTATCAATATTGCTGAGACTCACTGCATTAGAGGCGTTTGACAGAGACTGTGAGCCTCCCAGGTACGTGTAAACCTTCCGCTTGCTGTTGTCGGCATCTATGACACTAGCAGCGCCACCCTGGCCAGCAGCAGCCCCATCGGCTGACGGTGACCAATAACTCTGCGCAGAATCCCGGAAAAAGCCTGTCGCCTGGTCGATGGCAGGATTCCCATTTCTGTCTACAATTGTGCCGTCTGATTGAAGGCGATAACGCTTCAGGTTACCCGGCCACAACGGCTGCACTACAGGTTCAAAAACAGAAAAATAGAGGGAGTCAAGGTGATTTAGCTGGTTAAAGTTACTCACACTAACCCCGGGCGATGCGAACGTCGTATTCGTTGACAGCACTTCCCTGAATATCGAATAAAAGGCATTCTCCAGCTCGTCAGCATTATCGGCAACGTAGTACTTTCCTCCGCCTGCTGTAGCAGCCCGGTTCAGAAGTTCTTGATTCGTTTGAAAGCCAACAGTATGCGTTATTACTCTTTGGTGCCCGATATAATCATCATTTATATCCTGTTCAAACATATATTCAGCAATTTCAGCCAGGCAGTTCTGAACTCTCCTATTGTTGTCATCGGTAATCACGGCACAACCTGTAACGTCTATCTCTGACCTGATCTTGCTATTGTGATTATCATCGTAGGTTGGCACCCCATCGGTCAGCAAAACAATATGGTTAGCCTGGCACTCCAGATCAATCGGGCTATTGTATTTGCCATCCGAAACCGAATCGTCATGCTGCCTCGCTGCAGGGCTCAAAAACGGCTCACTGCCCTCAAAGTAGCGCTTCGCCCCAAACAAGGTCTCAGCTAGTGGCGTATTAGTTTCTGGCCGGAGCCCATTAACAGCTTGCTTGAAAGCGGAGCGGACTTCACTGACAGGCCCGATCGGCTGCAAAATCTTACCGCCCTCTCCGGCATTCTTGCCATCCTCATCAAACGACATTAATCCGATATTCATGCCTTCAAGGCCATCAGCAAGGTTATTTGCAACTTGCTTAACAATCTCAAGCCGACTAACCCAGGTATCTGTACGATGGTTTGCGTACCAGTTACGATAATTCCCGGTGGAATAGACGTGATCATCGATTCCTGCCCAATTAATATCATCGCTTGCAGAGTCTTCAGACTCACAAACAATGGGGCCTTCTGTAACATCTTCGCGATTGAGAGATTGCCAGGATCCACCCTCGGCATCACCACTGCATCCAGGAGCCCAGGGCACCCATTCGCAATACCAAGGCAGCGACGCCTCTTCCCAGTATGCCAATCGATAGTTAGCGGTTTGCCCCAGAGTATCCAGCTTACTTTCAATATCATCACATTGAAGCGCAGATCGAGAAATACGATAGTAGTTCCCACCATCCAGGTAGTAGACATCATTCGTCGTATAGCTGCCGGAGTAATTAATTGTCGGGTCGTAATCAGCAGCTTTGACCCGGACTTTATTAATCATACTCCCCGAGTTGTCCAAAATGAAAAGAATGTTGGGTGCAGAAACTTCCTGTTCGATATTGAAAAATATTTCAGTGTCATCCGCGTACACACTACTGAAAAAGGGGGACAGAACGAGCATCTGAACCGCTATGAAATTTTTGATAAACCGAAGATTGGTCATAAAGACACCCCAGTATTAACGGCTATAAAAATAAACCTTTTGCGCCAACTTTGTCTGAGGGTGATAGAGCACTACCCCCAACCCACCGTTTGCCTGAACCGCCTGTTTTGCAGAAACCTGTTGCTCGCCAACGTATATCTCCAGGCCCCTGGCTGGCAGAAAGGTGGTGTGCTGACAGTCCTCACACTGAACAATGCGAATTCCCACAACATCTCCCTGATTATTGGTTACAAGTGTCAGGTCTACCCCCTCCGCAGCCCGGCTAACGACGGCTTCATCAAAGCCCTCCAGGTCAAAACTCTGAGCAGCCACCAAGCTAGAGAAAATCAAACAAACAAGCAGCGAAAGAAACCGATTTAAGTGCGAAACTTTTACATTCATAGTGCCCACCTGTGTGTAACGGGATATCATCTAGGCTCAAAGCCATAAGTATGGCTAGAACCCGCCTGCGTGCTTGCATTTTCCGTGGTCAGTTGAAGCTCAAACCGCGGTCGAGGAACAGTGCTTTGGCCCGGAGCCGGCGCAGATCGCTCTTCACCCGGGCGGGCAAACAACCCCGCATCCCCTACATAAGTGACTCTGTACTCGGCAGACACAGGATCAACCGCATCGGTGTAATTGGTGGCGCTACTCGGGACACCTACCCCGCGATCCAGGGCGTCACTCATCACTGTTGCCGTGCCGCCCAGGATGTCTTCATCCTCCAGAATATCTTCCAGCAGGCTGGCCGTGTCCTGAAACGAGAGGTTCTTGTACTGGGCGTTGGTGGCCATTCGCTCCTGAAAAACAGCAGTTTCCAGGCTACCAACGCCGAGCAGCGTCACCACCAACAGCACAATGAGACTGATGACAAGCACTGCGCCCCGCTCACGGCCAGGACCAACAACCACTCTACTTTGCCGCTTTGCCATTTCAGCACCCATTACTGGTCAATCCGGTTTCTTACCTTCACGGTCATGGTAAAGGTTGTTCTCAGGCGCCCATCAGCCGGATAGGTTGCCTGCGCTCCAGCCGTACCCGCCGGCTGCACGGCCATCCCGGGCAAGACATAGTCTTTGCTGTCAGCGATTTCCATCACGCGCTCCTCATCACTGACCAGAAGCCCCAACTGTATGGCGTCCACCGAGTTCCACTCCGAGGCATCCACGTTATCCGCGGTCACATACCGCATATCACCATTATCTTCTCTGACGCCATAAAGGACCTGTAATCTCTCCACGCCACTGACGACCTCAAGCCCGTTCTGATAAAGAGCGAAAATAGCGTTACCCTGTCGGTCGTTACGGCCCGTATCTCCAACCCAATAGCTCGTTGTGTTGAAGTGAAATACTCGGGCCCCCTCCGGGTAATTCTGGGACAGTGGCTGATGGTTTATGTGATGGTCCTCCAAGCCGTCGGGGTCGCCTACTGCAAACACATCCGCAGCAGCGCAGTTGGTTATCAAGGCATTCTCACCCATGCGATACTCCGTTACTGCCTGGTCCGAATCGGTACTGATAATGCTCCCCCCATCGGCCATATCCTGATCCAGGGTTAACGCAGGGCCATTTGCCCGGCGAATCTGAAGCACATCCGAGCCTGTGACGGCATCGTCACTCATGGCGCCGACAGCGAAATCATCCACCAGGTCATCCCAGCCATCGCCATCAACACGGACTCCCCTCAATCCCGTGCCAAAGAAATCTCTGTCCAGAGTCGAGGCGCGGAAGTCCGGTTCAAAGTCCTGCATGGGAAAAGCGCAGCCCTGGAACCCCATCATTCGCAGATCTCTTGCCATGAGATCCAGGGCAATTCGCCCTGACTCCTGCACCCTCGCCATGGCGCGACTCACCCGCGAGGTTTCCGTAGAGTCGAGGTACATGGTCAGTATGCCCAGCGTGATCAGGGTGCTCAGCAGGAGCGCGATCATCAATTCAACGAGCGAGAGACCGGTCTGCCGTCTCATGGGTTTCAAGTTGCCTGATAGGGATACCATTCAGCGTTACCTTACAGATTGAATGTCAGCACAAACTGCTGATTTACATTGTTGAACTCGCTGTCGTCAGAACTCCATCCCACTTGTTGCCAGATAATAGTGATATCAAACGTTTCACCATTTCGATCAATGGTGCCACTGGCTTCGGGCAGCATGGCCGCTCCCTCTTCGGCCCCAATCAAGGAACGCGCCCACAGAGCTTTATCGACATTCACAACGGTATTGGAATCACATCCCGAACCAGACGAATAACATCCCGGCAAATCGGGCGCACTAGCGATGTCAAAGCCATCGTAATCCCCCGCTAATGCCCTCTCGCTATTAGCCCGGATTCGATCGGCCATATCATAGGCCAAGATACTGGCCTGAGTACGCAAATAAGCATTGCGATTGCTCTCAAGCCCCTTGATCACCATGGCTGCCGCGCCAAGCAAGCCGACTGACACGATCACCAGGGTCACCAAGATCTCGATCATGGTAATGCCTTTCTCACGGCCCGAATTCACACGATTCAGCCTCATTACAACCCTCCGAATTTCACTGAATCAGAATCACGGACACGCAATGGCCGCCCCTGCATGGTCGAGTCCGTCCCGGACAACCCGCACCTGTCCGGCACCGGAAACCACCAGCGCTTCGGCATTACTCACGCCCCGCTCATCACAGACAATAAAGGTTCCGGCTGCTGGCGCACCGGCAGGCAACCTGGGCATCCCCTCGGCATCGAACCTTACGGAGGAGTTCACGCCGCCAAAGCCCCTGACTCTCAGCGTGTTCCCCCCTGACAGCTCACTGTTGACCCGCAGAACTTCATCATCGCCAGCATCGACGGTCGCGTCGCCGTCAACATCGCGAAAAACAATCCAACCATTTTCCCACAGGGCGCTGCCGCTGCAGGTAGCACCGTTAGCGCTGGCACAAAGGGTTACTGAGGCTCCGGGCCGGGTGGATGCAGAGCTGCGTGCAAATGCGATCGTCCCCGACAGAGAGTTAAGTTGTGAGGCGATTCGATTGTTTGCAACCATTGTCTGAAAGGAAGGGATAGCCACCCCAATTACAATGCTCAGAACCACGAGGGTTACCATTAACTCTACTAACGTCAGTCCGTACTGGTACCGCATCTACACATCCATCTCTGACAGTTTTTCTATAGACAATGCTAAAGGATGTCGTGCCTATAAAGAACAGGTCAACGACAAGCGGTCAACGCAGGAGGATAAACGGAGAGAGGACGATATATTTGTGACCGGGATCAACAAAAGAAAAAACCGCCACGGTTTTACGACAAGTGGCGGTTTGTAGAAGATAAGCGGAAACAGATCCGCAAAAGCGTGATTCAGGTCAAACGTTCAGTGCGTCTATCCGCAATTCTTTAGGCATAGAAAACACAATATTCTCCTCCCGCCCTGCAATCTCTTCAGGCACGTTGCCACCAAGATCGCGCAGGCGGGCAATCACATCATTAACCAGCACTTCCGGGGCGGAAGCGCCAGCGGTTACGCCGATGGATTCTTTGCCTTCCAGCCATTGCGGGTCAATCTGGGAGGCTTCGTCGATCAGGTAGGCGGGCGTGCCCATGCGTTCCGCCAGCTCGCGCAGGCGGTTGGAGTTGGAGCTGTTGGGGGAGCCTACCACCAGCATGAGGTCGCAGTCGCCGGCCAGTTGTTTTACCGCATCCTGGCGATTCTGGGTGGCGTAGCATATGTCGTCTTTGCGCGGGCCTTCAATCTCGGGGAAGCGTTCGCGCAGGGCATCAATCACGCGGGCGGTGTCGTCCATAGAAAGAGTGGTCTGGGTCACGTAAGACACATGAGCCGGGTCTTTCACTTCCAGCCGTGACACGTCTTCCTCGTTTTCCACCAGGTAGATATCACCGCCGGTGCTGTGATCATACTGGCCCATGGTGCCTTCCACTTCCGGGTGGCCGTGGTGGCCAATCAGTATGCACTCGCGACCATCGCGGCTGTAGCGCATCACTTCCATATGCACTTTGGTAACCAGCGGACAGGTGGCGTCAAATACCTTGAGGCCACGGTCAGCCGCTTCGTTCTGCACGGCCTGAGACACGCCGTGGGCGCTGAAGATCACTAGTTTATCGTCTGGTACTTCGTGTAGCTCATCGACAAAAATGGCGCCACGATTGCGGAGGTTGTCGACCACAAACTTGTTGTGGACCACTTCGTGGCGGACGTAAATGGGTGCACCAAACACGTCAAGCGCACGGTTTACGATTTCAATGGCGCGATCCACGCCTGCACAAAAACCACGGGGGTTTGCCAGTCTGATCTGCATAGTCAGTGCGTCTGTCCTGCCGGTTCTACGTCTACAATTTCAACATCAAAGATCAGTGTACGCCCGGATAGCGGATGATTGAAGTCTACTTCCACTTCATCGCCTTCCACACGGCTGATCACTCCGGGCAATTCATGTTGCCGGGCATCGGCAAATGAGATCATTACACCTGCCTCGAGCACCATGTCGGCACTGAACTCGTGCCGTTTGAAGGTCTGCAGGTTGTTGGGGTTACGCTGGCCAAAGCCGTTCTCCGGCGGCACTTCGTAGCTGGCTTTGTCGCCGGCTTTCATGCCCATCAGATACGCCTCGAAGTTCTCGGGCAGGCTTTCATCACCAATTTCCAGAGTGGCGGCAGCCTTGTCGAAGTTGCCGTCAATCACCTCACCACTGTCGAATTTCAGCGCAAAATGCAGGGTTACGCGCGTCCCTTTGTCTACAGGCAGTTCTTTCATGGGCGTTACTCGCTCCCTTTCGCCGCTTCGTCGGGGTCAGCCGGCTTGCGGAATACATCAAGAATCATCATGGCTGCACCTATGGTAATTGCAGTGTCAGCCAGATTGAATGCGGGAAAGTGCCAGTCCTGCCAGTAAAAATGCAGAAAATCGACAACATAACCGTGCACTACCCGGTCGTATACGTTGCCAATGGCGCCCCCCAGTATCAGTGCAATGGCAATAGCGGTCCAGGTTTCATGGTGCCGGAGTTTTCTCAGCCAGCCTGTCAGAACCACACTGACCACCAATGCCAGGGCTACAAAAAACCAACGCTGCCAGCCAGCAGCACCGGCCAAAAAACTGAACGCAGCCCCTGTGTTGTGCAGCAGCGTCAGGTTGAACATGGGCATAACCGGCACCGGGCTGGCGTAGGTCAGCATCGCGGTCGCCATGGCCTTGGTGCCAAGATCCACTGCAACCACCAGCGCTGCCAGCCAGAGCCATTTCAGCTTGGTTCCGGTTACCGGCTTACTCATTGTCATGTGCATCAGGCAAACGAGCGGGTTTCGCCCGTTCCTTCAACGTTGGTAATACAGCGACCACAAAGATCCGGATAGGTCTCATGGCTGCCTACGTCTTCACGGTGATGCCAGCAACGCTCGCACTTGGTGTTTGCAGCTGGTACAACTGCTACGCGCAAGCCTTCATAACCGGTCACCTCGGCGCTGCCCGCCTCGGATATCGGCCTTACAGTGGCTTCGGATGTAATCAGCACAAAGCGCAGCTCTTCTCCCAGGTATTCCAGGTCTGCCGCCAGGTCTGCATCGCAGTAGAGTGTTACTTCAGCGCTCAGTGAGCCTTTGATTTCACCGCGCACACGGGCTTCTTCCAGGCACTTGTTAACGGCTTCCTTCACACTGTAAATCCGGTGCCAGTAATCACGGCTCAGTTCAGCATTGTCCGGGAGTGCGGTCAGGCCTTCGTACCAGGTTTCATAGAACACAGTGTCACCGTGCTCTCCCGGCAGATGCTGCCAGATTTCGTCGGCGGTGAAACTGAGAATGGGCGCAACCCAGCGCGCCAGCGCCTCTATTACGTGGTGCAGCGCCGTCTGGCATGAGCGCCGGGCGAGGCTATCGGCCTGGGTGGTGTACTGACGGTCCTTGATAATATCAAGATAGAACCCGCCGAGTGTGGCCTCGCAGAAGCTGTACACTTTCTGGGAAATCCGCAGGAACGCGTAGTTCTCATAATCCTCATGCAGCTCGTTCTGCAGTTGCAGCGTGCGGTCTACCATCCAGCGGTCCAGCGCAATCATGTCCTCCGGCGCCACCATGTGCTGCTGAGGGTCAAACCCTGTCAGGTTGCTCAGCAGGAAACGGGACGTGTTCCGTATGCGTCGGTAGCCATCCGCGGTTTGTTTCAGGATGCCTTTGGAAACCGTCATCTCGCCACTGTAGTCGGTTGCCGCCACCCACAAACGCAGGATGTCTGCCCCCAGCTCGTTCATGACCTCCTGGGGCGCAATCACGTTGCCCATAGATTTGGACATCTTCAGACCTTTGCCGTCCACGGTGAAGCCGTGGGTCAGCACCTGCTTGTAAGGCGCCACCCCGTTCATGGCTATGGAGGTTTTCAGTGACGACTGAAACCAGCCACGGTGCTGATCCGAGCCTTCCAGATACAGGTCAGCCGGAAACTGCCCCAGCTCCGGGCGCACACGCAGAACGGATTCGTGGGTCACGCCTGAGTCGAACCACACGTCCAGGGTGTCCAGCACTTTCTCGTAGTGCTCAGCGTCATCACCCAGCAACTCACTGGTGTCCAGGTCGTACCAGGCGTCAATGCCATCGGTTTCGATGATCTGGACCACTTTTTCAATCAGGCTCTGGGTATCCGGGTGCAATTCCTGGGTTTCTTTATGAATAAACAGGGTGATGGGTACGCCCCAGGTGCGCTGGCGCGACACACACCAGTCCGGCGACTGCTGGAACATGGCTTCAATCCGGCTCTGCCCCCAGGCAGGAACCCAGCGCACACCCTTGATTGCCTCCAAAGCATCTGCCCGGAGGTTTTCCTTGTCCATGCTGATAAACCACTGAGGGGTTGCGCGGTAAATCAGTGGCGTTTTGGTACGCCAGCAATGGGGGAAGCTGTGGCGGAACTGTTCCTTGCGCACCAGCTTGCCTTCACGCTCAAGCGCCTCGCAGACGGGCTCATCCGCTTTATACACATGAATACCCGCAAATTCCCCGGCAGCGCTGGTGTAGGTACCATTCGCCTGCACCAGGTTGAGGGTATCAATGCTGTAGTCCTTGCCAACCAGGAAGTCTTCCATACCGTGGTCCGGTGCAGTATGGACCGCCCCGGTACCTGCATCAGTGGATACGTGATCACCCAGAATCGCCGGCACCTGTTTGTCGTAGATCGGGTGGTGCAGAGACAAGAGCTCAAGGTCTGTCCCCATACAGGTGCCCAACACTTCATAGTCTTCAATTTCCCAGCGCGCCATGATGTCTTCCACCATGGCCGCCGCAAGAATCATGCGTTCCGGGCCATTACCGGCATCAACCTGGACCAGCGCATACTCCAGGTCTGCGTTTAGTGATACAGCCTGGTTCGCCGGGATGGTCCAGGGCGTGGTGGTCCAGATAACCACGGACACATCACCCTCACCCTTGTCCGTATCGAACAGTGCCAGCGCCTTGCTTTGGTCAACCACGGTGAAGCGCACATCAATCTGCGTGGAGGTTTTATCCTGATACTCCACTTCGGCCTCTGCCAGTGCGGACTGACCCACCACACTCCAGTAAACCGGCCGGTACCCGCGCACAAGGTGGCCTTTGGCCACAATCTTGCCCAGTGCCCGCACAATGCCAGCCTCTACTTTCGGGTCCATGGTGAGGTAGGGCTTGTCCCATTCGCCCATAATGCCCAGACGGGTAAAGTCCGCTTTTTGCCCGGCAATCTGTTTGGTGGCGTAGTCCCGGCAGGCCTGGCGGAAGGTTTTGTAATCAACCTTCACCCCGGCTTTGCCGATTTCCTGCTCAACCTTGTGCTCAATGGGCAGACCATGGCAGTCCCAGCCTGGCACATAGGGCGCATCAAAGCCCATGAAACCGCGGGACTTCACAATCATATCCTTCAGAATCTTGTTAACCGCATGACCAATGTGAATGCTGCCGTTGGCGTAGGGAGGGCCATCATGAAGAATGAACTTTTCCCGACCTTCCCGTTGCTTACGCAGGTTGGCGTATACGTTCAGGTCTTGCCAGCGCTTGAGCATCTCGGGCTCGCGCTTGGCCAGGTTGCCGCGCATGGGAAACGCGGTTTCCGGCAGATTCAGAGTGTGCTTGTAGTCGCTCATGGTTTGTGTGCGTACTCTTTTGGTCAGTGTGGGTCAGTGATGCTGTGCCAGCCACGCCTTGGCGGCGTCGAAATCTCTGGCTATCTGCGCCTTGAGCGCATCGATGGATTCAAATTTTTCCTCGTCCCGCAGTCCATGGCGGAACACAACGTCTATACGCTGGCCGTAAAGTGTGCCAGTAAAGTCAAACAGGTGCACTTCCAGGGCTGGCTGCCTGCCATCCACTGTGGGCCGCAGGCCGATGTTGGCAACGCCGTGCTTTATAGTGCCGTCTGCCAGGGTAACACCAACAACATACACCCCGCGCAGGGCTGGCATCTGGCGCAGAAGAACATTGGCGGTGGGGGCCCCGATCTGCCGACCCAGCTGCCGTCCATACACAACCTTCCCGCGAATGCAGTAGGGTTTGCCAAGCAGGGCCTCAGCTTTTTGCAGCTCATTATCCAGCAGCAGGTTACGAATACGGGTACTGCTTACCCGCTCCCCGGCCACGGTAACGGTGCGGGTGTTTTCCACGGAATAACCGGCCGTTTTACCCACCTCTTCCAGCAATCGGAAGTCGCCTGCACGGTCGCAGCCAAAGCGGAAGTCGTCACCGACAACCAGGTGTCGCACCGCCAGCCCATCGATCAGCACATCGTTGATAAAGCCCATGCCCGAATAGCTGCGAAAAGCGGCGTCAAACCTCAGGCAAAGCACGATATCCACGCCGGCTGCCCGCAGGGCTTCCAGCTTCTGCCGAAACCCGAACAAACGGGGCGGCGCCTCCATGCCCTGAAAAAACTCCCTGGGCTGCGGCTCGAAAATCATGACCACCGAGGGCAGATTTAACGCCGCCGCTTTACTTTTCACCTGCTCGATAATGGTCTGATGGCCCAGATGAACGCCGTCGAAGTTGCCAATAGTAGCCACGCAGCCGCTTGCCAGCGGGGAATCTCCCCGCCCGGAGAGCTTCTTCAGGTTGGTCAGGCTCCGGATAAGACGCATGCAATGCGCACCTTTATTTGCCAGATGGCTTTCAGCGCTCGTTCAGTGTACAAAAACGCTGGTGAGAAAACGCGCGATTATACCTTACCTTTGGCGGAAATGTCTTATCCTCACCCCGGACAGGGCCAGCACAATAAAGTAAGTGCCACCGCCCGCCACGACCAGCATGGCCATATACAGGGATCGCTCGATGGCTTCCGCCGTCAGCCAGCGCCACACAGAACTGTTCAGCCACAGGATAACAGCAACCATGGCGCCGTTCGCCAGCCCGATCTGAACCAGGAACTTTCCCCAGCCAGGCTGACTTTTCCAGGCGCCTTCGCGCCGCAGACCACGCCACAACAAGGTTGCGTTAAGCCAGGCTGAAAGTGAAGTAGCCAGGGCCAGGCCGGCATGGGCCAGCGGGAAAACAAGCACCAGGTTGAAGACCATATTGGCAACCATGGCAATCACCCCGATCTTCACCGGTGTGCGGGTGTCCTGGCGCGCGAAAAAGCCCGGCGCCAGAACCTTTATAATCATGAACGCCAACAGACCGGCAGAGTATGCGCGCAAACTTCGGGCCGACATCATCACATCCCGATCGGTTACCTCGCCATAATGAAACAACGTTGCGATCAGTGGCTCTGCAAGCAGCGCCAGCGCAATGGCGGCCGGCACGCCGATAAGCAGCACGGCACGCACAGCCCAGTCCAGTGTCGCGGCAAACTGCTCTGAAGAGGCGGCTGCGTGCTTGCGGGACAGGCTGGGCAGAATAACCGTGCCTATGGCAATGCCGAAGACCCCGAGGGGCAACTCCGAGAGCCGGTCGGAATAGTACAGCCAGGAGACACTGCCGGTTTCCAGGAACGATGCCAGCACCGTGTCCAGCAACAGATTGATCTGGCTGACCGATACACCAAACAGCGCCGGCAGCATCAGCTTCAGGATACGGCTGACACCTTCGTGCCGGTAATCCACCCGCGGACGCGGCATTAACCCCAGCCGCATCAGGAAAGGCAGCTGGAAAAAGAGCTGCAATGCCCCGGCAATAAACACCCCCCAGGCCAGCGCCATAACCGGCTCACTCATCAGCGGCGTGAGGTAAACCGCAGCTCCGATCATGGCCAGATTAAGCAGTACCGGTGTAAATGCAGGCACCGCAAAGCGGTCGTAGCTGTTCAGAATACCGCCGGCGAACGCGGTCAGGGAAATCATCAGCAGGTAAGGAAACGTGATCCGCAGCATATCGCTGGTCAGTGCGAACTTGACCTCATCGCCGAGAAACCCAGGGGCAAACACCGCCGTCAGCAGCGGCGCACCCAGCATGGGCACCAGAGTGATACCCAGCAAAACCAACCCCAGCGATCCGGCAACCGCATCCACCAGTCGCTTTACTTCCGAAACCGGCTGGTTTTCCCGATAGGATGAAAGCACGGGTACGAAAGCCTGAGAGAACGCCCCCTCTGCGAACAGTCGCCGTAAAAAGTTCGGAATCTTGAAGGCCACAAAAAATGCGTCTGCGCCGGCGCCGGCACCAAAATAACGGGCAATCACAATATCCCGGACCAGCCCAAGCACCCGGGAAAGCATGGTCATAATCCCCACCAGCCCGGATGAGCGAAGCAGGCCGGGCGCCTTGCCTGGTGCTTTTTGTTCGGTTCGTTTCTCAGCTTGTGATGACATTCAGCCTATGGTTCCGTGCTACACTTGTATGAATCGGGCCGTCGAGCTTACCACAGGCTATTTATGCCAAGGGAGCGATGCCAGCGGTATTGACTTTTTCGGGTTTGAGCGGCATAGTTTCGCGTCATTTATTTCGACGCGCTGGTTATGGGCGCGCCCGCGATTTTAACGGAACCTCTGGATGGTAGTCTGGCCAGGGTTTTCCATACGAATCATTCAGAAACGAGTTCAAGTACTTTCAGGAGTTTTACGGTGGCAAATACCCCGCAATCCAAAAAGCGCGCACGTCAGAACGAGCAAAACCGCAAGCACAACGCAAGCCTGCGCTCAATGACACGCACCTACATGAAAAAAGTTCAGGCCCAGATCGATGCCGGCAACTATGAAGAAGCCCAGGCTGCTTTCAAAACTGCCCAGCCGATCATGGACAGCATGGTCAACAAAGGCGTTTTTGCAAAGAACAAGGTTGCGCGCCAGAAGAGCCGCATGAACGCTAAAATCAAAGCACTGAAGAGCGCCTGATAACATCCAGCTCTGAATTGCATTATAGCGTTAGTAAAAACCGGCCCTCAGGCCGGTTTTTTTGTTTCAGATAATGACCATATTATCCCGGTGAATCATTTCTTCATCGGAGATATAGCCCAGAATCTCATTAATGCTGCTGCTTGGCCGACCAGCTATGGCCCTGGCATCCACCGCATCATAGTTCACCAGACCCCGGGCAACTTCTGCCCCGTCAAGAGCAACACACGACACCATCTCGCCACGGCGAAACTGTCCGACCACATCCCGCACCCCAACCGGAAGCAGGCTGCGCCCACCCTGGCGGAGTACACTGACCGCGCCATCATCCAGCGTCAGTTTGCCACGGGTTTGCAGATGACTGGCCAGCCACTGCTTGCGGGCCGCTGTGCGCCCCTGTTCGGGCAGCAATAAAGTGCCCACAACATCACCCTGACGTAAACGCGACAACACACCTTCAATCCGCCCACCGGCAATGACTGTAAAAGCCCCTGAGCGAGCAGCCAGGCGCGCGGCACGCAGCTTGGTCTGCATACCACCCCGACCGAGAGCGCCAGCACTGCCACCGGCCATAGCATTCAGATCGCGATCGCCAGCGTAACGCTCCGTCACCAGGCTCGCATCCGGGTTCTTGCGCGGGTCTTTATCAAACAGCCCCAACTGATCAGTCAGAATAATCAGCCCATCCGCTTCCACGAGATTGGCAACCAACGCCCCCAAGGTGTCATTATCGCCAAAGCGGATCTCGTCGGTCACCACCGTATCGTTTTCGTTTACGATGGGCACTACGCCCACATCCAGCAATGCTCTCAGAGTACTGCGTCCATTCAGATAGCGCTTACGGTCAGACAGGTCATCATGAGTCAGCAGCACCTGGGCAGTATGAATACCATGGCGCTTGAACTGAGCCTCCCAGGTCTGCACCAGCCCCATCTGCCCCACAGCAGCGGCGGCCTGAAGCTCATGCAACTGGTCCGGACGCCGGGCCCAGCCCAGACGGCTCATGCCTTCGGCTACAGAGCCTGAAGACACGACAACCAGCTCAACACCCTGCTGCACCAACTCGACCATCTGATCAACCCAGACCCCCAATGCTGCAACGTCCAGACCGCGACCGTCGTTGGTTAGCAGCGCACTTCCGATTTTCACAACCAGGCGGCGGGCCTGGCCAAGCTGGGCACGTTCACTCATGACAGGGGTGTTACCTCTCTTCAGTCCGGCGCATAAATGACCTCAACGCCGTCGTCATCGTCGTCAAAGTCGTCTTCGTCTTCTTCACGGGCAGCTCTGCGGGCCAGTTTTTCTTCCTCAATACCGACCCGGGCTTCTTCGTCCATCTGCCGGCGTCTTTCAGCTTCACGCTCAGCTGCCTCAGGATTCTCAACCTCTTCCTCGGCGCGCTCCTCAATCCAGCGCATAACAGCCTGTGTCAGCGGCTTGGTGCCCTCACCGCTTAATGCAGAAATTCTGAACACCGGTCCCTGCCAGCCCAGCTCGTCAATAATTGCCTGACAATGCGCCTCACGCTCATCCTCCGGCACCATGTCGACCTTGTTCAGCACCAGCCAGCGTTCACGCCCGGCCAGTGTTTCACTGAACTTTTCCAGCTCGTTAACAATCACCCGCACCGCATCAGCCGGAGAGGAGCCGTCATAAGGAGCTACATCTACAAGGTGCAACAGCAACCGGGTGCGCACCAGGTGTTTAAGGAAGCGGACGCCAAGGCCGGCACCTTCTGCAGCGCCCTCAATCAGCCCCGGAATATCCGCAACCACAAAGCTCTGGTGCGCCTGTACACTCACCACCCCCAGGTTCGGCACCAGAGTGGTAAACGGGTAATCCGCTACCTTCGGCGTAGCGGCAGACACAGACCGGATAAAGGTGGATTTGCCGGCATTGGGCATACCCAACAGCCCCACATCCGCAAGCACCTTCAGCTCAAGACGCAGATTCCGGAGTTCCCCTTCAGAGCCTTTAGTAGTCTGGCGGGGCGCCCGGTTTACAGACGACTTGAATCTGGTGTTTCCAAGTCCGTGAAAACCGCCCTGAGCCACTTTGAGACGCTGACCAATACGAGTCAGATCCCCCAGCACTTCGTGGGTATCCATATCCACCACCGTGGTGCCAACCGGCACCGGCAAGACCAGGTCGCTGCCCTTGGTGCCTGTGCAGTTACGCCCGGCACCCGGCTCGCCATTTTCGGCCTTGTGCTTACGCTGAAAGCGGTAATCAATCAGCGTATTGAGGGAGTCTTCCGCTTCCAGGTACACGGAGCCACCATCGCCGCCGTCACCGCCATCGGGACCGCCCTTAGGTACGTACTTTTCACGCCGGAAGCTCAGACAACCGTGCCCGCCCTTTCCGGCCTCTACAATGATGGTGGCTTCGTCTACAAATTTCATGATTCAACCCTTTGCGCATAGCGCATAAACAAAAAGCCCCGCAGCCTCTGGGAAGCTTTGCGGGGCTCCGGGCGACTCTTGCCGCTGGCTGCAACAGCACAGCACAAGAGCTGCCTAAGGCTCTGAAGAACCGGATCGCCGCTGCTTACGCAGCTGGAACGATACTTACAGTCTTGCGGCTCTTCGGACCTCTCACTTCGAATTTGACCTCACCGTTTGCCTTGGCAAACAGAGTGTGGTCTTTACCCAGGCCAACATTGCTGCCTGCGTGGAACCTGGTTCCGCGCTGACGAACAATAATGCTGCCCGCAGAAACTGTTTCACCGCCGTAGCGCTTCACCCCAAGCCGTTTCGACTCGGAATCCCGACCGTTACGGGTACTACCTGCTGCTTTTTTATGAGCCATGATTAGCCTCCTGTTAAAAGGGTTTTTCCGGGTTTACCGGGATCAGCCCTGGATACCCGTGACCTTCACTTCAGTAAACCACTGACGGTGGCCCTGACGCTTCATCGAGTGCTTACGACGACGGAACTTGATGATATTAACTTTATCATGACGTCCGTGGCTAACCACCTCGGCGGTAACCTTGGCACCGTCTACAACCGGTGCGCCAACTTTAACGTTGTCGCCATCGGCCACCAGCAGAACGCGATCAAACTCAACGCTGCCGCCGGTTTCCGCTTCCAGCTTTTCCAGCTTCAGAGTTTCGCCTTCTTTTACACGGTGCTGCTTACCACCGCTTACAATAACTGCGTACATTAACATTACTCCGCGATTGACCCATCCCTGCTCTTATCCGCCTGGTTCTAAGGGAAGCGCTTCGGCAACCCTATTGCAGGGAGCGCAGGTTGGGATGAGTTGGGCGCGTGATTGTACGAAAAGCAACGCGGTAATACAAGCCAAGTTGACAGTAACCGCAGCAAAACCTAGGATTGCCGCGACCTGCCTGTATTATCAAAACACGCATCACATACGACATCAGCAAGGGACCTAAAAGCCGCATGACAGCCCAGCGCATATACGACACAGTGGCAACTGACTTCAACCGTGTTAATGACCTGATCATCCAGCGGCTTGCCTCCGATGTCCCCATGGTGGAGAAAGTAGCCCAGCATATCATTGAAAGCGGCGGCAAGCGTCTGCGTCCATTGCTGGTGTTACTGGCCAGTCAGGCTGCCGGCTATACAGACGACGAGCATATCAAGCTGGCCGTTGTTATCGAATTCCTGCACACAGCCACCCTGCTGCACGATGACGTTGTCGACACCTCTGACATGCGCCGCGGCAGAAGAACAGCCAATGCCCAATGGGGTAACGCTCCCAGCGTTCTGGTAGGCGATTTTCTCTATGCCCGTTCATTCGAGATGATGGTCGAGCTGCGAAACCTGCCGATTATGGACGTACTGTCCCGGGCCACGGCCGTGATTGCCCAGGGCGAGGTGATGCAGCTGATGAACGTGAAAAACCCGGATATTACCGAAGAGCAGTACATGACGGTAATTCACAACAAAACCGCCATGCTCTTTGAAGCCTCGTCCCATTCCGGTGCCCTGCTGGCGAATGCCAGCGAGACCCGGGTGCAGGCGCTGAAAGACTATGGCAAACACCTGGGGCTGGCGTTTCAGCTGGTAGACGATGTTCTGGATTACCGGGGTGATGCCGAAGCCATGGGGAAAAATGTGGGTGACGACCTGGCAGAAGGCAAAACCACATTGCCCCTGATCCATGCCATGACTCGCAGCACCGAAGACGATCGCCAGCTTATCCGCCAGGCGATCCGCAAGGCCGGACTGGACAGCCTGCCCAGGATTCTCGGGCTTGTGGAAAGCTCCGGGGCTCTGGAGTACACCATGAAAAAAGCCAGAGCCGAAGCCGCGCAAGCCTCCGATGCTCTCAAAGCTCTTCCTGACTCTCCCTATAAAGAAGCCCTGGAGCTACTCGCCCAGGTTGCCGTGGCGCGGGTCAGCTGAGACTGTCGCGCCCGTGGGGAGAGGTGAAGTCCAGCGACGGCCCCACAGGTACAATCTGTGTCGGGTTGATCGTCCGCTGGCTCACATAGTAGTGGCGCTTGATCTGATCAATACTGACGGTTTCAGCCACTCCGGGCACCTGATACAGCTCACGCACGTAGCCTGACAACGCCGGAAAGTCGCTGATCCGCTGACGATTACACTTGAAGTGGCTGTAATACACCGCATCAAACCGCACCAGCGTGGTAAACAACCGCCAGTCAGCTTCTGTAATTGTGCTCCCCGTCAGATACCTCTGCCCTGATAACTTTGTCTCCAGCCAGTCCAGCGACTCAAACAGCTCGGCATAGGCCTTTTCATACTGATCCTGAGCCGTAGCAAAGCCCGCCTTGTACACACCGTTATTAACCGTGTTGTAAACCCGCTCATTCACTGCATCAATGTCTGCCCGGAGAGCCTCGGGATAGAGGTCCAGGTCGGCATTTACACCGTCCAGAGCATCGAAGGCCGAATTGAACATACGGATAATGTCTGCCGACTCATTGCTGACGATCGTCTCCTGCTTCTTGTCCCACAGAGACGGAACCGTTACCCGTCCTGAATAGTCCGGCGCCGCCTTGGTATACACCTGGTGCATAAAACGGAAGTTGTGCAGATCGTCTGTATGCTCACTCTCGCCCGGCCGGAACTCCCAGCCATTCTCGACCATGTCCGGATGCACGACGGATACGGAAATGTGCTTCTCAAGCCCTTTCAGCTTGCGGAAAATAAGCGTGCGATGCGCCCAGGGACAGGCCAGAGATACGTACAAATGATAGCGCGCGGACTCAGCCTTGAAGCCACCTTCTCCTGCCGGCCCCGCGGAACCATCTACTGTTACCCAGTTCCGGAAGCGCGCAGCCTCACGCTCAAACTTGCCACCGGTTTTACTGGTGTCATACCAATGATCATGCCACTGTCCGTCTACCAGAAGACCCATGTCTGACTCCCATCTCTACAATGCTGTAATAGCTACAATAGCGGCCAAACTGCTACTCTCTCAAGCAATCAATTCTGGCCAACACCATCAGATTATTCGAACATGCAGACAGCCATCACTATAGACGCCCTGAGAGTTCTTGACGCCATTGACCGCAAAGGCAGCTTTGCCGGAGCCGCCAACGCCTTGTTCCGGGTGCCCTCCGCGATAAGCTATACCGTGCAGAAACTTGAAGAAGACCTTAATGTTTCTCTCTTTGATCGCAGCGGGCACAAGGCTGAACTCACTCCCGCCGGCCATTACCTGCTCCGGGAAGGTCGTACCCTTCTTGATGCGGCCACCAGCCTGGCACACTCAACGCAACAGGTTGCACAGGGCTGGGAAACCACTCTGCGCATCGGCATTAACTCCTTGCTGCCGGCAGAATGCCTGTTTCCGGCGATCAAGGACTTTTATGCCATGGGCGTTCCCGTGGATGTGCAGATTATAGAGGAGGTGTTTGCCGGTACCTGGGATGCGCTACGGGACCGCAGGGCGGACCTGATTGTGGGGGCGGATGATATCAGCAAGCCAGCCGGCAACTTCGCCAGCCAGACACTCGGGGCTATGGAGTTCGTCTTTGCGGTTGCGCCGGATCACCCACTGGCACAGGTTAACGTCCCGTTGAGCGAGGAGGACATTCTGCGCTTTCCCGCTGCAGTTGCAGCCGATTCCTCCCGGTCACTGCCGGCAGGCCATGCCGGCATCTTTCACCGGCAACGCACGCTGACCGGAACCACGGTCAGTCATAAAATCGCCATACAAAAAGCCGGCCTGGGGGTAGGCTGGCTGCCCCGCTCCCGGATAACCGCCCTGCTTGAGTCCGGGGAACTCATCGAGAAGCAGGTAGCGGAGCCCAGGCAACCGATATCTCTGCAGGCTGCCCGACACGCCACCGATAAAGGCAAGGCACTGATGTGGTTCTGGGAGAGGCTGACCAGCGACCCGGCGGTTACCGACTGGCTGGCCTGACCTCCGGCTCTTATTCGAAAGCCCAGCGCAGAAACGCTTTTTTCTCTTCCTCGGTCGCAGTCTGCCAGGTGGCCTTCAAGCGCTCCAGCGAGCCTGCGTCAGCACTGCCTGACATACCCTGCCCGCCAGATGCCTGACCGTCAGACAATGGCGTCCGCTCTGCCTGAGCTTTACGAGCTGAAGACCAGTCGGTAGAGCGGGCCATCACTTCACCCTCTGCGTTAACAATGGACGCCGAGAACTCCGGCATACTCTGCTCGGCCTCTCTCCGGGAGCCGGGCTTATCAAATTCAAACCGGTAAGTCTCACTGGCACTGGCATCAAACCGCACAACCTGCGGCTCACTCTTGATCACATGAACCTTGGATTCGCCATTCTCTACAACACCCGACTTGGCCCAGATGGTCTTATAGGTAAATACCACTTCGTTTTCGCCTGGTAACAGCGCATAGTCCAGTGCCAAGTCGTCCATCAGATAGTTGGTCATGGAACGCCCGTTAACCCGGGTAACGCGAATGGCGCCCGGAGCTTTCAGCGTTGCGGCTTCTGCAGCAGCAGACGGGCTGCCCTCCCAGGTCTCAAGCTTGGTAACCGCAGTGGAACAACCCGCAACAACCGTCAGGGCCAGTACTGTCAGGGCAGCACGAAAAACATGAACAACACGCATTATTTCTCCTTACAACACAGGGAGGCCCGGATAGGCCACAGATAAGAAACTGGGACGTATTCTGAACGCGGCAGCCAGCGGGGGCAACCTGTCAGGACTAAACAACGTAGGGCATCAGCCAGATATCGATGGCCAGCAGGCACGGAAGCGCCATAACGCCGGCCACCACATCGTCCACCATGATCCCCAGGCCTCCGGGCAGGCGCTCATCGAGCCAGCTGATGGGCCAGGGTTTGAGCACATCAAAAAACCTGAAGACCAGAAATGCCGACAAGACACCGTATATCTGATCAGGGAAAAGCCCCAGGGCAATCCACATGCCCACAAACTCATCCCAGACAATACCGCCGTGGTCATGCACCTTCAGGTCTGTGGCAGTCTTTCCACACAACCAGATACCCAGAACAAACGCCAGGGCAACAATCGACCAGTAAGCTGAGGCTGGCAACCAGGCAAAGCTGTACCAGATCGGAATAGCTGCCAGACTCCCCCAGGTGCCAGGTGCCCGGGACACGGCCCCGCTGCCAAACCCGAAGGCCAGCAGATGTACGGGATGTTTCAGAAACCCCGGCGGCAGAATGGTCTGGGGGACATCCGGCTCCGGCCACTGCTCTTCCTGGCTCATACACTGCTCCTGAAATGATCAAAACCCGCAGGCTCAGGGCCCGGCTCTGTCGCAGCACCATCAACCCGCAAACCGGGTCCCGGATCAATAACACCAATCACGGCAAGCTCGTGCTTTAACCACTGAGGCGCTTCCTTCCAGACCGCCTCGGGAATGGTTGCACAGAGTTCATAATCATCGCCGGAATGCAGGGCATAATTCAACGCCTGTTGCTGTTTTACCCGGCGCAGTGCCGCTGACAGGGGCACATTGGCAGTTTCAATACTGGCTCCCACCCCGGACGCTTCAAGAATATGCCCCAGATCCGCCAGCAGACCATCGGAGATATCAATTGCAGCCGTCGCCCTGCTTCTCAGGGCGGCACCCAGCTTGAGCCTGGGAATGGGGTGATGGTAACGCTCCAGCAGAAACTGCTCATCGTTCCCGAGCTGATGTTCATCCCCGGCACTCAGGAAGCCCAGAGCGGCGCCCGCATCGCCCAGGGTGCCGGAGGCCACAATCAGGTCGCCAGCCCTGGCGCCGGAACGCAGTAGCGCGCCGCCCTGCTCCACCAGCCCGTGCACCTGAACACTTAACGTTAACGGGCCACGGGTTGTATCACCGCCAGCCAGGGACAGACCGAACTGGCTGGCGGCGCGGCCCAGACCATGGGCAAATTGCTGCAGCCAGGACTCACTGGCTTCAGGAAGTGTCAGCGCAAGCGTAAAACAATCAGGGTCGGCCCCCATGGCTGCGAGATCGCTTGCAGCAACCGCAAGCGCTCTCCAGGCCAGGAAATCCGGGCGATAATTCGGGGGAAAGTGCACGCCTTCAACCAGCGTGTCGATGGAGAAAACCAGGTCCTGACCAGGGGGAACTCTCTGAACAGCACAATCATCGCCCGGCCCCACGATAACCGCGCCGGAGCCAGGCAGCTGCGCCAACGGCAAGAAGTATTGCCGGATCAGTTCGAACTCACCCATCGGTCAGAGTGAGCGGGTTTCAGCGAGTCGTAAGCGGCGGCCCAGCTTGTCCAGCACACTGTTCACAAACCTGTGCCCTTCGGTGCCACCGAAACGCTTTGCCAGCTCAATGCCTTCGTTGATCACTACCCGGTAAGGAACGTCCAGGCGGTGGCGAAGCTCATACGCCCCCACGCGCACAATAGCCAGCTCTACCGGGTCCACTTCAGGTAACGGGCGGTCGAGAAATGGCTCAATCAGTTTATCCAGCTCGGCCTGCTCGCGATGAACACCGCGCAGAACGTCCCGGAAATACAATGAGTCCACTTTCGTCATGTCATTGTCGATCATGAACTCGGCTTCAATGTCGGAGATCGGGCTCTTGGTAAAGTGGCGCTGATAAAGCCCCTGCATTGCCAGAACCCGTGCACGGCGCCGATCGCCAGCTTTTGGCTGACCCGACGGTGCCGGCTGGGGGGTGGTCTCGTCAGTGTCGCTCATCACTCACCCAGCTTCTTGAACAGGCTAACCATTTCCAGCGCTGTCACAGCCGCTTCAGCACCTTTGTTGCCTGCTTTGGTACCGGAACGCTCGATGGCCTGCTCAATGGAATCGACAGTAAGCACCCCGAAGGCGACCGGAACATCAGTCTCCAGGCTTGCTGCGCCAATACCACTGGAGGCTTCACCGGCCACGTATTCAAAGTGTGGCGTTCCACCACGAATCACGGCGCCGAGCGCAATGATGGCATCGTGGGCACCGGTTTCGGCGACCCGCTTAACGGCCAGCGGCATTTCATAGGCCCCGGGAACGCGCACAACGGTAATGTCACTGTCCGCAATGCCGTGACGACGCAGTGCGTCGATGGCGCCATCTACCAGGCTCTCCACCAGAAAGCTGTTAAAACGTCCCACGACCAGCGCATAACGCCCTGAGCACTGGGTAAAATCACCTTCAATTACTTTAATATCTGCCATTGGTGGCTCCTTCTCGGGCTACAGCCATTGTGCTGTAGCCAGGTTTATCATTCGGGGGTATACGGAATGTACTCAACAACTTCCAGGTCAAAACCGGAAATGGCTGAGTATTTTACCGGCGGACTCAGCAGGCGCATCTTGCTGACGCCTATATCCCGCAGAATC
Organism: Marinobacter piscis; assembly: GCF_007671655.1. GTDB lineage: Bacteria > Pseudomonadota > Gammaproteobacteria > Pseudomonadales > Oleiphilaceae > Marinobacter > Marinobacter piscensis. Next base: position 68,952 of record NZ_VCGX01000005.1, on the reverse strand, counting down.
TGGGAACCGGTACCCACGGTAAAGTAGACACCAGAGCTGCCTTTACCCTGCCCCTGATCAAAGAAATCCTGCATGCGGTCTTCCAGGTTGTAGCTGTCTTCTGCACTGTTCAGCAGAACCACAACGCCCCGGCCTTCTGCAGCTACTTTTTCAAGCGCATGGTGCAGCGGCCAGCTGCGCGAGTCCTTGCGGCGCGCACCCAACAGGTCCCGGAGTGTGTCGGTAATATGAACCCGCACATGCACAGGCTCATCGCCCGCGATATCCCCGCACACCATCGCAAGGTGCGTGGAACCCTGGATAACATCCCGGTACGTCCGCAACCTGAACACGCCGTACTCTGTATCCAGCTGATTCTCTTCAATGCACTCAACGGTGCGTTCGTGAGTGGTGCGGTAGTGAATCAGATCGGCGATAGTGCCGATTTTAAGGCCATGCTCCTGAGCAAAACGCTCCAGGTCTTCCCGGCGCGCCATGGAGCCATCGTCGTTCATGATTTCACAAATAACGCCGGCGGGCTCACAGCCTGCCAGGGAGGCCAGATCGCAGGAGGCCTCTGTATGGCCTGCACGGCTGAGCACGCCGCCCGGATCCGCCATCAGCGGGAAAATATGGCCCGGCTGTACCAGATCTGAGGGCCTGGCGTTGCGGGCAACCGCTGCCTGTACTGTGCGCGCGCGGTCGGCCGCAGAAATACCCGTAGTAACACCCGTGGCTGCCTCGATTGACAGGGTAAACTTGGTACCAAAGCCTGACGCGTTCTGCTGCACCATCAGCGGCAGCTCCAGCTGCTCACAACGCTCACGGGTCATAGGCATACAGATGAGACCACGACCAAAACGGGCCATAAAGTTGATGTCTTCCGCGGAGCAGTGCTCGGCAGCCATCACCAGATCGCCTTCATTCTCCCGGTCTTCGTCGTCCATCAGGATAACCATCTTACCCTGGCGGATGTCTTCAACAATTTCTTCAACGCTGTTCAGTGCCATACCGTTTTGCACCCTTGCAATGCGCCCTTTGCTCTTCAGACAAAAGCTCAGTAGCACACCATGAATTTAAACACCTAGCGGCGGACAAGGATTAATCGCTGATCCTCACCCACCTGTCGCCGATCCTTTACCGTCCACTCGACTTTTTCGGCCATGGTTTCAAGCGGAAGATGCGCCGTTGGCCGGCCCGTACTGCCCAGAAAAACCGGGGCCTGATACAGCCAGAGCTCATCCACCAGGTTCTCACTGATAAATGTGCCAGCCAGTGTCGGCCCGGCCTCTACCAGCAGTTCATTAATCCCGAGCGCGCCCAGCGAATCCAGAAGCTCGGCCACATCCACACCGTTATCCTTCCAGGCAACACCTTTGAGGCGGATCCCCAGCGCAGCAAGATCCTGTGCCGGTGCAGTGTCGATGGTGGACGAGGCGCAGAACACATGAACCTTGCCGCCACGCAGAATAGTGGCAGCCGGCGGTGTTCTGGCGTCTCTGTCGGCAATCACCCGTAACGGTTGCCGTGAGGGCTCTGTGGCTCTGCCGATATCGCCAAGCTCTTCGCGGCGTACGGTGAGTGACGGGTTATCCGCAAGCACGGTACCTACGCCTGTAAGAATGGCATCGCTAACCGCTCTTAACCGCTGCACATCACGACGGGCTTCATCACCGGTAATCCACTGACTTTCCCCCGAGGCCATGGCCGTACGACCATCAAGACTGGCGGCCATTTTCAGCCGTACCCAGGGGCGCCCGGTGTTCATTCGTTTCATGAACCCCGGGTTCAACTGTGCGGCCTCATCTGCGAGCAGTCCGACACTCACCCGTATACCGGCCTCGCGCAGCATCTCCACTCCCCGACCGGAAACCGAGGGGTTCGGATCCTGGGTCGCCGCGAATACCCGTGAGATCCCCGCATCTATCAGGGCCCGCGCGCACGGTGGCGTGCGGCCAAAATGACTGCAGGGCTCCAGGGTGATGTACGCCGTTGCGCCCCGCGCTGCTGCCCCGGCCTGACTCAGCGCCCGGGCTTCTGCGTGGGCTTCTCCGGCGCGCTCATGCCAGCCCTCGCCCAGAATCGTGTCGCCACGGGCTATCACACACCCAACCCTGGGGTTGGGGTGCGTTGAGTAACGGCCCCGCCATGCCAGTTGCACAGCCCGGGCCATCATGGACCGTTCCCGGTATTCGGTCATTTTTTTCCTTCAGATGTATGGTTTTCCGCCAGCGCTTTCGCCATATCAGCCGCGGCCTCGCCATTGGTGGCCGATAGCCGCTCTATCTCATCCTTGAATTCGTTAATGTCCTGAAAGCTTCTGTACACCGACGCAAAGCGAACATAGGCGACCTTGTCGAGCTGACGCAGCTCGGTCATCACCTCTTCGCCCAGCTGCATCGATTTCACCTCACGCTCACCGGCAGCCCGCAGACGGTAGTTGATGCGGTTCAGCGCGGCATCAATTTCCTCGATACTGACCGGGCGCTTTTCCAGCGCTTTCATCAGCCCCGAGCGCAGCTTTTCTTCATCGAATGGCTGCCGGGTACCGTCCTGCTTGACCACTCGGGGCATCACCAGCTCGGCCGTTTCAAAGGTGGTAAAACGCTCCCGGCAGGTAAAGCACTCTCTGCGGCGGCGCACCTGATCGCCCTCGGCCACAAGACGCGAGTCAATAACCTTGGTATCCGCTTCACCACAGAAAGGACAATGCATACAACGAACTCCGGAGAGGATGCTTAGGCGTAGACCGGGAACCGCGCGCACAGGGTTTCAACCTGTTCGCGGACCTGGTTGATAACCGCCTCGTCATCCAGATTGTCAAGAATGTCACAAATCCAGCCCGCCAGCTCCCGGCACTCAACCTCACCGAAACCACGGGTGGTGACCGCAGGCGTCCCCAGGCGCAGGCCTGAGGTTACAAAAGGCGAGCGCGGATCATTGGGGACCGCGTTCTTGTTCACAGTAATGTTGGCACGGCCCAGAGCCGCATCTGCATCCTTACCGGTAATGTCCTGCTTGATAAGGCTGACCAGGAACAGGTGGTTTTTGGTGCCGCCGGAAACCACATCATAGCCGCGATCGACAAATACGCTCGCCATGGCTTCCGCGTTCTTCAGGACCTGCTTCTGGTAGGTCTTGAACTCTTCGCTCATGGCTTCCTTGAAGCAGATCGCCTTGGCTGCAATCACGTGCATCAGCGGACCACCCTGTCCACCCGGGAAGACCGCAGAGTTCAGTTTTTTGTGCAGAGCCTCATCGTCACAGGCCAGAATCAGGCCGCCACGGGGGCCGCGCAATGTCTTGTGGGTTGTGGTGGTAACCACATGGGCGTGGGGCACAGGGTCCGGATAGACACCTGCCGCCACCAGACCGGCCACGTGCGCCATATCCACAAACAGGTAGGCGCCCACTTTGTCTGCAATTTCCCGGAAGCGGGCAAAGTCCAGCTCCTGAGAGTATGCCGAGAAACCGGCAATAATAATTTTGGGCTTGTGCTCAACCGCCAGGGCTTCCAGCTCTTCGTAATCAATCAGACCGGTGTCTGTATCAATACCATACTGCACCGCGTTATAGATCTTGCCGGAGAAGTTTACGCCTGCCCCGTGGGTCAGGTGACCACCGTGAGCCAGGCTCATTCCCAGCACGGTATCGCCAGGGTTGGCCAGCGCCATGAAAACCGCTGAGTTAGCCTGGGAGCCGGAGTGTGGCTGTACGTTAGCGTACGCCGCACCAAACAGTTCTTTGGCGCGGTCAATCGCCAGCTGCTCGGCAATATCGACAAACTCACAGCCACCGTAGTAACGCTTGCCGGGATACCCCTCGGCATACTTGTTCGTCAGGTCGCTGCCCTGGGCTTCCATCACCCTCGGGCTGGTGTAGTTCTCTGATGCAATCAGCTCAATATGAGCTTCCTGGCGTTTGCTTTCCGCCTGCATAGCGTTCCAGAGTTCGTCGTCGAAACCGGCGATCTTCATATCACGATTAAACATCAGTGGCTGCCCCTGTGTGCTTGACTGGCCCGGAGAGTTCGCAGAACTGCCTTCCGGGATCACGTAAAATTTGGCCGCCTATTCTAGCCCATTACCGGGTTGGAAATCATCCTTTATACAGTGCGCACATACCGCCATACCCATATCGCAGGCCTAGCCTAAATTGCTATAGTTTCCGGGTTTAGATACCTTACAAACCTATTAAAATCTCGTTTTCAAAGAGGACAACGCCTTTATGGCTCAGTACGTATACACCATGAATCGCGTGGGCAAGGTGGTTCCACCCAAGCGCGAGATCCTCAAGGATATTTCCCTGAGCTTTTTCCCGGGCGCCAAAATCGGTGTACTCGGCCTCAACGGTGCCGGTAAGTCTACGCTGCTGCGTATTATGGCCGGCGTCGACCAGGATTACATAGGCGAAGCGCGGCCACAGCCCGGCATCAATATCGGCTACCTGCCCCAGGAGCCGGAGCTTGACGAAGACAAAACCGTTAAGGAAATCGTTGATGAAGCCGTGGCCCACGTTCACAACGCACTGGCCGAACTGGACCAGGTTTATGCAGCCTATGCAGAACCGGATGCTGATTTTGACGAACTGGCGAAAAAACAGGGCGAGCTGGAAGCCATCGTACAAGCCACCGATGGCCACGACATCGAGCGCAAAATGGAAGTAGCCGCAGATGCTCTGCGCCTTCCGCCCTGGGACCAGAAAGTAAACGTTCTGTCCGGCGGTGAGCGCCGCCGTGTGGCCCTGTGCCGTCTGCTGCTCTCCGGCCCGGACATGCTGCTTCTGGACGAGCCTACAAACCACCTGGATGCGGAATCCGTCGCCTGGCTGGAGCGCTTCCTCCATGATTACGACGGTACCGTGGTTGCCATCACCCACGACCGCTACTTCCTGGACAACGTAGCCGGCTGGATTCTGGAACTGGACCGTGGTCAGGGCATTCCATTTGAAGGCAACTACAGCCAGTGGCTGGAAAACAAGGAAAAGCGCTTGGAGATGGAAGCCAAGCAGGAAGCTTCTCACCAGAAGGCCATTAAAGAAGAACTGGAATGGGTGCGCTCCAATGCCAAGGGCCGCCAGTCCAAAAGCAAGGCCCGTCTTGCCCGCTTTGAGGAGATGAACTCCCAGGAGTTCCAGAAGCGCAACGAGACCAACGAGCTGTACATTCCACCCGGCCCCCGCTTGGGCAACAAGGTGATTGAAGTAGAGAACATCAGTAAATCGTTTGGTGATCGCCTGCTTTATGAAGACGTCTCCTTCAGCGTACCTCCCGGCGCCATTGTGGGCATTATCGGGGGTAACGGTGCGGGCAAGTCCACCCTCTTCAAACTGATTGCCGGGTACGACAAACCGGATTCTGGCGACATTACCATTGGCGAGACTGTCGACCTGGCCTATGTGGACCAGATGCGCGATCTGAATGATGGCAACACCGTCTGGGAAGAACTGTCCGACGGAAACGACATCATCAAAGTGGGCAACTACGAAACCCCGTCGCGGGCATACGTGGGCCGCTTCAACTTCAAGGGCAGCGACCAGCAAAAGCGGGTCGGTGACCTGTCCGGTGGTGAGCGTAACCGCCTGCACCTGGCCAAACTGCTGAAACAGGGCGGCAACGTGCTGCTGCTGGACGAACCCACCAACGACCTTGACGTGGAAACCCTGCGGGCTCTGGAAGAGGCCCTGCTGAATTTCCCGGGCTCGGCGCTGGTCATCTCTCACGACCGCTGGTTCCTCGACCGGGTGGCCACCCACATCCTGGCCTTTGAGGATGACGGCGAGGTGATTTACTTTGAAGGCAACTTCACCGAGTACGACGCCGACTACAAGAAGCGCAAAGGGGATTCTGCCATGCAGCCCCAGCGCATGAAGTACAAGAAGCTGGCCTGATGGCAAAAGCTAAAACCTCCTACGTCTGCACCGAATGCGGTGCAGACTATTCCAAGTGGCAGGGCCAGTGCACGGCCTGCCAGGCCTGGAACACCGTTACCGAAGTCCGGGGCGTCAGCAGTAACGCCAAAGGCGCCCGGGGCGTTCGCTTTGAAGGCTTTGCCGGCAGCCTCTCCAGCGTGCAGAGCCTTGATGCCGTCAGCCTTGCTGAACAGGAGCGCATCAGCACCGGCATGCAGGAGTTTGACCGGGTGCTGGGAGGCGGACTGGTGGAAGGCTCCGCCGTGCTTATGGGCGGGCAACCAGGTGCTGGTAAAAGTACCCTGCTGCTCCAGGCTGTATGTCACCTGGCCGGCAGCGTTCCGGCGCTCTATGTGACCGGTGAAGAATCCCTGCAACAGGTTGCCATGCGCGCCAAGCGCCTGGGCCTGCCTACCAGCGATCTCAAAATGCTGTCCGAGACCAGCGTTGAGCGGGTCATGCAGGTCGCTGAAACAGAAAAGCCACGGATTCTGGTGGTGGATAGTATTCAGGTCATGCACGTGGCCGATATAGAGTCGGCTCCCGGCTCTGTGTCACAGGTGCGTGAAAGCGCAGCCTTTCTCACCCGCTTTGCCAAGCAGACTGGCATCATCCTGTTTCTGGTGGGCCACGTCACCAAGGATGGCAGCCTGGCCGGCCCCAAGGTTCTGGAGCATATGATTGATTGCTCCATTCTGCTGGAAGGCTCCAGCGACAGCCGTTACCGCACCCTTCGGGGCATCAAGAACCGCTTTGGTGCTGTAAACGAGCTGGGCGTATTTGCCATGCTCGAGCAGGGCCTGAAGGAAGTAAAGAACCCCAGCGCCATCTTCCTGAACCGTGGTGAAGACGCAGCACCGGGCAGTGTGGTGATGGTGGTCTGGGAAGGCACCAGACCCATGCTGGTGGAAATTCAGGCGCTGGTCGACATGGCCCAGGGCGGCTATCCCCGGCGCGTGGCTGTTGGCCTGGATCAGAACCGGGTGGCCATGCTCCTGGCGGTACTGCACCGTCACGGAGGGCTGCACGTATCGGATCAGGATGTGTTTGTGAACGTCGTTGGCGGCGTGAAAGTAAACGAAACCAGTGCAGACATGGCGCTTCTGGCGGCCATTGTGTCGTCGTTTCGTGATCGTGCCCTGCCCCAGGACCTTGTGATCTTTGGCGAGGTGGGACTATCAGGAGAGATCCGCCCTGTGCCCAGCGGCCAGGAACGGATTTACGAGGCGGCAAAGCATGGCTTTACCCGTGCCCTGGTGCCGAAATCCAACGCCCCACGCAAGCCGATTGACGGCATGAAGGTGATTCCGGTCACCAAACTCAGCGAGGCCCTCACAGCCCTGGAAGAACTCTGACCAGGGCTGCAATAGCTCTCCGCTGAATCAGCGGTGGTATTCCGGGCTCAGCTCAACAACCGCTTCAATGAATGCTTTCGCATGCTCCGGATCCACTTCCGGAGTAATACCATGACCAAGGTTGAAGATATGACCCGGGCCTGAACCGTAACGACGCAGGATATCTCCTACCTCTTCACGAATCCGTTCTTTAGGCGCATACAGCATGGTGGGGTCCAGGTTGCCCTGCAAGGCTACGCGATCGCCTACACGCGCCCGCGCATCGCCAATATCTGTGGTCCAGTCCAGACCCACAGCGTCTGCGCCCGTATCTGCCATGGATTCCAGCCACTGACCGCCGTTTTTGGTAAACAGAATCACCGGCACGTGGCGACCGTCGGCTTCGCGGATCAGGCCGTTCACAATCTTGCGCATGTACTGCAGGGAGAAGGCTTCATAGGCCCAGCCACTGAGTATTCCACCCCAGGTATCAAAGATCTGCACCACCTGGGCGCCCGCTTTGATCTGGCTGTTCAGGTAATCAATCACGGCATCCGCCAGGTGATCCAGCAACCGGTGCATTACGTCCGGCTGACCGTACGCCAGCTTCTTGGCTTCGCGGAAGTCCTTTGAGGAACCGCCTTCCACCATATAGGTTGCCAGCGTCCATGGGCTGCCGGAAAAACCAATCAGTGGCACACTGCCATTGAGCGCGCTGCGAATAGTGGAGACAGCGTTCATGACATAGTCGAGGTCGACGTCTGCCTTGATGTTCGGCAATGCATCCACGTCTGCTGCGGAACGAATCGTGTTTTTGAATTTAGGGCCTTCACCGGTTTCAAAGTAAAGCCCCAGCCCCAGAGCATCGGGAATGGTCAGAATATCCGAGAACAGGATGGCCGCATCCAGAGGGAAACGCTCAAGCGGCTGCAGTGTTACTTCACACGCCAGCGGCGTGTTTCGGCACAAGCTGAGGAAATCACCCGCTTTTTCCCGGGTAGCACGATATTCGGGCAGATAACGGCCGGCCTGGCGCATCATCCATACCGGTGTACGATCAACTGGCTGACGCGCCAGAGCGCGCAGGAAGCGGTCATTCTTCAGCTCGGTCATAGGAATTCCAGAATAGTCTCTTTCAGATGGTCTTAATGGAACGGAACTTATGATACCCCGTTTGCGGCAATAAAAAAGGCCGGCTTTCCCTTAGAGGCGCTACAGGTCCCCGGTGGTACGCGCCCACGGGGAACGGGATACTAACGTGTCAGGGAGAGCGGAAATAGCCTTTCTGGCCTCTTCTCTGGTTGCGTAGTCGCCATAGAGAACCATGAACCAGGGCTCATTTTTGCGCTCACCCAGGGTATACACCATGGTGTCCAGTTGTGAGTACCGGGAAAGTACGTTTAATGCTGTCTCCTCAAGATTTCCCGCCACCAGTTGAATTGTCCAGCCTTTGCTGCGGCTGCGCAATTCCTCCACAGCCACATACCGGTCAGCATTTTTCGGTGTAAAAGCTGGCTCCGGTTCTGGTTCTGGCTCTGGCTCTGGCTCTGGCTCTGGCTCTGGCTCTGGCTCTGGCTCTGGCTCTGGCTCTGGCTCTGGCTCTGGCTCTGGCTCTGGCTCTGGCTCTGGCTCTGGCTCTAATGGTGCCGGCGCGATCGGCTCTGGCAACTCCGGGATCACTTCTGCAGGTATTTCTTTTTCGGGATTCTCCGGGCCTACCGTTATGCTCTTGCGCACTCGCTCCGGCTCCGTATTGCTTACAGCATCCTGAGCCATGGTTTCATCATACTGCCATGCAACGAACCACCAGGAACCCGCTAACAATAAAAGCGCCAGAATGGGCAGGCGCAACTGCCTGAAGCTTATCCGTCCCGAGCGCTTCTGCTTTGATGCCCGGGAAACCATCCCCAGCCAGATGCCCGGAGTTACTCGCTTTACTCCCGAGAAGCTGCCTTCACTGAGCTGATGTATACGCTCGAGGCGGGACGCGCTCAAAAGCTCACTCACCTTGCCACCGGCTTTGCGCACCCGCGGCTCCAGGTAAGAAAACACCTCTTCTTTGGTCAGCGGACTCAGGTGAAGCTGATGCACAGCATCGTTCAGTTCATCTGTGATCAGCACCCGGCTCAGGTGTGCTTCACCGGCAATCACAGGAACCGCTGCCCTCGCCCTGTCTGCAGTCAGAAACCCTTCAAGAATAAGCCGGAGTACCTCCGGATCAGCCTGCCCGGCATCGTCAATAAGCAACACCATGCGCTGCCCTTTACCGACCCGGCCTTCAGACCAGCGGAAAAAACGATGCACTGCCTCCCGGGGAGACTCTTCAGGGCTGGCCCCGGCACGGACCAATTGCTTCAGGTTAGCGGCCAGCACCGTGCTACTGGCCAAGGCTTCGGGGGTCACGTAATGGAATCCAAGACGCGATGACTCACTGCGTACCAACTCTGACAGCAACCGGCTTTTCCCCGTGCCCGGCGGGCCGGTCAGCAGTAGCGCCATATCACCGAAGCCACACAAGTGACGCAGGGTCTCCAACGCATGCTGGCGCATGCCGCCCTGAAAAAACGGCGTGTCCATTTCCAGCGGATTGTCTTTCAGACTGTATTGTTGCTGTAAGCGAGGGAACAAACCGCCGCCATCCAGACTGTTCAAACTGTCGTCTTTCACAAAAGACACCTACTGTTCAAAATGACCGCTATTTCTCAGCGCTGCTGATTACAAAATGTCTCTAGCGTTGCCGCAAGGTTTTCCGGTGCTGCATCAGACGTCACTACCGCATCGCCAACGGCCCTGAGCAACACCAGCCTTAACCGGCCATCAATATTTTTCTTGTCCACCGCCATCAGGTTCATAAAGTTTTCCGGCGTCATGCTCGCCGGTGGCAGTGATGGCAGGTTCGCTCTGTTGATAATCTGCACTATGCGTTCAAAGTCGGCCCGGCTGATCGCCCCCTCGCGGGCGGACAGATCGGCCGCCATGATCATCCCGGTACCTACGGCCTCCCCGTGCAGCCAGTTGCCATACCCTGCAAAGGTTTCAATGGCATGGCCAAAGGTATGACCCAGGTTCAGAGTAGCCCGGAGCCCGGCTTCGCGCTCATCCTGCGCAACCACATCAGCCTTACACCCACAGGAACGGTATATAGCCTCAGCCAGCGCCACACTGTCACCGCCCACCAGGGGATCAATCAGCAACTCCAGCCAGTCAAGAAAGTCGGCGTCGCGAATCAGCCCGTATTTGATAACTTCCGCAAGGCCCGCCGAAACTTCTCTGGGGGGCAGGGTTTTGAGTGTGTCTGTATCAATCAGCACCACTTCAGGCTGATGAAACGCACCAATCATGTTTTTGCCCAGCGGGTGGTTAATCCCGGTTTTGCCACCCACTGATGAATCCACCTGGGACAGCAAAGTGGTCGGGATTTGTATAAACGGCACCCCACGCTGGTACGAGGCGGCGGCAAAGCCTGTCATATCCCCCACGACGCCACCGCCCAGAGCCACCAGGGTGGTTTTTCGGGTGTGCCGCTTTTCCAGAAGGGCATCGAATATCAGATTCAGGGTCTGCCAGTCTTTATGTTTTTCGCCATCGGGCAACACCACGGTATCCACAGTTTTGCCAGGGAAGCAGGCTTTGGCCTGCTCCAGATACAAGGGGCCGACCCGGTTATTGGTCACAATCATTACCTGGGAGCCATCCACGTACCCGGAAAGATCAAGCTCCCCCAGTACCCCTTCACCGATCAGGATCGGATAGCTACGATCCCCCAGATCGACCGGTAGTTCGTGAAGCAGTTTATACATGGTTGCGTCCCTCTTTTCTGACCTGTCTCTGCTGCCGGGGCGTTTTAGGGTTGATACGGTTAATCACCTGGCGAACCACTAGCCGGGGGCTTTTGCGGTCTGTGTACATAATGATATCGGCAAGGCTGGTGTACAAAGGGTCTCGCAGGGCAAACAGCCTGCGCAGAACACCTTCCGGGTCATCGTTCTGCAGCAAAGGCCGGTTGCGGTCTTTGCGGGTGCGCTCTATCTGTTGCTCGATGGAGGTTCTCAGATACACCACCACCGAGTCCTTTTTCAACAACGGGTAATTTTCATCGCGCATGACCGCCCCGCCACCGGTAGCCAGAACCGTTTCCGGCTCTGTCGACAATTCCGCCAGCATAGCCGTCTCGCGTTTGCGGAAGCCCTCCTCCCCCTCCACATCGAATATCCAGGGAATATTGGCCCCGCAGCGCTCTTCTATAATCCGGTCTGAATCCAGAAACCTGTACCCGAGTTCCCGGGCAAGTAACCGGCCAATCGTACTTTTACCTGCGCCCATGGGGCCAACCAGGACTATGCGTTTCGGCAAAGACATAACTTCCGCTCAATAATGTTCAGGCGAATGAGAATATCACAAAAAAACCGCCAGCTTTTCAGATGGCGGTTTTTCTGCCGGATTCCAGATTAGCGGATCAGGTCATTCTTGATGATCTTGGGTGTAATGAAGATCAGAAGCTCACTGCGTTCATTAATATTCTCCGTGCGCTTGAACAGACGCCCAAGGTAAGGAATATCTCCAAGGAACGGAGTCTTGGTGGTTTGTGTCGCAACCTCTGACTGGAAGATACCACCCAGAACAACCGTTTCACCATTGCCTACCAGCACCTGGGTTGTTACCTCATTGGTATTGATAGAGGGGATACCTGCGGTAACCTCACCCCGGGAATCCTGGTTTACCATCAAATCCATAATGATGTTGTCATCCGGAGTAATCTGCGGAGTCACCTCCAGTGACAACACAGCTTCTTTGAACGAAACCGATGTTGCGCCACTGGACGACGCTTCCTGATAAGGAATCTCTTCACCTGACTTGATCGACGCTGTTTGTCGGTCAGCCGTCACCACCCGCGGCTGGGAGACCACTTCTGCCTGGCCGTCGGTTTCAAGGGCCGACAACTCCAGATCCACCAGAAAATCACTACCGCCCCAGCCCAGTGCAAAGGACGATGCCCCTTCACCGGTTACACCAAGATCCACAGCCATGGAGTCGGAGAAGGAAATATCACCCGAGCCGCCGGTAGCCGCATCCCGGGCACTCTCAGATGCACTCTGGGAACCGCCGATAGAAAACACATTATCGCCACTCACATCGTAGGCTGCGCCACCCCAGCGAACCCCCAGATTTTCCGCTACGTTGGTCTGGGCACGCACAATGCGGGCTTCAATAGACACCTGACGCACGGGCACATCCCAGGTGGATACAAGGCGACGGATTTCCTCAAGCTTGGCAGAGGTTTCCCGGACACTGATCGTGTTCGTACGCACATCTGAAGACACAAACCCACGGTCCGTGATCAGCTCCTTGTCCGCCTCGATCAGTGTGACCACATCGGCAGCCTTGGCGTAATTTACCTGAATGATGTCCAGACGAACCGGTGCCAGCTCGGCAATCTGCTTGCTGGTTTCCAGCTCAAGCTTTTCACGGGCGGCAATTTCATCGGCCGGCGCCACCAGCAGAACATTACCAATCTGGCGCTTATCCAGCCCTTTGGTTTTCAGGATAAGATCCAGGGCCTGATCCCAGGGCACGTTCTGCAAACGCAACGTGATACTGCCACCCACAGTATCACTAGCCACCAGGTTTAGGCCGGTAAAATCGGCAATCAGCTGCAATACCGAACGTACTTCAATGTCCTGAAAGTTCAGGGAGAGCTTATCGCCGGTATACGGGAATTTCTCCTCACGACGGGTTTCTGCCTCTTCCTCGCTCAGCTGTTCAACACTGACGGTAAACTCACTGCCGGACTGATAGGCTATGTAGTCGTAATGCCCCTCCGGACGAATTTCCACCACGGCATTTCCGTCTTCCACAAAGGTGTCGATGCGGGTAACCGGAGTTGCAAAGTCGGTTACGTCCAGGCGACGGCGCAGGTCTGCCGGCACTGCGACGCCGTCCATTGTAAGGCGAATTTTGCCACCCAGCTCAGACAGATCCACAGGAGTCTGCGGGCTTCCCAGATCAACAATCACCCGGCCTTCGCCATCTTTACCACGGCGAAAGTCCACCCCGGCCAGTGTATCCGGTGCTGCCGCCGGTTGCGGAGCTCTGGTGGTGCCCGTGGGGCGGGCTACATCTGCATCTGTCCCAGACTCGGCGCCAATGGTCATAACCAGGGAATTGTTCTTACGAACGGTGTCGTATGGCGCAAGCTCAACAAGGTTGAAGATCAGGCGGGTGCGATCCTTTGTTTCAACAACGGTCATGCTTTGCGCGTTGCCCGACCCCAGGGGAATACTGCGGGCATCAAGCCCACTGGTGGTGTCTGCCAGATCAACCGCAATCCGCGCCGGCCGCTCGATGGTGTACCCCGAAGGCTCGGGTGGCTGATCATCAAACTCAAGCGTTACTTCCAGGCGCTCACCCGGCAACGAAGAGAAGGAAACATCTTCCAGTGTGACAGCGCTGGCCAGGCTGGAGAACAACGCAAAAGCAGTCACGCTTAAATATACATTGAGTTTTCTGAACATCGTTAGTCTCGACCCCGAACCTTTTGGTATTTGCATTTTTCTTTCAACTTTCATCCAGCCGCTCCTTAGCCTGCGTCTTCGTTCAGGGTCAGAGAGCGAGGTCGCTCTACCCAGCCGCCCCGGCCATCGGGAACAATTTCTATCAATTCTACCCGGGCTTCACTGATGCCGATAACCCGGCCATAGTTCTGCCCCATATAATTTCCGGTGCGAACCCGGTGAACGCCACCGGAATTATCCCGGATAAGCGCGAACAGGTTGCCCCCTGCTCCCTGGAGTGTTCCCACCATGCCCAGATTTTTCAGATCAAAATTTTCCAGCACTTGCCTGGGGCGATCCAGGTTCGGCTCAACATCACTGACAGGCTTCTGATCAACCATGGTCAGCTGCACATCCATGGGCGGCTCAAACGGTGCGCGCCGGTCTGCCGCGGAATAGCTGAAGGCCTCATAGGCGCTGAATTCCGGTAGCGGTTCCACGTGGCCCCGTGGCTTGGCGCGGGTATCCGCCATAAACTTGTCCAGATCAGAGTAGCCATTGCCCTGGGAGCAGGCCGTCAGGAGTGACACCAGACAAAAACCCAGCCAGGCCTTTCCTGCATGCTTTACCGCCATGCTCATTCTCCAGCCCGGTAGCGGTAGGTGCGGGCAACAACCTGCATATCAAGCTGTTCACCGTCTCCGCCTGTTGGTTTAATGGTTAAATCGTGCAACGTGACAATTCGTGGAAGACTGGCAACACTGCTTACGAAAGACGCCAGCTCATGATAGGAGCCGGATACGCGGATATTAATCGGCAGCTCGGAGTAAAAATCCCGCTTCTGCTCCGATTGAAGCTTCACTTCCTGCAAGGCAAGGCCGTTCCCCAGCGCTGTATTAGTAATGTCCTCCAGCAGCCCCGGCACCTCTGTCTCGCTCGGAAGCTGGCGTACCAGTGCGCCAAAGGTCTCTTCCATCTCAACCATCTGGGATTTGAAAACCTCCAGGTTTGCCACCTGGTAGGCTTTCTCCTCGTACTTTTTGCGCAGATCCTGTTCCGTTTTTTCGACTCTCTCGAGTTGCGCATACTGGTCTTTCACAAAAAACCAGTAACCACCGCCCAGAATCAGGCAGAAAACAATCAGAACCACAATCGCCTTGACTGGCGCAGGCCAGATGCCGGCATTATTGAGATCAAGATCATTGATATCGAATTCATTCAGGCTTTTAAGTGAGTCCGCGAGGCTCATTACTTATCCTCCCCTTCGGGCTCAGGTGTTTTTTGTTGCACGGTCATATTGAACTGGCTGTACCCTGCCCGCCGGCTGCCGGCCGACGATACGTTAGAAAGGTTGGGATCCTTAAACCAGTCAGAGTTTTCAAACTGGCGCATCAGTTCTGAGACCCGGCTGTTCGATTCTGCCATGCCTACAATACTGACCCGGTCCCCGGACTTTTTCAGATCGGTATAAAAAAGCCCATCGGGCAGTGTGCGAACCAGCTCGTCAAAGGTGCGCACAATCACCGGGCGCTTGCCCTGAAGATCCTGAATAACCTTCATACGGGCCAATAACTCATCGCGCTTGCGCTTGAGGTTCTCTATTTCCCGTATCTGGGTATCCAGTTTTTTCGTCGCCGTCTCAATATACGCGTTCCGGGACTGCTGATACGCAACTCTGCTGTCCAGGTCGGAACTCCAGAGAAACGCCAGCCCGGCGGCAATCACAGCCGCCCCAAGAACCATCACAGTGAATTCTTTCTGCTTTTCAGCCCGGAGCTCTTCACGCCAGGGCCTGAGGTTAATCTTTGCCATCAGTCGAAGCTCCTCATTGCCAGGCCACAGGCAATCATCAGCGAGGGCGCATCGTTACTCAGGGCGGACGCATTAACCCGGGGAGCCACCGCCATATCGGCAAATGGGTTGGCTATCACCGTGGGCGTTCCGGTTTTTTCTTCCACCATTTCCGCCAGCCCCTGTATAGATGCGGTGCCGCCGGCAAGAACCACATGATCTACAGCGTTGTACTGACTGGCTCCGAAAAAGAACTGAAGCGCCCGGGCAACCTGCTGAACCACGGCTTCCCGGAACGGCGTGAGAACTTCCGGCTCATAATCATCCGGTAACCCGCCCTGCTTTTTGGCCAGCCCTGCTTCCTGAACAGACAACCCGTAACGACGCTGAATTTCCTCAGTCAGCTGTTTGCCGCCGAAAATCTGCTCCCGGGTATAAACCGTTTTGCCCTCTGCCAGCACACTCAGTGTTGTCATGGTGGCACCCACATCGACAATGGCCACGACCGACTCTTCCTGCTGTGCACCTAACTGAGGTGCAATCAGCACATAGGCCCGCTCAAGGGCGTAAGCCTCCACATCGACAATTCTGGCCTTCAGAGAAGCCATCTCCAGCGCATCTTCGCGGATATCGACGTTCTCTTTCCGACAGGCAGCCAGAAGCACATCGACCTGATTCGGGTTGTTTTCGGCTGGCCCCTGCACTTCAAAGTCAATTGCGACCTCATCAAGGGGATAGGGAATATACTGATCTGCCTCAAGGGCAATCTGATCTTCCATTTCAAACTGGTTCAGAGCACCATCCATCTGGATGACTTTGGTGATAACCGAGGACCCGGATACCGCAATGGCAACCTGCTTAAGACTGGTGCGCGACCGGGAGGCCGCGCGCTTGAGAACTTCACCCACAGCTTCAACATCAGTGATATTCTTTTCCACCACTGCATTGGCCGGCAGCGGTTCTACGGCATAGCTCTCAACCTTGTAGCGGTCGCCCTGCTTTGACAGTTCGAGAAGCTTGACAGAACTTGAGCTGACATCCACGCCCAATACTGCACTGGATTTCTTTCCAAACACGCGCTCACCCTAATACCTGGCAGAATTCACCCGGGCATATATCTTATGTGTTTTTTATTTAAGAGAATTTCTTCATTATTCCGTTTACAATGTCAGCAATTACATGCTGAGAGATCTTGCAACGGTGAAACACTCTTGTCACCTAAAGCAATTCCTCAAATGATAGACTTATCTCCAACAGTTGTCAGAAAAAAATGCCCCATTTGTTGCGTACATCTCGTCTTTTTGCGTGGTTTTTTCTTACCGGCCTGAGCCTCGCAGTTATTGTTGGCTCGGGCTTCTACCTGTACCTCCGCCCCGGCCTGCCCCCCGTTGAACAGATTATGGACATCAAGCTCCAGACGCCACTGCGGGTATATAGCAAAGACAACCGATTAATAGCAGAATTCGGCGAAAAGAGAAGGGCACCGATCACAATCGAACAGATCCCAACAATTCAGTTACAAGCCTTTATGGCCGCTGAAGACTCGCGATTTTATGATCATTATGGTGTTGATATCAAAGGCCTGGCGCGGGCTGCAGTGGAACTGGTCTCCACGGGTTCGATCCAGTCTGGCGGCAGTACCATCACCATGCAGGTTGCAAAAAATTACTTTTTGTCACGTGATCGGACCTTTATCCGTAAATTTAATGAAATACTGCTGGCCATCCAGATAGAGCGGGAACTGGATAAACCGCAGATCTTTGAGCTGTACCTGAACAAAATCTATCTGGGCAACCGTGCCTACGGCATTGCCGCCGCCTCACAGGTTTATTACAACAAGCCCGTTAACGAACTCTCTCTGGCGCAAATGGCCATGCTGGCCGGTCTGCCCAAGGCACCGTCGGCCTATAACCCGCTAGCCAATCCACAGCGCGCAACCCAGCGCCGGGACTGGATACTGGGCCGGATGAAAGAACACGGATACATCAGCCCCGATGCTTACGAACTGGCCATTCAGGCGCCGGTTACCGCTACCTACAACGCCACGGAAACAGAAGTAGACGCGGACTATGTGGCAGAAATGGCCAGAGCCGAGATGGTCCGGCGCTTTGGTGAAGACGCCTACACCGATGGCTATACAGTGACCCTCACGGTAGACAGCGAAGACCAGCAGAAAGCCACAGATGCGCTCAGAGACGGCCTTGAAGCCTACGATCACCGGCATGGATTCCGCGGCCCCATCGGCGAGCTTGACGCCGACACCCTGGCAAACGGCGACCTGAGCGCGGCCATGCTCAACTACCCCAGAGTCGAATCCCTGATGCCCGCGGTGATTACAAAGGTAGACGATGATAAAGGCGAGGCCCGGGCCCATGTGCGCCGCTTTGGCCCGGCGGTTATGCCCTTTGAATCCATGAAGTGGGCCAGCCGCTACAAAACCCAAAACTATACAGGCTCAGAGCCGACCAAACCCTCAGACGTTGTCAGTGCAGGCGACGTGGTTTACGTTCGGGTTGAAGAAATAGCGACCGTACAAGCAACACCAGATGCCAGTGATACTGAAGAAACCCAGGCGCCCACCCTTGACCAACCGGTTCGCGTGTCCCTGATGCAGGTACCGGATGTTGAAGGCGCCCTGATTTCCCTGAAAGCAAAAACCGGGGCCATCGAATCCCTGGCCGGCGGTTACAGCTTTAGCCAGAGCAAATACAATCGCGCTACCCAGGCCCAGCGCCAGCCAGGCTCAACCTTCAAGCCCTTCCTCTACCTGACAGCCCTGGAAAGCGGCATGACCCCCGCCACCATCTATAACGACGCCCCCATAGTGTTTGATGATGCCGGCGCCGGATGGCGCCCGGAAAACTCGGGCGGTCGCTTTGAAGGCCCCACCACCCTGCGAGAAGCACTGTACCGGTCTCGCAACCTGGTTTCCGTAAGACTGCTCAGAGATCTGGGAATTTCGCGAACCTTGGACTATCTTGAACAACTGAAAGTGCCAACTGAAGGCATGCCCAGCGATCTCTCCCTGGCGCTGGGCAGTGGTCACCTGACCCCAATGGAGCTGGCCCGGGGCCTTGCCGTTATCGCCAACGGAGGCTACGACGTTAAGCCTTACCTGATAGAAACCATAACCGATGTTAACGGCGAAACCATTTACCAGGCCCCCGAAGTGGTTCTTTGCGACACGAACTGCGACACAGAAGATATTCAGCCAGTGCCGGCTGACGATCCCGTTAACGCACCGGCAGTAACGGCGGAAGCAGAACCCGAGACCCGGATAATGCGCCGACTGGCCGATGAACGCTCGGCTTATATTCTGCACTCCATGATGCGCGATGTTATTAAGCGAGGTACGGGGCGCCGTGCCCGGGCGCTGGGGCGGGACGACCTTGCGGGCAAAACCGGTACCACCAACAAACAGAAAGACACCTGGTTTGCCGGTTTCAACCATGACATTGCCACAACCACCTGGGTCGGGTTTGACCAGCCTGCGCCACTGGGGCGCCGGGAATACGGCGCCAGCACTGCCCTGCCTATCTGGGTGGATTACATGGAAGTTGCACTGGAAGGAACACCGTCCGCCTTCATGCCTCGGCCAAACGGCATTGTGAATATCCGCATCAATCCGGAAACCGGCAAGCGTGCACGCCCGGGTGAAGAAGGCAGATTCGAGATATTCAAAGAAGAAGATGCCCCGGCCGCACTCGCTGCAGGGGATGAGGGCCGCACCGGTTCAGGCAGCGGCGGCAGCGACCTGTCGCGCCAGATATTCTAACCCGAAGCCCGAAACACAGACACAAAAAAACCGGCGGGATCACCGCCGGTTTTTTTATAAGCCTGCAACATCATCGATCAGATAATGTCATCTATGCTCTTCAGCGGATAATGGGCCGGGTATCCATTGCGGGCAACTCCGGAGTCCACTGCAGCACGCGCCACGGCAGCCGGAACCACCTCCAGCAAACGCACATCCATAGGCTTCGGAATAATGTATTGCTTGCCGAACTCAAAGGACTCAACACCGTAGGCTTCACAGATTTCCTGTGGCACCGGTTCTTTCGCCAGCTCACGGATGGCATTCACTGCCGCCACTTTCATTTCTTCGTTGATGCACGTTGCACGGACGTCGAGCGCACCACGGAAAATGAACGGGAAGCCAAGCACGTTGTTTACCTGGTTCGGGTAGTCTGAACGCCCGGTTGCCATAATCAGGTCGTCACGAACCGAGTTGGCAACTTCCGGGTTAATTTCCGGATCCGGGTTTGAGCAGGCAAACACAACCGGATTAGGAGCCATCTTCTTAAGCTGCTCAGCACTCAGTAGATCTGGACCAGACAGCCCAAGGAACACATCGGCGCCGTCAATTGCTTCATCCAGCGTGCGCTTGTCCGTGTCGTTGGCGAACATCGCTTTGTACTGGTTAAGATCTTCGCGACCTGAGTGGATCACACCCTTACGGTCGAGCATGAAGATGTTCTCGGAGCTGATACCACAGCTGACCAACAACTTCATGCAGGCGATAGCAGCGGCACCGGCACCCAGGCACACCACTTTCGCGTCTTCAATTTTTTTGCCCTGCAGCTCTAACGCATTGATCATGCCGGCTGCGGTAACAATTGCGGTGCCGTGCTGGTCATCGTGGAAGATGGGCACATTGCACTTTTCAATCAGAGCGTGCTCGATTTCAAAACACTCTGGCGCCTTGATATCTTCAAGGTTAATGCCGCCAAAGGTATCTGCAATACGCTCAACGGTTTCAATGAACGCCTGCGGGCTTTCTGAGTTGACTTCGATATCGAACACATCAACTCCGGCAAACCGCTTGAACAGTACGCCTTTGCCTTCCATTACCGGCTTACTTGCCAGCGGGCCCAGATTACCCAGACCAAGAATTGCCGTACCGTCGGAGATAACCGCTACCAGGTTACCTTTTGCAGTGTACTTGTAAGCGTTCTCCGGGTCCTTCGCAATCTCGCGCACCGGCTCGGCAACGCCAGGGCTGTATGCCAAGGCAAGGTCGCGGGCGGTCGCTGTCGGCTTGGTGATTTCTACACTGATCTTCCCAGGCCGCGGCTTGGCGTGATATTCAAGGGCTGCTTCTTTCAGATCTTGAGACATTGCCACTGTTCCGTTTGTCACATTTAAAGTAAATAGCCTTCAGACGAACATAGCCGAGCTGAAGGAGCGCGCCATTATGGCGCGCTCTCGAACAAACGACAAGGGCAAAAGCGAACAATTTTTAATCAGTCAATACGGCCTATTGCGTATAAACTGAAGCCAGGCGCTGTTTCCGGGCCTGCAACAAAAAAAGCGCCCTCAGGCGCTTTTTTTAAACTCTGCAGTAAGATTAGCTTTTCTTACCACCAATACGACCACCAAAACGCTTCTGGAACTTATCGATACGGCCGCCGGTATCCATAACCTTCTGCTTGCCAGTGTAGAATGGGTGGCACTGGGAGCACACATCCAGCTGCAGATCGTGACCAACGGTTGAACGGGTCTTGAGCACATTACCGCAGGAGCAGGTTGCGGTGATGTCTGCGTACTTAGGGTGAATACCTTCTTTCATGGTGAACCTCTTTGGGTCATGCCGCTACCTGATCACGGGGCACCTATAAAAGCCCGGGCGCCAGGCACCGCATGTTTGAATCAATGGAGAAGACGGGGCACAATCATGCCCTGCCGCAAACAGACCGCGAATCTTACTTGCAATCTTTCTGGCAGGCAAGCCTTACAGGCGCATGATTACAGCCTCATCCGTATAATCCATAAGGGAGCCCTCAGTGCTACCAACAGCCCGAATTGCGCTGAACCGGCCACTCAGACGGCTCTTTGACTATCTTGTGCCCGAAGGCCTCACCCTGCAACCCGGCCAGCGGGTAAAAATCCCGTTCGGGCGCCAGCAGGCCATCGGTCTGGTTGTGGAAACAGAGGTTGAACCGCCCCAGGGCATTACCCTCAAACCCATCCAGACTGCACTGGAAGACTGGCCGGCACTGCCGGAAGAAACCTTCCGGCTTCTCAGCTGGGCCAGTGACTATTACCAGCACCCGCTGGGCGAGTGCCTGTTTACCGCCCTGCCGCCAGCCTTAAGGCGCGGCCGCCCGGCAGCAGAAAAACAAGAAGACTGGTGGCAGGCGTGCGGCAGCAGCGCTGCCCTGCCCGCAAACGCCTACAAACAGAAAAACCTGCTGGACTGGATTGCACAACACGAAAAGGGCGTTAAAAGCAGCGCCGTTACCAAAGCTGGCTTTACCCGCGCGCAACTCAAAGCCCTGCACCAGAAAGAGCTGGTGCGCCTGGCAAAGCCCGAAGCCAGCCTGCCCGGGCAGCAAACATACACAAGCACCACAGCTGCCCCGGAATTATCCCCGGCCCAGACCGAGGCCATGGAACAATTACCCACACCGGCGGAAGGCTTCAGCGCCTCCCTTCTATATGGCATTACCGGCAGCGGCAAAACCGAGATTTACCTGCACTACCTTAAACAGCACCTGACTTCCGATGGCCAGGCGCTGGTACTGGTGCCGGAAATCAACCTTACCCCGCAAACCGTCGCCCGCTTCAAACGCTACTTTGGCGAACGCATTCTGGTGTGGCACTCCGCATTGAACGACAGCGAACGCCTGAACGCCTGGCTGAAAATCCGCAACGGTGAACCGGTTATTCTTATAGGTACTCGGTCGGCCGTACTGCTTCCGTTTACCTCACTTGAAACCCTGATTGTGGATGAAGAGCACGACAACTCTTACAAACAGGGCGAGGGCTTTCGCTACTCCGGCCGGGATGTGGCCGTATACCGGGCGCACCTGAACCAGTGCCCGGTTATTCTGGGCTCGGCCACGCCTTCTCTGGAGTCTTACCATAACGCGCTGACGGGCAAGTACCGGCTGATAAAGCTGGAAGAGCGCGCCGGCAAGGCACAATCACCCACCATCAGCCTGCTGGACATACGCAGCCGCCCCCTGGAAGGCGGGCTCTCCCGCCCTGCCCTGAAGGCACTGAAACAAACACTGGACAGTGGCAACCAGGCACTGGTGTTTGTAAACCGCCGTGGCTATGCACCGGTGATGATGTGTTTTGACTGTGGCCACATGGTTGAGTGCCCACGTTGCGACACACGCCTTACCTACCATCGCCGTGACCGGGCCATGCGCTGCCACCACTGCGATTTTCAGGCCCCGGCCACCGACACCTGCCCCAAGTGCAAGAGCGACGCCTTCAAACCCGTGGGCCAGGGCACAGAGCGCACCGAAGACATACTTGCCTCCTGTTTCCCCGACACGCCTGTGGTGCGGGTAGACCGCGACAGCACCCAGCGCAAAGGCAGCATTCAGAACATTCTTGAACAGGTAAACACCGGCAAGCCCTGCATTCTTGTGGGCACCCAGATGCTGGCCAAAGGCCATGACTTCCCCAACGTAACCCTGGTGGTTGTGATCAACGCCGACGGCGGCCTGTTCAGCGTCGACTTCCGGGCACCGGAACAGCTGGTGCAAACACTGCTGCAGGTAAGTGGCCGGGCCGGGCGCGGTACAAAAGCCGGCAACGTGGTGGTACAAACCTGCCACAGCGACCACCCACTGCTGCGAACCCTGTGCAATGGCCGCTATCTGGATATGGCCGACCAGCTACTTGAAGAGCGGGAATCCGGTCAGTTCCCACCCTTCCGCGCCATGGCCATTTTCCGCGCCGAAGCCGACACCATGGAACAGAGCCTGCAGATTCTGGACAGCATAAAACCGCTGACCAACGTGCCTGGCATTGAAACCTGGGGACCACTACCCGCTCTTATCGCCCGCCGCGCCGACAGACACAGAGCGCAACTGGTTCTGAACACAGACAACCGCATGCGCCTGAACAAACTGCTGACCGGCATTTGCCAGACACTGGAACAGAAGCGGTTTCCCAAAGGCGCCAAATGGATGATTGATGTAGACCCGCAGGAAACCGGCTGAACTACAAAAATGGGTCGAACTTCACGGTGTTACAAAGAGTTGCAGAAATGTATGCTAATAGAGATTACACATCAGCAACCTATGCTATGATTTTCCGCAAACTATAATCCTAGCCTGTAAAAGCCCCTCAGCTTGCAAACATAGCGCGGTGAGCATCCGCTCTGGGCTTGTGCTGTAACGGAAACTGGAGACTAAATAATGTCAGGGAAATTTCTTGCGCGTGCGTCGGCGTTATCGTTGGCGATGTTTTTGGCTGCTTGTGGGGGGGATGATGATTCTACGCCTCTTGTTGATACTGGCGGCGATGAGTCGAAGCCGAGCACAGGCACAGGTGACAACTCGACTCCGGATAACGGTAATGATTCCGGAAGCACAGGCGGCGAAGGCAATGCTAACACCTCTCCCACCTACTCGCTTGGCCCAATCTCAGCTGATGGCGTAGAGGGCGAATTCACCCTGACACTCGGTGAAACTACATTAGAATCCGCCTCCCTTAGAGTTACAATTCTTGACGCCGATGGTAACCCTGCATTAACAAACAGCAATAGCGTTATCTTCGGCTCGGTTTGTGAAAATTCGCTGCCTCCAGGTGAATTATTATTTAGCCCCAAAGAAGTGGCCGGCTCAGAAGGGTATGTGCTCACCACCTACACTCCAAGCCCCAGTTGTGTGGAGAACTTAAAAGATTTTGGGGGCAAAGACACTATTTCAGCCCGCTTTAAAGGCAGCGATGACATCATCCGTACCATTGATGTCACTCTAGAAACTCAGGACTCGTCTTCTACACCGGCGATTTCTCTCGGCTACTTCGGCGATGAAGGGCAGCCTCAATCCTTCAAGCCGAACGAGATCGGCCGCAGTTTCCCAAGCGACATTATTACCGTTGAGAGTGGCGATCAAGACAGCGTGAATCTCTGGGTCTCTCTCGTTGATGCTGACAGAAACCTCATTCAGGAAAGTGAAAACCAGATTACTTTCAGCTCTACTTGCTCTGTCTCCGGTTCAGCCAACTTCAGTAAACCAGAAATCACAATATCTGAAGGCAAGGTACAAACCCGCTACAATCCTGACCCTGAATGCCTAGCCGGTAAGCCTGAAAATGAAGATATCATTACTGCACGCCTCAACGACAGCAAAGATGTGACGGCTATTACCAAGGTTAAACTGTCAAAGAGCAAGACAGCCCTCCAATTCTCCGACACTCTCCCCAAGACTATTAATGTTGGAGAAGAGCTGTCCCTCCCCCTGGAAATCATCAACTCGGATACTGGCGACATTCTTAAAGATACGGGCTATACCGTCGCGCTTTCATCCGTGTGCAGTGCTTCTGACTGGGCTACATTCCAGCCTGAAAAGGTCAGCGGAAAAGAAGGACGGTTAGTCAGTGTTTATTCTGCAGCCGCCTCCTGTCACCCCCCCACCTTCAATGGCAAAGATACTATTACCGCACGTCTTCTCGACGGCGAAGTAGTTGTTTCTGAGGCAAGTTGGGATATCACCGTCCTGAACCCAGCCAGCTCCAACAATTTGGCCTTCGGTGCGCTGGATATAAGTATCGACCCAGCAACTTCAGAAGAAGTACGCACCTTCCGTCCTGAGGAAATTACAATTCCCAACAACAGCATCACTGCAAATAGCTCCACGGGAATTTCGGTTTCAATCGTTGACCCCTCCAACAACTTTGCTCTTGTTAGAAACAAAGATCACAGCGTCTCTTTTTCTTCCGTCTGCAGCAAATCTGGCTACGCGACCTTCGATTTGGGCGAAATATCCGGCTCTGAAGGCACAATTTTAACAAAATACACCCCTAACGAAGACTGCGCTACGGAGGCTCCTAATGGAGAGGATGTAATAACCGCAACGCTATCCACGAATGAGGGTGAACTGACAGCTCAAGGCTCTATCAGAGTTCAGAGCCAGGATCTTGCGCCAAAAAATCAGCTTGCCAATTTGGTAGCCACTCCCAACACCATTTCTGTTGGAGATGTCGCCAGCTTGGCCGTAGAGATCGTTGATCAAGAGGGAAATCTGATCAAAAACAGTGAAAACAAAGTTACGTTTTCATCGATATGCTCCGTTTCCGGTGAAGGTAGCTTCAACCAAACAACTATTTCTGGCTCCGAGGGAAAAGTGCTCGCCACCTATAACGCAACAGAGGCTTGTCGCGTAAGCAATGGCGGTTCAGATATCATCACAGCTCGACTCAATGGTAATGACCTAACCGATATAGAGACGAAAGTTACACTTGAGGCACAAAGCGACTCCCAAAAACTTGCTTTTGGTGCTTTTACATCCACACCAAGTGACCCGTTCGTCAGTTTCAGAGGTGGTCGAATCGCCGTAATTGATGACACCCTGATGGCGGGAGAGACCACAGGGATATCCGTATCCATTGTGGACCCCTCGAATGCATTCGGAGTCATTAAAGACGAAACCAATCGCGTGTCCTTTGAATCGATCTGTACAAACTCGGGGGTTGCAAGCATCAGTCCCAGCGATGTTTCCGGCGGCCAGGGGAAAGTCATTGCAGCATACACACCAACCGCAGAATGCGCTGAGCTTCTCAGTGACAAGATTGATGTTATTACCGCAACTTTGACAACAGACACTGTCACCCTGCAGGCGGAAGCGGTAGTGACGCTTCAAAACCAAGCTTGGGCTCCCGAAGCAGCTCTGGCACCTTTGCAGGCAACCTCTTCCAGCCTGACGGTTGGCGAGACCGCGACCATTGACACTCGTATCATCGACCCTCAAAGCGGTGATCTGATAAAGCAAAGCGACAATTCCGTAAGTTTCTCGTCCATTTGCTCTGTGGCAGGTGATGCTTCCTTCAACTCCCCTTCTGTTTCTGGCTCGGAGGGTTTTGTGTACACACAATACACAGCTTCCCCAGCATGTTTGACAAGTAGTGGCGGCCAGGATGTCATTACAGCAAGACTTAATGGCTCAGATGATGTCCGGGTGTCTCTACCCATTGAACTAAACCCTCAGCCGACCACTGATCCCAGTATCGGAACTGGCGCCGGTGGCAACTTTGTTTCTGGCAGCATTGAGGTCTCCCCTTCAACCAGCCTTATTATCGGTGATGAAGAAAAAGGACAAGCAAGCGTTACCCTTTCAATTGTTGACCAGAACAATAGCAATAGTCCGCTAGTCGGTCTCGAACACAATGTTTCCTTCTTCTCTGCCTGTATCTCTTCTGGCTGGGCATCCATGGACAATCGCGATATTTCTACCGAAGCGGGAGAGATTCGCGCAACCTACACCCCAGGTCCCCAGTGCGTCGGCGAAGACACTCTCTTCGCCAAACTGAACGATGACAGTGAAAAGCTGGCACAGGTGACCTTTACCAACACTCCGATTGTTCAGCCCCCTGAGCCTGTCATTAAAGTGGGTTCCTTAGATGACAAAGGAGAATTCCAATCCGGAAAAATCCGCGCCATTAACCCAGCTCTGACCCTGAATGCGGACGGCGAGGCGTCGACCGACCTGATTGTCAATATCCAAATCGATGGTGAGCCAGCAAGTGCTAAACCCTACGATGTTCAATTCACCTCCATGTGCATAGACGCAAACCGGGCATCTGTAACGGGTACGAATAGCACACAAAGTGGCGCCATACTGGCAACCTATAATGCCTCACCCGATTGTTTGGGCACCGACAATGTAGTGGTATTCCTTAATGGCGAGAACACACTGAAGGCTAACGTCGACATCAATGTATCCGACACCAAGCTGGCTATAGGCTCTTACGATGGGTCAGGACGATTCACAGACAGTCTAGCTGCCAGCAGGTCCCAACTGGATTACAACAAAGAACCTGAGCCAACCAGCGAAATCCGCTCAGTCATCGCTAAGGTGGATGATAACGGCACTTTCATTGAGCAACTAACAGGCTTCCAAAGCTCTGTCGAGTTCTTCTCGACCTGCCTCGATTCCGACTTAGCTACCATTGAGAGCACAGGCAATACAGAGTCTGGTGAGCTGATCAGTACCTACCGTGCGCAAGGCTGCGTTGGCACTGACACGCTGTATGGCCGAATCACCGGTACCAACGAAGTCGCATCCGTACCTATCCAAATTTCTCCGAAAGTCGAGCAAGTTCTTCTACTGGGTCATTTTGACACCGGCGAATTTACCCGTGGTGAAATCGGTAAATCGCGAACATCAGACCTTCCAGTTGGTGCGCAAACTAGACTCTATCTCTCTCTTGTGGATGAGGCAGATACACTAAAGCCACTGACAGGAATCCCCCTGTCTGTTGAACTAAGCTCGACTTGCGAAGGTGTGGTAGGGTCTGATAGTCCTTTTGCTGCCACCAACCTCTCATTGAGCAATGGATACGCAGAGGTACTTTACACTGCACAAACATGTGGAACCGTCAAAGAAGACATCGTTAAAGCAACATTAACAGGCTCTGATGGTCCTTTAGCCAAAGCTAAAGCCAGTATCAGCCTCGATAAAAACAGTGTCGCGCACTCCCTTACTGCAAGCCAGCCCGAGCCCAACTCAATTGCGCCGGGCGAGTATGATGGAACCTATGAGGATAGAACGTCCACTTCAGTCATACAGTTCCAGCTAAAAAACAAAAACGGTAATGGAGCTAATCTCGCCAATAAAGAAGTTTCGTTCCGCCTGGATGATCCGGCAGTTTCTGGAATCGCTCTAACGCCTACAATAGCCGAAACTAATGACGACGGTTTCGTAACCGTTACAGTTAAAGCCAAAAAAGGCGCTCAAAATAGTGTCTTCCGAGTCATCGCCAGTCATGAGAACTTGGAGACTTACTCTGCGCCAATTGCGGTAAATTCAAAGCTGCCGTTCGCAGAGCGGTTCTCTCTTAGCACTAGCAACTTTGCTCCGGACACTCAGCCGGGGAAGAATGGTATACAGGTTGAGCTGACAGTGCTAGCTGCTGATGTTAACGGCAACCGCCTCCGAGGCAATACAATCGTTAACTTTAAAACCGACCAAGGGTCTATCGATCCTGAGTGTGTGCTTGATGATAACGGCCGATGCACGGTGATTTGGGAAAGCCTTAATGTCGACGATACGTTTGCAACAATTGAGGCATACACACACGGACGCGAGGCTGACGCCAGCGGACAGCCTGCAGGTACCGGAGAAATCCAAGCGTTCACCAATATGCTGATGTCTAGCTCCGACAATGTGCAGGTTTTAATGGAACGAACAGTCCCAGCCGGAGGTAGCATTGACCCAGAGTCAAATACCTACTGCGCAACTACCTGGGTTAATTTGCCAAATGAAACTGACAGATTCTCTCCGCCTTCTGGCACAGGAATCCTCTTTTCGCTGACTCAGGGCGAGTTTATTAACAACGCCTCATCGAGCAACTCTATCCCTTCTAGCAGCAGCTTGCTGGCTCGTCCTGGCTACACCGCGTGTACCAAGGTACGGCCAGCCGAGACAGTGGAAGAAATAGAAATTCCGGATGGATCAGGCGGAGTTACAATTATTGAGCAAACAACTCTGGATATAGAGCTGTCTGTAACAGTGACACCTCCGGCTGATGCTCCGCTACCTGCAACTGACTACATTAAAGAAACGTATCAGTTCTAGCCTTCATCTCTTTTGAATAAGCCCGGCACCGCCGGGCTTTTTGCTTACAAAACCACTTTCCGCGATAATAGCGCCCATCGAATTTCCGGTGGGCGTTTTTGCTTGCCGCCTCCTCATTTTATTAACCCGAGCCATCTCACAGCATGAAAGAGACCGTATCCGATCTGCTCCAGTCCGCACTGGCAACTCTTCAATCTGAAGGCACTCTGCCAGCCGACCAGGCTTTTACACCGCAGGTGGGCAACACCAAGGATAAGTCCCACGGTGATTACGCCTGTAACATTGCGCTAGCTGCCGCCAAGGCAGCCGGGTGTCCGCCACGACAGCTGGCTGAGGCTCTGGTGGCGGCCCTGCCACCAAGCGATGCCGTGGATAAGGTGGAAATTGCCGGGCCAGGGTTTATCAACTTTTTCATGAGCACCGCCAGTGCGTTCAGCATAGTTAACACTATTCTGGATGAGGCGGAGCAGTTCGGCCGCAATAAGGCTGGCCAGGGCAAGAAGGTTCAGGTGGAGTTTGTTTCCGCCAACCCTACCGGGCCGTTGCATGTTGGCCACGGCCGGGGTGCGGCCATTGGCGATTGCCTGTGTCGTCTGCTGGAAGCAAACGGCTATGATGTTACCCGTGAGTTTTACTACAACGATGCCGGCGCCCAGATCGACAATCTGGCGTTGTCTGTGCAGGCCCGGGTAAAAGGCGTTTCTCCCGAGGATGAGAGCTGGCCGGAGGACGGTTACCGCGGCGCCTATATTACCGATGTGGCCAATGCCTACCTGGCTGGCGAAACCGTGGTTGCGGACGACCGTGAGGTCACTGCCAAAGCAGATCCGGATGACCAGAATGCCATTCGGGCATTTGCCGTAGCCTACCTGCGCCGGGAACAGGATTTAGACCTGAAAGCCTTTGGCGTTGAGTTTGATGTGTACTTCCTGGAGTCGTCTCTCTATGAAGATGGCAGAGTGGAGGCAGTGGTTAAGCGCCTGCAGGAAAATGGTTACACCTACGAAGACGGCGGTGCCCTATGGCTGAAAACCACGGAATTTGGCGATGACAAAGACCGGGTGATGCGCAAGCAGGATGGGGGCTACACCTACTTCCTGCCGGATGTGGCTTATCACCTGAACAAATGGGAGCGTGGCTTTACCACGGTAATCAACGAACAGGGTGCTGATCACCACTCCACCATTACCCGGGTACGTGCCGGGCTGCAGGCTCTGAATGCCGGCATTCCCCAGGGCTGGCCGGATTACGTTCTGCACCAGATGGTGATGGTGACCCGCTCCGGGCAGGAAGTAAAAATCTCCAAGCGGGCCGGCAGCTACGTTACTGTGCGCGACCTGATTGATGAAGTGGGCCGGGATGCCACCCGGTTTTTCCTGGCGGCTCGCAGGGTCGACTCCCAGTTGACCTTTGATATTGATCTGGCCCGCTCCCAGACCAATGAAAACCCGGTGTATTACATTCAGTATGCTCACGCCCGTATTTGCAGTGTGCTGCGCAAACTGGAAGCCGAAGGCGTTAAGCGTGGGTTTAACGACTGTGCAGGAGATCTTTCGCTGCTCACCCTGGATGCCGAGAAAGACCTGGCAAACCAGCTGGCGAAGTACCCGGAGCTGATCGCCAACTCGGCCGCCCAGCGCGAGCCGCATCATTTGTCGCATTATCTGCGGGATCTGGCGGGCCAGTTTCATACATACTACAACGCCCACAAGGTGCTGATTGAAGACACGGCCCTGCGTGATGCCCGTGTAAGCCTTTATCTGGCCGTGCGCCAGGTGATCGCGAACGGCCTGGGCCTGCTGGGTGTCAGTGCACCGGAAGAGATGTAAACCATACAATGTCCCGGGATTACGCTCGTAAAAAACGCTCAGGTGCGCCTTCGGCCACCGCTAAAAAGAAGCCCGCCAAACAGGCACGTACCCCGAAAAAGCGCTCGCAGCCGGCTCCGCCGCCGGCCCGGGCACAGCGGGGAGGCTTGTCTTTCAAGTGGGTTCTGTCTCTGGCCACTGTGGGCGGTTTTATCGGGTTTATTGTGTACCTGAATTCCGTACCCACCGGCGGTGATCCGCAACAGCCACCGGTTGTTGAGAAGCCGGCCCAGCCGCCGGCGGAGCAGACCGCCAGCCAGGAAAAGAAAAAACCCGGTTTCCGGTTTTATGAAATGCTGCCGGAATCGGAAGTGGTGCCGCCGGAAGTGGACGAGTACACCCCTGGCCCGAGCAAGCAGGATTTTAACTACCTGGTGCAGTCCGGCTCTTTTCGCACCAAAGAAGATGCCGAGCGCCAGCGGGCGCAAATTGCCTTTCAGGGTCTGCGGGCCAGTGTTCAGCGTATCGAACTGGACAGTGGCACTATCTGGTACCGGGTGAATGTCGGCCCTTTCCCGTCCCGCAGCCAGATGAGCTCGGCCATTGATAAGCTGGTGTCGATCAACATTCAGCCGCTTATCCGCAAAGTACCCAAGCAGGGGTAGCCACCCTCCCGGGTGGCTTAAACCACTTGAATTCTTCCGGCACGCCTCCATAACTGGCCAATACCGATTTTTAATCCGGCAATTGGAGCCCAAATGACTACCATACTTTCCGTCAGACGCGATGACGAAGTTGCCCTGGGTGGCGACGGCCAGGTTTCCCTGGGCAATACCATCATGAAGGGAAACGCCCGTAAGGTCCGCCGCCTGTACAACGGCCAGGTTATCGCCGGTTTTGCCGGTGGCACCGCCGATGCTTTTACCCTGTTTGAGCGTTTTGAGGCCCAGCTGGAAAAGCACCAGGGCAATCTCACGCGGGCGGCGGTTGAACTGGCCAAAGACTGGCGCACCGACAGGGCCCTGCGACGATTGGAGGCCCTGCTTGCAGTGGCCGATAAAACCGCCTCTCTGATCATTACCGGTAACGGCGATGTGATCGAACCGGAGCAGGGACTGATCGCCATTGGTTCTGGTGGTCCTTTTGCCCAGTCCAGTGCGCGGGCATTGCTGGAAAACACCGACCTTTCTGCGCACGAGATTGTAGAGAAGGGCCTGGATATCGCTGCCGATATCTGCATTTACACCAACCATAACCGCACCATTGAGGTGCTTTCCACCGACGCCCCCTCTAAAACGACCGATTCGGAGTAACCATGTCTGCAATGACACCCCGTGAAATAGTTCACGAACTCGACAAGCACATTGTGGGGCAGCAGGAGGCCAAGCGGGCCGTGGCCGTTGCCCTGCGCAACCGCTGGCGCAGGATGCAGCTGGACAGCAGCCTGCGTGATGAAGTTACCCCTAAAAACATTCTGATGATCGGCCCCACTGGTGTGGGTAAAACCGAGATTGCCCGTCGTCTGGCCAAACTGGCGGATGCGCCTTTTCTGAAGGTGGAAGCCACCAAGTTTACCGAGGTGGGCTACGTTGGCCGGGATGTGGAATCCATTATCCGCGATCTGGCGGATATGGCCGTTAAAATGCTGCGCGTTCAGGAAATGAAGCGCCATGAAGAGAAAGCCCTGGATGCCGCTGAAGAGCGCATTCTGGATGCTCTGATTCCACCGGCCAGAAGTTTTGAAGAAGACAGCCAGAAGCCAGAGGACTCCTCTACCCGGCAGATGTTCCGGAAGAAGCTGCGCGAAGGTGAGCTGGACGATAAAGAAATCGAGATTGATCTGAGCAACTCCGGCGCCGGCGTAGAAATTATGGCACCGCCGGGTATGGAGGAGATGACCAGCCAGCTCCAGAGCATGTTCTCCAATATGGCTTCTGATAAGTCCAAGCGCCGTAAAATGAAGGTGGCCGATGCCCTCAAGCGGGCGAAGGAAGAAGAAGCCGGTAAGCTGGTGAATGAGGAGTCCATCAAGCAGAAAGCCATTCTTGCGGTAGAGCAGAATGGCATTGTGTTTCTGGACGAGATTGACAAGGTTGCCAAGCGTTCAGAAAACACATCGTCGGATGTGTCCCGGGAAGGGGTTCAGCGGGACCTTCTGCCGATGATTGAAGGCAGCACGGTGAGCACAAAATACGGCTCTGTGCGCACGGACCATATTCTGTTCATTGCTTCGGGTGCGTTCCACCTGACCAAGCCCTCAGACCTGATCCCCGAGCTTCAGGGCCGCTTGCCTATCCGTGTCGAGCTTCAGGCGCTTACGCCGGATGATTTCAAGCGCATTCTCACCGAGCCGGATGCGTCTCTGATCCAGCAGTATGAAGCTCTGCTGGCCACAGAAGGCGTTAAACTCAGCTTCAACCAGGAAGCCATTGCCCGCATTGCGGAAATTGCCTGGAAGGTAAATGAGTCTACCGAGAACATCGGTGCCCGGCGCCTGCATACGGTTCTGGAACGACTACTGGAAAGCCTGACCTTTGATGCCGGTGATGGCGTCACCGAAGCCTTTGAAGTAACCGCTGATTACGTAGATGAAAAGCTTGGAGAGTTGGCAGAAGACGAAGACCTGAGCCGTTATATTCTCTGAGATGCCGGTTCCGACCGGAGACCACCGTCTCAGGCGTGTTCGGCACGCCTGAGACGGTTCATTAACCTGCCCTTCCCTGCCTGCTTTTTCTTCAGATTCCTGGCCGCATACAAAGGCAACATTTCACCGTAAAGCGTGGTGCTGATGGTGCGCTCTGTGTCTGCCAGCCGATCCCGCCGCAGCGTAATGCCGTATTTTGCCAGTGCAGGCTCGAGTGTGTCGGCCCGTTTGAGCAGATCCCGGCGTGTCATCTGATACGCGTGTTCGCAGATCATCCGGCGTGACTGAAAACTGAATACGTTGGAGAAAAACAGTTTGGTGTCGTCCCGGGAAGGCTCAAACAGGATGAGCTCTTTGTCCGGGTAGTCGGTGGCGTACTGGGCAATCCCGGAGGTCATGCGTGAATACACCATGGTGCGGAACATCTGTGACAGCAGGTTCGGCATTCCCGAGCGGGTCAGCTCCCCTGGCGCCATGGTACCGGCCCGCACAGCTTTGCTGGCATCTATGGGCACCTGTGGGTTGACGGCAAAAACCAGATCGGCGCCGTCTTCAAAGGCCACGGATGCGTGCAGGCCCTTACGCAATGTGCCATCGACATAGTACCGGCCATCGATCTGCACAGGCACATACAGCCCGGGTGACGCGGTACTTGCCTGAATAGCCCGGGAGATAGGCACATGATCGTATCCGGGGGCACCAAAACGCACAGCCTCGGTACTTTCCACATCTGCGGCAACAATATAAAGGCTGCGCTTTAACTGCCGGAAGTCGTTCGTGCGCCCCAGCATGGAAAAGGCGCGCAGAAGGTACTCATGCAGGCCTTCGTTATCAAACAGTCCGGCGGGCGCCGCCTGGGCCAGCACTGCCAGGGCCTCAAGCAGGCTCTGATCATTGGGGTTGCGGGCTAAACGGCCCATGGCGGTTGTAACCAGCCCGGGTATTGCCATAGCGCGGCTGACTATTTCCTTCAGTGCCGGGCGGTAGAAAACCTCCGGGCGAAACGGGTGAACGTCTGCCTCATTGCGCACAAAAATCCGGCACAGCTGGGCGGTTGTTAACTGGTTTGCCAGATTGGCGGCCACAAACGAGCCGGCGTTAACGCCGACGTACACATCAAGGTTGTTGAAATCCAGCCCATCAAGGGATTCATCCAGTGCCCGGAGTGCACCTATCTCATAGATGCCCCCCAAAGGCCCGCCGCCGCCAAGGGCAAGCCCGATACGAGCTGCAGGTCTGGGACTTGCTGGTGCGTTCATATGCCATCCTTACTCCGGGTAAATAACCACAACGGCCTTTCTGAGTTGTCAGTGTGTACAGTAACAACCCGGTTTAGAGTGCGCACACTAGTTTTGTGACAGAGCCTGGCTTGCCAGCGGCGTGGTGGTGGCTTTGGTCTGGTGTGGCCGCAGATAACGCCCGAAGCCGGCGTTGCGCAAGGCCAGATCCACACAGCTCTTGATCACGTGGGGCGAATCCAGCAACAGCACGTCTTTCAAAAGGCGCACCGCCCACTCCCGACTGACACTGCGGATAACATACTTCACCTTGGGCAGACTCGCGGCGTTCATGGACAGGGAATCGTAACCCATAGCCATCAGCAACAACGCACCTCCCGGATCTCCGGCCAGTTCGCCACAGATGCCCACAGGCTTGCCCGCTGCGTGGGCGTCCTGTGCCACCCGTACAAGGGCCTGCAATACAGCCGGGTGGTATGAGTGATACAGCCCCGCCACCCTCGGGTTGTTACGGTCAACCGCCAGCAGGTACTGGGTCAGGTCGTTGGAGCCGACGGAGAGAAAGTCTACCCGGTCGGCCAGTTCTCGTACCTGGTACACTGCCGCCGGGATTTCGATCATCACGCCCACCTTGGGCATGTGAATCTCAAAGCCTTCTTCCCGCACCTCGTGGTAAACCCGGTAAACCAGATGCAGAGACTCTTCCACCTCGGAGATATTGCTGACCATGGGCAGCATGATCTGCAGGTTATTAAGGCCTTCGCTGGCCTTGAGCATGGCTCTTACCTGTACCAGGAAGATTTCCGGATGATCCAGAGTAACGCGGATGCCCCGCCAGCCCAGAAAGGGGTTTTCTTCTTCTATGGGGAAGTAGGTCAGCGCTTTATCGCCCCCTACGTCCAGAGTACGCATGGTTACCGGATTGGGCGCAAAGGCTTCCAGCTGGTCCCGGTAGTATTGCCGCTGTTCCTGCTCTGAAGGAAAGCGGTCTTTGATCATGAAGGGTACTTCGGTGCGGTAAAGCCCGATTCCCTCGGCTCCGTGGGACAAAGAGCGGACAACGTCGGTCATCAGGCCGGTGTTGACCAGCAGTGGCACCCGGTGGCCATCAGTGGTTTCGCAGGGCAGGTCCCGCAGTGCTTCCAGACCCCGGTCGATTTCACGCTCTTCGTCGCGGATGGTCTGGAAAAATGACCGCAGATCCGGAGACGGGGAGGAAAAAATGCGCCCGTCAAACCCGTCCACAATCAGTTCTTTGCCATCGAGCTGGTTAACGGGAATGTCTACCAGGCCCATCACCGTGGGCACCCCCATGGCCCGGGCCAGAATGGCAACGTGGGAGTTGCTGGCGCCTTTTACAGACACGAGGCCCACCAGCCGCCCCCGGGGCACCTCGCCGAGCATGGATGGCGTCAGCTCATCGCTGACCAGAACTGTTTTTTCGGGGTAGTTCAGGTCTTTCTGCTCACCTTCCTGCAGATACGACAGCAGGCGACGACCAAGATCGCGGATATCAACGGCGCGTTCCTGAAGGTAGTGATCGTCCATCATTTCAAAATGGCTGATGTAGTGCTGCACTACCTGCTTGAGCGCGCCCTGGGCCCAGAAACCTTCCCGGATCCGGCTCCTGACCTCATCGGGCAAAGCTTCTTCACTCAGCATGCGCAGATACACATCAAACAGCGCCAGCTCTTCCGGCCGCAGCCGCGAGGTCAGCCGTTCCGCTACCTGCTCGATGTCTTCACGCACTGCCTGTACGGCGGACTGGAACAGTGCCAGTTCCTGGTCGATGTCGGTGGTCAGCTTATCCGGTACCACATCCAGATCGGCCGCCGGATACACCACCACGCCGTAACCAATAGCTACGCCGGGGGCACCGGGAACGCCGTTGAAGCTGACGTCGTGGGCCTGTTCGCCGGTAAGCGACAGGCCGCTGATGGCCCCGGTTGCTTCACTGTGGGCAATAACGCCGGACAACTGGGCAGAGACAGTCACCAGGAAGGCTTCTTCGCCTTCATCAAAGCAGCGGGTGTTCTCCCGCTGCTGAACCACAAGCACGCCCAGTACCTGGCGGTGGTGGATGATGGGCACCCCGAGAAACGAGCGGAAGCGTTCTTCGCCGGTTTCGGGGAAATACCGGTAACGGGGGTGGGATGGGGCATCTTCCAGGTTGATGGGCTCTTCGCGGGAACCCACAAGCCCCACCAGACCCTCTGAGTGGGCGAGACTTACTTTGCCGACCGCCTGTGGGTACAGGCCTTCGGTGGCCATTAAAATATAGCGGTTGGAGACCGGATCGAGCAGATAAACCGAGCACACCTCTGTGTTCATGGCTTTCTGCACACGCGAGACAATGATACCCAGTGCCTCCGTTAAATCCCGGGCGCTGTTTACCTCTTGTACAAGACTTCGCAGAATGCCTAGCATGGGGGTGTCAGTCCGTCATTTCGCCTGTTCCTTTAAACGCCGGTTCAGCTCGCTCCGGTGCCACTGCTCCATACTGTGGAACAGCCTTGGTGCAAGTTCTCTCAGCGCACGTCGATACACTTCACGCTTGAAGGAAACCACCTGCCCCAACGGGTACCAGTAGCTCACCCACTGCCAGCCGTCGAACTCCGGTGAATTCGTACCATCAACGCACACATGGGCGTCGGGTGATAACATCCTCAGCAGGAACCATTTCTGTTTTTGGCCTACGCAAAGAGGGCGCGAATGATGCCGTACCATTCTTCGGGGAAGGCGGTATCGCAGCCACCCCCGGGTACAACTGATAATTTCCACATCGGTAGCGCCCAGGCCTACTTCTTCCCCCAGCTCCCGGTAGAGTGCTTCTTCCGGCGATTCTTCATCGTTGATGCCGCCCTGGGGAAACTGCCATGCGTTCTGCCCTATTCGCTTGGCCCAGAGAACCTCGCCCCTGGGGTTAGCCAGAATGATTCCGACGTTGGGTCTGAAACCGTCTGAGTCAATCACGGCACAGTCCTCTTTATAAAGTCGGGGCCGATCGGTTATAGACCGGCCAGATTATTTCCAGATTGCACTCATTCTTACAGAATCCCAACACTTCGGCAAACGCAGCTGTACGTATACAGCCATGGTAAGATAGCGGCTTTCACACGCCCGGTATTCATTGGAGGTAATGGCTTGACGCTCGCGATATTTGATCTGGACAACACCCTGCTGGCTGGAGACAGCGATCATGCATGGGGGGAGTTTCTGGTGGAAGAAGGCTTTGTGGACGCCAGGTCCTACAGTGAGGCTAACGACCGCTTCTATCAGGACTACCTGAACGGCGAAATGGATTATATGAAGTACATTACCTTTGCGCTTGAGCCTCTGTCGGCTAACAGTGTTGATACGCTAAAGGAATGGCGGGCTGACTTCATGGAGAAAAAGGTGCGCCCGATGCTGCTTGAAAAAGCAGATGCGCTTCTGAACCGCCACCGGGATCTGGGCCATACGCTGATGATCATTACCGCCACCAACCGGTTTGTGACTGAGCCCATTGCCGAGGTGCTGGGCATTGAGCACCTGATTGCCACCGAGCCGGAAATGCGTGATGGGCGCTATACGGGCAGAATTGTCGGTACCCCCAGTTATCAGGATGGCAAGGTGACCCGCCTGAATGAATGGCTGGACACCTACCGCAAGAGTCTTGAGGGCGCCTGGTTTTACAGTGATTCCCACAACGACCTGCCACTGCTGAAACAGGTAGACAACCCGGTTGCGGTGGATCCGGACCCCAAGCTGGAAGGGTATGCCACCCGCGAGGGCTGGGACGTGATTTCGTTACGGGGCTGACACTGATCAACCCTGCTGCTCCAGGGCCTGAAGCAGCAGGGTCTGGCTGATCTATTCAGCAGTTTCTACATGCTCTGCGTAGGCATCGGAATCCATCAGGCCATCCAGCTCACCCTGATCCGCCAGCCGGACCCGGAACAGCCAGCCCTCTCCGTAAGGGTCTTCATTAACCTTCTCTGGTTCGTCTTCCAGCACTTCATTAATTTCGATGACTTCGCCGGTCACCGGGCTGAACACATCGGATGCAGATTTAACCGACTCTGCAACGCCTGCTTCCTCGCCTCCGGTTACCGTTTCGCCTACCTCGGGAACGCCAATGTAAACCACATCGCCCAGCTGCTCCTGGGCAAAGTCGGTAATGCCCACAACCGCTGTGCCGTCGGCATCCGGGCGCACCCACTGGTGGGTTTCAATGTATTTCAGATCGGGAGGGGTTTCACTCATAACGAAAATTCCTGACAAATTTTTTGCGCAGTGTAACCGAAGACGTTACCGCCAGCGAACCTCTCGTGCCAGCTTCATAAAAGAATCCAGATATTGTACCTCTGCATCCCGCTCACGGTAACCCAGAAATATCTGCTTGGAGATTCCGGCCTTACCCAGCTGCACCGGAGCAATGGCAAGACGGTCACTGTATTCGGCCACCAGCCAGCGCGGGAGCGCTGCCACTCCCCGGCCGGCTGCCACCATCTGCAGCATGATATCGGTGGTCTCGATGGTTTTGTGGCGCGCCGGGCGCATGTTGGCTGGTACCAGCAGATGATTGAACACATCCAGCCGTTCAATGGCCACCGGATAGGTAATCAGGGTTTCCGGTTCCAGATCCGCCGCCTCGGCCCAGGGCTTTTCCGCCAGCGGGTGATCCGCAGAAACGACCAGAACCTGCTCGTAGTCAAACACAGGCTCAAACACCAGCCCGGGGCGGTGCAGCGGGTCGGGGGTAACCAGCATGTCGATATCGTGACCGAACAATGCTCCGATGCCCCCAAACTGGAACTTCTGTTTTACATCCACATCCACGGAAGGCCACTGCTCAAGATAGGGCCCCACCACTTTCAGCAGCCACTGGTAACAGGGGTGACATTCCATGCCAATACGCAGAGTGCCCGCCTGCCCACGGGCAAACTGGCCGATCAGCATTTCGGCATGCTCAAACTGGGGTAACAGGCGGTTTGCCAGGGCCAGCAGATGCTTGCCTGCCTGAGTCAGCCGTAACTGGCGGCCTTCCCGCAACCAGACCGGTGTTTCCAGTTGCTGCTCGAGTTTGCGTACAGAGTGGCTGAGAGCAGACTGGGTGAGGTGCAGGCGGCTGGCCGCAGCTGTCAGAGAGCCCTCGGCCTCCACAGCCCGGAGCACTTCCAGGTGGTTACGTTCAATCATTCGACAATCCATGAGCGAAGTTAATGGGTTTCTGAAATAATACCATTATTATTCATTCACACGGAACGCTAATCTGGCAACTCCTCCAACTGACCCATTAACGACAAAGAGAGACAGGAGTTCCGGATGACAGTTACACACAACCTCGGCTACCCGCGCATCGGCGCCCGCCGGGAACTTAAGTTTGCCCTGGAAGCGCTCTGGAATGGCGAGTCCAGCGAATCCGCGCTAAACGAAACCGCCGCCGGGCTGCGGGCGCAGAACTGGCAGCAACAGGGCAACCTTACCCTGGCGCCGGTGGGGGATTTCTCCCTGTACGATCAGGTGCTGGACATGAGCACAACGTTGGGCAACCTGCCCGAGCGGGCCGCCAGCGATAAGGGATCAACACTGGATGAGTATTTTCGTGTGGCCCGGGGCCGCTCCCCCGGTGACAGTGCCTGCTGCAGTGTGCACGCCGGTGAAATGACCAAGTGGTTTGACACCAACTACCATTACATTGTCCCTGAGTTCAGCGCCGACACCCGTTTCAACCTGGATCCGGAGCGTCTGCTGGAGCAGCTGGCCGAAGCCCGGGCACAGGGTGTCGCGGCCAAGCCGGTTATCATTGGCCCGGTTACCTACCTGTGGCTGGGCAAGGAAAAGGACGATTCCAGGCGCCTCGACCTACTGCCAAAGCTGTTGCTGGCCTACGGTGAGCTGCTGCAAAAGCTGGCCGATGCAGGTGCAGAGTGGGTACAGATTGATGAACCGGCCCTGGTTACCGAGCTGGATTCCGAATGGCGACACGCCTGCATACTTGCCTATCACGAGCTGAAAGTCGCGCCGGTGAAGCTGCTGCTGACTACATATTTCGGCGAGCTGCGGGAGAACCTGCAACTGGCCTGCGAACTGCCGGTGGCCGGCATCCACCTGGATGCCATCAGTGCACAGTCTGAGGTTTCACAGCTGGCTGACTGGCTGCCACCCCATAAAGTTCTGTCCCTGGGCGTTATTAACGGGCGCAATGTGTGGAAATCCGACCTCAACGCTACTCTGGACTGGCTGGAGCCGCTGCGGGATAAGCTTGGAGATCGCCTCTGGCTTGCCCCTTCCTGCTCGCTGCTGCATGTGCCGGTTGACCTGGAAAGAGAGACCTCTCTGGACCCTGAAATCCGCAACTGGCTGGCGTTTGCCCGCCAGAAACTGGATGAGCTGAGCATTCTGGCCACAGCCCTGGATTCAGGCCGCGACAGTGTTGCGAACGAGCTGGACGCGAATCGTGAAGCGATTGCGAGCCGACAGGGCTCTCCCCGTGTTCATAACCCGGCGGTTGCCCGTGCTCAGGCCGCGATTACACCGGAGCTGGGTCAGCGCAAGAGCCCGTTTAGTACCCGCACTAAACTGCAACAGGAACGCTTGCAGTTGCCGAAGTTTCCGACCACAACCATTGGCTCCTTTCCGCAAACCACGGAAATACGCCAGGTTCGCCGTGCCTTCCGTCAGGGGGATCTGGACCAGGACGCATACACCGCGCGCATTCGGGAAGAAATTGCCTACTGCGTTGAGCAACAGGAAGCCCTGGGTCTGGACGTACTGGTGCACGGTGAAGCCGAGCGCAACGACATGGTGGAGTACTTTGGCGAGCAGCTGGAAGGCTATGTGTTCAGCCGCTTTGGCTGGGTGCAGTCCTACGGTTCCCGATGCGTGAAACCGCCCATTCTCTTCGGTGACATCTCGCGCCCGAATGCCATGACGGTGGACTGGATCAAATACGCCCAGTCCCTGACCGACAAGCCTCTGAAGGGCATGCTGACCGGCCCGGTTACCATTCTGAACTGGTCGTTTGTACGTGACGACCAACCGCGCAAGGATACGTGCCTGCAACTGGCTCTGGCCGTGCGCGAAGAGGTTCTGGATCTGGAAAAAGCCGGGGTTGGCATTATCCAGATTGACGAAGCCGCCTTGCGCGAAGGCCTGCCGCTTCGCCAGTCAGACTGGGAAACCTATCTGGACTGGGCCATTGAAGCCTTCCGCATCAGCGCCAATGGGGTGAAAGACGAAACCCAGATTCATACCCATATGTGCTATTCGGAGTTCAATGACATTATCGGTGCCATTGCCCGTATGGATGCGGATGTGATCACCATTGAAACATCCCGTTCGGCCATGGAACTGCTCGATGCGTTCAAGGGCTTTGAGTACCCCAACGATATCGGCCCGGGAGTTTATGACATCCACTCACCGAACATCCCGCAAGTGGAACAGGTGACCGAGCTGATGCATAAGGCGGCGGAACGGATCCCGGCGGAGCGTCTGTGGGTAAACCCGGACTGTGGCCTGAAAACCCGGCGCTGGGAAGAAGTAAAGCCTGCACTGGAAGCGGTGGTGGCTGCGGCCAGAGAGTTGCGCGCAGCCTAGTAACCCGAGCTGTTCAGTTCAAGCTCAAACTCAAAATCCAGGGCCCGGCGGACTTCCGTTGTGAAGCTGCCGGAGGCCTGGAGTTCCAACCAGCGATACCCTGGTGCCTGCTCCTCAACGGAAAAGTTGCGGGAGCCGGAAGTAAACTGAATGCAAGTAGAGGGCGTGGCCATCAGGTGCACGCCCTTTCTTTGTTGCTCCAGGTTTTGATGTATGTGCCCCCAGAGCACCACTTTTACCTGCGGAAAGCGATCAATAACCTGCCAGAAGGCATCACGGTTCCTGAGCCCTATGTCCTGCATCCAGTCGGCACCCACATCAACCGGGTGATGGTGCAATGTGACCAGCGCGGGCAGGTCGGGGTTCTGCTCCAGCCGTTCAGCCAGAAAGCTCAGCTCCGACTCCGCCAGCTCGCCGTATACCTGTCCGGGCACCGATGAATCCAGAAGAATAAACTGCCAGCCCCCCTGAACAATGTGTCGCTGGCTGGCACCATACTCTGCTGCAATGGCATAAAGGCGTGCTGCGTCATCATGGTTGCCGGCAAGCCAGGCAGAGCCGCAGTTAAAAGCTCCGAGACGTTCTCCCAGAAAGCGATAAGCTTCTTGCGAGCCATCCTGGGCAAGATCCCCGGTTGCCAGAATCAGGTCTGGCTGCCCATGGGAGCGAAGAACCTCGGCAATCACCGCATTCAGGCTGTTACGGGTATTCACTCCCAGCAAGGTGCCGTCGGAGCCCGCCATCAGGTGGGGGTCTGTTAGCTGCAAGACCCGGAGCGGGCGGGCGTTTTCCGTGGTGGTCATGGTATTTTCTGGCCTGTTTTCTGTATCGCGGTATCGCCTGTCCAGGCGGCATACTCAAGGGGAAGATGGCCGAACTTCAGGCAGTAATCCAGCCAGTCCGCAAGAAAGCTGTTTACCTGAACCTTTTCATCCGGGTGATGCATAAAGCGGTTGGGGTAATCATTAACCGGTGCAATCTGCGTATCACGATAGCAGCTGATCACTTCCGCCATCAGGGCATCGTGGTAGACCCGCACGGTCATCCGTGGGTTGTTCAGCCAGCGCCCGCTGTTGTGGGTCTGCTCGAGCAGGAGGGTTTCAGTGTACCTTGCGGTTTGCAGTACCTGGATACGAACGCGCCCCAGGTAGGTATCTTCCCGATACAATTCTATTTCGCCCACGGGCTCTCCACCGGCCTTTAGCTGACGCAGCCGACGCAGGCGCTGGTAGTTACCATCACACAAGGCTCCGAATTGTCTCAGATCCGGTACATAGCGTTTGGGTTTCATGACCCACTGGTTCATTACTGCCACCTTG
The DNA here is from genome assembly GCF_007671655.1 of Marinobacter piscis. Lineage (GTDB taxonomy): Bacteria > Pseudomonadota > Gammaproteobacteria > Pseudomonadales > Oleiphilaceae > Marinobacter > Marinobacter piscensis. The sequence continues at coordinate 25,319 of NZ_VCGX01000005.1, read as the reverse complement.
TGCGCAGCGCCGGCCGGTTAAGCTGTAGCCACTGAAGAGCGATAATCGCCGCTGCATTGTTGATGCGGCCGTCTTTTACCATCGTTATTGCCTCGTCTACGGATACTACATGGGCCCGGATATCTTCGTGCTCGTCTTCCAGGCCGTAGAGGCCACCTGCGGATTCTGTGCTGGTCATGCCACAGTACAAGTATACCATTTCCGTGGTGCCGCCCGGTGAAACCAGATAATTGCAGATTTTTTCCAGCCTGCTGAAGCTGAGCCCGGCTTCTTCTTCGGCTTCACGTCGGGCAACGTCTTCGCTGTGCTCACCGTCTTCGTTCATGCCGGCTACCAGCTCCAATAGCCAGGGCGACTGATCCCGCCCCAGTGCGCCGGCGCGGAACTGTTCCAGGAGAACCACTTCGTCGCGTTCGGGGTCGTAGGGAAGCACGCAGGTGGCGTCGCCGCGCACGAAGAGTTCGCGGCTGAATTCCGGCATGGTGCGGCCATCGAAGCGTGGGTGTGTCAGCCAGAGTTTGTCCATTCGGAAAAAGCCCTGAAAGACGGTTTCACGTTTTTCAATGGTGACGTCGCTGGCTTTAAACTGGAACGGTTTGGTCATGGATTACTCTATTCTGAAATAGGGTTTTGCACGATAGCCGTTTGGTGTTGTTTATTGCAAGCTTGCGATGGGGGAGTTGGGGCTGCAGGCATTGGGGGCTGGCTGAATCGGAGCAGGCTGCCCAAAACACGCTCCTTGCGGCACGTCCTTGTGACGCTTGGGCTCCGCCATCCATGGCTCCGCACAGTTTTGGGCAGCCTGCTCCGCTTCACCCGACTAAATGCTGTGCTGGCCGCTTAGTACAAGCTCTCGGTCCTGCGAGCCAGTTCAAACTTTATCGTAAAGCTTACCCCCGGATTCCACGAACTCCCGGGATTTCTCTTTCATGCCGATGTCCACGGCAGAAATCTCGTCAATGCCATGCTTGGCTGCATAGTCGCGGACTTCCTGGGAGATTTTCATTGAGCAGAATTTCGGGCCGCACATGGAGCAGAAATGGGCCACTTTTGCGGATTCCTTGGGCAGGGTTTCGTCGTGGAAGGCGCGGGCTGTGTCCGGATCCAGGCCAAGGTTGAACTGGTCTTCCCAACGGAACTCGAATCTTGCCTTGGAGAGTGCGTTGTCGCGGATCTGCGCGCCGGGGTGGCCTTTGGCCAGGTCGGCAGCGTGGGCGGCGATTTTGTAGGTGATGATGCCGGTTTTCACGTCGTCTTTGTTGGGCAGGCCCAGGTGTTCCTTGGGCGTGACGTAGCAGAGCATGGCGCAGCCGTACCAGCCGATCATGGCCGCGCCGATGCCAGAGGTAATGTGGTCGTAGCCGGGCGCTATATCGGTGGCCAGTGGGCCGAGGGTGTAGAACGGGGCTTCGTCGCAGCATTCCAGCTGCTTGTCCATGTTCTCTTTGATCAACTGCATGGGCACGTGGCCCGGGCCTTCGATCATGCATTGTACGTCGTGCTTCCAGGCGATTTTGGTGAGTTCGCCCAGGGTTTCCAGTTCGCCGAACTGGGCGGCGTCGTTGGCATCGGCTACAGAGCCGGGGCGCAGGCCGTCGCCGAGGCTGAAGGCGACATCGTAGGCTTTCATGATTTCGCAGATGTCTTCGAAGTGCTCGTACAAAAAGCTTTCTTTGTGGTGGGCCAGGCACCATTTGGCCATGATGGAGCCTCCACGGGAGACAATCCCGGTGGTGCGTTTGGCGGTCATGGGTACGTGGTGCAGGCGCACGCCAGCGTGAATAGTGAAGTAGTCCACGCCCTGCTCGGCCTGTTCAATAAGGGTATCCCGGAAGATTTCCCAGGTGAGGTCCTCGGCCACACCGCCTACTTTTTCCAGTGCCTGGTAGATGGGCACGGTGCCCACGGGTACCGGTGAGTTGCGGATGAGCCATTCGCGGGTTTCGTGGATGTTTTTACCCGTGGACAGGTCCATGATGGTGTCTGAGCCCCAGCGGATGCCCCAGGTGAGTTTTTCCACCTCCTCTTCAATGGAAGAGGTCACTGCCGAGTTGCCGATGTTGCCGTTGATCTTCACCAGGAAGTTGCGACCAATGATCATGGGCTCGGATTCCGGGTGGTTGATATTGCTGGGGATGATCGCCCGGCCCCGGGCGACTTCGCTGCGTACGAACTCAGGGGTAATTTCCGCGGGAATGCTGGCACCGAAGGACTGGCCCGGGTGCTGGTCGTCCACCAGGCCCTGTTCGCGGGCTTCCTGAAGTTTCATGTTCTCACGAATGGCGATAAATTCCATTTCCGGCGTGATGATGCCCTTCCGGGCGTAATGCATCTGGCTGACGTTTTTACCCGGCAGGGCACGCAGTGGCTTACGCTCATCGGTGAAGCGCAGTGGGTCCAGTTGTGGATCGCGCATGCGCCGGCGGGTAAACTCGGAGGTGTAATCGGCCAGCGGGGCCGTGTCTTCCCGTTCTGCGATCCAGGCGGCACGGATGGCCGGAAGGCCTTTGCGCAGATCGATGGTGGCGTTTGGGTCGGTGTAAATACCGGAGGTGTCATACACCACCACCGGGGCATTTTTCTCGCCGCCCATTTCCGTGGGTGTGTCCTGCAGCACAACTTCGCGCATGGGTACCCGCAGGTCCGGGCGACTGCCCTCTACGTACACCTTGCGGGACCCCGGCAATGGCTGTATTGCCGCTGAGTCTACACGAACAGAATCACTGAGATAGGCTGGAAGATCTGTCATCATTCGCTCCCGGAGCATTTTTATGGTTTTCGGGTCGCGCATGACGGAGCGGGACACACTGCCGGCGAAAAACTGGCAGCGCACGCTCTTTGATGGTCTGGTCTTAATCCCTACGCCGGCATTATCCGGATCAGGTTTCGGGTTCTGCAGTACAATCTCAGCCGGTTATCTGATACATCAGACAGCCAGCACCCCGTCAAGACGCGAGTCGGTCATTTTCAACACTCAAACTGAGTGTAATCTGCAAGTGTAGAGCTGGGGGCCATTATTGTCCATAATAGGCGATCTGGTTTACTTTTTGTGCCCGGCTAATTACGTGAGCGGGCGCAGGCGCGCACATGTATCAGGAGTATTAATGAAGAAACGACTGCTTTCCGGACTTATTGGCCTCATGGTGGCACAACCTGCCCTCTCACTGGATCTTATCGAGACCTATGAGAAAGCACTCTCTTACGACTCCGGCATTGCCGCGGCCCAGGCCAGGTTTGAGTCCCAGCAGGCTGCCAGTGATGTCAGCAAGAGCTCCCTGTTGCCGCAAATCGGTGCGTTTGGTGATGCCCAGCACATTGATGTTGATGGTCCCAGTCAGGACAACAGCTATCGTGAGTTTAACTATGGCGTGCAGCTGACCCAGCCCCTTTTCAAGGCAGACTCCTGGTTTCAGTATGATGCCAGCCAGTTCCAGACAGACTCTGCACGCGCGCAATACAACCTGGCTCAGCAGCAGCTGATTCTTGATGTGGCTACAGCTTACTTCAATGTGTTGCGGGCTCAGGATACGGTGACCACAGCGCGGGCCAGCGAAGCGGCCATCCAGCGCCAGTACGAGCAGGCCCAGGAGCGTTTCGATGTGGGGCTGATTGCTATTACCGAAGTATACGAAGCCCGCGCCACCTATGACGACAGCAAAAGCATGCGCATTGCCGCCGAAAACCAGCTCAACATTGCCCGGGAACAGTTGGCCCGTTTAACCGGCGAATACTCGGAAGATCTGGAAAATCTGCGCCAGAGCTTCCCTCTGGGCCGCCCTGACCCGATGGACCCGACCGCCTGGGAAATGACGGCACTGGAGCAGAACTGGTCTGTTCAGTCGGCTCTTTATGACCTGAAAGCAAACGAATCAACGCTGAAGCAGGCCAAAGCTGGCCACTACCCGACTCTGGACCTGAGTGCATCTTACGGGAAGTCCGATACCCATGGAATTGAACAGAACCGGCCGACTGCTCCCCGTGATGGCGAAACCACCCAGGGTGTTATCGCTCTGAACCTGAATGTGCCCCTGTATACTGGCGGCGGTACCCAGGCCGGTGTGCGTCAGCAAAGATCACTGGTAACCGTTGCCGAGCAGTCTCTGAACACTGTGCGCCGTGACGTGCGCGTGAATACCCGCAGCCTGTTTCTGACCATCAACAACAATGTGGAAACCGCCTCGGCCCTGGAGCAAACGATTATTTCCCGCCGGAGTGCACTGGATGCCACCCGCGCCGGCTATGAGGTAGGTACCCGGAATATTGTAGAGGTTCTGGATGCGGAGCGGGCCTACTATGTGGCCCTGAGAGACTATGCCAACGCCCGCTATGACTATGTGAACAACACTCTGCAACTCAAGCAGGCTGCCGGCACTCTCAGCCCTCAGGATCTGATTGAACTGAACAACTGGCTGAGTGCAAACGCCCCTGGCATTGAAGCTCTGGCTAATGATGAGGAAACTCTCGACGACCCGGCCAGTTAACACCTGCCTGACAGATCAGTGAAGACAGGGTGAGGCACATGACGCCTCGCCCTTACCCTTTCGCCCCTGAGCAGGGCCGATTCAGACTCTTTCCATAATCCCATCGATTACCTTATCCAGAGCACCCTTGTTTTTATTGACCACGGCCAGGGCTCGCTCGCCGCTGTTCTCACGCTCACCGGAGTCATCAAACAGCACCTGCAAACGGGACGACAGTTCGTCTTCATTGCTGACGATGGTCACTCCTCCGTCATCCCGCAGACTTTGATAGATGGTTTCAAAGTTAAACACATGGGGCCCGGATATAACCGGTATACCCCACCCCGCCGGCTCCAGCGGATTGTGTCCGCCGCGCTCAATTAACGAACCGCCCACAAAGGCCACATCACTGGCACCGTAAAGCATCATCAGCTCCCCCATGGTGTCGCCCAGATACACCTGAGCATCTGTGGGGTCGCTTCCGGACGAGCGCCGAACTAAAGAAAGCCCCTGCTGGCGAATCTGTTCAGCGACAGCATCAAACCGCTCCGGGTGGCGGGGGACAATAATCAGGAGTGCGCCGGGATGATGCTGTAAAAGCCGCTTATGTGCCGCCAGCAGCCGGGCATCCTCCCCTTCATGGGTGCTGCCAGCAATCCAGACGGGCCGTTCAGAAAGCGATTCTTTCAGCTGGCGTGATGCATCCTGCACAGCCGCGGGAATATCCACATCAAACTTTACGCTGCCGGTGACCGCAATTCTGGATGCCGCAACCCCGATCCTGCGAAGCCGCTCAGCATCCTTGTCTGCCTGGGCAGCTACCCAGCTTATACTGCCCATAATAGGGGCAACCAGTCGTTTTACACGCTCGTACCCCCGGGCTGAGTGCTCGGAAAGCCGGGCGTTGATCAAAAAAACCGGCACATGCCGGGACCGGCACTGGCGTATCATGTTCGGCCATATTTCCGTTTCCATGATCACGAGAATATTAGGGTGAACGCGGTTCAGAAAACGGCGTATTGCGCCCGGGGTGTCGTAAGGGGCGTAAGAATACTCCACCTGATCACCAAACATTTTCATCGCCTGGGTAAGGCCTGTGTCTGTCATGGCGGTCATCAGAATGGTAATTTCCGGGTCTCTGGCCAGCAGACGCCGCACCATTGGTGCCGCGGCAATGGTTTCACCTACAGACACAGCATGCACCCACACCACCTTGCCATGCTCCCGGGGCGCAAAGCCCAGGCGCTGCTGCCAGTTAATGCGCAATTCCGGTGCCTGCCGTCCCTGCCACCATAACCGCAGAAGTATAAACGGCAACATCAACCGTATGAGTTGTGAGTAAATAAAATGAAGCACACAGGACTCCTGATAAACCGGTGCGTTATCATATATTAAAGCGTTTGGGTTTGCTTCCGGCAGACCCGGCCGGGCACTATAGCCTGCCAGTAACCCACAGACACAGCAGGATCTGCTTCCAGTGAAGAAGAAATACCGTAAACAGCCGCGCAATACGGATTACTCGGCCTATCGCCATCCTCGCTGGTGGCCCACCTGGGCCGGTATTGCCCTGATGTGGAGCGCGGCCCAGCTCCCTGTTCGTTTTCAATGGTGGCTTGGTAAGGGGGTCGGGCTTCTGGCGTGGCGCTTTGCCCGCAGCCGCCGCCATATCACCGAGGTTAATATACGGCTGTGTTTTCCAGAACTCACCCAGGCACAACAGGGTGCTCTGGTTCGCAACTCTTTCATAGCGAACGGGATTGGTGTGATGGAGCTGGGCATTGCCTGGTTCCGGGACCCGTCAAAGCTGACCGGCATTACTGAGATTCATGGCAAAGAGCATCTGGATAACGCCCTGGCGGAGGGCAAAGGTGTACTCTTGCTTGGCGGTCATTACAGCACCCTTGACCTTGGTGGCAGCCTGGTGACTGAATACATTGAGGCGGACATTATGCAGCGGGATCATAACAACCCGCTGATGAACGCCGTTATGACCCGCGCCCGGGGGCGTCGCTATGGCACGGTTCTGGGTGCACGTGACCTGCGCGGGCTGTTCCGCAGCCTGAAGAAAAACCGCACTGTGTGGTACGCCACCGATCAGGACTATGGCCGAAAAGACATTGTGTTTGCTCCCTTTTTCGGTATTCCCACGGGCACCATTACCGCCACGTCGCGCATTGCCGGCCGCAGCCAGTGCAAAGTTGTGCCCTTCAGCCATTTTCGCCGGGAAGACGGGCCCGGCTACGATATTTATTTCCACCCGCCGCTTGAAGGCTTTCCCAGTGGTGACGATCTTCAGGATGCTACTGAAATCAACCGTGTGATTGAACGTGAAATAAGGCGTGCACCGGATCAATACCTCTGGATGCACCGGCGTTTCAAAACACGGCCGGATAAAAACGCCCCGGGCTTTTATGGCAATAAATAAAGCCACCGTAAGCGCACCGGCTGTCTGGATGCTGACCGACAACAAGCCCGGGCACCGCAATCAATTGAAGGGACTGGGCAACCGGCTACGGGTAAAAGCCGGTGCCAGCCTGTTCTGGATCAACGCCGGGGAAGTAAAAGTTCCGCTGTGGCGGGCGTTGTCAGCCCGCCCCCCGGCACTGGATAGCTCGCTGCCACGTGCGGATCTGATTGTCGCAGCCGGCAGTGGCACTCATAAACTGCTGCTATCCCTGCGGCGCAGCAATGCCAGAACACTGGTTTTGATGAAGCCAGGGTTCCCGCGACGGTGGGTTGATGGGGCCATCATTCCCGCTCACGATGGAGTTCCAGCTAACCGCAATACTCTGATCACGGAAGGGGTGATCAATACAGTGACCCCGGTTACCCACCTGCCCGACAAGCCCGAAGCACTGATATTGCTGGGCGGGCCCTCCCCGCATTTTGACTGGAATAACGAAGCCGTGCTCGGGCAAATTACCTGTCTAATGGAGAACTACCCACAATGGCGCTGGACCATCAGCGGCTCCCGGCGGACACCCAACTCTCTGCGGACACAGCTAGCGCACCTCTCAGCCCCACACATTACCGTGGAAAATCCGGATAAAACCCCTGAGAACTGGCTAAATGAACGTATGGCAGCCTCCCGGGCAGTCTGGGTAACTCCCGACAGCATGTCGATGGTGTGTGAAGCTGCAACATCGGCTGTGCCCACCGGTCTGTTCCAGCTACCCGAGCGCTCCCACAGCCGCGTCGCCTCTGGTGTTCAGCGGCTGGTTGCAATGAACTATGTGGCTCGCTGGGATGATCATGCTACGGTAATGGAAGCCAGAAGCGGTCCGGAAAACGCTCTCTGGGAGGCTGACCGGGCGGCGCAATGGGTCATCCGGCGCTGGCTCTTTGCAAGCGCCGGGAAAACGCAAAAAACACAGAAGAGGACGAACACTTGAGAATTCTTCAGGCACTGCCGGCTCTGTACAGTGGCGGTGTAGAAAGAGGCACAGTGGAATTTGCATCTGACCTGATACGCCACGGCCATGAGTCTTTTGTAGTCTCCAGTGGCGGCCCGCTGGCGACTGACCTTCAGGAGCAGGGGTCGACCCACATCCAGATGCCGATTCACCGTAAGTCTCCCTTGTCTATGCTACAGGTCCGCCCCATGCGCAACCTGCTCCGGGAAATAAAGCCGGACATTGTTCATGTGCGCTCACGCATGCCTGCATGGATTGTACGCCTGGCCTGGAGGGGCTTACCCGAGGATGAGCGCCCTGCCCTGGTTTCCACGTTTCACGGCATGTATTCGGTCACCCCCTACAGCGCCGTGATGGCAAAGTCTGATCATGTCATTGCTGTTTCAGACTGCGTGCGTGGTTACATCACCCAAAACTACCAAGTTCCTGAAGAGCAGCTGACGGTAATACAGCGGGGTGTGGATGTAGCGTACTTTCAGCAACAGGCACTGAGCGAGGACTGGCAGCAATCCCTGTTTGCCGAGTACCCGCACCTTGAGAACAAGCGCATCCTGATGATGCCAGGCCGCATTTCCCGCTGGAAAGGCCAGCTGCAGTTTCTTGAAGCCATGCAAGACATTCTGCGAGAGAAACCTGAGTGCCATGGCATTATTGTGGGCGGCGCGGAACCCGGCAAAGAGCGCTTCCTGCAGGAACTCAGGCACCGCCGGGAAAAACTCGGGCTGGCCGACAAGGTAACGTTTCTCGGACAGCGGAGCGATATGGCGGAGTTATATGCTTTCTCAGACCTGGTGTGTCATATGTCCACAAAACCCGAACCCTTCGGCCGCACCGTCACCGAAGCACTGTCTTCAGGCACGCCGGTTGTTGCCTTCAACCGCGGCGGCGCTGCCGAGACCCTGCAGGCCTGCTTCCCAGACGGCCTTGTAACCCCCGACGACACCCGTGAGTTTGCCCGGGTGGCACTCAGACTGCTGGAAGACCCGAAGCCAGAAATTGAAATACCTTTTCGCTTTCGGCTTCTGGCTCAGACGGAGGCGACGTTGAAGGTTTACCGCAAGGTTCTTGGCATTGAGCCCCCGTTGGCATGAAGGCTTTCGGATACCTTACTATTGTCCAGCTGATCGCCACCCCAGGCGGGAACTGGGGTGGCATGGAAAAACATACAGCCGATCTTTCACACGAGCTTGCACGCCGGGGGCATGATGTTCATGTCCTGGCGCACCGCGCTTATCAGCAGCGCTTTTCCGCCACCGTTAACTTTCACGCTTTACCTGTGCAGTGGGGGCGCCGAAACCCTCTGCTGACGCTGCGATTAAAGCAGACTCTTCGCAAACTCTCACCCGATATCCTTCACGCTCAGGGCAATAAGGCAGCGAGCCTGCTATCAAGGGTGGGAGGGCAGAAATCCATAACCGTGGGCACCGTTCACGGCACCAAATCAAGCCATAAGGATTTCTGCAAGCTGGCTGGTGTAATCTGCGTAAGTAAAGGCATCCTCCGGGCACTTGCACACCCCAATACTAAACTGATTCACAACGGAATCCCGCCCCAGAGTGGCGAAGGTACAACAACTCACCCGCTGCCCCACGCTCAAGCCTTTGCGCTTGCGACAGGCCGCCTCGAACCCGTCAAACAATTTGAACATCTGATCTGTGCATGGGCGGCACTCAAGCCACCGTTACCACTCTATATTCTGGGCTCGGGCAGCGAGGCAGCCAGGCTAAGCGCGCTGGCTCAGGAGCTTGGGGCGGATGATCTGGTGAAGTTGCCCGGCTACGAAAGCAACCCCTCAGCCTGGCTCAGGCAGGCTTCTTTATGCGTTATCAGCTCGGAACGTGAGGGGTTTCCCTATGTACTGGTAGAGGCCTTGCTCGCTCGTTGCCCGGTGCTCTCAACACCCGTCAATGGCGCGCTGGATCTGCTTCCTGCTGAAAGCATTGCCCGCTCAACCAGCCTTGATGCCCTCCAGGCCTTGCTGTCAGAGCACCTCTCGGACCTGGAAAGCCTGAAAGCGAGTCAGCAGCAGTGCTTTGAAAATGCCTCGCAAGAGCTGACACTTGAGGCCATGGCAAGCCGGACAGAGGAGTTTTATTATGAGCTTCTTAGCGGGGGCTCTCCGGCCTGAGAGCTCTAAGTACATGTTCTGCCACAACGTGGTGCCCATGGGGTGTCAGGTGAGTTCCATCATCCATCAGGCACGCCTCGCGATCCCGCCAAAGCTCATCCCACGCATCAATATAGATTGCGTTCTGTTCTTCATCGGCAAGGTCTGAAAGGGCTGCGTTGTATTTTCGGATTCTCGGGTTCCGTGGCGTATCACAGTTCGGGGCAGTAGCTACAAGAACAAACTGACTTCCCGGAGCGGATTTCAGTACCGACCGCACGTTTTCAATGTACTCATCCAAAGGCACTTGCTCGACAGCGCCGAGTCGTTTCTGGAGTCGTAATGAGCGCGCCCACTTCTTAAGCTTTTTAACCAGCTTTCTTGCCAGTTTTCGCCGTGGGTTATCGGGATAGTAGAGCACGTAAGGCGCACCGCGGAACGTCAGCCAGGAGTCCACCAGCCCGTACTGGATAAACACGAGTGCATACTCCGATGGTGGAAATGCCGCCGCATACTGCAGCAGTTCCCGAGTCGTACTCATGGTATGCCCACAGTTTTTTAACTCAAGTCCTAAAACTTCTGCAACCTGCCGGGCCCAGACTGGTCCCTGAAGGGTTCGAAAACCCTCTGTGTTACAATCGCCGAGCGCCAGACAGCGTTTTGTTGATTCAGTCAAGCTCATAACCATCAGGCTCCAGTTGCCAACGGAAAATTTACCAGTGATAGACCTTTCACACCAAACGCCTTTTGCGTCAGGGTATAATCGCCACTGCTACCAGCACCCGAACGCGCCTGACCGCTGCCTGAAAGTGATCCGCCCGGAGAATATAGAAGCCCGGTATCAAAGACAGACTCCGCTCAAGAAACTGCTTGGCAAATCACGGATTAACGACAACAAACAGGAACAGCTTGCACATCAGCAGAGCGCGATAGTATCGCTGATCAGACAGGGCCAGGAAAGCCATGTCTGGCAACACCTCCCCCGGTTTTACGGCGAAACCGAAACATCCCTCGGTGCGGCCAATGAAAGTGAGCTGTTGCTGGAGGAGCACGGAAATCCCGCCCCCACCCTTGAAAGCCACTTGCAGAAATATGGCTTTGACGCCCCCATTCAGGCTGCCGTACAGCGTTTATGTAAATGGCTTGAAAAGACAGGCATACTGACGCGAAATCTCTTGCCGCATAACCTGGTTATTGCCCAACGGAATAACCAACCTGAGCTGTTTCTTGTTGACGGTTTGGGAGCACCAGGCGCCCAGAATATGCTTGCAGCCATTCCCGTATGGCGCAGACGTTATATCGAAAGACGCATTCGTCGTTTCTATAAGCGCATTGCGTGGGAACTGGGCGACAGGCAACAAGCCTGGGAGGAGTTTCAGCGGCTGTGATTACACCTGTTCAACCCACTCCAACTAATATTTACAAGTCTCTGGATGCTCATTGACCGTGAGCTCCCAGAACCAACGAATGATCCCGGAAGCAACTTTTAGCATGAATACACCCAACCGACAGTCACCAGACTGGCACCCAGAGGAGCTATCGTTTCTCAATAAAAATAAAGTTATAAAGACGGTAGCGGCCACTCATGACCTGGCACTCATCAAAAAGAGATGGGCGTATAACACTTTACGTGAAGTGTTTTTGACGGAAAATGGTTACGTGTTAAAGCGTTATACCCACTTTCCCGGGCGCAAGGATTACCGAAAGATCTGGCAGCGAGAGCATGATGCATTAAAGCGACTGGAGGGTCTCAACACACCCGATTCTATCGGATACCTTAATGTAAAACACAGCGCACGAATCTCCGGCACACTTCATTTACGAACCTTTTTGCCGGGATCTGCTGTTGACTGGTCAAATGAACAATCGCTACAAAGCCTCGCTGCATTGATCGCTGGCATACATAAAAAGCACGTAGTCCTTCTGGACCCACAGCGCGAGAACTTCATTTGCACACACAGTCAACCGGTGTCTCTCAGTTTTATAGATTTCGGCCGTGCCCGAGTGTTCCGTGGCATGAACCCCCTAACACTGCTACACATAGGCAAGGACTTAGCAAAGCTCAGGACTAACGGGGAGCTGAGCCGTACGCAACTGGAAATATTCAACAAACGCTATTATCAGCTAATGCAATTTAGCCCATTGCAGAGCTCAGTCATCAACTTCAGTAAAAATTACTGGCTTCGCCGCCGTGTCAAGAAGCACGGCAAGCCGGTTGATTAGCGTATACCACCTGGAGCATATGTTAATATCCGCTTGACCAGCTTCCACTCTTTTCTCTGGATAACCAAAAACCCACATGAGAAAGCTAAAGTATTATACGATCGCCTCATTATTACGCCTGACAAGCATGCTGAGTTTAAGGGGCGCCCAGAAAATCGGACAGTTCCTTGGTGGCCTCGCCTGGAGGTTGCCCACAAAGTCGCGGCGAGTAACCGATATAAACCTGGATATCTGCTTGCCAGAGCTGTCCGGCAAGGAGCGCAAAGCGCTTTCATTCGCATCCATGCAACATACGGGCATGACCGCAATGGAAATTCCTTTAATGTGGGAATGGCCCGTAGAAAAATGCCTGAGTCTGGTGCGTGAAACCCGAGGGCTGGAGTTGGTTGACCAGGCTCTGGCCAGTAAAAAAGGCCTTATCCTGCTCGCTCCGCACCTGGGAAACTGGGAGCTGGCCGGTTTGTACTTCTCGTCGCAGCATGAAATGGCTGCGCTTTACAGCCCGCCAAACATCCCCGAATTCGAAGAGTACATGATCAAGGTACGGGGCCGGCTTGGGTCAGAGCTGGTTCGCGGAGACCGGCGCGGCCTTATCAGAATGATGGAGATTCTGAGAGAAGGCGGCGTCGTTGGCATATTGCCCGATCAGTCTCCGCGAGGGAAAACCAACGTTTTTGCACCGTTTTTTGGGATGGACGTACGAACCATGACCCTGGTTGCAAAGCTGATGCAGAAAACCGGCGCTAACGCCCTTGTGACCTACGCTGAAAGGCTTCCTGACGCCAAGGGCTTCCGGATGGTTGTGGAGGAAACAGCGCCAGGCCTGACCAGCCCCGACCCTGTTGTGGCAGCAACCGCCCTGAACCAGACTGTAGAGCAGGTTATTCGCCAGTCGCCACGTCAGTATCAGTGGGAATATAAGCGCTTAAGGCACCGGCCACCGGGCGAGCCTGACCCTTATAAAGAGAAGCAGTCCTAGCTGTAGCGGGGCTACCTCGCTTCCTTCGTGATTAGCTTGCGGTACAGGCTAAAATAGCAGTCCGCAATGTGGCCCGGGCTGAAGCGTGGTAATTGCTCGCGCGCGCGCTCCGCCATTGCGCTCGCCATTACTTGGTCTTCAAGGGCCTTTTCGATACCTGCAGCCAGCTCTACAGAGTTGCCTGGTGCCACCAGCTGCCCGGTAACACCATCCTCAATCATGTCCGGTATACCACCCGCATCAGCACCAATAACCGGGACACCAAACTGCATGGCATCCAGAACGGTCGAGCCCAGCCCCTCATGCAAAGAAGGAAAGACAAACACATCCATAGCCGCCAGCCAACTACCGACATTGCTCTGGTATCCGACAAAGAACACGTTACCGAGATCCTGGGCCTGTTTTTTTAACTCGTTTTCATCCGGCCCCTCGCCCAAAAACACAAACACCACATCCGGATGTTTACGTTGTAACGCACGGGCTGCCTCGATCGTGACGTGATACCCTTTATGCATCAACAATCTGCCCACCTGGCCGACCAGTTTTTTGCCATGGTAGCGCTCTTTGACAGCATGAGTTTCGCTACTCACAGCTGAAAGTTTCGAAAAGCTTGAGGGAATAACAACCGTAGAAGCGGCAGGTATCCGCTCCTCAACACTGGTTGCGATCGCGTTACTAAGGCATACAACACAACGTGCAGACTGATATGCGGAGCGCGTAAGCCTGCCCTTACCCAGCGGATTGTCTACCCTGCGGGTGATAATATACGGAGTCCTGCGCAGCAACCACTCAAAGTATGCCCAGTAAACGGACCGTCCATCATGGCAGTGAATCAAGTCCCACTTTCCGGATTGGTGGCCTAGAAGAAAGTGCCGACAGAACCGGAATCTCAGTTTTGGAACATCCTGCAATTCCTGGTGTAACCGGCTGCCGGGGCGGGCAACAAGTGTTTGTTTGATGCCCTTCAGCGCAAGCTCTCGAATCAGATTAACTGTTTGTCGCTCACCACCAGAGAACCCACTGGCAAGATTGACGTGGCAGATATGCATACCAACAAAGGCCTTTGGATGGTTAAATACGTGCAGTTTAAGTGAGACCGACCTAAAAGGACATATAACTGTGAAGCTACTCGTTATCAGTTCCTATACTGATACCTGGAACTCGGTTCGCCCGGAAGCTGAAATGCTCATCGGGCTTGCAAAGCTCGGTGTACATGTTGAGCTGATGACGCAACCCGACACAGAATACCATTCGCGCTTTGAGGCAAATGGCATCAAAGTGCACGAGTTCCACCCCCGAAAGAAAATAGAACCAGAAGCGATTCGCAGAATACGCCAGCTTTTGAAAGATGGCCGTTTTGATGCAGTTTACTGCTTTAATAACAAGGCCATTGCCAATACGAACCTCGCAGCCATTGGGCTTCCGGTCAAGGTTCTGACTTATCGGGGCCAGACAGGCAACATCAATCGCTGGGACCCAAGCGGTTACCTTACCCATCTCAGTCCGAGGGTGGACCGGATTGTCTGCGTTTCCAAGGCAACCCGTGATGACCTGCAAAAGCAGGTCTGGGGCAAGAAAAGCAAGGTATGCGCGGTTTACAAGGGTCACGATCCTGACTGGTACCAGGATACTCCAGTGAACCTCCAACAGTTTGATGTGCCAGAAAATGCCTTTGTAGTAGGATCGGTGGCTAACATCCGCCCAAGAAAAGGGCTGCCTATCCTGCTGAAGGCGACCCACTTGCTACCCCGGGACAGCAATATACATTTACTCCTGGTCGGCAGAGGTATGGACAACCCCGAGGTTCAGGCGTTAATACAGGCCAGCCCAATGGCAGACAGAATTCACCTGACGGGATTCAGGACCGATGCTCCGGCAATTATTGCTTCCTGCCAGACATCCGTGCTGGCATCAACCAAACGGGAAGGACTCCCGAAAACGGTGATTGAAGCCATGGCGTATAGCGTTGCGCCGATCGTCAGTGACACCGGGGGGAGCGCAGAGCTCATTGAAGATGGGGTTTCCGGCATACGTGTAACACCAGGAAGTGCAGAGGAGATAGCTGCGGGCATTCAGCAGCTGTATGAATCCCCTGAGCTATGCACCAGCATGGGCAAAAAGGCCCGGGAACGAATCGCCTCACACTTTCACGTACAGCGATCTTCCGAAGATCTTTTAAAAGTACTGGAAGAAACCGTCAACGGCGGGTTTTAATCCAGAGCGCTGCGTATTTATTGAACGCATAAATGGCGGTAGTTACGGCCAGCAAAAAGCCATGCCGGCCGTCGAGAAAGCCTCTTTGCAGCATATACTTCCGGACAAATGCCCCGGCACTGTGGCCACAGGCCGAAAGCAGTGACGCTTTCCTGCCTCGTTGTGCCCGCTCTTCGGCCCAGTCCGAGGCGTAACGTACAGACTTTGTCATGTAACTGGCAAAGTCCGTAGCGGTGTAGTGCAATAAATCCCCTTTCAGGGTATCTACAGCAGCCCCCGGACAGTGCACCTTTTCATGCACCACCGCATCGTTATATCCGTACTCTTTACGCCGGTACAAACGCACTACCTTATCGGGGTACCAGCCAGAGTGCCGGATAAAGCGCCCAAAGAACCAGGATAAGCGTATTACCTGAAATACCTGGTTCTCAGTTGCCTGCCCGATGGCCTGCTGAATAGACGTCGCCAGCTCGTCTGTGACCACCTCGTCAGTATCAACCCAGAACAACCACTCCCCCCGGGCATAACTCTGGGCTCTCTGACGCTGTGGCCCAAACCCCGGCCAGTCCTCAGTCGTGAAAATGCGCGCCCCAAACTGCTCTGCAATCGTCACGGTCTCATCAGTTGACCCGGAATCCAGAACTACAATCTCATCCGCAAATGTCAAGCTTTCCAGACATTTAGCGAACTCCGGCCCAGCGTTTTTGGTGATCAGCATGGCACTGAGTTTCACTGACAGGCCTCCAGAACCTTCTGCACGGAGATACCGGTCAGGCATTTGTAATGGCCAAAACGACAAGTTCGATCAAAGCACGGACTGCATTCGATCGGGTACCGTACAATAGAGGCCTTATCTGTCAGTGGTGGTGTAAAATCCGGGCTGGTGGAGCCGTAAATGGCGACTACCTTCGCACCCGCTGCCGCAGCCACGTGCATCAGGCCGGAGTCATGGCTGACAACCTTCCGGCACTGACTGAACAAGTCCACCGTATCTTCCAGACGGGTTCTCCCACAAAGATTGAATACACCCTTCTGGCCATTAGCGACCTGATCGCCTGCATCCTTATCTTTCGGGCCTCCCATTATCCAGACCTGGTGGCCTTGCTGAACCAGCTTTCCTGCAAGACTTCTATGGTTTTCCAGAGGCCATTGCTTGGAGGGGCCAAACTCGGCGCCCGGACAGATGGCGATAGCGGGTCGTTCCGGGTCCAGCTCCAGACTGGCCATCACACTTCTCACGTTGGCGTCATCAATGGTCAGGGTCGGCTGCGGCACATCAAACTGGTAGACTTCATAATCAGCTTTACTGACCCCAAGCCCCATATAACGCCAAACTGTTTTATCTGTAATCACCGATCCGTTGCGAGTCGAATGCCGGCGCCGGGCATCGGTCAGCAATACAGAACGCCCTTCACCGCTGAACCCTACCCTCTCAGGAATGCCGGCAAAGAAAGGGATCAACGCAGATTTGAACGAGCGTGGCAGAATAATGGCCTTGTCATAGCCTTTCAGGGTTCGTGCCAGCTGCCACTGGGCCTTTAAGGCCAGTTCGCCGCTTTTCCAGGGTGCAGCAATACCTTGATTAACCTCAGGCATGCGGGCAATGATCGGCAGCGACCAACCTGGCGCCAGCACATCAATACTCGCCTTCTGATCCTGCTGTTTCAGGGATATGAATAACGCCTGGGCCATAACCATATCGCCGACCCAGGACGGCCCAACTACCAGATAGTTCATTGCTCAAGCCACTGCAGGTAGTGCTCAACTCCGGTTGCCACATCAGCAAACGGCTCCTGGTAACCTGCAGCGCGCAGTTGCTCAATACTGGCCTGGGTAAAACTTTGATAGCGCCCCTTAAGTTCATCAGGGAACGGGATAAATTCGACTTGCCCTTTGCCGTGGTGGGCAATAACCGCATGGGCGACATCAAGAAACGACTGGGCACGCCCGGTTCCCAGGTTGAAAATTCCGGATTTTTCCGGGTTATCAAAAAACCACAGGTTCACCTTGCAGACGTCGTCTACATACACAAAATCCCGCTGCTGACCGCCATCGGGGTAACCTTCCCAACCTTCAAACAACTTGGGGTTTTCACCGGCGCCAATCTGGTTATGCAGGTGGTAGGCCACTGACGCCATCTTCCCCTTATGCTGCTCTCGCGGACCATACACATTGAAATAGCGAAAACCGACAACCTGGCTGTTTATCTCTGGCAACAGCCGGCGAACATACTGGTCAAACTGCCACTTGGAGTAACCGTAAACGTTCAGGGGCTTTTCACACTCAAACGTTTCCCGGAACTCATTACTGGCACCATACACCGCCGCACTGGATGCATAGAGGAAAGGTACCTTGTGCTCAAGGCACCAGTGCAATAACACCTTCGAGTAGGTGTAGTTGTTTTCCATCATGAACTTACCGTCCCACTCAGTTGTATCTGAGCACGCGCCTTCATGAAAAACAGCGCGGATACCCTCCGGCAAGCCATTCGCCTTTACCTTTTCCAGAAACTCCGCTTTATCCATGTAGTCGGCAATATTCAGTTCCGCCAGGTTACGAAAATGAGTGCCATCGGTCAGATCATCGACGACAAGTATGTCAGTCTCTCCCCGCTGATTGAGCGCATGGACAATATTCGCTCCGATGAAACCGGCACCGCCAGTAACGACTATCATGGTAAGACTCCTGAGAATTCCGTGCGGGCGGGCCTGGAACAGACCCGGGTGAAGGCGTTATCTTAACCTCTTTTGCGCACGCCTAAAACCGTTCCTGTGGGGACATAGCCGGCAACTGGTAGCCCCATGTAAACTTCCGATTACCAGTTGTTTAGTACGGGAAAAGCATATGTGACGCCCCTGACCTCCGTGGTATACTTTTGTCCTTTGGCCGGTGCGCGCAGCCGCACGATACCGGCGCGACCCGAAATACTTCACACCGGAGGCTTCCATGTCCCAGTCAAGCAGTTACCTCGCCACTCTGGAACGGCACCGTAAAACCTTCGCGGTACTGGAACACCATAAGGAATCGGCGGAAAAACTGCTCGAGCTTACCCGGGAGTGTCTGAAAAAAGGCGGCAAGGTAATATTCCTGGGCAATGGTGGCAGTGCGGCTGACTCACAGCACCTGGCTGCCGAGTTCATGGTGCGCTACAAACAAGAGCGTGTACCCCTGGCCTCTATTGCCTTAACGACAGACTCCTCCATTCTGACCGCCCACCCTAATGATTATGAATTCGAAACCATTTTTGAGCGGCAGATTCTTGGCCTGGGCAAGCCTGAGGACCTGGTCATTGGTCTGACCACATCCGGCCAGAGTGAAAACATTAACCTGGCACTGAAGGCCGCCAACGACATGGGCGCCGCTACTGTCGCCCTGACCGGCCGGGATGGTGGCCAGGTAAAAGACATTGCCAGACTGCCCATCATTATCAACAGTGACGAAACAGCACGCATTCAGGAAGCCCATATGTTCATTGGCCACTGGTTGTGTGAAGCCATGGATGAGGTGGTGCTGTCCGGAGGACTTGACTGATGCTTGATCTGGCTCGGCTGGACCAGCTTCAGACAGCTTCTGTTCTGGTGATTGGCGATGTAATGCTTGACCGTTATTTCATCGGCGACACCAACCGCATTTCACCAGAGGCTCCTGTTCCAGTGGTGCAGGTGGCCCATACCGAAGACCGGGCTGGCGGTGCTGCCAACGTTGCCAGAAACATTGCTTACCTGGATGGCAAGGCTTCCCTTCTTGGTATTATTGGTCAGGATTCCGAGGGGCGTTTGCTTGAGAACCTGCTCACTGACGACAAGGTTCACTCGGAATTACTGGCACTGAACGATGTCCGTACCATATCCAAAACCCGCATTATCTCCCGTCATCAACAGATGGTGCGGCTTGATATGGAAGATGCGTTTCTTCCGGAGCAAGCTGAACAAATCAAGCAGCGCTTTACCGAACTGACAAATGACTACAATACCGTCATTATCAGTGACTACGCCAAAGGCACTCTCGCCTGCGTAGGAGACCTTATTCAGACAGCTCGACGTGCCGGCAAGTCAGTCCTGGTAGACCCCAAAAGCAAAGACTTCTCCCTGTACAGGGGCGCCACCGTGATCACCCCCAACCTGTCCGAGTTCAAGGCGGCGGGTGGCAACACCTCATCAGAAGAAACTCTGCTGTCTTCCGCCCGCTCCATGCTCACCAACGCCGGTATCGACACTATGCTGCTGACCCGTAGCGAACAGGGCATGAGCCTGATTACCCAGAATGAGCACCACCATTTCCCGGCGGATGTTCTGGAAGTAAGCGATGTTACCGGGGCCGGCGACACGGTTATAGCCACTCTAGGCACCTTGCTGAGCGCAGGTTTTGAGTTGCATCAGGCCGCGTGGCTGGCCAATCTGGCTGCAGGCATTGTTGTTGCCAAACTAGGTGCTGCCACAGTTTCGCCAGAAGAGCTGGCGGCCCGCGCAAGCAGACAGTGGTCTGCCAAGACCAGCGGCTACCACCCGAGCGTTGAGCAAAGCCTGCTTCACATTGACTACGCCCGCCAGCAGGGTGAACGAATTGTGTTTACTAATGGCTGTTTCGATATTCTCCATGCTGGCCACGTGCGCTACCTGACCCAGGCCCGGGCTTTAGGCGATCGCTTAGTGGTAGGGCTGAACTCCGATGCCTCCGTACGCCGCCTGAAAGGCGAGGGTCGCCCGGTAAACTCACTGGAAGATCGCATGGAAGTACTGTCTGCCCTCGCCTGTACAGATTGGGTAATCCCCTTTGGCGACGCTCCTGAAGAAAACGATACGCCTGAACAACTGATCAAACGAATCAGCCCGCAGGTCTTGGCAAAAGGCGGCGACTACTCCATAGACTCGGTTGTTGGAGCTGACTTTGTTCAGAACAACGGTGGCGAGGTTGCCATACTGCCAACTGTAGAAGGCCGCTCCACTACTGGACTGATCAAGAAAGTTCGAGGCTGACTTGTCTGTACCTCGCTCCATTTGTCTGCTGCGCTTGTCTGCTATCGGGGATACCTGTAATGCAACAGCTGTCGTGCAGTCGATCCGTACACACTATCCCAAAGCCAAAATCACCTGGGTGATTGGCAAGGCAGAAGCCGCGCTGATGGATGGTATGGCGGGCGTGAACCTTGTAGTGTTTGACAAAAAACAAGGGTTTGCCGGCTACCGCAATCTTCGACGCCAACTTAAAGGCGAAAGATTCGATGTTTTAATGGTGATGCAAGTTGCCCTGCGAGCCAACCTTGCCAGTCTGTGCATCTCTGCGAAACGGCGTATTGGCTATGACAAGGCAAAAAGCAAAGAATTGCATAGCCTGTTTATCAATGAGCGCATCAAGCCAACTGATAAACCACACGTGCTGGACAATTTTCGGCAGTTTCAACAAGCGCTAGGCATCCCCCTTGATCCACCAGTGTGGTGCATCCCCACCAACGCAGAAAGCAAGGCGTGGGCCCACGCTCAGATTAAGGGATCCAGTAACAAACGCCTGATTATCACGCCAGCGGCCTCTGATCCTGAGCGAAACTGGCTGCCCGAGCGGTACGCAGCTGTTGCAGACCACGCCGCCAGCCAGGGCTTCTCCGTTTATCTTTGTGGTGGGCCTGGAGAGCATGAGCAGGCGTTGGCGGCAAGCATTCAAGCCCATAGCAAGCACCCCCTGTATAACCTGGTTGGCCAGTCGAGCCTGAAGCAGCTCTTTGCCTTGATTTCCGAGGCAAGCGTTGTACTTGCGCCAGACAGTGGCCCGGCACATATGGCGGTTGCCGCCGGCATTCCTGTTATTGGCCTTTATGCCCACAGCAATCCCAAGCGTACCGGCCCCTATCTCTGGCAGAACTATGTTGTAGATGCCTACACCCCTGCCCTGAAACAGCTACGAGGCGAATCTCCGGAGCAAAGCCGTTGGGGCCAGAGACTCAAGGGCAAAGAACTGATGCAAAACATCACAACGGAGCAGGTTATTAATATGTTCGACCGCTGCGCTCAGGAACGAAACCTATGACCAGGAAGGCCGTATTTCTGGACCGGGATGGCGTTATAAACGTGGACCACGGTTACGTATACCGCAAAGAAGACTTTGAGTTTGTTGATGGCATTTTCGACGTTTGCCGGTACTTTCAGGAGCAAGGCTACCTGCTGATTGTGGTCACTAATCAGTCAGGCATTGCCCGCGGGATGTACACTGAAGCACAATTTCAGGAGCTGACCGAGTGGATGGTGGCACGTTTTGCTGAACAGGATGTAACAATTACCAGGGTTTATCACTGCCCTCATCATCCGGATTTCGGGCCAGAGGAGGCGCGTAACTGTGAATGTCGTAAGCCTGAGCCCGGGATGATTAACACAGGCCTGGATGCGTATGGACTGTCGGCAGAACACTGCATCATGATTGGCGACAAGCGCGGAGATATGGAAGCAGCTTCCGCAGCGGGCATTGGCACGAAAATTCTGGTGACGTCAGGGCAGGCTCTGCCTCCTGAAGACCTGCGTAGTGCGGACAGTGTCTGGGAATCAATCCAGGGCGCAAATCAAACCTTGTACACGTGACTTTAAAGCCAACTTTCAACCTGAACTGGATGAGTCGTGAAAAAACTTGTTGTTGACCTTGATGGAACTATTACTCTTGCTAACACTTCAGATTACCGGGAAGTGTTGCCAAATATCGAGGTAATAAACACTCTCCGGCGCTATAAAGCCATGGGTTACGAGATTATAATCCATACTGCCCGAAATATGCGCACGTATGACGGCAATGTTGGAAAAATTAACATACATACCTTGCCAATCATCACCGAGTGGCTGACTCGACACGAGGTGCCTTACGATGAAATTCATGTCGGTAAACCCTGGTGTGGCTTTGAAGGCTTCTACGTTGACGATCGTGCCATACGCCCTTCTGAGTTCACTCGGCTGTCACCAGACGAAATTCAGCAACTGATTGAGTCCGAGAAGCACTCATGTTCCTGATTATGTCTGCTGATTACATCAGCCTGGAGCTTCGCGCCGAATTCGGTGCTTTGCCCCCGAGTTTTTTGCCCTTGGGCAACCGGCGGTTGTTTCAGCATCAGGTAAATTTGGCCCCTACAGGGGCTCGCATCTTTCTTTCGCTACCCGAATCCTTTGCGGTGGAAGCGCATGACAAGGCCTGGCTTGATCAACACGGGGTAACCCTGCTATCTGTGCCAGATGGCCTTAGCCTTGGCGCTTCGCTCGTCGCTTCCCTTAACCTGACAGAACAGCCACTGGATGCACCGCTTCAGGTGCTGTTTGGTGACACCTTAATCGACCCGATCCCAACGGGTACGGATGTCATAGCGACCGCGAAGGTTGATGACAATTATGATTGGGCCGTAGTAACCGAAGATGAAGACAACTGGTTGGTCAGCAGTACAGAAACACCGGAGCTGGAAAAGTACAGCGTTGTAACCGGCTACTTCAACTTCAGCAGCCCCCGCTTACTGATCCGCTGTATCACCCAGTCTAACTGGAGCTTTCTGAACGGCTTATCGCGATACAACAAAACCAACGGGCTTGAAACAATTAACGTCCACAACTGGCTGGATTTCGGTCACGCCAACACCTACTACCACTCCAAATCTACGTTCACCACTCAGCGGGTGTTCAACGACCTGACCATTACACGCCGCTGGATTGAGAAATCAGGTACTCATTCTGCAAAGATTGCCGGTGAAGCAAAGTGGTTTGAGCAGTTACCGCCCATGATGCGGCAATACACGCCGCAATTTCTGGGTACGACTACATCAGAAGAAAACGCAGACCGCCTCACCTATCGCCTGGAATACCTGCACCACACGGCACTCAACGAACTTTACGTATTTGCAGACCTTCCCCCGCTCATCTGGAAAAAAATCCTTCGCCAATGCGTGGTTTTTCTGAAGGACTGCCTAAAGTACCCGGCGAAGGATGATACGCCCCATTCGTCTATTGATGAGCTCCTGCTGAACAAAACCCGCGCCCGGGTTAAGGTTTTTTGTGAAGAGCGGGGTGTGTCAGAGACAGCACTTTACCTCTATGCGACTGAGCCTGGGGCACAGGACTATCTTGAGTTATCCATCAACGACCTGGTGCGCAAGAGCACGCCATACCTTCCAGCAACTCCGTCTACAGCTACGCTGATGCATGGGGACTTCTGTTTCAGTAACATACTCTATGACTTTCGAACCGACCGAATCAAAGTGATTGATCCCCGGGGCATCACTACGGACAACCAGTTCAGCATTTATGGCGATATTCGCTACGATATTGCCAAACTAAGCCATTCGGTTCTTGGCTTATACGACTGGATCATTGCGGGTACCCATGAACTGACCATTACGGATAACCGGCTTGAGTTCAGCATACCGCATTTCGAAAAGATGGAATCTATTCAGCAACTGTTTCTCAGGCTGATCGAAAAGCATTTTGGCTTAACGGCTGCTGAAATGTATGCCATGCAAATCCATCTGTTTTTATCGATGCTGCCCTTGCACGCAGACCAGCCAGAACGGCAGGATGCTCTTTTGGCAAACGCTTTCAGGCTTTACACCCTATTACCGGAACCAACAGCCCCATGATCATCATTCCTATGGCCGGACTAAGCTCACGCTTTTTCGAGGCCGGATATAAAAAACCCAAGTACATGCTCGAAGCCCATGGCCGCACACTGTTTGAACATTCCGTGCTCAGCTTTGAACGTTATTTTGCCACTCACCCCTTTGTGTTTATCATCCGCAATGTTTTCGACACTGCAGAGTTTGTGCAAACCAAGGCAACAGCCTTGGGCATTTCTGATTTTCGCGTTGTAACGCTGGAAAAAGAAACCCGGGGGCAGGCAGAAACCGTTTACCTTGCATTGAAAAAACTCGGCATTGAAAACGGACCTGTTACCATATTCAATATTGACACCTTCCGGCCTGGTTTCGAGTTTCCGGAACCTTCTCTGATTGGCGATGGTTTTCTGGAAGTATTTGAAGGTACGGGAAGCAACTGGTCTTTTGCACGTCCGATGGACAGCGGTTCCCAACGCGTTGCTGAAACCGCTGAGAAAAAGCCCATTTCAAACCTTTGCAGCGATGGGCTTTACCACTTCACGCATGCGTCTGACTTTATTGAGAGTTTTGAGGACTACGAAAGCCGACCTCGGTCTGAATGGGCAAAAGGGGAGCTCTACATTGCCCCGCTTTACAACTTTCTAATTAAAAACAACCGTGAAATATTTTACAAAAAAATACCTGAGAGCGAAGTTATTTTCTGTGGAACGCCAGATGAATATCAGTATATTTCATCCGGGAAAAGTGTCACCGGCGGCTCACCTACCGTGCTTTTCTCTAAGCGCTATTTAACCTGATTATAAATAATCAACTGAATCTTGAAAGTTAGCGCAACACCAGGTTTTTCGGTTTGATTAAGATAGAACCTAAGGAAGGTCAGACTTTGAAAAGCATCAATAATGTGGACATTACCGTTGTCATACAGGGCCCAGTTCACCATTCATCGGGGACTTCGTCAGAAGAGGGCATAACCAGCCAATCAATTTCTGCTATCCGAAAAAACTTCCCTGGGGCCGTAATTATCTTGTCTACCTGGAAAGGTGAGATAACTGACAACCTTTCGTATGACAAGCTTATTCTTAGTCAAGATCCTGGGCCAACGGTTGTTAAATATCACAAAAATGGCAGCCCTCATACGGTTAATGTTAACCGTCAAATTGTTTCTACACTGGCTGGTTTAGAAGCAGTTGAGACAAAGTATGCTATGAAACTAAGGTCTGACAATATTGTGAACGTGGATTCAACCAATAACCGCAGCACCACTCATTCACAGTGCCCCGGAATATTCACCCCAGAACACTTCTGCCGGTGTCCGGTAGCCCAGCCGTTTTCTGGGCCGGTTATTCAATTGCTC
>NZ_VCGX01000004.1 GCF_007671655.1 Marinobacter piscis | reverse complement strand
GAGCAATTGAATAACCGGCCCAGAAAACGGCTGGGCTACCGGACACCGGCAGAAGTGTTCTGGGGTGAATATTCCGGGGCACTGTGAATGAGTGGTGCTGCGGTTATTGGTTGAATCCACGCTTCAAGAAGAGGTGAAAATCAAGCCTGGATGGTTTGATGAAATCTAACAAGTCGCAGCAGTACGCGACCGATGGTCGCCGGATACCCTTTCCGTGGCAACTTCGTCGCCACTCCAAGGTCGCCGATGTGCTGCGGCATTGAGGCTGTAGAAAACCCCGAAATCACCCCTCGGTTTGATAGAGTTAAGCAAACATACAAGAAACCATCAGATGCCCAAAGCCCGGCCTCGCTCCAGACCCTGCAACTACAACAAGGACACCCTCCTCGAGGCTCAAACCATCGTCAAATAACAGTTCATTAGCATTTGGACAGGCGGGCAGAGCACTAACAGGGTAGGGCAGTTTGTTTAACGCGCCCTTCATGTGTAGCGTTAGCTGCGGTACGGAACACCGGCCGGCGATTAATCATCTTTGATGGAGGCATTACATAGCAATGGAAGACGAAAACTCTCCGGCACTGCGTGCTGGTGTGGACTTTCGTGGCACTAAAAACGCGACTCAGCCAGTCCTTGAGCATGTCAGGCCGGGCACAAATCGCGCTCCGTTTTTGCGCTACATTCGTATCAATCTCCCGCGGACCACCCGTCTGCTTCTCCTTGCAATGGTGGCCGTTATTGGTGCTGCGTCGGCGGCTGTTGTGTTATCGCATCACGAGCCGTTTCCCTTCGCGACTCCGGTTCTGTGGGGTGTCGCCGGAGCTGCGGCCGTGTTTGTTGCCGTTGGTTTGATTACCTCTGCCCGTATCTGGAGCTGGGGGTTGGTGATCGCGCTGTCTTCCCTTCTGATCTACATTGGCGGCCTTCTGGGCAATGCGCCGTATGTCTGGAATGGGGCCAGTGTTGTTTCCGCCGCAATCTGGAATCTGACGCTTTTTGCCTCAATAGGCTACATCGTACTGTTTTGGGCACTGCGCTACGGAATGATCGTTGCCGCTCCCGACAATCAAAACTTCATGGACTGACAAGGGTTTCGCAATGGATCTCGGATTTCCGTGGTGGCTTCGTGTGGAGCACTTCCTCAATATTATCTTCATTTCGTTCCTTGTTCGCTCGGGTCTCGAGATTCTGGGTACCTACCCCAAGCTCTATCGCTCGCAGCACACCGTACCCGGCACATCCTGGGCTCAGTTTACGGTTCAGGATGAACCGAAGCATAAGTACTACACGGTGGGTGGCGAGGACAGCGACTACTCTCCCCGCATTTCGCTCCCCGGGAACCGTCTGCTGGGTCTCGGGCGTTACTGGCATTTCATGGCTGTTACTGGTTTTGTCAGCTGCTGGATAATTTACTGCGTGCTACTGCTTTTTACCGGTCAGTGGCGGCGCTGCGTGCCCACCAGTTGGGACACGTTTTCTCAGGCGGGTCAGGATATGCTGGCCTACCTTGCTTTCACCATGCCTCAACCCGTCGATGGCATGGTGTTTAACGCCTTGCAGCAACTGTCTTACGGTTTCGTGGTGCTGGTACTGACGCCTTTGGTTATCCTCACGGGTGCATTTCAGTCTCCGGCCATTGCTAACCACTTTTCACGCATTACGCGTATGCTCGGTGGCCGTCAGGTGATCCGTAGCGCTCACTTTCTATGCCTCATTGGGTACCTGGTGTTCTTCGCTATACACGTGGTGCTGGTCTTTCTTCACGGCTATCTGCACGAGACATCAAAGATGGTTTTGGGGCACTCCAACGATCCGGTTTTGGGCGGCGTCATTTTCACCATCGGCCTCGCCCTTGTGGTCACCCTGCACGTGGTCGCTACGCGGTGGACGTTGGCGGACGGCCGAGCCGTTGAGAGGTTGCACAACAGAATTGTGCGGCCATGGTCGAACCTGCTGTATAAGCTGCCCGCGCGCATGCACTACGATCGCTCGAATATCACGGGTAAGGATGTGGGTCTTGCTAACACCACCTACAACTTCCGTGGCAGCGGGCGGCCACCAGAAACGGAAGAATACCTGGCCCTTATGGCCAACTGCTACGAGGATGACTATGTGCTCGAGATCGGTGGCTACGTTGAGCGCCCGATGACGCTGACGGTTGCGGAGCTTCGGGAGCTTGCCGCTGGCCACTTTCAGACGACGTTGCACCACTGTGTTCAGGGCTTCACCTCGATTGGGCGGTGGCGCGGCATTACTGTTTCAGACCTTCTGGATCTGGTCAGGCCATTGCCGGGCGCAACTGATGTCGTTTACACCAGCTTCCAGAACATGGGCCGCGATGACGCCTTGTACGAGGGGGGAACCTACTACGAGTCCACTCCGATGATTGAGGCGAGAATGCCCCAGACGCTGATTGCCTTTGAGCTCAACGACGAAGGCGAGATTCCGGCCAAGAATGGCGCTCCGGTGCGGCTGCGTCTGGAAACGTCGACCGGGTTCCGCAGCCTGAAGTGGCTGGAACGGATTGAGGTGGTCAACCGCTACGATATTATTCTTGAGGGTCGCGGTGGCTACTTTGAGGACACCGACTTCTTTGACCGCAACCAGCTGATCTGACCGTACGCGAGAAAAAGGAAGCAGTTTCATGACGCTGAAAGAAAAGCGCCCACGCACCCAGGCTGAGCTGGATGCTTACATTGCCGCGCGACCCAGGCCGATGCGCAACACGTTTGAAGGTATGTACCCTCTGCACGAGGATCTTGAACTGTCGGACGAACAGGTTCAGATCGTGCTGGACTACCTGCAAGAGGTTAATTTCCATCTGCCGGGCGCCGCTGCGCATGAGTTTCTCGTGGTCCGCTGGGCTCGCTACACCGGGTTTCAGTTTCTGAAGGAGCCCCTGGAAGCTTATGCCATCGGGCTTCGGTGTACCCATCCTGGAATGGAAGATCAGCACACTTTCATTCGTATGTCCTGGGGCCAGCTGATGGGGGATCCTGAAGCCATCCGTCTGCCTGTCAATGAGCCGGTGCTTGCGAGCGATATGATGACGCTCGCACGCTATCGCGATACGCGTACCGGGCCCTCGCGAACGGGCGTTGATGCCTATAGTGCTGGGTCCGATGACTCGGTACCTGGCGCCGACTTCGACCTGAAGTTGTTGAACGGGGCTCTCGATGATGTGCTGGCGCAGCATCGTACCGGCAAGGGTCGCGAAATAAACTCATGGTGGGACCCTGCGCTTAATTGGGGTGTCGCACTGGCAGGGCGCTACCCGCGACTGAAGTACTTTGAGTCCAGGGGGCGTCTTGATGAAAAAGCCCTGGCTGCTTTGCACTCCTTCGAGGCGCGGGCAGCTGAGGCGGAGACAGCGTTACAGGAACTCGGTCTGGCCTCTCCTGCATCTGTCGCTGCATCATGAACAAAGCCCTGCGCCTCAACGTGCTTCCTGGCTCAAATGAGGCCATAGTTACTCATTCCTTTATCTACAGCAATCGCTCAAGGGTAATAATATGATTTTCTTTAATGCTGCCCGTTGGCGCGGCGCTACCATTATGGTGGCATTGTGCGGGTCGCTGGCCGGCTGTGCGGTTCTTTCGCCTGCGCCGAGCCTGACCTCCGATGAAAAGAAAACCCTCAGTACCAACCTGAACGAGAAATACAGGGCCTATCAGGATTGTATGGTCAGTGAATCCGACCGCTTCAGCCATATCACATCCGCACCACCTTCAGACATTGCCGCGGGCGCCCAGGCAGGCTGTGAGGCTGCTTTCAGGAGTTATCATAAGGCCGTGACCAAACAGTTTACGGCCTTTGTATCAAGTGCCGGTCAGGCAGAAGCCCAGAGCCGGGCTGACCAGCATGCCAGCGATGCTAAAGATCGCATCTGGGGTCAGGTTATCCAACGGGTTCTGATGCAAAGACAATAAACCGCGCTACTATCTGGGCCAGGATTGAAGGTCGTAACCCGGCTAACCCACAGATCCACGAAGATACTACCGGCCCGGAAATCTGGAACGACACGGACGGCGCTGCGGTTGTTGCGGCAATCCGGGTTGGCCAGCAGCCTGAGTATCAGGGCAAAAACATTGTGGTCATCCTGCCGGATTCTGCCGAACGTTATCTGTCGAGCGCCCTGTTTGCTGAGCAGTTTGGCGATACGGAAAACGTACAGTGACCAAGGTTTAAGTGAGTTAATTTTTACATGTAACTTTGCATATAAACAAGTATCATGGATGCCTCAATTTATTTGCAGAGTGAACACTATGACAACAGATCTGAACAGCAAGTACGGCCTGAACCCCGCCCACAGTGAAGTGGTAGAGGCGTGCAAAATCATTGAGCCATGCAAAGCCCTGGATATGGGCTGCTCCAATGGCCGTAATGCGTTGTATCTGAGCCAGCTGGGCTTTGATGTAACCGCCGTGGACAACAACCCTGGTGCCATTAATATGCTGCAGCAGATTGTTCGCGAAGAGGGCATAACCAATCTTGAGGCCCAGGTGTACGACCTCAATAACGCCGGACTTGCTGCGGATTATGGTCTGATTGCCTGCACTGTAACCCTGATGTTTTTGGACCCGGCCCGCGTGGATGCTGTGATTGCCGATATGCAGGCACATACACAGCCTGGCGGTTATAACCTGATTGTCTGTGCCATGGATACCCAGGCCCATCCATGCCCGGTTCCTTTTCCTTTTACGCTGGAAACAGGGCAGTTGCCGACGGCTTACGAAGACTGGGAACAGGTTAAGTACAATGAGGATGTGGGCACTATGCACAATGGTGCGCAGTTGCAGTTTGCGACCTTGCTGGCGCGCAAACCCGGCTGACAGTTACATTATTTGACAATGTGTGACAAAGATCTACATTTAAGGGGCGCACCTTCCGTTAAGCGGGGTAATTCGCCATGTCACACGTTGAGTCGCTACGCTGTATAAGCGTAGCAAAATTCATGACTGGCGCTTTCGCTGCCTTGGCCATCGGTACTGCCGGGACTGCCAGCGCCCAGGATGAATCCAAGCCTTCACCACAAACGTTTCCCACCAGTTACGGAGACCTCTCGTTTCCGGAGCAGTATCCCGATGGCACAGCCATCAGCATCACGCAATGGAGCCATTTTGTTCCCAGTTACGATGAATGGTTCGATGAATACGCCCGGAAATGGGGCGATAAACACAACGTCGAGGTAACGGTTAACCACATCAGCCTCGGCGATATACCGTCCACTCTGTCAGCCTCGATTGCAGCGGGTCAGGGGCCAACCCTGGTCGAAATGAACGCCGCACCGTCTTCGTTCATTGAAGGCCTGCAGCCGCTGGATGATATCAACGCCGCCGCTCAGGAAGAGTTTGGGGAGCAGGCGGACACCTGCCGTTACACCAGCTATCTGCCTGCCAAAGATCAATGGTATGGGTTCTGCCATGGCTGGGTTGTGGATCCGGGTGTCTATCGCTCGGATCTCTGGTCGGATGCCGGGTATGCAGACGGCCCGCAAACCTACGATGACTTGCTCAAGGGGGGCGCCAAAATCCTTCAGGATACGGGCACGCCTGTCGCTGTGGGTTTGTCGCCGGAGCTGGACTCTGAGTTCTTTGCCCGTGCGCTGATCTGGTCGTTCGGCGGCACTCTGCAGGACGAAAACGGCAATGTAACCATTGATTCGCCGGAAACCCTTGCGGCGGTGAAGTACATCAAGGAGCTGTTTGATAATGCACTGACGCCCGAGGTCTTTGCCTGGAACCCGGCATCCAATAACCAGGCTTATATTGCTGGTACGGCCTCCTATATCCAGAACTCCATCTCGTTTTTCCGCAGTGCCCAGGACATTGGCAAACCTGTCACCGAGCACACCAGCTTCCGGCCCGGCCTGAAAGGCCCTGGGGGTGAAGTGCATATGCCGGCGCACATCTGGTTTACCCACGTAATGCCCAAGTACGTCACGGACCCGGATGAGATTCAGTCGGCCAAAAACTTCATGCTGGATCTGGAACGTAACTACAGCCATGCCACCTACAACTCCAAACTGTACAACTTTCCGGCGTTTTCGAAGCAGGTGCCGCATCTCTATGAAGACGGCGGCTGGCTGGATAAGGATCCGTGGGGTTCGGAGCCTGCTGACAAGATGGCGTTCATGAAAACTGCCGAAGACTGGACCGTGTGGCCGGGGTATCCGGGCTATGCGAATCCGGCCGTGGGCGAGGTGTACCAGACCCATGTTATTTCAACCATGATGGCCGATGCTGCCAATGGAACAAAGTCGCCGGAACAGGCGTTAGAAGATGCCACGGAACAGGTCGAAAACATATTCAGTAAGTGGCGTGACCGTGGGTTTATCGGCAGTGGTGATAACTAACTGAGGAAAGCTCATGACGGTGCTGACTCTGCGCGCGCTGGAAAAGCATTATGGCTCGATAAAAGCCGTGGACCATGTGGATTTGCAGCTTGAGAGCGGAGAGTTCATGGCCATTCTGGGCCCGTCCGGATCAGGCAAGAGTACGCTCATGCGCCTGGTGGCGGGCCTGGAACCACCGACGTCAGGCGATATTATTGTCGATGGCCAGTCGGTGGTAAATGTGCCGCCCCAGCACCGTAACGTCGCTATGGTGTTCCAGTCGTTTGCGCTGTACCCACACATGACAGTGCGCGACAACATTCTTTTCCCTCTGGTGTCCCGGAAGGTGCCGAAACAAGAACACGAGGCGCGCCTGCAAAAAGCAACCAGTATGCTGGGAGTGGAAAATCTGCTCGACCGCCGGCCCAGTCGCTTGTCGGGCGGACAACAACAGCGGGTCGCACTGGCGCGGGCTCTGGTGCGTGATCCGGAGCTGTTCGTTTTTGATGAACCCTTATCGGCACTGGACGCACAAATACGCAGCCGGGCCCGGGCGGAATTGCGGGAGCTGCACGATCAGACACGCATAACCACACTGTATGTAACCCATGATCAGGTTGAAGCCATGGGTCTGGCCGATCGTGTTGCGGTGATTAATGAAGGGCGGCTGCATCAGGTGGGCACGCCCCAGGAATTGTATAACGACCCTGCCGACTTGTTTGTGGCCGGATTTATCGGCAACCCGCCGATGAACCTTATACCTCTGGACGAGACAATGGTGGCGGGCCTGCGCCCTGAACACATGCTGGTGGATCCGGAGGAAGATGTACCGGACCTGCTGATTGATCTGGCGGTCACCATCGAACACATTGAATACCTGGGGTCTGAATGGCTGGCCCACGGCCAGGCCCGGGCTGTTACCAGTAATGGCCAGCAACTGCATGTAATTGCCCGTCTGCCAGCGAGCGCGCACCCGGGGCTTGTCTCGGGTCAGGAGTGCCGCATGGTGGGTCAGCGCAAGGATGTCTGCCTGTTTGATCGTGCCAGCGGCAAGCGCCAGGTGCAGGCTGAGGTGCCGGCATGAGTACGCAGCAGCGTTCCGGAGTTGGGCCGCCCCGTGGACGCCTAAGGCGCATAGGCGCCTGGCTGGACCAGCCCAAAGTGCTGGCGTGGCTGATGCTTGGCCCGGCGGTGCTTTATGTGATTGCCTTTGTTGGTTTTCCGTTTTTGTTGGCGATTGCTCTGAGTATGAGTGACGCAACCATAGGTGACCCGTCACTGGATACCTTTGTCGGTCTCGACAACTTCAAAGCAGTTATCCAGACCGATGCCTTTAAGCTGGCACTGCGCAACAGCCTGATCGTAACAGCGGGCACCCTCGGGCTGGTGTTGGTGCTGGCAACGCTGGCCAGCGAACTGCTGGTGCACGCGTTCCGGGGCAAGCGTTTGTTCCAGATGATTTTCATTTTGCCCTGGGCACTGCCGGTATCGCTGACTGCCATTGTCTGGATGTGGTTTCTCGATTCCACCTTCAGTCCGGTCGACTGGGTTCTGGTAAAACTGAATCTGTTGGGGCCGGGGGGCGTCTGGGGCCCGTTCAAACATATGTATTTTCTTGGCAATGAGTGGCTTGGTCTGGCTTCTGTGATTGTGACGGATACCTGGCGTATGTTGCCACTGGCTACGATCATCGTGCTGGCGGCGCGCATGTCGATTCCCGAGGAGCGCTTTGAGCAGGCCCGGGTAGACGGCGCCGGCGTTTTCCGGATCCTGTTCCGGATTACACTGCCGGCGCTCAAACCCATGCTGATTGTCGCCATCCTTTTTACCGGGCTGCTGGTGATTGGCGAAATGTCACTGGTGCAGTTGCTCACCCGGGGTGGTCCCGGCCACTCCACTCAGGTGTTGCCTTACTGGGCCTACCTTAAAGGGATTCAGGGGGGCAGTCTGGCGCAGGGCGCGGCGATTACGCTGTTCCTGTTTCCTTTTTTACTGGTGGCGTCGGTGCTGGCGTTGCGTGCAGCCTACCGGTCACAGGAGGCATAGGCCGTGTTGCGCAAAATCGGATTTTATTGCGGTATCGGTTTTCTGACCCTGTTTTCCATTGTGCCGTTACTCTGGGCGCTGATAACCGTGTTCAAGCGCAACAGCGATATGTACTCCGTAGGAACCGTGCCGTTTTTCTACAATGAGCCACCCACGCTGGAACACGTGGTTTTTCTGTTTACCGAGTCCAACTTCGGGCTTTTCTTGCAGAATTCAGCCATTGTCGGAATTTTCGTTGTACTGATAACGATGGTTTTGTCCATTCCAGCGGCGTTTTCACTAGCCCGGCTGACAGGCAGCTGGGGTGAGCGATCGGGAATGGCCATTTTTCTGGTTTACCTGATTCCGCCAAGCCTGCTGTTCATACCCATGTATCAGATCGTGGTGTGGCTGGGTATCGCAAACACAATCTGGTCACTGGTGATCGTATTGCCCACCATTACCGTGCCTTTTTGTACCTGGTTATTGCTGGGCTTTTTCCGGTCAGTACCCAGGAGCCTGGATGAAGCAGCCATGCTCGACGGCTGTGGCCAGTTCACAACCTTTTATCGCGTGCTCTTGCCGCAGGTCTGGCCCGGCGTGGGGGCCTGCGCTGTTTTTGCTTTCTCTTTGTCCCTGGGTAATTACATCTACGCGGCAACCTTCATTACCCGGTCCGCCGCCCGTACCCTCAGTGCCGGTGTGCCAACGGAGCTGATCCGTGGCGATGTTTTCTTCTGGCCGGAACTGATGGCGGCAACGCTGGTGGTCGCCATCCCCCTGGCAATTGTTTATGGCCTGTTTTTCAACTACCTCGTCGGCGGGTTCAAAAACGCGACCTGACCACACCCGCCGGAAGCGGTACCATATCCGCTTTATTCCATTAGCTAAGTAAAGTGGCATGACCTCCGATCTGAGCCGCCGGTACGGCTTGAGACGGCTGATGGCTGCTTTTCTGTTCAGGGTGTTATGTCAGATCTTTCCTTGATCCAACTGGGCCTGATTGCGCTCATTTTTATCTGGAGCGGCTTTGTGCGCTCAGGTCTGGGCTTTGGCGGAGCGGTACTTTCGCTGCCGTTTTTGTTGCTCGTCAAAGACAATCCGCTTATATTTCTGCCTATAATTGCGATACATCTGTTGGTGTTCTCATCCCTCACCATCTGGATGAATAATCGAAACAGCAAAGGTGGCACGAATCGCCAGAAACTGACCGGCTTTGGCCCGGATGTGGCCGCAAATGCGCCGGAAGGGACGGTTGACTGGCCTTACCTGTGGCGAATGCTGCGCATTATGATCATTCCCAAACTGATTGGTGTGTTTGGGTTGTTCACGTTGCCGCCCAATGTGCTGAGTGCGATTATTTTTGTAATTGTTGCGATTTACTCGGTGTCGTACATCATTAACCGGCCGTTTCGCAGTAAAAGCAAAACCGTGGATGTTATTCTGCTGATGCTTGGGGGGTACATTACCGGCACTTCGCTGATTGGAGCGCCGTTGATTATTGCGGTTGCGGCACAGCATGTGGCACGGGAGAAGCTACGGGACACGCTGCTGGGTCTCTGGTTTATTCTTGTTTTTATCAAGCTGGCGGCGTTTATCTGGGTGGGGCTGGATTTGCAGCTAATCCATCACCTGTGGTTGCTGCCCTGTGCCGCCGTGGGTCATGTGATCGGGCTGCGCTTTCACAAACATATTCTGAAAGCGGAAACGCCGGTGTTTTTCCGGATGCTGGGGGTAGTGCTTCTGGTGGTCAGCAGTGCGGGTGTGGTCAGTGTGTTGGTTTAACAGTGCTGATCGGCCGTCAAGACAAGCATTGCTGGCTGAGCGCGCCATTGTTTATGCTGGTCCCAGAGTGACCTGTGGAAACACGCTAGTGGAGGTATGTATGAAGTATATGTTTGAAGTGCATATCAAAGACGGCTATACCGCTGAGGACTACGCGGATGCCTGGGTGCGAGCCAGCGAGCTGATTCAGCAAGCGCCGGGTGCGCGGGGCACGGAACTGCACCGTAAGATAGGTGACCCCAAAACGCTGATTGCCATCGCTCACTGGGACAGCAAAGCCAGCCGGGATGCAATGGAGGCGCAACACAATCCCGATGTGGCGGAGATTATTCGCAGTGCTGCGCCTTTTTGTGAGATCCGGCCCCTTGGAGAGTTTGAAGATCCGGAATGGGTGGTTAACCCGTCAAACTGAATGACGTTTCCTGATTCATTCAGTTTGACCAGGCTGCACGGTTACCGCTCGGCCATCAGGGCTTCGAGTTCGTCGGCACCACCAATCAGCTGACCGTCGATAAAGATCTGCGGGGTTGTGCCTTTGCCTGTTACCGCTTGCAAGGTGCTGTATGACAAGCCGGCCGAGCCCAGTTTGATCTCTTCATACTTGTAGCCGTTTTCCTGCAACAGCGCCTTGGCGCGGGTACAATGCGGGCACCCGGGTTTGGTGAACAGGCTGACCCGTGCGGGCAGGGTTACATCCGGCTTGATGTAATGCAGCATTGTATCTGCATCGGATACTTCAAACGGGTCGCCAGGCTTGTCCGGCTCAACGAACATTTTCTCGATAACACCGTTTTTGACCAGCATGGAGTAACGCCAGCTGCGGTCGCCAAAGCCCAGGTCGTTCTTGCTGACCAGCATGCCGATGTCACGGGTGAAATCGCCGTTGCCGTCGGGGATAAACTCAATGTTTTCCGCGTGCTGGTCTTCGGCCCATGCCTGCATAACGAAAGGGTCGTTTACCGATAAGCAGATTACCCGATCAACACCCTGTTCCTTGAATACCGGCGCCAGCTCGTTGTATCGCGGCAAATGCGTGCTTGAACAGGTGGGTGTAAATGCGCCCGGCAGGGCGAACAAAACAACGGTTTGATCAGCAAACAGCTCATTGCTGGTTACGGATTGCCACTCGTTGTCACGACGTATGGGAAACGTAACCTGAGGGACTTTCTTACCTTCCGCTGAATTCGACATATTAAATTCCCTGGATTGGTGGAGTTCGCTTTAACTATGAAACTGTATCTTAATCAAACTATTATATACATAGCGGATACCCGGAACGGCAAAGCTACATGAATGCTCCCTTCAAACTGCGGCCCTATCAACAGGACGCCGTCGATGCCACGTTAAACCATTTTCGCAAGTCGGATGAGTCGGCCGTGATTGTGTTGCCAACCGGGGCGGGCAAAAGTCTGGTTATAGCTGAACTGGCACGCCTTGCCCGGCGCAAGATTCTGGTGTTGACCCACGTAAAAGAGCTGGTTGAGCAGAATCATGCCAAATACCAGAGCTATGGGTTAACAGGTGGCATCTTCTCCGCCGGGCTGAAGCGTAAGGAAAACCGGCATCAGGTAACCTTCGCCAGCGTACAGTCGGTATCGGCGAATCTGGATCGGTTCCGGGATGAGTATTCACTGGTCATCATTGATGAGTGTCATCGGGTCAGTGGTGATGAAACCAGTCAGTACCAAAGAATTATCGAACGGCTTCAGCAACAGAATGATTCTCTCAAGGTGCTCGGGTTAACCGCCACACCCTACCGTCTGGCCATGGGCTGGATTTATCGCTACCACTACCGGGGTTTTGTTCGCAGCGAAGAGAACAAGCCCTTTGTGCATTGTATATTTGAACTGCCGCTCAGCTACATGATCAACCGGGGTTATCTCACCAGACCTGAGCTGGTTAATGCAGCGGTGGCGCAGTACGATTTCTCCACTCTGGATCAGGATCGTTTTGGAGAATATGCCGAGAAAGACGTTAACCAGTTGCTGAGCAAGCATAAGCGGGTAACGCGGGCCATTATTGAGCAGGTGGTGGAGCTGGCGGCCCAGCGCATGGGGGTGATGATCTTTGCGGCAACAGTGGATCATGCGCGGGAGATCACCGGCTATCTGCCGGAGCATCAGACGGCTCTGATTACCGGCGCTACGGATCTGAAAGTGAGGGAGTTACTGATTCAGCGCTTCAAGCAGCGACAGTTAAAGTA
The DNA here is from genome assembly GCF_007671655.1 of Marinobacter piscis. Taxonomy (GTDB): domain Bacteria; phylum Pseudomonadota; class Gammaproteobacteria; order Pseudomonadales; family Oleiphilaceae; genus Marinobacter; species Marinobacter piscensis. The sequence continues at coordinate 270,398 of NZ_VCGX01000004.1, read as the reverse complement.
TCTGGTGAATATTTCTGTGCTTACGACAGGCTTTGATGCGCCCCATGTGGATTTTATTGCCATTCTACGTCCGACCCAGTCGGTCAGCTTGTATCAGCAGATTGTGGGGCGGGGGCTGCGCCTGGACCAGGGTAAGCAGGACTGTCTGGTGATTGATTACGCAGGTAACAGCGTGAATCTGTATCACCCGGAGGTAGGAGAGCCGAAGCCAAACCCCGACAGCGAGCCGGTACAGGTGTTCTGCCCGGGGTGTGGTTTTGCCAATATTTTCTGGGGCAAAACAGACAGCGAAGGGCGCGTTATTGAACACTACGGCCGCCGGTGTCAGGGGTTGCTGGGAGTAGAGGAAGAGGAGAGCCCGGCCGAACAGCGCGAGCGCCGTGAGCAGTGCGATTACCGTTTCCGTTTCAAGGAATGCCCCCATTGCGGTGGTGAAAATGACATTGCAGCGCGTAACTGCCTTCAGTGTAACGGGGCTATTATCGATCCGGATGATCAGTTACGGGATGCCTTGAAACTGAAAGATGCCATGGTGATCCGGTGTGCCGGTACCACCCTGAGCCGCCAGGAGAGCAGGCTGAGGATCACCTACCATGGTGAAGACGGGGAAGAGCTCAATGAGTCGTTTGATTTCCGCAGACCGGCACAGCGCCATGTTTTCAACAGGCTGTTCGGGCGTCGCCTGGCGAATGGCCAGGCCCCGAAAACGTTCATGCGTATTGAAGACGTGCTCGGGATACAGGCCCTGTTGCCGGCACCGGATTTTGTGATTGCCCGTAAACAAAAGCACTACTGGCAGGTGCAGGAGCGGATTTTTGATTATCAGGGCAACTATCGCAAAGCCTATTAAGCATAAACGCCGTTAATCAGGCTGACCGGAATTTTCTGTGCAGATCACGAATGGTTTCTGCCAGTTCCGGGAACGGGCCGTCTGTCTGCTGACCCGGGACCACGGTTTCGATCGGCAGGGTTGCCACCGGCGAGGGCTCGGCCTGCATTTCTTCAAGCCACTGTACCAGTTGCTCCGAGGAGCTGGCATACACAATCCGACCAAGCCCGACCCATCCGTGGGCCGCAGCACACATGGGGCAGTGTTCGCCAGAGGTGTAGACGGTTGCAGCCGCCTGTTCTTCGGGGGACATGTTGGCCGCAGCCCAGCGGGCAATCGCAAATTCCGGGTGTTGCGTGTTGTCACCGCCGGCCGTCAGGTTGTGGGATTCGTAACGCACACTACCGTTCGCATCAACCAGCACAGAACCGAACGGCGGGTTGCCAGTGTCCACCGCGGTGGCGGCAAGCTCTACGCAGCGGTTCAGGTGTTTCAGGTCGTTGGTGTCAGTCATGGTCGCCTCCGGGCGTAACGGATGAGGTTTTATGGGGGCTGTTGCTGTCGGAGTTCAGACACGTCAGTGACAGATCCTTTTCCAGCCGGTAACGGTCGAAATCCCGGGCCAGAAATAACTGGCCATGGTAATGCTGCCGTGCTTCGTCGGCCAGCTGGCTGATGTTTGGTGTGTCAGAGGCCCCCAGTTGATAGCGGGAACTGAAGTGCGTCAGTATCAGGTGAGGCATCTGTACCTGTTGGGCAAACCGGGCTACCTGTTCAGCCGAACTGTGCTGTGGCCAGGGGCCGACGCGGTCGGCGACGTCCTGCGTGTAGGTGGCTTCGTGAACAAGCACATGGCTGTGCTTGCAGGCACTGGCCAGTAATTCCGGGTCGTCGTTATCGCCAGCGACGATCAGCCGGCGCGCCACTCTGGGCACCTGTGTGTATTCATCGCTGCTTAGTATACGGCCATCCTCAAGCGTTACCTCATGGCCTTTTTGCAGTTCACCCCAGCTGGGGCCTGGCTCAATGCCGTCTTTTTTCAGTTTGTCCTGCAACAATTGCCGTTCCAGGTTTTGTTCTGTAAATACATAGGCACGACAGGGGACCCGGTGGGACAGGGCCACGCTCTTAACTTCCAGGTGCGTGTCCTTCCAGGAGAAGTCCGCTGCTTCAGAGTCGATAAAGTTCAGGGGGTAGCTGAGGCTGGAGTCGCTGTTGTCGAGTGCTGTGGTGATAAAACGCTGGGTCTGAACGGGCGCGACAATATCCAGAGACTCTGTCCGGCCCAGCATGGACGCACTGGCAAGAAGCCCCGGAAGACCAAAAGTGTGGTCGCCGTGGATATGGGTGATAAATATCGCCCGTAGCTGCATAACAGAATGGTGCACTCTGAGCAGTTGGTGTTGAGTGGCTTCACCACAGTCCACCAGGTACCAGGATTTGTGGCCCGAGGGTGAAAGCGCCAGTGCGGTTACATTACGTGCACGTGTTGGCGTACCGGCCGAGGTGCCCAGAAAGGTAAATTCCACGGTGACTCCTTCCTTAAACGAAGCAGAGCAGTAAACATCTCCTGGTATGATGAGCCCTGAACCATCGCTTTTCCAGCGGCAGGCTATAAAAGTGTCGGGCTGAGCGTAAAGTGATAATAATCACAGACATAAAAAAAACGGCGCGACAAATAAATGTCGCGCCGTTTCGGTTTCAGTCAGAATTAGAACTGGAACTTCAGTCCTACCTGGGCGGTATCAAGCTCAGGTCCACTCTTGGAAATATCGCTGCTGAAGTGCCTCTTTTTGATGTCGCTGATATGGTAGCGCTTGTACTCTGCAAAGGCAGTTAACTGCTCAGTCATACGGAAGTCTGCGCCAACACCAAACATGGGGCTGATGTCATCATAAGACTTCTTGTCACCTTCAGAGGTTACCTTGAAGTGTGAGACAAAGGCACCGGCTTTACCGTAGACACCCACAGTCTGGGTTATCGGAAGACGACCAACTGCCAGCAGGTTTGCACCTTTGAGCTTACCGTCAGCTGTATCGCCAAACTTCAGAAAGTGTGCGTAACCGGCTTCGGCTCCAAAGTACTGGTTGAACTGATAGCCCGCAGTCAGGCCAAACATCTAAGTTTCATAATCCTTTCATCCTCTAATCTTGTCGGGGTTGTATTTAAATCTTCAGGGCGACCTCGACAATTCATGTTGTATCTCGCCACAAGATGTAAGCATCCTATCAAATTCTGAGAGGCTTTGGGGCCGATCTGTCTAAGTGAATAACACACTTCTAACTTGTGTGGGTTTCTGCTAACTGGTTGTTTTTCAAATAAAAATAGATGACTATGTCAACTAATGTAGGTTGCTATCTTGTGGGTTGTAGCGGACAGACCCGCTGTGTTCTAAAGTGAGTATGTCGAGTCGAGCCAGTAAGGAGTAACAAATGCGCAAACGTGTTTCGCAAATAGTGATTGCCACTGTTCTAGGTGGCGCTGCAGCAGCTGCCAATGCTGAGACCCGGTCCGGCGACCAGGAGCTGATTCGTCATGCGCTGCCGGATTCGGACTTTCCGATCTCGCTGGCGGTTGAAGTGCCGGCCAACAAATCGGTGGTGCATCTGAGCGGGCAGGTTCCGGTGGTTATTAACGACGATGCCGAACCCGATACTCAGGCCGCGTATGGCACCATGGAGGAGCAGGCAACATCTGCCCTGCAGGCGATAGAGAAAACCCTGGAATCCCTGGATCTCACCATGGGCGATGTATACCGCATGCAGGTGTTCCTTGTCGCGGAGGACGGCAAAGTGGACTTTTCCGGGTTTATGAATGGATACACCAAATTCTTTGGTACAGAAGAGCAGCCTAATCTGCCGGTACGCTCCGCGGTTGAAGTAGCGGCACTGGCTAACCCCGGCTGGTTGATTGAAATAGAAGTTTCAGCGGTTCGTAACGAATAAGGGAATGAATATGCATACCAGCGCAAAGGCAGTGATTGAGACAGAAGCGCTGCCGATAAAGCTGTGGCTGGCAGAGGAGCAAATGGAAGCAGGAGCCCTGGAGCAGGCGCGCAACCTTGCGAATCTGCCCTTCGCCTTCAGGCACATAGCCATCATGCCGGATACTCATCAGGGGTATGGCATGCCGATCGGCGCTGTCCTGGCCACTAAGGGTGCCATCGTACCCAATGCGGTTGGTGTCGATATCGGTTGCGGTATGTGTTCGTTGCGAACCACCCTTGAAGAGATCGATACCAACGACCTGAAAGCCATCATGAAAATAGTCCGGGAGACAGTGCCGGTAGGGTTCAGTCACCATGATGAGCCTCAGGACGAGGCGTGGATGCCCGGGATAAAGGGTGAGTTGCCCATTGTCAGCCAGGAATACGAACGTGCTTTGTATCAGGTGGGCACGCTGGGGAGTGGCAACCATTTTATCGAGATACAAAAAGGGTCGGATGGCTACATCTGGATCATGATTCATTCCGGCTCCCGCAATCTCGGTTTTACTGTCGCCAATCATTATGACGATCTGGCAAAACAGCTGAACAAAGACGCCGGCAATGAAGCTCCGGAGGGGTTAGCCTACCTCCCGGAATCGTCCGAGTACTTCAACCTGTACCAGGATGAGATGAACTATTGCCTCGAGTTTGCTTTAGCTAACAGAACGCTGATGATGGAGCGGGTAAAGGCAGCGTTTACCGAGGTGGTGCCTGACGTCGGGTTTGCGGATTTTATTAACAAGCCACACAACTTTGCCGCCGAAGAAAAGCATTTCGGAGAAACCGTTATCGTTCACCGCAAAGGGGCAACGCGGGCCCGCAGCGGCGAATGGGGCATGATCCCGGGGTCACAGGGAACCCGGTCTTTTCTGGTGAAGGGCAAGGGTGAGGCACAATCGTTTGAATCCTGCTCTCATGGCGCCGGAAGAATCATGAGCCGCTCCCAGGCGCGTAAGCGGCTGGACTTGAAGGAAGAGGTCGGCGCTTTGAAGCGTCAGGGAATACTGCATGCCATCCGCAACCAGCGGGATCTGGATGAAGCGCCCGGGTCGTACAAAGACATTGATGAAGTCATGCAAAACCAGACGGACCTTGTAGAGGTGCAGGTGGAATTGCAGCCGTTGGCCGTGATCAAAGGGTGATCATGGATAATACCGACGCACGACCGGGTTGCACCTGCTATAGTGTAAGAGTCAATAAGTTATTGAAGGACAGGGATTAATATGGCCCGACTGGAAGGTAAGGTTGCCATTATAACCGGCGCTGCGCAGGGCATGGGTGCATCACACGCACGTATTTTTATTGCCCAGGGCGCACAGGTTGTTTTAACCGATCTGAATGAAGAAAAAGGGCAGGCCCTTGCATCCGAGCTGGGCAGCAACGCTTTGTTTGTGCAGCAGGATGTCACCCGTGAAGCCGATTGGGTAAGGGTAGTCCGCGCCACGGAAGACCGGTTCGGACCTGTGGATGTTCTGGTCAACAATGCCGGCATTACCATGTCCAAAACCCTTGCTGAAACATCGCTGGACGATTATCGCCGCATTCTGGAGATCAATCAGGTCTCTGTATTTCTGGGAATGAAACTGGTCATCCCATCCATGAAAAAGGCGGGAGGCGGCTCCATTGTCAATATTTCATCCATCAATGGCCTGGTTGGCGGCGCAATTGGCTACACAGATTCCAAATTTGCTGTGCGCGGGATGACCAAAGCCGCCGCCCTGGAGTGTGCTGCCGATGGTATTCGCGTGAACTCCGTGCATCCGGGGGTTATTGAAACGCCCATGATCAGCCAGGGTGATACCAAGTCTGCGGTGGATGAGTTTGCAAAACATATTCCGATAGGGCGTGTGGCCAAGTCTGAAGAAGTCTCAAATCTTGTGCTTTATCTGGCATCAGATGAATCAAGCTACTCCACAGGCTCTGAATTTGTAGTTGATGGCGGATTAACCGCCCGGTAAAGCTCCGACTGGATTGTTCGCTCTGGAGTAGGCGAGTACGTCTGTCCGGCCGGTTGAACTTGCAGGAGGTTTTTTATGTATTACATAGATATGCCAAGTGCCGCAGAAATTGGTGAGCTGAATCAGGCTCGCGCTGATGCATGTGTTTCCATTTATTTACCAACCACCCCACTGAGTCGCGAAATTGAGCAGAGCCGGATTAATCTCGGCAATCTGGCCAAAAAAGCCGTCAGTCAACTCGAATCCAGGGGCTTTGATAAACGCCGTATTGCCTTGTTACAGGAGCAGTTTGAGAACCTGCAGGCAGATGTCGACTTCTGGAGCCACCAGGCAAATAGCCTGGCCATATTTGCAACGCCGGAATCCATCCGTACCTATCGTCTGGCAAACCAGCTGAGTGAAATTGTTGAGGTGTCGGATCGCTTTCACCTCAAACCGCTGCTGCGCGCGGTTACGTTCCCCCATGTTGCGCATATTCTGGCGCTGTCTGAAAATGCTGTGAGGCTGATCGAAGTTTCAGCCGATATGCCGGCACGAGAAATCAAAGTACCGGACATGCCTGAAAATCTGGTCGATGTGGTTGGGGAAGCCACAACCAAGGATTACTCCGGCACGGGGAATCGCCCGAGTGCTCAGGGCCATACTCCTTACTTGTCGCGCTATGTACGCAAGATCAACGCGGTACTGCGCCCTGTTCTTATGCGCTCGGACCGGCCGCTCATACTCGCCTCGGCCAAGCCTTTGGAAACCCTGTTCCGTTCGCTGAGTTCGATTCCGGCATTGCCCGACACCATTGCGGGTAATCCAGAGCACTTGAGTGATGCAGAACTGGCCAGTGCTGCCAGACCCGTGCTGGATGCCCATTATGCGGACAAGATCAAAGACTTTCACCGTCTGTTCGATGACCGGACAGGGCAAAACCGGACCACCACAGATATCTCGGATGCAGCACGGCTGGCGACCTTCGGCGGGATTGACCAGTTGTTGATTGACATTGATAGTGTGGTTGAAGGTTATGTAGATGATGAGAGCGGGGAGATAACCTTCGGCGCCGAGGAAGACGCAGCCAGCTATGGCATTGTTGATGAAATTGCCGGAAGGGCATTTCGTACTGGCGCCCGGGTAATGGCTGTGCGCAGGGAGGATATTCCCGGCCGTCATGATCTGGCGGTGATATCCCGTTATCCGGTCTGAAACCTCCGGAAGCCAGTCATTACCGACACACAAAAGATTCTTTCAGAACAGGGAGCACTATGAGTACAGCAAGCTGGGTCAGCATATCCTCTTCAGGTGAGGACACGTTTTCAGGTTATCTGGCTTTGCCACCGGCCGGCCATGGGCCAGGCCTGGTGCTGATACAGGAAATCTGGGGGGTGAACGGACACATTCGTGCCGTGGCTGAGCAGTACGCGCTGGACGGTTATGTCGTTCTGGCGCCGGATATATTCTGGCGCCAGCAAACCCGGGTCGATCTTGATTACAGCGAGTCCGATACGGCGAAGGCTTTCGAGCTTTTGAACAACATGGATTTTGCTCAATCCGGTGAAGATGTCGCCGCTGCAGTTGATCATTTGCGCGATATGTCAGAAGTGTCCGATAAGGTTGGTGTGCTTGGCTTTTGTATGGGCGGGCAACTGGCTTATCGGGCAGCAGCCCTTGGGCGTCCCGATGCTGCCGTAAGCTACTATGGTGGCGGCATTCAGGACCATCTGGAGCTGGCAGAGCAGATAAAACAACCGATGCTGTTTCATTACGCCGGCAACGATCAGATGATACCCGCAAGTGCTGTGGCCCAGGTCCGCAAGGCGTTTGAAGGGAACGAGCACGCTCAGTTTTATGAGTATGAAGGCGTGGACCATGGGTTTAACTGTTGGGGCCGGCCAGCGTATCAACAGCGCGCTGCAGCTATTGCGCACGGGCGTACGCTGATGTTCCTGGCCCAGCACCTGAGTGACTGAAGCCGTCTGCAGTAAAGATCCGGTGCTTTCTCCTTACGCAGCGTATCAGCAGGCCTTGGCATCTGGTTTTAAGAACGACCCGGCGCAGCTCCGGGCAGCAACGGCTTTACAGCGATGCTACGAGCAGTTGCTGGCGGGCGAGCCGGGAGTTCAGGGGGTGTACCTCTGGGGACCGGTGGGCCGGGGGAAAACCTGGCTGATGAACCGTTTCCATCAGGCGTTGAGTATCCCGGCACGGAGACAGCACTTTCATCACTTCCTGCGCTGGGTGCATCGGCGCCTGTTTCAACTGACCGGGCAGGAAGAGCCTTTGGCGGTGCTCGCGCAGGAGCTGGCAGCTGAAGCCCGGGTGCTGTGCCTGGATGAACTGTTTGTCAGTGATATCGGTGATGCCGTATTGCTGGGCGGTTTGTTCCAGCAGCTGTTCGCCAACGGCCTGGTGTTGGTGGCGACATCGAATCAGCCGCCTGATGAGTTGTACAAGGACGGGTTTAACCGTGAGCGGCTGTTACCAGCCATAGCAGCACTCAATCAGCATATGGAGGTGGTGAGTGTTGATGGTGGCCAGGATCACCGGTTGCATCCGGGTGAGCGCCAGCAGCGCTATTGGGTAAACCAGCCGCAGGCTTTACAGGCGGCGTTTGCAGAGTTGCTCGATAGTGATGAACAGGTAAGGACCGACTCGGTGCGGCTGGGGCACCGTGATATTCCGGTAATAGGGCGCAGCCAGCATGCGTTGTGGTGTCGTTACGACGACCTGTGCGAACAAAAGCTGGCGTCCCAGGACTTCATCGAACTGTGCGACCGCTTCTCCCACGTCTTTCTGAGCGACGTGCCACAACTGGCCGGTGGCAGGCCACAGGCCGCCATAGCCCGGGGAACTGAAGACGGTGTAACCCAGGTCGCAGCCGGGGATCGCAAATTGCCGGCCTTAACCCACCAGGATGATGGCGTACGCCGGTTTATCGCGTTGGTTGATGAATGTTATGACCGCGGGATTCCGCTCTATCTGGATGCCGCTGTGCCAATGTATGAACTCTACAGCACGGGCGCACTGGCGTTTCCATTCCGGCGCACCCTCAGCCGCCTGCAAGAGATGCAGTTGCGGCGTTTTGGGTGCTCTTCGGCAGCAGGGTCTGTTTAGTATTCCAGGCAGATTTTGCCGAAATGCTCGCCTGATTCCTCATACCTGAACGCATCAGCAATCTGTTCCAGAGCAAAAGACCGATCGAGAACCGGGCGCATGTCACTGGTTTCGATTGCCCGGATCATCTCTTGCTGGTGGGTTCTGCTACCAACAATCAGGCCCTGCAGGCGGGCCTGCTTTGCCATGAGCTTTGCAGTCGGTATATCGCCCGCCCGGCCGGTAAGAACTCCGATCAGAGCAATATGACCGCCAATGCGAACGGCATCTATGGATTGCGGCAGGGTACCAGGACCACCCACTTCAATGACGTGATCGACGCCTTTGCCATCGGTCAGCTCCCGAACCTTCTCGCCCCACGCCGGTGTGCTCTGATAATTGATGGTATGGCTGGCACCCAGCTCTTTGAGTCGCTCCAGCTTTTTATCCGAGGACGAGGTGGAAATAACCTGCGCGCCCATCATTCTGGCAAACTGCAGGGCAAAAACAGAGACCCCGCCCGTGCCCAGAGTCAGGACTGTGTCACCGGCTTTCAGGTTACCATCGACAACCAGTGCCCGCCATGCGGTCAGGCCTGCTGTCGTGAGTGTTGCCGCCTCTGCGTGACTGTAGCCCTTGGGCGCGAGAGTAAACCAGCTTGTGGGGCGAATGACCTGTTCACAGGCATAACCATCCTGCCCATCGCCAGGCGTCGTGCTGAAGTTATCGATACGGGCAGGACCATCCAGCCATTCGGGAAAGAAGGTGGATACGACAGAGTCACCCACTCTGAACTCGGTAACGCCGTCACCGATGGCTTCGACAACACCGGCGCCGTCCGCCATGGGGATGCGGTTGTCTTCTGTAGGGATTGCACCAGTTACCACGCCATAGTCATGAAAGTTGAGTGAACTGGCATGTATACGCACCCGGACCTGGCCAGGTCCTGGTTCGCCTGGGTGTGGCGCCTCATCCATATGTAACTGATCCAGGCCGCCTGGACTGGAGAGTGTAATACGCTTCATATGAGTGACCTCCTGTATTTTCAGCAATCACCTTCGAACCTGGACTGGTGAGGCTGAACTATCTGTTACCTAAGCGATAATGTGGCTCCAGGATAGCAGAACCGGTACACGATGATATCCGCCTACCGGTGCTACTTCCCGCTCAGGTGGCTGCCCCGGTGCCAGCTCAATGGTGTGCACTGAGGAGAGGAGGGTCTGCATGGCAATACGCAGCTGCCAGGTGGCCAGCAACCGGCCAGGGCAGACGTGCTTTCCGGCACCATAGAGAAGGTTCGCCTCTGCATTGCCTTCGGGATCGAACCGGTCGTTATTGAACACGGATTCGTCGCGGTTGGCGGATGTCCAGTTCAGCTTGACTCTCGCATTACCGGGAATATCACGGCCACCGATACGAACAGGGCAGGTCGTGATGCGCCGGTTAGAAACAAACGGGTTATCCAGGCGCAGAATTTCGTTGATGATGGCTTCAGTTTCCGCATCTGAGCCTGCTCGCATCCGCTCTGAAAGCTCGGGGTGTTGAGCCAGGTGGGCAATGAGCACCCCAACACACAGGGCAATGGAGCCCAGGTCACCACCGGTCCAGTTTCGAAGAATGGAAACCAGCTCTGCTTCTGTGAGTTCCCGTCCGTTAACTGTATCGCGGCACAGTTGTGTGGTTACATCGTCCGGCGCGCTGTCGCCTGCTTCGCGGCGAGGCCGGACAACCGAACGGATAATCTCATCGAACTGCTCTGCCACCTCGGCCGTTTGTTTCTGGTCGCCGGAGCGGGTGGCCATGTGGTTATCCTTCATCCACGCCAGCAGGCGCGGTTCCAGTTCCGCAGGCCACCCCAACCACGCACACTGGGCGCGTACTGCAAAGACAGCGCCTATGTCGTTCACCGCATCAACCACCTCGCCTTCGGGCAGCTCAGCCACCAGTTCACGGGCAACGCGCCTGAACACGGGGACGAACGGCTCCAGAGCTTCCCGGGTCAGATACTTTTCAATCAGGTTACGAAAGAGCGTGTGCTCTTCCCCATCCAACCCGTTAGGAACCTGAAGGTAGCGGGACACACGGCTTGAAAAGCGTTCGTGGTCTGTGGCGGCAGCGACGACATCGGCGTGCCGGAGTAAAATCCATTCGCCCTTATTATTTCGCACAACCGGGTGTTGCGGGCGCAGCTCATCGGTATAGGCCCTTAAATCCCGGCCTTCGGCCGACAAATCATCCGGCATGTGGTCTGTCATATAGTCTCCTTTACCATCGAACTATGTTGACCTACCAATATAGCCAATATCGCCAGTGCCTTCCTTGATATAACGGAGTGGGTGCAGGTGCTTTGGAGTATTACTGCGCCGTTGTTACGTACTTCAGTATCTCGACTACCTGCTCCGGGGTTTGTGCCCACGCCATGGCGGATGCGTCAACTTCTTTCAGCGGGTGGATGATGTCTTCACCGTGCAGTGTCACATAGGGCGTACCCATGGCAGCACAGAACCCGGCATCGAACGCTGCGTTCCACTGCTTGAATTTGTCACCAAAGCGAATGATCGCCAGGTCGCACTGTTCAAGCAGTGTTTTGGTGCGAATACCGTTTACCTTGGATGACTGGTGATCGCGCCAGAATCCCACCTCCGGTTTGCCGAGCATGTCGCCCGCGGCATCACTGGCATCGTGATTGGTAACAGGCGCGGTAAATTCTACCGGTAGTCCGGCCGCTTCTGCACCGGATTGAATCTGCTCACGCCAGTCCGTATGGATTTCGCCCGAGAGGTATACTGTCCAGATCATGAAATTCTCCTGATAAACATAACGAAGAGAGGATTGAACCCACAAACCCTATCACAGCCAGAGAGTTTTCAGAATCTCAGCGCTGTTAAGCCAATAAAAATACGGGTCTGAGCTTGTATTTCAGGGGTTTGTGCCGATTATATATAAGCAGAGACTGATTTTTGACCAGACGCGAGGAGTGCAATGGATTTCAAGGACTATTACGCCGTTCTTGGTGTGAGCGAGTCTGCCTCCCCAGAGGAGATTAAAAAATCCTACCGGAAGCTGGCCCGGAAGTATCATCCGGATGTCAGCAAAGAGGAGGACGCTGACGAGAAGTTCAAAGATCTGGGCGAGGCATACGAAGTACTGAAAGATCCCGAAAAGCGCGCTGAGTATGACCAGCTGCGTAAATACGGTGCCCAGCCCGATGGCTCTTTCCAGCCGCCCCCCGGTTGGCAGAGCGCATCCGGCTTTGGTGGTGGCGGTTATACCGATGCAGATGCGCGCCAGTTCAGTGATTTTTTTGAAGAAATATTCGGCGGCAGGCGGGGTGCCGGTGGGTTTTCCGGCGGTTTTGGTGGCGACGCTGGTGGTTTCCGGCAGAACGTGCGGATGCGTGGCGAAGATGTTCACGCGCGGCTCGCTCTGTTTTTGGAAGAAGTGTTCAATGGGTGCGAAAAACAGGTTTCGTTTACCGTCCATGAGGCCGACGAACACGGTCGTGTTGTTGCACGCCAGAAAACACTGAATGTGAAAATTCCCGCCGGTATGCGTGAAGGTCAGCACTTGCGGCTCAAAGGGCAGGGCTCCCCCGGCATAGGAGGAGGCGCCCCGGGAGATCTGTTGATTGAAGTTGAGCTTGCGCCGCATCCGTTGTTCAGCGTTGAGGGGCGGGATGTTGTCGTAACCGTTCCGATTACGCCATGGGAAGCGGCGCTGGGTGCTACAGTGACTGTGCCAACGGTCGGCTCAAAAGTGAATGTGAAAGTACCCAAGGGAAGCTCTTCGGGCCGCAAGCTTCGTCTTAAAGGCAAGGGCTTACCCGGCAAGCACCCGGGAGATCAGCTTGTTATCCTGCAGATAACCATACCGGAGCAGCATTCTGCAGAAGCTGAAAAGCTATACGAACAGCTGGCCGAGGCTGAGAAAGCATTCAACCCACGCAGTAAGCTGCATCTGTGACGGGGAGGAGTTAAAGGATGAGTAACAGCAATCATACTCTGACTGTTGAAGTGATGGACACCAATGGCAGCACCTTCACCCTTCATGAAGTGTGCGAGCGGGGTGAGTGCCATGCGGAGTTTGTGATCAAACTGGTCAGTCACGGCATTATTACACCTGTGGAGCCCAGTGCCGAAGCCCGTCAGTGGTTGTTTGATGTGTCTGCACTGGCACGATTACATAAAGCCCGGCGATTACAGCGGGATCTGAAAATGAATCTTCCGGGCCTGGCGATGTCTCTGGATCTGCTGGATGAAGTGCAGGATATGCGCCGCGAGGTGGACCGCCTGAACCGGCAGTTACAGCAGTTAACGGGGGAGTGGTAATTACCACTCTGCGGGCTTGCTTTGCTCCAGGGAGGGCATTATGAGCATGAGCAGTCAGGCTGGCAGCGCATCTGGCTGGGACCTTGCTGAGTCTGTCGGGATTATATTGTCACCGGCGGCTTACGAGGTCGCCAGATATTGGGTTAGAGCTGCGGATTTTCTGGATGAGAACGGCCACCCTGCCATGTTAGCGATGCGAGCGCAGAGCGAGCCCGGATTTTACCAACTGGTTGAGGCGGTGCACCCTGCAGTGCCCTCGTGCGACGTTCTTGATGAGTTGCTTCGCAAAGGCGTAGCAGAACAACTGGAAAGCCATTATGTGCTACTCCGGCGAAGCGCTTATGTACACAACACTCCCGGTTTTGATGCATCGCCCGATGTCAGGCGCAGAAAGCGCAGGCCCGGAGAAAGTGCTGGCAGGCGCAAAAGCGATAACGCCTGAATACACTACTGTTCCGGGCCCCAGCGGGTGCTTGCTGTCACGCCTTAGTTACAAACCCGTGTACGCGCGGCCTGATATTCTTTCTTCAGTCGCGATACCAGCTCTTCAACGCTGACCACATCGTTTATCTGGCTCACTCCCTGGCCCGCAGACCACACCGTCTTCCATGCTTTGGCTTCGTTTTCCACAGGCTTGAGCTTCTCACCGTAGTTGATCTCTCCGGCCTCATTCAGTTTATCCATGGCAAAACCCGCTGCTTCCAGGCTTTGTCGCATAAAACTGGCCGGAATGCCGGAAACAGCCGGGGTATAAATAATGTCAGCAGAGGCTGATTCAATAATCATGTTGCGATAAGCATCGTCTGCCCGGGACTCTGTGGTGTTGATAAAGCGTGTACCCATGTACGCCAGGTCGGCGCCAAGGGCCTCGGCGGCCAGCAGGTCTTCGCCGTGAGAAAGTCCGCCGGCCAGCAGAATAAGGCCATCAAATACTTCACGGATTTCGTGAACCAGTACAAACGGATTGACGGTACCGGCATGCCCGCCAGCACCGGCGGCAACAGCAATAATACCGTCCACACCTGCCTCAGCGGCTTTGCGTGCATGCTTCTGGTTGGTGACATCGTGGAAAACCTGGCCACCATAGCTGTGAACGGCTTCCACTACCTGACTTGCAGCGCCCAGTGACGTGATAATAATGGGTACCTGGTGCTTCACGCAGAGTTCCAGGTCGGCCTGCCAGCGTGGATTGGAGCGGTGTACGATCAGGTTGACGGCGTAGGGGGCAATGTTGGCATCCGGGCGCTCTTCCCTGAGTTTGGCAAGGCCGTCGTTCATCTGGATCAGCCATTCTTCAAAACCTTCGCTGGTGCGCTGGTTAAGGGCGGGAAAGCTGCCAACGATACCTTCCCGGCAACACGCCAGCGCCATTTCGGGGCCGGAAATCAGAAACATGGGGGCTGAAATCAGGGGCAGGCTTAGGGAGTTCTTGCAAAACGCAGGCAGAGACATGAGTGCTCCTTAATTTATATTGGAACTTTTTTAGGATATATAGGATCTTAGCCTGCCTGAACCCGGGTGGGAATGTTTGTCTGCCAACAACGATCGGGTTACCACTGCAAAACAACAAGGAGTCAAGAATGGGTGAAGCAAAACGCCGTAAGCAAGCGGGAGCACCACCGCCCCGGAAAAACCGCTCACGGAAGCCTTTGGTTGTCGGAGTCGCTGTGCTGGTGGTGGCAGCGGTTGTGCTGGGTGCTTTTTTTCTGACTGCTGCCCCTGACCCGACATCGGATAACCTGCCTGTCGCAGCGTCGGGTGCAGACGCCTTTCCATCACAGCTGGACCGGTTCGGTGTTTCTGTAGGTTCTGCAGATGCGCCGGTTGTTGTGCGTGAGTTCGCAGACTATCAGTGTCCTGCCTGTGGCCTGTTCTCACAGGCAAGCAAGCGGCTGAAACAGGAGTATGTGGAAACCGGGCAGGTGCGCTTTGTCTATTTTGATTTACCTCTGCAGCAGCATGAGAATGCGTTCCCAGCGGCTCAGGCTGCGCGGTGCGCAGGGGATCAGGGAGCTTACTGGCAAATGCACGATCGCCTGTTTGATTCCCAGAGTGAGTGGAGTGGCTCTAATGATCCGGTAGCCACCTTTACACGTTACGCCCGCGATCTTGGGCTGCAGGAGCGGCGCTTGCGCCGCTGTATGACAACCGATCTGCACCGGGAGGTGATTGAACAAAGCCGTCGCGTTGCCATGCAGCTGCAGGTCACCAGTACACCCACCGTGCTGGTGGATAATATACGCCTTACCCGCCCGGGCTGGGGTCAGCTCTCTGCTGTTGTAGAACGGGAGCTTGCACGCCTCGGTGAGCCCTGACTTGAACGTGGGCCAGAGTGGGTTAGAATCGCGCCCTCTCTGGCTTATGCCTTCCAGATTATACAAACCAACCCATGCTCCGGATTTACGGTCCGGCCCGCAGGAGACTTACCACATGAGCAACCACATTGTTGTCTGCGCCCTTTATAAGTTCGCAGTTCTGAATGACTACAAAAACCTTCGTCAGCCGTTGCTGGACCTGATGCTTGCCAACGACGTGCACGGCACGCTTTTGCTGGCACAAGAAGGAATCAATGGCACCATAGCCGGCAGCCGAAGCGGAATCGATGCCGTGCAGGCCTGGCTTGCGCGGGATGAACGGTTTAACGGTATTGATTACAAAGAGTCGTTTGTGGATATTCAGCCATTCAAGCGCACCAAAGTGAAGCTCAAAAAAGAGATTGTCACCATGGGTGTGGATGGCGTTGATCCCAAACGCATTGTCGGCACCTATGTTGAGCCCGCCCAGTGGAATGATCTGATTTCAGACCCGGAGGTTCTTCTTGTTGATACCCGTAACCAGTACGAGGTGGAAATTGGAACCTTTAAGCATGCAGTCAACCCTGCCACAGATACCTTTCGTGAGTTTCCCGAGTATGTAAAACAGAATCTCGACCCGGCGAAACATAAAAAAGTGGCCATGTTCTGCACCGGCGGTATTCGTTGTGAAAAATCCACAGCCTTCCTGAAAGAGCAGGGCTTTGACGAGGTGTACCACCTGAAAGGCGGTATTTTGAAATACCTTGAAGACGTGCCGGAAGAGCAGAGTCTCTGGAAAGGTGAATGTTTTGTATTTGATGACCGGGTTACGGTCAATCATCATCTTGAGCGTGGCGGCTACGATCAGTGTCATGCCTGTCGGCGCCCGATTACCGAAACCGATAAGCAGCACCCGGACTATCAGCAGGGTGTGAGCTGCCACCAGTGCATTCATACGTTAACTGCAGAGCAGAAGGCACGCTTTGCAGAGCGTGAGCGCCAGATCCGTCTGGCCGAGGCCCGTGGCGAGACCCACGTGGGTGGTGAAGCCGCCCGGGTGATCGCTGAACGCAAAGCACGTAAAAAATCAGAACGTGAGCGCCAGGCTGAACAAAGTCTTCGGGGTGAGCGTCAAAAAGCCTGAATCAACGATTAAGGAGTTTTCATGCGTTTTAAGAAGTCCGTTGCTGTGATTGCCATTGCAGTTGCGCCTATGGCTTATGGCCAGGATGCGAAAGACTGGGAAGGCGAGGCGGAGCTCGGTGTTCTTATGACATCGGGGAATACTGAAGAGACCAATATTAACGGACGCCTGGGATTGGTCCATGAAGTAGAAAGCTGGCGCAATCTGGCGGACTTCAGCTCCAATTACTCCGAATCGGAAAATGACAACGGGGAAGACCAGACCACAGCGGAAAAGTACAAAGCGGCTGTTGAAACCAACTACAAGTTTACTGAAAACCAGTACTGGTTCCTGCGCGGCGCTTACGAAAAGGATCGCTTTTCCGGGTATGATTTCGAGTCTACAGCGACCACCGGTTACGGTAACCGGGTCTGGCAGCGGAGTGAGCGCTCATTTCTTGACTTGTCGGCGGGTGCTGGTTACCGCTACAACAAGCTGGAAGAGCTGAATGACGAGGGCGATGACGTTGAGAAGGAAGCCATTGCCCGGCTGGCCGCTCAATTCAATTACGCGCTTTCTGAAAACGCTTTGTTTAGCCAGAAACTGAGTACAGAAATCGGCCTGGATGAGAATAATGTCATCAGTCAATCAGAGACGGCCATCAGAGCTAATATTGTAGGCAACCTTTCCATGAAAGCTGCCTATCGTGTGAAACATGTATCGGATGCGCCGGCAGACGCAGACTCTACAGATACCGAAGCAGCTCTTTCCCTGCTTTACGGGTTCTGAACCGGCGACTCAGACCTTGTTTCTGAGCCCCAGCCCGTCCGGGTAGGGGCTCAGGTAATGTTGCAGTGTCAGGTAATCCACGGGCTCTCTGCGCTGTGCCATTCTCAATAGCGTCATGGGGACAACCAGCGGAACCTCGCCGCGTCCGTAAGCCTCAATTTGTTCCATCAGAACCTTGCGGTCTTCGTTTCCGATGGCGTCCCGCAGGTAACCCATCAGATGCTGCATTACGTTGATGTGGGAGCCACGGCTTACCTTTTGAGTCATAGCCTCCATGAATGCGGAGATGTAACGATCAGCAATGGCAGCGAGTGCATCTGCTTTCAGGTCGCCCAGCATGGGGCCCAGTTGTCGGTATATTTTCTCGGAATGGGCCAGAAGCTGGAATTTGTGGCGGGTGTGGAACTCGATTAATGCTTTAGCTGTAAGGTTTTCTCCGGCAACATTCTGCATCCAGTCGTCGTAGGCAAAGACGCGTTCAATGAAGTTTTCCCGGAGTTCGTCATCGTTCAGCCGGCCTTCCTCTTCAACCGGAAGCAGAGGGTATGTGCGCATCAGGGCCTCAGCAAATAGCCCCCGGCCGTCACGCCGCACTACCTGGCCATCGGGGTTATGGACCTTTATACGCTCCATACCGCAGCTTGGAGACTTGGCCATAAGAATGTAACCACGCAGGTGTGCCAGCTCAGGTAAAACCCTGTCTGTGAAATGCTGCATGGCGTCGGTATGGTCGGCAGACCCTCTGACTTCTTTCAGGCGCATGCCGTCCGCATATTCCCGCAGATGAATGGCTGGGCGCGGAACCCCAAGGCCGGCTTCCAGTTCCGGACACACAGGGTAGAAATCAAAGTGTTTTGATAACACCTGAGTGCAGTACCGGGAGTGCTTGTGGCCACCGTCATGGCGAACTTCTTTGCCCAGCAGACAGCTGCTGATTCCTACAGGAATGCCGCTCACGCTTCTCTCCATTATTTTAGCTTCTTGTCGTTAAGTGCCAGTACAGATGCGTAAATATCACGGACGTTTCTGGCAAACTGTTCCACTGAAAAGTCCCGGGCGAAAGCCTGAGCCTGCCCGGAAAGCGTGTGTCTGAGGTCATCATCTTCCAGCAGGCGCTTTACCTGAGCACACCACTGGTCCAGCCTTTCCGGGGTCTTAAAACCATTAAACCCCTGGCGGACAACATCGTCAATGCCGCTGGAGCGCACGGCAACCACGGGGAGGCCGGCAGCCATGGCTTCCAGTATGACCATGCCCTGGGTTTCAGATTTCGAGGCGAACAGGAACGCATCTCCCAATCGATACCACACAGCCATCTCCTCCGGGGCAATCGCTCCGACAAGGGTCATGCCAGCTTCAAGGCCCAGTTTTCTGATCTTGCGTTGCAGGCGGTCTTTCTGATGACCCTCGCCAATCATCAGGAAGTGAAACGGCCGGGATGTTGTTTTTTGCAACGAACTTATGGCCTCAATCATGAAGTCGATGTTTTTTTCGTTCGACAGTCGCGAGACGCTGATGAAAACAGTTTTGTCACCAAGGTTCAGTGAGTGTCGCAGTTGTTCTGTTTCTTCCTCCGTCACTGCTTGAAAACGTGTGTACTCAATTCCTGTCGGCTGCACAAAGGTGGGGGTTTTTACACCAATCATCCGCAGGTACTCCTCGGTGGAGTCGGTCGGCACGATAACGCCATCGCACTTGTTGGCAAAGCGTCTGATCAGAGCGTGGGAAATAAGGTTACGGAAAATCAGCCCCGGCAGAGGTACAAAGTGCGCATAATGCTCCAGTCGGGTGTGGTAGGTATAGATAGCCGGAACCTTGAGCCGGCGGGCCAGGAACAGGCCCAGGGAGCCCAGCCAGAACGGGTGGTGCAGGTGGATAATGTCCGGCTGAAAAGCGCGCACCTGTTTGCGGATCTGGCGCAGAAAAATATTGGCCAGCCGGAACTCCCGCTTCTCGCCCATGGTCAGCAGTGACGGTACCCGGACGACCTGTTTTTCTGCTTCTGGCTGGTCTTTGTAGCTGGGCGCCACAACCAGCAGTTTGTCCCCCAGAGCTTCCAGACCACGACGGAGCCGTGCAATGGAAATAGGGACGCCGCCAATGAACGGTAAGTAGTTATTACTGAACATGGCAACCCGCAAGGGCTTTTCCAGCCACGGAGTCGGGTCCAGATCATAGTCCGGATAGTAGTCTTTGCCGACAAAAATAATGGAGTAAAGTTTGATCGTGATGGCGGCGAATACGGCAACAATAAGAATGAAGTTCAGGTAGCCGGAATAAAACAGCGAGTACACAAAAAGCCAGAGGCTTTCCAGGCGCTTCAGAACCGGGTGCTGGCCCACATTGAGAGGTCTGAGGCTATGGCTGACGCCACCATCCGGGCTGACATTCACCTCTACGTAATGGTAGAAACTGGTGTCATTATTCAGCACAAGTCCGCCCGCGCCGCCTGTGGTAATAAAGAGGGTGTTCCCTCGCTGTGCCTCTGAGTAGAGGGACAGATTGGCAGAAAAAACAAGGTCAATGTTGTGTCTGCTGATGGTATCCAGAAGCGCGCTACGGAACTCGGGCGGGGCAAGGAAGTCGTCGGGCTGATCGAACAGGGCCTCTTCTTTGGGTTTTAGCGGCGGATGGCCGATAAACAGAATTCTGGCTTCCGAGGAATCCTGGCTAAGCAGGTCACTCAGCCACCGGATTTGCCATCGCCAGGGGGTTTTTCCGGTACTGTCGAGAAAAATCAGTCGGCTGTTGCCTGCCTGAATACTGTAGAAATGTGGCCCGAAGTGGTCGTAAAAACGAAAACTGCCAAAATCGGCATACTCATTGTCGCCGAAGGTAAGCAGGTACGGAATGTTCAGGTGGCTGAGGCTGCCGTATAGAGCCCGGTATTTATCCTCGCCGCCACCACTGACCGCGTTGCCGGCTGACACCAGAAAGTCGATACCGGAGGCGTTCAGTTCAGGAATAATGCGTTCTTCAAAAATGCCGACGGAGTTGTTGATATTACCAACGACGGCAAAGCTTACCGGGTCGTCGGCGGAAATGCTTTGCTGGATCTGTTCCACCTGTTCGGTGTGTACCCCGGCGAAGTCTTCTTTAAAGAAGTTCAGATAGGTTTTGTAACCCACGAGAAGAATGACGGTCAGCAGGCAGAGGTAGAATAGCAGTGTCAGTGGGTTGCGAAGAATCATCCCGGTATCCTGCGCTTTTTGAACAGTTCCCGTTGCAGCACAATCAGACCTATGATCATGCCCAGGTAAATAGTGACCAGTCGCCAGCTTACAATCACCAGAATCAGGTGGTTCCCTGAAAGGATGCCGCTGAAGAAGCTGCCAAAGACACCCTCTGAAATACCGGAAGCGCCGGGCGTTGGCGAGAAATACATAATAAACGTTGTTACCACCAGTAAGCCCACAGAGACCAGATAATCCACATCGTACCCCAGGCTATGAATCAGCAAAGCCGGGAAACTGAACAGGCTGAGAAGAAACACAGCGGTGAATACGACGGAAAGCGCTACAAACACCGGGTTGCCCTGCAGGTAATCCCGGAAGCTGCCGGAAAAGTGCAGCATCTCGCGCAGCATCCGGAAGTGCCAGCGCTTGTGGCGCTCATTGCTTATAAGATGCCAGCGATTCAGAGTACTGAGTAAAGCACTGAGTGGCCCTAAAAGCCAGCGGGTCCGAAACAGCAGGATAATAAAAAAGATCAGATACAGCACAATGAAAATGGCCAGTAAAAAGCCAAGATCGCCCGTAATGGTTTTGCCATCAAAGGCATCCAGTGTCAGCAGGAAAACCGGAGTAAGGGTGAATATGAACAGCACAGCCAGTACGGTTCTGATGGTCGTGGCTGCCGTGGCTGTACCTACCGGAACACCGTGACGGTGAAGAAACCAGATTTGCGCAAAACCGCCCCCCGTGGCCATGGGCGTTACATTAGAGAAAAAGAGGTTAATAAAAACCAGGCGAAACAGGCGCGCAAAAGATAAGCGGTGTCCGAGCGCCCGCAGAGTGAAGTGCAGACGTAAGCCGTCAGCGCTGAAATATACGAGTAATAAACCGGCGATGGCTGCCAGCGTGTCCGGGGCCAGCAGCCGCGCGTCAAAACTGATACTGCGCCCTGCAAACCGGTCGTACACAGCGTAAAGGCCAGCTGCCGTCAGGAGCAGGAAAAGCAGGCTGAATAATATCAGCCGGCGTGCAGAGGTTCTTTGCTGGTAATTGGTGTCTGTATGATCCGTCATGAGCTGCCCGTTAGTGTTTGACGGGCAGTTTACAGGACACTAGTGGCCATAAACCATCATGGACGCATCGGTAGCGACAGTCGTTTAGCGGGATCAGGGAACAGCGCTTCACGGAGATGAATGGCTCCACCTTGAAATTTCCGGGAATCAGGCGCATGTATATGGTCTGAACTTCGTAATTAAAGGGAAATTCCATGCCCAAACATTTCGAGCAAGCCCCGGGCCTGCATAATGCGGCAGTTCCGGAAACAGAAGGCTATGTATTCAACCAGACCATGCTGCGAATCAAAGATCCGGAGCGCTCCATGGATTTTTATACCCGGGTGATGGGGATGCGGCTGGTGCGCAAGCTGGACTTTCCGGAAATGAAGTTTACGCTCTATTTTCTGGGTTACCTGGATGATCGCCAGGCCAGCAGTGTGCCTGTGGACGACAGCCATCGAACCACGTTTACATTCGGGCGTGAAGCCATGCTGGAGTTGACCCATAACTGGGGCACTGAAGACGATAAGGATTTTTCGTACCACAACGGCAACGATGAGCCACAGGGATTCGGCCATATTGGTGTTGCAGTGCCGGATGTGTACGCTGCCGCTGAACGTTTTGAGAGCCTGGGTGTTGAGTTCGTCAAAAAGCCGGACGATGGCAAGATGAAAGGGTTAGCTTTTATCAAGGACCCGGATGGCTACTGGATTGAGATACTGCAGCCGAACATGCTTGAGAAACAGCGTAAGGACGGTTAACAGCACTGTTTGTCCGGTGTCGCCA
Source organism: Marinobacter piscis (assembly GCF_007671655.1). Lineage (GTDB taxonomy): Bacteria > Pseudomonadota > Gammaproteobacteria > Pseudomonadales > Oleiphilaceae > Marinobacter > Marinobacter piscensis. The sequence goes on along the minus strand of NZ_VCGX01000004.1, from coordinate 247,996 downwards.
TTCCGGGTGGCACCGGTCAGTCACCACTTCGACCTCAAGTCACAGCCTCTCCCACCGGAATCGTCTGGGTATTCTTGATTTCACGCAGAGCGAAGTTGGAGTTAACCTGCGCGATGCCCTGCAAAGTAAAGATCTTTTCGTTCAGGAAACGATCATAACTGACCATATCCGGGACTATGACCCGCAACACGAAATCGGCATTTCCGGTAACCGCGAAACACTGAAGCACTTCCGGATAGCTGCTCACCTGCCGTTCGATCTCCGCCGTACTGTCTATGGTATGCCTTTGCAGTGACAGGTTTACCAGTACGCACAGCCCCAGGCCAATACGCTCCGGTGCCAGGTGTGCGCTGTAGCCCGTTATGACGCCAGACTCCTCAAGGGCTCTTACCCGGCGCCAGCAGGCTGCGGGTGACAGGCTCACCTGTGCGGCCAGTTGCTGGTTACTGATCCTTCCATCCCGTTGCAGTACCTCAAGGATACGTTGATCCAGTTTGTCGAGCTCAACGTGTTTCATTTGGTAACACCTGATTTTTGTCAAAGGAAATTTGGCATCCATTGTTGTTTATCAAAGACTCTTTCGCAATTTAATCCAACTCCCGTTCAATAAGAAAGCACCTTTTGTAAAATTCCTTCTAGACTTTTGTCATAAAATCGACAAAAAAGGAGTACCGTCATGTCCACCGATAATCCCCGGACCGACAAGGTACAGTTGGACGACTACAAGCTTGAAGATCGTTACCTGCGCGAATCCGGCCGGGTGTTCCTTACAGGGTCCCAGGCCCTGGTTCGGATTCCTCTGATGCAGGCGGCGCTGGATCGCAAGCTGGGGCTCAAGACCGCAGGCATGGTAAGCGGGTATCGAGGTTCACCGCTCGGCGGTTACGATCTGGAGCTGTGGCGGAGCAAGACACTGCTGGATGAAAACAGCATTGATTTTATTCCTGCAATCAACGAAGACCTTGCAGCAACCATCATGCTGGGCACCCAGCAGGTTGAAACAGACGAAGACCGGCAGGTGGATGGCGTATTCGGCATCTGGTACGGCAAGGGGCCGGGCGTTGACCGCGCCGGTGATGCCCTGAAACATGGCACCACCTATGGCAGCTCTCCCCATGGGGGTGTGCTTGTGGTTGCCGGTGACGACCATGGGTGTGTGTCGTCTTCTATGCCGCACCAGTCAGATGTGGCATTCATGAGCTTTTTCATGCCTACCATCAATCCGGCTAACATTGCCGAGTATCTGGACTACGGACTTTGGGGAATTGAGCTGTCCCGTTACAGCGGCTGCTGGGTGGGTTTCAAGGCTGTCTCGGAAACGGTCGAAAGTGCAGCCTCGGTGGAACTGCCACCGCTCCCGGAGTTCGTCACGCCCGATGACTTTACCCCGCCGGAAACCGGTCTGCACTATCGCTGGCCGGACTTGCCGGGCCCCCAGCTGGAAACCCGCATTGAACACAAGCTGGCTGCAGTGCAGGCGTTTGCCCGGGCCAACCCGATTGACCGTTGTCTGTACGACAACGATAAAGCGCGCTTTGGCATTGTGACCACCGGCAAAGGCCACCTGGATTTGCTGGAAGCACTGGAACTGCTGGGTATTGACGAAGATCGTGCCCGGGATCTGGGCCTGGACATCTACAAAGTGGGCCTGGTGTGGCCCATTGAGCGCCGGGGCATTCTCAGTTTTGTTCACAGCAAGGAAGAAGTGCTGGTTATTGAGGAGAAGCGGGGCATTATCGAGAGCCAGATCAAGGAGGCCATGTCGGAGCCGGATCGCCCGGGTGAGGTTCTTATTACCGGCAAGCAGGACGAAGTGGGTCAGCCTCTGATCCCCTATGTGGGTGAGTTGAGCCCCAAACTGGTTGCCGGGTTTCTGGCGGCCCGGCTGGGTCGTTTTTTTGGCGAGGATTTCAGCGAACAGCTGGCAGCCATCAACAACATGAGCAACGCGGAAGACCCGGGCGGTGTGAAGCGCCTGCCGTATTTCTGCTCCGGTTGTCCGCATAACACATCGACGCATGTGCCTGAAGGCAGTAAAGCGCTGGCAGGCATCGGTTGTCATTTCATGGCGTCCTGGATGGGGCGTAACACAGAGTCGCTGATCCAGATGGGCGGCGAAGGCGTCAACTGGATTGGCAAGAGTCGTTACACCGGAAATCCCCATGTGTTCCAGAACCTGGGCGAGGGCACCTACTTCCATTCCGGGTCCATGGCCATTCGTCAGGCCATTGCCGCAGGCATCAATATTACCTACAAAATCCTGTTCAATGATGCGGTTGCTATGACCGGTGGTCAGCCTGTGGATGGTCAGATCACAGTGCCGATGATCGCACAGCAGGTAGCGGCCGAAGGTGTGCGCCGGGTTGTCGTACTCAGTGACGAGCCGGAGAAGTACGACGGTCACAAGAAAGAGTTTCCGGAAGACGTTACTTTTCACGACCGTACGGAACTGGACAAGGTACAGCGGGAACTGCGTGACATTCCCGGCTGCACAGTGCTTATTTACGACCAGACCTGCGCGGCCGAGAAGCGTCGCCGGCGCAAGCGAAATCAGTACCCGGATCCGGCAAAGCGGGCGTTTATCAACCATCACGTGTGCGAAGGGTGTGGTGACTGTTCTGTGCAGTCGAACTGTCTTTCTGTGGTCCCTCGGGAAACAGAGTTGGGTCGCAAGCGCAAAATTGACCAGTCCTCCTGCAACAAGGATTTCTCCTGCGTCAATGGCTTCTGCCCAAGTTTTGTGACCATTGAGGGTGGCCAGCTGCGCAAGTCCCGCGGTATGGATACAGGCTCTGTGCTGACCTCCAGGCTGAAGGATATCCCGGACCCGGTGCTGCCGGAACTGACGGGTTCCTATGATGTTCTGGTTGGTGGTGTTGGTGGCACAGGCGTTGTAACCGTGGGGCAGCTGATTACCATGGCGGCCCACCTGGAGTCCCGTGGCACCTCAGTGCTGGACTTCACCGGTTTTGCCCAGAAGGGCGGTACCGTGCTCAGCTTTGTGCGTATGGCACCCTCGCCAGACAAGTTGCACCAGGTTCGTATCAGCAGTGGCCAGGCTGATGCCGTCGTTGCCTGTGACCTGGTGGTGGCATCGTCCCAGAAAGCGTTGAGCGTTCTGAGGCCGGATCACACCCGTGTGGTTGCCAATGAGGCGGAGCTTCCCACCGGCGATTATGTGCTCTTCCGTGACGCAGACATGCAGGCCGACAAACGCCTGGATCTGATTCGCGATGCTGTAGGGGAAAATAATTTCGCGCGGCTGGATGCCAACGGCATAGCTGAAAAACTGATGGGCGACACAGTGTTTTCCAACGTGATGATGCTGGGGTTTGCCTGGCAGCGTGGGCTTTTGCCTCTGTCGCAGGAAGCGTTAATCAGGGCCATTGAACTCAATGGTGTAGCGGTTGAGCGCAACAAGGAAGCCTTTGGCTGGGGACGTATTGCAGCAGTGGATGTGAAGGTTCTGACGGATCTTCTGGATACGGGTGAAGCAAAACCTGTGGAAGTGAAAGCTGAGCCTGGCCTGGACTCGCTGATTGCGAGTCGCCATCAGCACCTTGTGAACTATCAGAGCCGCCGCTGGGCAAACAAATACACCGCACAGGTAGAACAGGTGCGGAAGGCTGAGGAACGGTTAGGTGAGAGCAACTATTTGCTGACCCATGCGGTTGCAAAGCAGTTATACCGGTTTATGGCCTACAAGGATGAGTACGAAGTGGCTCGCCTGTTTGCCGAAACAGACTTCATGAAAGAAGTGAATAACACCTTTGAGGGGGACTTCAAGGTTCACTTCCATCTGGCGCCGCCCCTTATGAATCGCGGCACCGATGCCCAGGGTCGGCCGAAAAAGCGCCAGTTTGGTCCCTGGATGTTCCGTGTATTCAAAGTGCTGGCGAAGTTCCGTGTGCTGCGTGGCACTGCCATTGACCCATTCAGCTATTCCCCCGACCGCAGGATGGACCGGGCCCAGCTGCAGGATTATCAAAAGCTGGTGGAGCGCATTGTCCACGAACTGGATGCCAGCAATTACGACACCTTCCTGCAGTTGGCAGAGCTGGCTGGTGAGATACGGGGCTATGGGCCGGTACGTGAACAGGCTGCAGAAGCCGTTCAGGAAAAACAGTCGCAGCTGACCAAAGCTCTGGATACAGGGCGCCCGACACTGATCAGAACCGCACAGGCAGAAGAAAAGGAGGCAGATCATGTTTGAGGGGCTGGAACAGTTACCCCAGGATCCCATTCTGCAGCTTATGCAGATGTATCGTGACGATAGCCGGCCCGGCAAAGTCGACCTCGGCATTGGTGTTTATAAAGATGACGCGGGCAACACACCCATTATGGCCTCAGTACACGAGGCCGAGCGGCGGTTGCTTGAAGGTGAAACCACCAAAAGCTATGTCGGCCCGGCCGGATCTGCCGGTTTTAACGAAGCCATGGCGCGGTTGATACTGGGCGACAACAACAGCCTGATTCGTGATGGCCGCACCTCGGTTATCCAGACACCGGGTGGTTGCGGCGCTCTGCGTATGGCGGCAGAGTTTTTTCACTTGTGTCAGCCGGATACCACGGTTTGGGTAAGCACACCCACCTGGGCGAATCATATGCCGTTGCTGGGCGGTGCGGGCCTGAACATTCGTGAGTATGCCTATCTTGACCGCGAAACCTTGACGGTTGATTTCCCGGCCATGCTCGAGTCCCTGGAATCCGCCAGGGCCGGCGATGTTGTCCTGCTTCATGGGTGCTGTCACAACCCCTCCGGCGCTGATCTGACTGCAGATCAGTGGCAGGCCGTTACGCAATTGATTCAACGCAAAGGTTTGCTGCCTTTCGTGGATATGGCGTACCAGGGTCTGGGTGAGGGGCTTGACCCGGATGCTGCCGGCTTGCGTTACCTCGCCAGCCAGGTACCGGAAATGGTTGTTGCCGCGTCCTGCTCCAAGAACTTTGGTCTCTACCGGGAACGGACGGGTGCGCTGATGCTGATCTCGGAAACCCGGGCCATCAATACGGCGGCAACCAGCCAGTTGCTGAGTGTGGTGCGTTCACACTACTCCATGCCTCCGGCGCACGGAGCCGCTATTGTGGAAACCATTCTGGATGACGACGCCTTGCGCGCGGGCTGGCAACACGAACTTGGCAGCATGTGTGAGCGCATTCTTGGTTTGCGTCATGCTTTTGCGGATGCCCTGGCACCCGCCGGTGATTTTGGCTTTATTGCGCGGCAACGGGGCATGTTCTCGTTTCTGGGAATAACACCGGACCAGGTTCGTCAGCTGCGTGAAGAGCATGGCATCTACATGCTGGAGAGCAGCCGGGTGAACGTGGCCGGGCTGAATGCGCAAGTGTTACCGGGTGTGGCTCAGGCTATCAACAGCGTTCTGTAGGCACCTACCAACCCCCTGATAAACCCTGATTAAAGCCCCTTATACAGGGGGCTTTAATATTTCATCATCCGACAAAAACAACTATTCGGAGAACGCAATGAGCGAGGCAGTACATCCCCACCAACAGGCCAGTAATCTCTGGACCTCAAAAATGGCGTTCATTCTGGCGGCTGCAGGCTCTGCCGTCGGGCTTGGCAATATCTGGAAGTTTCCCTACATCACCGGTGAAAATGGCGGTGGTGCCTTTGTACTGGTTTATCTTGCCTGCATATTCCTTATCGGGGTACCGGTTCTGATTGCAGAAATCATGATTGGTCGCCGGGGCGGGCAAAGCCCGGTTGCAAGTATGCGCACCCTGACCCGGACCGAGGGAACATCCAAAGGCTGGCGCATCATCGGCTGGAACGGTGTATTGGCCTCGTTTCTGGTTCTCTCTTTTTACGCCGTTATCGGTGGTTGGGCGCTGGTTTACATAGGTAAAGCTGCGGTCGGTATGTTCGTTGGTGCGGATGCTGAAGCCATAGGCGGGCAGTTCAATAACCTGCTGGCGAATCCGTGGGAATTGCTGTTCTGGCACACAGTCTTCATGGGCATTGTTGTCTTTATTGTTGGCAAGGGTATCCGCTCCGGCCTTGAAAAAGCCGTTAACATGCTGATGCCCCTGTTATTCGTTCTGCTCATTGTGATGGTGTTCTACGCCATGAACAGCGGCAGCTTTGACCGCGCGGTCAGCTTCATGTTTTCACCCGATTTCAGCCGCCTGACCACCGAAGGCGTTTTAACCGCTCTGGGGCACGCAGCCTTTACTCTCAGTATCGGCATAGGCGTTTTGATGGCTTATGGTTCCTACCTGCCTAAAAACATCAATATCGCACGAACGGCCATGACCATTGCCGTGCTGGATACCAGTGTGGCTTTGCTTGCCGGTCTGGCGATATTTCCACTGGTATTCGCCAACGGCCTTGAAGCCGGTGCGGGGCCAGGGCTGATCTTTGTGACTCTGCCACTGGCCTTTGGGCAAATGGGCGGCGGCGTAGTGTTTGGGGCTATCTTCTTTGCGCTGTTGCTGGTGGCCGCCATAACGTCAGGGATTTCCATGCTTGAGCCGGTTGTTGAATGGCTTGAGGAGCACAAGGGTGCAAGCCGGGTTAAAAGCGCCGTGGGGGGTGGTGTTGCTGTCTGGCTTATCGGTATAGGCACCGTGTTGTCCTTCAACCTGTGGAGCGATATTCACCCGCTGGGCTTTATCAGCATGTTTGAAGAAAAAACGGTGTTTGATCTGCTCGATTTTCTTGTTTCCAACCTGATGATGCCCCTGGGTGGACTGGCAATCGCCCTGTTTGCAGGCTGGGCCATCCGCCGTGAAGGACTTGCAGAAGATATTGGTTTGCAGGGTGGTGCGTACAAGGCATTCATGGTTGTACTGAAGTTCGTAACGCCGGCAGGCATCGCGGTCGTGTTTCTTTATAATCTGGTCTGAGATCTATGGGTTATATTTCACCCCGAACGCTCACCATAACGCGACGCTACAACAACCGCCGTGGTCAGAATTATCGCGCCTGTAATTCCAACAGGCCCCAGCGTCTCCTCTAATAAAAGCCACGCCAGCAACGCAACAAATAACGGCTCCAGTGTGACAATAATACTGGAAAGCGTAGCTGGCGTGGTCTTCATGCCTGCAAAGAAACTCAGATAGCCAATGCAGGTAGGTACAATGCCGATAACAGCAATCATTGCCCAGTGCCGCACCTCAAGTTTGCCAATACCGTCAAAGCCCCCGCTCAGCAATACAACCGGAAGCAGGATGAGGGCTGCGGTAAAGAAGCAAATGAAGGCGGTGGTGAATACAGGGGTGCCTGCCGAACTGTACCGACTTGTCAGGGTAAAACCCGTGTACACAGAAGCCGCCAGGAGTGCCATGAGAATGCCCGCAAGACGCAGCCTGCCACTTGTGTCCATGTCACTGATAACCAGCATGGCGGTACCGGCAATTGCAGCGATCAGTGCAATAACGGTTAGCAGACCCGGTTTCTCGCCCAACAAAGGGGCAGCCAGAAGCGCGACCATTACCGGAGGCAGGCAGAGCGCGATCAGAGTTGCGATGCCCGCGCCCGTCAGGTCGACAGCTATGAGGTAACTGCCCTGGTAAACGGCCTGGAACAACCCGAGTGCTGCCAGAGGGGCCAGTGATTTGAGGCTCAGCTGTCGAAGGGAGCTGTCAGGTGGGTTCGGAGTGGCGCTGAGTTTCTGAACCTGCTGCTGCTCTCGGCGCATCAGTATCCAGAAAAACGGCAGCGCAATGGCCAGTCTGAGAAAGGCCAGCGTGATGGCTTGCAGCTCAGTCCCGGTAAACAGGAATTTGGCAACGATTCCGGTGGTTGCCCAGAGCAGGGCTGCCAGGGCAATGAGCAGGGCGCCTCGAATCATTCAGTAACCAAGAAGGTCAGTTTGAGAGAGTCCTGAGGTTAACAGAGCATGTATAGGCATGCCACAGGGCCGCCATAGTGAAAACAAAACGAGTGTAGAGACCATGAGAGCTGGAAGCGGCGACTGAAAGCCGCCGCCCGGAAAACGGATAACGCTTGTGTGCGTTATTTTACCGCAAGACGGTCCGCATTTTTTTCAATCGTACGGGCGCCAATGCCTTTAACATTGGAAAGGTCTTCCGGTGCTTTGAAGGGGCCATTCTCTTCGCGATAGGTGATGATGGCTTCGGCTTTGCTCGCCCCTATACCATCAAGGCTGGACAGGGTAGCTGCGTCGGCACTATTGATATTTATAGCGGGCTGTTCTGCATAGGCAAAACCGCTTACCAGGCTGAATAACAGAACGAGAGTTGCAAAGAAAGGTGTGCGCTTCATGTATACATGACTCCTGAGGCTCAAATACGTCGTTATGGTTATGAGTCAGAGCGCAAGGCACCAGAAGTAAGGTGTTCGGAATCAGGCAAGTATTAGAAAAGCAGTGCACGGGGCAAGAGCCAACATCCGTGTGACTCTTGCAACCGTGGCTGACCCCCGCCCGATCCTTCAGGCTGTGGCTCATCCTGAGCGCTTCATCCCTGAGCCAACATTCCTTGATGGCTTGTCATCCCTGACACTGCTTATTCTAGCGAATAGAGAATCCGGGTATATGGGAGATTGTCCCGAAGGCGTGTGAGATATTTCCTACAGTTTGCGTAAGCACTTGGCTTATAAGAAAAAGCGATGACTTATAGCGAGTGCCCCAATAATCCTAAAACGCCAAGAGCGATCAGGTATCCCGCAACAATGAAGTTGAGCAAACGGGGGAAGGCCAGAATAGCAACGCCGGCTCCCAGGCTGATTAAAGGGGCGAGTTCCAGGTGAAGTGTCATAATTGATCTCTCAGTTTGGTTATCGGGGCACGCCAGTTGGCGGCCCCGGCTATGTTATCGGTGCGCCTCAACCTCGGTAGCAGAGACGGGCCCGGCGTCATTGCCCCAGCGACTGCGCATGAACGTCAATAAGTTCGCAACTTGTTCATTGCTCAGTTGCCAGGCGTATCCGGGCATCAATCGCTGAGTGTGGCCGGGGCCGCTCACCGGGCTTTCCACACCATCAAGAACAACCCGGATGACAGAACTCGGGTCTGTTGCATTTACCGTAGGGTTCCCGGCAAGCGTTGGTGTGACATCCGGGTAGCCCGAACCGTTGCTCGTGTGACACGTTGAACAGTACTCATTATATAACTCAGCGCCGTTGAGCGTGGGCTCATCAACGTTGGTCGCAATACTATCCGGTGATGGCGATAAGCTTTTCAGGTAGACACCAATAGCCAGCAGGTCTTCATCTGTGAGATGTTGTGTGCTGTGGCGGACCACTTCACCCATAGAACCGGATACGCTGACCTGCCCGCCCATGCCGGTTTTGAGCAGCGTCGCTATCTCGTCGGCGGAGAGAGCACCAATGCCCGTCTGCCAGTCACCATGAAGGCTGGTGGCCCACCAGCCGTCAAGCTGGGCGCCCGCCAGGAAGTCCTCGTCCTTTTCACTCAGACCTTTCTCCTGAAAGGCCAGGCCTCGGGGAGTGTGGCAAGAGCTACAATGCCCGGGGCCCTGAACCAGGTAGGCACCGCGGTTCCACTGCTCGGTTTGTGATGCGTCGGCTTCATAGACACCTTCTTCCAGAAACAGGCTTTTCCAGATGTTCAAAGGCCAGCGCATGCTCAGTGGCCACGGGATGTCAGACTCTTTATTTTCCTGGTTCACCGGATCAACAGCGTCCATGAAGTACGCGTATAACGCTTCGATATCCGGATCGGTCAGCTTCGTATAGCTTGTAAAAGGCATAGCAGGGTACAGCGGGCCATCGGGAGACTCTCCCTGACGCACAGCAGCAGCGAATTGTTCCAGGCTGTAATTACCAATGCCCGTTTCCGGGTCCGGCGTAATGTTTGTTGTGTAAATGTCCCCTACAGGCGTTGGCATCGCCAGGCCGCCGGCAAACGCTTTGCCGCCCGGGGCTGTATGGCAGGCGACACAGTCGCTTGCCTTGGCAAGATATTCCCCTTGCTGTATCAGCTCTGCGTCGGCCGCAATTGCTGAGCTTGCGAACAGGCAGGTTGTCAGTACCAGAGCATTTGTTTTAATCACGGCTTACCCCTCCTGGCCGGTCAGTTCATTTACGGCGCGCCATGCTTCGTCGATTGCGGCGTGCATATATGGACTCCATGCCGCGTCGGAGTTGGCGATGGCAATTTGACCATGTCGCTTGCGTGCCTGATTAATAGTGCGTTCCGCTGATGCTTCTGTGTCAAACAGGCTGGTTTCTTCATAGCTGTAGCCATGAGACCAGCGATTAACCGTAATGGCTTCAATAAGTGGTTCCAGCTCTGTGTCGGAGATACCAAGAATTGCACTTAACTGACTACGGATTTCCTGCTCCATTTCGGCGAATGAACGTCCCAGAAGTTCGGCTCTGCCCATCCGCATTTGCTGACGTACATCGAGGCCAGTATTGGCAGCAGTTGGTACTTGTACCATGTGAACAACAATCGGCTCATCAGGTCCGGAAGCGTGGGTGTAGCCACCCATGTTTACCGGGTAATCCAGCTTTACCAAACTGTACGGTGCTGTGGGCGAATACAGAGTGTGAACGCCAAGCTTCTTGAATGCATGCCAGTTCTTCAGCAGCACTTTGCTATAAACGAGCGGTGCTTTGACGTTTTGGTGCAGAGCTTCTTTCTGCGTTGCCGGCAAAGAAGGCACCATGGAAGGTATCATCATGTTGTAACAGGCAAGAATGCTTTGACGGCCCTGGACACGGTGCAGTTTGCCATCATGCAGGTAGCCAACATCAACGGGGCCATTGGGGTTGTCTACTCTGACAACCGTACTATTCAGGCGTAGCCGGATGTTATTTGAAGGGTTGTCGAGTTTGCTGTAGTCAAACTTTGCCATCACGATGTCTTCCATCGTGTTACCTGATGCGACGCCAGGAATCATGTCTCTTACCAGCAAGCGTGCGACCGAGGCATTGCCATCCGGGAAATGGTAGATATAGGGATCGTTGATTTCTGCCTTTACGGCTTCCCCGGGCTCCGGTAGCCCCATGGCACTCAATCCGGGGTAGCCGTACTCATGCGCATCTATGGCTGCAATTGAATCTATCCCGTAACCAAAGAACTCCGTGCTGGTCGCGCGGAAGTACAACAAGGCGCTGTCACTCAATCCTGCGATATCTTTGAGGAAATCCTGGTAGCTGATGGTGCTTAAATACTCCACCTTTTCATCTACCGACATGTCTGACAGATAAGCGGGAGGATTGATATGGAGCGTCACCAGAGCGTCAATGTCGTCCGGTGGCAGCGGGAAATCACGAATATACTCTTCCAATGAGCGGGAGTTCAGCAGATCCGGGCGAAGCTCATCGGCCACACCCATTTCAGGGCTGCCTCCCACCACTTTGTTAACACCAAAGTGATCTGCATCGAAGAAAGCCCCTCGACTCATTCCTTGTTGGTAATAGTAATCACGATCGAAGTATTGTTTAAAGCGTGATATGTCCACCCCCAGGCCTTCAAGCAACTTGTTCACCTGGTCGCTAAACAGAGAGTCCGGTGACTGGAATGACTCACTGCCGCCGTATGTGAGAACGGTGTTGCCATTCACGTTAAACTCATTACGTTTGGCGTGCCCGCCGAAATCATCGTGATTGTCCAGAATCAGGATTTTTGCATCCGGGTTTTGCTGCCGGTAAAACCAGGCGGCGGCAAGGCCGCTGATGCCAGCACCCACCACAACCATATCGTAGTGTTCTGTCACCTTGAGGCCACCCAATGCAAACCTGTGGCCTTCACGGGACATTTTGTGAGCGGCTTCAAATGATCCGGGGTGGTTGCCCCTCATACCCGTGCGCAAGGGCGGGTATTGATTTTGTGCCTGGGGATCGGCACGAAGTAAGCTCAAGGGGGTCATTCCGGCGGCGATGGTAAGCGCTACGCCGTTCAAAAAATCCCTGCGGGAAATAGCCATTTAAAAACTCCGGTCACAAAGGGAGGCGTAAAAGTTCAGTGTGCATAGATAGGTGGCGAATGATAATCGTTGCAAGGTGATTTGTCACAGCTGCTTTCAAAACAGACCTATCTGGGGCTGCTCTTCGTTAAACTGCAGCGCTTCTGCGCCACTTACACGGTGGCTCAAAAGATCAGTCCAGATTTCTGTGAGGCTCAGAGCATCGCCAATATCGGGCATGTGCAGGAAAAAATACGGTGGTTGTCCCTGTTCGATCCACGAACCAACCCGTTCGACCCAAGGCGCCAGGTAATGCCGGTTGACTTGCAGATCGGGATGACCAATGTACCGGATAACCGGAGGTGCATCACCCGGGAGCAGGTGTACAGGCACCCTGGGTTTTTTACGCTGGGCTTCAGTGGTGATTGTATCCTCCGGCGCCGCCGCAAATAGGGCCCGTGTATCCATGCACACCCGGGCGACACCACGTTCCCGAAGCCCCCGGTTCAGAGCTCTTTCTGCATCGCCTTTACTGAAGAACGCAGCATTGCGCACTTCAACAGTGCAAGTGAGAGGTGCTGGCAGGGCATCAATGAATTGCCACAGGTTGGTCAGGTGCTCAGGCCCGAATGCGGCGGGGAGCTGTAACAGGAAGGGGCCCAGTACATCTTCTAACGGCTCAATAACATTCAGGAAATCCCGTGTCGCCCCATCGACCCCGGATAATAGCCGGTCATGGGTAATAGCCCGGGGGAACTTGAGCAGGAAGCGAAAATGGTCTGGTACCTGCAGACGCCACTGCTGGCATTGCTCCCGGCTGGGCGTGGCGTAAAAGGTTGTGTTGCCTTCAACACAGTTAAACACCTGGCTGTAGCGCTCCAGAGGAGTTCTGCCATTTGGAAGCCCACGGTTCCATGCAGGGTGTTGCCACTGGGGGCAGCCAAGATAATACGGAAGTTTCATGAGTCCACGCTGTTGCGATTTGGCGGTCTGTTGGCAGACGTTTGATTGCCGTTCTGTTGATGGATGGGGCATTATACCTGAGTCACGAAACGTCAGTCGCCGGGAATGGCTTTAGGGGGAGATTAGTGGGTCATTTTTTAGAAATGATTGCCCAGGATGGAGTTTTTTTGCTGCGCCTGCTGGTTGCCATGATCCTAGGCGGCCTGGTTGGCATGGAACGCCAGTCGCGGGGTCGGGAAGCTGGCCTGAGAACCAATATCTTGGTTTGTCTCGGCTCTGCAGCCGTGATTGTGGCCTTCCAGAAGCTGTCATCCGAATTCAGTGTTGATGCAGACTCTGTTATCCGCCTGGACCCGGCGCGGGCGGCTGCGGGTGTTATTACCGGGATTGGTTTTCTGGGCGCTGGCACGATTGTTAAGAGCCAGGATTTCGTTCGGGGCTTGACCACGGCTGCCTCTATCTGGTCGGTTGCTGCCATTGGGGTAACGGTCGGGCTTGGTGAGTATGTGATTGCGATTGCGGTGACGTCTCTGGTGCTGATTGCGCTTTACGTGTTGCACCGACTGCCCTTCAGAGGCGACCGGTATGCGTCACTGGAGCTGAAATGGACGGGCAGCTTTGACCTGCTGGCAGAGATAACCAGCATGCTTGAGGAGCAAGGGGTAAAAATAAAGAACCACAGCGTCTCTCGCCAGCCAAAAGCCGAAAGCTGTCAGGCAACGCTGGTTCTGCGGCTCAACAAAAACGAACGTGATATGGAATTGTTCGGACGTTTTCAGGCAGATACACGGTTTGATGAAGTGGGGTGGAGTTAACGCCGTTTTAGTGACGATGAAAGAGGAGGCGGTTACGACCACTCACAACAGCGATCCCATGGCTCATGGCGCGCAGTAGCATCAGCAGTACGGGCGCCAGCAGCCACAATAACCAGCTCCCAATATAAAATGCAGGGATCAACAACAGCAGCCAGCCCACGAACTGCACCAGAATCGGGGCGTAACCCAGAACATCCGCGACACCTGCAAACACATCGTTGATGATACTCGGGTGTGTGATCACCAGGTAGCCGGCTCCAACTACCAGCGGCCATTTCGCATAGCGGGCGCTGCGCAGAACCATTTTCCCACTGCGTGTAACCCGTGCGGCCAGAGCCGCCGAGCGAGTGCCCCGGCTGGCTCCTTTGGTGGCAACTGCTGCGGTACGCCCAGCACGGAGCACCTTTGCAGCACTCGCAAATATCAGCACATCCACCGACGCCCAGCCCACATCCCCTGCGCCGATGGTCTCGCCGGAGCGGTAACGGGTTTCCAGGTTACGAATGCCACTGGCGAAGAACTGGTTCACGCCTTCCAGTACCCGCTCGGTCGCTATCCATTGCGTAGCACCTTGTTCATCTACAATGAACTGGCCCAGAAAGTCATGGCCTTCGCTCTGAATAAAGTTGACCGCGTACCAGCCGCGTTCTTCAGGTGACAGTTTTTCGCGTTTATCCGAGGGTGAAGTTTCACTGCCTGACTCTTCCGGCGTGTCAGTAAAGAGGCGTTTGGCCGCCTGATACTGACGGGATGCCTTGTTCATCCATTCAATGGTACTGATGGGTTGGCGAACAAAATGCTGGATGGGAGGCAGAATGTCCTCACCATAGCGCCTCAGAACATCCCGAAACTCCGGCCTGGACGCATAAAGCGGAAACAGGGACCGGGCCATGTCGGGATAACGCACGAATGCAGCCTGAGCCTTCAGCAGCAGAAGGGGATCATCGGACATATCCAGCAGTATCGCCTGGATCTCAACAGGCTCCTGCTTTATGCCAGGAAAATCATCGAGCACATCATCGGCATGAATGTTAATCAGCTTATGCTCAATGGGAACCGGTTGGGCTACAGTACTGATGATCACTGCCATCAGCGCGGCCATTGCACAAATCAGGAGTAGCTTTTTCAAAGGATCACCCGCGCCATTCGACTGTTCATACTCACCAGTCTAGCGCGAACAGAACATCTCCTCCCACAGCTGAATAAATAAGCCCTATACCCAACAGCAATAAAAGATATCGAGATTATGCTTTATTGCTGGTCCCGGTTATAAATCCATAATTCAGTTGGAGAACCAGTCGCGCTGAATACGGCCGTTTTTGAAGCGATACATTGAGAGCCCAAGACGCAGATCCTGGCCGCGCGCATCTTTGACAAAGCCGGTGTCTTTTCCGAGAGAGTGCAGGAATGCGTCAGTCAAAACCAACACGCCATCGATGAACCACCAGAAGCCAAGGCCTCCAATGGTAAGGCCCTTGGCGATACCGGATTTCCACTTGCCGAGGTAGAAGCGGTCGACACCGAAGATTCCGAGGAACATTGCCAGAACCAGGGTTATCAGGCGGTTCTTTTGGCTGGAGTGGTTAAGGTTTGAAGTGTGCATGTTTTCCTCCTTGAAAACTTGTTTTAGATGAGGGTTGGTGTAGTTTTTGCTCTATCCCTAAATTGGGGGGGTAGTGAAGGATCGGAGTGTCGACCAGCAATTCCTCAGATTTTGCTTGCGCTTCTTTGATCTACTCCAGTATCTCCTTACTACGTCCATCCTGTCGGTATTCCTTCGCTAGCTAGAACATAGCTATTGCACCCTGAGGCGACTATTACTAGAGCCGAAAAGCAGATAGCTTTCCGGAAACGACCAAACTTCCGTATAACCAAAGTTAGTTCACCGGTTCAGGGCTGTTAACAACGCAGCGGAAGCCGTTGCCCGAACTTTCGATATGCGCGCCTGCTCTGGCAAATACGGTTCCGCCTCCGCCCATGTGATCTCCACGGCCTGCCCAGTCTCTAACGGTTTTTTCGGGTTTATCCTGATTGCTTGGCTTTGCTGGGCCACTAGGGTTATTTTCAGGTGCGTGTTCGTAGAAGTCTTCCTGGAACCAGTCTCGCGTCCACTCGGCCACGTTCCCAGTCATGTCGTAGAGGCCGATGGAGTTGGGGGGATAACTGCCTACTGAGCGACGCTCGAACTTAACCGATGAGTGCATCAGGGTATTACCTGACGGCGGGATTGATGGGTCTACATATTCCTTTGGTCGACGCAGATATGGATCTTTTTCAATAGTGCCAGAGTCAGTCGCGTAGGGAACATTCTTTCCGCGACTACGGGCCGCATATTCCCACTGTGCTTCAGTAGGGAGTGCAAACGGCAGCCCGGTTTGCTCCGCCAACCAGGCGCAATAGCCTTCCGCCTCTCCGTAATTGGGGGCTCGAGCGGGCTTGCGATAGTAATTGGGTGATAAAGGATCGTCCGTTGCTTTTATATACTTCTTAAAGATGAAGTCGTCTGCATACAGATGGGTGCGGTCAAGCGCTTCATAGTAGACGCTCATTTCCTCCCATGTAGTCTCGTAACGAGAAATGGAATAACTATCGATACTGACTTCAACGGCTGGGCGGCTGAAGGCCGTGAGCGTCACATACGGTGAACCATTTGGGCGGCCCACATCTCCAAGTATAAATTTACCGCCTTTGACAAATACCTGATTTTCAATGGCTTGTGTTGCTATTTTCTGCGCAGCCTCAGACTCAACCTTACCGTTTAACAGTCCACCGCATCCTGCAGTCAGCGCTGGTACTGTAAACAACCACACGGCACGGATTCGGACAACTTTTAACATCAATACACTCCGGTTAAGCGATTCCACAGGTCTTGCAGGCTTTAAAGGGGTCAAGTTTCACAGGACGGCCGGATATCGCAACCACGCCTTGTAATTGGTGTATAAACAGCCGCTGATCAGCTTTGCGTTTACCAATAAACTCGAACAAACGGTCAAGGTTTTCCTGAAACTCCTCAGGCCTTGAGGTGCCATGAGGGTTCATGCGAAGAACAGTTTCCTCAAAGTCACGCCAACTCTGAAATGTTTGGAGTATCTGGTTTACGGCTTGTACTTTTATATCGTTACTGCTCCATATATCTGGTGTTAGCCACCAATCATAGAGAATGTTATCTAGCACTGTGCCTTTAACTTCAGGCGGTGAATGCAGGAGTACAGCGTTTTCTTGCAGCTTAAGATCCTCAATTACGTTCTGAGCCAGCTCCGTCCCTTGTTGCTCGCGCTGGCGGCCAACAAAGAACCTGTCGACGTAACCGATGAGTGTGTCTATTGAGCTGCTTGCAAACTCCTGAGCAGCGGCAATACTTGAGATGCCTTTGCTCAAGGCAAATAAACTAAGACGCTGGTACCATACAAAGGTTTCCGAATCCCTATCAAACAGCTCCAGGTACCTGAAGTCCACATCCAGCAGAGCGTTATACACAAAGTGCAACATTTTGATGATTTTGTTGGTCTCTACTTCCAGTAAAAAACCACCTGATGGGCCAACTCCCAGAACTAGACCTGCATGACAATTAAAATAAAACTTGCCTGTCTGATCACTGAATATTAGTCGAACTTCAAACTCCGCAGCTGCTCCTGCCGCAACTTCCACCTTCTTCCCAATCTTGCATAACGTGTCCCATTCTTTCGCAGGTGCCAGGACATCTTTCCAGCGCAGCTCTCCGGTCACTTCGCAACCGGCGCGAACTCCAGCGAAAGCACCACCTTCAAAATTGGCACTTTGCCCTTTTTTGCGTGCAGCTATACCATTTAATTTTGGAAGGCCTTCGCTACTATCCACGTGAACGTTCGCAGCGATTACCGCAGATGCCCCGGCAAAACCTGAAGCTGTAATGCCCAGGTTTGCCTGGAAGTGGCCGAGGGATGCATATTTGCGTTCGCCATCCCAGCCACCAACCCGGTAGTAGATGCGAATTGCACTCTTGTTGCTTGTGGGAAATGACTGCTCAACGGTTAACTTCCCTTCTGCCAGAGTGTACTGAGCCTCAGCCTTTGCCTGGACGTGAACCTTTCCATTTTTAGGATTAAATTCGGCAAACCCACTCGCCCCTGCTGCAAAACGCATAAACAGCGCCTCCGCAGAGGCATCAAAACCTGTCTCAGCAACTTTTTGCTTTTGGCTTTTACCCCACACCGACCATTCGGCCTCATCGTAAAACTGATTAAGCACCTGCATCATCGCGCCTTCAGGATCTGGGCTTCCCAGATCGAGCTTTACCTGGACCTTGAATTCGCTCTCTATCGCCTCAGCCAGTTTTTTACCATTGATACCGTCCGACGTTAGCCAGCCTTTGCTGCGTGCTTTATCCCGGGATGCAATGCTGTACCGCCTCGGGTGATTCTTCATTTTATCGGAACGCACGTAGCTACGGTGCTTTTTGCCGGATAGCCGTTTGATCTCCGTTAATCTGGGGATAGATTGCATGTCGTTTGATATGGCGCCTTTGGCCACCAGGTCGTCGACCAGAGCCTGTTTACGTTCCTGAACTTCAGATTTCAGACTTCCTTCTGCTTCTTTCGGCCGGTCTTCTGAGTCAGGTTCTCCGCCAGACAAGTTTTCGAGATCTTTATAGAACGCCTCGATGGGGCCACAAATCGTATTTTCTTCTCTGGCCAGTTCCTCAGCTTCTGCCTGTGTCAGGAAGATGATTTCGTTGCTGCCGGTTTCGTGAACAATCTCTACAATTTCATCTTCACAGGATGCCTTGCAAATAACGTCGTCAGGTTCTGTTGAGGAAGTGATAACCTCATTGGCGGCAGGTACAGCAAGGATTTGTCCTGGATAAATTTGGTCAGGATTTTCTATAGCGGGATTGAGGCGAAGCAGACGTGTGACAGTTGCGTCGTGTCGTTCGGCAATAGCACCTAACGTATCTCCGGATATGACTTCGTAGTTAGTCGGCATCAGGCACCTCCTTGTGCCATAAAGTTATCCAGTGCTGCCAGCCGCTCATAAGCTGGACTTTTTTGATCAGACAAAATCGCCATTGCGCCGGGCTGGTCAATTGCTTTTGGGTGATAGGCTGCGATTTCGGCATAGCTGGCAAGCTCTGCCTCTGTGCGAAAACCAAAGTGTCGCCCTCGCTCAACCAAAGTGCGCATCAGGCTCTCGTTCTCCGGGGTGAGTGGCAGTCCGCAAGTATTAACAAGAGCACAGATAAAATTTGCCTCTTTGTGGGCGCTGATCGTTTCAATATGCTCTCCGGTCAGCTGAAACCAACCTTCCTCTCTGGCTTCATAATCCTGTGCCTGTTCTGAGCTATGGATCGCCGTTGATTTCCAGCCTGTTGTGGCGTCAAAGTAACGCCATTTGAGCACAGGGCCGCTGAACTGAGCACGCTCGTTCGGATTAAAAGCAGAGAGCAGGCCGTGGACCCGGGTGGGGGAATAGAATCGGAGATAAGCAAATGTTTGGTCGGGCAACCGTACGCTGATCAGGCTTCTGAAGTGATCTGCAAGGGTCTGCATATCTGCATTGCTTTCGACCACAAGCCCCGCCGAACGCCAAACAGGCTCTGCCGCCCACAATCGGCTCGTGTCAGAAGGCTTAACAATGCAGGGGCTCACTTCCAGAGCTGATTGGTGAGGCATGCCCCGATAGAGTTGGTCGAATTCTGGACTGTCGTCGTGGCTGTATATTAACTTTAGTGCGTCCATTTGAGCGCCATCTATCAGTACGTAGACGTTCCGCTCAGTGCGCTCTGGGGTTCCCGTCAGCTTCGCTATCATTACCCAGCCTCACAAGGGCACGGGCTGAAGTCGCACCGCCCATCAGGTTGTTTGCCACATTGTTTGCTTAACAAAGCATCAGTCCGAGCAGCTTCACGTAGTTTAAAGATCGGGCTGGGCTGAGGTGTGGCTGCTGGCCGGGTTTCGGCTATTGCCAGCGCATCGGCATTGCCGGTAGCGGTTTCACCGGTGGAAACTATGATCGGTGTTTGCGGTGCTTGTGCAGAGATCGAGCTCCCACTCCCCGGCCCACCCCCGGAATTCATCCTCACCAGCGGCCCGGAAATCGTCACGCCACTGGGGTCCACCTTCACAAAACTGCCACCGGCTTTGAGCGTTATCTCGGCACCTGCTTCAATCACAATCTTCATACCCGCTTTGTGATGAATCTCATTTCCCGCCTCCACAAGCTGGGCTTTGCCGAGTTTGCTGTGGTGGCTGCCCTTAACCGTCAGACTGTAGTCGCCACCGATCTTTTCCCGGTGTTCGCCGTCTACGGTTGAGTGGTCGTTGGCTTTCACCTGGATGAAGCGGTCGTTTTCCACGGACAGGTGGCTGTCGTTTTTGATGACTTCGGTTCGGTTATTTTCGGTGAGCAGATCCAGGTCTTTTTGCGCGTGAACGTAGATCTGTTCTTTATCGGCTTCGTCTTCAAACCGTAGTTCGTTGCTGCCTTCGCCCTTGTGGATTTGGGTTTTCAGGGTGGTGCGGGTTTTATGCTCGGGCAGCGGGTAGGGCGGTGTATTGGTGGCGTGGTGTGTTCTGCCCGTGATGATGGGTTGATCCGGGTCGCCATCGAGGAAGGACACAATCACTTCGTTGCCGATTCTGGGCAGGGCCATAAACCCATACTGTCCGCCGGCCCAGCCCTGGCTTACGCGCAGCCAGGCGCTGCTGTGTTCGTTGTTCTCAGAGTAGCGATCCCAGGGGAAACGTGCCTTTACGCGGCCGTATTCATCGCAGTGGATTTCTTCGCCCTCGGGGCCGGTGACTATGGCGATTTGTGGGCCGTCCATCAGGGGGCGGTGTTTGCACAAGGGCCGCCAGGTTTTGTTGGCGGGAACGGCACTGAACAGGTTGTGGTAGGTGGTCGGGCGGGTGCCGCCTTCTTCCGCCAGTGCCTGGGGTTGCTCGCCCACGTGGGTGACGGCGGTTAACAGCCAGTCGCGGTTCAATCGTGCGCTGTCGTGGTGGGTGAGTTCCACTTTGGCGCCGCAGGTGAAATCCGGGCGATTGCTTTCGCCGGTGGCGGTGCTGGCATCATTCCTGAGGGCATCCAGCTTCGCTTCGGTAAAGGGCTGGCCGCTGGCGTCGGCTTTAAACCGGCCCGGGTAGTCGAAGTGCTGGTAGTCCTGCCGCTGGTTATCAGCGGAGGCCGCGCTTTCTTGCATCAACGCATAGGCCGGGTTTTTGAAGGTGTAGTCTTTGGTGGCTACCGAGGCAGCACGAACCCGTTCTTCGTAGCGGAAACGGAATACGGCAGGTTGCTGGGTGCTGCCGCCGGCTTTGCCGTTGTACTCAACAGGCTCCAGCCTGGGTGCGTCGCCGTGGTGGTCGGCAATCATCAAACCGGGCTGTTCTTTGCCGTCCACGCTGCCGTGCTGGTAACGGTAGTGCCAGCCTTCTTCTGCGGCCAGGCGTTCTATAAAGGCCAGGTCGCTTTCCCGGTGCTGTACACAGTACTCCCGTTCCTGGGGCGGGCGTTTGAGAGCAAACACGGAATCCACAATGCCCCGCTCTTCCAGCAGGGTTCGCACAATAGTCTCTGTGGTTTGCCTCTGGAAAATGCGGCTGTTGTGCATCAGCCCCAGGCGCCACAGGGGTGGCTGGATGATCAGCTCGTAATAGGTGCGGCGATGGCCGGTGTCGCCCCGGGCAAACTCGTTCACCACACCGGTAAAGCGACGTAGCGGCAGGCCGTCTTGCCAGACCACCAGCTCTACCGGTTGTTCCAGTACGTCGGATGCCTGAATACCCGGGTCGGTGCTGGCCAGGTTCAGGCGGCCATGAAAGAGCTCCGAAAGGCCTTCGGTCAGTGCAAAGCTGACAACCGATAAAACATCTTCGGGAAGTTCACCGACGCACGCGGTGAACTGCAATCCGTTTGCCTGGGGCATATCTTCAATCCTTGAAGGTATGTGTATCGGGAGATAGATCGAAGCGGAAACTTATCAGCGCTGGCTTTTAAAATCCAGTAACCTTGTAGCCGTGTTCGGGAATATTTCCGTTATTATCCACGTTGGCAGCCGTATTGTTCGCTCAATTGAATTTTTCATCAACACAATTCGGGTAACTATCCAATGACCTCTTACTTCATCCAGGCTTTTATCTACTTGTTGGCTGCTGTGATCGCAGTGCCATTGGCCAAGCGTTATGGTCTCGGCTCAGTGCTGGGCTACCTGGTTGCAGGGGTGGTGATTGGTCCGGTTTTGGGGCTTGTCGGGCAGGAAACCAACACTATTCAGCATTTCGCCGAGTTCGGTGTTGTTATGATGCTGTTCCTGATTGGGATGGAGATAGATCCGAAGGCGCTTTGGGCTATGAAAGTGCGTCTTTTGGGGATGGGCGGGCTGCAGGTAATTCTGACTGCAGCTGCCGGTATGGGGGTAGCCTGGGTGCTTGGGTTGCAGTGGCAGACTGCGCTGACGGTCGGGCTTATTTTCGCGCTGTCTTCCACCGCTATTGTGCTGCAAACCCTCGATGAAAAAGGCTTGTCAAAGACGGCGGGTGGGCGCAATGCGTTTTCCGTATTATTGTTTCAGGACATTGCAGTTATACCCATGCTGGCCCTGATTCCGCTCTTGGCGTTACCTGGTCTGAAAGATAGCGCCGGCTCTTCATCTGATCTCGAGTCTGGCCTAAATTTGGTCTCAGGACTGCCGGGCTGGGCGCACGCCCTGGTTGTTGTAGGCGCGATGGCAGCGGTTATTGTGGGTGGTTTTTACCTGAGCCGGCCGTTATTCCGTTATGTGGTGAAGTCCGGGTTGCGGGAGGTTTTTACGGCCACGGCGTTGATGCTGGTCATCGGCATTGCAGCGCTCATGAGTGTGGTGAATCTTTCCCCGGCACTGGGCGCGTTCCTGGCCGGCGTGGTACTGGCCAACAGTGAATTTCGCCACGAGCTTGAAGCCAACATCGAACCATTCAAGGGCCTGTTGCTTGGCTTGTTTTTTATCACCGTAGGGGCAGGAATAAACTTTCAGGTACTGGCAGACGAGTGGGGTACGGTTGTCTCTCTGGGTGTGGCTGTCATTGCTGTCAAAGCACTGGTTCTGCTTGTTATTGCACAAGTTTTCAGTGTTCGCAGAAGCGATGGCTGGCTGTTTACATTGGGGCTGGCGCAAGCGGGTGAGTTCGGATTTGTGTTGCTCACCTACAGTGTGCAGAACCATGTGATTCCTGTGGAGATCTCCCAGATTCTCTCATTGGTTGTTGCGCTGTCGATGTTTCTCACGCCTGTGCTGTTTATTGTATACGACCGGGTAGTGCTTCCACGGTATCGGGGCCCCGGTAATGATGAGCAGGAAGCAGATGCCATCGATGAGCAGGCACCGGTCATTGTTGCCGGGGTAGGGCGGTTCGGGCAGATTGTTTGTCGTTTACTGCGGGCTAACAATGTGCCCATTGTGGTGCTCGACCACGAGCTTGAGCAGATCGAAAATGTTCGTCAGATCCATATAAAGAGCTTCTTCGGGGATGCAAGCCGGCCCGATTTGCTGGAAAAAGCCGGTATTAAGCAGGCGCGCTTGCTGGTTGTGGCGATTGATGACCGGGACCGTGCGGTAAAGATGGTAAAACATGTAAAGCATTTCTTCCCGAATGTCTGGGTGCTGGCGCGTGCCTTCGATCGTGGCCATGGCTATCAGCTTCGGGAAGCCGGGGCTGACGATGTAATGAGTGAGACCTACCACTCTGCTCTGGAGCTGGGTGGCCATGCGCTCACGGCTGTCGGAGTGCACCCTATGCGGGCGAAACAGATGACCTGGGCATTTGTTGAGAACGAGCAGGCTCACGAGGAGGAATTATTTGAGGCGTGGAAGGAAATAGAACAGGGCATTACCTTCAGCCCCAGGTACGGCGAGCTGTTCATGAAGCTTGAAGAGGCCCTTAGCAGCACCATGCACCGGAACTGGGAAGAGCCAAGGCCCGAGGATGTCCCGGTATGGACGCCGCCTGCTAGATAACGAACAAGGCGGGTGTGTATCTTTTATCAGTTTGTATGGCGGCCACGCCTGAGCAGCATCAATAGTGCCAGTGCGGCCATAAGGCCGACGAAGACAGAGAAGATCACGCCGGTCGTTTTAAGGCTAAGCACGCTGGCCATGAGGCCGATGCCTATCACCGGTACTGAAATGGCGATGTAGGCCACAATAAAAAACGTAGAGGTAACCGCCGCGCGCTCTGCTGGCGGGCTGGCCGCAGCAATAGCGCCCATGCCAGCGCGAAAGGCGATGCCCTGACCCATGCCTGCGATAACAGCGCCCGCCATGAACAGAGTGAGCGACTGCATATGGATACCGAGTGCGACCGGTGTAACACCTGCAACAAGCGTTGCGCACCCGATGGGTAAGCGCAGCTGCAGTGGCAGTTTGTCCTGCAAAAGCTGGCCAAGCGTTGAGGCAATAAAAATACTGCCTGCGACGACGCCGATCAGCAGCCGGTTATCATAACCCAGTACATTGCCCATCATCGCTGGCGCAATCGAGGTAAAAAAACCACACACCGCAAACCCTGCGAAACCTGCAATGGCGGCGGGTACAAACACACCACGTACGCCAGGGGGGACATTCAGGCGCTGAAATGACAGTTTCGGATGCGTTGGCTTTTTTACGGTTTCTGGTGCCCACCAGACACAGATGATTGCCAGCGTGGCAAGCGCAATGTGTATCAAATAGGTTAGCACCAGTGGCGAGGGCAGATATTGCGAGAGGGCACCCGCAAGCATAGGCCCAAGGCCTAGCCCACCCATGTTCGCGGCAGTGGCAATAAACGTGGCCCGCTCACGCCAGTGTGGCGGTGCCAGTTCCAGCACAGCCACGGTTGCGGTGCCCGTGAAAATGCCGGCGGAGAGGCCGGAAAGCACACGGCCTGCAAGAATCATGGCCAGCCCCTCGGTTTGCCAGAACATGAGATCACTGATAATCGCGCACACTAAACCGCCAAGCAGTAACGGCCGGCGACCTAGCTGATCAGACCACCGCCCGGTGACAACCAGCGCAGCGATGACCCCGAAAGCGTATGCTGCGAAGATGATAGTGATCATCAACTGGGAAAAGCCAAGCGCCTCCTGATAGATCGGGTAGAGCGGCGTTGGCATGGTCGTGCCAATCATCACAACGCTGAATGAAAAGGCAACGCCGAGAAAAGCCAGGCAGGCGGATACGTTGTGTGTGCCGGTTTGATGTGGTGGTTTATTCATTACGCTTCGAATACCTCGGTGATGCCGCCGGCTTCAAAACCCGGTAACCAGGCTATGTTTTCACACAAACAAACAGTGCATTCCCCGATGCCCTGTCCCAGGGCACGATCTTCTCGTAGTCGTGTTCGAGAATATGCACGTCAAAATACGGCTGCAGGAGGCCGGTCAGCTCTTCAAAATTTATCGCTACCATAGGGTGTTCGTCGTCCCAGGATCGGGTAACGCCGTCGGTGGTTTTTGTAATGCTGAGTTTGAGGGCCTGTTTTTCTCCTTCGCCCCTGTAATACCAGGCAGAGCTGAAGGTGAACAGGCTATCCCCGCGGGTCACTGTGTGCCGCTCAAACAGCGTGTTATCAATTTTGTCTTTATCGACGGAGTTGAAGCAGAACACACCGCCTGGCTTCAAGGCGCGGTGTGCGCTTTCTATGCACTGTTTCAGTTTTTCTGTACCCGCGCTGTAATGGATCGAGTACAGGAAACAGGTGATCAGATCCAGAGGTTCATCCACCTGGAAATTGCACATGTCCCCCAGGAAGAAATGCGCTTCCGGGCACCGGGTTTTCGCCTGTTCCAGCATCGGTGGATTTATATCAAGACCACGGCTTTGGTAACCGAAATTAATCAGGTGGCGTATGTGGGGCCCGGTTCCACAGGCCAGGTCCAGGTGGTTATTGCCTCCGTTACCAAAAAGCTGGTGCAGCCTGAGAGCGCCGTAGCTTTGCGCAGGGTAATCAATATCTGCGCACATCAGGTCGTAATAGGCGGATAAGTCTGTATACAGGTAATTGGAGGACATGGCGGCGCATCCTAAACTAATCCTCTGTGTTTGCGAAGCGGTTAAGCAGGCACGCCTGATTTTCAGGTCTCCAGCCGTGGGTTCCTGGGATAGTACCGCTCGGGCGTCCGTTCGATATAGGGGAAAAAACGAGCGTCTTTGTAGGGCATTTTCATAAATCCGGATACCCCCAGGCCGGTAATCTGGTCGAGGGCGGCCAGAATTTCGTCCAGCCGCTGGCGGAATTCGTCTTCTTTGTCAGGATCCAGCAGTCGGTACTGGCTGTGGATTTTCAGGTGAAGGGGCAGGGCCTCGAAGATGATCATGCCAGTATGGTGGATGCTGTTGAGTGCTTCGAGGGATTGTATGATGGTTTGCGGCAGCACCAGAAACTCTTCCGGGTCGGGGCCGTCTTCAAAATAGGAGTGCACCCGCGAACGGTCCTCTATTTCAGGGGCCTGGCTGACCTGGTAAGGCAGGCGCATCTTGGGCGGTGCTACAAAAGGCTGGTCTGGCCTGTCCCGCTCAATGTGCAGTGTATCCCGGGCGTTGAACAGGCAGCTTTTGAAAATGCCCTGGCGGTAGATGGCCTGGGCCAGGTTTACCATGTTGTTTACCGCGGTAACGAAGGCGGTGCGCAGATCGGCGTCATGCAGGTTCAGGGAGGTGTCTACATACACGCCGTCTGGTTCCCAGCGTACGGCCAGCCCACCTTCCACCGGGTAACGGCCCAGCCGGCTGACGGCGGCCAGAAAGGCTTTTTCGGTTTCGCCCATGCCCTGCATGAAGTTCTTGTAGTAGCGATCCAGCTGTACATCGTTGACGTCGTTCAGAGACTCATCGGCACCTTCCTGACGTAAAAAGGACTTTCGGGAGCTGTATACAACCGTATCTATCTCCCGGTCCGACAGCCGTGTCCAGATGGGTACCAGCTGCGTGGGTGGCGGTTCAGGCAAGTCGATCATGACTGTGCGCCCCATGCGCGGCATCTCCTTAAGGTAGTAGTCACCGGCGCGCATGCGTAGCGCGGGGTCGGGATCCAGCATGCCATCCAGCATACGGGCAAACTCCATGGGCAAGCCGAGGGAGGTGGCGGGTATCGCCAGGTGGCCAAAACGGCAGGACTGTCCGGAGGCAAGCGCATAAAGGGTGGCGGCTGCGCCTTGCTCGTCAAACCGTGGGGATGACAGGCCACCACGGAGTTGCTCTTCACCAATAAAGTACACATCGCCAAGGCGGGCATTGGTTTGCTGCAGATTGTCAGACATCAGCTCCATGACGCTGGGGCTGAGAAACTGCTGGTTGGCATCCAGTTGCGCAAATACCGAGGAGCCCCAGTCGATCAGCGCGATGTTTTCGGTTTCGGCATCAAACACCAGGTTGGAGGGCTTGATGTCGCCGTGAACAATGGGGCGTTGCTCACTGTCGGATTCACGGCGCAGGTTGCGCAGAATGTCGGCCAGTTGATCGGCAATGCGAATAACCAGGCGCGGAC
Organism: Marinobacter piscis; assembly: GCF_007671655.1. Lineage (GTDB taxonomy): Bacteria > Pseudomonadota > Gammaproteobacteria > Pseudomonadales > Oleiphilaceae > Marinobacter > Marinobacter piscensis. The sequence goes on along the minus strand of NZ_VCGX01000004.1, from coordinate 220,884 downwards.
TCAGGCGTCCTTCCCTTAATGAGACCTCTTCCAGATTGAAACCGGGGGCCCGTTCCATGACCAGAATTGGCTGGCTCCCCGCACGATGAAAGGCAATCAGACCGGGCACCCGGGGGTGTTTAACCTGCTCCAGCATGTAGGCTTCATCCTCCAGCCGGTCGTGCAGATGCTGGGCCAGGGTGATGCGGGTGAACTTGAACACATGCTCAAGGTCTCTTGCACCTTCAAGTGGCAGCCGGCCGGAGAACACAAATCCGAAGGCACCCTTACCAATCATCTCTATGTCGGCGTAGCCCATCTGCCTGAGCTGTGTCGTGCACAGCTCCACCCAGTCTTTGAGTTTCCCGGCATCGTCGTGGCTTAGCAGGTACACCGACTGTTCTTCCGGGATGTAGAACTGCTGAATCTGCGCCTGTTGCTGTGTCTGCAATGATGGGCTCAGTGATGCCATACCGGTCAGCTCATGTGCAGCAGCATGGATTGTGGTGTCTCCAGATAGCCCTTCCACAGGTGGTTGAAGCGGGCGATTGTGCCGCCGTCAATAATGCGATGATCGCCCGCCCAACTGATGGTCATGATTGAACGCTCCACTACCTGCCCGTCAGCATCGAAGCGTGGCAGCTTCTGGGTGCGTCCCAATGCCACAATGGCGACTTCCGGGGCGTTGATGATGGGCGAGGCATAGGTGCCGCCCAGAACGCCTATGTTGGAAATGGTGATGGTGCCGCCCTGAAGGTCAGCCTGGCTTACCCGGCCTTCTCTGGCGGCCTCCGTAAGACGGGTGACCTCGTCTGCAATCTCCAGCAACGACAGTTGCTCCACATTTTTCACGTTCGGCACCAGCAGCCCGATTTTGCTGTCCACTGCCATCCCCACGTTACAACCTGGCTGGTAGTGGATTTCGGTCACGTCCTCATTCACCTGGCTGTTGAGTATGGGGTATTCCCGCACCGCCAGTGCGACGGCCTTCATAATGAAGGGCATGAGGGTGAGGCGGGACCCGCGGGTTTCGGCTTCTGATTTCAGCTGCTGGCGCAGGCTCAGAAGTTCGGTGACATCAATGTCTTCGCTGAAGTTGAAATGGGGAATGGTGGAGGCTGATGCCACCATGCGCTTGGCCATCACCGCCTGCATGCCTTTAATGGGTTCTACGCGAACGTCCTGGCTTTGGGCTGTGGGGCGCTTCGGACTGCCCTCCGATCTGGCTGGGCTACCTGACCCAGCCTGTTCAAGGTGGGACAGTACGTCGGCTTTAAGCACGCGGCCATCCTTGCCGGAACCTTCAATATCCGCCAGTGCCAGGTTATTCTCCCGAACCAGCCGGCGCACGGCCGGGCTTGCAGGCGTTCTGTGTCCGTCCTGCCGTTCGGCAGGTGCGGCGTCCGGCGCTTTTGCAGGCTCGGGATGGCGCGCGGTGCTGGCGCTGGTCTGAGATTTTTCCGGCGCTGCCTCCGGCTCATCGCTTTTGCTTTCTTCGCTAGCTTTGGCGGTAGCCTCTCCGCTCTCATCAACCAGTTCAAACAATGGCGCATGCACTTTCGCGATATCGCCTTCTTTCCAGTACAGGTGGGTTACCCGGCCTTTGTAGGGAGCGGGAATTTCCACCAGAGCCTTGTCGGTCATCACTTCGGCCACTGGCTGATCTTCTTCAACCAGGTCGCCTTCACTCACCAGCCATTTGACCAGTTCACATTCCACGATACCTTCGCCGATATCGGGCAGTATAAAATCGCTCATTGTTGTTCTCCTGTCCGGATATCCGCTCAGAATTCGACGCTTTCCCGAATGGCCTCAAAGACCTTCAGATGATTCGGAAAGTGCTCTTTCTCAAGCACCAGAGGGAAGGGCGTATCCATCCCGGTTACCCGTGCAATCGGTGATTCCAGATAGAGAAAGCAGCGTTCCTGAATGGTGGCCGCTATCTCCCCGGCAAAGCCGCCGGTCAGGGGGGCTTCGTGGGTAATCACCAGGCGGCCGGTTTTAAGCACGGACTCGGCAATGGTTTCCACATCCCAGGGCAGAATGGTTCGCAAATCAATAACTTCGCAGGAGAAACCTTCCTTTTCCGCCATCTCAACGGCCTTGTCGATCACTTCCATCTGTGCCCCCCAGCCCAGCACGGTTACATCCGTGCCTTCTTTGAGAACCTCAGCTTCGCCTATGGGCAGCTGGTACTCACCCTCTGGCACCTCGCCTGTCGAGGCGCGATACAAACGCTTGGGTTCAAAGAACAGCGTCGGGTTGGGGTCGTTGATTGAGGCCAGCAGCAGGCCTTTTGCCTGGTGCGGGTTGCGCGGCACAACAATTTTTAGTCCGGGAGTATGGGCAAAATAGGCTTCCGGCGACTGCGAGTGGTACAGGCCGCCGGCGATACCTCCGCCATAGGGCGCACGAATGGTCAGGTTGCCGACATTGAACAGATTGCCTGAGCGATAGCGGAACTTGGCGGCCTCGTTCACAATCTGGTCAAAGGCCGGGAATATGTAATCCGCGAACTGGATTTCGGCCACCGGAACCGAGCCCTGAGCCGCCAGACCGTTGGCAAAGCCGATGATGCCCTGTTCAACCAGCGGCGTGTTGAAACAGCGATCTTCACCGTACTTATGCTGCAGGTTGCTTGTGGCCCGGAAAACGCCACCAAAAACACCCACATCCTCACCAAAGCACAGAACCTTGTCGTTGGCTGCCATGGCCATATCAAGGGCTTCGTTGATGGCCTGCAACATATTCATTTTGGCCATGTTATGCCCCTCCCTGAACGTGAGCCGCAGACTTGGGGTACTCATCCGGATACTTGCGGATGTGTGCCTTGAGTTTTTCAAACTGTGCTTGCAACAGTGGCGGCACCTCGTCGTACACATCGGTTACCAGAGTTTCCAGGGGCGGCGGCGGGAGCTTCTGGGCCCGTTTCATGGTATCGAGAACTTCGCGGCGCAGACGCTCCTGTAATTTTTTCTCCTCGCTCGCGCTCCACCATTTTTTGGCAGCGAGCCAGTTATACATGCGCAGGATCGGGTCCTTCTCGCGCCACACCGCCTCTTCATCTTTGCTGCGGTATCCAGACGGGTCATCGGATGAAGAATGTGCTGCCAGGCGATAAGTCATGGCTTCGATCAGAACCGGGCGGTTTTCTTCCACCGCCAGTTTACGGGCAGCTTCGGTGGCCTGGTAAACCGCCAGAATATCGTTGCCGTCTACGCGAATGGTGTCCATTTTGTAGCCGACCCCGCGGGGCGCAATGCCATCCGCCGCATACTGCTCAACTGCAGGGGTGGAGATGGCATAGCCATTGTTTCGGCAAAAGAAAATGGCGGGCACGCGGTGCACCGCGGCCATATTCAGCCCGGCGTGAAAATCACCCTCTGACGCAGCGCCTTCGCCAAAATAGACGGTGGTACAGTGGCCATCCCCCGCCATTTTCTGGCCGTAGGCATAGCCGGTCGCCTGGGGAATCTGGGTGGCCAGGGGCGACGATATGGTCATGTAGTTAAGCTTACTTGAGCCATAGTGAACCGGCATCTGGCGGCCTTTGCCATAGTCTTTTTCGTTGCCGAACAGCTGGTTCATAAATTCATCAATGGTGAAGCCGCGATACGCCAGAGATCCCTGTTCCCGGTACTGGGCCATGATCATGTCGGCATCGTCCAGGGCGGCAGTGCTGCCAATAATGGCGGCTTCTTCTCCGGTGCATTGCATGTAGAAGCTGAGACGGCCCTGGCGCTGCGCGGCGAGCATACGCTCGTCCAGTACGCGGGTGGTGACCATGGCGTGGTAGATGCGTAAGGCTTTTTCTTTATCGATATCCGGGGCTTTCCCGCCTTTGTAGAGGGAGCCGTCCTGCTTCAGGAGTTTGAAGGTGGGAATGCGGAATTCGGTACCATCGGTAAAACCCGGGGTATAAACCGTTTTGGATTTTGTTGTTGTCATAATCCTCGTCCTGGGTGGTGGCTTGAGGAACAGAATGCCCCTTGTGAGGGCTTCTTTATTGATAGAGCCGTGTTCTTTTTGTTGGCTTTTTGCCTGAGTATAGAACGCTTCGTGCAACCCTGCCCGGGCGGCATCATGGCTCCAATATCAGAATACGTTGACCTTAACGTAAAGTGCGGGGTTTGGGTAGGGTCAGAATAGCGGGCGTGATCCCGGTTAGGGAATCACATCCGCAGGTATGTCTATGTTAAGTTCTTTTATCTGTTCAATGAGGTTGAGCCTGAATCCGGTCAGGTCTTTTATCATCCTGCCCCGATAGGTTTCGACCTCCTTGCCCGTATAAGGCTTGAAGTTCGCGGGAGCGCTACCACCCGCAATTCCGTCGTCCTTCAGCATCCAGTTAAGCAGCTCAGCCAGCTGGGCGTCACTGAGCGCAGACTGGGAAGCGCCCGGAACTCTGATGAGAAACTCCCGGCCGCCTTCTACCTTCAGGAAGTGGCCTACGAAACCCTTCATCATCGGCACATCGCTACGAGGCGCGCCTTCGCCATTTGTCAGGTGACAACCGAGACATTGCAGCTGGTAATTCACCGCAGGTGAATAATTGGCCTGATACAAAGGGGTTTGCGGCGTTTCATTGCCGGGAGCCGGTTTTTGGTTAGGGTCTGGAATAACCCGAGCCTCCCCCAAAGGGGAGGCAACAATTAACGTTATAGCCATAGCACAGAACATCGAGCGCATTATCAAGCTCCTGAAGACGCCACACCTCGGATAACAGAGACTGTGCAGTTGTAAACGCTGCTGCTGGTACCAAGGCACCAGTTAATATCATTGTTGTTGAAAGGCCGGTACATGGGTTCTTCACTGTCATTGCGCGTACAGGCACACTGTGAACAGCTGTGCTTGCCGCAACAGTCGTTGTAGGAAATGATGTAATCAATGCCGTCTGCCGGGTTGCGGCAGGTGCCGACCCAGGTGACCGTTGACACTTCAGTTCCCGGTGGGCAGGTGGTCGCCGAGCCGCCACAACAGCTGCACAAAAAGCCGTCGACAGAACAGTAGCGCCAGTAATCACAACTGGTGGGATCCCCCGGGTCGCCAGCTGATGGCGCATCCGCAGCCAGGGCCTTCCCGGTTCTGTCTATGGGAAGAAGAGCCGGTGCCGCAACTCCGACTGCTAAAAAGGAGCCGAACTTTGCAATGAACTGGCGTCGCCCCGTTGTATTGGCAACATGGCGCGATGAGCGTTCAAAAAAGCGATCAAGAAACTTCATTTTTTATTCTCCTTAATCAGGATGGCGTATGAACACCGGGGGATTCAGTCTGAACCTTGATGTAATCCTGAAGGGTTGATGATCCGAGCAGCTCGGTTTCAAACAGGCTGTCCAGGTGCTCCCTGGAGTTGACAAGGCCCTTGGCTTTTAGGGTGCCATCCTGACCAATCAGAACCGCGTAAGGCAGCTTGCCAATCTGGTAGGTCATGCCAACATCAGGACTGACGACATAAGTGGACTTTTCCAGTCCAGCCTCAGAAATGAGTTTGTCATGCTCAAGCGCCTCGCCATCGCTCACATAAATAACATCGAGATTGTTTGCGGAGCGATTCATGGATTTGATGGCCGGCAGCAGTGATTTGCAGATCGGACAGGTCGGCGAAAGAAAAAACAGCAAGGTTGAACGTTCACCGGCATAGCCGATATTCACCGGACGCCCGAACCGGTCTGCGGCTGTCACCTGTGGGGCAGGCTTGCCAACCTCAACACCCTTGTCGAGCATCAATGCTCCGGCAGGGGCAATCCGTGAATGCAAAACGCCGATTTGCCGGATGAGGCCCAGAAGTACCAGAGAGGTGGCGATTAAGAGTAGCCAAAGCAAAATGTTTGAGACAATGAGTGCTTGCATTTTATTGTTCTCCCGAGAGTTTAAGCAGTAACGGTCTGTTAGAGATCCAAAGGTCTGTGGCTGTGTAAAGCAGAACCAGAACGGTTCCCGCAGCAATCATGATAAAGCTGTCATGCAGGCCCAGAGGTCGGTCAACCAGGGGTAAGAGCGCGCCCAGTGCAACGATGGCCAGCGCCAGGTTGCGCGCAAGCAGTGCGGGTTGTAACGGCTGGCGCATTGCGGGTCCGGAACAGCCACAATCAATGTCTTTCCGGCCCCGGGCAAGGTTAATGGCAATGGCCACACCGTAGAGACTGACGAGTAGCAGGGCCATAACGCCGGCGTATGGTCTGCTGGTACTCCAGAGCAGGCCGGCGGCAATCAGCAGCTCTGTGGCCGGAAGGGCACGAGCGGCGGCGGGCACCAGCCGCCCCGGAATTAATTCATACTCATGAACCTGGCGTCGGAACCAGTGTGGGTGCCTGAGTTTGTGGCTGGCAGCACTGGCGAAAATAACACTCAGTGCCAGCGCCGCCGATGTACTGATAATAGGGTCTATCATCATGCTGCCCCTTAGTGGTTCAGAATGAGTGTTGGTGTTTTGGTTACACTGTCCATGGTGCCTTTGTGCTCACCGGTCGAGAGATCGAATATCTCCAGGCCACCCTCAATGTTAGCGCCAAGCAGAAGGGGCTTGTCGTCGGAAGTTGCGCTCAGGCTCCAGACAAGGTTGGGGGATTCCAGCATGCCCAGCTTTTCGCCGGTTTCCAGATCAAATTCCCAGATAATCTGGCTTGGGTCTTCCCAGTTATAGGCCTTGTGGTCCGGATGCATCAGAACGTACAGGCGATTCAGGCCAGGCGCTGCTGCAATGAGCTGCCAGCCACCCGGAGCCCAGCCATCGGCCATCTCTTCCCGCGTAACCAGCGACCAGCGAGGCAGCAGCTCCGGCTTGTCTCCGGAAAGGTCCAGAGGCACAACTTCGCCCAGGGTTGTTACAAAATAATAGGTTTCCCCGACAACGGTAGCCCTCTCGACCAGCTTGACCACATCCGGATCAAAGAACTTGGTTTTGGTGCGCTCTACTTCCTCGCCGTCATCGTTCAGCGTGATCATCTGAAGGGCGCCATCGCCGCAGAGAGACGCAAATCGCCGTTCACCTACGGGGTAGTTAAGGACACACCCATTGATGGATATTTCGTTAACCATTTCCTGAGTAGTGGTATCAACAACGGTTACAGTGGTAGATGGAGTGAAGTTGTATATGTAAACAAACTTGTCATCGGTACTGGTCGCAATAGAGAAACGCTCTGTAAGTGTGAATGCTCGCCGGCTTGAAAGCTCGAGTTCCCATTTCGGGGCGAGTGTCTGGCTGTCCCACGCGGTGAGGACGTCGGTGCGCTCGCCACGAACATAGCGCGTGTAGAAGAAATCTGCGGTGTAGATTGTTTCCCGGTCCCGGGAGAGTGCGGCGGGAGCTGCGTGGCCCGTAGGCAGCATTCCGAGGTACTCTTGTTTGTCAGGATCGACTACAACAATCCGGGTGGCCACCATGTTATTAAATTCAAAGTCCACTATGTAGCTTCTGTGGTCATCGGGCATTGGCAACTGAGTGTGGCCCACGGACTCATCCGGCAGGCGCGCGTTTGCACTTGCAGCAATAAGGCTGGACGCTACCACAAGGCAGCAAGCCAGTTTTTTGGGTAAATGCATCATTACAATCCTCAATGTTTGTTTTTCTGGTATTGGGGGTGCGTCATTATTATTTCTTTATGCTGATCACCCGGCTCTGAGTGACAGCCTTGAGCCCCTCAAGGCCAAACTCCACGCCGTAGCCGGATGCTTTGTTGCCACCGAAGGGCACCATCGGGTGAATTGCGCCATGCTGGTTGATCCAGACAGTTCCAGCCTCGAGTTGCATGGCCAGCTCAGCCACTTCGGCAGGATTATCTGCCCAAAGGGATGCGCCAAGGCCTGCTTCAAGTCTGTTTGCAGACTCGATGGCATCCTCCGGATCGCGATAACGGATGATCGGCAGAGCGGGGCCAAACTGCTCCTCGTCAACCAGTCTCTGGCCATCCCTGATGTCACCAACCAAGGTAACGGGCATGAAGTAGCCTTTCTCAGGCGGTTCACCAAACTCACGAATGTCGCAACCACTGGTTTTTGCGTCAGAGACGAGCTCCCGGACTTTTTCAAACTGCATTTTGTTCTGGAGGGGGCCGATCGTTACAGACTTGTCCATGCCATCGCCCACTTTCATCTCGCTGGCGATTGCGCTGAGCTCGGTCATAACGGTTTCGTAGTCATCTTCGTGCACATAGAGACGCTTGATGCAGGCACAGGTCTGCCCCATGTTCAGGAATGCCCCCCAGAACAAGTCGGTGGCAATGTTTTTGATATTGGTGCCGGGCATAACGATGGCGGCATCGTTACCGCCAAGCTCCAGAGTGATGGGTGACAGACTGCTGGCAGACGCCTCAATAATACGGCGCCCCGTGGTTTCGCTACCGGTGAACATGATTTTGCTGATGTCCGGGTGATGGGTCAGCTTGCTGCCGATGCGACCATCCCCGGTGACGGTGTTGAGAACGCCGGCCGGAAGAGCCTGGTTAATCAGTCTCACCATCTCCAGAGTGGCAATGGGAGTGTATTCGGAAGGCTTCAGGACAACGGTGTTCCCCATTCTTATGGCCGGTATGATCTGCCATATGGCAATCATCAGAGGCCAGTTCCACGGTGCAATTGCTGCGACAACCCCCAGTGGAACGCGATGCAGCGTGTCTTTGCGCTCATCGTCCTCGTACACTACCTCTGGCTCTAGCTCCAGGCTGGCCGGAACCTGCGTCCACCCGACACAGGCCTGCATCTCAAATATCGAGCCGGGGCCGGACAGGGGCTTGCCCTGTTCCCGGGTAATAAGTTCCGACAGATATCCGGCATTTTCTTCCAGAATCCGGGCAACCTCATGAATGCTATCGCGCCGCTGCTGATCACTGCGTTCTGCCCAGGATTTTTGCGCAATAGCTGCTGCTTCCACGGCACGGTCTACCTCCTGTTCGTCACTCTCCGGCGCCATTCCCAGGAGTTGCTCGGTGGCAGGATTGTAAGCTTCGTGACTGCTGACGGGCTCTGCAAGTGATCCGTTTACGGTATTCCGGTAAATCTGCATTTTCTGGTCTCCGGTTATAGGTAGCACCAGGTACACGGCCTGGTCAGTCGCGATTATTAAAAGGAAATAACGGCTATGATCTGCGCGTAGATGTTCAGGTCGTTGTCCCGGAACTGGCTGCCGCCATCGGCTGCTCGTTTTTCTGGTTTGAAGAAGCCAACCAGGGGACTAAGGAAGAGGTGGTCATTAACACCCCATTCGGCGTAGAGATCGAGTTCCTGGCTGTCCAGGGAGCCGCTTCCCCGGGCGGTATCACTGAAATCGAAAAACAGGGCGCCAACCGCGACAGCAGGGGCCGGATAGGCCTTTACGCCAACGTGAAGAACATCTGTGTCGCTATTGAATGGGCCAGCATAGTTGGCGGCAACTTCACCCTGAAACCAGGTGCCGTAACCGCGGTTAAAGCCAAAAAACAGGGGGTCAAAATCTTTATCGAACGTGGAATAGCGAATATTGACACTGGGGGACCACAGCTGCTGATCAAAGCTCCATCCGGCTTCGGCGTACCAGGCGTCAGCGTCCTCACGACTGGCGTCTCCCTGATCCTGGGTTACAAACTCTGCAGAAAGAAAAAGAGGCTCTACGCCGGCATTACCCTGATACCGGAGGCTGGTGGTGTCCTGGCCGTCTCTTGCTGTCAGACCAAGCGCCTGCGCATAACGGTCATTCACGTCCAGCCCTTTCAGGTGCATCAGTCCGAAGGTTCCGCCAGGCGCTGCATACTCCAGGTTAATGCCCGTTAGCTCTGTGTCTGCCTGAGCATTATTGTCTGACTCAATCCAGAACAGATCTGAGCGTAACCCCTCGTCGCCGCCAATCTGTACCAGAGCGGTTTTATTAAAGGCTTTGCGTGCCGCGAGCCAGTATGCTCCGCCGCGACTAAAATCGAGACCTCCCCCATTCAGCCCTTCTCCCAGGTTCAGAGCATCTCCGTTGATCAGAAACCCATCGCCAATGGCGAAGTTCTGGCTGCCAACGGAAATATCCAGACCATCCTGCCCCAGAAATGGCAACAAGCTGCCCGACTTAAATCCAATCCAGGCATCTTCCAGATCTGTGTTGCTTTCATCTCCAGTACTGAAGCCACCCGCGTCACCATCACCCCATGTACCTGAGGAAATAGCATTTACACCCCCATACACGGAGGTGTCGTTAGCCATGGAGTAATGTCCTGACAGGCCATACTTGATATACCCTTCCTGCCATTGAGCGCCGTCCTGATCCGTGTCGTAGAGGTAACTTTTGTCGCTGGTGAAAAGGCCGGCCGCTAACTCCAGGTCTGCATTCAGCTGGTAATCCGTACCGCTCGACAGTTCTACTGCTGAAGCTGAAGGTATCGCGATCGCGGTTGTAAAAGCGCATAAAAGGGCGTGTCGTACATGCTTGCTCTGATGCATTGTTTGGCCTTTATTGTTGTTTGTTTGGAGTAGCTGCCACGCTGACTACGGGATATTGCTTGCCGCCAGGGAATCGAGGGCCACTCGCTATCACTTCTATATTAATCAACTCCTCCTGCGCCATGCTTTCTCGCTGGTGCCAGAAGGTTTCGTTCCTGCGCCAGTACCGGGGTTACACTTGAAAGGATTCTTGACTTTTGATTGCTTTGTAGCCAGATTTAAAATGGATAACCACAAAAAAGTAAGAGGTTATGGGCGTGTCGTCATGCACCGACAGAACAGACGATTTCGATAAATGGATCCACAATATCAACGATATATGCGGTCCCTTTCTGGCGAGCCCAAAGGCAGGCAGGTTTTCCGGTTCCGTCGAGAAAGTGGGTGGGGCCCTTGATATGTCCCGGGTTAATATCCAGGGCGCCGACCTTTATCGAACCCCTAAAGAGATACAGAAAAGCGGTGTGCCGGATTTTTTCTGTGTGTTTCAGATCGTGGGGTGCTCGTTGGTAGAGCAGGTAGGTAACCGCTCGTCTCTGACTCCGGGAGATATTGTCCTTGTGGACTCCACTCTGCCTTTCAGGTTTTCCTACCAGGATCTTTCGCAGCAGATTTCACTTATTTTGCCGCGACATATCATTGAGCGGATACTGAACCTCAGCAAGGTTGAGCTGGGTGTCAAGATTCCTGCAGAGTCGCACATTGCACGCTTCGCCACTAACCTGATTCTGGAAGCGTCGCTGCATGAAAACCTCGGGCCAGAAGAGGGCGCTGCAATTCTGGATTCGCTGGCAACACTCATCAAGCCGTCCATTTTGAGAGGGATTCGCAATGGTGATCCTTACGATAAAGTGTTCAGGTCAGCAAGTGAGTTTGTGAAAAATAACATCGGGGAGCCCGGTCTGAATGCAACGATGGTTGCCAGTGCTATTGGCACCTCCGTGCGAAGTCTTCACCGCGCCTTTGCCTGTAAAACGATCACACTGTCCGAGTATGTGAAAACTCAGCGCCTTGAAATGTGTGCCAACTATATTAAAGCCAATAAAGGGCGTTTAAATCTCACCGAAGTGGTTTACAGATACGGTTTTGGTAGTCCCAGCTATTTTTCGACTGCGTTTAAAGGTCGTTTCGGGATGACGCCGTCTGATTATAAAAAACGCTGCGCGGGAAATTAACGCGCTGGAAAACGACCGGCCTTGCCTATGCCACTATCAGATAGCTCCCTTGTGGCAATGCCAATCATAATCGGAGCCGGGCCTGCGGGCATGCGTATTGCGCGCCAGCTTGCACGTTACGGCAACGTGCTGGTGCTTGACGGTGACACTGAAAGCCCCTGGGCAACCGAAGCCCGCCCACAGTTACTCACTCAGTTCCAGAATGCTCGCGCCCAGGCGGGCGTTCATGCCTCGCTCGCCGTACCTCTGGCTCCCCGTATTCGTCTGTTGTCCGGACGCAAAGTGGTTCATGTTGATCGCAGACGGTGTCGAGTCTTAGACGACAGCGGCCAGGTCCACAAATACTCTCAGCTGTTTATGGCACCGGGTGCCTTGCCCATACGCCCCGAACTGCCCGGCAGTTGGCTTGGCGGCGTGCAGACTCTCTACACTCGCCGCCAGCTTGATAACCTGCTCAATAGCCTGGTGCCCAACACCGAATTGTTGATCGTAGGCGGCGGGCTGATCGCTGTTGAGCTTGCCACTCTGATGGCAAAGCGCGCTGTCGTTACTCTGATCGTGCGTAGCCGTTTGTTGCGGCGTTATGTGGACCCGAAGTTGGGCAAAAGGGTTGCCGGGCGCCTCGAAAAACTGGGTATCCGGATACTGGAGGAGGCCATCCCGAAACGCCTGCTTGGCCGCCATGATGTTACTGGTGCGGAGCTGGCGGATGGGCGGCAACTGGCGGCGGGGCGAGTGGTGCTGGCCTGTGGCAGCCTGCCTGATACGACTCTGGCGCGCGATGCGGGACTGAGGGTTGATCAGGGAGTCCTGGTGGACTCAAGCATGCGCAGTTTGAGCGACGCGCGCGTTTTCGCTGTGGGCGACTGTGCGCAACCACCCTGGCCAGTTATGCGGGGCAATATAGCTCAAGTGCTGCATATGGCCGATCTGGCGGTGGCCGCGATCCGTAATGAGCCGCTTCCTTCGCCTCCTGAGGGGCAGTACCGGGAATGTCGACTGGATGATGGTTTCCGGCTGGTGGTAGCAGCATCGCATCAATCGATCGAGTCCGGTGCCTTGCACAGCCATCATTATCGCTACGCGGGTCGCGTTGTGTCGGTGACCCGGCAACACCGGTCTATTGTGGCCTTTCAGGCATTGCTACCTTATGTCCAGGCGAGGCGACTCACGGAGCTCTGGCAAGGTCGTATTGAACTATCCCGGTGGGAATGGGGTAGCCTGCAGCGCTTCGTGTGGCTGCCGCCGCGTCGTCAACCTGATCCGTTGGTCTGTCATTGCGCCAGTGTGCGCCTTTCAGCCATCCATGCCGCCATTGCCGAGTACGGTAGCAACCCGGCAATGGTCTGTCAGGCAACCCGGGCGGGATACTATTGCGGCAGCTGCCTTGATGACATCACCACTCTTTGTGGCAACAGTTCCTGGTGGAATCGCGCGGCGCGTTGGTCAACGGTGGCGGTAATTCTGCTGGTTGTTGCATTACTCGGATTACTGCCGGCCTGGTCGGTCCCTGACAGCGTGCTGGCCACAGATTTCACGGCCTATCGCCTGATGACTGATAGCAGTACCCGGGAAATCAGTGGCTATCTGCTGACCGTCGTTGTTCTGATGACTCTGGCAATCCGCGGCGATCGTCGACGTTACTGGTGGCACGTTTGCCTGGGGAGCACGGCACTGTTGTTATTGCCATTGCACTCTTTGGGCGGCCTGGCAAGCGGTTCGGGTTTTAGCGCTGGTCTGATCGGGTTGATGCTGCTGGCTGCTTTGAGCGGGGCCCTGTTAATTGTGCGTCGACGGCTAATGTGGCTGCGCTCTGGGCACCTTGCTGTCACACTCGTATTACTTACTGCAACATTGATGCATGTAGTGTTTATTTATCAATACTGACTATCTGGCGTGTCTGATAATGTCGACCAGACGTATTCTGCTTTGTACTGTGTTGCTGGCCCTGTTTTTCGGGGCGCTTCTGTTGATGATTGGTAAGTGGCAGCCTACAGCGAACCCGGCACCACTTTCTCCAGGTCATGCCAATCTTGAATGCGCCGAATGTCATGGTGGCATCAATAGCAGTCAGACAGTGTTGAATTCTGGTTGCCGGGACTGCCATGAAAAAGTGCTCGGTGAGCGCCGCGCACATTCTACAGCGTATCTGGACATCGTGGGTCGCCGTGATTTTCCCTGGCACATTCGTCCGGATGGATGTCTGGATTGTCATAACGGGCACGTTCGTGCCGGCGATAACTTTGTCAGCGCCATGCCAATAGATCATTGTATGCTCTGCCACGCAACGCTCGTCGAGGAAGATGAATATCATCAGGGGCTTGATTTCAGTACCTGCGTGAGTTGTCATCAATACCATAGGCGCACCTTGCGCCCGCCTACGCCGCGTTAAGCGGCTCTTTATTGGCTCAATTTAATAAACAGAGACTCCGATTATGAGTAATGAGCAGTTAACCAGCGTACTCGAAATGAGTGGCGAAGAAAGGTATGACTATTTTTTGAGCCAGGTGCTGGAAGATCGGGAGGTCTGGATACTGATCAATTCAGAGAACCGCTTTCTCTCAATTGTGTCGGACGACGACGGATTGGCACACTTGCCAGTCTGGCCCAGCTCGGAGTTTGCCGTTGAGTACGCCAAGGGTTCAGACGACCTGACCCCGAAAAGCCTCTCGCTGCCGGACTTCTTCAGAAAGTGGGTGCCAGGCCTGTCGAAGGACGGGTTGCAGGTAGGGGTGTTTCCCGGCGCGGATCAAACCTTGTGGATAACCGAAGCGGACGAACTGAAAAAAGATCTGCAGGCGGAGCTGTCCAGCTTCTAGCTGGCATTGTTGTTCAATATAAAGTGCTGTGAGGTGAGCCATGAGGGTTGTTAACAGCGAAGAGGCGCTTACAGAGCTGATCAGCACCAGCCCCGCAGCTCTTGTGCTATATGGTGGTGAGAGTTGCGGTGTCTGTCAGGCTGTTAAGCCACAGCTGGAGCAACTGGTACGAGCCGAGTTTCCCGAGCTGGTCATGGCGTATGTCGACTGCCAGGCATCAGTGTCTGTGTGCGCAGCGCGCGGAGTTTTTTCTTTACCGGTGATACATCTGTGGTTTGAGGGTCAGCGTTTCGCAGAATTCGCAAGAGTATTCTCCATTGGCGATGTGCGCGCAGCACTGGAGCGACCATACCGCCTGGCGATGCAACAAAGGACATCTGATCAGTAACTGAACTGGTCAGTTAGCGGCCATGTTTGTCCAACCCCTGACTTAACTGGCCTGGGTTGGCTTGTCCCGCGCCTTTTCACAAAGTTATCCACAGATTCCCGGGATAAGTTTTCGGGAGGGTGTCGGATGTGCCTGACGCCTGTACTCAAGGAGTTGCCGGATGAAAACATTACTGATTGTTCTCGCTGTGTTATTCCTGGCTCTGGTTGTTGTTCTGCCTCTGGTGGAAAAATACGCACCGAAAGGCGAGGCGCGTAATTATGGCAATCTCACACGGTTTATTTTCCCGCTGATGGCAGCGTTGATCGTGGTGCAAATGATTCGGTATTTCTTTTTCTGAGCGTTGCGGCAGGAGCTCATCAACTCAGGCTGCCCGGAAGAATAATTTGTGGCGGAGGGCATAAGCTGGCAAAGTTCAACGAAATCAGATTTATCTCCATCAAGAGGAAACGCCGGTGACCGATTTAGTAAACTACACGCTGAACGATGGTGTCGCGACCATTGAGATTAATAACGGTAAAGCAAACGCTCTTAGCCACGAAGTGTTTGAGGCGCTGAACAAGGCGCTTGACCAGGCTGAGCAGGACAAGGCCGTCGTTATTCTGACAGGTCAGCCGGGAATTTTTTCTGGCGGTTACGATCTTAAAGAGATGCAAAAAGGCATAAAGGAAGCCGCAGCCCTGGTGGCCACAGGCTCAACATTTGCCCGTCGCCTGGCAGCCTTTCCATTCCCGGTCATTGGCGCATGCAGTGGTCACGCGATTGCCAAAGGTGCGTTTATTATGCTGTCTGTGGATTACCGGGTAGGTGTTGAGGGTAGCTTCAAGTTGGGCCTTAATGAAGTGGCTATCGGAATGACCATGCACCATGCGGGCATAGAAATCGCGCGGCACCGGCTGGCACCTGCGCATTTCTATCGCTCGGTCATCAATGCTGAGATTTATAATCCCGAAGGCGCTGTGACAGCTGGTTACCTGGATGAAGTGGTTGCACCAGAGCAACTTCTGAGTCGTGCGAATGAGTTGGCTCAAGGTTTCCGTAAGCTGAGCCTGAAAGCACACGCCCAGACCAAGCTGAAAGCCAAAGCCGGGTACCTTGAGCTGCTGGATCGCAGCATAGAGAAGGATTCGCAGAGCCTGGGCCTTACGTCTTAAAAGGCATGTTTGGTGAGTTAGCTCCGGGCTAATTCACCAGGGTCTATTCTGTAGAAGTCGCTAAGCAAATCATACACCGCCGGCTGTTGTTCTTTCAGGTGCAGTGGTTGCTGGTAAAAGGTTTCCGTTAGCACCGCAAAGAACTCAGCAGGCTTTGTGGCACCGTAAGGGTCGAGCCAGCTTTTGCGGTGGTGCCTCAAAGAATGCCGAAGGTCATCGTAGGCAATGGTCATGGTCTGCTGCCACTCTTTGGCTTGTTCTCCGCTCAGTGGCGGTGCGCCGTCTGCGGTTCCGTCCAGGTAATCAAGTTGATGGGCAAACTCGTGGAGGATCACGTTGTGCGTGCTCTTGGGGTTTATTGCCCCGCTTTCACATTCTGACCAGGCCAGTACCACCTGCCCCAAAGTTGACGCTTCACCTGCGCGAACCTGATCGCTGACACCAACAACCATGCCATCCCGCTCCGATGCCTGCACCCGGTAGACATCCGGGTACACAAGAATACTGCGAATGTCGTCGAAATCCGTGTACGATCTCTTGAGAATCAGCAGGCAAGCGTGTCCTGCTATGGCGATCCGAACACGATCAGTCACCTTAAACCCATCACATCCGTAGAAGTTCTTCTCGGAGACGAACAGCTGAACCTGTCCTTCCAGCGTTTGCTGGAGCTGCACCGGCAGTCGGCTATACAGGGGGACGGTTGACTGGAGGTGCTTTCTCCAGATCTTCGGAAAGGGGTGTTTTAGCTCGCGCGTACGCCGCCAGGTGCGGTAGAAGAACAGGTAGAACACGGCCGTTGCGATCAAGACGGTGGCGAAGGCTGCAAATACAATT
Organism: Marinobacter piscis; assembly: GCF_007671655.1. Lineage (GTDB taxonomy): Bacteria > Pseudomonadota > Gammaproteobacteria > Pseudomonadales > Oleiphilaceae > Marinobacter > Marinobacter piscensis. The sequence continues at coordinate 204,140 of NZ_VCGX01000004.1, read as the reverse complement.
CCGGGCGACATGTTTTTTTAAACTCGCTACGTAAACACAATGACCACTCTAGCACATGCAGATTGGCTAAATATTCAAGCGGCACCTATGATCAAACACTTTCGCAGCAATGATTAATTGGCGTAAAACCATGATAATAAGGATGACATGCTTCACGAGATGAGTATTGGTGGAATGTTGTTCAGCCCCTTTGTGGTGCTGGTGCCCTTGGCTTTCATCCTTACGGCAGCAACGCGACTGATTATGCATCACCTCAATCTGCGCCGTTACATCTGGAGAGAGGCCTGGTTCGATGTGGCTGTGTTTGTCTGCTATCTGGCTGCCATTGTTTATCTGTTCGGGGACTAAAGGGCTTTTATGGGAAAAATGCTGCGTATTGGACTGACCTTAGTGATTGTGGCGGCTGCGGTGCTTGCGGGCACCTGGGTATGGGATCGCTATTTGTACTCGCCCTGGACACGGGACGGCCGGGTTCGCGCGGATGTGATTACGATTGCACCGGATGTGTCCGGCTGGGTGACACAGCTCAGTGTTATAAATAACCAGACGGTCAGTGCTGGCGACCCGTTGTTCACGATTGATGACACCCGCTACAAGGCAGAGCTGGCGGAGCAGGAGGCCCGTGTTGCCCAGGCACAGGCTGAGTGGGACCTTGCCCGGCACCAGTATGAGCGCCGGCAACGCATGGCTGAGCGTCAGTCTATCAGCGAGGAAAGTCTGGAAGCTTTCCGCATTCAGGCCGATTCGGCCAGGGCCAGTTACCGGCTCGCACGAGCGAAACTTGAGACCGCCAGAATCGACCTGGAGCGCACCAGGGTGCTGGCACCGAAAAGCGGCATTGTCAGTAACCTTACCCTGCGACAAGGTAACTACGCCTCCCGGGGAACTCCGATTGTATCGTTAATCAAAAGCGATTCCTTTTATGTGACCGGGTACTTTGAAGAAACCAAGCTACAAAAAGTGCGGGTAGGCCAGAAAGCCCGGGTTACCCTGCTCTCCGGAGGTGAAAAGCTGACCGGAGAGGTTGTCAGTATTGCTCGCGGCATTGCCGACCCGAATACCCGCAGTGACAGCCAGATGCTTCCAGAGGTACAGCAGGCTTTTAACTGGGTCCGCCTTGCCCAGCGTATTCCGGTTGATATTGCGCTCGATCCGGTTCCTGAAGATGTCAATATCAGCGCGGGAATGACAGTTTCCATATACCTGGAAACAGAGCCGGAATCCGATTAGCGGAGTTGCGTTTATGAAGCTCCATCCGCTGCTGGCTCAGCTTTTGATGCCGAACAGGTCCGCGGTGATATTTGCCCTGAAAGGGGTAGTGTCCATGGCGTTGGCCTTGTTTGCCTCCATGTACCTGCAACTTGATCGGCCATACTGGGCGCTGGTCTCCGCCGTTTTTTTACAGATTCGCCCCGAAAGCGGGCTGGTGATTGAAAAAGCCCTGTGCCAGATCCTGGGATCAGTTGCGGGTGGCGCCGTAGGTATTCTGATACTCGCTCTGTTTATGCCCTATCCTGTGCTGGCACTGGCCTGTCTGACACTCTGGATTGGCCTTAACTCAGCAGCTTCTTCTCTGGTGCATAACGCCAATTTTATCTACGCCTTTGCAATGTCGGGCATGACAGCTGCCCTGGTTGTGCTTCTGGTTATGGCAGAGGCTACCATGGTGGACAGTCGTGCAGTGTTCGACATTGCGCAATCCCGCATCAGCGAAATAACCGTAGGTGCGCTCTGTGCCATGCTGGTCAGTCGGCTACTGTGGCCGGTAACGGTAAAAGCGAGTCTGCGCAGGCACTCTCGTGATGTGATTAACAAAACAATGGAGTATCTGTCACTGGAGCTGGATCCGGACAGTACCCATGAGCAGCGCCACCAGCATGCGGACCAGATTCTGGAGATTCTGGTTGTGCTGAATGATGACTCCAGTGCCGTGGCCTACGAAGGGCCGGAAGGAGCCGGGCGAAGCCGGGCAGCTCATCTGCTCTGCAACAAGGTAATGTCGCTGCTGGCGGTTACCCAGATAATGGGGCGCTTCCCGAGAAACCATCCGCACCTTGTTTCACCGGCGCTCAGTCAGTTAATTGCGGATATGCGGGCGCACTTTATCCGCATTGCTGAAGCTGACAGTTACGAACAATCCTATCGTCAGGCCCAGGCACTGAGGCGCGCACTGCTTGAGCATAAAGCCGCTTATGTGGGGGAGTCGGCGATTGTGATCCGCCTCACCCAGACGGCGGTGGAGCTGGTGGCAGATCTGGTTATGGTACTACGGGCTTACAATGCGCTGGAGAACCGTGATCAGACACTGCTGCGAGCCTCCAGACTGAAAACCTATCGTGATCCATTGGTCGGAGCGGTCAATGGTTTTCGAACCGCGGTTGTGTTCATGATCGGCGGAGCCATCTGGCTAAGTACTGGCAGCACAGCCGCCATCATGATGATGATTATGCCCGTGGTGTATTCGGTGATGTTTGCCCGTTTCTCCCTGGCAGTACTGACACGTATTCTGCGTCGATTGCTGGTTGGCGTGATTGTGGCTGTTCCGGTCGCGCTGTTTTTCGGGTTAGGGCTTCTGTCCCGCAGCAGTGGCGACTTTGAGCTTCTGGTGCTGGTTCTGGCCGGCCCTTATTTCCTGGGGCTGTTGGCGCTTTCAGACCGGTCGACTTTGCCCTACGGCCTGGGCTTTTGTATCCCGTTTACGCTGATTGTTCAGCCGGGTAATCACATGACGTTCAATATGGGGTTGGCGACCGGAAATGCGCTGGGGCTGTTTGTGGGTATCAGTATCCTTTATTGGGTATTCAAGCTGATTACCCCCCTGGACGGCGAGTTCATGCAGCGTCGCTTACTGAGAGCAACGGCCCGCGACCTTGTCAGCATTGATTACCAGCACCGGCCCGAGAACTGGTTCAACGGGCGCATGGGAGAGCGTTTGTTACGGCTTGCAAACTATGACCAGAGCTCGGATACAGGCCACCGGCATATGACGGACCTTGGCTTTACCGGCCTCAACATAGGCCATATGTCTATCCGACTGCGGCGTCGCATCAAAAACCATCGCAATGCCGAGGTAGACCGCATACTGGCCCAGTGGCAGCAAGTGCTTGCCGATACGTATTTACTGAGCTCACGCGGCGATATGAATTCCCGGTTCAGAGAGGTAAGTGCGGAGCTTCTGGCCGCAATTCATGCCGCGGGGGAGCCGAGCTTACAGACTGTCACCGTAAAGGGTATGTTTGAGCGCATTGCTCTGACGCTGGAACGGACCGCACGCACGATTGCAAAACAGCAGCGAACCTGAGTAATTTCTTTAATCTCAGGACCAGACCAGCGGTTTACCTCCCCGGCAATATCCACCACAATCACCGCCATTCAGAATCAGGAACTCTAACCATGCGACTGTGCACACTTATTTTACTGGAGGCGGTCTGATGAGGGCGCTTTTTCATAGCTATCTGAACGCCTCGCTGATTTTGCGCGTCAGCATTGCGCTGGTACTGGGGATTGCCGTCGGCATGATTGGCGGCCAGACAGCGGCCGACTGGCTGGCCCCTTTCGGTGACTTGCTTCTGCGTCTGCTCAGATTTCTTATCGTGCCCATTGTGCTCTTTACCCTGATGGTCGGTATCAATCAGGCAAACATCGGCAGCATGGGGCGGGTCGGGCGTAAGCTGTTTGGCTATTACGTTATCACCTCCGCTCTGGCCATTGTTGTCGGGTTGGTGGTAGCGAGTCTGCTCGAACCAGGCAGTGGAATGGCACTGGATGAGAACGCCGAAGTAAAGGTGCCGGACAATCCGGGCTTTATGAGTGTGCTGCTGAGTATTGTGCCGGAGAATATCTTTACAGCTTTCACCGAGCTGAACCTGCTGGGCATTATTTTTATAGCAATTGTCTTTGGTATCGCCTTGCTGAAGCTGCGTGAGTCTGAGGATCACGCAGAGCTGGGTGAGAGCCTTTACAAGGTAGTCGAGGCCCTGAACGAGGTTACCCTGAAAGTGATGGCTGGCGTCCTGCAGTACGTGCCAGTGGGGGTCTTCGCTATTGTGGCCAAGACAGCGGGTGAGCAAGGTATGGCGACCATCCTGTCACTGGGCGATATGGTACTGGTGTTATACATTGCACTGGCGGTGCACCTGGTCGTCTATTGTGGATTGATGCGATTTTTCGGCGTTCCGTTACGGGCGTTTTTCCGTGAGGCGCGCACGCCGATGGCAACCGCCTTTGCAACCCAGAGCAGTTCCGGCACCCTGCCGCTGACCCTGGATGCGGCCCGGCGCATGGGTGTGCCCAAGCGTGTATACGGTTTTAGTCTGCCTCTGGGAGCCACCATCAACATGGATGGTGCCGCGATTCGTATTGCAATTTCGGCTGTGTTTGCAGCCAATGTGGTTGGCATACCTCTGGATCTGGTGACCATGGCAGAAATTGTGCTTCTGGGCACACTCACGTCGATTGGTACCGCAGGCGTTCCAGGTGCAGGCATCGTCATGATCGCTACGGTTTTTGCCCAGGTGGGGTTACCGATAGAAACCGTCGCTTTACTGGTGTCCATTGATGCGCTGGTTGGCATGGGTGCAACCGGGCTTAATGTGACCGGGGATCTGGTAGGAACCGCCATTGTTGCCCGGAGTGAATCCGGGGATGGAACTGAACCCGTAGCAGAGCGGGCAGAGCCTGCCGGCTGAGAGTCGCGCTCTGTGGTACAGTACTCCTGTGGCTTTCTGTTTACAGGAGGGCTGATATGAGTATGACGGCCGGAAAACTGATTGTTTATTATGATGGATCCTGCCCGGTATGTATCCGGGACCGTCGCTGGTACGAGAAACTGGCCGGGAAAACCGGCGAGTCTGTGGAGTGGCTGGATATCACTGGCAGGGACGAGGAGTTGCGCCGGCAGGGCGTGGCCCCGGATAAAGCACTCCGGGAATTGCACGTTAAGGATGCTCGGGGCGAAATTCATAGTGAGATGGATGCCTACATACTGCTGATGTCCCGGGTACTGGTGCTGAAGCCACTGGCCTGGCTGATATCCTTACCCCTGATCCGGCCAGCCCTTGCCAGATTGTATCATTCATGGGTTGAGCGCCGCCTTGCAGGGCGCTCCTGAAATATCCGCGCCCGGGAAGCGCCCGGCGTGGATGCGTTTTGGTATTGTTTTGGAGCGTTACTAGATGCCTAGAGCCAGTGAAATCAAGAAGAACTCTGCTGTTGAATACCAGGGAAGTGTGTATTTTGTGAAGGATATCGAACGTTCGGTCCCGCAGGGCCGTGCCGGTGGCAGTCTGTACCGCATGCGCATGTACGACGTTGTCACCGGACATAAGATTGATGAAACGTTCAAGGACACAGATGTACTGAACCTGGCCGACCTGGTGCGCCGCCCGGCGACATTTTCCTACTCGGATGGTGAGGAATATGTGTTCATGGACAGTGAAGACTTTTCCCAGTACAGCCTGAACCGTGAAGCCATTGCCGATGAGTTACTGTTTATCAGCGAAGATACTCAGGGTGTTATGGTTATCCTGGTTGACGAATCCCCGGTTGCGCTGGCGCTGCCGCCTACAGTCGAACTGGACATTGAGGACACCGACCCATCAGTGAAGGGTGGGTCCGCCACTGCGCGCACCAAGCCTGCACGCATGGCCACCGGGCTGGTTGTTCAGGTTCCGGAGCATATTTCCACAGGTGACCGCATCCGGATCAACGTTGAGGAACGGAAGTTTCTGAGCCGGGTCTGAAGCGACTGCACCTTCCTATAAACCAGTATCTTTAACGTTTTCCATAACCACAAAGGTACTGGTTTGTAATACATGGGGCAGGGCGGAAATCTGCTCCCCCAGTACCTGCCGATATTCTGCCATGTTGCGCGTACGAACTTTCATCAGGTAATCAAAGTTCGCCGCAATCATGTGGCATTGCTCAATAGCTGAAATCTGTTTAACCGCTTCGTTGAACGCCTGTAAGGCCTCACTGCTGGTATCGCTCAGCGTGACCTGGGCGAAGGCAATGTGGTTCTGACCCAGCTTTGTCTGGTTGACCAACACCGTATAGCCACTGATAAACCCCTGCTCCTCAAGCCGGCGCATACGCACCTGACAGGGTGTTTTGGACAGGCCAACGCGGGACGCAAGGTCAGTGATCGTGATTCGCGCGTTTTTCTGCAACTCCCGGATAATGGAGTGGTCGATGCGGTCCAGTTCACTCATGGTACTCTCAATCCTCTGGTTAACGTAAAACCGCCACATCTGGGCAAACTCCGGACATGGGCGCTATGCTGTAGGTAGCTACTATCAGGTACAGCAGAGACTCCGGCACGGCCTTTTCTGGTGCATAAGGTGTTTTGTCCTTAATTATACAGCACGGCAGGAAAATAGCGCGATGAAGTTCGTCAATAAAGTCGGAAAGCTTGTCTATTTCGATCTTATGGTGAAATAGTCTTTGCTGTTAACGGTAGAATGCGGGAAAGACATATAACTGAGAGGGTACAATTATGAGTTCACAGCAGTCAGTGACTCCCCAGCTTGATCAGAGCCGGCAGGCGATCCGCGATTATTATCTTGTAGATGAGCACAAAGTGATTCACGAGATGATTGCTGATGCTCAATTGTCCCGGGAAGATCGCGACGCAATTTCGGCCCGGGCTGCTGAACTGGTGCAAAGCGTTCGTTCCAATGCCAAGCCCACGATCATGGAGAAGTTTCTGGCGGAATACGGCCTCACAACCAAAGAGGGCGTTGCGCTCATGTGTCTGGCAGAGGCGCTACTACGCGTGCCGGATAACACCACAATCCATGCGCTGATTGAAGACAAGATTACCTCGGGTAACTGGAGTGCGCACGTAGGCAAAGCATCCTCGTCGTTTATCAACTCCACAACCATCGCCCTGCTGATGACCAGCAACTTACTGAAAGACTCTGAGCGTCAAACGGTCGGTGATACCTTGCGCAAGCTCGTCAAACGCATGGGTGAGCCGGTGGTTCGTACAGTTGCGGGTCAGGCCATGAAAGAAATGGGGCGCCAGTTTGTTCTGGGGCGTGATATTGAAGAAGCCCAGAAGGAAGCCAGATCCTACATGGCAAAAGGCTACACCTACTCCTACGACATGCTTGGTGAAGCCGCCCGAACGGATGCGGACGCTCGTCGCTACTATGAATCCTACTCCAATGCGATCGATAGTATTGCTCAGAACTGCAAGGGAGATGTGCGCACAAACCCAGGTATTTCCGTCAAACTCTCCGCACTGCTGGCGCGCTACGAATACGGTCAGAAAGAGCGGGTAATGACCGAGTTGCTGCCCCGGGCTCTGGAGCTGGCTAAAAAAGCTGCAGCCGCGAACATGGGGTTTAATATAGACGCAGAGGAGCAGGATCGGCTTGACCTCTCCCTGGATGTGATCGAAGCCATAATGACAGACCCGGCACTGGCCGGCTGGGATGGGTTCGGCGTTGTTGTACAGGCCTTTGGCCGGCGCGCCGCACACACGCTCGACTGGCTGTACGCTCTTTCTGAAAAGCTTGATCGTCACATTATGGTCCGCCTGGTAAAAGGCGCTTACTGGGATGCCGAGATCAAACGTGCCCAGGTTATGGGGCTGACCGACTTCCCTGTATTCACCCGCAAGGCCTGCAGTGACGTCGCGTTTCTTTCCTGTGCGAAGAAGCTGGTGGGGATGAGTGATCGTATTTATCCCCAGTTCGCGACTCATAATGCGCACTCTGTCTCGGCCATTCTTGAAATGACCAAGGCTGCCGGACTGAAAACCTACGAGTTTCAGCGTCTGCATGGAATGGGGGAGTCCTTGCATGACCAGGTCCTCAAAGAGAGTGGCGTGCCCTGCAGAATCTATGCCCCCGTGGGCAAGCACAGTGATCTGCTCGCGTACCTTGTACGCCGTTTGCTTGAGAATGGGGCCAACAGTTCGTTTGTGAACCAGATAGTGGATACCAGCATTACCCCTGAAGAAATTGCCAGGGACCCGATTGAACTGGTTCAGGAGCTGGGTGAGAAGGTTTCCAGCCAGGTAATTGTGCGGCCAGAGAACCTTTTCGGTGCCGGGCGCCGTAATTCGAAAGGCTGGGATATTACCGACCCGGTTACGGTAGCGCGCATTGATGAAGGGCGTGGAGCGTATATCGACCACTACTGGAAAGGCGGCCCGTTGATTGCAGCGGAGACCGCCGGTACCGAGGTTGTGAAAGTTATAAACCCGGCTAACCCTGACGATGTGGTGGGCGAGGTAACCCAGGCGAATGAAGCGGATGTGGATGCTGCCATTACGGCCGCACAAGAAGGGTTCTCCAGTTGGTCCACTATGTCGGCTGAAGATCGTGCCGCCTGTGTGCGCAGGATAGGGGATCTTCTGGAAGAAAACGCCGACGAGCTCTTTGCACTGACAGCCCGGGAAGCGGGCAAATCTTTGCTGGATACCGTTGGCGAGATTCGGGAGGCGGTAGACTTTACCCAGTTTTATGCCAGTGAAGGCTTGCGCAACCAGGACAATGGCGAGGCCCGTGGTGTTATTTGCTGTATTTCTCCCTGGAACTTTCCGCTGGCCATTTTTACCGGACAGATAGCCGCAAACCTGGCCGCGGGTAACGTGGTTGTGGCTAAGCCGGCAGAGCAGTCGTCGCTGATTGCGGTGCGTGCAGTTGAGCTGATGCACGAAGCCGGAGTCCCCAGGGATGCGATTCAACTGCTGCCCGGGACCGGGGCCAAAGTAGGTTCTGCCCTTACCTCAGACTCCCGTATCGCCGGCGTTTGCTTTACCGGTTCGACGGCAACCGCCCAGCGAATCAATAAAGTAATGGCGGAAAATCTCGCACCCGATGCACCACTGGTAGCAGAAACCGGGGGGCTGAACGCCATGATTGTGGATTCAACAGCGTTGCCGGAGCAGGTGGTTCGCGATGTGCTGGCCTCGTCCTTCCAGAGCGCGGGGCAGCGTTGTTCCGCACTGCGCATGCTATACGTGCAGAAGGACATCGCCGATAACCTGCTGGAAATGCTCTACGGGGCTATGGAAGAGTTGGGTATTGGCGATCCCTGGGCGCTTTCCACAGACGTCGGCCCGGTGATTGACGAGGCCGCCCGCAAGAAGATTGTCGACCATTGCGACAAATTTGAGCGTGAAGGCCGCCTGCTTAAAAAGGTTCCCGTGCCGGATAAAGGACTGTATGTCTCGCCTGCGGTACTGAAGGTCAGCGGTATTGAGGAAATGGACGAAGAAATCTTCGGGCCGGTGCTGCATGTGGCGACATTTGAAGCCAGTGATATCGACAAGGTTGTTGATTCAGTTAACGCCAAAGGCTATGGCCTGACGTTTGGTATCCACAGCCGGGTTGATCACCGCATTGAGCGCATTTCCAGTCGCATCAAAGTCGGCAACACTTACGTTAACCGTAATCAGATCGGAGCCATTGTCGGCTCCCAGCCGTTTGGCGGTGAAGGGCTGTCCGGAACCGGGCCAAAGGCAGGCGGCCCGCAATATGTGCGTCGTTTCCTGAAAGGTGAGACGGTTACCCGCACTGCGCCAACCGAAGGTAAGGCGATTGACGGAACCAGACTGGAGAAGCTGATCGGGAGCCTGAGCAAGCTGGAGTCCCCGGCTCCGGAGGCCAGGGTGAAAGCCATGGAGTCTGTATTTTCGCAGGTGCCTGAGCCTCTGGACGCCGGTTCTGAGGAGCTGCCAGGGCCCACTGGAGAGCTTAACTGCCTGTCGAATCATGCACGGGGTGTTGTGTTATGCCTTGGGCCGGACAAGGAAACCGCACTGGCCCAGGCGGCTATGGCGTTATCGCAGGGTAACAAGGCAGTGGTTATCGCCCCGGATGTTCAGGATACCGTGAACCAGGCTGCCCGCGCCGGGCTGCCAATAGCCGGAACAAACGGACACCTGGAGGCGGATGCGCTGGCTGATGCCCGCGGTTTTCATGGGGTTGTGAGCTGTGCTGAGCAGTCCGTTTTGCGGGAGTACCGATTGGCTCTGGCAAAACGTGATGGAGCGCTTCTGCCCCTGATTACCGAACATGCGCTGGATCAGCGCTTTGTGGTTGAGCGCCACCTGTGTGTGGATACAACCGCGGCGGGTGGTAACGCCAGTCTGATTGCCGCCTCTGAATAAAGTAACTGTATGACCCACTCCCCTGCAGCGCTCTACGCGGTTGCGGGGGAGCGGTCAGTTACTGGCGTAACGCTCGCGAAGAATGTTTACCCGTTCCACGTAGGCTCTGGTTTCCGCATACGGCGGAACGCCTTTGTAGCGGCTTACGGTACCGGGACCTGCGTTGTAGGCTGCGGTTGCGAGCCGGGTATCACCTTCGAAGCGCTCCAGCATTTTTGCCAGATACGTAACCCCTCCCCGAATGTTGTCCGCCGCGACCATGGCGTTCTGAACGCCAACCTCCAGAGCTGTTTCCGGCATCAACTGCATTAACCCTTGTGCCCCTACCGGGGACAGTGCTTTTTCATTATAGGCAGACTCCGCGTGGATCACCGCGCGCACCAGGGCCGGGTCTACGTCATGCTCATGGGCGGCTGCTTTGATTTCTGTCTCGTAACGGTCGGAAAACAGAGGCGTCGTGCGCCAGTTAACGGTTGAATCCGGATCGCAGGCATAGCAGTGGAAGCTGATAACGTCGAAGTCTGTGACTGAAGGCCGTGTTTCACTGTAGGCGACAATGCCGTTATCGTCTTTATACCGGAAAACCGTTTCGTTTTTAGTGGACGCTCTTCCGGGGTTGTTACTGCTTACGTTGGTAAATTCAACCCGACCGTCCGGGTGCTCAATGCGCTTGATGCTGTCGGCAGAAACCGGTGTGCAGTGCCAGATTAACGCTGTAAGGATGGGGAATGCTATGTGGCGGAGATGTACCATTAGAGCTGCTCGTGGAGGGCGCAATCAATAACCGTGCGGAGAGATGTTATAGCAGGGAGCGCAGTGATTCCATGACTTTGTCGAGCAAAATGAGGTGTGTACTGAATTACTGTTGCGGGCAGAGAGAGGCCCGGGCTCTGTAGTACACCCGGGCCACAAACACGTCAGATCTTAGGCCCTTTCCCGCGAACCGCATTGGCGATAAGGGAGATGACCAGCAGCACCAGAAAGATAAAGAACAACACTTTGGCAATGCCTGCTGCTGTGCCTGCAACCCCGCCAAAACCAAGGATCCCGGCAATAATAGCGATAATGAGACAGATGACAGCCCAGTAAAGCATGGTTACTCCTCCTTGTTTGGTTTCATTATTAAAGTGGCACAGGCACCGTGGATGCACAAATAAATTACAGTTTTATAAGGTAAGGTTCCGGCCGGGATCCTGTTATGGTTATGTTGCTGCTATCCTCAAATGACAACCCCGGAGCACGGTATGGTTTTTAGAAACGTTATTGGAACTCTGGTCTTTGCAGCCTCCTGTGCGCTTGCCGGACCAGTGTATGCCGAATCACAGGATTCCGATGTGGAAGAGCTTAAAGAGGAAACCCGTGAGCTTGGCGAGACACTGCAGGACTATGGGGCAGACCAGAAACGCCAGGCCGAAGATGCGATTAACCGGACTCTGTCCGCACTTGATGAGCGCATAGAAGAGCTTGAGAGAGAGCTTGCAGAAAACTGGGATGATATGAGTGAAACCGCGCGAGAGCGCTCACAAGAAAGTCTGGCATCGTTACAGGAGCAGCGTGAGCGGGTGCAGAAATGGTACAACGAGCTGAAGGCCAGTTCCGCATCTGCCTGGGAGCGGGCGAAAAAAAGCTTCTCTGAGGCCTATGAAGCATTTTCCGAGCAATGGAATGAAACCGAAAAAGGCCTGAGCCTTGAACAGCGAAAGGAATCCGAAAGCATTTGATCATCAGGACCATATAAGGGCGCACCATGACAATTTCTTCAGAACATATTGCAGAACTCAATCTTCTGTCCCAGTTTGAATCTTCATCGGGCCAGGCGGGAATCAAAGTGCACCAGGGCGATGCGCCAAAGGAGACAGTTCAGGCGGCAGAACGTCTTTTCGCCAAAGGCCTGATAACCCGGGATGATGGCGGCTACCTTACACCTTTGGGTAGCGAGGCTGTGGAGCTGACCCTTAAACTGCAATCAATCCTTACCTCATAAGTCCGGGAGCCACATAGAAACCTATGGCTTATTGGTTGGTTGCCAATCCTTACGCCGGTAATGGGCAGAAGAACGGGGAGCAATGGCTAAAGTACCTGGCTGAAGCCGGTATTACGGAGCCTGAGCGATGCGATCTTCTGGATCAGAGCTGGAAGCATCGCGTCGCTCCGGGTGATATTGTGATGGTCGCCGGCGGGGACGGTTCGGTGAATACCGGAGCCGGCATATGCCTTGAGCGTAATGCCACACTGGCGGTTTTGCCGTCCGGTACTGCCAACGATTTTGCCCGCAACCTGGCATTGCCCGAAGACCCATCCGCTCTGTGTGAGCTGATTCGGGATAACGTTGCTCAGGACGTTGATGTGGCTGAATTTGGTGAGGGGATGTTCCTGAACGTTGCTCACATTGGCCTGGGGGCCCTTCCCGCCAAAGAATCCAGTGGGGCTGCCAAGAAGCTGCTCGGGCGGTTTAGTTACGGCGTGCAGGCGCTGCGCCGGGTAAATGCCAGACGTGGGTTCCGCGCAAAAATACGCTGTGACCAGGCGTTTGTGAGTGGTCGTTGGTTATCGGTTGCCGTCTCTAACGGCGCGTTTTTTGGTGGCGGAAATGAAATACCCCAGGCGACAGCGAATGATGGGCTACTGCATGTGATCGCCGTGAAACCGCGCCCTCTGCTCCAGTTACTTTTTACCTTTTTTCTTGTTCAGCTCACTGGAAATTCACCCAAACGCACCAGCACGCTGGTACATTTGAAGGGTGAGCGTTGCGACATCCTCACATCCCGACCTAAAACGGTCGCCGTCGATGGTGATGAAGCCGGCAAAACGCCTCTTCACGTTGTCTGCCGCAGGCACAGTCTCCGGGTAATCGGGACGTCTGTGGTGCGCACAGGCGATGCTGCGACCAGCCAGCCCGGACTGAAGTAAAGCACTTATGGCTCGTAAATCGATCGCAAGACGCATTGTCCGGTGGATGGTCTGGGCGTTTTTGGCCGTGGTGCTGTTCATTGCGTCTTTGCTGTTGCTTTTCCGGTATGTAAATCCTCCCACTTCGGCATTTATCCTTGGCTATCGCATGGCCAACCCTCAAACAGAAGTGCATCAGCAATGGGTTGATTACGAAGACATCTCCCCCTGGATGCCGCTGGCAGTGGTGGCCAGTGAAGATCAGCGATTTCCGGATCACTGGGGCGTTGATTTTGCAGCCATCCGCCAGGCATTAATTGAATATCAGGCGGGGGAAGGGCTGAGAGGCGCAAGCACTATTACCCAACAAACCGCCAAAAACCTGTTTCTCTGGAACGGGCGCAGTTTTCTTCGTAAAACTCTGGAGGCCGGATTGGCGCTGGCGCTCGACGGGCTTTGGTCAAAGCGCCGCATTCTGGAGGTTTATTTGAATATCGCGGAGTTCGGCCCGGGGATTTATGGTGTCGAGGCGGCAAGCCGAGCTTATTTTGGCGCTTCTGCGCGGCAGCTGTCTGCTGAACACTCGGCCCGGCTTGCAGCCGTATTGCCTAATCCGAAAGTATTGAATGCAGCAGCGCCATCACCGTATGTCCGGGATCGGGCGTTCTGGATCCGGGGGCAGATGGATCAGCTTTCGGGACTGCAATATCTCAGGCATTTGTAGACGCCCTGGCGGAAAGGTCAGCCAAGGGTGGCATCCAGGAACATCATCACCACAAAGCCCACCAGCAGTGCGAAGGTTGCCATGGTTTTGTCACGGCTCCGGTGGGTTTCGGGGATAATTTCATTACTGATAATAAACAACATGGCACCAGCCGCAAAGCCCAGGGTCCAGGGCATAACCGGCTCCGCCAGCCAAACCAGGGCAGCCCCGAACACACCGCCAATGGGTTCAGCCAGGCCGGTAAGCAAAGCGATTGCAAAGGCCTTGGCGCGGGAGTATTGAATTGCAATCAGTGAGAGGGCAACGGCAAGGCCTTCGGGTATATTCTGAATGCCAATCCCCATGGCCAGAACAAAACCGTTACGCACGTCCCCTCCGGCAAAGCCCACGCCTACCGCCATGCCTTCGGGGAAGTTGTGCAGGGTAATGGCAATAATAAAAAGCCATATACGACGAATATGGGAGGCATCCGGGCCTTCCGGACCCAGGTTGAAGTGCTCATGGGGCAGCCTCTGGTGGATATAGTACAGAGCGCCGGCACCCGAGAGGACGCCAAAGATCACTAATAGTGCAGCGGCCCAGGTTGCGCCCAGAAGAGTCTCGCCGTACTCCAGCCCCGGAAGCAGTAGAGAAAAGAACGAGGCTGCCAGCATCACGCCTGCAGCACCTGCCAGCATACAATCCTGCAGCCGGTCTGACAGATCTCTGATGAAAAAGACGGCCAGGGCGCCGATGCCGGTTGCAAGGCCCGCTAAAAGACTTGCCAGTGCGCCAAGCCAGACGATGCTGACGTCGGTTGTCATGAGCGGTAGGCCCTTATACGTTTAATGGCGTCCGTTGCAGGCATTTCAGTCCGTTGCCCGAGTTGGGCTTTTTGACCGTGACAGTGTAGGTTCACAACCGACAACCTGTCTTGCCTGCTTGTGCGCATGCAGATACCAACGCTGCCCCGGTTTGGTAAAGGTGCCCGGAGTGATCTGAAAATCCGTGGTTTCCATTGTTGCCGGAATGGGTGAGCCATCCGCATGGCGATAGACACAGCTGGTTTTGAGGGTGGTGGATGTTGCCGCGGGTATTTCGATAAAGCCATCATCCCTGACCCGGGGTGCGTTACCATCAATACTGATTATTTTGAGGCAGGGGCCGTAGTGCGTCTTACCCTGATCGCTGAGGTATTCGCTCAGGCAATGCCGGGCGCTTAGGAGAACAGAGTTGCGGTCAGATGCGTCTGTGCTTGCAGGCAGAGTCTGGCTGCCCGGGCTGCTCGCTGTCTTGGTATCGGTTAACGACTGACAGCCCGTCAGTAGGAACAGGCAGGCCAGAATAAGCGTGGCAACAGATTTCATCGCGACTCCTCATAGCATTGAACAAAATAGACTTGTTCGGCAACAGAGGGTCAGTTTAACTCAGCTTGTCTGATTGCACACGGGCTGTCATTCAGCGTTTTAGCAGGAACTGCTTTGAATGGTGGGGGGTGAGCCGGTAGCGGGAGCTGCACTTTATTGCGCAGCTCTTTACATAGCCCTGAGGAGTATCAGTGGCCGCCCTGAACCTGGGCCATTTCTGTAACTGCTACAGTCTTGCGATTAAATGAGCGCAGCTTGCGGCTCAGGAACTGTACTGCCATCTTTGCGGCGGCACGCGTATGCTGGCTTCTCATTTCCCCACCATTGTGGAGGACACTGGACGGTAGCGGATGAACGGTTGCGATATGCTTTTGAGCCATAGCGACTTCCTCCTTTTCTGGTGAGTTGCTATTTGTGAGTGACTGTTTGGATCTATCGAAATTTACATTAACTATAAGGGTATTTTTTTGCAGTGTGAATACGTTAAAATCCGTACTCATGTTGCAAATGTGCAGTGGCTATGGACTGGGATTATCTTCGATATATACACGCTTTGGCAATAGGTGGAACCCTCGCAAAAGCCGGGGAAATACTGGGGGTGCATCAAACCACGGTTTTACGACGGCTGGACCAGATGGAAGAGACTCTGGGGGTACAGTTTTTTGAGCGTAACCGGGACGGGTTGCAACTGACTCCGGTAGGGGAGACCGCCTTCCGTAATGCAGAGAAACTGTCGGGAGAGATGGAAGACCTTGAGCGCAGGCTGGTTGGGCAGGACTCAGCGCCAGTGGGTAAAGTGCGCCTGGCGGTAGAAGACACAATGATGAGCGAGCTGCTGGGGCCGATTCTGGCTGAACTGGTGCGGGAGTTTCCTGATATCGAACTGGAGGTGCTCACCGACAATGACGTTACCAACCTTTCGCACCGGGAGGCAGACCTCACGTTGCGTCCGGAGAATAAGCCTCAGGCCACGCTGGAAGGGGAGCGCATCGCCGCCATTGAATCGGCAGTGTATGGCTCAGCCGGGTACTGCCGGCGTAACCGTAATATGGACATCGAAAACCATCCGGAGGACTGCCTCTGGATTATACCGGACGACACATTCAGCCACCTGGCAACCGGGCGCTGGTATCGTAAGCAGCTGAAGAATATTACTTCGTACATCCGCTGTAACAGTTTGCATGCAATGCATGCACTGGCTTGCTCCGGGGCCGGCCTTGCAGTATTGCCGTGTTTTCTGGGAGAGGGCACAAAAGAGCTGCGCCGGCTGTCAGACCCGCTTGAGGGTGAAAGTGTTGACCTGTGGCTGCATGTAAGCCAGGACACACAGCAAATGGCAAGAGTGCGTATTGTGATGGAGTTTCTGGTAGAGCGGCTGCGCAGTCAGGCACCCATCATCGAATTTAATCCGGCCAGCTGAACGCCGCCTCGCCAGCGTTCAGCGGCACACCGGCCAGAACTGATACCAGCGCCAGCACTGAAATTCCTGTTCACAGGTTTTGAGCTGGTTGTCGTAACGGAAGGCCCGGTTCCGGACACGTACCGCCAAAGCTGTCACCGCCGGCTTGCGGGCAAACGTTTTGCGCGCATAGCCGGCACGGCCTTCGTGATACGCCAGGTAGAGCCGGCGTGGGCTATGGTAAGGAATACCAAGTTGACGGTGAGTGAGATGGTTATACCAGCCAACAAAATCCAGTGCATACTCCATATCCGTGCGAACGGTAAATAAACCATCACCGTTGGCTTCCAGATACTCCCGCCAGGCAGGGTCCAGAGCCTGCGCGTAGCCGTACGCTGTCGTGGGGCGTGACCAGGGGATAACCCCCCACAGTTGCGTTCGCGGTGGCCGGGCATGGCTCCGGAACGAAGACTCGTAATAAACAAACGCCATCTGGGTGGCAATGGGTGTTCCCCAGCGCTCCTGAGAGGCATAGGCGTAGTCATACCAGGCGGTATGTTCCCGGAAGATATCGCACAAATCGTCCGGATTAACCGGCGGGTCCGGCGCAAGCAGGCTGAAACGCAGTGTGGCCCAGGTTCCGATGACCACGCCCAGGACCGGCAGCCCGTACCACTTCATGCGGGAACGCCATCGGTTACGCCGGATCTTGCGCTTGCTGTTGCTCTGGCGCGCCGGTTTCCAGAATTTCCCTACCAAACTGTCATCTCCGGACCCCATGGATTACTTGCTCAGGGGTGGGCTGGCGTGTCATAAACGCTGCATCCACCACACAGGATGATAGTAAAATGAAGCTTGGCACCCTAGTTAAACCTGTTTTAGTCGTCGGGCTGTTATTCGCTGGCCCGGTTGTGGCTGCGTCCAGTGCTCAGCAGGCGCTGAGTGCATCACCCATAGACGATATTGTTAAACGTTACCCCGACATGATGAGCGAGGGTATCCGCGAAGGGCTGACGCGCAGGCAGCAAATACCTCCCATGGTTGCAGACACCATCGGGTTTGTCGTGAATAACAGTTTCAGTGCAGCCAGGATAGAGCAGCAGGTTGTAAACAAGCTGGATGAGGATCTTTCAGATAAACAGCTTGAGGCGGTAGAGAGCTGGTATCAGACGCCTGTGGCACAGAAGATTTCCGCTGCTGAAATTGCGGCTTCGGACCCGGCAGTCTGGAAGGAGGTTCAGTCCCGGGCACCGGAACTGAACAAACAGTACAAAGGCTCAGAGCGCGCGCGGATGTTCCAGAGGTTTGATCGTGCAGCCCGCGCCACAGAGAGCGCTGTGGATACCAGCATTGCTGTGCAACTGGGCCTGGCAACGGCCATGGCGGCGTTCAGCAGTGATTCGGAAAATTACGATACACTCAGGCAGAAAATCGAAAGTCAGCGGGGCCAGATTCGCGGCGTGGTTGAGCAGCAGGTGTATAACAGCTATCTGTACACCTATGAGAAAATCAGCGACCAGGAAATGGGGTTGTATATGGATTTTCTGGAAAGTGGGCCGGGGTCTGCGTTCTCGCAATCGGTTACCCAGAGTATTCAGCAGGCAATTACCGACCCGGTTGAATCCATTGGCAAGCAGATGTCGCGATTCCTTTCACCAGAAGAGTAAAGCCGGCGTAGCACAGGGCACGGTTGAAGGCTGGTTCCCGAGTGGTCAGGAACCAGCCAGCAGGCCGCTGTGTAACAGCCTTAGTCGCGGCTGGTCACTTCCAGCAGGTGATAACCAAACTGGGTTTTCACCGGACCGAGAACCTTATTAACCTCGCCACTGAACACGACCTTGTCGAATTCCGGAACCATCTGCCCCGGGCCAAACGAACCCAGGTCGCCGCCGTTACGGCCAGAGGGGCAAGACGAATGTTGCTTCGCGACCTCTGCGAAATCCTGACCGCCTTCAATAGCGCTCTTCAGCTCTTCACACTTTGCTTCGCTGTCTACCAGAATGTGACGTGCGGTTGCCTGTGTCATGATCCTCTTCCTTACATAGAATGAATGGGTACCCGGAGGGGAATGCTGCCCGTACCTGACGCCTGTGGCAACCCCTATTATCCGTGTTTGTTCGTCCTCACGATTGCCGCGGCAAACCTGTACAATGCCGGCTTTCTTCAGCCGGCTCAGCGCCGGCCCTCACATCTATAGGTTTGTTTCTTGATTTCTACCGCCAACATTACCATGCAGTTCGGGGCTAAGCCCCTGTTTGAAAACGTATCCGCAAAATTCGGCAACGGCCATCGTTACGGGCTGATCGGCGCCAACGGTTCCGGCAAATCCACCCTGATGAAAATTCTCGGCGGCGATCTGGAGCCCTCAGCAGGGCAGGTCATGCTCGAGCCCAATGTGCGCCTGGGTAAACTGAGACAGGATCAGTTTGCTTATGAAGACTGCTCGGTGATGGATACGGTGATTATGGGTCATGAAGAACTGTGGCACGTTAAGAACGAGCGTGACCGCATCTACTCCCAGGCCGAGATGAGTGAAGAAGACGGCATGGCCGTGGCCGATCTGGAAGTCCAGTTTGCCGAAATGGACGGTTATACCGCGGAATCCCGTGCAGGCGAGTTGCTTCTGGGGCTGGATATTCCCCTGGAACAGCATGACGGCCCCATGAGCAACCTGGCTCCCGGCTGGAAGCTCCGCGTCTTACTCGCACAGGCCTTGTTTTCAGACCCGGATGTGTTGTTGCTGGACGAGCCCACCAACCACCTGGATATAAACACTATCCGTTGGCTGGAAAACATCCTGGTGGCACGTAGCAGCACCATGATTATTATTTCCCACGACCGGCATTTTCTGAACAGCGTGTGTACCCACATGGCGGATCTGGATTACGGCGAGCTGAAGCTGTTCCCGGGCAATTACGATGAATACATGACAGCAGCCACCCAGGCCCGCGAGCGTATGCAGGCCGACAACGCCAAGAAAAAGGCCCAGATTGCAGAGCTGCAGCAGTTCGTCAGCCGTTTCTCCGCGAACGCATCAAAAGCAAAACAGGCCACCTCCCGTGCCCGTCAGATTGATAAAATACAGCTGGAAGAAGTAAAACCCTCCAGTCGCGTAAGCCCGTTCATACGGTTTGAGCAAGGCAAGAAACTGCACCGCCAGGCCGTCACCCTTCGCGACCTGACCAAAGGCTTTGATGGCAACACTTTGTTTAATGAACTGAGCCTGCAAATTGAAGCCGGCGAGCGGGTTGCGATCATTGGCCCCAACGGTATTGGCAAAACCACATTGTTGCAGTGCCTGGCCGGTGCGTACCAGCCCGACAGCGGCGAAATAAAGTGGACAGACAGCGCAGAGGTTGGCTACTACGCCCAGGACCATACGGCGGATTTTGCCTCAGACGATACCCTGACCGACTGGATGGCACAGTGGACCACAGGCGGGGAACAGTTGGTGCGGGGCACGCTCGGGCGTATGCTGTTCTCCGGCGACGACATCGGCAAATCGGTGCGGGTTATTTCCGGTGGTGAGCAGGGGCGCATGCTATTCGGCAAGCTGATTCTGCAAAAGCCGAATGTGATGCTGATGGATGAGCCCACGAACCATCTGGATATGGAGTCCATCGAGGCGCTGAACCTGGCGCTTGAGAATTACCCGGGGACGCTGATTTTTGTCAGCCATGACCGGGAGTTTGTGTCTTCATTGGCGACCCGGGTTATTGAGTTGACGCCTGACGGTATTACTGACTTTAGCGGTAGCTATGATGATTATCTTCGAAGCCAAGGCTACTTTTAAAGTCTTGCCATACTTCGGGGCTGGCCAGTCCCGCCCGACTGACCGATTCGAACTTCTGAGTTTGGATCTTTAAAACGAGGGGTTTTGCGAGTGAATGAAGGAACAGTAGTTCAGACAACCCGGAAATGGGTCGAAGATGTCGTTGTTGGGTACAACCTCTGCCCCTTCGCAAAACGGGAACTGGTGCGGGGCCGTGTTCGTTTTGTGGTAACCGAAGCGGATAACGAAGAATCACTCCTCCAGGCGCTGCAAGCGGAGCTCCGGCGGTTGGATGACGAACCGGATGTGGAAACGACGTTGTTGATTCATCCCGACGCACTGCAGGATTTTGCGGCTTATAATGAGTTTCTGGACGCGGCAGATGGGTTGTTGGCTTATCTGGATATGGAAGGTGTTTATCAGATTGCCAGCTTCCATCCAAACTACCAGTTTGCGGACACCAAGCCGGATGATGCGGAGAACTACACCAACCGCTCTCCGTTCCCTATGCTTCATGTGTTGCGTGAGGCCAGCCTGGAGACCGCGATTGATAATCATCCGGATGTGGATGGCATTCCGCAGCGGAATATTGAACTGATGAACACGCTTGGTGCGGAGAAAATGCGGGATATCCTGAGCAACTGTTTAAAAGCGACTGAAGGTGCTGAGAAATAAATTAAGGAACTGATGGATATCACGCCCAAAGATGTGCGAAGCACGAATACAGGGGAGTAAGCGGGCGAGCAGTTGGGTAACCTCTCCCCAAACTGTGCGGAGCCAGGGATGGCGGAGCCCAAGCGTCACATGGATGTGCCGCAAGGAGCGTGTTTGGGGAGAGGTTACCCAACTGCGACTGCACCATGCTACCAAGTTAATGCACAAGATCGGGACACACCTAGTCATAAAAAAACCGAGGCACCAGAGTGGCACGACTATTCGAGCAAATTGATAGCCAACCGTCCGAAATCGGGGAAATCACACTCCGCCGCCGGCGCATTCCCGCACTGGGCGACCGGGACATATACGAAGTGAAACTCGGCGAAGAGTTTCTCATGTCCAGCATGTTTGTAGACGCCGAAGTGGCCCTCTCCGATCTCGGACTGGCTGCAACCGAAGGCGACAACCTGAGCGTCGTGGTGGGTGGCCTGGGCCTTGGCTACACCGCTGTGGCTGCGCTCAGACATGAACGGGTAGGGGAATTGCTGGTCGTCGAATACCTGGAACCGGTGATCCGCTGGCACCAGCAAGAGAACGTGCCCCTGGGAAAAGACCTCAACGCAGATGCCCGCAGCCGCTATGTTCATGGCAGCTTCTTTGACCTGGCCGTTGCCGACCCCGAGAGCGGCGGCTTTGACCCCGAAGCCCCAGGCAAACAGTTTGATGCCATTTTGCTGGACATTGATCACTCGCCCCGGGCACTGCTGAATGATTCGAGCGCCAGCTTTTACACCACTGACAATATCACGCTCATGGCCAGACAGCTTAAACCCCGTGGTATCTTTGCTATGTGGTCCAATGAAGGCGAAGATCCCGTCTTTATGGACGTACTGAAGGAAGTATTCACCGACGTGGTCTGCCATGTCGTAAGCTTCTACAATCCGTTCCAGAACAGAGAGTCGTTCAATACCGTTTATGTAGCCCGCAAGCCAGGCTGAGCCTGTCGGAGGTTTTATGTCCGTTACCACCCACCGTACACGACCGTTCAGTGCGCACCAGCGTCTCCCGGAATTGCGCGAGCCTGCAGTTTCGCATGAGCCGGAACAGGCAGGAAAGCTGCTGGCTGACTTTATTCAGCGTCATCCACGGCTGATGATTCTGACCGGGGCAGGTGTCAGTACAGACTCGGGCATTCCGGATTACCGTGACGGTGAGGGGGCCTGGAAACGAAAACAGCCGGTTCAGCACCAGGATTTTATGGAAAACCGGCACATCCGTCAGCGCTACTGGGGGCGAAGCCTGATAGGCTGGCCCGTGATGCGCAATGCCACACCCAACCCCGCCCATTACCACATCGCCGACCTTGAACAGCGTAACCACGCCAGCCTGGTGGTCACCCAGAATGTCGATCGCCTGCACCAGAAGGCCGGCACACAGGCGGTCAGCGACTTACATGGTCGTGCGGATGAAGTGCGGTGCATGAGCTGTGAGTACCGCTGCACCCGGGACGCCATGCATGAACGTTGCGCGGATCTGAACCCCGGGTTCGGGCACTACAGAGCCAGAACCGCACCGGATGGCGATGCGGATCTGGAGGTGGATTTCTCCGGGTTTCGCCTGGCAGACTGCCCCCGGTGTGACGGTATCCTGAAACCGGACGTGGTCTTTTTCGGGGATTATGTACCCAGGCAACGAGTGCTGTCAGCGCGGGACGCACTGAAAGAGAGCGATGGCCTGCTGGTGATTGGCTCGTCGCTGATGGTGTACTCGGGGTTCCGCTTCTGTCGCTATGCCAAAGACCTGGAGAAGCCGATCGCCACCCTTAATCTGGGGCGGACACGGGCAGAGGGCCTGGCAGACCTTAAGTTGAACGCGAGCATTGGAGGGACTCTGAAGGCTTCACTCGATCAGCTATAGTCAGCCGCAAACCGGGGTTGGCTAACCTGAGGCCTGGATGCCGCTGAGCAGCATCACAACCCCGAAAACGTACAGCGCCATAATGACTGTACTCTCCATGCCAATCTTCCCGATGCCCTCGCGCTCCCGGCGAATCAGCCCCATCATCAGTATCCCTGACATCAGCAATGTAAGTACTACCCAGAACTTTGAGTCCTCGGGCATGGCGTGGTAAATCGACCCCTCCCTGTAAGCAATATCTGAAGCCGCCGTAAACAAAGTATCAAAGGCGTTACCGCCAATGATCCCACCCACCGCAAGAGTGAGGGCTCCGCGGCGAACAGCGGCAATGGACGTTACCAGTTCCGGAATTGAGGTGCTGACAGATGTGAGTAGCACGCCGACGACCGTCTGTGTCAGATTTGTCTGGCCAGCGATTGCGGTGGCTGCCGGCTCAAGTGACCAGCCGGCGATGCCCAGAATGGCCATCAGTATCAGAAACTCAACCCACAGGCGGGACAGGGGCGGCATTTCCGTCACGTCATCGGGTGTGTCTTCACGGGTTTCCCGGGTTACGGAGGGGCGCCACATGGGCGATTGTGAGGCCTGGCGCACCAGATAAATACCGTAAAAATAAACAGCAAGTAAAACCGGCGTGATCGGATGTATTCCGCCAACCGTGACGTCTGGCAGGTAGGGTGCGAAGAGGATCAGAGCCAGCAGGCAGATGAGCAGCCCATTGTGCATCATGTTTGGAACCGACGCGGCGGCATGCTCCAGATTGGAGCGACGGTAAACCATGTCAGCAACCGCCAGGAAAAACGTCTGTACGGCAATGCCCCCCAGTGCGTTACTGACAGCCAGTTCCACATTGCCATGCCACGCCGCGGTTACTGAGAGAACCGAACCACCCATGGAGGTGGATGCGCCTAGCAGCAAAGCACCCGCGGCCGCTTCGCCAATGCCGGTGCGGTCTGCCAGCTGATCGACTACCCGGGTGATACGGGTTCCGGCAATTGCGATGATGGCTGCACACACCAAAAAAACCAGACTCCCCTGCAGGAGACTCCAGCTTTCGGTCGGTGGAATTGACACGTTAAACGAGCTCCTTTCCCCGCCGCCAATCATGGGGCAAGGCCGCAGAATCAGTATGCCTGTGCAGAGGCCTCATCGTGCTTCCGGAAACG
Organism: Marinobacter piscis; assembly: GCF_007671655.1. GTDB lineage: Bacteria > Pseudomonadota > Gammaproteobacteria > Pseudomonadales > Oleiphilaceae > Marinobacter > Marinobacter piscensis. Next base: position 180,147 of record NZ_VCGX01000004.1, on the reverse strand, counting down.
TTCTTCAGCAAGCAGGTTGGCAACCGCACCCGTGGGTGTGCCAGTGTTGTCTGAGCGGGTGAAAATCTCTGTCAGAGTTTCACCAATACCTTCCACGTGGGCGCGCACCTCCTCCGGAGACGCACCGGTGCTCTCGTAGAATACATCGATAATGCCACCTGCGTTAATCGCAAAGTCCGGCGCATACAGAATGCCCCGGTCTTTCAGGGCCTGGTCATGATCCGGACGCTGCAGCAGGTTATTGGCCGCGCCTGCAATGACCGATGCCTGCAGCCGGGGAATGCTGGTGTCATTCAACACGGCGCCCATTGCGCAGGGCGCGATTACGTCGACAGGCAAGAACAGAATATCGTCGGCTGAGGCTGGATGGGCGCCGAGTTCTTCCACTGCGCGTTGCATATTTTCCCGATAAATATCATAAACCCACAGCTCTGCACCGGCTTCTTTCAGGTGCCGGGCGAGTCGGTAACCCACATTGCCGACACCCTGAACAGCCACCTTCAGCCCGGTCAGGTCCCCGCGGCCCAGTTTATGTTTTACCGCCGCTTTCAGCCCCGCAAACACGCCATAGGCTGTGGTTGGCGAGGGGTCGCCGTTGCTTGGCTGTCCGTCGAACGCAATATGTTCGGTTATGCCGGCAACGTGACGGGTCTGGCGGCCGATGACTTTAAGATCGGCGACACTGGTGCCGGAATCTTCCGCGGCAATGTACTGGCCGCCAAGCCCTTCCACATGTCTGCCCATGGCTTCCAGCAGAACGTCACTTTTTTGCGTGTGCGGGTCGCCGATAATCACGGATTTGCCGCCGCCCAGGTCCAGGTTAGCGAGGGCGGATTTGTAGGTCATGCCCCGGGACAGACGCAACACATCGCGCAACGCCGCCTCATCGTCTGCATAGGGGAACATCCGGCAACCGCCAAGAGCCGGCCCGCGGGAGGAGTTATGGATGGCAACAATGGCCTTAAGTCCGGTTTCCGGATCAGAAAAAAAAGACAGATGTTCGTGGTCATCAAATTCGGGGTGGCTGAATACAGTCATCGGGTTATCTCTTCCTGGGCTTGAACGGGCATTATGTTGCGAAACTGAAAAGCGTCTATCTTAACAGGTGGGAATAAACACTTGCGATTTTCAGGGCTGGTACGCCTCGTGTCAGGGCTCGGCTGGTGGATAAGTCGGACAGAACCTCTGACACATAGCCTGGCCTGAATTGCGGAAACTACTGATACGCGCGCCGGAGAAACTTCCTTAGCTTGCCTAAATGAAAAAATCGTCATATCCCTATCAATTCCAGCCCGCGAAGGTTCGTTCCGAACTTCTGCGGATGCTCCCCATCTCTCTGTTTGTCGTGGCATTCGGCGCAGCCTTTGGCCTTGCCGCTGTGCAGAAAGGTCTGGCCCCGTTCGATACCCTGTTGATGAGTACCCTGATGTTCGCCGGCGCTTCGCAGTTTGCGGCGATTGAAATGTGGGGCGCAGAGGTACCTGTTATTCCGGTAATGGTTGTGGTTTTCGCCATTAACTCCCGGCATCTTTTAATGGGCGCCTCTCTTTATCCCATGCTTAAAGACGTCTCTCCGGCAAAACGTTATGGGCTGATACTCCTGCTTACCGATGCTAACTGGGCAGTGGCGGCTCAGGATTACCAGAGTGGCAGGCATAATCTTGAGGTCATTCTGGGCGGTGGGCTGGTGCTCTGGCTGGCGTGGATTATAGGTACCTGGCTGGGTGTCTATTTTGGTGGTCTTTTTCAGAACCCCAAGAGTCTGGGGATGGATATGGTGCTGGGCTGTTTTCTTTTGTCCATGGCTTTGGGCGGCAAGAAAAACCTGCGTGTACTGGTTGCCTGGGGGCTGGCAGCAGCAGCTTCCCTTGCGGCCTGGAAGTGGTTGCCTGCCAACACCCATGTGGTTGCCGGTGCCCTGGCTGGTGGAGTGGTCGGCTTTTTCTGGCTTGAGAAACAACCGACGGATGCACAAGAGGAGGCGGCATGACCATTGAGACTACGACCGCCGGTGTTCTGGCACTGATCGTGATTATGACGCTGGTCACTCTGGTGACCAGGCTCGGGGGCGTCTTTGCCATGTCCTTCGTGCGGATAAGCCCGCGCGTTGAAAGCTTTATCAATACCATGGCCAGTTCGGTCCTTATCGCCATTGTTGTGCCTATGGCGTTTGCTGGCGATGCAGGCGCTTTGGCGGCATTGTCGGTGACGACGGTGGTGATGTTAGCTCTGAAGAAACCTCTGCCTGCCATATCTGCCGGCATCCTCGCGGCAGCACTGGTGCGCTATCTTGTCTGAGTCATTTGCCGGAACCGGATTTGTCTTATAGGCTTTTGGTGAAGGTCATCAAGTGCAGGAGCTTTCGAATGTCTGATAATCACGTTTATAAAAAAGTGGAGATCATAGGTTCCTCTGAGACGAGTATCGAGAATGCTATAGAAAACGCACTCGCAGAGTCAGCCAAAAGTATTGAGAACATGCAGTGGTTTGAAGTAACGGAAACCCGTGGACACATTGTTGATGGCAAGGTTGGTCACTATCAGGTGTCACTGAACATAGGTTTCCGGATTGAAGGCTAGAATAGGTTAATACGGAGCCGGGGCCTCGGGCTAAAACTTACCCGGCTCCGTTGTCTTGCCGGAAGGGCAGTACGCTTACGGCGTCAGCGTAATAGCGCCGGACGTGTTCTGCCTCCTCAAATGTGAAAGCTTCGATAGCGTCATGGAATCCCGGATGGTCGATTCCGTGCCAGGAGTGGGTTAACACGGGCTCGAAGCCTCGTACCAGCTTGTGCTCTCCCTGTGCACCTGCGTCAAAAGTCTGGAGGTTCAGCTCGATCGCCAGTTCAATGCCCTGGTAGTAACAGGTCTCAAAGTGCAGGTGGCTGTACTCCTCCAGGCACCCCCAGTAACGACCGTAAAGAGTCGTGTCACTGCTCAGAAACAATGCCCCAGCGATCATCTCCCCGTCTTTTACCGCCATGATCAAGTGCAGGTGTTCCGGCATGGTTGCCTGTAACTGCTCAAAGAAACGCCGGTTCAGGTAAGGGTGTTGGCCGTGTTTCAGGTAGGTAGCCTGGTAGAACACATAAAACGCCGCAAGAACATGGTCCGGAATCTCATGCCCATGGAGCCGGGCGAAGGTAATGCCCTGTTCGGCTACCTGCCGGCGTTCCTTACGAATGGATTTGCGTTTCCTTGAGGTAAGTTCACCCAGAAAATCATCGAAACAGTTGAAGCCCCGGTTGTGCCAGTGGAACTGGCAACCCAGCCGGTGTAGCTGGTTTTCATGTTCCAGGAGCTGCTGGTCCTGGTCGTCAGGAAACAACAGGTGCCAGGAGTGGGCGCCCAGTTGCCTGATGACCAGGTCCAGAAGATCTTGGATGCCTGGCCCATCAAGAGTTCTGCGCAGTTGTTCGTCCAGCAGCAATCTCGGGCCCTGAGAAGGCGTAAAAGGAACGGCACTTACAAGTTTGGGGTAGTAGGGCTGGCCGTAGCGTTCATACGCCTGAGCCCAGGCAAAGTCGAATACATATTCGCCGCGGGAGTGGTTTTTCAGGAAAGCCGGAATGATTCCGGTAATACGATCCTGCTGGTGGAGAACCAGGTGGCTGGGATGCCAACCGGTCTCCCGGGCCGTGCAGCCTGTCTGCTCCAGCGCCTGGAAAAACTCATAGCGCAGAAACGGGTTATCCGGGCCGGCCAGCCGTTGCCAGTCGGCCCTGGAAATATCCTGGATTGAATGACACACAGTGACCCGGCAGTCAGCCGGGCCACTGATCGTGGTCAGTGAATCATCAGAAGGTGCCTTGAACATGGTTAGGGCAAACGCATCAGCAGACTTAATTCTGCATCTGCATGCGGCGCTCCTGCATTTCAGACTGTCTTTCGATCATGCGCTTCTGGCGCTCCATGGCCTGCTCCTTCTGGATCTGCTTCCAGGTCTTGCGTTGTTCGTCGTTCAGATTCAGACGGTCTGCGATCTCTTCCTGACGCTTTAACAGGCTCTCCTGGCGGTCCAGCAACTGCTGCTGGTGCTGAGCCTGGCGTTGTGCCTGATGTTGCGCTCGCTGCTCTTTTGTCATCATTTGCTGGCGCCGGCCCTGCATGTGCTGGTCGTGTCCCCGCATTTGCTGCCGCTGGCCCTCCATGTGCCGGCCCTGGCCTTGCATATGATGGCGGGGGCTGTCGAGATTTCGGGCCTCGTTGTTCTGGCCCTGGGCCAGGGTAAGAGGGCTGGCTACTAACAGGGCAGAAGCAAGCATGGCAGTTACAATGGCTGGTTTTCGGGTTTTCATAATAGTACCTCTGGTAAGTCCGTTTGCGTTTAAGCCTGCATCAGATGCGGCTCCTTAATCGATGTGACCATCATACCTGCTGCAATGTAAAAGGCCGTCAATGGCTGGTAAAGGTTCTGTAAAGCCCGGCCATGCTAGCAAATATCAGTGATGGCAGCATGATAGACTTGCACTTGTTAAAGCCCAGAATCGGCTTATGGAGGCGGGGATGCAAGACCGGGTATTACTGATTGAGGACGATGAAGAGCTGCGGGTCCTGCTGGCCCGTTACCTCAGCAATCAGGGGTTTCAGGTGCGTGAGGCAGCTAACGGCGAAGATGGTCTGGCTCTGGCACTGGGTCAGAACTGCGACATAGTGGTGCTGGATATCATGCTGCCTGACATTAACGGCCTGGAAGTGCTTCGCCAGTTACGGGCCAGTACGCATCTGCCCGTTATCCTGCTGACAGCCCGTGGCGATGAAACCGATCGCATCGTGGGTTTTGAAGTGGGTGCGGATGATTATATTCCCAAGCCCTGTAACCCCCGGGAACTGGTTGCACGGCTGCAGGCTTTACTGCGCCGGATAGCCTGGGAGCAGCATACGGATGTGGATGCGGGCCAGAACTACGGTGACCTTCGCCTGGAGCCTGAGCAGCGTCGGGTGTATCAGGATGAGAAGGTGCTGGACCTGACGGCAACGGAATATGAAATTTTACAGGTGCTGCTTGCCCGCGCGGGCAGTGTTGTGCGTAAAACCGATCTGATGCAGTGGGCACTGGGGCGGCGCCTGGAAGCTTACGACCGGACGCTGGACATGCACATCAGTAATCTGCGTAAAAAGCTGGGCAACGACGACCCGCCACGAATCGAGACAGTTCGTGGCCTCGGTTACAGCTATAGGTTGCCCGCATGAAGGGACGGCTGATGATTCCGCTGTTCTGGCGGATTTTTATACTGATCTGGCTGGCCATGGCCGCCGCTATGCTTTTGAGTGGGCTGGCCTCGGCTTTATTACTGGACCGAGAGCGTGCAGCGATCGAACGCCAGCTTGAGCTGCGCGGTCTCGGTTTTGAAGTGACGGCCATTCGACAGGATCGTGGCAGAAGCGCCGCCCATCGGTTTTTGAAGACGCAGGGCCATGAGCTGGGGTTGCATCTGATCATGATAGATGCAGATGACGACAGCCGCCTGCCTGCGGCTATCCGCACCCGGCTCAATTCCGGATGGTATCGGCAAAAGCCCACAATTATCGAACTGAGCGACGGATACCGGCTGGTTGCCTGGCCGAAAATGCACGGACAGGGCTGGCTGGAGCCCCGGGTTTTCCGGCTTGTGGAAATGGCATTAACGTTTGTGCTGATCACCCTCGCGTGCTGGTTGATTGCACGTTTTGTATCGCGACCTGTGCGGTATATGGAGGCAACGGCAGAGGCTATTGCAGCGGGTAACAAAGAATTGCGGGTAAATGAGCGTATCGCCGCCCGGCGCGATGAGATAGGGCACCTGGCAACCGCGTTTAATACAATGACGGACCAGCTTTGCACCCTGCTGGACCGGCAAAAGCAGCTGTTACGGGATATCTCCCATGATTTACGAACGCCGCTGGCGCGCCAGCGTATTGCCATTGAACTGGCCAGTGACGACGGTGCGGACGCTGATTTGATGGCGAGTATCCTGCGCCAGAATGAAAGACTTGAGGCCATGACCGCGCAAATACTGACGCTCTACCGGGTTACGGGACAGGGTGGTGATATTGCCCGCGAGCCGCTCCGGCCTTTGGAGGTGCTGAATCAGGTTTTGCAGGATGGGGCGTCTGATGCCAGACACAGAGGGGTAGACTGCAGGCTGCATTCAGCACCTGAAACAACCGGTGTATCTGTGCTGGGAGATGCAGGCCTGCTGCATCGGGCCATGGAGAATGTTGTGTTGAATGCGCTGGATCATACACCACCGGGGAAAGCGGTTCGTATTTCTCTGACACTGTCTTCAGGCTGGCTGAACCTGACGGTTGCCGATGAGGGGCCAGGTGTTAAAGAAGATAGCCTGGAGCATCTTTTTGAGCCGTTTTTTCAGGCGGATGAATCCAGAGGAAGTAGCGGCTGGGGGCTGGGCCTGGCAATTGCAAAAGACATAGTTCTGGCCCACGACGGGCGTATAACTGCGAGCAATCGAGAACAGGGCGGCCTGGAGCTTGTGGTGCAGTTGCCGGTTTTTGCTGTTAACTGAGGAGATGACAAATTCGATCATGAAAAAAGATTATCCGATACCGGCAAGCTTCCTGGAGCGCGAAACTGAAATCAAAAAGAGCCGGTTTATTGCCCGGGTTGCGCCTGTAAATGACCGGGATGAAGTAAAAACCTGGCTGGAAAAGGCGCACCAGGACCATCCGGATGCCCGGCACATTTGCTGGGCGTATCAGATCGGGCGCCCCGGCTCAGCCGCTGAAGCTGCAATGAACGATGACGGTGAGCCCTCGGGAACGGCCGGAAAGCCGATTCTCAATGTGATTCAGCACAAGGACATGGGTGACGTACTGGTGATGGTCATCCGCTATTTTGGGGGCATTAAGCTGGGTGCCGGCGGGCTGGTAAGAGCGTATGCCGGCGCTGCTGAGAGTGTGCTGTCAGAGGTCGGCAGGGTTCATCACAAGCCACTCACCGCGGTTGATGTGTCCATGGGCTTTGCGGATGAACAGCCACTGCGTCACTGGTGTGAGCTCAATGCGGCCGAGCTGGAGTCCATCGACTATGGCGCGCGTGTTACTGCACGAGTGCTGGTACCGGAGGATCAGGTTGACGCTTTTTCGGGGTTTTGCGAATCTCATAAACTGGATTACCGTTTTGAAACCTGAGCTGGCAGAAACCGGCGCATCCGTGTCTTGTGCGTATACTGATGTCAGGACTCGCAGAAATTAAGGAGCAGGCAATGGCACGTGTACTGATGGTAGTGCTGATCACCCTGGCCATGACCGGGTGCGCCAGTAAGGTCGTCACTGATTACAACTCATCCGTGGTTTTTGGCAATTACTCATCCTGGGCGTTTGCCCCTGATGCTGGCAGCGCATCATTTATATCCCTGGATGGAAACCGGGTCCGGAAGGCCGTTGAGCGGGAATTCACCCGCAAGGCAATGCGCAAGGTGGATGTGCCGGAAGCTGACCTGTTGGTGAACTGGCGGATTGTAGAGCAGGAACGCCTGGAGCAGTCCGGGCTGGGTCTTGGTTTTGGTTTCGGAACCGGCAATTTTGGGTGGGGGCTTTCAACACCGCCACCTGTGCGGGAGGTAACCGAGGGTAAGCTGGTGGTAGAGCTGGCAGACCAAAGCTCGGAAGAGGTTGTATGGCGTGCAGCCAGCCGCCGATACCTTAACGAAAACCAGTCTCCGGAAACCCGCCGTAAACTGATCGACGAGGTGGTCGCGGAAATGTTTAAAAAGTACCCACCCGGGCTGGAGGACAAATGAGCAGGAAATCGTCAGGTGGTCTGGTATTTTCAACGGAGCAGGGGCGTATGTGCCCTGAATGTCGCAACCCGGTTGATGACTGTACCTGTCACCAGACACAGCGGCCGGCTGGTGATGGAGTGGTGCGGGTAAGCCGTGAAACCAAAGGGCGGAAAGGCAAGGGCGTCACGCTGATTACCGGTATTCCGCTGAACGATAAAGAACTGAAAGCCTACGCCAAAGTACTCAAGGCCAAATGCGGCACCGGGGGCACAGTCAAAGACGGTGTGGTTGAAATACAGGGAGATCAGCGGGATGTGCTGGTTCCGCTTCTTGAGCAGAAAGGGTGGGTTGTGAAACGCTCCGGGGGCTGAAAGGCAAATAAAAAATAGCCCGCAGGGTGTTCCTGCGGGCTATTTTTGTGTCGGGTCTTTTTAGGTAAGCTGATCGCGAATCAGCTTCTTGTTGATCTTGCCAACACTTGTTTTCGGGATATCTTCGGCAAAATCAATCTGTGAGGGGATGGCCCACTTGTTGATTTCACCTTTCTCAACATACTGCATCAGGTGTTGCTGTATATCCTCAGCCGTTGCCTGCTCGCCGGCGTTCAGGGTGACCAGTGCATAAGGCCTTTCACCCCATTTCTCATCCGGAACACCGACAACAGCAGCACTTGCCACGGCCGGATGCTGGCTGATGAGACTTTCCAGGTCCAGAGAGGACAACCACTCGCCACCGGTTTTGATCACGTCCTTGATGCGATCCTTGATGGTAATTGTGTTATCCGGCTCCATAGAGGCGACATCCCCCGTATGCAGCCAGCCGCCTTCCCAGAGTTCCTCGCCTTTGGCCGGTTCCTTTATATAGTTCTGGGTAAGCCACGGGGCCCGGGCCACAATTTCCCCTTTAGCCTCGCCATCGTGAGGAACAGGGTTGCCTGAAGGGTCAACAATCTCCAGCTCCACCATGGGCATTGCAATGCCGGTTTTGACACGTTTGGCGGTCTGCTGCTCCAGGGGCAGCTCAAGATCTTCCGGCGTGAGGTGAGTTGCGCTGAGCAGCGGACAGGTTTCCGACATGCCGTAACCGGTGTACATGCGAATCCCCAGTTGCGCACCCGCATCGCACAGGCCTTTAGGCAGGGCGCTGCCGCCGATCAGCACGTGCCAGTTGCTCAGGTCTGCAGTTTTGATGGAGTCGGTGGCCATCATCATTTGCATAATGGTTGGCACGCAGTGTGAGAAGGTAACGTCGTGTTCTTTGAGCAGGTCTACCAGCAGTTCGGGCTCATAGCGCCCCGGATAAACCTGCTTGATGCCCATCAGGGTCGCTGCATAGGGCACACCCCAGGCATGCACGTGGAACATCGGGGTAATCGGCATGTAAACCGATGAAGACCGCAACAGCGGCATTTCATCACTGGCAGCCAGGGAGCCGGTCATGGTCAGTGTATGTAAAACCAGCTGGCGATGACTGAAGAACACCCCTTTGGGGTTGCCTGTCGTACCTGTGGTGTAGAATGTGGTTGCGACGCTGTTTTCATCAAAGTCCGGGAAATCAAACTCTGATGCTGCGTTGGCCAGAAGCGCTTCGTACTCCCCGACTGTTTCCAGCTCGGTTTCTTGTGCTGTGTCTTCGTCGCTGAGCTGGATATAAGTTTTAACCGTTTTAATATCGTCGCGTACGCCTTCCAGAATTGGCAGGAAGTCATCGTGTACCAGCACCACGTCATCTTCTGCGTGGTTCATGGTGTAAACAATCTGTTCCGGTGACAGGCGTACGTTGATGGTATGCAACACAGCGCCCATCATGGGAATGGCAAAGAAGCATTCCAGGTAGCGGGGTGTATCCCAGTCCATGACGGCCACGGTATCGCCAGGCTTGACCCCGGCTTCAGTGAGAGCATTTGCAAGCCGGTTTATGCGTTCAACCAGATCCTTATAGGTGTACTTGCTGCGATTGGCGTACACAATTTCCTGGTCTGGAGAAAACCTCGGCCCTGAAAGCAGCAGTTGCTTGATAAGCAGTGGATACTGGTGCGCATTTTTAGCTGCGGGCAAGATTTTTGTCTGTGACATGACTGACGTCCCCTTATCGGTTTATTAGCGTTGTATGGGAAGTTGACTCAATCCTACATAAAACCCGTAACGTAGGGGATTGTCAATAGATTCCGGAGTGCGGAGCGTCAGGCAAACAGCCCGGGGTTACTGTTCCCAGGGCTGGCCTTCCGTGCCCTTCATGGTTTTTACACTGACGTGCATAGCTGCTTTAGCCAGCAAATTAGCACTCACGGGTGCCGTCATCAGCAAAAATACGGTGATCAGAACTTCTGAAAAATCGATCCCTTCGCCCAGGGCGCTGAAATAGATAACAGAGCTGAGCATGATGGTGCCCACACCAACGGTGGTGGCTTTAGTGGGGCCGTGCAGCCGGGTGTAAAAATCCGGTAACCTGGCCAGACCAATGGCGCCAATAAGAGTAAAAGCACCTCCAAAGAGAAGCAGGGCCGATATGGCATATTCTGCAAACAGGCTCATGGCGTGTCTCCTGTGCAAGTGAGCGGGAACAGGCGAGTTGGCTGAAGATCGTGATTATTCAATGACACTGCCCTGTTTCAGGTACTTGGCCATGGCAACCGTGCTTACAAAACCCATCACTGCAATCAGCAGGGCTGCTTCCAGGTACATCCGGGTGCCCAGAGTAATGCCCAGCAGAATAATCAGTGCAATGGCATTGATGTAGAGCGTGTCGATGGCCAGGACCCGGTCCGGCTCATCCGGTCCTTTGATCAGGCGGTAAAGGTTGAGAACAGCAGCCAGAACAACCATGGCAATGGTCAGGTACAGGGCAGTGGTGATCATTGGAACATCTCCAACAGCGGTTTCTCGTAACGGTTGTAAATGTCGTTAATGACTTCCTGGTTACTGGGTGCATCCAGGGCATGGATCAACAGAATTTTCCGGTCATTACTGATATCCGCACTGACGGTTCCGGGCGTGAGTGAGATAGTACTGGCCAGAACAGATATGGCCATCGGGTTTTCCAGATGCAGCGGGTAGCTGATAAAAGCCGGGCGTGGCGTGCGCGGGCTGAGTATGAGCCAGGCCACTGAAAAGCTGGCCACCACGATATCTTTGAGTACCCGTAGTACATAACCGGGCATGATCCATATCTTTTTGAACGTGGGTCGCTCGGGCCAGAAATTCCGGGTCAGTTGCGGGATCAGCCAGGCGAGGATCAGACCAAGAACAACACTGGCACCGGAGACCCCGTCGCTGAGAATCTGCCATGTAATAAACAGAGTGAGGCTCAGCCAGGGCTGAGGGAAACTCAAACGATCAAACATCAGTTTACCTCCCCGGGCGACGCGTTTTCCGGAGTATGCATGGGGGTTTCCAGGATATGGATATAACCCTGATTATCGTACACCTGTTCCGCGGTGGCACGGGTGAAATCACTGAGCGGGCCTGCCAGGAAAACGATCAGTATGGTCAGGCAAGTCAGCATGCCTGTAGACACTGCAACCCGGTTATTCATCGGCTCGGGTGTTTCCAGGTGACCGTCCACGTTCCACCAGAATACCATGCTGCCAGCGCGGCTGTAGGCGATCAGTGTGAGAAAGCCGCCAACCAGTACCACACCCCATAGCCAGGCCATTTCAGCACCCGGCGCAACCGACTGGAGAATCAGCAGCTTGCCGAAAAAGCCACTCAGTGGGGGCAGACCGGCGGCGGATACAGCGCCGATAAAAAACAACACACTCAGGAATGTCCGATGATGCATTCGTGGAGCGATAACAATCGTATCTGCAGCGGCGCCTCTCTGGCTTGCCACCAGTTCTGAAACCAGAAACAGGGCGGCAACGGTCCAGGTTGTGCTGACCAGGTAGAAAAGTGCGGCTGACAGCCCGGCCACCGAACCGAGTGCAACAGGAGCCAGCAAAGTACCAACGGAGATGATCACCTGCCAGGCCACCAGGGTTTTCAGGTTTTCTGCGCCCAGCGCACCAATAACTCCCATGCTCAGAGTAATCAGTGCGAGGGGGAACAGCCAGTCCATGCCCAGATTAGCCAGTTCGCCTGCGCCTTCTCCGAAGATCAGAGGGTATATTCTTATAATGGCGTATATCCCCACCTTGGTCATCACCGCAAAGAGGGCTGCAACCGGAGCTGTTGCTCTGGCGTAGGCTTTGGGCAGCCAGAAGCACAAAGGCAGAACTGCAGCTTTCAGGCTGAAGACCACCAGCAGCATCATGCCGCCGGCTTTCACCAGATTCAGGTTTTTGCCGGAGATCTGCGGTATTTTTACCGCCAGATCGGCCATGTTCAGGGTTCCGGTCACACTGTAAATCATCCCCACAGCGATCAGGAACAGGGACGAGCCCACCAGGTTCAGGGTCACATAGTGAAGGCCGGGAACGGTCCGGGCGGTGCCGCCGCCATGCATGAGCAATCCGTAAGAGGCGATAAGCAGGACTTCAAAAGCGACGAACAGGTTAAACAGGTCGCCGGTCATGAATGCCATGTTCAGGCCCATTAACTGGAACATGAACAGCGCGTGAAACTGGCGGTTGCCTTCATCCGCACCACCGCTGGCATAAATATGGCAGAACAGTCCGAGTGCAGAGGTGAGCACGAGCATCAGGGCGGCCAGGCGATCCAGAACCAGCACAATGCCAAAGGGTGGCTGCCAGTTGCCGAATGCATAAACACGATAGCTGCCATCACTGGCAAGTATGAGCAGCACAATTGTGGCGGCCAGCATCAGTACCGTACAGGTAATGGCCAGTGTCCGGCGCAGGCTGATCGGCGCATAGCCCATGAATACCTGCAGAATGCCCCCCAGAAGAGGGATCAGAATCGGTGCGATAAGCCAGTGGGTCATTTACGGGTGGCCTCCTGCTCCCGCTGCTGCTTTGAGGGCGGCGAGACTGTATCGGGGCGTTCGTCTACGTGATCGCCGCCATTGTCAGAGAGGTTTCTCAGGGCCAGAACCACCAGAAACGCGGTCATGGCAAAGCCGATGACGATGGCGGTAAGCACCAGAGCCTGTGGCAATGGGTCTGTATAGCTGGATGCGGTTCCGATAACCGGTTGCTGGCCAGTTGCCAGACGCCCGGTGGAAAACAGGAACAGGTTCACGCCATAAGAAAGCATGGTCAGCCCCATGATCACCGGGAAGGTGCGGGCACGTAGCAACAGGTAAACGCCGGATGTGGTTAAAGCACCGATAACCAGTGCAAACAACAGTTCCATTACGCGCCCTCCTTTTTACTCTTTGCGAACGAATAGGGTGACAGACGGCCAATACTGACCAGCGCCAGCAAGGTAGCGCCTACGACAGCGAGGTAAACACCCAGATCGAATATCAGTGCCGAGGCAACTTCAAACTTGCCCACCACCGGCCAGTTAATGTAGCCGAATGCAGACGTGAGGAACGGATAGCCGAAAGCAAGGCTCCCGGCCCCGGCTATCACTGCAAACAACAGCCCGAGGCCGATCACATTGTGGTATCGGATTGGAATCCGGTCCTCGGTCCAGATCATGCCACTGGCAATGTACTGCAGGATCAGCGCGACGGATGTAATCAGGCCGGCAATAAAACCGCCACCCGGTACGTTATGCCCGCGCAGGAAGATATAGGCAGACACCATCAGAGCCAGAGGCAGCATGGGCCGGGCAATCTGGGTGAGCATCAGCGGGTACTGGTCCCTGGCCCAGACACGGCCAAGCCCGTCCCCGGGGGGCGCCGGCAGATCCGTGTTTTTGAGCATGGCGTAGATACCCAGCGCAGCTATGGCTAATACGGTTATCTCACCCAGGGTATCAAAGCCACGGAAGTCCACGAGAATGACGTTAACAACGTTGGTTCCACCGCCTCCCGGCTTGCTGTTTTGCAGGAAAAAGTCAGAAATCGAACTGAAAGACTGGGTCAGCATGGCCAGAGTGACCAGGGTCATGCCTGTGCCTGCAGTCAGTGCAATCACGACGTCCCGGATGCGCTGTGCCCGGGTGCTCTCCATCGGGGTCCAGGAAGGCATGTAGTAGAGTGCAAGCATCAGTAGAACAATGGTGACAACTTCCACTGAAAGCTGCGTCATCGCCAGATCCGGTGCGGAGAAACGGGCGAATCCGAGTGCGACGATCAGCCCCACGACACTGAGAAGCACCAGAGCATAAAATCGCTCACGGTGCCAGAAGGCCGTGGCAAGTGCGCTTATAATCAAAACCCCGGCTGCTGTTGCTGTAGGCCAGTCAAAGGCACTCAACCCGTTTTCACCGACATAAAAACCCGCTTCAGCCAGGGGCAGCGCCGCGACCGCAATCACGCTGACCATCAGCAGCATGGCGTAGCGCTGTAAAGATCCGTTTTCTATCCGCCGGGTAAAACGTCCGGCCAGGTTAACGAACCATGAAACCACGGCTTCAAAAATTGCCTTTTCATCAATTTCCCGGAAGCGGTCGTGGAAAGCAAAAAGACGTTTGCGCTGACTGTACATGAACAAGCCGCCCAGAAACGCTGTGAAGCTCATCAGAAGTGGCAGGTTCAGGCCATGCATAACAGCCAGCTGGTAGTCCGGGGTGCTACTGCCCAGTGTGGCTGACGCCGCTGCAAACAACAGTGGACCAACGGATATCGCAGGAAAAACCCCCACCATCACACAGGCAAATACAAGAATTTCCACCGGGATCTTCATGTAGCGGGGTGGCTCATGGGGCGGAAAGTGCGGCAGGTCCACGGGTTTACCATTGAAGAAAACGTCGTGAACAAAGCGTGCTGAATAAGCAACAGCAAATATGCCCGCCAGGGTGGCGGCAATTGGTGGTACCCAGGCCCAGAGCCCCGGGAGATTGAGCTCCAGGGATTCGGCAAAGAACATTTCCTTGCTCAGGAAGCCGTTCAGAAGCGGGACACCTGCCATGGAAGATGCCGCTACCATGGCAAGAGTGGCCGTATGCGGCATGTAACGCCAGAGCCCATTGATCCGGCGCATATCGCGCGTACCGGTTTCGTGGTCAATGATGCCGGCGGCCATAAACAGTGAGGCCTTGAATGTGGCATGGTTAATCACATGAAACAGAGCGGCAACGGCAGCCATTTTTGTGCCCATACCAAACAGCAGGGTGATCAGCCCCAGGTGACTGACTGTAGAGTGGGCAAGCAAACCTTTGAGGTCATGCTTGAACATGGCCACCCAGGCGCCCAGAAGCAGGGTGGCCAGGCCGGTAAAGCTGACCATGTAGAACCACTGTTCCGTTCCCGCCAGTGCCGGGTACAGGCGGGCCATCAGAAAGATACCGGCTTTTACCATGGTGGCCGAATGCAGATAAGCCGATACCGGGGTGGGTGCTTCCATGGCATGAGGAAGCCAGAAGTGAAACGGAAACTGGGCAGATTTGGTAAACGCACCCAGTAAAACCAGCGTCAGTGCCACCGGATACAGGGCGTGGGCCTTAATCTGGTCCCCGGCAGCCAATACAGCATCCAGTTCAAAGCTGCCTGCAATGTTACCGATGAGCAGAATGCCTGCCATCAGTGCCAGTCCGCCCCCGCCGGTAATGGCAAGCGCCATGCGGGCACCGCGCCTTGCATTCTGTTTGTGGGTCCAGAAACTGATCAGCAGGAACGATGTTAAGCTGGTAAGTTCCCAGAAAATAAGCATGAGCAGCAGGTTTCCGGACAACACGATACCCAGCATTGAGCCCTTGAAGCACAGCAGAAGCGAGTAGAACTTGGCGACGTTTTCATGGGCTTTAAGGTAGTAGTGTGCATACAGAATAATCAGCACACCAATTATCAGTATCAGCAGAGCAAACAGCAGTGCCAGACCATCAAGCCGGAAGCTGAAGGACAAACCGAGTGTTGGCAGCCATTCATAGCTGTGCAGTACCACGCCGCCAGATGACAGTGCAGGCCAGTGAGGGAACAGTGCCGCCAGAGCAATCAGTGCAGGCACCGAGGAGGCTATAGCAATAGCCGTCCGCCCGCCCTGGGCAAAAAAGGGAACGACTATGGCGCCCAGAAACGGCAGTAGTACAACCAGCGGTAGCGACATCGCGACCTCGCAAGCGATTTCTTTTCTGATGAATGGGGGTAACGTACCAGCCTGAGTCTAGCTTCCGTTGCACGCCCTGTCAGAATCGTAGCAACATGAACCTGTAGGCTGCGGGTGCTGGCTCAGCGCAGAGCCGGTGGATCCGGGAAATAGGGTAAGCGTCCGCGATGACGGGCGATATCGGCCGTCAGAGGGAAACAGTTAATCTTTATGCAGCCGACGGACCTGGCGGTCATGCTTGCTCCGTAATTAAAATCTGGAAACCGATGATACGTGCCGGGGCCCGCAGGTCAAGTCAGGTGTACGCCCCGGTCTCGCCAGACTGTAACTCCGGAGCAGGATGATGCAGGTACTGCCGCCCAGGACACGCTGTAAATACATCCCTTTACGCTTGACGGCAGCATCCTTGCTGCCGACAGTCCTGGGCGGCAGTACCTGCATCATTCAGGCGCCAGTTCAGGCAATGAGTGGCGAATATAACCATGATTATGTCATAAACGCCGGTTTCCAGAGAAGATGGCTTGTGAGAGTCTGTAGACAATAGATAGATGCTCCCGAAAACGATGAAGGACACTGCACAAATGACTGATACTCTGATTGACCGCCGCGATCTGGCTTTCCAGCTCTATGAAGTTCTCGATACTGAGAGTCTGCTCAGCCGCGACCGGTTTAACGAGCACAACCGCGACACGTTCGAGGCGGTGATTGAAACCGCTGACAAAATGGCCCGGGAGAAGTTTGCCAATCACAACAGCGCCGCGGATAAAGATGAACCCAGGTTTGTGGATGGTCAGGTAGAAATGCTGCCTGAAGTTAAAGAAGCTTTTGATGCCTATGCTGAAGCTGGCTTTATTGCCGGGCGCTACGATTACGAATTAGGAGGAATGCAGCTTCCTGAGTCAGTGATGGCCGCGTGCAACAGCTTCTTTACTGCCGCCAACCCGGGCACTGCCGGTTACCCGTTTCTGACCACGGCAGCGGCTAACCTCATTCGGGTATTTGGTAGTGATTCCCAGAAAGCCAGCTTTCTGCCCAATATGCTCAGTGGCCGTTACAGTGGAACCATGGCGCTCACCGAGCCCCATGCCGGTTCCTCTCTGGCGGACATTCGCACCTCCGCAACGCCAACGGACGCTGGCCACTACCTGATCAAAGGTGCAAAAATTTATATTTCCGGTGGCGAGCAGAATCTTACCGAAAATATCGTTCACATGGTGCTGGCTAAAATCAAGGGTGCGCCAGCGGGTGTAAAAGGCATCTCGTTGTTTATCGTGCCGAAATTCCGGGTAGATGAAGAGGACAATCCGGCGGTTCGAAACGGGGTAAGCCTGGCCGGACTGATCCACAAGCTTGGCTACCGTGGCACCACCTCCACAGCACTCAGTTTTGGTGATGATGCGCCTTGCCATGGCTATCTGGTGGGTGAGCCGCACCAGGGACTGAAATATATGTTCCAGATGATGAACGAAGCCCGGGTAGGTGTTGGCTTTGGTGCCGCCGTAATCGGTTATCGTGGTTACATGCACAGTCTGGAGTATGCAAAAGACCGCCTGCAGGGTCGTAAAGCCACTGAAAAAAATCCGGACAGTCCTCAGGTGCCCATTATCGACCATGCGGATGTGCGCCGGATGCTGCTGGCCCAGAAAGCCTATACTGAGGGGGCGCTGGCTCTTTGTCTGTACGGTGCGCGCCTGGTTGATGATCAGCACACACACCCGGATGAACAGAAGCGCACGGAAGCCGGCAAGTTGCTGGACCTGCTGACACCGGTTATCAAGACCTGGCCCTCAGAGCATGGCCCGAAGGCCAATGACCTGGCGATTCAGGTGTATGGCGGCGCCGGCTATACCCGGGAGTATCCGGTGGAGCAGTGCTGGCGGGATAACAGACTGAACCCTATCCATGAAGGCACCACGGGTATTCAGGGTCTGGACCTGTTAGGGCGTAAGGTCTGGCAGGATCAAAGCCAAGGGCTACAATTACTTATGCAGGAAATGCAGGTGGATCTGGAGGCCGCAACCACAGATCGCTGTCAGCCGTGGGCGCTATCTCTGAGCGAAACGTTGCAACAGGCTGTTCAGGTTACCCAGAGTCTGGGTAAATCCATGATGAGCGGTGAAGTGGATAAAACCCTGGCAAATGCTTCGTGCTACCTGCATCTGTTCGGCCACATTACTGTTGCCTGGATGTGGTTGCGACAGGCCAATGCCGCGGCGGAGGCACTCGCGTCCACCGACTCCGAAGAGGAGCGCAACTTCTATCAGGGCAAGCTGCAGGCTGCCCAGTATTTCTTCCACTGGGAGCTGCCGACGGTTGCTCAGGATCTGGTGTTGTTGCGGAACATGGATGACACGTGTCTGAACATGAAAACTGAGTGGTTCTGAACTTGCTCTGCCCTGTGTTGCGGCGCCTCTGGCTAAAGAAAACGTAATCGGGAAGTAATTGTGTGGCGCCGGGCATGGCCGTACTCTGTAAACGGTTACAAATGCTTACCAACAGAGGGATAGGTTATGAACAAGTTGACCCTGGGCGCTCTTGTTATGTTTCTGACTCTGGGCCTGGCGGCCTGCAGCTCGGAAGATAACGAGGGAGCTGATTTTGATCAGGCAGCAGATAACGCAGCAGAAATAGCAGACGATGCAGGTGACTCTGTAGAGGAAACCTATGAAGAAGCCACGGGCCAGGATGAAGGCGCAGTGGGTGAAATGAAAGAAGGTGTTGAGAACGCCGGCGAGGAACTTGGCGAAGCGGCCGATGAAGCGGGCGACTCGGTTGAGGAAGGGTATAACGAAATGACCAACTGACAGGCGCTTCGGTTTGGTGCCGGCATTGAAGAGTTGAGGGTGGCAAGATGGATTATTTAAACCCGATCAGCAATCTGGCCATGGTTATCATATGGGTAATCTACCTTCAGCTCTTTTTAATTCAGTACCGCCGTGGCAGCAGGCCCTATCTGGTCATCCACCATGGCTAGAACGAGAGTGTCGACTCCATGTGCCTGCTCGTTAATATGGGTAAGGAAGCAGTACACGTGCAATGTGTACAGGTCGTGGTCCAGACCCGGGATGATACCGAGAGTCTGTTGACTGTGACCCGCTATGAACGCGTCAGTTCTGACGATAATAATCTGCGGCAAAGCCTGCGGTAGGGGCCTTTGGAGTCGGGGGATTTTCTGGTGCTGGGCAGCTTTCGTGACATACTGACGGGAGCGTGCGGTGATGACAGTGAGCCGGGTCAGGAGATTGACCATATCCGAGCTTTTACTATCCGGGCGGCTGTCATGCACGGGCCCAGCTCTTATCCGGTAGGCGCCCGCCGGAGGTTTTACCTGGAGCATAACGGCAAGAGCTGTGTGTTTCCCGAGTACATCTATACTGAGCAACTGACAAAGCGCCGTAGCAAGCGCGAGGTCAGTCGTTGGATAGAGAGGGAGCTGAACCCCCGGCACACGGGTCAGTTTGTTACAGAGAATACCGATCAGTCTGCCTGAGTGCCGTGTGTTAAGCTATGTGCTTACACAGGTAAAGGAGGTAAGCCGTGGCCGATCCGGAGTACATTCCTGCGGATGCAGAATCCAATGAGTTAGCGCGTCGCTCCGACCCCGCACGTAACCTCGCGGTTGTAGTCTATATCCTTCAGGGGCTGTCATTTTTTCTGGGAGGTATCACCGGGCTGGCGGGTGTCATTGTCAATTACGTCAAGCTGGATGACGTGCGTGGTACCTGGGTGGAGTCACACTTCCGCTGGCAGATCCGCACGTTCTGGATAGGGCTGCTGTGGACGGTTATCGGTATTGTGACCACCTTTATAATTATCGGTTGGTTCATTCTTCTGGGTATATCTATCTGGCTGATTTACCGTATTGTCAAAGGTGCCCTGGCGCTGAATGATGGCAAGGCACCTGCCTGAGGTTTCGCCCGGGCAATCGGGGTTCAGTTTTCGGTCACTTCTTTCAGTCGCAGAGCACTGATCGTGCCTGCCAGGCCCATCAACCCGAGAACCAGAATAACCGCTGCGGTTGATATCAGTGACAGCAGCGCCGTTAGCCCACCGGTGGCAAGCAGTAGAAAGCCGATCACGGTATTGCTCACCGCCGTATAGTCCGTACGCTTGTTTCCTCCTGCCATATCCACCAGGTAGGTTTTTCGGCCCAGGCGCACACCCGCATGGGCAATGCTCAGGACAAAGAAGGCGAGCGGATAGAACCAGCCGTTGCCTACCCCGGTACCGACAAACATGGCTGTAAGACTAACGGCCAGACAAACTGCGCTGGCAATGGCCGCCCCGCGAATCATCACGCGGCGACTGGAAACATCGGCCATCCAGCCCCAGAAGCTGGCGGATACAGAGCTGGCAAGACTGCTGGCCAGAAGGAACACCCCCAGCATCATGCCTGTGTCGGCCTCTTTTTGCGCCAGCACCACAAAATACGGTGCTGCCAGAGCCGAGCACAAAAGCAGGGCACGTGTAATAACAAAGTTACGGAAGGGGGCGTCATCCCTTAGTAAAGACAGGCTCTGAAAGGCTTCTGTCAGGGCGTTACCACCGCCTCCGGTTTCGCCTTCATGCTCCTCCACGCCGGCAAACAGAAAACCGGCGACAACCCAGAGGGCAGCAGCCAACAGGAGCAGCAGACTGTAAAAGGCCAGCGTCGGATCGTCGCGGTTCCAGAACAACAGTAACGTCAGGATGACGGTGGTCGTGCCGCCAATGGTGGTGGCCAGCCCCGAAAGCCTGCCCCTGCGGGTTCTTGGAACACACTTCCCCTGTACGTCTTTCATAGCCACTGAGCAGAACCCCCGTGACAGGGAGAACAGAATCAAAGCGCCGATGATGCCGCCACCGGCCGTATACCCTTCGAAAATCCAGACACTTGCCGCCATGGCGGCAACACTGACTGCCTGACCAAAACTGCCCAGCGTCCAGAACCATTTACGTACAGGCTTGCGCCGGACCCAGGCGGCGATCATCATTTGTGGCACCATGGAGCCGGACTCCCGGATGGGAACGAGCCAGGCAACCAGGGCAGGTGCGCCGACCGCACTCATCAGCCACGCCAGCACGGTTTTCGGGCTGATTAAAAGGTCCCCCAGTTTAGTCAGCACGTTGGCTGCCAGAATCAGGAAAAAGTTGCGAGGTACAACCTGGCAGGCTTCAGGTGGAATGTCCTTGCACACCCGGGCGTCTTCTTCATTGGCGATCAGGCTGTATAGCCGGTCAACGGAACGCTCCAGCGTGCCGGATGTCGCCTGGGCTCGTTCCTGTGCAAGGGATGCTTTTTCTGTAGGTGTATGCTGCTGTGACAAGGTGCTGCCCTCCGGTACATGGACAGCCAAGGATACCACCGGGACTTCCGCCTCTGAACCCCGGTGTTTCGGAAGCGGTGAGGTTTACACCAGGTGATGGTCCCATTGCACCGCCATACGGGCAATCTCTGACGCTGGCTGATGCCTGCCCATACGAACCAGTTTGCCGCGGCCTGAAGAAACCAGAAAATCTCCACCCGCCAGGGCCTCCACGCCGGCACAGTCGGCAATGCCGGCCTGTGCAACAACCTCGTCTGAGCGGCTGTCAAAGATCAGTGCGGTACCGCCAATCGGGGATGCAATGGCAACCAGATCATTCTCGGGATGGGCAACGATGCTGGCAATATAGTTGCCTAATTTACGATGCACCGACTCACCCAGGTCGATCTCCTCATAGGTACCTTTACGGTAGCGTGTGACCAATGGCGGCAGGTGGTGGGCCGGGCCCTGGTATTGATAGGCAGCATAGACGGTGCCATCAGGCGAGACATCTACATGCCGGGTGCTGAGCTGGTGGTGGGAAGGCCGGAACCGACCCAGGGTGTCTCCCGTGTGCCGGTCCAGAAGAATCAGTGCAGGCTTCATGGTACCCAGATTAAGCTTGATGCGGTCATAGTCGGGGTGGGTGAGAATGCCTCCGAGCCCAACAATCAATGTCCGGCCGTCCGGGTGTAATGTGATCTGGTGCGGACCGGCCCCGTTCAGCTCAAAGGTATTCACCCGCTGATAGTGCTGGTGACTGTCATACACCGCCACGATCCCTTCTCCGGGCTCGTAGCGGTTGGCGGGCGCATACAGGAAGCGACCGTCTGGCGAGAACACCCCGTGGCCGACAAAGTGTTCGCCAGAGGCGGCTTCAATGCGGTGTGTCTGCTCGCCGGTCTTGCGGTTAAACACGTAAAACGCCCAGCCGGGGCGGCGCTCGAAAAACAGCACCTCTGCGTTGCCCGGGCGGTTACACCCGCTGTGGCAGCGGGTCTGCACCTGTGACTGCCACAGCATTGTTCCGTCGGGCGCTATCGCCCCCACCGCAAAACGGTTACCCGGCAGACCGATGGCGCCTGTGTATTGCTGAGGGCCATCAGCGCCGGCTTTGCCGGGCAAAAGGCTGCAACCCGTGAGCGTGAGGGCGGTGCTTCCGGCGAGGGCCGTTTTTATGAGGTGTCTGCGAGTCAGTCCAGGCATAGGCTCAGTCTCCGTCGCTGGAGTTAAAGCCACGCACAACCCCAAGTTCAACAGCCGCCCGGTCATTCACCAGTGCCGTCAGCTGGGTCACATCGATGTACAGGCTTTGCAGTGACCTGAAGGCGGTATCGTCAGCCAGAAGTTGCGCCATTGGGCGCTCAAGCCCGGGGAAGTTGGCCTGTACCTCATCAAACTGCTGTTCGATGCGTCCGGCCAGGTCGGCCTTGTTCTGGTTTTCCAGCAGTGTAGAAAAAGCGGGCATAAAGTATTGCCGAAGACCCCGGACACTGGCATTCACTGCAGCCAGGCTGGTTTCGCTTCGCCAGGCATCGGCGCTGTATACCGAGCGCTTGCCGTTGCCGCGCAATCCCATGGGCGTGGCCAGCCGGCGTTCTTCAAGAATTTCCAGCCCGGCCATGGCTGCCCGGATGGTCGAATCTGTGTATGGGGCATGCTCAACGTAGTCGCTTTGGAAATCCTTCCAGTCTTGAGCCAGGGTGGCGCCGTTGTCAGCAATGTGGCGACTGACAGCTGTAAGCAGCTGACAGGTATGATCCGCTGGCAGAGCGCGCTCGCTGTTGCTGAAGGGCTGGTCGTACAGCAGGTATTCAACCATCGGAAAGCCTTGTACAGCCACACCTGACTCGCTGATTCCGGCGGCTGTAACAGGCTCATCATTCCTCAGCAGGTAAGAGGCTTTGCGTGCGACCAGGTTTTTCGGGTCCGGCCAGAACTGGAATTGCCAGGCGCGGTTGCCTTTCTCCACAGGACCAAAGTCCACAAAGCGGACCTGCTGCCAGGCGAGAAATGCATCCAGCCAGGCCTGTCTGGTTTGCTCACGTGCTTCCGGGGAGGGACTCTGGCAATAGGTCTTTGCCTGGTCTGCAAGCGCCTGGCTTTGTGTGGCCAGAGCCTGGTAACCCGAGTGGATGTCGCTGTGCCACTGCTTTCGGTACTCGGTATTCGAAACAGCAGCCTCGCTGCTGGCGGCTGCGGTAGCCAGTGGCGCTGCGGCCAGTGCCGAGATCAGCCCCAATGCAAGTATCCGTCGTTTCATAATAAGCTCCGTTAAAGCGAGTTCAGGAAATCGAGCAGAGCCTCGCGGTTCTCAGCGCCGGACTTGCGGAAGCGGGCCACAGACGGGGCGGCCTCACCACCGTGCCAGAGAATGGCTTCTTCCAGAGTGCGGGCACGGCCATCGTGCAGAAAGCCGGCTTGTGGGTTCACGGTCTGTGCCAGACCAATGCCCCAGAGTGGAGGCGTTCGCCATTCATTGCCGCTAGCAAGAAACTCATCGCGACCATCCGCCAGAGCCGGCCCCATGTCATGCAGGAGCATGTCGGTGTAGGGCCAGATGCTCTGGTTGCTCAGGTCCGGGCGATCCGGGTCTGTTCCTGTGGTATGCCGGGGTGTGTGGCAGGCAGCACATCCGGTTTCATTGAACAATCGTGCCCCTTTCTTTACCGAGGCATCGTCCATATCACGGCGTGCAGGCACAGCCAGGCTCTTGGCGTAGAAGGTAACGAAGTTGGCGATCTTGTCGCTGACTTCCGGCTGGCCGCCTTCCGGGAACTGATCACAATTCTGTTCGGGAGTGCAGTCGGTTGTCGGCTTCAGGCTGGAGGTCAGCCCCATATCACCGGCAAATGCGCCCATGCTTTGCTGGTGCACACTGGGTTCTGCGGCTTTCCAGCCAAAGCGTCCGGGTACGGTTTTTTCGGCTTCAAGGTCCCAGACCTGGTTGAGTCTGCCGGAAATACCATCGCCGTCCTCATCGTGCGGGTCTGCCAGATCTTTCAGGTCTGCAACCGGAATCGCTTCCAGTAAGCCCATGCCTATCATGGGTGGGGCAACCCGGGGGGAGATCAGAAGGTTTTCAGGCAAGGGGCCGTAGTTCGGGCTTTCAATCTTATAGATGGGCTCACGCAGCTTTACGCGGGTGCCGTCGGCCAGGGTTTTGGTGACCGTTTTCCATGACAGCTTCATATCCGCTTCCGGCTTGCCGCCGGGCAGGGCGGCGGTTTGCAGCTGGCTGCCATACACCGGGGCAGGTTTGAACCCGTGAGTGAGCAGGGTATCTGTATCTTTATCCGGGTCCGCGGGAACCGCCAGGCGCAGGAACAGGGACACCGGTGGCTCATCAACCGCCGGCGGGTGACCACGGCCATCCTTGATGTGGCAGCCCTGACAGGAGTTGGTGTTAAAAAGCGGGCCCAGACCATCCCTTGCGGTGGTGCTGGCGGGCGCTTCAACCCAGGGGTTGCGGAAAAAGCTGTTGCCAACACTGAAGTCCAGTCGCCGTGTCATCGAAAGGTTGTTTTGGGGCAGGGAATAGGCGTTGGTGTCAGACTGCTCAACCGTACCTTTCCCACCTGTGTCAGGTGTCTCCTGCAATGGGAAGCCTGCGTGCGTGCCGGCCAGAGCCGGCAGGCCAACGCTGAGCATTAGCAGCGTGGCCAGACGTTGTTTACGATTCATTATTCCCCGGTGTTGATCAGAAAGAGTGTCCGGCATCGTCCGGTGACAGGGTCTCAAGGCCCAGTTGGCGCGCGGCCTGCTCAATGGAGGCGGTTTGCTCAACCAGAGCCATAATTGCGCCGTTTACAATGTCTGCTCCTTTTGCATTGCCCGGAGCAATCATTACGTCAAAAGGCATGGGGTTCTCCTCGGCCTCTGCGTGCGACTTCAGGTCGCTCAGTGCGGCCATGGTCGTCTCCAGCTGAACCTTCAGGCGGCTATCGAGTTCCGGGGCGTTCTGCGACACAAGATCAGACAGGGACGGGCCGGATACCAGGGTGCCATCGACGCGACGGTAGAGACCGGTGTACACGTTTTGAATGCCTTGCCCGTTGTAATAGTGCGAGTTATGGGTGTTATCACTGAAGCAGTCGTGCTCGTCTTCATAAGAGTTGGCTTCCAGAGCGACCTTCATGCGCTCCCCGGCGAGCTCGCCAAGAGACAGGGAGCCCATGCCGAACAGCATTTTCTGCACACCTTCATCGGCGTCGGCATTCATCAGCTGGCTGCGGTAGTTGTCTGAGTCTTCAGGCGCCCATTGGGCAACCATCCACTCAAGGTCCGTGATCAGCAGATCAGTGACGGCATCAAGGTACTGCCCCCGGCGCTCGCAGTTGCCGTTGGTGCAGTCAGCACCTTTAGCGTAGTCGGTTACGGGACGCTCACCACTGCCCTGTTCAAAGCCGTGCAGATCCTGCCCCCAGAGCAGAAATTCGATGGCGTGGTAGCCGGTAGCCACGTTAGCTTCCGAGCCGCCGGCCTCATTCAGCCCCGCCAGTAATTCAGGAGTCAGGCGGCTGACATCAATGGTTTCGCCGCCAATATTGACGCGCTCGCTGGCAATGATGTTGGCGGTGGCACCTGCATTACCCAACTCATACTGATAACCATCTGTCTGCACATAGTCGATCAGACCCTCATCCAGAGGCCAGGCGTTCAGCTGACCTTCCCAGTCGTCCACAATGGCGTTGCCGAACCGGAATACCTCCGTTTGCTGATAGGGCACGCGCGCCGCAAGCCAGGCTTCCCGGGCAGCCTGCAGGTTGGCCTCGGTCGGGTTGGCCAGCATGCGATCAGTAGCCTTATCCAGCGCCTTTGCGGTAATCAGGGCATCTTCATACCCGGCGTGAGCCAGGTCGGCGTAATGCTCGACAACTGACGCTTTCGTGGCCGGCTCAGAGGCCTCGGAATCCGAGAGGGAGGTGTTGGCGCAGCCCGTGCTGACCAGGGTTGCTATAGCGAGGACAAGAGGGGCCGGTTGAACATTGGCTTTCATTAAAAGCTCCGGATTGGTTGGCATGGGAATCATAGTCATTATCGTTTGCGATTATGTTGGCTGAAAAAACTCAGTGCAAGAATTTTTTGCATTGATTTTTGCGTGGTGGCTGGAGTTTCTTGCACTGAAAGGGGGGCTCGGGCTTAATGGAGTTGCAGATACCGGAATGAACAGGAGCGGTTGTTTGAAGGATAAAACCAGGGGAAACCAGGGGGACCCATGCCTTCCCGGAGGGTTGATTCCCGCTGAGCAATGGACACTGCCGGAGGCCTCTGTACGTCGGTCACTTAAAGATGCCGTCCGTCATGCGCTTACACAGCTGAAGGCCGTCTCCCGGGCAGAAGAGCCGTTTGAAAGCATGGACGAACTTCCGGAGTTGTCTGCCGGTCAGCAGAGGCGGCTGGCCCCGGAGCCGGACTATGCGCGTCAGGCTGAAGCTATAGCGTGTAACTTGCAGCATGCACGCTCTGAGGGAGCGCTCAGCCGTAAGGTGACCTGCCTTGTGGCACCTCCTTTTTCCGGCTTGCAACAGGCGCTTGGCTGGCTTTCACAACCCGGGCAGTCAGTCCTGAATGACGACGGTGCTGTATGGACTGTTATTACACCACCGGAAACCTTACTTTTCAGTGAGCAGGAAGCCAAAGCCTGGTGGGACAAGCAGGATGTCTCGCGCCCGTGGGTTATTCCCGAGCTGGCCGACTTCTGGCTTCGTTGCCTGTCCGGGCTGGCTCTGGTCCGGGAGTTGTTCCGCCGGATCGCCAGTGATGCTGTGGGGCCGGGTATTGTGGGGTGTTCAAGCTGGTGTTGGCGCTATTGGGAGCATTATCTTGAGGGTACCCATATGTCGCCCTGGACGCCGGCGCCTCTGGACAGCGAGCGGCTTGGGCAGTGGCTTACTTACCTTGCATCAGGTCATGACCGGGCCCCGGTAATCGCAAGAATGGCCGACGACGGTCTCTATGTATTGCCTGTAGCCGAGGCAGACAGCACCGGGAAGAACAAGCGCCAGAAAAAGCGTAAACGCAGTTCGTTCCTGCGTGATCTGGCCGGCGAATCCCGCGGAAATCCCGGCGTCGCCCTGGCCATCTGGCAGAGATCTCTGCGGGCCCGTCCCGAGGAGGACGCCAGTCCCGATGAAGATGACGAGAAAGCGGGCAGGCAGGGCCGATCGGTGGATTGCTGGGTGGTGCCATTGAAACGGCTCAGTTTGCCGACCATCCCTCAGAGCAAGACGAGTGTGATGGGGTTTGTGCTTCACGGTCTGCTGTTGCATAACGGACTTGACGTGGCATCACTGGAGGTTGTCACAGGCGTGCCTGCCTACAAACTGAGCCTGGTGTTGTCCAGACTGGAGCGCGCAGAGATCGTGCGCTGCGACCAGGTTGATGAACGCTGGCATTTAACCCCTATCGGATACCCTACGGTCAGGCGTCACCTGCAGAGCTGGGGCTTTCCGGTGGATCCGTTCTAGGAGTTTATTATGATGGAAGATCTTGGCATCAGGGAGGCGATGGCCACAATTACCGGACAGGCACTGTTGCATGCGCTGGGCGTGATTATTGTAGCCTCACTGGTAATGCTGGTTATTCAGAAACTCTTTCCCCGGGTTGCAGAAAAGCTGGGAGGCAAACCACGCCTCTATTTGCTGGCGTCTGTGCCGCTGCTTCGGCTAGTGATCATTCTTGCCACCATCGTGGTCGTGGTGCCGATACTGGTGAAGCCATCGTTTGAAAATATGGTAGCCATTTTCGGTGCCCTGGCTCTGGCGCTGGGGTTTGCGTTCAAGGATTACGCCAACAGCCTGATTGCAGGGATTGTCACCCTGTACGAAATGCCGTACCGCCCGGGCGACTGGATTGAGGTGGAAGGGCAGTATGGTGAGGTGCGCGCAATCAACACGCGTGCGGCCGAGATTGTCACTCCGGATGACACAGTGGTGATCATCCCCCACAACAAACTGTGGAATTCGTTGATTGCCAATGACAACGATGGTACCGACAACCTGATGTGCGTCACCGACTTTTATCTGGAAGCCAACCACGATATCAGTCAGGTACGGGAGTTGCTCCGGGAAGTGGCGTTTACCAGCCCCCGGACCAAAACCTGGCAGCCTGTGCGCGTGATCGTGTTTAACAAACCCTGGGGAATGCATTACCGGCTCAAGGCTTATCCGTATGACCCGAAAGAGCAATTCCAGTTTATTTCCGAGCTGACTGCGCGGGGGGCAGAAGAACTGGCGCGTCAGGGCGTAAGGTTTGTATCTGTGCCGGTGACAGCAGGCTAAGCCCGGGTTATCGGGCAGGAAGGGAAAAAGCCCCGCAAAGCGGGGCTGAGTGGACGGGCAGGTTGCCCGGTCCTGGGGGCTTACATCAGAGCTTCAATGCGGTTGCGTACCTTCGGCTCGCTGCTGTAGGCCGTGGCAATAGCATTGTACGTCGGGATGTCCATGTTTGCGTCTTCAATCACCGACACCATTTCATCGTTCGCCTGCATCTGCAGTTCCTGAGCCTTTTCCTGAGAATCGGCCGCTTCAATTTTCTCGATGTACTCTTCGCGAACTTCGGTGATGCCTTCCTGGGCTGAGATGAACTTTTTCAGTTCAGCGTCTGTGTAGTTGGTTTTCTGGGTTTCTGCCTGCGCCAACGTCAGGACACCACCTGTGTTTCCGGCGGTTGTCGGCGTTTGCTGTGCCATGACAGGTGCAGCGGCAAGCAGCGCGATGGAAGTGGTAATGGATACGAGTAGCTTATTCATAATCAACTTCTCCTGTTTTCATTTGCAGTCGTCAGGGACTATTCAATCGCCGTGCCACTTTTGTTTATTTATATTTGTTCTTTTAAAACAGCGGGTTAGGTAATTCTATTGGTTAATGTTGCTTAATGAAGGTTGTGGCGAAATGTCACATGTGGCAGAAATGTGTGGCAACAGTGTCACGGGAGACAGAATGAAACCTTCGCTCAGACGCGCCGGCCGGGTAATCGGCACAATACAGCTGACCCTTGTATTGAGCATTGTTGTCCCTTTGCTGGTGATCAGTGGGTTTGCGATTTATCTGGGGGTCGGGGCGGTAGAAAAGGCGCTTAACGACCGCCTTCAGGAAGATCTTGAACTGGTTGCCCGGGCCACCAGCGGCCCTCTTTCCAGGGCAATGAAAGAAAAAGACGAACTGGTGATGGGGGACTCCCTCAAATCCATTTTTCGTATAGGGCGCATCTCCGGCGCTTCGGTATTTGATAAGGATGGTGCACGAATCGCCAGTCTGGGGGTGGCTGATACAGATGTGGGCAACAGTGCCAGTGCCGAGCAGGTGATAAACAGTGGTGAGCTTGGGGGCGCTTTTCGTAAAGTCGACGGGCAATCCGTTTTCTCGCACTTTACCCCTTTGGTAGCTGACGACGGCCGGATGCAGGGATTGCTGCAGATTACCCGCCGGCGCAGCGACTTCCATGAGTTACTGGCGTCCATCCGCCTGTGGGCTGTTTCTATCTGGTCTGCCCTCGCTATCACGATCATCCTGGTGGTTGTACTGGGGCATTATGGTGCAGTTGGGCGCCATGTCAGCCGGCTGCTGGCTACCATGGATGGTCTGGCCCCCGGGCGCTGGCGGCTGGATGCGAAGCCGTCCGGCCCCCGTGAATTGCGGCAGATATACGGAGGTGTACGGGATATGAGCGGGCGCATGGCCCGGGCGGAAGAAGAAATACAGCAGCGAGTTATCAAAGAGCGCCAACTGGCTGAGCGCCTGGAGTACCAGGAAAAAATTGCCATGATCGGCCGTGTCGCCGGCGGCGTGGCCCATGAACTGGGTGCGCCCCTGAACGTTATTCAGGGACGCGCCGGTATTCTTGCACGCCACGATCTGACGGCAGAGCAGAAGCGCCAGCTTGACGATATCAGCTACCAGGTGGGGCGTATGACAACCATCATTCAGCAGCTTCTGGATTGTTTCCGTCATGTACCCGATTCCCGAAGGCCGGTCAGCCTTGATGCAGTGCTCAAGAATGTTCTGGACCGTGCCGGTGAGGATGAAAAGTGCCACGGTAAAGCGATTACCGGTGTCGATCTTGAGGCCGGGGCCCGGGTGAATGCAGAGCCGGTAAGGCTGGAGCTGGCGTGCCTGAATGTTGTACGCAACGCCTGCCAGGCCGCGCGTTCGGAGGTCATTGTATCCCTGCATCCGCACGGGGATGAATGGGAAGTGCGCATAGATGATGATGGTCCGGGGATAGCGGCGGAAAAGCGGGAGGCTGTGTTCGAGCCATTTTACAGTACCCGTGCCGCCGGAGAGGGCACAGGGCTTGGTCTGGCGGTTGTCAGTAGCGTTCTGAAAGAACACGGTGGACGGATCAGTATTGGCCAGAGTGAATCACAAGGGTGCAGGGTAAGCCTGTTCTGGCCAGTGGAGGCAGCGACATGAGCCAACATAAAGCGACGATTATGCTGCTGGAGGATGATGCCAGCCTGGGGTTATTGTTAACCGAAGAGCTTGAGCTGGATGGTTATCGGGTAACCCGCGCAGGAACAGTAAGTGAGGCTCGTCAGCAGCTTACGGAAGAAACGCCGGATCTGGTTGTATCCGATCTCCGGCTGCCCGATGGTGACGGGCTGGACCTGCTCAAGAAAACACAGGCTGATGGCCACAGCCTGCCTTTTATTATCATTACCGCATTCGGAACCGTAGATCAGGCAGTGGATGCCCTTAAGGCCGGAGCCGATGACTTTCTTACCAAGCCCCTGTCTACAGATCATCTGCGCCTGAAAATACACAGGTTACTGACCCAGGCGGATCTGTCCCGGCAGTTACAGCAGTTTCTGGCCGACACTGGTGCTGATGAGTCCCTTGGGCTGATTGGCAATCATGAAAGCATGGTCCGGCTCAGATCCGAGATCCGGCAGATTGCCCGCAGCAGCGCTGCCGTTCTCATCTGCGGTGAAAGCGGAACCGGCAAAGAGCTGGTAGCCAGAGCCATTCACCAGGCCAGCGAGCGCAGCTCGGGTCCGTTTGTGGCTGTTAACTGTGCTGGCATCCCCGGCGAGCTCATGGAAAGTGAGTTTTTTGGCCATGAGGCCGGGGCGTTTACCGGGGCCCGGCAAGCACGCAAAGGGCTGTTCGCTGAAGCACATGGCGGCACTTTATTACTGGATGAGATTGGTGAAATGCCTCTGGGCCTGCAGGCCAAGCTGCTTCGGGTATTACAGGAAGGCATGGTCAAGCCCGTTGGTTCCGACCAAGAGGAACCGGTAGATGTCCGTATCCTGGCCGCAACCCACGTGGACTTGCTGAAGGCAGTGCGTGAGGGCAGTTTTCGCGAAGACCTCTACTATCGGCTGGAAACCCTCAGCTTGCGTGTGCCTGCGTTGCGGGAACGGGGCGATGATGTGGACCTGCTGGCCATGCACTTTCTCAGAGAAGCAGCAGGACGGCACCAGCGTGGTTTTCTGAAGCTCAGTGATGTCAGCTCACGCACATTGATGGATTATCCGTTTCCGGGGAATGTCCGGGAGCTGGCCAGCGCCATTGAGCGGGCGGTTACTTTCTGTGAGGGTGATACCATACAGCCCGAACACCTGCCCGAGCGAATCCGTAAACGCCAGAGTGAACCTGCCGCGCCCAAAAGTGCGCGCCTCGGTGGCAGTATGTCCGAATGGCCGACACTGGATAAGCTGCAACAGAACTATGTACGCGATGTGATGCAGGCCGTGGGTGGTAACAAGCGCCGGGCTGCGCAGATCCTTGGTATCAACCGTCGCACCCTTTACCGGTGGCTGGCTGCGGGTGAGCTGACCGGTGAAGACCACAGCGAGCCCTTGGGAGAACCCTGATGAAAGATCAGAAAACAGCCATGCTGTACGGCCTGGGGACGGTGCTGCTCTGGTCCACAGTAGCGACGGCTTTCAAACTGGCGCTGGCAGACCTGGCCCCGGTACAGATGTTGCTGATTGCCTGTACGGCATCCGTGCTGGTGATGGCCGGCATTCTGATGGCTCAGAAACGCTGGCACCTGGTGTTTGCGCTGAGTAAAAAACAATACGTTCAGTCGTTTGGTATGGGACTGATCAACCCCTGCCTGTATTACTTCTTTTTGTTCGGTGCCTTTGACCGACTGCCTGCCCAGGAAGCGCAGCCATTGAATTATACCTGGGCGCTGGTCCTGGCGTATCTGTCGGTGCCGTTTCTCGGGCACAGGTTGCGCAAGCTGGATATTTTCGCCGGGCTGGTGTGTTACGCGGGGGTGGTGGTGATCGCAACCCGGGGGGCGGTTACCTCCTTAAGTTTTTCAGACCCTCTGGGGGTTTCTCTGGCAATCGGCAGTACGCTTATCTGGGCGTCCTACTGGATTATTGCGACCCGCGATACCCGCGACCCGGTCGTGGGCCTGTTTCTCAATTTTCTCTCCGGCCTGCCGGTCATCGCGCTGATTTGCTGGTGGACGCAAGGGCTGGCGCTGCCGCTGACGGGTTCACTGCTGGCAGCGTTGTATGTCGGCGTATTCGAAATGGGGATCGCGTTTGTGCTCTGGTCTTACGCCATGAAAAAAGCAGAGAATACGTCCAGGGTGAGTAACCTGATATTTATCTCACCATTCCTGTCGCTGGTATTTATCTATTTTATTCTCGGAGAGCATATTCTGCCCTCCACCTATATCGGGCTTGTACTGATCATGGGCGGTCTCTGGCTGCAACAAAGAAAAGTTAAGGCACGGGAGCAGGAGCTGGCCAGTGGCCACTGAGTGGTACGTGTATATAGTGCGGACAGCCCGGGGGGCTCTTTATACCGGGGTGACAACCGATGTCTCCCGCCGGTTTAAAGAG
This sequence comes from Marinobacter piscis, assembly GCF_007671655.1. Lineage (GTDB taxonomy): Bacteria > Pseudomonadota > Gammaproteobacteria > Pseudomonadales > Oleiphilaceae > Marinobacter > Marinobacter piscensis. The sequence continues at coordinate 147,274 of NZ_VCGX01000004.1, read as the reverse complement.
CATCAGGCCGGCGCGCCCAAAGGGGCGCGTAGCCTGAGGGGAAAAGGGCCGCTGGTGTTGGCGTTCAGCTCCCCGGCCGGCAGTCGCAGCCAGGCGTTAAGGCTGGAATGGCGTATCAAGCAGTGGCCCCGTGAGCGCAAAGAGGCACTTGTGTCGGGCAATCTCAGCCTGCCAGATGTTCCCTGATATGCTCGCCTGCAGCGTTTACAGCGGCAGTAGCCCGGTCCAGCTGGCCGCTGTGTACCTGAAACACATGCCAGAGGCTGTTGAACACCTCAAGCCGGGTGTCGACTCCGGCCTTTTGCGCTGCGCTTGCAAGCCGCTCCGAATCGTTAAGCAGAATTTCCTGGCTTCCCACCTGAATCAGCAACGGTGGCAGCCCCGTGAGGTTTCCGTATACGGGAGAGATCAAAGGGTTGCTCAGGGACTCCGGGCCGGCATAGAGCTTTGCAGCTTTGGCGGTCCAGCGTGACTGCAACACAGGTTCGTGTTCAGGCGAATACAAGGCTTGTTGGGTGAGGTCTGCCCAGGGTGAAAAAACCGTAAGGGACGCGGGCAAGGGCTGTTGTTTGTCTCGCAGTCGCATAGCCAGGGCGATGGCAAGCCCACCGCCGGCAGAATCGCCGGCAATCGCGGTTTCAGCGGGAGAGTGCCCGTCGCTGATCAGCTGGTGCCAGACTGCTTCTGCATCGTCCAGAGCCGCCGGGAACGGATGCTCCGGAGCAAGGCGGTAGTCAGGTGTTACAACGGTGCAGCCGCTGGCTTTTGCCAGGTGTCCGGTCAGGCCTTTATGGGTGGCTGCCGAGCCGATGATGTAGCCACCGCCATGCAGGTACAATACAGTGCCCTGGTTTACCGCTCCGAATGAGCTTCTGATAACGGGAACATCTGCCAGTGTGTCTTTCCGGAAGTCGCAGCCCCTGGGTGGAATCGAACTGCGATAGGCCTGCCTGATGAGCAGGCGCTGGACGGATACCGGTACAGCCGGATGCAGGGCAGGCCGGATCAGGCGGCTCATGGTCTGGCGTAGTCCGGCCTCAAGAACATGTTGCAACATCTGTGTTATACCCCCGCGATGGGTTAGGATTGTGCATCGTTATTTTCATTGATCCATGACAGGCGTTTAACTCTACGTGTACTGGAAAACAGATACCATCGAAATACCTCAGTGGGAGCGTGAGTCTCTGCTGGAGCAGCTGGTGCCATTCGACCCGGACGGAAGGCAGACGCTCAGCAATGAAATGACCGCTTACTGCCGTTTTTACGGGCTTGATCTCTGGGTTGAATACCCGGACGTTGCGTACCATCAGGGCTATGTAAACGCAGACGAACACAAGGTAGTGGTTCATTATTTCCGGCTGCCGGAATCTCATGGCAAACGGGGCACGGTTTTTATTCTGCATGGCTATTTTGATCACGTGGGCTTGTACACCCAGCTTATTGAACGTTGTCTTGGTGCCGGCTTTGATGTGTTGACCTACGACCAGCCGGGTCACGGCTTGTCCAGTGGCACGCCGGCGGCCATTGGCAGCTTCCTGGAATATCAGGCCGTACTGTCTGAGGTTATGGCTCACGTGCGCGATAAAATCCGCGGGCCCTGGTTTGCTGTTGGACAGAGTACCGGTGGCGGGATACTGATTGACTATCTGTTATCAAACCAACATTCAGTGGAAACCTCGGATTTTCGCAAAGTCGTCTTGCTGGCGCCGCTGGTGCGACCAATGGGGTGGCAGCGGGCCAGAATGCTGCACACGCTGGTAAGACCCTTTATGACCCGGTGGCAGCGGGCGTTTGCAGAGAACAGTGGTAATACCCGGTTTTTGCGGTTTCTGCGAGAGAACGATCCGTTACAGGCAAGGGCCGTGCATACCGACTGGGTGAGTGCGTTAAGGGTATGGGTGCCCCACATCGAGTCCGCGCGGCCGGTCAACTTTCCGGTGACTGTAGTTCAGGGCGAAAAGGATCAGACCGTAGACTGGCAGCATAACCTGAGAATTATTCGTAACAAATTTGCGGCGGTAGATGAGGTAAGAATTGCCGACGGCCGGCATCATCTGGTGAACGAAGCCCGGAATTTGCAGGCAACCGTATTTAATACAATCATAGACACGTTTACACATCCACCAGCAGGCGAACCTGCTGAAACCAGAACCAGCCACAGGAGAGAACTGTGAAAAAAACAATGCTTGCACTAGCAGTGACGACGATGGGCCTTGCCGGTTGTATGACCTATGACCCCTATACAGGTGAGGAGAAAACTTCGGATGCCACAAAAGGCAGCATTATAGGCGCGCTGGGTGGAGCAGCGGTAGGTGCAGCAACCTCGAGTAAAAGTGATCGCGGCAAAGGCGCACTGATTGGCGCCGCAGGCGGTGCAGCTGTGGGCGGCGGTATCGGGTATTACATGGACCGTCAGGAAGCTCAGTTACGCCAGAAACTGGAAGGCAGTGGCGTTCGCGTGGTCCGTAACGGTGACGAAATTGAGCTGGTCATGCCGGGAAATATAACCTTTGAGCTTAACCAGACCTCGATTCGCCCGGGCTTTACCAGTACGCTTGAATCGGTAGCGCTGGTACTGAAGGAGTTCAAGAAAACAACGATTCAGATTGAGGGGCATACCGACAGTTCCGGTGCCGAGAGCTACAACCAGTTGCTCAGTGAGCGGCGTGCCGGCACTGTGCGGGATTTCCTGCTTAATCAGGGCATTGAACCCAAGCGTACCCGGGCTGTGGGGTATGGTGAGCGTTATCCGATTGCCTCTAACGATACCTCATCAGGACGCGAACAGAACCGCCGTGTTGAACTGACGCTGGTTCCAAATCAGTAACCGCGCCATGGCCGGGCTGTGAAGTGACCGGCCACAAAAAAACCGGAGCAGTTAAAAAGCTGCTCCGGTTTTTTTGTGGCAAATGCGACTTAGAAAAGCACCCGGCAACGGATGGTTCCGTTTACCTGACGCAGCTTTTCAAGCGCCAGTTCGCTGTAGGCTTTATCGACATCAATAACGACATAACCAATGTCTTCTTTGGTCTGCAGATACTGGCCACAGATGTTAATGCCATTGTCCGAGAACACGTGGTTGATCTCCGACATAACCCCGGGAACGTTCTCGTGAATATGCAACAGCCGGTGTTGATTCGGATGCGATGGCAGTGCAACTTCCGGAAAGTTGACAGACGATACGGAGGTACCGTTGTCGCTGTACATTGTCAGTTTTTCGGCTACTTCGCGCCCGATGTTTTCCTGGGCTTCAATGGTGGAGCCGCCCACATGAGGCGTCAGGATCACATTGTCGAACTCACGCAGTGGCGAGACGAACTCTTCCTTGTTCGACTTGGGCTCTACCGGGAAGACGTCAATGGCGGCACCCAGAAGCTTACCGCTACGCAGGGAGTCAGCCAGGGCTTCAATATCTACAACAGTGCCTCTGGAGGCGTTCATCAGGATAGCGCCTGGCTTCATCTGAGCCAGTTGCTCGGCCTTGAACATGTACTTGGTCGCCGGTGTTTCCGGCACATGCAGGCTCACAACGTCTGCCAGGTTAAGCAGTTCCTGCATGCTGCCTACCTGAGTGGCATTGCCGATGGGCAGTTTGGAAACCACATCATAGAAATACACATCCATGCCCAGACTTTCTGCCAGGACGCTGAACTGGGTACCAATATTGCCGTAACCGATAATGCCCAGCTTTTTGCCGCGAATCTCATAGCTGTTTTTCGCCGATTTCTGCCAGTCACCCCGGTGTGCTTTGGCGCTCTTCTCCGGGACGCCACGCAGCAGCAGGATGGCCTGTGCCAGAACCAGCTCGGCAACACTGCGGGTATTGGAGAAAGGTGCGTTGAATACGGCGATACCGCGGCGGGTAGCGGCCTGCAGATCCACCTGGTTCGTACCGATACAGAAGCAACCCACCGCAACCAGCTTTTTGGCAGCTTCGAATACTTTCTCGGTTAACTGAGTACGGGACCGAAGACCGACAAAGTGCGCATCGGCAATCTTCTCCATCAGGTCTTCCTCGGCCAGCGAGTGACTGAGGTACTCTATGTTGGTGTAGCCTGCGGCATTCAGGGTATCCAGGGCGGATTGGTGCACGCCTTCCAGCAGCAGAATGCGGATTTTGCTCTTTTCGAGAGACGTCGTTGACATGGGCTTTGCTTCCGAACCTTTCGTGGCATGAAATCAACTGTAGCCAGTGATCGTCGGGGCTGGCTCACAGAACAGGAGCGGTATGATACCATAAAAGCAACTTATCACAGTGCGCCGGTTCGCCTGGATCAACTGAATTGCGAATTTTATCCAGAGTTGCTGGCCTAATCCTGACGAGACTGATGCATTCATGAACTCTGAACAGATCATTGCTTCGCTAAAAGAGCGGGTTGCCACTGACGAGGCGGCGGGAAAGGTACTGACGGACCCTGCTGATCTTGAACGCTATGGCGTGGACTGGACACGCATCTACGAACCCAGTCCCCTTGCCGTTGTGCTTCCGAAAACCACTGAACAAGTGCAGGCGCTGGTGAGGTTCGCCAATGAGCACCGTATTGCTCTGGTTCCTTCCGGTGGCCGTACCGGGCTGAGCGCAGGCGCAGTTGCTGCCAACGGGGAAGTGGTTGTGGCCTTCGACAACATGAACCGCATTCTGGATTTCAGTGCCAGTGACCGGCTGGTTCACTGTCAGGCGGGGGTTGTTACTGAACAGTTGCAGAGCTTTGCAGGCGAAAACCATCTTTACTACCCGGTAGATTTCGCCTCTGCCGGCTCCAGCCAGCTGGGCGGCAACCTGTCCACGAACGCCGGCGGCATCAAGGTGATTCGCTACGGCATGAGCCGTGACTGGGTGGCCGGCCTTAAGGTTGTCACCGGCAAGGGCGATATTCTGGAGCTGAACAAGGATCTGGAGAAGAACAATACAGGCTACGACCTGCGCCATCTGTTTATCGGCGCTGAGGGTACACTGGGTTTTATCACCGAAGTTACCATGAAACTCACACGTCAGCCGGACAATCTCACTGTGTTGGTGCTCGGGCTCAATGATCTGGGCAATACCATGGACGTGCTGAAAACATTTCAGAGTGGTCTTGACCTCACGGCTTATGAGTTTTTCTCGCACCAGGCCATGGAATATGTGCTGGCCCACGGCCAGGTGTCAGCGCCGTTTGCAACGGAAGCGCCTTACTATGCGCTGCTGGAATTTGAGGCGACGTCAGACCAGGTACTGGATAACGCCATGGGCCTGTTCGGGGAATGCATGGAAAATGGCTGGGTGCTGGATGGAGTGATCAGCCAGAGTGAAACCCAGGCCCGGAACCTCTGGCAGTTGCGTGAAGGCATCTCGGAGTCCATTGCTCCGCGTACGCCCTACAAGAATGACATTTCCGTTGTCGTATCCCGCGTCCCTGAATTTCTCCAGGAAATTGATGCGGTGGTCACCAGGCATTATCCGGATTTCGAAATCATCTGGTTCGGCCATATCGGCGATGGCAACCTGCACCTCAACATCCTCAAGCCGGAAGACATGGCAAAAGCAGACTTTTTTGAAAAGTGCCAGCAGGTGAATAAGTGGGTGTTTGAAATTGTTGAAAAGTACCAGGGCAGCGTGTCCGCCGAACACGGCGTCGGCATGACCAAAAAGCCGTACCTGCAATACACCCGGAGTGACGCGGAAATTGCGTACCTCAAAGGTATCAAGCAGGTATTCGACCCCAACGGCATCATCAACCCAGGCAAGATTTTCGATTCATGAAGCGACACATTGTAGTACTCTCCGGCGCCGGTATCAGCGCTGAAAGCGGGCTGTCTACATTTCGGGATAACGGCGGCCTCTGGGAGAAGCACAGTGTATACGACGTAGCCACTCCGGAAGCGTTTGTGCGCAACCAGGAGTTGGTGCTGCGCTTTTACAATGAGCGCCGGCGGCAGCTGGCGACGGCTCAGCCTAACCGTGCTCACCAGTTACTGGGAGAGCTGGAACAGCATCACCGTGTAACCATCGTTACGCAGAACGTAGATGACTTGCACGAGCGTGGCGGCTCCAGCCATGTCATACACCTTCACGGCGAGCTCACCAAAGCCAGAAGCTCAGTGAATCCCGAGCTGGTTTATGACATAGGTTATCGCGACATAGAGCCAGGAGATTTTTGCGAACTGGGCCAGCAGCTGCGCCCCCACATTGTCTGGTTCGGTGAAGAGGTTCCCATGCTTGAGGCCGCTGCCGACATAGTACGTACGGCAGACGACCTGCTTATTGTCGGTACCTCGCTGCAGGTATACCCGGCGGCCGGGCTGGTCCATGAGGTGGATATGGACGTACCGATTACCGTGGTGGATCCGGGCGAAACGGCCGGTGTGTCCCGGGCAAGAGTAATCCGCAAAGGCGCAGGAGAGGGCGTTGCAGAGTGGGCAGCGAGCTTTTTAGCCAGACGCTAGGGGCGGTTCGGAAAGGTATTTGCGCAGCTCCTCTCCAAACGCTGCCTGAACCCCCAGCCGCTTCAGCATCCAGTAGTGCCCGGCAATCATCCGGTCAATAAAAATGCTTTCAACCGGCGGTCTGAACGAATCCAGATACTGGAACACGGTGGTTGTTTTCGCTGCCACCTGCTTGTGCAGGATGGAGTCACCAAAATCATAAGGCTGCTCTGAGTCAAACGGAACAACCAGAATATCCCGCCACATGGCGTAGTAGGCCTCATCAACCGCCGGCTGACTCTCGACCCGGGCGCCCAGGGCAATCAGGTACGCATCCAGGGCTTTATAATCCTCAGCCAGCGCCGCTGTAACTGCATTGCGGTAAGCCTCAACAATCTCCGGCTTCAGCTTCTTGACGCAGCCAAAATCGTACATAATGATGCTGCCATCGGGCCGGTAGGCAAAGTTGCCCGCATGGGGGTCGCCATGAATACACCGGAACCTGAACAGCTGATCTGCCATGGTGGTGAACATCCGGTGCCCGATGAGGTTGATGGTCGCCTGATCGTAACGCTCAGGGGTAACCTCACTGACATGATCGCCTTCTACCAGTTCGAGGGTCAGTATGTGGCGCGTAGAGTGGCTGTGGATAACGGCAGGAATAATCACCCAGGGGTCGTTCTTGTGGAACTCACGGAACAGCTCGATGTTACGGGCTTCGTTTTCGTAGTCCAGCTCCTCCCGCAAGCGCTCCCCGATCTCGTTGAATAACCTGTCAACGGACTCCTTGGGCATTTTTAGCAGCCCGCCAAGCCTCAGGGCCAGGCGCAGTTGCTTCAGGTCGGAGTCGCAGGACTCATCCACACCCGGATACTGTACCTTTACGATCACATCCGTGCCGTCGTGCATGCGGGCCCGATGGACCTGGCCGATTGAGGCAGCGGCGTAGGGGGGTTCCTGGAGGTACTCAAACAGCTCACCTACCGGCTTCCCCAGTTCGGTTTCTATCTGCTCCAGAATAATGTCGAAAGGCATGGGGGGCGCTTCTTTCTGCAGGGTCTGAAGCGCTTCAGAGAACTCCCGGGGCAGGAAGTCCTGGGTTTGTGAGGCAATCTGACCCACCTTCATGGCGGCGCCTTTCATTTCACCCAGAGTGCTGGTTATACGGTTGGCCATGCGGCTGTAGCTTTCACTGCGGGCGCCGTCATCGTTTTCGCCACTCACCAGCCGGCGGGCTTTCTGGCCCGCATACTGCCCTGCCACCGAGGCAGTCATGCCTGCAAGCTTGAAGAATCGACCACTGCGTGAGGTAACCGGTTTTTTTGCCATGCCTGAGTATACGCACTCTTCCGGAAAATTGTGTCTGTCGGGTTAAACTCTGCCCAAGTTAAACCACTTTGGTAGATACAGACAACTGATCTTCCAGTTCCAGGGTCAGGGTTTGTCCGGAAAACAGGGGGCCGACGCCTTTCGGGGTACCGGTAAGCACCACATCGCCGGGCATCAGGGTGAAATGGTTACTGATATGAGCTAGTAACGGAACAATCGGGAACAGCATATCCCGCGTGTCACCGCTTTGCTGGCGCTCTTCGTTGATATCCAGGCTGAAAACAATGTGATCATGGCTGAAATGCTCAGCCGCCACAAACGGCGACAGGGGGCAGGCGCCATCAAAGGCCTTGGCCCGCTCCCAGGGGTGCCCTTTGTCTTTAAGCTGGCTTTGCAGGTCCCGAAGGGTCAGATCAAGGGCCAGACCATAGCCGAGAATGGCTGTCTGGGCATCACTGGCTGAAGCGCGCGTCAGAGGCTTGCCGATCAGCACGGCCAGTTCACTTTCAAAGTGCACCTGGCCGGCGTTATCTGGAAGCTCTAGGGGGCGTGTAACGTGCACAGCCGAGGAGGCGGGTTTGATGAACAACAAAGGCTGGGAAGGCACCGGGTTATCAAGCTCTTTGGCGTGCTCTGCGTAATTCCGGCCCACACACACGATTTTCCCCAAGGGCAGGTGCACCGGGGTGCCATCTTTCCAGTGGTGCTGATACTGATCCATGGAGCCTCCCCCTATTACTCTCCATCAAATGAACAGACAGTATAGACCTTCAACTGCTCTTTTTGCAGTTTGCTGGAGCCGCCAAGGTCAGGCAGGTCAATCATGGCGGCAACCTCCACGATCTCGGCACCGATACGGCGAATCAGCCGGGCGGCTGCCAGCATGGTGCCGCCGGTCGCAATCAGATCGTCCACCAGTACCACCTGGTCGCCGGGTTTGAATGCGTCCTGATGCAGCTCCACAGAGGCAGTGCCATATTCAAGTTCATAGTCTTCTACCAGCGTATCGAACGGCAGCTTGCCTTTTTTGCGTACCAGCACCAGAGAGGCGTTGAGCTCGTAGGCCAGCGCAGAACCAATCACGAAACCCCGGGCGTCGACCGCTGCGACCGCATCAATTTTGTGGCCGTGGTAGCGGTGCACAAACGCATCGATGAGCTTTCTGAAGGCGGTTTTGTCCTGCAGAACCGTGGTGATATCACGAAAAGAGACGCCCGGCGTCGGCCAGTCGGGCACGGTGCGGATGGCTTGTTTGATGCTTTGAGAAAAGTAATCCATAGAATCTGGCTCTCAGTCCGGGCGCTGCTCAGGCAGCGTCCAGAAAGATGAATTTGAGTATAAAGACAACAGAGATCACGACAACGCTTGCGTTCAGATCAGACCAGCGACCGCTCAGAGCCTTGATAACGGCGTAGCTGATAAAGCCCAGAGCAATCCCGTTGGCAATGGAGAACGTCAGCGGCATCACCAGCGCGGTAACAACAGCCGGGGCCGCGTCGGTAATGTCTTCCCAGTCTATCAGTTTAAGGCCGCTGGTCATCAGCACCGCTACGTACAGAAGCGCCGGGGCAGTAGCATAAGGCGGAATGATGCTGGCAATAGGAGAAAGCAGAAGACAGGCGAGAAACAACAGGGCAACAACGACGGCAGTCAGCCCGGTGCGCCCACCGGCAGAAATACCGGCTGTGGACTCAATGTAACTGGTTGTGGTTGACGTGCCCAGAGCCGCCCCGGACATGGTGGCAACTGAGTCTGACATCAGTGCCCGCCCCAGTCGCGGAAGTTTGCCATCCTTGTCAAGAAGGCCACCACGCTGGGCTGCCCCGATCAACGTACCGGAAGTGTCGAAAAGATCCACAAACAGGAACGCGAACACAATACTGATCATACCGACATTCAGGGCGCCGGCAATGTCCAGCTTCATGAAAGTGGGAGCCAGGCTTGGCGGTGCAGAAAAGAAGCCGTCGTACTCAACCAGGCCCAGCATCATGGCAGCTACGGTTACAGCAATAATGCCAATCATGACCGCGCCTGTTATGCGCCGGTATGACAATGCGCAAATCAAAACAAAACCGCCGAAAAACAGCAGGTTTTCGGCGGAACTCAAATCCCCCAGGCCCACCAGGGTGGCCGGGTTGTCCACGACTACGCCCGCATTCTTGAAAGCGATGAGTGCCAGGAAAAACCCGATGCCTGCGGAAATGCCAAAACGCAGGGACAACGGAATGCTGTTGATAATCCATTCACGGATTTTGAAGATGCTCAGCAGAAAAAAGGTGACACCTGACAGGAACACGGCGCCCAGCGCCACTTCCCAGCTGTATCCCAGACTGCCGACAACGGTGAAAGAGAAAAACGCATTCAGCCCCATACCCGGCGCCAGGGCAATCGGGTAGTTGGCCCACAGCCCCATGATCAATGTGCCGATGGTTGCAGCCAGACACGTGGCCACAAAAACCGCCCCGAAATCCATGCCTGTAGAAGACAGAATGCTGGGGTTGACCACAATCACGTAGGCCATGGTCAGGAAAGTGGTAATGCCCGCGACCAGTTCTTTGCGAACCGTGGTGCCATGGGCCTGGAGTTGAAACAGTCGTTCGAGCATGACGGGTGTCTGCCTTTCAGGGTGCGAGAATGTGAGGTTTTGAATGGATCAGGATCGGGTATCAGCTGAAAGTCGTAATAGAGCTGTGCTAAAAAAACGGTAATCTTACCGGTTGCCGATACGCAGGCCAAGAGCTATAAGCAAGAGTTATAGGTCAGGATAAAGGTTCTTTATTTGCTTCATGGCGCTGTAGTGGTTAGCTTTGTAAGCCTCAACAACAATAGTGTAATAATCAAAAGGTAATGCCCATGAAAGCGGTCCTCTGTAAGGAATATGGCCCGGCTGAGAGCCTGGTTATCGAAGACGTGCCCAGCCCCGAAGCCAAAGGGCACGGTGTAAAAGTCCGCGTTAAAGCCGCCGGACTTAACTTCCCCGACACCTTGATTATTCAGGGTAAGTATCAGATCAAGCCCACCATGCCGTTTTCCCCGGGCGGAGAAATGTCCGGCGAAGTGATTGCAGTGGGGGAGAAAGTGACCCGCTTCAAACCCGGCGACCGGGTAGCGGGCCTGACAGGCTATGGCGCCTTTGCCGAAGAGGTGGTTGTACCTGAGCAAAACCTGTTGCCGGTACCGGACAGCATGAGCGACGAAAAAGCCGCTGCCTTTTCCATGGTATATGGCACCTCGTATCACGCCCTGAAGCAGCGGGCTAACATCCAGCCGGGTGAGAGTCTGCTGGTGCTTGGCGCCAGTGGCGGTGTCGGGCTTGCAACGGTAGAGCTGGGCAAAGCCATGGGCGCCCATGTGATCGCGGCCGCCAGCACTGCGGAAAAACTGGACGTTGCCAGAGCAGCCGGTGCAGACGAGCTGATCAACTACACCGAAGAGCCCCTGAAAGATGCGGTGAAGCGCCTCACCAACAGCAAGGGTGTTGATGTAGTCTACGATCCTGTGGGTGGTGACTTCACCGAGCAGGCTCTGCGGGGCATGGCCTGGAACGGCCGTCATCTGATTATCGGCTTCGCCGCCGGCGAAATCCCGAAAATCCCGGCAAACCTCGCGCTGCTGAAGGGTTGTTCCGTGGTGGGCGTATTCTGGGGCAGCTTCACGCAACGGGAACCAGACGTAAGTGCTCAGAACATGATGGAGCTGATGGAGCTCTTCGCCGCGGGCAAAATTGATCCCAAAATCAGCGAAGTATTCGAGTTTGAGGATTACGCCAAGGCACTCGGAGCTCTGACTGAGCGGCGTGCTACCGGGAAGGTGGTTTTGAAAGTTGGCTCTTGAGCTGCCTTCTCATAGTAGCCTGATAATGAAGGTGTAAGTGAGAGCGAGCGGCCCCTCCCAAAAACCGCTACGAGCACATCCATGTGCGCTTGGCTGCGGCCGTCCTTGGCCGCAGACATTTTTGGGAGGGGCCGCTCGCTCTCACTATCAAGGTTTTCCGTTATCGTCTGCAACAAGATAGTTTTGAAGATGGGCTTTTTTAGCCAGAGCTCCCTCGCCGGATATTGAAAGCCATTCAGGGCAGGTCGTCCCAAAAATGTAGAGGGCCAGGGATGGCCCGAAACAAGCGCACATGGATGTGCTCGTAGCGGTTTTTGGGACGACCTGCCCTGAATGGCTAACACCGATCTTAAAGGCCAGGGGAGGCCAGGGCCACAGCAAGACCCTGGCACCAAATCAGAACTTAAATTGCCCGGAATTAATATCCGATACCAGCTCCGGAGTCAGTAAGGTGTAGCCCTCGGTTTTCGGAAGCCAGGCAAAAACCTCCTCATGGGGCCGGTCGAGTGAGTAACCGGCATTCTGGATATCCACCTTGCGATACTTGAAGGTACCGGTTGTGTCGATGGCGTCGGTAACGCGCATAAACACCGGAACCGCATAGGCCGGTAAGTTGTCTTGCAGATAGCTCAGCAGCTTGTCCGGGTCGAAGTTATTACCGCTTGGCACCAGGGTCACCATACCGGCCTTGCCGTTGGTGTTTGGAATCTCGACGCCATAAACAATGGCTTCTTTTACCATCCCCGAGCCGTCAATAATGTTTTCTACCTCATTGGTTGACACGTTCTCGCCTTTCCAGCGGAACGTATCCCCCATACGGTCCACAAACTGCAGATGGCGGCAGCCTATATCCTTAAGCACATCACCAGTGTTGAACCAGGCATCGCCGTCTTTGAAGGCATCCCGGAGTATAGATTTTTCCGTCGCTTCTTTTTGCGTGTAGCCTTCAAAAAACCATTTTTTGGTGATTTCGCCAATCAGAAGACCCGGCTCCCCTTTGACAACCTCCTGCATCCGGCCGTTGTCGTCACGGATCGGGTCGCGGGTGCCATCGTGGAATTTCACCAGTTTGTACGGCGCTGTGGACAGGCCGACCGTGTTGTCCATGTTGAAGAAGTTGCTGAAACCAATATTGCCTTCGCTGGAGGCATAGAGCTCTGAAATGGTCTCAATGCCAAAGCGGTCCTTGAATTCTTTCCAGATAGATGGGCGCAATCCGTTGCCGAGCATTTTCGTAAGGCGGTGGTTGCGGTCCTGCTCACTGGGTGGCTGGTTAAGCAGGTAGCGACACAACTCACCGATGTAGCCAAAGGTGGTTGCGTTGTAATATCTTACATCGTCCCAGAAAGCGCTGGCAGAGAATTTCCGGCGCAGGGCAAAGGCCGGGCCTCCCGCCAGCGTTGCCCCCCAGCACACCACAAGCCCGGTACCGTGATACAGCGGCAGGGTGCAGTAGAAGACGTCTTCGGGAGTCAGAGACAGGGACATCAGGCCAAAGCCCCCGTATGCCTTCAGGAACTTGTTGTGTGAACCAGGAGCCGCCTTGGGCAGGCCGGTGGTTCCGGAGGTGTACAGGAAAATGGCGGTATCCCCCATTCGGGGCGGGTCCGTCAGAACCGGGTTGTCGCTGCTGCAGGTGCTGACCTCCTGTGCCATGTTGATGTAATCGGAGGGGGCATTACCGAAGGTCTCAAGGGTGTTGCTGTCTGCCACGAACAGAAAGGGCGAGGGGTGATCAAATTCAAGGTTTGCTTTTACCGCATCGAAGGTGGCGACCAGTTCCTCGCCCACCACAACCATTTTCGGGCTGACCAGGCCGGCGCTGTGTTCCAGCACCCGGCCTTTCTGAGACGTGTTCATCATGGCGCAGGCCACACCGATCTTGGCTGCTCCTGTCACTACTGCGAGTAGTTCCGGGCGGTTTTCCAGGAGCACAGCAATTGAATCGCCTTTTTTCAGTCCCCGGGCCAGGAAGAAGGCAGCGATCCGGTTGGACCAGGCGTTGAACTCTCCCCAGGTGATGCGGCGATCCTCAAAAAGGATGGCCGGCCTGTCACGGTATTTTTCGGCGTTGTTTTCAACCAGGGTGCCGAGGGTCAGTGCTTTCTGCTTATCTTTGACTGAGTAGTAATAATAGCCTTTTGCAATGGCCGGGAAGCGTCTCAGCATTCCCGGCAGACTGCGCGCGATGTCCATTGCAGTAACATTATCTTGGTTCATGGTTTTCCCGTAAGTTGTTGTTGTCGTTCATCAAGATCACCAGAGCCGCCTTCAGGTTCAGTCCAGGTAAAGGTCTGGCATCAGGTCAGCGTCACCGGGCACGTAACGGTAAACATCAAAGTCGGTGACACCGTCCTCGCGGAGCACGTCTTCATCAATCAGGTTCTGTCCGGTCATTTCTTCGGCCGGGCGGCTCAGAATGCTGACAGCGGCGTCGGCCATGATATCGGGCGTGCGGCCTTTGGCCATCAGCTGTTCGCCACCGGCTTCATGCTGAATGGCAGCGGTGGAAATCACGGTTTTTGGCCAGAGCGTGTTTACTGCTATGCCGTATCGTCTGAACTCCTGTGCCATGCCGATACTGATCATGGTCATGGCGTATTTTGTTGAGGTGTAAGGACCAAAGTGGGCGAACCATTTAGGGTCCATGTTCACCGGCGGTGACATGCTCAGAATGTGGCCGTGTCCGGATTTTTTGAGCCAGGGCAAAGCGGCCTGGCTACAGGCAAGCACAGCCCGGGCATTCACCTGGTGCAGCAAGTCGAAGCGACTGACTTTCAGTTGTTCAACGCCGGTCAGGCGGATCGCGCCGGCGTTGTTGACCAGAGCATCAAGGCCTCCGAAGTGCTCAGCAGCCTCGTCAATGCGCTGTTTAATCTGGTCTTCATCTCTCACATCGAGAACCAGAGGCAGCGCCTGGCCTCCGGCGGCGCGCACCTCGTCGGCTACCGTGTGTATCGTGCCGGGTAACTTCGGGTGTGGTGTATCTGACTTGGCTGCAATAACCACGTTGGCTCCCTGGCGGGCACAGGCAAGGGCAATAGCACGGCCAATACCGCGGCTGGCACCAGTGATAAAAACAGTTTTGTTATTCAGTGTGCTCATTTTTTGTTCTCCTGTTCGGATAATTCGCCAGTAGTGATTTCTACCAGCAATTGATTACGCTTCACCTGATCGCCTTTATTGGTCAGAATCTGGTGAATCACACCATCACAATCGGCTTTCACCGGGTGTTCCATTTTCATGGCTTCCAGTATAACCAGGGTTTCCCCTTGTAAGACTGTCTGCCCCGGTTCGGCCACAACGTCGATAATGGCACCGTCCATAGATGCCTGAATGCGACCACTCCCGGTGCCATTGGCGCTTGCCGCTGGCTGGTGAGTAAGGTCTGTAACTGACCACGACTCTCCGAACGCCTGTAAATATAGAGAATCCCCGTGGCGGTGATAATGGCAACGTTGACGGACGCCATTGTCGGTAAAGCACAGCACATCGTGGTGTATGCTGATTTCTTTCAGCTCATGGACCTCATCTTCGAAGCGGCAGGAGAGGCTATCGCCCTGGCTTTGCACCAGCAGGTCGACGGTTTCATTGCCGGTGTCCAGTTTTATCGGGGTGTTGGTGGCCGGGGCATTACTCCAGGTCTGGGCTCCGGTTGCACCATGGGCCAGCACACAGGCGGCAAGGGCAAGCTTGCGGATATTCAGTCTGGCGGGTTGCAGTGAAGGATCGTCACTGAAAGCTTGTTGCAGAAACGCCGTTGTGGCTTGCCCGGCACCAAAGGTGTTGTCGGCAATAATGCGGCTGAGGAAGTACCGGTTGGTGGTAACACCGAACACCCGGGTGTCTTCCAGCGCGCGGATCAGTCGCCGGCGGGCTTCATCACGGTTGTTACCCCAGGCGATGACTTTCGCGAGCATGGGATCGTAATGCGGGGTAACGTCGTCGCCGGAGCGCACGCCTGTATCAAAGCGCAGGCCTTCTCCCTCCGCTGGCTGGAATACATGCAGGGGCCCGGTTTGCGGGGTAAAGTCGTGAGCCGGATCTTCTGCGTACAGGCGGACCTCAATGGCGTGGCCATTAAGCTGAATATCTTCCTGTGCCAGCGGCAGCGCCAGTCCTTCAGCCACTCTCAGCTGCCAGGCCACCAGGTCCTGCCCGGTGACCAGTTCGGTAACCGGGTGCTCTACCTGCAGGCGGGTGTTCATTTCCAGGAAGTAGAAGTTACGGTCTTTGTCGACGAGGAATTCGACGGTGCCGGCGCCTTCGTAGTTGCAGGCGAGGGCGGCTTTTACCGCAGCTTTGCCCATGGCGGCGCGGAGGTCGGGAGTGACAAAGGGAGACGGGGCCTCTTCAACAACTTTCTGATGCCGACGCTGTACGGAGCAGTCCCGTTCTCCAAGGTAGACGGCGTTGCCATGCTGGTCAGCGAAGACCTGAATTTCCACGTGGCGGGGTTCGATAACGGCTTTTTCAAGGATCAGCTCGTCGTCACCAAAGGCTTGACTGGATTCGGAGCGGGCGCGCTTGATATTGTCGGCCAGCTCGGATGGATCGCTCACCAGGCGCATGCCCCGGCCACCGCCACCAGCGGAGGCTTTGATCATCAGCGGGTAGCCTATGTCGGCGGCCGCGGCGATGAGTTCGTCGTCACTGGCGTTATCGCCTTCAAAACCCGGAACGACGGGGACGCCGGCCTCTTGCATGGCGATTTTGGAGCGCCGTTTGCTGCCCATGAGTTCGATGGCGTTCGCCGGCGGACCTACGAAAACAATACCGGCGTCTTTGCAGGCGTTGGAGAAGTCGGCGTTCTCGGAGAGAAAACCGTAACCCGGGTGGATGCAGTCGGCGCCGGTTTTGCGGGCGGCATCGAGTATGGAGTCTGCGTTTAGGTAAGACGCGGCGACTTGTGCCGGGCCTATGCACACGGCTTCATCAGCCAGTTCTGTGTGCATGGCTTGGGCATCGGCCTCGGAGTAAACGGCCACGGTGCGGTATCCGAGGGCTTTGGCGGTGCGAATAATGCGAACGGCGATTTCGCCCCGGTTTGCTATTAGTAGTTTTTTTAGCATTGTGCTGGTCTCGTAAAATCGTGCCTGCCGTGAGGGGCGGGTTTGGGTTGTGCAAGTCCGCGCTTGGGTGCAGGGGGGTTGTCAGAAAATGTATGCCTGCCGTGAGGGGTTGCGGAGGCGGCAGGAAACCGCTACGAGCACCCCTTGCGGGGTCCGGCCAGCAATCGCAGATTGCTGTCGTTCGGCTGCGCATGAAGCTTTGCTTCATAAACGCTTGCCTTACCCATGTGCGCTTGGCGTCGGCCATCCATGGCCGCCGACATTTTCTGACAACCCCCCTGCACCCAAGCGCTCCTCTATCAATGGAAAATGAGTGCCCCCTCACTTCCACCAGTTTATTCCGTGTCTGCCCAGGCTGGTGTGCGTTTTTGCATGAACGCCATAGTTCCTTCATTACCTTCGTTGCCCTGGACGGCTTCGGCGAATTTTTCGGCGGCGCTGTCGAGTAAGCCGTTCATGGATTCGTGCCCAACGCGGTGCAACAGGGCTTTGGTTTCTGCCGTGGCGTTAGGTGCGCATTGGCGGACGCGTTCCAGTGTCTGGGTCAGCATGTCGTTAAGTTCTTCATCCGATGTTGCCGCCTGGTGAACAATGCCCAGTGCGCAGGCTTCTTCTGCGCCGATTCTCAAACCGAGCAGCGCAAGTCTGCGGGCCTGGGTCAGGCCGATGCGTTCGACGACAAACGGTGCGATCTGGGCCGGGATGATGCCGAGGGAGGTTTCCGGCATGCCGAACCTGGCTGTCGGACCGGCAATGGCAACATCGGAGACGCAGGCCAGGCCAAAACCACCCCCCATGACGGCCCCTTCGGTGATGGCGATGACAATTTTGGAGGATTCGTTTACCTGCTGAATCATCTGTCCGAATGCGCGGTTCAGGCGGTATAAAGGATCGGCCTCACCCTCGCCGGTCTTCTGGTTCCGGGCGCCGGCCATATCCTTGATATCACCACCGGCACAAAAGTGTCCGCCGGAACCACGGATGACCACAGCGCGGATGCTGGTATCAGACTCCACCTCGGCAAATACAGTGGCCAGTTCCGCCACCATCTGCAGGCTCATGGCGTTCCGTGAGTCCGGTCGGTTGATGGTAATGTGCAGCGCAGGCCCCTGTTTCACCAGAAGCAGTGTTTCGCAATGAGGTAATGTTTCCATAAAGTGACTCCAAGAAAAATGTCTGGAGCTGGTGGCCCGGCATGATTGTTCAGGACTGTTGAGGGCCATGGATGGCCCGATTCAAGCCCTACAGGGATGTACTCGTGGGCGTGTCCTGAACAATCATGCCGGGGTGCCAGCTTTGCACCGTACTTCAGCTCCTGGGTTTGCCAGGAAGAGTGCCCATCATCTTGCAGATAATACCCAGCATGATTTCATCGGCACCGCCGCCAATAGACACCAACCGCACATCCCGGTACGCCCGGGAGGCCGGGTTGTCCCACATAAAGCCGTTACCACCCCAGTACTGCAGGCAACTGTCGGTCACCTCACGGCCCAGACGACCGGCCTTCAGCTTGGCCATAGAGGCAAGCTTGGTGACCTCCTTGCCTTCAATATGCAGTTCACACGCCTGATAGGTGAGGGCACGGAGGGCTTCTACCTCGGTTTGTAATTCCGCCAGCCGGAAGTGAATTACCTGATTGTCGATGAGGGGGATACCAAATGTTTTGCGCTCGCTGCAGTACTCGATGGTCTGGTCAATACAGTTTTCCAATGCCTTGATCACATTGGCCGCACCCCACATGCGTTCCTCCTGGAACTGCAACATCTGCATCATGAACCCCGTCCCTTCGGCACCGATGCGGTAACGCTGGGGAACACGCACATCATCGAAATAAATCTCAGCGGTTTCCGACGAGCGCATACCCAGTTTGTTCAGGTGCGGGCTGAAAGTGATCCCCGGGGAATCCATGGGAACAACAATCAGTGATTTGTTCTTGTGGGGCTTGTCGTCGCTGGTGTTGGCCAGCAGGCAGATGAAATCGGCACTCGGGCTGTTGGTGATCCACATCTTGGAGCCATTAATGATGTAGTCATCGCCGTCTTTTTTGGCACTGGTTTTCAGCCCGGCCACGTCCGAGCCGGCACCCACTTCACTCACACCAATGCAGCCCACCATGTCGCCGGCAATGGCTGGTGTCAGGAAGGTGCGTTTCAGCTCGTCAGAGCCAAAGCGGGAGATGGCCGGTGTGCACATGTCGGTCTGCACGCCAATGGCCAGAGGCACGCCACCACAGTGAGCCATGCCCAGCTCCTCAGCCGCGACCAGGTTGTAACTGTAATCCAGCCCCATGCCGCCGTACTCTTCGGGTTTTTGTATACCAAGCAGACCAAGGTTGCCCATTTTCTTGAACAGTTCATGAATGGGAAACTGCCCGGCTTCTTCCCACTCGTCGCAGTGGGGGTTAATCTCCTTCTGCACGAAATCGCGGACGGTTTTTCTCAGGGCTTCGTGTTCGGCTGTGAATTTCACGTTTTGTTCTCCTGGCATCTGGTTCGTGCTTTCTTTGATTTTGTGCACGTTCGTTAGCTTGGGGTCGCGAGTGTGGGGCTGGGCGTTCAGAAAACCGCTACGAGCACATCCATGTGCGCTTGTTTCGGGCCATCCTTGGCCCTCTACATTTTCTGAACGCCCAGCCCCACACTCGCTTATATCCGGAACTTTTCGCTACCTGATAACAGTTCTTGAGTCTCGAGTATTTCAGGTCGCACACTGCATATTTATCTTTAACGTTTGTCGTCGAAAATCCTGATCTGTAATGGCGCTAACTGGTGGCTTTGCTGAACCGTCTGGGAGGGCGTGTCCAAAAATGTCTGCGGCCAAGGATGGCCGCAGCCAAGCGCACATGGATGTGCTCGTAGCGGTTTTTGGACACGCCCTCCCAGACGGTGCCCCCACCCAAGCAAGCAATCCACGAGGCGGGCTCCACCAAAGCCAAAACCCGATCAAAGGCGGGCCACACCAAATGTATTAGGCCGTAATTCACGAATCCCGGCCTCGCGGCACACATCGAGTACCAGTGCAACAACGCGCCGGGTGTCCCGAGGGTCAATCAGACCGTCATCCCATAACCGGGCGGTGCCGAACAGGGCAGTGGAGCCGTCTTCCAGCTTCTTGGCAGTCGCCTGCTCCAGAAACTCCAGAGTTTTCGGGTCCGGGTCTATGCCGCTGCGGCGCTGCTTGTCCTCGGCTACTATGCGCATCACCTTGCCGGCCTGAGCAGGGCCCATAACCGCGGTACGGCTGTTAGGCCAGGCGAAGATAAACCTCGGGTCCAGGCCGCGGCCGCACATGGCGTAGTTGCCGGCGCCGTAGGAACCGCCGATTACGACAGCGATTTTGGGTACCCGGCAGTTGGCAACGGCCTGAATCATTTTTGAACCGTGTTTGATAATGCCGTTCTGCTCGGAATGCGTACCCACCATAAAACCGGTGGTGTTGTGCAGGAACAGCAGTGGCGTACCCGCCTGGTCGCAGAGCTGGATGAACTGGGCGGCCTTGGCGCTACCAGCCGGGGTGATCGGGCCATTGTTGCCAATGACGCCTACAGAGTAACCCTCAATGCGGATGGTGCCGCAGACGGTCTGGTCGTCGAACTCGTTTTTGAAGTCCAGGAACCTGGAGCCATCGGCAATACGGGCAAGGATTTCACGCACGTCATAAGGCTTCTTGGAGTCCGAGGGAATGACGCCCAAAAGCTCTTCCGCTGGATACACAGGCGCTTCCCACTTCATCTCGCGCTGCGGCGGCAGTTGCTCGTTCCAGGGTAAGGCTTCCAGGATGTTTCTGGCCTGGCGGATACCGTCGGCGTCGTCTTCAGCCAGGTATTCTGCGGTACCTGCAACCTGAGCGTGCATTTCAGCACCACCCAGCTCTTCGTCATCAGCAATCTCGCCGGTGGCGGCTTTCAGTAGCGGCGGGCCTGCCAGAAACATTTTGGCTTTGCCACGAACCGTGATCACATAATCCGATAAACCGGGCTGATAGGCGCCACCGGCGGTTGCGTTGCCGTGGACGACCGTAATCTGAGGCAGCCCGGCTGCAGACATCCGGGCCTGGTTAGCAAAACCGCGGGCGCCCTGAACAAAAATGTCCGTGGCGTAGTTCAGGTTGGCGCCGCCGCTTTCCGAAAGAGAGATGACCGGCAGCTTGTTCTCTTTGGCAATCTGCTGCAGTCGCAGGGTTTTATCCAGGCCCGCGGGGGTAATGGTGCCGCCCTTGATCGCGCTGTTACTGGCGACAACGAGGCAGCGAATACCACTGACTGTGCCTATGCCAGCGATGATATTGCCCCCGGCCATACTGCCGTCCTTATCATCGTGCATCTTGTAGCCTGCCATGGAACATAGCTCCAGAAAGGGCGTACCACGATCCAGCAAGCGGTTAATACGGTCCCGGGGCAGGAGCTTCCCGCGCTTGGTAAACTTTTCCCGCGCTGCTTCGGCCAGGTCGAGAACCTTCTGCTCTGCCTCCCGAAAGGTCTTGATGTGTTCCATCATGGCCTCTGCGTTGCCGCGGAACTCATCGGATTGGGGGTTAATACTGCTTTCCAGTGTTTGCATAAAGCGACCTCAATCCTCGCTGAACACTTTCGGTGTAACGGCCCGGTGGAAACCGTTAAAGGGTTCGTTGTTTCTGGCTTTGGGCAGCGGCCACACACGCCCGCCCTGAGAAGCTGCACCATCAATGCGAAGGCAGTCACCACTGATAAAAGAAGCTGCCGGACTCAGCAGAAAACAGATGGCGGCGCTTACCTCTGATTCTGTCCCTATACGCTTGAGCGGGACACTGTCGCCAAGGCTACGAATCCACTGCTTCATATGCTCGGGGTAGCTGTCCATACCGCTGGACGCAATCCAGCCAGGGGCAACCGCGTTTACACGAACGCCGGACGCACCCCATTCCACCGCGGCTGTCTGAGTAAAATTCACCATACCGGCCCGGGCTGCGCCGGAGTGCCCCATACCTGGCATACCGCCCCACATATCCGCGACAATGTTCACAATGGCCCCGCCGGTTTTCGCCAGAGCCTGGGTATACGCCTCCCTGGCCATCAGAAAACCGCCGGTGAGATTGGTGCGCACCACCGTTTCCCAGCCTTTCTGGTTAATGCCGGCCAAAGGGGAGGGGAACTGACCGCCGGCGTTGTTCACCACGCCATTCAGTCCCTTGTGCTCCGCAATAATGGCCTTCACCGTGGCTTTTACCGACTCTTCTTCACGGATATCACACACATGTGCCGAAGCCATGCCACCGTATTCAAGAATTTCCGCCTTGACCGCTTCCACCTTCTCGGCTTTACGGCCCACCAGCGCCACTCGCGCACCCAGGGCTGCGAGCTCGTGCGCGGTACAGCGGCCAATACCAGAGCCGCCCCCGGTAACGATAAATGTCTGACCCTTGAATAAATCAGGGTGAAAAACCGATTGATAACTCATAACTTGAAAGCCTTTGTTAAAGTCTGAGCGCTACGGGCGGCACTCCCTCCCGGGACTGTGAGCAGCAGGGATGCTGCGCTCAAGCCTACACGGACGTATTCACGGCGTGTCCCGGGAGGGAGTGCCGCCCGGAGTGCATTCACCCGAAATTTAAGAACCAGCCAGCCCTGAAGGCACCGGCACCGGAAACTCCAGTAACTGCTGAGCAAACGCCTTGCCTTGCGGATCAATGCGCAGACTGGCAATACCGCCACCGCCCAGGCTGTGCTCAAGAAGAAAATTAAACCCAGGGAGCCCCGGCATAGACCAGCGTGACACCCTGCCGTTATCCGGGTTAAGCGTATGGCTCATCCAGTCTGCAACCGCCTCACGGGTCAGAGCCGCCTCGATAAACGGAACAAACTCCGGTTTGCGGGCAATCACACCAATATTCGTGTGGTCACCCTTGTCACCGCTTCTGGCCCAGGCCAGATCAATCAGAGGCACGGTTGTATCCGTCGCAGAGGCCGGTTTACCGGGAAGCTGATCTTTGATCTGACCCGGCTGAAAGCCACCGGAGGAAGCCACATCCACCACTGACGACTGCCCCTCAAAGTCCGTTGTTACCTCAACCCGGGCCTTGGGAACCAGGCATGAATACAGACGAATCTTGGGCATGACATTAGGCCGGCCGCCGACAATGCCGGTAATCCCCGGAGCCATACCTGTGGCTGCCTGTGCAATCTCCCGGGAGAACAGCACCAGCGCCGCTTTCTTTTCATGGGCCGTGCTGATCTTGACTACAACCTCCCGGCTGTCCTGGCCGCGACCGTGCCTGCCATAGGTGGTTTCAGTACCCAGAAGCTCAATGCTGGTTTCACTGTAGTCAGACAGACCCCGCTCCTGAAACAACCGCGAGGTTTTGCTGAGAATGGCCTCCGCAACCGCCTGGGCTTTGGCCGGTGCCTGCATGCCGGCAAGCAGGAAGGTCGCCGTGCACTTGAAGCCATCCGGCCAGGTGCCGGACGCCTTGTAGCTATCAGTAGGGGGCAGCCCGCGGGCGCCGCGCACCGTAACCCGGTCCGGCCCGCTTTCTTCCAGCTCAACATGGGTGAAATCACAAACCACATCCGGCAATACATAGGCGCGGGGGTCACCGATTTCATAAACCAGCTGTTCCGCCACCGTTCCGCGACTGACCAGACCGCCCGTGTCTTCGGGTTTGGTGATAACAAACTCGCCGTTTGCCTGCACTTCGGCAATCGGGAAGCCCATATTGGCAAAGCCGTCAGCAACGTCCTCCCAGTCGGTAAAATTACCGCCGGTTGCTTGTGCACCACACTCCAGCAAGTGGCCTGCAAGGCTGCCCTGGGCCAGCTTGTCGTAATCTTCCCAGCTCCAGCCAAACTCGTGAACCAGAGGAGCGAGGATCAGAGCACTGTCGACGACCCGGCCGGTGAGAACGATATCAGCACCCTGTTCCAGCGCAGCCACCATACCGGGTGCGCCAAGATAGGCGTTCAGGCTCACCATCATGGCCGGCATGGAGTCGCCTGTGCTCATTTCGGTAACGCCAGCTTTACTCAGTGCCTGCTTTTCCGGCAACAGGTCGTCTCCGAGCACCAGGGCGATCTTCAGGTCCACGCCGGCCTTTTCGCACAGCGCCTGCAGAGCGTCACGACAGGCAACCGGGTTTACGCCGCCGGCATTGGTCAGTACGCGGATGCCTTTGGCTTTGATATCAGCAAGCAGCGGGCCCATAACCGTTTCGACAAAATCCCGGGCATAGCCCTGGCCCGGGTCTTTCATCTTCTGGCCGGCCATGATCGACATGGTGATTTCTGCCAGGTAGTCGGCCACCAGGTAGCCAATGTTGCCCTTGTGAACCAGCTGTGCGGCCGCAGTTTCCGTGTCACCCCAGAAAGCGGAGGAACAGCCGATGCGGACCGTGTTGGAGGAGTCAGCCATGTCTTTGCATCCTGTATCAGTGGGCCAGTCATTCATTCATAAAACCGACCATACCAAGCAAGCGCTTGGTTTGTAAACAGGAGAGTGTCAGGTAGAATAGAAAACCCTTAAATGTAGCTGGATGCACCCACCGTGAACCACGACACAATTCTTCACTCACTGATTGCTGATAACCTGGTTTCTGACCCTGAAAGCGCTCGTGGGCGCCTGCTTCGGGAAGCCGCCCGACTGTTCCGGGACAAGGGTTATGAACGGACCACAGTGAGAGATCTGGCGGCAGCTGTTGGAATTCAATCTGGCAGTCTTTTTCATCATTTCCGCACCAAGGAAGAAATACTCAAGGCGGTTATGGTAGAGACCATCCGGCTGAATACCGCGGTTATGCAGGCTGCAATGGACGCGGCAGACACAAACCGGGAGAAACTGCGAGCCCTGATCAGCGCCGAACTGGAGTCGATTAATGGCCAGACCGGAGAGGCTATGGCGGTGCTGGTGTTTGAGTGGCGCAGTCTTTCCGAGCCGTCGCAAGCAGAAGTTCTGAAACTCAGGGATATTTATGAGTCCCTGTGGCTGGAGGTGCTGACTGCGCTGAAAGAGGAAGGTGCACTGGTCGCCGATCCGTTCGTGGTGCGGCGTATGCTTACCGGTGCCCTGAGCTGGACGGTCACCTGGTATCGGCCCGAGCGTGGCGGCCTCAGCCAGGAAGGGCTGACGGACCAGGTGATGGCCATGTTGGGCCTGAGTAAGGCCGATTCCAGATGAGCCGGAGCAGAGTGATGGTTACAGAGTTCAGAAAGTTGCTGGCGGGCGTGTTCACAGCGGTCTGGGTGGCGGGGAGTATGGTGCTTGCCGGCTGTGCGACATCGGGCGATGTCGGGCAGAAACCGCAAGCGTCTCAGGTGCGCCAGATTACCCAGTCTGCCCATTGTGGTTTGACCGGCCCCGGGCTGGCTTACGTGCGCAGCGCCGAAGAACTGCAGCAATTACTGGGGCTTCCGGCGCAGAATATGGCCGTTCAGCAACTCCGACAGGTAAATCTTGATCAGGAATACCTTGTCTTTGTCACTCTGGGAGAGAAGCCTACCGGAGGGTACAGTGCCAGCCTGGTTTCAGCTTCAGCTGATGCCGACACAGGTAATCTTCAGCTGACGATGGACATGCGCTCACCGGCACCCGGCGCCATGGTTACCCAGGCGCTTACGTCACCTTGTGTGGTGGTGGCCGTTCCGGCCAGCGACTGGTCGCAAATCCTTGTCTCGGGTATCCGGGACAGGGACCTGATTCTGGAGCCCTGAGCAATATCTTTCGTAAGCGTTGATCTTTGAGGCTGAATCCCTAAGCTATGGGAACGCAATTTTTTCTTTCTTCGGAGTCCTGCCCAACCTATGAGCCAGCAACAATACAATGCCGATGCTATTGAAGTTCTGAGCGGCCTGGACCCGGTGCGCAAGCGCCCGGGGATGTACACAGACACCAGCCGCCCGAATCACCTGGCTCAGGAAGTAATAGACAACAGTGTTGATGAGGCCATTGCAGGCCATGCCCGCCGCATTGATGTAGTGTTGCATACAGACGGATCCCTGAGCGTGGAAGACGATGGCCGGGGAATGCCGGTAGACGTGCATAAAGAAGAAGGGTTGCCGGGCGTCGAGCTGATCTTTACCCGGTTGCATGCCGGGGGCAAATTCTCCCAGGGGAGTTACAGCTTCTCGGGCGGGTTGCACGGTGTGGGTGTGTCTGTGGTCAACGCGTTGTCCACACACCTTGAAGTCAACATAAAGCGCGATGGCCAGCTTCACCGGATGACGTTTGCCAATGGCGACAAGGTCACGGACCTGAGCGTGGTTGATACGGTGGGTAAGCGCAATACCGGAACCCATATCAAGTTTACGCCGGACACCCGGTATTTCGACAGCCCGGGGTTTTCTGTCAGCCGTCTGCGACACAACCTGCGTGCCAAGGCCGTGCTCTGTCCCGGGCTTACGGTCACCTTTCTGCAGGAAAAAAACCGCGAGAAAGACGAATGGTTTTACCAGGATGGTCTGGAAGATTATCTGCGTAACGCCCTCGCTGATCTTGAAGTGCTTCCCCGGGAACCTTTTACCGGCAGCTTTTCCGGTAATCAGGAGGCGGTTGACTGGGCTATCCAGTGGCTCCCCGAAGGTGGCGAAGGGGTGATGGAAAGCTATGTGAACCTGATTCCCACCATCCAGGGAGGTACCCATGTCAACGGGCTGCGGACCGGGCTGCTGGAAGCCATGCGCGAGTTTTGCGAATACCGTAATCTGCTGCCGCGAGGGGTCAAGCTGTCTCCGGACGATATCTGGGAAAGGGCCGCGTACGTGCTGTCATTCAAAATGCAGGAGCCGCAGTTCTCCGGGCAAACCAAAGAGCGCCTGTCGTCACGGGAGGCCGCCGGCTTTATTTCCGGAGTGGTCAAGGATGCTTTCAGTCTATGGCTGAACCAGCATACAGACGTGGCCGAGGCTCTGGCGGAGCTGTTCATCAGCAATGCCCAGCGCCGGCTGAAAGCCAGCCGCAAAGTTGCCCGTAAGCGGGTCACCTCCGGCCCGGCCTTACCGGGCAAGCTGGCTGACTGCTCGGGGGCGGATGCCGCCCGCTCAGAACTGTTTCTGGTGGAGGGTGACTCCGCCGGGGGGTCTGCCAAACAGGCCCGTGACCGTGAGTTCCAGGCTGTCATGCCCTTGCGGGGGAAAATTCTCAACACATGGGAAGTGGATCCGGGGGAGGTTCTCAGCTCCCAGGAAATTCACGACATTGCCGTCGCTATAGGCGTGGATCCGGGATCAGACAAGCTCGAGGGCCTGCGGTATAACAAGATCTGTATTCTCGCGGATGCAGACTCCGACGGACTGCACATTGCGACCCTGCTATGCGCTCTGTTTTTAAAACACTTCCGACCACTGGTCGCCGCAGGCCACGTGTTTGTTGCCATGCCGCCGCTCTACCGTGTGGACCTGGGTAAGGAAACCTTCTATGCACTGGATGAGCAGGAAAAGCAGGGCATACTGGATCGTCTGGAAGCAGAGAAGCGCCGGGGCAAGGTGTCCGTCACCCGTTTCAAAGGCCTGGGGGAAATGAATCCGCTTCAGCTTCGTGAAACCACCATGGCTCCGGATACCCGCCGACTGGTGATGCTCACCATAGAGGCAGAGGACGACACAGACAGCTCTATGGACATGCTTCTGGGCAAGAAGCGGGCATCGGACCGGAGGTCCTGGCTGGAAGCGTATGGCAACCTGGCTGATGTGACCGTTTAATAGCGGATTGCTTCATCAGTTTTTTTGATGATGGGCCCCAAAACATTCCGGTTTCTATCCAAAAAGCCGCTTACTATACTGTGTTTTCAAATTCACAGGGATAAGGGGCCTTGCCTGCAATGCAAATAAGGAATTCGCCTGCCCGCTACGGGTGGCTGGCTATTGTGGTTCACTGGGTTGTCGCAGTCGCGGTTCTGGGGCTGTTTGCCCTGGGGTTCTGGATGGTCGACCTGACCTACTACGATGACTGGTACCGGCGTGCGCCCGACATTCACCGCAGTATAGGCGTGTTGTTATTTGCATTGATGCTGTTGCGCCTGCTCTGGCGTTTTCTGACCAGGACGCCAGATCCGGTTGCCACTCACAAACGCTGGGAAACCCTGAGCGCCCATGCCGCCCACGGCCTGCTTTACATTCTGGTGTTTGTGGCACTGGTAAGCGGCTATCTGATTTCGACCGCAGATGGTTCCTCAGTGAGCGTGTTTGGCTGGTTTGAAGTGCCGTCCCTGACCGGTCGGGTCCAGGGACTGGAAGACACAGCCGGTCTGGTGCATTACTGGAGCACCTGGGCGCTTATGGGGCTGGTGGCTGTGCACGCAGCCGGTGCTTTGAAACACCATTTTGTTGATCGTGACGAGACATTACGCCGGATGTTGTCCCCGGCACGTAAGGACAAGTGAGTAAGAGACAAAGGCTCTGCTTCAGAGCGTTTCAATTTAATGATTCGGAGAATGTTATGAAAAAACTACTGCTTGCATCTGCTGTTTCCCTGGCCCTTACGGGCGGTGTTCAGGCGAATGAACACAGTGGCACCTACGCATTTGATGTAACGGATGCGCACCAGTTCATCACCTTCAAGGTCTCACACCTGGGGTATAGCTGGCTCTATGGGCGCTTTAACGATTTCGACGGTGAGTTTGTCTACGATGCGGAAAATCCGGAAAACAGTTCGGTAAACGTAACGATTGATACCGCCAGCCTCGACTCTAACCATGGTGAGCGTGACAAGCACCTTCGCAGCAAGGACTTTCTCCATGTCAGCGAGTTTCCGGAAGCAACATTCCAGAGCAAGCGGGTGGAAGTTGATGAGGAAGGCGAAGCCGACATTGTAGGCGATTTCACCCTGCGCGGTGTTACCCGTGAGGTCACTCTGGATGTGGAAATGCTGGGCCACGGCCAGGACCCCTGGGGCGGCTACCGGATGGGCTTTGAAGCTGAAACAGAGCTGCACCTGGAAGACTTCGGGTTTCCGACAATCATCGATGAGAACATGGAAACCGTTGAAATCATCATTTCTGTAGAGGGTATTCGCCAGTAAGTCTGTCTGGCACTACCGCCACAGCTTCCGGGGCGCCCCCGGAAGCTGATTCAGGAAAGTCAGCGATAAAAGAAAGGTAATTGAAAACTACGCGTCGGTATGCAGCTTATGCTGTGAGCGTGTCGCTTCCTGCCGCTCAGTGCAGCGACAAAGCCGGAGTCGGCGCCAGAACTGGGCGGCAAAAATAACCAGTCCTATCAAAAGACCCGCCCACAGGTAGGGCGCAGGTATCTGAAAGCTACCACTGATTGCAAACTCCACTAAAAGCATCAGCGCGACGGCCAGAGCCGCATTCACCATAGCCGTAACCATGGCTTGCCCGCAGGCTTTAAGGTTGGGTTTCATAGTGTTCCGCTTGATTGAGGGGAAGACAGTCTTCTTTTCATGACTGAATTGAGCATACGGCGCACCTTACCATCTCTCCATGCGGGAATTCCGCTATTGGAATTGGCTCTTTCCGCCGGGCAAATGCTGTTTTATCTGATAAATCTGTAGCTTGTTGGTGTATCGTCCCAGTGCTTCATATAATGTCCTGCTGCATCGGTTTCCCGTGATTATTCAGGATGCAGAAGGTAGCATCACGGGCTTCTCCCAAATAAGTTTATACAGGTAAAAAGAGGCATCCATGCCAGAGTTTCAGACAACGGATGAAGGCTTTGAGCGCGTATCACTCAAGGACTACACGGAAAAAGCCTATCTTGACTACTCCATGTACGTCATCCTTGATCGCGCACTTCCCAATGTCGGGGACGGGCTGAAGCCGGTTCAGCGGCGCATCATTTACGCCATGTCGGAACTGGGCCTCAAGTCCACGTCCAAATACAAGAAGTCGGCCCGGACCGTGGGGGATGTCCTCGGTAAATTTCACCCTCACGGCGACAGTGCGTGTTACGAGGCCATGGTGCTTATGGCTCAGCCGTTTTCTTATCGCTACCCGCTTGTGGACGGGCAGGGAAACTGGGGTGCGCCGGATGACCCCAAATCCTTTGCCGCCATGCGCTATACCGAGTCCCGGCTGGCCCGGTTCTCCGAAGTACTGCTGACAGAGCTTGGTCAGGGCACAGTAGACTGGGTTCCCAACTTTGACGGCACGATGGAAGAGCCCGCGGTCCTGCCGGCAAGGCTGCCCCATGTGCTGCTTAACGGCACCACCGGTATTGCTGTAGGCATGGCGACGGATATTCCGCCCCACAATGCGCGCGAGGTCACAGCTGCATGCGTAAGGTTGCTTGATAACCCTGAAGCCACGGTGGACCAGCTGTGTGAAGATGTTAAAGGCCCGGACTTTCCGACCCATGCCGAGATCATCACACCTCGCAAGGATCTGCGCCAGATGTATAAGACCGGGCGGGGTTCGCTGCGTATGCGTGCCCGCTGGGAGCGGGAAAGCGGTGAAATTGTGGTAACAGACCTCCCTCACCAGGTGTCCGGCAACCGGGTTCTCGAGCAGATTGCCCAACAGATGCAAACCCGGAAACTGCCGATGGTCGCCGACCTGCGTGATGAGTCGGACCATGAGAACCCCACCCGGCTGGTGATCGTACCCCGCTCTAATCGTGTCGACCTTGATGGTCTCATGGCGCACCTGTTTGCCAGTACAGACCTTGAGAAAACCTATCGGGTGAATATCAACATGATTGGCAACGATGGCCGCCCGGGGGTGAAAGGGCTGCATCAGATACTGACTGAGTGGCTTGCGTTCCGGCGCACCACGGTGACCCGCCGACTGCAGACCCGTCTTGATAAGGTGCTGGCAAGGCTCCATATTTTGGAAGGCCTGTTGATTGCCTACCTGAACATTGATGACGTTATTCATATCATTCGTACCGAAGACAAGCCCAAGCCGGTCCTGATGGAAAAGTTTGGCCTGTCGCCGGATCAGGCGGAATCCATTCTCGAGTTGAAACTGCGGCACCTGGCCAGACTCGAAGAAATGAAAATCCGGGGCGAGCAGGATGAACTGGGTGCGGAAAGGGACGAACTCCAGGCGATCCTGGGCTCTGAAGAGCGCCTGCGTGAACTGATAAAAAGCGAGCTGCTGGCGGATGCAGAAGAATACGGAGACGATCGCTGCTCTCCGATTGTTGAGCGTGAGGAGGCCCGGGCATTCAGTGAGAATGATCTGGTGTCCAATGAGCCGGTTACGGTTGTTTTGTCGGATAAAGGCTGGGTGCGTTCGGCGAAAGGTCATGATATAGACCCGGCAGGGTTGAGCTACAAAGCCGGTGACAGGTTTTCCCTGGCGGCGCGGGGCCGCAACAATCAACAGGCGGTTTTCCTGGATTCAACCGGCCGTGCCTATGCGTTAATGGCTCACAGCCTGCCCTCGGCGCGGGGGCAGGGCGAACCCCTGACGGGCCGTATAAACCCGCCGTCGGGGGCCAGCTTCTCGGGTCTTCTGATGGGGGATCCGGCCCGGAAGGTGTTGCTGGTGACCGATGGCGGTTATGGGTTTGTAACATCGCTGAGCGATATGATCAGTAAGAACCGGAACGGCAAAGCGGTGGTCACTGTGCCCAAAGGCGCGAAAATCATGCCCCCGATCGTCATTCCTGTTACCGGGAAAAAACTGTATCTGAGCGCTGTCTCCAACGAGGGCAGAATGCTTGTATTCCCGCTCAGTGAACTGCCGGAACTGGCCAGGGGCAAGGGAAATAAAATTATCAGTATACCCGCGGCACGGGTACAGAGCCGTGAAGAGTATGTGGTAGCAGCGGCGGTGTTCGCTGAGGACGATCAGCTGGAGGTCCATGCCGGTAAGCGCAAGATGGGGCTGCAGTTTGCTGATCTGGAACATTATCTTGGAGAGCGCGGCCGGCGTGGGCATAAACTGCCCCGTGGGTTACAGCGTGTTGATTCAATTGAGGTGATCCCTTCTGCTGCCCGGGCAGAAGAAGAGGAAAGATCCGAAAATGGAGATGTCCGACCGTGAGTGAACTGGTTATGGTAAATGTGTCCGGGCGCGACAAGCCCGGACTGACATCGGAAATTACCGGCATTATGGGGCAGTACGACGTTCGGATTCTGGACATAGGTCAGGCCGTGATCCACGACCATCTGACCTGGGGGATTCTGATCGAGATTCCGGATGCGTCAAAGTCCTCGCCGGTTATCCGGGACCTGCTGTTTCGTCTGCATGCCCTGGACCTTCAGGTGCGGTTTGCGCCTATCACAATTGAGGAATATCAGTCCTGGGCCGAAGGCCGCAACCGGGCCCGTTACATCGTCACGTTGCTGTCCAGAGACATCAAGGCAGAACAGATTGCGCGGGTGTCTGCGATCACCGCCCGTCATGGGCTGAATATCGATAATATCTCCAGACTTTCTGCCCGGCCTTCGCTCAATGAAGGGGATAACGGGATCGCCTGTGTTGAGTTTTCAGTACGGGGGCGGCCCCTGGACCCTGAGCAACTGCGGGCTGACTTTCTCCACATTGCCGGCGAAATGAATGTGGACATAGCCTTCCAGGAAGACTCGATCTTCCGCCGCAATCGCCGGCTGGTGGTGTTTGATATGGACTCTACCCTGATAGAAGCCGAAGTCATTGACGAACTTGCCCATGAGGCGGGGGTTGGTGCTCAGGTGGCGGAGATCACTGAGCGGGCGATGCAGGGTGAGCTGGACTTTAGTGAGAGTTTTGCCGAGCGCCTGGCGCTGCTGAAAGGTCTGGATGAGTCGGTGCTGGAACGTATTGCCGAGCGCCTGAAGTTGACGGAGGGGGCGGAACACCTGATCCGGAGTCTTAAAACCCTGGGGTATCGCACAGCCATTCTTTCCGGCGGCTTCACCTATTTTGCCCGGCATTTACAGAGCCGGCTGGGTATTGATTACGTGTATGCGAACGAGCTGGAAATTCATGATGGCAAGGTGACGGGCGAAGTGGCCGGGCAGATTGTTGATGGCAAGCGCAAGGCAGAACTGTTGGTGGAGATTGCCGGCAAGGAACACATTGCCCGGGAGCAGGTGATTGCCGTCGGTGATGGCGCCAACGACCTGCCCATGCTGAGCCAGGCCGGCCTGGGGGTTGCGTTCCGGGCCAAGCCTCTGGTCAAGGAATCCGCCCGCCATTCGATCTCCACGCTTGGCCTGGATGCAATCCTCTATCTGATCGGTTTCCGGGACAGCGAAACTCAGCTGTCGCCAAAGTCGTAACCCATCTCCGGGGCCGGCGCCTGCAGATAGTACCCCTGAATGTAGTTCACCCCTGCCTGCCAGAGGGTAGCAAGAACGCTGGCACTCTCGACCCTCGGCATGATGGTCAGTTTGCCGGCATTTTGCAGGCTTTTGATTATTTCTTTGAGCTGCTCCCTGGCTTCATCGCTCTTCTGGATTTCCTCGGTAAAGGAACTGTCCATTTTTACAAAGTCTGTATCAATGTGTTTCAGAGTACTGAAGGGGTCCAGAGTACTGGCAAACTGTCCGATGGATACTCTGCAGTGAAGTTCGTGCAGGGCTCTGGAGAACTCTTTGGCCTGCTTCATGTGCATGTTTGCATCCCCTTCCCGGATCTGAAAAACCAGGGCGTCGCCGGGTAGCCGGGCAGCTTTCAGGGTGGTGCTTAACCAGGGCATGAAGGTTTCATCCTGCAGGGTCTCGGCTGTCACGTTGAGGAAAATGCGGGTGTCGCCATCGCCTCCACGGTGATCCGACAACTGTCTGATGGCCTGTGTAAAGACCCAGCGGTCGATCTTGATGGCAGTGGCGCTCGGGCCCATTGGCGGTAAAATGTCGTATGGGGATATTTCTTTACCGTTTTCGCCAAGCATCCTCACATAAACCTCGTAATGCTCTTCACCACCCCCACGCAGGTTAATAACAGGCTGGAAAAGCAGGCGGAAGCGGTCATCTTCCAGTGCTTTCATGATAACTTCAGCGGAGTTGCTGTCATCCATGGCTTCATGCTCTGCCGGGTTGTAAATGCGGATGCCATTACCCTGAGCCTTCCCCTCATCGCTGCGTACTTCTGACGAGGCAATATGTGCTCGGGCCAGCAAATCTTCTGCTTTGGGGGAGTTTTCGGTAATAGAGGCGATACCAACACTGACTGTCAGTGGCACTGTCCGGCCGTTGATGTCGAACAAATGCTCTTCCACGGCTTTGCACATCTGCTCACACCGGCTGGCCAGGGACTTTTCATCGCAGGGGAGGCACAAAAAGCAGAAGGCATCATCGCTCATGCGGGCCAGCATCAGGTCATCACCGGCTTCGTTTTTCAGAAGGTTGGCCAGGTCGCCTAACAGCAGGTCGGCCCCGGAAATCCCGACCCTGGCTTTCATGGCCGTAAAGTTATCGATCGCTATATAGGCCAGGGCCCCGGTTTCGCTGTGTTTGCCTGCTGTTGCAATAACCTTTTCCAGCTCCTGCATCAGGTACTGTCGGTTGTAGAGGCCGGTCAGAAGATCCTGACTGCGAATCTCGCGCAGCTTCGCTTCCAGTTCTGTGTCGCTGTGCTCAGGCTGCAGTACGATCTGCGTGCAGGCTTCACCGTCATAGGTTGCTGCTGAGACTGACATGGTAACGGCCAGTTCGTGGTCATCACTGCGTCTGGCTGTGCAGTTAAGGGTCATGCCATCCCTGCCATGGTCTGCAAACGCCTTCATGAAAGTCTTATAGTCTTCCTGGCTGCTGCCTGTCAGCGTGTCCAGGACAGGCGTGCTGGTGAGATCGTCAATGTCGTCGTAACCCAGAAACTCCATATACGACTGGTTGGCATAAATATGCATGCCGTCATTGATATAGGCTATGGCATCTTTAGAGCTTTCCAGAAGAAGCTGGCATCTCTGTTCAGCTTCATGCAGGTGTGATTCCAGGGTCCGGCGTCGACGGCGGTCTTCAAGTGCCTCAAGCTCACGCCGGATTTTCAGGAGCAGCAGGTCATTGTCGCCAAATGTCACCGCACCCTGAGCACCAGCTTTCATTACGGTGACCGTCCTCTCCCGGTCGTCCTCATTCGTCAGAAACAGGCAGGGGATGTCCTTGTCCATACGCTTGAGCATGGCCAGCGCACTGTCTGCTGTGAATTCCTGTTCTACATCCCGGGCCAGGAGCAGGTCCCAGTTACTGGTTTTCAGAGCCTCCTCAAGGTCTTCTTCCGAGGTGATGCGGTGGGTCCGGGTGGCATGGCCTGCGTTGCGCAACAGACTGATCAGGGACTGGGCATCATTTTGTGAGGGGTCGAGAATCAGGAGGTGTATGGTGTCGTTCTGTTTCTGCATTCCTACGGCGTCTCATCATACGGGTTGGCTGAGCCGGCCACGACAGAAAAGTGTTCTGTCCTGGTGCAGTGTCTTGCTGGAAACTGTGAACGGGGACTGCGAGACCGGGCTGTCAATTAGAAGGGATGATGCAGGGGTTGCGTCTCAATGACAAGTTTTGCTGTGTCCGGTTGCTTCACACAACTGTGGCCTTCAGAGCGAGGGCCACAGAGAGTCAAAGTCTTCATCGCTGGTTTCTGCCAGTGGTGACCTGCGAGTGCCTGAAGATGCCGGAGCTTTGGGGGTCTGCAGCTTCAGTTCAAACTGGCTGATACTGCCAGTGGACAGTGAAAGATGAGTCAGTTGGCCCTGCTCTTCCAGACCGTCGTACAGAACAGAGACACGGCTGCCAAGCCGGAAGGGTAGCCGGGGGGTAATGACAGTGGCAGGCTGGTGGCTGGCGTCGCTCCCGGGCAGCAGCAGGCCACGCAGGTACTCACTGTTGTTGCCCGATGACTGAAGAAGGCGGATACCGCAGGGCGACACATTGGGGGCCAGCAACTCAATACCAATACGGGTGCCGCGATTTCTGGCCTGGCGAATCCAGCGCACGACGGCCACGCTCCAGGGAAGCGACGGGTTCTCCCGCACGCCGAGTATTTCCCCGGCTTCCATGGCAGGTGGAACCCCGGCCTCCCAGGAGACGCAATAGCCGCCAGGGCTGGTGTTCACCAATGAGGCAGAATGTGATCTGGGCCGGTTTTTGTCATTGGCTGAAGCCGAGGTGTTTCCGAAGCCGCCGTGGTAGTTGATGGGTGTATCGGCCGCGTAGAGGTGCTCGCCACTGGGGGCTGCGTCATGGGCTCCGGCCCAGGCATCTTCCCGCTTGCGTGAAGCCCGGACAAACAGGTTCTCATCCTCCTCCGGGTTGCTTTCATGGCCGGTCACAAACTCGGTAAATGATTTTTCACCCGCAACAAAATAATGGGTTGCCGTCAGTCCGACACAGATTTCCAGCGTACCTTCGCGCGCAACCCGGTTGTGGTTTCGTTCGGCGATTGTCCCCAAAGCCTGGCTCAGGTGGCCGAGCAGGGTGTCACTGACGCTTGCCGGTATTTCCAGGGCGTTGGGTGCCGATTGTCTGCGGTGCCTGGCCTCAAGGCTGTCAGAAACCCGGGTGGCCAGCTCTCTGGTTTCAAAACCAAGATTGTCGATCCCTGCCGGGTGCTTTAGGAGGCTTCGGTAAACCGGGGCGCCGTCCCGTTCAGGGTTTATAATAAACAGACTGTTCTCATCATCAGCAGAGCCACAGAGTGTGTGTTCTGCCCAGCTGGCAAACAGGCTGTATGCCTGCGTAAGCTCGGATTGGCGGAGCTGGTTGGGGCGGGCGCAGCCGAGGAGCAAAAGACGTTTGTAGTTATCTGCCAGGGTGCTGATCTGATTGTGCTCCCTGGTGCTGTCAGCAATTGCAGCTCCGGAGAGCTTGTTGTTGCATGCAAACCGGAACATGCGATGACATTCAAGCCAGCTGTTTGCCGGCGCCGGACAATAGAGCTGATACGAGCGCAGAATGGTTGAACTCAGCTCCGATGTTGCCCGGTGAAGGGACTTGGCAACGAGTTTACGGTTTTTGTCAGCTCCACCGTGTTCCAGGGCGTCCAGGACGCATAGCTTGTACCCATTGGCGAGGTGCAGCTGAAGTGCCTGGGCCAGGTTGGCAATCTTGCGCTGTTTCTCGGGCAGGGCGGCGGCAAGCCCCAGATAATGCTTTGACAGCTCACGGCAGACAAAGTGAATTTCTTCCCGGACCAGTTCCAGAAAGCGCAGCCGTTGTTTGGGCGCCACAAACAGCTGATTGAGCTCAATGATCGCGTGGTAAAGCTGGCGAGAGGTCTCTCCGGTGTTGGCCATGGGCAGCTGTTTTACCCAGGCACGGAAAGCCTTCGGCGCTGTATCGCAGAACGACAGACTTGCGATTTTCTGCTCGGGAACCCGAAGGTCAGGCTTTACGGTTTTGCCACTCATAATGTATGCCAATACCAGTACGAAGTTTTCTGGTCAGAGAAAATACTGAAAATACAAATTTTTACGAACTGCGTCACATTGCAGTGTAAAAGAGCAAATTGCTACAGGAAAGTGAGGGGCAGATAACTTGACAATGTTTGACATGTTGCGTCGGTTGCATATTTATCGCTACTCGTTATCAGAGGTTGTTTGTGAACAAGTCTATCGGTGTTTTTGAGGTCTTCCCCGGGACCTCGCGAACCAGCCTTGGAACAAGGAAGCCGGGCAGTCGGGACAGTAGCTCGCGGGCCAGTACCCGGGCTTCGTTATCGGGCACGTCAAAATGCTGGGCTCCGGCCACCTGGTCAAACGCGTGAAGGTAGTAGGGCAGGACGCCTGCCGCAAACAATGCCTCACTCAGATCTTCCAGTATATCCGCATTATCATTAACCCCCCGCAAAATAACACTCTGGTTCAGCAGGGTGACGCCCGCCGCACGCAAGGCGTCCAGAGCCTGGCGGGTTGTCTCATCAATTTCCCTCGGATGGTTGATGTGCAGTACCATCACCACCTGAACCGGCGTGGAACTGATCCACTCAAGCAGAGAGTCGCAGATGCGCTGGGGGATAACCACAGGCAGGCGCGTGTGCAGGCGGATGCGACGAATGTGGGGGATGCTGCTGATATCCGAGGCCCACTGTGACAATAAGCGGTCATTAACCGCCAAAGGGTCGCCACCACTGAATATCACTTCGTTAACTTCCGGACTTGCTTCGAGAGTTTCCAGCACCCGCTGTCGGTCGGCCGGACTCAGGCGTTGCTCCTCATAGGGAAAGTGACGCCGAAAGCAGTAGCGGCAGTTGATCGCGCACTGGCCGGTGACCATCAGCAGAGCCCGGCTGTGGTATTTCCGGATCAGGCCTGTGGTCTGAATAGCGCTGTCTTCCTGTAAGGGGTCTTTAACGAACCCTTCACTTTGAAAGGTCTCCGGGATCAGTGGCAACACTTGTCGCAGCAGAGGGTCATGCGGGTTGCCTTTTTCCATCCGGGCCAGAAAGGGCTCGGGTACCCTGACTTCAAACAAGCGATGTCCGGCTTCGGCACCGGCCAGCCATTTGTCGGCGGGCAGGTCCAGGCGCGCCAGCAATTCCCGTGGCGAGGTGACAGAGCTGGAAAGCAGCTCTTGCCAGCTGCGGTTTCCGGCGTCTGTAAGCCGGGCTTCTATAGAGACGGGGGTTCGCTGTATCATAGCGGCCTCAGAATATTAAACAGCATTTTGGCAGGTGAACATTTAATGGCTTCATATTCTACCAACGAATTTCGTGGCGGTCTTAAAGTATTACTGGATAACGACCCCTGCATCATTCTTGAGAACGAACTTGTTAAACCCGGAAAAGGCCAGGCCTTCAACCGGGTCAAGCTGCGCAACCTGATGACTAACCGGGTGTGGGAGCGTACCTTCAAATCCGGCGAAAGTCTCGAAGCAGCGGATGTAATGGATCATGACATGGAGTACCTCTACACCGACGGGGAATTCTGGCACTTCATGCTGACCGACGGATCCTTTGAGCAATATGCCGCGGACTCGAAGGCCGTAGGCGATGCGCTCAAGTGGCTGAAAGAGCAGGATGTTTACACAGTAACACTTTATAACGATGCGCCCTTGTCAGTGACGCCACCAAACTTTGTAGAGCTCGAAGTGGTTGAAACTGACCCGGGTATGAAGGGTGATACGGCCCAGGGTGGTTCCAAACCTGCCACGCTTTCAACCGGTGCGGTTGTCAACGTGCCCCTGTTTATCACTGTTGGCGAAGTACTCAAGGTGGATACCCGCTCCGGCGAGTATGTAGGCCGGGTAAAAAGCAGCTGAGCCTGAAATGACCTCACAGCTTGACTGGCGGCCCAGCGCTACCCGGGCCGCGCTGAAAAGCCGCGCACAGCAATCAGCGTTTGTGCGCGGCTTTTTTGAACAGCGCAACGTGCTTGAGGTGGAAACGCCGGTACTGGGGCGTTGTGGTGTAACCGAGCCCAACCTCGACGGTATTGCTGCAGATATAAGCGCACAGGGTGTGGAGGGCGGCTGGTTGCAGACCTCTCCGGAATACCACATGAAGCGCCTGCTGGCTGCCGGTTCCGGTTCCATCTATCAGATCCTCAAGGTTTTTCGCAACGGCGAGCGTGGCAGTCGGCACAACCCCGAGTTTTCCATGCTCGAGTGGTACCGCACAGGCTTTGACGATGTGGCTCTTATGGAGGAGGTCGGGGAGCTTGTGTGTGGCTGGCTTGAGTGTGCCCGGCCGGGCGTAACCAGTTACCGCCAGGCCATGATTGACTGGGCAGACATAGATCCGTTTACAGTTTCCGATCACGACCTGCGCCGGCGCTGCCGGCAATGGCTGGACCCCCGGCAGCTGGAAGATCTCAGCCGCGACGGCTGTCTTGATCTGCTGATGAGCTTTGCCGTTGAACCTAACCTGGGCACGGACGTGCCGGAGTTCATCAACCAGTACCCGGCCTCGCAGGCATCTCTGGCCAGAACTTCCCGCGTTGACGGTTTCGACGTAGCGCACCGCTTCGAGCTTTACATAGACGGGCTGGAGCTTTGCAATGGCTACTGGGAACTCACCCGTGCAGACGAACAACGGGCCCGCTTTGAAGCGGACAACCGCCTGCGAAAAGCCGCCGGAAAGCCTGAGATGGGCGTTGATGAGGCTTTTTTGGCGGCTTTAGAGCATGGTTTGCCAGATTGCGCTGGTGTGGCTCTGGGGCTGGACCGACTGCTGATGCTGAAAGTGGGTACACGGAATATTGCAGACGTACTGGCCTTTCCGTTAGAGCGGGCCTGAAGGCGCTGCAGTGGCTGTTTTCCCAAACGCCTCGCCCATACGAACCCGCTTTCCCGCAACCTGACCCGCATCCCAGCTGACAGTGCCGTCGGGCATGACCAGCACCACCGTAGAGCCCAGCCGAAAGCGCCCCATTTCCTCGCCTTTGGCAAATGAGACAGCACGCCTGCCCTCGTAGGTGTGTGTTTCTACACCCCCGGCACCAGGGGCAACCACGCCGCCCCAGGTGGTCTCAACGCTGCCCACAACCATGGCTCCCACAAGCACCATCGCCATGGGGCCGGCAGCCGTATCAAAGATACACACTACCCGCTCATTGCGGGCAAAAAGGTTAGGTACGTTTTCCGCCGTGACAGGGTTTACTGAAAACAGATTGCCGGGCACATAGATCATTTCCCGGAGCGTGCCGGCCAGGGGCATGTGGACCCGGTGGTAGTCCTTTGGGGACAGGTAGATTGTAGAAAACTTACCTGCATGAAACGGCTTGGCTCGCTGTGAATCCCCGCCCAGAAGCTCCACCAGATTGAACGACTGGCCCTTGGCCTGAAAGATCCGGTTGCCGGCCACCTCGCCCAGCTGGCTGATCACGCCGTCTGCCGGGCTTACAAAGGTACTTTCGCCCGGGGCTACAGGACGGGCTCCGGGCTTCAGCGCCCGGGTAAAAAACGCATTGAAGCTGGTGTAAGTTGTTGGATCCGGCTCCGCAGCTTCGCTCATATCAACGCCGTAGCGCCTGATGAACCATTGGATAACCCGGTTCCTGAGTGCCGGGGCGCGGTCATGGTCTGCCAGGCGGCCGGCAAGGCGCGAAATCGCAAGTTGCGGCGTCAGGTACTGGCTCAGGACGAACAGCTTATTGAACATTTAAAGAGATCCTATGCACTCAAAGGCGCGAAGTTTACCAAATAGTTGTTCAGGGGTGTGGATGTCGGGAGTTCCCCGTGCGGCGCTGGCGTCGCACAGTCCTTCCTCTCTTGTTATCATCCATTCGGTAGATTGTCTTTGTTGAGGCTATCACTAAACCCTGTTGTAAAAGGCCCCTGTTTTTTTCATGCTATTAATTCTCGGTTCGGTCATCGTTATTGCCAGTGTCCTGGGCGGTTACACCCTCCATGGCGGCAACCTCATGGTGCTGTGGCAGCCCACTGAACTGCTGATTATCTTTGGTGCTGCAATCGGCTCTTTTATTATTGCAAATCCCGGGCATACCGTCAGAGAAGTGTTCGCTGGCATGCTGCGGTTGTTAACCGGGTCACCTTTCAATAAAGCCTATTATATGGACTTGCTCAGCCTGATGTACGAGATTTTTGATAAGTCTCGTAAACAGGGAGTGATGGCGATTGAAGAGGATATAGACAACCCGGAATCCAGTGAAATCTTCACCCGCTACCCTGCGGTGATGAAATCGCAGGAGTTGCTCGCGTTTATAACCGACTATCTTCGAATTATCAGTGCCGGCAATATGGCAACTCACGAGCTTGAAGGCATGATGGAAAACGAAATTGACAGCCGACAGCAGGAACTTGAAGAGCCCGCCCACGCTGTGAACAAAGTAGCCGATGCTTTGCCGGGGCTTGGTATCGTGGCTGCTGTGCTGGGTATTGTAATCACCATGAACTTTCTCAGTGAGGGGCCAGAGCGTATCGGTCTCAGTGTTGCCGCCGCGCTGGTGGGCACGTTTATTGGTATCTGGTCGGGGTATGGGTTCGTGGGGCCGGTTTCTGCTGCGATGGAACACGCTGCCCGATATGAGCTCAAAGCGTATGAGTGCGTTCGCTCCGCCGTTGTCGCCATGGCCTCTGGCCAGGCCCCGCAGATGGCGGTTGAGTTCGGCCGTAAAGCCTTGCCGACAGACAAACGGCCAGGCTTTCAGGAACTGAATGATCACGTGCGCGCCAAATAACAGACACTGAACCCGGAGCACTTTTTGGAACAAACGCCGATCATCATAAAGCGTAAAAAGGTTGTGGTTGCCAGCAGCCACGGCGGCTCGTGGAAAGTGGCATTCGCCGACTTTGCGACGGCCATGATGGCCTTTTTTCTGGTGCTCTGGCTGACCGCAACCGCCACCCCTGAGCA
Organism: Marinobacter piscis; assembly: GCF_007671655.1. Classification (GTDB taxonomy): domain Bacteria; phylum Pseudomonadota; class Gammaproteobacteria; order Pseudomonadales; family Oleiphilaceae; genus Marinobacter; species Marinobacter piscensis. The sequence continues at coordinate 105,530 of NZ_VCGX01000004.1, read as the reverse complement.
GAAAAAAGCGGTGGAGGGCTACTTCCGGGACCCGGTTGGTTTTACGGATGGAGGTTCGCCCAACCCCGTGGACCTTGAGGGCAGTGCATCCGTTATCAATGAGGCCAGCATGGATGTAGAGTCCAGCGACCTGGCTATAACCGACAGTATGGTGGACTCGCTATCCACCACACTTGAACAGCGGCGCATGGAAGACTTGTTTGAAAAGCTGAAGCAACGCATTGAAGAAAATGAAACGCTGCAGGAGTTCAAGGACCAGTTGCTGATCGATATAACCGACGAAGGGCTGAGAGTGCAGATCGTCGACCGCACCGGCCGGCCCATGTTCGATATCGGAAAAGCAGAGTTGAAGTACTACTCCCAGGATGTGTTGTTTGAACTGGCGAAAACTCTGGGTACAGTCGAGAATAAAATCAGCATCACCGGCCACACAGATGCGACCCCGTTTGGCGGCCAGCCGGGGTACACGAACTGGGAACTTTCAGCGGATCGTGCCAACACCGCCCGCAGGGCACTGGTGGCCGGCGGAGTCCGGGCAGATCAGGTGGCGCAGGTGGTAGGGCTGAGCGACTCTGTCCTGTACAACAAGGAAGAACCTACGGCCCCTGTTAATCGCCGCATATCCATTATCGTACTCAATAAAAAAGCAGTGGGCGGTATCCACGACACTGCCGGCGCCCCGGATGTTCCCCTGATTGACGTTACCCTGCCCACGGAGGAAGAGCAGAAGAGTGCCATGGAAAACCTGGAAAGCGGCGACTGGCAAACGCAAGAAGACAACAGCCCCGAAGAAGCAGACGACTAGCCGCAGGCCTCCGCCTTCACTGGCCTTTTAACCCCCGGGCCTGCTGCTCAGCCATGTCCTGAAGAATGCGGTGAAAACTCTGCCGCCGCTCAGGGCTGAGGCTGCCTTCAGCAACCGCTGCATCAATGGCACAGCCGGGGTCGCCCATATGCCGGCAATTGCGGAACTTGCAGTAGCCAATAACCTTCCGAATCTCGCGGAAACCGTATTCGATTTCCTGAGGGGTCATATGCCAGAGGCCAAACTCCCGTATACCCGGCGAATCAATCAGATCCCCTCCCATAGGTAAATGAAAAAGCCTGGCCGTCGTCGTTGTGTGAACACCCTTACCGGTACTCTCTGACACCGCCCCCACACGAATAGCCTCATCCGGCATGAGCGTCTGAATAATCGACGACTTGCCCACCCCCGATTGCCCCACAAAAGCGCTGGTCTTGCCCTTCACCAGGGCCTCAACCTCCGGTGAGGGCGCGCCGGAAAACTGCACCGCAGAGGTACGCACCACGTTATAACCCAGCGCCGAATAGCGACCTAGCAACGCCTCAACAGACGCCCGGTTACGCTCCGTAAGCAAATCCGACTTGTTCAGCAGAATCACAACAGGAATACCGGTGTTCTCAGCGGCCACCAGATACCGGTCAATCAGGTTGTCATGAGGCTCCGGCTCCGGAGCGATCACCAGAATAATATGATCAATATTGGCCGCCACCGGTTTCAGCGCCCCAAAATTATCCGGACGCTTCAACACATTCTCCCGCTCACCGCGGGCCACAACCACCCCGGTCTCACTCTTCCCCGGCCGCCAGACAACCCGGTCACCCGTAACCAGACTGTCAATATTCGCCCGGACAAAACAGCGCACCACCTCACCCTCGTGCTCGCCTTCCAGAGCTTCCACATCAAGCTGCTGCCCATAATGAGCAATCACCAGCCCCTCCTGCTCCGGCCCCAGCTCACCCGCCTCAGCCTGCGCCTGAACCTTCTTCTCCTTGCGAGCCGCCCGGGCTGCCCGCTCCTCCTGAACCTTCCTGATCCGGAATTGTTGCTGCTTGTTCAGTCGCCGTTTTGCCATAGAGTCTCTGTTAACACGGATGTAAGTAGTATTGTCACTGTGACATCATACGGCAATACGTTTTACGCCGCTTTAATCTGATGCTTTTTAAAAGGTCTCCGCGAATTATGGGGTGCAGTGGCCGCTTGCCTACCGGGAATGCTGGTGGCCACGGATGGCCACCGACAAGCGCACATGGATGTGCCCGTAGCGGTTCCCGGTAGGCAAGTGGTCACTGCACCTACTCCAATATTAAAGAACTGAGAGGAAACAAGAATGTCAGCAGACACCCACCTGGTCTGGATTGACCTGGAAATGACCGGCCTGGATCCGGAAACAGAACGCATCATCGAAATGGCCACCATCATCACCGACTCCGAACTCAACCTGATTGCAGAAGGCCCCGTCATCGCCATCCACCAGCCAGACAGCCTGCTCGACGCCATGGACGAATGGTGCACCCGCACCCACGGCGAAAGCGGTCTGACCCAACGTGTCCGCGACAGCAAAACCACCGAAGCCGAAGCCGAACAGCAAACCCTCGCCTTCCTCAAAGAACACCTGGAGCCCGGCAAATCCCCCCTGTGTGGCAACAGCATCGGCCAGGACCGCCGCTTCCTGGTGAAATACATGCCCGCCCTGGAAGACTTCTTTCATTACCGTAACCTTGATGTATCCACAGTCAAAGAACTGGCCCGACGCTGGCGCCCGGATGTACTGGAAGGCGTGAAAAAGAAAGGCAGCCACCTGGCACTGGACGACATTCGCGACTCAATCAACGAACTGCGGCACTACCGGGAGCACTTCTTCCGGCTATAAACCGTGCTGCGCCAAAGCCCACTGAACATGCTCGCGGACCAACTCCGAAGGGTAATCCGCGCGCTGTTTCAGAGCTTCAATCACGGGAATGGTCGAAGGTGCATTCCCCAGGCCAACCGCCAGATTGCGCAGCCAGCCCTCATAGCCGGTACGGCGGATGGCAGAGCCCTCCGTGCGCTTGAGAAACTGCTCCTCCGACCATAAAAACAGCTCAGCCAGCGAACTGTTGTCCAGGCCGTGCCGGGGCTGAAAATCCTTTTCCTGAGTAGGTTTCTGGAACTTCTGCCAGGGGCACACCAGCTGACAGTCATCGCAGCCAAACACCCGGTTGCCCATCAGCGGGCGCAACTCCTCCGGAATACTGCCTTTCAGCTCAATGGTGAGATAACTGATACAGCGCCGGGCATCCAGTTTGTGGGGCCCCACAAACGCGTCCGTGGGGCACAGCTCCAGACACGCCGAGCAACTGCCGCAGTGATCGGATTCAAACGCAGGGTCAGTGGGCAGCGGGGCGCTGGTGAAAATTTCCCCCAGAAAAAAGAAGGAGCCGGCTTTCGGATGAATCAGCATATTGTTTTTGCCGATCCAGCCCAGGCCTGCTCTTTGGGCCAGGGCTCTTTCCAGCACCGGGGCGCTGTCGACAAACGCCCGGTAATCATAGCCACTGACCGCGTCATCAATCCATTTTGCCAGAGTTGCCAGCCGCTTCCGCATCAGCTTGTGATAGTCACGGCCCAGCGCATAGCGCGTAATATAGGCGTTTTCCCGGTTGGTGAGCGCTTCTTTCGGGTTGTCCGGGGCAGGCATGTAATCCATGCGCACAGAGATAACCCGGGTGGTCCCTGGCACCAGAGATGTGGGAGTGTAGCGCTTGTCGCCATGGTGCCCCATATACTCCATCTCGCCCTGATAGCCTTTAGCCAGCCAGTCCTGAAGATGCTGCGCGTGTTCACCTGTGTCCGCCGTAGTGATGCCCGCATCGGAAAAACCGAGCTCACGGGCCCACTGACGGATAAGTGAAGGCAAATCAGCCAGTTCAGGAGAATGGGTTGTGTCAGTTGCCGTTGTGCTCATAGGAAACAGATATTTAATTTGATTAAGTTATGACCTTTTCCCCGGTTTTGCTATGCTTTACATGTAGCTGGCCAATTTTCTTAAACCGGTTTCTGTGACGGGAGCGAAGGCTCATGCCAGAGCACGCTGAGCAAAGTTTAACAGATTTGCTGTTTAGCGCCGATGCTGTGCGTCGTATAGATCAATACATCATCGGGCAGCAGGGTGTTGAGGGCTTTGACCTGATGCAGGCTGCCGCAAGGGCAGCGTTTCGCCAGCTGGTTGCACGCTGGCCCGGAACGGAACCCTTGCTGGTTCTGTGCGGGGCCGGCAATAACGGTGGTGATGGCTACCTGGTAGCGGCGAGTGCTGTACGCCATGGGCTGGCGGTGCGCTGCGTAGCCGTCGCCCCGGTTGAAAAGCTCAGTGGTGATGCCCGTAAAGCCTGGCAGAAGGCCGTAGCCGACGGTGTCGACGTGCAGGAGCTGGCAGGCACCGGTGAGGCAGACCTGGAGGCGTGGTTTGCGGGAGCCGGCCTGGTTGTGGATGCCATGCTGGGAACCGGTGTGGCAGGTGCGCCCAGGGAGCCATTTGCAGATCTGATCAGGCGTTGTAATCGCTCCGGGCTTCCTGTCCTGGCAGTGGACATGCCATCCGGGCTTGATGCCACCACAGGTGTGGCCCGGGGTGAGGTGGTACAGGCGTCTGCAACAGTAACGTTTATCGGCCAGAAAACCGGCCTGTACACCGGGCAGGGCGCCGCGGTCTCGGGAGATGTGGTGTTTGAGGCCCTGAATGCAGAGGCTGGCGTGGCCGCAAGCGGTGAAGAGCCGACGGCTATATTGCGACGCTGGCCCTCGGTTCGCAGCTGGTTGCCTGCCCGCCCGGGCCATGCCCACAAAGGGCGGTTCGGTCACGTTTTGATTGTTGCCGGAGACCATGGCTTTGGTGGGGCCGGGGTGTTGGCTGCAGAAGCGGCAGCGCGTGCCGGAGCCGGACTTGTGTCTCTGGCAACTCGTCCGGCGCATGTTTCTGCGGCGCTGGCACGGTGTCCGTCGGTTATGGTCCGTGGCCTGGATCATGGATCGGAACTGGCGGAGATGTTGGCGGCCGCAACCGTTGTGGTGTGCGGGCCGGGGCTGGGGCAGAGCGCCTGGGGTCAGCAAATGCTGCAGCAGGTCATGGCGAGCAGCACCCCCCGGGTGCTGGATGCGGATGCGCTTAACCTGCTTGCAGCCCGGGTTGCCGCTCCTCTGGACAATCAGATACTGACGCCGCATCCGGGCGAGGCTGCACGGCTTTTAAGCTGCCAGGTGCCGGCGGTGGAAAAAGACCGTGTGGCCGCGGCCAGAAAACTGCAGTCGCAATACGGTGGCGTGGCTGTGCTTAAAGGTGCGGGCACAGTGATTGCCTCCGACACGGGGCCGGTGAGTATTGCCGGAGGCTGTCACCCGGGTATGGCCACTGGCGGTATGGGTGATGTGTTATCGGGCATTGTGGGTGCCTTGTACGCCCAGCAGCCCGAGTTGCCCGCACAGGTCGCCACAGTCGCTGCCAGTGTACATTTTGAAGCGGCACACAGGGCCTCAGCCAGTCGTGGATATATGGGGCTGTTACCCACCGATGTGATTGAAGCGCTGCCACAGGTTCTGCGGGAATCAGAAACGCCCGGATACTGCAGAGAGGAGAAGGAATGAGCATTTTCGGGAACGAGCGCAGACTGTTTCTGGATGGAGAAGCCGAAACTGAACAGCTGGGGGGTGAGCTGGCTCGCCTGGCAAAAGCCTCAGGCCGGGGGCTGGTTGTGTTTCTTGAAGGCGACCTGGGGATGGGGAAAACCACACTCAGCCGTGGCCTTATACGTGCTCTCGGGCACGAGGGTGCTGTAAAGAGCCCGACCTACACACTGGTTGAGCCATACGAACACCTGGTCCCGCCCGCGTATCATTTTGACCTGTACAGGCTGGGGGACCCGGAAGAGCTGGAATATATGGGAATCCGCGACTATTTCGATGGCAGCAGTATCTGCCTGATTGAATGGCCGGAGCGCGGCGAGGGGCTGTTGCCCGAGCCGGATCTCGAAATTCGCCTTGAGCACCAGGACGAAGGCCGGTCGGCGACAGTCCGGGCCGGCTCTGAGCTGGGTGCGTCGTTTTTGAATGAATTGGAACTGATCAGCCCGGAGCATTGATGGTCGGGAATCCCAGGAATAGGCACGCTGTATGAAAAAACATAAACTGACACTCAAAGCTGTAACAGTGCTGGCGCTTGCATGGCTGCTGGCACCTGTCATGCAAGCGCAAGCCGGTACTCAGGTAGAGGGCGTGCGGATCTGGCCGGCACCGGACCACACACGTCTGGTGCTGGACACCGAAGGCGAGGTGGAGCACAAGATGTTTGCACTGAGCAATCCTTCGCGTCTGGTGATTGACCTCAAAGACACCCGGCTGAAAACCGATTTCAGCAAAATCGATTTATCCGGCAGCCCGGTGCAACGAATCCGCAGCGCCCCGCGCAACGGTTCTGACCTGAGGGTGGTTCTGGATCTTGCCAGCAGCATTAAGCCCCGGAGTTTCCAGCTCAAGCCCAATCAGCAGTATGGCCATCGCCTGGTGGTGGACATGATTGACGAGGATGGCGGTCGCCTGGACAAGGCAGCCAGGCCGACAGTCACCCATGACTCGGACGGCAAGCGGGACGTTATCGTTGTGATTGATGCCGGCCACGGCGGTGAGGACCCGGGGGCAATTGGCCCAAGGGGAACCCGGGAGAAAGACGTTGTCCTGAAAATGGCGCATATTCTTAAGGATATGATCGACAAAAAGCAGGGCTATACGGCCAAACTCACCCGCACCGGTGATTATTATATCGGCCTGCGAAACCGTACGATCCTGGCCCGCAAATACAATGCGGATCTGTTTGTGTCTGTGCATGCAGACGCCTTCCGTACTCCGCAACCCAAGGGCGCATCGGTATTTGCACTTTCCCAGCGTGGTGCCACCAGTGAAACCGCTCGCTGGCTGGCGAAAACTGAAAACCGCTCAGACCTGATCGGCGGCACCGGCGGACTGTCTCTGGACGGACGGGATGACATGCTGGCAGGCGTGTTGCTTGATCTGTCCATGACCGCCAGTATTAATGCCAGCCTGGGTGTTGGAAGCAGTGTGCTGGGTGAGCTTGGCGGGGTGGCCCGGCTGCACAAATCCGGTGTGGAGCAGGCAGCGTTTGCGGTGCTCAAGTCGCCGGATATTCCGTCCATCCTCGTAGAGGCCGGGTTTATTTCCAACCCCCAGGAAGAGAAAAACCTGGCGACCGACTGGTACCGCCGTAAACTGGCGGGCGCCATCATGCAGGGAATTGATGAATATTTTCGGAAAACCCCGCCGCCGGGGACATTGCTGGCCTGGCAGAAACGCAATCGCCAGGACGGAAGCCGGATAAGCCAGTATAAAGTGCGCCGGGGCGATACGCTTTCAGGTGTGGCACGAAAAAATCAGACCTCCGTCAGTGAACTGATGCAGTTTAACGACCTGAGGGATGACCGTGTTATGGTAGGGCAGACGATTCGTATCCCCTCATCCTGACCAAGAGGTAACCCCGACACATGCCCACCATCCGATTGCTCTCGCCGCGGCTGGCAAACCAGATAGCCGCGGGCGAGGTAGTTGAGCGCCCTGCATCCATTGTGAAAGAACTGGTTGAGAACGCCCTTGATGCGGGCGCCCGCCGTGTCGATGTGGAAGTAGAGCAGGGTGGCGTAAAGCTGATTCGGGTGCGTGATGACGGTAGTGGCATTGCAGAAGGCGATCTGCCACTGGCCCTGAGCCGTCATGCCACCAGCAAAATTGCCAGCCTTGATGATCTGGAGGCGGTCGCCTCCCTTGGCTTCAGGGGGGAGGCGCTCGCCAGTATCAGCTCGGTTTCGCGACTGACACTGACCTCGCGCACAGAAGACCAGGAAGCTGCGTCCCGGGTAGAGGCAGAAGGCCGTGATATGGATGCCCGGATCACGCCTGCGGCGCACCCTGTAGGCACGACAGTGGAAGTGCGGGATCTGTTTTTTAATACGCCGGCACGGCGCAAGTTTCTGCGAACCGAAAAAACCGAATTCAACCACCTGGAAGAAAACATACGGCGACAGGCCCTCAGCCGTTTCGATACAGGTTTTACTCTGCGCCACAACCAGAAAGTGGTGCAAAACCTTCGGCCAGCCACCTCTGCACTGGACAAGGAACGTCGCATCGGATCCCTGTGCGGGCAGAAGTTTATCGACAATGCGGTGGTCATTGATGCGGAAGCCACAGGTTTGCGCCTGTGGGGCTGGGTAGCCCTGCCCACCTTCTCCCGCAGCCAGGCAGATCTGCAGTATTTCTTTGTGAACGGCCGGGTCATTCGCGACCGGCTGGTTGCCCATGCGGTGCGCCAGGCGTACCGGGATGTACTGTATAACAACCGGCACCCGGCATTTGTTCTTTATCTTGAAGTAGACCCGGCCAACGTTGATGTAAACGTGCATCCGACCAAGCATGAAGTACGCTTTCGCGATGGCCGGCTGGTGCATGATTTTATCTTCCGTACCCTGCATAAAGCCCTTGCCGATGTGCGCCCGGATGACCATTTCCGGGGCGCCGTCGCTCAGTCCTTTGACCGGGAAGCTTCTGCGCCCGGCGAGGTGCCGGCGGCCGGGACAGGTCAGCCGGTGCATCAGCTCCAGCCCTGGAATGGCCAGCCTGCAATGCCGCCATCAGGGGATGACAGGGCAGCCGATGGTTTCAGTGGGCAGCCAGTACCGCAACAGGAGTGGCGGGCCAGTGATCAGATGGCTTTTTATCAGTCCCTGGGAGGCGGGGGTGTCGCTACTCAGCAGGAGCCGGCAGCGTTTCCTGGCACGGCAGCGGGAGCCATGCCGGAAGCACAGCCCGGGCCCGCCCCGGTTGCGGGCGGCAGTGAGGAGCCGCCTCTGGGCTACGCAATTGCTCAGCTGCACGGCATTTATATTCTTGCCCAGACCAGTGCCGGCATGATTGTGGTGGATATGCACGCGGCCCATGAACGCATTACCTACGAGCGCATGAAGCTGGCGCTGGCAGAGCAGGATCTGAAAAGCCAGCCCTTGCTGGTGCCTGTGTCACTGGCGGTCAGCCAGAAAGAGGCTGCGCTGGCTGAGACCCATGGTGATGAGTTGCAGCAGCTTGGGCTCCAGGTGGAGCGCATCGGGCCGGAAACACTGGCGGTACGGCAGATGCCCGCGTTACTGCGAGGGGCAGACACAGAACAACTGGTCAGAGATGTACTTTCTGATCTTATAGAGCATGGTCAGAGTGACCGGGTAGAGGCGGTTACCCACGAGCTACTGGGGACCATGGCCTGCCACGGTTCCGTGCGTGCCAACCACCAGCTCACCATACCGGAAATGAACTCCCTTCTGCGGGACATGGAAGCCACCGAGCGCAGCGGCCAGTGCAACCACGGGCGTCCGACCTGGACCCTGGTTACCCTGGCAGAGCTGGACAAGCTGTTTCTGCGGGGGCGTTGAGGTGACAGCGGAGACGGGTCAGGCGGTAAAACCACCAGCCATCTTTCTCATGGGGCCCACAGCCTCCGGCAAAACCGATCTGGCCATCGCCCTTTGTGAACGCCTGCCCTGTGACATCATCAGCGTCGACTCGGCGATGATTTACCGGGGCATGGATATAGGCACCGCCAAGCCAACTGCAGAGGAGCTGGCCCGGGCGCCTCACCGGCTGATCGATATCTGCGACCCGGCTGAAACGTATTCCGCCGCGGATTTCCGCCGGGATGCGCTGACAGAAATGGCACAGATTACGGCCGCCGGTCGCATTCCCCTGCTGGTGGGCGGAACCATGATGTACTTCAAAGCTCTGTTGCATGGAATGTCGGGCCTGCCTTCGGCAGACCCGCAGGTACGCAGAGCCCTCGAGACAGAGGCAGAGCAGCATGGGTGGCTTGCCCTGTATGACGAGCTCCAGGCGGCTGACCCTGTGGCTGCCAAACTGATACACCCCAACAACCACCAGCGTTTGTTACGGGCTCTGGAGGTTCTGCGCCTGACCGGCAGGCCTATATCCGCCTTCTGGGAGGCAGAGGGCAGCCTCAGGATGCAGCAGGCGCGAACACGTGGAGATGTGGAGGGTGTCGAGGATTACACCTATTTTACCCGGTGGCAGGCAGACGAAACTTTATCGCTTCCGTATACTGTCGCGCAGTTAGCTATGGCGCCCCCGGAGCGGAAAGAACTTCACTCGAGAATACATCAGCGTTTTCTGAGTATGCTGGAGGCGGGGTTTCTTGATGAGGTCCGGGCACTGATGGCCCGGGGCGATCTACACCCGGGGCTCCCTTCCATGCGCTGTGTCGGTTACCGTCAGGCCTGGAGTTATCTGGCCGGTAAAGACGATTATGACACATTTGTAAGTAAGGGAGTGGCAGCGACCCGTCAGCTTGCCAAACGGCAGCTTACATGGCTCAGGAAGTGGTCTGATGTTCACTGGCTGGACAGCAGCGACGATTTTATCGTTGATGCTGCCTTGAAAAAAGCCGGACACCACACCACATTTAGCTCTGAATACTGACGATCTGCATTTATTAAAAAACAGGAGAACACCCATGTCAAAAGGGCATTCACTACAAGACCCTTACCTTAACGCCCTGCGCAAAGAGCGCATTCCGGTATCTATCTTTCTGGTTAATGGTATCAAGTTGCAAGGACAGGTAGAGTCTTTTGACCAGTTTGTGATTTTACTGAAGAATACGGTCAGCCAGATGGTTTACAAGCACGCAATCTCCACCGTTGTGCCGGCCAGAAATGTCCGCATTCCACAGCAGAATCCCGCAGACGAGGGTGAGACTGAAGAATGATTCCGGCCGGGATCCCGGTCGTGTCTGTCACCCGCGCACCTGAGGGACCATACGGTTCTGATGGCCGCGGGTGTTTGTTTTTATGACTTTAGTAAACAGATTGCTGTGGAGTTGATACCCATTGTTTGAGCGCCCAGATGTTGGTGAACGAGCGATCCTTGTCCATATTGACTTTACGTCTCATGATGGCTCGGAAGACCCGGGTGAGTTTCGCGAACTCGTAACGTCTGCCGGAGTTGAAGCTGTCGGAAGCGTAACCGGAACCCGCAAGCAACCCAGCCCGCGATTGTTTGTGGGGGAAGGCAAGCTTGAAGAGGTCCGCGAGGCGATAACGCTTTATGAGGCTGACGTGGTTCTTTTCAATCACGCTCTCAGCCCCAGCCAGGAGCGCAACATTGAGCAGGAGCTCAAGTGCCGGGTGCTGGATCGGACCGGTGTTATTCTGGACATTTTTGCCCAGCGGGCCCGGACCCATGAAGGTAAGCTGCAGGTAGAGCTGGCTCAGCTGGAGCATATGGCCACACGCCTGGTCCGGGGCTGGACCCACCTGGAACGACAGGCCGGGGGCATAGGGCTGCGTGGCCCGGGTGAAACCCAGCTGGAAACCGACCGCCGGCTGCTGCGTGCCCGGATCAAGTCGATCAATAAACGCCTTGAAAAGGTACGCCGGCAGCGCAGCCAGGGGCGCCGTGCCCGTAAGCGCGCAGACATACCCACAGTATCGCTGGTGGGGTACACCAACGCCGGCAAATCCACTCTGTTTAACCGTATTACCACCTCTTCGGTATACGCCGCAGACAAACTGTTCGCCACGCTGGACCCGACCATCCGGCGTCTGGAACTTCCGGACGTCGGCCCGGTCGTAATGGCCGATACGGTGGGCTTTATCCGTCATCTCCCCCATAAGCTTGTGGAGGCCTTCCGGGCAACGCTGGAAGAAACCACGGATGCAACCCTGCTGCTGCACATAGTCGACAGTGAAGACAGTCGCCGTGACGAAAACATTGAACAGGTTGAAGAGGTGCTGGCGGAAATTGGCGCCGATGAGATACCTGTGCTGCAGGTGTTCAATAAAATTGATCTGCTCGATGATTTTGCCCCCAGGGTCGACCGCAATGAAGACGGGGTGCCTGTGCGTGCCTGGGTATCAGCGGTGACCGGAGAGGGGCTGGATGGGTTGTACGACGCCATTGTCGAGCGGCTGGCGGAGGATGTGGTTCACCACTTTGTTCTGCTCGGTCCGGCTGATGGCAAGCTCCGCGCACTCCTGCATGAGGCAGGCTCAGTGCTTAGTGAAGAGCACCGAGATACCGGGGAAACGGTAATAGAAACCCGATTGCAGCAGCGGGACTGGCAGCAGCTTCTGAGTCGTGCAGGTGTGAGCGAAGAGTCGGTGCGACTGGACACACGACAAACCTGAAAAAAGGCTATAGCTATTGCCGGGGCGTTGATAAATCCCTAGTATTTGCAGCCATTCGATATATTAGGAACGGAGAGGACTATGGCCTGGAATGAACCGGGTGGAAACCGCAACGATAACGATCCCTGGGGAACCGGTGGTGGTCGTCGCGGCAATGATCAGGGGCCACCTGATCTTGATGAGGCACTGAAAAAAGGCCTCGAAAAACTGAACAAGATGCTGGGAGGCAAAGGTAAGAAGCCGGGCAGCGGCGGCGGTGGTTCTGGCAGCGCCGGCGGTTTTGGTGCCATTCTTGCGCTGGCCGCCATTCTGGTTGTCGGGTATGTCGCTTTCCAGTCGTTCTACACAGTCGACGAACAGCAACGCGCGGTTGTTCTGCGCTTTGGCGAATACTCCAGGACCGAAAACCCCGGCCTGAGGTTCAAAGTGCCTCTGATTGATGACGTCTCCAAGGTTGGTGTAACCAACGTACGAACCGCCAAGTCCAGTGGGCAGATGCTGACCCAGGATGAAAACCTGGTGACCGTTGATCTGCAGGTGCAGTACCGCGTGGGCGATGCGCAGGCATACGTATTGAACGTCCGCGACTCGAATCAGGCGCTGGCCTTTGCAACCGACAGTGCACTGCGCCATGAGGTAGGTAGCTCTTCGCTGGACGATGTGCTCACAGAAGGTCGTGCCGAGCTGGCCGTTCGTGTTGAGCAGCGTCTGCAGAGTTTCCTCGAGGAATATGGCACCGGGCTGCAGATTGTACGTGTGAACGTGGAAAGCACCCAGCCGCCCCCGGCTGTTCAGGATGCATTCCGTGAAGTTCAGCGCGCCCGTGAAGATGAGCAGCGTGTGAAAGAAGAGGCCGAAACCTACCGCAACAAGGTGGTTCCCGAGGCTCGCGGTCAGGCACAGCGCATGATCGAAGAAGCCAATGCCTACAAACAGGAAGTGATTGAACGTGCCCGTGGTGAAACGGCCCGGTTCCGCGAATTGCTGGCTGTGTATCAGCAGGCGCCGGGAGTTACGCGTGAGCGCATGTATCTGCAGACACTTGAAACCGTGCTGTCCAACAGCAGCAAGATTCTTGTGGATACCGAAAGCAGTGGCAATATGATGTATCTGCCACTGGATCGTCTCACCCAGAATGCACTGCCCCGCAGTGGCAGCCAGTCCTCTGGCAGCAGCGGACAGATGGACATTCAGTCGGTGACCGACCAGGTACTTCAGGAACTGCGAACCAGACAGGACATTAATGTACGGAGGAGCAGATAATCATGGGACCTAAAGGTGTCGTGGGCCTTGCAGGCGCCCTCATCGTTGTCCTGCTGGTGTTATCAAGTGTATTTATTATCCCGGAAACGCATCGTGGCGTTATGCTGAGGTTTGGTGAGTTAGTTGAGACCGACATCGAAGCGGGCATACATTTCAAGGTGCCTGTGATCGACCAGGTGCGGGAATTTGATATCCGGGTGCTGACGATGGACCTGCCTTCGAGGCAGTACCTGACCGTTGAAAAGAAGCCGCTGGATGTGGATTCCTACATTGCCTGGCAGATTCAGGATGTGGACCAGTTCTACCGGGCCACAGGTGGCGACGAATTCCGTGCTCAGTCGCTGATGCTGTCCCGCGTGGACAACGGCCTGCGTGACGAATTTGGTGTCCGCACCATGCACGAGGTGGTTTCCGGCCAGCGTGATGAGCTGATGCACACCCTGCGTGATCGGGTTAACGAAACCTCGGTTGATGAGTTCGGCATCCGGGTCCTGGACATCCGGGTGAAAGCGATCGAGCTTCCCGGCCAGGTCAGTGAGAACGTCTATCGCCGGATGGCGACCGAACGTGAAAAGCTGGCTCAGGAGTTCCGCTCCCGCGGTCGAGAACTTGCAGAGGGGATTCGTGCTGATGCCGATCGTCAGAAAACGGTTACCCTGGCGGAAGCTTTCGCTGCGTCGGAAACAACCCGGGGTGAGGGTGATGGTGAAGCGGCGCGGATTTACGCCGAAGCCTATGGAACTGACTCAGAGTTTTACAGCTTCTACCGCAGTCTGCAGGCGTACCGGAATACCTTCGCAACCAAAGACGACATAATGGTGATTGACTCCGAAAGCGAATTCATGAAATTCCTTACGGACCCGAAAGGCGGAAGCTAAAACGCACCAGGCGTACCGGAAAAACCGGAGTACTCAGGTATTCCGGTTTTTTTGTGAGCGCCAACAGTGTAAAATCCCACAGGTTTTGGTTCGGGTTTTCTTCCCCCCGGACGTCACCCAAAAAAACACTGCATACGGAATCTCATGACAGTATCTGATCGCTGGTTACTGCCGGACGGAGTGGAGGATACCCTGCCACCTCTGGCCGGGCAGATAGAGTCCCTGCGCCGGGATGTAATGGATACCTGCCAGCGCTGGGGCTACCAGCTGGTAATCCCACCGCTTATTGAATATCTGGAATCCCTGTTTACCGGCACCGGCCACAATCTGCAGTTGCAGACGTTCAAGCTGACCGACCAGCTGACCGGGCGCATGATGGGGGTCCGGGCGGATATGACCCCCCAGGCTGCGCGCATTGACGCCCACACACTGGGCCAGGAGGGTGTTACCCGCCTGTGTTACGCCGGGCATATCCTGCACACCCGCCCAAAACATATGCTGACCGGGCGCACGCCCGTGCAGGCAGGGTGTGAGCTGTTCGGCAGCGCTTCGGAAGCGGCTGATCTGGAAATCATCAACCTGATGCTGGAGACGCTCCGTGTAGCCGGTCTGCCAGAGGTGCATCTGGATCTTGCCCACGTCGCCATCTATGAAACCCTGATTGATGAAGCCGGGTTTGATCGCGATACCAGCGCCGCTATCTTTGATGCCATGGGACGCAAGTCCGGGCCGGAACTGGACAAACTGCTCGGACACTGCGCTGCCGGCTCAGCAGGTGCGCGCCTGCGTGAACTTGCCCGGGTGAGCGGTGGTCCGGAGGCACTGGATGAGGCCCGGACCATACTGCAGGGCGGCTCTGACAACCTGAGCGCGGCTCTGGATCAGCTGGGCCGGATTGCAGATATGCTTGAGCAGGGCTACCCGAACATAAGTTACGGGTTCGATTTCTGTGAACTCCGTGGCTATAGCTACCACACAGGTGTGGTGTTTGCGGCTTATGTGCCCGGCCATGGCGACTCGGTTGCCAAGGGTGGCCGTTACGATGCCATCGGCAGCGATTTTGGCCGCTCCCGTCCCGCCACTGGCTTCAGCCTGGATATCAGAGCTCTGGTAGCGCTGGGTGAGCGCCCGGCAGGTTCTGCAAGCGCAGTCTGGGCACCGGCAGACGAGGATCCGGCACTGGAGGAAGCAATCACCAGCCTTCGGCAGACAGACACAGTTGTCCGGGCATTGCCGGAAGACAGTAACGCAGACCCGTCTGCACGGGGATGCGACCGTAAGCTGGTAAAACAGGGTGATCGTTGGGTCGTTCAGCCGCTGAGCTGATATCGGCAGGCTGCAACGGGCACATAAAAGTACATTGGCTAAATTAGCGAGACGCACAGTTCAGTGGTGCGCATTGAGAGAGAATCATGGGTAAAAACGTTGTTGTGCTGGGCACCCAGTGGGGTGATGAGGGCAAGGGCAAGATCGTCGATCTGCTGACAGAAAACGTCGCTGCAGTGGTTCGTTTTCAGGGAGGGCATAACGCCGGTCATACCCTGGTTATCGACGGCAAGACAACCGCCCTGCACCTGATACCGTCCGGCATTCTCCGTGAGGACGTCCAGTGCCTGATCGGCAACGGCGTTGTATTGTCACCGGAAGCCCTGCTCAAAGAAGTCCGTGGCCTGGAGGCCTCCGGGGTGGCGGTGCGTGACCGGCTGCACATCAGTCTCGCCTGCCCGATCATTCTGCGTACGCACGTGCGCATCGACCAGGCCCGTGAGCACGCCAGAGGCCTGGACAAGATTGGCACCACCGGGCGGGGTATAGGTCCGGCGTACGAAGACAAGGTATCGCGTCGCGGGATCCGCCTCGGGGATCTGCATAACCCGCGGGAGTTTGAGGAAAAGCTCCGGGAGATCATGACGTACCACAACTTCGTGCTGACCCAGTATTTCGGGGAAGAGGCAGAAGATATAGATGCAGCCCTGGAAGAACTGAAGCAGATGGGCGAGGAAATTCTGCCCATGGCGGCCGATGTCACAGACCTGCTCCACGATTTCCGCAAGCGTGGTGACGACATCATGTTCGAGGGTGCCCAGGGGTCTTTGCTGGATATAGACCTGGGAACCTACCCGTATGTCACGTCCTCCAATACCACAGCCGGTGGTACCGCCACAGGTTCCGGCTTTGGACCTCTGTACCTGGACTATGTGCTGGGCATCACCAAGGCCTATACCACCCGCGTCGGTGCCGGGCCGTTCCCTACAGAACTTCACGACGAAGTGGGTGAGCGACTGGCGATAAAAGGCAATGAGGTGGGTACCACCACCGGCCGTTCCCGTCGCTGTGGCTGGTTTGACGCAGTTGCTCTGCGCCATGCCATCCAGATCAACAGTGTGTCCGGGATCTGCCTGACAAAGCTGGATGTGCTTGACGGCATGGAAACCGTCAAAGTCTGTGTGGGTTACAAAACCCCCGAGGGTGAAATCAACCGCCCGCCAATCGGCTGTGAAAGCTATAAAGACATTGTGCCGGTTTACGCAGAACTGCCGGGCTGGAGCGAAAGCACCTTCGGGCTGACCACCCTGGAGCAGCTGCCGGAAAACGCCAGAGCCTATATCCAGTTTCTGGAAGAGCAGATTGAGGCGCCAATCGACATTATCTCCACCGGCCCGGACCGGGTTGAAACCATTACCCTGCGTCACCCCTTTGGTGGCTGACCGGTAAGCGTTTCAGAAACCGCCCTGCCGTCATCGGCACGGCGGTTTTTTTGTGCTCAGGGTTTTTCCGCAATCAGTGTGGCACGTACGGGGCCCGGGTAGCCTTCAATGGTTCGGGAGGGGTCTTCCGGGTCCAGAAAATCTTCCAGGGAGTTGAACCGCATCCAGTCGGTCCGGCGCTGCTCGCTTGTTGTGGTGGCGGACACATCCACCACCCGGGCGTTGCGGAACCCGGTGCGGTCCAGCCACCGCAGCAGCGTATCGCAGCTGGGTAAAAACCATACGTTACGCATCTGCCCGTAACGGTTTTCCGGCATCAGGCTGTAGCCCTCCGGGCCATCAACCACCAGGGTTTCCAGTACCAGCTCACCACCCCGGCGCAGTGTGGACTTCAGTTCCAGCAAGTGGTCCAGAGGGGACCGGCGGTGATACAGAACACCCATGGAGAAGGTGGTGTCGAAGCATTCCAGTCCGTCCGGCAAGTCTTCAACACGAATGGGCAAAAGGTCGATCGGCGCCTCGTCCAGATACCGCTTTACGCTCAGAAACTGGAACAGGAACAACAGCCCGGGATCAATGCCTGTCACCCGCCGGGCACCCGCTCCCAGCATGCGCCAGCAGTGATACCCGGAACCACAACCGACATCCAGAATGCGCCGGCCGGTAAGATCAGCAAGGTGGGGCACAACCCGGTCCCATTTCCAGTCAGAACGCCATTCGGTATCAATATGGGTACCGAAAAAATCAAAGGGGCCCTTGCGCCAGGGCATCAGACCCCGAAGCCCGTGTTCAAGCGCCTGCAGCTGGTGGGTGCCCAGGTCATTGGGGGAGGTAACAGTGACAGCTGAGCGGTTCAGGTCCGCCACGGCTCCGGGCACGTCCGGCAGGCTGTTCAGCGCCTCCTGCCAGCGGCTGAGGTCGCCGTGGGGGTTATCCTCAAAACGGTGGGCCAGCTGGGCTCTCAGGGTGTGTGCCCAGCTGCTCTGGCCAGAGTCTTCCAGCTCCGTGAGTAGCCGTCCGAAGCAGGTTCGCCAGTCAAAATACGCCATTATTACGGTAATCTCCCCGGTTTGCTCACCCGGCCTTGATAGCCAGCATGGATACGAAATTGAAGCACTGGTACCACACCAGTACGCGCTCAAAGCCGGCCGCTTTCAGGCGTTGCTTGTGGGCCTCCAGTGTTTCCGGAATCAGCACCTGTTCGATGGCGCTGCGCTTCTGACTGATTTCCAGGTCAGAGTAGCCGTTGGCACGCTTGAACTCGTGGTGGAGTCGAGTCTGGGTGGCCTGTTCATCCTCCGACTCAAAACGGATTTTTTCCGACAGAATCAGAACGCCCCCGGGCCGGGTGGCCCCGGCGATACGTGTTAACAGGTGGCTGCGGGCTTCCGGTGGCACGAACTGCAGTGTGAAATTCAGGGTGGTAACCGATGCATTTGCGAGCGGGGTTTGCTGAATGTCTTCACAGCGCAGGCTGACGGGTAAGGGGTGATCGTCCAGAGCAATGTAGTGCTGACAGCGCTCGATCATGGCCGCCGAGTTATCAATGCCGGCCAGAGAACAGTCATCGTAGGGAATGCCGTGGCGCATCGCGAGAGTAGAGGCGCCCAGGGAGCAGCCCAGGTCGTAGCAGTTGGAGCCCGGCTGGGCATACTGCTCAGTGATCACTTCAATCATCGGAATAATGGTGGTGTAACCCGGCACCGAACGCCGGATCATATCCGGGAACACGCGCGCCACGGCCGCATCAAAGCGAAAGTCTTCCGGTTGCCGCTCAGTGGCGAACAGCCGGTCGGTGACAGGTTCTTTGGAACGATCAGACTCACTCATAGCCGGATTCCTGTTGTGGGGCTTCGGGCTGGGGCACAGCCGACGGGGCCGTCGGAGAGGGCCGGTAGCAACGCACGCCCCGGTTCTTGTAATCCACCAGAACGCCACGGAATGACGGGTCTGTATCCGCTGCAATGGCCAGGTAACCGTTTTCACAGGCGGCGTGCAGCTCGGAGGCTTTCTGCGACATCCGGAAGGTCTCCCCCGGGGTGACATGAATCGCCTTGAAGTCGCCCACAGGCACATGATCCTTGTTGTCTGAGTGACGAATATTGCCATTCAGTTCCAGCACCACAACCGTGCCGATAATGGCAACCAGGGCGGTGATCAACAGACTGCGAACAGTGTAGCGGGCCTCGTTCTGGCTCATTGCCTACCTCGTTTTGAGCGTGAGTGAAAAATCAGTACTGACCGGGCAGTGTAATCGAAGGGGCCTGCAGGGCGCCCAGTTGTTCTCTCAGGGATAGTATCTGGTCTGACCAGAATCGCGGCTGGGCAAACCACGGGAAAAAACGCGGGAACGCCGGATCATCCCAGCGCCTGGCCAGCCAGGCACAGTGGCTGAGCTGACGGTAGCAGCGCAGGGGCTCAATCAGGTGCCGTTCCCGACGATTGAAGTCCCGGAACATTTCATAGCCTTCCAGCAACTCACCCAGCTGGGCACCCCGTTCATGGTCATCTCCGTTCAGCAGCAGCCACATATCCTGAATCGCAGGCCCGGTACGACAGTCGTCCAGGTCCACAAACAGCATCTGCTCTTCCCGGCACAGTATATTCCCTGCGTGACAGTCACCGTGCAGGCGCAGGGTTGTAAATTCGCCGGCGTCTTCCATGCGCGCCTGGCAATGACTGATCAGATCCGGAATCAGGCTGTCCCAGGCGGGTCGCAGATCCTGAGGAATCCAGTCGCCTTCCAGCAACAGGTTATTGCTTGCCTCAATGCCTTCCAGAGGCGACAGTGCAACCCGGTGCTGAAACGGCTTGCGCGCGCCAAGGTTATGGATTTGTCCCAGCCACTGGCCCAGCCGGTACAGCGTATCGGTAACACTGGTATCCGGTGCCTGTCCCCCTCGCTGATTGAAAACGGCAAACATAAAACCGCCATGGGTGCCGAGGGTGTCTCCCGAGGGCATAACCAGAGGTGCAACAACAGGAATGTCTGCCGCCAGCAGCTCCAGGGTAAACTCATGCTCCTCACGGACCTGTGCCTCACTCCAGCGCCCCGGGCGATAGAACTTGGTAATCACCGGGGGGCCTTCGTCGAGCCCCACCTGGTACACTCGATTTTCATAACTGTTGAGAGCAAACAGGCGACCACTTACCGCAAAGCCAGCCGCTTCCATGGCATCGAGTATCACATCCGGTGTCAGTGCATCGTAAGGGTGAGCTGAAACGTTGGTCATAAAGCGCAGCCAGGCTGTTAAATGTCAGGCCCAAGTATACCTGCTTGCCCGGGCTCCCGTAATGCGGAGCCGGTGTTTCTAAGGCTTCTTGCCACTCCGGGATTGGGGTATTGTACGTTTTTACCGGCAGATAACAGAAAGCAGGTTGAATTCGTGACAAATGATCGACTGACAGTGGATGCCGTTGTAATCGGAGCCGGCGTCATCGGGCTTGCGGTGGCACGGACCCTTGCCCGGGCCGGCCGCGACGTGATTGTGCTGGAGGCCGGGGAGCATTTTGGCGAAGGCATTTCCTCGCGTAACAGTGAAGTTATCCATGCCGGTATATATTATCCGGAAAACTCTCTGAAAGCGCGCCTGTGCGTGGCCGGGCGCAGGCAGTTGTATGAATACTGCAACAGCCGCAAAGTAGAGCATCGCCGGTGTGGTAAATGGGTCGTCGCCACTGACGAGTCACAAATCGAGAAACTTGAAAGCACGTACCGGCGTGCAGCCGCCAATGGTGTCGTCCTGACGCAGGCAGACAGCAAGACCCTTGCCCGACATTTGCCCGGTGTACAGGCCCGGGCAGGTCTCTGGTCCCCGGACACAGGCATACTGGACACCCACGGGCTGATGCTCGCCTTACTGGGGGAGCTGGAAGACGCCGGTGGTGTGCTGGTGCGGCGGTCGCCAGTGGTGCAGGTGCAATCGAGCGGAGAATTGCACCTGTTACAGGTTGCAGGCGCAGCGCCCTGTACCCTTGAAGCACGGACCCTGGTGAACGCCGCGGGGCTGGGTGCCGTCCCGCTGACAGAGCACTGGGAAGGGTTGCCCCGGGATCAGAAACCAACACAGTGGTTCGCCCGTGGGGTTTACTTCAGTTACAGCGGTCGGCACCCGTTTCGCAACCTGGTTTATCCGGTCCCCGAGCCCGGAGGGCTGGGGATACATCTCACCCTGGATCTGGCCGGGCAGGCGCGTTTTGGGCCGGATGTTGAATGGATCAGCCGCGAGGATTATCAGATAGATGCCGGGCGCGCGCGGGCATTTGCCGCGGCCGTCCGTCAGTGGTGGCCAGACCTGGACCCTCTGCGGCTGCAGCCGGCTTATGCCGGTATCCGGCCGAAACTGAAAAATGCAGAAGGCGGTTTTTTCGACTTCCGGATTGATGGGCCGGAAGACCATGGTGTGCCGGGGCTGGTGAATCTGTTCGGCATAGAATCCCCCGGGCTGACGGCCTGTCTGGCCATCGCCGGGCTGGTCCACGAAAAACTCTCCTGAGAAACCTGGCCGGTCAGCCCGGTGTACGCGCCAGAGCCCAGACCTGAATATCCCGGGCACCTGCGCTCTGTAGTGCCTGAGCAAGCATTCGCACCGTGGCCCCGGTTGTAACCACATCGTCCACGATGGCGACGCGTTCGGGCACGTTTCCGCACACTTTGAATACATCGCGCAGGTTAGCCAGCCTTGCCTTCCGGTTAAGCCCCCGCTGTGCCTGAGCCGATCGCACCCGCCGTACTACACCTGTACTCACAGGAATATCCAGAGCCTTGCCCAGGTGTTCGGCGATGTCCGCGGCCTGATTAAATCCGCGCTTTCGCCGCCGGGTCGCAAGCATAGGGGAGGGAATCAGTAGCTGTGGCTTATCTTTATCCGAGCCTTCATACACACCAGCCAGATAGTCCGCAAAGCCTGCAATCAGCGGTCGCGCAAACTTGCGTTGCTGGCTGTATTTGTAGCGGCCAATCATGGTGCTGACAGGGTACTGGTAACGCCAGGGAATAAGCGCGCGGTTAAAAGCCGGGGGCGACGCAAGGCAGTCCCCGCACACTGAGCCGGCTCCGGGGATAGCCATGGGCAGGGCGCAGCAGCGGCAGTGGTAATGGTTAACCGGCAGGTCTGCCTGGCAGGGGTCGCACAGACCATTGCTGGCACAGGAACTCAGGCATCCGACACAGAGTCCTTTGGTTTTAGTGCTGTTAACCGAATTGTTAAAAATGGTTGACAGCAGGTTCAGTCCCTTTATCATCTGATTCATCCGTAAACCAAGAAACCATAAAAGGTTAACAGGAACCTCCCATGGCTGCTACAACACTACGTCACAACTGGACTCTTGAGGAGGCCAGGTCACTTCTCGATATGCCATTCAACGACTTGCTGTTCCAGGCGCAGTCGGTGCACCGGCAATATTTTGATCCCAATGAAGTGCAGGTCAGTACCCTGCTTTCAATAAAAACCGGTGCCTGCCCGGAGGACTGTAAATACTGTCCGCAAAGCGGTCATTACAACACCGGGCTGGAAAAAGAGAAGCTGCTGGAGCTTGAAAAAGTTGTGGCCGAGGCCCGCGCCGCCCGGGAAAAAGGCGCCTCACGCTTCTGTATGGGCGCCGCCTGGCGCAGCCCTGCGGAGAAGGATATGCCGTATGTGCTGGACATGATCCGGCAGGTAAAATCGCTGGGGCTGGAAACCTGTATGACGCTGGGGATGCTGCAGCCGGAACAGGCAGAAGAGCTGGCCGGGGCAGGGCTGGATTACTATAACCACAATCTGGATACCTCCGAGAAGTACTATAACCATATTATTACCACTCGCACCTATCAGGATCGCCTGGACACCCTCGCGAATGTGCGTGACGCCGGCATGAAGGTCTGCTGCGGCGGCATCATGGGTCTTGGCGAGGATGAAGACGATCGTGCCGGTTTGCTGGTTCAGCTGGCCAACCTGCCACAGCATCCGGAAAGTGTGCCGGTGAACATGCTGGTGAAAGTGAAGGGGACGCCTCTGGAAAATGCAGAAGATCTGGATCCGTTTGAGTTTGTGCGGGTGATTGCCGCCGCCCGGATCATGATGCCGGCCTCTCACGTGCGCTTGTCTGCGGGTCGGGAGACGATGAATGAACAGTTGCAGGCGTTGTGCTTTCTGGCCGGGGCGAACTCGATTTTCTATGGCGAGAAACTGCTGACGACCGCAAATCCGGAAGCTGATGCCGACACGCTGCTGTTCCGGCGTCTGGGGATCCGGCCGGAGCAGCGGGAGCAGTGTGTGTCTGAAGCGCAGGATGAGGAAGTGATTGTCGAGGCTCTGGAGCATGAGGCGACGCGTCATCTGTTTTATGACGCTACTCGGGAGACTGCATAGACATATTGGCATATGCAACGGGGGGAAGTCTGGCTCCGGGATACGCTACTAGCACCCCTTGCGGGGTCCGGCCAGCAATCGCAGATTGCTGTCGTTCGGCTGCGCATGAAGCTTCGCTTCATAAACGCTTGCCTTACCCATGTGCGCTTGTTTCGGGCCATCCATGGCCCTCTACAATCCCGGAGCCAGACTTCCCCCCGTTGCTGATACTTTAGAGATACCTCCCTATCCATTTTAGTACCAGCACGTACAAATGCTGGTCTCTTACCAGGAACTTTATGTGTGCGTAACTTCATTTCAGAGCTGGAACAACGAAAAAAGGCCGGGCTTTATCGTGTCCGGCGGCAGGTTTCCGGGCCTCAGCAGCCGGCGTTAACTGCCGACGGCAAGGAGTTGCTGTCGTTTTGCAGCAACGATTATTTGGGCCTGGCTAATCACTCTGCCAGTATCGAAGCGCTTCGGGTGGCATTGTCGGATACCGGGCTCGGCGGCGCAGCTTCGCATCTGATTTGTGGGCACCATGAGGCCCACCAGCAACTGGAGGAGCGTCTTGCGGCGTTTACCGGACGCAGTTCGGCCTTGTTGTTTTCCACCGGCTATATGGCCAATCTGGGGGTGATTTCTGCGCTGGCGGGGCGTGGAGATACAATTTTTTCCGATCAGCTGAACCATGCCTCTATTATCGACGGTTGTATTCTTAGCCGGGCGACGGTTCGCCGGTACCCCCACGGGGATGTAGCCTCACTCGAGGCCATGCTCGCGGAAACTGATGGCCATAAGCTGGTGGTTACCGACGGGGTGTTCAGCATGGATGGTGATGTTGCCCCGTTACGGGCGTTAGCGAAAGTGTGTCGTGAACACGACGCCTTGCTGGTGGTGGATGATGCCCATGGTTTCGGGGTGCTTGGGCCGCAGGGGCGGGGAAGCGTGGCGGAACTTGGCTTGTCAGAAGAAGAGGTGCCGGTTCTTGTAGGTACTCTGGGCAAGGCGGCGGGTACCAGCGGTGCATTTGTAGCTGGTCCGGAAGTGTTGATGGATTATCTGTTGCAGAAGGCCCGCACTTATATTTACACCACGGCTATGCCTCCCGCCCTTGCTTTGGCAACGTGTAACAATCTTGATTTAATCGGGCAGGGCGGGGAGCGTCGTAAACATCTGCAGAGCCTGACTGACCGTTTCCGGCAGGAGGCTGCCGCTCTCGGGTATTCATTAATGCCCTCGGGCACACCCATTCAGCCGATTATGGTTGGCGATAACCAGGAAACGCTGGCACTGAGCCGGGCTCTCGAGGCTCAGGGGTTGCTGGTTACAGCAATCCGCCCGCCGACTGTGCCTGAGGGCGAAGCGCGGTTGCGGGTTACGTTCAGTGCGTCCCACTCCCATCAGGATCTGGATAGTCTGTTGCAGGGACTTTCCGATTGCTGCCATTTGTTGGGTCACCGGGATGTTGCGGACGATAAAGCACGCTTGAACAGAGGAATGGTGGAAACCTGCTTGTATGGCTAAAAAAACGTTTTTTGTGACAGGTACTGATACCGGGGTTGGTAAAACCATGGTGTCTGCGGCAATTTTAGAGGCCGCCAAAGTTACCGGTAAGCGGACACTCGGCATGAAGCCTATTGCTTCAGGCTGTGAAAGCACACCGGAGGGGCTGCGCAATGAGGATGCCCTGATTCTTCAGGCGGCGGCCACTGAAGCCCTTGCTTATGATGTTGTCAACCCCGTAGCACTGGCCCCTGCTATTGCGCCCCATGTTGCAGCCAAACAAGCCGGATGCCTTATTTCAGCCGATCGGCTAGTGGGATTCTGCCGTGGTATGCAGATCCGCCCGGCGGATCTTTTATTAATTGAAGGTGCCGGAGGCTGGAGAGTTCCACTGAACGATAGGGAAACCTACTCCACGGTACCCCGACAGCTCGGCGTGCCGGTGATTCTTGTGGTTGCTCTGAGGCTGGGTTGCATTAACCAGGCGCTGTTGACAGTTGAGGCAATTCGCAACGATGGGTTGATGCTGGCGGGATGGGTCGCTAACCACTCAGAGCCTGAAGATATGAGCTGTGTGCAGGAAACATTGAGCTATCTTATGGAGCACATCCCGGCCACTTGTTTGGGGGTCATACCCTGGGTGGAGGACGCCAGGCCAGGAATTGTGAGCCACTATCTCGGTGTTGATGCGTTGTTTGAAAACTGAACAGTTTTGTGGCTTAATATGAGTAAATAAGGGCTATGGGAAATAGCAGTCATGATCAATAATGCGCTCGCAACAGGCATTCAAGGTATTCAGGACGGTATGTACGGCATGGAAAATGCCGCCCGTAAAATTGCTCGTACTGGCGTTGATGGCCCCCAAGGCAGTGCCGCAACCGGAAACAGCCTGGCTGAGCCGATCATTGATCTAAAACTTTATGAGCGTAGTGTAGAGGCGTCTTCACAGGTTGTGAAAGTGGCGGATGAAACGCTTGGTACGCTTCTGGATATAATGGCCTGAGCCTGTCTGTGATCTCACTTTCCTCATTTCCTGCTGTCTCTCGTTATTCGCCAGGTGCCGGCTCAAGCAGCCCAGCCGTCGGCCATGCACAGAATAACCCTGCATCGAACAACTCTGAATCCAAAAAAACTCCATTCAGTCCGTCTTCTCGTACTCAGCCCAAGCCTGATACGCCTACTACCAGTGAATCACGCAATAATGGCCAGCAAGCGAGAGATACGTACCAGGGTATTGCAGGTTTTGGACCAGAGTCTGCCTTTGAGGCAGATGGGTTTCTATCTATATCCGTTTGATTGAGCTGGCTGTTAACCTGTTAATCATCACTGCGGATCCCGGTATTCCCTCCAGACAGCGAATGCAGTAAAAAGTCTTGGGAGCACTGCTTGCCACTGCAGTGTTATGGTTTTCTGATACCTTTTCGAAACGTGTGCCAGTGATCAACAGGTACACAAATTATCTGTCCAGCTATTGACAATTCTGTGCCTCTAAACGTATGTTTCAAACAGTTGTTTAATTCATACTGCAGTGCACCCTATTGCAGTGTCTGAGCAAACCCAAGGCCGCAGGCTGTTATCCGTTTTCAGCCACGACCGAAAACCGAGGTGGTTTACATGCCTGAGTACAAAGCGCCCCTGCGTGACATCAAATTCGTAATGAACGAGCTGCTCGACAGCGAGACCCACTACGCTAATCTGGAAAATGCCGAAGACGCAACGCCGGATATGGTGGATGCGATTATCCAGGAAGGTGCAAAGTTTGCGGAGCAGGTGTTGTCGCCGCTGAATCCGGTAGGTGACAACGAAGGCTGCACCTGGAGTGAAGACGGTGTCACAACGCCTACAGGCTTCAAGGAAGCCTATAACCAGTTTGTCGAAGGTGGCTGGCCGTCACTGGCGGCTGACCCTAACTATGGTGGTCAGGGCCTGCCCAGCTCGCTGGGTATCGTGATGAGTGAAATGAACGGCACCGCTAACTGGGCCTGGGGCATGTATCCGGGCCTCAGCCATGGCGCGATTAATACCATTGAAGCCCATGGCACAGAAGAGCAGAAGCAGACCTACCTCACCAAGATGATCAGTGGTGAATGGACCGGCACCATGTGCCTGACAGAAGCCCACTGTGGTTCCGACCTGGGCACTCTGCGCACCAAGGCCGAGCCCAACGACGACGGCTCGTACAGCCTTACCGGCACCAAGATTTTCATCTCCGCCGGTGAGCACGACATGACCGACAACATTGTTCACATTGTGCTGGCCCGCCTGCCGGGTGCACCTTCCGGTACCAAGGGCATCTCGCTGTTTATTGTACCCAAGCGTCTGCCCGCTGAAGACGGTTCTGCCGGTGACCGTAATGCCGTATCCTGTGGCTCTATTGAACATAAAATGGGCATTCACGGCAACGCCACCTGTGTGATCAACTTCGATGGCGCCAAAGGCTGGTTGATCGGACCTGAAAACCGCGGCCTGAACTGCATGTTCACCTTCATGAACGTGGCCCGAATTGGTACGGCCATTCAGGGCCTGGGCGCAGCCGAACTGGGCTTTCAGGGCTCACTGGCCTACGCCAAAGAGCGTCTGGCGATGCGTTCACTGAGTGGCCCCAAAAATCCGGACGGCATTGCCGATCCGATCATTGTGCATCCGGACGTCCGGCGCATGCTGCTGACCCAGAAAGCCGTTGCAGAAGGCGCCCGTGCACTGATCTACCTGACTGCACAGAAAGCAGACCTGGTTGAGCGTGCCAAGGCAGAAGAAGACCGCAAGGCCGCCGATGAGCTTCTTGGCTTCCTGACGCCGATCGCCAAGGCCTTCCTGACCGAAATCGGGTACGAAGCCGCTAACCTGGGCCTGCAGGTATTCGGAGGTCATGGTTATATCTCCGAGTGGGGCATGGAGCAGAACGTACGGGATGCCCGTATCGGTATGATCTACGAGGGCACCACCGGTATTCAGGCGCTCGACCTTCTGGGTCGTAAGGTGCTGATGACCCAGGGTGAGTCCCTGAAGAGCTTCACCAAACAGGTACACCTGTTCTGCAAGGAAAACGCGGATAACGAACAGCTTAAAGAGTTCGTTGAGCCGCTGGCAGAAATCAATAAAGAGTGGGGCGAACTGACCACCAAAATCGGCATGAACGCCATGAAGAACCGCGAAGAAGTCGGCGCGGCCTCTGTGGATTACCTGATGTATTCCGGTTATGCCGTGTTTGCCTACCTGTGGGCCCGCATGGCGAAGATTGCCCAGGAGAAGCTGGCCGAAGGTGACAGTGAAGAGCAGTTCTACAGCGCCAAGCTGCAGACTGCGCGCTTCTACTTCACCCGCATGCTGCCGCGTACCAAAACCCATGCAGCAACCATGCTGGCAGGTGCTGACACACTGCTGGACATGCCGGAAGACAACTTCGCGCTTTGATAACCGGAAGCGCTGAAGTCTGACCGGAACCATGAAAGCCCGAGCTCCCAGGAGCCGGGCTTTTTTCATGAGTCAATCGTGTTTTTGCGGTAGAATAGATTGAATTAGAACTGTGAACAAAACTGGAGAGTTAGATGGCTGATTATCAGGCACCCCTGCGTGATATGCGTTTTGTACTGAATGAAGTATTTGATGCCCCGGCACTCTGGGCATCATTACCCAAGGTAGCGGAGAACGTTGATCCCGATACCGCGGACGCCATTCTGGAAGAAGCCGGAAAAATTACCAGTGGTGTGCTGGCACCGCTGAACCGCGAGGCAGACGAGCAGGGCTGCCAGTGGAACAACGGCGAAGTCACTACACCGGATGGCTTCAGGGAAGCCTACCAGACCATCATTGAAGGTGGCTGGAACGGCCTGGGCGGTAACCCCGAGTTTGACGGAATGGGTATGCCCAAAACTCTGGTGGCACAGTTTGAAGAAATGATGCAGGGCGCCAACATGGCCTTTGGCCTGGCACCCATGCTTACAGCCGGCGCCTGCCTGGCACTGGATGCCCACGGCAGCCAGGAACTGAAAGAAAAATACCTGCCTAACATGTACTCCGGCGTCTGGTCCGGCGCCATGGATCTGACAGAGCCTCATGCGGGGACAGATCTGGGTATCATCCGCACCAAGGCTGAGCCTAACGACGACGGCTCGTTCAACGTAACAGGTACCAAAATCTTTATTACCTGGGGCGAGCACGACATGGCGGAAAACATTATCCACCTGGTGCTGGCCAAGCTGCCCGGCGCGCCCAAAGGTCCCAAAGGCATTTCCCTGTTGCTGGTCCCCAAGTTTCTGGTGAACGAAGACGGCTCACTGGGCGAGCGCAACAGCCTGGCCTGCGGCTCCCTGGAGAAAAAGATGGGGATCAAAGGCTCAGCTACCTGCGTCATGAACTTTGACGGGGCCAGGGGCTGGCTCGTAGGCGAGGAAAACAAAGGCCTGAACGCCATGTTTACCATGATGAACTACGAGCGTCTGGGCGTGGGCATTCAGGGTGTGGGCGCTGCCGAAGCGTCACTGCAGAGCGCCCGGGAATACGCCATGGAGCGTATCCAGAGCCGTGCACCAACGGGCGCACAACAGCCGGAAAAAGCCGCTGACCCCATCCTGGTACACCCGGATGTGCGTCGTATGCTGCTCACCATGAAAGGCTATGTAGAAGGTGGGCGCGCCTTCTCAACCTACGTCGCCCAGTGGCTCGATATTTCCAAGTATGCCGACCCGGCCGAAGAAGCGCGGCGTGAAAACGCCGAAGGTATGGTGGCTCTGCTGACTCCGGTGGCCAAGGCGTTCCTCACCGACAGAGGCCTGGATGCCTGTATCATCGGGCAGCAGGTTTTCGGTGGTCACGGCTTTATTCGTGAGTGGGGGCAGGAGCAGCTGGTCCGGGATTGCCGTATCACCCAGATTTATGAAGGCACCAACGGCATCCAGGCACTGGACCTTATGGGGCGCAAGGTTGTCGGCAGCAAGGGCAAACTGTACGAATTGTTTGCTGAAGATGTGGCTGCGTTCATTGAAGACAATCGTGAGGAAGAAAGCCTGCGTCCTTATCTTGAGCCCCTGGCGGCAGCTCTTGAGCGCCTGTCAGATGTGACCGAGCATGTACTGGCTCAGGCCGCTGATAACCCCAATGCGGTTGGGGCGGCATCGGTTGACTACCTGGACCTGTTCGGGCTCACCGCACTGGGCTATATGTGGGCACGGATGGTGAAAGCTGCGGCACCCAAGGCCGAAGGCGATACGTCTGGCTTCTACAGCGGCAAGCTGAAAACCGCACGCTTCTACTACGACCGCCTGCTGCCCAAAACAGTATCTCTGGCGGAAGGTATCCGCAGTGGCAGTGAGTCCATGATGGCACTGACCGCCGACGAGTTCTGATCTTCGGTGAAGCATAAAAAAGCAGACCTTCGGGTCTGCTTTTTTTGATTCAGGGCCAGGATCTCCAGGATCCGAGCTGATTTACCGGGCGGCCAGCAGCACAGACATATCCCGGAGATAGTGCCAGGGCGAGAGCTCATCAAAGCCTTTGGCAGCCCGGTCAACCTGGCTGCAAAGTGTAACAGCTTCGTGCAGCTGTCCTGGGTTCAGGCGCCGGGCTGCCTGCTCCAGTGCCCGCGCCCGCTGGGGCTGAAACACCCCCCGCTTTTTGAGGAAGGCGGCCGGGTTCTCATTGCGGCTGGCGCCGGTTTTCAGTTCGAGCAACAGGTTCAGGTCCCGGCTTAATACGGTCAGCAGCCCGAGTGGATTTTCACCTTCCTGCTGAAGCACGCCGATAATTTTGCCAGCGTGGGGTGCGCGGCCGCTGAGCAACTCTGTTACCAGCTCGAAGCCATTGAAGCGAGAGCTGTCCTGGACAGCCTGCTCAATCACCTCTTCATCAATGGTTTTGCCATTGGACAGCAGTGCCAGCCGGTCCAGCTCCTGGCTGGCCGCCAGCAGATTCCCCTCAAGCCGTTCTGCCAGCATGGTCAGAGCACCGCGGGTCAGGCTCAGTCCCTGGTTGCGGGCCCGTTGCTGCAGCCAGCCGGGGAACTTGTCTGCGTCTATCGGCCAGACAGGGATGTGAACCCCTTTGCCCTGCAGTTCCTTGTACCATTTACGCCGGGTTTCGGCAGCATCCAGACGAGCGCTGATCAAGAGCACAATGATGTCATCGGAGGGCTGAGCCAGCACCCGCTCCATAACCTGGCGGCCATTCCCCAGCTTGCCGGCAGGCAGCCGGATTTCTATGCGGCGCCGCTCAGAAAACAGAGACATGGCACTGAATTCATCGGCCACTGTATTCCAGTCAAGCTGCTGATCGGCATGGAAGGTCAGGCGGTCGTGGAAACCAGCATCCCGGGCAGCCTTGCGAATCTGGTCGCAACACTCCTGCACCAGCAGTGGTTCATCCCCGGAGACCAGATACACCGGAGCAAGCCCCTTTTGCAGCAG
Source organism: Marinobacter piscis (assembly GCF_007671655.1). Lineage (GTDB taxonomy): Bacteria > Pseudomonadota > Gammaproteobacteria > Pseudomonadales > Oleiphilaceae > Marinobacter > Marinobacter piscensis. The sequence continues at coordinate 74,415 of NZ_VCGX01000004.1, read as the reverse complement.
TTGTGGCAGCTGGCCAGGATTTGTCTTCATGGTGCATCAGGTTGCGTGGTGTTCCGGATTTCCCGCAACCGTTCCTCTGTTATCGGCGCCAGACGGAAGAGAATCTGTTGTGCCAGCCTTTCCGTAAGTTGTTGTCTGAGGCTGTCTTCTTCCCGCTGTTTAGCCAGCACGTTGGTCTCATCGTATCTGTAGCTTTCAGTCGTTGTCAGACGGGTGGTGGCAATAATCGGAATGCCGTCAGAGCTGATCAGCTCCAGGCCAACCGAATGCCTGAGGGTATATTCAGCCGCTGCCGCCTGACTGGTGATCGCCGAGGCACGGCGGTCCCTTTCAAAACCCCGGATCCTGAGCAGGTAAGCAGCCTCCGGCGCAGGCGCCAGTTCAACACCGCCCAGTTCCAGTTGTTCCTGCACGGACTGGCAAAGCTCTGTGGGAACAGGCGACTGGCAGTCCAGATGCAGGGGCTCCAGTGCAGCAGATACCGGCGGCGCGCCCCGCAGCTGAAAACCACAGGCAGCCAGAAGAGTGACCATCACACTGATGGTCATTAGCCGAATGCGTTCTTCAGGCAGGGCGCACAGTCGCATATCAGTTAGCCACCACATTCACCAGTTTGCCGGGGACAACGATCACTTTGCGAACCGTTGCGCCTTCAATAAACCGCTTCACATTTTCATTTTCCAGCGCCAGTGCCTCCAGATCAGCCTTGCTGCTATCGGCCGGAACATCGGCCTTGGCTCTGACCTTGCCATTGACCTGCAGAACCACCTGGATTTCGCTGCGAACCATGGCCGACTCATCCGCCACTGGCCAGGGAGCATCCACGACCGGTTGAGTGTGGCCCAGATCCTGCCAGAGGTGGTGACAGATATGCGGCACAATGGGTGCAAGCATGACCACAGCGGTTTCCAGAGCCTCCTGACGCGCAGCCCGGGTCTGAGCATCATCACTCTTCACACGGCTGACCTCGTTCAGCAACTCCATAACTGCAGCGATGGCTGTGTTGAATGTCAGGCGGCGGCTGATGTCATCACTGACCTTGGCAATGGTTTCATGGGTTTTGCGCCGCAGATCTTTGGCGGCGTCATCCAGGGCACTGACATCCAGAGCCGGGGCCTGGCCCTGGGCCGCGTGTTCATGCACCAGGCGCCACAGGCGCTTGAGGAAGCGATGAGCACCTTCCACCGCGCTGTCCGACCACTCCAGGGACTGCTCGGGGGGCGCTGCAAACATCATGAACAGGCGCACAGTGTCAGCGCCATAGGCATCGATGATCGATTGCGGATCAATGCCATTATTCTTCGATTTGGACATTTTGGTGACACCGCCGGGCGTTACCGGCTGGCCGTCTTCCTTGTGCACAGCACCGGTTACATGGCCTTTGTCGTCCCGTTCAACCGTTACATCCGCTGGCGAGATCCAGACCTTGCCACCTTTGTCATCTTCCCGGTAATAAGTGTCTGCCAGGACCATGCCCTGGGTTAAAAGCTGTTTGAACGGCTCGGAACTGTTAACCAGGCCGACATCGCGCAGCAGTTTATGGAAAAAACGCGCGTACAGCAGGTGCAGGATGGCATGTTCAATGCCGCCAATATACTGATCCACCGGCAGCCAGTAGTTGGCTGCGGCCGGGTCCAGCATGCCTTTGTCGTAATTCGGACTGCAGAAGCGGGCGTGGTACCAGGACGACTCCATAAAAGTGTCAAAGGTATCGGTTTCCCGGGTTGCCGGCTGCCCGTCAAAGGACGTCTGTGCCCACTCAGGGTTGGCTTTGAGTGGCGAGTGTACGCCATCCATTTCCACATCTTCCGGCAAAATCACCGGCAGCTGATCATCAGGGACCGGGCGCTGAGTGCCGTCTTCCATGGTCATCATCGGGATCGGAGCCCCCCAGTAACGCTGGCGTGAGACCCCCCAATCGCGCAGACGGTAGTTAACCGTGCGCTTGCCAATGCCGTTGGCTTCCAGGTGATCGGCAATGGCATCAAACGCTTCGTCACTGGTCATGCCGCTGTACTTGCCGGAGGACACCAGAGTGCCTTTTTCGGTAAAGGCGGCTTCCTGCGCGTCTATGTCACGACCGTCGGTGGCGGAAATCACCTGCTTGATGGGCAGGTGGTACTTCAATGCGAATTCGTGGTCACGTTCATCGTGGGCAGGTACAGCCATCAGCGCGCCCGTGCCGTAATCCGTCAGCACAAAGTTGGCCACCCATACCGGAATTTCTTCCTGGGTGAGCGGGTGAATGGCCTTGAAGCCTGTGTCCACCCCTTTCTTCTCCATAGTGGCAATGTCGGCCTCGGCAACCTTGCTGTTACGGACCTCTTCGGCAAAGGCAGCCACGTCGGGATGGCGCTCGGCAGCGGCTACCGCCAGGGGATGCTCCGCCGCCACAGCCATATAGCTCACGCCCATCAGAGTGTCCGGGCGGGTGGTATAAACGGTCAGACCGTCTTCCCGGTCTTTCAGCGGGAAGGTCAGCTCGGTACCGACAGACTTGCCGATCCAGTTGCGCTGCATGGTCTTGACCTGCTCCGGCCAGCCATCCAGATCATCCAGATCGTTCAGCAGTTCTTCTGCGTAATCGGTGATGCGAATGAACCACTGCGGGATTTTTTTCTGCTCCACCAGAGCACCGGAGCGCCAGCCGCGGCCCTCAACAACCTGCTCGTTGGCAAGTACAGTCTGATCCACCGGGTCCCAGTTCACGGTGGACATCTTTTTGTACACCAGGCCTTTTTCATAGAGGCGGGCGAAGAACCACTGCTCCCAGCGGTAATATTCCGGATCACAGGTTGCCAGCTCACGACTCCAGTCGTAGCCGAAACCCAGCTGCCGGAGCTGGTTTTTCATGTAGTCGATATTGGCGTATGTCCACTTGGCAGGGGCGGTTTTGTTGGCAATAGCGGCGTTCTCAGCCGGCAGACCAAACGCATCCCAGCCCATGGGCTGCATCACATTCTTGCCCTGCATACGCTGGTAACGGGAAATCACATCGCCAATGGTGTAGTTGCGCACATGCCCCATATGCAGCTTGCCGCTGGGGTAAGGAAACATGGAAAGGCAGTAGTATTTAGGCTTACCCGGCTCTTCCCGGACTTCGAAGGTCTTGTTCTCCTCCCAGAAAGTGCGTGCTTTGTGTTCTACATCATGGGGATTATATTGTTCGTCCATACCTGCCATTACCAAAGTTACCCTGTATAAAAAGATGAGCGGAGCGGCCGGACATTCTAACGCACACAGGGCGTAACAGGTAGTCTGCCAAAACTCTGGTAGTGTGCCATGATGTAGGTAATGGTGGTGAGCGCCGGCAACCGGGGGGATGTCTGTCCGAGACACGCGGTAAATACGTCCCTGTACGCTTGGCTGCAGCATCCCTGCTGCAGACAGTCCCGGACAGAATCCCCCGGCTGCCGACGCTGACGCAAAAGCTACAGCCACGGAAGCAAATTACGAGGCATCCCTAATGACAGACCCGGAAAGAAAACAGCTCTCAGGAAAAGCTCTTGAGGCGTATGACCGTATGCTTGAACAGGTCCAGAGCCGCCTGCGCACAGTGCAGGACACCACGCTGGAAACGCTTGAAGAGGAAATAAATAACGCCATAGAAACAGAGCAGGAACTCCGGGAAATGACCCGGGACGAAGCCAGCCTTCTTGGTGCCTACTTGCAGAGAGACCTGGAGCATCTCATAAACTTTGTGGATGAAACCGGTGAAGGGCTCAGTGAGTGGCTGCAACTGGACCTGTCACTGCTGGAGCAGCGGCTGACAGACCGCCTGCTGTCCGTTGCCGACCAGACCCTGGTAGATACACTGGCTCTGCGTCAGAAACTAGAGAGCCACGAAGCCGGGCAGTACATCGCCGGAGAGGTGGCAACAGCCGGCATGTTCCAGTGCCTGAACTGCGAGCACATGCTGTGCCTCACCTCCACCAGCCACCTGAAACCATGTGATGCCTGCGGTTCACATTACTACAAGCGCGTAACCAGTCGGTGGCCGCAGAAAGAAAACTGATAACCAGTACTTACGAGAACACCTAAATTGTATGTTTTTTCCGGACTCAGGACAGCCGAGGCCGGGCAGCTTTTCAAAACCGTGCGGAGCCAGGGATGGCGGAGCCGAGCCTACATGGATGTATTCATGGCGTGTTTTGAAAAGCTGCCCGGCCTTGGCTGAGTACTCCTCAGTCAAAACTATCACGGAATCAGTTTTTGGGAATAACCCGCTCGCGCACAAAAACAATCAAAATCAGAGCCAGGGTCAGAACCGGCCAGGAAGCGGTCGACATATAAGGCGTACTGCCACTGGCCCTGAACACCTCACCGGTAAGCACGCCCCGCTCAAACTGGGGAATGCGCGCCGTCATCTGGCCTTTGTGGTTGATGATCGCCGTTACCCCGTTGTTGGTGCCGCGAATCATATAGCGCCCGGTTTCCAGTGCCCGCATACGGGCAATCTGCAAGTGCTGCAGCGGCCCCACAGAATCCCCGAACCAGCCATCGTTACTGATGGTCAGCAACAGATCTGCACTGACAGAATTGCGCGCCAGAAAATCCGGGTAGGCTACTTCATAACAGATAAACGGCATCACACTGGCACCGTTAACCTCCAGTGAGCCCTGGTTTTCCGGGCCAGGCGTAAAGCTCGACATGGGCAGGTCGAAAAAGCCGATCAGTCCCCGCAGCACATTCTCAAGGGGAACATACTCGCCAAACGGCACCAGCTTCTGTTTATGGTAAATCCCTTCGCCATTACCGAAGGCTGTTATGCTGTTATGCCAGGTGAAACCACCGGTCTGTTCGCTGTATCCATGCCAGGGGATCCCCGTGATCAGCGTACTTTCATCCCCGAGATTTTCTTCGATATGCTCAATGATTTTCCCCGCTTCATCCTGAGGGATCGGAATAGCGGTTTCCGGCCACAGAATCAGATCCGTATCCCAATACGGGTTGGTCATGCCCAGATAGGTTACGATCTGTTCTTTGAGAAAGTCCGGATCCCATTTGATCTGTTGGGGAATGTTGCCTTGCATGGCGGCCACCGAGGTGGGCTCGGTGCTGATCTCTGTCCACTGCACACGGTTCAGGGCCGGTGCAACAAGCCAGGGGATCAGGGCTATTACCGCAACAACTGCAGCGCCGGCATGGCGCTGGCGGATGATCAGCCACCCGGCGGCGAACAGGGCAGCCCCACTGTCTGCTATCCAGAGGGTTAGCCCGTGCACGCCGACCACAGGCGCCAGGCCTGCCAGAGGGCCGTCTGTATGGGCGGTTCCCAGATACAGCCAGGGAAAGCCGGTCAGCAGCCAGCCTCGCAGCCAGTCCCCGAGAATCCAGATGGCGGGGAAAAGTACCAGCCGGCGCCAGGCACTGACTTTGGCCAGCTTGCCCCAGAACCAGAACGCAAGCGCCGGGAAAAGCGCCAGACCGGCTACAAAAATAACCGTAAGCAGAACCGAAACGGCCACTGGCGTATTGCCGAATTCACTGATGCTGATATAAACCCAGGTGGCGCCCGAGGCAAACAGCCCCACGCCCGTCAACCAGCCAGCGGTAAACAGCTTCTTCGCCGGCAGCGGCAGAGACACCAGCAGAATAAGTAGGATGGAAACCGGCCCAAGCCACCAGAAGTGGAAGGGTGAGAAGGTCAGTGTCTGCAGAGCCCCGGCAACCACCAGGGTGGCTGCAGATGACCAGCGGTTGGAGAAAAACGGGTGGGCCGGGGCAATAGAAGAGGCGGAACGGTCACTGCTCACTACGGGATACCTTTAACAGACGGATGACACGGTTGTCGGCATTGGCAATGGTAAACCGTAAACCGCCAAACTCAACCGTCTCGCCGCGCCTGGGCAGGTGTCCGAACTCCTTCAGCACTACGCCACCAATGGTGTCAAAATCATCTTCATCAAACCCGGTGTGAAAAACCTCATTAAAGTCATCAACCGGTGTGACTGCCTTCACGGCAAAAGAACCGTCACCCCGGTCCTTGATGTGCGCTTCCTGGCTGAAGTCGTGCTCATCCTCGATTTCCCCGACAATCTGCTCCAGCACATCTTCAATAGTCACCAGGCCGGCAGTGCCGCCGTACTCATCCACCACAATGGCCATGTGGTTGCGGTTTTCCTTGAACTGCTTGAGCAACTGGTTCAGGCGCTTGCTCTCGGGAACAAACGTAGGCGGGCGCAGAACCTCACGCACGTGGGACCAGTCCATGTCGTTATCAAGCGCCAGCGGCAGAAGGTCCTTGGCAAGCAGAATACCGATCACATCATCCTGGCTGTCACCAATCACCGGAAAGCGGCTGTGGGCCGAGCGGATCACTTCGTCAAGATACTCGATGGGGTCCTGGGTAGCGCGAACCGTCACCATTTGCGAGCGCGGAATCATGATCTCATCCACCCGCATGTCCACCACCTGCATGGCACCTTCAATGATGCTCATGGCGTCTGCATCGATTATGCCCTGGGATTCGGCGCTGCGCAGCACCTCCAGCACATCGTCAACGGACTCCGGATCATCGGAGAAAGCACTTGAAATACGCTCCAGCCAGGACTTGTTGGAGCCCTGACTGCGACTCGACTGATCGTCGCTCATGAGTCTTTTACCGTTTCCTCTTGTATATAAGGGTTACCGATTCCGAAACGGGACAGTAACCGGATTTCCAGGGACTCCATGGCCTCTGCGTCTTTATCGTTTATATGATCATAACCCTGCAGGTGCAGCATCCCGTGAATCACCATGTGTGTCCAGTGACTTGAAAGCGGCTTATGCTGCTCGCGGGCTTCGTCTTCCACCACCGGAGCGCAGATAACGAGATCTCCGGCTAATGCCACCGTTATACCCGGCGGGGCCTCAAATGGGAAGGACAACACATTGGTAGGCTTATCCCTGCCCCGGTACTGATGGTTCAGAGCCTGGCTCTCGTCAGTACCGACAATACGGACAGTAATTTCGGATGCATCCTGCCCCAGCCAGGCCGCCTGAGCCCATACCTGAAGCTCCTCGTCCGAGGGCACCCCGGGGCCGTCAAAGACATTCTGCACATCAACTGTCAGCACACTCACTGTTTCTGACCGCTCCCGTCATCAAACGAATCGTAAGCTTCCACGATTCGCTGAACAAGAGGGTGCCGAACGACATCTTTGGCCTCAAAGCGGGTAAAACCAATGCCCGTGACGTTACTGAGCACGCCCGCGGCGTGAATCAGCCCGGAGTTCTGCCCCCGCGGCAAATCCACCTGGGTGGTATCGCCGGTGATCACCGCCGTAGACCCGAAACCGATCCGGGTCAGAAACATCTTCATCTGCTCGCGGGTGGTGTTCTGGCTCTCATCCAGAATAATAAAGGAGTTATTCAGCGTCCGGCCACGCATAAACGCCAGAGGTGCAATCTCGATCACGCTTTTCTCAATCAGCCGGGTTACCTGTTCAAAGCCAAGCATTTCATACAGAGCGTCATACAAAGGCCGCAGATACGGATCCACCTTCTGGGCCAGGTCCCCGGGCAGAAAGCCCAGCTTCTCCCCGGCCTCCACCGCCGGCCGCACCAGCAGAATCCGCTTCACCTGCTCGTCTTTCAGCGCCTCTACGGCACAGGCCACAGCCAGCCAGGTCTTACCCGTACCCGCAGGGCCAATGCCAAAGTTCACATCATGGGAGCGGATGTTATGCACATACCGCTGCTGATTCGCTCCCCGGGGCTTGGCCTTGAGCTTGGGGGTTTTGATGGTGGTGACAGCCCCATCAAACGGCACATCCTCCGGCAACCGCTCAAGCCCGGTTTCCCGGATATACAGGTGCACGGTATCCGGTGAAATATCGTCAGTGGCGGCTGTTTCCCGGTACAGATGCCGGATGACTTCCACTGCGGCGGCGGCATGGTCGGTTTCACCGTCGACCCGAAAGTGGTGCCCGCGACGGGTCACAGAAACGTTCAGGCGCTGCTCAATGTGCTTGAGGTTCTCATCAAACTGCCCGCAAAGGGTCGTGAGCCTGCGCTGGTCGGCCGGGTGCAAATCAAATTGTCTGGAATCGTTGGTGTTCAAATTTTCTCCGGTTTTGGTGGAATCCCGCCTGGGCTGGGTGCAGATCTGACTGCAGTGTTTGCGGGGTGGAGCAGGGTGCGCTTCCCAAAAAGCGCCCGTGAATACGTCCGTGTAGGGCTCGGTCGCGCCATCCCTGGCGCTCCACGTTTTTGGGAAGCGCACCCTGCTCCACCCCTGTTTAAACTATGTGCAGGCCGCTAGGCAAAAAACAAGTAGTGCGGCTTTGTTTGTTTGCAAAAGGAGCATTGATGTATCAGCGAGATGAAAAAGAGTTAGCAGGTTCGGCTTGTCGGCATGCTGCACTCAGGTTTGCCGAGAGCGGTGGATGTGGCCGCCCAAAAATGTCTGCGGCCAGGGATGGCCGCAGCCAAGCGCACATGGATGTGCTCGCAGCGGTTTTTGGGCGGCCACATCCACCGCTCTCACACTCCAGACTGTGAAACACATGCGAGCCCAGGCTTTAATACAGCGCCGAATCAACAGGCACGCCCCGCAAGGAATTCGTGTAGGCGTCAACAATCTCCACATCAATAAAGTGCCCGACAACCTCCGGATTCTCATGCCGGAAATTTACAATCCGGTTGTTCTCTGTACGACCAGAGTACTCCCCCGGGTCCTTCTTCGACAGCCCGGTAACCAGAATCCGCTGTGTTGAACCAACCATTTTACGGCTGATATCCATCACCGTCTGATTAATCCGGTCCTGCAGAATCTTCAGGCGCTGCTTCTTCACCTCCATGGGCGTATCGTCCGGCAGATCGGCCGCAGGTGTTCCCGGGCGGGCGCTGTAGACAAAGCTGAACGACATATCGAAGCCGATGTCGTTGATCAGCTTCATGGTGTCTTCAAAGTCTTTCTCCGTTTCACCGGGGAAGCCAATAATAAAATCCGAAGAAAAGCTGATGTCCGGACGAATCTTGCGCAGACGGCGCAGCTTGGATTTGTACTCCAGAGCGGTATGACCGCGCTTCATTGCTGCCAGAACACGGTCTGAACCGCTCTGAACCGGCAGGTGCAGGTGGCTGACCAGCTCCGGCACCTGCTCGTAAACGTCAATCATGGCATCGGTGAATTCCACCGGGTGGGATGTGGTGTAACGAATACGGTCAATGCCATCGATGCTGGCGATCACCGTAATCAGTTCCGCCAGATCCATGGTGTCGCCGTCGTGGGTCTCACCCTGATAGGCATTCACGTTCTGCCCCAGAAGGTTCACCTCACGCACGCCCTGGCTGGCCAGGTGCACCACCTCAACAATTACATCATCCACCGGCCGGCTGACTTCCTCGCCCCGGGTATAGGGCACCACACAGAAGGTGCAGTACTTGCTGCAGCCTTCCATGATGGACACAAACGCCGAAGGGCCATCCGCACCCGGATCGGGGAGGTTGTCGAACTTCTCAATTTCCGGGAAGCTCACATCCACCACGCCAACGCCGTCGCCCTTCATACGCACTTCGGAAATCATATCCGGCAGGCGGTGCAGGGTCTGGGGGCCGAAAACCATATCCACATAAGGCGCCCGGTCAAGAATCGCCTGGCCTTCCTGGCTGGCAACACAGCCACCCACGCCAATCACCAGCTCGGGGTTTTTGGCTTTCAGCTTTTTCCAGCGGCCCAGCTGATGGAAAACCTTCTCCTGCGCCTTTTCGCGGATCGAGCAGGTATTCAGCAACAGAATATCGGCATCGTCCGGGGAGTCGGTCATTTCAACCGCTTCGCCGCTTTTAAGCAGATCGGCCATGCGTGATGAATCATATTCATTCATCTGGCAACCATGGGTCTTGATGTACAGCTTCTTGGCCATGAGTCTCAACACAATTGGATGTATTTGGCGCCCGGCATTTTGATCTGTCCGGATTGGGCGCGCTGAAAAGGAGAACTGCGTATTATAACGGGGTGATCATTCCGCAACCAGTGTTGTCTTGGAAAAGTGCCAGGCCAAGCCTAAACATCAGTCCTCGCGATTCTCCAGATACCGCTCCAGCTGCTCCCGTAAAGCCTTGGGCAAGCGGGTAATGGTCAGCGCATCCTGATCCCGGTCGTAGTAGACCGCCTGATTCACCAGGTCTGAAGAAAACGACACACTCATGCCACCGCCAGAACCCGCAATGCGTACCAGTTTCTTCACCTTGCGGTGATCCGGGTGCAGCACACCGCTTTCCGGCATCTCTGTGGTTTTGTTGGCGAACTCTTTGAAACGTTCCGGCTGATCTTCATCCAGGTAACCAGACAAAGCTTCAATGGCAACCGGCTCACCCAGAGCATGCTGCTCCTTGCAGAATTCATAGGCCCGGGTACGCACCTCCCCGGCTTTCTCCGGCTCGGAGGACTTGGCAAACGCCTCTACGGCATCGAGAAACGTCAGGGTTTCCTTTTCCACATCCACCTGGTTGGTAAAGCCGCACAGCCGGATAAACAACTCGCCGGGCTCGCCGGTGCCGCGGGCGTGAACCAGGGTCAGGTAGTTCTCGGCCGGGGTATCACTCAGCCAGTCATCCAGCTCGATACGCATCGCCAGATTCAATCGCGAGGTGCTCAGAACGTCCGTGGTATCCAGAGCCTGATCACCGTCAAAACGCAGGGCTCCATCGGTTTCCATGACCAGCACATACACCACATCCGAATCCGCCAGCGCCTCGTGAACCACCATCAGCTGCCCCTGAAATTCCTCCTGGCAACCGGTCAGCAGCTCCTGCCACTGGCCAAACAGGCGATCAGTGAATGAGGCAAAGGTCTGTTTCTCCTCGAGGTAATCCTTCAGCCAGCTTTGCACCGGGCTCTCGCCGATATCCTCGGAAAAGCGGCCATACTTCTTACCCGGCTTGCTGTTGAACAGGCGCTTCATCTGTTTATGAAGCGCCTCGTAATCGCCACCCGGTTCCTGCAGTGCCTCGCCGGACTTAAGGCGGGCAGGCTGTCCCGGCTGGTACTGACTGGAAAAAGCCGTGCGCAAATATTTAATAGCCATAAACAGAAAACCCCGGATAGATAAAAACAAAAAAGCCCTGAATAGAATTTTCAGGGCTGCTGATTTTGCCACGGACAAATAATACATTCACGACTAAAAAGCGAATGACTGCCAGTCCGGCAACCGTGGGGTGGGGTGTCTTTTCTGCCGGAAAAAGATGTCTGAGCGCAGCGAGTTGCTTTTTCCAGAAGAAAAGACACCCCGCCCCGCGGTCTCCTCTTTGCTTTCAGTCTTATAAAGAATCAGATCTCTCTATTGCGCACCAGATCCTGAACTAACGATAGCGCAGTGCCAGACACTTCTTCCGTGCTGTCGGCGGTTATCGTTACCTCGGCCATACCCGCGTCAGGGTTTATAACAATCGCAATCAGCCCGTGGGCGGTCAGTAGTTGAGCCGTCTGCTGGCGCTCGCTGGCGTTGCCGGCGTTATCTTCGCTCAGGATCACCGGGGTTTTGCCCTGGTCGAACAGAGCGCGCTCTACGGCCAGAGCAAGCGCGGATGCCTGGTTGCCAGCGCAGCCGATGATGATGGGTTTTTGCGCCAGTCTGCGTTCACGCTCTTGCGGGCTGACCGGTTCCAGGGTGCCGGTTGTCTCTGCCAGGCCTTCAATCATGCCGGCGCCAACGGTTACGTTAGTGAGTCGGTCAATAACAATAAAGCTGCCGGTGGCAGGGTTATGCGGATAGGCGTCGAACGCAATGGGCTGGCTCAGGGTCAGGTCACACAGGCCGATTTCGTTTACCTGCAGCAGGTCCGGTTCCGGGTGTTTCTCCAGGGTGTTCACGTCGGTCTGATAATGGATTTTACGCACCGTGCCGGAGGTGGACGTGGGGCCAAGTTTGAGATCGTACAGGCGCCCTGTGTGCATCGGCGCCTCTGTCATCCATACAATGGTGGCTTTGAAGCGGTTGCCCACGTCGGGCACGTCGTCCGGTTTTACCAGCATGTCACCCCGGCTGATATCAATCTCGTCTTTCAGGGTCAGGGTGACCGCCTGGTCAATGTAAGCTTCCTCCAGGTTGCCATCGAACGTAACAATGTCCTTAACGGTGCTGACTGAGCGGGAGGGCAGGGCCATTACCGCATCGCCGGGGCGGATAATACCGGAGGCAATGGTGCCGCAGAACCCGCGGAAGTCCAGGTTGGGGCGGGTGACGTACTGCACCGGGAAGCGAAAGTTTTCCAGGTTCTTGTCGCGACCGGTTTCAACGGTTTCGAGAATGTCCATCAAAGCCAGGCCGCTGAACCAGGGGGTATTGTTACTCCGGTTCACAACGTTGTCGCCTTCCAGGGCTGAGATGGGCACAAAGTGAATGTCTTTCAGGCCCAGGCGGGCGGCGAATGCCAGGTAGTCTTCGCGGATTTCGTTGAAGCGGTCTTCGCTGTAGTCCACCAGATCCATTTTGTTCACCGCCACCACGATGTGGCGAATGCCCAGCAACGAGGCAATAAAGGAGTGCCGGCGGGTCTGGGTCAGTACGCCATGGCGGGCATCAATCATCAGAATGGCCACCTGGGCGGTGGAGGCACCGGTTGCCATATTGCGGGTGTACTGGGCGTGCCCCGGGGTGTCGGCAATGATGAATTTGCGTTTGTCGGTGGAGAAGTAGCGATAGGCCACATCAATGGTGATGCCCTGCTCACGCTCCGCCTGCAGGCCATCCACCAGCAGGGCCAGGTCGGGCCGGTCGCCGGTGGTGCCCATTCTGGCACTGTCGGTTTTCAGGCTCGCCATGTGATCTTCGTAAATCATTTTGGTGTCGTGCAGCAGGCGGCCAATGAGGGTGCTTTTGCCATCGTCGACACTGCCGCAGGTGAGCAGGCGCAGCAGTTCCTTGTTCTCGTGCTGCTTCAGGTAGGCCTGAATGTCGTCGGCAATGAGATCAGATTGGTGTGACATATCAAAAGTACCCTTCGCGCTTTTTCTGTTCCATGGAGCCGGCCGAGTCGTGGTCGATCACGCGGCCCTGGCGTTCTGAGCTGGTGGCCAGCAGCATTTCCTGAATAATTTCTGGCAGAGTATCCGCCTCGGATTCAATAGCGCCGGTCAGCGGGTAGCACCCAAGGGTGCGGAAGCGGATGGATTTTTGCATAGGGGTTTCCCCTTCCTTCAGCGGCATACGCTCGTCGTCCACCATAATCAGAGCGCCATCCCGCTCCACCACCGGGCGCACGGCGGAGTAATACAGGGGGACAATTTCAATATTTTCCAGGTAGATGTATTGCCAGATATCCAGCTCGGTCCAGTTGGACAGCGGGAATACGCGAATGCTTTCGCCCTTGTTCACCTTGCCGTTGTAGGTGTTCCACAGTTCCGGGCGCTGGTTTTTCGGGTCCCAGCGGTGGTATTCATCGCGGAATGAATACACCCGCTCCTTCGCCCGGGACTTTTCCTCGTCACGGCGGGCACCCCCGAACGCGGCATCAAATCCGTGTTTGTCCAACGCCTGCTTGAGCGCCTGGGTTTTCATGATGTCCGTATGTTTGGCACTGCCGTGGGTGAAGGGGCCGATACCCTGGTCAACACCGTCCTGATTGGTATGCACAATCAGATCCAGCCCGTATTCCTTTACCTTGCGATCGCGAAACTCGATCATTTCCCGGAACTTCCAGGTGGTGTCCACGTGCATCAGGGGAAAGGGAAGGGTGCCCGGATAAAAGGCTTTGCGGGCAAGGTGCAGCATCACTGCTGAATCCTTGCCGATAGAGTAGAGCATTACCGGGTTATCAAATTCGGCGGCCACTTCACGGATAATATGAATACTTTCCGCTTCCAGCTGTTTCAGGTGTGTCAGGTTGTATGAAGTCATGGTCTTCCGTTGCCATATCAGGCATTGCAGGTGTGCAAATGAGTCAGGCAACTGTATCAGAGAGTTTGTGGCTATAAGAAGATGCTCGCTTAGACTTTTGTGTTATTAGTCTATAGCGGTCAAGGGAGGTGACAGGTAAGGCCCCGGGGTTACGGGGCCTTATGATGCGGGAGTTTTTAAATAGGCTCAGGCTTCATCGAGATGGGCAATTTCATCGGCATAATATTGCTCAAACTCTTTAAATTGCAGGCTATCGCGGCCGCAGCAACGGATATTTCCGGATTTGATGTCGTACACCCAGCCATGAATCTCAATCTTGCCGGTGGCAAGTTTTGCAGCCACCACCGGGTGGGTACGCAAATGCTGCACCTGCTGCAACACATTCTCCTCAATTGCCTCGTTCAGATATTTTGTATCCAGGCACTCATCAATGGGAATGCCGTGCCGTTCCCGCACAATCTCTATAGCGGAGCGGCAGTGCCCGAGCCACTCCTTCACGTGGGGCAGGCCTTTCAGCGAGGGCGTGTCCAGCGCCCCGGTTATTGCGCCGCAGTCTGTGTGGCCACAGACAATAATATGGCGAACCCCCAGCACAGCGACCGCGTATTCCGTCGAGGCGGTCATGCCCCCGGTCTCATTGCTGTGCGGAGGAATCACATTTCCTGCGTTTCGGCAAATAAACAGATCGCCCGGGTGCGAGCCGGTGACCATATTCGGGTCTATGCGCGAGTCTGAGCAGGTTATGAACAATACGTCCGGGTTCTGTTTATCTGCCAGAGCGCCAAACAGGTCTTTGTGCTCCGGGTAAACATTTTTGCGAAAGTTCAGTACGCCGCGAACAATGTGGTCCATGAGGTTTATCCTTCTGCTGATCCGTTAATCTCTATGAGTGCTTCTCCGGGAGTCACCCGGTCGCCCTTGGTGACGTGAACCGCCTGCACTGTGCCGTCAACACTGGAGTGGATTTCAGTTTCCATTTTCATGGCCTCGGTAATAAGAACCGCCTGGCCTTCGCTCACCTGGTCGCCTTCCTTAACCAGCACATCCACCACATTGCCGGGAACCGCCGTGCTCACGTGGCCCGGGTCGGTTGCGCGTTTACGACCGCTGCCCCCTGCCTCGGCTACGTACTCGTTCAGGGATTCAAATACTACTTCTTCCGGCATGCCATCCAGCGACAGGTACAGCTTGTGCTTGCCAGGTTCCGGGTGGCCAACACCGGTCACGGCCACCTCGTAGGTTTCGCCATGCACATCAATACGAAACTCGGTGGCCACACCGGCTCCGGGCTGGTTCTGACTGGCCTGCTCCGGAGGCAGCAGCACTTCCGGCTCCAGGGTGCCGTCTTTGCGCTGTTGCAGGAACTCACGACCCAGGTCCGGGAACATGGCGTAGGTGAGCACATCTTCCTCACTGGTGGCCAGAGGACCAATGTCTTCCCGTAACTGATCCAGTTCCGGTGCAAGCAGGTCGGCCGGGCGGCCGTCGTTGACGGTTTCATTGCCGATGGCCTGCCTGCGGATCTCGGCATTCACCTCCGCAGGGGGGTGACCATAGCCGCCCTGAAGGTAGCGTTTCACCTCGTTGGTAATGGTTTTATAGCGCTGGCCCGCGAGTACGTTGTACACCGCCTGGGTACCCACAATCTGCGATGTAGGTGTGACCAGCGGTGGGTAGCCCAGGTCCGCCCTGACCCGGGGAATCTCGTCAAATACCTCATTGATCTGTTCAAGTGCATTCTGCTCTTTGAGCTGGTTGGCCAGGTTCGACATCATGCCACCGGGTACCTGGTTGATCTGCACCGACACATCTTCCCGGGTGAACTCGCTTTCAAACTGGTGGTACTTCTTGCGCACCTCCCGGAAGTAATCCGCAACCTCGCTGAGCAGCTTCAGGTCCAGCCCTGTGTCGTACTCAGTGTCCCTCAGTGCGGCCACCTGGGATTCCGTCGCCGGGTGGCTGGTGCCATTGGCAAACGCCGAGATGGCGGTATCAATCCGGTCCGCACCGGCCTCGATGGCTTTGAGCTGACACAGCCCGGCCAGCCCGGCAGTGGCGTGGCTGTGAATAACCAGCGGCAAGTCCACGGCGGACTTAATCGCCTTGACCAACTCAAAGGTTGCATAGGGCGTCAGCAGGCCCGCCATGTCTTTAATGGCAATAGAGTCCGCGCCCATGGCTTTAAGCTGCTGCGCCTGTTCAACAAACAGGGCGGGCGTATGCACCGGACTGGTGGTATAACAAATGGTTCCCTGAGCATGCTTGCCGGCTTTCTTCACGGCTTTCATGGCGGTTTCAAGATTGCGCAGGTCATTCAGAGCATCGAAAATCCGGAAAACGTCAATGCCAGAGTCCGCGGCTTGCTGAACGAACGCCTCAACCACATCGTCGGCATAATGCCGGTAACCCAGAAGATTCTGGCCACGCAGCAGCATTTGCAGGCGGGTATTCGGTAAGGCTGCACGCAGCTGGCGCAGGCGTTCCCAGGGATCCTCTTTGAGGAACCGCACGCAGGCATCAAAGGTGGCGCCGCCCCAGACTTCCAGAGACCAGTAACCGACCTGGTCCAGCTTGTCACAGATGGGCAGCATGTCTTCCGTGCGCATCCGCGTGGCTATGAGAGACTGGTGGGCGTCCCGCAGGATAACGTCGGTTATTTCTATCTTTTTTGCATTGCTCATGTTCGGTCTCCTTTGGATTACCAGCCAGTGTGGGCTGCGATCGTGGCGGCAATCGCCAGTGCAACGGCACTGGGGTGGCGTTTGGTGGAGTAGTTCAGTAATTCCGGGTGATCAGGAACAAAGCTGGTATTAAACCGGCCGGCGCGAAAATCCGGATGCTCCAGGATCTGTTGGTAATAACTGGCGGTGGTGGTAATACCATGCAGGCGCATGTCATCAAGAGCGCGTTTACCCCGGGCAATTACTTCATCCCAGGTCAGCGCCCAGACCACCAGCTTCAGACACATGGAGTCGTAGTAGGGCGGAATCTCATAACCGGTATAAATGGCGGTATCCACCCGCACGCCCGGCCCGCCCGGTGCGTAGTAATGGGTGATACGGCCAAAGCTGGGGAGAAAATCGTTTTTCGGGTCTTCCGCGTTAATCCGGAACTGCAGAGCGTAACCCCGGAACGACACATCCTCCTGCCGGTAGCTCAGGGGCAGGCCGGAGGCAATGCGCAGCTGCTCCTGCACAATATCGATTCCGGTAATGGCTTCGGTGATCGTATGCTCCACCTGCACCCGGGTGTTCATCTCCATGAAATACACCTCGTTTCCGGACAGCAGAAACTCCACGGTACCGGCATTCTCATAGCCCACAGCTTCCGCAGCTTTGACGGCCAGACCGCCAATGTACTGCCGTTGCTCCGGCGTGAGCTGAGGGCTGGGAGCTATCTCGATCAGCTTCTGGTTGCGGCGCTGAATAGAACAGTCCCGCTCGAATAGATGAATGGCATTGCCCTGGCTGTCCGCCAGAACCTGCACCTCAATGTGGCGCGGGTTCACAATGCACTTCTCCAGAAACACCTCGGCCGAACCAAACGCCTTGGTTGCCTCGGAAATCACCCGTGGATACTGATTCTTCAACTCCTCCGGCGTATCGCACCGGCGAATACCCCGGCCACCGCCACCAGACGTCGCTTTAAGCATCACCGGATAGCCAATCTCATCGGCCAGTTGCAAAGCCTCGTCCTGGTTCTCCAGGTTGCCTTCCGAGCCCGGGGTAACGGGGACGCCGGCCGCGCGCATACTGTCCCTGGCCTGGGTTTTGTCCCCCATCTTGAGAATCACACTGGATTTTGGCCCCACAAACGCCAGCCCCCGCTGCTCGCAAAGCTGCGCGATACGGTCATTTTCCGACAAAAAACCATACCCCGGGTGAATCGCATCACACCCGGTTTCCAACGCCAGACTCACAATCCGCGCCGGATCCAGATACCCGGCCAAAGGATCCTCGCCCAGACTGTAAGCTTCGTCGGCCCGTTTCACATGAAGCCCGTACCTGTCCGGCTCGGTATAAATAGCCACCGAACGGATACCCAGCTCAGCACAGGCCCGCACAATCCGCACGGCAATCTCGCCGCGGTTGGCAATTAACACTTTCTTCAGCATGGGAGAAATCCTCATGTTGTCGTCCCGAATGAAGCTGAAAAAAGCATAAAGGGAATCCCTGATCAGTAAAAATTGATATTATTTCGTTTGTATATAACTGATATCTTATAGATAGACGGACAGGAGGCGTTATGCCGCTGAGCATCCAGAAACTGGCCAACCGGCTGACCTTCCGTCAGTTGCAAGTGTTTAAAGCTGTTTACGACCTGAAAAGCTACAGCAAGGCAGGAGAACTGCTGGGCCTGACCCAACCGGCCGTCAGCAGCCAGGTACGACACCTGGAACAGGCACTGGACATGCCCATGTTTGAATACGTGGGACGCAAACTCTACTGCACCGCAGCCGGAGAAGAAATGGCCGCCTGCGTACGCTCCGTGTTTCATGAACTGGCTGATATGCAGAATCGCATGGCTGCCTTGGAGGGGAGGGTAGCGGGTGACCTGAAACTACTGGCCGTGAGCACAGCCCAGTACGTCGTACCCTACCTGCTGGGCCCCTTCCTGAAGCAGAACCCACAGGTCAACATCTCCGTCGCCGTCGTTAACCGGGCCACCGCCGTAGAACGCCTGAACAACAACAGCGACGACCTCGTCATCATGGGCATGGTCCCCCAGGGCCGGCCATTAACCTCCCTGCCATTCCTGGATAACGAACTCATCCCCATCGTCCCCGCCGGCCACCCATTGCTGAACCAAACCACCGTCAGCCCAAACGACTTTCTCAACAGCAACCTGCTGACCCGCGAAACCGGCTCCGGCAGCCGCCTGGCACTGGAAGTCTACTGCCAGCAACACCGCCTGAAAATGGAACCGGTAATGGAGCTGGGGTCTAACGATGCTGTTAAACATGCGGTATTGGCAGGATTGGGTGTCGCGGTCGTACCCAAACTGAGCGTGCTCTCAGAACTGGCACTGGGTACCCTGACGGCTCTCGAAATGCCTGGATTCCCACTGCGCAGAAGCTGGTGTGTTGTCTACCCCCAGGCCCGTTACCCCACACCCGCCATGAAAGCGTTCATCAACCACGTTCAGCAAAACATTGCCCAGTTTGAGCAGTTGTTTCAGGAGTTGGCGGGAAATAAGGATTGATACGGTTTTTAAGAAAATACAGTGTTTGGAGAGGGGCATGGAGAGCGAGCATGGAGAGGGGGCAGAGCGAGCTCTTGCCAAAGTTAAATCGAGTGAGGCTGCCACCCCCTTCCCAAAAATGTCTGCGGCCAGGGAAGGCCGCAGCCAAGCGCACATGGATGTGCTCGTAGCGGTTTTTGGGAAGGGGGTGGCAGCCTCACCGAACTCCAAAGCCAGCAGGCCAGGGCCCAGGCTAATTAACCCCCAAGCTTGCGAACAAGAATCTCATTGAACAGCTTCGGGTTACCCTGACCCTTCGAGGCCTTCATCAACGGCCCCATAAAGCCACCCAACATCTTCTTCTGCTTCTTGGGATCCTGCTCCTGCTGATACTGAGCCACCTGATCCGGCATCTCCGCCAGAACATCATCCACCATCTTCTCCAGCGCGCCCGTATCCGACACCTGCTTCAGACCCTGGGACTCAATAACCGCATCCGCATTATCACTGTCGCCATTCCACAGCGCCTCAAACACCTTCTTGGCCCCGGAAGACGACACAGTATTATCCGCAATGCGAGCAACCAACTGCCCCAGCTGCAAACCGGTTATCGGCGCCTCAGAGACCGTTTTGTCTTCGGCATTCAGCCAGGCAGAAAACTCGCCCAGCACCCAGTTAGCCGCAAGCTTGGCATCCTGACCGTGCTTTGCCGTCTCCTCAAAGAACGCCGCAAGCCGGGCGTCTGCGCTCAGCAGACCGGCATCGTAATCGTTAAGGCCGTATTGCTCCTTAAATCGTGCCTTACGGTCATCCGGCAGCTCAGGCAACAGATCCCGGGCGCTTTGAATAAAGGCGTCATCGATCACCACCGGCAACAGATCCGGGCAGGGGAAGTAGCGGTAATCGTTGGCTTCCTCTTTGGTGCGCATCGAACGCGACTCATCCCGTTCACCATTGTAAAGACGGGTTTCCTGAACCACCTGGCCGCCATCTTCCAGAATGTCCATCTGGCGCTCCACCTCGTGGGCGATGGCCTGCTCCATATAACGGAACGAGTTCAGGTTCTTGGTTTCTGTACGGGTGCCCAGCGTGTCCGAACCCTTGGGTTTGAGGGAAATGTTCACATCAAAGCGAAGCGAGCCCTGGCTCATGTCGCCGTCACAGATACCCAGAGACGTCACCAGACTGTGCAGTTTTCTGGCAAAGCCCACCGCCTCTTCAGCGCTGGTCATATCCGGCTCGGTAACCACCTCAATCAGTGGCGTGCCGGCGCGGTTCAGATCGATACCGGTCATGCCGTGGTAGTCTTCATGCAAAGACTTACCGGCATCTTCTTCCAGGTGCGCGTGGTGAATACGCACCCGCTTGCGACGGCCATCCGCCAGATCCACATCCACAAAACCCGGGCCTACGATGGGGTGATCCATCTGAGTGATCTGAGAGCCCCTGGGCAGATCCGGGTAAAAATAGTTTTTATGGTCGAACACAGAGCGCCGGCCAATCTCAGCGTCCACCGCCAGACCGAACATCACCGCGTAGCGGAACGCTTGCTCATTGGGCACCGGCAGAGTGCCGGGCATAGCCAGATCAATGGCGCTGGCCTGAGTGTTGGGCCCGGCACCAAAAGCGGTGCTGGAGCCGGAAAAAATCTTGGTTTTGGTGGCAAGCTGAACATGAATTTCCAGCCCGATCACAATATCCCACTGCATAACTGTTCTCCTGATTCGGGCTTACCGGGGAAGCGCCTGGTGCCAGTCGGTCACCTGCTGGAACTGATGCGCAGCATTCAGCAGGCGGGCTTCGTCAAAATAATCACCGATAATCTGCAGGCCCACGGGCAAGCCGTCGACAAAACCTGCGGGCACCGACATGGCGGGTACGCCGGCCAGGTTTGCGGCGATGGTGAAAATATCCTCCAGGTACATGTTCACCGGATCACTGGACTTTTCGCC
Source organism: Marinobacter piscis (assembly GCF_007671655.1). Classification (GTDB taxonomy): domain Bacteria; phylum Pseudomonadota; class Gammaproteobacteria; order Pseudomonadales; family Oleiphilaceae; genus Marinobacter; species Marinobacter piscensis. Next base: position 53,456 of record NZ_VCGX01000004.1, on the reverse strand, counting down.
CTGCACAAAGGCCGGGGAGGGTGACACCGGACTCATCAGCACATCCACATCCTTGAATGCGTTGATGAAATCCTGCTGGATCAGGCGGCGTACCTTTTGTGCCTTTAGGAAGTAAGCGTCGTAATAGCCTGCGGACAGCGCGTAGGTCCCTACCAGGATGCGGCGCTTCACCTCCGGACCAAACCCTTCCGCCCGGGTTCGGGTATACAGATCGTCGAGGTCTTTCGGGTTTTCACAGCGATAGCCGAAACGCACACCGTCGTACCTGGCCAGGTTGGCTGAAGCCTCAGCCGGTGCAATCACATAATAAGCCGCAACCGCCAGCCGGGCATTGGGCAGAGACACCTCTTTAACCGTAGCACCGAGTGCCTCGTACTCCTTCACCGCGTTGCGGACCTGCTCTTCCATGGCAGGGCTCAGCTGATCCGAAAAATACTCCTTCGGCAGACCGATTTTCAGCCCCTTCAATGGCTCATTCAGCGTTGCGGTATAATCCGGCACCGCCCGGTCAACGCAGGTGGAATCCTTGGGATCAAAACCCGCCATAATATTCAGCATCAGCGCATTGTCTTCGGCCGTGCGCGCCATCGTGCCGCCTTGCTCCAGGCTGGATGCAAACGAAATGATCCCGTAACGGGATACGCGCCCGTACGTGGGCTTCAGCCCGGTAATACCACACAGTGCTGCCGGCTGGCGGATAGAACCGCCGGTATCCGTCGCGGTCGCGGCCGGCACCAGACGTGCGGCAACCGCAGCCGCCGAGCCGCCCGATGAACCACCCGGCACCCGCTTCTGCTCGTTACTCAGACCCCAGGGGTTGGTGACCGCACCAAAAAAACTGGACTCGTTAGACGAGCCCATGGCGAACTCATCCATGTTGGTCTTGCCCAGACACACAGCGCCCGCCTGCCGGAAGTTTGCGGTTACCGTGCCATCGTAAGGCGGCACAAAATTCGCCAGCATTTTCGAACCGGCAGTTGTGGCCACGCCCTCGGTGCAAAAAAGATCCTTATGGGCAAAGGGCACACCGGTCCACACTGTGGCATTGCCTGCGGCGCGCTGCTCATCTGCCGCCTTGGCATCGGCCAGCGCCTGCTCTTCAGAAACGGTAATAAAACTGTTGTATTTAGTGTCTTCAGACTTGATGCGGTCAAGAAAATCGCGGGTCAGCTCCACGCTGGAGACATTGCCGCTTTCCAGATCGCGGGAAAGCTCTGCTACGGATTTGTTATGCATGTTCAATCCTGATGGTGGGGTTCGACAGATCACTCAATAACGCGAGGCACGAGATAAAGGCCATCTTCTGTGGCCGGAGCGATGGCCTGAAAGGCCTCCCTGCGGTTGGTCTCGGTAACCTCGTCTGCACGTAAACGCTGAACGGCATCCAGAGGATGAGACAGAGGCTCAATATTTTCTGTATCGGCGGCGCTGAGCTCGTCAACAAGGTTCAGGATATTGCCCAGATCGCTCTCCAGTGCCGATATCTGCGCATCGTCTACGCGGATACGGGCAAGCACAGCGACTTTTTCTATGTCTTCACGGGAAATAGACACGCATTGCCTCCCAGATAAATGAAATGTCGGTAATAAAAAGTTTTATAGAGTGTGTCACCGAGTTACAGGGCTGTTCGGGAATGGCTTTTCAAAACTGTAGAGGGCCAAGGATGGCCCGAAACAAGCGCACAGGGATGTGCTTGTAGCGTGTTTTGGAAAGCCATTCCCGAACGGCCCTTCACCCAAGCTGAAAAATAGGCCAGATATAATAACAGATTCGAGCAAAGGCGGCAGAGGCCAGAATGCTGCAGAAATGCGAAAATACCACGGGTTCGGGCCCTATGGCGCCTTGCCTGCCAGGGTGCTCACTGCTAAAGTTGCCGCATCTTTCTGCAACCGCAACTCTCAGGTTGAAACTACACGAATGTTGATTAAAAAACTCCGAGGCTTATTCTCCAGCGACCTGTCCATCGACCTGGGCACCGCCAACACCCTTATTTTCGTGCGTGACCGCGGAATCGTGCTGAACGAGCCTTCCGTTGTAGCCATTCGTACCAGCAACTCCCAGAAAACTGTAGCCGCTGTCGGCGCCGAAGCCAAGCGCATGCTGGGCCGTACACCGGGCAACATCACCGCCATACGCCCGATGAAAGACGGCGTGATCGCAGATTTTGTCGTCACCGAAAAAATGCTCCAGCACTTTATACACAAAGTGCACGAAAACAGCTTCATTACGCCCAGCCCCAGGGTTCTGGTGTGTGTGCCCAGTAAGTCCACACAGGTAGAGCGCAAAGCCATCCGCGAATCCGCTCTCGGAGCCGGCGCCCGGGAAGTCCTGCTGGTTGAAGAACCCATGGCGGCTGCCATTGGTGCAGGTCTGCCGGTGGAAGAAGCCCACGGGTCCATGATCGTGGATATCGGCGGTGGCACCACCGAAATTGCCATTATATCTCTCAACGGTATTGTCTACGCCGACTCCGTAAGGGTCGGAGGCGACAAGTTTGACGAAGCCATCGTTACCTATGTGCGTCGCAACTACGGCAGCCTGATTGGTGATACCACGGCAGAGCGTATCAAACATGAAATCGCCTGCGCCTGCGAAGGCATGGAAATTCTCGAGATTGACGTGCGCGGCCGCAACCTGGCCGAAGGCGTACCCCGGGCCTTTACCCTGAACAGTGAAGAAATCCTGGATGCCCTGCAGGAATCCCTGGCCCAGATTGTTCAGACGGTAAAAAGTGCGCTGGAACAGTCGCCTCCCGAACTCGCCTCAGACATTGCCGAGCGCGGTATTGTGCTTACCGGCGGTGGCGCCCTGATGCGGGGGCTGGACAATCTGCTCAGTGAAGAAACAGGTCTGCCGGTGATCGTGGCCGAAGACCCGCTCACCTGCGTGGCCCGTGGCGGCGGCAAAGCGCTGGACGTAATCGATCGGGGTGGCATTGGAATGTTCTCCCCGGAGGGGTAATCCTTTTGGGGAGGGATCGCCATTAAAACCATTTTTGCTCAGGGACCATTGCCCGGTCTCAAGCTTTTTATTGTCTTTCTTGTATCGGTCGCACTGATTGTGGCCGATCACCAGTTTGATCGCGCAACCCCCGTGCGCAGTGCTCTGGCTACCGGCCTTACGCCGGTTTACTGGCTGGGCAATGCGCCCTATCAGCTCCGCGACTGGACATCCGGCTTTTTCACCACAAAGGACGATCTGAAGCAGGAGAACGAAGACCTCAAAGCCCGCCTGCTCATCCTCGAACGCCGGGCGCTCAAATACGCCTCCCTGGCCTCCGAGAATAACGAACTCCGCCGACTCATGAACTCCTCCGAGTTACTGGATGACCGCGTGATCGTCAGTGAGGTGGTGGGCGTATCGCCGGACCCTTATTCCCACGAAGTCATTATCAATAAAGGCAGCAGTGACGGCCTGGAAGTGGGGCAGGCGGTTCTGGATGCCCACGGCCTGATGGGGCAGGTGGTGCGCACCAGCCAGCTGACCTCCCGCGTGCTTCTGGTGTCCGACAGCAGCCACGGGGTGCCGGTGGAAGTTGTGCGCAACGGACTTCGGGCCGTACTGCTGGGAACAGGCAGTTCCGATACCCTGGACCTGATGCACGTACCGGATACCGCCGATATCCGTGAAGGCGATTTGCTGGTCAGTTCCGGCCTTGCCGGACGCTTTCCAAGAGGGTATCCGGTGGCCGAAGTCAGCCAGGTCAGCAAAGATCAGGGTGAGCCGTTTGTAACCATCCATGCCCGGCCAAAGGCTCAGCTTAACCAGAGCCGTCTGCTGCTGGTTGTTTTTCCGCAAAATTCCTCTGATAACCCCGAGGAGCAGGACTGATGCTATCTGTACTGATATACCCCGGGTTCATCCTCTCAGCCATTACGGCACTGGTACTGAGTATTTCCCTGTTTCCCCAGGGCTGGTATGAGTTCCGCCCCGAGTGGGTCGGGCTGGTGGTGTTTTACTGGACACTGCGGGCACCGATAAGGTTCGGCATTATTTCTGCCTGGTGCCTGGGCTTGCTGCTTGACGTACTGGAGGCCACGCCGCTGGGCGTGAATGCCATGGCCATGGCGCTGATTGCCTTTCTGGTACTCAGTGTTCACCAACGCTTACGCATGCACCCTCTGGCCCAGCAGTGTCTGATGGTGTTTCTGTTGCTGGGCATCAACCAGATGCTGGTAAACTTTATCAAACAGATGCTTGGCGGCCAGGACCCGGGGTTCAGCTATCTCTGGCCCGCACTCACCAGTGCCCTGATCTGGCCGGTATTCTGCACACTACTGGACAATATTAACCGGAAACTGGGGTAGCCATGACCGCCATTATTCTCGCCTCGGCCTCACCGCGGCGCTCGGAGCTGCTTGCCGGTATGGGCCTCCCGTTCACCGTACAGCCGGCCCATATTGATGAAACACCCCGCGAATCCGAACCGCCGGGTGCCTACGTGGAACGGCTGGCCCGGGAAAAGGCCCTGGCCGTCTTCGCAGAGCATTCGCAACAACTGGTGCTGGGCTCTGATACCTCTGTGATACTGGACCAGACCATCCTGGGCAAGCCCGGCGATGCCGCTGAAGCCCGGGACATGCTGGCCCGCCTGTCAGGCCGGACCCACCAGGTGATCACCGCCATTGCGGTGGCTGCAGAAGGGGGCTGCCAGTCCATGCAGGTGCTTACCGAGGTCACCTTCCGTTCCCTGTCGGAAGAAGAGATTGCCGCCTATGTGGCCACAGGGGAACCCATGGACAAAGCCGGTGGTTACGGTATTCAGGGACTGGGTGGTATCTTTGTGAAGCAACTCAAAGGGAGTTACAGTGCTGTAGTAGGCCTGCCCTTGCAGGAAACAGCCGCCTTGCTGGCCGATGCCGGCTGTATTGTATGGAAGCACTGGCCGAGTCGTCCGGAGAGCCAATCATGAGCGAAGAAATTCTGATCAACGTAACACCGGTGGAAACCCGGGTTGCGCTGGTTGAGAATGGCATGCTGCAGGAAGCCTATATTGAGCGTGCCAGCCGTAAAGGCATAGTAGGAAACATCTATAAAGGCAAAGTGGTGCGGGTACTTCCCGGCATGGAAGCTGCATTTATTGATATCGGCCTGGAAAGAGCGGCCTTTATTCACGCCTCCGATGTCATTTCCAGTCGCATCAGCGTGGCGGAGCCGGAGGACACCTCCCGGGCGGTGCCCGATATCCGCACCCTGTTGCGGGAAGGTCAGTCACTGGTGGTACAGGTCACCAAAGACCCTATCGGCACCAAGGGCGCCCGGCTGACCACCCAGCTATCCATACCCTCACGCTACCTGGTCTTCATGCCGGAAGTGAACCATGTGGGCATCTCCCAGAGAATTGAAGACGAAGGCGAACGCGCTCGCCTGAAAGATCTGGTAGAAGAAGCGGCCGCAGAGTACCCGGAAGTGAATGGCGGCTATATTATCCGCACAGCGGCTGAGGGTGCGACGGCGGAAGAACTGAAGGCCGACATGACCTACCTGCACCACCTCAGCAACTCCCTGTATGAGCAGATTGAGAAAGCACCGGTGCAGAGTGCGGTGTACAAGGATCTGCCCCTGTTTGTGCGCACTATACGCGACCTTATCCGGCCCCAGACCGAAAAGGTGCGCATCGATAGCCGCGAGAGCTATCAGCGGGTCATGGAGTTTGTTGAAGAGTTTGTCACGGAATTTACCGGCAAGGTGGAGTATTATCCGGGTGAGCGGCCAATCTTTGACCTTTACTCCGTTGAGGACGAAATCCAGAAAGCCCTGAGCCGCAAAGTACAACTTAAATCCGGTGGCTACGTGATCATTGATCAGACCGAAGCCATGACCACCATTGATATCAATACCGGCGCCTTTGTGGGGCACCGCAATCTTGAAGAAACCATTTTCAAGACCAACCTGGAGGCGGCCCGGGCCATCAGCCGGCAGCTGCGCCTGCGTAATCTGGGCGGCATTATCATCATCGACTTTATCGACATGGACGATGCCGAGCATAAACGCCAGGTGCACCGCATGCTGGAAAAAATGCTCGAACGCGACCACGCCAAAACCAAGATCACCGGCGTCTCCGAACTGGGTCTGGTGGAGATGACCCGCAAGCGCACCACCGAGAGCCTGGGGCAGGTTCTGTGCGCCCCTTGCCCCATCTGCGACGGCCGCGGTTTTCTGAAAACCGCAGAAACCGTGTGCTTCGAGATTTTTCGGGAAATTATGCGGGTGAACCGGGTGTACGAGGCCGGAAGCTATCTGGTGATGGCCTCCCAGAGTGTTGTCGACCGGCTTCTGGATGAAGAGTCTGACAATGTAGCAGATCTTGAAACCTTCATCGCCAAGACCATCCGGTTCCAGGTCGAGCCGTTCTACAGCCAGGAGCAGTACGATGTTGTCCTGCTCTGATCCCGGAACCCGCAGCCGGCACAGGGAGTAACCCGCCGGATGTCCGCCTCCGAACGCCTGCCACCACTGCCTGAGAACAGGCCGGAAAGCCGGCCTGTGCGGGTGCTGGCACGGCTGACCAGTGGTATATGGTGGCTGCTGCTGGTCATCCTGGTACTGCTGGCTCTGTACGCCGGCATCGGCCGGCAGCTGACCCAGAACGTGGATGCCTTCCGGGACGACCTGGCCAGCGAATTGTCCGAGCGCCTGGGCCATGACGTCCGCATCGGCCGTCTGTCCTCGCGCTGGTACTGGCTGGACCCTTCCTTTACCGCTGAGAACATAGAGATCACCAACTCTGATTCAGGGGTGCAGATACTGAACCTGCAGCACCTCACCATTCGCCTGGATGCGCTGGCCTCCTTGTTGCGCTTGCGGCTTGTGTTCGAAGACTTTCAGGCCGACGGGCTGGACCTGACCCTGAACCAGGAAAACAGCGGTGAACTGGGCATCCGCGGCGCCGAATTCCCGGAACCGGTCAGCAACCGCTTCCGGTACTGGCTGGAGGTTGCCGGCAAGTGGCTGTCAGAACCCTATATAAAAGTCACCCGCATCAATCTGGGGCTGCGGGACAATGAGGGGCATCTGCGCCACCTCGAAATTCCTCAGCTTGACCTGCTTTACCATCAAGGCCTGCTCCGGGCCTCCGGCCGCGCCATGGAGTCCGGCACCACCCGCCAGCTTGCCAGCTTTGCCCTGGTGGGAAAACACATCTTCCGGGGTGAGTTCAGTGGCCAGGCGTACCTGGATGTGGATTCCGGGCGCCTCTTCGATGGCCTGATCGATGAGTACCAGTGGCGGGATGTCCGCGTACAGGGGTTTGATCTGGGCGGCGAAGCCTGGCTTACCTTCCGTGACGGGATTATGCAGCAGGTCAGCGGCACAGTGACCACACCTTATCTGCAACTGGGCGTTGAGAGCGAATCACTGGCGCCGCTGGAAGACATCCGCGCCAGGTTTGGCTGGCGTCGTCACCGGGCGGTCATGGAGGAAGAGACACAGGGCGATCAGCCAGCAACCATTGGTGAGTGGCACCTCAACGACCTTACCTGGAACTGGAACGGCCAGCGGATGCCCGCCTTCAACCTGAAGCTCCTGCCCGGGCCGGAGCGGGTGTCTGTCAGTGCCGATGCCGTCTCTCTGCGACCACTGCGACAGCTGGTCAGTCGTCTGGGGCTGCTGCCGCCGGCGGCCGGCGATGCCCTGGAAAACTATCGCCCGGTCGGGTTTCTGGACGATGTGAACGTGCAGGTACCTGGCCGTGGCGACCGCAGTTTCGAGTTTTCCGCACACCTGCGTAATGTCGGCGCAGCAGCCTACAATGGCGCTCCTGCGGCCAGCAGCGTCAACGGTTTTATCTACACGGACCAGAACGCCGGCTATGTTCAGGCCAGTGCCGGCGAGGAACCGGTCACACTGGCTTTCCCGGAACTGTTCAGTAGCGAGTGGACGCTTCCGGAGTTATCGGCCCGGGTTGCCTGGCAGCTGAACGGCCCGGTGACCCGCGTCTACGCCGACGATATACGCCTGCGCTATGGCGACGACACCCGTCTGAACGGGGCGTTTGATCTGCGACTGGAGCAGGAGGGGGAAGACAATCTCAGCCTGCGGGTGGGTGTAGAAAACGGCAGCGCCTCCATGATTGCGGATTTTGTGCCCGGGAAGGTGGTGGATGCCGGGCTGTACGACTGGCTGACAACCGCAGTCACAGACGGAGAGGTACCGGCCGGTGTTTATTATGGCCATGGCCAGATTGGCCGGGACGCACCGTCCGGCTCGTTTGTTTCGTCCATGTGGTATGAGTTCAGCAATGGCACCGTCCGTTACGATCCGGAATGGCCCGAGGTCACCAACGCCCGTGGCCGGGTGGCCATCCAGAATGGCGATACTCAGGTGTCTCTGGAATCCGGTGAAACCGGCGGTCTGACACTGGACCCGGGCACGGTGACCGTGACACCCGGGAATGAGGGCGCACTTGTTGAGGTAGACGTATCCGCGCCCGTGCCCGGCAGTGCCATTGGCTGGTGGATGGCCAACAGCCCCCTGGGCAGTATGGCCGGGCCCCGGGTTGCGGCCCTGGATTACGGCGGTGATTACACACTGGATCTGGATATCGACCTGCCCCTGAATACCAGCGACGAGGTTGTGGTGCAGGCGAGCGTCGCCACGGAAAACGGCGTGCTCGGCTACCCGGAGACAGACCTGCGCTGGGAGGGTATTAACGGATCCCAGACCTACCATACCGAAAACGGATTCAGCGGCGGCCCCCTGCAGGCGAGGTTTCTGCAAGAGCCGGTTGAAGTGAGCTTCAGCCAGGTTTCGGAAGGAGCAGACGGGGCAGACCTGCTGACCCTCCGCCAGACCGGCTCGCTGTCGGTACCGCGTGCACTTCGCCAGAGCGGGCTGGCAGGTGCCGGCGCAGACAGCTCTGCCAGCAGCGACGACAGTCTGTACGGACTTGAGGGTCGTATTGATTATTCGGCGGTGCTGGACGTTCCGGCAGACAGCAAACCCCGGCTCACCGTCAGGTCCGGGCTGGAAGGGCTGAGCATTGACTGGCCAGGCCCGTTTTCTAAAAAAGCGGCGGAGTCAGCGCCTCTGGTTGCCCGGGTCGACCCGGAAGCCGAAGCGGGGCTGGGCATTGCCGGCCGCTGGGACGATCGCGCCATCTTTGATCTGCAGTTTAAGCCCTCGGGCGCCGAGCTCACCTTCAGTGAGCTGCATCTGGGGCAGCAGACCCTGCAAAACCTGCATCTGGAGGCACTGGATCTGGGCGACCGCTGGGTGATCCGGACTCAGTCCGAACGTGCTGCCGGCCGGGTCATGATTCCCGATGATAACGGCACCATAACGGCTGATTTTGAAGTCTTGCGGTTGCTGCGCAGCAGTGACCCGGCCGAAGACACACCGGAACTGCTGACGATCGAACAGCAGCTGGATGCGTTCCGGGCGCTGGATATGGTGAACTGGCCGGATGTGGACGTATCCATATCGGAACTTCTGCTTAACGGTGACAACCTCGGGCGCTGGTCCTTCCGGCTGCGCCCGCAGCATCAGCAGCTGAATGTGACCGATATTCAGGGGCGGGTCGATTCACTGACCCTGCTTGGCGACATGACCTGGAGTGTGGTCAATAATCGTGAGACCAGCCAGTTCTCCGGTACACTCTCCGGGGGTGGCCTCTCAGACCTGGACGGCCTTTTCGGCACCGAGATTCCTCTGTCCAACAAGCAAAGTCACGTTGAGCTGGATCTGGACTGGCCGGGGCGGCCGGATGAGTTTGCCCTGAATGACCTGAGCGGCTCTGTCAGTGTCCGGCTGGACGACGGCGTTATCCTGAAAAGCAACAACAGCGCCCAGCTGTTCCGGGTCTTCAACCTGCTGAACGCGGATACGCTCTGGCGCAGGCTGAAGCTGGACTTTTCCGACCTCTATGAGCGGGGCGTGGCCTTCGATGCTATCTCTGGCAAGGCGAACCTGGAAGACGGATTGCTTACCCTGGACCCGGAGCTACAGGTTGTCGGACCCTCCGGTGCGTTCAAGCTCAGTGGTCAGACCAGTCTGGCCCGGGAAGATCTGGATATGCGCCTGGTGGTGGTGCTGCCCCTCACCCAGAATCTGCCGCTGGCGGCACTGCTGATGGGGGCAGGAGCGCCCATTGGCGGCGCCCTGTTTGTGCTCGACAAGGTACTGGGTGACCCGCTCAGCAAGCTCACCAGCGCCACCTACAATGTCACCGGCACCTGGGCAGACCCCAAAGTGGATCTGAAAGGGGTGTTTGATACAGGCGACTGAGGGGGGGGCAGGGGAGAGCCGGTCAGGACTCGGCTTCGTCCACGCACTCACGCAGGTAACGGAACAGTTTGCGGGCCTGGCCGGTATTCTTCTGCTTCTCAGCATCCTTGCGGGCGTTGCGCACCAGATTACGCAAGTGCTGCATATCTGCACTCGGGCAGTAGCCGAGAAACTCCCCTGCCGCCGAATCGCCTTCGGCGATCATCCGGTCGCGCCAGCGCTCGGCCAGATGGTGGCGCCGGGTGTGTTCTTCACTGCCGGAATCAAAGGCATCAATCGCCCGCTGCACTGCGTCCGGGTCGTCCTCCTGACGAATAATCTTGCCGATATACTGCAGGTGCCGCCGCCTGGCTTCGTTCTGCCGTATCCGGCGGGATTCCTCAATCGCATGTCGCAGGGTATCGCTGATGGGAAGCGTGCTCAGCTGATCGTTACTCAGATCCAGCATGCGCTTGCCCAGTTCCTGGAGTGCATGCATTTCCCGCTTGAGCTGTGACTTGCTCGGGCCGGAGTATTCAGGGGTATCGTCGTGTTGCTGATCAATCATGGTAGGTATCCATAGTTGCCGGATCAGGCGTAGAAAAGCGTGGCAAGGCCAAGGAACGACATAAAGCCCACCACGTCCGTCACGGTGGTCAGTATTACGCTGCCCGCCAGCGCCGGGTCAATGTTACGGGATTTCAGGAAAAGCGGCAGCACCGTGCCCACCAGGGCAGCTACCACCAGATTGATCACCAGGGCAGCGGCGATAATTGCGCCTATAAGTACATCCTGAAACCAGGCCATAGCCGCCAGTGCAACAACGGCAGCCCAGAGCACGCCGTTCAGGATACCGGAAAAAAACTCCCGGTTCAGCAGCCAGCGCACATTGGCGCCGCTGATCTGCCCGATGGCCATGCCGCGGATAACCAGTGTCAGGGTCTGACTGCCGGCAATACCACCCATGCTTGCCACAATCGGCATGAGCACAGCCAGGGCCACTACTTTGGCAATGGTGTCCTCAAACAGGCCAATCACCGCCGAGGCAGTGAACGCGGTAAGCAGGTTGACCCCCAGCCACACGGCCCGGCGCCGGGTCGTGATCCACACAGAGGCGAAGGTGTCTTCATCGTTATCAAGGCCCGCCATACTCATCAGCGACTGGTCGGCATCCTCCCGGATAACATCCACCACGTCATCAATGGTGATACGGCCGAGCAGGTGCCCGTCCTCACTGACCACGGGTGCGGAAATCAGATCATAGCGGGCAAACAGGGTGGCCACCCGGGTATCCGCAAGCGTGACCGGAATCGGCTCAACGTCTGTATCCATGACTTCCCGGACTGTAGCCGTAGAGTTGGACACCAGCATTTTGGTGATCGGCAGCATGCCGATAAACTCATCCCGACGGTTGACCACAATCAGACTGTCGGTCATGGGGGGCAGTGCCCGGTGCTGGCGCAGGTAGCGCAGGACAACGTCTATGCTGATGTCCGGGCGCACGGTAATAGTGTCCGTGTTCATCAGCCCGCCGGCCGTGTCTTCGGGGTAGGCCAGCACCTTTTCAACCCGCTGCCGGTCCTGCTCGTCCATGGTTTCGAGCACTTCCGCAATCACCTTCTCCGGCAACTGCTGCAACAGGTCGGCGAGATCGTCCGACTCCAGGTCTTCCAGAATATACGCCAGTTCCCGGGCGTTCAGGCGGCTCAGGTATTCGCTCTGGATATCTTCATTCAGATACTGAAGAACATCGCCTTCCAGCTCCTTGTCCACCAGATTCCAGAGCAGGGCACGCTGGCGTGGCGGCGACGATTCAAGCAGGTGGGCAATGTCACTGGGGCTCAGGCCGCTGTTAAGAATCCGGGCAACCTGCTTCAGGGCGCCAGTGTCCAGGGCTTCATTCAGTAACCGTAAGCGCTGGCGCGCCTGGCTGTTTTCCGGAATGTCAGACATGAGTCTCCTGGGGTGGCTGGCTTATTCGCCTTCACCAAAGTAATCGTTAATCAGCTCTGCCAGAGCATCCACAGCCTGCTCTTCATCCGGTCCGTCTGCCACCAGCTTCATGTGAGTGCCCTGGCTGGCCGCAAGCATCATCACTTGCATGATGTTTTTGGCGTTGGCTTCGCGGCCGTTATTGCGCAGTGTAATCGAGCTCTCGAACCCGGAAGCCGTCGCCACCAGTTTTGCAGTGGCCCGGGCGTGAAGGCCAAGCTTGTTGATAATAACAATGGGCTGACAGATCACAGTGGGTCAGACCTCTTTCCGTGCCTGCAGGTGGGGCAGCTCTGTGTGCCTTACCTGTACATTGGTGCGGTGTTCGCGAAAATGCCGCCCCAGCTGTTCACAGATATAAACCGAGCGATGCTGGCCGCCGGTGCAGCCGATGGAAATCGTCATATAGCTGCGGTTGCTGTCAGCAAAGGAAGGAATCCAGGTTTCCAGAAAGCCGGTCAGGTCGCTGATCATTTTCCGGCTTGCAGGTTCGTTCTCAAGAAACTCAATCACCGGCTGGTCGGTACCGGTAAACTTGCGTAGCCGGGTGTCCCAGTAGGGATTGGGCAGGCAGCGCACATCAAACACAAAGTCAGAATCCAGGGGCACGCCGTGCTTGAAACCGAACGACTGGAACAGCAGCGCCAGTTCCTGATCCTTCCGGCCGGCGACCCGTTGCTTGACCATATCCCGCAGCTCGTACATCGACAGACCCTTGGTGTTGATATACAGGTCTGACAGCCTGGAGAGGGGTTCCAGAAGGGTTTTCTCGCTGCTTATGGCTTCCCTCAGCGAGGTCTGGTCGTCGCTCAGCGGGTGCTTGCGCCGGGTGGCGTGAAAGCGCTGAAGCAGGGACTGCTCATCCGCGTCCAGGTAAATAATCTCCACCTGAATGTTGTCTGCGTGGAGCTTGCGGTAAATCTCTTCAAAATTGGCCAGCTCATCCGACAGGTTGCGGGCATCAATGCTGACGGCCATTTTGTCGAGTCTGCCGGGTGCGTTCTGTTTGGCGGCCGCTTCCCGGGTCAGGGGGAACAGCAACCCGATGGGCAGGTTATCAATGCAATAGTAACCCAGGTCTTCCAGTACGTGCAGGGCGGTACTTTTGCCGGAGCCTGAGCGGCCGCTGACGATGATCAGTTTCATGATGAAAAACCTGTTGCCAGAGTGATTAAGGGTGACGATCAGCCGCTGGAGGCGGTCATACGCTCATAAAGCGTTGCTGCATCTTCGCTGTGCCGGAGACTGTCACAAAAACTGCGCTCGTTGAACTTTTCAGCCAGCTGACTCAGGAGCTCCAGATGCACACTGGTGGCATCCTTGGGTACAACCAGAGCAAACACCAGGTCCACTGGCTGGTTATCAATGGCATCAAATTCCACCGGCTCCTGCAGAGTCATCAGCAGGCCAAGAACCCTGTCCAGTCCTTCCAGACGACAGTGGGGAATCGCAATCCCCTGGCCAATCCCGGTGCTGCCCAGGCGTTCCCGGGCAATCAGGTTAGTGAAAATCTGGCCCTCTTTGACACCATCATAGTGTTCCCCAATCTGCTCAGCAATAAACTCCAGTACCCGTTTTTTACTGGCGGCCTGTACATTACACAGGGTCAGCTCCGGCACAAGAATATTGTCGATTGTCAGGTATGTGTCGCTCATTAATTGACCGCGCTTTTGTTAAAAAAGCTGCGACACGGTACCCGCGTCGCAGCCTGAGTAGATAACATGCAGAGAAAACAGGCGCCTAGCGGGCGATATTTCCCTGCATCCTGTCCAGGTTCTTTTCTTTGTGCTTGAGGATCTGCCGGTCCAGCTTGTCCACGAGGCTGTCGATCGCCGCGTACATATCCTCATTTTCCGCCTTTGCGTTAATCTCACCACCCACCACGTGCATCGTGGCATCCGCTATCTGGCGAACCTTGTCCACCCCCAGTGTTACCTGGCAGTTACTGATGTGGTCGAAGTGCCGCTCAAGCTTCTGAAACTTTTCAGTAACATAGTCTTTCAGTGCGGGAGTCAGTTCTACGTGATGGCCTGAAATGTTGAGTTGCATAGACGTCTCCTGTTGTCATCTGCGCCGACGCCTGGCGTCGGCCTGTGTGCCGGGGCCAGAGAGCCCCGGCGGAATTTCCGGCAAACCGGTCTGTGATCAGGGTCAGACCAGGCGCTTGCGCTCGTTTGAGGGCGGAATGTGCATGGCCTCGCGGTATTTTGCAACCGTCCGTCGCGCTACTTTAATTCCTTCATCTCCAAGCATGGTCGCTATTTTGCTGTCGCTCAATGGTTTTTTTGGTGTTTCTGCCGCCACCAGTTTCCTTATCATAGCCCGGATCGCTGTTGATGAGCACTCTCCGCCTTCGCTGGTACTGACATGACTGGAGAAAAAATACTTCAGTTCAAACACGCCCCTGGGGGTATGCATGTACTTTTGCGTGGTCACACGGGAAATCGTCGACTCGTGCATTTCCACCAGTTCCGCAATGTCAGAAAGAATCAGCGGCTTCATGGACTCTTCGCCGTGTTCCAGAAAATCCTGCTGGTACTCAACAATGCGGGTGGCCACCTTCAGCAGGGTTTCGTTACGGCTTTGCAAACTCTTGATAAACCACCGAGCCTCCTGCAACTGGTCACGCAGGTAGGTATTGTCGGCACTGTTGTCGCCCCGCTTTATCAATGAAGCGTAGCTGGCATTCACGCCAAGTCGCGGCGCTATGTCCGGATTCAGTTCAACCCGCCAGCGACCTTTGTCTTTGCTGACAATAACATCCGGAATAACATAATCCGGCTCTGTGCGATCAATGATATCCCCCGGGCGCGGGTTGAGACTGGTAATCAGTGCCAGCACATCCCGCAGCTGGTCTTCCCGGAGCCGGCTGCGGCGCAGCAGCTGGGCGTAATCCCGGTTGCCCAGCAGGCTTATATAGTGCGTTATAACCAGCCGTGCCTGGGCAAGCCAGGGTGTCTCCGGTGGTAATTGATTCAGCTGGATCAGCAGGCAGTCCTGCAGGTCCCGGGCAAACACCCCCGGCGGATCAAAAAACTGCAGGCGGGTCAGCACGGCCTCTACTTCATCCAGCTCCAGCGGGTCATCATCGTCGGTTTCCGTCAGGCCGCTGTGTATCTCTTCCACAGAGCTGGTGAGGTAACCCTGGTCGTCTACTGCATCCATCAGAGCATGAGCAATAGCCTGGTCACGCTCGCTCAGCGGCGTCAGGTTCAGCTGCCACTCCAGATGGTCCCGCAGGGTTTCAGTGGGCGAGTTGCGGGTTTCAAAATCGTGATCACTGTCGTCGTCATTGCGGGGCGCCGGGGCAGGGCCGGACTGGTAAATATCATCCCAGGCGGTATCGACGGGCAGATCATCGGGAATATTGTCAGGGGCGTTTTCCGGCAGAGTCTCATAGGGTGCTTCTTCGGAAGCGCTTTGCTCCTGCTGGCCGGAATCGGTTTCCGTTGCCGCAGCCTGTTCTTCGTCTTCCTGGTTTTCCAGCAGCGGGTTGGATTCAAGTGCCTGCTGGATTTCCTGCTGAAGATCGAGTGTCGATAGCTGCAGAAGCCTGATTGCCTGTTGCAGCTGGGGCGTCATTGTCAGGCTCTGGCCCAGCTTTAATTGTAATGAGGCTTTCATAACCATCGCTCAGGGTCCGTTATTTATACCTGTGCGGTGTTTGTCACACAGGCAAAAAGTTCTTGTGTGCCGGCGACTTGCCGCCACACGTGAGCCTCCTTGCAAGTTCTCTGCCGAGTTTACTTGCTCTATGCCTGCAACACAATCTGGCTCACAGGCGGAACTCATCCCCAAGGTATACTTCCTTGACCTGCTGGTTGGCAAGAATGGCTTCGGAGTTACCGGAGGCGATGATGTGCCCTCCGGAAACTATGTACGCGTTTTCACAGATATCGAGAGTTTCGCGCACGTTATGGTCGGTGATCAAGACACCGATCCCCTTGTCCCTGAGATGGCGGATAATCTGTTTGATATCACTGACGGAAATCGGGTCTACCCCCGCAAACGGTTCATCCAGCAGAATAAAGGCGGGCTCCATGGCCAGGGCCCGGGCTATTTCCACCCGGCGCCGCTCGCCCCCGGAGAGGGCCATGCCCAGGCTGTCGCGAATGTGGGTTACATGGAACTCTTCCAGTAACTGCTCAACCTTTTTGTGGCGCTCGGCTCGGCTGAGGTTTTTGCGGGTTTCCAGAATCGCCATGATGTTGTCCCGCACCGACAGTTTGCGGAACACGGAGGCTTCCTGTGGCAGGTAGCCAATGCCTTTGCGCGCGCGCCCGTGCATTGGTAGCGGGGTGATGTCTTCACTGTCGATGGTAATACGGCCATTGTCAGCATTGACCAGCCCCACAATCATGTAGAAACAGGTGGTTTTCCCAGCGCCGTTGGGCCCCAGCAGGCCAACAATTTCGCCGCTGCGGATTTCCAGCGACACATCTATCACAACTTTTTTCTGTTTATAGCTTTTCGCCAGATTACTCGCTCTGAGAACTGCCATTGGGTCTGTGCCTGCGATTATTGAGTGCTGTCGGTGCCGCTGCGGGGCTGGATCACCATCTCCACCCGGCCCGGGCCGGAACCTGTGTCCTCGCTGCCCTGCGCGGTCACCACGCGTTGTTCTGTGTCGTAATGAATAACATCACCGCGAAACAGGTTGCCATTTTGTTCAATCTCGGCTTCCCGCTCAAAGGTGAGCTGCTTGTCAGCGGCCGACCAGGTAATGTGAAGCGCCCGGGCATCGGTTTCACCCTCGCCGTTGGTCACCGGTTGCTGATAGCGGGCCGGCGTGCCATTGGCTTCAATGCGGTTCAGACCTTCCACACTCCGGTAGAGCATTACCCGGTCTGCCGTCAGCCGGGTCTGGCCCTGAATCAGCTCAACCGACCCGGTATAGGTGGCCACTCCTTTGCCATCATCCAGTCGGGCTCTGTCGGCACTGACGGTAATCGGAGTGTCGGAATCCAGGTCAAATGCCAGCGCCGGGCCGGTAAGACTTGCAGCCAGGGCCATGGCCAGCAGCCTGCGGAGGGGGTTAGTTGACGGTTTCATAGCGTCCTTCCACCTGGGAGTTGAGTTCCAGAATACGTTCATCTATCCATGCCTTCATACCAATGGCCCGGGTGACCCCCAGATTATCGGTGATGGTGACCGGGTCGTCAGTGAAGGCAGTACCCTGCTGGTTATCCAGGGTCAGGCTCTCGGTTGTCAGAGTCGCCTCGCGTTCACCGATCATGCGTTCCACGCGTACATTCCCCATGAGATAAAGCAGGTCGTCACTCTGACGCAGATGGCCTATATCGGCATTCACGATCCAGGGTTCGTCTTCAGTCTGGCCGGAGAGCTTTGCACTGGGAGACGTCATAATGGCCAGCCCGCCTTCTTCAAACTGTTCAATGCGTGGGCTGCTGAACACAACCTTGCGCTGACCGTTTTCATCGTAAGAGGTATAGCGGCCGTTGACCACAAAACCATCGGGCTCGGCATCGCCCCGCAATTGCCGGGCGTCGCTGCTGCTACTGGGGGGAGGCGGTTCGTTACCACGCCAGAGCAAAAACGCAGCGGCGGCAATGGTCACGGCCAGAGCCAGCATGCGCAGCCCGGGCCGTTCCGCCAGAGCCAGCCGGGAAAGCAGGCTGTCTTGTGTGCTCTCGGCCATGGTCAGGTGTCCAGATAGGGCGCAAGGGTTGTATTCAGGTGGCCTCCGGCACTGAGCAGCAGATCGCACAGTTCCCGCACAGCGCCACTGCCTCCGGCGGCCTGAGTGCAGTAATCCGCGTGCTGCTGTACCAGCCAGTAGCCGTTGGGCACGGTGATGCCCAGGCCAGCGTAGCGAATCGCCGGCAGATCAGGTAAATCGTCTCCCATATAGGCAATGGCTTCTGCCGGAATATCCAGGGTGTTTACCAGCTCCTGCAGTGCCACTTTCTTGTCTTCACGCCCCTGCATCAGGTGCGGGATGTTCAGATCCTGCATGCGCTTTTCGGTTAACGGCGAGGTGCGGCCGGTAATCACGGCCACGGTAATACCCGCGGCCATCAGCTGCTTCAGCCCCAGACCATCGAGAATGTTGAACCCTTTCAGCTCGTCACCGCTGGCGGTGAAATAGATGCGGCCATCGCTCATCACGCCATCCACGTCCAGAGCTACAAGGCGGATACGGGCGGCTTTTTCCAGAAGGGCCGCCGGCCAGAGATCGTGCAGCGGGCTTGTCAGTATGTTTGTCATAGAGTCTCTCAGAGAACTGCTTAAATAACGCCGGCGCGGAGCAGATCGTGCATGTTGATAGCGCCCACCACGGTGCCGCTGCTGTCTGTGACCGGCAGGGCGCTGATTTTCAGGCCCTCCATGATGTTCAGGGCTTCGGCGGCCAGCTGCTCCGGCTGGATGGTGCGCCCGTTACGGGTCATCACATCCCGCATCGGAGTGGTGTGTACATCCAGAGACTTGTCCAGGGTCCGGCGCAGGTCGCCGTCGGTGAAAATGCCCGTCATCCGGCCGTTCGCATCCACAACCGTGGTCATGCCCAGGCCTTTACGGGAAATCTCCAGCAGGGCGCCACTGAGAGTCGTATCCTCGCTGACGCTGGGGATGCGATCACCTGTATGCATAATGTCGGAAACGTGCAGCAGAAGCCGGCGCCCGAGGCTGCCACCCGGATGTGAAAAGGCAAAGTCCTCGGCACTGAAGCCGCGGGCCTCCAGCAGGGCAACCGCCAGGGCATCGCCCATAACCAGAGTGGCGGTGGTGCTGGATGTGGGGGCGAGCCCCAGAGGGCAGGCCTCGGTTTCTACACTGACATCCAGATTTGCTGCCGCCTCTTTTGCCAGAGTGGAATCCGGGTTGCCGGTCATGCTGATCAGGGGCGCGCCCATGCGCTTGATCAACGGCAGTATAGTGACCACTTCGCTGGTATTGCCACTGTTGGAAATAGCGATCACCACATCCTGGCTGGTGATCATACCCATATCGCCGTGACTGGCTTCGCCCGGGTGCACAAAAAACGCCGGGGTGCCGGTACTGGCCAGGGTGGCGGCAATTTTATGGCCGATATGGCCGGATTTGCCCATGCCGGTTACCACAACCCGGCCTTTGCATGCCATGATGACCTCACACGCCCGTATGAAGTGTTCGTCAATACGGTTTTCCAGGGCGCTGATGGCATCACGCTCAATACGTATCGCCTGAAGTGCGGAAGTCCGGAAGCTGTCTGCTGTGTGTTCGCTCATCTGGCTTGTGGCCTGTCTTCTGTCTGGAAAGTGGAATTGCAAATGCCGGATCGCAGTATAACATCTCACACCAGCCGGGGTGCCAGCAGATCATTGCAGTGCCGTTATTTCCGCCACTATGGATTGAGCTTGTGGCCCGCTTGGCATAATGTAGCGCCCCTGTGAAGGCTAAGGGCATCTGGCCGAAAAAGTAAGGACGATAAGTTTGCACTCGTATATTTCACTGAAAGACGTCGTGTTTTCACGCTCTGGCCGCCGGATATTCAACGGCGTGTCCGTGGAGATACCTCGCGGCAAAGTCACGGCCATTATGGGCCCCAGTGGCAGCGGGAAAACCACGCTGCTGCGGCTGATCGGCGGCCAGTTGCAGCCGGATTCCGGTCAGATAATGGTAGACAACCAGCCAATCTCGAAACTTGGGCGCACGGAGCTTTACGCATTTCGCCGGAAAATGGGCATGCTGTTCCAGAGCGGGGCACTGTTTACCGATCTGAGCGTGTACGAAAACGTGGCTTTTCCCATGCGGGTGCACACCAGCCTGCCGGAAGACATGATTCGCGATATCGTATTGATGAAGCTCGAAGCGGTAGGCCTGCGCGGCGCCCGCGAGCTGATGCCGTCGGAGCTGTCCGGTGGCATGAACCGGCGCGTGGCTCTGGCCCGCAGTATTGCGCTGGACCCGGAGCTGATCATGTACGACGAGCCCTTTGCCGGGCAGGACCCCATCGGCATGGGGGTGCTGGTCAAGCTGATTCATGATCTGAACAGCTCCATGGGACTCACCAGCGTTCTGGTGTCCCATGATGTCAAGGAATCCCTGAGCATCTGCCATTACGCCTGCATTATTGCCGACGGCAAGGTGATTGGTGCCGGCACCCCGGCCGAGTTACAGGAGCACCCGTCTGAACAGGTACAGCAGTTCCTGCAGGGCCAGCCGGACGGGCCGGTGCCGTTCCATTATCCGTCGCCGGCCGCGGCTGCGGATTTCGGTCTGGCCGGAGGTGCCTCGTGATCGACAGAATCGCTTCTTTCGGGCGCAGCGGAACCGAACTGGTGGTTTCCCTGGGCCGCGCCAGTCGTTTTCTGGCAGGTGTTCTCTGGGGTGTGCCTCGTCCGGCCACCGGTTTTCCGCTGCTGTTAAAGCAGCTGTACTCGGTGGGCGTCCTGTCGCTGGCCATCATTGTGGTGTCCGGCCTGTTTATCGGCATGGTGCTGGGGCTTCAGGGGTACACTATACTCAGCGACTTCGGCTCCGAAGCCGCCATCGGCCAGATGATTGCGCTTACCCTGGTGCGCGAGCTGGGGCCAGTGGTCACAGCGCTGCTGTTCGCCGGGCGAGCCGGTTCAGCGTTGACCGCCGAAATCGGCCTGATGAAAGCCACGGAACAGCTTTCCAGTATGGAAATGATGGGCGTAGACCCGCTGCGCCGGGTGATTGCTCCCAGGCTCTGGGCCGGGTTTATTGCCATGCCGGTACTGGCTATTATCTTTTCCATGGTTGGCATCTGGGGCGGCATGCTGGTGGGCGTGGAGTGGCTCGGCGTCTTTGAAGGGTCTTACTGGGGCAATATGCAGGCCTCGGTCGACTTTTGGGACGACGTTGTCAACGGCGTCATCAAAAGTGTTGTGTTCGGCTTTGTCTGTGCCTGGATTGCGGTGTATCAGGGCTATGACTGCGTGCCCACCTCCGCAGGCATCAGCTCGGCCACCACCAAAACCGTGGTGTATTCCTCG
This sequence comes from Marinobacter piscis, assembly GCF_007671655.1. GTDB lineage: Bacteria > Pseudomonadota > Gammaproteobacteria > Pseudomonadales > Oleiphilaceae > Marinobacter > Marinobacter piscensis. Next base: position 32,298 of record NZ_VCGX01000004.1, on the reverse strand, counting down.
CTGGCGGTGCTGGGGCTGGATTTTGTACTGACCGCCGTAATGTTCGGCAATTTCTGATTCACGATAATAGATGAGATAACACCGGGAGCCGGTAATGAAGCAAAGAACAACGGATATTGCAGTAGGGCTGTTTATGCTCGCCGGGCTGGCGGCGCTGCTGTTTCTGGCGCTGCAGGTAAGCGGGCTGTCGCCGAAATCCGCCGAGAGCACGTACACCATTTACGCCGATTTTAACGACACCGGCGGCCTCACACCCCGGGGTAAGGTTTCCATGGCGGGAGTGACCATCGGCAGTATCGACGCCATCACCCTCGATACGGAAACCTTTCAGGCCAGGGTGGCCATGTCGATTAATGCCAATATAGACAACATACCCGCCGACAGTGCTGCAGTAATACGTACATCCGGCCTGCTGGGCGAGCAGTACATTGATATATCCATAGGGGGCGATATGGAATCCCTCGCCCCGGGTGATACGTTCTATTCCACCCAGTCTGCGATGAACATCGAGCGGCTGATCAGCAATTTTGCCTCTGGCAAATAAGCCGCCGGGCAATCACACAGGAGAAGCGAGATGACTGCATTAACCCGGCAACTATGCCTCATCCTCACACTGATGGCGGTGTTTGTGACACAGGCACAGGCCAACCCGGAAGAAGACCTGCGCCAATACGTGGACGAGAACACCCAGCGTCTGGTGGAAAAACTCAGTGCCGAGCGCGGCCTTTATGAGCGTGATCCGGAAGCCTTCTACCAGAACATGAATGACGCCCTGGAAGGGTTTGTGGATTTCCGCCGCATTGCCGCCCGGGTGATGGGCCGCTATGCCCGCCAGACAACCCGTGAACAGCGCGATGAGTTTGTTGTCCGCTTCAAGCGCAGCCTCTTCGACAGCTACGCCCAGGCACTGGTCAGCGCTGACGATTTCCAGATCCGGGTAACCGACGCCACGATTAACCCCCGGGATGACAACCGTGCTTCCGTCGCCATGGAAGTTGTAACCGGCTCAGGCGACCGCCACTCTGTAACCTACTCCATGTACCGCAAGGAGGGCAGTGACTGGATGATGGAAAACGTGATTGTAGAAGGGGTGAACATAGGCCTGTCATTCCGGGACCGTTTTGCCCAGGAAATGGAAGCCAGTGGTGGCCAGGTGCAGAAGGTGATCGACGACTGGAGCGATGCCGTGGAGTCGCTGAACCTGGAAGAGGAAGTGAACAACTCATGAGCGATCAGGCCCCGAAGGTCCAGCGGGAAGCCGGCGTACTGTCGGTTGCCGGCGCCATTGACGCCCGTAATGTCATGCCCGTGCGTACCGAAGGCGAACGGCTGATTGCAGCCGCCGACAAAGATCTTGAAGTGGACCTTTCCGGGCTGGTCACCACCCACAGCGTGATACTCTCCATGCTGCTTTGCTGGAGCCGGCAGGCGGAAAAGCAGGGCGTTTCCCTGACATTTACCGGAGCGCCTGAGCGCCTCGTCTCCCTTGCCGCTTTGAGCAGCCTTGCGGATTGGTTACAATCCCGCCCCTGACACCTAAATACCCGAGGATTTACTATGGACACCGCCGAAGTTACCCAGTTGGTCAAAGAGGCACTGCCCGAGTGTGAGGTGCAGGTACAGATCGACGGCACACATTACCTGGTAGTGGTTATAGGCGATGTTTTTGAAGGCCTGTCGACCATCAAGCGGCAGCAGCTGATCAACAAAGCGCTGTTCCAGCAACTGATGGACGGCACGATTCACGCACTTCACCCGAGAGCCTTTACCCCCGCTGAATGGGCGGCACGCCAGGGCTGAACCCCGCGCACACAACAGGATTTTTATTGTGGACAAACTTTTAATCCGGGGTCGTAAGCCTCTGGACGGCGAAATCCGTATTTCCGGTGCCAAGAACGCGGCTCTGCCGATTCTTGCGGCCACCCTGCTGGCGGATGAGCCGGTTTCCATTGGCAACCTGCCGCACCTGCACGACGTAACCACCATGATCGAGCTGCTCGGCCGCATGGGCGTCGACCTGTTGATTGATGAAAAAATGAGCGTGGAAATCCACGCCAACACCATTGAGCACTCCCACGCGCCCTACGAGCTGGTGAAAACCATGCGCGCCTCAATCCTGGTGCTGGGCCCGCTGGTGGCACACTTTGGCCAGGCCGAAGTCTCCCTGCCCGGCGGCTGCGCCATTGGCAGCCGACCGGTAAACCTGCACATCCAGGGGCTGGAACAGATGGGCGCCGAGATCACCGTGGAAAACGGCTACATCAAGGCCAGAACCAACGGCCGTCTGCACGGCGCCCATATCTTCATGGATACGGTTACAGTAACCGGTACCGAAAACCTGCTGATGGCCGCCGCGCTGGCGGATGGCACCACCATCCTGGAAAACGCCGCCCGGGAGCCGGAAGTGGTCGACCTGGCGGAATGCCTGATTGCCATGGGTGCGAAAATCACCGGCCACGGCACAGCCACCATCGAAGTGGAAGGAGTGGAACGCCTCCACGGCTGCCATTACGACGTACTGCCGGACCGGATCGAAACCGGCACCTACCTGGTGGCGGCTGCAGCAACCGGTGGCCGGGTAAAGCTGAAAGACACCCGCGCCGATCTTCTGGATGCGGTACTGCTCAAGCTTGAAGAGGCAGGTGCCCACATCACCAGCGGTTCCGACTGGATTGAGCTGGACATGAAAGGGCAGCGCCCGAAAGCGGTCAACATCCGCACCGCACCTTACCCGGCGTTTCCCACCGACATGCAGGCCCAGTTTGCCGCCATGAACGCCGTGGCCGAGGGCACAGGCACCATTGTGGAAACCGTGTTCGAAAACCGCTTCATGCACCTGCAGGAACTGATCCGCATGGGCGCTGATATTACACTGGAAGGCAACGCCGCCATCATCAAAGGCGTCAGCCACCTCACCGGCGCTCCGGTTATGGCCACCGACCTGCGGGCCTCAGCCAGTCTGGTCATCGCCGGCCTCATGGCTGAAGGCGACACCATTGTGGATCGTATCTACCACATCGACCGCGGGTATGAGTGCATCGAGGAAAAACTGCAGCAGCTCGGCGCCAGCATCCGCCGCCTGCCCGCATAACAGACACACACGGGAAACCGGAAGAACGCATGACAGATTCCATTACCATCGCTTTGTCGAAGGGGCGAATCCTTGAAGAAACCCTGCCACTGCTGGCGGATGCCGGGATTGAACTGGTCGACGACATCAAGAAAACCCGCAAACTGGTGTTCCCCACCACAGACCCGAACGTACGGGTACTGATCATCCGGGCCACCGACGTGCCTACGTATGTGGAATACGGTGGCGCCGACCTTGGCGTAACCGGCAAGGATGTACTGATGGAACATGGCGGCGACGGACTCTACGAGCCACTGGATCTCAACATCTCCCGCTGCCGCCTGATGACCGCCGGCCCGAAAGGTGAAGCCACACCTGCCGGACGCATCCGCGTGGCCACCAAATTTGTCGACATCGCCCGTCGCTACTACGCAACTCAGGGCCGCCAGGCCGATATCATCAAACTCTACGGCGCCATGGAGCTGGCCCCCATTCTGGGCCTGGCCGATGAAATTGTTGATATCGTTGACACAGGCAACACCATGCGCGCCAACGGCCTGGAAGAGCGGGAACTGATCGAAAACATCAGCAGCCGCCTGGTGGTGAACCGTGCCTCCATGAAGATGAAGCACAAACCGGTTAATGCCATTATTGAGAAACTGGCCGCAGCCGTGGACAAACGCCGATAACCCTCAAAACTGAGCAGGATCAGACCATGACCGTTAACATCAAACGACTCAACGCATCTCAGAGCGACTTCGACAGCTCACTGACCGCACTGCTGGCCTGGGACGACAGTGTTGATCATCAGGTTAACGAAACGGTGCGCCATATCCTGCATCAGGTGAAAACCCGGGGTGACCAGGCGGTACTGGAATACACCAAAACGTTCGACCGCCTCGATGTAGCCAGCGTCAGCGAACTGGAAATGGACCAGGGTCGCCTACAACAGGCGCTGAACGCTATCCCTCAGGACCAGCGCGACGCACTGGAACAGGCCGCAGAACGGGTGCGCGACTATCACCAGAGACAGAACCAGGAATCCTGGCAATACCAGGACGACGACGGCACCTTACTGGGCCAGAAAGTCACCCCCCTGGATCGGGCCGGCCTCTACGTGCCCGGTGGCAAAGCGGCGTATCCATCGTCGGTACTGATGAACGCCATACCCGCTAAAGTGGCCGGAGTCCGCGAGGTTGTCATGGTTGTCCCCACCCCGGACGGCACCGTTAACGACTTAGTACTGGCCGCTGCCGCCACCGCCGGCGTCGATCGCGTATTCACCATTGGCGGAGCCCAAGCCGTTGCCGCACTGGCCTACGGAACCGAGACTATCCCTGCGGTTGATAAAATCGTCGGCCCCGGCAACATCTTCGTCGCCACCGCCAAACGGGAAGTCTTCGGCACCGTTGGCATCGACATGATCGCCGGCCCTTCCGAAATACTCGTGATCTGCGACGGCCAGACCGACCCCGACTGGATCGCCATGGACCTCTTCTCCCAGGCCGAACACGACGAACAGGCCCAGTCCATACTGATCAGCCCGGATGCAGAATTCCTCAACGCCGTCGAAGCCAGCATCAACAAACTGCTGCCCACCATGGAACGCGCCGACATCATCCGCACCTCCATGACCGATCGCGCCGCCTTAATCCAGGTAACCGACCTGAGCGAAGCCGCCACCATCGCCAACCGCATAGCCCCGGAACACCTGGAACTGTCGGTAGAAAACCCGGAAACCCTACTGAAAGAAATCCGCCACGCCGGCGCCATCTTCCTCGGCCGCCACACCGCCGAAGCCCTCGGCGACTACTGCGCCGGCCCCAACCACGTGCTGCCCACCAGCGGCACAGCCAGATTCTCATCGCCGCTGGGCGTATACGACTTCCAGAAACGTTCCTCCATCATCGGCTTCAGCGCCAAAGGCGCCGACCGCATGGGACGAGTGGCATCGGTCCTGGCAAGAGGCGAGGGACTGACGGCCCACGCGCGTTCGGCGGAGTACCGGATAAAAAATGATTAAACGGGTCATATAACCACGTGACCTGAACTGCATGAATAATGCATCCAAAGTATGCAGGCAGATGGTGCGGGGGTGACTTCCGGAAATGTCTGTGGCCAAGGAAGGCCACAGCCAAGCGCACACGGACGTGCCCGTAGCGTTTTCCGGAAGTCACCCCCGCGCCAGCTGCCGTGTCCCCCGGAGCCAAAAAAATGAGTAAATTCTGGAGCCCAAAGGTAAAAAACCTGGTCCCTTATGTACCCGGCGAACAGCCCAAAATCCCCAATCTGGTAAAACTGAACACCAACGAAAACCCCTTCGGCCCCTCACCAAAAGTCATCGCCGCCATCCAGGCCGAACTCAACGACAGCCTCCGCCTCTACCCGGACCCCGAAGGCGACACCCTGCGCCAGACCCTGGCCGAATACCACAGCGTACAACCCGAACAAGTCTTCCTCGGCAACGGCTCCGACGAAGTCCTGGCGCATCTGTTCTACGCCCTGTTCCAGCACGACCAGCCCATCCTCTACCCGGACATAACCTACAGCTTCTACCCGGTGTACTGCGGCCTCTACAACGTAGAAGGCAAAGCCGTGCCCCTCACAGACAGCTTTGAAATCAACCCTGAAGACTACACGCAACCCAACGGCGGCATCATCTTCCCCAACCCCAACGCCCCCACGGGCCGTTACATGGGCCTGGAACACATAGAAACCATCCTCCAGGCCAACCCAGAGCGCGTGGTTGTAGTCGACGAAGCCTACATAGACTTCGGCGGCGAAACCGCCATAAAACTCGTAGACCAGTACCCGAACCTGCTGGTCACCCAAACCCTCTCCAAAGCCCGCTCCCTGGCCGGCTTACGAGTAGGCTTCGCCATCGGCCACCCGGACCTGATCGAAGCGCTTAACCGCGTAAAAAACAGCTTCAACAGCTACCCGCTGGACAGATTAGCCCTGGCCGGCGCCAAAGCCGCCTACGAAGACGAGGAATGGTTCCGGAAGTCCTGCGAAGGCGTAATCTCCGAACGCGAGCGAGTCACCCAAAGCCTGGAAGGCCTCGGCTTTGAAGTTCTGCCATCAAAAGCCAACTTCGTATTCGCCCGCCACACCGAAAAATCCGGCGAAAACCTGGCGCAAGGCCTGAGAGAGCAGGGCATCATCGTCCGCCACTTCAACAAACCCCGAATCAGCGAGTTTCTGCGCATAACCATCGGTACGGCTGAGCAGAATGATGCATTGATTCGGGGGTTTCAGTCGCTTTAGCCTGATAATACGGAGGTGAGCTGGGTGCGAAGGGGGCCTCCGGGAAACGCTACGAGCACATCCATGTGCGCTTGGCTGTGGCCGTCCTTGGCCACAGACATTCCCGGAGGCCCCCTTCACACCCAGCTTCGCTATTTTTTGGATGAACGCACAAAGTTGATAAAGGCTGGTGGGCAGGGCCGTCTGGGAATGTAGAGGGCCAGGGATGGCCCGAAACAAGCGCACATGGATGTGCTTGTAGCGGTTCCCAGACGGCCCTGCCCGCCAGCCGAAAGCTCCCAAGTCGAAACGAAAGAGGGTAGTTATGACAAACCGAGATGCCATCCTCGTGAAAGTAAACCAGTGGCTCGAGCCCGAAAACTTCCAGGATTATTGTCCGAATGGGTTACAGGTAGAAGGCAAAAACGACGTTAACACCATCGTCACCGGCGTAACCGCTTCCATGGAACTCATCGAAGCCGCCATAGCCGCCGGCGCCGACATGATTCTGGTACACCACGGTTACTTCTGGAAAGGCGAAGACCAGCGCATCCGCGGCATGAAACGCGACCGCATTAAACGCCTGCTGGACAACGACATCAACCTCGTCGCCCACCACCTCCCACTCGACGACCACCCGGAATACGGCAACAACCGCCAACTGGCTGACGTACTGGGCATCGAAAACGCAAGACCGTTAAACGGCCTGGTCTGGGAAGGCGAACTGCCGGCCCCCCTGAGCCCGGAAAAATTCGGCCTCCAGATCGCCCGCGCACTACACCGCGAACCCCTGATCGTCGGCAACGGCAAAGCGGAAATCAAACGGGTAGGGTGGTGCACAGGCGCCGCACAAGGCTTCATCAACACCGCGATAGAAGCCGGTTTGGACGCCTACATCAGCGGCGAAATCTCAGAACCCACCACCCACACAGCCAGAGAAAGCGGCATCCACTACTACGCCGCCGGCCACCACGCCACCGAACGGTATGGCGTACAAGCATTAGGGAAAGCACTGGAGAAAGAATTCGGAATCAAACACCGTTTTATCGACTGTGATAACCCGGTTTAAAAAATGGAAGGGGGAAGGGTGCTCCGGCTAATCAACAAAGTCGTGATGAGCAACAATCAGCAAACCAGTTTTAGAATTTAAATCAGTGGCCGAGGCCTATGGGCGAATAACGCCATAGCCAGGTTGAGTGGTGTGGGGCCTTCTTTTCCAAAACTGTGCGGAGCCATGGATGGCGGAGCCCAAGCGTCACACGGATGTGCCGCAAGGAGCGTGTTTTGGAAAAGAAGGCCCCACATCACTCATGCTCCAAACTCGGCAGTCCTCTAGTCGCAGCCAAGGAGCATCAGGCCTCAGCCGCCTTATCCCCCTTCTTAAGCCCAAAATCCTCAGATAAAGTCCCCGAAGTCTTAGGCGCATAATCCCGCGGCGGCTCAACACCATCCTCACCGACCTCCTCAAGACGCTTACGCGACGTCTCCTCAGCCAGCTCAGCCATACACTCCTCATCGTTACACAAACGATTCGCCCCCCGGGCCATATGCTGATTCACATCCCGGTAAGCATCATTAAACCGGCGCAGCAAATGTGCTGATTCCATGAAATGTTCATTCACCTGAGCCTGGTAGCGCAAAAACTCATTACGAACCTCCTCAGCCTGCTGCTCCGCACGGCGCTGCCGGAGCGAAGAACCCTGCCCCGAACGGCCAATCAAGGCCCCGATTATAATGCCAACAATCAGTGCGGCAATCGCTGCCAGAATCAGGTTTGTCATATGCTGTATCGTCCTGTTGCCTGAAGAATAAACCAATCCATACCATCAGTATAACGCCCGCAGCCGGTTCAGCCTATGCCCGAATGCTGCGCCAATCGTCTTATTGTCGCCCCGACCTGCAGCATGGCGAAAAAACTGTAAATACGCGATAATACGCCGCCCCAAATCAACGACAGACCCCGGGAAAACCTGATGACTGTTACTATGCCTTCTGAAATAACTGCCCAGCAAACACCCTGGCAGCGCTACCAAAAGGACCTCGAGAACCCCGATTTTCATAAGGACCCGGCCCAGGCTGATGCCGTTCAGCGCCTGCAGACACTTTACGACAAACTCGTAGAAGCGGAAAGCGAACGCGCCAAAGCCATGACCAAACTGCGCCGCCGGCTGAAAAAAGGCCGGGAAGAACCGGTAAAAGGCCTGTACTTCTGGGGCGGGGTAGGCCGTGGCAAAACCTACCTCATGGACACCTTCTTTGAATCCCTGCCGTTCAAACGCAAAATGCGCGTGCATTTTCACCGGTTTATGCAGCGGGTACACGACGAGCTCGGCCGCCTCGAAGGCGAGAAAAACCCCCTCGACCTGGTGGCAAAAAAATTCGCCGACGAAGCCCGGGTGATCTGCTTTGACGAATTTTTTGTCTCCGACATAGGCGACGCCATGATTCTGGCCACCCTCATGGACGGCCTGTTCAAGCGTGGCGTTACCCTGGTGTGCACTTCCAACATCGTGCCCGATGGCCTGTATAAAGACGGCCTGCAGCGGGCCCGCTTCCTGCCCGCCATCGAGCTGGTGAAAAAATACACCGACGTAGTAAACGTCGACGGCGGCGTGGATTACCGTCTGCGCACCCTGGAGCAGGCCGAACTGTATCACTCGCCGCTGGACGCAGAAGCCGAAGCCAGCCTGCGCCGGAGCTTTGATGCTCTGTCGGTGGAAGCGGCAAAGCACAGCAAATCCATGGAAATAAACGGCCGTAAAATACCCGCCCAGGCCCATGCCGACGATGTGGTGTGGTTTGATTTCAAAGACGTGTGCGACGGCCCGCGCAGCCAGAACGACTACATTGAAATTGCCCGTCAGTTCCACGCCATCATCATCAGCAACGTACCTGTGCTGGGCGGTGACAAAGACGACCAGTCCCGACGTTTTGTGAACATGATTGACGAGTTCTACGACCGCAACGTCAAAGTTATTATATCCGCCGCTGCGCCCATCACCGAACTCTACCCCGGCGGGCGCCTGAGCTTCGAATTTGAACGCACCGAATCCCGCCTTCTGGAAATGCAGTCCCAGGAATACCTGGAGGCGCCCCATAAGCCCTGAGAGCGGCTGATAACAAAATCATACTTTTGACTGATCAAACCACTGGACCCCCTTAGCTATAGTGCTTACATCACGAGCACTGTGCACGAAGCCTCCAATAGATCGTGAATACCAATAATCAGAGCAGCGACTCAGAACAACAATGGAGTAGCCTTCCAATGACAAGAAAAACACACCAGTGGCAGCGTTGGGCAAAATTACCGCTCGCCGTGGCGATTACCGCCGGGTTTGCCGGTCAGGCCTCTGCCTATTCCTTTTACGTCGGGGATGTGGAAGCCCAGTTCAACACCACGCTGTCTGCGGGGGTTGGCTGGCGTACGCAAAATCCTGATAAGCGGTTGATTGGCCAGGGTAACCTGGGGCCCAGTTACGCTCCGGGCGAGGTTAATGAAAACATCGGCGCCTCTACCAACAATTATGATGATGGCAACCTTAACTTCGAAAAAGGCGACACCTACTCCAAAATTGTAAAGGGCAACAGTGAGCTGTTCCTGAACTACGATGTGTATGGCGATAGGCTAGATCGGGTGGGGGCGCTGGTCCGGGGCCGCTACTGGTACGACTTTGAACTCAAAGACGAAGGCCGGGCCACCGACTATGTAGGTCAGACACGCAGCCTGAACAGCGAGGCCAGGGATAACGCCTCCGGCGGTGAGTTCCTGGATGCTTATGTGTTTTCCGACTGGTACCTGGGCAATGTCCCCCTGAGTGTGCGCTATGGTAAACAGGTGGTCAGCTGGGGTGAGAGCACCTTCATTCAAGGGGGGATCAACACCATCAACCCGATTGATGTGCCTGCCTTCCGCGCTCCGGGTTCCGAACTCAAAGATGCGCTGCTGCCGGTAGAAATGTTCTACATGTCCGCCGGGGTAACGGAAAACATCACCCTGGAAACCTTTGTGCAGACAGACTGGGAGCCGGTGCGTCCTGACGATTGCGGCACCTTCTTCTCGACCAACGACTTCGCCTCAGACGGCTGTGGGCCCATTCTGGCCGCGGGCCAGTTGTCAGATTCCCAGGCGTTACAGCAAGGCTTTGTTATTGAGCGCCATGGTGACAGAGAAGCCGATGCCAAAGACCAGTTCGGTGTGGCCATGCGCTGGTATGTGCCGGCCCTGAACGATTCCGAATTCGGCTTTTACTACATCAAGTACAACAGCCGTCTGCCCTATGTCAGTGGCTCAGTCAAAGAAGACGGTGAGCAGTTTCCTTACTACTTCATGGAATACCCCGAAAACATCGACTTGTACGGCATCAGTGTGAATACCAACACCCCAGGTGGCTGGTCGCTGGGTGCCGAGTACTCTTACCGGGATAACGTACCTCTTCAGTGGAACGCTTTTGAGCTGATTTTTGCCGGTACGCAAAAGCGTGGTCCGGATGGTGAGATACTCAGCCTGCTGGAGAAGCAGCGTCGGGAAGAACTGGGCGGAAACGTAACGCCGGGTATGGAAGCTTCAGGGTATGACCGGTTTGGCGTCTCCCAGGCGCAGTTCACACTGATCAAGTTCTTCGATCAGATCATGGGTGCCAGCCGCCTGTCGCTGATCACCGAGTTTGGCGCCACCTATGTGCACGATCTGCCGGATCACAGTGAGGCCCGCTACGGCCGCTCCGGTACCTTTGGCATAGGCACTCTGCCAGTGGCATCCGGAGATGCCTGTAAAGGCGCCGGCGGAAAGCCAGCGGAAAACATCAACACCAACTACTGTAACAACGAAGGCTTCACCACCTCCTTCTCCTGGGGTTACCGTTCCCGTTTGATATGGAATTACCCCAACGCCATTGCCGGCATCAACCTGTCGCCGCAGCTGGCCTGGAGCCATGATGTGAAGGGTTACAGCCCACAGCCGGGGGGTGCCTTTAACGAGGGCAATAAAGCCATTGGCCTGTCCCTGGAGGCGGTGTATCAGAACAGAATTACCGGTAACATCGGTTATACGAACTTCTTCGGTGGCAAGCCTTATAACGAGCTCACAGACCGGGATTTCATCAACGCCAGCGTGTCTTACTCATTCTGAACCGCCAAGCATGTGTATAACGAGGTAACTTAAATGAAGCTAAACAAGAAATTACTGGCCACCGGCGTTCTGGCGGCGAGTCTCGTTGCGGGTCAGGCCTGGGGCGCAGTTTCAGCCGAAGAGGCCGCCAAGCTGGGTGATTCGCTCACGCCCATGGGTGCCGAAAAAGCCGGGAATGGCGGCGCTATTCCCGCCTGGAGCGGAGGCATGGGTGAGCCGCCTGCAAACTACGAAAACGATGGCATTTATGTAAACCCGTTCCCGGACGCCACGCCCGAGTTCACCATCGATCAGAGCAACGTGGCAGAATACGCCGACAACCTGTCCCCGGGACAGGTGGCCATGATCAAACAGTATCCTGACTATGTATTGCCGGTGTATGAAACCCGTCGTACGGCAGTTTTTCCCCAGCACATCATGGATAAAACCGCGGAGAACGCGACCCGTTCGGAGTTGATCAAAGAAGGTAACGGGCTGGCCAACTATAATGACGCCACCCCGTTCCCGATTCCGCAGAACGGCCTGGAAGTGATCTGGAATCACATTACCCGTTACCGTGGCGGCTCTGTGCAGCGTAATATCGGCCAGGTAACGCCGACGGCAAACGGAGCCTATTCGGTCGTGAAGTTCCAGGACGAGCTGGCTTACAGGACCTATCTGGAAGACTACAGTCCGGACAAAGACCCCAACGTCCTGTTCTATTTCAAGCAGGCCATCACCGCTCCGGCGCGTCTGGCGGGTAACGTGTTGCTGGTTCATGAGACCCTCGATCAGGTTGCCGACCCGCGTCGGGCCTGGGTATATAACGCCGGCCAGCGCCGGGTTCGTCGTGCGCCCCAGGTGGCCTACGATGGTCCGGGTACAGCGTCCGATGGTATGCGTACCTCCGACAACCTGGATATGTTCAACGGCGCCCCGGACAAGTACAACTGGGAACTGGTGGGCAAAAAGGAAATGTACATTCCGTACAACTCCTACAAGCTGGTCGACCGGGATCTGAGCTACGACCAGATCATCAAGGCCGGCCATATCAATCAGGATTACGCCCGTTATGAACTGCACCGTGTGTGGCACGTGCGTGCGACCCTGAAAGAAGGCGAGCGCCACATCTACGCCCAGCGGGATTTCTATATCGATGAAGACACCTGGCAGGCGTCCGTGGTGGATCACTACGATGGTCGCGGCGAACTCTGGCGGGTGGCAGAGGCCCACGCCATGCAGTTCTACGATCAGGATCTGCCATGGTATGCGTTTGAAACCCTGTACGATCTGCTGTCCGGCCGCTATCTGGTGCTGGGTCTGACCAACGAAGAAGTGAATCCGTATCAGTTTGGTGTCAAACGTCAGTCCAGGGAGTACACACCGGCGGCTCTGCGTCGGGCAGGTACCCGCTGATCCGGTTACAGTGTGTCAGAGTGCAAAAGTGGCGGGCTCAGGCCCGCCACTTTTGTAACATTGATGTAAAACTGTCGGCGGGTTAACAGCTTTGGCATGAGAACTTTGCAGCTGTCCGATGAATTAGCTTAACCTTTCTGTAGGATTACAAAAGCTACAGAAAAGGGCGGCGCATGATGTCACTCAGTGGTCGTAGTGCAGCAAACGACGAATTCCAGTCTGCAAACAGTGGCCTCCAGCGAGGCGAACTGGTCCGGGAGCTACTCAGTCAGCGGCTGCGAATGCCCGCAATACCCGCAGACGCGTTGCCCAGACCCCATCTGACCACACAGATAGCAGAAGCCCTGTCGCCCCGCGGTGTCCTGTTTGTGGAAGCCCCTTGTGGCTATGGCAAGTCTCATGCAGTCGCGGTGGGTGTGCAGAGTGAGAGTGCCGGCCTGAGTGCAGACACGGTGCACTGGCTGCCCCTGACCGCCCAGGATAACGCGCCCACACGCTTCCTCAGTCTTCTCTCCGTCGCGCTGAATGTCCCGGATACCTGTGAAAGCAGCCTGCAGGGCGGCACGGCCTTTGCGGATACCCTGGCCATCATGCTGCTGGCGCTGCAGAAAGCCTCGCCAGCACCGCATTCCGTATTGGTACTTGACGGCCTGCAGCACCTGACCAATCCCGCGGTGATCGCCCTGTTGCAACAACTGGTAGCAGATCTGCCCTCACAGCTGTCCCTGGCCCTGATATCCCGGCAGGCTCTGCCGTTTGAAACCCATGCACTGGAGCTGGAAAACCGCTTTGTACGCATAGGTCCGGATAACCTCGAATTCAGCCGCAATGAAACCTTTGAGTTTTTCAGTGAAGCCCTGGGTGCGAAACGGCTGACCAGTGTGGCGGTTGATCATCTGTACAACCTGACCGAAGGCTGGCCCACACCGCTGGCGCTTTACCGTCTCGATATACAGAACAACCCGGAAAGACGCCTGGTCTCCGAAACGCCAAGTGTGGAACGGTTTCTGAAAGAGTCGGTGCTGGGCGGCCTGACTCAGGGGCAGTTGCATTCCCTGCGCGCATTTGCCGAGCTGGACCTGTACTCCGACGAACTCTTGCTGACACTCAAGCCTGTCATCCCTGAAGGCTATATGCTGCCTTCTGAAGCCAGTGCTCTGGGGCTGCCGGTGAGTATCCTGCCCGGATGGGGACGCTGGCAGCGGTTTAATCCATTACTGAAGGAGTGGCTGCAGACACCTGTCATGCCGGGTTACGCCGACAGAATGCTGGCCGCCAGCCACTGGTTCAGAAGCCGCGGCCAGTTTCCGGAAGCACTGAAATACGCCCTGCTGGCCGGGGATTCCGAAGCAGTCAGTGACATTGCAACACAAGGCTCAGAAGCACTGTTGCTGGGGCAGGACACAGCCTCACTGCTGCGCTTGCGCCAGAGCCTTCCGGCCCGGATGCTGGAAAACAGCCCGCGACTGAAAGTTGTCTACAGCTGGGTGCACGCCATTGGCGGCCAGTTTCAGCAGGCACGGGCGCTGATTGAAAGCCTGGACCCACAAAGTACCCAGGCTCACGAAGCCCGCCTCTCTGCCCTCAGAGCCTTTATCCTGCGCGCAGAAGGCCAGGTGGAGCCAGCGCTGGCCATGGCCGGCCAGGCGCTGTCCGGCCCGGAACTCTCGCCCCAGGGGCAGCTGGTGACACACATGGTACGGGCCAGCGCCTTGTGTGCCGCCGGCCAGTTTCAGGAGGCCCGGGAGGCCAACCGTGAAGCCTCGCGTCTGGCCCGGGAAGCCGGGGACGCCGGGTCGGAAGCCCTGGCGGTGTTTGCCCATGCCCGGATAGAGCTGGGCAAAGGCGCTTTAAGATATTCCGAACAACTGCTGCGCACCGGCCTGGATACCGTTATGCAGGAGTTGACCCGGCCCGCCCGTATCGGCGAAACCCGGTTGCAACTGAACCTGGCCCTGGTGCTCTGGCACCAGGGGCGTTACGCCGAAGCCGATCGCTTACTGGTTACCTGCGGCCGCCACACCGAGCAGGCCCGGGATATCGGGTTGCTACTGGCCATGGCCCTTCGAGTACTGATGTGCCGCGCCCAGAGTCGTCTTGATGATGCGTTTGTGTGGATTGGCCGGGCAGAGCGCACCATGCACACCTGGAAGGTAGACGAGGCCCTGTATGTGCCTGTGCTGGAAGCCCTCAAAGCCAGTTGCTGGCTGGCCCAGAAAAAACCGGACAACGTGGCCCGGGCACTGACAAGACTGCAACCCTATATGGAAGCCGGTTGTGTGCCGGAACTCTTTCCCATGATGCCCGGTCTGCTGGATTGCCTGCACGTGCGCCTGCATCTGGTGCGGGGCGAAACAGTCCAGGCCCGTGAAACTCTGGAAGCTGCCTGCCAGCGCTATGGTGACGCTATTCCCTGGGGAGTGGGCGTGCATATGCGGTTGCTGGAGGCACTGCTGGCGAGTGCCGAAGGCAACCCGATGGCGGCCCGGAAAATATTTGTGGCGGTGGTTGCTGACGCGGAGCAGGAGCATTTTATCAGCCCGTTTGCCGAGCTCAGGCAGGAACTGGGAGGTTTGCCCGCCAAAGCCTGGAATCAGTTACCGGATTCGCGGTTTCGGGAGGCTCTGGGTGAACTTCTGGAGGTAAACAGCACTCAGCAAATGCCAGAGCTGGCTGAGCCCATCAGCGAGCGTGAACAGGGGGTGCTGGAGCTGATCGCCCAGGGGCTGTCGAATCAGGGAATTGCAGACACACTGCATATTTCCCTGCACACGGTTAAAACCCATGCCCGGCGCATTAACGCCAAACTGGATGTGCGTTCCCGCACCCAGGCAACGGTGAAAGCACGGGAGCTGGGGCTGCTCTAAGGGTTTATTCTGAGGGACCGGGGCGCGTCAGGCGCCCTGGCGGTCGTCGCTTCGGATGGATTCAATCAGGGCGTCTTTTTCTGCCCAGAGCTCACTCACCCAGCGCTGAAATTCCACCCGGGTGGCGCGGTCGTTTTCGTAATCCAGACCCAGAAACTGCTCCGGAATGTCCCGCGTGCGGATATCAATCACAATGGTCTTAATGCGACCGCACAGATAATCCCAGATGCCCACCTGTTGCATACCCGGATACACAATGGTGACATCCAGCATGGTATGCAGCATATCCCCCATGGCACCCAGAACAAACGCCGAGCCGCCGGCGCGGGGCTTGAGCAGATGAGTATAGGGTGAGTTCTGGCGCTTGTGCTTCGCCGGCGTAAACCGGGTACCTTCCATAAAGTTGAAAATGGTTACCGGGGTGTAGCGGAACTTTTCACAGGCCGCCTCAGTCGCGGCGATATCCTTGCCTTTGAGTTCCGGGTTTCTGGCGATCTGCTCCTTGGTGTGGCGGTGCATAAACGGAAAATCCAGAGCCCACCAGGCCACCCCCAGAAACGGCACCCAGATCAGTTCCTTTTTCAGGAAAAACTTAAGAAGCGGAATGCGGCTGTTAAGCACATACTGAATGGCCGGGATATCAGCCCAGCTCTGGTGATTGCAGGTCACAAAATACCAGTGCTCCCGGCTCAGGTGCTGCGCGCCCCGAATGTCCCACTCAATCCTGTGCAGAAGGTTCATCACCAGATTGTTGAAGCCGATCCAGACCCGGGCAATGGTGTTCAGCACCACCGTGCAGCCCTTGCGTATGGCGATGACCGGCAGTATCAGCTTGAGCAGGGCGAACACAATCAGAAACGGGAAAAGAATCAGAGTACTTATCAGGATAAGCAGAACCGCCAGGGTTCCTTTCAGGGGCGCAGGTAAGAAGTGAAGCATTCGGAAACGTCTCTGGTTATCACATAGTCAGTGGGTTGAAAGTCAGCCTTCGGCGCTGTAGCCGGGAAGCAGAACCTGTTCCGCATCGGCCGACGCCAGGTTCTTCAGCTGCGACGGACTGCGGTCGCTCAGAATGTTACGGAATTCCTTATCGTAATACGTGAGGTTGTTATAACGGATCATCGAGCGGATTTCACCCACATAGGCTTCACCCCGCTCAGAATAGCTCGTCAGCCCTCCGGCCAGTGCCAGGCCAGACAGAGGATTGCCGGCGTTTCTGGCTTCCAGGCGGATATCCCGTAATGCCTGATAGCTGTTGTGCCGGTTCAGGTTCTCCATGTAGGAACGGATGGAATGGTAGGGTGACGCAAAGGCTTGCACCTCATGGGACGCCCCATCCGGGCGGTGCTGTGGCACCAGCCCGCAGCCTGGGGTAAAACACCACTGGCCAAACAGGTTATTCCCGGCACGGGCAAACCGCGACGTGCCCCAGGCCGACTCATTGGCTGCCT
The DNA here is from genome assembly GCF_007671655.1 of Marinobacter piscis. Lineage (GTDB taxonomy): Bacteria > Pseudomonadota > Gammaproteobacteria > Pseudomonadales > Oleiphilaceae > Marinobacter > Marinobacter piscensis. The sequence goes on along the minus strand of NZ_VCGX01000004.1, from coordinate 15,141 downwards.
GGGCCAGAATCAGCGAGGGCGGAATCACATCCAGTTGTTTGTTCAGAGCGGCCAGCTGCGCCTGGCTGCCCGGCTCTGACTTTATCCGCAGCCGCTGTGATTGCTTATTCAGCCAGGCAAGTTCACTGTCCGAGAGAGTGTCTTTTGTGGCCAGACTGGCAAGATAATCCCGCTGCAGCAGAATACGGGAGTTGGCGAGCACAATGCGCGGGTACAGGAAGGAGAAAAAGGCGGCCTTCTTTTCCGTGGTGTCGCTGTAGCCGGAAAACTCCGGCAGGTCATTATCCGCCCAGGCGGGCAGTGAAGGCAGAGAGCTGAGTGCCACATCCGCTGTGCCTGTCCCTGGCTTGGACGGAGAGTAAACACCACCCCCGATGGCGAACGCCACCATAGGAACAGCCAGCATCAGCGCGCGTGTTGCAGCAAACATAAAACCTCTCGTTATAATCGGATCAGGCGCCCGGTCGGTGTATAGAAACGGGCGATGTGTTCAGGATTATAACAGGTTGTGCGTACAGGCTCAGTGCAATAATGTGGCCATCAGCAACCCCAGGCGTTTCTCACCAGTACCTGGATTGTCTTCATACACCAGAAACAGCTGCTTCCGGTCTTCTGTTACAAAGCCCTTCAGGGAGGCGCTGCCGCTGCTGAAGCTCACCTGGCCATCGGACACAGTACCGCTATCCGTGTTGTGAAAATCATAACTAAACGGCTCGCTGACCGGGGTGGAAACCCGGCTGCTGGCCACATCGTGGGCCACGGTCAGCACCTTGGTGTCGAGATCGACCCCGGTTTCAGAGAATTCCAGAACCCCGTTATCCAGGTGCATCAGCCGGTTCGCTCCCAGTTCCATCCCCATAATAAAGCCCTGAACCCGATAACGCCCCGAGGTGGGCGCCTTCGCTGAGACAGCTGCCTTGCCGGCAATCAGTAATCCGTTGCCGTTGATCTGATTGGCCAGGTTAAACGCCAGCAACGAACCATCGGGGGTACTGGCGCCCACGCCCAGATCTGGCCTGTTGAACGGCTCCGCCGGGGTATTCTTATCCAGATTGAGCCAGCCGTTACTTTCCTCACCGGAGCTGAGCAGGGACATCCTGGGAGTGAGTACCCGGGGGGCTGTGCCTGTCCCTGTGCTCAGGCCGCCCACGGCACCGGAGCTGTCACGGCTCAGGGTGGTGAAGGTTTCATCTACGGCAACGGAACTGCCTTCAGAGCCGGCACTGATCTGCCATGTGCCTGTCCCGGCTTCAGCCTGAACCGGTGTAGAGGAATCGGAAAAGCGGGTGCTGAAGAACACCGTGTTGTAGGTGTGGCCATTCAGAACCTCTGCATCAAAGCCTTTCTGACGCAACAGGTTAAGCTCCATAACCGACAGGTAATGGGCTTCCAGATCGTCCCGGCGGCGCAAGTCGTCGCCGTTCGGCTCAAGAGCTATGGCCTTGCCGGCACTGAAGTATCCGGTTAACGCACGGTCGGGTGCCGAACTGGCACTCTCCGCCGCGCCTGTGTAGGCGTCCATAAAATAAGGATTGCGGGTCCAGCCGATGGGGGTGTCGGTGTTGCGGCCGGTAATGGTCTGGTACAGGGCGCGGCCAGCCAACAGACGGGTGTGCCTGTCCACGGTCACAGCGTCCTCAGTCAAAGCACTGCGGGTAGCCGGGCCTGGCGCTGAAGAATGGGTGTTCAAAAGCCAGTCGTCCGAATCCCGGCTGAAAAAATCATTGCTGTCTGTCTGGGCCAGGGTTGTACGGCTGTAGGGAATCTGTGTACCCAGAGACGCCACCTGAATGTTGAAAATATCAAAGCTGGCCAGGGTCAGCCCCGGGTACAGGTAAGCCGGGGCGTCTTCCGTGCCGGTTGCCTGTTCCCGGCCCAGACGAACACCCCACTGACCGGCGCCGGAATAGGGTGATTCCGCAAACGTGTGCCCCAGCTCCAGGCCCATAAACACCGAATTGTAATCGGCGGAGCTGGCGGAAATCTCGCCTGATGCTTTCTCCTGCAGCAATGCATAGTCCGCCATGGCGGCCACATAGCTTGCAAAGTCACCCCGCTCGCCGAGATAACTCACCGCAGCATCCACACTGGCACCGCCGGGGATATCAATCTCGAAGTCGTGGACCTGATCAGCCAGGGTGGACCACACGTATTTATTCAGGCACAGGGACTGATCGACCTCATTCACGCAATTCAGAAGGCTCTGAAATTCTGTGGGGGAGTAGTTCTGAAGCTGGCGCACCAGGTATTCAGAAAACGGGTTTACCCGGATATGACGATCCGCATCCGCGGCCGGGGCCTGCAGTGTCGCATTGCCGTATTGCGCCTCAATGATCACATCCGGAGCCAGGGGCTGGCCGCCGGGGAAGCGGATAATCGTGGAGCCGTTGTCGTCCGTGCGTATACTGGCGCTGGCCTTGCCCAGGTCCTGCAGGCTTCTGTTGCTGTGAAACGCGCGTACCCTGTCTGCCTGGACAATGTGCAGATTGCGTCGCGTGGGCTCTCCTTCGCTCTCACGCACCAGGCCGGCAGGCACTTCCAGAGTCACCCGTACTTCATTGTCTTCCAGGCCACTGGTATTGCCGGAATCGCCGGTGCTGCCAGAGCTGAACCCGTTTTCTGACGGGTTGTTGCCAGCGAAGGCATTGGGACGTTTGCGCACTTCATCAATGGCATCGTCCCCGCCGCCGCAGGCGGTCATGAGAGAAAGCACAAGAAACAACAAAAGCGAGGACTTGAATTGCATAGCTGCCAGCCCGTGTGGACGCGGTTCAGAAGGGAATAACCCGGTTCAATAAAGGCAGTCTAGCAGTGCAGATAAGGGGGAAGTGTGAGGAAGGCCACGAAACAGGCGCCCGACGGGGCACCTGTTATCGCTGACAGGAGAGGAGTGGGATCAGAAGAAAATCTTCATACCCACCATAACACCCTCATCCAGGTTGATGTCGTCCTTATGGCCATAGCCACTGACATCCAGGTCGGTATTCAGGTAGCGGTAACCGGCAAACAGCTCGGCGTTGCGGATCACACGGTAGTTGCCACGCAGCTCGACACTGGTCATATCATCGGAGTCGCCGAATGAAAGAATGGTCGGGGCATAGTGCAGACCACCCGTGAACGACAGCCCGGGAACATCCGGAATATTGATCGTGGCAAAGCCACCCAGGCCGACAGCGCCGCCGTCATAGTCGTTGTCGTCATCCCAGCCAATGGCACGCAGGCCAATACCTGCAGTGGTCGGCAGGTTACCCAGAGCGGTACGGCCCTGAGCGTGAAAGTCTACGTTACCAATATGGCGGCTGCCTTCATGGTAGGTATAACCGGCACCCAGCTGTAGATCGTTGTTGGTACCAAAAAAGTTTACCTGGCCTTTAACGGAATCGTTGGTCAGGCTCAGGTCGAGGTCACTGGCCATTACCGGCGCAGCAGCGACCGAGAGAGCCAGTACAGACATACGTAATACGTTCATTCTTTTACCTTCTTTGGTTGAGGTGCGAATAATGGAATGAATGGTAACGAGCCGTTCCTGAGACCACAACTTACAAGCCTGTAACGCCTCGGTAACTACCGATACGGCTATCGGGGCGGGAAAGTCAGTGCTGTGTGGTTTCGCCACCCTGGTCCAGATCGTCCGGGGAGACGTCTTCCGCCGGAACCCGGTACTCTTCATTGGCCCAGGCACCAAAATCAATCAGCTTGCAGCGTTCCGAACAAAAAGGGCGCCAGGGATTGGCTTCTGTCCATTCCACGGATTTCCTGCAAGTGGGGCAATCTACATTCATGTCAGCGTCCTGATCCGGAGTTAATGGGCATATTGTTCCAGTACTGCCCCTAACATTTCAATATTGACAGGCTTGGCCACAAATGAATCCATCCCCGCGAGCCGACAGTGTTCCTCATCTTCTTCCCGGGCACTGGCCGTAAGCGCCACCACCGGAACCCGGGGGCGCTGGTGGGCCTCTTCCCATGCCCGCAGACGGCGAGTGGCCTCAAATCCGTCCATGTTGGGCATAATGCAGTCCATCAACACCAGATCAAATCTGTGCCACTGCCACAGGCCCGAGGCCGCCTCGCCATCGGCGGCGGTGGTCACATCACACCCCAGTTTCTCCAGTATCCGGCGGGTGAGGGTGCGGTTGACCGGATTATCCTCCACCAGCAACACCTTCATGGCGCGGGACAGCTTTTGCCGGCGCTGGTCGGCCTTTGAGTCCGCCTGCAGAGAAAACCGGGTAAGAAACTGCCGCTCATCCCGTTCTGCATCTACAAAAAGCGTGTTCAGAATCGGCGTCAGGCAGGATTCCCGCAGCGATTTGCTGAGAAAACCGTCCGCCCCGGCCCGGCGGAAATGCTCGGCATCGCCCCGCTGGGGGTTGGAGGACAAAACCAGTAGGCGCAGATGGTCCCACATCGGGTTGCCGCGCACCTGAGCGCAGAGCACATCACTGTCCATATCCGGCAAAAAGCCGTCCAGAATCAGCAGATCAAACGGTTGCCGGTTCTCAAAAGACTGCCGCAGAAGTGCCAGGGTCTCCTCCGCGGAAGTGACCGCTTCTATATGCACCTCATGGCGGGACAGCATCTCCAGGGTAATCTTGCGGGAGAGGGCGTAGGAGTCGGCGACCAGAATCCGCTTGCCCTGAATCATCCGGGAATCCGGCTGCACCCGGGAAAAACTCCCCGGGGGTGTGTTCAGGGACACCTCAAACCAGAAGGTGGAACCTTCACCCGGGTGACTGTCTACCTGCAGATTGCCATCCATCAGCGACACCAGCTGGTGGCACACCGTAAGACCCAGCCCGGCGCCGGGCAGGTGGCGTTCGGAGCGCTCGCCCAGCTGCACATAAGGCTCATACACCCGGGGAATATCCTTTGGCTGAATACCAACCCCGGTATCCTCTACCGCGAGGCGCAAACGGGCCATGCTATCTTTGCGGCCGAGCACCTCCACACTGATCAGCACATGCCCGGAATCGGTAAAACGGATGGCGTTGGACACCAGGTTCAGCAATATCTGACGAATCCGGGCCGGATCGCCCAGCAACTCCTGGGGCAGGTGTTCGTCAATACGCAGTTCCAGTGCCAGATGCTTCTCCCGGGCGCGCCCGCCCAGCATATGCACCAGATCGTTGAGCGTATCCCGCAGATCAAAGCCCCGGTGCTCAAGTTCCAGCCGGTGGGCTTCCATGCTGGAAATATCCAGCAGATCATTAAGAATGGCAGACAAACCCTCGGATGAGCTGATCAGCGTATGCACATACTCCCGCTGCTCATGATCCAGAGGCGTATCCGCAAGCAGACTGGCGTAACCCAGCACCGACTGCAGAGGCGTACGCAACTCATGGCTGACACCGGCCAGGAAGTGGTTTTTCGCAAGGTTGGCCGCAATGGCTTCATCACGTTCTGCCCGGGCCAGGCTCGCCGTTTCCTGGAGCAAACCGGCATCTTCCAGCGCCTGCCGGCGCATACCGTTCAGAGCCTGCTCAAGCTCATACAGGCCATTCAGGGGAATCAGTACGTTCGAGCCCTGTTCCGGCGGGTTTTCCAGGGTGTCCAGGTTCAGCTGGGCCACATAGCTGGCCATGGCAGACAAACGCCGGGAGAGCAGAAAACGGAACAGCGCGACCAGCCCCACAGACGTCAGCAAAATCACCACAAACAGAAACAGGAAAAAAGAGAGAGTACCGCCCGCAAGCCCGGTGTACACCTGCACACCTGTGGCAATCAGCGAAAGAGCCAGACTGAACAGCAGTAAAAAGAAAAACAAAGCACAAGTTCCCTGTGTCAGATAAAAACCGTCTGCGGGAGTCTAGCAGACCGTTAACACTTCGACACGTGTTTGTGAATCCGAGTTCACAAACCGGAAGCGCACATTCAGATCGTAAAGGTGTGCCCCGTAAATCCGCGCCTCATCGCGCCCCCGGCGAAACGACGGCCGGGGGTCGTAACTCACCACATCCTCGATCAGCAGTTTCAGATCCGGATAGGTCTCGGGCGATAAATCCCCAAGCTGCGCCTCAGCCTCCGGCAGAAACACCACCTCCAGCTTTTCCACCGGCGCCGCGCCCGCCCAGCCAAGGGAAGCCTCCGGCACGGAATCCGCAAATGGCAGATAGGGTTTGATGTCGAGAATGGGCGTGCCGTCAATCAGATCGTGATCGCTGATCCGCAGAATCAACCGGCCCTTCTCCCGCATCAGGCCCTCATTGCGCACCACCGACAGCCCCAGACTGTTGGGGCGAAACGGCGACCGGCTGGCAAACACCCCCATTTTCTGGTTACCACCCAGTCGCGGAGGCCGCACCACGGGCCGCCACTCGGCCCGCACCGCCTCATGAAACTGAAACACCAGCCAGAGATGACTCGCAGTTTCCAGCCCCCGGAAGGCATCCTCCCGGTCGTAGGGCGGTTGAATCACCAGATCAGCCCGGGCATAACGGGTCAGCCCGGGCTGGCGCGGCACCCCGAATTTATCCGCAAAACAGGAACGGGTGATGGCAACAGGGGTAAGGGTGAGCGCCTCGGCGGCGGGAATGGAAGAATGTCGCATCAGAAATCCCGATTAATCCTGCCTGAGAAAAACATCTCAATACGAAACACCGCCGACGCCCGGTCCTTGAAGCTGTCTTCTCGCGGAAAGGTGAGTGCCGGAATCAACTCGGCAAACAGCCAGTTGCTGTGCAACCGGTAACGCCAGGTAAGATCGGCAAAGGCCGACGTGGTCTGCCAGTTGGGCTTGCTCTCACCCAACACCCCCAGCCGGGGCGTGAGGGTTGAGCGGTTATTTAGCCGCTTGGCCACACTGAAAATCTGCGCCGCCTCAAACTTGCTGTCGCTGTGCACCCACTCCAGCTCCGATGAGGTCCAGAAACGCCAGCCTTTACCCACATCCCGGCTGCCACTGAGCCTGGCGCGGGCACCCCAGCCATCCTTGTGGTAATAATAAAACCGTTGCTGAGCACGCACCGACCAGTCTTCATCCGCCTGCCAGCGCCCTTCTGCCGTCGCCCGCCAGAACGCATCCGGCGGCAGGTGCAGGCGGGCACCAAAATCGTTGGACAGATTAACTGCATCGCCGATCTGCGACAGAAAACGCAAGGCACCCGTGGTCTGGCTCGAGGTACGGTCCGGCTCCGTTAACTGCCGGTCCCGCTGGCGCTCTTCCAGGGGAATCAGTTCATCGCTCTCGCTTTCAATCACCAGTCGCAGCTTGCGTCGGGTGGTGGGAATATCGATCCGAAAACGCGCCTCCGGCTCAAACTGGGCTACATGACCGTATTCCGATTTGGTGGCAAAGCCCAGACGCAGATAGCTGCCATTATTCGGCAGATTATGGGGCTCACCGGACAGCGTGCGGTCGGCCCATTCGCCAAACGCCTGCACCTTCGGCCCCTGAATCCGCTCCTGGATCATCACAAAATTCGAGAACTCCAGCCAGTAGGAATCCACGGGCTCGGCCCAGTACTCCTCCGGCTCAAACGCATAAAACGACGGTGGCAGGTTTTCCGGTGTCAGATTCCCGGTCGCCGATGGCTCCATCACCTCAAACACAGGTTCCAGCGCCCAGGCCTGCGGGCATATAAAAGCGACAGGCAGCGAGCACACGCCCGCCAGTGCCAGGCGGCTTGCCGAGGAAGCACCCGTTCGCTTACGCACGCGGCTGCGCTCAGCCAAAGTCCACCAGAAATGCTTCATGCAGGGCACGAACCTCAGTGGCCACCTGATCGGATGGCTGGTTGTTATCAATCACCGCATCGGCCTTGGCCAGCCGCTGATCCCTGGGCATCTGCGCAGCAATAATACGCTCCACCTGCTCCCGGGAGTTGGCATCCCGGGCCATGGTGCGCTCAATCTGCACCGACTCGGGCACATCCACCACCAGCACCCGCTCCACCAGCTGATGCTGATCGGTTTCCAGCAGCAATGGCGACACCAGCAGCACATAGGGCAGGGCATAATCCTGAGGATGCAGCTGGCGGATCAGCTCCTCACGGATCACCGGATGCAACAACCCTTCCAGCCAGGCGCGCTCCTCGGGGTGCTCAAACACAATCTGCCGCAGTTTTGCCCGGTCCAGAGCGCCCTCATCGGTAAGAATGTCCTCACCAAAATGCGCCGCAACCTCAGCCAGCGCCGGCATCCCCGGTTCAACCACCTCCCGGGCCACATCATCTGCGTCTACCCAATGCACGCCCAGATTGCCGAACTGCCGAACCACCGTCGACTTGCCGGAACCAATACCGCCTGTTAACCCGATTATCACTGTGTTCTCTGTCAAACCGTCAAACCCCAAGCAACCCGTACCAGAAAGCCTGAATTTCAACACCAAACCACAAACACAGCAACCCCGCAGCCGCAAGATAAGGCCCGAAAGGAATCGGCACCTCCCGCCCGTGCTGCCTGAACACCATCAGCGCAATGCCCACCACAGCGCCAACAAAAGAAGACAACAGAATCACCGCCGGCAACAACTCCCAGCCCAGCCAGGCCCCCAGAGCCGCCAGCAGCTTGAAATCCCCATGGCCCATACCCTCCTTGCCGGTTGCCAGCTTGAACAACCAGTACACAGACCACAGGGCAAGATACCCAATCACCGCCCCCCAGAAGGCTGCAGTAAACTCCCCCAGAAACCCGAAATAACTCAGAATAAGCCCCAGCCACATCAGCGGCAGGGTAATGCTGTCGGGTAACAACTGCGTATCAAAATCAATCACCGCCAGAGCCACCAGCGCCCACACCAGCAACAGAGACCACAGAGCCGTTGCCGAAGGGCCAAGAATCACCACCGTAAGCACCGAAAACAGTGCCGTGACGGCCTCAATAACCGGATAGCGCGCGGAAATAGGTGCCTTGCAGCCGCTGCACTTACCCCGGAGAAACAACCAACTCAGCACCGGGATATTCTCCCAGGCACGGATCTTATGGCCGCAAGAAGGGCAGGTAGAGGCGGGACTGGAAAGGGTAATCGGCGCTTCCTTCGTGTGCTGGGATTCGGGGATCTCCAGAAACGCCTCGCACTGACTGCGCCAGTCCTGATGCATCATCTTTGGGAGGCGGAGGATGACTACGTTCAGAAAGCTGCCTATGCAGAGGGAGACCAGCGTTATGGAGAGGTAAAGTAGCCAGGGGGTCGAAAAGAGGGTGTTTAATATTTCCATTCAAATGCTCAAGTTATTAATATTTAATTGTAAGTATTTTACCCCTCTCCCCCAACCCCTCTCCCGCAAGGGGAGAGGGGAGATAACTCCCCAGTCTCAGGCATTGTTAGCCCCTCCCCCCTGGCGGGGGAGGGGTTGGGGAGAGGGGGCGGGTGGGGCTACCCAACAACCTGCCCCATCTGAAATATCGGCAGGTACATAGCAATAATCAACCCGCCAACCAGCACCCCAAGAACCGCCATAATCATCGGCTCCATCAGCGCCGTGAGGTTATCCACCATGTCATCCACCACAGCCTCATAGTGCACGGCCACCTTCTCCAGCATTTCATCCAGATTACCGGACTCCTCACCAATCGCCGTCAGCTGCACCGCCATCACCGGGAAAATATCCTGCTGGCGCATGGAGGCCTGCAACTGGGTACCGCTGGAGACATCATTCTTGATGCGATCCACCGCATCCCGGTACACCGCGTTCCCCGTGGCGCCGGCCACGGAATCCAGGGCGTCAACCAAAGGCACACCTGCCGCAAACGTGGTCGACAATACCCGGCCAAACTTGGCCACGGCAGACTTGTCCAGGATCTCGCCGACAATCGGCAGTTTCAGCACGTATTTATCCACAAAATCCGAGAACTTCGGCGAACGTCGCTTGGCTTCACGGAACAGAAACACCGTGCCAACAATCCCCAGCAGCACCACAAACCACCAGGACTGCATCCATTCAGACAGCTTCACCACAAACTGGGTAAACACCGGCAGCTCCGCGCCAAAGCCCTGAAACAGGCTTTCGAACTGGGGCACCACTTTCACCAGAAGAATGGCGGTGACAATGATTGCCACAATAATCACGGCAATCGGGTAGGTCATCGCCTTTTTAACCTTCTTCTTCAGCAGTTCGGTTTTCTCGAGATAGGTGGCGATGCGATCCAGCATCTGCTCCAGTGCCCCGGCCTTCTCACCGGAATCCACCAGGTTGCAGTACAGATCATCAAAATGCCGCGGGTGCTTGCGCAGCGCCGCCGCAAAGTTGGTGCCCGAGGCAATGTCGTTACGCACAGCCACCACCAGCTCTTGCAGCCCTTTGTTATCAAGGCCATCGGCCACAATGTCAAAACTCTGCACCAACGGCACGCCGGCCTTCATCATGGTGGCCAGCTGGCGGGTGAGCATGGCGATATCAAACGGGGTAATCTTCTTGCTGCCGCCAAACAAAGGCTTCGGCTTTTTCTTGACCTTTTCCGGAGCAATGCCCTGCTTACGCAGCTGGGCCTTAACCAGAGCCTGGCTGGAACCGTGGAGTTCACCTCTGGATTTTTGCCCTCGCTTATCCTTCCCTTCCCATATGTACGTTTGCAGCTTTTGCGCTTTCTCTGCCATGCTTAATCCTTCGTCACGCGGTTGGCTTCCTCAAGACTGGTTACGCCCTCAATCACTTTCATAAGTGCCGACTGGCGCAGGTTCCGGAAGCCTTCGGCCTCAGCCTGATGTGCAATTTTGATGGAGCTGGCCTCTTCCATAATCATGTTGGCCAGCGCGTCCGTAATCTTCACCACCTCGTAAATACCGACGCGGCCTTTATATCCACCATTGCATTTATCACAGCCCTTGGGGTGGTACAACGTGAACCCTGTATCGATTTGTTCCTGTGTGAACCCCTCGGCCAATAGCACATCGCCGGGCACATCCCAGGGCTGTTTACAGGCATTACACAGCCGCCGGCCCAGTCGCTGGGCAATAATCAGGCTTACCGAAGTGGCGATGTTGAACGCCGGCACGCCCATGTTCATCATCCGCGTAAGGGTTTCTGCGGCACTGTTGGTGTGCAGGGTAGACAGCACCAGGTGCCCGGTCTGCGCCGCCTTGATGGCAATATTGGCGGTTTCCAGATCCCGGATCTCACCCACCATGATCACATCCGGGTCCTGACGCAGAAACGCCCGCAGCGCCTCAGCAAAGCCCAGGCCCACCCGGTTGTTCACGTTCACCTGGTTAATCCCCTCCAGGTTGATCTCCGCCGGGTCTTCTGCGGTGGAAATGTTGATGTCCGCCGTGTTCAGAATGTTCAGACCGGTATACAGAGACACGGTTTTACCCGAGCCCGTGGGCCCGGTAACCAGAATCATCCCCTGGGGTTGCTGCAGCGCATCCATATACAGCTTTTTCTGGTCTTCTTCATAACCCAGCACATCAATGCCCAGCTTCGCCTGGCTGGGGTCGAGAATTCGCAGCACAATCTTCTCGCCCCACAGGGTGGGCAGGGTGTTGACCCGAAAATCAATGGCCTTGGTTTTCGACAGCTTCATCTTGATGCGCCCATCCTGGGGCACCCGCCGCTCGGAAATATCCAGCTGCGCCATAATCTTCACCCGCGCAGAAATCTTCGGCGCCAGCTTGATGGACGGGCGGGAGACTTCCTTCAGAATACCGTCGGTACGGTAACGCACCCGATAGGTCTTCTCATAAGGCTCAAAGTGAACGTCGGACGCGCCGCCGCGAATGGCATCCAGCAGCATTTTGTTCACATACTTCACAATGGGCGCGTCGTCCACCTCGCTGGGAACTACCGCATCGTCATCCTGCTCGTCGCCGTCACCCCCGGTATCCACGCCTTCCAGATCACCGTCGTCCAGATCCCCCAGGGTGCTGTCCTGGGATTCCAGATACTTATCAATGGCCACCCGCAGCTTGGCGTCGTCCACCAGGATCGCATCCGTGCTAAGGCCGGTGTTGAACTTGATCTCATCCAGCGCCTGAATATTGGTGGGGTCCGACACCGCAATAAATAGCCGGTTGCCGCGCTTATACAGGGGCAGGGCATTGTGCTTGCGAATCAGCCGCTCATCCACCACGCCTTCGGGCATCATCTCCGGAAGAAACGACGACAGATCCAGTACCGAAATCCCGAACTCCATCGCCGCCGAAAACGCCAGTTTGGCGCTGTCTGCCAGCTTGTTCTGGGTGAGGTAAGTGATCAGAGGAATACGGTTCTGGGAGGCCTTGAGAAACGCATCCTTTGCGGTGGCCTCGTCCAGAAGCCCGTCGTCTACAAAGCGCCGGGCCAGGCCGGTGAGGTTTATGTTGCTGTTTTTGGTAGCCATAAAAGAGGTAACGCAAACTGCCTGAGTGACTGAATAAGTGTGTGTCCGGTCAAGGAGTTTAGAGGCCCGACCGGCCTTTTGGAAGGCGCGGACTCACGGGATGAGTGTTTACGTACCGACGCACAACTGTCTACATGTGACCAAAAACGTCACATCCGGACGTGCAGCGGCGCCAAAAATGCGCAAAAAAGCAGTGTGACAAAGATCACAGAGGTGGCGTAGGTGTCTGAGAACAGGCGGATTGTTAACATTATTTAACAAGTGGCACGCTAAGTGCTTGATGAACCTTAGGCTCGACGCGGATACGGGGTAAAGCTCCACCGCCCCGGAGCTGTTTTTGAACCAGAAACGACAACTGAGGTTGAATAATGCAAAACATGCAAATGAATAAAGGCCAGCAGGGTTTTACTCTGATTGAGCTGATGATTGTGGTGGCGATTATTGGGATTTTGGCGGCTGTGGCTATTCCGGCTTATCAGGATTATACGACTCGGGCTAAGGTTTCTGAGTTAATTCTAGCAGGGTCTGCTGCAAAAATGACTGTTACTGAAGCCGCAGCGGTTAGAAGTAGCTTGAGTAGTGTTTCGGTTGATAATCAAAGTTCTACCTATGTCGAATCGGTTGAGGTTACAGATAAGGATAAGAGCAGCGCTACTATTACTATTACCGCAACAAGTGCCAATCTTCCGGACAGTGTTGCGGGAAAAGCGGTATTGTTGAAGGCCACAGTCAGTGATAATGGTAAGGTGGAGTGGGAGTGCGGCTCTAAAGGTGACGGTATTCCTAAAAAATACCTTCCAGAGTCTTGTCAGTCTGACTTTTAACTAATAAGGCTAGGTATATTAAGTTCGCTGACTGTTACGATATTTCAGTCAGCTGTTTTAAAAGGTCCAGCTCTGCCAGGAGTTGGACCTTTGCAGTTCAACGTGAGCAAATCTCCCCAGAAAATATAACCTGGCAGTGCGCATAGTTAAGAGTTGCAAAGTATGGTATTCCCCTTTTTATTTTTTTGTACTTTTGCAATCGCGTTTTTACTTCCGGTCCATTCCTATCCTTATCCCTCTTTTTATCTAGAGTTTTCCGCATTTTTGACACTCCTCATAGCAATGCTGCAACCAAAGCTATGGAAGGGAGAATGCCGTACACCCAGAGTTTTTTTACTATTTATTGGCTTTGTACTGGTAGCGCTTATTCAGCTCCTGGCAGGGATAACACTGTTTCGTGGAGATGCGATTTTGGCTGCATTTTATATAAGCGCATTTACTTTAACGTTAGTTGTTTCTTACCGGCATGTCACAAGGGATTCCAGAAAACATGTTACAGATTCTGTGGCATTTGCTCTGGTCGCTATTGGGGCTGTTTCTGTCTGGATAGCTTTGGTTCAATGGCTACAGCTTGGAGAGTCGTATTGGGTTTACGGTATGCCTGCCGGCGGCAGGCCGTTTGCGAACCTCGCTCAGACAAACAATTATTCATCACTGATCTGGATCTCAGTGTTTTCACTATATTATCTGTTTGAACGCAGGCGTATTGGTGGCCTGGGGCTTTTGATTGCCGGTCTGTTTCTAATCGCCGGTGCCGCGCTGTCCCAGTCTCGTACCTCTTGGGTGATGCTTGCAGTACTGATTGTTGTTGCTGTTATACATAAAGGCCTCCTCCGAAAATGGCGCTGGCAGCGCTTGGCAATGCCAGTGCTGGTCATGATGTCGTTTTATTATTTGAGTGTTGTTTTGGCAGATCTAAAAGATTATCTGTTTTTTGCGGAAGGTGGTAGTGCAGCTCTTAGAGCATCATTCACGGATGTTCGCACCGACTTATGGTTATCTTTTATTCAGGCAATTGCACAAAAGCCCTGGTTTGGTTATGGCTGGGGGCAGGTGTCCATTGCACAGGTTGCCGCTGCTGAAATGCACCCGGCGATTGGGTTAGCCCAGTATAGCCACAACCTGCTTCTGGATCTTCTGATCTGGAATGGTATACCCATCGGGCTGTTGTTTTTTGCAATGATCAGTTACCTGTGGGTGAGGGTTTTCGCCTATGCTTATACAGTAAAAGGTTTTTACAGTTTATGCTGCTTTACCGTTTTACTGGTGCACTCTTTATTAGAGTACCCTCATGCATACAGCTACTTTTTGTTACTGGCGGGCTTTTTTATTGGTATATCCGCAGCAGACCCTCTCGACCATAAAGCCTTCCGCCGGGGGCGCGTTATAATACCCGCGTTGATATCTGCAACAGACCGGTGGCTCACCAAAAGTGTAGTTATACCTAAATATATTCCCGTGGTGCTCATTATGATATTTTCAGTATCACTAGTGGTCGCGTGGAGAGACTACCGTGTTTTGGAAGAAGATCATCGTCTTTTACGTTTTGAAAATGCCTCTATCGGGCCAATTAAAGCCGACAAAAAAGCGCCGGATGTTTGGGTTTTTGATCAGCTGCGCGGCTTTACCTGGGTTTCCCGGACGAAAACATTTGACGATTTGAACGACCAGGAGCAGGCGCTGTTGGAGAAAGTCGCTATAAGATACCCGGTCCCCGCTACCCTGTATAAATTAGCTCAGCTGCGAACAGCTCAGGAAAAGCCAGCTGAAGCGGAAAAAGCACTAGAGCTAATCAAGCACCTGCATGGCGAGCGGATCTATGAGGCGGCCAAAAAAGAATGGACTAATTTAACGAAGAAAGGTGCTAGCTCTTCTTACCTGACAGGCGAAACCGTGGACAGGCACGCCCAACCTCGCCCCTAATCTTTAACATTCTTTGACCGTGAATTCAGATAATAACTGCAGCACTTTGGCGTAACCAGGTAGAGACGGGAGGGCCGTCGCCGGTACCCTCACGGGCTTTACCGACCAAAGTGAAGCAGTGATGAAGTACCGACAA
>NZ_VCGX01000003.1 GCF_007671655.1 Marinobacter piscis | reverse complement strand
ACAAAACTCAATTTCGACGAGTCGCTGCCTTGGTATTTCTTGCCGAAATACTCCAGCCAGCGCCCACACGAATTACTTGGTCAACTTGTTAAAGAGCGTTTGAGCTGTTGCTCAATCGAGGTGGCGTATTCTACATCGATTCGCCGCCTTGTCAACCGTTTATTTTAAAAGATTTAATAGAGACTTAAACCTGAAAACCTAAACGACTGCCTGTGATCAGAGCTTCTATTATAGAGCTTCAAATCACTTCGTCAACCAAAACTTCAAATTAAATTCTTAAAGCTTTCAACTGGTTGCGACCGGTTGCTGCTGATGCCCTGGGGCACCCCCTCAACCGAGATGCGCATTCTACAGCCTTTCCTGACTGTGTCAACTGCGTCACAAAATTAATTTCAATTTGTTCAGGAAGGACTAACTAACCTGACCTCAATTGAGCTGGCTGCAGCCACAGCTTTCTCTTTAGCATCCTCCACGGTCTCACCTCTGGCCAGAGCTACGCCCATCCTGCGGCGCCCCGAAAGCTCGGGCTTACCAAACAAGCGCAACTGAACATCCGGCAAGGCAAGCGCCTGATCCAGGCCACTAAAGGTAACATCTGAAGATTCACCTTCCGGTAGTATAACCGCAGAAGCTGAGGGCCCCTGTTGGCGAATTGCCGGTATTGGCAAACCCAGTATTGCGCGCGCATGCAAAGCAAACTCAGACATGTCCTGGGAGATCAGCGTCACAAGTCCGGTATCATGGGGCCTGGGCGACACCTCTGAAAAATAGACATTGTCACCATCGATAAACAGCTCAACACCATAGACACCGTAACCACCCAGGTTTTCCGTGATTTTCATGGCAACCTCTTTCGATCGCTCAAGCGCTCTGGCACCCATACTTTGTGGCTGCCAGGACTCCCGATAATCACCATCCTCCTGACGATGGCCGATGGGGGCACAAAAACTAACGCCACCCTTGTGCCTTACCGTGAGCAATGTAATTTCGTAATCGAATGGCACAAATCCTTCCACGATCACCCGCCCCTCGCCGGCCCGCCCGCCGGTCTGGGCATAGGCCCAGGCAGCCTCGATCTGACTTTCATCAGTAATGGTGCTCTGCCCTTTACCCGACGAGCTCATGACCGGTTTGACAACAACCGGTAGCCCAATCGCTGTTATAGCCTCGACAAACCGCTCTTTTGTGTCAACAAAACGGTAAGGTGAGGTGCTCAGCCCGAGCTCTTCCGCCGCCAGACGCCGGATCCCCTCCCGGTTCATTGTAAGGTGTACAGCCCTGGCAGAAGGTATAACCGTATACCCTTCTTCTTCTTCCAGCGCCACCAACTCTGCTGTAGCAATCGCCTCTATTTCGGGAACAACAAGATCCGGCTTTTCAAACTCCACAATACTCCTGAGTGCGCTTGCATCCAGCATGTCTATTACATGACTACGATGCGCCACCTGCATTGCCGGTGCATTCGCGTAACGATCAATTGCAATCACCTCAACACCGTAGCGCTGCAACTCAATCGCAACCTCTTTACCAAGCTCACCCGACCCACACAGCAGCACCTTATAGGCACTTTCCTTCAGGGGCGTTCCCAGCGTAACTTCACCAGCGCTAGTCAAATCCGATCCTCCAGCATTTCTGGCCACCATGCCAGACACCTCGGTGTTCCATTAAAGTGCAACTGCCTGCTCACGCTCAGCAACCTTTTCAAGCACCGCCTTGCGCTCACAGTTGCTCATTGAAGCCCAGCGTGTGATTTCATCACCCGTGCGCTGGCAACCAATACACACATCATCCTCATCCAGAGCACAAATACTGACACAAGGCGAGTGAACCCTATCCTCCGTAACCACGCTACAAACACCTCATGCTTTTATGGCTTTAAAGCTTTTCATATAACGACTGGCGTTGTGCACGTAATGTGCCGCACTGAGCTCTAACATTTTCTTTTGATCCTCCCCCAGCTCACGCTTCACCTTGCCGGGAGCACCAATAACCAAAGACCCATCAGGAACGACCATCCCTTCGGGTATAAGAGTGTTAGCCCCGATAAGGCAGTGGCTCCCGATTTTGGCGCCATTGAGCACCACCGCATTGATTCCAATCAGTGAATAATCCCCTACCTCACAACCATGAACCATGGCTTTATGACCCACCGTAACTCCCCTGCCCAGGGTCAGCGGCAGGCCGGGATCTGTATGAAGAACCGAACCATCCTGTATATTGGTTTCCGGACCAATTGTAATAAGCTCATTATCGCCACGGATCACAACGTTAAACCAGATGCTGCATTTCTCGTGCAGTGCAACATTGCCTATAACCGTTGCGTTGAAGGCAACAAACTGACCATCTCCGTGCAGCTCGGGCGCACGATCTTCCAGTTCATACAACATGAAGTTTTCCTTAATTAAGTACCGGGTTGACGCATATCTATACCGGCATCGTACACAGCGTTAAGAAAGTCGACCAGAACCACCGCGGACAATCCCCAGATCTGATAGCGTTCCCAGCGATAGCAAGGCACATGAATAGTATGATCCATAAAATGTAATACGTCGGTGCGCTCGCGGCGGTCCTCCAGAAAGAAAGAAAGTGGTACGCGGAATATGCTTTCAATCTCGTCCGGATTAGGGTCCAGTGGGTGATCTTCTGGCACCACCCCTACGTAGGGCGACACCAGAATTCCATAGCGTGACATGACCTGACCGAGTGGGCCTATGAGCTCCACCTGTTCTGGCGGCAGACCTATCTCTTCATGGGTCTCACGTAAAGCAGTGGCGGCCAGAGATGAATCTTCAGGGTCGCGCTTACCTCCAGGGTAGGCAACCTGGCCGCGATGGGTGCTCAGGTTTGCCGAGCGCAATGTGAATATCATTTCAGGATTACCCGGATCATCAGTAACCGGCACCAGAATGCCCGCTTCAGGATAATCCAGGTCGAGCGTCCGGGGTGCATAACCAGTCAAACGCTGTACAAGTAAGTCACGCACATCCGTGCTCCTGGGCAAATCCGGCTTTGAATGAGACAGTAGCTGCCAAGATCATTAAACTGTGCACTCCACTAATTCAAGCATACGGGGAAAAACATGAAGTACTGCAGCACCTGCGGCCACCTGGTTAAACAGCGCATCCCCGAAGGCGACAACCGCCACCGTTATGTGTGCGTTAACTGCAGCACGATACATTACCAGAACCCTCGCATTATTGCGGGTACAGTACCGGTTTGGGAAGGAAAAATCCTGCTCTGCCGGCGTGCAATCGAGCCGCGATACGGTTACTGGACCCTTCCGGCAGGCTATATGGAAAACTCGGAAACCACCGTTGAGGCTGCCGAGCGTGAAACGCTTGAAGAAGCTCTGGCCAGGGTCAATATTGAAGGGCTTTACTCCATTATTGATGTCCCACACATAAACCAGGTACACATGTTTTACCGGGCCACCCTGAAAGATGGCCTGTTTGGGGCCGGAGAGGAATCCCTCGAAAGCTGCCTGTTCGCCGTGGACGAGATCCCCTGGGACGACATATCCTTTCCCACAGTCCGAAAAACACTCGAGCTGTTTCTCGAAGACCTGAAAAGCAACTCCTTTGACGTTCATGTACGCAGTATCCGCCATCCTATGACCAAGCCACGTATTAAAGACGACCTATAACTCCTCCATCCGATAAACTTCGTAAGCAGGCTCCTCATATGGGTGAGCCTGCTTCAGCGCAGCAACTGCTTTGTGGATTAGCTCATCTCGGCATACAAGTTCCACTCTGAACTCATCCACGACCTCCAACGCATCATGAACACCCAAGTGCGGGTTGCTGCCCTCAAGGGGGCGAAACTGCCCCTGACCACGGCATTGCCATGCACAGGAATCATAATCTCCAATGCGCCCGGCCCCGGCCTCAAAGAGCGCGTGTTTGGTTTTCTCCAGATGTGTCTCTGGTACGAAATAACATAATTTATACATATTTCCTCCTGAAGACGCTTGTTTTCGGGGCCGCTCAACCCCTTAGAAACTTACTCACAGATTCTGTGGATAACTCTGGGGAAAGTTTCGGGGAACCTCTCGCTAAAGCCCGTATTTACTGCTCTCACCTTAAATTGGCGACAAATTCACCTGATAAATATAGTTCTTATGTTTCAAGGCATTACAGTGCCTGGCCAAGATCCACGCACTCATAAGCGACACTGTTCACAGAACACACAGCCCACCCGCTTCAATGTGCATAAATAAACTGAGTCAAGGGGTATTTTGCTAATAATGTGACATTTTTAGCTTGAAAAAACCTAAAACGCCAACCAGCGGACACAAAAAAGCCGACCCCGGCAAAGGACTTTTCTGAAGTCCCCGCCAAAGCCGGCTTTATATTACAACTGCTCTTAACCGAACCAACGCCTGGCATTACGGAACATACGCATCCAGGAGCCATCTTCCTGCCAACCGTCAGGTCGCCATGAGTGCTGAACGGCCCGGAATACTCGCTCTGGATGAGGCATCATGATTGTAATGCGACCATCCTGAGTGGTAGCGCCAGCGATGCCAGCCTGCGATCCGTTCGGGTTGTATGGGTAGCGCACAGTGGGCTGCCCCCTGTTATCCACGAACCGCAACGCTATTCGTTCACTCTCTGCCAACCTGTCAGCAGAGCCTGCCCCGGAGAACTCAACTTTACCTTCACCGTGGGCCACAGCAATTGGCATACGCGACCCCGCCATTCCATCAAGGAAGGCTGAAGGTGATGGCGTTACCTCAACCATTGCCAGCCTTGCTTCGAACTGTTCAGACTGATTGCGAACAAAGCGAGGCCACCCCTCGCTACCCGGGATTAACTCATGCAGATTGGACAGCATCTGACAGCCATTACACACACCCAGTGCGAGAGTATCCTGGCGATTGAAAAATGCTGCGAACTGATCCCGCACACGGTCATTGAACAGTATCGACTTGGCCCAGCCTTCACCTGCGCCCAGCACGTCACCGTATGAGAACCCGCCACAGGCCACAAGGCTGTTAAACGTATCCAGACTGACCCGCCCGGAAAGCAGATCACTCATGTGAACATCAACAGACTCAAAACCAGCACGATCAAACGCTGCTGCCATTTCAACCTGCCCGTTAACGCCCTGCTCACGCATAACCGCAACTCTGGGTCGTGCTCCTGTATTGATATACGGCGCAGCAACGTCTTCGTTCACATCGTATGTGAGGCTTACATGCAGCCCCGGATCCTCTGCATCCAGCAGATTATCAAACTCTTCAAGGGCACAGTCTGCATTGTCCCTGAGGGACTGGATGCGGTAGCTGGTTTCTGACCACAGACGCTGAAGCTCTGTCCGGGTGTTGTCTATAACTGCGGCACCCTCAAAAATCAGACGCAAGCGATCATTATCATTCAATGTGCCTATCACATTGACATGGTCATCCAGCCCGGCTGCCGAGAACTGCTGCAGAACAAAGTCTGTATCTTCCCTGCGCACCTGTATAACGGCGCCCAGCTCTTCATTAAACAGCTCCTGCGCAATCTGGCCGTGCTCATCTGCAAGGCCATCCAGGCGGATATCTGCGCCAGTACGCCCCGCAAAGCACATCTCTGCAACGGTTACAAACAGACCGCCGTCGGAACGATCGTGGTACGCCAGGAGCTTGTTATCGCTGTTCAGGCCCTGAATAACCGCAAAGAAAGCCTTGATGTCCTCCGGGTCATCAAGATCAGGTGCTACCGCACCGATCTGCCTGTACACCTGTGCCAATGCAGAACCACCCAGACGATTCTGACCTGCTGCCAGATCAATCATGATCAAGTCGGTTTCGCCGGCATCAGTGACAAGTTGCGGTGTCAGAGTACGTGACACATCCGTAACAGGTGCAAACCCACTGACGATCAGAGACAGAGGTGCCGTTACACTCTTCTCATCACCGTCTTCACCCTCCCATGCAGTTTTCATGGACATGGAGTCCTTACCCACAGGAATGGTAATACCCAGTTCAGGACACAGCTCCATGCCAACGGCGCGTACGGTTTCGTAGAGGTTTTCATCCTCACCCGGGTGACCAGCGGCCGCCATCCAGTTTGCTGACAGGCGGATATCAGACAGCTGATCAATCGCCGCTGCCGCAAGGTTGGTAATGACTTCCCCGACTGCCATCCGGCCAGATGCCGGAGAATCAATCGTAGCAACCGGTGTACGCTCCCCCATTGCCATGGCCTCACCGGCCAGGACATCAAAAGAGCTTGCGGTTACAGCCACATCACTGACCGGCACCTGCCAGGGGCCAACCATCTGATCCCGGGCAACAAGCCCGGTAATTGTGCGGTCACCAATAGTGATCAGAAAATTCTTGGAACCGACCGCTGGCAGCCGCAGTACCCGGCTCACGGCTTCATTCAGATCAATCCTGGCAGCATCAAATACCGGCTTGGTAAACGTAGTGCGACTGATGCTGCGATGCATGCGAGGCGGCTTGCCAAACAGCACATCCATCGGCAGGTCCACCGGCTTATTATTGAAATAAGAATCGCTCAGCTCAAGGTGGTGAGCCTCTGTTGCCTCACCAATGACTGCATAGGGGCAGCGTTCCCGGCGGCACAGAGCATCAAACTTATCCAGGTTCTCAGGAGCAACTGCCATAACATAGCGCTCCTGAGACTCATTGCACCAGATCTCCAGCGGCGACATCCCCGGCTCATCGCTGGGAATATCCCTGAGCTCGAACTTTCCGCCACGACCACCGTCCTTGACCAGTTCCGGCATAGCATTCGAAAGCCCACCGGCGCCCACATCATGGATGAAGCACAAGGGGTTGTCCTCGCCCATCTGCCAGCAGCGATCAATGACTTCCTGGCAACGACGCTCCATTTCCGGGTTGTCGCGTTGTACCGAGGCAAAATCAAGGTTCTCGTTACTGGTCCCAGAATCCATGGAAGACGCTGCGCCTCCTCCAAGACCGATAAGCATGGAGGGCCCACCCAGAACAATGAGCTTTGCGCCTGCGGGTATATTTCCTTTCTCCACATGCTCTTCGCGAATGTTCCCCAGGCCACCCGCAATCATGATGGGTTTGTGGTAACCGCGCACCTCATCACCAGCAGGTCCGGCCACTTTTTCTTCGAAGGTACGGAAATAACCAGTGAGATTGGGGCGACCAAACTCATTATTGAAGGCCGCACCGCCCACCGGCCCTTCAATCATGATATCCAGCGCAGAGGCGATTCTGTCCGGCTTGCCGTAGTTGATTTCCCAGGGCTGCGGGTCATCCGGCAGGTTGAGGTTGGAAACCGTGTAACCCGAGAGCCCGGCCTTGGGTTTGGAGCCCCGGCCAGTTGCGCCTTCATCACGGATCTCGCCACCGGACCCGGTCGCCGCACCTGCTGCTGGTGCAATCGCAGTCGGATGGTTGTGGGTTTCCACCTTCATGAGAATGTGGATGTCTTCCTGGTTGTATCCGTATACCCCGGTCACCGGGTCCGGGAAGAACCGGCCACCCCGACTGCCACGAATAACCGACGCATTATCCTTATACGCCGACAGCACGCCTTCGCTGTTCATCTCGAAGGTGTTACGGATCATGGCAAACAGTGATTTCTCCTGCCCTTCGCCATCAATATCCCAGGACGCATTAAATATTTTATGGCGGCAATGCTCCGAGTTCGCCTGCGCAAACATCATCAACTCGACGTCGGTCGGGTCTCGCTGCAGCCCGAGGAATGACTTCACCAGATAGTCAATTTCGTCATCTGCCAGTGCAAGCCCCAGCGTCTGGTTTGCTTCGACCAGCGCTTTGCGACCTTCAGCAAGAACCGGAACCCGCTCAAGAGGACGCGGTTCTTCGTCACTGAAGAGAAGCTGAGCGCCGCCCATCTCATGGAAAACCTTCTGAGTCATGCGATCGTGCAACAGTGCAGCGACCTTTTCGCGCTGGTCCAGTCCCAGTTTTTTCCGTGATTTGATATAAAATGCAGTGCCGCGCTCAATGCGATGGATCTGGCGTAAGCCACAGTTGCGGGCAATATCGGTTGCTTTACTTGACCAGGGAGACAGTGTTCCCGGGCGGGGCACGACAAGAAACAGCACGCCATCCGGCTCTTCAACCGGCACACTGGGGCCGTATGTCAACAACCGGTCCAGAACGGCCTGCTCAGAAACTGAAAGAGAACCTTCCAGATCCACAAAGTGCATAAACTCTGCATATACGTGTTCAATCTCGGGAACAATCGCCTGAATTCTGGCGTACAGTTTACGAGAGCGGAAGGGCGAAAGCGCGGGTGCGCCGCGAAGTTCAAGCATGTTATCAACCTGTAATCGCGCGAAGAAAAGGGGAAAGTCCGGATGCATTCTGAAAAGGCGCATATCATACTTGAAAGCCGTGCCGGGATACAGCGACCCGAGTGCTTATTCACAGAGAATACAATTAACAATGTCTTGGGTAACCATTAATCAACTTTATTGACCCGTCTTCAACCAGCAGGGATCATACGTGTGTGGGCATGGAGCCCGCACGCAAAAGCTACAGGGTGCAACCCGTCTTTACTCACCCTGACGACTCAGCGCTAACGGAGAACAGGGACTTGCTCAGAATCCTGCCTGCATACAACGCAGCAATGGCTTATACATTACCGCTCGCCTGTCTTCTGGCTGTGCTCACCCTTGCCGGATGCAGCCAGCCAAGTACGTTGCAGGAAATTCGCAATGAAGGGGTGCTGCACGTTATCACCCGGGTCGCGCCTTCTATCTACTACGAAGGACACGAAGGCCCTACCGGTTATGACTATGAGCTGGCGAAACTCTTTGCTGAAGAGCTTGGCGTTGAGCTTCGGTTGCGAATTGCAGATGACAACACCGAAGTACTCTCCGTTCTTTCCCGGAATTTTGCGCACATCGGACTTGCCGGACTGTCAGACCAGCCCCTGTTTGAAAACCAGTATAAAGCCCTGCCAACCGGCATTACGGCACAATCAATTTTAGTCTATAACCGGGACGCAGAGCGGCCTGAGTCTCTCTCCGACCTTACCGATAAGACTCTGCACCTGGTATCCGACAGTAACCATGAATACCGGTTACCTACCCTTACCGACCAGGTGCCGGGCATTTCCTGGCAAATGCACCCTGGTCTGGACGCTGCCGGCATTCTCGCCCGGGTTGAAAGCGGCGAGTTCTCCTATGCGGTTATCTCCTCTAATGAACTGGAACTCAGCCATGTATTTTATCCCCAGGTAAAAGAGGCTTTTGCACTGGGTGCGTCGAAAGAGCTCGCATGGTTATTGCCGGCAGCCCAGGACGACTCGTTGCTGAGCGCCGCCAGCGCGTTCATAAAAAAGATGCACAAAAATGGCACCATTGCACAGCTTGCAGAGCGTTTTTATGGCCACCTGGACCATCTGAACTATGTAGGTGCGCGCACCTTCATGCATCACGTGGACAACCGACTGCCCGATTACAAGACTCTGTTTCAGGAGTACGCATCCACTTTCAACATGGACTGGCGTCTGCTTGCCGCTATCGGTTACCAGGAATCCCACTGGCGGCCGAATGCAGTTTCTCCGACCGGTGTTCGCGGGCTAATGATGCTGACCCGCAATACGGCGGACTACATTGGAATCAATAACCGCCTGGATGCAGAAGAAAGCATTCAGGGGGGCGCGAAATACTTCCAGATGGTTCACCAGAAGATACCTGAACGCATTGATGAGCCCGACCGCACATGGTTTGCGCTGGCGTCTTATAATGTGGGATACGGGCACCTGGAAGACGCCCGCAGACTTACTGAAGGGGCCGGCAAAGACCCGGACCGCTGGATGGACGTTAAAGAGTTTCTGCCGTTGCTGGCGCAAAAAGAATGGTACAAGAAAACACGTTTTGGATATGCCCGCGGCCATGAGCCAGTTCTTTACGTTCAGAACATTCGCCGCTACTACGATGTTCTGGCGCGAGTGCTGGACCCGGTCGAAGATATCACGGCAGAAGGATCTCTGGCCGACAAGGCAAATCCCGGTCCTGACGAAGACTCTGCCGAGGGGGCTTCCGAAAAAGGAGCAGATATGAGAGCCAGCCTGCCCCCGGAGCTGGGCATCATACCGCCTACACTTTAGAATTCAGAATCCGGCGCAAACGGCTCACACACCTCAAGTGCCCGCTCTACCTGGCTGGCCGTAAACCCTCTGCGGTTGAAAAAGCGTGCCTGCCGGACCTTCTCATCCCAGTCGTTACTCACGTCCGCCAGACCAAAACGCTTCTCCCGCAACAGAACCGCGTTTCGGACCCAGTCTGCATCCGCAAGCTCTGTAACACAGGGAGGTGCAGTGTGAATTCCACGCTGCTGTAGCTCGGCCTGGATTTTTAGGGGGCCATAGCCCTGATCTATTCGCTGGCGTGAGTACACATCCGCAAAGCGTGCGTCATTCAGCCAGCCTTCAAGTTCATACTCATCCAGAACCGACGAAATAACCCGATCCTCCAGCTTGCGCTTCCGAAGCTTCATCACTAGTTCAAAACGACTGTGTTCTCGACGTGCCAGCAGCCTCAGGGCCACTGAGCGCGCTTTGTGTTCCTGATTATTGCTGTTTTCCTGTTTTATCATTTACCCCTTCCCGCAAATGCTTACAAAGCGCTAGACTGTGTCCGGTCACCAAGGCACGTAAGGCCTTACTGGCCTTGGCAATAACAGTATCCGGCTCTTTTCATATTGAAAAATGCCGATGTCCGGTGCTGGCATAACCTGCCTGACACCGCAGACTGGTTTCATTCCTGAGGATATCTACATGGCTGCATTCTTCCAGAAACTGTTCAAATCCCGCAAACCCGCCGCTCCGGATCGGAAAGCACACATACCCGAACAGCCGAAAGCGGACCCCGAAACAGACAAGCGGGCAGAGTTACGTGAAGAGCAGTTGCAGAAACTTGAAGCAAACCCCGACCAGAATGTTGCTGCCAGCCTCGCCGTCGAAGGCCTAACGGCAGACATTCGAATCAGAGCGGTCAATATTCTGCAGGACGAAAGCGTTCTGCAACGTGTACATAAACAGGCAAAAGGCCGTGACAAAGGTGTGTATCAGGTAGCTCGACAGAAGCTACAGGACATCCGGGAGGAGCAGGCACGTCAGCAGTCGATCGCAGACACGATTACGATGCTGACCCGTCACGCGAGGGAACAGGCAAAAAGCGATGACACAAAACTTTACGGTGCGCGCCTGGAGGCTCTACTCAAGCAATGGGCCGAGGTTGAGCCCCACGCGACACCTGACCAGTTGAGCGCTTTTCTTGAGTCGATCCACCATTGTCGGGAAAGACTCTCCGGGATGGAGGCAGCTCAGGCAGCCGAGGCACAGCTGCAAGAGCAAAAGCGCCAGCGGGAAGAAACCCTGGACGTTATCAGCAGGACACTGGAAGATCTCAGGCGCCAGCCTGTAGACAGTGTGGCGTCACTGGACGCCCTGCAGAAAACCCAGGAAAACCGCTGGCTGGAGGCCACCCGGGACACCCAGGTTGAGAAGACACACCAAAAAGCCTACGAAACATCGATGATGGCACTGCGTAATTACATTAACGCCGTGCGCCAACTCAACCAGTTACAGGAATCTCTTCAGTCTGTCAGTGCGGTGACGTATCAGGATGCAACGCCTGACGACCGTGCGCGCGCAGAGGCGTTAGTGAAAGAAATCAACTGGCCGGAAGGGTTTCCGGCGCCCGAGAGCCTGCAGTCTGTTCGCAAACTGGCCGGAAAGCCCAAAACTCCCCCTCGCAACAGTGAAGACCAGAAACAACAGCAGGCCACAGCAGACAACCTGAAGACCATACTGAGCCAGCTGGAAGAGGCGCTTGAAGCTAATCAGCTTCGGCAATCCCGCCAGTTACTGAAAACGGCGCAGCAACACTTCAGGGCACTTGACCAGCGCCACGGCAAAGCCTTTCAGTCGCGGATCCAGCTTCTTACAGGCCAGCTGAGGGAGCTGACAGACTGGCAGGGGTTTGCAACGGAACCCAAACAAATCGCTCTGTGCGAGCAAATGGAGTACCTGGCAGAGCAGCCCATGGAGCCGGAAGCCAAGTCTGAACGCATAAAAGAGCTGCAGAAAGAATGGCGTGATCTGGGCGGGTCTTCCAACCGGGCCCTGTGGACCCGGTTCAAACAGGCGTCCGATAAAGCCTACGAGCCGTGCAAAGCCTACTTTAAAGCCAAGTCCGGTCTGAAACAGGCCAACCTGGAAAAGCGGAAAGCGATTTGTGCGGAACTGGAGCATTTCCTGAACGCAGCTGACTGGACTGCAATCGAGTGGAAAGCGGTAGAGCGTATTTTGCAAACCGCCCGTCAGGAATGGAAAGAAGCCTGGCCAATCGAGTTCCGTGAGAACCGCCAGGTACAGAAACAATTTGACTCTCTCCTCAGACAACTGGAAGCACCTATTGATCAGGAGCGCCAGAGAAACGAGGCACTGAAACAGGAAATTGTTGAGCAGGCAGAAGCCCTGATTGAACACGAGCCACTGCAAGAGGCCATGGATAAGGCAAAAGCCCTGCAGGCAGACTGGGAATCAGTTGGCATCACCCGGCACAGGGAAGACCGTAAACTCTGGCAGGCTTTCCGCAAAGCGTGTGATGCTATTTTCGCCCGCCGGGATGCCCGACGGTCCGAGCAGCAACAAGCCACAAAAGAAGCCGACTCCGAGGCGACGGCCTTGCTTCAGGACGCGACAGCGGTCAGTTACGACCAGGACGAGCAGTCACTGACACAGGCCATTGCTTCGCTGAACAGTGTTAATACCTCGTTGCTATCAGCACCGATGAAAGAAAAAGTTCAGCAAGAAAAACAGCGGCTTGAACAGGCAGCGGCTGAGCAGCAACTGAAAGCCGGCATCCGGAAGTGGCAATCGCTTGTGCTCGCCCGCACAGAAGGCGACATTCAGCCAGATGCCCTGCCCGATAAATGGACACAGCTCTCGGCAGAGACCAGTGAGCTTGATGACCAGGAAATCGTGATCCGTGCTGAAATTCTTGCCGGAATAGCATCCCCGGATGCCGACAAGGAAAAGCGCATGGAGATACAGGTCCGCCGCCTGACTGAAGGAATGGGAACTGCGGATAAAGAAGAGGATGCCCTGCAAAGCGTTGAAGGCCTGGTCGCCGGCTGGTGCGTCAAGGCTGATGAGAGCGGTGCGGACCCTATGCTGGCAAGCCGCCTGAATACTGCCCTGGACAACCTGACTGCGGGCTGACCGCCTGGCTCAATATACGAATAACCCCCGGCTGCGACAAGCAGTAACCGGGGGTTTTCTTTTTGTGCTCTGAGCAGTTTTGCTAATCCGATTGGCAGGCAGCGTCATTACACACTCTGTAGCCAACAGGCTATGGTGTGATTTTCAGGCTCACACTCAGGCAATAACAACCAGAGGAATAACAATGACCACCGAGGCGTATATCTTCGATGCGGTCCGCACACCCAGAGGGCGTGGCAAAAAGGATGGCTTACTGTACAGCGTTAAACCCATTTCGCTGCTGACCACTGTACTGAACGCCCTGCAGCAGAGGAACAACCTGGACACGTCGCACGTCGATGACATTGTGCTGGGCTGTGTTACCGCCATAGGTGATCAGGGAGCCGACATTGCTAAAACAGCGGCACTTGCAGCGGACTGGGACGAAAAAGTATCAGGCGTTACCCTCAACCGTTTCTGCGCTTCCGGGCTGGAGGCCGTCAACCTCGCAGCCATGAAAATCCGCTCAGGCTGGGAA
The DNA here is from genome assembly GCF_007671655.1 of Marinobacter piscis. GTDB lineage: Bacteria > Pseudomonadota > Gammaproteobacteria > Pseudomonadales > Oleiphilaceae > Marinobacter > Marinobacter piscensis. The sequence continues at coordinate 491,438 of NZ_VCGX01000003.1, read as the reverse complement.
GACCTGGTTGTTGCCGGCGGCGTTGAGTCCATGTCCCGGGTACCCATGGGATCCGACGGTGGCGCCTGGGCCATGGACCCGCATACCAATATGCACACCGGCTTTATGCCTCAGGGTATTGGTGCCGACCTTATTGCAACACTGGAAGACTTCAGCCGTACAGACGTTGACGGCTTCGCAGTCAAGTCCCAGCAAAAAGCCGCAAATGCATGGCAGAACGGTCACTTTGCCAAATCGATCATACCTGTCACCGATCAGAACGGTGTCGTCATTCTGGATCGTGACGAGCACGTCCGAGGCGACACCACAATTGAGTCGCTTTCGGGCCTTAAGCCTTCTTTCCAGATGATGGGAGAAATGGGTTTTAACAGTGTGGCCCGTGAAAAATACCACTACGTGGAAAAGATCAACCATGTACACCACGCCGGCAACTCATCCGGAATGGTAGACGGTGCAACCGGTATCCTGATTGGCAGCGAGGCAAAAGGTAAGGAAATGGGGCTCAAACCCCGTGCTCGTATTGTTGCCACGGCGGTCACCAGTACCGACCCGACTATCATGCTCACCGGCCCTGCTCCGGCGTCTCTCAAGGCTCTGGAAAAAGCCGGCATGACCGTTGATCAGATTGACCTGTTTGAAGTAAACGAAGCCTTTGCCTCAGTGGTAATGCGCTTCCAGAAGGAGCTATCGGTTCCTGATGAAAAAGTGAACGTGAACGGCGGTGCAATCGCCATGGGGCACCCGCTCGGCGCCACTGGCGCAATGATCCTGGGTACCCTGCTGGACGAACTTGAACGCCGTGAATTGCGCTTTGGGCTGGCAACCCTCTGTGTCGGTGGCGGCATGGGCATTGCCACCATCATCGAACGGGTCTGACCCCACACTTTTTCTGTAAGGAGAACCGATTATGAGTGCTATCCGCTACGAATTGGGGTCTGATCAGATCCTGACCCTCACCATCGACATGCCAGGCCAGTCTGCGAACACCATGAATGCAGCCTTCCGCGAGGCCTTCGACGAAGCCGTTTCCAGGGTTGAGGACAACCTGGACAACATTCGCGGCATCATTGTTACTTCAGCCAAGAAAACCTTTTTCGCGGGTGGCGACCTGACTGAACTCCACAAAGTCACCCAAGACGATGCCCAGGCGTTTGAAGACCGGGTTAACAACCTGAAAGCCCGGATGCGCGCATTGGAAACTCTCGGCAAGCCCGTGGTCGCTGCAGTCAACGGCACAGCGCTTGGGGGTGGCCTCGAAATTGCCCTCGCCTGCCATCACCGCATCGTAATGAATGACAACCGCATTCAGCTGGGGCTTCCGGAAGTGACTCTGGGCCTGCTTCCGGGAGGCGGCGGCACCCAACGCCTGCCCCGCATGATTGGCCTGGAAGCCGCTTTCCCATTGTTGATGGAAGGCAAAAAACTCCGCCCCGATGCCGCTCTCAAGGCTGGCATTATAGACGAACTGGCTGACACTCGGGACGAGCTGATGGCCAAGGCCCGGGCCTTTATTGATGCCAATCCCAAGAGCCAGCAGCCCTGGGACAAAAAAGACTACAAAATGCCCGGCGGCGTCCCCCACCACCCGGCCATGGCACAAAAGCTGGCGATTGCACCGGCCATGCTCAGGCAGAAAACCAAGGGCTGTTATCCCGCCCCCGAACGCATCATGGCCGCAGCGGTGGAAGGCGCTCAGGTCGATTTTGACAACGGCAGCCTGATCGAAACCCGGTATTTTGCCGAGCTGGCCATTGGCCAGGTTGCCAAGAACATGACAGGCACCTTCTGGTTCCAGTTGAATGACATTAACGCCGGTGGCAGCCGCCCCAAGGGCACAGATACAGAAACCTTCAAAAAAGTCGGCGTACTGGGTGCCGGGATGATGGGGGCAGGCATTGCCTACTCAACCGCCAGCCGCGGCATTGAAGTGGTCCTTAAAGATGTTTCCAAGGAAAACGCTGAGAAAGGTAAGCGTTACTCTGAAGACCTGTTGGCGAAAAAAGTCAGCCGCGGGCGTATGACTGAAGAGAAAAAAGCGGACGTTCTCAATCGAATCACAGCCACAGACTCTGCCGCCGACCTGGACGGTTGCGATCTGGTCATCGAAGCTGTGTTTGAGGACAGTGACCTGAAGGCGAAAGTGACCGCCGAAGCCGAGCCCAGACTGGTTAGAAACGGGTTTTTCGCGTCAAACACTTCCACCATCCCCATTACTCAACTGGCTGAAGCCTCCGCCCGGCCGGAAAGCTTTATTGGACTGCACTTTTTCTCTCCGGTCGACAAAATGATGCTTGTAGAGATCATTGTAGGCGAGAAAACCTCGGACGAAACTCTGGCAAAAGCCTTTGATTACGTGCAGCAGATCGGCAAGATTCCGGTGGTTGTGAATGACAGCCGTGGTTTTTTCACATCCCGGGTTTTCGGCACTTTTGTAAACGAGGGGATCAGCATGCTTGGTGAAGGGATTCACCCGGCCAGCATTGAGAATGCCGGTTTGCTGGCAGGCATGCCGGTTGGCCCCCTGGCCATCTCTGATGAAGTCAGCATGACACTGATGCAGCATATCCGCGCCCAGAGCCGCAAAGACGTGGAAGCCGCTGGCGGTCAGTGGGACGCGCACCCGGCCGAGGCCATCATCGACCAGATGGTTGACGACCATGGGCGTAAGGGCAAAGCTGCCGGAGCCGGCTTTTATGAGTATCCGGAAAAAGGCAAGAAGTACCTGTGGCCCGAACTTGAGTCACTCTACGTGGACGTCACCAAAGCTCGCCAGACGAAACTGCAGGAGCTGCAAGACCGCATTCTGTTCATTCAGGCCATCGAAACCGTCCGGTGTCTGGAAGAAGGCGTTTTGCGAACCGTGGAAGATGCCAATATCGGCAGTATCTTTGGCATTGGCTACGCCCCCTGGACTGGCGGCGCCATACAGTTCATCAACCAGTACGGCGTGAGGGCCTTCACCAAGCGGGCCAGTGAGCTGGCAAACGCCTACGGCGAGCGCTTCACCCCACCCCAGCTGCTGCTCGACCACGCTGAACAGAATAAGCCCCTTACCTGAAACACGGCCGGTGGAGACGTATAATCGCTCCGCCGGCTTTTACTCGCCCCGTTGCTTTATACTCTCTGTTTTGCTGAATCTCTCTCCAAAGCTGTTGATTTTTTAGCACTTTCACGCTGATTGCCTGTAAGATTCATGGACAGATTGTCACGAACCAATACGTGATACCTATAGCAACGGATGTAGCCCTTGCCTACAATAAATCCATAAGCCCACGGGTTTCCCGGTTCCAGGCCTGCCTGGCCGGCGCCCAGCATTGTCAGGTATGTCTCTATGACCATCGCCGAAAAAACCTCCGCCCGCCGCGCCCCGATCGCTGCCGGCAGGATGGGTGTCTGTAAAGCGCTCGCTGTCGCCCTGCTTCTGTCAGCACCATTCGGGGTTCAGGCAAAGGCGGTCGAGCCCGAAACGTATTCGCCGGTCGCGCCAACGATTGACCAGGCCCGGGCCAATATCCTGATTGCCAGACAACTACAGTTCACTCACTTCCGCGACATGGGGATCAGTGACGAGCTTTCCGGGGATGTGTTTGATGCCTACCTGAGTTACCTGGATGGTCAGCGGATTTACCTGACGCAAAATGACATCCAGGCGCTGGACAAGGCCCGGAACCGGCTCGGCCCCGCTCTTAAAACCGGTCAGCTACAACCAGGCTTTGATATCTACAACCTGGTGCAGAAACGCATCATAGAACGCCTTGAGTTCGCTCTCGACACCCTTGATGCCGGCATCGGGGAACTGGATTTCTCATCGGACGAAACCATTCTGGTTGATCGCTCCGAAGCAGAATGGGCGCCGGATACGCAAGCGCTCGATACGTTATGGACAAAGCGTATCAAGAACGCCGTTCTGGCTCAGCGCCTCAGCGGGGCTGATGACGACGCGATTGCGGAAACGCTCCGTCGGCGTTATGAGGGGCAGCTTAAACGTGCCACCCAGGCTCGCAGCGAAGATGCATTTCAGGCTTACATGAACGCCTTCACTGGCATGTGGGATCCACACACATCCTACTTTTCGCCGCGAACATCCGAAAACTTCAACATCAACATGAGCTTGTCCCTTGAAGGGATTGGCGCGGTTTTGCAGGCAGACAACGAATACACCAAGGTCGTCCGGCTGGTACCGGGAGGCCCGGCTGCCAAACAGGGCCAGCTTAAACCCGCCGACCGGATTGTCTCGGTTGCCCAGGAAGGCGAAAAGCCGGTGAACGTGATTGGCTGGCGCCTGGACGAAGTGGTTGACCTGATTCGCGGCCCTCGCAATTCAGTGGTTACGCTGGAAGTTGTTCCAGCCAGCGCCGCTGATGAAACCCTTACCAGGTCGATTTCCATCAGCCGCGATGAAGTTAAGCTTGAAGAGCAAAGTGCCAGTAAAGACATCATCGAATTAGACCGCAATGGCGAAACCTATTCGGTCGGGGTCATCACCATCCCTACATTTTATGCGGATTTTCGTGCTATGCAGGCGGGCGACCCCAACTACAAAAGCACCACCCGTGATGTCCGAAAGCTGATTTCAGAGCTGAAACAGAGCGGTGTAGATGGCCTGGTCATGGACTTACGCAATAACGGTGGCGGTGCCCTGCACGAAGCCAACGATCTTGTTGGCCTGTTCATTGATACCGGTCCCACCGTACAGATCCGTAACTCCAACAACGAGGTTCAGGTTCTCAAAGATGAAGATGCCTCTGTTGCTTATGATGGCCCGCTGGTTGTTCTGACCAACCGCATGAGCGCCTCGGCTTCGGAGATATTTGCAGGTGCCATACAGGACTATGGCCGCGGGCTGGTCGTTGGCTCGCAAACCTTCGGCAAAGGCACCGTGCAGGCTGTACGCCCACTCAACCACGGGCAACTCAAAATCACACAGTCAAAATTCTACCGGGTATCCGGAGGCTCCACGCAGCACAAAGGTGTTATTCCTGACATCGAGATTCCTTCGCGCATCGATAAAACACGGATTGGGGAGGACGCCCTGGACAGAGCCCTTCCCTGGGACCAGATAGACGCTGTACCCCATACCCGCTACTTTGACTTCAGTGGCATTATCGACGAACTCCGCAGCCGTCATGAAGACCGCTTTGCAACAAGCCCGGAGTTCAGGCTCCTGCAACAGGAAATTGACTTCCTCAAGGAGCAGCGACAGAGAAAGACTGTCAGCCTTAACCTGGACAAACGCACCACCCGGCAGGAACAAATTGAAACCACTCGGCTGACCATTGCCAACGCGCGCCGGGAATTGCGGGGTGAAGAGCCTTTCGAGTCTCTGGAGGAGCTGGACGACTGGCAGGATCAACAGGCTGCGGACCTGGACTCAACGGATGACGAACTGGACTTTGTGATCCGGGAAGGCGGCGACATTATGGCGGATATGCTGGAGCTGGATAAACGTATGGCGTCTATACTCACCCCGCAACAGATTGCAGCACAAGCGGATACCCCCTGATGGACCCGGACAACGAGAAGCGGCCGGCCAGCGACCCGGAGCTGGGCAATAAAGCCCGGGCGCTACAGGACATGCTGCTCGATGCTCTTCATGCCATGCGTTCCCAGGAAGCGCTGGATGACCTGCGCGAGCCATCCGAGCCGGAAAAAGTGACTGAAAATATCTTTGACCGGCTCGCCAGCCTCACCGGATCAGCCCTGCGCTTCGGGGTCCGCGCTACAGACAGGTCTTTGCAGGTAGGCCGGGCGCTGGTCAACTCTCAGGATCAGCTCCGGGCCATGCTTTTAGCCGGCAACTCCATCCGGGATATCCGCGAGGTGGCGGGCCTGACCCTGGCGGAAATGAGCGAAGCCCTGAATTTACGCGACAAATCCGTTCTTGAAGCCATTGAAAATGGCACAAAGACTCTCTCCTTCGAACTGATTCTCCGTCTGGCGGCACTGATTGCCCGCAATGACCCCATCCCCTTTATCATGCGAACCACACGGAACTATAATCCCGAGGTCTGGCAGATTCTGAACGACTGGGGTGTCGCCAAAGTATCACTTCAGTTTGAAAGAGAACGGGAGTTCATCAACATTTTTCGTCGTCATGACTCAGCCCGCACCCTCTCCGATGAAGGGTTTCACAAGGTACTGGAATTCACCCGGCAGAGCTTTGAAATGTCACTGCACTTTGCGGAGGATCAGGAGAAGCAGGTGGCGGAGCTCCGCGACAGCCTCACCCGGGAGAACCAGGGAGGCATGTAAAGAACGTCGCACAGAGGTTATACTCACTGGCCTTGTTACATTGTCCGATGGCCCCTCGCTCACCCGCAGGCAAGCCATCACCAGCACCACAAGGCAGGGCTAATGACGGCAGATACCATTACCGCAGCTGATATCCGCATCAATGCGCGTTGGCTGATTCCCATTGAACCATCCGGAGCTGTACTGGAGCATCAGGCCGTTATTATCCAGGGCACCCGCATTGCCGCTATTTTGCCGATACCGGATGCAGACCGTGAAGTCCACGCCCGCGAAGTGATAGATCTTCCGGATCATGTTGTGATGCCCGGGCTGATCAACATGCATGGCCACGCAGCCATGTCCCTGTTCCGGGGCCTGGCGGACGACCTGCCCCTGATGTCATGGCTGAACGACCACATCTGGCCCGCAGAAGGTCGCTTTGTCAGTGAACAGTTTATTGCTGACGGCACTCAACTGGCGATGGCAGAAATGCTGCGAACCGGCACCACCACTTTCTCGGACATGTACTTTTTCCCGGAAATTGTGGCCCAGATAGCCCATGACAGTGGTATGCGCGCGCAGGTGTGCTTTCCACTTCTGGATTTTCCAACAGTATGGGGAGCCGGTCCGGAGGAGTACCTGAGTAAAGGCGAGGCGCTGATCAATACATGGAAAGACAGCAGCTACATTATGCCTGCCATCGGACCTCATGCGCCCTACACGGTCTCGGACGCTCCCCTGGTGGAGGCCAGGGAACTCTCCGAAAAAACCGGCGCCCGGTTACAGATTCACCTTCATGAAACGGCTTTTGAGGTTGCCGACGCCATAGAAACCCGGGGGCAGCGTCCTGCGGAGCGTCTTGCAGCGCTTGGCGTTCTGGGCACAAACACCCAGTGCGTCCATATGACTCAGGTCAGCGACCAGGATATCTCGCTGCTTGCAGACTCTGGTGCCCATGTCATTCACTGCCCCGAATCCAACCTCAAGCTTGCCAGTGGTCTTTGCCCTGCCCACCGTTTATGGCAGGAAGGCGTGAATCTTGCGCTGGGCACAGATGGCGCTGCCAGTAATAATGACCTGGACCTGTTTGGCGAAGCCCGCACCGCGGCAATGGTTGCAAAAGCCGTTGCTAACGATGCCTCTGCGCTCACAGCGCATCAGGCCTTACAGATGGCTACCCTGAACGGTGCCAAAGCACTGGGGCGGGACCACGAACTGGGCTCACTGGTTGCGGGCAAACTTGCTGACATTATTGCCATAGACCTGAGCGATCCGTTTATACAACCGGTTTATGACCCTGCGTCGCATCTTGTGTACAGCAACCATGGCCGGGCTGTAAGCCATAGCTGGATCAACGGGGTACCTCAGGTGCAGGATGGCAGGTTAACCCGGATCGATGTACCCGATCTTATGCTTCGAGTTGAGGACTGGGGTGGTAAAATCCGTGCACAACAGGCCAGCTAACCGAATTCCGACAGATTGACCAGGCAGAACATACCATGACAAACCAGAACGTCGACCGTAACGAAATCGCCAAGTTTGAAGCGCTGGCCAGCCGCTGGTGGGACCCCAGCAGTGAATTCAAACCACTGCATGATATCAACCCGTTGCGACTGAACTATATTGACGAACGCGCAGCACTCGCCGGCAAGCGAGTGGCCGATATCGGCTGTGGCGGCGGACTGCTCTCCGAAGGCATGGCACTGCGTGGCGCGCACGTCACGGGAATTGATATGGGCGAAGCGCCTTTGGCTGTTGCCCGCTTACACGGCCTGGAAAGCGGTATTGAAGTAGATTACCGGCAGACCACTGTTGAAGAACTGGCCCGGGATCCAGAGCATGCCGGCCAATATGACGTTGTCACCTGCCTGGAAATGCTGGAGCACGTACCCGACCCGGGATCAATTATCAAAGCCTGTGCAGCCTTGCTTAAACCAGGGGGGCACTTGTTTGTATCCACCATCAACCGGAACCCGAAGTCCTTTCTGTTTGCCATTGTTGGTGCGGAATACATGCTTAACATGCTCCCTAAAGGCACCCACGAATGGAAAAAATTTATCCGCCCGTCAGAAATGTCGGACTACCTTCGCCACGCGGGTCTGGATGTCCGTGAGCTCACCGGCATGACTTATAACCCCATTACCCGGTCTTACAAGCTTGGCCGGGATGTGGATGTAAACTACCTGATGCATGCCCGGGATGTCCGTGATCACTGAACAACCGTCAGCCGTACTGTTTGACCTGGATGGCACCCTCATAGACACAGCACCGGACTTCATCCGCTGCCTGAACCTGCTGCGCCAGCAACACGGACTGTCTGCGCTGCCGGCAGAGCAGATAAGACGCTCTGTATCCGATGGTGCCCGGGCGATGATACGGGTTGGCTTTGGCCTGGAACCGGAGCATCCGGACTTCTCAGGCAAGCACACCGCGTTTCTGGACTTGTACGAAGCGGGCGTTGCGGTTGAAACCCGGCTTTTTGAAGGTATGAACCCTCTGCTTCTGTCGCTGGAGCAAAGGGGTATCCCATGGGGCATTGTAACCAACAAACCCGAGCGTTTTGCCGCCCCGCTGATTCAGGCGCTCGGCCTGGCAGACCGCTGTGCTTCGCTGGTGTGCCCCGACCATGTGACAGACCGTAAGCCACATCCGGAATCGCTTTTTCTCGCCTGCACCCAAATCGGAGCTGCGCCGGAACAGACGGTGTATGTGGGGGATCATCAGAGAGACATCGAAGCCGGTCGCAATGCCCGTATGAAAACCATTGCAGTACGTTATGGTTATATTGAGGAGCCTGAGACCGTTGACCTATGGCAAGCAGACATTGTTGCCGACACCGTCAGTGATCTTGCAAAACTGTTACACTAACGGGCTTCTGAAACTGATCTATTCTGACCTTATTAAGTCTGACACGGAGACAGGTTATGCAAGACTATCAGGCACCCGCTGATCTTCTGAAGGACCGCATTATACTGGTAACAGGCGCGGGCAGCGGAATTGGCCGCACGGCTGCGAAAACCTACGCAGCACACGGTGCCACTGTCATTCTTGTAGGGCGCACAGTTAGCAAGCTGGAATCGGTCTACGATGAAATCGAAGCTGCAGGCCACCCAAAGCCGGCCATTGTGCCCATGAACTTTGAAGGTGCCGCGGTAAAAGACTATGAAGAACTGGCCATGACTCTGGAAGACAATTTCGGGAAGCTCGATGGCCTGCTGCACAACGCGGGCATCCTGGGCGATCGTAGTCCAGTGGAAACGTACGATCCGGAGCTCTGGACCAAGGTCATGCACGTAAACGCTACGGCGCCGTTTCTGCTAAGCCGGGCAATGATCCCGCTGCTGCGCAAATCAGACGCCGCATCGGTCATCTTTACCTCGTCTGGCGTTGGTCGCACAGCCAAAGCTTACTGGGGTGCTTATGCTGTTTCCAAGTTTGCGGTAGAAGGCCTGAGCCAGCTTCTGGCCGATGAGCTGGAAGACGATCAGCATAATGTACGGGTGAACAGCCTGAACCCGGGCGCCACCCGAACCAATATGCGGGCCCATGCCTATCCGGCAGAAAACCCGCAACACAATCCGGCTCCGGACGAGCTCATGCCGGTTTACCTGTACCTGATGGGTAATGACAGTGCGGATGTAAATGGCCAGCAAATCGACGCCCAGCCAAAGTAATGGAACTGATCTTCTACACCACGTCGCAATGCCACCTGTGTGAACTTGCCGAAGCCCTGCTGGTGAATACTCCCATGCCTGCGCCGATTCCGGTTGATGTGGTGGACATTGCGCAATCAGAAGAACTCACCGAACGGTACGGCACCCGGATTCCGGTACTCCGCCGGAACGATACCGGACACGAACTCGACTGGCCGTTCACCCGGGACCAGTTACTCACGTTTCTGCAATGAGGAACTATCTGCCATGTTAATGGTTATCTCTCCCGCTAAAACGCTCGACTATGAGAGCCCCTTAGCAACCGAAACCTTTACACAGCCAGATTTTCTCGACGACGCCTGCGAGTTGGTAGACCAGCTGAAAGAACTGGAGCCGCATCACATCAGCAACCTGATGAGCGTGAGCGACAAGCTGGGCCAGCTCAACGCAGAGCGCTTCCGGAACTGGCACACCCCTTTCACGCCCGAGAACGCGCGCCAGGCCATTCTGGCCTTCAAGGGAGATGTTTACACAGGCCTGGATGCTGAAAGCTTCAGTGAGCAGGACTTCAGCTTCGCGCAAAAACACCTGCGCATGCTGTCCGGACTTTACGGACTCCTTAAGCCACTGGATCTGATGCAGCCCTACCGGCTGGAAATGGGGACAAAGTTTGAGAACAAACGTGGCAAAGATCTGTATGCATTCTGGGGCGACCGCCTTACCCAGGAGACCAATCGTCTGCTGGCTCAGGATGACGGAGTGTTGATCAACCTCGCATCTAACGAATACTTCAGGAGTCTGAAGAAAAAGGAGCTTGAAGGACGGCTGATCACCCCCCAGTTTAAAGACTGGAAGAATGGCCAGTACAAAATCATCAGCTTCTACGCGAAAAAGGCCCGCGGCCTGATGTGCCGTTACGCCATCCAGAACCGTATAACGGATGCGAACAACCTCAAGGACTTCGACCTGGATGGCTATTACTTCAGCGAGGAACAGTCCGACGAAAACAACTGGGTGTTTCTCCGGGATGAACAGTAATCCAGGTTAATAACCGGAGCGAATCATGAGCGAAGCAGTTTTTTCACAGTTAGCCATGTTGGTACTTCTGACAGGGCTTATTGGCTGGATGGGATTCATTGTCTGGGATCTGGCCAAAAAATCAAAAGCCGGCAAGTTCGGCACCCTCGCCCTGTTCACTGTGCTGGGTGCCGGAGTGGTCGGCTTCATTGTAAAAACCGTACTCGTAGAGATCATGCAAATATGAAAGACAAGGACCGAACCTGATGTGGTTTCGTAACGCCCGCGTTTTCCGTTTTACCAAACCGTTCAACATCTCTGCAGAAGAGCTGGAAGAGAAGCTCAGCGGCGATGCATTCAAGCCCTGTGGCCCTCAGGAAATCACGCGTCAGGGGTGGGTGCCCCCTCTTGGCAAGCACGGCGAACAGCTGGTGCACAGTGCTAATGGTTATCACCTGATTGCCTTGCGCAAAGAAGAAAAAATTCTGCCCGGACCAGTGATCAAAGAAGCGGTTGAAGAAAAAGCCGAGATGATTGAGGTTGAGCAGGGCCGCAAGGTACGCCGCAAAGAAAAAGACGAAATCAAGGAGCAGGTCACGCTGGAAATGCTGCCCCAGGCATTTTCGCGCAACCGCCGGAGTTTTGCGTACCTGGCTCCCGAGGATGGTGTACTGGTTGTCGACGCCGGTTCCGCCAAGCAAGCGGAAGATCTGGCCTCAACCCTGCGCAAGAGCCTGGGTTCACTTCCCGTTCGTCCGCCTGCTGTGGAGCAGGCTCCCGCTTTTACCTTCACCGGATGGCTTAATGAGACCATCGACCTGCCAGGCATGATCGCGCTGGGTGATGAGTGTGAGCTGAAAGATCCATCTGAAGATGGTGGCGTGGTTCGCTGTAAAGGACTGGATCTGAAGGCAGACGAAATCCGTAATCACCTGGACGCGGGCATGCAGGTTACCAGACTGGCAGTAACCTGGGATGACAACGTGTCCTTTGTTCTGGATGAAGAACTGGGTATCCGCCGCCTGAAGTTCGGAGAAACACTCCAGGACCAGCTGGATGATGTAGATACAGATGACGCCGTCGCAAAGTTTGACGCCGCCTTCACTCTCATGACACTTGAGCTGTCGAAGCTGATCCCGGGGCTCCTGGAAGCCCTGGGGGGCGAAGATCGTTCCGCCATTGTTGAAGAGTAATTACAAGCGCCGCTGACGCCTTTAACAACAAAGGTTTCAGCGGCCGCCCTTGCCTCCCAGGCGCTCTTTCTGCCAGTCATTTGCAGGCTCATTCAGTACCAGCCGCAAATCCATCACTTCTTCCTCTATATTGTATTTGATCTCAAAACCAAGCTGCTCAGCCAACTGCAACATCGGACGGTTGTCGGGCAGGACATCGCCCACCATTTCGACCGTTCCGCGGGCGCGGCAGTAGTCGATCATTTTCTGCATCAGGGCAACACCCAGGCCTTCACCTTTCATTTTGTCGTGCACCATAACCGCAAACTCGCAACGCAGGTTGTCGGCGTCTGTCCAGGTTCTCACAGTTCCAAGCGTTTCTTCGCCATCACCGTCCTCTTTGGGCGCATTAGCAATGAATACCATCTCACGGTCGTAATCTATCTGCACCATCTGGGCAACGTCTTCCCGGGAGAAGTGCTTGCGGAACTGAAAGAACCGATACCGGATGGATTCCGGTGACTGAAGCTCATGAAATGCCCGGTGCGATGGCTCATCCTGCGCAAGCGCCGGGCGGATAATGACCCGGCGGCCTGATTTAGGTAATACCAGCCACTCTTCCAGCTCTCTGGGGTAAGGCTGAATGATGGGTTTTCCGGGAATATCAGAAAGATTGATTGCCACATTAACTGCCACGGCGCCCTGCTCGTTGAACAGCAGCGGCGAGATTTCCAGGCCGCGAATCTCCGGGATATCGATCACAATCTGGGACAGGGTTACAAGCGTTTCTGAAACCGCCCTGATATCCGTTTCCGGCTTCAGGCTGTGTTCTCTTAGCAGCTTATACATGTATGTGCGCCGCAACAGTTCGCGGGCGAGCACCATGTTCAGAGGTGGCAGAGCTATCTGGCGATCCGTGATCACGTTTATATGGGCACCGGAAGCGCCACAGACCACTAGAGGGCCGAACTGGGCGTCTCTGGTGATCCCGACACTGAACTCGATACCACCCACATGCTGATACGACCATTGCATCGCAAAACCCAGAAAGACGCTGTCGGGAAAGTGCTTCTGGAACTCAGCGTACAAATTGTTACAGGCTTCGATGATTGCCGCTTCTGTGTTCAGCTTTTGCGCTGTTCCCTTATAACGTCGCTGTGCCACAGTCAGATCGACAAAGGGATGACAGGCTTCCTCATGAATAAGGGTTACATCCACCGGGCGACGCTCTACAGAGAAGGCCTCAAGCACTTCATCAATGTCATCACAGTACACAGTTTCAATAGCATTAATGCCATAATCACGGATTACATCCCTGGCTTCGCGACTCGACAGATGTTTCCGTCCGGACTGGAGCGCTTCCAGAACCACGCGCCGGGTTTGCACACGATCTGAAAAATGGTCAGTAAAGGATTCAGGAGTTTCGGTCAGCAGCCGCTGAACCCGCTGGTGGCGCACATGCTGCATGAACGCCATCACAGCCTTTTCCGGGTTAAAGAACGACGGTAACCCGGCCCGATAAAACTCGTCACGCGCCTCCATCACGGTACTTTGCCCCAGCCAGCAGGTGAATATGTTCAGCCGGGTTCCTTTGGCAGCCTGCACAACCGCATCGGCAATCTGCAAGCTGTCTTCGGTCAGACTGGGTGCATATAGCACAAGCACGTTGGCTACTTCCGGATCTTTCGCCAGAATTTTTATGGCCTTGGCGTAGAGCTCAGGCGACGCATCATAGTTAAGATCGATAGGATTTTTGCGGGTCCAGTACGGAGGTAACAATTCTGCCAGAGCATTCATACTGGAATCCGACAAGCGGGCAAGCTCCCCGCCCAAGTCTGCCAGCCGATCCACGGCCAGCACGCCGGGGCCTACACCGTTAGCCATTATAGCCAGGGTCTCACGGCGCAGCGGACGCATACGGGTGAGCGTTTCAAGCGCATCAAACATCTGCCCAAGCCCGTCCACCCGCAACACACCGGCGCGTTGCAGCATTGCATCATATATGGGGTCTGTACGCCGGACACCCTCCGGTAACTCATGGGGCAGCCATTCAGACTCAGGCACCCTGCCGGACTTTACAGCAATGACCGGCTTTGTTTTTGATGCCACCCGTACAGCTGACATAAACCGCCCCGCATTTGGAATATGTTCAATATGCAGGAGAATAGCCCGGGTCTGCGTATCCTGAGCAAGGTAGTCAATCAGATCATCCTGATCAATGTCCATGCTATCGCCAAGTGTAAGAAAGTAAGAAAACCCAACCCCTCGGGCAAAGGCCCAGTCAATCACGGTACTTGCGATGGTTCCGGACTGGCCAACAAACGCCACACGGCCGGGAAGCACGCCCATGTGTGCGTATGTGGCGTTCAGGCTTCTGCCCGGTACCATCAGCCCGATGGTATTCGGACCCAACACTCTGATTCCGGTTTCCTTTGCGGCATCCCTCACGGAATACATCAGTGGTCGGCCGGTTTTACTGTGAGTCCGGGACATCCCGCCGGTCATTACAATCGCTGTGCGCACACCTGCTTCACCCAGTCGCCGGATAGTTCTGGTTACGGTTTCCGGTGGTGTACAGACAATGGCCAGGTTGGGTACAAAATCCATTTTGGATACCTTGCTGACACAGGGCACCCCGTGGACGTTGTCATAGTCATTCTGGTTAACCACCAGAAGCCGGCCCGGGTAACCACCGCTCATAAGGTTCCGCAAAACCATGCCGCCAAGGTTGTTTGCCCGCTCCGACGCCCCTATCACTGCGATGGAGGCTGGGTTGAACAAACTTTCCAGATATCGGGTGCTCAAGCTAACTCTCCTCGGATTGTTGTTTACCTTATCTTATGCATTGAGGAACAGATGTGAAATGCTTTCTGCTCTCATACGACCAAAGAAACTCGGCGATAGCGGATGATCCCTGATAAGATTACTGAAAATACAAGTATAGCCGGGGGCGTTCGGAGATTTATGACCACCGCATTTTTTTCCCACGATGATTACATGAAACATGATATGGGCCCCGAGCACCCTGAAAGCCCGGCGCGCCTGGCTGCGATTATCAGCTATATAGCCGACACCGGAATAGCGCAAAAGCTTGACTGGGTGCGCCCTGACGAGATCACTCACGACCAGCTGTTAAGCGTGCATCCGGAACGCTACCTGCAACAACTCAACATGATGCAGCCGACACGAGGGCGGGTATTCACTGACCCTGACACGGCAATGATGCCACATACCTTACACGCAGCAAGGCTGGCAGCAGGTGCCAATATTCAGGCGGTGGATATGGTCATGAGCAGTCAGGTAACCAACGCATTTGTGTGTGCCCGCCCTCCCGGCCATCACGCTGAGCGCAGCAAGTCCATGGGGTTCTGCTTTTATAACAATATTGCCCTGGCGGCGATGCGCGCACTCAATTTTCATCACCTTGAGCGGGTCGCCATTGTTGATTTTGACGTTCATCAGGGCAATGGTACGGTCGATATAGTCAGCGGAGACGAGCGCATACTGATGTGCTCCAGCTTCCAGCACCCGCTATTCCCCCATTCCCACGTACACCGGCAGGCCGATAATATCGTCAACATTCCATTGGAAGAGAACTGCTCCTCTGCAGACTATCGCAGGCAGGTAGAAGCCGGCTGGGTTAAGCGCCTGAACGCCTTCAAACCCCAGGTTATTCTGGTATCCGCAGGGTTTGATGGCCACCGCTGCGACCCAATGGCAGAGCTGAACCTGGAAACGGAAGATTACCGGTGGCTCACGGAAATGCTGGCAGAGATTGCAAGCGAGCACAGTAACGACAGAATTATCTCCACGCTGGAGGGTGGTTATCACCTGAAATCCCTGGCAGAAAGCGTAAATGCCCACCTGGAAGTGCTCACTTCCGTTTATTAAAACGACGGCATCTGAGGAAAGCTATCAACCTGCTGGCGCACCGCCATAGCTGCTGGCCTGCTGTAGCTGTGGGAGGTCCCCCTCGCGCTGTATACGGATTGTTGTTCGCCGGTTCTCAGCGGGTCGGCCAGACACGGGATACTGATCGCCATGCGCCCTCACAGTAATCAGGTCCGGATCAACGCCCCTGTTTTTCAGGTGCTGTGCAACCACATTAGCACGCTCTTCCGCGAGTGCGCGGTTATCAATACGGCTTCCGATACGGTCTGTGTGCCCGTCAACAAACACTCGCTCTACAGTTGGGTCAGCCATCAAGTAGGCAACAATATTATCCAGTTGAGCCCTGTCCGCATCAGACAGTCTCTTGCTGGCAGTGGCAAACCGTATTTGCGAGCGTTGGATCTGGTCAATATTGACGGGTAATAAGTTTGATGCACAGGACCGATAGCGTTGAAATTTCCCATCGAAATTAATACTGGACACCTGCACCCGAACCGGACTGTCATCATACCAGGCAGCCCGTGTGAGGGTTGGCCGCATACCCTTCAAAAGCCCCTGCGCAAGAATAACGGCTTGTCGGGTTTCAAGCGTTACCTGCCGACGGCCTTCGGTAACCGTTACCTTGCCCACCGGCTTGGGAGCAACACCCGGCCGCCATGCGGGTGCCTCTACAACCAAAGATCCGCGCCCGGGGCGCATTAAATAAGATTCGGATTCCAGGAAGAATGAAAGCTTTTCGCCCGCCCTGTGCCGGAAAACCGCCCGGCCGTATCCTGGAACCTCGTGTACCAGTGAACACTCAAACACAGACTCTGCAAGATACCACTGGCTGTTGGAGATTCCTGCCCCAAAACTTTCCGCCAAACCCGTGGCTGGTTGCAACAGAGACAACGCCAGTGTCCCCGACAATACCTGTAGCTTTTTAATTAAAGGAAGCGCCATAGCAGCCAGACCGTTATGTTACGGATATTTGGTGGTTTCTCCGGGTAACGGCAAATATCCGGCGTTCTTTAGGCAACACCTGCAAAAACAATCACCAGCGCCTTCTGCTATACTCTTCCGGATTTTTCAGGGTCCACAGGTCTTCCACCGTGAACGCGACTGCAGTGGCTCCATTTCAGTTCTTTGAAGACAGCGTGAAAATCAGCCCATGACTGAACAACTTACTATTGTGCGCCCCGATGACTGGCACCTGCACGTTCGTGATGGCGACGTGCTCAAGGACGTTGTACCTGCAACTGCAGCCTGCTTCGGACGAGCCATCATAATGCCGAACCTTGTCCCCCCGGTGACCACTTTGGCGAAGGCTGAAGACTACCGTGAACGCATCCAGGCCGCAGGTAACGGCACTGGTTTCCAGCCTTTGATGACTCTTTATCTGACCGAGACCACAACCCGCGAAGATATCCTTGAAGCACGTGCCGGGGGCATTGTTGCTGCCAAGCTGTATCCGGCAGGCGCCACCACTAACTCTGCCTCGGGCGTTCAGGACATCCGCAACATCTATCCGGTACTGGAAGCCATGGCTGAGTGCGGCATGCTGCTGCTTGTTCATGGCGAGGTTACGGATCCCGACATTGATATTTTTGACCGGGAGAAACGGTTTCTGGAGCGCGTACTGGCCCCTACCCTGGAGGCCTTTCCCAACCTGAAGGTTGTGCTTGAACACATCACCACTGCAGACTCTGCAGAGTTTGTCCGCGGCTACTCTGGCAATAACCTGGGAGCAACTCTCACCCCGCAGCATCTGATGTATAACCGTAATCACATGCTGGTGGGCGGAATGCGCCCTCACCTGTACTGCCTCCCTATTCTGAAGCGTAGCCGACACCAGCAGGCTCTGCGGGACGCCCTTGTCAGCGGCGACACGCGTTTTTTCCTGGGAACAGACTCTGCCCCCCATTCCAAAGATAAAAAAGAAGCTGCTTGCGGCTGTGCAGGCTGTTACTCAGCCTATGGCGCAATCGGACTCTATGCAGATATCTTTGAAGAGCTTGGCATTCTGGATAAACTGGAAGCCTTTGCCAGCCTGAACGGGGCAGATTTTTACGGACTGCCACGTAACACAGACACAATTACCCTGGTGAGAAACCCCTGGACAATGCCGGATGAATTACCGTTGGCAGGTGGTACCATTGTGCCCCTGAAAGCCGGGGAAACCATTAACTGGCGCCTGGCATAAAGCAACCTTCCATTACCTTACAATCGGCCAAGACCGGAGCTTTAGTGACTGAAGAAAACACTCAACCGCACCCTATGTCCCGCAGATTCCGCGGTTTTTTACCCGTTGTGGTCGATGTAGAAACAGGCGGATTCAATCCGGAGCGTGATGCTCTGCTGGAAATTGCAGCCGTAATGCTGACCATGGATGACGATGGCCGCCTGCGGCGTACTGAAACCCATGTGCAACAGATTGACCCGTTTGATGGTGCCAATCTGGAACAGTCCGCACTGGATTTTACCGGTATTGACCCCTGGGACCCCCAGCGTGAAGCTGTTCCGGAACGTGAAGGCCTGAGTGAAATCTTCAGGCCGATCCGTAAGTCCGTAAAGGCCCATAACTGCAAACGGGCAGTGCTGGTTGGCCACAATGCAACCTTTGACCATAACTTCGTGTTTTCCGCGGCCATGCGGGCAGAGATCGGCCGGAATCCTTTCCACCCGTTTTCTACGTTCGACACCGCAACACTGGCAGGTGTTGCCTATGGTCACACGGTTTTAGCGCAAGCCTGCAAACTGGCGGGCATTCCCTTCGATAGCAAGGAAGCCCATTCCGCTGCTTACGATGCGGAGAAAACAGCGGATCTGTTCTGCGGCATTGTTAACCGCTGGCAGGAGCTGGGCGGTTTTCCGCCTCCTGTTATACAGGAAACAGACAAGTAACCTGCCCTCCCCCCCCCAAACCGGCTACTGGCAGGCTTGGGGGAGCAGTCTTTTCAGCACCTCTCCACTTACCAGTGAATACCTCGCATAACGGCCGCAAAGGCCACCTGCTCACTGGATACCGCAGGCTTTTCCACGACAGTGCCACCAACCGCGGGGGACGTATCCGGGAACATGCGATACCCGGTGTTCATGACAATTTCACCCACCTTGGGTGCCAAAGCATGCAGAACCTGAGCGAATACCCCCAGACGCGTCGCAATGCGTTTCGGCCGGTCAATAATCGCGTTGGTTACCATCTCCGCTGCCTCTTCCGGCGTCAGTGTCGGTACAGAGTCGTAAATTTTTGTGGGGGCTATCATCGGCGTTTTCACCAGCGGCATGTTAATGGTGGTGAACGTGACATTGCGGTCTGACCACTCAGAGGCTGCACAGCGGCTGAAAGAATCGAGTGCAGATTTTGACGCCACATACGCGGAAAAACGCGGTGCGTTAGTGAGCACGCCAATAGACGAGAGGTTAACCACGTGCCCGCGTCTGCGCTCCAGCATCGACGGGGCAAACCCCATAATCAGCCGCACAGCGCCAAAATAGTTCAGCTGCATCGTACGCTCAAAATCGTGAAAACGATCAAATGATAACGACAGTGAACGACGGATGGAGCGTCCGGCATTGTTCACCAGCACATCCACATGATTGTGGTTATCCAGCACCGTTTGCACAAACCGGTCGCAATCCTCCATGTCGGAAAAATCGCACTGGTAAGCATGTACGCTGCCACCTCTGGCCTCCAGGGACGCTGCCACCTCAGCCAGCCTCTCCTTTTTACGGGCGCCAATCACCAGGACAGCCCCGGCTTCAGCGAGTTTTTCAGCCGTTGCCAGGCCAATACCGGACGTTGCTCCAGTGACCACACATACCTTGCCTTCTACTGTGCCTTTCAATGTCCGGTCCCTGAACAAATCCGGGTCCATATTGCGCTCCCAGTAGTCCCAGATAACCGGTGCGTAATCCACAAGGCGGGGAACCTCTATATCCGTTCCCTGCAGCGCTCTCTCTGCTTCACGGGCATCAAACCGGGTCGGGTAGTTGATAAAAGAGAGTACAGAAGGTGGAATCCCCATATCATCCAGAACTGCGGTGGTTAAGCGCTTAACCGGCGGCAGGTTTTTCAGGCTCTGGCGGATGAAGGGCGGAACAAAACCGAACATGCGGGAATCTATACGCATCGCCATTTTAGGGGCATGGCCTGCTTCGCAGAATATATTGAGAATCTCACCGACTTTATACGGGTCCGGGTCCACCAGGTGGAAGCATTTGCCATCCTCGCCTTCCAGGTGCGCAATATGGTCCATAGCACTGACCACAAAATCCACTGGCACAATATTAAGACGGCCACCCTCCACTCCGATTGTCGGCACCCACTGGGGCAGCGTGCGACGAATCTTCTGGATCATCTTGAAGAAATAATATGGCCCGTCAACCTTGTCCATTTCGCCTGTTTCGGAGTGGCCAATCACCATGCCCGGGCGGTAGATACGAAACGGCACTTTGCATTCTTCACGGACAACCTTTTCAGATTCATGCTTGGTCGCCAGATACGGATGATCAAGCTTTCCGGCCTCTTCAAACATGTCCTCGCGAAACGTACCCTTAAACAGTCCCGCAGCCGCAATGGATGAAACATGATGGAAGTGTCCGGCCTTCATCGCCCCGGCAGCATTGACGGCTGCCCGGGTGCCTTCAATATTTGTGCTCTGCTGGGCTTCTTCACTGGCACTCATATCGTAGACGGCCGCTAAATGGAAAAAGTGGTCGACTTTCCCACTCAGAGCCCCCAGGGTTCTTGCTTCAATCCCCAGGTTTTCACTGGTCAGATCACCAATCACTGCCTTTACCCGCGACTCATCGACTCCCCAGCGCTCGCGCAGCGCCTCAAGCTTATCCAGGGACTGTTCCCGTACAAGGATATGCACAGTGCCGCCGCGAGCCAGTAGCTTCTCTACCAGAAAGCGACCTATAAACCCGGTACCACCCGTCAGAAAGTAATTCATTGATAATCCATCCTGTCTGGTCTTCTATTTTTATTTGTCCTTGAAAATGATTGTAGTTCATTCTCTTTTTTAAGGCTGCCCTAACCCTCATTGTACTTAAGTGCAATACTCATGTATCGCCTCTTTAATGAAACAGTACGCCAGCAATGCGATAATCCGGAACTAACAGCCGTTTACGGCGTCTACTCCTTTCACAAACCGTTCAACATCCGGAAGCTGAACATGCAAAATGAAAACCCTAATGCAGAACGCTATATCGCCATTGCCCGCGCCTGTCTGAAAGCTATCAACGACACTGCCAGAGACAGCGGCGACAGAGAGCAAAAAATCCAGGCGGTGTATGAAGCCATCGACAACGCATTCCAGGCCGAATTTGCGGATTACCGTCAGTCAGTCGCCATTATGGCAACCGTGCTCGAGCGTATTGCCTCCGGCGAACTCGATGGCCAGAAAGCTGCAGAACTGGCTCGCAAAACTATTGACCAGCAACCACAAGCCAGCCGCAATTCTGCGGTGCACTGACGTACCGCAAGCCACTCAAAATCGGGTCACCGACAGCAACACGGTACCATTTCCAAACGGATAGCAGAGGCCCTATGCACACCAGTTCTCCTATGAATACTCCTGTACAGATGCTGGCAGCAACCACGCTTGCACTGTTTTTCCTTTTATTCAGTTCGCTCTCTACAGCCTCTCAAACACCAGACAAGAGCCCGAACGATAACAACGAATACCGTTTCATCGAGCTGGATAATGGTTTGCGTGCCATGCTGGTATCCGATAAACAGGCAGAAAAAGCGGCAGCGTCGATGAACGTTGCCGTTGGCAGCGGTGATGATCCGCAGGAGCGGGAAGGCCTTGCCCACTTTCTGGAGCACATGTTGTTTCTTGGCACTGAAAAGTACCCGGAATCCGGGGAGTATCAGCAGTTCATTAAAAGCCACGGAGGCAGCCACAACGCGTTTACCGCCTTTCGCAACACCAATTACTTCTTTGATATTCAGGCGGGTTACCTGGAGCCCGCTCTGGATCGTTTTGCCCAACAGTTTGCCGCCCCGTTATTTACCGCCGAACTGGTGGACCGCGAGCGTAACGCCGTTCACTCCGAGTTCAGTGCCAAGCAGAAAGAAGACGGGCGCCGCTTTTATTCCGTTAAAAAAGCCGCCAGCAATCCAGAGCACGCCTTTCATCAATTCGCTGTGGGCAACCTGACGACACTGGAAAACACGGACAGCAACCCTCTCCGGCCAGACCTGATCAAATTCTGGGAAAACCGCTACTCCGCCAACCTGATGACTCTGGCGGTGTATGGTCCGCAGTCGCTGGACACACTTGAATCCATGGTGCGATCACGTTTTGACGCCATCGACAACCGTAACCTGGAACCTCGGGAACACTCCGCCCCTTTGCTAAACACCAGTGACCTTCCAGCCAAAGTGACGGCAGAAGCACTCAAGGATGTGCGCCGGCTGACTCTGTCGTTCCCGATACCATCGCAGCATGCGAACTACCGCACCAAACCCGCCAGCTACGTTGCAAACCTGCTCGGCCATGAAGGGCCAGGCAGCCTGTTTAATGTACTCAAGAAAAATGGCCTGGCGGATAGCCTGTCCGCAGGCATTGGTATGGATACGGGTGAAAACGCGACACTGGATATCACCATCGCCCTCACCCCCGAAGGACTGGCCAGACACGAAGAAATTCTGCCGCTGATTTTCAACTACATCGACATTATTTCTGAACAGGGCATCAGCCGGGACCGTTTTGAAGAAATGCAGCAGCTGGCCCGGATTGATTTTCGCTTCCGGGAGCAGAGCGAGCCCATGCACGAGGTTATGCGCCTTTCCAGTCAGCTTCAGGATTACCCCGCAGATGACATCCTCAGCGCCCCCTGGCTGATGGAGCGTTACGCGCCGGAGCAGTACCGGGACATTCTTTCACGCTTAACCCCCGATAACATGATGGCCTATTTACTGGCCCCCCAGCCAGAGCTGGAAAACCCAGCACTGACCCAGTGGTACGAGACGCCCTGGCAAATTGAGCCGCTGAACGTAGAAAACCTCCGGACCAGTGCTCCGGAGCCGCTGGTCAGCTCACTCCGCCTGCCTGCACCCAACCCGTTTGTGCCCGAAAAGCTGGCCATGGTGCCGGGTGACACCATGAATAAGCCAGAACGTCTCAGCGATAATGACATGGCGGTATGGGTAGCACGCGACACCCGCTTTAATACACCCAGAGCCAACGTATTTTTAAGCCTGCGTACCCCGGCAGCCCGGGTATCTGCTCGCAGCCATGTGCTTACCCAATTGCTTGTAGACAGCATCAACAACAACCTCAATGCGTGGGCCTACTCGGCGCGCCTTGCGGGCCTGGATTATCGCATTTACCCGCACCTGCGCGGCATCACAGTGCGCGTGGGAGGCTACAACGATAAGCTTCATACGTTAATGAACCGCATCCTCATGCAGGTTGCAGCACCCGATATAACCCGGCAGAGGTTCGATATCGCAAGACAGAACATGATAGACAGCCTGCAAAACAAAGCGAAAGACCGCCCGGTCCAACAGACTTCAGAGCTCATCCAGACAGCCCTTCTTGAAGATACCTGGAGTACTGAAGACAAACTCAAAGCCGCAAAAGAGGTAACCCTGGAAGAGCTCAAATCGTTCTCAAAGGCACTGCTCTCGGAAGTGGACCCAGTGTTGCTGGCACATGGCAACATCACACAGGCCTATGCCCTCAACCTGGCCCGACAGATTGACGCCATTGTTCTGGGGCAGAGCGACTTTGTCACAGTTGAGCGTAGCCATGTACGTAAACTACCCGCTGGTGAGATGCAGGTATCGCTGAATGTAGACCACCCGGATACCGGATATACACTTTATGCCCAGGGTGAAAACACCCGTTTTGCAGAACGTGCCCGCTTCCGCTTGCTGGCACAGATTATAAGCAGCCCGTTTTATCAGAACATTCGAACCACACGACAGCTTGGCTATATTGTGTACGCCACACCGTTTGAAATGCTCGAAACACCGGCTCTGGGCTTTGTTGTGCAGTCGCCATCGGCCAGCGTAAGCGATATAGACCAGGCCATCCGGGAATTCGCAACCGGCTTTGAAACCACCCTCAACAACCTGAGCGAAGAACGCCTGGAGCGTGAAAAGCAGGCAGTAATCAGCAACATCATGGAGCAGGAACGCCAGCTGGGCGACATTTCCGGGCGTTACTGGCGGGAAATTGATCGGGGCGCGACGGACTTCGACTCCCGCGAAAAACTCGTCAAGGCGGTAGAAGCCACGACTCTGGAAGATCTTCAGGCTACCTATTCCTCGGCAGTATTGAACCGTGAGCACGCACTGCGTGCAGTCACGGGTGGCGAAGGTATGAGTGCAGACAAAGCCCGTGAGCGACTGCTTCAACAACCGCCGGTAACGGCAAAGTAACCTGCTGGTATAGCCCTCTTACGTCAGACAGGAGACTGGCGCTGAAAACGCGCCCAGTCCTCCGGTTCGTCCACATCCCATCGGGGCTCGAGCAGGCCAACGCAAAGCCCCAGCTCCTGTAGCCGGTTACGGGTCTGTTCCAGAGCGCTTGCTGTCCCCCACTCGATGCCATCGAGCATATGCGGGATCACCCGGCGCGCACCAATCAGCACATAACCACCATCATCCGAGGGCCCCAAAACCACATCGTGTGCCTGTAACATAGCGATGGCCTGGTGCACATAGTCCGGCTCGACCGAGGGGCAGTCACTACCCACAATCATTGCAAGAGAGTAGTGCTCCAGGCCTGTACCCAATGCATCCAGCATGCGCTGGCCCAGGTCGTCACCTCGCTGTACTTTTTGCACCACACCTCGCTGCTCAATATCGCGAACAAGCCCACTCGCAGCCGCCGGAACCGACGCTTGCTCTCTGTCCCACCAGAATTGCACCGTCGGGCCGGCATCACACAGGTTGCTGAGCACGGTCTGCGTGAGCGTGATATGGGCATCCAGCGCTCCGGACACGCCCAGCGCGGGAACCAGACGCGTTTTTACCCGGCCAGCTTCCGGCCATTTGGCAAACTGCATTAGTACGGCATCGCGAGAATCAGTCTGTTGCATTACGAACATCCGAGCGGTAAGAGTGAGCGAGAATTTCGGGCGCCTCTCCGCGCCAGTATCGCCAGCGCAAACGCCACATCAGAAAAATGGTGCGCCAGACACCACCCTGCTCCCAACGACGGCTGTCGGTAATGACGGGATAGCGGATGCAGTAAGGACGAGAGACCCGCCGAAGCCGCCTGGAGAACTCGATATCCTCCATAAGGGGCTGGTTGGCAAATCCGCCCAGCGCCTCAAAAACTTCTCGACGTATAAACAGCGCCTGATCGCCTGTACAGATTCCTGTTAACCGCGAACGCTGGTTCATAAACCAGGCAATCACCGGGAACAGGGCTCCGTTGCCATTCAGGCTCACATTAAAACGGCCCCAGGCACGGGAGCTTTGGAAAAACGCACCCAGACAATCCAACGCATTTGAAGGAAGGCGGGTATCGGCATGCAGGAAAAGCAAAAGACCACCACTGGCGACGGCGGCGCCGGCATTCATCTGAGCGGCCCTGCCCTTCTCTGCCTGAACTACATGATCTGCAAGCGGGCGCGCCAGCTCAGCCGTTCCGTCTGTGCTGCCGGCATCCACAACAATCACCTCGTGACCTGCGTGGCGCAACGGCTGCAAAGCCGCAAGCGTGTCCTCAACGCCCGCGGCCTCCATCCAGACTGGCACAACAACACTTAACGAAAAAAGGTCCGACAAAACCTGCTCCCTACACCAGCAAAAAACACCACGATACCTTGAGCCTGAAGCTTCAGATCGCTATCATACCGACCTTCTCAGAAATACGCCTCCGTAGCTCATCTGGATAGAGCGTCCCCCTCCTAAGGGGAAGGTAGCAGGTTCGAGTCCTGCCGGGGGTACCACTCAGTCATTCAATAAACTCCCTCTCCTTCACTTTACTCCGCACGCGTAAGTGCCTTTACCCATGCTCGCGCCAATGCCAGCGGGATAAAATACTAATAATAAAGCAGTAATGGCGACTGAAACCGGTTCAACATCAGACTGAGCTGTCGTGCTATATCCACTACAGGGAGCGTTAGGTAATGCCATCTTTCAGAGGCAGAGGGCTACTCCTCTTATCGACTGGGTTCATACTGGGTTTACTGGGGTTTGTGGTTTATCAGGGGGAATCCGCCACGGCGTTTTTTTCCGGATTACAACAAACTGTTGCCTATGGCACCGGCTGGCTGCTTATCTTCATTATGAACGCGGCTTTGCTGTTCGCACTTTACCTGCTGTTTACCCCACTGGCTAAGGTCCGCCTTGGTGGCCCGGATGCCCGGCCTGAGTTCAGCAATTTCGACTGGATCGGTATGTTGTTTGCTGCTGGTATGGGTATTGGATTGCTTTTTTACAGCGTATCCGAGCCTCTTCAGCACTACGCATCTTTTCGCCCATATAGCGGTAACAATGCCCAGGCCGCCCGCATTTCTATGGAAATGACTTTTCTGCACTGGGGCCTGCACCCTTGGAGCATTTACGCTCTGGTGGGCTTAACCCTGGGTTTTTTCCATTATAACACCGGGCATAAACTGAGTTTTGAGGCGCCGTTACAGGAATTGATGTCGCCAGCGCGGGCACGCAGATGGGGTTGGATTGCCAACTTTGCGGCTGTGGTAGGTACGTTGTTCGGCATCACGTCTTCATTGGGCCTTGGCGCCAGTCAGGCCAGTGCGGGAATCGCGCAGCTAAGCGGCATTCAAGCCAGCTCCAACCTGAACCTGGCGGTCATTACTGTCGTGTGCATTGTGGCAATGATCAGTGTGCTGAGTGGGTTAGGTAATGGCGTACGCATACTAAGTAAACTGAACCTGCTGGTTGCCGGTTGCCTGATACTGTTTGTACTTTTTGCCGGAGAAACATTATTCGTGGTCCGGGCACTTGGCGAACATATGGGTGCCTACATCAACGATCTACCCAGGCTATCTACCTGGAACGAAACCTACACAGGCACCAACTGGCAGTCAAAATGGACCGTATTCTACTGGAGTTGGTGGATATCCTGGTCACCCTTTGTGGGCATGTTCATCGCCAAAGTTTCCTGGGGCCGAACCGTTCGCCAATACCTTCTGGGTGTCCTGTTGGTGCCGGCCACGTTCAACTTTTTGTGGATGACCGTATTTGGCAGCAATGCGCTTTACCTGGAGTTGTTTGCAAACGCAAATTTTGCCGAGCTGGTCAGCAATGCCCCCAGCGAAAGCCTTTACCGTCTGCTTGATTATCTCCCACTAGCTACGCTGACCACAGCGATCGCAGTGATGGTTGTACTGGTGTTCTTTGTAACGTCGGCGGACTCGGGTGCGCTGGTAATCGCCACACTGACGTCTAATGGCAACGAACCAAGTTGGCGGCAGCGCTTTTTCTGGGTGGCCAGCGTCGGCCTGGTAACAGCTTTCCTGATGAACGCAGGGGGACTGGAGGCACTGCAATCTGCGGCCATTGCCAGTGGATTGCCCTTCAGCCTATTGTTGCTGGCGTTTATACCGGCACTGTTAATTGCACTGAAACGTCCCTTTGTACAGCCGCCCAGGCTACATAAACCATCGACTGCAACTGAAAAAAGTACGGATTAGGCTGCGGCTTTATCAGCTTCCGTGGCCGGCTATCTGCCAGAGATGCATGATGCCGGCCTGTTATTGTAGCGAGTACTCAGCTGATTACATCGGGGGTTTCGGGCAGTATCTGACCACCATCCACTACCAACGACTGGCCAGTAATGTACTTCGCTTCTTCTGAGGCAAAGAAGCAAACGGTTGCGCCGATATCCTCTGGTTCACCCAGCCTTTTCATCGGCACAGCTTTGGCACCCTGCTCACTTAAAACACCCAGCTCTTTTTTCAGGCTCTCTGTTGCAATCATCCCTGGCTGAACTGAGTTTACGGTAATGTTATGGGGAGCCCCCTCAAGTGCAGCGCTGCGCATAAACCCGAGAATGCCTGCTTTGGTTGCGCCATAAATCGAACCGCCAGGATATCCGGTAATGTCACCGGTAATGGAGGAGGTCAGAATAATGCGACCATAATTCTGGTTTTTCATGGCAGCCAAAACCGGTTTTACTGTGAAGAAGATTCCTTTGAGGTTAATATTTTGAATCTTTTCCCAGTCTGCCTCTGTCATGTCTGCGATCGACACTTCCGGGTAAATACCGGTATTTGCCGCCAGCACATCAATTCTGTTGTGTTTCTGAATAATTTTCTGAACAACATCATTGATATTATCGCTATCGGTCACGTCCATTTTATAGAACTCACCGCCTGCATCCCGGGCCGCTGTTTCTCCTGCTTGCTCATCGATATCGCACACCATAACTCTGGCTCCGGCGTTGGCCAGTGTTTTTACGATGCCATTACCTATACCGTTTGCCCCGCCGGTAACTAAAGCAATTTTATCTTTTAATTCAAACATATAGTTAATCCTCCTTTTGAACTGACTCATCTGGAGGATACTACAACTGCTGCTGATATACCTTCAAACCTGTGGCTTATGCTTATAACGCTCTCCCAGGCTATTTTGCTGTGACTGCTTCAACTAACCGGTTTCCCGTTCATAAGCCACTGGGTGTGTAGTACTACCCCGGCATCGCGCAGGAGGTTATAGACGGGGCAGCGTTCAGCCACAGCATTCTGCAATGCCTGAAGGCGCTCGGATGATTCTCTGGTTTTAATATCCACCTGAAATGTCAGGCTCTGAAAATGGGTGGATATGCCAGGCTCTCCCATCAGCCCCCTTAAATCTACGGTACCGCGGGTGTCGAACGACAAGTCACTGAACTCAAAGTTCAGTTCGTTGGCAATGAGCGGAATCATCACACCTTTACATCCGTTCAGTGACGCCACCAGATACTCCAGCGGATTAGGGCCCTGATTCTGCCCACCCAGCTCTGCTGGCTCGTCCATCACCACCGGATTAAAGTTACGTATGCGGTTATGAGTTTGCAGGCCAGACTGCCACTCACTGCGAGCTGCTACTTCCAGAATGTTCGTACTCACGGGCTCTCCTAGGGAATGAATAATCAAAGGACCATCGTAGGAATCATTCAAAAGCCCGTCAATACAATAGGTTATACATTATTCTTCTTAGCTTATCTGTAAAAACCTGGGGCTGGTCAGCTATCCTTTCGCTGGGAAAGGATCATCAATGGCAGGTTTCATACAGCCAGACTGCGGCGGGCCCAGAGGCGCTCTACAGCCTCAAACAGGCTGTCGGTGGCCAGTGCCAGCAGACCGATCAGGATGGCGCCCTGTAACACATAGGCTGTATTACCGTTCACCAGACCGGCAATGACCGGGTCTCCCAGGGTGCGGGCTCCAATAGTTGAGCCAATGGCTGCTGTGGCTATATTGATGGTGACCGACGTACGGATCCCCGCCAGAATCACGCGACCGGCCAGCGGGAACTCCACTTTAAACAGCACCCCGGCCGGTGACATGCCCATACCTCTGGCCGCTTCAAGAACGCCAGGGTTGATTCCGTCCATTCCGGCCAGGGTGTTGCGCAAAATAGGCAGCAGCCCATAAAGAGCCAGAGCCAACAGTGTTGGCTTTTCACCGAACCCGAGCGCCGGCACCGCCAATGCCAGTACAGCCACTGGCGGCACGGTCTGGCCGATGGATGCAATCTGGCTGACCAGTGGTAAAAAATCTCTCCCCCAGGGTCGCGTTACAAAGATGCCTGCGGATACAGCGACCAACGTACCAATTGTCGCTGATACCAGTACCAACCAGGCATGACTCTGTAGCAGCAGATAAAAGCTATCCCGGCTGTAAACAAGATCATCTGTGCCTGGCTGCACCCATGAGAATAAAGACCCCATTGCGGGAAGAAATGCTGCAAGGACACCCAACAGGGCAAACCAGATAACTGGCGTAAGCCAAACCCGCATCATGGGCGTACCTGCAGTAACTGCTCACGCTTTACGATACCGACTTCGCACCCCGCTTTACTGAGAACCGGCAGCTGAGTTGCGTTTTCCCAGACCATGGCCGACAGTGCAACCCGCAGGCTATCTGCCTCATTCAACCCTGTTGTGTCCGACGCTGGCCGGCGGGGTTCCGGGTGTCGCTCCATCACCTCACCCACGGTGCGCAAGGCCAGCAATTTGAGGCCCCGGTCGCCACTGCCGAGCAGGTTTTCAACAAAGGTAGATGCAGGCTGTCGAAGAATAGCCTCGGGAGTATCATGCTGAATGATCCGCCCCTGATCCATGACCGCGATGCGCGTTGCCAGCCTCAGAGCCTCATCTATATCGTGGGTCACGAAGACCGTGGTTTTGTTTAACTGCTTCTGGATTCGTAACATCTCCTGCTGCAGAAGTTCCCGGGTGATGGCGTCAAGGGCGCCAAAAGGCTCATCCATCAGCAGAATATTGGGGTCACCCGCCAGTGCCCGAGCTACCCCGACCCTCTGGGCCTGCCCTCCGGATAGCTGGTGCGGAAACCTGGCGGCATCGGTCTGCGGATCCAGCCCAAGCAATGTCAGCAGCTCATTCACTCGCTGCTCACGGCGGCGGGCCGGCCACTTGAGCAGATCTGGCACCAGCCCGATGTTGCGGGCCACAGTCCAGTGGGGGAACAACCCGGTGCTCTGAATGACGTAGCCCATATTCAGGCGCAATGCCTGTGGATCGATATCGTTGACATCCTCACCATCCACAAGAATGTCTCCGCTGCTGCGGGGCAAAAGCCGGTTAATCATGCGCAGCGTCGTGGATTTTCCACACCCAGAGCTGCCTACAAGAACGCACACCTCTCCGGTTTCGATGGTCAGATCAATACCGTCAACCGCAACCGTTTCACCAAATCGTCGTGTTACGCCCTTTAACTCAATCACCCGGCGCCCTCCGGACATTTAACGCAGACAGAACGGCGTCAGCGGCCAGTGCCAGAAATACCGTCGGCAATGCACCCAGCAGTACAAGGTCCATGGCAGCCTGCCCTAACCCCTGGAAAATAAATGTGCCAAAGCCGCCGGCTCCAATCAATGCAGCCACTGCGGTGAGGCCAATGGCCTGTATTGTGGTAATTCGCACACCTTCTATGATGACGGGCAGAGCCAGGGATAATTTGACCTGAAAAAATATCTGCCGCTCGCTCATGCCCATGCCACGCGCGGCATCAACAACCGCTTCCGGAACTTCCATCAACGCAATAAAGGTGTTGCGCACCATCGGCAACAGGCTGTACGCGATCAACGCCAGCAACGCGGGTGCCCAACCAATGCCTCGGATACCCAGAGCCTGAAGCACAGGAAGAGCTTCTGAGAGCGCCGCCAGTGGCGCAATCAACAGCCCGAACAATGCCAGACTGGGAATGGTTTGCATAAAACTGACCAGTCCCAACAATGGCCGGCGCCAGCTCTTTCGCCTGACCATGGCCAGCGCCAGAATGAAAGCCAGGACCGCACTGATTAAAACGGCACCGAGCGACAACAACAAATGCACCGAAAGTGCCTGAGTAAACTGATCCGCCTGATTGTTGTATTCACGAAGCAACGACAGACTCCCCAACCCCTCACGACGGGCGCACACCCACCACCCCAAAATAATCAGCAGCGCTGCCGTTAACTGCAGATGGCGGGAGGCTTTTAGCTGATGCATCGTTTCTGTCAGCATCAGAGCCAGGAAAAAAGCCAGACTCCAAAAGCCGGCACCAATACCAATGCGGGCGTAGGCTGAATCCGCAGGCAGCCTGCGTGTGGCGAGCGCCTCAAGCAACAAAGGCAGGAACATAAGTGCAGCCGTCAACAGCACGGCTAACACGGGAAAACGTTTCGGAACAGGCCTTGTAGCCAGCAACCCCGCTGCAAGCAACAACGCCGTAACAACGAAGGCGCCCGCCCAGCCTGTTGCTCCGTACAGCCCGTAACCGGTTCCCGCTACAATGCGGTTAGGCAGTACAACACCAAGGTCCAGAACCCATACCAGTCCCAACGCCGCCAGCGCCAGCACTGGTATTACCCGGTTAGGCATCGCTGTCGACACAGGCACGGGTTATTCCAGACTCAGGCTTTCCAGATAATCCCGGGCCACAGCCTTGTCAGGCGCCCCTTCTACGGCCACTTTGGCATTCAGCTCCTGCAGGGTTTCCAGGTCAAGAGACTCAAAAACCGGCTTCAGTAACGATCGTATTTCGGGATAGGCCTTCAATACGGCTTCCCGGACGATCGGGGTTGGCTGGTATACCGGCTGTACGCCTTTGGTATCTTCCATCACCTTCAGCCCCAGAGCATTCAGTCCGCCATCTGTGCCGTAGGCCATGGCACCGTTAACATCGTTGGAGTTGATTGCAGCGGCACGCAAAGTAGCAGCGGTGTTACCGCCGGAGAGGATCAGAAGCTGGTCAGACGTCAGCTCAAACCCATACGCTTGCTGAAACGCTGGCAGCGCGCTCGCTGACTCAACAAATTCGGCACTGGCCGCAAACTTAAAAGGCTTTCCTGACTTTATATAATCCGCCAGGTCCTCCAGGGTTTTCAGGTTGTGCTTTTCGGCCAGATCGCCACGCACACTCATTGCCCAGGTATTGTTCGCACTCGCCGGAGTAAGCCAGACAATACCTTCCGCTTCATAATCCAGCTCAGCAGCGGTTTTGTAGGCCTTTTCGGCATTTTTCCACACGGGGCTGTCTGCCTGGTCATAAAAGAACGCAGCGTTGCCGGTATACTCGGGATAAAGATCAATTTCGCCGGCCGTGATCGCACTGCGTACTATGTTGGTGCTACCTAACTGCAGCCGGCTTTCCACCGGGATCCCGCCGCTTTCCAGGCGCTGCACAATCATCTGCCCGAGCACACCTCCCTCTGTATCAATTTTTGAGGACACTACCACCGGCTCCTGGGCGGAAGCCGTGCCAGCTATACACATCAAGGCAAAGATCACGCCCCGTTTCAGAGAATTTGAGAGAGTCACAGGCACTCCTTCGAGTCAGAGGGGGTGCGTCATGCACCCCAAGAGTTCAACCGCGCATACAGTTATAAAACTAGCCGTGGATCGCTTCCAAAGCCACTTTCAGTTTGTCCACTGTCCGGTCTACATTATTCAGCTTTTCCAACCCAAACAACCCCATCCGGAACGTACGGAAACTCTCTGGTTCTCCACACATCAACGGCACGCCGGCAGCAACTTGCAACCCCTGCTCCCGGAACAGACTGGTATTGTGAATGTTCACATTGTCGGTATGTAAAACCACAACACTCGGGGATTCATAGCCAGTGGCGGCCACACTTTTGAATCCCGCACGATAGAACAGGTCACGGACCTTTTGACCAAGCTCTTCCTGACGCTGATAAAGCAACTCGGGACCGGTTTTTAAGGTTTCAAGCATGGCATCGCGGAGGATAACCAGGGTGTCGGTGGGCATGGTTGCGTGGTAGGCGTGGGTTCCCGACTCATAGGACTGCATAACCTGGGACCATTTGCGCAGATCTGCTGCAAAACTGCTGCTGGTCGTTTCCTCCATGCGGGCGAGCGCACGTTCGCTTAACGTGATCAGGGCTGCACACGGAGACGCACTCCAGCCTTTTTGGGGCGCACTGATCAAAACATCCACACCACAGGCTTCAGTATCCACCCACAGTGCACCCGAGGCTACGCAGTCCAGTACGAACAGGCCGCCTACCTCTGCTACGGCCTCTCCGATAATGCGCAGGTAGTCATCTGGCAATACAAGACCAGACGCGGTTTCTACGTGGGGGACAAACACAACCGCAGGCTTGTCAGCTCTGATACGGTCCGCCACTTCTTCTGCAGGAACCGGCCCGAAAGCCGCCTGAGGAGTGTTATCCAAAGCCTGCGCCTGAAGGACTGTGATATCATCCGTAATCCGGCCTGCTTCAAGAATCTGCGACCAGCGGTAACTGAACCAGCCATTGCGTAGCACCAGACAACGCTGGTCATTGGCAAACTGACGGGCTACAGCTTCCATCCCGAAACTACCACCTCCGGGCACAACAACCGCAGCTTTGGCGTTGTACACCTGGCGCAGTGTCGAGGAGATATCCCGCATTACCTGCTGGAATGGCATGGACATATGGTTAAGCGAACGATCATTGAAAACAACGGAGTATTCAAGTAATCCGTCGGGATCAACAGAGGGGTATAAGCTGGACATGACGATGAAATTCCTTACGTAGTGTAATCTGTGGATGAATGATCAGTGCGGCCATTCTATCAAGATTAGTATTGTGCGCTTTATTTATCAGGTTTCCGGCAAGTCCACTTGTAGAACCCGATGAAAGCTTATAAATTGACCAGAAGCGGCAACGTTGCCGCTTCTCTCTTTTGTAAATGACCCGAACCACACATCAGGTGAGCTTGTGAGACACTGTTTCTCAGAGACCATTACTTTTTACCGTTACAGCGCCCGCTACCAGGCAGGCCCTGCTGGTGTGTCGTTCGCCTTCCTCTTTTCTCGCTGAATCCGCTTTAAAACGCCGGGTTCGGCGTTCAGATCCCGATATTTCAATTAATTAATGACTTTTCTTGTGGAGATGACTATGTCTGACATGCCGGCCGTACTGGTAGCTGAAGAAGACTATAACCGTTTAACAACCCTTATCGAAAAACAGGGAGACTCAGATGTGGTGGATGGTCTGGATGACGAGCTGAGCCGCGCCACGCTTGTGCCCCTTGCGGAAATGCCGGCCCACGTGGTTACTATGAACTCCCGCGTGCGCTTCCAGAATGAGGACAGCGGCCTGGAGCAGGAGCTCACACTGGTGTACCCCCACGAAGTGGGCGACGGCGAAGGCAAGATATCGATTCTGGCACCCGCTGGCTCCGCCCTGCTTGGGCTTGCCGTGGGTGACTCCATTGAATGGCCGGTCCGTGGCCGCAACAATATCCATCTCAAGATTATTAACGTTACCCGGGGCGGTTAAGGGCAGCCATCATAAACGTTGACAGGTGGTACACTGCGACTGCCTGTCAATCCTTCCGTATCAGACGAAATTGCTCAATAGCCTTTCGCAAGGCCTCCGCCATAACCAGCAAGTCGCCCGCAATGCCTGCAGTTTCCTGGGCATCGTCTGCCGCCAGCTCCGCAGAGCGACTGATTTCGATCACATTCTGGTTAATGGCCTCCGACACATCACTCTGTTCGCCGGCTGCACTTTCCATTTCCTGATTAAGCGATGTAATTTCCCGTACGGCGGAAGCAATCCGCTGTAATTCCGACTCTACTTCCAGAATAGCCTCTACCTGGTGTTCTGCCGTATCCGAAGCGTGACGCATCGACGCAACACAATCAGTCACTTCATTCCGCAGCCCGTCAATAGTGCTTCGGATTTCCTCTGTAGATACCTGGGTGCGTGCGGCCAACGCCCGAACCTCATCGGCCACCACAGAAAACCCGCGCCCCTGCTCCCCGGCTCTTGCTGCCTCAATAGCCGCATTCAGAGCCAGCAAATTGGTTTGCTCAGCAATGTTTGAAATTTCTTCCAGCATGCCCGCCATCTCATTGGTACGCTGGTTGAGGTGCTCTATGCGTCTGGCACCGCCCTGCACCTCCTGGTTCAGGCCCTGAATACCTTCTACTGCGGTGCGCGCCAGTTGCTCGCCTGTGTTGGCAGACTCTGCCGTTTCTGCGGACTTGCGGGTTGTATGGTTGGCATTTTCGCGGACCTGAACAGCCGATGCTGCCATTTCGGTCGTGGCGCTGGCGACCTGATCCGTATTGTCTTTTTGCGTTATTACGCCCTGCTCTGTCGCCTCTGCCTTTGCTGCAATACTGCGTGCTGCCTGCTCTACCTGCGTGGCGTTATCCGTTACCGTACTCATGCTTTCACGGATTTTTACAATCATTCGGTTGAACGCAAGTGAAACAGATCCGATTTCATCTTTACGGGAAACCTCCAGTTCAATGGTGAGATCAGAGTTCCGGGAAATCTCATCCATGCTTCGCTGGAGCCGACGCAGCCTGGAGAAAACCAACCGATTCAAAACCAGACCGGTTAAAAGAAACACTGTAGCGAAAATAGCAACCTGAATCCCGCTGCTGGCAAACAGTTGACGGTTCAGGCGGGCATCGCTCTCTGCAAGCGAGTAGTCCACACGGATTGCACCCAGCACATCACCTTCCTGGGCCTGGTGACAACCCAGGCAATCAACGCCCTGATAATCAGCCTGAGCAATAACCGGGTCGATTAATGTGTACACTCGCCCGTCTTCATTTTCCGAATATCGTTCAATCCGCTCCCCCGCAAGAGCTCTTTCATCGTCTGAGTCGCGTTTCTGTTCTGCCCGCGTTCCTTTGCCGAATGTCTGGTTAAGCTGGTCACTGCGAACTACCCGGACCTCCAACACATCATCAGGTGCCATGACCTTGTCCCGGAGCACATCACGATTACCGATTGTGCCAGTTACCATCATGGTATTGAGGCCATCAAAATAGGACTTGGCAAGGCCATCCACATATTTATGGCTGAACCCCTCCATATGGTCACGTTGCGCATTAGCGCTATAAAGTACGGTGAAAACCAGAATGAGTGAAAACGCACATGCCAGAGCAGCGAGTAGTAAAAAGCGGATAGAGTATTGGTTTTTCATAACGGCCCGATTTGAAGAATGACGATGACCTGACTGGCCCGGTGTTTTAAGCACTCTCAGATATTGACGGCAAAGCGGCGGGTAACTTTATAGACATGCATCAAATATTTACTGATTCAGATCATAACCCGTGCATTCCATAGGCCTGGCACTAAAATTGCTCACCTATAACGAAAGAGATTTATTTTCGGCGCGAATCAGTGAGCCGGCAGAGGAAGTCATCCCATGTCATTACTGTCATCTATTATCCAGGCGGGTACACGATTCCAGCAAAATCTGGATAGGCGCACCACATCACCAGAGCTACAGCCCGCAGATACAGGTCGCACTCCCGAAAGTCAGCTCAAGGAAACGGGCACTGACGACCGTTTTACCCCCTCAGGTGACTCGCTCACTGATACGGGAAGACGGTCGTTACAAAAGCTACCATTGGCCGATTACAAGCAAACAGTAGGGCAGGATCTTGCCTACATACGGGAAACGTTGCGGCATAAGCTTGCCGAGTATAGCCAGAACCCGTCTACAGCAGTCAGCGTAAGCAAAAGCGACAATGGCCGGATTGAGGTAAATGGCAAGCTTGCGGATGATGTCAGGAGCCGCATCGAAAACGATCTGAATGTGAACAAAGACTTCACAGAATCTTTCCGCCGGCTGAGCGTAAATGAGCCTACGCTACACTTTATGGATAATGCACTGAAACTGAACCAGGCTTATGGCGTTACGAACTCATTGCTGGACACCCTGGTGAGCGACAATCAGCAATTTAATGGGCTGCAGGACCTGGTACACCGTTACGACAGCCTGCGCCGCTCGGCCCCAACAGCCACAGCTGGGGCCACGACGCATAGAAACGCCTACGCCTTTAATCTGAACACCCGGGCCTGAAGACTACACGTCGAATGGTGCCGGATCGCCCTTACCTACCCGGGTCACTTCCGGCACCTCGCCTGTAAAGTTCACAACTGTGGTCGGCTCCATGCCGCAGAAACCACCATCGATCACCAGGTCGAGCTGCCCACCAAGCTCGTCACGGATATCCTCAGCATCTGTCATGGGGTCTGACTCACCCGGCAATATCAGTGTACTGCTCATAATGGGTTCACCTAGCTCTCCCAGCAAAGCATGACAGATTGCATTATCCGGAACCCGGACACCAATGGTACGGCGTTTCGGGTGCAGTAATCGCCGGGGTACCTCGCTTGTCGCGTCCAGAATGAATGTGTAGGGGCCAGGTGTGAATGTTTTCAATAGCCGGTACTGGGTATTGTCCACTTTGGCATAAACGCCAATGTCTGAAAGATCCCGGCAAACCAGTGTGAAGTTATGTTTGTCATCCAGCTTACGGATCTGCTTGATCCTGCCTGCAGCCGGTTTCTCTCCAAGATGGCAACCAAGGGCATACCCGGAATCTGTGGGGTAGACCACCACTCCGCCATTGCGAAGAATCTCAACTGCCTGCTTAATCAGCCTTTTTTGCGGGTTCTCAGGGTGAATCTGAAAAAACTGACTCATGAACGCTCTCCGTTAGAGTTTTGAACGCCTGACGCAACTGACACGGAATCTGCCTTTGAGCCGCCCATACAATCAGGCGACGCAGGCGCAACCTGTCCCGATGCTTCCCATTCCTCAGGGGAGTATAGATGCAATGCCAGCGCGTGCACCCCACCGGCCATCTCCAGCTCTTCTGCAAGCACTTTATAAATAGCCTGATGGCGCTTAACTTTCATCTGTCCGGCAAAAGCCGATGACACCATCGTCACCTTGAAGTGCGTCTCTGAGTTAGGCGGCACGCTGTGTTTATGGCTTTCGTTCTCCACGTGAAGAATACTGGCATCAAATGCGTCTGCCAGTTTGGCTTCAATCGCACTCTGCATTTTCATAACCTGCTAACTCCTGCAATTCGGCGGTGTATGGTGTATATGGTAACGGTACCCGGAAACCGGGTACCCACGGTTGTCCCCCCCCCCAAAACAAACAGTCTACTACAGAAGAAGCCTCCTCCGAACCTTGACACCCTACAGCCAAAAAGCCACATTCCCCTACCAGCTCCAACCCGGATAACACGTCACTCATACCATGCTTTTATACATCGCTGAAAAACCCAGCCTCGGCCGAGCAATTGCAGCCTCTCTCCCGGGGCCCCACCAAAAAGGTCAGGGCTGGATCCGCTGCGGCAAAGGCAGTGAAGCCGTTACGGTAAGCTGGTGTATTGGCCACCTTCTGGAGCCAGCGGAGCCATCCAGTTATAACCCCGCCTGGAAAACATGGCGGCTACACCACCTGCCTATGTTCCCGGACACGTGGCAAGTAACCCCTAAAAGCAGCGTGCGCCAGCAACTCAAGGTGCTGGAACCCCTGATTCGAAAAGCAAGCACCATCGTCCATGCCGGAGACCCTGACAGAGAGGGACAGTTGCTTGTGGATGAGGTCATACAATACGTTGGAACCCGGGCCGAGGTTCAGCGAATACTCATAAACGACCTGAATCCGGCTGCTGTAACCCGGGCCATACAGCACCCCAGAGACAACCGTGAATTCCGCAAGCTTTCCCATTCGGCCCTGGCCCGACAGCGCGCTGACTGGCTTTACGGCATCAACCTGACCCGCTTCTATACACTGAATTACCAACATCAGGGACAGAAAGGTGTTTACTCTGTAGGTCGGGTTCAGACGCCGGTACTGGGCCTGGTCGCTGAGCGCGACAATACCATTGAAAACTTTGAGCCCCGGCCCTTTTTCCGGATTGAAGCACGCGTTCATGCTCAGGAAGAAGAGGCTGACCAGCAGCCTTTCACAGCCCGGTGGCTGCCGGATGATCAGTTCCAGGATCATCTGGATGAGGAAAACCGCTTATTGGACCGGGCAACAGCGGACCAGATTGCCGCCAGCATACACAACCGGCCGGGCACGGTCGTGGAGTCTCGTTTTCGTGACCGGCCCGAAGCGCCACCCTTGCCCTTATCGCTTTCAGCGTTGCAAATTGAAGCCGGCCGACTGTTCCGCATGGGCGCAAAAGAGGTGCTGGATACCGCTCAGAATCTCTACGAGCGTCATCAGTTAATCACTTATCCCCGCTCTGACTCCCGCTATCTTCCCGAAGAACATCTTGACCAGGCCCGGCAGGTTGCCTCTGCAATTGAGCGGATGGCTCCTGCGCTGACCGGCATATGCAGCAACGCTGACTTCAGCCGCCGGTCAGCTGCATGGAATGATAAAAAGGTGGACGCTCACCACGCTATTATTCCCACAAGCCGCTCTGTGCCCGGCGGCAAGCTCAGTGACGCCGAACATAAAATCTACGACCTCATTAGTCGTTTTTATCTGATGCAGTTTTTGCCGGATGCTACTCACCGCGAAGGCCGCCTCACTGTAAGAATTGCTGAACAGCGTTTCCGGGCAACCGAGACGGCGGTACTGGAACCCGGCTGGAAAGTCCTGGAGCTAAAACTCAGGGATGCGCGTAAAGAAGCAGAAAAGCCTCCTCTGCCACGTCTTGATAAAGGCGAGCCAGTATTCTGTGAAGACAGCTCCGTCAGGGAACGGCAAACCCAGCCACCGCAGCATTTCACCGACGCAACCCTGCTGTCTGCGATGACCAACATCGCACGCTTTGTCACTGACCCGGAGTTGCGAAAAACCCTGCGCGAGACAGATGGCCTGGGCACCGAAGCGACCCGGGCGAGCATCATCGACACACTGTTCCGGCGCGACTATCTGTATCGCGACAGTCGGCATATTCGCGCCACTGAAAAAGGCAAAGAACTGATCAATGCACTTCCGGAGGCTGTCAGCCGGCCCGACAGAACCGCTGTGTGGGAAGCAACCCTGGAAGCCGTTCGCCGCGGCGAGGAAGATCCCAGGGAGTTTCTTGAGACTCTGAAAACAGAGATCCGACAGCTTATCGGCGGAACTGCGGACAGTGTCCAGGCAAAGCCTGATACTGCAGCTCCAAACTGCCCGAAATGCCGCGCTCCTATGACCGAAAGAGACGGTAAATATGGCCGCTTCTTTGCGTGCACCCGTTATCCGAACTGTCGCGGCACCCGCCCCCTTGAAGACTCTGATCCGCAGGATGGCACCGGGCAGAAACCGGTTCCCTGCCCCCACTGTTTTTCCCCCCTGGTTCGAAGAAAAGGAAAAAAAGGCTGGTTCTGGGGCTGCAGTAATTTCC
This sequence comes from Marinobacter piscis, assembly GCF_007671655.1. GTDB lineage: Bacteria > Pseudomonadota > Gammaproteobacteria > Pseudomonadales > Oleiphilaceae > Marinobacter > Marinobacter piscensis. The sequence continues at coordinate 450,724 of NZ_VCGX01000003.1, read as the reverse complement.
CTGCCTGCCGACAAACACTGAACGACGATAACGGAAAGCCGGCCACGATCTCACCGAAGGCTACATAACGAAACGGAATACCTCGCTGAAATTTGTGATAATGGGGTGAGGCGGCCTAAAAGTCCCGACCGGCTTAGCCATAAAGACGCGCTTTCGAGAAACATAACTGACTCAGGGAGGGATACAATGCGCATTGCTCTGCTAGAAGATGAACTGGAACAGGCGCAACTCATTCAGGCCATTCTCTCTGAACGCGGATACCAGTGTGATAGTTTTCCTACGGGCCAGAGTTTTCTCAGTGCTGCCTTACACGAAAGCTATGACCTGATGATTCTGGACTGGCAAATTCCTGATATGACCGGGATTGAAGTGCTGAAAAGTGTCAGAACTCATATAAACTGGCCGATCCCCGTTGTGTTCCTGACCCAGCGCGACAGTGAAGCCGATATTGTTCAGGCCCTTGATGCTGGAGCAGACGACTTTCTCGCAAAACCTGCCCGGGCTGCAGAGCTGACCGCTCGTATTAACGCTCTGGCACGGCGCGCTAACCCGGACAGCGAGAAAACAACCCTTGAGTATGGCCCGTTTAAAATTAATACCCAGCAGCGAACCGTTTGCCTTCACGGTGAAATGCTGACATTAACGGATAAAGACTTCGATCTCACCCTGTTTCTGTTTCAGAACCAGGGGCGCCTGCTTACCCGGGAAGTGCTTCTGGAGCGGGTTTGGGGGCTGATCAAAGACGTTAACACGCGAACGGTGGATACTCACATCAGCCGCCTGCGGCGCCGGCTGGGCCTGAATCCTGAGAACGGCTTTCGTATCAAGACGATTTATCAGAGAGGCTACCGTTTGGAAGCAATGAAAACTGAACCAACTGACACCTCAGTCAAAAGCCAGGCTAATGCCGGAGAAGTGCACACCTAAAATGTCTGATCGCGCAGTATCCTCTATTCTAAAGACTTTGTTTATACTGACATTGTCAGTGCTGACATTGCCTGCGCATGCGGAGCTTCCTGTCACCCGTGGCTCTGCAACTGATAAAGGTGCTTCCACAATCGAATCGGAGCCAGAGTGGTTATACACACTGAGACCTGGCGAAAGTTTTGTAAAAGCTGCAAATAAGCTCCTGAACAAACGCTACAGCCCGAAACAACTCTTACGATACAATGCCATAGACCGAGGACAGGCACTGACAGAAGGCGATCGCATCCGTATTCCTCTGGCCTGGCTTAAACAAGAGCCAGGCCCTGCCCGGGCGACCTCAGTTTCAGGCAATGTTCAGTTAATCTCCAGTAATGGTCGCCGGAAAAGGCCACTGAAAAATAACGCCGTGATACGCGTAGGTGATGAAGTGATTTCAGCGGCCGGAGCTGCACTTATCACTTTGGCTGATGGCTCGGAAGTCAGGCTTTCCCCCAATTCCCGACTTATATTCAACCGCCTGTCCCAGTTCGGAAAGACCGGTATGGCGGATACGAGGTTAAGACTGAACCGAGGGGGCGTGCGAACCCGGGTAAAGCCTGTGATTGACGGGGGCACCCGCTTTGAAATAGAAACACCTTCAGCGGTTGCTGCAGTGCGTGGCACAGCATTTTCTTTACAAACCGGGGGCGCGGCTACTCATTTGCAGGTAACCGAAGGGACTGTGGAGTTTGGAATTCCCGGCAAGTTGCACAGAGTGCCTGCCGGTTACAGCGCAAGCATTTCCGGCAACAAACCGAACATCCGACGAATGCCGGCAGCCCCTGTGATCACCCAGCTGCCGACACCACTCACACAACTCCCTGCTGAGGTGACCTGGGAGGCAGGGCCGCCCACACATTACCGCCTTGATATCTTCGAAGCGGAAAGCGGACGTTGGGTTGAAAACAGAAAAGTAGTGGGCAACCATTTTAATGTCAGCCGCCTGGATAACGGACGCTACGAAATGCAGCTCGCCGCACTTGACCCGCAAGGAGCTGCAGGGATGCCCGCTGTTCGCCTTTTTGAGGTCGACCTGCAGGCCTACGCGGCCAACCTTCTCTCTCCAGGTGAGGGAGACAGCACAAACGACGACATGCCTGAATTCCGCTGGAGCCTCAATGGTTCAAATGAGCTTGCCCGAATTGAAATTGCCGAAGACAAAGCTTTCAATAATCTGGTTGCAACCAGCGAATGGGCACCAGAAACAGCAGCCCTGCCCTCTCGCCCACTGAAGGCGGGAGAATATTACTGGCGTGTCGTTACAGAAGCTGGCGGTAACTCTGTTGCAGCATCACCCTCACGAAAGCTGACGGTAAACGGAACACTCCCGCCGGTGCGCATCATCAGTGTGAACTATATAGACAGCCAGGTGCGCGTATTCTGGGAAAGCCTGGCCGAGGCTTCAAAATACCGTGTGCAGCTGTCAGACTCTGCCGACTTCAACAGTATTATTAAAGAGGCAACCCTGAAAGAAACCACAGCGGCCTTGCGTCTTGTTCCCGGTAGGCGGTATTTTATCCGCCTCAAAGCTCTTACTGACGGACCGTTGCAAAGCCAATGGGGCCCCGGGAGGGAACTCTACCTGGAATGATATTGATAACCGAGACGTATAGCGGGGCTCATGAACTGGGATTGGTTACCAACAAAGACGACTCCAAAAACGCTCGGACTGGCTCTTCTGCTGCTATTCATACTTGCCGAACTAACAGCCCTGCCCCGGCGCCTTGATTACTGGCTTCTGGACTCAGCTATGTTAGCTGTTCCTGCCAGTGTTTCACCAGATACCGTCATTGTGGCCATTGATGACGCAAGCCTTTCCAGACTAGGGCGCTGGCCCTGGCCACGGCAGGTCCATGCTGACATCATCAGCAAACTGCACAAGGCTGGCGCTGAAACCATCGTATTCGACATTTTGTTCACAGAGCCAACGGCAGACGATGCAGCTCTGAAGAAAGCGATGCAAGCCCATGGGAATGTGATTTTACCGCTACACTTGTCACGAACAGACACTTACTTTCCTCTTAGTGAAAAACTTCCGGCGAGCGATCTGGTTTCAGCTGCATCCGGCCTTGGCCATGCACACATAGAGCTCGATCATGATGGCCTGGCCAGAGGCCTATACCTTTTCAACGGAATGGGAGATGCGCTGTGGCCCAGCCTGGCACTTGCAGCCACCGGCACCACCGCAAAACCAACAGACTCTCAGTCACTCCCGGCTTTTTTAAATACGCGCGAAGGCTACCGGGTCATTCCTCTGGCTGGTACAACGGGGACACTGCCAGCCTACTCTTACGAAAGCGTCCTTAACGCGCCCCCGGCACCAGGGCGGTTCAGTGGCAAAACCGTTTTTATCGGAGCGACAGCTGTCGGGTTGGGTGATATTCTCCCCACCCCTTTCTCTGGCCTCAACCAACCGATGCCTGGCGTGGAGTTTCACGCAAATGCCTATTCTGCACTCAAACAGCAGCTACAGATTCGCCGGGCGCCCGACTGGTCAGGTATTGGCCTCGCCGTTATAACACTGGCACTTCTGGCCTGTCTGTTACCACGTATGCGCATGACCTATACATTTTTTACATGCGTGTCTGTCGGGGTTGCCCTACTGTTACTTTATATGGTGATGCTGGGTGTGTTCAGGGTCTGGCTTCCAATTGCTCACGCACTGGTCATTCCTCTCTTTGCCTTCCCCACAGCCAATGGTCTGCGCCTGACAGTGGCCAACCGGTTCCTGAGCCGACAGCTGGATGAACTTGCGCGTACACCGGGGATAACCCTCCCTGAGCTGTCTATGCGCTCACCCACTCAGCTTCTTGAGCATTTTCAGGCGTTATTTCAACCTCGGGGCTGGTTGCTTCAAGAGGATGGCCGGATTCTGTCCAGTCGAACTCTGAAGCCCACCGATATTCCGGATATGCAAAAAAATGGCGTATGGCAACATGCAGACAACCACAGCTGGATTCAACTAAAGCGGGGAGATTGTCGTTATACCCTTGGCCTCATTTTGCCAAACGACCTCAGCCGTGAGGCTATACAACGTTACCTGCAAAACCTGAACTTTTCCGGCGCGGTAACCGCAAAGAAAAAGTCCGTAGGCGGTGAAAACATTTCAGCCCGTATTGAGCGTGTAAAAACGGCGACAGAGCGGCTGAACCATATGCAGGAGTTCATTCGCCGGAGCTTCGAGCGTATGCCGGATGGCATCATTGTGACGGATGAGCTGGGCATTATCCGCTTTGCCAACGGCCATATTGAAAACTGGTTTGGCGAACCTATGCCCAGCGTGGCTGGCCTGCCCCTGACCCGGCTTCTGGAAGGCCACGATCCCCGGGAAACGCCTCCCTGGCATGAAACCGTCTCCGAGACCCTTACACTGCTGCAAAGCCGGACGGTCGACCTGAGAATCCATCACAAAGACTTTCTTATCCACTTTGCTCCCTTTGCTCTGCCGGACAGTGCGCAATACGGCATTGTTGCCAATATTTCTGATATATCGGAATTACGGGAGCAACAGCGTCAGCACAGAGAGGCGATTGATTTTATTTCCCACGATGTGCGATCGCCGCTTGTTTCCCAGCTTGCACTGATCGAACAACTGAAGCGCGACCCCAGCCATATTGAACAGAGCCATCTGGAACAGCTTGGCCGGCTGGCAAAACGAAGCTACCACCTGGCAGAGGAATTTGTGCAACTGGCCCGGGCCGAACAGCTCACCAAAACACGTTTTTATGAGTGTGAGTTTCTGGCAGTTGTGGAAAACGCCCGCGACAGCGTTAGCGAGCAGGCGCTGGAGAAGCACATCTCCTTACACTTGCAGGGCACAGAAGACCTTTGGCTGAAAGGCAACGCAGAATTGCTTGAGCGGGCAGTGATCAACCTGCTGACTAACGCCGTGCAGTACAGCCCGGAATATACGCCGGTAAACCTGCAGGTATTTCGTGCGGGGCACCAGGCATGCCTAACAGTGACCGACGAAGGCATGGGCATAGAACCGGGTGAGTTGCCTCACCTGTTTGACCGTTATCGTCGCCAAAGAAACAGCGAGCTTGCCGGTGCACGTGGGGCCGGTCTGGGGCTATCGTTTGTTAAGACAGTCGTTGAAAAGCACCAGGGTGAGATTTACGTAACCTCTCGCCCGGGGGAGGGCTCCTGCTTCACTCTCAAGTTACCCATTACGGACCCCATTGGTTGAACAGGGCCTGAGTTTAATGTTTATAAAATAACAGGAAGCGCTTTAAGGCGCACTTGTCGTAACACCAGATGCTCCTGCATCAGCGCCAGCTCTTCTGTTCCCAGGTGTTCAGCTACCTTTAACAACTCACCCGACGCCCGGGCTTTGAGCCTTTTCAGTGCCGCTGTCTGGTTGCGGTAGGTTCCGGGTTGGTTGTAGGCAGTTCCCTTGTCAAACGTGCTCCATGCTTCAGGCACCAGCGTGCTGCCTCTACCCTGATCCAGCGCCATCGCCTGCCCGGCAGGGTCAAAATCGAAAAACCACGCCAGGTTTTGCGCTGGCTGCTCACGTGCAATGTCTGCAACGAAGCGCATATTTTCGCGATGGCCACGGTACAGGATGATTGCATCTTGCCATGAACCGGTCAGTTGGAGGTCTGCCCAGAAAGGCATTAAGGCGCCGTTCTCGATAATCACCAGCTTTCGCGACTGGAGGTGCGCGATGTCCAGATGTTCCGGCAACACGCTCAATACGCTGCCCGGGGGCGTGGTAACCTCCTCACCACTGGATCTTATGGTTGTGCGGCCGGCAGTGGCCATCACAAGCAAGTGTCCGAACACTGAGTCTCGACTCAGTTTTTCACTGGCATCCTTGCGGGCCATGACCATGCGGCCGCCGGTGCGGGAGTCGTATTGCGGATCCAGGTTATGTTCTGCTTTCACATAGTCCCGCAGGCGTTGCCTGTCTTCGGGGGTAAAGTGAATTTCCCGGCCGATGACCTGCCCTACCCCATTTTCATCACAGATCCGCTCCCAAAGCGGGCTGCGCCGGACCTTGAGCTTGCCGCCTTTCAGCAGGCGTTCTATTGCAGTGATTTCAGCCGGCATGGTGATGCTTCAGGGTCAGATCGGACACCAGCACGTTATCCGGATAAACTCCGTGGTGGCTCTGGTGATAAAGCACTTCAATGTGCTGTTGATCGCCATCTGGCAGGGATTCGATTTCAGACACAATGGCCTGTAGCCAATCGGCCTTATCGATCTCCAGGCCGGTGCTGGCCAAGGCTTCGGAGGCCAGTATGGTGCGCTCTCCCAGATGGCCGTCTACCAGCATCTGAATCAGCCCTTCAATAGCTTCCTCTACAGGGTCGTCTTCTTCGGGCTCTGTTTCACCGGCAATGTCGAAATTCACGCTGGCCACATCGTCCGGAACCTGCAGATCTTCAGCTGTCAGAGGTACTGTGCGTGCTTTGGCTGCCAGTTCTATCAGTTCAAGATCGTCCGCAGAATCATAAATATCGCCGAAGCCGCGAATCCGGAAAGGCGCAACCGTGTTGAGAAATTCCGGCACCTGTCGCAGATCCAGATGATCAATGGAGGGCTCAAACCCCGGGTGGTTAACAAAGTGGGCTTCAAAGGCACCCACCATGCGGCTCAAACGCTGATCCTCCCGCATACGAACCAGCATCTTGCGCAGCTGGTTCAGGGCGTAGGACAGGTTTTTCTGCGACGATTCCAGGGTTGCCGGCAAATGTCGCAGCAACAGACGCTTCAGAAATGCGTCAGAACCGGCCTGCTCTGCCAGCTCCCGAATGCGGAAGCTCTCAAACAGGGTGATCAGCCGCCCTGCCCGTTCAATCACTTTTTCATTTTCGCGAATGCGCAGGTTCAGATCGGTGATGTACGCAAACCCTGTGTTGATGTAGGTAGCAAAAGCTTCCGTCGCGTTGCGGATATCCTCGATAACATCCGCCAGGCACTCCTTGATTTCCCCTTCCAGCCGGTCAATGTCACTCAGGGCGGATCGTTTCTTGGCCTCTTTGTATTCTTCGAACAGCTCACTCAGCTGCTGCCACAGAATATGGACCTGGGCGCTGGCGTAACGGCGCCGTTCCGATTCGGTGATGTGGTCAAGAAACTGAACCAGCACCTTTTTCAGCTGAAGATCCTCGGATTCACCAATGCGCCATACCAGGCGATGGTGTTCGAGGGTTTCAATCAGGCCCAGGTTCTCGTCTGAATCCGGAATGCGGTTGCCGTTGCGCAGGTGCGCCTCGAGAATGGCCTCGCCATATTTGGCCAGGGCCCGGAGTGTGCTTTGGGCATCTTGAGCGCGGGCCATCAGTGCAACCTCATTTGCTCGGAATCGGTGTCTTCAGCCCCCTGAATGCCTTCGTGGGTCTGAATGAAGGTCATGGCATCGTACAGCCAGCTCCAGCGGCCAGTGGCCCGGTACAGGCTGCCACTGGTGCCTATAGGCTTCAGGTAGCCCATTTTTTCCAGGCTGGAAAGCACCGAACGGATCTGACCGGCGGAATCCGAGCGCTTGGTGTGGAAGACTCTCTTCTCGGCCAGTGATCTGAGCCTGGCTTCCAGCGCCGGCGCGGCAGCAATGCGATCCAGTATGTGCCCTTCCGACAGCTTGTCGCCGGGCAGCACCGGGCGTTCATTGGCTTCCAGCATCATCACCAGCCGTAGAAACTGCACAAAGGCTTCAAGGTTGTTGGCCACTTCCCGGAACTGCTGCCGGATCGCCTCTTTGGTATCGGCATCGGAAACATCCTGATAAGCACACACAAAGGCATCGTGGGCGCTGGTTTGCCGCAGTGTGCGGTTAATCTGTCCCAGAAAACGGTTTACGGCGTCCTGGTTTCCAGGCATCAGCAGGTAGTTGTACAACTCATCATCACTGACTTCGCAGATCACCCGTTCCTGCAGCAGCGCGGTTACCGTGCGCTCAAATAAAGGGTTACTCATGACTTGGCTCCTCCTGACAGGCTGTCTGCAAAAAGTCCGGCCTGGGAAGGCTGCGCATCCTGGCTCACCCGTGCGAACATCTCGCTGTGTTTTCCGGTGCTTTGCGACGATTCGTAGGTGTGAACCCGGCCCTGCTTGAGTGAGATCTTGTTTTCAAAGAACTTGCGCAGGCTTCTGTCCAGTTTCGGGCAGGCCGAGATCATGGTGAGGTTGTTGGCCTCCAGCATATCCGACAGGTGAGAAATATTGTTGGGGCTGAGAGTGGCCAGTTCGTCAATGGGCCAGGTGATGCGGGTGTTGAAATCCGGGCACAGGTAACGGGTCAGCCCCATAAACACGGTCATGATGGCCAGATACGTCAGGCCGGTGGAACTGGCCGACAGGAAGTCCGCATCGGTACGAATCACCACCTGCCGGTCGTTTTCTTTCATTTCCAGGCGCATATCAATCATGGATTCGACGCTCTCTTTTACCTTGGCGTCGCTGAGGGTGTCGGTGACCAGTTTAAAGCGCCGGACAATCGCATCGCTCGGCAAGGAACGACGGTTCGTATGGATCCAGTTTTGCCATTGCTCCACAAATTCTTTCAACGGCTGCCAGGTCTCGTCCTCATAGATTCTGGGCTCAAGCACCACCTGAATATCGCTCAGGCTGTCGATCTGCTGATCGGTGTTGATTTTTCGCTTCAGTAAACTGGACACTGCTTTCACTTCCCGCGCCATGACTTCCAGGCTGTCAAAATACTTCACCAGACTGCCGGCTTCAGAGACAAACTGATCAATCAACGCGCTCCGTAACTGCGGGATATCGGTATCCAGCAGTTCGCGCAGGTCCGGCACCCGGGCCAGTTTGAAGCTTTCTTCGTAATCCGGCACCGCATCACCACCCATCTGGCCGCGTCGGTGAGCAGACAGTTTCTGCCAGGCTTGCTGGATCTGGGTGTTGTCATACCGGTTCAGGATTGCGGTCGCCTGATCAAAGGTGCCAATCACCGTTTTGCGCAACTGTTCCAGCTTCTGGAACGTCCCCTGAAGCTCCTGGGTCAGGTCGGCCATGTTGCCCGGAAAGCCCTCGGCCAGAGTTTCGCCCGGGAAGTGTTTAAGTACGGTTGCTGCGGCTTCAATTTGCTCCCGAAGCCGTTTGACCGATTGCTGATGCTCGGTAATGGTCGCCTTCAGCTTACTATCCTGCTCCTTCCACGAACGCTCACGTTCCTCTCGCTTGCGGGTTGCTGCCTCGCACCTGGCTTTTGCCTGGTTTGCCTGCTCGGTCAGCGTCTCAACCTGGCTCCACTCCTGTTCACGCCACTTGCGATAATCACGCACCTGATCTTCTGAGGCCACGATGTTTTCAACGGTTTCGCTGAGTTTCGCCAGCGTTTCCCGGGCTTCGCGCACCACTTTCGGATCAATGCCCTCTTCCGAGAGCCGCTGATCGTATATTTGCCGCTTCTTTTTAAGGCGCGCTTTGTAATCCGTCTCCGCCGTAGCGATCAGCTCGGCTTGCTGGTCGATGGTCGATTGCAACTGCGCTTGCTGCTCCGCCCAGTGCCCCAGCATATCCTGACGCTGCTGCTCAAAACCGGCTTTCACCTCGCGGATGCCCTCGCCGGTTTGCTCATCAAAGGCTTTGAGCTTATGCTCAACCGTCTCCAGTTCCCGGGTGATCTGTGCAGCCCGCTCGGCCTGAGCGTCCTTCACCCGTAGCCGCACATTCGCCAATTTATTGACGGCGTTCGTACGGGTGCGCTCAACCAGTAAAAACTCGGTTTCCAGTCGATCGGCAGCCTCGGCACGCTCTTTGAAGGTTTCATGCCGACGGCGGACCTCGCGTTCAACCTCTGTTCGCTGTTTGATGGCGGCCTGGCGTTCCTCGTCGAGACTGCGACTGCGGGCCTGCAGGGCGTCTTCGGAGGCCGCAAAATCCGGAACCGGCAGGTTGTCTAAGGCCAACTGCCAACCCATAACAGATGTTTTTACCGCCTCCGCATCCTGTGTCGGCGCCAGATCCTTGCGGTGCAGCAAAGCCGGGTTGACCACCTTCGCCAGATGCTGGCTCCAGTCCGGGTCTTCGGCTCTCAACAGCGACAACCAGGTGCCATCTTCCGGCATAATCTGCTTCTGCAACTCGTTAAACCGGTCCTCCAGCTCCTGGACCTTTATGTCCATCTGCAGAACCTGCTCCTGAGCGGCTTTCCAGTCGCGATCGGCCTGATCCCGTTTGCGACCGGCTTCCAGGCGATGTTCATGCGCCAGCGCAACCTGCTCGGCGGCTTCTTCAGACGCCTGCTCCGCCAACGCCATTTCTTTCTGCTCGGCTTCAGTCTGGCCGGGGCTGTCCCGCAATGCCGACAAACGGGCTTGCTCGCTGGTCAGTTCGGTTCGCTCGGCGGCGCGAGTATCTTTATATTCAGAGACTGCGGCCACCTTGTCTGTCGCCACCGAGTTCAGTTTCAGATCGTAAGCGTGTTTCGCCGAGGTGAGTGCATTCTCGGCTTCTCTCAGGCGCTGCTGACGTTGCGCCTGATGCTTCTCATGCTCGTGCTGAATAGCCTGCTTTTCGCGATCAAACTCACCTTCAATGGCTGAGGCCTTGCCCGTCAGGTCATCATAATCCGCTTGTGCAGTGGCCAGACGCTGACGATAATCCGCCAGATTGTCGAAGCTCTGGGCCAACTCGGGCAATCCGTCACGTTCATACTTGTCGTTTTGCCGGTACAGAACCGCCACCTGCCCATCCAGGTTGCCGTAGTTGGCGTTGTAATCGGCAATTTTACGGGCCAGTTGCTGATCCGACGCTTCGAACGCCGCCTGTTTGTCGGCCCTTTCTGTTTCCAGCCACTCTTTCTGATCGCTGAGTTCGCTGGCTTTTTCCCGGGCCTCTTCAACGCTGGCGAGAAGATTGGCAACGGTTTTATCGGTTTGCTCCAGTATCGCCCTGCGCTCTGCGTCTTTTCGCAGGCATTCGCGAATCTTGTCTTCCTCACCCGCAAACGCCGACAGACTCTGGATATCGGCAATCAGATCCTTGCGGTCAATGGCTCTGGGTCTGGCGTGCTGGTGGATGTTTTCAAACTGGGTCTCGCAGATCATGGTTTTAAAACTGCTGAGAAGCCGGTGTTTGTTCAGCACAACATGAGTCAGCCGCTCGATATTGGTCATCTGGGTATCGCTGTCACCCAACCCGAACTCTGCCGCCAGTGCGCGCAGCGACCTGGCATCCGCCGGGAGCCGCTTCAGCAACTTCTGATTGCGCTGAATAATGGCGCGGTAATTGATAATGGTATCAATCATTTTGGAGGGCTTGATGCCCCGCTGCCGCAACGCTGCAAACACGTCATCTGCACTGGCACCATTTTGCAGCAGCTCTTTGATCTCCGGCGAGAAAAAGGTCTCCTCTGCAGAGCCGGCGACAAAACGGTAACAGGGTTTGCCCTGGGAGTGACGGTACATCACCGCACAATGCAGCCCGTTATGCCGGCGGTATTCGAAGATGATCAGACTTTGAAAGGTGGGCAAATAATAGTCCAGGAAGGACAGCTTGCCAGAGGCCTTGGTAACAATCCGCTCCGGCTCTTCCCCGTAAAATGCCGGAATCAACGCCAACACTGAGGTTTTGCCGGCGCCGTTCACGCCCCCCAGGTGGGTGCGCTCGCGGCAGTCGATTTTGATGGTGCGCCCTTTCACTTGCTTGAAGGAATGGTGCAGGACGATGCTTTCCAATCCGTAGCTTACAGTCTCGCCAGACAAACTGATTTCCCCACAACAACAGGTTGTATCCAAAACGCAGAGTATACCGTGAACACCCGGATGAAGGACCAATTCGGGCTGCAAGGCACACGGCTCTCGCGTATGATGCGCAGGGTACCGGCAACCACCCTTCCATATCCACCCAATTGTGCCTACTCGAGGCAGCCTTTGTATGCACTCATTATCTCGGAACCTTATATAATGGAAGAACCTGACACCAAAAACACTGCATTACTTCTAATCGATCTGCAGAATGAACCAGGCACATCAGATGTGCCTAACATGGAGACCATTCTAAAAAACGCTACCCTGTTGGTTAATACCTGCCGTGAGGCCGGAATACCCGTAATCTATACCCGTCATATAAACAGAGCCGATGCAGTAGGCGTTTCTGACGGTGAACCATTAAACGATTCAGGCAGCCCCGTTTATTACAACTCCCACTCCGATAACATTAAAATCTCTGATGAACTGCCTGTGTCAGAGAGTGACATTATTGTAGACAAACATCGTTATAGTGGTTTCTTTGAATCCAGTCTGGAGATGGTATTAAAAGGCTTGGGCGTAAAACACTTATTATTAGGTGGTGTTCTTACCGATGTCTGCGTACTTACCACGGCGTTTGACGCCTATGCAAGAAACTATCAGGTAAACCTTATAAAGGATATTTGTGGAAGCACCAGCGAGGGCAGCCATATGTCTTCGGTCGTGACCATGGCTAACTGGATTTACGATATCAATATATATGACACCAACAATATTATAAAGAAAATTCAGAACAAGGATCATTACACCTGGAAACCAAAACACCCCGACAGCTTGGGGTATCCTGCCAGCCAATTAAAAGAAACCTACGAAAAACTCTGAACACCCACATTGTAGTTTATTCCTTAAACCTAAAAGAACTGGAGAAGACAGTTTGCTGAGTGATGAAAAAGAAAGCAGTCCACATGTAAGCAATGAAACGATTGAATACTATGCGACGGAACAGGTTCCCATGGCACAGCGCGACATGGGGTTCTGGGACATGGTCTTTCTCTGGTTCGGAGCCAACACCAATAACGCCTCCTGGTATCTGGGGGGCTCGGTTGCAAGTGCGACGTTTGGCGGTGCAATCATGGTGGCTTTAATTGCCAACCCCATAGCTTATGCCATCCTTGCCCTGGTGGGCATTATGGGCTTCAAAGTGGGCGTATCAACCATGGCGCTCACGCGGCCTGCGTTCGGCATCAAAGGCAGTGCCCTGCCAACCATCCTGAACACGATTGTGTTCACAGGCTGGACGGTTGTGAATACCTTTATCGCTGTCATTTCAATGAGCTATATATTCCACTCTCTGTTCGGCTGGCCTCCTTTTGGCGAGCCAGGCAGTACCGGCCCTGTCGTGCTCGGCGTTATTATCATGAGCATTCTTAATCTCATTGCAATCTCCCTGGGCCGGAAATCCATAAAGCTGGTAGAGAGAATCGGGGTTATTATTATATTGTCACTGGGCGGTCTGGTGACCTTTATTGTGTTCGAGGAAAACTCTCTGGCTGACATTATTGCATGGAGACCCTCTCCGGAAAACGCCATGCCTATCGGCGAGGCCGTTGATATTATGGCAGCATTCAGCCTTGCCTGGGTGCTGGGTATCGCGGAGTTCACCCGTTACACAAGAACACCCAGATCCGCAACATTAGCGCCTCTTATCGGTGCTACCGTGTCTCTGGTGTGGTTCATCTTTGTGGGTGTTGTTGCGACGATTGGCGTTGCCCTGGCCACCGGAAATTTCAACCCCGACAACTCGGATCCAAGCTCTCTGGTGAGTGGAATGGGGCTGGGCTGGGTAGCTCTTCTGCTTATCATTGTGGCCAGCGTAACAACAAACGTTGTTAACCTGATGGCCGCAGGCATATCCGTTACCAACATAACCAAGAAGATTAAGCCTCTGCATTCTATCTGGATGGTTACCATTCTCTCATCATTACTTATGGCAATACCTATCTACATGGATAGCTTCCTGGCTGCGTTTATGTGGTTTCTTGGTAATGTAGGAATGGCATTGAGCGCTTTACTCGGTGTTCTTCTGGCAGACTACTTTATCATCAGAAGAAGAACCTACGATGTCTCAGCTATGGAGACAGTTGGTGGGAAATACTGGTACTTCAAAGGTGTAAACTTGAAGGCAATCGGCGTCTGGGCTATTGGCGTTGCGGCTTTTCTGTTTATGTCCGAGATAAAGGTTCTGACAGACAATGTCGGGGCCGTGTACCCGACAATTGCACTAACCGCACTTCTGTATACCCTTATCTCTCTGCCTGAGAGGACAGCCAGCACTTAAAGCAGTCGGTGTCCCGTCAGGCCAGGCCCTGACGGGAGGCTTTCGTATACGCCTACCGGCGCCGCTTTACATGGTGGCGTGCCAGGTATCGCCGGTCGTCCATGGTGGAGAATGCGACCGCAAATATCATCCCGGTAGCCGCTCCTGTCACCGTATCAAGCACCCTCTCTTGCGCCATGGCCACCCCGGCAAACTCCGGCATGGCCAGATAGCTCATAAACAGTGCCATAGGGGTAACCAGAATTTGCCCGAGGCCGTAATTGGAGCCAATAATGACCTCGGTGGCAAAACATAAAAATGAGACCAGAAAAATCACTGTCCATATAGAAGGCTCCATCAGCAAAATCGCCCCGGCCAGAGTTGCTCCCACTATATTTCCAACCGATCGTTGCAGGGCACGGTTCATGGTGATGTGCAAATGCGCCCCCTGTAAAACGGCAACGGCACCCATGGCAGCCCAACCGGGATACTGGCCGCCATAGCCGTAGGCAATAAATCCTGCCACCCCTGAACCTATGATAATTCGTGTAACCGCAACCGCTTGTTTGCGCAGCGACTGTGCCCCGCCAGCGGGCACTTCAGCGCTGAACGAGCGCTCTCGTAATATCTCCGTGACCATGCATACACACCAGGCAAGCATTGCCGCCACGGCGGTCGCAGCTGTTCGCTGTAAAACCAGCGTAAAGGAGTCTACCTCGGCCATAGACACACTGGCGGCGAACACAAAGATCAACGCCCCGGGTGGCCCGAAATCTCCCGCCGTAACCAGATAAAACAGTATTCCGCACATCAGCGCCAACAACAGAAGCTGCCCTTCCACCGGCACTCCGGCCCATACCGCGGTGGACATAGAAAACACCGTGAGGCTCTGACACAGCAGGCACAGGAAAACAATCCAGCCACGCTTCGCCCTGGGCGCAAACCGGCCGAAAAGTGCAACCAGGGTACCAAGAGATGCAAAACCAATCAGATGCGAGTACGGCGATAACTGTATCAGTGGCAACGCGATCAATGCAGTTATGGCCACCTGCAACCCCGCCAGCATGGAATTACGCCGTCCCGGTTGAGGCGACAACGCCACGCTTTCGCTGATCTGATGTCGATTGAGAAGCAGGCGGAGTGTAAACCTGCGCTTGGAAACCTTTTTCATTCGCAAAAACCTTAAAAGCAGATAACAGACACACGTCGCCGGAGCCGCACATATTATTAGCTAGCCAGCTAAATTGACACCCGAAACAGAATTGCAAGCCGTCTTGACTTTGGCACGCCAATCACTAAGATGTGCTCGTCGTTTGATACAGATCAATATCTGGTCAACTTGAACAACTTGTCTGCCGCACGCACAAACCCAGCCCTGCTCTCGTGATTTTCGCACAACACAAGCAAGGGTATTTGCATGACTGATAGTAAGCATTTGGATCAACATGCCCGTAACGGCATGCTGTCGCGGCGTGGTTTTATGAAAAGTGCTGCGGCACTGGGTATTGTTTCAGCAACAGCAGGCGCATTTGCACTGCCTGCTTTTGGTAGCACCCCTTCCCCATCGCCCAAGCGAGGCGGTCATTTCCGCCTGGGCCTTTCCCGTGGTTCCACAACAGACAGTCTTGACCCGGCCAGATTCTCTGACGTGTTCATGCAAAGCGTAGGCTTTGCGATCTACAACTACCTGACCGAAGTCACGCCTGAGGGTGAGCTGATTGGTGAACTGGCGGAAAGCTGGGAGCCGGCCCCCGACGCAGCGCGATGGGCATTCAAGCTGCGTAAAGGCATCACGTTCCATAATGGCAAGCCGCTGGAAGCAGCCGACGTAGTCGCTACTTTCAACCATCACCGGGGCGAAAAGTCCCAGTCTGCTGCCAAAGGTATTGTCGATCCGATTGAAAGCATCGAAACTGACGGTACGCACACAGTCATATTTAATCTGAAAGCCGCAAACGCTGACTTCCCTGCCATTACGTCGGACTACCATATGGCGATTATGCCGGCGACCGATGGCAAGGTTGATCCCAATGCCGGCATTGGTACAGGTGGCTACATTCTGGAGAAGCTGGAGCCAGGTGTGGAAGCCGTGGTTACCCGTAACCCGGATTACTGGAAGTCTGGCCGGGCGTGGTTCGATAAGGTCTCATTCCTTGCTATTACCGACGCTGCAGCACGCACCAACGCTCTGCGGACCGGGCAGATTGATGCGATGGACAGGGTGGACCTGAAAACCGTCAACCTGTTGAAAATGGACCCGAACCTCAGCATCAACAACGTCGACAGCGACCAGATCTATTACTTTGCCATGGATACCCAGGCCAAACCGTTTAACGATAACAACGTACGGCTGGCCCTCAAGCACGCGATTGACCGCCAGGACATTGTAGATCGTGTTCTGAAAGGCTATGGCCGCCTGGCGAATGATCAGCCAATCGGCGCTTCATACCTCAATTACGCCGACCTTCCTCAGCGCCAATACGACCCTGACAAGGCTCGTCACTACCTCAAAAAAGCAGGCTATAACTCACTTTCTGTAGACCTGAGCACCTCCGACGCAGTGTTTACCGGTGCTGTTGATGCGGCCGTTATCTATCGGGAACACGCAGCCAAAGCTGGCATCGATATTAACGTTAAGCGTGAACCAGCTGATGGTTACTGGGAAAACGTGTGGATGAAGCGCCCCTGGAGTATGTCGTATTCCAGCCCACGCGGGACAGCTGACTGGTTCTTCTCGCAGTTCTTCGCGGAGGACGCCAACTGGAACGACACCAACTGGCAGAATGAACGCTTCAATACCTTGCTTAAAGCCGCCCGCGCTGAACTGGATGCTGGCAAACGCCAGGAAATGTACGCGGAAATGCAGGCTCTGGTACATAACCAGGGTGGCTGGGTTGCACCGGCGTTTTCCGCTTACGTCAGTGCGGCTACCAAAGCCGTCGGACACGGAAAGATTGCAACGAACCGGGACATGGATGGCAACCGAATCGCCGAGCGCTGGTGGTTCGAGGGCTAATTTATGAACCAGTTACTGATGACTGTGGCCAAGCGTCTGGGGCTTGGCCTGTTTACGTTACTCATTATCTCCATGGTCATATTTCTGGCCGTGGAAATGCTGCCAGGTGACATTGCCACAGAAATACTGGGACAGATGGCCACTCCGGAAGCTGTCGCTGCCATTCGGCAGGAGCTCGGGCTGGATCAACCCATTGTGTCACGGTACTTCGACTGGCTGTCAGGGCTGCTGACGGGCGATCTCGGACAATCTCTGGCAACCGGCCAACCGGTGCTGGAGTTGCTGGATGACCGCCTGATAAACACCCTTTACCTGGCCGGAACCGCGGCTTTGATTTCCGTTCCGCTTGCTCTGGGCCTCGGCGTTATTGCGGCACTTTACCGCAACACGCTCGTCGACCGGGCTGTGTCCATGTTCACGCTCTCAGCTATTTCCATGCCGGAGTTTTTCATTGCCTATGTGCTGATACTGTTTATATCAGTTCAGCTTGGGTGGATACCGAGCATGTCTAAAGTCGACGCAGATCAGTCGTTACTCGAACGGCTGCAGCTCACTATTCTGCCGGCAATTACGCTCACGTTTGTGACCTGCGCGCACATGATGCGTATGACACGGGCTGCCATCATCAACCTGCTTTCCAGCCCTTACATTGAAATGGCGTACCTTAAGGGCCTCGGCCCCTGGCGCATCATTGTTCACCATACACTGCCCAACGCCTGGGCGCCCATTGTGAACGTTATTGTCATGAACCTGGCATACCTGATTACAGGTGTAGTAGTGGTTGAGGTGGTGTTCGTTTATCCGGGTCTGGGCCAGCTTATGGTGGACTCCGTCGCCAAGCGCGACCTGCCCGTGGTACAGGCAGCCAGCATGATCTTTGCTGCAACCTACATTCTTCTGAACCTGATTGCTGATGTGGTTTCCATTGTCAGTAATCCCCGACTGTTGCACCCGAAATGATGATGACTAAAACGCATTCTTCTGAAAAAGTTCCTCTCTGGCGCAAAGTTCTCAGTGGTCTGGCCGAAGCTCCACCCACAGGACTCCTGGGCCTGGTGGTTCTGTTCACTTACCTTTTTGTGATTGTTTTTGCACCCTGGCTGGCTCCTTTCGGCGAAGCCACTATCGTGGCCGATGCCTTTGCACCCTGGAGTGCGGAACACTTACTGGGTACAGACAGCCTCGGCCGTGATATTTACAGCCGTCTTATCTACGCCGCCCGAAATACCGTGGGTATCACCCTTATGGCTACCCTCCTGGCGTTTGTCATCGGTGGCGCGCTGGGAATGGTGGCCGCAGTGGTTGGCGGCTGGGTAGACCAGGTTTTGTCACGCCTGGTTGACATGCTGATGGCCATTCCACTGCTTATCTTCGCCCTGTTACTGCTGATGATTTTTGGCAGTTCGGTCACTGCTTTGATACTGATTCTGGGTTGCCTGGAAGCTACTCGTGTATTCCGCCTGACTCGCGCCGTTGCTATGAACGTAGCCGTCATGGATTACGTTGAAGCAGCGCGGTTAAGAGGTGAGAAAATGCTCTGGATTATTCGCCGCGAAATCCTGCCAAATATTCTCTCCCCCCTCTTTGCAGAGTTTGGTCTTCGTTTCTGTTTTATCTTTTTGCTGGTCAGTTCCCTCAGCTTTCTTGGCCTGGGGCTGCAGCCACCAACGGCCGACTGGGGCGCCATGGTGCGGGAAAATGCCATGCTGATAACGTTCGGGCGTGTGACACCCCTGTTACCGGCAGCGGCTATTGCCATACTAACCATTGCGGTAAACCTGGTCGTTGACTGGTTTACACACAAGGCAAGCGGGTTATCCAAATGATTGATGAGAAAGACGAAACCACCAACCGCCCTATCCTGGAAATTCGCGATCTGATTATTTCCACCGAGGGCCGCAAAGCCACTCGCCAGCTGGTGAAATCTGTCAGCCTCTCTCTCGCCGCCGGTGAAGTTCTGGGGTTGATTGGCGAATCCGGCGCGGGTAAATCCACGATTGGTCTGGCCGCTATGGGTTACGCCCGTGACGGTATGCGCATCAGCAGCGGTGAAGTACTGTTTAAAGGCACGGACCTGCTGAAGCTGTCTGAGCGTAAACGGCGACAGTTCCGGGGAAAGCGCATTGCCTATGTGGCGCAAAGCGCCGCGGCGGCGTTCAACCCCGCGCACAAGCTGATTGACCAGTACACTGAAGCCGCGGTAGCTCATGGTGTTTCCGATGCGGCAACCGCTGAAAACGAGGCGATAGAGCTGTATCGCGAACTGGGCCTTCCCGAACCGGAAACCTTTGGTCAGCGATACCCCCATCAGGTCTCTGGTGGACAACTCCAGAGGGCCATGGTTGCAGCCTCCATGGCGTGTCACCCTGACATTCTTGTGTTTGACGAACCCACAACAGCGCTGGACGTCACCACCCAGATTGAGGTGCTTACCGCCATTCGCCGGACAATCCGCAACCACCACACCGCTGCCATCTATATAACCCACGATCTGGCCGTAGTCGCCCAAATCGCGGACCGCATCATGGTACTGCGCAGTGGTGAACTGGTTGAAGAAGGCAAAACAGAGCAGTTGCTGGAACAACCAAAACAGGAGTACACCCGCAAGCTGCTCAGCGTCCGTAATCTGCACAAAGACGACACGGGCTCCGGTGAGGTTGTGCTGTCGGTGGATTCCGTCAGTGCCGAATACAAGCCTGGTGTACCTGTGCTTCAGGATATTTCGGTACAGGTTGAACGGGGCCGCACCGTTGCCCTGGTAGGTGAATCCGGCTCTGGCAAGAGTACCCTCGCACGGGTTGTTACCGGTCTGCTACCGCCTGTAAAAGGCGGCATCAAGCTTCACAACGCTCCGCTTACGCCCACCCTGAAGTCCAGAGAAAAGGATACTCTGCGGCGCTTACAGATGATCTACCAGCTGCCCGACACCTCGCTGAACCCCAGACAACGGGTTCGCGAAATTATCGGTCGGCCACTGCAGTTTTACCTTGGCCTGAAAGGGCAGGAAATGGAGCAGCGCCTGAAAGAACTGATGGCCATGACCGAGCTTGAGGAGTACTTTCTTGATCGCTTTCCCCATGAATTGTCAGGGGGCCAGAAGCAGCGCGTTGGCATCGCCCGTGCGTTGGCCGCAGAGCCTGATCTGATTATTTGTGACGAGGTTACATCTGCGCTTGACCAGCTGGTGGGCGAGCAGATTCTGAACCTGCTGCTCAAACTGCAAAAAGAAATAGGTATGTCGTACCTGTTCATTACTCACGATCTGGGCACCGTAGACGCTATAGCGGACGAGGTGGTCGTTATGCGCAAAGGCAAGGTCGTGGAGCAGGGGCGGAAAACCGATGTGTTTTCACCCCCTCATAAGGACTATACCCAAAAACTCCTGAACTCCGTTCCTGAAATGGACCCGCAATGGCTGAACAAGCTGCTTGCGGAGGCGTAACGCCGTCGCCGTGAACTCAGTTCTGACCCGACATCCAGGACCAGACGGCATCAATTGCAGGTGATGCCGGTTTGGTCTGGTCGCGGGTAAGCCAGTGTCCTGACCGGGTAGTCAGCTCCACATACGACAACCGCACCAACTCCCCCCGTTTTAAGGCCGTATCCACTAAAGGCAGAGACGCCAGCATAACGCCAGCACCCGACTTGGCCGCTTCCAGCGCCAGGATAAAACTGTCAAACCGGTACATGGGCATCGCCAGTGGCGGCACTCCCGCTCGTGCACACCAGTCAGACCAACCTGCCCTGGCACCTGCCAGAGCAATAACCGGAAGCTGCGTCCAGTCATCCTGACCTCTGAGCAGGTGCGGCGCACATACGGGTGATAAACGTTCCTCAACCAGTAAAGCCCGGTCAAGCCCGGCCCAGTTTCCGTCGCCGTAATGAATTTCCAGATCCGCATTTTCCATTTCGTAATCCACGGGCCGGTTGATTGTGGCAATGTTCACATTCAAACGATGGCTCAGGGTCTGCAGTTCGGGCAGACGGGGCGCCAGCCAGGTGGCCACCAGGGAGACCGGCGTTGCAATGGTTACAGTGCTGCGACGCTGGGTGGCAAATAAATCACGGGTCGCGGCAGCGATAATGCGAAAGGCCGATAAAATATGCGGTCGATATGCTGCACCATCCAGAGTCAGCTCTACGCCCCTGGGCAGCCGGTGAAACAGCTCTGAGCCCAGTTTATCCTCGAGATTGCGAATCTGTTGACTGACTGTCGCCTGTGAACGCCCAAGCTCCTCCGCGGCCAGAGTAAAGCTTTCCAGCCGGGCGGCTGCCTCAAAAGCCTGCAGCCATCCAAGTGGTGGCAAATGATTGCCAAACTCTGCTCCATCCATCAATTCACCCTTTTTTGACTTGAGTCATTGTTTTTTTGACCCCAAAGACCCAAAAACCATTGTTTTTATAATGCCAGAAAACTCTCTACCATTCGAATCGTGCGCTAGACAAGACAAGTAAAGAGAGTAAAACATGCTGGGTTTAAGTAATATCGAGATACTCATGCAGGGCCAGGCCTTGCAAGTGGAATGGAGCAACGGGAGTTCCTCCCGTTTCCACTCGATCTGGCTTCGGGACCATTCGCCAGACGCGGATACCCTGTCGCCAGGAAACGGACAGAGGCTTGTCCGTATTCAGGACTTACCAAGCGATGTACGTATCGAACGTGCAAACGCTCTGGACCAGAATCAGCTTGAGCTGACCTTTGGCCCGGAAAACAAAACCGTTATATTCGACAGCAACTGGCTTTACCAGAACCGGTACGACAAGGCTCGTGACGAGGCCAGCGTACCGGCCTGGACTGGCCCCTCCATTACCCGGTGGGGACAGGAGCTACAAGAAGAGCTCCCGGTAGCCAGCTTTGAAGAAGCCAGCGATAACCCTGAAGTTCTGCGCGGCTGGCTTGCAGACATAGCACGCTACGGCGTGGCTAAAATGACCGACATGCCTATTGAAAGCGAGGCTATCTGTCGTGTTGTGGAACTGTTCGGGTATGTACGCGACACCAACTACGGTCGCTTCTTTGAAGTACGCACGGAAGTAAACCCCGTGAACCTGGCCTATACCGGCCTGGGGCTTCAGGTACACACCGACAACCCCTACCGCGATCCGGTTCCGACCCTGCAGCTGCTGTCCTGCCTGGAAAACTCTGTAGATGGCGGCGACTCGGTTATAGTAGACAGCTTCCGCGCCGTTGAAATTCTACGGGAAGAAGCCCCCGAGTTATTTCAGGTACTGGCCAGCCAGCCCGCCAACTTTACCTATACCGGTACTGGCGATGTATACCTGCGCTCCAAGCGTCCGATCATTGAACTGGGGCCGGACTCGGAGTTGCTGGCGGTAAGGTTCAACAACCGCTCACTGGGAACGCTGACCGACATTCCCTTTGATCACATGGCGGACTTCTACGCCGCCTACCGCAAGCTTGCGGAGATCATGGAGCGTCCGGAACTGGAAGTGACCTTCAAGCTGCGGCCAGGCGAGTTGTTTATCGTTGACAACACGCGGGTAACCCACGGACGTATCGGGTATGAGAGCAGTGGTTCCCGCTGGCTTCAGGGTGCATACGCAGATAAAGACAGCCTGCTGTCAACACTGGCCGTGCTGGAGAACCGTAAAAATGCACAAGAAGGAGTTGCCTGATGTCGTTTGATAAGCTTGACCAGGATAACATCGTCGCGTTTATCGGAGACATTTTTGCCCGCAGAGGCAGCGAATCCTACATGGGCGAGGCAGTCACCATGTCACAGCACATGCTCCAGAGTGCGGTGCTGGCGCAAAAAGCCAATGCGCCGGACACACTGGTTGCGGCTGCCCTACTGCATGACATTGGCCATTACACCAGTGAATTTCCCGAGGATTCACTGGCCTCGGGGCAGGACAACTACCACGAGAGCGCGGGGGCTGACGTACTCAAAGCGTTCTTCCCCAAGGCGGTTACCGAGCCCATTGAGTTACACGTTGCAGCCAAACGCTACCTTTGTGCCGTAAACGACAACTACTTCTCGCGCCTTTCGCCAGCCTCTGTGCAATCGCTGAATGTGCAGGGAGGCCCGATGAGCCAGGACGAGGTAGACGCGTTTCGCCAGCACGAGTTCTACGAAGATGCTCTTCGCCTACGCGTCTGGGACGACGAAGGCAAGGTTGCCGATATGCAGACACCTGCGTTTGAAGACTTTGCTCCCCTGCTCGAGCGTCTGGCGCAGCAGCACGCTGCAACAGCAAGCTGACAGCCGTCAGCCACTTCTTACGCTTCAGCTGACACCCTCTGACCGGGCTGCACTCTGCCCCGGTCAGCCTGTCTCTGCCCATCATTCATACTTTCTCCCGGAGTAATTACGACTCCGCTGTATAGATTTCAGGAGTTTTCCCATGGATCCATTGGTGTTTGGGTTAGTGCTGGCCTCAGCCTTCATGCATGCCGGCTGGAACACCTTGATCAAAAGCGGCGGCGCCCCCCTGATCCGCCTTGCAATCACCAATGGCGTTGCAGCGCTGGTCATGCTTCCTGTGGGACTTTATCTTGGCTTCCCTGATCCGGCGAGCTGGCCCTTTCTGATCGCCTCCATGTTTGTGCATCTTTTCTATTACCTTCTACTGGCAAGTGGGTACCGGGTTGCCGACCTGTCTCTGCTTTATCCCATCGCCCGTGGTTCTGCTCCTCCCCTGGTTGCACTGGGCGCTTTCCTCCTTGCCGGCGAAAGACTGTCGGTTATGGGTGTAACCAGTATCGCTGTTATTTCATTCGCCATAGGCTTGATGGCTTATCGCATTCCCCATGGCAACGGTGGTGTCAAATCCATCCTGATGGCACTGGTGATTGGTGCTCTGGTTGCGACCTACTCTATTATGGATGGCATGGGTTCCCGGCTGACCGGTAACGCCATGGCCTACATAGCCTGGATGTTTTTCCTGGACGGACTGCTCCTGGCCCTGTGGGTGCTTGCACGCCACGGCCGCGAAGTGCCGGAATTCATCAGGCATCACTGGTTCCAGGGTATTGCAAGCGGCGTGATGTATACGGCTTCTTATGGCATTGTGGTCTGGGCCATGTCGAGCACACCCATGACCTATGTTTCGGCACTGCGCGAAACCAGCGTGATTGTGGCCGCCATTTTGGGTACCCGCCTGCTCAAGGAGCCCCTGGGTGGTCGCCGTATTTTTGCTGCCTGTCTGGTCGCGTTCGGGGTGGCGATGTTACAATTCAGCAATCTGTAAGGTTACTGCGTGGACAGCCCTTTCATGTTTGCGCTAAAAACAGACTCGGGCACTCCCGCAGAAAACGTCTGATACCAACACGTATCTATTTATGTGCGGGGGGAGCGCACAACGTGTATTAAAGGAAATGGCTTGCCCATGTCAGACGCTCAGCAAGAGATTCATGAGCTGATTATTCAACACCACCCGCTGGAAGAGATTCTGGAATCGATTGCTGCCTGGGTGGGCCATATGATGCCGGGTGCGCTGGTTTCAATCATGCGATTTGATGCAGCTACTAACTCCTTGAGCCTCATCCCCAGCAAGCAGTTTTCCGAGCGTTATGTCCAGGCCATGCAGGCTATTCCAGTGTCTGCTCATATCGGCACTTGCGGGTGTGCCGCACACAAAACACAACCGGTAATCACTGAAAGTATTGCAACCGACCCTAAATGGGAAGGTTATAGGCAACTGGCCGCAGACGAAGGCCTCCAGGCCTGTTGGTCAGTTCCCATTCTGACAGCCAAAGGAAACCTGCTGGGCACCTTCGCAACCTATTACCGCAAGCAGGCGGTTCCTACTACAGCCGACAGGCGCAATCTGTCGCGGGGCGCAGCTCTGGCAGCCCTGGCAATTCTTCGGCACATAGACATTGCAGCTCGCCAGGAGCATGAGGCGCTGCTTGCCTACCAGGCTAACCACGATCGCCTGACCGGGCTTCCCAACCAGTCCCGGTTAGAGCAAGAACTGGCCCGCGCGCTGAATGTCCACCGGACTCCGGGTACGTTGGCCGTGCTCTATCTCAATATGGATGGTTTCAAGCCCATTAACGATGAACTGGGGCATCTGGCCGGTAATCACGTGATCACCACTATTGCAGAACGCTTGCAAAACCTCGTACGGCCTGGAGTAACGCTGGCAAGGCTGGTCGGCGATGAGTTCTGTCTGCTGGTCCCGTATCACCAAAACCGGTCCGACGTAACCCGCCTGGCAGATCGAATACTGACAGAGGTGTCCCAGCCGATCGAGATAGACAAACAAATGGTTCACATCAGCGCCAGTATCGGTATTGCATGCAACGATATGCGACTGACACCTCATGAAATACTCCAGTTTGCACACGCAGCCCTCGAACGCGCCAAGCGGCAAGGCCGAAATGCCTGGCAATGGCATTCAAGCCCCAGAGTCTGCCGAAGCAAAAACAACGTCAATCTGAGACACGATTTACACACTGCACTGCAGCAAGACCAGTTTGAGATTTACTATCAACCAATGGTAGATGCGCTAACTGGCCGCATGCACGGCGTCGAAGCATTGGTACGATGGCACCACCCGGAACAGGGCATCATTTCCCCCGGAAACTTTATCCCGCTGGCTGAAAAAACGGGCCAGATTGTGCCTTTAGGACTCTGGATACTTGAACAGGCATGTACCGAGATGGCCTTTTACAACCAGAACCGGGCGCATGTTCTGCGTGTAGCAGTTAACATCTCGTCTTTACAGTTTATTCGGGACGGCTTCTTCCAGGAGGTCCAGCGAGTACTTCAGAAAACCGGACTGCCACCACGGCTGCTGGAACTGGAAATAACTGAGAGTGTGCTTCTGGATGGCACAGCCCCTGTTATCAAGCTCATGCAAAGTCTGAAAAGCCTTGGGGTACGTGTCGCCCTGGATGATTTCGGCACCGGTTTTTCAAGCCTTAGCTATCTGCGCGACCTGCCAACCCACAAGGTTAAACTGGACCGGAACTTTATAGCAGAAACGGCGACAGACCACCGGATCGCCGCGATTGTTGAGGGCATTATTACCATGTCCCACCACATGGATATGGCTGTCGTGGCAGAGGGTATAGAGACCCGACAACAACGGGAAGATCTCACACGCCGGAACTGTGATTTGTTACAAGGCTACCTGTTTGCCAGGCCCATGCCACTGGCTCAGCTCTGCAAGTTACCGGAGCATTTACCGGGGCACCCGTAGTTTCAAACCTGCAACTCAGGCTACATCCACCATGATGATTTCACTGTCCTCCCGGGCACTGACGTTCAGCAGAGATTCATCGCTGACCGCAACACCGTCGCCGGCTGAGGCTATCACGCCGTTAACGTCAATCTTGCCCGTTGCCGGTACCAGATAAACCTTGCGCCCGGCGGCAATACGGTACTCAGTGCTATCGCCTGCTTCCAGTGTCGCTGCTACCATGCGAGCATCTGTACGTATCGGCAAGGCGTCTTCGTCGCCGGGTATACCACTGGCAAGGGTGACAAATGAGCCACTGCGCTCACCTTTAGGAAAGGGTCTGGTGCCCCAAGCGGGAGGCAGACCGGCTTCATTGGGCATGATCCAGATCTGGAAGATCTTTGTGGTTTCATCCTCTTCATTCATCTCACTGTGAGCAATGCCTGTGCCGGCGCTCATCACCTGCACATCGCCGGCCTCCGTGCGCCCCTTGTTGCCCAGGCTGTCCTCATGGGTAATGGCGCCTTTGCGAACATAGGTGATGATCTCCATATCCCGGTGCGGATGGCGCGGAAAGCCCGTGTGAGGTGCGATTGTGTCATCATTCCACACCCTGAGGTTACCCCAGTGCATACGATTCGGGTCGTAATATTCCGCGAACGAAAAGTGATGACGTGTATCCAGCCAACCGTGGTGGGCGCCGCCAAGTTCACTGTGAGGTCTGAGTTCGATCATTGTAAAATCTCCTGCTTTGAATAATTCGTGACGATAAAACCTGTTGCCTTAAGGAATCAGAACGATTTTTTCAGCTCCCCCTTCATTTACCTTGTGGTAGGCCGCAACAGCATCCGAAAGTGACCATTCGCTAAAGTTCTCGGGTACCGGGAGTGCGCCGTCAAATGCCGCGTTTATTTGTTCAAGCATCCTGGCGCAGTCCTCCAGACTGTAAAGCAACGAGTTAACGCCAATCACCGAGCCGCCGCGACGGTACAAGTTAAGAATGGGCATACTGATCATTCCATCCACCGGTGCTGCGATAACTGCAATGCGCCCGAGCGTTCCAACCGTGTTAACTGCCGCTGGCAGCCAGAACCCCGTCGTATCGAAAATCACCTCGGGTGATTGCTGCGCAAAGTGCGCCTGCGTCTGCTCGGGCAATTCCTCCGCATCCCGTAACTGAAACGCTCTCACGCCTTGCGCTTGCAACTCTTCCACAACAACCCCGGAGAAATCCCTGCCGGGAATGCGCGGTGCTGTGGTATAAGGAAAGCGCCCGAGAACATTCTTCAGGTCGCTGGGGTTCAGGCCTGCAGCCCGAACCTCAATCAGAACCTCACCAGCGCCAGGCACTGGTTTAGGAAGCTCGTTTAACTGCAACGATTCAAGTGAACCGGCTTCTGAAAACTGTAAAGCTTGCATAATCACCCCCGATAACTGAGCCCAACTGAGAACCTACTTTACTATCACCTAATCAACTGAATCAGCCAGCAAATATCGCATAACTATCAACACACGGTTGATAATGAAACGAAAGCCTCAGAATCAGGGTAGACCTATGGATCGCCTCGACGCCATGCGCGCGTTCATTACCGTGGTGAGTGAAGGTGCCTTCACCCGCGCCGCTGAAAAGCTGGACATGTCTCCACAACTGGTCAGCAAGTATGTCTCTCAGCTTGAAGACCACCTGGGTGTACGTCTGCTCAACCGCACCACCCGCCGCCTGCATTTAACAGAGGCGGGGGCCAGCTATCATCAGCGGGCACAACAGGTGTTGCATGATATTGAGGATATGGAATGCCAGGTTGGTGATCTGCAAACCGAGGCTCGCGGCCTGTTAAGGATCAGTGCGCCTGTTTCCTTCGCGATTCGCCACATGGCGCCGTTACTCAGTGAGTTCCAGAAAGCTCACCCTGGCGTAGGCATCGATTTGCAACTGAATGATCGTAAGGTGGACGTGGTGGAAGAAGGGTTCGACGTGGTGCTGCGCATCGGCCACCTGAAAAGCTCTTCACTGATCGCCAGGCGAATTGCGCCGATCCGGATGGCGGTGTGTGCGTCACCGGAATATCTTCAAAAAAATGGCACCCCAAAGCACCTGGAAGACCTTCAGGGCCACTGTTACCTGCGCTACAGCTACATTGAACTGGACTCCAGCCAGCCTCTGCACCGGTGGTTGCAAAACAATGGCCAGAATGACAGCAACGGTTTCACCAGCAACAACGGCGACGTACTGGTGGAAGCTGCTATAGCGGGAGCGGGAATTGCCTTGCAGCCTACGTTTATTTCAGGACCGGCCATCAAGGAGGGTAAGCTGCAGGCTATTCTTCAGGAGTACGAGCCCGAACCCATGGGGCTTTACGCAGTGTATGCCCACCGGCAACTACTGGCCAGCAAGGTTCGGAGCTTCATCGACTTTATTGACGGATATTTTGGTGAGCCGCCGTACTGGGACTAAGTCTGGTATAACAGCGTATGGGCCGCATTTACACACATCAGTCTAGATGTCAGGGCGTAACCGTTACCGGCAGGTTCAGCCCTGCAAGCAAGGTGTCCGCTTCCTGATCGGCAAATACACTGCAGGTACGGCTGACGATCAGGTGACTGGCACCCTCTTCCTGCATGGCCCTCAGCGCGGCGCCGGCACTGGCAACCGGTATCCACCTTACCCGGGCACTGATGCCCTCACGCTCCATGTACCTCAGTATGTCCTGCGCGACCTCCTGCTCGCCCTCAGAACTGGCACGGATCAATACACTCAACGGCTGATTGCTGCGATGAGCCAACTCTGCACCTGCACGAACGGCACGGTGATTGGCCCCCTGATCATGATTGAGCAAAACCACAACACGATTCTGGCGTCTGTGTCCTGGCGCGGTCCAAAGCAACACATCGCCCGGGGCCTGCCGTAGCAGAACACGAGCGGTAGAGCCCAGCCTGCCACCAGGAATTCCTGACCAACCCACGCGACCCAGCACCACCAGGTCGTCCGGCTGCACCAGGTTCAGCACTTCTTCCGCTACACGCCCCCGGCAGAGTTTCAGGGTCTGGGACAGCCCACGGCGGGCCATGGTTTGTTTCAGTGAACGACGCGCCTGCTCAGCCAGAGCCTGCAGACGCACCTCGAGCGCTGCAGCCTCCAGCGGACGAGCCAGCCCGGAACTGCCGCCCACTTCCCGGGCAAATCCGTAACCGGCCGCGCGCAGCAGATTCGTCTCTTCCACAAAAACACCCAGAACCTCGGTGTTACGAGCCAAGGCAATCTCGGCCGCGGCTTCCAGTGCGGCAAGGCTCAGAGGGGAACCATCCAGCAAAATCAATACACGGCCGGCCTTTACGGTAGACCCTGGCTGATCATTCGTCGCCGTTACTGTTGCCACCATTGCCTCCGTTCCGATTTGCCTTGTCGTCGTCTTTTTTCTTACCTGCTTGCGCATACTCAGCCAGCCGGTCAGCCACTAAACGGTTAAACGTGTTCTCCGGATACTTGCCTTCTGCATCCGGGATTCCCGCCTCCATGCCGGTCAGAAGCTCAATAGCCTGATCGATATGACTGAGTGGGTATACGCTGAAACGCCCTTCACCCACAGCGTCCTGAAGCTGCTTATTAAGCATCAGATGCTCTACGTTACTGGCTGGCAGCAATGCGCCATGGCCATTCACCTCACCTGCCTGAGCGCACACATTGAAAAAGCCTTCTATTTTCTCGTTCACGCCGCCAACAGCCTGAACCTCACCATGCTGGTTCATTGACCCGGTTACTGCCAGTGACTGCTTCAATGGCACGCCGGTGATGGCAGATAACAGTACGCAGGTCTCGGCCACCGAGGCGGAATCGCCTTCCACCCCACCGTAAGACTGCTCGAATGCCAGGCTGGCCGACAGTGAAAGCTCTCCCATCGGAGCATAACGGTGGGCCATAAAGCGGGACAGAATCATCACGGCCTTGCTATGAATGGGGCCGCCAAGCTTGGCCTCCCGCTCGATATCCACAACCTGTCCCTTACCCGGGCGTGCGGTAGCGGTTATCCGGGTTGGCTGCCCGAACCGGTTGGCGCCAACCTGTAGCACAGAAAGTCCATTCACCTGCCCCACCTGCCGGCCTTCAGTGGCGATCATCATTATGCCCCGGCGAACCTGCTCGAGACTGCGCTCACGAATACGGCTGGCGCGGTACTCCCGCTCATCTATAGCCTGTTGAACATGCGCAATACCAATGCTGTCATCTTCAGACTGGCTCGCCCAATGATCCGCCTCGGCAAGCAGGTCTTTCAGAACCCGATCATGAGCTGTAAGCTTTTTCTGGTCACTGGCCAACCGGCTTGCATGCTCGATCACTCTGGCCACTGCTGCCCGGTCGAGCACTTTCAACCCGGAAGCCCGGGCCATGGTGGCAATCATCCGGGCATAAAGTGCATAACTGCCTTCATCACGATCCAGCTCATCTTCAAAGTCTGCCTCCACCTTGAACAGATCCAGAAAGTCCGGATCGTAATGGGACAGCAGGTAATACAGCATACGATCACCCAGCAGAACCACCTTCACGTTCATTGGAATCGGCTCCGGCTGCTGACTCACGGTGGTTGCCAGCCCGTATAAACGCTCCAGCGACTCGATCCGGATTTCACCGGAGAACAGGATCCGCTTCAGGCCTTCCCAGGCCAGAGGCTGGGTAAGGAGCCGGCGGGCATCCACAACCAGGTAACCCCCGTTCGCCTGGTGGAGAGAGCCGGCACGAATCAGGGTGAAGTCGGTATACAGATTACCCTGGTGGGCCCTGTGCTCAATCTGCCCGGTCAGATGCTGGTGGTTGGGCAAATCCTCATAAACCACCGGCGCCCCCTGAGTGTCCGCATTATCAACCAGAAGGTTGACCCGATACCGGTTAAGCAGTCCACCGGGAACGCCGTTTTCACTGTCCTGAAAAGCTTCCGCGTGTTCCACCACATCATTACGAACACCATCAAGATGGGCCACCACCGCAGGCCTGTGGCTCCACTTTTCCCGCAACTCTCCGATCGGGCCGCCCAGCGAGAGCTGCACCATTTCTTCATTCAGTTCGTGAATCCGCTCCCGCACTTCTTTCCGCAAGCGGGGAACCTGCTGAATAGCCTGTTGCAGTTTTTTCTGCAGGTCTTCCACCTTGGCTTCAATCAGCTCTTTTTCTTCATCGGAAAATGTCTCGTACTCTTTAGGTTCAATCACCTCGCCATTGCGCATGGGAGCAAACGAAAAACCGGCAGGGGTGCTGACCATGGCAATATTGTTATTGCTCGCTTCTTCCTGAATGGCAAACAACGCCTTCTGCTGGCGCTGGGTGACCTCCTCCTGCAATTCCTGAATACGAGACTGATACTCTTCACTTTCAAACGTCGCCGGAATAGCCGTTTTAAGCTCGCTGATCAGGCCGTCCATGTCCTCCCTGAACGTCCTGCCTTCACCTGGCTGAAGCTCAATGGCAGCCGGCTTATCTGAGTGCTGAAAATTGAACACATGGCACCAGTCGGACGGCACCGGTTTATCGGCCGCATGGTTAGTCAGGAACTGTTTTACCAGCTCATGCTTACCCACACCTGTGGGCCCAAGCACAAACAGATTAAACCCTTTAGCGGTCATGCTGGCCCCGAACTCCAGCGCCCGCAGCACGCGATCCTGACCAAACGGCAGCTCAAGATCTTCCAGCGTTTCGGTGGTGTCAAAGCCCAGCTTCTCAGACGGGCAGCGATGATAAATCTGGTCTTCGGTTAACGCCGCAGGTACAGCCATTCTTGCTCCTTACGATTCCATGTTTCCGGGATGGGCCTATGTAAATACCATATCAGAGCAGGGTGAGCATATCAGCAGCGATGGCTTATGGTTTGAATATAAAGAGGGGGGGGGCACGGTTTAGGTACGCTGGAAACTCTGGCCCCCAAACGCAAAAAAGGCAAATCAGTAACTTACTGATTTGCCTTTTAAATTGGTAGCGGGGGCTGGATTCGAACCAACGACCTTCGGGTTATGAGCCCGACGAGCTACCAGACTGCTCCACCCCGCATCAAACTGGTTGTTGCCGGGTTGCCCCGATCAACGTGCGCATATACTAAGGATTACGACGCGCCTTGTCAATTACTATTTTCAAAAAGGTCTGAAGGATAATAAAGGTTTTCAGACGCTTGCAGAGCCGGGCCCTGGAACATACCCACCTGCTCCACCGCCTCCTGCACCGGCCGGAACGAGCGGCGGTGCTCGGGTGTCGCGCCTAACCGACGCAGTGCTTCCAGATGTACGGGTGTTGGGTAGCCTTTGTGCCGGGAAAGGCCGTAGCCGGGATACATTTCTTCCAGAGCTTCCATTTCCCGGTCCCGGGTTACCTTGGCCAATATAGATGCGGCACTGATGGCTTCAGCCCGCTGATCGCCTTTTACCACAGGTTCTGAAGGCCAGTGCCAATCCGGGCATTTGTTTCCGTCAACCAGTACGTATTCGGGCGCTACTTCAAGGCCTGCAACCGCGCGCTCCATGGCGATCATGGTTGCCTGATAGATGTTGAGCTGATCAATTTCCCGGGCCTCGCAGCGGCCTATACACCAGGCCGTTGCATGCTCAAGAATCTCGTTATACAGCGCATTGCGCTTTTTTTCTGTGAGTTTCTTTGAATCTGCCAACCCTGCGATGGGCCGGTCCGGGTTCAGAATCACCGCAGCGGTGACCACAGCGCCAATGAGGGGGCCTCGCCCCACTTCGTCAACGCCGGCTAACAGCCTGCCCTGATACGCGCATTCAAACGGAGGTAATTCGGGTTTACGTGTCATTACTCAACTCTTGTTTCCAGAAGTGCGGAGACGGCTTCAGCGGCTTTCTCGTCAGCATCCTGCTTTAACGTGTGATGCAGTTCTGTGAAAGCTTCGGTCAGACGGTCGCGTTCCTGCTGATTCTCCAGGCGCTCCAGTACAGCCGATCCAAGCGATTCAGGTGTTGCATCGTGCTGAAGAAGTTCGGGAACCAATGGTTGTTTCGCCAATAAATTGGGCAAAGACACATACGGAACTTTCACCAGCCGGGAAAGCAGAGCGTAACTGGCATTGCTTAAACGGTAACCCACCACCATGGGCTTTTTGAGCAGCATAGCCTCCAGTGTCGCCGTGCCGGATGCCAGCAGGACAACGTCGGAGGCTGCCATTACCTCGCGGGATCTGCCTCTTACAATGGTTACTCCCAGCTTTACATCCAGTGCCTCAATAAGATTACGAACCTGCTGCTCCCGTTCGCGATTCACACACGGGATAACCAGCTGGATATCCGGCCGTCTGGTTTGTATCCAGCGGGCCGCCTCCAGAAACAGTGTGCCCAGGCGCTCAACTTCGCCCGCCCGGCTGCCCGGTAATATAGCCAGTAAAGGGACGTTCTCATCAAGGCCCAGCTCCTCCCGGGCTTTGCCGGTTTTGGGGCGAAGAGGGATACGGTCGGCCAGAGGGTGGCCGACAAATGCCACAGGTACCTGGTGCTCTTCGTAAAAGCTAGCCTCAAACGGCAACAGTGTCAGCATCAGGTCTACAGATTTGGCGATTTTGAAAATCCGCTTCTGACGCCAGGCCCAGACCGAAGGGCTTACGTAGTGTACCGACGGAATACCCGCTTCGCGGCATCTGCGTTCGATGGTGAGGGTGAAATCCGGGGAGTCGATTCCTATAACCACATCCGGAGGCGTGGTAAAGAAGTACGTCAGAAGGCGGGAGCGGATACGGAAAAGTTCGCGGATGCGGCCAAGAACTTCTACCAGCCCCATCACAGACAGCCGCTCCATGGGAACCAGGGAGTGGAAGCCCTCGGTGATCATCTCATCACCACCAATGCCTACAAACCGTGCGTTCGGGTAACGAATGCGGAGGGCGCGCATAAGCCCGGCACCGAGAATATCCCCCGACGCCTCTCCGGCGATGATGGCGATGGTGATTCTGCGACCGCTGACAACCGAACCCAGGGGAAGGCCCATAAAAGGAATTCCAGTCTGTTCAGCGGATGATGCCGCGGTGAGCACCGCGCAGGGACTCTATCAGTACGCGCACTTCCGGCGTATCAACGTAGGTCTCTTCCAGCACTTCTACGGCCTGCTCTGTGGTCAGGCCCTGCCGGTAGATAACCTTGTAAGCGCGGCGCAAAGTCATCAGCACGTCTTTTTCAAAGCCCCGGCGTTTAAGACCTTCCACGTTCATGCCGTGAGGTTCGGCAGACTGACCCGAGGCCATCACATACGCGGGAATGTCCTTGAGCACGATACTGCCGCCGGCGGCCATGCTGTGTGGTCCAATATGGCAAAACTGGTGCACCATGGTGCCGCCACCCAGAATGGCGAAATCACCAACCGTTACGTGGCCGGCAAGCGTTGCACAGTTGGCGAGAATGGTGTGATCACCAACAACACAGTCATGGGCTACATGCACATACGCCATCAGCAGGTTATTACTGCCAATCCGGGTTTCCCCTTTATCCTGAACAGTCCCACGATGAATGGTGCAGTTTTCACGGATAACGTTGTTGTCACCAATCGTCAGCTTTGTAGGCTCTCCGGCGTATTTTTTATCCTGACACTCTTCTCCAATGCTGCAGAACTGGAATACGCGATTGTTACGGCCAATAACCGTTGGCCCTTTCACCACCACATGAGAGAGGATTTCTGTACCTTCACCAACTTCCACATCCGGGCCTATATAACTCCATGGCCCTACCGTTACGCCTTCTGCAAGCCTGGCTGACGGGTCTACTATTGCTTGTGGGTGAATTCCCGACCAGTCATTTGTCGCCATTAAACTTCTCTCTCCGCGGTCAGAATCTCAGCCACACATACCACTTCTTCATCCACAAGCGCACGGCAATTAAACTTCCAGATTCCCCGCTTATCCGAAACCACCTCCGATTCCATACACAGGCGGTCCCCGGGCACGACCGGGCGCTTGAAGCGGACTTTACTGGTACCTGCCAGGTACTGTATCAGCCCGTCTGCAGGCTTTCGCCCTACGGTGACAAAGCCAAGAATACCTGAAAGCTGGGCCATGGCCTCAATAATCAGAACCCCGGGCATGATCGGGTTTTCCGGGAAATGGCCGGTAAAAAAGGGCTCATTGAATGAAATGTTCTTGTAGCCTTTGATAGAGGAGGCTTTTTCAATCTCGGTTACCCGGTCCACCAGCAAGAACGGGTAGCGGTGTGGCAGGTATTCCAGTATTTCGTCCATATACATCATTGTGCTCGGCCTCAGACCTCTGATTTCTTTTCCAGTTCTTTGATGCGCCGTGCCAGAGAATCCAGCTGGCGAAAGCGTACGGCGTTCTTACGCCATTGCCGGTTCGTTTCTGCACTGGTTCCGGAGGAGTATACGCCCGGCTCCCGGATGTCTCCGGTTACCAGGGTCATACCGGTCAGGTGCACCTGGTCTGCAATGTCCAGGTGTCCGGCCACTCCGGAGGCGCCGCCGAATACACAGTGGCTGCCAATTTTTGTGCTGCCCGCAATACCAACCATGGCGGCCATGGCACTATGGTCTCCAATACGGACGTTATGGGCGATCTGAATCAGGTTATCCAGCTTAACGCCGTTCCCAATAACCGTGTCATCCAGGGCGCCGCGATCGATTGTCGTATTCGCGCCAACCTCAACATCATTGCCAAGAATAACGCGGCCAATCTGGGCGATCCTGTGCCACTGCCCTTTTTCATTGGCAAAGCCAAAACCGTCAGAACCAACCACGGCTCCGCTCAGCAGATGGCAGCGCTCGCCAACAACCACATCATGAGCAAGCGTGACTCTGGAGCGTATAACCGTGCCAGCACCCACACTGGCCCGGGCGCCGACTATACTGCCCGCGCCGATACTTACCTGATCTCCGATAGCGGCATTCGCTTCCACCACCACGTTCGGACCAATACTGGCGCTGGCGGCTATGGTTGCGCTGGAATCCACTACGGCTGAGGAATGAATGCCGGGTGGTGCTGCAGGCGTCGGGTCAAACCAGTGGCTGATGCGAGCATAGCCCAGATAGGGGTTATCAAGTAACAGGACATTGGTCGGACAATCACCCGCTGCATCTGGCGATACAATAACCGCTGCGGCACGGGTGTCTGCCAGATACTTTGCATAAGCCGGATTTGCCAGAAAGCTCAACTGCTCCGGGTCAGCTGCCTGCAGCGTGGCAAGGCCGGTAACATGAATGTCCGGATCGCCACGAAGCTCCGCTCCCAAGGCTTTTGCAATGTCGCCCAGCCGGTAAGACTTCTCTGTCATCACGCGCTCCAAAACACGCTCGTGAGCCCGGAGGCCCTCCGGCAATAATTAACGGTTAAGCTTTTCCAGAAGCTGTGAGGTCAGGTTCATTTCCGGCTTTACGTACACAACTGCTTCGCTGGGCAAAATAAGGTCAAGGTTGTTCTCGTCCAGCAGTTCTTTCACCGCTTCGTCCACTTCCGGACGGGCCTTTTCCAGGAATGCCTGTTTGCGCTGGTTAACGGTTGAGTCCAGGCGCTGCTTAAGAAAGTTGAACTCTTTAACCTTCTCCTGAAATTCACCGGCAAGCTTATTGCGCTCGCTTTCATTCATCATGGCACCATCTTTTTCCAGACGCTCTTTCAGCTTTTGCGCCTCTTCCTGTGCCTGACGGACTTCTTCTTCATCGCCGGCAAAGTCTCTTTTCATGGTTTCGCTGAACGCCTGGGCGTCATTGGACGAAAACAATGCCTGGCGAAGATCAACAACACCTATCCGGGTTTCAGCGGCAGCTGGCAGAGCCAGCGCCATAGCGGCAGCAAATATCAACAGAGTTCTGAACATCTTGGGTCTCCTGAATCTCGTTCGTTTATTATTTCTCATCTGTCTTTATCAGAATGTCTGGCCAAGTGAGAACTGGAATACCTGAGTATCGTCACCAGACTCATCATTCAGCGGCTTGGCAAGGCTGAACGCCAGTGGGCCAACGGCCGTAATCCACTGAAACCCTATACCCGCCGACAAACGCAACTCACCCAGCTCCGGGTCATAATCACGGTCGGGGTCAAACACCTGACCGGCATCCACAAAGAACGCTGTGCGCATGGAGCGGGTATCGCCGGCAAACGGCGTTGGGAAAATCAGCTCCAGCGAACCTTCGGTGAGGAGGTTACCACCGAAGGGATCGGGATCCGAATAGTCATTTTCTGCCCGGGTTGCACGCGGACCCAGTGAGTTGGCCTGATAGCCCCGAACCGAGCCGTAGCCGCCGGCATAGAAGTGTTCGTAAAACGGCATTACCGTGCGGTCGCCGTAGCCATCCCCATAGCCAATCTCGGTTCTGGTACGTACTACCCAACGGTTATTATCCGTGATCGGAAAGTAAAAATCTGTCTTATGAGTCGCTTTGTAGAAGGTCAGATCACTGCCAGGCACGGCAACGTCCAGCGACAGCGAGTGGCTGTAACCGTCTGTAGGTAAAACCCCACGGTTCAGCGTGCTGCGACGCCAGCTACCGAACAGGAAGTAGTTATTAAAGGAATCGCCTTCTTCTTCAATAAAGTCTGTTACTTCCCTTGCGGTATACACGCCGCCTTTTAGCTTGGAGAGCGTATACCCTGCCCCAAAATTCAGCCGGGTAATGTTATCGGTCGGGTAGCCAAACGTCAGTCGCCCGCCGTATTCATCCAGCAGATAGGAGGTAATATCTTCTTTCTCGAAGTCTGTCTCTCTGGCAAACAGGCTGTAGCCCCGGCTTACACCGTCCACGGTGTAATAAGGGTCCATATAGGACACATTGGCACTTTTAACGGAGTCACTGACGTTTACGCCAAATGAAACCCGTTTACCCGTACCAAAGAAGTTGTTTTCAGACACGTTGGCGCCAAGGATAACGCCGGAATCCTGAGAGAACCCGACAGACGCAGAGAGGCTGCCGGTGGGTTGCTCTTCCACCGAGTAGTTAACGTCTACAAGATCGTCCGTTCCCGGCACAGGCACGGTATCTACATTAACGCCTTTGAAAAAGCCCAGACGCTCGAGACGGGTTTTGGAAAACTCGATCCGGTCCGAAGAGGCCACGCCTCCTTCCATCTGGGTCATTTCCTGACGCAGTACATCGTCCCGGGTAGAGACGTTGCCATCAAAGTTAACACGACGTACATAAGCCCGCTTGCCCGGCTCAACAAAGAACGTAACCGCGGCTGTGTTATCGTCGCCCGGCTCCGGTACCGCGTTCACGCTGGCAAAGGCATAGCCCTCTTTACCCAGACGAAACGAAAGATTTTCCGAAATCGACGTCATGCGGGCACGGGAGAATACATCGCCCACCTCTACCGGAATCAGTTTTCTCAGCTCTTCTTCCTCAACAATGAGGTCACCCCGAAGCTTGATGTCCGAGATTGTATATTGCGGCCCTTCGTCCATGGCGATAGCAATAAAGACCTGCCGCTTATCCGGCGAAATAGATACCTGACTGGACTCAACACTGAAATCCAGATACCCACGATCAAGGTAGAATGAGCGCAGGGTTTCCAGGTCACCACTCAAACGTTCACGGGCGTACTTATCGGAATTGGTCAGCGAGTTCCACCAACTGCTGGTACGCAACTCGAACAAGTCACGAAGTTCCTCGTCACTGAACTCCTGGTTACCCACCAGGTTGATGCTCTTGATCGCTGCGACCGTTCCCTCGTTGATGTCCAGACGAATGGCAACACGGTTACGCGGCAACTCTTCAGCCGTGGCTTTTACCCGAGCGTTGTAACGACCCTGGCTAATGTAGGAACGCAGAATCTCGAGTTCCAGCCGCTCCAGCGTTGCCCGCCGGAAAACCTGGCCTTCCTGCAATCCTGCCCCTGCCAGTGCGTCCATCAGCATGTCGGTTTCGATGTTCTTGTTACCTTCGATTTCTATCGAGGTAATCGAAGGCCGCTCCTGCACACTGAGGATGAGAATGCCGCCATCCCGGCTGGCTTCAATGTCGGTAAAAAGGCCGGTGCGAAACAGAGACTTTATCGTATCGGCCAGTTCGGCTTCGTCTATCTGTTCACCTATATTGACTGGAAGTGCAGCAAACACGGTACCTGCAGAAACACGCTGCAAGCCTTCCACTTCAATATCTGCAACCGTAAATTCATCTGCAAATGCTGGCGTCATGCCGGTTGCGGCAACAGCGAGGCCAACGGCTAAACCTAGAAGAGAACGTCTCATTCAATTATTTCGCCTGGTTAATGCGCGTAAGGAGTCCGCAATTCTCACAACCGCATCAGGTCGTTGTAAAGAGCAAACACCATTAATGTGAGGATCATTGCCATACCAATTCGTAATCCAAGGGCCTGGGCTGCCTCTGAAAGCGGTTTTCTCCGCACAGCCTCAATGGTGTAATACACAATGTGACCACCATCCAGAACCGGAACGGGCAATAAATTCAGGATACCCAGGCTAACGCTGAGGTACGCAAGAAAGCGGACAAAATCCTCAAACCCGGAACTCACACTGGCCTCAGCCACCCTGGCAATGGTGATCGGTCCGCTCAGATTACTGGGCGACAACAGCCCTGTGACCATCTTTTTAATGGCAACCAGTGTCAGGCGGGTGTCGGCCCAGGTTTCATTCAATGCGACCGGAATAGCTGCCAGCGGGCCGTAACGAACGTCCCGCATGACGCTGTCGGGCCATGTCACCGGTTTGACTCCGGCGCCGACAAATCCGATTACCTGTCCATTGTCCTGCTTTTCTGCCGGTGTAAGCTGCACGGTTTGCTCTGAGCCTGAGCGCTCAAAGGTCACGGACAGCGTTTGTCCGGGCGCCTGGCGAATACGGTCAACCAGCTCAAACCAACCTGAGACTGGCTGGTCATTCACAGCCACAATACGGTCTCCGACTTCCAGGCCGGCTGCCTGGGCACGGCCCCCCTCTGCGATCTGACCCAGTACAGCCGGAACGTCCGGCCGCCAGGGCGTGATCCCGAACTCTCCGAGCGGGTCGGGGGTGTCGTCGCTCAGGTTCCAGCCTCCCAGTTCACCACTGAGAGAACCGCGTGCCCCTGCATTGGAGACATCCAGAGTAATCCGACCCTGCTCTCCAGCACGCTCAAGAATACGCATGTTAACGTCGCGCCAGGAGCTCACCCGGTGCCCGTCTACTGCATGGATTTCCATCCCCTGCTGCAGCCCGGTCTTCTGGGCGATACTGTCGCTGGCCACATCGCCTACAATCGGCGCAATATGGGTAACACCCACCACACTGAGTACCCAGTAGGCAAAAATAGCGAAGAGAAAATTGGCTAGCGGACCTGCAGCGGCAATTGCAATACGCCGGGAGGGTGGCTTTGATGTGAACGCCTGATCTCTGAGCGCTTCGGGAACCGGCCCCTCGCGCTCATCCAGCATTTTTACGTAGCCACCCAGCGGGATGGCAGCAATGGCAAATTCGGTGCCGTGACGATCGTGCCATGAAAACAGTGGTTTTCCGAAGCCCACGGAAAAACGCAGTACTTTCACCCCGCACCGACGCGCAACCCAAAAATGGCCGTACTCATGCAGGGTTACAAGTATCCCCAGTGTGAGCGCAAGCGCGAGTACCGTCTGAATTATCTGCATAGCATTCCTGGTTAAACGCCGGCCCGGCGAAAATCTTTACTCTGTATCAGACTGCTAAAAGCCCGATCTGTTCCTGCGCCCGCTGACGCGCCTCGGCGTTCTTGGAAAAGATGATATCAAAACTGTCCGCAGGCACCACCGGTGTTACGGATAAGGTCCTTTCAATAACCACCGGAATATCTGTAAATGCCAGATGGCCTCTCAGAAACGCATCTACAGCAACTTCATTCGCTGCGTTCAGCACGGTTGGCGCCGTGCCGCCTTCTTTAAAGGCTTCCGCCGCCAGACGCAGACACGGAAAACGCAGCAGGTCCGGCCGCTCGAAGTTAAAACGCCCAATGGTAAACAGAT
The DNA here is from genome assembly GCF_007671655.1 of Marinobacter piscis. GTDB lineage: Bacteria > Pseudomonadota > Gammaproteobacteria > Pseudomonadales > Oleiphilaceae > Marinobacter > Marinobacter piscensis. The sequence continues at coordinate 409,708 of NZ_VCGX01000003.1, read as the reverse complement.
CCAGCGGTGCGACCCCGGCATCAATTCTCTCCGGCCATGCCAGGCCATTGGCTATGGGTGTGCGCATATCAGGACTGCCCAGCTGTGCCAGCACAGAGCCATCAGCGTACTCTACCATGGAGTGGATGATGCTTTCCGGATGCACATGCACCTCGATGCGCTCGGGCGTAGTGTTAAATAACCAGCAGGCCTCGATCAGCTCCAGGCCTTTATTCATCAATGTTGCAGAATCCACTGAGATTTTCTGCCCCATCGACCAGTTGGGATGGGCGCAGGCCTGTGACGGAGTCACTGAATGCAGGTCCTCAGCGTTGCACTGGCGAAATGGCCCCCCGGAAGCGGTCAATAGTATGCGGGTAATGCCTGCCCCTTCCGGATCGCGAATCTTATCGGCCGGCAGGCACTGAAAGATGGCATTGTGCTCGGAATCAACCGGCAAAAGTTCGGCACCCGATGCCGAGACAGCGTCCATAAACAGTTGCCCGGACATTACCAGGGCTTCTTTGTTCGCCAGCAGCACGCGTTTGCCCGCGCGCACGGCCGCCAGGGTTGGCGCCAGGCCCGCTGCACCCACAATTGCCGCCATAACCGTGCAGGATGTCGCGGCGGACGCCACCTCACAGAGCCCCTCTTCTCCGCTGAGAACAGACACTTCAGGAAGATCTGATAACAACTCTGTCAGCTTTCGTGCAGCGGCTGCATCGGCCATAACAGCGACTTGTGGTTTAAACTCGCGGCAAAGCGTAGCCAGCTCTTCCGCGCGGGTACCCGCTGTCAGTGCATATACCGAAAACCGTTCAGGGTGCCGGCGAACAACATCCAGGGTAGAGAGCCCGATCGAGCCGGTGGCACCGAGCACGGTGAGAGAACGATGGACCATAGTCAAAACTGCCCGACCGTGAGCCAGCCCAGTTGCGTAATGATCAGCGCGAATACCGGTATGGCCGCGGTAAGGCTGTCGATGCGATCCATGATTCCGCCATGCCCGGGCAGCAGCTGGCTGCTGTCTTTTATACCGCGAAAGCGCTTGAGCATACTTTCCAGTAAGTCCCCTAGCACGGAGATCAGCCCGGTTACCAGGCTTGCCACAATCAACATCACGGTTTCTGCCGCACTTGCGGACACCAGAAAACTGGCTACAATTGCCAGCGCACCGACCGCAACCAGTCCTCCGTAAACACCTGCCCAGGACTTGCCGGGGCTGACATTCGGGGCCAGCTTGGCTTTTCCAAAGGCACGTCCGGCAAAATAAGCCCCTATATCGGCGACCCAGACGATTAAAAACACATACAGAATGGCTAGCAGGCTATTTTCGACAGCACCGAAATGAAAATCGCTGACCCGCATATGGTTCAGGCCAATCCAGGCAGGCACCAGCACCAGAACGCCCATCAATGCCCGCACCGGCTTACTGCCCCAGCGCTGTGAACTTTCCGGATAGCTACGAACCAGCAAAAAGCAGACAACCCACCAGAGCGCCGCCAGCCAGAGCACAGCGACAGCCGGAACACCTGCAAGGCTATAAAGCACCGCCGCAAACAGCACAGCATAACCAATCCGCCCTGGTTGCCGCTCAAACCCGGCCATGTTGGCCCACTCCCATGCGCCCAGAGTGATAATTGCAGCGGTAAATAAGGCAAACCCAGCCGGCGGTAAAAAGAAAATACCGCCAACAGCAATGGGCGCAAGAATAAGGGCAGTGATGATTCGGGTTTTTAACACAATACGGGCCGCTGTACCTGGTTATTACTGTGAAAGTTTCACCGCTATCTGGTCATCTGTCTGACCAAAGCGGCGCTGACGTCCGGCGTAGGCCTGTAATGCTTTACGCGTTTCATCTTCTTTGAAGTCGGGCCAGTAAACGGGGGAGAAGTACAGCTCTGTATATGCTAGATGCCAGAGCATGAAGTTACTGATGCGCTGCTCACCTGCGGTTCGTATCATAAGGTCGGGCATCGGCAGATCGCCAATGCTCAGATGTTGCTGGATCAGATCATCAGTAATGTCGGAAGGTACCAGCTCACCATTCCTGACTCGTTGGGCAACCTGCTGCGTAGCCTGGGTAACATCCCAGTGACCACCGTAATTTGCGGCGATAACCAGCGTCATGCCCTTATTGCTTCGGGTAAGCTCCTCGGCTTTTGCCATATGCTCTTGCAAAGTGGCATTAAACGCAGAGCGGTCTCCGATAATACGCAGACAGATATCATTCCGGTGTAATTTCCGGACTTCTCTTTCCAGAGCAAAAAGGAAGAGCCTCATCAAAGCCGACACTTCCTCTTTGGGGCGGCGCCAGTTTTCACTGGAGAAGGCAAAAAGCGTCAGTACCTCTACCCCTTCCCGGGCACAGGTTTCAACCACGGACTTCACCGCTTCTACCCCGGCCTTGTGGCCTGCCACCCCTTTCAGCCGCCGTTCTTTAGCCCAGCGGTTATTGCCGTCCATGATAATGGCCACATGCCGGGGCCGGCTATCTGCCGACACCGGAATTTCTGCGGATACAGTTCCCGTCATGAAATCCCCTGTACGGCCAGCCGAACCTTCCTGCTGGCCGTGTTTTTTTCGCTTGCAAGCGGACCGAGGTAATTAAACCTCCATCAGGTCCTCTTCTTTTGTCTTCAGCACTTTCTCGATTTCAGCGATGTAGCGGTCTGTCAGCTTCTGGATTTCATCTTCGCCTCTGCGCTCATCGTCTTCAGAGATATCTTTCTCTTTGAGCAAGTCCTTGATCATGCTGTTTGCATCACGACGCGCATTACGCACAGAAACGCGGGCGTTTTCGGCATCAGCCTTTGCCTGCTTAACCATCTCTTTACGGGTTTCCTGGGTCAGCATGGGCATTGGCAGACGAATCAGGTCACCGCTTGTTGTGGGGTTCAGCCCAAGGTCTGACGCCATGATGGCCTTCTCGATCACAGGAACCATGCTCTTGTCCCAGGGCGAAATCGCCAGGGTACGGTTATCTTCAACGTTTACACTGGCAACCTGCTTAACCGGTGTTTCCTGACCGTAGTAGTTAACCATAACACTGTCCAGAATGGACGGATGTGCACGCCCGGTCCGGATTTTGTTAAACGCCGAGCCCAGAGCCTCAATGCTCCGTTTCATTTTCTGTTCGGCTTCAGATTTTATGTCCTCAATCACGTAATCACCCTCAATTTATTTATCAGGCTGTACTAAAACCCATTATTCAATCAGTGTGCCTTCTTTCTCGCCTGTCACAATGCGGGTCAGCGCACCTGTACGATTCATATCAAAAACCCGGAGTGGCATTCCGTGGTCTTGTGCCAGCACGATGGCTGTAAGATCCATTACACCCAGCTTTTTGTCCAGCACTTCATCGTACGTCAGATAGTCATATTTGCTGGCTGCCGGGTTTAGCTGTGGATCTTCCGAGTACACGCCATCAACCTTTGTTGCTTTAAGCACTGCATCCGCTTCAATTTCGATACCGCGCAGACAGGCTGCTGAGTCGGTTGTAAAGAAGGGGTTTCCTGTGCCCGCACAGAATATCACCACATCACCGTCTTTCAGATCGCGCACTGCCCGGCGACGATCGTAGTGCTCCACAATACCACTCATAGGAATGGCCGACATTACACGGGTCCGGATATTCGAGCGCTCGAGCGCGTCGCGCATCGCAAGGCCGTTCATAACAGTCGCCAGCATGCCCATATGGTCACCGGTCACCCGATCCATGCCAGCTTCACTGAGCGCCGCGCCCCGGAACAGATTTCCACCACCAATAACCAGCCCCACCTGAACACCTATGCCGATCAGCGCCCCTATTTCAAGCGCCATACGGTCAAGAACCTTGGGATCAATACCGAACTCGTGCTCCCCCATCAGTGCTTCGCCACTGAGTTTGAGCAGAACGCGGTTATACCTTGGCTGGTTTTTTGGTGGTGTCGACATGCTGATCCCCTTTTCGTCTGTTGGCTGCTACCCGGCGTGATGCGCATTGCAGGCTTGTATCTGACATGCTCCTCAAAAAAGGGGCATCTCAGATACAAGCCCGCCACGAGAGCCGGCAAAGGGCCGGCTAACGTGGCAGACTCAGATGGTGCTGCAACCTGCTGTTACAGCACCTGAAGAGGTCAGGCCTTGCCTGTATCGGCTGCCGCAGCAACCTCAGCAGCAAAGTCTACTTCCTCAACTTCAATGCCTTCGCCTACTTCCAGGCGAACAAAACCAACCAGATCCGCGTCAACAGATTTGATCAGCTCGCCCACAGTCTGGTCCGGGTTTTTAACGAAAGGCTGCTCAACAAGGCTGTTTTCCTTGAGGAACTTTTTAATACGGCCGCCCATCATTTTCTCAACGATTTCGGCAGGCTTGCCTTCCATATCCGGCTGGGACTTGATGACTTCCTTCTCTTCTTCCAACTCGGCAGCCGGCATATCTTCCGGCTTGCCCACGCGCGGGTTAACTGCAGCGGCGTGCATCGCAATGTCACGTGCAGTTTCGGGGTCGCCTGCGGTCAGGGCTACGGCCGATGCAATTTTGTTGTTGCTGTGAACGTAACCGCCCACAACTTCGCCGCGAACTTCAACCAACCGGCGAACGGTGATGTTTTCACCAATCATCTGGACCAGTTCTTCACGCTTGGTTTCAAGCTCACCGTCCATCAGTTTGGCTACATCGGTTTCACCTTTCTCAAAGGCTACATCCAGCACTTCACGCGCAAACGCCAGGAAGTTATCATCGCGAGCCACAAAGTCTGTCTCGGAGTTTACTTCCAGGATGTAAGCCACCTTGTGGTCATCAGAAACCTTAATCAGCGAGACGCCTTCAGCGGCGGTACGGCCAGCCTTTTTGGCGGCTTTCAGGCCGGAAGACTTACGCAACTCTTCGATTGCAGCATCAACACTACCGTCTGCTTCGACCAGCGCCTTTTTGCACTCCATCATGCCAAGGCCGGTACGGTCGCGCAGCTCTTTGACCATTGCAGCAGTAATTGCAGCCATGTTCAGTCCTCTCAACTTATCCGAATTCGGTGGGAAGCCATGCCCGGAAACTGGCCGGGCATGGTTTATATATTAAAGTGATACAGTCGGGATCACTCAGCAGCCGGAGTAGTCCCTGCAGATTCTTCGGCAACTTCAACAAACTCGTCAGCGCCGGCACTGCCCGCCTGACTTGCTTCAACGCAGGTGTCTGCAACTGCTTTTACATAGATCTGAATTGCGCGGATAGCGTCATCGTTACCCGGGATTACGTAATCAACGCCGTCCGGGTTACTGTTGGTATCAACAACACCAATCACAGGAATGCCCAGCTTGTTGGCTTCCTTGATAGCAATGCGCTCGTGATCTACGTCGACAACAAACATGGCGTCGGGCAGTCCGCCCATGTCCTTGATACCACCGATGGAGCGCTCAAGCTTGTCCATTTCACGGGTGCGCTCAAGTGCTTCTTTCTTGGTCAGCTTGTCGAATGTTCCGTCTTTGCTCTGCGCGTCCAGGTCGCGATAGCGGCGGATCGACTGACGAATGGTTTTGTAGTTCGTCAGCATACCGCCAAGCCAGCGCTGGTTAACAAATGGCTGGCCGGAACGCTCAGCTTCTTCCTTGATGATCTTGGCTGCGGCGCGCTTGGTGCCAACAAACAGGATCTTGTTCTTGTTCTCTACCAGCTGCTGAACAAAGTCCAGTGCTTCGTTCATGGCAGGAACAGTCTGCTCAAGGTTGATGATGTGAATCTTGTTACGGGCGCCGAAGATATACTTCGACATTTTCGGGTTCCAGTAACGGGTCTGGTGACCGAAGTGAGCACCTGCCTTCAGCAGGTCACGCATATTTACCTGAGCCATGATATTACCTTAGTTTTAGCTTCGGGTTAGTCCTCCACGCGTCCGATTACCCCAACCCGGCTCCCTGTACTACTTTAAGGCGGGACCAGGCACCCTGGGGCAACGTGCCGACACGTGTGCGAATTTGCCGGATTTGATTCCAGCGGGCGCGTTTATACCATAAACAACCACCCGAACGCCATTATTTTTGCACTCGCGCTTCCTTGTACCCTGAGCACTCGCCCACTAAAATGAATCTTTGACATCTAGCAACAGGAAACCCAATGCAGGTATTGATCAAGACTCCGGAAGAAATTGAAAAGATGCGTGTAGCCGGCCGTCTGGCTGCCGATGTTCTCGAAATGATCGATGAGCACGTAAAACCCGGCGTCTCAACCGAAGAGCTCAACCAGATTTGCCACGACTACATTGTTAACGAGCGGGACGCGATTCCGGCCCCCCTGAACTATAAGGGGTTCCCGAAGTCCGTGTGCATTTCTGTAAACCATGTTATCTGCCACGGCATCCCTTCAGAGAAGAAAATTCTGAAGGATGGCGACATTGTTAACATTGATGTAACCGTCATTAAAGACGAGTACCACGGCGACACCAGTAAGATGTGGATTGTCGGCAAGCCCAAGCCAGGCACTGAACGCCTGATCCGAATCACTCAGGAATGCCTGTATAAAGGCATTGAACTGGTCAAACCGGGTGCACGGCTTGGAGACATCGGCCATGTGATTCAGCAACATGCCGAAAAGCACCGTTATTCAGTGGTGCGGGACTATTGCGGTCACGGTATCGGTAAAGGCTTCCATGAAGAGCCTCAGGTTATGCACTACGGCAAGCCGGGCACGGGCATGGAGCTTCAGGAAGGCATGACCTTTACAATTGAGCCCATGATTAACCAGGGCAAATACCACACCCGGCTGCTGCCGGATCAGTGGACCGTGGTTACCAAAGACCATAAGCTCTCGGCCCAGTGGGAACACACCATTCTGGTGACTGCGGATGGGTATGAAGTACTGACCAAGCGGTCGGAAGAGTCCTTTTAAATGACCCGCCAGGAGCTGGAAGCCAGAATCAGTGGAGACCCCTCCCCTGTTATGGCTGCCAGAGAGTTGCTGCAAACGCGCTACGACGCCGATGCAGAAGCCTTCAGGCAAGGCGCCGATGTCCGGGCTCTGGTCCACTCCAGAGCCGACACGGTTGATACGGTACTCAGACTCATCTGGAACCGCTATCCCTTCTCCAGCTCACCCGATATCGCGATGATTGCGGTTGGCGGTTACGGCCGTGGCGAACTGCATCCGCACTCTGATATTGACCTGCTGATTCTGACACGCAATGGTGTCGAACCGGGCTGGCAGGACGATCTCGGGGCCTTTATCACTCTACTCTGGGATCTGAAACTCGACATAGGCCACAGCGTTCGCAGCATTGAACAAAGCAAGGATGCCGCAAAACGTAATATCGCCACCCTCACCAATCTGCTGGAAACCCGGACAATTGCAGGCCCGGATGAGTTGCGCAGCGAGCTCAGCGAGCAGGCCTATTCGGATAATATCATTACCGACCGCGACTACTTTATTGCCAAGCGCGAAGAACAGAAGCGGCGCCACAAAAAGTTCAGTGATACTGAGTACAACCTGGAGCCCAATGTAAAAGGCTCTCCCGGAGCACTGCGGGATATACAAACCATCGGCTGGATCACCAAACGCCACTTCGGCCTTCAGAGCCTTGCTGACCTGACCCGCTTCAGCATTCTTACCGACGAAGAACACGACATTCTGGTTCAGGGGGAAACGCTTCTGTGGCGGCTGAGGTACGGGCTTCAGCTCATTGCCGATCGTAATGAAAACCGCCTGCTGTTCGACCACCAGCGGGCGCTGGCGCAAATGCTCGGCTACAAAGACGAAGGCAAACGCCTGGACGTTGAGCTGATGATGCAGGCCTACTATCGCGCCGTTCTGGCGCTGGCCGAACTCACGGATGTGATTCTGCAGTTTTATGATGAAGCGATACTCGGCGCAGGTACAGACGATAACATCCAGCCTATCAATAAGCGCTTCCAGATTCGCAACCACTATATAGAGGCCGTAAACAATCAGGTCTTTGCCTACTCGCCCTACGCAATCATGGAAATCTTTGCGCTGATGGCACAGCATCCGGAGATTAAAGGCATTCGAGCCACCACAATCCGGTCTTTGCGTGCTCACAGACACCTGATTGATGACGCCTTCCGGTCTGACCTTGCGGTTACCTCCCTGTTTATGGAGCTGCTGCGCACCCCCCATGCGCTGGATGACACTCTCTCGGCAATGAAAAAATACAGCATTCTGGGGCGCTATCTGCCGGAATTCGGCCAGATTATAGGCCAGATGCAGCACGACCTTTTCCATATTTATACGGTTGATGCCCACACCATGCGGGTAATCCACAACATGGTACGCCTGAACAAGCCGGATGCCCGCCAGGATTTTCCACTGGCCGCCAGGCTGATTCACGGGCTCCCCAAACGGGAAGTGCTCTACATTGCCGGCCTGTACCATGACATTGCCAAAGGCCGGGGCGGTGATCACTCAGAGCTTGGCGCCAGCGATGCGGAAGCCTTCTGTCGGCGCCATCATCTGAGTGACCGTGATACCAAACTGGCCTCCTGGCTTGTGCAGAACCATCTGCTGATGTCCATGACAGCCCAGCGCAAGGATATCTCCGACCCGGATATTATCCGCTCGTTTGCCCGTGCCGTTCCCAGCCAGGCACACCTCGACTACCTGTACATCCTCACGGTGTGTGACATCAGCGCAACCAATCCCAAACTCTGGAACACCTGGCGCGCTTCTCTGCTCCGGCAACTGTATACAGAAGCCAAGCGGGCTCTGATTCGTGGCACAGAGATCCCTGTAGACAGGCAGGAGTGGGTACAGGCAACCCAGTCAGAAGCCCGGGAAATGCTTCATGCCCAGCACATCAGTGATGAACAGATAGATGCAGTCTGGGATACGGTTGATGAAGACTACTTTCTGCAGGATTCCACGGTAGATATTGCCTGGCAGACCGCCGCCATCATTAACCATGGCGACACTCCGGGGCCACTGGTACTGATCCGCGACACCCATGGCGGCCCGACGGACGGCTACTCCCAGATTATTATCTATATGAATGACCGGGCCACCCTGTTTGCGGCCACCACGGCTGTTCTGGAGCAGCTGAATCTCAACATTGTTGATGCCCGGATCAGCTCAAGTGAAGGCCCTTATACTCTCAGTTCTTATGTGGTTCTGGATGAAAAAGGCCAGCCGCTGGGCACAGATCCAGCCCGGAAGGAGAGAGTACGCAGGCGCCTGATTGAAGAACTGAACGATCCCGAGGATTACCCCAACATTATCCTCCGCCGCACACCCAGGCAAATCCGGCATTTTGCCTTCCCTACGGAAGTCTTATTCTCCAACGACACGGTTAACGACCGCACCGTTATCGAACTGTTTACCCCGGACCGCCCGGGGCTTCTGGCCAGAATCGGGCAAATCTTTCTTGATCACCGTATCCGCCTGAGTAATGCCAAAATCGTCACCCTGGGCGAGCGGGTTGAAGATGTGTTCTTTGTTACCGATGAGCACGGCGACCCCATCAGCGATCCGGCCACTTGTCTGGCGCTGAAACAGGACTTGTGCCAGACTCTGGACGAGATTCAGTAATGCGGTGGCGGCGTCTCTTCCTCTGCCCGTTTGATATTGCTTTGCGATACATCCTTGAGCTGGCTGTGAAGTAACCGCTTGGCATCCCAGAGTTCGCGAATGTCCATCTCCTGTTTTGCCAACTGCTCACTGAGGGTGTTAATCAGGTCGTCCTGAAAGGCAAGCCGGGTTTCAAGCTCATCAAGCCTGGCTTGCAGATTGTTCTGGCTCATCTCTGGCCCTCTCCTCGAATAAAATTTTTCGCATCCCACAATCCGGCTGCTTGGTAAGCAATCTGCATAATCTGTTATGATGCCGCCTTTGCCCGTCCGTGCTTCCGCTTTCCGGAAAATCAGGCGGTTTTCACCAGCCGGATGCGTAATTTTACCCGATATCCGGTGTTTTATCGTCAGCGTTAATAAAAAATGGAGATTTTTCAGTCAATGCGTAATCCATCCAAAGCGATCCTTGTAGCTCTCCTGATCGCTATTCCAGCACCGTTGGCTCTTGCCCTTCTGCTGTCATTTACCCCGGAACCTCTTTTGCTGATCGCCAGAGGGGAATTTATCGAAGCCCTGGGTAGCAACCGTGGCATTACCGCCTACATCGTCACCTTTATTGTTTTCGGTATTGCCGGCTTTGCGGCCATTGCTATTAGTGCTATGCAGCAGACGACACAGAGCAGTCCGGGGCGCGAGAGCGCTCCTGCTGCACGAAACCAGGGGTCTGCTCAAAGCCATGACGACCATGATGACAATGGTCCCGAGGGCGATGAAGAAGGCACAGTGAAATGGTTTAACGTTAAAAAAGGCTTCGGCTTCATTGTCCGTGACAAAGGAGACGAGGTGTTTGTTCACTTCCGTGCCATTCGTGGAAGCGGCCGCCGGGTTCTTCGCCAGGGTCAGCTGGTACGCTTCAGCGTGGTTGAGGCAGAGAAAGGCCTGCAGGCAGATAACGTGTCTATCCTGAGCGACTGAATCACCTGCTGCTTCATAAAAGGCAGCCCACTGTTATCAGGGGCTGCCTTTTTTAATTCCAGACCACCAACTGCTCGCCTCTGCTGTCCAGTCGCCACCACTTTTCATCAGCAATCGGCTCGCCCTCCTTCCACGCACCGGGGCTGCAGCGGATCTCGGTTTCCAGTGCCTTCCAGGCGCTACGTGCACACGCCAGATCTGAGTCCCAAGGTAATTGCCCACCTTCCAGAATCAGGCATGTGAACCGCTTGCCAAAAGCCCGGGGGTAGAGCGTGATGTTCAGGTGCTCGTTATTGAAACTGGCCGTGCCTTTAATAACGGAGGCCACATCACTGTCGTCAAGTTGCAGCTGCTCAACGTTACTTTCAAGCCAACGGCTTACCGTGCCTGCTTCCAGATCACGAATGTAGATTTCCAGATCCTGCACTCGCAGATTCTCCATGCTGTTAATTATAATGCTGCACATAGTGAACCGGCCCCGGCCGCGCTGCAAGCCAGCGTTCCAGCTCCTGCTGAAGATCCTCCACCGTAAGCACGTGCAGCGTACCGTCGGCCTGACGCTCGTACCAGTTTATCTCAGTGGCGGCACGCGACAGCTGTATCTCTGCAAGTGACTGCTCAATAGCGACGACAGACTCCTGCCGTGCCATGGCAACCAGACTCTGACGCAACAGTGTATCTTCCTGCCCGGAAAGGGCGGCAGAGCCTATCGGCCCGCACCGGGCAAAGCGCTCCAGCCTGGCCGCAGCACGTTTTACCCATTGCAGCATGCCGCCCGGGGTACACACACTCCGGCTGCGCCGGGAAACCGCGAACTGTATGGCAGTCCGGGACAACTGAAGGTTCCAGCGGCGTTCAATCGCTGCCTGATGTGCCACCAGAACAGCCTTGCGCTGAACCTCACTTGCTAGCGGCATCTCATACACCTCAAGCCCACGGCCCAGCCTCTGCTCAAGCAAGCCCGGAGAATCACGGCAATGCTCCGGGACGTCCGGCCCGATAAGCAGCACAGGGCCAGGCCACTCCCGGACCGATTGATACGCCGGGCCTGACGGTTTTTCTATCAGCAGCAAATCAGCGGGGGTTATGTTATCCAGCACCAGCACAGACCCGGGGGCGCCGGGCACCAATTCAGACTCACGGCGAAGGTCAGCTTCAACCCAGGGCTGGGTGAGAGTATCCAGTAGCGAACGCAGCCAGGCAGTCTTACCGGCTCCCCGCTCTCCCCTTACCCACACCAGGGCGTCCGGCGTGGCCACAAGTGTTATGGCAACGTCGTCTGCCAATTCCGCCCATGCGGGATCGGTAATCACAACCGGCGCAGGATCCGGATCAGAACCACACGGTTCACCCGGAACTTCTTCGCTGCCGGATTCCGGCCAGCGGGAGACCTGCTCCATAACCGCCACATAAGCCTTTTCCTGCAACCGCTCCGAATGCTTCGCGAGCACCTCCAGAAGCTGTGGCCAGTCAAGCCACGCGGGTGTGCCAGACATTTCCCGTGCCGTCGCCAGCCAGTACACCAGTTGTGACGAAAGCAGGCTTTCGCCACCCACCTCCGTCACAATCGGCTGCTCACACTGAATGGTGCGTACCAGCTCATCCATATCGACGCCGGAGCCACGCAAAAAGTGACTTACTGAGGGGCTGGAGTCCAGCAGCGCCAACAGAAAATCTTCAACGGTGATCGCCGCACCGCCACGAAGGTAAACATCATCGCGGGCTTGCAGCAGTGCTGTCTGACACTGGGGGGCCAGGCATCCTTGCCAGTCTTCCATTTAACGTCTCCCTGTTTTATCGCATCTTCCTGATGCCTTAACTTATTCCTGAGGCTTTATTACCAGGTGCCGGTGTTTTCCATGCTGGCCCAGGGCTCTTTGGGCGCCTGCGCCTCACCTTTTTGCAATAACTCTATCGAGATATTGTCGGGCGTCCGGATGAAGGCCATTCGGCCATCACGAGGTGGACGGTTAATGGTTACTCCGTTGGCCTGTAAGGATTCACACAGGGCATAAATATCATCCACCTCATACGCCAGGTGCCCGAAATTACGCCCGCCAGAGTACTCTTCGGGGTCCCAGTTGTAGGTGAGTTCAACCATCGGGGCCCGATCTTTACGTGCTCGCTCTTCATCCTCTGGCGCCGCCAGAAACACCAGGGTGAACCGGCCCTTATCACTATCTTTTCGATCAATTTCTATCATGCCAAGTAAGTCGCAGAAAAAGTGCAGAGTCTGTTCAAGATTGCTTACACGGATCATTGTATGCAGGTATCTCATTCTTGCTCCCTCTTCGGTCGGTAATCTTAAGCGGAGAGTGTTCGCAATTCAGCGACCCCCCGCACCTTTATTAACGGACAGTTTACGGTATTCTTGGCGAATGACGGCAACCCATGGCTCTGAGCTGATTAATACGTACCAGACACCCGCGATACGACACCTCGCCTGGTTGTGTCAGGCACCACAACTCGTCCACTCGCCCATCACCTTTGAACCCACGCAATATCTGCCTCCGGACTACCCCGAGCAACTTAAAGCTTGGGACAAGAACATGGAAACGGCGCCCGCATTACTCAGCGAGCCGCCACAGCGCAGACTGGGGTTCTATTTTGAACAACTGTATCAGGTTTTGCTGGAGGACTTGCTTGGCTGGCCTGTACTACTGAAAAACCAGCAAATTCAGTCCCACGGACGCACCATCGGAGAGCTGGATTTTGTGGTGCATAATCGTATGGAAGATCGTGTTGAGCACCACGAAATTGCGATTAAATTTTACCTGGGCCTGCCCGGTCCTACAGGCACCACACGTTGGTACGGCCCTAACGCCCGCGACCGGCTGGACCTGAAAGTATCCAGCTTACTGGAACAGCAAAGCCGCCGGACACTGCTTCCCGAGACCGTTGCGCTGCTTGCGGAGGATAACATTACCGGGCCACTGACACCGCGCATATTCATGCCGGGTTACCTCTTCTACCCCGACAAAATGCAAGCGCTGACGCCTGACTATGTACCCGCCAGCCACCTCCATGGACGCTGGATGTACGTTCAGGATGCCAGGGCCGGGAACACATCCCACTGGGTTGTCCTCAACAAACCGCACTGGATTGGCCACTGGTTCCAGAGCGAGCCGCCGGAACCGGAGCAAGCGCAGGAAGCTCTTGCACGCGTGGAGAACGGAGCAACCCCACAGCTTTTTGCTGCGATGGAAAAACACTGCCAGACAGGGCGATGGTTCGAAGCAGACCGGGTATTTGTGGTGCCAGACTCCTGGCCGTAAAGACGGCATGACGCTCTGGTCAGGCTCAGACACTAATAGCTCAAATAGGCCAGGAACCCGCAGGGCGTTTCTGCCGGTAGGCTTCCATCGAGATCTTGCCTAATTGGGGCCTGAGTTTGCACTTGCGCTTGTTCCAGGGATACTCAGCTTGCCGCTTCAGCCACTCGGCCCCATCTCCCTGCTTCCAGGCGTCTAAATCCAGATCGCGCCAGAAGCGGGGGTTACGGCCGGTTTGCTTATCATGTTCGGCCGTTACCGGATCCAGGTGCCGGAAGGGTTCCAGCCTGGGTACATCGGGCAAGGGCTGGGACACATCCATGTAGCGCTGAAGCATGTCCCACAGCGCCATCACCTCTTCCTTCACCGGTTCCACCCGGCTTAGAGAAGTCTGGCTGAACTGCTTGCCGGTATAACGGTGCACGAACATGAGGCGGTAGAAGATACCCCCCGCTTCGATCACGCGCTCCACATAGGCATCAAACTCTTCAAAAGGAGCCGTCAGCTTCTTGCCTCCTGATACAGCGAAGCTCACTTCGCCTGTTTCCCGATTGAAGTAGCTTTCACCCGCCTCCAGGCCTCGGTCCAGAAGCTTGGCGAGGAGTTTGTCAAAGGGCCTAAGTAAAAGGGCAAAGGCACCCATGATCCAGGGCAGGGTTTTTATTAGGACATAAAAAGAGAGAGGCATCCAAACTATCAGCGAGATGAGAATCGCTATTACCCGAACAATATGTGGGACGTCTCCCGTTATGATAAGCAGATAGTAGATCCAACCAACCCCACCACCCCCAACCAAAACCGTGCCCCAAAGGTACGGAACGAGCAGTATCAAAGCCGAAAGACCAAGAAAGGCTTTACCGTTGAGAAAACGAATCTGCTGATGACTCCACCACCAGTCGTCAGAAGTGAATGCTTCGGGTTCGCTTTGCTCCTGATGCTGGACGTCACCAGTATCCACACAAACCCGATAATAGGGTTCGACCCCAGCGTAATCACCCAAGGGTTGAAGATCTTGGCCCAGTTGTTTTCTGCTTTTTTTGGGCTCCGGAAGAAAAGGGATCTGATCTGCCCAAAACCCTATCTTTTCACTGCCAGCTGCTTGGTTACTCTCAGTCACAACTCAACCTCTTTCACGAGCCAATATGGAGCAGGATCGTTTTTGAATGGATTGAATTGGTGGAACGCCTTATCTGGCAATACCTCATGATGCTTCTCATCAAATGGCTGGTAATCATCAAGTACGGGCATGGGAAATCTTAAGGCTCCAGTTTCACTTTCAATACAGGCCTGCAATACAACCCTCATGCTAATGGCTCGCTGTTCTTTGCGACCAAATATATGGGCTACCAACAACGCTCCGGTGAGCTTGCCGGCTAGAGAATCTGTCCATAAACAAATGCCTTTTTAAATTGGCCAAGAGCCATCAGGGCGCTTCTGGCGATACGCTTCCATGGAGATCTTGCCGAGTTGAGGCGTGAGCTTGCATTTGCGCTTTCCCCAAGGATACTCAGCTTGCCGCTTCAGCCACTCGGCCCCATCTCCCTGCTTCCAGGCGTCTATATCCAGGTCCCGCCAGAAGCGGGGGTTACGACCGGCTTTCTTGTCGTGCTCCGCTGTGATCGGGTCCAGGTGTCGGAAGGGTTCCAGTCTTGGTACATCGGGCAAAGGTTGGGACACATCCATGTAGGTCTGAAGCACATCCCAGAGAGCCATCACCTCAGACTTGCTGGATTCGATGGTGCTGAAAGCCGTGTTGTGGAACGATTTTTGAGTATAACGATGCACAAAAATGAGCCGATAAAACACACCACTTTGCTGGATCACACGATCCACGTAGGCATCGAACTCCACGAACGGGGCCTCGAAATGCCGCCCTCTTCCCAGAGCCAGGCGAACCTGGCCGGTGACTCGGTTAAACTCACTGCAGCCGTCTTCCAGGGTATCGTCCAGTTTTTTGTTGATGATATTTTCGAAGGGTTTCAGAACGAACCCCATGCCGGTACTCATGAGCCAGTTGGTGGTGACTGGAGTTACCGTGATTGCAAACGCAAACCAGGCTAAAACAAAAATAATAATAAAAATTCCCACTATCAAAGGGGGGAGTTCCGCTACTAAATCTATCTCGGCGGAGACCCAGATCATAAGGGCCGGCCCCCCAACCCAAAGGGTAAGCACCCAAGTCATTGGAATAAGCAGTATCAAAAATTTGAGGCCCAATTTTTCATTCAGAAATCGAATCCTCTGGTGATCCCACCACCAATCTTTCGATTTAAATTCCGGGTCAGTCTTTTCATGACCCTGAAGTACTTCAGCGTCTTGAAGTGTAGCCTGATAGGGGATAACGCCCGCAAAGCTGCCAGTTGGCTGAAGTTCCTCGCCGATACGCAAGCGTTTTTTTGGCGATTTCGGTAGAGGGCTAATCTCCATGGCCCGAAATGCCTTATCCGTGATGTCGGGCGTCGGTTTTAGATCACTCATACACTGACCTCAGTAAAGTACCAATATGGAGAATCTGGCTGGCCATAGGGGTTCACGAGTAGCCGTTCCTTGGGTGGAGGCTGGTTGTGCCGCGTCACATCAAATGTTTCATAGTCCTCAAACACAGGTGCAGGAAAAACCAGTGGCCCGAACTCTGTATTCAAAGTCACTTGCAGTCCTACTCTTACACGGGTTTTTACAGACTCCTGATAATAAGAACTTTGATATTCACTGTCTTGAATCTCGCGCCTGACCAAAAAACGCACCGCTGACTGGTGAGGCATCGACTGCCGGGCAGTCACTTTGGTGAGAGGGGTGGTTTTGAGCATTCGAGTACTCGTGGTTGATTCCATAAGCCCCTTGGTGGGAACACTGGTAGTCGAGGAAAGATAGGCAACCTCCTGCACAACCAATTTGAACGGGCTGGCAGGTGAGCCTTCCACACATTCCTGATGTAAGTTAATGCGGCTAACCAACGGCAGCTGTAAGGTGATGACGTAGTCGTCTGGCTTGGGTCGATAATCAGGGTGATTTAGCTCCGGGTCGGGCTCTACGTCTGCATATCGCTGAGCGGTCACCTGAATTGGCGAGAGGAGTGCAAGCAACTGGCTGTAGTAGGCTTTATCATCCCCGCCCGGCAACGAATCGTCGGGGTGAGTCCCCCAGGGGCCACGCTTAAGAAGTTGTTCAAACGTATCATCCGTGGCTGAGCCAGCGTAAAGACCGCCGCCAACGGCCATCGAAAGACCAAAGATGGCCCAGCCCCAACCTGGAATCATCAACAGGGTATGCATCAGGGGGGATGCCAGAACAACCAAACTGCCTGTCATTGCGATGCCATGGCCAGTAGCAGCGTCAAAGTCCTTGTTGGAGAGACTTATACGCATTTCCCAAAAGCTCAACCCCACGCCAGCCGCTCCAGCAATGAAAGTCGCCAAGCCCGCTACCTTCACCACAGTTGCAGCCCTCACGGCTTTTAATCGATTGCCAATCAGTAACCAGTTTTTCATGTCAAACAAAGGGCGGGTAGCTAACTGATGAAGTCTACCGTTAGCAGCGTTGCGCGCGAACGCAGGTTGACCCAACACTTCACTCAGTTTTAAGGATGCGGCAACCAAATCAGCAGTAGCCCCAGCCAGTTTACTCCTAGCGAGAAGCGGTGTGTCCTCTTCTTGTCGGGATGCGCGCATTAAGTTATTTAGTTCCAAGAACACGTTAAACGCAGCCAAAGCTACGAGTCCCCGGGAGATCACCGGCCCGTCAACCACCTTGCCAACACGCTTCGCCAGATCAACTCTAATCAAGCTCAACTTACGTACTTCTGGATGACTATCCGGAGCAACGAACACCATGGTCGTACCTGCGGCCTTTTGGATCGCTCCTTCCACAGCATCTGACATACGTGCGGGGCTGGTAGAGGCTATTACCCGATTGGAATCATCCAGCAGGTCTGCGTACAGATAATCCTTTGCTCGGCTAAGAACGCCCTTTGTGCGGTCAAAGTCGGTCAGGCCACGCTCGATCCCATTGCCATATACGCCGACGATGGAACCGGATGCCCTAGCCCCTGCCCTGTTCATTATGTCAATGCGCCTTAGTTCAGGATCTGCCAACGCAAAATTGGACAAGGCTGCTTGCATGATGCGGGGCAGCTCGGCCTGTAGGATAAGATCCTCTTCAACTAAACGTTTGCCTACTGCGAGGATTGCGGAGCTCCACTCATTAAGTGAGCTGATGATCATACCGCTTACTTTACCTGCATTGGCAACACCCTTAATACCGGACGCAGCGCCATCATTTTGCTCGCTTAACTGCTTTTCCAGATAAATCAGTGACTGAACACTGAGCCGTTTCAACAGCGCATCATCAATCTCAGTGTTGTCTTGAGCCAACTTTTCGAGACTCTTGAGAAAAGGCTCTGCACCACCTTCTGCCATTTCCGGTGCCCAGTTACTCAAAAACGAACTGTCAACAATCCAGCGACGAAGCTCTGGCAGAATCCGGTCACCACCGCTGACCCCTTGAGCCTGAAGTACACCGGGGATCTGCTGAAGCAAATTAAGGCTATCCGCCACCAACAAATAGGCTTCACAAATCGCATAATCACTGCATGTCCGGTAATCTTCAAAAACTGGATCAAGCCCCCCACTCTTGATCATGACTATCAGGTCTTCGGCGTGCTCCTCAATGACGCGGATAGCATGATTCTTTTCAGACGTGTGCAACACTTCATCCAACTTCTCCCGGTCTATGGCTTCTGCATACTTTGCCAATGATGGTTTTTTACCACCTGCTTGCGGGTCAAAAACCGCCTGCCGGATCAGCATTGCAGAATGAACCATTGGTTTTTTCTGGATAGAAACGTCAATCGCATCAAGATAATGCAAAGCCAAGTGCAACTGAGCAAGCGAATGCCGCAGTTTGAAAAGTGGGTCCGGGAGGGCAATACAAGCTAACCCTTTCTGCCCTCTCAAGTGGGCCAGCCGGTCTTTATCGGAATCACAGCTGATATCAAGCTCTACGGGTTGCTCACCTTCTTCCTGGGCCTCACGCAAACGGGTGGCCAGTTTTACACAGAGTTCGGAACCAGATGGAGTTTCGAAGGCTGGCGTAAAATCTCGCGGATTTTCCAGCATTAGCTCAATGCCGAGATCCCTTTCCCGCAGCTCCGGCAGATCCTCAATCCTGGAAGCCGGAAACCCGGTCTTGAAGCTGATGCCCGCTGCGGTAGTTACAGCCCATGCATGGCCAATGCCTGTTGTGCGGGCATTCCTGGCGTTATCGTCGGCCTCCAATTTCTGGATATAGCTCCAGTCCCATTGGATCTCACTGTAAGCCATTCGGAAGTCGTGCATGACTGCTTGCCCTTGCAGGAATACGGGTACGAGTACATCGTCGAACCATTCACCTTCCGCTGGGCGCTCAATCCGTAATTTACTCTCCGGGTTATCAATTTCATTCCGGGCTGCAGTGAGATCAACATCACTCACTTTTGAATCTGGCCCGATCTCCAGCTCACGCCACAGCCTGCCTCGGCGAAACACATACAAGTAGCCTGGCCGGAGCAACGCAACAGCTTTAGCTTGATAAATTGGGGCCCCATAACCTGTAGACACAGGAAGTGCGCTTTCGATTTCTGCAAGGGGTTTAATTCTTAACAGGGTGTTTTCCTGATGGTCTTCCCGTTCAATATTCGAACGGGCATTTTTCAGAAGCGGAATCGTAATCTGACCCCCTTCCCGCTTGTTGATTGTGAGCACCAGGTCATGGGGATGACTGTCGTCGTATTCCGCTTTGCGACGAACTGAACGTTCCCTGGATTCATCGGTAAAAGTTACAGAACCTGTCACGCTTTGCCCCCTTCTGAAGAACCCTTAACAATGCGAATAGCCTCCCCGTTTGTGCTCTCTCCAATCACATCAAGGATCAACTTTCGATCGGTACCAGGCAGTCTTTCGGTTTGAAGTGAATCCGTAGATGCATTTTGTCGCGTACCTACCTTCGCAAGGGAGGTTGCAGGCGGGGAAACCGGCTTATCGGCCTCAAGTTTTTCTGGCATGGTGGTACTTTGTGGGTTTGCGCCACTCCCACTCCCCGGCGCCCCACCAGAGTTAACCTCAATCCCCGGCCCACTCAGCGTTACCCCACTGGGATCCAGCTTGATAAAACTACCACCACCAGCGATGGTGATTTCCGCACCTGCATCCATTACCACTTTGGCACCGGCTTTATGGTGGGCTTCACTGCCCGCTTCGCACAGGGTGGCGCTGCCGGATTTCTGGTGCAGGGTGCCGCCGATGGTCTGGCTGCAGTCGGCTCCGATGCTCTGGCGCTTTTCGCCGTCCACGGTGAGGTGGTCATTGCTCTTTACGTGGCTGAAGCGGTCGTTCTCAACCGTCAGATGGCTGTCGTTTTTGATGACTTCGGTGCGGTTGTTTTCAGTGAGCAAGTCCAGGTCTTTCTGGGCGTGGAGGTAGATCTGTTCTTTATCAGCCTCGTCCTCAAACCGCAGTTCGTTACTGCCCTCGCCTTTGTGAGTCTGGGTTTTCAGGGTGGTGCGGGTTTTGTGTTCCGGCAACGCGTAGGGCGGTGTGTTGGTGGCGTGATAGGTTCTGCCAGTAATGATGGGCTGATCCGGGTCGCCGTCGAGGAAAGAGACAATCACTTCGTTGCCAATTCTGGGCAGGGCCATGAATCCGTATTGGCCGCCAGCCCAGCCCTGGCTTACTCGCAACCAGGCACTGCTGTGTTCATCACTTTTCGAGTATCTGTCCCACGGAAACCGGACCTTTACACGGCCGTGTTCATCGCAGTGAATTTCTTCACCTTCCGGACCGGTTACGATCGCAATTTGTGGGCCATCCATCCGAGGACGGTGGCTAACCTTTGGCCGCCAGGTTTTATCGGCGGGTACGGCAGTGAAGGTGTTATGGTAGCTCGTGGGTTCGGAGCCGCCCTCTTCTTCCAGCGCCTGAGGCTGCTTGCCGGTGTGAGTAACCGCCGTCAGCAGCCAGTCGCGGTTTAAACCGGGGTTGTCGTGCTCAGTGAGTTCCGTTTTGGCGCCGCAGGTGAAGTCCGCACGGTTACTTTCGCCGCTGGCCGTACTGGCGTCGTTTCTGAGGGCGTCCAGCCGGGCTTCAGTAAACGGTCGGCCGCTGGCGTCGGCTTTGAAGCGGCCCGGGTAGTCGAAGTGTTGATAGTCTGGCCGCTGACTAGTACTCGCTGCACTGTGTTCGTGCATCAGGGCGTAGGCGGGATTTTTGAAGGTGTAATCCTTGGTAGCGACAGATGCTACACGAACCCGCTCTTCGTAACGGAAACGGAAGACCGCAGGCTTTCTGGTGCTGCCACCGGCCCTGCCATTGTATTCAGCTGCGTTCAGTCTTGGCGCATTGCCGTGGTGATCGGCAAACATCAGGCCCGGCTGCTCGCTTCCGTCTGTGCTGCCGTGCTGATAACGGTAGTGCCAGCCTTCCTCGGCGGCCAGTCGCTCCACAAACTGCAGGTCACTTTCGCGGTGTTGTACGCAGTACTCCCGTTCTTCCGGCGAGCGTTTAAGATCGAATACCGAGCCCACAATACCCCGCTCTTCCAGCAAGGTTCGCACAATGGTTTCAGTGTTTTGAGTCTGAAACATGCGGCTGTTGTGCATCAGGCCCAGGCGCCACAGAGGCGGCTGGATTACAATTTCATAGCGGGTGCGGCGGTGGCCGGTATCACGACGAACCATCTCATTAACCACGCCGGTAAAGCGCCGAACGGGCTGTCCATCGCGCCAGATTACCAGGTCTACCGCCTGCTCCAGAACCTCGCCGGCACCAAGGTTCGGGTCGGTACTGGCCAGTTCAAGGTGGCCATAAAACAGTTCGGATAGCCGTTCAGTCAGCGTAAAGCCAACCACGGAAAATAGATCAGAGGGGAGTTCGCCAACACGGGCGGTAAACTGCAGTCCGCTTGCCTGGGGCATGTCTTCTGTCCCTGAAGATTAGTGTATTACACAGGCCCATCCTGAGCCGGGGGCTGATTATAACCTTCAGACTTTAGAATGTAACCCTGATACGCCCGGCGGAATAAAACTTGAGGAGTTGACCACAGCCTCATTCTGCGCCACGCTAATCTGGTTTCATAATGCAACCCAAGGAGCCAGCGTGCTCCGTTTACCTCAAGACAGGTAAGGAGAAATACCATGAGCGAATATAAAAACCGTGCCATTGTACTTAAGCAGCGCCCTGATGGAGAAATCCAGGAAGGCGATCTGGTTATGGAAGAGCGCCCCGTACGTGAACCCCAGGAAGGCGAGGTTGTTGCACAGGTGCTGTGGCTGTCGCTGGACCCGTACATGCGCCCACGTATGAACGATGCCAAAGGCTATATGGACCCCATCAAGATTGGTGACCCCATCGTTGGTGAGAGTGTCGCGCGCATTGTGGAGTCCCGTTCCGACAAGCTGAAGGTTGGCGATCTGGTTACCTGCTATTCCGGCTGGCAGGAGTATGTAACCTTCCCGGCAGACGCCCCGATGGTCTACAAGATCGAGCAGAAAGAAGGCGTACCACTACAAACCTACCTTGGCGTTGCAGGCATGCCCGGGCGTACCGGCTACTGCGGTTTAACCTACGTGGGCAAGCCACAAAAAGGTGAAACAGTAGTGGTGTCAGCGGCCTCGGGGCCTGTAGGCACTGTCGTCGGACAAACCGCTAAAACAGAAGGATGCCACGTAGTCGGCGTTGCCGGAGGCCCCGAAAAGTGCAGTTATGTGGTTGACGAGCTGGGCTTCGATGCCTGCGTTGATTACAAGGCCGGCAACCTGGAAGCCCACCTGAAAGCAGCCTGCCCGAATGGCATCGACATCTACTATGAAAACGTCGGTGGCGATGTAACCCGGGCGGTTGCTCCCTTGTTAAACCCGGGCGCACGCGTGCCTATTTGCGGTTATGTATCGGCCTACAACGCCAAGAGCACAGACAAGGTGGAAACACCGTTCGATATTCTCAAACGTCTGGATCCGGTGCCGGAACACCGCTTCTTCCTGGTCACCGAATGGCAGGACAGGCACCAGGAAATCACCAACATCCTCACCGACCGCATCGCCTCAGGTGAGATTAAATACCGCGAAACCGTGGCCGAAGGCCTCGAAAACGCCGTTGAGGCCTTCAAAGGAATGCTGAAGGGCAAGAACTTCGGTAAGCAACTGGTGCACATCGCCGACTGATGCACACCAGTGCCCACGCCCGGGAAGGTTACTCTGCTACTTTCAACAGCACCTTCCCGGTGTTTTTGTTAGCCGCCACATGTGCCATAGCCTCTTCGGCTTCCTGGATAGGCCAGGAGCTGTCGATCAGGGGCTCAATCTGCCCGGCCACCAGCAGCGGCCAGACATGACGATACAGCGCCTCCATAACTCGTCCCTTATCCGCAACTGAACGTGAGCGCAGGGTCGAACCAATCAGCCTTTGGCGCTTAACCAGCATCAGGCCCAGATCCACGTCGGCTGAGCGCCCACCCAACAGGCCTATCAGAATGATTCTGCCTTCGGCACTCAGCACCTTCTGATCATCCTTGATATAGCTGCCGCCCACAGGATCCAGCACCATATCCACACCGCCCCAGCTCTTCACGGCGTCCACAAACGAGCCGTCTCTGCGGTTCCAGGTGCCGGTTGCTCCCAGCTTTCGGCAAACTTCCAGTTTGTCTTCATCACCGGCGGTGGCAAACACCGGGTTACCAAAGGCGGTAGCCAGCTGGATAACCGTGGTCCCCAGACCACTGCCCGCTGCATGCAGAAGCACCCGCTCACCGGGCTGCAGATCAGCCTCCTGGTACAGGTTCAGCCAGGCCGTGGCAAACACCTCCGGAACGGCCGCGGCTTTTTTCAGCGAAAAGCCTTTGGGAATCGGCAACACCTGAGCGGCCGGGGCCACCACTCGCGTGGCATACCCACCACCGGTCAGCAGAGCGCACACCTCATCGCCCACCTCAAAACCCGTGACGGCCTCGCCAACAGCCGCAATGCGGCCACTTACCTCCAGCCCCAGAATATCCGAGGCCCCGGGAGGCGGTGGGTAAGCCCCTGCCCGTTGCATCAGGTCGGCGCGGTTAACGGCAGTCCAGACAACTTCGATTTCCACGTGATCAACAGGCAACTCGGTATAGCTTTCACAGTCTTCCCATGTAAGGGAGCCATCGGTTATCTTGATTGCTTTCATCATGATTTAAATCCCGGCACTCTGAATATTCTCTAAGGATACCCCAACTGCCCTCAGGGTTGTAATGAGCAGGTTTTCACGGGAGCGCAATGATTTTATGAACAATAACGGTTTTCGTATAGAACATCGCTACCAGGAACTCCCCGGGAACTTCTACACCCGTGTTCAGCCTACACCACTGAAAAACGCCCGCATGGTGTGTTTCAACCATACGCTGGCACAGGACATGGGCTTTCATGTTACCGATGAATCCGACTGGGCCAAAATCGGAGGTGGCACCGCACTTCTGGAGGGCATGGACCCGATCGCCATGAAATACACCGGCCACCAGTTTGGTATGTACAACCCGGAACTGGGCGACGGCCGCGGCCTGCTTTTATGGGAAACCATTGCCCCCGATGGCCGCCGCTGGGACTGGCACCTGAAAGGCGCCGGCATGACCCCCTACTCCCGCTTTGGTGACGGCAAAGCCGTGCTGCGCTCTACCATCCGCGAGTACCTGTGCAGCGAAGCCATGCACGGACTGGGCATTCCAACCTCCCGCGCGCTGTTCATGGTCAGCGCCCGGGACCCGGTTCGCCGCGAGTCCATTGAAACCGCTGCCGCCCTGATGCGTGTTGCCCAGAGCCATATCCGCTTTGGCCACTTTGAGTTTGCAGCCAACCACGAAGGTCCGGAAGCCACCAAAGCCCTGCTCGATCATGTTATAGAGCTGCATTTTTCACACCTGCAACCACTACCGGAAAGCGAACGCTATGCCCGATGGTTTACCGAAGTGGTCGAACGCACCGCACACCTGATTGCCGCATGGCAGGCTGTGGGCTTTTGCCATGGCGTTATGAACAGCGACAACATGTCCATCATCGGCGACACCTTCGATTACGGACCCTTTGCTTTTCTGGATGATTTTGATGCCGGGTACATCTGCAACCATACCGATCAGGGCGGGCGCTATGCCTTTAACCGCCAGCCCCGGGTTGGCTTTGAGAACTGCCAGTACCTTGCCAGTGCATTGCGACCGGTTATGGATGAAGAAAACCTTCGCAACGGCCTGCAAGCGTACGAAACCGCTTACAACGAACGTTTTTTATACAACATGCGAAATAAGCTCGGCCTGAGCCGGGAAGCCGAAGACGACCTCCAGCTGGTGATGGACACGCTCAACCTGTTGAACAAAAACCACACAGATTACAGTGCATTTTTCCGGGCACTATCCAACCTCTCCAGCGACGGCCCTGACCCTGTACGCGATCTGTTTGTGGATCGAGAGGCGGCGGGCAAGTGGCTGACACAGTACGAAGAACGCCTGCAAACTGAGACCCGAAGCCGGGATGAACAGGAGGCGCAGATGCGCCGGGTCAACCCCAAATACATTTTGCGGAACTATCTGGCACAGCAGGTAATACTGGAAGCTCAGAATGGCGATTACGAGCCGATGAAGGAATTACTGAAGGTACTGAAGCGGCCGTTTGACGAGCAACCGCAGTATGAGCAATACGCGGCTTTGCCGCCGGAATGGGGGAAACACATGAATATAAGCTGCTCAAGCTGAGGCGCTGGCAACCCGCCATCAAAAACCGGGGCCAGAGTCTGAACCCTGGCCCCGACGCAGTCACTTACACACTCTTAAACGGCCTTGGCGGCGATGATTTTCTCCTGCCACTCTACCGGGCCTGTCTGGTGCACAGACGTACCGCGTGAGTCCACAGCCACAGTAACCGGCATATCTTCTACTTCAAACTCGTAAATGGCTTCCATCCCCAGTTCGGGAAAGCCAACCACTTTCGCGTTCTTGATAGCCTTGGAGACCAGGTAGGCAGAGCCGCCCACCGCCATCAGATACACCGCACCAAACTCGCGGATCGCATCGATGGCAACCTGGCCACGCTCGGCTTTACCGATCATGCCGGTCAGGCCGGTTTTCTCCAGCATAAAGTGGGTAAACTTATCCATACGCGTGGCCGTAGTGGGGCCTGCAGGGCCAACCACCTCTTCACCAACCGGGTCCACCGGACCTACGTAATAAATGAAACGGCCTTTCAGATCCACCGGCAGTTCTTCGCCGTTGTTGATCATGTCTACCATCTTCTTGTGAGCAGCATCACGGCCGGTGAGCATTTTGCCTGAGAGCAGCACTGTCTCGCCCGGCTGCCAGTCTTTCACATCGTCTGGGGTAACCGTGTCCAGGTTGACGCGACGCACGTCGTCACCCACTTCCCAGGTGATCTCCGGCCAGTCATCCAGGCTTGGGGGTGTTTGCAGGGAAGGCCCGGAGCCGTCCAGCGTAAAGTGGGCGTGGCGGGTGGCCGCGCAGTTGGGGATAATCGCCACCGGCTTGTTGGCCGCGTGGGTGGGATAATCCTTCACTTTTACATCCAGCACGGTGGTCAGGCCGCCCAGCCCCTGGGCACCAATACCCAGGTCATTCACTTTCTCAAACAGCTCAAGACGCAGCTTTTCCGAACGATCCGACGCACCACGCGCTTTCAGATCGTGAATATCAATGGGGTCCAGCAGCGACTCTTTCGCCAGCTCCATTGCCTTTTCTGCCGTGCCGCCAATACCAATGCCCAGCATGCCGGGCGGGCACCAGCCAGCACCCATCTGGGGAACCATCTCCAGCACCCACTCGGCTACAGAATCCGACGGGTTCAGCATGGCAAACTTGGACTTGGCCTCAGAACCGCCGCCCTTGGCGGCTACGTGTACTTCAACCGTATCGCCCGGAACAATCTTGTAATGAATGATCGCCGGGGTGTTGTCTTTGGTGTTCTCACGCTTGCCGTCCGGGTCTGCCAGAACGGAGGCCCGCAACACGTTATCCGGGTGCGTATACGCCTGGCGCACACCTTCGTTAATCACATCTTCCAGGGGCATATCGCAATCCCACTGAACGTTCATACCCACATAAACAAACACCGTAACAATGCCTGTATCCTGACAGATTGGCCGGTGGCCCTGGGCGCACATGCGCGAGTTGATCAGGATTTGTGCCATGGCATCCTTGGCCGCCTGGGATTCTTCCTTCTGGTAGGCTTCGTACACACCCTGAATAAAATCTTTCGGGTGGTAATACGAAATGAACTGCAGCGCGTCTGCAACGCTTTCAATCAGGTCATCCTGGCGGATTACGGTGGTCATAGGTGCCTCATCAGGTTGGACTGGTTAGGTTTGTCTGGTAAAAACCGGTGGCACAGTTTACCAGAAATTACCGGGTAAGGGATTCTACACAAGGCGAAGCTTTTCTTAACAAACGCGTTAAAAGCGGTATGATCAGCACCATAACGACAAAACAAAATCAGGAGACACTGTGACCGACCTAATTCAGACCACCCTCAAAGACCAGGTACTGGTTGTACGCATAAACCGCCCAGACCGTAAAAACGCCCTTACCCACTCCATGTACACCGCACTGGGCGATGCCATGGAACAGGCAGAGGCAGACGCCAACGTTCGCTGCGTACTGTTTACCGGCAATGAAGAATGCTTTACCGCCGGCAATGACCTGGGTGATTTTGCCAGCGGCGGCCTGAGCGGCGCCTTCACAGAAACCCCGGTGGGCCGTTTCCTGTTCCTGCTGGCCAACGCCACCAAACCGGTTGTGGCCGCCGTTAATGGACCGGCCGTGGGTATTGGCACCACCATGCTGCTGCACTGCGACATGGTGTTCGCCGGCAGCAATACCGGTTTTCAGATGCCGTTTGCCAGCCTGGGACTGTGCCCCGAAGGCGGCTCCAGCCTGCTCCTGCCCTCCTGGCTGGGCCGGGTACGGGCCGCTGAATTACTGATGCTGGGCGACACCTTCAGCGCAGAAGATGCGTACCGTCTGGGGCTGATCAACCGCGTATGCGACCCCGCCGGCACCGAAGCGACTGCCCTGGAAACCTGTCAGCGCCTCGCCAGCCAGCCGCCAGCCGCTATAAGAGCTACGAAAAAGCTCCTGAGCGGCCCGACTTACAAGGAACTGAGCGACACCATGCTGGCGGAAGGCGAACTGTTTGCAGAACGCCTGCAATCCCCCGAAGCCGCTGAAGCCTTCAGTGCCTTTATGCAGAAAAGAAAGCCGGATTTCTCCCGCTTCAAATAAGCCTGAAACCCGCCAGACCAGCGCTGGCGGGCTGCCATCGCTCCAACGCCCCAACCTCCTGGCAGAGCTGACTGAGCCAGCGCGTACAAAGCACCCTAAACACAAGAATCACACTTTTGGCTGATCAACACTGGCCCCTGGGGCGCTATAGTCATAAATACAGAAATTGATTTGAAGCGCTGGCTACAATTTCAGACAACCGTTTATGCAGAACAGGCCGCTGACCCTGGGTTTACCGCATCAGACCGGCCCCGTTAGTTGCCGAACATAACGATACAACAACAGGAAAAGGTTCCACCCATGTTCAAGAAAACACTAATAAGTCTTGCCGTGGCGTCTTCCCTTGGGCTAACAGGCTGCCTCAGCGGCGGTGATGAGGGGGCGAATGCTAATCCGGATTATAAGATTTCCAACCCGGATTTTGACGGGAAAACCTGGCCGGTTTTTAACCCGGTAACTGGCGATTTGCCTATTCCCAACGATTTGATTTTTGATTCTGAAACAGGTGACGGAACCTTTGATGTTGATGATACTTCACCACCTGTCACTACGGCACTGAATGAACTGAGTGGTGCCTCCACTGTCGCACCGGCTGTTATTCAGTTTAACGGACAAATTGCCGAGGACAGCGTCAGGTACGGTGAAACGGTTTTCCTAATCGAACTTGAGTATGCCAGCGGTGACCCAGTACAAGGCCTAAGCAGTCAGGAACCACCAACTGTAGCCGGCCTTGCCACAGCCCGTGCGGATGTCGAAACTCTCGATGGTATGTCCGCAATTCGCATACTGCCTCTTGAACCACTGAACCCGCAGAAGCGCTATATTGCAGTAGTCACTAAAGGCGTTAGCGATATAAATGGCGATGCGATTATCGCGTCTCCTACTTATGGCAGCCTTACGGATGAAGACCAGCCGCTCGGAACGGCAACCCTTGCTCCAGTCAGGGCGCTAATTAACGGCCTTTGGGAAAAAACTGCAGTATCATCGCTCCCGATCACTGCTGATGATATTGCGATCAGTTACAGCTTCACCACATCTAATGATGAAAAGGTTCTGCAGTACATCGCCGAACCGGGTGCCTGGTTTGAGGATCAGTTGACCACATTCGTAAAAGTATCAGCTGCAAAAGCTGCGGTGGCGGGTGGCGCAAAAGATTACGCGTCAGTAAAAGCTGTTGTCGACCCAGCTCTGACTAACTTCCCCAGTGCAGCCATTAAAACGGCGCTGAGCCCTACCTTTGATGTTGCACCACCACAAGGCTGTGGCGGCACCACTGGTTTGGCCGCCATTCAATGTGTTTCCGTGGGCCTTACTGCAAAAATCGCTGCAGCATTGCCAACCCCCACTCCTGATAACCGCAGTGCAGCAGACTTTACCCTTGGCGACCCAACCCCTGTTGGCCTGGTTTCAGCCGTTGCCGGTTCTGTATATGATTCCTTCAACACCAAGCTAGGCGGCAGTGCACCAAAGGTTCTTGCTGTTCAAGGAACAGTTTCACTTCCGTACTATTTGGGAACTCCGGAAAGTAAGGACGGCGCTGCGGCAATACTCGCCAACTCCTGGACAGCAGATAACGGCATTGCCGCCGGGTTGAATGCCCAATTTGAGGCTATTAATCTCGAAATCCCCCACGGAGCTGAAAATGACAGCGGTGGATTTAAGTCCAACACCGTAAACTACGTATTCCCCTTCCCAAAAAAGCAGGCGGATGTTGACGTTCCAGCATTAATTATCTATCCCGAGGCCGAAGAAGGGTCCGATACTAAGGGTGTAGTGATGTTCCAGCATGGCATCACTACGGACCGGAGTACAGCGCTGACCTTCGGTACTGCCTTGGCGGCACTCGGTTATACCGTTGTTTCCATCGACCAGCCGGTTCACGGGGTTGCGGCGTTTACCGCAGAAGAGCAAGAGGCACTGGTACAGAAGCTGTTATTAGGCGCCAACCCTGACTTTACAGAACCGCAACTCGCAGCATTAACAGAGTTGATTCTTGCCGAAAATACCGATGTGCTTGCAGCACAACTCGGCGATGGCAATGCAACACCCGAATCTACCGGCCAAGCGATGTCCCTGATTAACACCGCAAAAAATGCAGGTAGTACTGTTCCTGGTTTGGCCCCTATGGAAGTTGAGCGCCACTTCGGCATATACTCGCCGACTCCTGGTGATCTGAAGCCTATTGACTACACGACCGGTGAGGGCGACTCAGGCAGCATGTTCATTAACCTGCTGAACTTCACCAATACCCGCGACAACATTCGCCAGAGTGCGGTTGATCAGATGAACCTGCGGGTGAGCTTGAACGATCTTGACCTTACGCCTAAAGGAGGGGCCGACCTAAGCGGTGCAAATGTGTTCTTTGCTGGGCATTCTCTGGGCACCATCACCGGTGCGCCATTTATCGCCAGTGTGAACGCAAACCAGTTGGGAGCTATCGCGACATCAAAGGGCCCGGTTTCATCAACGTATAACGACATCGAGGCTGCCAGCATGCTGACTCCAGGCGGCGGCATTGTTCGCATGCTGGAAAACTCCCCATCCTTTGCGCCGCGCATCCTGCTGGGCCTGCAGCAATCGGCTGGCTTGGATCAAGGTGATGCAGATCTCGAAAGCTTCCTGAACGTATTCCAGGCAACTATTGATTCTGCAGATCCAATCAACTTTGCAGATAACCTGAAAGCTTCCAAACCAGCCGCCTACCTGCAATCTGTGGTCCAAGGAGACGCGGTCATTCCAAATGCTGCCGACGAAGCGCTTTGGGGCATTGCTCCCTTAGATGCAACAATTCCCGCCGCGAATACAGGCCTACCGGCTGCCGTCACTGTGGATAGCTTCGATGCGCCACTGGCAGGCTCTTTCCCGCTGAGCCTGATGTACGAAGATGGTCGAGATAGTGCCCTGTTTACCCTGTACGAACAGGCTATTTATGGAGGCACCACTGATAGTGAAGGTAATCCGATACCACTGGATCATGGTACACCAGTATCAGGATCGCCAGCTGACGCATTCGGGCAAATGGTTCTTGAAACTGACGGAGTTTTCGTACCTCCCGCACCTTAGGTTTTCAAATAAACGATAGACAATCGATGTAAGCTAATAACTCCCCTCTGGCAAAAGCCGAGGGGAGTTTTTTTATTGTGTCGCAATACACTTTTAATCAGACTATGAACTTTTCGCCCTCTAGTTAAAGGGCCGCAAGGAAAACCGTTCGGGTAAATAGAAATATTTACATTAGGCATTTAGAGTTCTTTATCCACGTCCGTACCATTGCTGACTATTAGGTACCATAACGTCTTGGGATTCAGTTCGTGTTCGATAAAATATACCAATGCAACCAAGACTTACCAGCATTAACGCCCTAACTTTATCCCTTCCACCTCTCTACTTACCCCCGGCTCATGAGTATGCTCCCAGCGAAAAGCATCATCAATTTGCTTGCAATGCGTACCGCATTGCCATCCCACACACAAAAAAGCCCCGGCAACTATAAAGGTAGCCGGGGCTTTTATTTCACTACTAGCGGTTACATCTCCGCTTTTACAACCTGCTCACCATTAGAGTGCAGCTGTATGTCCTCTTCGGTAAACCACAACTGTCGATAGTCCTTGTCACTATAATCTTTACTTTGTTCCAGAAAATAATCCGACTGGGAGTCAGCCGACTGACCATAGCTAACAAGACCATAAGCTTCCGGCCCGTTATCGGTAAACTCCAAACCAAAGTGCCAGCTGGTGCCACGGGCAATCAACCACCCCTCAGTTCCAGGCACTGTGCCGTCTGAAAGGCCACCGGTTTTAGGCACCACATCGGGAGCAATACGTGGGAAGCGGGTGTCTACCGCATATTTGTCAGTTACCACACCAATCGCGTTGAAGGCGCCATCTACATTGCCATCACCGCCGTGCCAGGGAATTGGAGGTGTCTGGAACAAGGGTGTGCCATTGGGTGGGACGTCACCTGAGGGGCGAATATACTGCACGTCGCCAAGGGCTTCGCTCAACCCAATCGACTGCGCATTCAACGCCTTTACGCCCCTCGCCAAGGCAACCAACATGGCATCCGTTTCTGTGCCTTTACCTTCTGACGAGGGCCCTGAGGGCGTGTTCACTATATCGTCACGAGTGAATGGCACGGTCAGATCCGTATCGAAACTGTCGGCATAGTTTGCAATAAATACGCGGAAAACGTGCGCACCCACACTATTCCGATTATATACGCCATCCCAATTTGTCAGTACGCCACAGGCCTCGCTCAGATCTTCACCTTCAACCGGATCAGACCCAACCATATCGCAACGCTCAACAAGCTCTGGCAAAAGCTGTTCCGCATACCAAGCCCGATTATTCCAGATTACGCCAATAAGATCCTTTGCGTTGAACTTTTCACTTTGCGCCCCAGCCGGCGGTGTGACGCCAGGCATTCCCGAGTCGGTAGGATTTTGCAGCATTTTTATGCCCAAACGGGTACGGGGGTTGACCTGTCGATCTTCGTCACCGTAAATCGGCGAATACCCTGTCAGAAACTCTGCCGGGTTAGTAGCCCAGTAGCTGCTGTTGGAGTTTTGTACCCAGTCGGTACGCACCAATTTGGGCTTCTGGTCGTAGGTGGTCAAACCACCACACTTGCCCTCTACCCAGTCATCATAGCTATGGGAGCCATCCAGTAGAGTAATGCCATTATCGAAAAGCTGTGCGTACTCAGGGCTAACGGATCGCTTGAAGTTAATCAAAGCAATGGTCTTCTCGGAGAGATTGGGCGCCGAGCTGCTATCAATGTAAAAGGCATTACCTTCGGCATCAGCATAGGTGGAATTGACCCAGAGTGTGGTACCGCAATTACGGAACACATCCTGGAATTCCTCTAGGTTACTGGCGCGACTCATTCCCAGCCAGGTATCCAGCAGGTTGCCGGTATTGGCATTGGCATCACGATAGGTATAAGCAGTCCCGCTCTCGCCCCATTTAGGCAACCCACCTCGAGTAACCGCGTTTGCTGACAACATGGGCCCATACTCAGAGAAGTAGAATGTACGCTCAACGAGCATTGGGCTGGGCCCTCCCGTGGCAACCTCAATCTGGTAGGTCTCCTGGGTGATCGGCTTTTCCTCACCATCCTTGATATAGGTTAGATCATCCCCGCTCTTGAGCTGAAGCTCATAAACCGTGAAACGGCGACTGGTGGACACAGTGTGTGACCAGGCAAGATTTTCATTAAAGCTGATCAGTGGTAGTGCGGTGCCCAACAACCCGGCACCATTCACGTTCAGGTACCCGGGAACGGTAATCTGGGCCTGATACAAGCGGCGATGTCCGGTATACGGAAAGTGTGGGTTAGCGAGTAAAGCACCGCGCCCTTGTTCCGTCATTTCCTTACCAAGCCCCCAGGCGTTGCTGCCAAGGCCTGTCTCTTGAAGGTTTGTATTGGCAGCTGCCAACGCCCTGGCATTACTGGAAACCTTCTCAAGTTCCAGCGCATTGGTGTCGGCTATCACCGGATCCGGCTCCGCTGCAACGGGATCTTCGCCAGGGATAGCAAGGAATACAGCCCCGGTGGCGAGCTCGCCACCACTGGCATACTGACCAACAATGCGATAGTGAGCCAGAAGATCCGTTGGGGCTATTTCCTTAACCCAAGGTTGATTACTGCATCTTTGCGGGTAGTCTCCCGCGTCGGTCTCTGTAACGTAACGGTTGTATCCGGCAGTAAACCCGTCGATGAGTGCTTTACTCTCATCAGTTAAAGCACCGTATTCACGCTCGGCACCGCTTAGGATTTTTTGGGCCTTATAGCTGAAGTCATTAATAATATTAATGCTATCAGGCCCTGGCCCAAAATACTTAGCCCGCTCACTCCGAGCCTTAACAACCGCCTCAGCCAACAAACACACATTATCCTGCGCTTGGGCGTAACCATGCCCGAAAGCCGCCGATTTCAGGTTGTCGGCTTTAATATGGGGCACTCCCCCCTCTGTTCTCCGTATATTGGCTTCCAGTTTGCCATCGGCTGGAAACAGGTTGGTATTAAGCTCAGGCTCTGATGAGCCGGATGATGAGCTACTGCCATCAAAACAGCCCGTGAGGACAGTGCCAGATAAAAGCACCAAAGCCAGGCCACGCGAGGTTCGCACGGCCTGTTTCTTCCAGGTTTGCATAGTGTCATCCTTATAATTGTTCACTACGGGTACGCCATCATGGGCGACACTCTTAAACCTAGCAGAACACACGCGATACTGAACTTGCATTCAGGCCATTTAGCAAAAAATCATACTTTCAGATGACAGGCTCTGTTACCGTCCAATTCACCAGGCTAAGGAAGATATCTACGCAAACCTGATAGGCACCCCCAACTGCCTCTGCTCCACACCATCCCCACGGTCTTTCTCCACCACCATTCCCCTGGCCTGCAGCTGCGGGTGTTCGGCCGCTTCTTCAATCGTCAGCACCGGTTCCACACAAGCATCCACCTCGGCAAAAATCTCCTGCCACTGTGCAAAAGTTTTGGCAGCGATTTTTTCTTTAATCGCGGTCTTGAGTACTCGCTGATCTTCCGGCTTCTGGCTCAGGGTCAGGCTTTTCATATCGCTCAGGTCGAGCGTGTCGCACAAGCGTGCGGAGAACTGCGGCTCCAGACTGCCTACCGACAGCCAGCGGCCGTCGCTGGTCTGGTAGTAGTCGTAGAAGGTTCCGCCGTTGAGCATGCCGCTTTCCGGGTTCTGGGGCTGGCCGCCTGCCAGGGCTGCCGCGCCGGCCATGCCATTAAGCGCGAAGGCGGCGTCGGTCATGCTGACATCCACGAACTGCCCTTCCCCGGTCTGTTGGCGGTGCACCACAGCCGCCAGTATGCCCATGACGGCATGGTGTGAGCCGCCTGCCACGTCGGCAATCTGGATGCCCATGGGCGGCGGTCCGCTATCGGCTCGGCCGCTGTGACTGGCCACGCCAGCAATGGCAAGGTAGTTGATGTCGTGCCCGGCCCGGTCTTTGTAGGGGCCTGTCTGGCCGTAGCCGGTGATGGCGCAGTAAATCAGCCTGGGGTTAATGGATTTGAGGGTTTCATAGCCTATACCCAGGCGTTCCATAACGCCGGGGCGAAACTGCTCGATGACTATGTCGTACTCCTTTACCAGTTCTTTAACCTTCTCTACGCTGCCTTCCTGTTTCAGGTTAAGGGGCAGGGTCTGTTTTCCCCGGCCGAGATATGACGAGGCGGTACTGAAC
Source organism: Marinobacter piscis (assembly GCF_007671655.1). GTDB lineage: Bacteria > Pseudomonadota > Gammaproteobacteria > Pseudomonadales > Oleiphilaceae > Marinobacter > Marinobacter piscensis. Next base: position 374,497 of record NZ_VCGX01000003.1, on the reverse strand, counting down.
TTACCATCAAAGGGTGGCATGACTTTCACCAGGTCTGGCCTGTCTGGCGCTTCTATCCGCAGTATTTCAGCGCCCATATCCGCCAGCAGCATGGTGGCGTATGGCCCGGGTAACAGGGTGCTGAAATCCAGTACTTTCATTGAGGCCAAAGGACCCGCCATAGTGTTCTCCTTATTGGTATCATGGTGTTCGGTTTTTTATTCACTTTGCTCCATGCTGCCCGGTTTTGTTAGCGGCGCCAACTGTCTGTTGCGCCAATACAATTAGCCAATTCTTCCAGTCGCTCTGGTTGTATTGTGGCCCCGGGGTTTTATGATGGGTCTGGTTTTATGATATGGCGGGTTAGATGTCTGATCTGACAGTTTCACGGCACTTTGTGCAGGCAGCTTTAGCGGGCGCGACACGTTTGGGGCTCGATACAGACGCCATGCTGCGTGAAGCCGGCATATCTCCGGATCTGCTGCGTATTGAAAAGGCACGGGTTAACAGCGATCAGTTCAGCCGGTTGCTGCAAATTGCCTGGACCCGCATGGACGATGAGTTTCTGGGCATGGGGCCACGCCGGGCACGGGCGGGCACGTTTGCCACTATGTGTGCGCTGGTGATTGACTGCCCCACTCTGGAGACGGTGTATCGCCGGGCCTGGCAGTTTTCCCGGCTGTTCGAGCCTATGGTGTCCATGGAGTTGATCACCGGGCCGCAAAACACACAACTGGTTACCCGCATTGAAGGCGACATTTACGACCCCCATTACTTTCTGCGTGAGAGCATCCTGGTTATCTGGCATCGCCTGGGCAGCTGGCTGGTGGGGCAACCTGTTGAGCTGAAGAAGGCAGAATTCGATTACCCCCGGCCCGCCCATGGGGATGAGTACCGGCATATTTTTCACTGCCCGCTGGCGTTTGAGTCTGAGCACACGGCCCTGACTTTCGATAACCGCTTTTTGTCGGCGCCGGTGATCCGGGCCAGGCCGGAGATTCACCAGTTTCTGAAAACGTCGCCGGCTGATCTGCTGTCACGTCCCGACGAAAGCAATACGTTTACTGGCCAGATCCGGGGCCTGATCGGGCGGAACTTTTCCCGGCCGCTGCCGGATTTTGACTGGATTGCCAGTGAGCTGCACACTAGTCCGCAAACGCTGCGCCGCCGGTTGAAGCAGGAAAACACGTCGTTTCAGGAGATCAAGGATCTGCTCCGCCGGGATACGGCAATTTATTACCTGGGGAGACCCGAGTTGTCGATTAACGACATTGCCGAAAAGGTGGGCTTTACCGAGCCTTCAACGTTTCACCGGGCTTTCAAAAAGTGGACAGGCGTTACCCCGGGCGCCTATCGCGAAGGCGAGCGGGGCAGTCTCAGTACTCAGGGCTAGGAGCCCGAAGGTGCCTGCAGATTGCGGATCAGCTTACCCAGAGTCTGGGCTACTTCCTCTGTCTGCTTGCGGTCCGGTGAAAGCTGGAACAGGCGTGACCCGTCGCGCGGGTCGTAGATCCAGCAGGCACCTACGGCCTGCTCACATCCCCACTCTACCTGGGGGTTGATACCAAACACCCTCACCTGGCTGGTTCTGCGTGTAATGCCATCCGGGGTCTTGCGATTAATTTCCTGAATGGATAGTGCATCGCCTTCAATGCTTAGCCGGTATTCAATATCGGCGGGTTTGTCCAGGCGTACAATCGAGGGGTCGTGACGCCACCCGGCCACACCCAGCAGGCTGTTCAGGTGCATAACCAGCGCCTTGCGGTCCGAGTCTGTTAAATACAGTTCGCGCAGAGCCTCAAGCCGCTTGTCACCCGCCGGCTCAATCACCGCCACTCGGGAGTCTTTACCGGTTTTGGTGGTTTGCGCTTGCTTTTTGCGCGCCCGCTCAATCTCGGTAATCAGCTTCAGGGATTTCTGGTAGTGGCTGCCTTCTGCACCGGCTTTGGTTACATAGGTGTCAAGCGCCGCCTGGGCTTCATTGAAATGGGAAGTCTGCAGCATCACCCGGCCACGGTAGTAGTGATAGTCTGCGGGTTTTTCGGCATCGAGAAGCTGAAGCCGGTTCAGGTACTCACTGGCCTCGCCCCAGCTTTCGCTGGTCACCGCGTCTTCTATTGCCAGCATCAGCCGGCGGGTTTCATGCTCGGGAGCCAGCGCAGCTGCCTGCCCTGCCACCAGGGCCGAGGCGAGAATAACAGCCCGGGCCAGTAAACGGTATGTGTTGGTTTTCACTGCCATGGCACACTTTCTCCCTGTTCATGGTCGGCACTCCCGATATCTGCGGTGCTTGCCGTCTCTGAGTCCACTTCTGCCTGTTCGGTTATGGCCTTCGGCAGCTCTTTTTTTACTCTAACGCCCAGTTCTACAAACCGGTTTGCCTGGGAAACAAGGTTTCCCCGGCCTCGGGTCAGCGTATTCATGGCCGAATCAAATGTTCCCTGTGCGGTATCAAGCTGGCCACCAAGGCGCTCCATGGCTTCCACAAACACCCTGAGTTTGTCGTACACAGCTCCCGCCCGCTCTGCAATCTGGCGCGCGTTCTGGCTTTGCCGCTCATAGCGCCAGACATTTTCGATGGTGCGCAACGTTGCCAGTAGTGTAGTCGGTGTTACCACGATAATCTTGCGTTCAAAGGCTTCAGAGAACAGGCTCTCATCTTGCTGAAAAGCTGCCACAAACGCGGGTTCTATGGGCATAAACAGCAGAACAAAATCCGGCGAGTGCAGCCCGCCAAGCTGGCTGTAATCTTTCTCGCTGAGGGTGCGTATGTGGGTTCGCACTGCATCCACGTGTTGCTTAAGCGCTGCTTCGCGGGCGCTCTCGTCTTCCTCTGTCACCCACTTCTGGTAAGCGACCAGCGATACTTTGGAGTCAATCACCAGGTTACGGTTATCCGGCAGGTGGACCACCACGTCGGGCCGCAGCAGCTGATTGTCTGCATCCCTGTAGCTGCTCTGGGTTTCGTATTCCGTGCCTTTGCGTAGCCCGGACTTTTCCAGTACTCGCTCAAGAACCAGTTCGCCCCAGTTACCCTGTATCTGCTTGTCGCCTTTCAGGGCCTTGGCCAGGTTGGCGGCTTCCTCGGTTATCTGTTGATTGAGGCTCTGTAACGACTTTATTTCGCTACGCAAAGCCTGACGATCACGGGTTTCTGTGGTGTATACATCTTCCACCCGCTTACGGAAGTCCTGCAACTGATCACGAAAAGGGTTAAGCAGCGTGTCCAGGCTGGTGCGGGTTTGCTGGCTGACGCGCTCATTTTTCTGCTCAAATATCCGGTTGGCGAGATTTTCGAACTCCTGCTTCAGGCTGTCGCGGTTACGCTCCAGCAATTCCAGTTTTTCTGCTGCTGAGCGCCGTTCTTCGTTAAGGCTTGCCTGTTGTTCCCGCAGGGCTGCTCTGGCTTCACCCAGCTCAGCTGTGAGCGCGTCGGCTTTTTCGTTCTGGGCTTCACGTTCGGTTAACAACTCTTCAACACGCCGGCTGTAGGTCGCCACTTCAGATTGCAGCGCCGCTGCACGCTTTTCAGGCCGTGCTTTTGCCAGAAGCCCTGCTATAAGGGCGGTCACCACCCACAACAGACTCACCAGTGCTACCATCAGCCCCGGCCTGGTTACAATAAATTCGCTGACGGCCTCAGGCACAAACAAACTCCTTGGGTGTATACATGGGAGGGTTAACGCAACCTTTCGAAGATATTACATTCTATAACATTCACGCGCCGTTTTCTCTCACCGGCTTCTCCATGAGACCTGCACACGGCAAGGGTTTCGACTGTTCAGCATTTTGGTAATGCACTCTGACCTTTCTCTGGACGCGGCGACGAATATCCATTAAAAGGGTAACTGTCGTCCGCGAATTTTGGCATTACGCTTTATTAACGACTTCCGGGCCGGTACAGAACCAGATGGATAACCATGCTTAAACAACTTTGGCGAAAACTGGGCGCAGAATTCCCGCAAACGGGTCTGGTTGGCCGTGAAGGTAAACCGGGTGCATCCGATACTTTTAAGGCGGACAGTTTTCGCGTACTGCCTCATGTGACCCATACTGGCGAGTTTCATCTGGAGCGCCTCACCGGCCTGTTGAACAGCCGCTACGGCAAGCGCTATGAAATCACTGAAACCAGCAGCGATGAGGAGCTGCTTGATCTTATTGTGTACGCAGCCCGGGTTCAGGATCAGGATGTTCAGCGGGAGCTGCTGCTTTTCTATCTCAATTGTTCTCCGGTTATCCAGGATTATCTACGTTCAGAGGAAGCGCTCCTTAACCAACTGTAAAGCAAAAACACACGTCGATTGCTGTATACTTCCGCTCCGGATATTCTCTGCCATCAAATTCCAGGCCGTCACATTTTATCGGGTGTGACCGGCAACCGGCTCAGGGGTCTTTCATGTCTTTAAAACGATTGCGGGCTGGTTTGTCTACGTTCTCCGTTATTGCGCTTGCAGGAACAGTTCTGCTAACGGGGTGCTCCGCAGACCAGTACTTCATGGTTCCCAAATCAAATCTGAGCGAGCTTAATAACTCGGTCCAGAGTCAGCGCGAAACACTCGTGACCATGGAGGACAACGCAAAGATAAGGCACGAAGAAGTCCTGAAGCACAATCAAAACGCCACTGAAAAAGTGCTGGAAGCCATTTCAACCCAGGTTGCCAAACCCTCGTGCCCACCCATACCGGCCCAGAGAGCCTGCCCTGCCATTGACGACTCAAAAGGCCGGGCTGACCGGCTCAAGGGCAAAGTGGTTGTGGGTGAAGTGGAAAACTTTTATCTGGCGGATTCCCGGTTCGTCTACAAGGCACGTATAGACAGTGGCGCAGAAACCTCGTCTATCGACGCCCGCAACATCACCCGCTTTGAGCGGGACGGCAATAACTGGGTACGTTTTGATGTGCCAGTGCCCGGCACAGAAGAGTTCACCACGCTGGAAAAAGAGATTTCCCGGCGCGTTAAGGTCATTCAGGCCAGCACCGAGGAGGCTGAGCGCCGGGTGGTGGTAGAGTTGCAGTTCTCTATTGGTGATCATCAGCAGGTTGCCGAGTTCACCCTGACCAATCGCAGCAACCTTACCTACCAGGCCCTGATCGGTCGCAACATTTTGCGGGATGTCATGCTGATTGATGTAGGCAAGGAGTATGCAACAGAGCTGCCCAAGTCCATCCTTGAGCGCTCCAAAAATGGAGAAGAACAGTGAACCAGGGCCCTTCACGCTTACCGTTTTATATCGCTGTTTTTCTGCTCATAGCTGCGGGGATTTCGCTTGCTGTATGGCGCCATGTAGAACTGGGCATCCCCTGGCTCACAGGCGAGCAACGCCCGGTCTGGATGGTGGAGGCCCGCGTTGATTTCGATGGTTCCAACGAACCCGTCGTGGCGAGCCTTAATGTTCCTGAACAACCGCCAGGCTTCCTGATTCTGACCGAGCAGGCAGCGTCTCCGGGGTATGGTTTTTCAATTATTGATAAGTCTGACAGTCGTCGCGCCGAGTGGACCAAGCGTGATGTAACCGGCCCACAAACCCTGTACTTCAAAGCGCAGTTCATTCCAGATGCCTCTGCAGAGCCTGTGCCGCCTGAGCAGCCGCCGGAAACCCGGCGCCTGTTCTGGGAAGAGCCCGAAGCCACAGCCGTGCGGGAAATCCTGGCGCAGGCTGAAGCCCGGTCCAGCACCCCAGAAAGCATGACACGGGAGTTGATCCGCCTGATGCAGCCAGATACCCGGATTCAGAACACAACGTTGCTGGTCTCTGAAGAAAATTACCTGCCGCTGCTGGTTAACATGCTTAATCATTCGGGTATTCCGGCACGAACTGCCGACGGCCTGAAACTGGAAGATGCTCGCCGGCGACAACACCTGACGCCGTTTCTGCAGATATATAACGGTGAGCGCTGGCTTACGCTGAACCCCAAAACCGCCGAACAGGGAGTTCCAGATGACCTGTTGCTCTGGCGACAGGGCTCGGGCTCGCTGCTCGACGTTGTCGGGGGAGACAGCTCCGAAGTCAGCTTTTCCATGATCCGGCAGACCATTCCTGCGCTCCAGTTAGCGGCCATGCAATCCGAGGGCAACGGGCTTGGTTTCCTGAGCTTTTATGAGCTTCCGATTGAAGAACAAAGCATGTTCCGCATGCTTTTGTTGCTGCCCCTGGGCGCCTTTGTGGTTGCGTTTATGCGTATGGTGATCGGCATTCGCACCTCTGGCACCTTTATGCCGGTATTGATTGCCGTTGCTTTTGTTCAGACAACCCTGATTCCCGGCCTTATCGCTTTCTTGTCGATCGTGTCCATTGGCCTGCTGATGCGGGGCTACCTGTCGAGCCTCAACCTGTTGCTGGTATCGCGGATTTCTGCCCTGATCATTCTGGTGATCTTCATTACCGCAGGGCTGAGTGTGTTCGGTTATCAGATGGGCTTTAATACCGGCATGACTGTCACCTTCTTCCCGATGGTTATTATCGCGTGGACCATTGAGCGGATGTCCATTCTCTGGGAAGAGGAAGGGGGTCAGGAAGTATTGGTGCAGGGCTCGGGAAGCCTGTTCGTGGCTATCTGTGCCTACCTGCTGATGAGTGCTCCCCTGGCGGGCCACCTGACGTTCAACTTCCCGGAGCTGCACTTTGCAATTCTGGGCCTGATTCTCCTGATGGGCCAGTACACCGGCTACAAGCTCAGCGAGCTTCGGCGTTTCGCGCCCATGAAGGCGTACGACTGATATGAACTGGATATCTCCCCGCACCCTGAAGCGCCTGGGCATGCTGAATATGAACAAGCGCAACGTGGATTACATCGCCCGCTATAATGAGCGCTCGTCGTATCCGCTGGTGGATAACAAGCTTAAAACCAAACTGGCCGTGGCTGAGTACGGAGTAAAAACCCCGAAGCTTTTACAGACTGTGAGGCATCAGCACCAGATTTCCGGCTTCCGGGACATGGCCAGAGACCTTGCCGGCTTTGCCATCAAACCGGCAAAAGGCTCCGGCGGCAAGGGCATTACAGTGATTACCGGCCGTGACGGTGACAGTTTTGTTAAAGCCTCTGGCACCCGGGAGGGGGTACCGGTTCTGGAGCGGCACCTGACCAACATTCTGGCGGGGCTGTACTCTCTGGCGGGCGCCCCGGATGTGGCCATTGTGGAAAGCCTGGTGGAATCTGACCCTTCCCTGGCCCGCTACTCGCACCAGGGGGTTCCTGATATACGCATCGTTGTGTTTCAGGGCTATCCGGTAATGGCGATGCTACGCCTTGCCACCACCGCCTCGGACGGCAAAGCCAACCTGCACCAGGGTGCTGTGGGCGTGGGTCTGGATATAGGCACAGGTAAAAGCCTGAATGCGGTTCAGTTTAACCGCCCTATTACACTTCACCCTGATACAGGTCTGGCGCTGGGAAACATCAATATTGATGCCTGGGGCGAGATGCTGGAAATGGCGTCCCGCTGCTATGAGGCCACCGGCCTGGGGTATATGGGTGTGGACCTTGTGGTGGATGCCAACGAAGGCCCTTTGCTGCTTGAGCTTAATGCCCGGCCGGGCCTGGCCATACAAATGGCCAATGGACGCGGACTGTTACCGAGGCTTCGCGCCGTGGAGGGCCTGAAGCGCCTGCATTTCACGCCCAGAGAACGGGCTGATTACGCCATGGAAACGCTCTCCCAGCTCTGATATATAAAACCCAGACACAAAAAACCGGAGTCAGCAGAAACTGAACTCCGGTTTTTTATAGGCTTGACGCTGATCAGGTCATCTCGCCCCTGGCGATCAGTATTTTACGCTCCCGACTGAGGCCTTTCAGCAGACCCCACGTCATGATCAGCAGGATCAGAGTAAACGGCAGGCCAGAACTTACAGACGATGCCTGGATAGCACTCAGCGCATCATCACCACCGCCGAATATCAGGGCAGCTGCAATGGCACCCTCCATCACTACCCAGAATACCCGCTGCGCAGTAGGTGAGTCGGTTTTACCACCGGCGGTAATGCTGTCGATAACCAGCGAGCCGGAATCCGACGAGGTGATAAAGAACACCAGCACCAGCACAATGCCGACGAATGAAATAATGGCAGTCAGCGGCAGGTTGGCAAACATCTGGAACATGGCCAGAGACACTTCTGTGATGCCATCTTGCGCAAGTGCGCCGATACCCTGATCAATCTGCTCAAGCGCAGCACCACCAAACGAGCTCATCCAGACCACGGTAACCAGTGTCGGAATGACCAGCACGGCCAATACGAATTCCCGGACAGTACGACCTCTGGAAACCCGCGCGATAAACATACCAACGAACGGTGACCAAGAGATCCACCATGCCCAGTAAGGCACAGTCCAACCGCCCATCCAGTCGGCGTCTTCACGGCCGAAAGGATTACTGAGAACACCAATGTTGCTTGCATAACTGGAAGCCGTTACCCACAGATTCTCCAGAATACCCAGAGTAGGACCTGCGAAAATAACAAAGAACAGAAGCAGTCCGGCCAGCCCCATGTTCAGGTTACTCAGCACCTTAACGCCGCCATCAACACCACGCAGAACGGACAGCAGTGCAACAGCCGTAACACCTGTGATAACCGCTATCTGAACATTCAGCCCGGAGCCTGTTTCAAAAAGGAAATCAAGGCCGGATGCGGCCTGCTGTGCGCCGTAACCCAGCGACGTTGCGAGGCCAAAGAAGGTGGCTACTACCGCCAGGGTGTCAATAACATGACCCGGCCAGCCCCATACTTTGTCTTTCAGCAACGGGAAAAACGCGGAGCGCATGGTCAGGGGCATGTTCTTGTTGTAGGCAAAGAATGCCAGGGAAAGCGCAACAACCGAGTAAACTGCCCACGGGTGCAGCCCCCAGTGATACATGGTACTGCCCATGGCGAGGTTGCGCGCCTCTGGTGTGTTTGCTTCAACACCAAGCGGTGTGCCGCCCCAGCCAGTATAGTTGCCCACAGGCTCTGCCACAGCCCAGAACATGAGGCCAATGCCCATGCCCGCAGCAAACAGCATCGAGAACCAGGACAGGGTGGAAAAATCAGGCTTAGCGTCCATACCACCCAAGCGGATTTTGCCAACCGGCATGAAAATCAAGGCAATACATACAATAACAAACAGGTTGGCACTCAGCAGGAAGAACCAGTCGAAGTTTTCAATGAAACTGTCCTTCGTGCCTACCAGAAGTTCGTTAGCAGCCTGTGGGGCCATGAGGGTGCCCACAACAAAGATAATGACCAAGATGGCTGCGATGGGAAATACCGGCGCGTGCAGGTCCAGCCCGAAAGGTCTGATATTATCCTGGCCGGCTACGTAATCGGTTTGATACTCGTCTTTAACTACGTCGCCCACGTGATGGCGCCTCCTGATTTTGAATTGTGTATGGAAAATCCTTCATAATCCGGATTAATAATTTTTTACAAGAAAGCCATCCTAATGTTTTGGGGTCGAAACATCAAAACACGATAGGTCTCCAAGGAGCCAATGAGATAATTATGGACAAAACAACCAGCTTTCCCATGCGCTATTCGGCATACGTCATAAGCATTGTGGGTTTTCTTGTATCACTGGTCCTGAGTCTGCATTACTCCGCAGGCTACTTTTTCCCGGTCATCTTCGGGGCCCTGGCACTGCTGGGTACCCACGATGTGCTGCAAAAGCGGCACACAATCAGCCGGAACTATCCCATCATGGTTCACTTCCGGTATCTTTTTGAATCCATCGGGCCCGAGATCCGCCAATACTTTATCCAGTCAGATAATGACGAGCAGCCGTTCTCAAGAGATCAGCGCGCGCTTATTTATCAGCGCGCCAAGGACGTACTCGACAAGCGCCCCTTTGGTTCACAGCTGAAAATGTATGAAGAAGGTTTTGAGTGGATCAATCATTCTCTGCAGCCTTCTAAAATCCCCAATAGCAATTTTCGTGTGCAGATCGGCTCCCGCTGCGCGAAACCCTACAGCGCCAGTGTATTCAACATTTCTGCCATGAGTTTTGGCTCTCTGTCCGCCAACGCCATTCTTAGCCTGAACACAGGTGCAAAGCAGGGTGGCTTCTACCATGATACCGGCGAAGGCTCTATTTCCCGCTACCACAGGCAGCCTGGAGGCGACCTGGTATGGGAAATCGGCTCGGGATACTTCGGCTGCCGCAACAAGGACGGATCCTTCAGCCCTGAAATGTTCGAGAGAAACGCGACCCTTGAACAGGTAAAAATGATAGAGATCAAACTGTCTCAAGGCGCGAAACCCGGGCATGGCGGCATTCTGCCCGGAGCCAAGGTAACACCGGAAATCGCAGAAGCCCGGGGCGTATCCGTAGGTGAAGACTGCATTTCCCCGGCACAGCACTCCGCTTTTTCAACCCCCATAGAATTGCTTGAGTTTATCGACCAGCTCCGCGAACTGTCCGGTGGCAAGCCGGTTGGCTTCAAGATGGCCATCGGGCACCCGTGGGAGTGGTTTGCCATTGTTAAGGCCATGCTCGACACCGGGCGCAAGCCGGACTTCATTGTGATTGATGGTGGTGAAGGCGGTACCGGCGCTGCCCCGCTGGAGTTTATTAACCGCATCGGCACTCCGATGACACAGGCGCTCCTTCTGGTACACAACACCCTGGTAGGAACCAACCTGAGAGAGCACATTGCCATTGGCGCTGCTGGCAAAATTACGTCGGCGTTTAATATTGCACGCACACTTGCCCTGGGGGCCGACTGGTGTAATGCGGCTCGCGGTTACATGTTCTCTCTGGGCTGCATACAGGCGCTTAACTGCCATACCGGTCGGTGCCCCAGCGGAGTTGCCACACAGGACCCCAGAAGAAGCCACAAGCTGGATGTAAAGGATAAAAGCCAGCGCGTGTACAACTACCACAAAAACACCCTGGACGCCCTGCAAAACCTGCTTGAAGCCTCCGGACTGAACCACCCGGGTGAACTGGGCCCCGAACATATCGTGCGCCGGGTGTCGAAAACAGAAGTACACTCCTACATCGACCTGTTTCCGTTTCTGGCGCCCGGCGCCCTGCTTGAAGGCAAGACCGGCCTGGCTGTGTTTGATAAATACTGGTCTGACTCCCGGCCGGATACTTTTGCGCCTCCGGAGTTCATCCGGGAGCTCCGGGAAACCAAGCTAAGGTAAGGAATTCAGCGCTATTTCTGCAAAGCCTGTTTATTTTTAGTTTTGGCTAGTGTAGACTTCGCTCCCGCTAAGCCACTGAGATTACTCTTACATCTCAATGGCACTGCCATCGATACAGTTTTCAGATGGCAAGATATAGCGAATCGGGGCGTAGCGCAGTTTGGTAGCGCACTTGCATGGGGTGCAAGGGGTCGTAGGTTCAAATCCTACCGTCCCGACCAATTACATAAAAAGGCACATCTTCGGATGTGCCTTTTTTATTACCTGCTATAGTCTGTTACTCCTTCAAACGGAGCGAATCGGCTATCGAGGTCTCCCCCGACACCACTTCAAACACCTGGTTCACAGTAGTATCAGCATCCAGCGTTGCCAGTAGTACACGGGCAACATCCTGCCGGGGTATCTTGCCAACCTTGTCGTGCTTTGCGCTGACGGAAACCTTGCCGGTGCCTTCATCATTGGTCAGTTGGCCCGGGCGAATGATGGTGTAGTTTAACCCGCTGCTTTTCAGGTGCTCATCGGCGTTATGCTTGGCCTGCAGGTAATGGCGCAGTTTTTCCGGCCCGCTGTCCGGGTCTCCGGCCCCCATGCTGCTGACCATGATAAAGCGCTTTATCCCCATGGCACTGGCGCTGTCAATCAAGCGGATAGCACCATCCTGATCCACATCTACGGTTTTATCGGGCCCGGTATGAGGGCCGGAACCGGCAACAAAAATGACGGCATCACAACCCCGCATAGCTTCGCTGCAGTCTTTCTCCAGGTCACCGATGACAGTTTCTGTGGCGCCCAGCTTTTGTAATTCCGGTCCCTGATCTGCATGCCGGACAAGCGCCCGGGCTTCGTGATCACTGTCTGCCAGTTCCTGCAGCAAGTGCTGCCCTATCTGTCCGTTGGCTCCTGCAATGAATACATGCATAGCGAATCTCCTGATCATTTAATGGCAATCGTTCTGTATAGATCTATGCGCAATCCGCCTTATTCAACCCACACCCACGTTATTACCAAATCGAATCAATACATTATTTAATATTCTTTCCTGATTTAAATCCAGTTTGATAACTTACGGGCACTCAAAATTTATAGCAGGGGATTTTTATGTCAATTAAACTCAAAGGGCTGGTCACAGGCCTTGCGCTGGGCGCTTCACTGTTTGCTCAGCCTGCTGTGTCCGCCGACCAGAAGTTGCTTAATACATCTTACGACATTGCCCGTGAGCTGTTTGCAGCCTACAACGAGCAATTCAGCGAGTACTGGCAGGAAAAAACCGGTGAAACCTTAGAGATAAGCCAGTCTCACGCAGGCTCTTCCAAGCAGGCACAGGCTATTATCCAGGGCCTGAAAGCCGACGTGGCAACGTTTAACCAGGTTACCGATATTAATATTCTGCACACCCGCGGCAACCTGATCCCCGAGAACTGGGCCGAGCGTCTGCCCAATAACAGTTCCCCCTACTACTCCACCATGGCCTTTCTGGTGCGCAAGGGTAACCCGAAGAATATTGAGAACTGGGATGATCTGGTCAAAGAAGATGTTGACCTGGTGATGCCCAACCCGAAAACGTCGGGCAACGGACGCTATACGTACCTGGCCGCTCTTGGCTACGCCCAGGATCGTTTTGGCGACGATCAGCAGAAGATTGACAACTTTCTTCAGGATTTTCTCGGCCATGTAAAAGTGTTTGACAGTGGCGGACGTGGTGCCACCACAACGTTTATTGAGCGTGGCATTGGCGATGCACTGCTGACCTTCGAATCCGAAGTACTGAACCTGGCCGACCGTTACGATAACGGTGAATATGAAGTTGTAACGCCCAAAGTGAGCTTTCTGGCAGAGTTTCCGGTCACCTGGATTGATGAGTACGTCGAGCAGAACAACAGCGAAGAACTAGCCAAAGCGTATCTGGAGCACCTGTACAGTGAAGACGCCCAACGCCTGCTGGCAAGCTTTAACAACCGGGTTCACAACGAAACTGTAAAACAGGAAAACTCCGACCGCTTTCCTGAGGTTAAGCTGATGCCCATTGACGAGATTGCCGGCAGCTGGGAAAACGCCACCAAAAAACACTTTGCCAGTGGCGGCAAACTCGACCAGCTGCAGCGCCGGAAGTAACCCATGTCCACGGCCAGTCAAACCGGCGCTGCGACTCCGCAGCGCCGGCTACGTCAGAATCGCAGCAAGCGGGTATTACCGGGGTTTGGCCTCAGCCTCGGTATTTCGCTTCTTTTTATCAGCCTGATATTACTGCTGCCACTGACCGGGCTGGTGATGGAAGTATCCGCCATGAGCTTTAACGAGTTCTGGTTTGTCGTCACCGATCCCAGAGTTGTCGCCTCTTATAAAGTGACCGTGCTGGCAGCTCTGGCAGCCTCCGCCTTTAACGGAGCCTTCGGGTTGCTTCTGGCCTGGGTACTGGTGCGCTATGAGTTCCCCGGTAAGCGCCTGATCGACGCCATGGTCGATTTGCCGTTTGCCCTGCCCACTGCAGTTGCCGGTATCACCCTGGCCACCCTGTTTGCTGCCAACGGCTGGTATGGGCAGTGGCTGAGCAAAGTGGGCATTGAGATTGCCTTCACTCCTGTAGGAATCGTTGTGGCCATGGCCTTCACCAGTCTGCCGTTTGTGGTGCGCACGGTGCAGCCGGTGCTGGAAGAACTGGCCCCGGAAGACGAAGAAGCCGCTGTCAGTCTGGGCGCAAGCGATGGCCATGTATTTCGGCGGGTCATTTTCCCGGCACTGTGGCCGGCCCTGCTGACAGGTGTTGCTTTGTCGTTCACCCGCAGCCTTGGCGAGTTTGGTGCGGTTATTTTTATTGCAGGCAACATGCCCTACGTCAGTGAAGTGACCAGTCTGATGATCTTCATCCGCCTGCAGGAATTTGATTATGCCGCCGCCAGTGCCATTGCGTCTGTGGTTCTTCTGGTATCACTGGTGATGCTTTTTGCCATTACTCTCTGGCAGGCCCGGCATCTGAAACGCATAGAAGGACGCTAGCCCGATGCATAGCAACCCCTCACCCCAACACCGCCGGGTCGGTGACAGCCCGGTCATAAAATGGCTGCTCATTGGTATTGCTATCGCCATTACCGTTGGCCTGTTGATCATCCCGTTGCTGGTGATCTTTCTTGAAGCCCTGGGCGCTGGCTGGGGCACTCTGGCCGATAATCTGCTGGATCAGTACACCCTGCATGCAATCGGCTTAACCCTGTTTGTGGCGGCGCTTACCGTACCCCTGAACCTGGCCTTTGGTACGGCTCTGGCCTGGCTGGTCACCCGTTTTCGCTTTCCAGGCCGCAAGCTGCTGATTACGCTGATTGATATACCGTTTGCCGTTTCTCCGGTGGTCGCTGGCCTACTCTACCTTCTGCTCTACGGCCGTAACGGCTGGGTTGGCAGCTGGCTTGCCGACCAAGACATGCAGCTGATGTTCTCCTGGCCCGGCATTGTGATGGTTACTGTATTTGTAACCTGCCCCTTTGTCGCCCGTGAGCTGATTCCATTGATGCAGCAGCAAGGCAGTGAAGAAGAGGAAGCGGGTGTTGTGCTTGGAGCTTCCGGCTTGAGGGTATTCCGTACAATCACGCTGCCTAACATCAAGTGGGCGCTGGTTTATGGTGTGGTGCTCACAAATGCCCGGGCCGTCGGTGAATTTGGTGCAGTATCCGTAGTCTCGGGAAATATTCGCGGCCAGACCAACACCCTTCCCCTGCACGTGGAACTGTTGTACCAGGATTATAATATTGTTGGCGCGTTTGCCAGTGCCTCGCTATTGGCTGGCATTGCCGTATTGACGCTGGTAGCCAAAGGTTTGGTGGAATGGCGGCAGGCGCGTGCTCTGAATCGTTTGCAAACAGAGGAAACAGCGTAATGACGATCACCGTTAATGGTATAAACAAGCGTTTTGGTAAATACCAGGCGCTGAACAACGTTTCGCTGGATATCCCTGAAGGCAAGCTGACCGCCTTGCTGGGGCCCTCCGGCTCAGGCAAAACAACCCTGCTGCGCATTATAGCGGGGCTGGAATCGGCCGATAGCGGGCGCATCAACTTTGCCGGCCAGGATGTAACCGGCCTGCATGTGCGCGACCGCAACATAGGCTTTGTTTTCCAGCATTACGCCCTGTTCCGCCATATGAGCGTTGCCCAGAACATCGCCTTTGGCCTGGAGTCTCTGCCCCGTAAACAACGCCCATCCCGCGCTGAAATCCATAAGCGTGTGACGGAACTGCTGGAAATGATCCAGTTGCCGCATCTGGCAAAACGTTACCCGGCGCAGTTGTCCGGCGGCCAGAAGCAACGGGTGGCGCTGGCCCGGGCGATTGCGACCCGCCCACAGATCCTGCTTCTGGATGAGCCGTTCGGAGCCCTGGATGCCAAAGTCCGCAAAGACCTTCGGCGCTGGTTGCGCAACCTTCATGACGAATTCCACTTCACCAGTATCTTTGTCACCCACGATCAGGAGGAAGCTCTGGAGCTTTCTGATCAGGTTGTGGTGATGAGCCAGGGCAACGTGGAACAGGTAAACGAGCCCACAGAACTCTATGCCCGCCCGGACAGTCGTTTTGTGTTCGATTTCCTGGGACAGGTCAATGTGCTTCCCGGTGAAGTCCAGCGAGGCCGGCTTAGCCAGGGTAAGGCCTGGGTAACCGTTCCGGGCTCCCGGCATCAGGGCAGTGCACAGCTCTACCTGCGCCCCCACGAAGTGCGGCTGGCTAACGAGCCCGGACAGTATGCACACCTGCCTCTGCGTATTGAGTCAGTAAGCCTGATTGGCTCGGAAGTACGTATTGAGCTGAGCCCGGTCGGGTGGCAAAGCAACAGTCCGGATAATATCTGGGAAGTCGGTATCAGCCACGCTGAGTTTAATCAGCAGCGCCCTGCCCGGGGCGACCTGCGCTACGCCGTGCCAGAGGTGGGGCACCTGTTTAATGACAATGACAGCCAGCCCACCACAATTAACTGGGCTGAAGCTGCCTCTGCACCGTTGGTTCGTCTTATAAACTAAAGGATAAGACAGCGGCCCAACGGAAATACAATCTGTTACCATGGTTTTAAACCCCAACAAAGAGGTAAACCGTGATGGATGCAAGTAAGTTTTATATTAATGGGAAATGGGTCACACCTGAGGGAACCCAGCGTCTGGAAGTGATTAACCCGTCTGATGAAAAAGGGTTCTCAACAATCACTCTGGGCTCCCAGGCTGACACGGATAACGCTGTCAGTGCCGCCAGAAAAGCCTTTCCAGCGTGGGCTGCCACCTCCCGTGAGCGCCGTCTAGAGTTGTTAGAAAGCTTGTTCGAAACTTACAAAGCACGTGCCGATGAAATGGCACAAACCATCAGTCAGGAAATGGGTGCTCCGATTGATCTGGCGAAAACTGCGCAGGTAGGGGCAGGCGCTGCCAACCTGAAAAACACCATTCGTGCCCTGAAGTCCTACAATTTTGAGCACCCACTGGGTGAGCATGCGCCAGACAACATCATTCTGCATGAGCCAGTCGGTGTATCTGCCTTGATCACTCCCTGGAACTGGCCAATGAACCAGATAATGCTGAAGGTGCCTGCGGCCCTGGCTGCCGGCTGTACAGTGGTTCTCAAGCCTTCAGAGATTTCTCCCCTGTCGGCCATGCTGCTTGCAGAAATGATTGACAGCACTGGCTTCCCGGAAGGCGTCTTCAACCTTGTTAATGGCGATGGTGCAGGCGTTGGCTCACAACTTTCCGAACACCCGGATATCGACCTG
The DNA here is from genome assembly GCF_007671655.1 of Marinobacter piscis. Classification (GTDB taxonomy): domain Bacteria; phylum Pseudomonadota; class Gammaproteobacteria; order Pseudomonadales; family Oleiphilaceae; genus Marinobacter; species Marinobacter piscensis. Next base: position 357,658 of record NZ_VCGX01000003.1, on the reverse strand, counting down.
GTGAGCTTTACTGGCTCAACCCGCGCCGGCAAGGCGATTACAATTGCCGCAGCCGATACCGTCAAAAGAGTGGGCCTGGAACTGGGCGGCAAAGGCGCCAACATTATCTTTGCAGACGCCGATGAGAAGGCCGTAACCCGCGGCGTTCGCCATTGCTTCGCCAACTCGGGGCAGTCCTGTAACGCACCTACCCGTATGCTGGTCGAAAAATCCGTTTACAAGCAGGCCGTTGAAGCTGCCTCCATGATCGCCAGCAAAACCGATGTAGATCTTGCAGACAAGGAAGGCCGGCACATTGGCCCTGTGGTTTCTGAACAGCAGTTTCTGAAAGTGCAGTCGCTGATCAAGAAAGGCATCGAAGAAGGCGCCACGCTCGTTGCTGGTGGCGAAGGCAAGCCGGAGGGCTTGGATAACGGTTACTTTGTAAAGCCCACTGTCTTCTCGGATGTTACGCCTGAGATGACCATCTGGCGTGAAGAGATTTTTGGCCCGGTTCTGTCCATTACGCCGTTTGAAACTGAAGAAGAAGCCATAGAGCTGGCAAACGATACGGTTTACGGACTGACCAACTTCATTCAGACAGAGGACAAAGAGCGCGCCCGCAGGGTCGCCCGACAGCTCCGCTCTGGCATGGTGGAAGTGAATGGCAAATCCGGCTCAGCAGGCTTCCCGTTCGGCGGTATGAAGCAATCCGGTAATGGCAGCCGTGAAGGTGGCGTCTGGGGGCTGGAAGAGTTCCTGGAAGTTAAATCTGTTTCTGACTGGTAATGGCATTACGCTAAATGTCTGATCACACGCCCTGGTACTCCCTGACGGAGTCCGGGGCGTGTGTTTTAAAGACCTGTTAACTCAATTCTGCCACGTGCCAGCTTTACTCGTCCCTTGCGCTCCAGCTCTTTCAGTAACCGGCTGACAACTTCACGGGCGGTACCAAGCTCAACTGCCAGCTCCTGATGTGTAATAAGTACCGGGCTGGTACGAGCCTGCAACCACTCATCAAGTCTTTCGTCCATTCGCCGGAAGGCTACCTCTTCTACCAACAACATCAGATCATCCAACCGTCGCCCGTACGATTCCATCACACCCAGACGAAACTCCGCAGACTGGTCCATCAAGCGATCAAACAGGCCCCGGGGAATCATGACGGCTTCTGAAGCCTCCTCAACAAGCGCCTCCGCGCGATAGCCGTAACCGGTCATCAAACAACCAATGGATAATGTACAGATATCATCTTTTCCCATGCGGTATAAGACGATGCTGTTGCCCGCTGCGCCCGTCATCTGAACTTTTACTGTGCCCCTGAGTACCAGAGGCAAACCCTGGCAAGGCTCGCCCGCCCGGAACAGGATTTTGCCCTGGGGCAAAGACATGGCTTTTACAGTCTCCAGCACGTCTTCCTGGAGGGCGTCGGGGAGTTTATCCAGAATGCTGTGGCGTATCATCGGTTTCCCTGAATGTTTATAACGTGTCGGTCCAGTGTGACTTTATCACTGAAGCGGTTTGCAATGGATACTAAAGTAAGAACCGTAGCCTCATGCCAACACAGGAGACTGGATTATGAGCGTTAATATGGGTTCTGCAGATCGTATTATTCGTGCCCTTGTGGGCATTGTACTTCTGGCGCTGGTCTTTGTAGGACCGCAAACACCCTGGGGCTGGATTGGCATTATTCCCCTGGCCACGGCTCTGATGGGTAATTGCCCGGCCTACTCGCTGCTGGGAATCAAAACCTGTAAAAAGAAATAAGCTCACAAAAAAGCCGAAGTGACGGGGAATCACTTCGGCTTTTTATGCATACCGGGCGGATTATTTCGCCGGAGCATTCAGTACGTCCAGAACGTCTTCCAGCTCAACAATCATCTGTCGGATAAGCTGCTTGTACTGGGTGGTATCATCTTTTATTTCATGGCTGCTGAGCTTCTGCTTGGCACCACCAATCGTATACCCCTGCTCGTACAACAAGCTGCGTATCTGACGAATGGTAATTACGTCAGCGCGCTGGTAATAGCGGCGGTTCCCCCGGCGCTTGACCGGAGACAGCTGCGGGAATTCCTGCTCCCAGTAACGCAGAACGTGAGCCTTTACGGCGCACAGCTCCGCCACCTCACCAATGGTGAAGTAGCGCTTCCCGGGGATAGCGGGAAGTTCGTTATTATGACTGGGTTCCAACATAGGCTTCTACTTTTTGCTTCAGTTTCTGTCCGGGACGGAATGTAACAACACGCCTTGCGCTTATGGGTATTTCTTCACCCGTTTTCGGGTTTCGCCCGGGGCGCTGCTTTTTGTCCCTCAGGTCAAAGTTACCGAAGCCCGACAGCTTAACCTGTTCGTTATGGCTGAGTGCGCCCCTGATCTCATCGAAGAAAGCTTCCACCATTTCTTTGGCTTCACGCTTGTTAAGACCCAGCTCTTCGTACAAGCGCTCTGCCATTTCCGCTTTCGTCAAAGCCGCCATGTTTTAACTCCTTAGTGTTGCCCCCAGCTCTTCTTTCAGTGCTTCAATAACACCATTGAAGAGCGTATGCACCTCATCCTCGTTCAGCGTACGCTCAGGATGCTGCCAGAAAAGGCTGAGTGCAAGGCTCCGGTTGCCCTCGCCAAGGCTCTCCCCTTCATACACATCAAACGCACGCAACGCCGTCAGTCGTTCGCCAGCATGCTTTCGGGCTACGCGCTTTACATCGGCAAATGCGACATCACTGCCAATAATAATAGCCAAATCCCGCCGGACTTCCGGGAATTTTGAAATTTCTTTGAAATTAGGCACATATCCCGTAACGATCGAATTCAAGGATAGCTCAAACATCAGAATCGTGCCATTAAGTTCAAGATTTTTCTGCACTTGCGGGTGCAATGTGCCCAGCCACCCCACAGATTCTCCATCGCGGGTGAGCTCTGCGGTCTGTCCCGGGTGCAAAGCCGGGTGCCTGCTGGCGTGGAATTCAATCTCAATTCCCAGCAGGCTGAACAGGCCTTCCAGCTCGCCTTTTACATCAAAGAAATCCGCAGCCCTGCGACCATTTGCCCAGTTCTCAGGGTAATGAGGCCCTACAACCACGCCTGCCAGCATAGGCTGTTGATCAATCTGCTCGCCTTCCTGCACAAACCGCAAGCCTGTCTCAAAAAGACGTATCCGGGACTGCTGACGGTTCTGGTTATGGGCAACCGTTTTCAGAAGCCCGCTCCAGAGGCTTGTGCGCATAACGGACAAGTCTGAAGAAATGGGGTTAGCCAAAGCAATGCCTTCACGCTCAGGGTCCACCAGCGTCTGTACTTTCGGATCCACAAAGCTGTAAGTAATGGCTTCCTGGTAGCCGTGAGATACAAAGTAACTGTTGATGGCAGAGACCGGCCGCGTTGCTTCGGCATTCTCCCGCAACCCCAGGGCACCCGTAGGTTCGGTGACCGGAAGATTGTTGTACCCATAGATCCGGCCAACCTCTTCAATCAAGTCTTCCTCGATTGAAATATCGGGCCGGTAGCTGGGAACAACAATTCGCCAACCTTCTTTCAGTAATTTATCAATACGCAGGCCCAGCCGGGCCAGGATTGTTTCTACCGTTGTCCGGTCGATTTCAAGCCCAAGAACGTCTGCAAGACGCCGGGAGCGCAGATCAATTACCCGCTCTTCCGGCAGATGCTCAGCACTGCTTACCTCTACAACTTCCCCGGGTTCCCCGCCTACGATATCCATGAGCAGCTGCGTGGCGCGCTCCATGGCATCACGGGCAAGCTCATAGTCAACGCCTCGCTCAAAGCGATGGGACGCGTCTGTATGCAGGCCATAATAACGGGCCTTGCCTGCCAGTGTGATCGGATCGAAGTAGGCAGACTCAAGCACCAGGTCGCGGGTATCCGCGCTTACACCTGAATGCTCGCCCCCCATAATGCCGGCAATAGCGATCGGCTTTTCATGGTCGGCGATTACCAGCGTCTTGTCTGTCAGCTCAACTTCCTGTCCGTCCAGAAGAACGAGCTTTTCACCGGCACCGGCCATACGGACCACAATGCCGGCACTGATCTCATTCCGATCAAAGGCGTGCATTGGCTGGCCCAGTTCCAACATGACGTAGTTGGTCACATCAACCGCAGGATCAATGGAACGTACACCGGAGCGGCGCAGTTTTTCCTGCATCCATAACGGCGTCTCCGCCTGCAGATTCACATTCCGCAGAATGCGCCCAAGGTAGCGCGGGCAGCCGTCGGGTGCATCCACTCGGATATCCGGCACTTCTGAATGCACAGCTTCAACAGGGTCAATCGCGGGTTGTTGCGGGACCAGACTGTTCAGCACTGCAACTTCACGGGCTATACCCTTTACAGAAAGGCAGTCACTCCGGTTTGGGGTCAGGTCGACATCAATCGCTATATCGTCAAGCTGAAGGTATTCGCTCATTCCGGTGCCCACAGGGGCATCTGCCGGCAGCTCCATCAGCCCGTCGTGGCTCTCTGACAGACCCAGCTCGGATTCGGAGCACAGCATGCCCTCGGAGGGCTGACCACGAAGTTTGGCTTTGCGTATTTTGAAATCACCGGGCAATACCGCCCCCACAACGGCAAATGGCACCTTCATGCCTGCACGCACGTTGGGCGCGCCACACACCACCTGAACGGTCTGGCTGCCGTCATTCACCTGACACACACGCAGTTTGTCGGCGTCCGGGTGTGGCTCTACCGACTGAACCTCGCCGATCACGACACCTTCAAACTTGCCGGCTACGGGTTCGTAGCCATCCACTTCCAGCCCGGCCATGGTGATCTGGTCCATCAGCTCCTGAGAACTGATCTCCGGGTTTACCCACTCGCGCAGCCACTGCTCACTGAATTTCATGGTTATTGCCTTGTCCTGATGCGGTTTAGACTGTTAATTCGGATACTGTTAAACGCGGTGCCTTAACGGAACTGGCGTAGAAAGCGCAGGTCGTTTTCAAAAAACATACGCAAATCGTTTACACCATAACGGAGCATCGCAAGGCGCTCAGCGCCCATACCGAAGGCAAAGCCCCGGTACTCTTCAGCATCAATACCGCAGTGCTCGAATACTTTCGGGTGTACCATGCCGCAACCCATAATCTCCAGCCATTTGATACTGCCATCTTCTTCCCGGCCCCACTCGATATCGACCTCGGCAGAGGGCTCAGTGAACGGAAAGTAGGAGGGCCGGAAACGCACTTGCAGGTCGCGCTCAAAAAACACCCGGAGAAATTCTTCTACTGTGCTTTTCAGATCGGCAAAACTGACATTTTTCTCAACCAGCAACCCCTCAATCTGATGGAACATAGGGGTATGGGTCATGTCAGAGTCGCACCGGTAAACGCGCCCCGGACAAATCATCCGGAACGGTGGCTTTGTCGCCTCCATGGTGCGGATCTGTACCGGCGAGGTGTGGGTACGCAACAGTGTTCCCGGATTGAAATAAAACGTGTCATGCATAGCCCGGGCGGGGTGGTGGCCGGGAATATTAAGCGCCTCGAAGTTATGGTAATCGTCTTCGATTTCGGGGCCCTGCTCTACGGTATAACCCGCCTGGGAAAAGAATTCTTCAATCCGCTGCAAGGTGCGGGTTACCGGGTGCAGTCCTCCGAGATCCTGGCCACGACCGGGCAGACTGACGTCTATGGACTCACTGGCAAGCTTTTGTTCAATGGCAATGCGCTCCAGGTTGCTGCGCTTCGCATTAATCGCCTGCTCAACCTGCCCTTTTGCCTCATTAATCTTCTGGCCGGCGGCGGGGCGCTCGTCCGCCGAAAGTTTGCCCAGGGTCTTTGCCTGCTGGGTAATAACGCCTTTTTTACCAAGATACTGCACACGAACCTGATCAAGCGCCTGCAAGCCGTCGGCTTGCTCCACCGCCTTCAGACCGTCGTGAACCAGTTGTTCCAGGTTTTCCATTGACCCTGCTCCAAACCAGAAATGAGGAATTCAAAACATGAACTCTTGAAACAAAAATAGGGGAAGAGCGTGCCCTTCCCCTATTAAACGATGTCTGCTTTGCCAATCTGACACTACCCGACACCGGCTCGATTCGTAATCGATGAAAGAGCTAAGCGATCAAAGAGACGCTTTGGCCTTCTCAACAACAGCAGAAAACGCCTGCTGTTCGTTCATGGCCAGATCGGCCAGAACTTTACGATCGATTTCTACGTTTGCCTTTTTAAGGCCTGAGATCAGGCGGCTATAAGACAATCCGTTAGCACGCGCACCGGCGTTGATCCGGGAAATCCACAGTGCACGGAAGGCGCGCTTGCGATTCCGGCGGTCGCGGTATGCATACTGTCCGGCTTTGATAACCGCCTGCTTGGCTACCCGGAATACACGACTACGGGCACCGTAATAACCTTTAGCCTGGTTTAAAACCTTTTTATGACGACGACGTGCAACCACGCCACGCTTAACTCGAGCCATTCTATAATCCTTCTACCATTAAACCGTTTTATATTCTGCCTGCGCGGATTAACCGAGCATGCGTTCTACGGATGCCACATCGGATTTAGCAACCATGGAGGTACCGCGAAGCTGACGCTTACGCTTGGGACTCTTCTTGGTCAGGATATGGCTGGTGAAGGCCGACTTACGCTTGAAGCCGTTAGCAGTTTTTTTGAACCGCTTGGCCGCTCCACTTTTCGTTTTCATCTTAGACATTTTTAAAACTCCGCATTCTCTTTTAAGCACATAAATGTGAACCTGAACGACGAATCCCCCGCCTTTTGGCAGGGGATGCGCTCGTTGATCAGGCTCACTTCTTTTTGCGGGGAGCCACAACCATGGTCATCTGGCGGCCTTCCATTTTAGGCCGCATTTCGACCTGGGCCAGCGATTCAATATCTTCTTCAATGCGTGCCATGAGCTTCATACCAATTTCCTGGTGTGCCATCTCACGGCCGCGGAAGCGGATAGTGATTTTGCCGCGGTCCCCGCCTTCAAGGAAACGTATCAGGTTGCGTAGTTTTACCTGATAATCCCCTTCTTCAGTTCCGGGACGGAACTTGACTTCTTTTACCTGCGTCTGCTTTTGCTTTTTCTTGGCAGCAGCCTTCGCTTTTTTCTCGTCGAAGACTTTCTTTCCATAGTCCATGACTTTGCAGACGATCGGATCGGAATCTGTAACCTGAACCAGATCCAGGGACGCCTCCTCTGCCTTCTGGAGTGCCTCTTCGATCGGAACTATACCCACCTGGTTGCCATCGGCATCAATCAGGCGGACTTCAGTTGCATCAATATTCTGATTGATTGGCGCCTTTGGAGTACGCCCACCCCGATTCGTTCGCTGTTTAATAGTCAATTCTCCGTCTTGATTCTGCCCTTGCGTTCAACATCGTCTTTCAGAATCTGCTCGAACGCTTCGAGCGATAGTGTTCCCAGATCTTCCCCTTTGCGGGTTCTCACCGCAACGGTGTTGTTTTCGACCTCTTTGTCGCCAACAACGGCAAGAAAGGGAACTTTGTTAATAGTATGCTCACGGATTTTAAAGCCGATCTTCTCATTTCTCAAGTCGGCTTTCACCCGGAAACCCGAAGAATCCAGTTTTTCTGCCAGATTCTCACAGTATTCACGCTGATTATCGGTAATATTAAGCACCGCAACCTGTGTCGGGGCCAGCCATGTGGGGAACGCGCCCTCGTATTCTTCAATCAGAATACCTATAAAGCGTTCAAATGAACCCAGTACAGCACGATGCAACATGACCGGTGTTTTGCGCTCGGAGTTATCTGCAACGTATTGCGCTCCCAAGCGTCCGGGCATACTGAAGTCTACCTGAATAGTGCCACATTGCCATACCCGGCCAATGCAATCTTTCAGTGAAAATTCAATTTTAGGGCCGTAAAACGCACCTTCACCCGGTAACAACTCCCAATCCACGCCTTCACGGTTCAGGGCTTCTTCCAGTGCGGCTTCCGATTTGTCCCAGACCTCGTCGGAACCTACACGCTGCTCCGGACGCGTAGACAGCTTGTAAAGGATCTCGGTAAACCCGAAGTCTTTATAAACCTCGTGCAACAGATCAATAAACCGGGAAACTTCTTCCTGGATTGCATCTTCTTCGCAGAAAATGTGCGCATCATCCTGCGTAAACCCACGCACGCGCATCAGACCGTGCAATGCACCGGAGGCTTCATTCCGGTGACACGACCCAAACTCTGCCAGACGAAGCGGCAGATCCTTATAACTCTTCAGGCCCTGGTTAAACACCTGGATGTGACAGGGGCAGTTCATGGGCTTAACCGCAAAGTCGTATTTTTCCGACTCGGTCGTAAACATGCCCTCTTTGAACTTTTCCCAGTGACCGGACTTTTCCCACAGTTCCCGGGCGACTATCTGCGGCGTGTTAATTTCCTGATAACCGTGTCGACGCAGGATTGTGCGCATGTACTGCTCAATTTCCTGGTAAACCGTCCAGCCATCCGGGTGCCAGAACACCATACCAGGCGCCTCGTCCTGCATATGGAAAAGCCCCAGCTTTTTCCCGACCTTACGGTGATCCCGCTTCTCTGCTTCCTCTATCCGGCGCAAATGGGCCTTAAGATCTTTTTTATTGGCCCAGGCTGTACCATACACCCGCTGCAGCTGTTCGTTGCTGGTGTCACCACGCCAATAAGCGCCGGCCACCTTGGTCAGTTTGAAGGCCTTCATTTTGCCAGTGCTCGGCACATGAGGCCCCCGGCACAAGTCAATAAAGTCACCCTGCTGGTAAAAAGACAGGTCTTCATCGCCGGGAATATCTTCAATTATGCGTACTTTATAGTCTTCGCCCATCTCTGCGAACAGCTTGACAGCGTCGCTGCGGGACATAATTGAACGGGAAACCGGCAAATCCTGTTTGGCCAGCTCCGCCATGCGTTTTTCAATACGCGCCAGATCTTCATTAGTAAACGGCCGGTCGTATTTAAAATCGTAGTAAAAGCCGTCATCAATCACCGGACCAATGGTAACCTGAGCTTCCGGGAACAACTCTTTTACCGCCATGGCCATCAGGTGGGCGGTAGAATGGCGAATAACTTCCAACCCTTCTTCATCACGGTCGGTGACTATGGCCAGCTCGGTATCGTTCTCTATCAGATAACTGGTATCAACCAGACTGCCGTCGACTTTTCCGGCAAGTGCCGCTTTGGCCAGGCCGGCGCCGATATCGGCTGCGACATCGTGGACTGTGACGGGTTGAGCAAAACTGCGGTGACTGCCATCAGGCAAAGTTACTACGGGCATGAATACTCCTGTTTGGTGCTCAGAGGTGATCTATACCAAAGATCACTTGCATGACATGGCCGCCACGACACAAACCGTGGCGCCTTACTGAACTGAGGATTTTAACAGAAACGAACCCGGCAGGCTAAGGCCGGGTTATGCGTACAGGGAAGGTTTAAGGCCTCAGCGTGCAGGTACGAAAGGCGGTCGCTCGCCCTCACCGGCCCTGCGCCGAAGCTGTAAAAAGGCCAGCAAAGCAAGTAATAACAGCGCTGGAATAAACATCAGTTCCTTTGGAGGCCGTTGGGTTGGAATCTGCACCTCGTCAATGGTCCAGCCAAAGCTGAGCCCGGCTTTTTCTGCATCACTGCCGAAGTTCACAAAGTCTACACTCATCCCGTCACCCGCAGGTGATACTTCCAGGCCCGCCGAGGCCAGTCGCTGCTCGGGCGTATCGCCTGCCGGCAGCGGCAGTTTCATATACTTGGAAACATCGTCTCCCGATAATGACATGCCGGTAGCCTGAAGAATCACCGGCTGACCTGCCGGCACGTCTTCTACATGCTGAAGCAGCTCGGAACCGGGACGTTCCTGGGTTGGCGGATACACCTCATCCCACCAGAATCCGGGGCGAAACAGGGTGAAGGCTATCAACAACAGCCCTACCGTTTCCCACCAGCGGGTTTTAGTAAACCAGAAGCCCTGGGTGGCCGCAGAGAACACCAGCATGGCCGTTACCGCACTGAATACAGTTATCAGCAAGTCAAACCAGCCGGTGAGCCCGATCAGCAGCAACTGGGTATTGAATATGAACATGAACGGCAAGATCGCCGTTCGGATGTCATAGGTGAAACCCTGCACCCCGGTCCGTATCGGGTCGGCACCCGAAATCGCTGCGGCGGCATAAGCCGCCAGCCCCACAGGCGGCGTATCGTCGGCCAGAATCCCGAAATAGAACACGAACAGGTGCACTGCGATTAACGGAACCAGCAAACCATTTTGCGCGCCCAGGCTGACAATAACCGGCGCCATCAATGTCGACACCACGATGTAGTTGGCGGTCGTCGGCAGGCCCATGCCCAGTATCAGACTGATCAGCGCAGTAAAGGCCAGCATCAGGAGCAGGTTCCCTCCCGAGATGAACTCGACAAACTGAGTCATCACCAAACCGATGCCTGTCAGTGTCACCGTACCCACCACAATGCCTGCGGTAGCCGTAGCCACACCGATCCCCACCATATTACGGGCGCCGGTAACCAGTGAATAGGTCAGGTCCACCCCGCCTTCCCTGAAGCCTGACAGGTAATTTCCGCGGTTCTTGAAAAAAGCTTTCAGCGGACGCTGGGTAACAATGATAAATACCATAAACATCGTCGCCCAGAAGGCAGAAAGCTGGGGAGAGAAACGCTCAACGGTCAAGCACCACACCAGAACTACCACCGGTAACAGAAAATAAAGCCCGGTTTTGACCGTTGCGCCGACCGGCGGCAACTCGTCCATAATACTGTCCGCGCTCTCCTCTTCCAGGTCCGGAAAGCGGGAGGCGTAACCCACAAGTCCAACGTAGATAGCGATCAGCAGTGGTCCCAGCACCCACATGGCGGCATCGCCGAACAGGTTTTTTGTCCAGCCTACGCCGTAATACACTGCCAGGGTCAGTATGCTCAGCCCCAGTATAACCATGACCCAGACGAGCATGCGCTGGGCAATTGTCGGCTTTTCCAGCCGCTCAATGCCCTTCATGTTCATTTTGCAGGCTTCCAGATGCACGATATAGATCAGTGCCACATAGGAAATCATGGCGGGCAAGATAGCGTGCTTAATAACGTCCAGGTATGGAATACCTACGTATTCCACCATCAGAAATGCCGCCGCCCCCATAATGGGCGGTGTTAGCTGTCCATTGGTTGAAGCCGCCACTTCTACCGCGCCCGCTTTTGTGGCGGGAAAGCCCACGCGCTTCATCAGCGGAATCGTAAAAGTACCTGTAGTAACCACGTTAGCAATGGACGAGCCGGATATAACCCCGCTCAAGCCACTGGCTACGACCGCAGCTTTTGCCGGGCCACCGCGCATGTGGCCCAACATGGCATAGGCCACCTTGATAAAGTAATTTCCGGCACCCGCCCGTTCGAGTAAGGCACCAAACAGCACAAACAGGAATACAAAGCTGGTTGATACCCCCAGCGCCACACCAAAAACACCTTCCGTACCCAGCCACTGGTGCGACGCCAGCTTATTGAGGCTTGCCCCTTTGTGGGAAATTACATCAGGCATGTAAGGGCCTGCGAGCGAGTAAATAATAAATACACCCGCAACAATGGTAAGTGGCAGTCCCAGTGCGCGCCGGGTTGCTTCCAGCAACAGCACCAGCCCTGACAGAGCAACAATCAGATCCTGAGTATTCGGTGAGCCCGGCCGGGTCGCCAGCTGATCATAAAAAACGTAGAGATAAGACGCTGTAAACGCGGCAGCCAGGGCCAGAAGCCAGTCGTAAACCGGTACTTTGTTTATGTTCCTGCCACGAATCATGGGGAATGCTGCAAACGCCAGAAATGAGGCGAACGCCAGGTGTATTGAGCGTGACTCTGATGAGTTAAATACACCAAATTCAAAAATGTACGGTAATGGTGATGCTATCCAGAGCTGGAAAAGTGACCAGAGCAAAGGGACAACAAAAAGGATGATCGCAGCCGTTCCGGTTGCAGCTCTTCCACCGGATTCGGTCTGAAGAAACTCCTCAACTTTCTGCTTGTCGATTTTTTCCCCGGCTCCCGGGTCGCTATGGGTCATAGCAGAATCCTGTCAGAGGCGAAAAACGACGGGCAGAACCTGCCCGTCGTTCGTTTCAGAGCCAGAACCGAGTTAATCGATCAGGCCTGCTTCTTTGTAGTATTTCGCGGCACCCGGGTGCAGTGGAGCACTCAGGGCGTCGGACACCATTTCATCTTTCTTCAGGTTTTCAAAGGCCGGATGCAGGCGCTTGAAGCTGTCGAAGTTTTCGAACACGGCCTTAACCACCTGATACACGACCTCGTCGGGCACTTCGGTGGAAGACACAAACGTTGCCGCCACACCAAAGGTGGTTACGTCATTATCCGACCCGCGGTACATACCACCGGGAATCACAGCCTTCCGGTAATACGGATTGTCATTGATAAGCTTTTCTGTGGACTCGTTTTCTACGTTAACCAGAACACTGTCGCAAGAGGTCGTTGCCTCTTTGATAGAGCCGGAAGGGTGGCCCACCGTATAGAAGAACGCGTCAAGGTTGCCGTCACACAGCGCCTGGGACTGCTCTGCAGCCTTGAGTTCGGCGGCCAGCGAGAATTTGTCCATGGTCCAGCCCATTTCATCCATCAGCACTTCTGCTGTGGCGCGTTGCCCGGACCCGGGGTTGCCTACGGAGACGCGCTTGCCCTCGAGATCTTCAAAGTTCTTGATCCCGGAACTTTTACTGGCCACAACCGTGAACGGCTCGGGGTGCAGTGAGAAAACAGCCCGAAGTTCCTTGTTGGGGCCGTCATCCTTGAACTGACTGGTGCCGTTATAGGCATGGTACTGCCAGTCTGACTGGGCAACCGCCAGATCCAGCTCGTTTTGACGAATGGCATTCAGGTTATATACCGAGCCACCGGTACTCTCGACCGAACACCGGATGCCGTGCTCTTTCCGGTCCATGTTAACAAGACGACAAATAGCGCCGCCTGCAGGGTAGTACACACCGGTTACCCCCCCGGTGCCAATCGTTACAAAGCGTTGCTCCTGGGCCGAAACGGTCGTTGACGCCGTTCCCAGGCTAAGTGCTGCTGCTACAGCGAATGCGGAGGCCTTAAGCTTGAGTGTCATGTGAATCATTCCTTTTTTTCATCGTTATATTAACTGCCCGCCTGTGCTCACGAGCAAGCATCGCGCTCGCTATAGAACATAGACCACTTTACCCTATAAATAAAGTATGGATTAGCTCGCTAACCAGTTGACCCAACAACAAAAAGCCCGCAAAACTGCGGGCTTTTATTTTCCGGCAACTGCGATTACTGTTTAGCAGCTCGCGCCCTGGCAACCATCCTCTCCGGCCGTAGCAGGAACCGCGCGAGAGCTGGCAGTAACCAGATGGCTCCGATCATATTCCACAGGAACATGAAGAACAGCAGGAACCCCATATCGGCCTGGAATTTGATCGGGGAGAAAATCCAGGTTACCACGCCAAGCCCAAGCGTCACGCCGGTAAACATGACCGCTTTACCTGTCGATCGCAGTGTTTCGTAGTAGGCTTCCTGAAGGGTTTTTCCCTCCAGCAGATAGGTTTCCAGTTTACTATAAATGTAGATGCCATAGTCCACACCTATACCCACGCCCAGTGCAATCACCGGCAGAGTGGCCACTTTGATTCCGATGCCGGAGACAGCCATGATCGCTTCACAAAGAATGGAGGTCAGCCCCAATGGAATAACAATGCACAAGACAGCGCGAACCGACCGGAACGTAGCATAGCACAACAGACTCACCACGCTGTAAACCAGAATAAGCATCAGGTTCTTCGCGTTGGCTATCACCTCGTTCGTTGCCGCTTCTACGCCGGCATTGCCGGCAGCCAGCAGGAACGTATGTTCGTCATTACTGTTAGCCGCCGCAAAGCCTTCTACCTGCTCTACGACCGTTTCCAGGGTTTCCGCCTTGTGATCCTCAAGGAAAACCAGCACGGGTGTCAGACTGCAGTTGGTGTTTATGAGTCCGGAAGGAGCTTCACGGATGGACGCATTGATTATGGTCTGGTTACGGGAAATTTCGTACCATTTCCAGTTGCCCTCATTAAGCGCCTTGGTCACGATCTTGGAAACATCCGCAAGCGAGGCGGTTGACTGCACACCTGCTGTGTTCTGCAATTCCCACTGCAATGAGTCCATGGCACGCAGGACGTTATACTGGGTGCATTGCTCTACAGGCGTTTCTGTCATCACCACCAGAACATCCGCACTGGTGGAATAGTTATCGATGATGAATGCGTTGTCCTGATTGTAGCGGGAATCCGCACGTAACTCCGGGGCCCCCTGATCCAGATCCCCTACTTTCAGATCCTGCTTGAAGTAAAGGCCTGCCCCCAGGCCGACTAATGCGATAAGCAAGGACACCGGTGCAACTCCGGGGTGTGCAAAATACGACATCAGGCGCCACTTGCGATCCTGCTTTTCCCCGTGGTTCTGCACATGGCGAATACCGCCTTTCGAGATCCCCAGATACGACATAATCAGTACATGCAGCACCAGATTGGTGATGATCACAAACGCCACGCCCAGGCCAGCCGCTATGGCCAGATCCCGGATAACGTCAATCTCGATAAAAAACAGCGTAAGGAAACCAAACGCATCAGATATCAGTGCGAGCATGCCGGGGATGTACAGCGCCCGGAATGCCAGACGCGCAGCCATAACCGCATCAAACCCTTTGGCTGCCTCAACGGCCATGGCATTAACAATCTGAACGCCATGACTGATGCCAATGGCAAACACCAGAAACGGCACAAGTACCGAGTATGGGTCCAACCCATACCCCAGAAGCCTGAGGGTGCCCAGCTGCAGGAACACCGCAACAATCGAGGTGAATACAGGCACCAGGGTGCCGGTAATACTGCGTGAGTACCAGAACAGCAGCAAGGTCGTGAGCAGGATTGTGATGCCTGCAAACCAGGCAATGGCCCCGATACCCTCGATCAGGTCGCCCACTTTTTTAGCAAAACCCACAATATGAATCTCAATATTGGGGTTCTGGGCTTCGTATTTTTGCCGAATCTTTTCTTCCAGCTGTCGGGAAAACGACCCATAATCCAGCGGCTCACCGGTTTCCGGGTTATTTTCGTACAAAGGTGCGTACACGATGGTGGACTTGAAGTTGTCGGAAACCAGCCGCCCCACTTCGTTCGAGCGCAGAATATTCTGACGCAGTTGCTCGAGACTCGCCGGTGATCCGTCGTAACCATCGGGAATAACCGTGCCGCCCTGGAAGCCCTGCTCGGTTACCTCCACCCATCGAACGTTGGACGTCCAGAGTGTTTTCAGGCCCGACCGATCCACTCCGTTGAGATAAAAAACCTCGTCGGTGATCTGTTTGAGCGTCTCCATGTATTCTTTAGTAAAGATATCACCGGATTTCGCCTCAACCGCAATACGCACAAAGTTGCCGAGGTTTTCCAGATCGTTCCGATGCTCCAGCATGTTGACAATATACGGGTGCTCAAGCGGGATCATTCGCTCAAAACTGGCATCCGGCTCGATTTTTATTGCGTTGTAGCCGAGGAACAGCGTTAACAGCAAAAAGCCAACGAGTATCACTGCCCGGTTATTAAAAATCAGACGTTCCAGGAACGGCTCTGCCTTGGGCGTTGTCAGGTAGTGTTTACCACTGTCATGGTTCGGGTTGGTCATTCAAAAGCCCCTTGGTTATTTGTTCGGTTGTTGCCACGTCAGGGCGTTATTGAAGGTTCCGTCCGCGCGCATCCGTAATCACCGCGCCGTTTTCACCTACAAGAAGAAGGTTGATACCAGAGACCGGAACCACACTCATGATGCCCGCCCGGTCACTCCGGAAATGTTTGCGGAACGATTCAGCGCCATCGCCACTCATCAATACCGTTCCGCCATTACCGACCAGTGTTATCCGACCGTCTTCAGCTACAGCGCCATCATTAAGCGTTGCACCGGCGTCGCTGGGAACCATCCGCCAATTTTTCCCGAGATTGGTTGAATGCAACATGTTGCCACGCAGACCAAAAGCCAGTATCTCGTTAACCTGGCCGGTTCCGATCACACCGAACAAAGACCCCTGATACGGGCTTTCCCGCCGTGTCCAGGTGTCTCCGTCGTTTACAGAGACATGTATCTGCCCGGCCTCGCCTACGATCACCAGCGCACCGCCTTTAATACGGGTGATGCTGTTAAGGTGAAACCCTTGGGCATTATCGATTTTCGGGGCCTGATCTTCCCAGGTTTTACCGCCGTCCCGGGTGCGCAGAATCATGCCATAGGCACCCACCACAAACCCGTGCTGCGGGCTTTCAAACCATACACCCAGCAGCGGGTTTACCGGGCCAACATCAAGATCTGACTGCAGGTTTTCCAGGGCAAAGAACAGGTCATCCAGCGCCCATTCCAGGTCACCCTTCTCGGACTCTGGCGCGTCTTCGATACGCTTTTCCATGGTCGCGATCTGGTCTTCTTTGCTGGCAATGGCCAGCCTGGCTGCTTCGATGCCTGTTAATTGAAGCGTCCAGGTTTCCCCGGCATCGTCTGTGTGCAGCACAACACCGCTATGGCCAACGGCCCAGCCATGGGTTTCTGAACCAAAGTCCAGAGCCGTCAGTGTGACCGAGACGGGAACCCTGGCCTGGGTCCAGCTCTGCCCGTCATCATCTGAATACAGGATGTGCCCACGCTCGCCCACAGCAACGATCCGGTCGCCGACGCGCTCCGCATCATTGAGAAGGTTCGTGGAAGCCTGGTCTGTCTGCCGGGCTGGCGTCTCGATTATATCTGTGAGCGCAAATGCCGCCGGAGCGGACCAAAGCATGGAAAGCCCGAGGCAGGCCGCCCCCAACGTCTTGCACATCAACCTTGTAGCCATTCAGTATTGCCTATTGTGTTGTTTTTTCTGTTTCTCAATGCACTGTCACTGCCTGCTACGACAGCCTGCGCGTTTTAGCGAACACTGCGACGACGCAGAGACGCCGGTGAAAAGTAGCGCTTATTCGGAATATCTTCGGTAAACACCCGGGTCCGGGCTTCTTCTGTATCCAGACCCAGCACGTGATAACGGCGAGCCTGCAGGTCGTGATACACATCCAGCGCTGTCCATACGCCCGGCAACTCGTAGTAGTTCTTGGCGATCCCCATAGTGACCCGCCATAACTCACCACGGCCGTCGTACTGGTCCAGCAGAACCGTGTTCCAGCTGTCCGCATCTACATAAAAGCGGCGCTTGTGATAAATATGCCGCGCCCCGTCTTTCAGGGTTGCCTCGACCACGTGCACTCGATGAAGCTCCCAGCGGGTAAGGTCGGGATTCAGGTGGGAAACACCCAGAATTTCAGAATAAGGCGTGCCTTTTTCGCCAATCCGATAGTTGTTGTAGGGTATGTAGACTTCTTTCAGCCCCTCATAGGACCAGTTATAACGATCCAGGGCCCCGTTGAAAATATCTGTGTCATCGGCGGTGCGAAGGTTTTCAGATGCTGCAATCGGAGAGTCATAGCCCAGGTTCGGCGCCCTGCGCACGCGACGCTGCCCGGCGTTATAGCCCCAGCCATTGCGGGGGTTAATGATCTGGTTCAGAGTTTCATGAATGAGGATCGCACCCCCTGCGAGCCGGGGCGGCGACTGGGTAAATGAGAGATAATAGAAAATGACATTATCCAGCTCACTTTCTCCCCCCTCGGGGTTGTAGTAATTAAAGAAGGCTTCCTGCTGGGATGTGACCAACGAATAGTCACCACTGCTCTGTACCGCAACCTCACTTGAGCGGCGACTGATGACGACACCACGCCAGCGGGTCAGATGGTTCCAGATAACCTGCCAGGCTTTTTGTTCATTATTCCCGTGAAGGATTGGAAAAGGGTAACCCCCAAATGCACCCTTGAGGCCCTCACCCTCGCCAACGATACGAGCATCAACCGCGTTTTCACGGGTATTCTCTGCGACCCAGTCGGGTACGGCATGGGTACGACGGGACTTGTAAACCGGAATACGGAAGCTGGTGGGGTATGTTTCAAGCATGGCACGGACACCGTCTGTCAGGTGCCCGGCATACTGATCCATATTTGATGCATCGATGGTAAACAGAACGTCATCATCGGGGAAAGGGTCGATATGGTGCTGACCGGTGCCCTCGTAGCCGGAAGGCGGCTGTGTAAGCCCCCCGGTCCAGGCAGGGATTGTTCCTGCTTCATTTCCGGCTTTGACAGAGCCAAACGGGGTTAGCTCCTGACCCAGGCGTGAAGCCTCACCGGCTGAAACCGCAGCCCAGGTTGCTGAAGATGCGAGCGAAAGGGCCAGCAGCCCGCCATATATTGCACTTTTTTTATAATTCATTGTGTACCCTGATTTCGACTGAAAGCCTGGGGGATCGACTTTTTCTTGTTACCTGCGGGAAAGGCAGGCTTTCCCACAGGTTATCCGATCCATCAAACGTGTCTATCGACCGAAAGTGCGATTTTGCACCCGGTCGTTTTCAGGGCGCCATGGCATCAACTGCCAAGGCTTTTGTGCACTACCTCATACAGGTCCGCAGACAACCCGGATTTATCGCGGATCTGCTCCAGTGACTCGCGCATCAATGAACCATAGGCTGGCGCGAACTTCTTCCAGCGCGTCAGCGGCGTCACCAAACGGGCGGCAATCTGCGGGTTGCTATCATCCAGCCGGCACACTTTGTCAGCGAGAAAGGCATAGCCTGAGCCATCAGGGTTATGGAAAGCAGCCAGATTCTGACCGGCAAACACGCCGACAACGGACCGTATCTTGTTCGGATTTTTCCAGTCAAAGGCAGGGTGCTCCAACAGTGCGTTGACCTGGGGCAACTGACCGGCACGGTCACTGGACGCCTGCACTGAGAACCACTGCTCCACCACCTGCGGGTCATCCTGGAAATGTGCATAAAACTCTTCCAGTGCCTTGCTGCGCTCGGCCGCATAATCGGAGTTAACCAGAGCCCGCAGTGCGCCCATACGATCGGTCATGTTATCGGCTTCCTGGAACTGCTGTACTGCCAGGTCGCGGCCGGTTTCATCATTAATGACTAACAACCACGACAAAGCAGTGTTTCTGAGGCTCCGACGGGCAATGGACTCAGGTGTGAGCTCATAGTTACCTGCTACTGAATTGCGGTGGTAGCAGGCAATGAGTTCTTCCCGCAGGGACGTTGCCAGATGCTGCAACACCTGCTCCCGGGCGTGGTGAATGGCAGCCACATCCGGGCTGTCCGCCAGCTCAATCAGATAGGCTTCGGAAGGCAGTTGCAGCATCTTTGCCACCAGTGCCTGGTCGAGTGTCGAGTCTCCCAGTAACGCCCGGTATGCCTCCACCAGGCGCGGTTCAATCTCAGTGCCCTCTGAGGCCCCCACCAGTGACTGGATCACATCAACTGCAAGGCGCTGACCGGCATCCCAGCGGTTGAACCCGTCCGGGTCGTGGCTCATCAAAAACACCAGCTGGTCGCGGCTCCAGGGGTATATCACCCGCACCGGCGCTGAGAAGTGCCGCAACAATGAAGGCACGGGCCTGCCGGGCAGGCCGTGGAATTCGAAAGTATGACGCGCTTCTGTCAGCTCAAGAACCTGCTCGAGGGGCGCGCTTTCGGCATCTGAAGAACCGTCCTGGATGAGAGGCAAGGCCTCGCCATTCGCGCCCAGCAGGCCCAGGGCGAAAGGTATATGCTGAGGCTTTTTATCCGTTTGGCCCGGGGTATCCGGAATCGTTTGCTCGATGGTCAGGCGGTAAACACCCTGCTCCGAATCATGGCTGTCGGAGACCGTCAGTTGCGGTGTTCCTGCCTGCTCATACCACAACCGGTATTGAGAAAGATCACGGCCGGAAGCATCCTCCATGGCTTTCACAAAGTCGTCAGTGGTGACTGCCTGGCCATCATGGCGCTCAAAGTAAAGATCACTGCCTTTGCGGAACAGCTCCGGCCCGAGCAGTGTGTGAATCATACGCACAACTTCCGCACCCTTTTCGTAAATGGTGAGGGTGTAAAAGTTGGAAATCTCCATGTACGCCGCCGGGCGCACAGGATGAGCCATGGGGCCGGCGTCTTCGGCAAACTGTGCTGTGCGCAGGAGAGTGGCATCTTCAATACGTTTTACCGTTGGCGACCCCATGTCGGCGGAAAACGTGGAGTCCCGGAACACTGTGAAGCCTTCTTTCAGGCTCAGCTGAAACCAGTCACGGCAGGTGACCCGGTTACCCGACCAGTTATGGAAGTACTCATGGGCAACAATAGACTCAATGCGCTCGAACGCAAGATCGGTTGCCGTGTCCTGACTCGCCAGAACGCAGGAGGAGTTGAAGATGTTCAGCCCCTTGTTCTCCATGGCGCCCATATTGAAATCGTCCACGGCCACGATCATGAAGATGTCCAGGTCGTATTCACGACCGTAGTTTTCCTCATCCCAGCGCATGGCCCGCTTGAGCGATGCCAGCGCATGGTCGCATTTTTCTGCGTTGCGGGGTTCTACATAAATACGCAGGTCGATGTCCCTGCCGGAACCGGTTGTAAAGCTATCCCGCTGTTCCACAAGATCACCTGCAACCAGTCCAAACAGATAGCTGGGCTTGGGAAACGGGTCTTCCCAGGTCACAAAATGGCGGCCATTCTCAAGGTCCCCCCTTTCCACGGCGTTGCCGTTGGATAACAGCACCGGGCAGCTGGCTTTATCGGCTTCAATCCGGGTGCGGTAACGGGCCATGACATCGGGGCGGTCCGGAAAGTAGGTAATGCAGCGAAAGCCTTCCGCTTCGCACTGGGTGCAGAACATACCGGATGATTTATAAAGCCCCTCAAGACGCGTGTTGTTCTGGGGCTCAATCCAGGTTACGACGGTTAATTCGAACCGGTCGGGCACGCCGGCAATAATAAGCTGCTCACCGGTCTCTTCGTACTCTCCTGCTGCCAGATCTTTTCCATTCAGTGCCACACGTTCCAGCTTCAGGCTGTCGCCGTCCAGGGTAAGGGGTGCGGCCGTTTCAGCGGAATCGGGGTTGTGGCGCACAGACAGCGTACTGTGAACCCTGGCGCCGTCGTCAAAGAGTTCGAAGCGAAGATCTACAGTATCTACCAGGTGTGCGGGTACTGTGTATTCGCTGAGGCGGATGGTTTTCGGCTGCGTAGTGCGCATTGGTTGTCTCCAGATTTCAGCGCCTAAAGCCAGCCAAAAAGGCCAGCCAGGCGTTAGCAAAACAGACAGGTAACGGATGCTTTTACGCGTCCATTACCCGGAATCGGACTTCATAACCGGTAAATTTGCGGATATTGATTACACCGGTATCGAGGATAAGGTACTGGCCTTTTATACCCTCAAGGACACCTTCTGCTTCCGGTATTTTATCCAGGTTATGGGTTTTGATTTTCTCCGGCCAGACCTGCACCGGGAAGCTCAGATCAAAGCCCTCTTCATCCACACTACGGATAGCCTCTTGCCCATGCGCCTCCCGTAGTGAGGCCACATCTTCTTCTATCAGGGCCAGTATTCGCTGGCGTTCGTGTACAAGATCCAGCTCCGGAACGTCTCCCTTGAGCATGGCACGCCAGTTGGTACGGTCGGCAACGTGTGTTTTACACGCAACTTCAACCAGCCCCGACAGATGCCGGGTAGCTACCCGGAACATGGGTATGGCTTCTACAGCACCCTGGTCTATCCAGCGTGTCGGAATCTGAGAGCCACGAGTGATTCCCACCTTCAGGCCCGACGAATTGGCCAGGTACACTACATGTTCAATCATGCAGTTGGCTTCGCCCCACTCCGGCTCCCGGCAGGTGCCCAGATGGTAATGGCACTTTTCCGGGCTCATGATGCAACTGTCACAGGCTGCCAGCTTGCGGAAACAAGGATAGCAGTACCCCTGATTAAAGCTTTTCTTCGTTACCCGGTCACAGTGAATGCAACAAATCACGCCGTCAAAATCGAAACGTACCTGTCTGCCAATCAGTTCATTCAATGACACCCGGGCATCGCCTATGGCCATCACATAGGAAACAGGATCTCCGGCTTCTGCCGGCATTTTCCGAAGCCTTCCGGTTACATCTGCAATATTGCTCAAGACCTTACCTCAAAAAACTGATCCGAATCTGCGTCACTGTCGCCGCTCTGTGAACGACGTACGGTAGGGTCGCATGCTGTACCTGCTTTGCTTCCCCGGTCGAGGTACCCCACTCGCTCTTCCTCCGGAATGTTGTGCAGATTTTCGTAATAAATCACCGCCTCCAGGCTGATCTCGCGCTGTTGCGGCGTCAATTTGCGGCCATCAGGCCACTTACCAAGCTGAACAGACTGGCGCAGGCTCTGATAAACATTCGGGTCGAGCCGTTCAATAAGTTCTTCGTAGGTCATCCTACTCTCCTGAAAACCTGCTTATAAATATTTAGTACCGCTTGACACACGCAAACGATAATGATTATCATTACTTTACCAAATGGCGATGGTCGTTTCATTTGGTCTCTCTCATCAGGAGCTATACGCTTCTTTACCGCCCCACCTTTGTGGGGTTTTTTTATGTCCGTGCATTTCCGGGAGCTGGTAAAAAAGCCGCCAGCACAAGGCCTGCCATAAACCCGCCCAGGTGCGCCTCGTTTGCCATACGCCCTAAACCAAGCGCTTCCGGAAGCGGAGTAAAGCCAATCACCATCCATACCACCGCAAAAGTAACCAGCGCCGGTGGAAACTGGAACCTGGGCCGGTTTCGCTGGCTTAGCCAGCAGTAGCCCAGAATGCCGTACACCACACCGGACAGGCCACCAAAAAATGGTCCTGAAACCACATATTGTAACCCGTTGGATAAAAGACTGGTGACTATAAAAAGTACGATCAGGCGTCTGCGGCCATCGAACCACTCAACCTGGCTGCCCAGGAACCAGAGCATAACCGCATTAAATATAATGTGCGTCCAGCTGAAGTGGAGAAAGTCAGGGGTAAAGAGTCGCCATACCTGACCACCGGCAAGCGTTGCAGAAAGTGCGTCAATGCGCTCTGCCACGCTGCCCCAGTCGTACATCCGGGGATCAATAATCAGCAGGCTGGCCGTAAGCTGGTTCGTACCTAAACCAGTCACCCAGGCCATCAAAACGCCCAGCAATATAATGCCCAGCACAACCGGTGCGTGGCGGGGGGATGGTTGCCAGCGCCCTGCCACAAACACAGGTGAGCGATTCTGCTTCGCCACCGCCTGACGCACGTCGGGCTCAGAAAGGTATCGATCAAGCGCCTCCAGAACAGGCTCAGCATGCTCAGGGTCTTCCAGCCACAGCACCTGAAACCCTCTTTCTTCACTGATCCTGTGAGGAACGCCCCTGCTGCGCAGCCACTGACTGAACCCGCCAAGGTCTGTCTCTGTATCCAACTGTTTTACGCGGTACACAACTTAATTCCCTTACGGGCACAGACTAGCCGGGCTTTACCCGGAACTCTAGCGTGCAACACTGTCTTCACTGATGGGATAGTCCGGTGAGTCACGATGGTCCCGGACCACATTGACCCAGACAAACTTATCTTTGGAAAGCTCCTGCTCACCGTCCATCCGATACGCCACCAGCCTGCCATATTTCACTGCACTGAAATCAACACACGCTACATTATGCTTAAGCGGTGCCGGCCGGCTGTCCATCCAGTAGTGGCCGACAAACACCGGAGGCGCATCTGACGGGTAGGTGATCAGCTGGCTGCGCTCTTCCTCTGTGAGCTTCCGGCTTGCCACTTCCGGCGGCAGCGGGTCTGGCTGAAACACGACATCGGAGTATGTACGTGGGTTGTCCGCCCAGAATTTTGTACGGAAAAACTCCCGGACATAGCCGTCGCGCCCGGTTATTGTCATTCCGGGTGGCAAGCGCATGTCCGTGCCGCGCAACAGGGTATCCATTACCTCTCCGGCGAATGAATTGATATCCGCAGAGGCGTGAAGAAACTCTTCATCAATGCAGGCACCGCCCTGCTCCCGCTTGAATCTCTCGATAAGCTCGCTGTCCCAGCACGCGTGCACAGCGCGAAAGTCATCTTCTTCGATAAATAGCGGCAGGGTATAAAACCAATCGAGGAAATCATTCCACTCCTGCGGATAATTCTCAAACTGGTCGAGGGTTTCCCGTATCAGCCGGTCATGGCGCGGCGTGTGCTCCCGCAACCAGGTTCGGCCGCTGCCGGGACGGGCGCGGGTGCAATACCCCAGAGCGTTGTACTCATGGTTCCCCATAACAATCCGGGCGGAACCACGCTCGACCATATCGCGCACCAGGTGCAGCGCTTCCCGGACTCTCGGGCCCCGGTCAATAATATCGCCGATAAATATGGCCTGACGCCGGCGGTGTTGGTAAACGCCGTTTACCTTGCTGTACCCCATCTGCTCAAGCAGCATGGCCAGCGTATTCCCGCAACCGTGAATGTCGCCGATAACATCGTAGCCGCGACTCGCAGTATGAATAGTTCCCGCCATGTTCAACTCGTTGTTATGTCGCTTGCCCAGCCAAGCTTATCGCGACAGGTGGCATAAAAGTTATGGTCAGTAGGATGAATCAACCGGACCTTGAAGGGTTTTTTAGCAATGCGAATGATATCCCCCGGTGCGCAGGCAATATTCATCTGTCCATCAAAGCTGATCTGTGGATAGGTTTTATTGGTTTCACCAATAACCAGTTTTATCTCGCTTTTGCCGTCTACAACAATCGGACGGCTACTGAGTGTATGGGGGAACATGGGCACTAATGCAATAGCATCCAGTTTCGGATGCATAATAGGGCCACCTGCAGACAGCGAATAAGCTGTAGAGCCGGTCGGCGTAGCAACAATGAGACCGTCCGACCGCTGGCTGTATACAAAGTGCCCGTCAATGTACAGATCAAAGCCTATCATACGTGTGGACTTACCCGGGTGCAGAACCACGTCGTTCAGCGCTGTGCCGAACCCCAGCGGTTGCCCATTACGCTCAACATTACCATCCAGAAGAAACCGGGTTTCTTCTATATACTCACCGCTCAGTACCTTGCCAAGACGCTCTTCGAGGTCTGACGGCGAGATGTCAGTCAGAAACCCCAGGCGTCCACGGTTAACGCCCAGCAAAGGTATTTTCGACTTTGCCAGCTCCCGGGCAGCGCCCAGCAGGCTTCCATCACCACCAACCACAATTACCAGATCGCAGATTTCCCCCAGAAGTTTTTTACTGGCAACCTGCAAACCATGACCTGGCAACATGCTGGCCGTGTCCTCCTCGAGGACCACGTGGTAATGGTTAGCGTTCAGGTATTGTTTGAGCTGGCGCAGTGATTCAACCACCTTGACGCTGCCCATCCGGCCAATAACGCCTATGTTTCTGAATTGATCCATGAAGCTTCCCGTAGTGTCGGAATACGACGAAAGCAGATATGCCTGCTAACGCCCAGTACAATCTGGCCTACAGTTTAACGAAAGTCACCCGGTTTCTGAAAAAGTTCTCTACGTACCCTGCTTCTCTATAACCGATGTGCTTCACAACGGTTGTCCTGGCCTGGCTTGAAGTTTCCCGGTTGGCTGATCCGTGGTAAAGGCTCACTGCACGCTTCATCACCGCTGCAGAGATGCAGACAAACCGGGTTTTCGTAATGCTCCAGCCACTGCAAATACTCCGGCTCTGAGACACCACAGCGCGCAGCAGCATAGGCTACCGGGTTGTTAAAATAGGTTGCGATATCGTCATAGGGCAGGGTCAGATGCCCCACTCCGGGATGGAATGCGACCAGAAAAACAGACTGTGCTTTCAACCGGGCCAGCACATCCGCTTCGAGTAACGCCCGATAATGCAGGTCTTCAGTCGGGGCAGGAGCGGCGTCACCGGCCCTTAAAACAGGAATATTATCCTCGTCCGACTGAGTGGAGGGAAATTTAAGGGTATTAGCACTGGCGGCTTCACGGATAACCTGAAAATGGTTATTACCGGGTGTCATATCCGGATCCCAGAGATCGGACGCATAACGCGGGTCAGGGCAAAGACTGCGGCAAACGAGGCGTATAGCACCACCGCCCATATCCGGACCTTTCGACCCGCGGACAGCCAGTTCTTCCAGGGGCAGATCCCACCGGCTGTCAGCCCGCCCCTCTTCATCAAACCAGATGCGGAAAAACACCAGAGAACGGACATGCAGATCATCGTCGAGCTCGACGAACACGGCTTTTACATCCGTTTCAGCAAGGTCAGACAGCCCTACATAGCCATCCAGGAACGCTCCAAAATCGCTGGTGCGCATCTGCCGTGCGACCTGGTTGTTCTCGATAAAGAATACCGCCGAGTGATTATCCGCTCCCAGCCCTGTCGAACCCATCACAATTCCCCCATAAAACAGAAACTCCCTGGCGGGCTACAGGTTCATAGCCCGGCCAGAGAGTTTCTTCTGCTCTGAGATAAACTGCAATGCTCGCTGATCAGATACGTGCGGCCAGTCGACTTCCCTGGTCAATTGCCCGTTTGGCATCCAGCTCTGCCGCCACATCTGAACCACCTATCAGGTGCACGGGCAGCCCGGCAGCCTCAAGACCAGCCTGCAATTCCCGTAGCGGTTCCTGACCGGCACACAGAATAACCGTATCTACCGGCAAAACCTGGTCTTCACCTTGCTCTGCGCCTTTGGGCGTAACAGTGATATGCAGACCTTCATCGTCAATCCTGCGATACGTTACACCGGGAACCATCTGCACGTTGCGATTTCTCAGGGAAGTTCTGTGAATCCAGCCGGTGGTTTTACCCAGGTTCTTACCTACTTTTGTAGGTTTACGCTGCAGCAGATAAACCTCACGCGCTGGTTCAGGAATCTCTGGCGTCATACCCTTAATACCACCCCGGTGCTCTACCGTCAGGTCTACGCCCCATTCGCGCATGAAATGCTCGGTATCCAGAGACGGGGACTCGCCCTTGTGCACAATAAACTCGGACACATCGAAGCCGATACCACCGGCACCGATAACGGCCACTTTCTGGCCCACAGGCTTACGTTCAAGCAATGCATCCAGGTACCCGATGACTTTCGGATGATCCACACCTTCAATCTCCGGGGTACGTGGTTCCACGCCCGTGGCCATCACCACCTCATCAAAGTTACCCGTCTTCAGATCATCGGCATTTACGCGGGTTTCCAGCCGTACATCCACTTCATACTTATCCAGCATTACCCGGTAATAACGCAGAGTTTCGTAAAACTCCTCTTTGCCCGGGATCAGCTTGGCAACGTTAAACTGACCACCGATTTCCTTACCGTCATCAAACAGGGTGACATTATGGCCGCGCTCTGCCGCTACCGTTGCAAACGCGAGCCCGGCAGGCCCGGCACCAACCACAGCGATGGATTTTGGAGTGGCCGTTTTCACATAGGTCAGCTCGGTTTCATTACCGGCGCGGGGGTTAACCAGACAGGTCGTCAGCTTGCCGCTGAATGTATGGTCCAGACAAGCCTGGTTGCAGCCGATACAGGTATTGATTTCTTCCGCACGGTCTTCTGCCGCTTTTTGCATCAGGTCTGCATCGGCCAGAAAAGGACGGGCCATAGACACCATGTCAGCATCGCCTTCGGCAAGGATTTTTTCGGCAACATCCGGCATGTTGATCCGGTTGGTGGTTACCAGAGGAATGCTGACTTCGTCTTTTAAACGCTTGGTGACCTTGGTGAAAGCGCCTCGGGGCACAGACGTGGCAATCGTGGGCACACGGGCTTCGTGCCAGCCAATTCCGGTGTTGATAATTGTGGCACCGGCTTTTTCAATTTCCTTCGCCAGCTGTACCACCTCTTCCCAGGTGCTGCCGTCTTCAATAAGGTCCAGCATGGACAGGCGGTAAATCAGGATAAAGTCATCGCTGACCCTTTCGCGAACGCGGCGAACAATTTCAATGGGCAAGCGGATACGGTTTTCGTAACTTCCACCCCACCGGTCGGTGCGATGGTTGGTGTGAGCGACAATAAACTGGTTAATGAAGTAGCCTTCGGAGCCCATTATCTCGACGCCGTCATAACCTGCCTTTTGCGCCAGCTGAGCACAGACAGCAAAATCCTCAATCTGCTTTTCAATACCGGCCTCATCCAGCTCCTGCGGCTTGAATGGGTTAATGGGCGCCTGAATGGCAGAAGGAGCGACCAGCGACGGAGAAAATGCATAACGACCCGCATGCAGTATCTGCATGCAGATTTTACCGTCTGCTTCATGGACTGCGCGGGTAATAACCTTGTGCTTTTCGACTTCGTCGTCGTTGGTCATTTTCGCAGCGCCCTGGAAAACGGCGCCTTCGGGGTTGGGGCCAATCCCCCCGGTCACAATCAGGCCCACTCCACCACGGGCCCGCTCTGCATAAAACTCTGCTAGCCGGTCAAAGCCGTTTTTCGCCTCTTCCAGCCCGGTATGCATGGAGCCCATCAGGGCCCGGTTACGCAGTTTGGTAAAGCCAAGATCTAATGGCTCGAGCAGGTTGGGGTACTTGGCGTAGCCTGGTGTCGCGCTGGTCATACTGGATCTCCTGATAAACGGATTAGATTGGATCCTAAGCTACCGATCCGGATTGCCTTCAACAATATCCTCAAATAACATTGTGCTATCCACAGACAACAATGCGGCGTCCACCTCCTATGCTCTCATCCAATGATCAGCCAGTTTCAGACCGGAACCCGCTCGGAGACATCAGTGTGCTCTATGTTGGCGTGCTGCTTCGTGCTGCCGAAGCTGAGGGGGTAAACGTACAGGACCTGACACAACGCTTTGAGCTTAACGAGAAAACCCTGACATCGCCGGCGGCGCGCATCAGTATTCCGCGCTTTATGCGGCTGGGTCATGCGGCGATAGAAGCCTGTAAAAACCGAGCGCTGGGGTTGCGCATGGGAGCGCTATCGCGCCCCATTGATGCGGGTATTGCCGGGCTTGCCGGCGAGTCTGCCAGCACAGCGGGCGCCGCAATACAAACGCTTATTCATTATGCTTTACTGACCAGTCGCAATAGCCGCGGCACCCCGCACTCCCTGCCCCAAAAAAGACAACTGCAGTTTTACTCGATTCAGCCTTATAACTCGTTCAATTACTTTGTGGTGGACTCTGTACTGGGCGCCTGGACACAGTTTGTGCGGACGGTGAGTGGCCACTGGGACGTTCTCGAAAAAGTAACGATCGAGTACCCGTCGATTGGCCTGGATGAGCTTTTCGAAGCCTGGTTTCGCTGCCCGGTGCACTTCGGGGCACCCATTAACAGTATAACGATCAGACAGGATATCTGGGATGCGAAAACCCTACAGGCACAACCGGCCATGCACGAGAAGCTGCTACTGCTTTGTGAGGCGGAAATGCAGGACATTGAACGTGGCTGGACAACTGCCGACCGGGTTAAACGTTTACTTACACCTCTTTTCAGAGGTGAAACGCCCAGCCTTGAAACAATTGCCTCAAAGCTGGGACTTACACCCTGGACACTGCAGCGGCAACTGTCGGCGGAACATACCGGGTTTCGGGAGCTAGTAGATAACACCAGAAAACAACTGGCCCGGGACTATATCCGGGAAACCAATATATCGTTGTCAGAAATTGCGTGGCTTCTTGGCTTTGCCAATCCAACGGCACTGCACAAGGCCTATAAACGCTGGTTCGGGCTAAGCCCTGGCGAGCATCGTAAGCAACTGCAAAAGGGGTAACGGAAAATGCTGTGGAGGCACAGATGAAAACAGGGGATACACTTTGGGGAAATAGTGGCGGAGCGGACGGGACTCGAACCCGCGACCCCCGGCGTGACAGGCCGGTATTCTAACCAACTGAACTACCGCTCCGCGCAAGCTGTAACCAATAACCTGAAAGACTTCAGGTGCTTCCGGTTGATCGGTGACAACGAATGCGCATTATAGAGAGATCGTCGGCTTTGTCAACGCTTTACAGAAGAATTTTTCTGAAAACCAATATTTTACGGTGTGTCTTCCATCGCTTCCTTGTTCCCGGCCTCTTTACGGTACTCAATGGGTGTCTTTCCCGACCAGCGCTTGAACGCCCTGTAAAAAGTACTTGGCTCAGAAAAGCCCGTAAGATAGACAATCTCGTCGATCGATTCGTTCGTTGTTGCCAGTAACCGTCTGGCAAGACGATAGCGGAAATCGGCGAGAACCTGGTTGAAGCTGCTTTCAGCCTCAGTCAGCCGGGTTCTCAGTGTGCGTGGTTTAATCCCCAGCCGGGAGGCAACTGCGTCGAGTGTTACGTCGCCACTATCCAGAAACTCGGCAATAATGCGCTCTACCTGGCCAACTATGTCTTTCTTCTCCAGGCGCGCGATCTGTTCGCTGGCAAAGCGTTCATGAAGGTCGAGAAGCTCTGGCTCTGCATGCGGTGAAGCACGGGACAGCAGACTTGCCGGAAAGTACAGTCGATTCTCTTCGGCACCAAAAACCACCTCGCATCCCAGCACGTCTGCGACATGCTCATGCCCGTCCTCACGCTCATGCTCAAACTCCACACGGGACGGGTAAAACTGGTGATCCGTGACAGACTGGAAAAATGTAATCAGACCCTGCACAAAACACTCATTAAAATGCCGGAGCTGCCGAACCTCATCGGAAGCGGCATCCGTTATCATGCAGGCATTCTCACCTTCAACAAAGAAATCTGTATTCGCGGCATCGCTCAGTAAGCGCTGATAGTTTTTGGCACGCCGCAACCCTTCACCAAAGTTCGGGCTACTGAGAAACAGGTACTCCAGAACCTGCCCTTTGTATGCGGGCAGCAACTGGCCAAGATGCAGCCCGATGTCCGGGTCACCAGATACCTCTTCTACCGCCTGCCAGAAGGCCAACTGGGCGCTGTGAGGTGTACGAAGCTTTTCAGTATAAACGTAATCTGCACTCACCCCGAGGCGGCTGAAAACGAGGTCAGTATCCATTCCCTTTGCTTTCATCGCCTCATAAATAAGGCGCAGCATAACCCCGCCATCACGTAGTTCCTGCATATAGCCCCGCTTTGTTACTGTTGGATACTGCTTTGGCCCAGTTTGCTCTACGACCACTTTCGACTAAGGTTTTACAATAATGCATATCAGGTCACAAGCCTACCGTTGTACCGGAATTCGGGTATGACCGGCACCTGTATTCTTTACCTTTATCAAGCGCGCGCCATGTTATCTTTGTTCAGGGAGTCAAGTACATGCCAGACAGGCTTATATATCGGGATACACCGCCAGCACTGTTGCCACTGTATGGCAAAGCGGTTATGCAGAGGAAAAGCCCCTCCCGAAACGGGCTTACACTGCCGGAACAGAGGGCAGTACTGCTTTGTGCGCACACATCTGTAACAGCTCTGCGCCAATATGAGCGTGTCTGCGGATTTCGCTCCGGCAACCATATGCCCATAACCTGGCCCCATATTCTCGCCTTCCCTCTGCACCTGAAGCTTCTCACCGGAAAAGCGTTCCCCCTGCCTTTGCTTGGCCTTGTACATTTGCGTAACAGCATTACACAGCACCGGCCGATTGGAATCGGCGAGCCTCTTAAACTCGAGGTTTTCTTCGGTGGGCAGGCGCACACCAACCGGGGTGTGGAGTTCGAGCTCATAACCCGGGCCGGTTCAGCGGGAACGGTGGTCTGGGAGGAGACCAGCACCATGCTCTATCGTCAGCCAGACAAAACCTCAGGGGCCACGACCAAAGCCGCGCCGCCGGAAGTAGAGATATACCCCAACACCTTTAATGTTAACGTGCCGGAAGCTACAGGCCGCCAATACGCCAGGGTCTCCGGTGACCGCAACCCTATTCATATGCACGCCATGAGCGCCAAAGCCTTCGGGTTTCCCCGGGCCATCGCCCATGGCATGTGGAGCAAAGCGCATGTTGCCGGCATTCTGGAACAACAGGCTGGCTGGCAATCAGATGCGGTACGGATAAGCTGCCAGTTCAAGAAACCGCTTTTTCTGCCAGGTACTGCACAGCTTAACTGGCGGGAATCACCAACCAACTGGGACTACCAGTTGCTGAACACTCGAGGCGATGCGCCTCACCTCAGCGGGCGGATTGACTGGCTTTAAACGGCACCCGCAGAGCTTGGTTCACTCGAGGGCGCGGCCGGCGCATCCGCCACAGGCAGTGTAAAGAAAAAGCATGCGCCTCCGCCTTCCGGACGCTCAAACCCTATTTCACCACCCTGAGCCTGAATCAGCGAACGGCATGTTGGCAAACCAATGCCCATGCCTTCTTCCTTGGTGGTATAAAAAGGCAGAAACAGGTTTTCTCCGGCGTCTTCTGCCAGGCCAGGCCCGTAATCGCGAACGGCAATACGCACGAACCCCTCTCCTGCGCGCGTGGCACTGACTTCCACCGGCAGGTCTGAGCCGATCTCACGGGACGCCTCGAGCGCATTTCGTATCAGGTTCAGTGCTACCTGCTGCACCTGAATGGGGTCAGCCACTATGTCCGGTACATCCTCAGGAATAAGCAGCTCAATGCTTCCGTCGTTATTACGGGCATCCACCTCGGCAAACTGACGCGTATCTTCCAGGAGCGCAGCTACGGACAACACATCCTTTCCGGTTGCCGGTTTTTTCATAAAGCGCCGGATGCGTCGAATAATTTCACTCGCGCGGTGGGATTGTGCTTCAATTTTATCGAGGGTTTCCTGGAGCAGGTTCAGGTTCGGATGCTCAGCGGACATCATCCGCTTGGAGACGCGGGTATAATTGGTGATTGCCGTCAGCGGCTGGTTCACCTCATGAGCAACACCCGCTGCCATTTCACCCATGGTTGTCAGACGCGATGTGTGGGCCAATTGATCTCGTTGCTCCCGCACCAACTCCCTGGCCTCTTCCAGCGCCTGCTCATTCTCCAGCTCTGCCGTTATATCCCGGAATACAACCACGGCGCCACGCAAGTCCTCACCTTCAAGCTTGGGAGTCGCACGGTATTCTGCCGGAAATCCTGTTTGATCCGCACGCAACAATCTTATATCCCGCTGATTTTCAGCAACTCCCTGGCAGCACGTAGCATGTACCGGGAGCCCGTCCGGGCATTCCGCTGCGGTAGAGAAGTGGGTCTCGAAAAAATTGCGGCCAATCAGATCTTCAACCGAGCTACGCATGATGACCCCGGCCGCCGGGTTCGCAAACTCGATGATGCCGTTCTCATCCAGGCCGTAAATGCCTTCGCTTATGGAGTTGAGGATACGGGCCTGATCGCTCTGGAGCTCGCGGTTTTGGGCCTGCAGCTCACGCTCAAGCCGAATCACCCGGGCATGGGTCTTAACCCTGGCAATCACTTCCTGGGATTGAAAAGGTTTGGATATGTAATCCGCACCACCCAGGGCAAAACCTTTAACTTTTGCTTCCAGATCGTCCAGAGCGGAAAGAAATACAACAGCAGAATCTGCCGTCTCAGGGTCAGCCTTGAGGCGTTCACAGACCTCATAGCCATCCATTTCCGGCATCATGATATCAAGCAGAATCACTTCAGGCTGATGACGGTGGGCAAGGTCCAGAGCTTTTTCGCCATCATTAGCAATTAAAAGCCGATAACCTTTGTCTTTCAGCGTTTCATAGAGGACCTTCAGGTTCTGCGGATTGTCATCCACAAGCAGAACCGTAACCTCCGGGTGTTCATTTTCAGCTTCAGTCATAGAGTAATGGGCCGGTCAAAAAGATAGGCTCATCATGCCGGCAGGATTACCGTGCGTCGATAAGGTCCTTTACGGACAGCACCATTCGCACCAGATGCGCCAGTGAATGCGTGCCCATCTTGTGCATAACCCGGGAGCGGTGAATCTCAACGGTGCGCTGACTTATTTCCAGCTCTATGGCAATAACCTTGTTCGCCTGGCCTTCAATCATCCGATCCATGATTTCGTGTTCGCGAGGCGTCAGACTCTCAACCCGGCGAATGATTTCCTGCTTTTCATCCAGGGTTCTGCGCTGCTCCAGGTCCTGCTCCAGCGCGATTTCAATTTTTTCCAGCAACGCCTCTTCACGGTACGGTTTCTGGATAAAATCCACCGCGCCTTCCTTCATGGCATCAACGGCCATAGGCACATCGCCATGTCCGGTCACAAAAATGATCGGCAAAATAGAGTTCTTTTCGTTCAGTTTTTTCTGCAATTCCATACCGTCCATGCCCGGCATACGGATATCCAATACGATGCAACCGGCCATCTCTTCTGAATAATCTGCGAGGAACGTCGCTGCATCCTCATAGGTCTGAACCTGCTTTTCATCTGACTTCAGTAATAACTCCAGTGAGTCACGAACGGCTTCGTCGTCCTCTACTACATACACGGTTTGCTGGATGTCAGTCATGGGTATGCTCTCTCCTTTCTATTTTATTGTCGCGACCGGTCAGTGGATTGACGGATCTTTCTGATCGTCCCGCGCGTGTTCTTCACGTTCATGCTCTCGCATTTCTTCAAGTCGCTGCTGGATAATGCCAAAAACGCTCTCCTTCGGGTAGTTGCCTTTACGGTCCGCTTTACCTGCAGGTCTGCCCAGTAGCAGTGTTACGGCCTCTTCAACATTTGAAACAGAGTAAACCGTAAAGCGTTTTTCCCGGACAGCCTTGACTACTTCGCTGTCCAGCATGAGGTTCTGTACATTATTAGCCGGGACAATCACGCCCTGATTGCCGTCAAGCCCGCCCTTGAGCTGACAGGTGGCAAAAAAACCTTCAACTTTTTCATTTACTCCGCCTATTGGCTGAACCTCGCCAAACTGGTTTACGGAGCCGGTAATCGCCAGATCCTGCCGTACAGGAACACTGGCCAACGAAGAAATCAAAGCGCACAGCTCAGCCAGTGAAGCGCTGTCGCCATCCACTTCGCCATAATTCTGCTCAAACGTCAGGCTGGCAGAAAGCTGCATAGGATCAGTGACGGCAAAGTGAGACGAAAGCCAGGCACTCAATATCATTACCCCTTTTGAATGAATGTTGCCGCCCAGTTTTACATCACGCTCAATATCAATGATATCACCATCTCCATAATAGCAGGTCGCAGTTACCCTGTTGGAGAGTCCGAACTCAAACCCGCCGGTTGACAGCACTGACAAGGCATTGACCTGGCCGATAACCGCCCCCTGGGTTGAGACCAGTGTGGAGCCGTCCCGGATGGAATCATAAAACTGATCCCGAATCCGGCTACTACGGTATTTGGCACTTTCCAGCGCCCTCTCTACATGCACATGCTGAATCAGTCGGGCGCCTGCCTGCCGGGCCCAGAAATCAGACTCGCGAAGGAGATTAGCAATATTGGCCGCATGCAATGAAAGTCTGTCCTGGTGCTCTGCTATTCTGGCGCTGTGTTCAATAATCCGGGCTACGGCTTTGTTGTTGCAGTGCAACAGCTTCTTGTCTTTAACAACGCTGGCAATGAATTTCGCGTACATGACCTGGCTTTCTTCCGACCGGTACATTTCGTTCTCGAAATCAGCCGTTACCCGGAACAGTTCGGCAAACTCCGGGTCATAGTCCTGCAACAGCATCCAGGTTTCACGGTCACCAAACAGCACAAGCTTCACATCCAGCGGCACACCCTCAGGTTCAATTGAAACCGTGCTTGATAATGTGAGCTCTCGCTCAAGGGAATTAATCTGAACGGTCCGGGACCGGAGCGCCCTCTTGAGCCCATCCCACACGAAGGGTTGCTCCAGCACCTTGATGGCATCCATCAATAAATAACCACCGTTCGCCCGGTGCAGGCTACCCGCCCTGATTAAGGAAAAGTCGGTAAAAATAGTGCCCTTATAGGTCACATTCTCAACGTACCCGAATAGATTGTGGTAGGTGGGGTTGTCTTCCACCACCATCGGGACCTCGTTGGTTTTCTGATGCACCACCAGATTAACCAGGTAGCGGCGGGGCATTTTTTTATCCAGGGATGCGTAAGCAATCGCAGCCTGCTCTTCATTGTCGTCAAGAAAAATGTCGAGATTCTCCACCAGATCGGCTCGCACAGCTTTAAAATGAGCCACCACATCCGGTAATTCCCGGTAGCGTTCGACCAGCTCATCAATCTGATGCCCTGAGATTTCTTCCAACGTTTCCTTGTTCAGCGCCTGCTGCTTGTCAACATACTCCTGCTCCCAGTCTGCCAGCTTCCGGACGGCTTTCCGCAGTTTTTTCTCAAGCTTGTTGATGGAGTCTTCAAACTTTTCACGCTGCGCATCTGTGAGCGCCCTGAACGTCTCAGCGGTGTGCGCTTTATCACCGTTCATCGCGATCAGCCGATACCCACCCGGCGTTGTAATATTCAGGCTCACTTTTTTCCGGCGGGCCTGGGCAGCAACCTTCTCAAGCTCATCTTCCTGCTTTTTGCCGTATTCCTCTTTCAACTGTTCCGCGCGTTCCAGGAACCTCTCGCTGTCAAAGGCCTGAGGAATCAGTTTTACCAGCCGGCCCATCAGCTTTTCCATATCCTGCTTCAGCTGCATTCCTTTCCCCGCCGGCAGCTTCAGCAGCCTGGGAACCCGCGACTCCTCAAAATTGGCCACGTAACACCAGTCATGGGTTTGCTGCTCAGTATCAACATGGTGCTCCAGGTAACGCAGCATCATGGTCCGCTTACCCAGCCCGTTACGGCCTACGGCGTACACGTTATAGCCATCATGGGGCATGGCCAGTGCAAATCGCACAGCTTCCTGGGCCCTGTTCTGCCCTACTATTTCTGCCAATGGCTCTAGCTGCCGGGTTGATTTGAATGGCAGTTGTTTCAGTACGCAGGCTTTATAAAGCTGACTCACAGACAATGACTTCAAGATTGGATCCTGTAGCTAGTAACACGTAGCCGGCCATTGTAGGTTCTGAAAATGGATCTGTCGCGCCCGGGCAATTAAATTATGCCCGCATCCAGGCTGGCAGCCACTGACAAACCCAGCTCTTCGCATTGCGCGACAAAATCGGTTTGGAATTCACCACGGCAGAGCAGCGGCTGTTGGACCACTTTCCAACGCAGCCCGGTGGTAATGCTTTCAATAGCTCGCTGTGTTCCGGTGCCGTCGTGTCCGGCACGAATGTAATAGGTAAAAGGCAGGCCCTGGGTCTTCTCCAGGCAGGGATAATAGCTTCGGTCAAAGAAGTCTTTCAGAGCGCCGCTCATGTAACCGAGATTTTCAGTGGTGCCGAGGATAATGGCATCACAGGCGAGAACATCATCCGGGCCGGCCTCCAGCGGGGCCAGCACGGTTACTTCCACATTTTCTATGTCTTCATGCCCTGCACCCTGCGCCACTGCATCACGCAGGGCGCGGGTATTCGGGGAAGGTGCATGGGCAATAACAAGCAGTTTCTTTTTACTCTCCATCACACACCTCCCGCGTGGCCTTAGAGCAGTTCGCCTTTCGCTTCTGCCGGTGCCTCTTCTTCCGGTGCTTCGGCCTTTGGTTCCGGCTTTGGCATCAGCCTTTCGCGTACACTGGCTTCGATTTCGTTGGCTATGTCCATGTTCTCTTCCAGGTACTTGCAGGCATTGGCTTTGCCCTGCCCGATCTTATCGCCATTATAGGCATACCAGGCACCCGATTTGTTCACAAAGCCTTCTTTAACGCCCATATCAAGCACTTCCGCCATGTGATAAATACCCTTGCCGTAAAGTATCTGGAATTCGGCCTGACGGAAAGGCGGCGACACCTTGTTCTTGACAACCTTAACACGGGTTTCGTTACCCACAACCTCATCACCGTCTTTCACGGCGCCGATCCGACGGATGTCCAGGCGTACGGACGAATAGAACTTCAGAGCATTACCGCCAGTGGTTGTTTCTGGCGAACCAAACATCACACCGATCTTCATACGAATCTGGTTAATGAATACCAGCAGGCAGTTGGCGTGTTTCACATTGCCCGTAAGTTTACGCAAGGCCTGCGACATGAGACGGGCCTGAAGACCCACGTGGCTGTCGCCCATCTCGCCTTCTATTTCCGCTTTCGGGGTCAGGGCGGCTACAGAGTCCACAATTATGACATCCACAGCGTTGGAGCGTACCAACATGTCTGCTATCTCAAGCGCCTGTTCACCGGTATCCGGCTGTGACACCAGAAGTTCATCTACGTCGACCCCGAGCTTTTCGGCGTATACAGGATCCAGAGCGTGCTCCGCGTCCACAAAGGCACAGGTTTTTCCCTGCTTCTGTGCTTCTGCGATGACCTGCAGGGTCAGCGTGGTTTTACCCGAGCTTTCCGGGCCGTAAATTTCAACAATACGACCGTATGGCAGGCCACCAATACCCAGTGCAACGTCAAGCCCCAGGGAGCCGGTGGACACCGCAGGAATGGCTTCACGAGGCTGATCCCCCATTTTCATGACTGCGCCCTTACCAAACTGACGCTCAATCTGGCTCAGCGCTGCGTTCAATGCTTTCTTGCGGTTATCTTCCATCAGTGCAAACCCTCTGTTGCCATAGCCGCCGGCATCGTAAGTGTCGCCCGCGGTGAAGTAATGAATCGGAACCTGTACAGCGTTCAGAACAGACTTCCTGTATATTTGAACAGTATTAAAACATACCCCGGAGAAGAGACCAACCCCCGTTCCTGTGAAACCGGTCAGGTTTGTTTCAAAAAACCGGTAACACTCTGCAGTGCAAAAAGAACCGCCTTGCGCCGCACCTGGTCCCGGTTGCCACTGAAGTGCTGTACAGACGTGACGGTTGCCTCAGGGCCTGTGCCCCAGGCAAACCAGACGGTACCGACAGGCTTGTCAGCACTGCCGCCCCCGGGGCCGGCGACACCACTGACAGCAACTGCAACGCCGGCACCTGTCGCTGCCAGAGCACCCACTACCATCTCACGGACAACCGGCTCACTGACCGCGCCGTCATTTTTCAGGGAGGCTTCACTAACCCCGAGCAAAGCCTGCTTGGCATCATTGCTGTAGGTAACAAGGCCGCCAGTTACGTACGCCGATGATCCGGCCTTGTCGGTCAGCACCTTGGCAATCCAGCCTCCGGTGCAGCTTTCGGCGGTTACCAGCATATTGCCTGTTTGCTGGAGCAAAGTGGCTAGCTGATTACCCGCCTGTTCGAGTTCGTGGTCACTGGCAGGCATAATGATCTCCTTCATTTCATCGCGGGCGTTATTTTCTTACAATCCGTGGCTTCACCCAAAGCAAGGTAATCCGGACTCGTCCATGTCAGCAGCTGAGAACGATATTTCTAAACATACCCCAATGATGCGGCAGTATCTAAAGATCAAGGGCCAGCATCCGAACGAGCTTGTATTTTACCGTATGGGTGATTTTTACGAGCTGTTCTATGACGATGCCAAAAAAGCCGCAGAACTCATGGACATCACCCTGACCGCCAGGGGCCAGTCCGGTGGCACGCCAATACCCATGGCAGGGATACCTTACCACTCTTCTGAAGGTTACATTGCCCGGCTGGTAAAGGCAGGTCAATCCATCGCAATCTGCGAACAGATTGGCGATCCGGCCACCAGCAAAGGGCCGGTGGACCGCCAGGTGGTCAGAATTGTGACCCCGGGCACCCTGAGCGATGATGCGTATCTGGAAGACCGCCGCGACAATCTGCTTGCCGCCATTTTCCATCACCGTGAACAGTTCGGATTTGCCTCACTGGATATTTCCAGTGGTCGTTTTGTGGTTTCCGAGCTGGACAATCTGGAGGCCCTTCAGGGCGAACTGCAGCGCTTACGCCCGGCCGAGATTCTCATCAGTGAGGATTTCCCTTACGAAGAGGTGCTGACCGGCCTCACGGGCATTCGCCGGCAGGGCCCATGGCTGTTCGAGGCCGACACAGCCCGCCGGGTAATCACCCAGCAATTGCAGGTTCGCGACCTCACGGGCTTTGGTTGTGAAGACCTCAACCTTGCGATTTGTGCAGCCGGCTGTCTGTTGCAGTACGCAAAAGAAACCCAGCGTACCGCCCTGCCTCATATCCGCAAGCTGACGCGTGAACGCCGCGATGAAGCGGTTATCCTGGACGCAACCAGCCGCCGCAACCTGGAAATTGACGTCAATCTCATGGGGGGGCACCAGCACACCCTGGCCTGGGTGATGGATAAAACCGCCACGTCCATGGGTGGCCGGGAGCTCAGGCGCTGGCTGAATCGTCCACTGCGGGATACCGACGTGGTTCTGCAGCGCCAGCAGGCTGTCTCTGCCCTGCTGGATGGCTTCCACTACGAGCCGGTTCACAACCTTTTGAAAGCTGTCGGGGATATTGAGCGTATTCTGGCGCGCGTAGCCCTGCGCTCTGCCCGCCCCAGAGACCTTGCGCGTCTGCGGGATGCATTCCAGACCCTGCCGGAACTGCAGGAGGTTCTGAAACCGGTCGACTCCGACCATGTTGGCACGCTGGCCCGGACCATAGGGGAATACCCGGAACTGGCGGACATGCTGGAACGCGCGATTATCGACAACCCGCCGGTGGTCATCCGGGAAGGCGGAGTCATTCGCGAAGGGTTTGATGAAGAGCTGGACGAACTGCGTAATATCAGTGAAAACGCCGGCCAGTATCTGCTGGATGTAGAAACCCGGGAACGGGAACGCACCGGTATAAGCACGCTTAAAGTCGGCTACAACCGGGTTCATGGGTATTACATAGAGATCAGCCGTGTTCAGTCTGGCAATGCCCCGGCCGACTATATACGTCGCCAGACCCTGAAAAACGCAGAACGCTTTATCACACCGGAGCTGAAGGAATTCGAGGACAAAGCCCTGAGCGCCAAAAGCCGGGCACTGGCCCGGGAGAAGGCACTGTATGATCAGGTACTGGAGTCGGTTGCAGAACAGCTGGCCCCCCTGCAGGACGCTGCCCAGGCCCTGGCCGAGCTTGATGTCATCAGCAACTTTGCCGAGCGCGCCACCACTCTGCGCTTTGTTGCGCCTGAGTTCCGCGACAGTCCTGGGCTGGATATTGAGGAAGGCAGACA
Source organism: Marinobacter piscis (assembly GCF_007671655.1). GTDB lineage: Bacteria > Pseudomonadota > Gammaproteobacteria > Pseudomonadales > Oleiphilaceae > Marinobacter > Marinobacter piscensis. The sequence continues at coordinate 316,899 of NZ_VCGX01000003.1, read as the reverse complement.
CCCTGTTGTGGAACAGCTTCTCGATGAGCCGTTTGTTCCCAATAACCTGTTAATGGACACACAGCGTCGGATGCTGGTTATAACCGGCCCTAACATGGGCGGTAAATCAACCTATATGCGTCAGGTGGCGCTGATTTCTCTGCTGGCCTACACAGGGAGCTTTGTGCCCGCCCAGCGTGCGGTGCTCGGCCCTCTGGACCGTATTTTTACGCGTATGGGATCTTCCGACGACATTGCCGGCGGACGCTCTACCTTTATGGTAGAAATGACCGAAACAGCCAATATTCTGCATAACGCCACCGAATTCAGTCTGGTGCTGATGGACGAGGTTGGCCGTGGGACCAGTACGTTTGATGGTTTATCCCTGGCCTGGGCGACAGCCGAACATCTGGCAAAAGAAATCCGGTGTTATACGCTCTTTGCCACCCACTATTTTGAACTCACACAGCTGGCTGACAACCTGGAGCATGCCGTAAACGTACACCTGACAGCAACCGAGCACGACGATACCATTGTATTCCTGCATAACGTGCATGAAGGGCCGGCCAGCCAGAGTTATGGCCTGCAAGTGGCAAAACTGGCCGGGGTGCCCCAAAACGTCATAGGCAACGCCCGGGCACAGCTGAAATTACTGGAAAGTGATGCAGTACCCGCGGCACTTTCCACCGCAACAGTCGCTGAGTCCGGCCAGCCGCCAGCAGGGTCCGCTCAGGTTGCGTATCAGGGTGACATGTTCGCCAGTACAGAGCCCAGCGCTGTAGAAGAGGCCCTGCAGGATCTTGATTTGGACGGGCTCGCCCCCAGAGATGCGATGAACCGGCTGTATGAACTAAAAGAACTATTGAAAAACTGACGTAAAGTTGACTTGGGTAATCAACTTATAGCGGCCCATGCTTGCGGCGGTGCGGGCTGCTCCCTACAATATCCCCATTAAAATTTAACCATGGAGCTGACAGCAGGCTCCGGATGAGATTGACCACTGAACCAGGGATCTGATTATGGCGTTTATCGTTGGCGATAACTGCATCAAATGCAAACACACAGACTGTGTGGAAGTCTGCCCAGTAGACTGCTTTTACGAAGGGCCAAACTTTCTGGTAATCGACCCCGACGAGTGTATCGACTGTGCTTTGTGTGAGCCAGAGTGCCCGGTCGAAGCTATTTTCTCGGAAGACGAGGTGCCAGCCGACCAGGAACAGTTCATAGAGCTTAACGCCGAACTGGCGGCAGAATGGCCCAACATTACCGAGAAAAAAGACCCTCTGCCAGATGCGGAAGAGTGGGATGGTGTGCCCAACAAGCTTCAGTATCTGGAAAAATAATACCGGCGCGACTGAACATCTGTATCTGAATAAAGGGGAAGCTGCGGCTTCCCCTTTATTACGTTATAAGGCCCGGAAAGCTGTCAGGGCGCAGAGCCCGCTTCATTGGCCGCTAGCCGGATCCCCATGGCAACCAAAAAGCTCCCGGTTACCCCATTAAGCAACCGCTTTACCCTGGCATTAACACCCACGCCACGAAAACGCACCACTGCCCAGGCAAGCCCACACTGCCAGAGCATCGCCAACAAAAAGTGTACCCCTGCAAGCACCATGGACTGCTGAAAGGCACTTCCTTCCGGGTTCACGAACTGGGGCAGCAATGCCATGTAAAAAAGGGCAGTTTTCGGATTCAGAACGTTGGAAAGCAGTCCTTCACGGAGCGGCACCTGCAGCGATACGGTGCGTCTGGCGCCCGGCGACGTCTGCTTGCGGATTGTATTACCACGCTTTATGGCCTGTCTTAATGAGCCCAGCCCGAGCCAGATAAGGTATAAAGCGCCGGCCCACTTCAGGGCGGAGAAAGCCCAGGAAGTCTGCACCAAAAGCAGTGAGATACCTAACGCTGACAAGGTTGCGTGGATAAACAGGCCACAGCATATTCCAAGACTCGTTACACAGCCATCCTGAAAACCGCCGCGACCGGCGTTGCGCATAACCAATAATGTGTCCACGCCCGGTGTAATGGTAAGCAGGCTGATGGCGACAAGGTAGGCGAGAAATAAGTCAGAAAACAATCAGACCTCCGCTCTGGCTACGATTTTGTCTCCAGAAGTTTACGTGCCGCGGCCGATTTGTAAAAAGCCGACAACCGGCGGCGCACAAGGGCTTCAATATACCCTTCTTCTCTGAGCACATCGATAACCGGAATCCCCCAGGCCTCCACTTCGGCCAGCACAACGTCGGGGGTTACACCAACGTCGGCGAGCAATTCCGAGAGTGGCCGCTCACCATACTCTGCAAACAAATAAGCCACTACCGCCCGGGTACAGCCCTCAAAATAATCCGTTTTACGGAATTCCAACCAGAACTCATAGCCCGGAATAACAAACTCATGAAGCTCAGTGTCTCCCAGCCCCTGCTGCAACCCTGCAAGAGTCTGATTCTCAGCATGCATCCACGCCGCCATCAAGGTATCGCGAACTTCATCGTCAGACAGTGCCCGCTGCAGGAACTGCTCACTGCGACTGATCAGGCCCGGAAGACTTTCAGCAAGCCAGGCTTTTAAACGGCGCTCAAAGGTTTCATCCAGTCCGGGCACCGCCTTGTTGGCCATACGTTTGCCAAACTTCATCATGGAGCCAACGCCCGGCACAGACTTGGTAATCAGGTTGTCTTCGTAAAGGTAATTAACCACACCCTGATACACCAGATTCGATACCAGCTCCTGATAAATCGGATGCCCCATTATTTCACTGATCACCCGCTCACGCTGATGCCTCAGCTTCAGCATTGACTCCACAAACTCTGCGGCCTGTTCACGGGTAACAATGTCGGCCAGTTTTGTCTGTTCCTGAATCTGAGCCTTCAGAACCTCCGCGGTCATGTCTCTGGCCAGTTCCGGTACCCCGGCGCCCGGCTCCATATCAACCACCACGCGCTGAATGGTTTCCATGACCCGCTCTTCCGAGCCGATGCGGTTCAGAGTCAGTCTATCGGCGTACTCAAACAGCTCACCGATCTCCTGTTTAAGAAACTTGCGCAGCTTTGCCCCTTTCAGTGAGGCAAGCTCATGCTTTACATGCAACTCAAGCAGCTTGCTGGCGGGATCAATCGGGTCTCGGGTCATAGTGCCTGCATGTCTGTATGGGTTGTCCTTATTGATGATCGGAGAAGTTGTGGGGTTCTGCGGCTAACGCCAGACATAAGCTCCCCGGACCTACATAAATACTGCTGGTGATCCCCATCTGAGAAAGGAGAAGTTCAACGCCGTTGCGCTCACAGGCGTTGCGCAACCGGTTCAGGCCGGGCAAGTCTTCGATTTCTGTCCAGCTCATACCGCAGGACAAGCTGACATAAGGAGTGAGCAGGCCAGCCTCAACCCGCGCAGCGGCATAGTCCATTACCTGTTCGGCGGCCGCTTCAAACCGGCGCGTCCTCGCCACAGGCGTACCTCCTGCACCCTGGCCAAAAATCACCGGGGTGATGTTCAGGGCTTTGCCCAGAAATGCTGCCATGCCAGACACGCTTTTATCGCCACGGCGCCGGGCTCGTTCCCGGATATAATGCAGGTCACGGGGAATAACGCAGGTGTATATCCGGTCAGAGAAGGCTTCCACTTCATTACGCAGGGCGTTCTTTGAGAGCCCCTGTTCCGCCAGCCGGAGTGTATGTGCCGCCAGCAAACCCTGGCCTGCAAAGATTTGTTTGCTATCGATAACGCGCATTGAAAACATGCCTTCACGGCCAGCGGCAGCACGCACCTTGTGGTAACTGGCCATCACCCGGTTCATGGCTTCCGTGGCATTCTGATAAATCAGATTACGACTTCTGGCAACCGTTTCGCAAATAGCAATATCAAACCGGGGAACAATTTCCTTCATGAACAGATCGTAGATCTGCTCCGTCGTATAGGCCCGGGTTTCTGCATGGCGGCCCTTTTTCAGCAGACCGCTCTGATAAAACTCCTGGGTTCTGACCGGATCGTGTTCATCGATATAGGTTTCCCCATCTATTACAGCAGTGACCGGGAGAATAAAAATATCGTGCTTTCGGGCAAACTCGTACGGCAGATCACAGGCAGAATCAACGATCAGACCAACTCTCATGCCGGTTCTCCTGCCTCAAGCTGCTGAAGGCTTTTCTCCAGAAGCGCTCTGTTGTCCTGTTGCCAGGGGTGAAAATCTCTGCGCAGATATGCCATAAACTCCGGCATGCACTGCCGCAGAATACCAGGCTTGCCCCACAGGAAGTTAAGCCCTCCGGCCCAGGTACGGAGATTCCAGAGTTTGCCATCTGTTTTCAGCAGGCTGCAGGTGTTGAGGAAGGTATACTTAAAGAAATTCCAGGTCACAAACAGATAAACAATACGGCGCAGACGCTCATCACCGACACACGCCCGGTACACATCGAATGCCACCGACTTATGCTCGGTTTCTTCTATTGCATGCCATCGCCATAACCGGGCCATAACCGGTGTTGCGCCTTCAAGCCATTCCGGATTGCTCAAAATGGCATTTGCGAGTACCGCAGTATAGTGTTCTGCACCGCATGTGCCTGCCAGCTGACGGCTGGGGGAAAGTTTGCCAACCCATGCCATATGCTTGCGGAAACGGCGGTCCAGCCTGTCGATATCATAGCCCCGGGCTTTCAGCGCTTTGTTATAGGCTTTATGTTCATGGCTGTGCAAAGCCTCCTGACCAATAAAGCCACGAATTTCAGCTTTTAGCTTGGGGTCTTCGATTTTATCCCGGTACAAGCGTACGGCATCAATAAAGTGCTGCTCGCCATCCGGGAACTGGAGCGACAAAGCATTGAAAAATGCGGTGCGGAAAGCATCATCGCCATGCCACAGGGCTTTCAGTTCCTCACTGACATCAAAGTTCAGATGCCGTGGCCTGACGGACACTCCCGGAGGAGTAGAGCTGACGGTCATGACTGCCTCCTGCTCTTATTATGGTTTGATCAGTCGTGAAACCCGGCTAAATTCCATTACTTCACGTCAGCCAAGTCTAAACTGATAAACCAGAATAAAGATAGGGTCCCTGCCCGTAATCGGGCAGGTTGTCACGAAATGACACTCGGAGGGGGGGCTGACTGGCCCCGGTACAAACCGGGGCTGTGATTCAATACTCCTCTACCTTTTTTCCCGGGGCTTCGGGATCCGGGGTAAAGCCAAGCAGCTTGGTTCGCTCAATCAGCATATAAAGAACCACGCCTATTCCAAGCCCCCAGCCTGCGCCGTAAACCGCCAGCACCACCCCCATGGTGCCTGCAATACCCCGCTCAGTATTATTTTCCAGTTGCTCCAGGCCAACCATCAAGCAGATGTAGCCGGTCAACAACAGCGTCAGAGACAAGGCAATGGGTAACACCGGCTGGAAGAAACTCACCAGAGGCAATACGAACAGCGCAATAAAACCGGTGATCCAGAAGGTACCGCCACCGCTATAGATAGAGTCCATGGCATTGCGGCCATACTTGTAACGCTCAGCCATAGTAGCCGTAACAGCCGTCCAGATCGGGCCAGCCAGGCCGGGATAAGGAGCGAAGAAGGCATGCCCGCCATTACGTATGGCCGTAACCAGGTGCACCCGGTCAATGCTGTTGTCAATATCCTCGTCTTTTCGAAGATGATCCACGCGGTTCATCAGGGACTGGCCGACCACGATGTCGCCGAAGGCAATAATATAGGCGATAACAGCTGTTGGAATGGCGTAGAGAAACACCTCCGGATTAGGAAAGCCTACGGAAAACGGCAGGTAGTTCCACAACTCGTCAAAAGCCGGTTTGGTAATGCCCCACTCAACGTTGGGCACCTCGTATTCGCCCGTGGCAAAGCCAACGATAATGGCCACAACCATGCCCGGAACCATTCCGTAATTGGCCACTTTGCGCGCAATTGAGTTGCTTTCGACAAACCCCTTGAAAGACAAAGAAAACATCAGATACAAGCACACCAGGCCGCCAACGATCAGGGATACAGGTGTGTTCGCCAAGCGCCCACCGGCTTCAATTTCCCCCATCAAGGCAGCAATACCGGCACCGATAATAATACCGCCCTTCATGGAACGAGGTATCAGGTTCACAAGTTTACTACCCAAACGGGTCACACCAAGAAACAGGAAAATGACAAACACCAGAAACTGCAGCGCGAACATCGCCTGTATTGCCTCGGGCCCCGGCTCAAAGTCACTCAAAAAGAGCAGGACGACCGGCACAGCCGGGGTTATCCAGCCAGGCACCAATGGCACTCCCAGTAATGCCGGCAACATGAAGCCAATGCCACATATAACCGCATAGGCCAGCGCTACGTCATAAGGCACACCGAGATATTTTTCCAATAAAGGAATCATAGCCAGGCTAACCACAAACATGATCAAAGCCTGAACCATCTCCGCAAATTCCCAGCGGTAGTGAATAAATGGAAGGCGAATTTTGAAAGGTCCGGCCGGCCAGAACGGCTGCTCTTCTCCATTCTTACGGTGGAACATTTGCATAGCAGAGTCTCCTTAAGCACACGCCAAACGTGTGTCGATTTATATTGTTTTTGTATTGATATCCGACAGCGCCGGGCCTGGCGCTGTCGGTCAGGAACTCAGTCCAGTTCTTTGGCCTGATCTCTCAGCAGGAACTTCTGGATCTTGCCCGTTGAGGTTTTAGGCAATTCCGAGAAAATAATGGTTTTAGGGACTTTGAAGCGAGCCAGATGTTCGCGACAGAAAGCAATAACCTCTTCCTCACTGACGTCTCCGGCTTCAGGCTTCAGAGTGACAAACGCACAGGGGGTTTCGCCCCACTTCTCATCCGGTCGCGCTACAACAGCGGCTTCCAGAATAGAGGGATGACGATAAAGCGCGTCCTCAACCTCAATGGTTGAGATGTTCTCGCCACCAGAGATGATAATGTCCTTCAGGCGATCCTTGATTTCCATGTAGCCGTCTTCATGCCATACCGCCAGATCGCCGGTATGGAACCAGCCACCCCGAAAAGCCTCCTCTGTGGCCTTCGGGTTTTTCAGATACCCTTTCATCACGGTATTGCCACGCAGGAAGATTTCACCAATGGTTTTGCCATCTTTGGGGACAGCCTCCATGGAGTTCGGATCTCCGACCATGGCGCCGGCCAGTGTGTGATAACGCACGCCCTGGCGGGCCTTCACCTTTGCGCGCTCCTCCAGGGGCAACTCATCCCACCCGGACTTCCAGGCGCAAACAGTGACCGGACCATAACTTTCTGTCAGGCCGTAAACATGGGTTATCCTGATCCCCATTTCCTCAACGGCACCGATCACCTGGGCAGGAGGTGCTGCACCTGCAACCATGGAGCGGACCTCGTGCTCAATGCCGGCCTTGGACTCAGGCGGCACGTTCAGCAAGGCGTTGAGCACAATCGGTGCTCCGCACATGTGCGTTACTTTGTGCTCTTTGATCAGTCGCAGGATCTTTTCGGGATCTACCCGGCGCAGGCAAACGTGAGTGCCCGCCATGGCGGTTACGGTCCACGGGAAGCACCAGCCGTTGCAGTGAAACATTGGCAGCGTCCAGAGATACACCGGGTGCATGCCCATCGACCACACCGCCTGGTTACCCAATGCGTTGATATAGGCGCCCCGATGATGGTACACAACGCCTTTGGGATTGCCGGTCGTTCCCGAGGTATAGTTCAGTGAAATAGCATCCCACTCATTTTCTGGTAAGCGCCACTGAAACTGCGGGTCGCCTTCCTGCAAGAAGGCTTCATAATCCAGGTCACTGACCTGCACACCTTCGCCGTATTCCGGGTCGTCCACATCAATAACCAGCGGCTTATCTTTCAGGCGGCTCACCGCGTCCCGTACAACCTCGCCGAACTCACGGTCAGCAATAATGGCTTTGGCTTCTCCATGCTCAAGCATGAACGCAATAGCTTCTGCATCAAGGCGCACATTCAGTGTGTTCAGAACCGCACCAATCATGGGGATACCAAAATGGCATTCCACCATAGCGGGAATGTTGGGCAACATGGCTGCTACCGTTTCGCCGCGACCGATGCCGCGACCTTTCAGCGCAGAGGCCAGGCGCCTGCTGCGATCATAGGTCTGAGCCCAGTTATAACGAACCGCTCCGTGGATTATGGAGGGTGAATCGGGATATACACTGGCGGTGCGCTCTATAAAATCAATCGGGGACTGGACAGCGTAATTCGCTTCGACGGGCGCGAGCCCCTGGTCAAAAATCGAGGTCATTGAGTCTTCCTCTTTGTGAGCCTGTTATTCTTGTGACGTATTCAGCAAAATTGCGGGTGCAATTATAACTTCGTATAACCCGGATAGTATTCAACATTAAATACACTAGAAACTACACTAACGTATTATAGTATAAACACTACATCACAGACTCTAGGAAAGTTCACAGACCCATGAGTGTTAGCTTACCTGATGCAGACCCACAGCCAGGCCTGATTCTAAGCAGTACCGGAACGCCTCTGCAGAGCAACCGCGCGGCCGACGAGCTGTGGAAGAGCAGCGGCCTCGACGATGCCGCCGGGCTACTCCCCCGCAACATCCTGGCATTGATTAATGCTGCACGGCGTCAGGCCCGGGCCATCGACAATGTAGAAGCCAGGTTCGGTAACACCATTCTGCTCTGGACATTCATCCCCCTCCCCCACTCAGATGAAATACTGGCACGGGGTCGGGATGCCACCGACGGGATCCGGCTGCAGGAACAAGCCATCCGCTCAAACCGCCTGTACCGCCTGATCACAGAGAACACCACCGACCTTATTTCACGGCACGCACCGGATGGACGCTTTATTGATGCCACGCAAGCGTCTTTCCGTTTGCTCGGTTACTGGCCTGAGCAAATTCGCGGCATGCTTCCGGAAAGTATCTTCCAGAGCGACAACGCCACAAAGCAGCTTGCTGAAGCCGGCAACCTCCTTCGGGACGATGGCTATGCCACTATGACTCTGGACCTGCTTCTTGCGAGCGGAAAAAAGCGATGGCTGGAGATCGCCAGCCGGGCTATACGAGAAACCTATACAGGCACTGTTGTTGAAGTTATCTGTGTATCCAGGGACATCACCGCCAGAGTGGAATCCGAAGATAACAGCCGCAGACTGGCCGATGAACTGGCACGCACATCGAGACTGGCCATGCTGGGTGAACTGGCTTCAAGTATTGCCCATGAGATGAATCAGCCGCTGGCGACCATCGTGAACTTTGCCAGTGCCAGCCAGCGCTACCTGAAAAACGCTCCGGAGAACCCACAACACCTGGAGCGTGTAGAAGATGGCCTTGAGAAAATTACCCATCATGCCAACCGCGCCTCGGAAGTTATCCGCCGCCTCCGCGCCTTTCTGCGGAAGGGCCAGAAACGATCGGCGGCTGTTGCACTGAACCAGACACTCACTAATGTTATCCGCCTGTGTCAGTGGGAGGCGGACAAGCACAATGTGACACTTGTTTTTACCCCGGCAACCAACGAGCCCAGCATCATTGCTGACCCCGTATTACTGGAGCAGGTGCTGATCAACCTGATCCGGAATGGCATCGAGGCAAACGCCGACGCCGGTAAGCAATCGTCCCGGCTGCTGCTTTCAACATCTGTGAACGCAGCCGGGGAAACACTGATCCAGGTAACGGATGAGGGTAACGGCCTTGATGAGCAGGAGTTGAGGCAGATGTTCCAGCCCTTCTTCACTCTCAAACCCCAGGGGTTGGGCCTTGGGCTTTCCATGAGCCGCTCGATTATTGAAGGTTTTGGCGGTTTTCTTGACGCCCAGCCTGTTGCGGGGGGCGGTCTTACGCTAACCTGCCGTTTCCCGCTTGGCTCAGCACACACATCTACTCCCAGATCGGAGACTGTACCCGATGACTAATACTCCTGACCCGGAAGCAACCACGGTCTACGTTGTTGATGACGACGACGGCATGCTGGAATCAACCCAATGGCTGCTGGAGTCTGTGGGTCTGAACGTGCAGGTGTACAGCGATGGCCGCAAGTTTCTCGACGCCCTCGACAACATTCAGGGCGGTTGCGTAGTGCTGGATGTGCGAATGCCGGGCCTTGGCGGTCTTAATGTTCAGGAAGAGCTGCAAAATCGGCGCCCCGGTTTACCGGTTATTTTTGTATCCGGTCATGCGGATGTTCCCATCGCGGTACGCGCCTTCAAGTCCGGCGCCTTTGATTTCATTGAAAAACCGTTCAATGAACAACTGCTGCTGGACAGCGTGCAACAGGCGCTGGCGGCGCACCAGCACTCCAGTCACCAGCAGCGTGGTGACGAGCATACCGAGGCACTTCTTGCAACGCTCACCCCCCGTGAGCGGGATGTCTTTCTGCCTATGGCGCAAGGCTATACCAGCCGGGAAATTGCAGCTGAGTTGGGTGTCAGCATTAAAACCATCGATCTTTACCGGGCTCGTGTTGTCAAACGCCTGGGCGTAGAACGGCTGCCGGATCTGACGGGTATGGCCATAGCGGCCGGGCTCCTTGACCCGCTGAACCTGCGCCAGAATCAAACCTGAACATTATTACGGGTTGCCGGGGCTGGTATACTGCGCGCCCCCCACACTCAACATCCAGCGGGCAGCAATGAAAGCACGTTCCAGCAACCATTATGATGTGATTATTATCGGTGCCGGTGCCGCCGGCCTGATGTGCGCAGCTACTGCAGGCTATCGTGGCCGCAAGGTGCTGGTGCTTGATCACGCCAACAAACCCGGTAAGAAAATCCTGATGTCCGGCGGTGGACGCTGCAACTTCACCAACCTGAACAGTACACCGGCTAACTTCCTGTCCGATAACCCGCACTTCTGCATTTCGGCTCTCAGGCGGTATACCCCCCAGGCGTTTCTTGAGCTTGTAGAGCGACACGGGATAGAGCACGAAGAAAAAGCAGCCGGCCAACTGTTCTGCAAAGAAAGCGCCAAAGACATCGTCAACATGCTGCTGGCAGAGTGCGAATGGGCCGGTGCCGACATTCGCATGAAAACCAGTGTAAACAACATTACTCAGGGCTCTGAAGGCTACCAGGTTAACACTAGCTCGGGCCCCCTCACCTGCGAATCGCTGGTTGCCGCCTGCGGCGGCCTGTCCATTCCCACCATGGGTGCAACAGGCTTCGGTTACGACCTTGCCCGACAATTCGGGCTCCGGGTCCTTCCTACCCGGGCCGGACTGGTCCCCTTCACCCTGCACCCGGAGCTGAAGCAACAACTGGCGCCGCTGTCAGGCGTCAGTTGCCCGGTGGATGCTGCCTGTAACAACCAGCATTTCCGCGAACCCATGCTGGTTACACACCGGGGTCTGAGCGGGCCTTCAATGCTACAGGTGTCCAGCTTCTGGCAGCCCGGCGACTCTCTGATCATCAACCTGCTGCCAGGTCGCGACATCCGCGAAGAACTGACCTTCCTGCGCAAGCAAAAACCACAGTCAACGGTTGCCCAATACCTCGCCCAGCACCTGCCAAAGCGTTTCGCACAGGCATTTAACGAGCTTTACGGCTGGCGTGGCCCTCTTCAGAGCTATAAAAACAGCGACATTGAGCAGATTGCCGACACGCTGGGACAATGGACGGTCAAGCCGGCAGGTACGGAAGGCTATCGTACCGCGGAGGTTACTCTGGGCGGCGTGGACACCCGCCAGCTTTCTTCAAAAACCATGGCCACGCTGGACCACCCAAACCTGTACTTCATCGGCGAGGTTGTGGATGTAACCGGACACCTGGGCGGGCATAATTTTCAGTGGGCGTGGGCTTCCGGCGTTGCCGCCGGGCAGCACGTCTGAGCACTCAGCCTCACCGCAGAATCACCAACGGCGTTTTGGCCGAGTTCAGCATATTAGTGGTTGTACTCCCCAGTAAAAAGCGGCGGATTCTGGAGTGGCCATAAGCCCCCATAACCAGAAGATCAACACTGTGTTCCGCCTGGTACTCATGGAGCGCCTGCTCCACACTGCCACTGCGAATAGCCAAGGTAATCTCTGATTCCAGTGGTGCCAGCAGAGACTCTGCCTTTTGCAACTGTTCCCAGGCCTCCGGAGTGTCACTGCCTACCTTCACCAGGTGTATTGGTATGCCCTTCAGCACCGGGCTGGTTGCCAGATGCTCTACACCACGAAAAGCGGTGGCGCTGCCATCAAATGCCAGCATGGCACTGCGGGGCTCAGTAAACGCATCCGGTACCAGAAGAATCGGGCGGCTTACGCTGCGAATAACGGTTTCCAGCTGGCTGCCAATGCGCTGATCCTGCCCCGAGCTGCTTTCGCCATGCAGCCCCATCACCATCAGGCGGGTCTGTTCCTGCATTGCTATCAGGGACTCAGTCAGATCTCCATGACGCTGCAGCTTTTTAATCTCATCAAGACCCGCATCCCGCAACCGGAAAGCGGCTTCATCGAGCATATGCCCACCGTGCACCAACGCCAGCTTTGCCCGCTTACGGTCCAGCTCCGCCAGTTCATCCAGCAGCTGCTCCCGGCCGCCCAGCGCTATGTTGCCAGCCAGATCCGGCTCTGACGGGTAGCGTTGCTTATCCAGCACGTGCAGCAGCGTCAGAGGCAGGCCCATGTGTTTACTGGCCCAGGCGGCGTAATCACACACCGCCGGTGCCGCTCCGGACCCGTCAATGCAGGCCACAACCTGAAGCGGTTCGTCGGAACCTGCGGGCGCATTCTCTGTTGCATCTTGCATATTAATGACCCATCAGCTGATCAATACCTTCCGGTTTATCATGCACGCCAAAACGGTCAACAATGGTCGCACTGGCCTGGTTCATACCAACAACCTCTACTTCTGCCCCGTCACGACGGAACTTGATAACAACCTTGTCCAGTGCACCTACGGCGGTGATATCCCAGAAGTGTGCACGGCTCACATCTATCACCACTTTATCTACCACTTCACGGAAATCAAATGAGTCGACAAACTTTTCCGACGAGCTGAAAAACACCTGCCCCATTACGTTATAGGTGCGGGTTCTGGCGGCTTCATCCAGGGTGGACTTAACTTCCATAAAGTGCCCGATCTTATTGGCGAAGAACAGGGAGGCAAGCAGCACGCCGGCAAATACGCCCAGCGCGAGGTTGTGGGTAGCAACAACCACGCACACGGTGACCAGCATCACAATGTTGGTTGAAAGCGGATGCTCTTTGAGGTTGCGTATGGACTCCCACGAAAATGTACCTATGGACACCATGATCATCACCGCGACCAGGGCCGCCATGGGAATCTGCACCAGAATATCGTCCAGTATCAGAATCATTACCATCAGGAATACGCCGGCCGTCAGCGTGGACAGCCGTGTACGCCCACCGGATTTCACGTTAATGACGGACTGCCCGATCATCGCACACCCGGCCATGCCACCAAGCAGGCCAGAGCCGATGTTGGCGATCCCCTGCCCCCGGCACTCGCGGTTACGGTCACTTTCGGTATCTGTCAGGTCGTCGACGATGGTGGCTGTCATCATGGACTCCAGCAAGCCAACCACGGCCAGCGGAATGGAGTAAGGCAGAATAATCATCAGGGTTTCGAGCGTAAGTGGCACATCCGGCCACAGGAAAACCGGCAATGTGTCGGGCAGCTCCCCCATATCGCCGACCGTGCGCACATCAATATTGAACAATACGGCAACCAGGGTAAGCGCGACAATACAGATGAGCGGAGACGGCAGCATCTTGCCTACCACCGGCAGATAGGGAAACAGGTAGATAATCCCCAGACCTGCGGCTGTCATGGCGTATACGTGCCAGGTGACACCCGTAAGCTCAGGCAGCTGCGCCATGAAAATCAGTATTGCGAGGGCGTTCACAAACCCGGTAACCACTGAGCGCGACACAAACCGCATCAGGCCGCCCAGTTTTAACCAGCCCGCCAGTATCTGGAATACACCGGTCAGGAGCGTGGCCGCCAGAAGGTATTCCAGGCCATGCTCTTTTACCAGGGTAACCATTAAAAGCGCCATGGCACCGGTGGCAGCAGAGATCATGCCCGGACGGCCGCCCACGAACGCAATAATGACCGCAATACAAAACGATGCATACAACCCCACTTTGGGGTCTACCCCTGCGATGATTGAGAAAGCAATGGCTTCGGGAATCAACGCGAGAGCAACAACAATTCCGGCGAGTAAATCGCCTTTCGTATTGGAAAACCAGTTGGCTTTCAGAGTATTGACCATAATAGTTAAAATCCGGCTGACAGCGCTTCAAAGGAAAAAATCGAATTGCCGTAAGTGGGGGCACGGCAGGGTAAAGGGCGCGAATTCTATCAAAATGTCCATGCAGGCGTAAGGCCACCTGTTCCCAGGCCATACAGGGCTGCTAAGATTCGCAGTTACCTAAAACCCTGAAGGAGTTTCACCTGGGCATGGATGATCTTGCATCCCGGTTCCTGATTGCCAATCAAACCACGCTGGACCTTGCTGTTGCACTGCTTCTGGGCGCGATTATCGGTCTTGAGCGCGGCTGGGACGCCCGCAAACAGAAATCCGGTGAGCGCATCGCGGGCATTCGTACGTTCTCCCTGATCGGCCTGCTTGGCGGTATTTCTGCTGTGCTGGCCCAGGAAATCACCGTCTGGGCGTTCCCGGTTCTTTTGCTGAGCGTAGTAGCCATGGCCATAGTGGCCTACAGTGAGCGCCTTGATCACATTCAAAACTTCAGCATAACCGGCATGATTGGCATGGTGCTGACGTTTTGCTTCGGGGCTGTCGCCGTGGCCGCAGACCCGGTTATTGCAACCACCGCCGCTGTGATTACGGCCATCATCCTTGATAATAAAGAAGAGATTCACAGCTGGGTTCATAAGCTCAAAGCCCACGAGCTGGATGCAGCCCTGAAGCTGCTTGTGATTTCCGTCGTCATGCTGCCGTTATTGCCCAATGAGAAAATGGGCCCCGGGGGAGTGCTCAATCCCCGGGAAATCTGGTGGATGGTGGTCATGATTGCTTCCATTTCCTTCGTGGGTTATTTCGCTATGCGCATGGCGGGTACCAGTAAAGGTATTCTGTTTACCAGCCTGTTTGCCGGCCTGAGCTCATCCACTGCACTGACCCTCCATTTTTCCCGTCAGGCAAAGCAACACCCGTCCCTGGACCCGCAATTTGCCAGCGGCATTCTGATTGCCTGCGGCACCATGTTTCCGCGGATTCTGGTGTACTGCTTTGTTATCAATCGTGAACTGCTGCCAAGCCTGGTCTGGCCTGTCGTCACCATGACGGTGTTGCTGTATATACCTGCCATAATTATCTGGCGCAGAAATACAGAAGCCACTGCGGTTGGCCAGCCCGCGCCCGGTCAGAACCCTCTGGATCTTAAATCAGCTCTGATTTTTGGAGTGCTGCTGACGGTTATCCTGCTCTTGGGGGACTTTCTGAAAAACTGGCTGGGCGACACCGGCGTTTATATGCTGGCAGCCACCTCGGGCATTGCCGATGTGGATGCAATCACACTGTCTCTTACGCGCATGTCCAACAACGGCCTGGCCATGAATGCGGCGGTTATGGGGATTGTTATTGCGGCGGCAACCAACAATCTGGTGAAATCCGGAATGGCCTGGATGGTTGGCAACCGGCAAACAGGGCTGTATGTGGCTGTACCCATGGTGCTTTCACTCGGGGCTGGGCTTCTTATAGCCTGGCTCCAGTAACCACGACCCGCTCCGGGAGACGCTTTTCTGATTTTGCACCCATGAAAGCCTATTCATGAAGAACCACAAAAAAACACGTATATTCTGAAGCCTGACCTATTTCTCCATAAGGGACATCTTGATGCTTTTTGCAATAATTATTGGCGGTCTGATTGGTTACACCTTTGGCAAGTTTCCCGGTTTTATTATCGGGGCAGCCATAGGAGCGTTTTTGCTAAACGCTGCAAAACGCCGCCTGATGGGCAAACTCCAGAATATTCAGTCGGGGTTTATCGAATCTGTTTTCGCAGTTATGGGTGCCCTCTGTAAAGCCGATGGCGTCGTGTCGAGAGACGAGATTCAGATGGCAGAAAACATGTTTTCGCGTTTTCGCCTGAACGCAGCCCAGCGTGAAACCGCCAAGGCGGCATTCAACCGCGGCAAATCTGAAAACTTTGATCTGGACGCCGAACTGGAGCACTTTTTACGCATCAGCGGCCGTCAGCCGGCATTTTTGCAGATGTTCCTGCAAGTGCAGGTGTCTGCAGTTGCGGCGGATGGCGTGGTGCACCCGGAAGAGCACAAAATGCTGGTGCGAATTGCCCGTGGCCTGGGGCTGCCTGAAAGCCAGGTAGACCAGCTGGAAGCTATGTTGCGCGGTGCACACGCAGGCCAGACTGGCAGTCAGCGCTCGACCGCTCAGCAAACGGAGGATGCCTACAAGGTGATGGGTGTTTCACCCTCTATCAGCGATGCCGAGCTTAAAAAGGTGTACCGCAAACTGATGAGCGAGAATCATCCGGACAAGCTGGCCGGACGCGGACTTCCGGAAAGCATGCGAGAAATGGCCGAGCAGCGCACCCAGGAAATCACCCACGCTTACGATGTGATCAAGGAATCCCGGGAAAACAGTGCCTGATCCCGGACTTGTGAACTCATACCTGAAATGACATGTTCCGGCCTTGTGCGTTCGAGTAAAGTAGCTGCTCCAGCTATGCCGCCCACCTGTCGGGCGGCCTCAAACAGCAACGGAGATGTTTCGAATGCCGGCTTCTGTGTCCCCGCAAACTGTAAGTACGTTCACCAACGATGCTCTGGGGCATGACGATGCAACGGCTCTGGCAGAGCGCATCCGCAGCCGGGAGGTGTCGGTTACCGAGCTGACCCGGGCTGCGATTGACCGGTGTCAGAAAGCCGAGCCACTGGTTCACGGTATTGTGGCGGAGCGCTATGAGCAGATGCTGAAAGCCGCAGCGGAACTGGATAAAGAAAAAAACCTGGCAGACGCTCCCTTTTTTACCGGCGTGCCTACCTTTATCAAGGACAATACCGATGTTGAGGGCATGCCCACTCGTCAGGGTTCGGATGCTGTCCCTGCGGGTTACCCCGCGCAACAAACCAGCGGTTTCGCCCGGCAAATGCTGGCTCAGGGTTTTCTGTGCCTGGGTAAAAGTACGTTACCAGAGTTTGGTTTTAACGCCTCCACAGAACCGGCCCATGATGCCCCCAGCCGTAACCCCTGGAACCTTGACTACTCTACCGGCGCTTCCTCTGGCGGCTCTGCTGCCCTGGTAGCCAGTGGCGCTGTTCCTGTTGCTCATGCCAACGATGGCGGTGGCTCTATACGCATTCCAGCCGCCTGCTGCGGTCTGGTAGGACTGAAACCCACCCGGGGGCGCGTGATCGATAACGATGCCGCCAGGTTATTGCCCATCAACATACTCAGTGACGGCGTCGTTACCCGCTCGGTCAGGGATACAGCCAACTTTATCTATGAGGCAGAACAGTATTTTCATAACCCGAAACTGCCGGCGGTTGGCAAGGTTGCAGGAGCGACTGACAAGCGCCTCCGTATTGGTCTGGTGATCGATTCAATCAATGGCCACAAAACCGACGACCTGACCCGCCAGACGGTAGAAGCCACTGCCCGTAGGCTGGAGGCACTGGGGCATACCATTGAGCCTGTCCCGATACCGGTAAACTCTACCTTCCCGGATGATTTTGCCCTGTACTGGGCGCTACTGGCCTTCGGTATGAAGCTAAATGGCCACAAGCTGACGCACCCGGGGTTCGACAAGCGTCGGGTTGACAACCTGACCCATGGCCTCGACCGCAAGTTCCGGCAAGGCTTCTGGCGTATGCCAGCGGTGCTTTGGCGCCTGCGCCGCGCCAGGTTTGATTATGCCAGTGCCATGAAGGGGTTTGATGCCGTGCTGACACCGGTGCTGGGGCACACCACGCCCAAAATAGGCCACCTCAGTCCTACTCTGCCGTTTGAAACACTGTTTGAGCGGCTGGCCCGCTATGCCAACTTCACGCCCCTCGCCAATGTTACGGGGGCGCCCGCAATATCACTCCCCATGGCTGTCACCCCGGACAATCTGCCTGTGTCCGTGCAGCTTATGGGACGCCATGGTGATGAGCGGACGCTGCTTGAGATGGCTTATGAGCTTGAAGCAGACAACCCCTGGCCCCTGCTTCCCAGCACGCATTAACTCTTGCTGAACCGCTGCTTCACGCCTTTCAGTTTCAGCCCGACCCTGTCACCAAGCACCAGCAGCGCCGGGGTCAGGAGCAGTGTCAGTATGGTTGCAAAAGCCAGCCCTCCGGCAATGGCGCTGGACAGTTGCGCCCACCACTGGGTTGAGGGTGCCCCCAGTCCCAGCGACGGTGTTATCAGGTCCACATTAATGCTCAATACCATGGGCATCAGGCCCAGTATGGTCGTGATGGCGGTGAGAAGCACCGGGCGCAGGCGCAGGCAGCTGGTTTCCAGAGCCGCCTCATACGCCGCCTTTCCGTCTTTTTTCATCTGATTGTAGGTATCGATCAGTATGATGTTGTTATTCACCACAATACCTGCCAGCGCAATGATGCCCATGCCGACCATAACAATCCCGAAAGGCTGGCCATTCAGCAGCAGACCCAGCAGTACGCCGGCCGTGGACAGTACAATGGCAGAAAGAATCAGAAAGCTCTGATACAGCGAGTTGAACTGAGTCACCAGGATGAGCAGCATCATGGCGAGGGCTACCAGAAAGGCTGTCATCAGAAAACCGGAAGCCTGCTGCTGGTCTTCGTTCTCGCCCGCAAACTTGACGGTAACACCTGTGGGAGGCTCTGGCAGTTCGGCCTGCAACGCTTTAAGAAGACGATCCACTTGCTCACCCGCTTGAACATCAGACTTGATCGTAACCGTTCTTTGGCCGTCGACCCGGGCAATTGTCCCGGTCTTTTTGCCCGGCTGCAGATCCACAAACTGCGATAACGCAACCTGACCACGCCCCGTATTGATTGTCTGGCGCTGCAGGTGATCCAGCTCACGCCAGTTGTCGGGCACCCGCACCGCAATATCCACCTCATCACGCACATCTTCAGGGCGATACGTTGCCAGCACCAGGCCGTTGGTAACCAGGCGTACAGCACTGCCGACACTGACCACATCCGTGCCAAACCGGGCTGCGGCTTCGCGATCAACCTCGAGGCGCCACTCAATACCCGGAAGGCTACGATCGTCTTCAATATCCATAAACCCGCCAAGAGCCTGCATCTGATTCTCAATCCGGTCTACATACTCATTGAGCTTGCGACTGTCACGGCTACTGACCTGTAACTCGATAGGCTTACCACTGGCGGGGCCGCCCTCCTGTTTGCGGAACTCCAGCATGATGCCCGGGATATCCTCAGTGCGTGCCAGAAAGTCGTCGAGTATTGCGTTCGCCGGCCGCCGGGTAAACCAATCCGTGAACTGGAACTGCAGCACCCCAATAACATCTGGCGCCATCTGTGAGCTGGCGCTGAGCATTGACCGGGCATACAGGGCTTTTACCTCCGGCATCCCCTGCAGACGGTTTTCGACCTCCCGCACAATGGCATCGCGCTCCCATACCGACAGGTCGCCACGGGCCCGGATCTGCACCTGGGCGGAATCCGGCTCCACACTGGGGAAAAACTCCACGCCGTAGTTGAACTTGCCATAGGCAATATAGATCAATACGACAATGCCCAGCACGCCTGCCAGGGTAGAGCCGGGCCTGGAAAGCAGCGTCGAGAGCAGCTTACGGTAGCCCTGCATAATGCGCCCACGCTCACTGGCAACCGGCGCACGGCGGCCCCCACTGACCCCGCCCAGCACCGGCAGGAACACCAGAGCCATCGCCAGAGACGCAACCAGGCAGACGATGACGGTAATGGGCAGAAACTTCATGAATTCGCCGACCACGCCCGGCCAGAACAGAAGCGGTACGAAGACTGCCAGGGTGGTTGCTGTTGAGGCGATAATTGGCCAGGCCATGCGGCTTGCGGCCTCCGCCCAGGCACCTTTAACGGTCTGCCCGTCAGACAAATTACGGTCCGCCAGTTCTGATACGACAATGGCGCCGTCTACCAGCATGCCCGCGACCAGAATAAGGCTGAACAGCACAACAATGTTGAGGGTGAGCCCCATACCCCAGATCACCAGAATACCGGTGAGAAAGGCGCCCGGGATCGTCAGCCCGACCAGCATGGCAGAGCGCGGCCCCATGGCAGCGATAATCACAATAATCACCAGCACAATGGCGGTCAGCACGTTATTAAGAAGGTCACTGAGAATATCCCGGACCTCATCGGACTGATCCATGATGTAGCGAACATCGAGGGTATCGGGCAGCTCCGGCTGCGCCCGTTTAACCAGCTCCCGCACCTGTGCCACTGTTTCAATGATGTTTGCGCCGGTACGCTTGGACACCTCCAGCACCAGCGCCGGCTCACCGTTTATACGGGCAAAACCGGTCGGGTCCTTGAAGGTGCGCTGTAACATGGCCACATCGCCAAAGGTAACTACAGTATCGCCATCAATCTTGATGGGCATCGACATAACGTCTTCAATGTTCTCGATAACGCCGGGAACTTTCAGCGCCATCCGGCCATGGCCGGTATCCAGTGAGCCGGCGGCCACCAGCTGGTTATTACGTCTGACCAGATTAGTCAGTTGGTCAAAGTCTATGCCATAGCTTTCGAGCACCTGCGGATTCACTACAATTTCCAGCAAATCCTCCCGGTCACCGGCAATCTCAACCTCCAGCACCTCAGGTATTGCTTCAATGGCATCCTGGAGATTTCGGGCAACGGTAATCAGCTCACGCTCGGACAAAGGCCCGGACAAGCCGACGGACAACACCGGGAAAAGCGACACGTTGATCTCGTTCACCCTTGGCTCATCTGCCTCCTGGGGCAGTTTGCTGCGCGCGGTATCGACTTTTTCCCGAACATCCTGCAAGGCGGTGTCCGGATCAAACCCGGCATCAAACTCCAGCATCACCGAGGCATGACCTTCTGTTGCCGTGCCGCGCATCTCCTTGATTCCTTCAAGTGAGCGCAGCTCCTGTTCCATGGGCCGCACCAGCAGGCGCTCCGCGTCTTCCGGGCTGACGCCCTCCAGGGTCATGGAGACATAAATCATGGGGATGGTGACGTCCGGGTTTGCTTCCCGGGGGATCGCCTGAAAGGCAGCTATGCCCCCCAGTGTCAGGAACAGTAATGTGAGCAACGTGGTACGGCTGCGATCTATGGCGGCAAAAATCAGCGATTGCATAGTTTACTCAGCCCCGCTCTTCGGCCGCGTTCACAGTTTCAACCTGCTCGCCTTCACTGACAAAGCCGCCACCCCGGGTAATCAACTGAATTGTGTCCGGCAGCCCCGCCACCCAGGCACCCTCGGTGGACACGCTGAGTAGCCTGACATTGCGAAAAGCAACCCGATTGTCGGCGTCCACGAATTTCACACCCGGGCGGCCATCATCCCCCAGCGAGAGGTAAGCGGGGGAGATAAAGATGGCCTGAACGTCTGGTAGCGCAACCCGAAGGTTGGCGCTGCCCCCGGCTATACGCTTCATCTCCGGATTATCGACCGCAATTTCTACGGCAAAACTCCGGGTCTCAGGGTTTGCAGCGCTGGCGACAAACGTAACTTCTCCGGTCAGGGTTTCCCCGTCCAGAGTCTGCACATACACTTTCTGCCCGGGCACAACCTGTGCCGCAGATTGCTGAGGCACCTGCCCGGTGGCTTTGAGTCGGTCGATGCGCACAATCTCATACAGAGGTGAGCCCACCTGCACCAGGCTGCCCACCTCGACACTTTTACTGTTGATCACACCTGCAAAAGGCGCACTGGGTTTGAGGTAGGAAACCGCAAGCCGGGCTGCTTTCAGTTCCGCCCGGGCGGCTGCCAGCTCGCTCTCCACACTGAGAATTTCCGATTCGGCGGCCAGATTACGGGTGCGCAATTTACGTGCTGCTGCCAGATCGGCTTCCAGCTTTTTTACCCGTGCCTGCCAGCGGTCTACGGTCGCCCCGCGCCCATCTTCCGATAAACTTAGAAGGACCTCTCCTGCGTTTACGGCGTCCCCAAGACTCACCTCTGTATTTTCGACTGTGCCTGCAACCCGTGCACTAACGGTTACCGCACGCCAGGGCTCCAGCTGGCCCTGAAGCAAAAGGCCCGGTTCATACAGCCGGGCGTCCAGGGTTGTCACCTGAACCTGCGTCAATTCCTTCGTATCGGACTTTTGCCGCTCCGGCGGTTCACTATTGGCAACCTTGAGTTCGCCGGTGGCCATCCAGATAACCAAAACAACCACAACGACAACAGACAACCCCAACGAGCCCAGTTTCAGCTTTCTCATCAACGACCTATATCCTTATTAATTGGTGATCAAGGATCCGGAAAACGACGCGGGCCAAAAGAAACAACATTAAATGGTTGCAACCGGCCGGGAACGTGGGGTAGATTCTACACAGATTCTTTTCAAGAAATCAGAGCAGATTGTCCATTATTATGAATCTCAACTCAGTCCTCATTCTCGCAATTCTAGTCCTGGTGGTCGTGGTACCGTCCGGGGGCTTTTGCGTGGATAAGCGGGTGAGATAAAGACAAACCTGACAAAGACACCAGAAACCCCCGGCACCGAAAGGTCCCGGGGGTTTCTTTTTTTACGGAAGAAAAAACAGGATTTATTAAAATGAACGGCGCACAGCACATTCTCAAAGCGTTCCACCGTCGTGACATCGACACTGTTTTCGGCTACCCGGGCGGCTGCATCATGCCGCTCTACGATGCCCTTGTGGACGATGCACGCGTGGAGCATGTGCTTTGTCGCCATGAGCAAGCCTGCGCCCTGGCCGCAGACGGGTATGCCCGGGCCAGCGGAAAACTGGGCGTTTGCATTGCAACATCCGGCCCGGGTGCCACCAACCTGATCACCGGTGTTGCCAATGCCTACCAGGATTCGATTCCCATGCTGGTTATTACCGGTCAGGTTGCAACCGGACTGATTGGTACAGATGCCTTTCAGGAGACCGATGTTCTGGGTATGACCCTTGGAATCGTCAAACACAGCTATCTGGTTGAAAACACGGATGAGCTGCCTGCCATTCTTGAAGAGGCTATGGAGCTGGCACAAAGTGGGCGCCCCGGCCCTGTGTGGATCGACATTCCAAAGAATATATTGCTCGAGGAGCCGGCAGCAGGGCCGGACAGTACCCTGAGCGAGCCATCATCGGCCGGCAGCCCCAACCTGGACGATGCAGCGGAGATGTTACGTGCTGCCCGCAAGCCCCTGTTATACAGCGGTGGCGGCATCAGCCTTGCGCATGCAGAAGACAGCTTCCGGGAGTTTGCCGAGTGCTCCGGACTGCCCGCTGTTGTGACTCTCAAAGGCATCGGCAACGCTGGCAAACATAACCCTTACAACCTGGGCATGCTGGGAATGCACGGATCCCGCGCGGCGAACCGTGCAGTCGACGAGTGCGATCTGTTACTGGTTATTGGCGCCCGACTGGACGACCGGGCCACCGGTAAGCTGGAGGGCTTTGCGCCCAATGCCAGAACCATTCACATTGATACAGATACGGCTGAATTCAATAAGCTGCGGCAGGCCGACCTGGCCATTCGCGGCGACCTGAACGCCATTCTTGGCAAACTGACTCGCACGCTCAGGGAAGCGCCTCTGACAATCAGTGATTGGCAGCAGCAGTGTCGGACCTGGGGCACAACGGGCGGATTTCAGGCGGCTGATAACGAAGAGCCACTGGCCCCGATTACCGGCCCCTCGTTCATCCGCCAGCTGTCCCGGATTGCGCCGGACGACACGGTGATAGCGTGCGATGTTGGCCAGCATCAGATGTGGGTTGCTCAGCATTACCAGTTTGATCGTCCGCGTCATCACCTGACCAGCGGCGGTCTGGGAACCATGGGGTTTGGCCTGCCAGCGGCGATCGGCGCTCAGTTCGCCAATCGTGAAAGCACGGTAATCAACGTGACCGGCGACGGCTCCTTCATGATGAATGCCCAGGAACTAGCCACAATTCGACGCTACAACCTGCCGTTAAAGCTGATCATCATGGATAACCAGTGCCTGGGTATGGTGCGCCAACAGCAGGAGCTGTTCTATAACAACCGGGAAAGCCATATTGACCTGAATGACAACCCGGATTTTGTCGCCATGGCCCGGGCTTTTGATATCCCGGCCCTGAGAATTGAACGCACGGATCAGGTTCGCCGGGGTATTGAAACCATTCTTGCCTATAACGGCCCGATGCTGCTGCACGTTGCTATTGCCCGGGAGGAGAATGTCTGGCCGGTTGTTAAGCCCGGAGGAAGTAACAGAGAAATGATCGATGAAACCCGCCGCTTCGCAGCGGACAAAAAGGAGAAAACCGCATGACCACCCAGAGTAAAACGCCAAGCTATACGATTAACTGTCGCATGAGTTACGAGGCCGCTGCCCTAGAGCGCCTCTGTCAGGTGGTCCGCGTTCGTGGTTTCCGGATTGCAAAAATGGCAGTGGAAACCGCCGATGGGGCGCTGGATATCGCTCTCACGGTTCAGGGCGCCCGCCCGGTGGCCATGCTGCAATCACAACTGGAGAAGCTGCATACGGTTGCCGAGGTTCAGCTTGCAACGCCGGTAACCGCCAGCCGCATTGCCTGACTGTTTCCGAGCCAGCAGGGCAAATCGCACCTGCCCTGCTGGCCATACAATCACATCAGTTCAACAGCCACCGCTGTGGCTTCGCCACCTCCGATGCAAAGCGCGGCAACGCCCCGCTTCAGGCCTTTTTGCTGCAAGGCATTCATCAGGGTCACCAGAATTCGCGAGCCAGAGGAACCAATGGGGTGCCCCAGCGCACAGGCTCCGCCGTACACATTCACTTTTTCCGCATCCAGGCCCAGCTCGTTAATAGCCAGCAGAGACACGACCGCGAAGGCTTCGTTGATCTCGAACAGATCTACATCGTCTTTGCTCCAGCCGGCCTTTTTCAGAACCTTGTCGATAGCTCCGACAGGTGCCAGGGTAAACTCTGCGGGCAACTGGGCATGAGTAGCGTGGGCAACAATCCTGGCCTGAGCTTTCAAACTGCGGGCCTGAGCCTCTTCAGCCGACGCCAGTACCAGAGCAGATGCACCGTCACTGATGGAGCTGGCATTAGCTGCCGTTACCGAACCGTCTTTTTTGAACGCCGGTTTCAGGTTGGGAATTTTCTCAGGGCGGGCGTTTCCTGGCTGCTCATCTGTATCGACGCTGGTTTCACCACCACGGCCGGGCACGGTTACGGCACAGATTTCCGGCTCGAACCAGCCATTGCTGATGGCTGCGTTTGCACGTTCGAGGGACTGAATGGCGAAGTTATCCATCTGTTCACGGGTAATTTTATAATCGTCGGCACTTTGTTGAGCAAACACACCCATCAGACCACCCTCGTAGGCATCTTCAAGACCATCGAGGAACATACTGTCCATCACCTGCCCATGCCCCATGCGCATGCCACCGCGGGCTTTAGGTAACAGGTAAGGCGCCTGGCTCATGTTCTCCATGCCCCCGGCAATCATGATGTTGTTGGTTCCCGCTTTAATCTGGTCGTGAGCCATAATTACTGCTTGCATGCCCGAACCGCACATTTTGTTCACCGTGGTGCAGCCAGCACTGTCAGGAATAGCCGATGCACGGGAAGCCTGACGAGCCGGTGCCTGCCCCAACCCTGCGGGTAATACGCACCCCATGACAACTTCATCAATGTCCACAGGCTGTAGCCCGCTACGCTCAATCGCTGCCTTGATGGCGGTTGCACCCAGCTGTGGCGAGCGTACAGAGCTCAAAGCTCCCATCATGCTGCCCATGGGTGTACGGGCAGAACCCGCAATCACAACGCTGTTATCACTCATATTCAAACCTCACTGATATCAGACTCGTCCCAGTACGGAGCGGGCAATAATTTCTTTCATGACTTCCGACGTGCCGCCATAAATACGCTGCACACGGGCGTCCATGAACGCTCGGGAAATGGGGTACTCGGTGGTATAGCCATACCCGCCAAAAAGTTGCAGGCAGCCATCTGCGACGCGGCACTGCATTTCTGTCGCGCTGTACTTGGCCATAGATGCTGTGGGCGCATCCAGTTCGCCGTCTTCGTACTGGCTGACACACTGCGCGACAAACGCCTTGTTTACCTGGTAATCGGTTTCCATCCGGGCAATCTCAAAACGGGTATTCTGTAACTGGGCCAAAGTCTGCCCGAACAGCTTCCGTTCGTGGCTGTAGGCTATGGTCAGGTCCAGCGCACCGCGTGCCGCTGCCACCCCCAGAGCACCAATCACCAACCGCTCCCTTGGCAGCTCCTGCATCAGATACACAAACCCTTTACCTTCCTCGCCCACCAGTGCGGATGCCGGCACACGCATGTCAGAGAAGAACAATTCGGATGTATCGCCACTGTGCTGCCCTATCTTGTCCAGGTTCCGGCCTCTGCTGAACCCCGGCAAACGGGTATCGACCAGAAACAGGCTGATGCCTTTTGCGCCGGCCGCCGGGTCGGTTTTCGCCGCAACAATCACCAGATCGGCATGCTGCCCATTGGTAATAAAGGTTTTTGAGCCGTTCAGGATGTAGTCATCACCATCGCGCACTGCACTGGTACGCATGGCCTGCAGATCACTGCCGGCACCCGGCTCAGTCATGGCAATCGCACCCACGGCTTCACCCGATACCATTTTTGGCAGCCACTGCTGCTTCTGGGCTTCATTGCCCAGATGGCTGATGTAAGGCGCGACAATGTCTGAATGCACCATCACATTGGTGGAAAGTGCACCATAACCCATGCGGGCCAGCTCCTCCCCGACAACCACGGAGTACTGGAACGGTGCACCACAGCCACCACTTTCCTCGGGGATATCCACACACAACATGCCGGCATCACCGAGTGTGTTCCAAAGCTGGCGGGGTACCTGCCCGGTTTTTTCCCACGACTCGTAATGCGGTGCAACTTCGGTTTCCAGGGCCTTGATCACTGAGGCCCGGAATAACGCGAGTTCTTCCTGGTCTACAGAGCTGGTCATTGCGCTCTCCTGTTTTTCATTGATGGCATCTGAGTGATTTCCGGAACGAGGCCGGCTGGCGATAAAATCACTTGGGGGCCATACGCAAGGCACTGTCGAGCCGGACAGTTTCGCCGTTGAGAATCGGGTTCCGCACCATCTGATCAACCATCAGACCAAACTCCTCTGGCTTACCCAGGCGCTTGGGAAACGGCAAGGTTGCCGCCAGGCTGTCCTGAACTTCCTGGGGCATACCGGACATCATGGGTGTCATGAACAAGCCGGGGGCGATGGTGTTTACGCGAATACCCTCGCGGGCAAGCTCCCGCGCCGACTGTATGGTCAGCGCAACGACGCCGCCCTTGGAAGCACTGTAGGCTGCCTGGCCAATCTGCCCTTCATAGGCCGCCACCGACGCAGTATTGATAATGACCCCACGCTCGCCGTCGGCGTTGGGCTCACGCTGCGCCATATCGGCAGCGACAAGCCTCAGGATATTGAAGGTACCTATAAGATTTACCTCAATTACCTTGCTGAAACTCTCCAGCGGCATAACACCGTTGCGTCCCAGAATCTTCGCGGCCGGACCAATACCGGCACAGTTAACCGCAATGCCACACGGGCCATGGGCTTCACGGGCTGCTGCCAGTGCTGCTTCGGCACTGTCGGGGGAACTCACGTCACAGTGCAGGAAAATGCCACCAATGTCCGCGGCCACCTTCTCACCCTGCTCTTTTTGCAGGTCCAGAATGGCTACTTTGCAGCCGGCAGCCGCCAAAGCCCGTGCTGCACCTTCGCCAAGCCCGGAGGCCCCACCTGTTACGATGGCCGGTATATTGTTGAATTCCATTGATTTCCCCCTTATCTGAGTTTTGTTATTGGCTGAATCGGGCTCACGCCACCCTTTACGTTAACGTAAACTTTAACCAATTCAGCCATGGAAATAAATCAGTCTCTGGTATTAACTGACACTTTCAACAATCAGCGCGATACCCTGGCCACCACCAATACACATGGTGATAAGACCGTAGCGCCCGCCTGTGCGCTCCAGTTCGGCAAGGGCTTTAATAATCAGTATGGAGCCGGTGGCACCGACCGGGTGCCCCATGGCGACGGCGCCACCGTTGGGGTTCACCTTGTCTGCCGGCAGGCCCAGTTCCTTACTGACCGCCAGGGCCTGGGCTGCAAAGGCCTCGTTAGACTCAATAACGTCCAGGTCTGCAATACTCAGCCCTGTCCGCTCCAGTACACTACGCACAGCCGGAATCGGGCCCAGCCCCATCACACTGGGATCAACTCCGGCAAAGGCATAACCCACAATGCGTGCGCGTGCTTTAAGGCCACGTTTTTCAGCTTCTGCCGCACTGGTCAGCACCATGGCTGCAGCCCCGTCGTTAATGCCAGAGGCGTTGCCCGGCGTTACAATACCGTCTTTGGTGAACGCCGGTTTCAGGCCCGCCAGGCTTTCTGTCGTGGTGCCTGCACGCACATGTTCGTCCTGCTCGAATACGACTTCCTTACGCCCCTGCTTTACCGTTACCGGCACAATCTGCTCTTTGAAGTAACCGCTCTCAATGGCGTGGCTTGCCCGGCGGTGGCTTTCTGCCGAGAATGCATCCAGGTCGTCGCGGGTCAGGCCATGCTTTTCGGCAATACGCTCGGCGGTCATGCCCATATGACCACTGCCAAATGGATCGCTGAGGGTGCCTAGGGTCATATCAACCGCTTTACCATCCCCCATCCGCAGTCCTTTACGCACGTTCGGCAGCACATAAGCCCCCTGGCTCATGCTCTCCGTGCCCCCGGCCAGTGCAATCTGACTGTCCCCCATCAGAATCATCTGCGCCGCACTGATAACCGACTGCACCCCGGAACCGCACAGACGGTTAACATTGAAAGCAGCAGACCCTTTTTGCAGGCCCGAATTCAGACCAATGTGGCGGGCGACGTATGCATCAGCCGGGCCGGTGGGGATAATATGCCCGAACACGGAATGGTCAATGTCTTCGGCGGGAATGCCAGCGCGGCTGATCGCCTCTTTTGCCGCACAGGTACCCAGCTCGGCCGGGCCTAACGAACTCAGACTGCCACCAAAGCCACCAATGGCTGTACGGGCACCATCAAGAATTACGACATCGGTCAGTTTCATTATTACGTCCTCTAAGTTTCAGATCGTGAAGGTTCAAAAAACGGATCATCTATTTGCCCAGCATGGAGCGGGCAATCACCTCTTTCATTATCTCAGATGTGCCGGCATAAATTGTCTGCACCCATGCATCCGCCCAGTTTAAACCATGTGCTCTGGAAATCTGCGATTCGCTGGCCGATCGTCTGGCGCTGCGGCACATAGTCCAGAGTCAGTGCCAACACTTCTTCCCTTGCGCTCACCGCCTGCCCCACATCAAGAAGGGTTTCATGAGGCACCACAAGATCGGAAAAACAGCTCCACAGCATCTCCCTGGTGTCCGGACATGGGTAACCCCGCTATTAATCTGATTGTTCAGGCAACCAGTCATTTAAAGGGTTATCCTGTTCACCGGGAATGGCCGTACAAGCCGAAAAAATTGACACAACATGCACCTGAACGACTGTAGATATGCCCAAATCGCAATCTGTAGCCCACATTGCAAATCATTACCTCCAAGCCTCAATTCGCGGCGCCGAAAGACAGGGGTTCAGCAAAAACACTCTGCTTGAAGGTGCCGCAATCCCTGTTGAGTGGCTGAATAACCCCGGACAACTGATTACAGAGCAGCAGCTCACCCTGTTGATTAAAAATGTGTGGCGGACAACCCGTGATGAGTTCATGGGGTTATCTACCAGCCCCTGCAAAAATGGCACCTTTGCGCTGATGGCAGACTACTGCCTGGGGTCAGCCTCCCTCGGAGCGGTATTACGCAAGAGTACCCGGGTTTATAGCGTAGCCTGCAACAACGTCGACATAGGCCTGGAAGAAAGTGACAGCAGTAAGCTGGTATTTTTCCGCCTCAGCCTGGAAGATGACAGCCAGGATACAGACCACCTGCTGCAGGAGTTCCTGCTTCTGATGTGGCAAAGATTCGCCTGCTGGCTGGTAGACCAGCAGATCCCTTTCGCCACAACCCGATTCAGCTACCCCGCGCCCCGGCACGTGAATGAGTACCGTGCCATGTTCCCGACTGAATTACGATTTGGCGAACCTGTATGTGGTTTCAACCTGCACGAAAAATATCTGCAGTTGCCCATAACCCGGAGTGAAGCAGAGCTGGACGTATTTCTTAAGGAAGCACCGGCCTATATTCTGCACAGACCGGTAAACGACGACAGTCTGCGCAACCATGTCCGTGCCCTGCTGGCAAGCCGGGGCCTTAGCAATATGCCCAGCCTGGATGAACTCGCCCGGTTATTGCATATGACGCCCAGAAGCATCGGCCGCAGGCTACAACAGGAAGGTACGTCTCTGCGTGCCATTAAAACGTCATTACGACGGGAGTACGCCATAAAGCTTATGAGTACGGAAAACCTCAGTGTGGCAGACGTCAGCGAGCGTGTGGGCTTTTCCGAAACCGCTTCATTTTGCCGGGCCTTTAAACGCTGGACTGGCAAAAGCCCTTCGCAGTGGTCAGTATAATATTCAGGCTCTGAACAGCTGATTGACCGATCAGGTCAATTTTTTCGACCTGACAGATCATTCCCGACACACCCTTTTCTTTGAGTTAATGCCACCAGCCCAATATAAAAACAGTAAAAGAGGTACTTGCATGACAGACTCTCAAACCACAGCCACTGGCCAGCTACCCGCGGGCATTCACCGGGCCCTGCGCAACACCATAGGCGATGCGCTTGCTCGCTCTGCAAGCACCCACGGCACCCGAACCGCGCTGGCATTTGATAAGCGCGCCTGGACATATTCAGAGCTTCACCTGGCCTCAAACCGCCTGGCTCACCAACTGATCGGGCTTGGACTGGCAAAGGGAGACCGTGTTGGTGCTTATGGTAAAAACTCAGATGCCTATCTACTGCTCTGGCTTGCCTGCACAAAAGCAGGATTGATTCATGTGCCGGTTAATTATGCGCTGATAGGTCAGGAGCTTACCTATATACTTGAACAATCCGGTTGCAAAGCTCTGTTTTTTGACACAGATCTGCAGCCGCAAATCGATGTGGTGCAGACAACCGTCGAAGTGAGCATTTACGGCACTCTTCACCGGGGACATGACAGCTCAGACAAGCGTGACGAAAGCCCCTGTGATGCCTTGCAGCTTGCCCTCACGGCCGGAAACGACACGCCACCTGATGTGGAGCTTTCCGACACAGACGTAGTGCAGATTCTCTATACATCCGGCACCACCTCAGACCCCAAAGGGGCCATGCATACCCACCGCTCGCTGATGACACACTATGGTGCCTGCCAGTACCATCTGAACATCCGCGCTGGCGACCGCTCACTGGCAGCACTGCCTTTATACCACTCTGCACAGATGCACGTATTTACCATGCCTATGCTGCTCAGCGGCAGCTACAGCCGTATTATCAACACGCCCACACCGGATGCGATACTGGGGTTACTGGAAAGTGAACAGCTGAATGCGTTTTTTGCCCCGCCAACCGTCTGGATTGCCCTGCTACACCATCCGCAGTTCAACCCGGACAAACTGCAGCATATGGACAAGCTGTACTATGGTGCCTCTATCATGCCCGAACAGGTGGTCAAGGAGCTTGGCAGAAAACTGCCTGGGGCGGGGCTGTACAACTGCTATGGCCAAAGTGAAATGGCGCCTCTGGCAACTGTCCTGCTACCGGAAGAACATTCTGAGCGCCCCTCCTCCGCCGGCCGCCCCATGCAAACCGTTATGACCCGTATTGTCGACCCGGTTACCGGAAAAGAGTGCCAGCCCGGGGACCAGGGCGAACTGGTTCATCGCTCACCACAACTGATGGTCGGATACTGGGCCAAACCTGAAGCTACCGACGAGGCCTTCAAAAACGGCTGGTTTCACTCCGGTGACCTGGGCTACCAGGATGAAGCAGGCTACATTTACATAGTTGACCGCATCAAAGACGTTGTGAATACCGGCGGCGTGCTGGTTGCCAGCCGAGACGTGGAAGAAGCTCTCTATCAGCACGAATCTGTAGCAGAAGTCGCGGTTATCGGCGTGCCCGATGAGAAATGGATTGAAGCCATCTGCGCTGTTGTCGTTCTCAAAGACGGCTATACTGAAGACTCCGCCGCTCTGATGGACCATGCGCGTGAAAAACTGGCGAACTTCAAGCTGCCAAAACACATTCACTTTGCTGAAGAATTACCCAAAAACACCGCCGGCAAACTACTGAAACGACAACTCAGAGAAGATCTGTCCTGAGTATCCAGAAGAACCGGCTCACGCTTTGCACCGATGTAAGGTGAGCCGGCATCCCCAGATTTAATCCGCTCCCTTCCTTATTCTCCGCCCGGCCATTACATCGCGTTTGTTACAATTCATGGCACCTCTGGCACGCAACCACTTTCATTTTGCATACTCCAACCTCAATTAATCGTCCCTAAAACACCCTTTACGTTTACGTAAACTTCATCTAACCTTGATTAAAAAGGACATCAACATGAAAGAGAAAAGAACATTCAGCATCGGCGAGCTCTCCAACGAGTTCGACGTTACAACCAGAAGCATCCGCTTCTATGAAGATCAGGGACTGCTTAAGCCCACAAGACGCGGACAGACCCGGATCTTCAGCACTAAAGACAGAGTACGCCTGAAGCTGATCCTTCGCGGCAAACGTATGGGGTTTTCACTGGCGGAAACCAAAGAGCTGTTTGACCTTTGGGACGAGACACTGACGGGCAATGAAAAACAACTGCTGAAAATGCTGACGATCCTGAGCGAAAAACGGGCGCACCTGGAACAGCAGAAAAAAGACATTGCCATGGCAGAGATGGAAATAGACACAGCAGAAGCTCGCTGCAAAGACGCACTCGCTGACATTCAGAAAAAGAAAAAACAACAAACTCCGGCTTAGAACAAAAGGCAATCAATATGAAATCACACTATTCAGAGCTCAACTTCGGCCTTGGCGAAACACTAGATATGCTGCGCGGACAGGTTAATAACTTCGCAGCCACAGAAATCGCCCCCCGGGCCGAAGAAATCGACCGCAGCAACGAGTTCCCTATGGATCTGTGGAAAAAGCTGGGTGATATGGGTCTGCTGGGTATCACCGTTGATGAAGCCTACGGCGGCTCCGGCCTGGGTTACCTTGCACACGTAATCGCAATGGAAGAAATCAGCCGCGCCTCCGCGTCAGTGGGCCTGTCTTACGGCGCCCACTCCAACCTCTGTGTTAACCAGATACACCGGAACGGCACCGAAGAACAAAAACAGAAATACCTGCCAAAACTCGTCAGCGGCGACCACATAGGCGCCCTGGCCATGTCCGAGCCCAACGCCGGCTCCGATGTTGTCTCCATGAAACTGAGCGCAAAAGACGCCGGTGACCACTACCTGCTGAACGGCAATAAAATGTGGATCACCAACGGCCCCGATGCCAACGTTTACGTTATCTACGCAAAAACCGACGTAAAAGCCGGCTCCAAAGGCATCACCGCCTTCATCGTGGAACGCGGCAGCGCCGGCTTCAGCCAGCACCAGAAGCTGGACAAACTCGGCATGCGCGGCTCTAACACCTGCGAACTGGTTTTCGAAGACTGCAAAGTCCCCAAAGAAAACGTGTTGGGTGAAGTGGGCAAAGGCGCAAAAGTCCTCATGAGCGGCCTTGACTACGAACGTCTCGTACTGGCGGGCGGCCCCCTGGGTATTATGCAGGCCGCACTGGACGTGGTGGTCCCCTACATCCGAGAACGGAAACAGTTCGAACAGGCAATTGGCGAATTCCAACTGGTCCAGGGCAAAGTTGCGGACATGTACACCTACATGAACACCGCCAAATCCTATGTTTACATGGTGGCCCAGTCCGCCGACCGCGGCGAAACCACCCGCAAAGACTCCGCCGGCGCCATCCTCTACTCCGCGGAAATGGCCACAAAACTGGCCCTCGACGCCATCCAGCTCCTGGGCGGTAACGGTTATATCAACGAATACCCCACAGGCCGATTACTGCGCGACGCCAAACTCTACGAAATCGGCGCAGGTACATCCGAAATCCGCCGCATGCTGATCGGCCGGGAACTGTTCCTGAACAACTAAGCAGCGGGTTCGGGTGGCGGTTCCCGGAAAGAACCCCCACCAGGCCCGACGCACCCAAGCTCCGAAGCACGGATTACTAGGCTATGACGATACTCCAAAGCAAAATAAACCCCAGATCTGAAGAGTTCCAGACCAACCACAACGCCATGGCAGAAGCCGTCGCCGACCTGCGGGACAAAGTAGCCACCATCCAGCAAGGTGGCGGTCCCTCCTACCAGGAACGCCATATCGCCCGCGGCAAACTCCTGCCCAGAGAGCGCATCAACCGCCTGCTGGACGACGGCTCCCCCTTCCTTGAAATCGGCCAGCTTGCCGCCTACAACGTCTACGACGAAGCCGTCCCCGCTGCAGGCGTCGTCGCCGGCGTAGGCCGTGTTTCCGGCACCGAATGCATGATC
This sequence comes from Marinobacter piscis, assembly GCF_007671655.1. Taxonomy (GTDB): domain Bacteria; phylum Pseudomonadota; class Gammaproteobacteria; order Pseudomonadales; family Oleiphilaceae; genus Marinobacter; species Marinobacter piscensis. The sequence goes on along the minus strand of NZ_VCGX01000003.1, from coordinate 282,378 downwards.
ATTGCCAACGATGCCACCGTAAAAGGCGGCAGTTACTATCCTCTCACGGTGAAAAAACACCTGCGCGCCCAGGAAATCGCCCTCGAAAACCGGCTGCCCTGCATCTATCTGGTGGACTCCGGCGGCGCCAACCTGCCAAGGCAGGACGAAGTCTTCCCCGACCGCGACCACTTCGGCCGCATTTTCTACAATCAGGCCCGCATGTCCGCAGACGACATCCCCCAGATTGCCGTTGTCATGGGCCTGTGCACCGCGGGGGGCGCCTACGTGCCCGCCATGGCCGACGAATCCATCATCGTCCGCAACCAGGGCACCATCTTTCTGGCCGGCCCACCCCTGGTAAAAGCCGCCACCGGTGAAGTCGTCAGTGCCGAAGACCTTGGGGGCGCAGATGTGCATTGTAAAACCTCCGGTGTAGCCGACCACTACGCCGAAAACGATGCCCACGCCCTGGACATAGCCCGGCGTTGTGTCTCCAACCTCAACCGCCGCAAACCTGTCGACGTAGAAATCCGGAAGCCGGAAGCGCCACTGTATAGCCCGGACGAAATTTACGGCATTGTTGGAACAGACTTGCGCAAACAGTTCGATGTACGCGACGTTATCGCCCGTACCGTAGACGGCTCTGAATTTGATGAATTCAAACGTTACTACGGCCAGACCCTCGTCACCGGCTTTGCGCACGTTCACGGTTACCCCGTTGGCATCATTGCCAATAACGGCATCCTGTTCAGCGAGTCCGCGCAAAAAGGCGCGCATTTCATTGAACTCTGCTGCCAGCGCAATATCCCCCTGCTATTCCTGCAGAACATCACGGGGTTCATGGTCGGCCAGAAATACGAAGCCGAAGGTATTGCCAAACACGGCGCCAAAATGGTGATGGCGGTGGCCTGCGCCAATGTTCCCAAAATTACGGTATTGATCGGCGGCAGCTTTGGTGCCGGAAACTACGGTATGTGCGGCCGGGCCTACAGCCCCGACTTCCTGTGGATGTGGCCGAACGCTCGCATATCCGTCATGGGCGGCGAGCAGGCAGCCGGTGTGCTGGCTACCGTCAAGCGTGATGGCATGGAACGCAAAGGCGAGGAATGGAGCAGCGAAGATGAAGCCGCCTTTAAGCAGCCCATTATTGACACCTATGAAAGCCAGGGCCACCCCTATTATGCCAGCGCCCGGCTGTGGGACGACGGCGTTATCGATCCGGCCCAGACCCGGGAAGTGGTCGCCCTCAGCCTCTCTGCCACCCTCAACCGACCGGCAAAGCCTACTCGCTTTGGCGTGTTCCGGATGTAATCGGGGAGAAGAACCATGACAAATACCCATACCCCCCCAGAACAGGAATCCGCAGTTCTGCTCAACCGTCGCGCTCAGGGCGTGACGGAAATCGTGCTGAACCGGCCAGACAAGCGCAACGCCTTTGATGACGTCATCATTCAGCAACTGATCAACGCCATCACAGACGTGGATACTGACAGTGAAACCCGGGTCGTTATTCTGCGTTCTGAAGGCAAGCACTTCTCCGCCGGAGCCGATCTTGGCTGGATGCGCCGCATGGCGGACAACAGCCAGCAGGAGAATCTGGACGATTCCCGCCAGCTTGCACACCTGATGGACCGCCTGAACCACCTCACCAAGCCGGTTATCGGCCTGGTTCAGGGTGCGGCTTTTGGCGGCGCCGTGGGTCTGGCTGCCTGTTGCGACATTGTTATTGCTACCGAAAAGTCCAGCTTCTGCCTGAGTGAGGTCAAACTTGGTCTGATTCCCGCCGTGATCAGCCCGTATGTTGTGCGCGCCATTGGTGAACGCCAGGCACGCCGCTACTTCATTTCAGCCGAAGTGTTCAACGCCCGGGAAGCAGAACGCTTCGGTCTTGTGCACAGTGTCTGCGACGATGTTGACGCTATGAACGCCCGGTGTGACGAAATGTTGAAGCAGCTTGCCCAGAATGGCCCGGAGGCCATGCAAGCTGCCAAAGACCTGGTGTTTGCGGTCAGCCATAAAACCATTGACAGCACCGTTATTGATGACACCGCACACCGCATTGCAGATATCCGCGTAGGCCAGGAAGGTCAGGAAGGGTTAAGCGCCTTTCTGAACAAGCGCCGCGCCAACTGGATTCCGGAGAACAACTGATATGTTCAGAAAAATCCTCATAGCCAACCGCGGCGAAATCGCCTGCCGGATTATTCATACCGCACGCCGCATGGGCATCCGGTGTGTTGCTGTTTATTCCGATGCCGATGCAAATGCCCTTCACGTCACCATGGCGGACGAGGCTTTTCATATTGGCCCGGCTCCCAGCCCGGAAAGCTACCTGCGCAGTGAAAAGATTATCGAAATTGCCAAACGCAGCGGCGCCCAGGCAATTCATCCAGGCTATGGATTCCTTTCCGAGAACACGGAGTTTGCCGAAGCCTGTGAGGCCAATAACCTGGTCTTCATAGGGCCACCCGCCTCCGCTATTGCGGCGATGGGATCCAAATCGGCCGCCAAAGCCATCATGGAGGACGCGGGGGTGCCGCTGGTGCCTGGCTACCATGGTGATGATCAGGCTCCGGAAACCCTGCGTGCTGAAGCGGAAAAATGCGGTTTCCCGCTACTGCTGAAAGCAGTTGCCGGAGGTGGCGGCAAAGGCATGCGTGTTGTCGAGAACATGAGCGAGTTTGACGACGCCCTTGCCGCCGCCCAACGTGAGGCAAAAAACGCCTTTGGCAACCCCGGTATGCTGATAGAGCGATACCTGACCCAGCCGCGCCACGTTGAAATTCAGGTGTTCTGTGACCAGAGTGGGAAAGGCGTCTATCTGGCGGAACGTGACTGCTCGGTTCAGCGACGCCACCAGAAAGTACTGGAAGAAGCACCGGCGCCGGGACTGAGCGAAGAAACCCGCAAAGCCATGGGTGAAGCTGCGGTTAAAGCGGCTCAGGCCATTGATTATGTGGGCGCTGGCACTGTGGAATTTCTTTACGACGTAGACGGTTCGTTCTTCTTCATGGAAATGAACACCCGTTTGCAGGTCGAGCACCCGGTCACAGAAATGGTGACCGGCCAGGACCTGGTGGAATGGCAATTGAAAGTGGCCTGGGGCGACGCCCTGCCGCTGGAACAGTCGCAGGTGAAAACCCATGGCCACGCCCTGGAAGCCCGAATTTATGCCGAAGACCCCGACCAGGATTTTCTGCCGGCTACCGGCAACCTGCGTTACCTGAGCACACCCGATGAAAGTGCCCATGTGCGTGTGGATACCGGTGTGATCGAAGGCGACGACATCAGCATTCACTACGACCCGATGATTGCCAAACTGATCGTTTGGGACGAAACCCGTGATCAGGCCATCAACCGCATGGTTCAGGCCCTGGAGCACTACCGGATTGCAGGCGTGAAAACCAACATCCGCTTCCTGCACGCACTTGCCAACTCGCACCCCTTCCGGGAAGCGGACCTTACAACTGGCTTTATCGACAGCCATCGGGATTTACTGTTCCCGGAATCAACGCTGGATACCCACAAGGCGCTGGTTCTGGCCGCCGGCTTTGTGCTCGAAGAACGCAAGTCTGCCGAATCCGTGAATACAGATCCCTGGTCACCGTTCGGGCGCCGCAACAGCTGGCGCCTGAACTCGGAATACGCTCAGCCCCTGCCATTGCAAGTGGGCGATGAAATACACGAGCTGAAAATTCTCGAGCAGGATGAGAGCTATCAGGTCTTCATAGAAGACAGTGTTTACAACCTCGATGCGACGCTGGAAGGCGATTACCTGCAAGCGGTTATAAACGGTCACCGCATCAGCGTCCACGGCAACCTGCACCATAACCAGCTCGTGCTTTTTTATGAGGGTGACACCTTTGCCTGTGTCCTGTACCGGGAAAACCATGTGTCTGAAGACATGGCTCCCGAAGGCGGCCTGACCGCACCGATGAATGGCGCCATTGTGGCCGTGCAGGCGCAGCCGGGCGATACAGTTACGGCAGGCCAGACACTGGTCATCATGGAAGCGATGAAGATGGAACACGCGATCAAGGCGCCAGCCGATGGTGTGGTCAGTGAAATTTTCTTTGCAGAAGGCGAGCAGGTATCTGAAGGCGCTGAGCTCATTGCCATTGAGGTTGCAGAGCAGGACAAAGAGGAGGCGAGCTGATGGCTTTCACGAAACAGGTACGGTTAGTGGAAATGAGCCCCCGGGACGGTCTGCAGAATGAGGCCGGGCCGGTGATAGCGACAGAGACCAAGACTGGGCTGATCGAGCGTCTTGCAGATTGCGGACTTACCCACATCGAGTCCGCCAGCTTTGTGTCCCCCAAATGGATACCCCAGATGGGCGATGCAGCGGACGTCATGGCCGGCATCAAACGCAAGAGCGGCGTACGCTATTCAGCGCTTACCCCTAACCTCAAAGGCTTTGAAAACGCCCTGGCGGCAGACGTGGATGAGGTTGCTGTATTCGGTGCGGCGTCTGAATCCTTCAGTCAGAAAAACATCAACTGCTCCATTGCCGAGAGCCTGGAGCGTTTTCTGCCTGTCATGGAAGCGGCTCAGAAGCACAACATTCCGGTGCGGGGATACGTATCGACGGTGCTGGGATGCCCCTACGAGGGTGATATTGCGCCGGAACAGGTAGCCAGAGTCGCGAAAGACCTGGCTGACATGGGCTGCCATGAAATTTCTCTGGGTGACACGATTGGCGTGGGCACGCCATTCCAGGCCAAGCGCATGCTCGAAGCCGTTACAAAGCACGTACCCGTAGAACGTCTCGCTGCTCATTTCCACGACACCTACGGACAGGCCCTGGCGAACCTCTACGCGGTGCTGGAGGAAGGTGTAGCGGTTATTGATGCCTCAGTTGCCGGTTTGGGCGGGTGTCCTTATGCCAATGGAGCCTCAGGCAATGTGGCCACCGAAGATGTTCTTTATATGCTTAATGGCCTGGATATCCACACAGGTGTGGATCTGAAAAAACTGGTGGCCACCGGCGTATGGATCAGTAATCAGCTTAATCGACCAAACGGCTCCAAAGTGGGCCAGGCATTAAAATCATAAGGATCTGTCATGACGAATAATAAACATGTTGTTGCTCTGGACCTTCCCATTCCTGAGATGAAAAACCTGCCAGATGATGTCCGGAAATATTTTGAAATATGCCTGGAAAAGCTCGGCATGGTTCCAAATGTTCTTACCGCATACAGCCAGAACCTGAAACAGCTGGATGGCTTCTCCCGCTTGTATAACGAATTAATGATGGGTGAAAGCGAGCTTAGCAAGCTGGAACGGGAAATGATTGCGGTGGTGGTTTCCTCAGAAAACAAATGCTTCTACTGCCTGGTCGCCCACGGTGCGGCTGTGCGCGTTCTGAGTGGCGACCCGATGCTGGGCGAGCATCTGGTGATGAACTATCGGACAGCCAGCCTGGATAAGCGCCAGCGCGCCATGCTGGATTTTGCATCCCAACTCACCTCCTCACCCGCAACCGTTACGGAGCAGCAGGTGCAGGCACTGCGGGACGCAGGCTTCAGCGACAGTGGCATCTGGGATCTGAGCAACGTAATTGGCTTTTACAACATGTCAAATCGCGTTGCGATTGCCAGCGATATGCGCCCGAACCAGGAATACCACAGTCAGGCTCGCTAACGACAAACTTTTACTCAGCCCTCGACGATAAAAACAACCGGAGGCAATCAATGAACCAGACTCTTCCAAGCTACACCAGCGGTACCTCCAGCACACCACTGCAGGGCATGCCCATCGGCGAAATGCTTGACCGCACGGCAGCCAGATACCCTGACACCGAAGCCCTCGTGTGCCTGCACCAGGATATTCGATGGACTTACAAAGAGTTCGTTGCAAAAGTTAATGAAGCAGCGCGGGCCTTTCTGGTTATTGGGGTCAGGCGCGGCGACCGGGTAGGGATCTGGGCCCCGAACCGCTATGAGTGGACGGTTACCCAGTTTGCCACTGCCAAAGTGGGCGCCATTCTGGTTAATATTAACCCGGCGTACGGCATGCATGAACTGGAATACGCCATGAATCTGGCCGGCATCAGTGTGCTGGTAACCGCCGATAGTTTTAAAACCTCTGATTACCGGAAAATTCTCTATGATCTGGCGCCGGAATTAAAAGCCAGCCCCCCGGGTGAACTCAAAGCTCAGCGGCTCGCTGAGCTGCGCGTAGTTATAAATCTGGATACAGAAGAACACGCCGGCATGTGGAGCTGGGCCGGGTTTATTAACCTTGCCGGCGAAGCAAGCCAGGAAGACGTGAACACGGTACAAGCCCAGCTCCAGTTCGACGACCCCATCAACATTCAATTCACTTCGGGCACGACCGGCAATCCCAAGGGCGCTACCCTCACCCACCACAACATACTGAACAACGGGTTCTTTGTGGGTGAAAGCCAGCGACTCTCTGAAAAAGACCGCGTGGTTATTCCGGTTCCTCTGTACCACTGTTTTGGCATGGTCATGGGCAACCTCGGGTGCATTACCCATGGTTCCACCATGATTTACCCTGGCGAAGGCTTTGACCCCAAAGCGGTTCTGCAGGCTGTGCATCAGGAAAAGGCCACAGCGCTCTACGGCGTGCCCACCATGTTCATCGCCGAACTGTCTGAACCCGAGTTTGAATCTTACGACCTATCAAACCTCCGCACCGGCATCATGGCGGGTTCCATCTGCCCGGCGGAGGTAATGAAAAAGGTTAACGATAAGATGCACATGAAAGAGGTTCAGATTGCCTATGGGATGACCGAAACCAGCCCGGTTTCTACCCAGACCAGTTCCCTCGACCCATTCGAAAAGCAGGTAACCACCGTGGGCCGCACCCAGCCGCACCTGGAAACAAAAATTGTCGACCCGGGCACTGGCAATGTACAACCCCGGGGCGAGATTGGTGAGCTGTGCACCCGTGGTTACAGCGTGATGCTGAAGTACTGGAATAATGAAGAAAAAACCCATGAAGCGATTGATGCATCTGGCTGGATGCACACAGGCGATCTGGCCACCATGGATGAAGACGGGTATATCCAGATTGTCGGCCGCATTAAGGACATGGTGATCCGCGGGGGTGAAAACATCTACCCGAAAGAGGTGGAAGAGTTTCTCTACACCCACCCTTCAATCGAGGAAGTTCAGGTTACCGGCATACCCGACGAGACCTATGGCGAAGAATTGATTGCCTGGGTTAAGCTGAGGCCCGATGCAGAGCCGGTAGACGCCCAGGGGTTGATGGATTTTTGCAAGGGTAAGATCGCTCACTTCAAGATTCCCCGGAACTACAAGTTTGTGGACGAGTTCCCGATGACGGTGACCGGCAAGATTCAGAAGTTCAAAATGCGGGAAATCTCCATTGAGGAAATGGGGCTGAAATGAAAACGCTGACAGTATAGCTGCTATGCTTATCTTTGAGCCGGTGAAACCGCCGGCTCTGTGTTTTTACATTTAATGCGACAAGGAGAAGCACAAATGAAGACTCATTCTGGCTTTACCTTTCGTTCCGATTCAGTTGTACGGTTCGTTTCTGCTGTTGTTGGAACTGCTCTGGCGCTGCTGATTTCGTCTTCCGCCCTGGCGGCTGATGAAGCGCCGACAGTTAAAACAGCCGCTACCCATGCCGGCCTTGCTGCCAAGGCAGAAAATGTTGAAGGTGTGCGCACCCATTTACATCACACCCTGAACTGTCTTGTAGGCCCGGACGGTGATGGCTTTAACAGTGATGAAATGAATCCCTGTGCTGATATGGGGAAAGGTGCAATTCCCGGCGCTCAGGATAAAGACATGAAAGACAAGCTGAAGAAGGCTGCTGATAGAGCAAGAAGCGGCATTGATACAGATGACTATGCAGAAGCAAAATCTGCAGCCATGACTGTCCAAAGAATGCTTAAATCAGAGTAGAAGTTTGCTAAAGGGCCACTTTTAAGTGGCCCTTTTCATCATCGGTACTTAGTCTGTTTCACGATTACCTTTCACGAAGCAAGCTCCTCCTGGGCACGATTGCGCAGCATAAAGCGCTGAATCTTGCCGCTCGGGGTTTTTGGTAGCTCATCCACAAATTCAATTTCCCGCGGGTACGCGTGTGTAGAGAGGCGGTGACGGACTAACTCCTGAAGCTCATCACGCAAAGTCTGCTCGTCTGCAGGCTCGTGTTCGTGTTTTATAACCACATAAGCTTTGATAATAGAACCACGCTTCTCATCCGGTTTTGCCACAACGCCTGATTCAGCAACCGCTGCATGCTCCAGAAGCGTGCTCTCCACATCGGCAGGCCCTACCCGGTATCCTGCTGTGCTGATGATATCGTCATCCCGACCACTGAACGAGAAACTGCCATCACCGTGATTCACCGCCATATCGCCGGTAAGGTAATACCCTTTTACAAACGGGTCTTTTTCATCCCAGGTGTAACCATCAAAATGGAACAATGGAGAGGCGTTAACATCGATGGCAATCTGACCGACCTCGCCTTCTCCGACTTCTTCATTTTTCTCATTCAGAGCAACCACCCTCTGGCCCGGGCAGGAATAGCCCATTGAGCCCGGACGCAACGGGTGCTCAAGCCCATGAAAATTACAGCAGGTCATGCCGGTTTCGGTCTGGCCATAATGATCCAGTACCGGGCAGAAGTGACGATCCCTGATCCAGTTAACCACTTCCGGGTTCAGCGCTTCACCGGCGCTACTGGCAACACGCAGCCCCAGGTTTTCGCCTTCAGGGAGAACATCGTCGTTTGCTTTCAACACGCGATACGCAGTGGGTGCGGCTGCAAAGTTAGTGATCTTGTACTTACGGATCATGTCGTAAGTAGATTCCGGCGTAAACGCCCCCGGATTAAAGTGAGTCGCATGCCCCATCAACAAGGGGCCTACCACGGCATAGTAAAGACCGTAAGCCCAGCCCGGATCCGCTACGTTCCAGAAAACATCGTCGTCTCGCAAATCAATGGCGTATCTCATATATACATAGAAAGCCATCAGTGCGCGAGCCGGCACAGCAACTCCCTTCGGCTTACCCACGGTGCCGGAAGTAAACATTTGCAGGAAAGGATCCGTGCCCCTGATCATGACCGGCTCAAACCGGGGCGACTGTTCACTGAGAGTGTCATGGAAGTCGGGAACATCGGCACCGGTTTCCTTTGCATCAACACACAGCACAGGCGAACAGTTCTTCACATCAGCCAGCTTGGGATGGTTTACCGGGTTTGTAACAACCAACCGGGTTCCTGCGCGCTCCAGGCGGTACTCAATAGCGCCCGAACCAAACGCCGTGAACAGCGGCTGATAAACCGCGCCGGCCCGCAGTGTGCCTGCGATGACGATGAGCAACTCTGGCCCTCTGGGCAGCAGACCTGCCACACGATCTCCCTTGCCTATACTCTGTGAGGCCAGATAATTCGCAAAGCGAGCGGACTGCTCTTTCAGTTCCGCAAAGGTGAGAGCTCCATCGCCGCCCTCTTCCTTTTCATAATAAAGCGCAACCCTGGCCGGGTCGGCTGCCCACTTGTCACAGATTTCGTGACAAACATTCAGCCCGTCTTCCAGGCTCCCATCCAGAATCTTTGCTTCCAGGGCTGCGGGATCAAAGTTGTTGTACACGTCGACGTAGTTCGGAAGGCTCATGGTCAACTCCTGCTGTTTTTGTCTTTGAGTTCGTATTGCAGGTTTATCACAAGCTCCACTTTACGTAAAGGTAAACTTTAGGTGTGCAGCCTTTCTTCTACAGGACCGCTAATGAAGCCTGCCCGTGTAATGACAATGCTTTGCTAACGGGCAATGACTTTATAAATCGGCCGCAATCTGGGTATCTGTTTCAGCACAACCTGAATAACCGTCATTAATGGCACTGCCAGCAATACCCCCACCGGCCCCCACAACCAGCCCCAGAAAAAAATGGAAACGAAGATAATCACCGGATTTATTGCCATACGGAAACCGTGAATCCATGGCTCAATAAAAAAGCCGACCATTGTGGTGAGGGCAAGGTAGCCTGCTGGCGCAATCGCCATCATCCACAGAGTGTCCAGGCTTACTGCAGAGACCACCGCCAGCAACAAGATAGTGAGTATTACGCCAAGGTAGGGTATAAAGCGTGCCAGACCAGCCACCAGCCCCCAAACCGCAGGGTCAGGTAAACCAAGCGCCCAGGTCATCAACCCAGTAGTCAGCCCTACAACCAGATTGCTGATTCCCAGAACACCGAGGTATTGCGCAATCTGGTGTTGAGAGTCCCGGGTAATTCGCAATACGGTTCCCCGGTGTTCCCTCGGTAACTGGCGCACAAAATTGATGACCAGCCGGTCACCACTCACAAGCAAGAAGTAAGTCAGCGCCATGGCAAGCGCAAACCCTGCAACCCCATCCCGGGCTTTAGTCATTAGCTGGGCACGCCAGGACTCGGTTTGCAGAACCACCGTGGTTGGTTCTGCCGTTAATGCTTTATCACCCCCATCAGATAACTCACTTACAGAGTCCTCTACTTTCTGCGCCGACTCGGTAACCCTGGTGATCTGGCGTTTCAGTTCACTTTCACCCACCAGCAAGCGGGATATCCCCTCCGGTGCCTTACCTGCCCACTCAAGTGCAGGCGTAGCAACGGCCAGGGACACTCCGGCAACGCCGATCAGTACCAGCAACACCAGAATCAGCGAACTGACGACCCTGGGTATATGCAGACCAGATCCCATGCGGGTAACCAGTGGCGACAGCAGCAAACTTGTGAGCAGTGCCAGCACAATGGGCAAAATGATTTGATGAGCAAGGTACAGGGTATAAAGTACACCAAGCACAAAAAGGCCATAAACAGGCGTTGAAAGGCTGGCCAGAGTCCTGCGGATTCCAGGACCTGGCTTGTCGTTCGGATAGTCTTCGTGTTTCATAGAAAGTCACCGGTTTCTTTTAACGTATAGTACTTAACTGACTAAGATCCTGCGACGAAATCAGCAACTCGTACCAAACCAAGGAAAAAGAATGGTCTCTGAGCCAAAAAACAGTTTCAGCCCTCTTAACCCAAATAACCGGTCAGCAAGCTGGAAGCTGGTTGTAGTTGCGACAGCAATTGCCTGTTTATCCATTGCTTCCTACATCGAAATACCAATGGTTCCCGTACCTGTTACCGCACAAACCTATGTGCTTCTTACTATCGGCGGACTTCTCGGCTGGAAGCTTGGTACTGCCTCAACCGTGCTATGGCTGATTCTTGGCGCACTGGGACTTCCGGTTCTGGCGGGCGGCTCCAGCGGGCTGGATTACTTCTCTGGACCAACAGCGGGTTACCTCTTTGCTTTTCCGCTGGCGGTTGCCGTGGTTGGCTTACTCTTTGAACGTGGCTGGAATACCAAAAATATGGCGCTGGCCTTTCTGGCAATGCTGTTGGGCCATGCAGTCTGCCTTGGCTTTGGTGGCTTATGGCTCGCATTTACGATCGGCCCGGCGAGCGCATTCATGAAAGGTGTTTTGCCCTTCCTGATTGGTGGTCTTCTAAAGTCAGCACTTGCTGTCGCAACGATCCTTATTGTCGATCGTTTTCTTCGAAAGAACCACGCCGGGTAACCGCGTTTTACTTATACGTCACACCGCTGACGCCTACGCCATTGCCGCCTCATCCAGATTCGGTACGCTGTACCGCATCTGGTCTTCCAGCGAGCTCCACGGGAAGTTACGGATTTTTTCCATGTGAGCGGGATAGCCTTCTTTTTCCCACCACTCCAGGTCCAGCGTGGCCCAGTAGTCTGCAGGGCGTCCGCGCTTGCCTGCCGCATCGTACTCGGCGGTGGTCGGGTCGAGATGGCGATAGGGTTCGAGTGCGGGGATATCCGGTAAAGGCTGGCTCACATCCATGTAACGCTGCAACTCATCCCAATGGGCGTACAGCTCCACTTTCTGTGTGCTGTGCACCTCGGCGACCGCCGTCTGCCAGCCACTGTAGCGGTGACGAAGCTGTAGCTTGTAGCTGACCGGCCCTTTGGGTTGGACGTGGTAGGAAATGTACGGGTCGAACTCGATAAATGGCGCCTCAAAGGTTTCTTCGCGCCAAGTGCGGAATTTGACCATGCCGCTGGGACGGAAGAAGCCGCAGCCCAGGTCTTTGACGATGAAATCGGGATTACGCTCAAGAAACCAGGTGAAGGGGTAGCGGAAGAAGAGGTGCAGAACAACTAGCCAAAACAACCACTGGAGACCGACGAAAATTCCATCGACACCAAATTTAAACGCAGTTATCGTCATCCCAATTAAGAGAACAGTTAACATCCATTTAAACAAAAAATAATCTGCGAATGAGCCAGCCAACATTAAAAGTAGTTGCCAACGTGTTTTTATAAACTCGGCAGGCTTTTGCTGATGAGTCCAGGCAGGTCCTGCCAGTTCTCTTTTGTCGCTTCCAGAGGCGCGTTTCTGGTACGTCTCAGTTGAGCTTGGTCGTACATGTATATCCAGACCCGAGTAATTTGCCCAGCTCAAACGTTCAATCAGGTCGCCGCCTTCCAGAGCCTTGGCAAATCCACCCGGATTTTCCAGAGGCTTCTGTTTTGGGATCGCGTCAGACCGAAAAGCTGTCTCATGATACTCGCTCATCGAATCCGATGTTTTATTGCTGCCACTCAACGTTCAGATCCTCCATCGTATGATCTCCTCGCTATGGTTTTACTGCGCAAGGTTCCCGTCCCAGAATTCAATAGCGTTCCTGCTCATACGATAGCACCAGCTTTACTGCGGCAGGCTTGCCGGTAATAGCCAGGCCTGGATTGGCAAATGACAGGTCAAGCCTGAACTATTGCACCTTAAGCGATTACCACTTGTTGTTGTAAAGCTTGTGACGATTGTCTTGTTTGAACCGTTCGTATTCCTGCCTGCTCATGTCCCGCCAGTATCTTGGGTCGCGACCACTTTTCTCGTCGTGGCGGAGAGTGCGTGGATCTTCGTGGCGGAAGGATTCGAACAACGGAATATCCGGCAGTGGCTGGGTGACATCCATGTACCGGCAAATCAGCAGCCAGAACGCCAAAACATCTTCCCGATTGGTGGTGGCAGGCATAAGTTGGTTCAGGGGTAAGGCCCACTCTTCAGTTTTGTGGACCAGGTTCAGGCGATACCAGAGGTTACCCTGGCGATCTGGCAGGGTGACAAGGTAGCCGTCCCATTCCTGAAACGGGGCCTGAGCACTGATCTGCCCTGCCCGCTGCTCGTCGGTGTCCGGGTCATGGTAGAGAGTGACCATCCCGGTGCGGCGGTTTAGCTCCCATTTGGGGCCTTTAGGGCGGCGGTAGATTATGTGGGGGAAGTGCTTTTCAATGAGATAACCAACACTCCATAAAAGTAACATCGGAATAAAAAAGTAGATAATCCAAGGTAGAACTGCTTCATCCCAAAAAACCTGAAAACCAGATTTATCACCGGTTTCCGCCCACAACACTATCATTCCTAGTGCAAACGGTATAAAAAGCCAAGTGGCAGCGATTCTTCCTCCATGTTGCATCCATAACAAGGCCCAGCTAACTCGAGGAAGTGTAGCGTATCGAATGCTAATTCCACTAATCCAGCCCGCTGGATTATAGGGTTCGCCGCCATTCGCAGCTTCTTGCTCGAACTGCTGCCTAAGATTTTCCTCCTCCACTATCGCTTCAGGTGGCCAAGTCTCTAAAACCATAGGCGGAAAAATGCCAGAGCGGCTGCTTTTCTCAAGAGCCCCCCCACCCTGCGTCCAGCCCTTTAAGAACAACTTGCTCTGCCCTGAAGGGGTATTTAGTTCGAGGCTTTTCCTGTTACCGCGATAAGCGGTGTCTTCGTACTGTATCAACGCAGTGTTGGTCATAAAATTATGCCAGTTTAGCTTATACCGTGAGTCTTTTGGTTAGCCCAGAAGGGCAGGTTATCTGATGTAAAATCCGGTTCTCCATGGATCTCTGGATCAAATTGGGTGTCGTCAGCCAGTTTTGGCGCAGGAAAAACCAGCTTTAAACACTGACCAACACCATTCCAGATGGCAGACCACTGGGCTCGTACTTCAATCCGTGAAACCGTAATACCAGGCCTGCGTTCAGGTAACACCAAATACAGTTTTTTCCCGCTTGCGTTGGACTCTTCAGCCACAACCTTTACGTCTTTAACCTTCGTTACTTCACGAGAGCCAAGCCCCCAGTTTGATCCTTTATACGATGCTTCAACCAGTCTTAATTCGGACCTTAGCGAAACCTCATCCAGCAAACCGCACAAATTGTTCTCTATCGTCACTTCCGTATTTACCTTGGAAAACTCTCGATCCTGATCTGCTGTCAAAACAACGCCACCCTTGACCACATTACTGTTAAAATTATGAACATTTTTTACAACAATTCGTGGTCGGCTAAGCAAGTTGGTCAACCGATAGAAAGACTCGTCTGGATCATTCTTTAAATGCTTAAATTCATTATCACTCTCGCCGCCGAACGGGCCACGCTTCAGCCATTCTTCCAGCGGCTCATCGTCAAGAAAAACCGCTGCAACTCCGCCAGCAATTGCTAATGTCAGGCCAAGCGCCACCCAACCCCAAGGGCCAGCAAGGGCCAACCAACCGGCCCCGTTGCCAGCTACATGCGCCAGCAACATACCGCCGTACATCGTCATTCCGGTCCCAACAATCGATATCCCATAAGCCGCGGCCGCATCGTAATCACCGGTATCTATCTCATGAACAAGGTCCAACGCTGAGACCAGAACTGCCAGCCCACCGGTGGCTATACCACCGATAACCCTTGTGGTAATTACTTTCGGAAGGGCTTTTTCCAACAAGGGGAAGAAGCGAACGATCAAGGTTCCTTCAGTTTTTATCCAAGCTCTATCCAACACCTTAGGTACAGATTTCCACATAGCTAGGTCTTTACTAGCTCTCTCTGCTGCCAGTGCACCAGCAAACGACAAATCCATGATTGCACTAACAATTCCTGCTCCAGCGCGGGCTCTCCCTTTGTCATTATTTATTTGAGACAGCAGTTGACGCTCATTCAATATATTGAAGGTTTCAATGAAGAACACCAAATAAGGAATTCTCGCATGATCAAAAAAACGCTCCCACTTGGTCGTCGATCGCAGCTGCCGATGGGTTTCAATAACTTCAGAATCCGCAGGCGCAGCGAAAACCTGCACTTCCCTTGCATGGCGGGTCTTCCCAGGGTCAACGTCATCGGCGGATGGCCCCAAACGTGATTTTGCCGTCGACGCTAGGATTTCACCTTCACTATTATAGAACTCGCCGTAAAATCGTTTATGCAGATTTGCTTTGTGGCGATATTCATTATCTGCCTGTGTAACGCCATTCTTTAGCCCAATTGCAGGATCTACGACCCCAATGATCAACCAGCCCTGGGGAACAGCGTTTCGGGCAACCAATTGCACAGCATCGAACAAATTGGGGTCCCGTGCCTTGGCCATGCGCAGCAGTGGCCCATAAAACTTGCCTGTTAATGAATAAGCGCGGGATTTCAATCTGTTCAGAAGTGCTTGTGAATGCTTCTGTAATCCATCCAGTAGTGTATTGACTGCCGCACTCCAACGCTTCAACTCGGTTACCAGCTCAAGACTCTTTTCATCCTTTGCTAAAGCCGCGAGAGCAACTGCCGTCAGCGATTGGGAGTCCTCAACCTCAGGCAGTGATTCGGAGATTTCTTTCAGATCATTCGGTCGGCAACGGCCATCACCGCATTCTTCAGGGTCGGAAGGCTGGTTCCTTGAGACCAAGAGTTCGTCACTGGGGAAAATCATCGCATGTAACGGCTGATCACTACCCTCTTCAATGATCCTCAGCAAAAGGTCATTGGCGTCGCGTACTTGGTACTCACTGACGACGTCCCGCTCGGATTCAGCATCCCAGTCGTTCGGGTTCTGACACAGAACCTGAAAGATATTACTACAAACCGAAAATCCTTCGAGATAGTCTGCCTTCTTCAGGGTAAAGAGATCCGCAAGAGCTGACTGGTACTCGGTAGATCTAATAGTATCTGCTACGAGCTTCTGAGCCCTGGCAAGTTCTTCCCGAGCGATGCGTCGTTGAGCCGAGCGCAACACCATGTGGAGCGGCCCGAAATAGGTCGTATCAAGGTGACAGGCAAAGTCATTCAAAGGGTTTTTATTCCCTCCCAACTTCTCAGGCAGAATAACCGACTGCACAAGTTGGGCACTAGCAATGTGTTCCGACTTTTGGGCCAGCTTAGCCACAGCTTCAATCAAAGACTGAGCTGACAATGCCTGAGTGACGTGGTGACGGACGCAAAACAGATGATCCTGCAGAATAACACCCCAGCAGCCAGCCTCTCTCGGCTCACCCAGGCTATCGCTGGCTTTACCGAGCGCTTGCCAGAGTTCACTCTCGTCGCCCCCTAACTGGCTCTCAAGTGCTGCCAGCCGGGCGGATGGAGCTCTCTTGAGAGCAGCGTCCCTGTAACTGGCTTTTTCCAAGGCGGAACTGGCGGACTCCTTGTTTTCTGCAAATGCCCGGGCTTCCTCACGGGCAAGAGAGTACAGGTTTTGAGAGTGCTGGCCTGCGAGATCATAGACACTCATCCACGGTCGGGCCAGGTTTTGTTCGAGATAGGGTTCTCGCAGTCTCATTTCGGGCAATTCAAGCAAAGAGATCAGGCGACCGGGTTTTTCCCTGTCTTCCGATTTGGAGGCCTCGTCAGGCAGCGGTTCAGGACCTTCGAGAGACTGGCATCGTTCCTTTCGCGCAGCATCGGAGACTTCGAGGTAAGCAATGCGTTGCGCAGACCACTGCACCTCGGAAAATGCCATCTGAAACTCAGGCAACAGGGACCGACTCATTTCACTGACCGGAATCCAGATAGCTGGCTGTGCTTTGCCTACAGCTGGCCGCCGATCTTCAGTCAGGTCTCTCCTGCTGCCTTGTCGATAATCCGTCAGACGGACGTCCCTAAACTCCATGACTCCTGAATCGGCGTACAGCACCTCCAGCTCTCGCCAGAGACGCCCCCTCCGGAAGACATAAATAAACCCGGGACGTACTGGTACAATATGTTCCTTCGGATGCGCTGGTTCTGGCTCAGGATCATGGATCAGCGTCAGGGGAACAAGAGGTGAAATACGGTTCCGTTGCTGCTCGATTTCCCGTTTTGTGGAAGCAACACCCTCAAATAACGCCACCCGGATGGCAGCGCCTTCTTCGGCAGCGATATCCATCCACAGGTTACGATTTGGCTCCCTCTTCCATGGCCAGACATGAAGAACTGAATCATCCAGGGCTTCTACTTCAACCTGCTTCTTCAACCACTCTTGCTGCTCATTGTTGGTTTCATCAAAGATTCGGAACGTGTGCCCTTCAGGGTGCTCCTTACCAATCACCTCAACAATCAGCGATTCGCCTTCACACGCAGGGCCACAGCTTGCGGACACTGGTTTTGAAACGTTATCAGACATCCCTGTCATTCCTTGCTTTTTATACCGGTAAATTCACATTCAAAGATTGGCGAAGTTCAATGCCTGCCACTGAGTCTCACTCAGAGTCGGCATTGGGAGCATGGTAAGCGGGTCAGGCCATTCCGTAGTGTGCCATCGCTCACTCCCAGGCTCACCAAGCCAGTAGATTACTCGCTGAACCACATCCGCCCCAGATTTTGAGGTAGGGGCTAGCTGGTGCCAGATCTGCGGATCGTAAAATCGTAAGAGTCCTTGGCGCTGGCCATCGAAACGCACCTTCAGTCGCGCTCTTAACCACTTTGTTATCGACTCAAAACTGCCCTCTGATTCCAGAATAAGGCCGCTTATTTGGCCATTCTTCAAACCTGCCAAAGCCCACTGGTATTCGGAGCTTTGCTGAGCAGCTTTCAGGATAACCGGGCTTTCATCCAAATAAAGCTGCCACTCTGTTTCGGCAAACAGGTAAACCCACTCCGGATTCTCCGCCTGTTCGTATAGCATCCTTACGATTGGAGTTCTCTGGCCAGATTCCAAAACCAGGTATCTAATCGTGTTATTCGTTGGTGTATCCAATGCCACGCCGCCCTCTCTTGAACTCATACAGCCTGATTCTTGCCACAAGGACAGTTACCCAGTGGGCAGCTACCATCAGGCTGCTGTTGGCACTGCTCAACAATACCGGTTCTTTGCATTCGCGCTTGCTTTAACCGGTGAGCCACTATGGCTTTGGGCTCAGCGTCCACTCGTTGATTGGTTTCTGCCAAACCTACAGGGGCAATAACTGCACCTGCAGCCGTGACCAGCCCCGGCATTTCCGGCACCTGCACCTTCTGCCCACTGCCTTTCCCGGCAGCTCCACCCGCGTTCACCTTGATACTGGCGCCGCCTACAGCAACGCCACTGGGATCAATCTTCAAAAAACTACCACCCGCCTTGAGGGTAATCTCGGCTCCCGCTTCGATCACGGCTTTCTGCCCGGCCTTGATGTGCAGTTCTGTGCCCGAATCACTGAGCCAGGCTGTGCCTGCCTTCAGGTGCAAGGAGCCGGTTACGCTGAAGCTGTGGTCTTTGCCGGTTTGTTCGCGTTTTTCGCCATCAATGGTTTGGTGTTTGCTGCCTTTTACGTGGCTGAAGCGGTCGTTTTCGACGGTCAGATGACTGTCATTTTTGATGACTTCGGTGCGGTTGTTTTCGGTGAGCAGGTCCAGGTCTTTCTGGGCATGAACATAGATTTGCTCTTTGTCCGCTTCGTCCTCAAACCGTAATTCGTTGCTGCCTTCGCCCTTGTGGGTCTGGGTTTTCAGGGTGGTGCGGGTTTTGTGTTCCGGCAACGCGTAGGGCGGTGTGTTGGTGGCGTGGTAGGTTCTGCCAGTAATGATGGGCTGATCCGGGTCACCATCCAGGAAGGAGACAATCACTTCGTTGCCGATTCTGGGTAGGGCCATGAAACCATACTGGCCGCCAGCCCAACCCTGGTTGGCTCTCAGCTATGCAGCGCTACGTATCAGTCATTACAGTTCTATTGCACCCTGGCCCGAAATAGCTGCCGGATCTGTTTGTTCTCTGACTTACTGACAAACACCCGCTCACCTTGGTCATCCAGGTTATAGAAGGTGGAAATGCTGTCCATGTGCTTTAAGCGGGCGTGAAATTTTCGGCACTGGTCTTCATGTTTTGCGGCCTGCTTTCAGCTTTTTCAGTGGCCGCCTGTTCGGTATTCGGAGCTTGCTGCTTCTTCAACTGATTCATCGTTTTCAATATAAACTTTAACCGCTATCGATTGATTATTTTTAATCAAAAAGAGACTTTGGGCCGGCCGCGCTTTTTACTATTCTTGCCTACCAATGGGTTGCCGCCCAAGTCCGCCTGCCATTGAGACAGCGGCCCCATGCGGGTAAATTTCAGACCACGCTCATAAGCCTGCGCGAGCTGTTCATTGAGCGCCTTAAGCGTCTCAGAAGGTTTTGCCCACTGAGACTCCGGGAGCGGTTTTGACCAGGCTTTAAGCTCTTCTGGAAGACGACGCACGGCCAGGGATTTGATGCGACGCTCGGTGATGATATGGGCGAGATAGCGATGAAAGAACCAGTCGCCGACTTTTTTCCACAGCCAAGACGGCAGTGACATTTCCTCACGGGCCTGCCGGCACTTGGCTTTGTAACCTGCCAGAGTTTCATCCTGCTTGGGCTCCGGGCAAGCATCAGGGCCTTCTTCCATGAAGCAACGGATGCACTCCCATTGCGCCAGGCCAGCGGTTTCGTGGCCTACGTTGATGCGGGCAGAGGCCAGTGCTGTTTCGGGGTCATCTTCCCTGGGAATAGCCAGCGTCAGGAAGGTGTGGGTAGCCATCAGACTGGGACCAACGTTTTGCTGGGTTTCGATGAAGGCGACCAGTTTTTCCCATGGGTATATTTCGTAAATAAGTTTTGGGTCGTGTTTTTTCTTCAGACGGAGGACTATGAATAAATATATGCTAATAACCACGATTTCAATTCCTAACAAGGCAACACCCTGCAGTACCAGTGTATTGCGACGCTCAATTGAAGAATATTCGTTCACGAAGGGGACCAAGGCGAAAGCTATCGTTCCAATCAAAACAAGGTACGTCATAAAGCCCGCATTACTACTCCAGAATGGTAGCTTGAACGCCTGAACTTCCGTCCAGCGGGGTATAGCTACTTCGCGGCGTTGCCGATTAAATCTGACAGGGGGGCTTTCTTTGACTGCTTTGTTGCCCAGAAAGTGCATGTAGAGGCCCCATGGCACAGTGATCAGGAGGTTTCCGACAAGCACAAACAAGGGTAATCCCCAGTCCCATCGACCTAGGTTGATTCCCATTTCCAGCGTGAAAGCTACAGCAGCCAGAGTCGTCAACAAGCTCAAACTCAAAAACATCAAAGAAAACTCAGCCCCGAACAGCCAGTTACCCCCTTGTAGGTCCAGCCAGCTCTCAGTTTTGCGCCGGACCCAGCCAGTTACATCCACCGCCCGCTCACCGGTAGTTACCGGTATCGGACTCAAGGTCAGTAACTGACCATCCCGGGAAGTGCGACGACTACCCGGCTCCCAGCCGCCTTCTCCAGCAGCATGGGGAAAGGTACTTGTAGTCTGTTCTTCTACCATAATCAGGATCCTTTGGGCGCCTCAACCAGCGAATGAAAACCAAAAGCACTGAGCATTGGTGCCAGCTTGGTATTCGCCTCAGTCAACGGTGCTACAAGCTGCCAGGCCTTCGTTTCATTCGCGGCCGTCATCGGCAAGTTGCCTTGCTCGTGTAGCATGAGCTCGTAATGGTATGCCTTTTCAGATTCTGGCAGCCAGCTGGCGGCACTCGACGGCTTGTAACGGAATGCGAGATAACAGCCGTTAATCGTATCAAGCTCCCGTGAGGTCAATATAATTTCCAGTGCAAGACCGGCGTCGCCCAGACTCTGCTTGAGAACGGCCTTGTTCCAGTGATCACTATCTGGCTCCCAGGTAGTTCCCTCATTCCGTAACACAGACCATTCCATATTGTCAGCCTGCAATGCCGATATTCCAGGCAGTTCAAGCCGAAAAGCACAATACCCGGTGCGGCCGTCCAAGGCCTGCTTTTCAGCTTTAACCAGAAGCGCCGGCTGGTACATCACCTTGGCCAGTTCGTGTCGTTGCTCGTCGGAACTCCAGTTTCTGGGTTCATTACCCCAGGCGCTGTGTTCGCACCAGCGTTGGATGTCAGTACGCGCATAATAGCTTTGAATCCAGTTGCCGATAAAAACAACCGCCGTACCTATCCAGAGATACGCGTTCAGCCCACGAAACACACCGCCAGCTAAAGACAACATGCTTCGATTGACAGATTTCCAGGTTATACCAGAGGCTGGTTTACGAAGAATATGGTAAATCCCACCGGATCCAGTAAAAGCCATCCTGCCACTACCAACAAGGAGCAGGCTGTCTCCTGTAAGAGTTATCAGCGCCGAAGCTTTTGTACCATCACTTTGCCCGTCGGAGCGAAGTATACTTAATTGTTTAAACCAATCCGCACCAGCAGCAAAAAATCCACCCCACGCAGCGATGGTACCTCCCCAGACATTCACACGAGCCAATCTGCTCAGCACCGCTTCTGTCTGAGAAACCGTCTGATAATAATAATTCAGTCGGGCACTCCCAATAATTGTCATCACGCTAGCCGCAGTACCAATGGTACCCGCCACACCAGAAACTGCATCCGCATAGCTTGCATCAGGAGCGTCATCACGGATCTTTTTAAGAGCATCCCACGCCCCAACCGCCCCAACTATTCCCATAAACGAAACCAGGCCAAGACCACCAATGCGTACCGACACATCCGCCGTGCTCTGTCCATGGACTATGCCACGGCCGTAGTCCCACATGCTGGTGAGCCCGCCACGGGCCTGCAGCCGTTTCAGTTCGTCCAGCTCAGACTGAACCGCCCGACCATAGGTGGTTCGGGTTATTCCACCGATCAGCAAAGCACCGTTGTGGAGCTCCCCCTCAACCGGCGAGGTATCCATTAACTGGAAGCCTCGTTCTCTGAGCTGGGTTGCCAGTAATTGCTTTCGAGTCCGGGCTTCGCCTATCTGCTGGTCATATTGGTGCTTATTGCTCTTGCGCGCTCTTGTGCTCGCCTCACTCCGTCGCTGCTCAAGCCGCTTCTCGTCTGCCAGAGCTTCTTCATGTTGTTGTGCCAGATGCTCAATTTCCTGCACCAGTGACTCATGCTTCGCAAGCGTATTTCCATCGGCAATATCCAGATCAATCTGATACAGCCGCTGATTCTCAAAAATATGGGCTTGCAGGCCAGGCGGCATTCGTTGAAATACCTGCTTCAGCCTGCCCTGCAAATTGGCGGCATCGGCGGCCTCAACCAGCTCAAAAAGGGCTATCCTTGCCGTCACATTGAGCTGGGCCAGATGATGGCTTAACTGTTCAGCCGCACCCGGCGGCAACTCGGGAAACTGAAAGTGCGAGCTATTCTCCACCAGTTCAAGCCACTCACGATAGGCCGTCGGGCCGCTCCTCGCCGCCATCAGGCTTTTAAATGCGTCGATCAGATCTTTGACAGCTCCGGGGATAATCTCTGGCTTGAGGTCGAGTGAGATCAGGTGCTGGTGTCCGATTTCTTCAAAGTAGAATTGCTTCAGAAAGCTGAAATCACCTTTCGCTTGCGACCACTCGGCAAGTATCGTGATCAGTGCATTGTCCAGCCCCAGTAGGGCACCGTAGTGCTTTTCACTGGCACGGTCATACAGATGGCCGTGCAGATAGAAGCTCTCTAAAAGACACTGTATATCTGAAACAATGCGTTGCTTTTCATCAGCAAACCATGAAAGAGCTTTCTGACTTTCCTCCAGATATGAATTCATTTCGTTCAGGCGCACCAGGTCAGCAATACCTTGCTGACCACTAAGTGCCGAACCATCAACCAGATTCTCCTGATACTCTGCCAGAGACTCGACGACATTAAGCATCTCACTCTGTGCCAGACCCAGTTCACCAGCCAGTGCCTGCGCCCCTTCACGCATAGCCCTTACTCGTTCACCATCTTCAGGCATAAAGCTTACCGTCATTGGGCCCGCTATTTTTTTGGTACTGTTCTGATACTCGGGGAAACTGTCAACAAGCTGCTTAAGCTCAGTCTTTTGATCACGGCTGGCCTGAGCAATTTTTTTAAAGATGACCTTGCCATCTGCATCTTCAACCTGGTCTGCAAATGCGTTTGCGACTTCTCCGATCCGCTCACCATCCAGACGAATCAAGTCACTGATAAAGCGAGCCGGGTAATACGTCGCATCTTCCTTTTCCAGCCAGGCCGTGTGATTGGTATCAACGATTCCCCAGGCATCAAGTAGGTCACTGATATGACCTGTAAGGTCATCAACCACAAGATAGGCATGGTCCTGCTCATACGCAGCCAGCCTATGAGAAAAGGGCTCCCGAGACCCGTCCATCGTATCCTGAGACCAGTACCAAGGGGGCAAATCGGTTTGGCCATCTATAGGAACAGCTGCTTTAACCGGGTGTTGCAGCAACTGCTCCAGATCGGGTTTGTTCAGTAACTGGGGGCTTCCCTTAATCGGACAATAACCGGATAACACCACCCGCCTCATAACTTCGCTACGGTAGCTTTCCCAGCGAATCAACATACTGCACTTTTTAGCCGTAAGTTGAGCGGACGAAAACAGTACATCGATATGGCCTCGGCGAGGCACAACAACGGCAGGTGTGTCTGGTGTGCCAGCACGCTGATCTTTGGTTGCATCGCTCCCGGTCCAAAGACGCTTGGTGACAGCTCCGCCTTCTGTTATCTGGTACTCATGCAGGGTATCCGGTGCATCAGAATGAAACAGATATAAATAACCATCCCGTACCTGACGGATACCCACGGGTTGAAAACCCAATTCATACTGCGATTCCAGCGCATCGTGATCCACTGGTTTATCAACATAGGCATAGCGGACGGGAATTAACTGAATATCGGTTCGAGTCAGCGGGCAGGCACCTTCTGCCGTAATGTCTGCCTGGCTTTGTCGATCTCCGGCGGCTACCGGGTCGCCTATTATTGCTCCCATTGCTCTGCTCTCCCTGCATCGTGTGTCTGAGCCAACTCCATTGCCATCAAGGCAGCCTGGCGCGCTTCAGGCCCTCCGGTATCTCTGGGACATTCCTGAAACAATTGATAAATAGCGGGTGCCACTCGATTCCACGCTGCCAGGTCACCCAGATACCCGTACACCGAGCACCAGTGCGTCAGCGCCTGCATGGATGTATATCCGTGATTAATGGCTTCGTTCATCAGGCGTTGAACGGCACCAACCACAACAGCTATCGGGTCATTCGTTAATCGGCCCGGGAAATAGGCCTTCAGGTGGCGGAACAACTTTACCAGAGTCGACCGACGGTCTGCGTCTGCGAGATGAGTCAGGGTGAGCTCGCTCAGCAAATAAGCTGCTTCCACGCTCTTCTCAGAACTCCTGTCATTATCCGACGTCCAGGAGTCATCACGTCGCTGACAGTACCAGCCGTCCCAAAGCGCATCCGGCAGTTGCACACCGTCTATTGTCGACCAATAATCTGACACACCGCCGCTCTCCGAGGATGCCAATAAAACCCTTGCGACCGTGGGGTCTGAAAAACGCAACAGTACCTTGTAGCCGAGTGGATGACGGGCTTCAATGAACCGGCGCAGGTGGTTGACGATCGCATCCATGGGTTCGTTGCTAATCAGGCCATAGCCACACTCAAGGGCCTGTAACTCCTTTAGCAATGGCTCCAGGCCCGGGTGTCCTTGCTCAACGCGAACCAATAAAGGCGCTACCTGCCGGATTTCCGCCCATTTTGTGCCGTCAAACAGGTTGCGATAGTCCGGGGTGTCAAAGAGCTCGTACAGCCACCGCTCTGCTTCCGCACGCATACTGCCATCGATCAGAATGTAATCAGCCTGAACATCGGCCCCCCGTAACTTCACACCGGATGGTGCATTAAACACATCAAGCATCGGAACCGCCTTGCACTCCATCGTCACCTGCTTCACAAATGGCGGTCAGTGCTTTGCCCTCCTGCAATGCACGAATCTGGCCTCCTGGATCAGGCTTCGCATTTACTCGCTGATCAACCTCAGCTAACGATACCGTTTCAGTCTCCGCCCCTAACGCTGTCACCAACCCAGGCATCGCCGGCACCTGCACCTTCTGCCCACTTCCCTTACCCGCAGCGCCACCGGCATTCATCTTGATGCTCGCACCACTCAGCGCCACGCCACTGGGATCAATCTTCAAAAAGCTGCCACCCGCTTTGAGGGTGATCTCGGCACCCGCTTCAATCACCGCTTTCTGCCTGGCTTTGATGTGCAGTTCTGTGCCGGAATCACTGAGCCAGGCGGTGCCTGCTTTCAGGTGCAAGGAGCCGGTTACGCTGAAGCTGTGGTCTTTGCCGGTTTGTTCGCGTTTTTCGCCGTCAATGGTTTGGTGTTTGCTGCCTTTTACGTGGCTGAAGCGGTCGTTTTCGACGGTCAGATGACTGTCATTTTCGATGACTTCGGTGCGGTTGTTTTCTGTGAGCAGGTCCAGATCTTTCTGGGCGTGAACATAGATTTGCTCTTTATCCGCTTCGTCCTCAAACCGCAGTTCGTTGCTGCCCTCACCCTTGTGGGTCTGGGTTTTCAGGGTGGTGCGGGTTTTGTGTTCCGGCAGCGCGTAGGGCGGTGTGTTGGTGGCGTGGTAGGTGCGACCGGTAATGATGGGCTGGTCCGGGTCACCATCCAGGAAAGAAACGATGACTTCGTTGCCGATTCTGGGTAGGGCCATAAAGCCGTATTGGCCGCCCGCCCAACCCTGGCTTACGCGCAACCAGGCGCTGCTGTGTTCATTATTCTCAGAATAGCGGTCCCAAGGGAAGCGTACCTTTACCCGGCCAAATTCATCACAGTGAATTTCCTCCCCTTCAGGGCCGGTCACTATGGCGATTTGCGGGCCGTCCATCAGAGGGCGATGACCGCACAGGGGCCGCCAGGTTTTATCCGCGGGTATAGCGCTGAAGGTGTTGTGGTAGCTCGTGGGTTCGGAGCCACCCTCTTCTTCCATGGCCTGGGGCTGTTTGCCGGTATGCGTGACGGCGATCAACAACCAGTCCCGATTCAGTTTGGGGTTGTCGTGCTCGGTGAGTTCGGTTTTGGCGCCGCAGGTGAAGTCTGCTCGGTTACTTTCCCCTTGAGCGGTGTTGGCATCGTTTCTGAGGGCGTCCAGCCTGGCTTCGGTGAACGGTTGGCCGCTGGCGTCTGCTTTGAAGCGGCCAGGATAGTCGAAATGCTGGTAATCCTGCCGTTGGTTGGCACTGGCGGCACTGTGTTCGTGCATCAGGGCGTAGGCGGGATTCTTGAATGTGTAGTCTTTGGTGGCTACGGATGCTGCACGAATCCGCTCTTCGTAGCGGAAGCGAAATACCGCGGATTGTTTAGTGCTTCCGCCGGCTTTGCCGTTGTATTCGGCTGCATCCAGCCTTGGCGCACCACCATGGTGGTCGGCCAGGATCAGGCCGGGCTGTTCGCTTCCGTCTACGCTGCCATGCTGGTAGCGGTAGTGCCAACCTTCTTCGGCGGCCAGTCGCTCAATAAACGCCAGATCACTTTCCCGGTGCTGTACGCAGTACTCCCGTTCCTGGGGGGCGCGTTTGAGATCAAACACGGAATCCACTATGCCCCGCTCTTCCAGCAGGGTGCGCACAATGGTATCGGTGGTTTGAGTCTGGAAGATACGGCTATTATGCATCAGCCCTAAACGCCACACAGGCGGCTGGATCATCAGTTCGTAGCGGGTGCGGCGGTGACCCGAATCGCCTCGGGCAAACTCATTAACTACCCCGGTAAAGCGGCGAATGGGCATGCCGTCTTCCCACACCACGAGATCCACCTGCTGCTCCAGAACCTCAGCCGCATCGATATCCGGGTCGGTGCTGGCCAGTTCAAGGTGGCCGTGAAACAGCTCGGATAAGCGTTCAGTCAGCGTAAAGCCGACAACGGAAAATAGATCAGAGGGGAGTTCGCCAACACGGGCGGTAAACTGCAATCCGCTTGCCTGGGGCATATCTTCAGTCCTTGAAGGTATGGTTCTGTATGAGTCCGGGCGAGGATTCTGTCGGAAAAATGCCTGTTAATCAAACCCGACCTGCCGTAAATGAGCATCAGGACGACACTTGTGCTCTTGTCTTTGTCCGAAAAGGCCGTGTCCACCATTCCGACATAAGCACGCCAAGTAACGTCAGCCCACCGCCAACAAGGTGATACAGCCCAAGCGCTTCGCTCAGCATTACAGAGGCGATAACCGCGGTAAGAATAGGCACAAGGTTAAAGAAAACACTGGTGCGACTGGGCCCCAGATGTTTGATGCCCGTCATCCAGGCCAGCGGGGCGCCAATTGAAGCGAAGCCACAGGCAAACAACACAAGCGGCAGGTTATCACTATTCAGACCTGCTTGCGGTGACACTGCAAATAAAGGAAACAGCACCACAACAGCAACCAATACCTGCACATACAGTAACTCCATGGCGGGCAATGGAATCTGCCATTTTTTCAGTAGTGTGCTGTAAATCGCGTAGGCCGCTACGGCTACCAGCATCATGGCATCGCCGCCATTAATGCCCTGTTGAGTCAGTGAGGTCAGGTTTCCGGAAGTAATAACTATCAAGACACCCAGAAAGGATACGATCGAACCCACGACAGCCCCCACAGTCAGTCGGTGGCCAAGCGCTGCGATCGCCAGCACAAGCGACATAACAGGCATCAGTGCAAGTACAATACCCATATTGGTGGCTGTGGTTTTCGGGGCCGCAAAATACGCAAGGCTCTGGTAGATCGCCATCCCCAGAACGCCCAGCACAAAAATCTTGCCTGCATTTGCCTTGATAACAGGCCACGACCGTAATGTCGGCCTCAGTAACACCGGAGTAAGCAGTACAGCTGCAAACAGCCACCGATAAAAACCTATTTCTGCCGGGTATATAACGCCCACTGTCAGCTTATTAACGACAGTATTGCCCGCCCAGAATATAACGGCGAGCAGCGGAAACGCATAGTACATAGTTACAAACCCCGGTAAACGTTAAAAAACTGAGTCGCTATTATCCTCCTGTCCTTATCAAAGGCTATACTGATTACCAGACAACATGGCGATGGTTTAAGACAAGGTGAACAGAAACTATATCGAGATCCCCACCCTCCGCGAATTACCCGGTCCGGTGTATTTTCGTTATGACGAGTTCGGCGCCGATACGCATGCAATCCCCCACCGCCACCAATGGGGGCAACTGAACTTTACGGCTCGTGGCGTGATGCAGCTGGAAATTGACGGACGGCCATTCATATCACCACCCAATTACGCGGTATGGATTCCACCCAACGCACTGCACAGTTGCTACAACCGCGAATCCGTCGTCTATCGATCTGTCTATATTGGCCTTGAGCATTGCCAGTCCCTGCCGGACCGTCCCTGTGCTGTGTCTATGAGCCATGTTCTTAAAGCCATTCTGAATGACTTTGCCGAGCGCGACGTTACCACCCCGGTGAGTAAAACCGACCTCAATCTTGCACAGGTGTTGCTGGATCAACTGTACCTGGCCCCCAGGGAGGCCGATTATCTGCCTTATGGCTCCAGCCCAAAGGTGAACCAGATATTGGAAGAGCTGCGCCATAACCCCGGAGACAACCGTCCTCTGGCAAGCTGGGCGCAGCAGGTGTTTGTAAGCGAACGCACTTTGGCGCGGCATTTTATGCAGGAACTGGGGATGAGCTTCGGGGAATGGCGTCAGCGCTTACGCTTTCTTGCCGCTATCGAGGCCCTTGAACAGGGGCGGTCTGTCAAAGAGCTGGCATTTGACATGGGTTACAGCAGCGGCTCTGCCTTTATTACCATGTTTCAACGCCAGGCCGGTTGTACCCCGGAGCAGTACCGGCGCCAACAGACCTTTCAGGCACCTCTGTAGCAGTCACCAGATACAGATTAGCGGCTTGATGAAAGTCGCCTCCACCACCCCGAAAATATCCTACACTTTACGGTGTCTTTACCGAGAGGGGATAGCAATGAACGTATTCGAAGCGTTGAGGGAAGATCACGATATACAACGAAAGCTTCTGGAGTTGTTGGCAGAGACGACCGGCGATGAAGAATCCCGCCGCCAGGGCTTCAAAGCTCTGAAAACCGAGCTGACCGGGCATGCCGCTGCGGAAGAGCAGTGCTTTTATGCTCACTTGATGCAACATGAGCAGACTCAGGATAAGGCGCGCCACAGTGTGGCCGAGCACCACGATATTGATGAATGTCTGGAAAAACTTGAAGAAACCGACTACTCAAGCCCCGAGTGGCTCAAGAGTTTAAAAGAGCTTCAACACCTTGTGACCCACCACCTGGATGAAGAAGAACAGGAAGTTTTCCAGATGGCCGGCAAAGTACTCACGGATAAACAAAAAAGCGATCTGGCCGGTCAGTACCGCCAGGAAATGCGAAAGCGCCGTAACGAGTGACCAGTCCAAGGGGCCCCTCAGCAATGAGGGGCCTCACTTAACTTCCAAGTTGCCCCGGGACGGGCCTTACAGGAGGTCCTTGCGCAATTGTGCAGGGCTCTTGGGCGACAACAGTCCCGGAGGCACATCAAACACTGTTTTAGCACCTACGTCACCCGAGCTGGCCATTTTATGAACTGCCCGGGCATAGGCCACCAGCACACTGGCGGTAAACTCCGGGTTACTGCCAAGGGCAAGTGAGTACTCCATGGTTTGTTTGCTCTGGGTACCCGTCTCGCCGCTGCGAATCACAAAACCGCCGTGTGGCATGGCACTGTGCTCAGCCGCAAAGGTTGCTTCATCGATAAAGTTAACCGTTGTATCGAAGGGCTCAAAATAGTCGGGCATGGTAACGATGGCGTTACGCACTGCTTCTTCGTCTGCCCCGTCTTCCAGAACCACAAAGCATTCACGCACGTGTTTTTCACGGGTAGACAACTCCGGCTGTTCACCATTACGAACGCGAGCAATCGCCTCTTCGGACGGCAATGTATACTGGACACCCTTCTTCACACCGGACACTCGGCGCACCGCGTCAGAGTGGCCCTGGCTCAAACCCTTGCCCCAGAAAGTATAGGTTTCACCTTCCGGCAAAATGGTTTCACCGAACATACGGTTCAATGAAAACATGCCCGGATCCCAACCAACGGACAATAAGGCAACCTTTCCGGATTTCCGTGCTGGCTCATCCAGTGCCGCGTGGTGCTCGTTCACCTTGGCGTGGGTATCAAAGCTGTCCACCGTATTAAAAAACTGTGCCAGGTAAGGACCTTGCTCAGGCAGATCTGTTTTGGAGCCTCCACACAGAATCATGACATCGACTTCGTTCTGATACTGCTCTATATCCGCCATGGGATACACGGGCACATTACTGTCAAGCAGAGTTACGCTTGCCGGGTCACGACGGCTGAATACACCGACCAACTGCATGTCGGGGTTCTGCGCCACCGCCGACTCGACTCCTCGCCCAAGATTGCCATATCCGGCAATCGCTACTCGTATCTGATCTGCCATGCTGGTTTACCCTATTTCATTCAAAAATGTATACCGAACTTATTATACGGCCGATTGCAGGCTTGGCCTAGTGCACGCTGGCTTTTGAAAATACGTTGATGACGAATACACCCGTCACAATAAGCGCCATTCCCAGCACACTTGCCGCATCCAGCTTTTGATCAAATACCAGCCAGCCAATGAGTGCTATCAAAACAATCCCGGAACCTGCCCAGATGGCGTAAGCAATACCTACCGGAATGGTTTTCAGGGTTAACGAGAGCAGGTAAAAAGCAACGCCATAGCCGATAACGACCACCAGGCTCGGAAACAAACGGGTAAAACCCTCACTGGCTTTCATGCTTGAGGTTGCAACAACCTCAGCAATGATGGCGGCTGCTAAAAACAACCAGCTTTTCATTTGCCTGCCCACTCCACCTGTATACGCCAGTCAGCTGTATAGCGCTGCCCCATTGAATCAGTTTTGCGGCAGTACTCTACCAACCTTCACCGTTATATAAAACACGCCTCCGCTGCGCTGATGCGTTGGTATCGTGCCACACAGCCTCTGGCAACAGGTTACTCAGGCTTATAAAGACGCTGGATACTGGAGAAGTCCAGTGTCCCATTGCCCTGCCCGGCATGCAGCTGAAAGAGATTGCGGGCGAGAGCCCCCATGGGGATCGACGCATGGTTTTTCACCGCATTATCGAACGCCAGCCCAAGATCCTTGTTCATCAGGTTCACCAGAAACCCACCTTCATACCCTCGCGATGCCGGCGCCGTCTCCATCACGCCTGGCCAGGGGTTATACACATTCAGCGCCCAGTTGCCGCCGGAGCTCTGTTTCATCACTTCCGAAAGAACAGCGGGGTCCAGCCCGTTCTTTACACCCAGCGCCAACGCCTCACTTGTACCTGCCATCAGAATCGCCAGCAGCATGTTGTTGCAGATTTTGGCAACCTGGCCAGCACCATGATCGCCGGCATGGAAAATGTTCTTGCCGACGGCTTCAAGAATTGGCTTTGCCTGTGCGAACGTGTCCTCTGCTCCGCCGCAGATAAAGGTAAGTGTTCCAGCTTTGGCACCCGCCACTCCGCCGGAAACGGGTGCATCAAGAAACGGGATATCTCTGGCTGCGGCCTGCTCGGCGACGCCACGAGCGGTTTCCGGAGAAACAGTGGATGAATCAATAACCAGGGTGTCTTTGGGTAGTGCCGCCAGCAAGCCGTCTTCGCCCAGGTAGACAGCTTCAACATGTTTGCCTGCCGGTAGCATGGTGATGACACACTCTGCTCCCTTGGCCGCCTCATGGGCCGTTTCTGCAGTTTTTGCGCCTTCCGAGACCAGTGCTGCAACTGCATCTTCGGAGAGGTCAAATACCGTTACGTCGTGCCCGGCTTTCACCAGATTGCTGGCCATTGGGCCACCCATGTTGCCCAGACCAATAAAAGTAATTGCTGCCATAATCATCCCCTTGTTTTTGTATTCGGTTGAATGGGCCGCCCAGATACAGGCGGCCTGTCAGGCTATTTCTCGAAAAAACTGTCAATCCACTCGCTGTCCATTTCGGCAAGCGAGGCATAACGCCAGCGTGGCTGTTTGTCTTTATCGATCAGCAATGCACGCACACCTTCGGCAAACTCACCTTTAATGAGACAGTTCCTGGAGAGGATCAGCTCTTTATCAAGCACCTCCCGCAGGCTATCGAGACGGCAGTTGCGCAGATGCTGCCAACATATAGCCAACGATGTCGGCGATGCTGCTTTCAGTGCCCGGGTCGACTTGGCGAGCCAGCCATCCCCTTCGGCTAACTCCTGCATCTGTGCAACCATATCCATGAGAGTGTCGGCATCGGTTACACGGTTAATTTCATCGAGGTGTGTACGCACCGGGGATTCAGGCAATGCATCCGCGCTTTGGTTTTCGTGTTGCCTGAGCGCACGGCTGACCACAGCAAAAGAATCATCTCCCTGCCAGTTGCTACTGGTCAGCGCAGTCACTACGGATGCCTTAAGGTCCTGCCGGATAAAGCGATCCGCCAGGCCAGTGAACAGAGCGTCTGAAGCATTCAGGCGAGCACCGGTCAGACCCAGGAATAGCCCGGTTCGCCCGGGTGCACGGTTCAGAAACCAGCCCGCAGCGACGTCCGGGTATAGCCCGATACTGCTTTCCGGCATTGCCAGCATGGAGGCTTCCGTGACCACCCGGTGAGACGCGCCGGCCATGATGCCCAGACCGCCCCCCATCACAATGCCGTGCCCCCAGCAAACGACCGGTTTCGGATACGTATGGATCAGGTAGTCCAGCTCATACTCTTCCGTAAAAAAAGCTTCCCCTTCGCTGGGCCCCGCACTTCCCGGCTCGGTCATACTGCGGTATAGCGCGACTATGTCACCGCCGGCACAAAACGCCTTATCACCTTCGGCTTCAATCCAGACCGCTTGCACACGGTCATTCGCACCCCAGCTTTCAAGTTGGGGGGTCAGTTGCCGGATCATTTCAAGAGAAAGCGAGTTCAGTGTTTTGGGCGCATTCAGTCTTGCCACGGCGATCAGGAGACCATCGGCGGTTTCCCACTCTTCAAAAACGATCGGCTGGTTACTTTTTTCAGATGGATGACTCATATCTAATCCTTAAAGCAGCAGGTGCCGGGTTTCAGCGGTTCTTCCATTCCGGCTTGCGCTTATCGAGAAACGCGTTCACACCTTCTTTCTGATCTTCGGTCGAGAACAGTTCAACAAACAGCTCACGCTCCATGCGCCAGCCGTCACTGTGACTGCGACTGTCACGGGCACTCATCACCAGGCTCTTGCAGCGGGCAATGGAAGACGGGCTTTGCTTACACGCCATTTCAGCCAGCTCCAGTGCCTTTTCCAGTCCCTGGCCACTGGCAACAACTTCTTCCACCAGGCCAATCTGCAACGCTTTGTCCGCGCTGACCCGTTCGCCGCACAGAATCATACGTTTCGCCCAGCCCTCACCTACAACCCAGGGCAGATTCTGGGTTCCGCCGGCGCAGGGCAGCAACCCCACAGAGGCCTCGGGGAGCGCCATTTGGGCATGCTCTTCAGCCACACGAATATCGCATGCAAGCGCGCACTCAAGGCCGCCGCCCATGGCATAACCATTCACGGCCGCAATGGATACGCCCCGAAAGGCTGTCAGCGCAGAAAATGCTTCACCAAAAAGCTGCGCCATTTCATTGGCCCGGGCTTTATCACCGTCAGCAAAGGTTTTCAGGTCGGCACCGGCGGAGAAAAATTTCTCGCCCTGCCCGGTCACAACCAACGCAAAAATGTCTGCGTCCTCGTTGAGTGCACGTATCGTTTCTGCGAGGGCAGGCAGAGACTCCGCAGTCCACGTGTTGGCCGGCGGATTATTGATTGTCAGTATTGCGATGTGCCCGCGCTTTTCGAGCTGAATCAGATCACTCATCATCGTTCTCCTGTTATTTTGGTGGATTATTGAATGGCCTCGGCCACACCATCATCCAGCAGGCGCCTGGCCACAATCAGACGCATAATTTCGTTGGTCCCCTCCAGTATCTGATGCACTCGCAGATCACGCAGGTAACGCTCCAGAGGGTATTCCCGGATATAGCCATAACCGCCATGTAACTGCAGTGCGTCGTTTACGACATCAAAGCAGACATCGGTCGCGAAACGTTTGGCCATGGCACAGTGCAGCGTTGCTTCAGCATCACCGCTATCCAGCTTGAACGCCCCCAGGCGCACCATTTGTCGCGCGGCAACCAGGTTGGTGGCCATATCGGCAAGCTTGAACTGCAAAGCCTGAAAAGCGGCCAGGGGCTTACCAAACTGCTCCCGTTCGTGCATGTAGTTACGGGCTCTCAACAGCGCAGCCTGCGCTCCACCTAAAGAACAAGTGGCAATATTCAGCCGGCCGCCATCAAGGCCTTTCATGGCAATGGCAAACCCCTCACCTTCTTCTCCCACCCGACTGGTCGCGGGAATGCGCACGTTCTCAAGGCTGACCATACGCGTGGGTTGAGATCGCCACCCCATCTTCTCTTCATTCTTGCCATAGGAAATGCCGTCAGCATCCGCAGGCACTACGAATGTAGAAATCCCCCTGGGGCCCGAATCCGGCGCTCCGGTGCGCGCCATCAGCACGAGAATATCTGTATCGCCGGCACCGGAGATAAACACTTTGCTGCCACTGATCACGTAGCTGTCACCTTCCCGGACTGCTTTGGTTTTTATGCTGGCCGCATCCGAGCCGGCGCCGGGCTCCGTCAGACAGTAAGATGCCAGCCATTCACCGCTGGCCAGCCTCGGGACAACCTCTTGCCGGAGCTCGTCCGAGGCAAAACTGGCTACCATCCAGGTTGCCATATTGTGGATGGTTATAAACGCCGCCGTTGAGGGGCAGGCGGCTGCAAGCTCTTCCACAATCACGGATGTGTCCAGCCGGGAAAGCCCCATGCCCCCCAGGGCTTCGGGCGTATAAATTCCCATAAAACCCATCACGCCGGCTTCTTTCAGCACATCGACAGGAAAGATATGTTCATCGTCCCACCTGGCCGCATGCGGGGCCATGGATTTCTCAGCGAACGCCCGGGCTGCTTCGCGAAACGCCAGCTGATCTTCAGTCAGATTAAAGTCCATTGTCTGGCTCCGTGTTACCAATGCGATTAACGCAGCTGAATAGAAAAGTTTGCTTCAGCCTCGGCCGTTGCTTCACTGGAGAACCAGCGTGATGTCACCGTTTTGGTTTCAGTGTAGAAGCGTACAGCCTGCTTACCATAGGCATGCTGGTCGCCATAGAAGGAGCCTTTCCAGCCAGTAAACGAGAAGAATGGCAGAGGCACAGGGATAGGTATATTCACACCCACCTGACCCACTTCAATTTCATGCTGGAACTTCCGGGCGGCACCGCCGGAACTGGTAAAGATCGACACGCCGTTACCATAGGGACTCTTATTGATCAGTGAGATGGCGTCTTCAAGGTTTGCCTCCTCCATGCAGGCAAGCACAGGGCCAAAGATTTCTTCGTTATAAATATCCATCTCGGTGGTTACACCGGAGAACAGTGTTGGGCCAACCCAGTTGCCATCCGGCAGCCCGTCCACTGTGCAGCCACGGCCATCCAGAAGCAGGTTTGCACCCTGGGCTTCACCGGTGGCGATAAGCGACTCTACACGTTCCAGGGCCTTTGGTGAGATCACCGGGCCATAACTGGCACCAGAGTCATTCCAGGCACCCGGACGGACCTTGGTCATGGCTTCTTTCAATTCCGGAATCCAGGACTGGGCCTCACCCACAAAGACGGCGACCGAAATAGCCATGCAGCGCTGTCCTGCAGCTCCTACTGACGCACCGACCAGGGCGTTAAGCACCTGCTGCTTATCGGCATCCGGCATAATAACCATGTGGTTCTTGGCGCCGGCGAAACTCTGAACCCGCTTCATATTACGGGTACCGGTTTCATAGATATAACGCCCCACTGGTACCGAACCGACAAAAGAAACCGCCTTGATCACAGGGTCGGTAAGCAGAACATCGACCTGCTCTTTACCACCGTGCACTACCTGGAGCACGCCTTTGGGTGCCCCCGCTTCTTCAAACAGCTCCGTCAGTCGCATCGGAGTAAGCGGGTCCTGCTCAGACGGCTTGAGAATGAACGTGTTGCCGCAGGCGATCGCCATCGGAAACATCCACAGCGGAATCATGGCCGGGAAGTTGAACGGCGTGATGCCGGCACACACGCCCAGCGGCTGAATCCAGGAGTGAGTATCAACCGACCTTGCCACATTTCCAACCGTCTCGCCCATCATTAAGGAGGCAACGTTGGCGGCATGTTCAACCACTTCAATCCCGCGCCACACATCCCCTTTGGCATCATCAAAGGTCTTGCCGGTCTCCTGGGAGAGGATCTCGGCAATTTCATCGTGATGCTCTTTCAGCAGCGCCTGATACCGCAACATTACGCGGGCGCGCTCTGATACCGGGACTTCCTTCCAGGTTCTGAACGCATCAGCAGCGCTCTCGATGGCTTTGCGCATTTCCGCATCTGTGGCCGCGGGCGCCCGGGCTATTACCTCATTGGTGGCCGGGTTGGTAACATCAATCCAATCGCTGGTCTGGCTCTGGACAAACTCACCGGCAAGGTACAGTGGAACATTTTTCATTGTGAAACCCCTGTTTGTTGTTGTGCGGAGGTGGGCTAAAGCAAGGGTGCTTCGGCCATATATGCCTAAACTCTAGCACGGCCCCGGGCCTTTTATGATTGACTAAATTTCGCCCATAATGGATTATATTTCGATCACCTCGCAGTGAGCAGTAACGAAAATATGGCACAAACCTCTCAATGGCCAGTCCCCGGCGACAGCATTCGCTACGTGGTTCCAGCGCCCACTATTCGC
Source organism: Marinobacter piscis (assembly GCF_007671655.1). Lineage (GTDB taxonomy): Bacteria > Pseudomonadota > Gammaproteobacteria > Pseudomonadales > Oleiphilaceae > Marinobacter > Marinobacter piscensis. The sequence continues at coordinate 245,555 of NZ_VCGX01000003.1, read as the reverse complement.
CTTTTGTCTGAGCACCCACTTACCCGCGACCTCTACCCTCTTGCCTTTGGTCATTACCGGCACGCGGCTGGGCACCACATGCACAGAGAGCACCACCGCGACAATCTTTTGATCTATTGCACCGATGGTCAGGCCTTCCTTAATATGGAAGGAGAGTCCTATACGGTAAGTGCCGGCGACCTGCTGTTGCTGCCTGCCGGCACCCGTCACCGGTATACGGCACACCCCGAAGCCCCATGGACGATTCACTGGGTGCACTACACTGGCCCTCTGGCCACTGATTTTCAGAAGTACATGGGGTTTGACAGCTCAGTGCGCATCCGCCACCTCGGTCGACAACCAAGGTTGCTGGTGGACTTTAATGGTTTGCTCTCCGTTCGGCAGACCGGCTTCCGGGCCAGCGGACTGATTCACGCAGCCAACCGCCTGCGCCAGCTGCTGACAGCCATCCCGATCAGTATTGATGACACCGGACATGAACGAACCGCCGAGCTGGATACGATCCACAACTACATGCACGAACGCCTTGATGAGCGGATTACCCTGGAGCAACTGGCAGATCTGGCAGGCCTCTCCCCTGCCCACTTTGCAACGCGTTACAAAGAACAGACGGGAACTTCTCCCATTCAGCATTTTCTCCACCTGAAAGTGGAGCGCGCCTGCCAGATGCTGGATGCCACCAGCCTGAGCTTTGCGGAAATAAGCCATCGCCTGGGTTATGACGACGCCTACTATTTTTCCCGTCTGTTTAAAAAAGTAATGGGACAGTCACCCAGAGACTACCGCCACACTCCCAGGCACTGACACATTACAAAACGCTGCAGGGAAATAGCGGTATTATTGATTTGGAACATTTATTGTTATTCATCAATTTTGTACGCTCCGCGCGACCTGCATTTACTGCCGCGCCTCGCCGGCCTCTACCCTTCGGAGATTTAAATGGCAAATGAGCCTGTTGTTCTGTTCGATAACGGACATCACAAATGCCTGATGTTCGACTCTCTGGTTACTGGCGAAGGTGTCCAGTCGAACCAGTTTCTGATTGTAGACGGCAAACACGAAGCGCTGATTGACCCGGGTGGCGACCTTACTTATACGCCACTGGCGGTTGCTGCCTCCAAATACATGAACATTCAGGATATGGACTATGTGTTTGCATCTCACCAGGATCCGGACATTATCGGCGCCATTGACCGCTGGATTGTCCATACTCGCGCAAAAATTGTAACGTCAAAGCTGTGGGCCAGATTCCTGCCCCACCTGGTATCCAGCTACGTTACCAACCAGCTGAGCGGCAGTGTTTACGATCGCATTGTCAGCATTCCGGACGCCGGCGCTAATGTCAGATTCGGTGAGTCTTACCTGCAGTGCCTGCCTGCCCACTTCATGCATTCGGTGGGCAATCTGCAATTTTACGACCCGGTTTCGCGGATACTGTTTTCCGGAGATCTGGGAGCCTCCATGGGTAGTACAGATGACCATTTGCCGGTAACGGATTTCGACCAGCACATTGCGCATATGACCGGATTCCACCGTCGTTATATTGCCTCAAAAAAGATATGCCGGCTCTGGGCTGATATGGTCCGGAACATGGATGTGGACATGATAGTGCCCCAGCACGGCAAGCGTTTTGAAGGTCCCGAAATGATCGACCGCTTTCTGAGCTGGGTCAGTGATATGGAGTGTGGCATTGACCTGATGACCCAGGACAATTACCGCACACCTATCGACTATATCTGACCGCCTGCGGGGCATTCCTTCTAAACAGGCCTGTCCCGGACGAACATTCTTGAGTAAAATCCTCGTGTTTATCCAGCAAACATGAGGCAGCGCAAAAAATGGGCAGAGCCTATCAGAACCGCAAAGAGTCCATGGCCAAGACAGCGGCGGCCAAAACCAAGGTATACAGTAAGTACGGGCGCGAAATTTATATGAGCGCCAAGTCTGGCGGAACAGACCCTCAGGCAAACCTGTCCCTGCGAGGGCTGATTGAGCGCGCCAAAAAAGATCAGGTTCCGTCCCATGTTATAGACAAAGCTATAGAGAAGGCTCAGGGCGGTGCCGGCGAGGATTACTCACCAGCCCGTTACGAAGGGTACGGTCCTGGCAACTGCATGGTGATCGTGGACTGCCTGACTGACAACCCCAACCGCACGTTCGGCGACGTTCGCCTGGCCTTCACCAAGACCAAATGCAAAATCGGCACCCCGGGCACGGTCGCCCATATGTTCGATCACAGCGCCATATTTGTGTTCAAAAGTGAAGACGAGGAAGGCGCGCTTGAAGCCTTGGTAGAAGCCGATGTAGACGTCAGTGATATTGAAAACGAAGATGGCCATATCACCGTTTTTACGCCCCACACGGAGTACGCAAAGGCCCGGCAGGCTCTGTCAGACGCTTTCCCTGACATCGACTTTGAGGTGGATGAAATACAGTTTGTACCGAAAACCACAACGCCGGTGGAAGGTGATGACATTCCCCTCTTCGAAAAGTTCTGCGATATGCTGAACGACCTGGACGATGTGCAGAACATTTTCCACAACGCAGAATTACCAGTGCAATGAACCACATGCAGCCACGGGTAGCAATCCTTAAAACCGGCAGTACATATCCGGCGATCCGGAAGCAGTACGGGGACTTTGAGGACTGGTTCATTTATGGGCTCTCTCCCGGACTCGACATTTCTGTGTTCAACACACAGGCCGGTGAATTGCCAGCCGACCCTGCAGACTGGGAGGGAGTTGTCGTTACAGGCTCTCCCGCCATGGTCAGCGACCGCGAACCCTGGAGTGAAAACGCGGCACAATGGCTTGCAAAAGCTGTGGCGCTGGACATACCCGTTCTCGGGGTATGTTACGGGCACCAGCTTCTGGCCCATGCTCTGGGTGGCGAGGCTGGCTACCACCCAGAAGGGCGGGAAACCGGAACCCGGCGAATAGAGCTATTGTCCGATGCCAGAAATGACCCACTGTTTGAGCACCTGCCAGAGAGCTTCAATGCACAACTGACCCATAAACAGTCGGTGTTGCGCCTGCCGCCTGATGCAGTACTGCTTGCCAAAAATGAATTTGAGCCTCACCAGGCGTTCCGCGCAGGCAAATGTGCGTGGGGCGTACAATTTCACCCTGAGTTTTCAGACGACATCATGCGGGCCTATCTGCAAGTGCAGGCTCCCGACCTGGATCAGGAAGGTCTGGATTCACATGCCTTGATCCACTCGGTTAGCGACGCACCAGAAGCCGCCGGACTGCTTCAGCGGTTTTCGGCACTGGTTAAAGCACACCAGGCCGGCTGACACAGCCCGAGGCTGCTTTATGACTCTTAAGGTATTGCTCACGCTTCTGCTTCTGACACTGACCGGCGTGGGCATTTACCATACCTGCAAACCTTTACCCCCCGGCATCAGCTATAAGGGTGAAACCCACAACCTGAGTGATGCCGCATTGCTGGTGGATGCCACCTATCACTATCGGGATGGCACAGAAAGCCGGGATCATGAGATTTTCGACGAAATCCTTCGCCTGATCAGACAGGCAGAATCGTTCATTCTCGTCGATATGTTTCTCTTTAACAGCAGCAGCCCGGAAGACACAGAGCACCGTAATCTCGCAGAACAGCTCACCGAGGCGCTGATCAGGCGCAAAAAGCAGCGACCGGAACTGGAGGTGATTGTTATCTCTGACCCGCTGAATACGCTTTACGGGGGCTCAGTATCGCCCTGGTTTCAGGCGCTACGTCAAGCCGGCATTCCGGTCACCGAAACCAACCTGGAGCCGCTTCGTGACAGCAACCCTGCCTGGTCGGCCATCTGGCGACTGTGCTGCCAATGGGCAGGCAATAATCCTGAGGGAGGCTGGCTGCCAAACGCAGTGGGCACCCAACCGGTTACCATACGCAGTTATCTGGCCCTGCCTAATTTTAAGGCAAACCATCGCAAAGTACTGGTTACAGATGAGGGGAATGCACTGCGCGCTGTTGTTTCCTCTGCAAACCCTCACGATGGCAGCAGCCGGCACAGCAATATAGCCCTCAGCTTCACTGGTCCTGCCGTTACCGACATTCTTGAAAGCGAAAAAACAGTTCTGGCCATGTCCGGCCGATCCAGCCAGGCGCTGGATACTCTGATCCACAAAGCAGACGCACGCCCGGCCCGCAACCACAACAGCGCCGGCACGATCGCCATAAAAACAGAGGCCAGGATCCGGGATGCCGCACTCGAGATAATTTCCAGCGCACAAAGCGGGAGCCGGCTGGATCTCGCACTGTTCTACCTTTCCCACAGAGGAGTCGTTGCCTCCTTAATCGATGCCCATAAACGGGGCGTAGACATACGCCTGCTTCTCGATGCCAACAACGAAGCCTTTGGCCACCAAAAAAGTGGCATTCCAAACCGGCAGGTTGCCATGGAGCTTCACCAGACCGGCATCCCGGTACGCTGGTGCAACACAGCGGGCGAGCAATGCCACAGCAAGTTAATGATACTGCGCCCCCAAGCCGGCCCCACCGAGCTTTTACTTGGCTCCGCCAACTTCACACGGCGCAACCTTGATAACTTCAACCTGGAGACAAGCGCCCGGGTTTCCGTGCCACCGGATTCTGCCCTCGCCGCAAAAGCCGTCAGCTTTTTTGAACAGCAGTGGCAATCCGGCCCCGACAGCAACCCGGTTATGAGCCTGCCATACGAACACTGGGCCGACGACTCAAAGCTGCGCTACTGGCGCTATCGTTTGATGGAAGCAACCGGACTTTCCACGTTCTGAATCAGCTGTTTGCTCTGTTCGCTCTATCCTTTTTATGCAGCCAAGGGCGAAGAAACAAAATCCCGCTGGTATCATGCCCGAAACCCGCGACACAACCGGATATACGATGACCAGCAAGCCAACCACCCGTCTTAATAAATACATCAGTGAAAGTGGCATGTGCTCCCGCCGGGCAGCGGACCGTTATATTGAGCAGGGCCGCGTCTTTATAAATGGCAAGCAGGCCCGGATAGGTGATCAGGTTTCGCCGTCGGATACGGTCAAAGTCAATGGCCAGGTTATAACGCCCAGGGCGGAAGAAGATCTGGTATTTATCGCTTTGAATAAGCCGGTGGGCATCGTAAGCACCACGGATGATGCAGAAAAAAACAACATTCAGCGTTTTGTCGGCCACAGCACGCGCATTTTCCCTATCGGGCGCCTGGACAAGGATTCACAGGGGCTGATCTTCATGACAAGTAACGGTGATCTGGTCAACAAAATCCTGAGAGCCGGCAACAACCATGAAAAAGAATACGTGGTAACTGTCAACAAACCGATCACCAGGGCTTTTATTCAGGGCATGGCGGGCGGTGTGCCCATACTTGGCACCATGACCAAGAAGTGCAAAGTCGTGCAGGAAAGCCGTTTTGTATTTCGCATCACCCTGGTGCAGGGGCTGAATCGCCAGATTCGCCGCATGACAGAGCATTTCGGATTTGAGGTCACCCGCCTTGAGCGGGTTCGTATTATGAACGTGAATCTCAGGGGGTTGCCGGTGGGGCAATGGCGGGACCTGACCGAGAAAGAACTGAAAGATCTTTTTGATGCGATCCAGGACTCATCGGCTGACGCCACCCCGGACACGCCCGTCGCCGCCCGAAAGAAATCCCCGGGCACACCCCGGCGTTCACCACGACCCTCCCGTGCAGGGCACAGAGGCGGACCCAAGCCTCCTGGAGCAAGGCGCCCCACCGGTAAAAACACCAAGTCATCCAAACGCCCTAAAGCCGGAAAACCAAGGCAACGCAGCGTTAAACGCTAGGGTCCCCTCTGGCTATTCTGCAGGTGTTGGCCGCACCAGAATTTCGTTTACATCTACATGTGCAGGCTGAGAGACCGCGTACATCACTGCGCGGGCAATGTCCTCCGGCATCAGAGCGTGGGCAGGTGGCTTATCAAAAAACGGGGTGTCCACCATGCCGGGCTCTATCAGGGTTACCCGCACTCCGGAACCCCGCAACTCCTCTCGTACACCGTAGCCAATCGCCGAAACTGCCCACTTGGTTGCGCTGTACATGGAACCGGGAATGGTCACTCTGCCGGCAGCAGAGCCTGTGAGCAGCAAATGCCCCTTACTCTTTCGAAGCGCCGGGAGACTATGCTGAATAGTCAGACCAACCCCGTAAATATTGGTGAGGATCATGTCTTTCCAGACGTCCGGATCGGCTTCACTAAAACCACCCGGCTCCCCGCCCCGTCCGGCGTTGGCAAACACAGAATCGATTTGGCCGAAAACCTTCAGCGCCTGATCAACCATCGCTTTCTGGGCCGTGTTGTCCTGCATATCACACTCAATAACCAGCACCTGGCTGACACCACCGAGTTCGGTCTGCAACGCTTGCAGCTTATCTGCAGAGCGGGCGGCAAGTACCAGACGGTAGCCTTCTTTGGCTGCTGCCCGGGCAGTTGCGGCACCAATACCGGAAGATGCACCGGTAATCAGCATAACGGGGTTATTTGTCATCATTGATCTCCTGCGCAGAGCCGGCGTGACCCTTAGCCTCATATTCGGCGACCAGCTGCCGCGCCGGGTACAAATCCTCATCTTCTACATGCACATTGCTGAAGTCCGCCGCGCCAATCTCACCCATAGCACCCTGGAGATAAAACCCTCCCACATGGGTTTCAATACCATTGGCGTTTAGCAACCCGGCAACAATATATGCTTCAGTAATGTCTCTGGCCCGATAGGCTATTTGCAACACCCTTCTCCTTTTGTGACATTGGCAAAGCCTGCAAGTTGACGCCTGACAGACAAAACTCGCAGACTCTGTTATACACTCCACCTAAACATAGTGCACTCCGGCTTTCCAGGCCAACTCTGAGGAAACAGGCAACTCATGTTCTGGTTCATAATTATCGTACTTGTACTGCTCGTCGCTCTGACCCTGATTCTGTTTCGCCGGGAAGACTTGTCGCACCTGGACCATGAAGACTATACCGTGAGGGAGGCGGGGCCGAGTGCAGAAAACCGACATGTTCTGGACCTCATAAAAGACATGGGTAATGCCAGCAAAGGCTTTCGCGGTAAAGCGCGCCTACTTGCGATGCGCAAGTATATGGACAGCATGAGTGACAGCCTGGAACTGCAGTCACAGATTTTGCCTAATGAGAACCCACGTGGAGAGTGGGTCATTGCATCAGGCGCAGATCCCCGGCGGCGGATTCTTTACATTCACGGAGGCGCCTGGGCAGCCGGCAGCCCACGCAGTCACAGATCCATTACAGACCGGCTTTCCCATATTGCCAATGCCGCTGTATTTGCGGTGGACTACCGCCTGATGCCCGAACACCGGTTTATGGACGGCGTGCGCGATTGCCGTAAAGCCTATACCTGGCTGATAGAAAATGGGCCTGACGGCCCGGCCGAGGCCACATTCATGCTGGTCGCAGGGGACTCCGCCGGGGGGAGCCACACCCTCGGTTTACTGGCGTGGATCCGGGAAAGCGGCTTGCGCCAGGCAGACGGTGCTGTAGCCTTCTCGCCTTCCACCGACCTTACGATGACAGCACCGAGCAATCGCAACAATATTGCAACAGACCCTATGCTCGGACCTATGTTTGGCGGCCTGTCAAAAGTCCCCAGGCCGGTTATCTGGTGGGCAACACTGGCAGCCTTCCGTGTTTCTCCGACCAGCCCTGTAGCCTCGCCACTCAGGGGTAGCCTTGCCAACCTGCCTCCCACCTTAATCCAGGTCAGCGACTCCGAGATGCTTGTGGATAACGCCCGGCGCTATGCTGCCAAGGCAAAGGCGGAAGGCTCACCGGTAAGGCTGCATACCTGGCGCGGCATGGTTCATGTCTGGCAGATTTTCAGTCCCTTGTTGCCAGAGGCCGAAGAGGCTTTTACAGATATAGAATCGTTTATTCGCGAAATCGAGTCCCGCAAGAATGATTCCGAGGTGGCTTAAACCTGAATCTTGCCCCGAAGGGCTTTGGTTTTGCCTCTTTCGGTTTTGCGATCAACCCGCTTGCGCCGGGCTGATTTCGAAGGCCGGGTGGCACGACGGGCCTTCTGTACCTTAACGGCTTCCTGAATCAACGCCTTCAAACGTGCAAGTGCGTCTTCCTTGTTCAACTCCAGCGTACGAAACGACTGGGCCTTGATCACAATCACTCCTTCTTTGCTGATGCGCTTATCCTGTAGTGCCATAAGGCGTTCCTTGTAAAACGGCGGCAATGCGGAATTCGGTACATCAAAGCGAAGGTGTACGGCCGACGACACTTTATTAACATTCTGGCCCCCGGCTCCCTGAGCCCGAATCTGGGTGATCTCCAGCTCCCAGTCTGCAATTTCAACGGTATTGGATATTTTCAACATGGAGTAAGGATAACAAAAGCGGCTAACCGTAACCTGACATACTGCCAATTCAGTAATACAGTAGGGATAAAAGGTCATCGTTCAGGATTTTCAATGAAGCCTATCGTTAAGCACACTATCATTGTGGCTCTAACAGCCCTCCTGCTCGGAGGCTGTGCCAGTAACCAGCAGTTAACGTCAGCACAAGCGCCCCACTACCAGCCTGATACATCTGCAGACAGTTCAGGAAAAACCGAAAAACTGTGGCAGATCTTTGAGCGCTATCAGGGGACCCCCTATCATTATGGCGGGACCACCGCCCGGGGTTTTGATTGCTCCGGGTTTATAACCACAGCCTACCGCGAGGGCCTGGGCCAACAATTACCTCGCTCCACCTCGCAAATGCTACGCCATGGCAAGGTCGTGCAAACAGAGAATATCGAACCCGGTGACGTTGTCTTTTTCAGAATAGCCGGTAAGGACCAGCACGCCGGCATTTACATGGGTGGCAACCGTTTTATTCATGCCTCAACGTCTTCCGGCGTCATTGCGTCTGAGCTTAACGGCTATTACTGGCAGGGCCGCCTGTCCCAAGCCCGACGTTTTGATTAGGCTGTCAGGTGCTCTGAATTACTCTAGAAATTCCCGTTAACAGCCAGCTGAATAGCAATAGTTGCCATCATTACAGCAATAGCACCATCGATGATTCGCCAGACCAGTGGCCGCGAAAGTACCGGCGCTAAAGTCGAGCCACCCCAGGCCAGCAAGCCAAACCAGATTATTGAAGCACTGCTGGCGCCTGCTACAAAGCCTGTTGTATTTTCCTGCTGTGCGCCAACCGCGGGAATCAATAAAAGTGTATCCAGGTAAACCTGCGGATTGAGCAACGTTACTGCCAGCGTGGTAAACAAAACGCCTTTCAGACTACGACCTGCTGTTTCTGTGGTTTTCAGCGATGCCCGCCCCCCGCCAGCCTGTAAAAAAGCCTGAACCGACAGCCAGCCTAGGAAAGCCACCCCTAGCCAGCGCAGAATCTCCAACGCCTGCGGCATAGCCATTAAGGCTGCACTCATCCCGAACATACCCAAAGTGAAAAGCGTTATATCTGCAACCATGCATAAGCCGGCCGCCCACCAGTGATATTCACGGCGAATCGCCTGGCTCAGCACATAGGCGTTCTGTGCCCCAATAGCAATAATAAGCCCCCCGCCAACAATAAGTCCTGTTAGGTAACTTTCGTACACTTTTCCTGGCTCCCTTCGTTCTGATGCCGCAAGAGTAGCTATTTCTGGCTATACTTGAAATTCATACTCGTAATGATTTATCAGATTTTCTTATGATTGATTATAAATTACTGAAGGCTCTTGCCACGGTTATAGAGGCCGGTGGTTTTGAGCGGGCAGGTGCAGCCCTTGGGCTAAGCCAGTCTGCGATTTCCCAGCGCATACGAACGCTCGAAGTTCGTATCGGTCAACCGGTTTTGTTGCGTAGCCCGGTGCCCAAAGCCACGGCTGCCGGACAGCAGTTGCTGAATCATATGCAGCAAGTTCAGCTGCTTGAGCGAGACCTCGCAAAATCCCTTCCAACACTCTCAGAGCCTGCTGCAAGATTACGAATAGCCGCGAATGCGGACAGTCTGGCAACCTGGTGGGCGGAGTCTATAGGCCGGTTCAGCAATGAAGAAAACCTGTTGCTGGACATGGTGGTGGAAGATCAGGATATCGCTCTGCGCAGGATGCGTGAAGGGGATGTTGCTGCTTGTTTGTGCAGCAGCTCTCAGCCCGTTGCCGGAGCTCGCTGCGTTTCCGTGGGTGCCATGACTTATCTGCCTTTGGCCACACCTGCCTATAAGGCGCAGTATTTCAGCCTGGGGTTCAACGAACAAAGTCTACAGTTCGCACCGGCGATTATATTCGGACCAAACGATCAGTTGCAGCACCGGTTTCTGGCCCAGAGCGGCTATCACGGTGCCTTCCCCTATCATCTTTGCCCTTCTTCGGAAGGGTTCGTCAGGCTGGCACTTGCCGGTATGGGGTACGGCATGATTCCGGAGATTCAGGCCCGGCGCGAAATCGAATCCGGGCGGCTGGTCAGTATTGCACCCGGTTTATCCCTGAAGGTTGAGCTTTACTGGCATTTCTGGCGCAACAGCGGGCAGATGATGGAACGTCTGACAAGGGCACTGAAAGCGCCTGTACCTTAATCGTTCCGTTGCACTCGGATACCAAACCACTGGGGAAACCGAAGCAGACAATACAGCGCTATCATGTCGTACACGCCGTGCCACACCATCACCAGTAACAGGCTGTCGGTCGCCACATAGGCCAGACCAAGCACCAGCCCCAGGATTGTGGCCACAATAAAGTAGGTAAACGATGCATAGTGCACCAGGCCAAACAGTACAGACGCAGCCATCAGACCGATTGCCGTACTGGTGTGCTCCGCAAGCCAGCCCTGCACAGCGCCCCGGAATAGCAGCTCCTCTCCCACACCGGCAAAAACGGACAGCAGGAAAAGGACAAGCCAGGAGTATCCCGAGGCAAACCGATACAGCCTCCGCATTTGCCGGTCAAGATCTCCCGGTAGCAGGCCAGGTATCTGTGTGAGCAGTATCAGCGCACCATAGGTGCACAGGGCACCCAAAGTTCCATAGAACATGCTTGGTACGAGCCCGGCACCCACCATCTGCACGGGAATGTCTGCCACGAGAATGACCAACAACCCGACAACCCCGATCCCGCCCTGGAACGCCAGAGCGGCAACAGGGGAAACACTTGGTCTGCTCCGGTTTGTTCCTGCCATTTACTTGTCGAACAAGCCCTTCACAGGGAACAGGTCTTCATACTGTGGCGCCTGCTGCTGAGCTTTTGCCTGGAAGGTTTTCATCATGTCAGCTGGGCGGAACATGCCTGCCTGCCAGGTTGCCATGTACTTCAGACTGTCTGCGACCGAATGGTCACGGCTGTAGTTGAGCATCTCTTTACAGCCGGTAACTGCCAGCGGTGAGTGAGCAGCAATCTGTGCCGCAATCTCCATAACACCGGTGAGCAGTGCCTCCTGATCCGGGTAGACCGCATTCACAAAGCCGAGGCGCTGAGCCTCCTGCGCACCAAGGTTGCGACCCGTATACGCCAGCTCCCTGACAACGCCTTCCGGCATCAGTTTGGGCAGGCGTTGCAGGGTGCCTACATCGGCGGTCATACCCAGTTCTGTCTCTTTAATATTGAAATACGCATCTTCAGTGCAGTAGCGACTGTCAGATGCACACACAAGATCCAGCGCACCACCAATACAACCGCCATGGATAGCCGTCAGCACAGGCAGACGAATGTTCTCCATCGATGTGAGAGTATCCTGCAGCTGCAAAACAACCCGGCGCAGGCTTTCGGCCATGCGTCCCGGATCACCCTTCATAGACACGGAGTTTGAGTCAGTGAAGACCCCAAGATCCATTCCGGCTGAAAAATGCTTTCCGGTAGATGACACCACGACCACACGGGCATCTGTGTTTGCCTCAATGTCTTCCATGCATTTGGGCAGCTCAAGCCAAAAGTTCTTATTCATGGTATTCAGCGCTTCCGGGCGGCTGAATTGTACATGGGCGATCTTGTTCTCAACGCTGACAGAAAAGCTTTCGTAGGTGGATAGCGCGGACAAAGCAAAACTCCTTCTGTTAATTCACGATAAAATCTACGGGACTCACGCAAACATACCTTAAATAACTGACGATGTCGGGTAATACCTACAAGAAAAAGCTTTTCTTTCTCAGTAACAGCCGGTACAGTGCATTCAGTTGGAAAGATCGAGCAAAGCACTTCATCAATAAGACGCATTTCTGTAGCTGTACGTCCTGTTTTTGATCACGCCAGTTTTTTGTTTCCCGCATATCGCTGACCAGACATCATTCTGATGATTTGGCGGCACTATAAATGATTGAATTCAGGATTAATGATTATGTCTACTGTTACCGGTACTGTTAAGTTCTTCAATGAAGCAAAAGGCTTTGGCTTTATCACTCGTGAAAGCGGCCCCGATGTGTTTGTTCACTACAGCGCAATCCAGGGTGGTGGCTTCAAGACTCTGGCTGAAGGCCAGCAGGTTGACTTCACAGTGACTCAGGGCCAGAAAGGTCCTCAGGCTGAGAACGTAGTTGCCCTGTAATTAACAGGCAACGCTAAAAAAGGCAGCTTCGGCTGCCTTTTTTTGTTGCTCCCACTTTCCTCTCCACCCTACCCAACTGACCGCTACTATCATTCTCTCGCACTGAAGAACTGCCCCTGCCTCCAGATTCTGTAAACACCCATTGACTCGCCAATAAATACCTCATAACATTCATTTAAAATGAACGTTACAACTCAGGAGCGTAACCAGGCTCCCTAACAGCAAGAAGGTGCTTTATGGCAAATTTATTTACGGAAGTAACCAGCCCCAAAAGTACGGAAACAGCAGAGGCTGAAAAACTGAAAGCGGCCGCTGCAGAGGGCTCCGAAAGCCCATCCGCCGAGTCTGAAAATAAACAGGAGGAAGGCAAGCACGGCGATCCGGGCGTTTGCTGTGGTGGGTGCTCGTAAGTGAGCGGCCGTTAAAAGGCATGCCAGCTGACGTTTCCATTCTGTATGTAGCACACAGAATGGAAACGTTACTGACTTACAAAACCGGCAAGAATCAGTCCCCCATTGCGTGGCCTGAGTGATCCATTTCCATTGCTTCTGTATCAGCTGCATCCAGTGATCGCACACGCAACTCAACAGTAATCGCGTCTGCCTCCTCAAACTTTAAGGTCAGCGGAATACTCTCTCCTTCTTTCAGCGGCTCTGTCAGCTTTTCCAGCATCAGATGGTAGCTGTGCGGTTTCAGCTCAACGACCTCCCCGACCGGTATCGTCAAACCGTTCTTTAGCGGCTGCATGCGCATGACACCCTCTTGCATAAGCGTTTCATGGATTGAAACATGATGCGCTCTGGATGTGCTTGCGCCAACCAGTATGACCTCCTTGTCACTATGGTTCTTGATGGCAAGATAACCTACGCCCATAGGTGTGCCCGGTGGCGTGGGGCGACTCCAGGGCCGTTCAATTTCAATACGGCTGTGCTCCGGCTCAGTGGCCGCCAGGGGCGAAGCAAAGCCCGACACAATCAGGATGCTACTGACAAATAATAATGCAACTGACTTCTTCATGGTGTCTCGCAAAACTGGTGGTGGACTGCAAACAACGAGCGTCTCGTTTGATGCTTTCGTCCCTACAGTGTTGCTCTCAGTTCAGCCCAGCGCAAGAAACCAGGTGCGGCGTATTGTCACAGCTTCCAGATTATGAAAACGGGCATCAGGCCTTTTTAACAAACTCCGACTTCAGCTTCATCTGGCCAAAACCATCAATCTTGCAGTCAATGTCATGATCGCCGCCGACCAGACGAATACTCTTAACCTTGGTACCAACCTTTACAACCGAGCTGGACCCTTTCAATTTCAGATCCTTGATAACAGTAACGCTGTCGCCATCCTGAAGCTCGTTACCGTAGGCATCACGAATAACGTTACCCGCTTCAGCCGCAGCAGCTTCTGCCTCTGTCCATTCATGAGCACATTCAGGGCATACAAACTGAATACCATCTTCGTAGGTATATTCAGAACCGCACTGCGGGCAAGAAGGAAGTTGAGACATTGGAATTTCCTGTTTAGTGAGTTTATGCCGGATTATACCACCAACATCCCGGCAAATCCGGCATAACTCCCGCAGGGGCTACCCCGCCAGCAATAACTACAGGTAAACTCACACCCGAACTCATAATCCAGGAAATCTGACATGCCAATCTGGGTCGATGCCGACGCCTGCCCCGTGCCCATCCGGGAAATCCTCTGCCGCGCTGCTGCCCGCTGGCAGATTCAGACAACCTTTATTGCCAATCACGCCATTTCTCTGCCTCCAAGCCCATACATCAGCCGCCGGCAGGTGCCCCAGGGCTTCGACGTGGCGGATAACGAAATCATGGATCAGATGAGCAAAGGCGACCTGGTTATCACTCAGGATATTCCCCTGGCCGCCGAAGCCATCGAAAAAGGTGCTGACGTATTCAACCCGCGCGGGCAGGCTTTCACCAAAGAAAACATTCGCCAACGCCTAGCCATGCGCAACTTTATGGAAGAAATGCGCAACGCCGGGCAGGTAACCGGCGGCCCGGCACCGTTTGGCCAGACGGATCGCAAAGAGTTTGCCGATAAACTCGACCGCTGGCTGCAGAAGAATACGCGCCGGCCGTAAACAGGCCGTTATTCAGAACGGGTACTGCCGTGGCTCTCGCTGAACGCTGACCCACTGGACCGTTGTAAACTCCTCGATGGCCCACTCGCCGTTAAAGCGGCCCAGCCCTGAATTCTTCTCGCCACCAAAGGGCAAGGCAGCCTCATCGTTTACCGGCATATCGTTAACGTGAGTCATCCCGGCTTGTACCTTGCGGGCAAAGCGCAGGCCCCGCTCGGGATCACCGCTGAATAGCGCACTGGACAGGCCAAACTCAGTACCATTAGCAAGCTCCAGAGCGTGTTGTTCGTCCCGTGCTTTCTGAATGCCCGCAATGGGCCCGAAAATCTCCTCCGCACTCAGGCTCATTTCCGGTGTTACATCGCCGAATACCCAGGGCGCAAATACCTGGCCGTTTGCTTCGCCCTCCAGCAATACCGTAGCGCCATCAGATCTGGCATCGGCAATCTTGCGCTGCAGGCCCTCAAGCTGGGATTGATTGATGATCGGGCCGATCGCGGTTTCAATGTCCGAAGGGTCACCCACCCTGAGCGTTTTAACCTGGGCTACAAAAGCCTCTACAAACTCTTCATAGCGACTCTGATCGACAATGATCCGGTTAATGGCCATGCAGATCTGACCCTGATGCAGGAATTTACCGAACACTGCGGCTTTCGCAGCCTGTTCCACATCCGCATCATCAAGCACTACAAAAGGACTGTTGCCGCCCAACTCCAGCGCGACCTTTTTAATGTAGCGGCCACTGGTGGCGATGCGTCCGATGTTTTTACCAACCGATGTAGAGCCGGTGAAGGAAATCAGCGCAGGGGTCGGGTGAGCCACAAAGTCATCACCGATCTCCGAACCCGCACCCACCACAACACTCAGCAACCCGGCCGGCAGTCCGGCTTCTTCAAAGATACGGGCCAGCAACAGACCTCCGGTGACCGGCGTGTCACTGGCGGGTTTGACGACCACCGCATTACCCAGCGCCAGTGACGGTGCCACCGAACGCTGGGACAGGTGCAGAGGAAAGTTCCAGGGGCTGATAACACCCACCACCCCAAGCGGGCGCCGGTAAACGAGGTTGTCCTTACCGGGAATGTCACTGGCCATGGTGTAGCCATGGGCTCTGGCCGGCATACTGGCCGCCTCCAGGGTAATTGCCCGGGCACTGCCCCATTCCACCATCGCTTTCAGGCGGGTGCTGCCGGACTCGCGAATCAGCCAGTCGATGATTTCTTCTTTACGTTCATCGAAAATCGACACAGCCTTGTGTAAAACGGCTGCGCGCTCAGAGGGCGCCTGCTCTGCCCAACTCTGCTGGGCAACTTCAGCTTCCCGGTAGGCCTTATCCAGATCTTCCGACGTGGCGAGCCGGATGCTTACCAGCTCTTCTCCCGAGTACGGATCCAGCACCGGACGCCGGGTATCCCCGCTGCCTTCACACCACTCACCAGCCAGCGGCTGCAAATGAAAATCCTGATAACGGTCGGCCATTACACATCTCCCTTCGCGTTGATGATCAGCTTTTCAGTGTAGCGGGAGATCGCATTTTTTTGGCAGAGATAGGGGAAACTACTGTGCCCGCTACGGATTTCCTGATTAGGTGCTATGGTTATTTTAATTGCAAACTGCAGGAGCCTCAGCCCCATGACGATTCGTTCGCCTCTGTTACTGCTTATACCATTGCTGCTGCACAATACTGCAGTCGACGCAGCGGATGTTTATGAAGCCGGCAGCGTACGCGTCCAGCTGGCTGTTATTGCTAAAAACCTGGAACACCCCTGGAGCCTCACTTTCCTCCCGGATGGCTCGCAACTGGTCACAGAAAGAGCCGGCAGGCTGCGGGTGATCCGTGATGGGACGTTGGTCAGAGAGGCGGCTACGGGTCTGCCGGAACTGGCAGTTGCCGGCCAGGGCGGCCTGCTGGATGTGATTCTGCATCCCGAATTTGAAGACAACCAAACGTTGTTTCTCAGCTATGCCCACCGGAACAGCAACGGTATGACCACGCGGGTGGCCAGAGCAAGATTCGACGGCAAGTATTTAAGCAATGTGGAGGTCATTTTTGAAGCCCTGCCCCGGAGCAAAACCACCCGGCACTTTGCGGGGCGTATGGTGTTTGATCCGGAAGGACACCTGTATATTTCGGTGGGTGACCGGGGCGAAAAGGACCGAGCCCAGAATACCCGTGACGATGCCGGCGGCGTGCACCGAATCACAATTAATGGTGAGCCCGCCCCTGGTAACCCTTTCCTCAACAACTCTGACGTTAATGATAGCTTTTTTACTTACGGTAACCGCAACATTCAGGGCATGACTCTGCACCCGAAAACCGGTGAGGTCTGGAGCCATGAACACGGGCCACGGGGCGGCGACGAAGTGAATATCATCCGGGCCGGAAACGACTATGGCTGGCCAAAGGTAACCTATGGCATTGCTTATTCCGGCGTACCTATTTCCAGCAAAACCACTATGGCAGGCGTAACTGACCCACTGTACTACTGGGACCCGTCCATCGCACCCTCCGGCATGGCATTTTACACCGGGGACCTGTTCCCGGAGTGGCAGGGGGATCTGTTTGTGGGCGCACTGAAGATGCGTAAGCTGGTGCGACTGTCGCTCGACGGGGAAAACGTAACCAACGCCGAAGACCTGCTGACCGGACTGAATGAGCGCATCCGGGATGTGCGCATGGGGCCGAAAGGCGCTCTCTGGCTCCTGACAGACTCAGCAAAGGGCAAGGTTTATCGCATGACTCCCGCAAAGTAAGTCGTCAGTGCGGGTCGTTCGTCCTTTCAGTTTTATCAAACTGAGGCAGGTCATCGGTAATATCGAACCATTCAGCCTTGGAGCCTACATAAACATGCCGCACCTGTTTAGTCTGAACAGGCTCGTTGATTACTCCGATTCTGAGACGCAGAATTCCCGGAATCGCATCCACGCGACTATACAGATGGCTTCCGCAACGACTGCAGAAGGCGCGGTACTTCCCTGGATCAGACTCATATTCGGTGAGATTTTTTTCTCCCCTCAGAAACCTGAACCGTACTTTCTGAATCGGCGAGCTGGCTGAAAATGCACTGCCATGGGCGCGGCGGCACTGGCTGCAATGGCACAGAGCCAGCGGGCCCAACGGGCCGTTATACTCAAAGGCAACATCACCACACAGGCACTGGCCGGTATACATACACATCCTTTTTTCAATTACGGCGACAGGCTTACAAGTCTTGATGTTGTCCATAATACCTGCCCTGTTGGCCAGGCAACAATGCCGAAAATGGCCCTAGAGCGCTACCACCTGTTTTATCATTATAAACAAGCGGGCTACGGGCACTTACTCATGTAATGTAGAGCTTTTGTGCATAGTATAAACAGCCAATATGAGCTATTGTTCAGATAGGGAGCTACTTCACACATCCCACTAAATAACTCCATGGTGAACTCTGGCATGTCGCACTCAAACCGCGCAGGAAAAGACCGTTTTCGAACAAAGCACCCGGCGCTGGCTATTGTTGCAGCTCTTGCCCTGACTCCGATTCTGGCAAACCTGCCCCCGGTTCTGGCGGATGAAGGCGGGTACAGTGGCAAGCAGCTGTGGGCCAGTGAAATGCGCGACTACGCCGCCAATTCCCTGAAGAGTGACGAAGCTCTGAGCATGGTAGCGGTACCGCTGAACGGTCCGGGGCTTGAGCAAAGCATTAATCCGGATACGCCCATGAGCCCGGCCTCCATCATGAAGGTGATCACTACCTACGCCGCCCTGGAAATTCTTGGCCCCTCCCACCACTGGGAGACAAAGTTTCGGACTGATGGGAAAATGGTCGGCGATACGCTCAAAGGCAACCTTTACGTTCAGTTTGGCGGCGATCCGAAGCTCACCCTGGAACGACTCTGGACAACACTGCGCGAACTACGCGATATGGGGATTACCCGTATCGATGGCGACCTGATACTTGATGGCAGCTATTTTGAAGTTGACGGAGGATTCCCCGAATTTAATGATAACGGTGATAACCCCTATGCGCCGTTTCTGGTTGAACCCTCTGCTTATCTGACCAACCTGAACCTGGTGCACTTTCAGGTGCGTGCCGATGAACGTGGCACCCAGGCCTGGAGTACTCCGGACCTCAGCGAAATCAGTATCGATAACCGGGTCACAGCCGTAGCGGAAGGCGCCTGCCCTTCACGCCGCAATTTTGACTGGACGCCGGTATTTCAGGATGGAAAAAAAATTACAGTACGGGTAACCGGCGAACTCCCCCAGGGGTGTCGCACAAAAACTTACCTGTCTCTGCTGTCACAGGAGCAATACAGTGCGTCACTGATTCGCTCGCTGCTTGGAGAAATGGGAGTGATTGTGTCCGGGGGCAATCAGACTGGTACAACTCCAAAAGATGCAAGACTGGTTATGAAAACCACATCGCCAGATCTGGTTACCATGGTCCGGGACATTAACAAGTGGAGCAGTAACGTTATGGCCCGGCAATTGCTGCTGACCATAGGCGCGCAAAACCGGCAGAAGAGTGAGAGCGACGACCGGGTTGCAGGCATACGCGCTATTTATGACTGGCTGGAAGATAAGGGCATCAATACTGCGGGGATGGTTATAGACAATGGCGCTGGCCTGACCCGCCACGGTCGGATTACCGCCCGACAGGGCACCAAAATCCTGCAGCATGCCTGGAACAGCCCATATTCGTCAGACCTGATGGCCTCCATGCCTATTATAGCCATGGACGGGACCATGGCCCGGCGCCTCAGAAATACAGGAATGGACGGTGAGGGGCGCATAAAGACCGGCTCTCTGGCCAACGTTCGTTCAATTGCCGGCTTTACGCGGGATGAAAACAACACAACCTGGGCTGTGGTCGGAATGGTCAATCACAACCCGGCCTGGAATGGCCAGGCTGTTCTGGATCGGCTGCTGTACTCACTGCATTTCCGACCACCAACCGGAACAACGCTGACCCAGGCCGGTTCAGGTAACTCAAAAACCGCTATTCAGTAATCAGACGGTCAGGTAGCCGCCATCAACGTTAATGCAGGCGCCAGTGGTGTAGCTGGAGGCACCTGACGCCAGGTACAGTACCGTGCCGGCCATTTCATCAGGGTCGGCAATGCGCTTAACAGGAATGTGTGCCATCGCCTGTTTTTTGATCGCCTCGTTGGTCGTCAGGGCGCTGGCAAATTTTGTATCGGTCAACCCTGGTAACAACGCGTTCACACGCACATTCTGTTGTCCCAGCTCCGTGGCAAAGGACTTGGTCATGGAAATAACCGCCGCTTTGGTGATCGAGTAGATTCCCTGATAGTGACCGGGGTTAACACCATTAATTGATGCCACATTAATAATAGAACCACCCCCGTGTTTCTTCATAAGCTGCGCGCCCCGGGCACACATGAAGAAATAACCGCGAATGTTCACATCAACTGTTTTCTGGAAAGCGCCCAGGTCTGTATCTTCAACCGGCCCAAAATACGGGTTGGCAGCCGCGTTATTCACCAGAATATCCAGCTTTCCGTGTGCTTTTTCGATGTGAGCCCAGATCGCATCAATCTGGTCCATCTCGCCAATATGGCAGGCATAAGCCTCAGCGCTGCCACCCGCATCGCGAATGCTGCTGGCCACAGCCTCACAGCCATCTATCTTGCGGCTGGTTACGATCACGTGGGCACCGTAATCTGCCAGGGTACGGGCAACACTCTCACCGATACCACGGCTGGCACCGGTAATCAGTGCTGTTTTTCCAGTCAGATCAAACAGGTCTTTTTTGCTCATTTCTACACCTCAGTTTTATTATCGAAACGTTACCAGAGCGGGGTCTTCCGCTTCCAGATGGCTGTAGTTATTAAATACAGACAGGCTGCGACGACCAGCGGAATAAAGAACCCGGGTAACGCTGGTGTTTGCTATTACCTCGTTCAGGCCTAACGTCCGCTCGTCGTTAATCCCCAGAAGGTACTGACACACCACCGCAATGGGACCGCCGGACGTCGACACCAGCACATCGCCACCGTCTGCATACTCAATCATTTCCTCAAATGCTGTGAGCACCCGGGTTTGAAAGTCACGCCAGGTTTCGCTGTATTCCGTATCGTAGTCCCCGGAGGCCCAGCGACGGACGGCTTTAACAAACGCCTGCTGGAAAGCGGCGGCCGGCTTAGGAAATGCTGCCAGGTCTCTTGCCATAACCTCCCGGTCACTCCACTCCGGCCGATAACGGCTGACAACAGAAACATGATCGAATTCATTGAATCCCGGAGCCACTTGCATATCCGGAAGTTGCGAGCCAAAGCCGGCTGCAATGGCCTCAACCGTCTCCCGGTGACGCTGCAAGTCACCACCAAAAATGGCCGCCGGCTCATCCTTATCCGCCATCCAGCGGCCCAGAACCCTGCCCTGCTCCCAGCCTCTTGGAGATAGCTGATCGTAGTTCTCTTTGCCAAAGCTGGCCTGGCCATGGCGCACAAGATACACCTTAGCCATTACAGGGAGCTCTCCGAAATCAGTCTTTGACACCGCTTTTCAAGATAATTGGCTGCATGACCAAACATCGCAAACCGCTTGTCACTGGTCTGACCGTGATAAAAACGGTAGTAGATCTGCTGAATAATAACCGCCAGCCTGAACAGCCCGTAGATCTCATAGAAATCAAAGTTATCCGCCCGGAAACCTGATTTTTCCATGTAATAATCCACCACTTCTTTGCGAGTAAGCATGCCAGGGCGATGAGTGGGCTGCCGGCGCAACATCTGGAACGGGCCTTCATCATCGGCTTCAACCCAGTAGGCAAGCGTGTTGCCCAGATCCATAAGGGGGTCACCAATGGTTGCCATTTCCCAATCCAGCACCCCGATCACCTCAAAGGGGTTGTCCGGATTCAGCACAACGTTGTCGAAACGAAAATCGTTATGAATCACAACCTGGGCAATATCAGCAGGCATTTTCTCATTCAGCCATGCTATAACCGCCTCGAAATCACCGACGTCGTCGGTACGAGCCTTGCGGAAGCGGTCACTCCAGCCACCAATCTGGCGCTGGACATACCCTTCACCTTTGCCCAGGGTATCAAGCCCTGCCGCCCTGGCATCCACGCGGTGCAGGTCCACCAGCTTGTCGATCACGTTCAGGCACAGCTTACGTGTATCCGCTTCACTCAGCTCCAGATCTTCAGGGAAGTCCTGGCGCAGGATGATGCCCTTCATTCGTTCCATTACATAAAAATCACACCCAAGCACGTCATGATCATCACAAGTGGCGATAATATGGGGCACGTAAGGGTATACAGGCTTGAGCGCCTGCATCACCTTCGCTTCTCGAAGCATGTCGTGGGCCGACTTTGCAATTTTACCGAACGGTGGGCGACGCAGAACAAACGAGCGGTCGCCATAGTCCACCTGATAGGTCAGGTTGGAAGCACCCCCGGGGTACTGGCGAATCGCCGGCTCACCGGCCAGTCCCGGAATGGCACTCTTCATAAACCGATCGACCGCTGCAAGGTCCAGTTCCTCACCTTCGCGGATCGCTTCGGCCTGATCAATCTGACTCATTTATGGCTCTCCTTTTACTTTCAGGATCTGGCGGAAGCCGATAGCTTCTTGCCACTCATCTTTTTCATCCAGCGCTTGCTTTCCTCGTACATCAGCTTGTCGAATGCCCAGGGCGCATAGCGTTTCAATACCCACAGGCGCCGCTCTTTTACATGGGGCAATACCCAAAAATCCCTGTTTTTCACGGAGCGTGCGATATCTTCTGCGATATGATCCGCCGATATGGTTGAGCGCTTCATCAGCTTGTTTACATTTTGCTGAATGCCCGGAAGGTCTGAGCGCATACTGCTGGTCAGGTTGGTCTGGAAAAAGGCCGGGCACACGCAGCTGACATGGATGCCATCACCCCGCAACTCTTGCCGCAAGGTCTCTGACAAGGCGATAACACCCGCCTTGGAGACATTATAGCTATCCATCAATGGCGCCAGCATCAGGCCAGCCATGGAAGCAATGTTCACAAATGCACCTGAACCCTGCTTCTTGAATTGGGGTGTAAACGCCTTGCAACCCCGGACAACACCCAGAATGTTGATGTCAATAATCCATTCCCAATCAGCCATGGTCGTGTCTTCAATGGAGCCTGCTGAAGCCACACCGGCGTTGTTTACCACAACATCCACGCCACCCCACTTTTCGGTGAGATCCGCACAGATATGCTCCAGGTCCGTCAGCCGCCGGACATCACACTCAACAAAGTACCCCTCGCCCCCGGCCTGGTTGATTTCCTGTTCAACACCAACACCCTGTTCGGGGTTTATATCCCCGATGCAGACCCTGGCGCCATTTCTGGCATAACAAAGTGCAATGGCCCGGCCAAGGCCGCTGGCGCCGCCTGTTACAAATACTCTTTGTGTCATGTGATTGTCCGTTGTTTGTTATTAATAATCCGAAGCCGACTCGCTCAGTATGATGGAGCCGGCGGAAAGGTGTTGCTGAAACTGTGCGGAGCCATAGATGGCGGAGCCCAAGCGTCACATGGATGTGCCGCAAGGAGCGTGTTTCAGCAACACCTTCAGTTTTTATACTTGCGTAACTCAAGACGTGCAACCGTTCCCCGATGCACCTCATCCGGGCCATCGGCCAAACGCAGCACACGTGCATAGGCAAACAGCTGGGTCAGCGGGAAGTCGTCATCGCTCACACCGGCACCACCGTGAATCTGGATCGCCTGATCTACTATGGTTTGAAGCATATTAGGAATCAATGCTTTGATCATGGCAACTTCCTGAATTGCACCCGCAATGCCTTTGGTATCCAGGGCCCAGGCACACTTCAGTGTCAGCAGACGCGCCTGCTCAATGGACATGCGGGCATTGGCAATAATATCCGGATTGCCACCCAGCTTGGCCAGCGGGCGCCCGAACGCCTCACGACTCATCGCCCGCCTGACCAGAAGCTCAAGCGTCCGCTCAGCGGCTCCGATTGCCCGCATACAGTGGTGTACGCGGCCCGGCCCCAAACGCCCCTGAGCTATCTCGAAACCACGCCCCGGGCCGGCTATAAAGGCGCTTTTGGGCAGGCGTACGTTATCGAACAGTACCTGGCCATGGCCATGGGGTTCATCATACTCTCCAAATACGGGAACCATACGCTCAATCTTAACCCCGGGTGTATCGAGCGGGACCAGAACCATGGAATGGCGGCGATGCTTGTGGGCGTCCGGGTCGGACAATCCCATGAAAATAGCAACCTTGCAGTCAGGATGACCAATGCCGGTGCTCCACCATTTTCGGCCATTCAGCACTACTTCATCACCTTCAACGATTGCAGTCGCTTCCATGGTTGTTGCATCCGATGATGCAACTGCCGGCTCGGTCATGCAGAACGCGGAGCGAATTTCACCACTGAGCAGACGTGGCAACCACTTGGCTTTCTGCTCTTCCGAGCCATAATGAATAAGCACTTCCATGTTACCGGTATCCGGCGCATTACAGTTAAAGATCTCCGGTGCGATAAAGCTACGCCCTGTTTCTTCGGCAATCAGCGCATAATCGGAGTTAAGCAGGCCACAACCATACTTTTCGTCCGGGAAGAACATGTTCCAGAGTCCCTGGGCTTTGGCTTTCTCCTTTAATTCCCTGATCACGGGTAAAACGACCCAGCGGTTTTCAAGGGAAGCCAGTTCTTCGTGGTACTGAGCCTCAACCGGAAAAATTTCTTCCGCCATAAATGCTTTTACTCGGCTGAGATAATCCTGGCCTTTTTCGGAGATATTAAAATCCATTGCAAAACCCTCGCATAATCTGGATGGCAAAACCGGTGCGGTGCTCGCAAGCACGTCAGAAACAGTCTACGGTTACACCAACTATTACGCGACTGAATTATTCTTATCGTTTACTATTAGAGATACTGATCCACAACGAGCATACTGACTATGAGCGGGACACGCCTGGACCTCAACCTTCTTCACGTTTTTGACACAATATACCGCGAAGGTAGCCTGACTCGTGCGGCAAAAGCTCTGCACCTGACCCAGCCCGCGGTCAGCCACTCTCTGTCGCGCCTTCGGGAGCACTTTGATGACCCGTTGTTTATCCGTCGGGGCAACGAAATGGTTCCGACCCCTCTGGCCCGCCGTTTCCTTGAATCCATGAAACCGGGACTTAATCAGATCCAGGGAGCGGTTAATCAGTTTCACGCATTTGATCCGGCCAGCCAGCGCAAAACCTATTCACTGGGGTTGCGGGATGTTCTGGAGTCAACATTTTTACCGCAACTGATGCAACGGCTCGCGCCTTATCCGGAGCTGGAGATTGTAAGCCGGCGCACACCCCGGAGAGACATGGAGACTCAGCTCGCGGCCGGCAAACTGGACTTTGCTGTTGATGTTCTGCTGCCGGTCAGCAGCCAGACATCCCATGAACTGTTAAGGCAGGACAGGCTTGTGGTTCTGGCCCGCAGCAGCCATACGCTGGCTGCCCGGGCACTGACAATGGAAGGGTATCTTTCGGCACAGCATGTGCTGGTTTCCTCGCGTACTGAGGGGCCTGGACTTGAGGATTTTGAATTATCACGCCTGGGAGTTCAGCGCGACATCCGCCTGCGGTGTCAGCATTACTACGCCGCCTGCAGAGTTGTGGAAGCGACGGATCTTTTGCTCACTATGCCGGAAACCTATGCCAGAATAATCTCGGAGCGGGCAGATATTACCATCATGGACCCTCCGGCTGACCTGCCCTCACTGGATGTGCACCTGTACTGGCACAAGGCTTATGACCAGGAGCCGGCGTTGACATGGTTTCGGCAACAGCTCAGAAAGATTCAGTAAGCCCCCACCGCAACCAGGAAACCGAAGAAACCCAATGCAGTGAGCCCCAGTGAGGCGACAACAATAGCAAAGCCCCACCAGACAGCAGCACCATCTGACACAGGTACTCCATGGCCACGAAGCGTACGGTAAAATGCCCATGGGCCCAGAACAAAGGCCCCTGCTACTGCAAACACCAGCCCTACACTGATGCCGGCAAATGTCCAGGTGGCCAGCACCATGGTGCGATCACTCAGATTCTGCTGAACCCCATGATGTTCCAGAAATTTCCGGCAAAAGAACCACACCAGAGCGAACAGGACTGCAACAAAGATCAGACCACCAATAATACTTATAAGTCGATAAAACAAAAGCACCGTCCATTCAGTGGGTAAATTCAACAGCTACCGCGAAGCACCGATTACAATCAACACTATAGCGCCAGCGCCCAGACGGGTAAAACGACTTTATGAGCTCATCGGTGGCGTACTATGCTCCTGTGACTAAACTGGATGGGTGATATCCTCGAGTCCATTTGCAAAGGAGTCTCTCTGATGGCCGAAACAACCCGTATTGCAGTAACCCCGGGCGACGGCGTTGGCCCGGAAGTCGTAGAGGAGGCATTACGCTGCCTGGAGGTTCTTCGCACAAAGCACAACCTGGCGCTGGAATGGACCCGCTTTCCCTGGCCTTCACACACATGGCACCAGAAGCATGGCGAATCCATGCCCGATGATGCCCTTGACCAGCTCCGTCACTATGATGCCATCCTTCTGGGTGCGCTGGGTGATCCGGGCCCTCTTGATGACCCGGACCGGTATCTGTTGTCAGACAGCGTATCCCTGGCGCCTTTACTGGAAATGCGTAAAGGCTTCGACCAATGGGTCTGCGAACGTCCGGCTCGCCTGTTACCCGGAGCGCGGCAATACCTCGCCGATGAGCGCGCAAAAGACATAGACATGCTGGTGATCCGGGAAAATTCGGAAGGTGAGTACGTAAGCCAGGGCGGCCGGTTGCGCAAAGGTACGGAGGACGAGGTGGCAACCCAGATGGAGGTGTTCACGCGCAGGGCCACCGACAGGATCATTCGTTACGGGTTTGAGCAGGCACGCGCCCGGGCAGCAGAGCGGGTAAAAGAAGGACGGACCCGAAGCTTCCGCTCACTTGATGGCAACCGGGACACACAGGCTTTTGAGAGCCAGGTATGCCTGGTCACCAAGCGTAACGCCCTGCGTTACTGGGGCGATATGTACACAGAAGCCTTTGAGGAAATCAGGAAAGAGTACGCAGATGTTGCCATCCATCATGAACTGGTCGATGCTGCCTGCATGAAATTTGTACAAAACCCGTGGGCATTTGATGTCGTGGTCGCCAGCAACCTGCAGGGTGACATTCTTACGGACCTGGCGGCCGTGTTATCCGGAGGCATGGGCGTTGCGCCTTCCTGCAACCTGAACCCCAGTGACACGGGAATGCCTTCCATGTTTGAGCCGACTCACGGAAGTGCGCCGGACATCGCAGGTCAAGGCCTGGCAGACCCGACCGCCATGCTGTTTACCACGGCTCGTATGCTGCAATGGCTGGGACGCAAAGACCCGGTTATGGCTGCGGCCGGGAAAGAGCTGTACAGCACGGTTGCCGCAGACCTGAAAGAGAACGCCGGAAAACAACGCAGAACCCGGGAAATCGGCGAAGCCATCTGCCAACAGATAGCCGGCTAAACGGGACAGGAAAAGCAGAGCCGGCACACGGTTCCCGGCCCTGCTTTAACCGTAGCTGCTTAGTCGTCGGCCATTACAAATTCAAGACGCCCGGGCGCTACACGAATATCCATGGGTACCATGCCGAACATGCGCTGAGCGGTACTGGTTTCATCCAGACGGTAAACCGGCATGGTTTCAAGCATCTGTGCGAGAACCCGCATGACATTCTCGCTGACCGGCGCGAGGTCGCCTTTAAAGAAACCTGCATCCACGCTGCTTTCAAGCAGCTTTAGCCTGCGGATATAGACCGCCTTTTCTTTACTGTCATAAACCGGGGCCCCCTCAACCTTCATGGCTATATCAACAGGGAGCTTTGACATCAGCGCATTCAGCGCAACCTGGCCTTTCACATCAATAACGGCAACATCACGGCCGTCCGGCCCCAGAGTAACGTTGGCATCATCCAGGCTAAGGCTGAGCGGCGAGCCGTTTTTCAGCTGAGTGCGGTCATAGTCACTGACCAGGTCCTGCAGGTGGCGTTCCAGCTCACCTTCCGAGATTGCGTACGGGGACAGGCTCGCACAGCCACTGGCCAAAACAGTAGCCAGTAAGACCAGGCACCACAAGCCATTGAAATATCGCTTTTGCATCAAAACTTTCTCCATTCATCAGGCGCCTGGCCAATTACTCATTTTCAGCCCGGGCTTCTACATACGGGGTTAGATTATCGTCGAAAATGACCCGCAATAGAATGGGCTGGCAGCATACCTGGCAATCTTCTACATATTCCTGCTCCGATACCGACGGGTCGACGCTGATATCCAGTGTCTCCCAGCAGTAAGGGCACTGGATAAGTACTGAATCCAGAGCTGCCATAAGCACTCCTCAGAACTGTTGTTTGGCCATCCACGGGATGATGCGGTCGAACGCGGCCTCCAGTTTCTCACACGTTGTTGAAAAACTGATACGAATAGCGTTAGTGCAGTTGTCACCAAACGCATCTCCGGGCACAACACACACACCCGTCTCCTTCAGCATTCGCAGAGCCAGATCCGAGCCATCCACATGAGGCGGCAGATCCGGAAAGGCAAAAAAGGCGCCTCCGGGCTTGTATCCGGTCATATAAGGCGTCTGATCAATCAGCTCTACAACCTTGTCCCGACGTTCCCGATAGATATTCACCATGTCCTGGACACACTCCTGGTTCCAGGTCAGTGCTGCCACCCCGGCAAACTGGGACGGCGTATTGGCAACCGACGTCGTAAACATATGGTAGCGCCGCAGGGATTTAATGGCTGCCTGGCTGGAAATCACCCAGCCAATACGCAGCCCGGCCATACTGTAGGTCTTGGAAAAACTACTGATACACATGATGTTATCCAGGTCCATCGAGCAGTTCAGCACACTGGCAAAATCATCGTCGTCAAAAATAAGGTGGTCGTAGACTTCATCGGCGTATACCTGAATACCCCGATATGCACACTCTTCCAGAATGGTTTCCACTGTGCTGCGAGGGTAAACCGCGCCCGTCGGGTTGTTCGGGTTGTTGAGGATCAGGGCAAATGTGCGTGACCCCATAGCACGGATGACTTCATCAGGATCAAGCTGATGGTCATTTTCGGCTCTGGTGGGCACGTATTTGACTTCTCCGCCATTCATCCGGATCAGCGGTGCATACAGCAGAAAGGAAGGGTCAGTCACGATGAACTGCCGCCCGGGTGCCGCCGTTGCTGAAATGGCGAGGTACATGGCCTCAGTCGCTCCGCTGGTCACCAGAATATTATCCCGGGTGAGTTTGCGGTTATAGCGCTTGCTGTAATAGTCCCTCAGTGCCACCAGCAGTTCGGGCAGCCCCGCATCCATTGTATAGCCCGTCTGGCCTGCGTTCAGAGCATCAATGTACGCATCAATGATGTGCTTGGGGGTTGGCAGGTCAGGCTGCCCGATAGAAAGATGGATAACATCTTTCATGGTGGCGGCCATATTAACCATACGACGAATTCCCGGAACCGGAATCGCCTGCATGGCCGGGTTCCAACTAGCCTTGGCTTTACGATACTTCACTTTGCGTGATTTATCCGGGCCGGCATTATTGTTGGTAATGTTTGCCATAACAACCTCCTGCAAAGGGAATCGGGGACGACAATCACCTACTCATGCAGACTAGACAGAATAACCGGGGCGTACAAGTGGCCCCGGACGCATACCTCAAGCCGACCAGGTTTAAGTTGACCTGCCGGCGCCTGCGAACCAGACTAGGGGTATCTTTTTACCCACCCAGGCGGAGGTTCAATGTCTCAGTTCAACAACCCTGTGATAACCGTTCTTACCGCACCCGATGAACAGGCACCACCAGGAACAGACGCTCTCAAATCCCGCGCTGAAGTGCGTTTTGCCAGCGATGAAGCTACCCTGCGCAGCACCCTGCCTGGTACTGACATTATGATGGTAACCGACTTTCGCACCGAAGCCCTTGAATCTGCCTGGGGCTGCGCGGACAGGCTTAAGTGGATACATGCGACCAGCGCCGGTGTAGACGCCCTGATGTTCCCCGCCCTGACTGAAAGTGACGTTTTAGTGACCAACGCCAGAGGTATTTTCGACCGGGCAATTGCCGAATATGTCCTGTGCTCTATCCTGATGTTTGCCAAGGACTTCCCCAATTCAGTCCGCCTGCAGACACAACACAAGTGGAAACACAGAGATACAGAGCGGGTTGAGGGCAAGCAGGTTCTGGTGGTCGGTGCCGGCTCTATAGGCCGCCAGATTGCCCGTCTTGTGGCTGCTGCGGGCATGGAACCCCATGGTATCGCCAGAACCGCCCGTGAAGACGACCCCGACTTTGTTGCCGTTCATGGCAACGATGAGTTGTATGACCAGCTCGGGCACGCAGATTACGTGGTTATTGCCGCGCCACTGACAGCGCAGACAGAAGGACTGTTTGACGCAAAGGCTTACAAAGCCATGAAGAAAAAGGCCCGCCTGATCAATATTGGCCGCGGCCCGATTGTTAATACAGAAGATCTTATTGCTGCGCTGGAGAACAAAGAAATCGCAGGCGCCGGCCTGGATGTGTTTGAGGAAGAACCGCTACCCGAAAGTCACCCTCTGTGGGACATGGAGAATGTCATCATGACTGCGCACATGGCCGGCGATTTTATCGGCTGGAAGCGCGCACTGACAGACCAGTTCCTTGAAAACCTGGACCACTGGCGCAATGGCGACGAGCTATTTAACCAGGTTGACAAAAAACTGGGGTATGCCGGGCGCAAATGATATCCGGAAGCTGATCTGTTGTCAGTTTCCGGACAAAGACTGATCAGACGGATCGATTTCCATCTGCTGTATTGCGATGACCGCCTGGGTCCGGTTGCGCACACCAAGTTTACGGAATACGGCCGTAATGTGAGCTTTGATGGTTGCCTCTGAAACATCCAGATCGTAGGCAATCTGTTTGTTCAGAAGCCCTTCCGCCAGCATTCCAAGCACGCGGAACTGCTGAGGGGTCAGAGAGGCCAGCTTCTCGGAAAAATCGGTGCTATCCGCCTGCATTTGTTCCAGCTTGTCTGCCACACCTTCAGGCAGCCAGACATCGCCCTCAAGAACGGCGCGTATTGCATCGGTAATGGCAGGCAGAGGCGCCGACTTTGGAATAAAGCCAGACGCCCCGTAGTCGATTGAGCGCCGCATCACCTGTAACTCTTCCGAGCCAGACACAACCACTACCGGCAGTCCCGGGTACTGTCCACGCATGAACACCAGCCCGGAAAAGCCGTGGGCACCCGGCATGTTGAGATCCAGAAGAACCAGATCTGCATCCGGGTGCGAATCTACCGACGCCTGGAGTGCCTTGATGCTGTCGACCTCGACGGTCTCGGCATCAGGCACCGCCTGACTGACCGCCTGTTTCAGGGCAGCCCGAAAGAGCGGGTGATCATCAGCGACGATAATTGTTTGTGTCATTAATCGGTTTCCTCACAGGTTTTCGGCCTGTTGTCAGGCCTTATTTGAACTCACGACTACTGATGAGCTCATCCACCACACCCGGGTCTGCAAGCGTAGAGGTATCCCCCAACTGGTCGTACTCGTTAGCGGCAATCTTACGCAGAATCCGGCGCATAATCTTGCCTGATCGTGTCTTGGGCATGCCCGGGGTCCACTGAATGACATCCGGAGAGGCTATCGGGCCAATTTCTTTACGAACCCATTGTATCAGCTCTTTTTTGAGCTCATCAGAGGGTTCTTCACCCTGCATCAGAGTCACGTAGACATACAAGCCCTGCCCCTTGATTTCATGGGGGAAGCCAACAACAGCGGCTTCGGCTACC
Organism: Marinobacter piscis; assembly: GCF_007671655.1. Classification (GTDB taxonomy): domain Bacteria; phylum Pseudomonadota; class Gammaproteobacteria; order Pseudomonadales; family Oleiphilaceae; genus Marinobacter; species Marinobacter piscensis. The sequence continues at coordinate 214,160 of NZ_VCGX01000003.1, read as the reverse complement.
TTGTCGTGAGCCACCAGAGCGCTTTCAACCTCTGCGGTACCCAGACGATGACCGGATATATTGAGCACATCATCGACGCGGCCGGTAATCCAGTAATCACCGTCTTCATCCCGGCGCACACCGTCTTCGGTAAAGTACATGCCCGGGTAAGCACTGAAATAGGTTCGGATAAAGCGGTCATGGTCACCATAGATCGTACGCATCTGACCTGGCCAGCTATCCAGAATCACAAGGTTGCCATCTGCCTTACCTTCGAGCAGGTTACCTTCATTATCTACCACCCCTGGCTTTACGCCGAAAAATGGCACTGTGGCAGAACCTGGCTTCAGGTCAACCGCACCCGGCAGGGGTGAGATCAGAATGCCGCCAGTTTCAGTTTGCCACCAGGTATCCACAATCGGGCACCTGCTGTTACCAACAACCCGGTGGTACCACTCCCATGCTTCCGGGTTAATGGGCTCACCCACAGAGCCCAGAAGCTTCAGGCTGCTACGGGTGGTTCCACTCATACAGGCTTCGCCTTCAGCCATAAGTGCCCGGATAGCCGTCGGTGCCGTATACAAAGTATTTACCTGATGCTTATCAACAATCTGGCCCATACGGGAGCTGTCCGGATAACTGGGAACCCCCTCAAACAAGAGTGTTGTTGCACCGTTACAGAGCGGGCCATAAAGAATGTAGCTGTGGCCGGTTACCCAGCCAAAATCCGCCGTACACCAGTAAACATCACCCTCATGGTAATCAAATACATATTCGTGGGTCATGGATACATACACCATGTAGCCACCTGTGGTGTGCAGCACACCTTTCGGGGCGCCGGTCGAGCCGGAAGTATACAGCATGAACAGTGGGTCTTCCGCATTCATGGGCTCCGGCGGACAGTCGGCGGACGCCGACTTCATCAGCTCTTCGTAACGCTCATCCCGGCCTTCATTCCAGGGCACACTCTCATTACCTGTGCGGGTGACAACCACAACTTTTTCAACGTCTGCGCCTTCCCTGTCTTTCAGGGCCGCGTCCACGTTCTTTTTCAGGGGAATGGCACGCCCCCCGCGGAGGCCCTCATCAGCAGTAACAACAAACCGTGATTTGCCGTTAACCACCCGCGCACCCAGGGCTTCCGGTGAAAAACCGCCAAAGACAACAGAGTGAATTGCACCGATACGCGCACAGGCCAGCATAGCGACGGCTGTTTCAACAATCATGGGCATGTAGATGGTTACCACATCGCCTTTCTTCACACCCAGACTTTTCAGAACGTTGGCAAACTTGCTGGTCTCTTCATGCAATTCGCGATACGTAACGTGACGGGATTCAGAAGGGTCATCACCTTCAAAGATAATAGCGGTCTGATCCCCCCGTGATTCAAGGTGACGGTCAAGACAGTTAGCGGATGCGTTCAGCTCACCGTCCTCAAACCATTTAATAGAGACATCGCTGGGATCGAAACTGGTGTTTTTGACCTTCGAATAGGGCTTGATCCAGTCAATACGCTTTCCATGCTCGCCCCAGAAAGCATCCGGATCCTCGATGGACTGACGGTACATGGCATCGTACTGTTCGCGATTCAGTAAGGCCCTCCGGGCTACTTCCTGACTTACGGGATATAGATTTTTATGAGTCATTGAATTCCCCTTGATCAGAGTCTGTTGTTGTTATTAGCGTTATTTTCAGAACTTTCGGGCGTCTCCACCCTGAGGCTATGTAGCTGTAGTTCAACATGCACGCCACCGCACAATGAATTAGACTAACGTCCTAGCACCCAGGCCCTGCGCGCTCAGGCTGCCCGCTTCCCGCCCGACCCACGCTGTGACGGGCGCTTCTTTCTTGGCTTGAGCGCATAACGGTTCAGGCCCGCAAGGTGTATCTTGCGCAGATACACCGCCCAGTCTATCTGTCCAGCATTAACCGGAAACAACGCCTTGTCCACCGCACCCATGCGCTCGGTCAGAGCCAGAAGCTCATCATTGCGAAAAACATAATCCGGGGCCGTGTAGAAGCCAAACACCGTTGCCAGCTCCCGTGTTGTGTCCAGATTGCGTAACATCTTTAAGTCACCATTATAACCCAGCAGGTTCAGCGTACGGCGTGCTACGCTCAGTGGCAGGCGGACACCCCCTGCCAGAGCATCGAACAGCCTCCGGTTCACTGCGATAAAAGGACGGGTCGGGCGACGGTAAAAAAGTTGTTCATAGGATGCGTAATTGGTTTTTGCCTCCGTAATCAGGTGATCGATAAACTCACCCAGCGACAGGGGGTTCACACTACCGCTGCAGCACTGATAGATCCGGTGTCGGGGCGGCTCCTTCACCGCCTCGGATGCTGCAAGAATAATCGTGTTAGCAACCAGGTCCACGGGGATGACATCAATGATCCCTGAGCGTTTTCCCGGAAAAACGGATACTTTTTCTCTGGCGTAGGCCAAAATGATGGCATCTGCTACCTTCACTCCCTCAACCCAGCCGGGTGCCGGCTCCTCCAGGGCGCTTTCAATAATAGACGGGCGCACTATGGTCAGCGCACGGCCTTCCAACGCCTTCATCAATAACTGTTCACCCAGCCACTTGGTGAACGTATAGGTGTCACTCCAGCCGTAGCGATTTGCTTCACGAATGCCCAGATCCACCAGCTTACGCTCCAGGGCTCTGCCTGTGTACCGCGCGCGAATATCGGCAATACTGTCCTGAAGCAGCCGGATAACCTCTTCCACCTCATAATAGCCTGCCGGACTGCGAAGGATCTCCTCCCCCTCTGGCTTGATCACGGTTTCCGTAACCTGGCCGGCATTCTTTCCGTTTACATAACAGGTTGAAACCTGAACAACGGCAAGCTCCGGGTTCTCGCGGGCCAGACCTGCAATGTTTTCCAGGCACAGAGTGTTGATGGCCAACGCTTTATCGAGCTCTTCACGAAAATTAACACTCGCGGCAGAGTTAATAACAATATCAACAGTACCTGCCAGCTTCTGCAGCGCCTCGGGTGACAGACCAAACCCCGGCTGGGTAACCTCCCCTGTCACACAATGTATCCGCGCCTCGAGCAAGGCCTCAAACCCGTCGCCATGCTCCTGACGCAGGCGATCAAACACGGATGAGGCCGCAATGTCGTTAAGGAAACGGCTGTGAGCATCCGGGTGTTTGCGATTCCCGCGTATTAACAGGTGAATGCCGCCGATGTCCGGCACCGAACGTATCAGTTTTTCCAGCACCACCTTGCCCAGAAACCCGGTAGTGCCTGTAATCAGAACATGTTTACCATGCAACTGATCAAGAACTGTTGAGGAGGCCATCTCCGCTCCTGTCGCTTTTGTTATCATTTGAACACTCCATTTCATGGACACCTTCTGTACCCTATCCTTGCACATTTTCCGCACCTTTGCGGTGACGGACTGCATAACCAGATTAAAACACTACGCCACACCCCGCACCGATAAAATGCCAAAATAAAAGGCACACCCCGGATTGTCGGACAACCCTATTATTAAATTTGATACTGTTAGCAAACTGTTGCGTTGCGTTAAATTACGTATCGAAAGTGCGGACTGCTGCACATATTTCCACCACACCGTTTACTACGCTCAGGCATACCAGAAATTGACCACTGAAACGCCCAGCGGATGTCGCCAGGGCAAAATTACAATAACAGTGGCAATATTCCGACTAACAAAAACAGGCCTGATAAACATGCGCGACAGATACCGCTATATTGGTCCCGTGTACGACTTTCTGAGCAACCTCTACAGCGGCAAAAACATTCACCGCTGCAAAGTAGCCATGCTGGATCTGGAAACAGTAAAGCCCGGCGACCGCATCCTTTTTGCCGGGGTTGGTCATGGCAGGGATGCCCTGCGTGCCGCAGAGCTGGGCGCTGATGTAACCGTTGTTGACCTGTCAGAAACCATGCTGCGCAAGTTCAGGGAAGCCCATGAAGCGGAAGCGCCACACCTGAACATTCGCCACGTGCACAGTGACATCATGAAGGTGGCCGAGCTCGGCCAGTACGACATGGTTGTCGCCAACTTTTTCCTCAATGTATTTGATGAAGCCATGATGGAGCAGGTCCTGGAGCATCTGATACACCTTGGCAAAGCCGATGCCAGAATTGTGGTCGGCGACTTCTGCTACCCAACCGGCAACATTTTCTCCCGTGCGTTCAAGAAACTGCATTGGTATACAGCTGTTTTCACGTTCTGGCTGTTTGCCAACAATGCGTTTCATAAAATCTATAACTATCCGGAGCATATGCGACGCCTCGGACTCGAGGTGACCGAAAAGAAGCATTTCAAACTGCTGAACATGGACTGCTACTGGTCAATTCTCGGCCGCAAGCAGGCGTAACCCACCGCCTGCCTGATAATAACAACCGGGGAGATTCACAATGTCAGATCAGATCCTAGCACTTGACCAGGCCAGCGGGCAGGAAAGCACTGCCTTTACCTTCAGCGAAAGAGTCAGTTACCTGAAGAAGTTTGGCGGCCATTCACAGTCCTTTTCCACACTGCAGCCGGGGATGCGGTATTTCGATATCCCCGGCACAGGCTACGTCGCTTACATGCGTAAGTGGGGCAGCACATTTGTCTTGTCTGATCCGGTCTGCGCCCCGGAAGATCTCAATACGGTTCTTGAGCATTTCCATAAGCGCTACCCCAACGCCTCCTATATTCAGGTCTCCAGACCGGTGGTCGACATTCTGCACCGCCGCTTCGGCCTTTACGGAACACAGTTTGGCAGTGAGTCCCGCATCGATCTGAGCAAGTGGTCTCTCACCGGCAAGAAAAAACAGATTCTGCGCACAGCGCTCAATCAGGCTGAAAAGAATGGGATTAGCGTGCAGGAACGTTTCAGTGACGACCACACCCGTGAAATTTCGGAGGCCTGGATCCGGACCCGAAAATGTAAAAGTAATGAGATTCGCTTTCTTATCCGGCCCATGGAGATGGAGTACCGTGAAAATGAGCGCCATTTCTATGCGTATCAGAATGGCAAAGCCGTGGGCTTCATCTACTTTGACCCGATCTACCGCAACAATGAGATTGTCAGTTACGTGCCCAATATATCCCGGGCCAACGCCAATTTTCGCCAGGGGATTTTTTACACGCTGATGGCCCATGCCATGGAGGCGTTCCAAGCTGAGGGCATTCCTTATCTTGATCTGGGGCTTACTCCCCTGTCGCTTGACTCTGCCACAGAGCCCCAGGAAAGCCGGCTGTTAAAGAGACTCTTACACGGTGTCTATAACCGGGGCAATTTCCTTTATAATTTCAAAGGGCTGGAGTTTACCAAATCACGCTTTCGGGGTGAGCGCGTCAAAACTTACTGCTGCCACAAGCGCAGTGTTCCGGTACTGGAATTTATTGCCATGTTCAAGCTGACACGATTGCTATGAGGGTGCGCACCAGTGTTCGGTCACCCTGCCCGGCTGCAGTCCCAGGCCAGCCATAAACCCGGCAATCGCGTCCGGGGCCGGCCCTGAAAACAGAGCGGTTGTTACAGGCTGAGGCCGCGTACTTGTGTCTGCATTCGCACCTTCGAGCTTGCCCGCCCGGCCCATCAGCCAGACAACACGACGGGCGATGGCAGCCCCTGAGTCCACCCAGTACTGTACCGCCGGCAGACTCTGCCTCAGGTTTTCCAGCAACAGCGGGTAATGGGTACACCCGAGAACCATAGTATCAACCCCGGCGGTTTTCAAGCTTTCCAAAGCCGTATCAAGACGGTCCTGGGGCACAGGGACACCGCGGGCCAGGGCCTCAGCCCACTGTACAAGCCCCGGGTGCCCTACGCGCCAGACCTCGCAGTGTGCTGCAAACTCCTCTACGAGCTCATCAAGATAAACCCGGCGCACAGTTGCCGGTGTTGCCAGAATTCCTATACGACGGTTCCGGGTCTGCTGTGCTGCCGGTTTTACCGCAGGCACAACGCCGACAACCGGTACATCTGCCAGTGCCCGCACATGCGGCAACGCAACGGTGCTGGCTGTATTACAGGCGACAACAATTACATCGCACGGATACTGCTTGAGCGCTTTGGCAATGAGCGTACAACAACGGTCAATAACCACCGTTTCCGGCTTATCCCCATAGGGAAAGGCAGCATTATCGGCAAGGTATACAATGGACGCCCGGGGCAACTGTTCATGAATGCAGGTCGCAACACTCAGCCCGCCAATGCCTGAGTCGAAAACCAGTACGCGCAGCGGTCCATCCCTGTTCAACGCCCGCTACCTTCACTGGATATCATCTTTTCCATGTCCCGTATAAGGCGCCCTGAAATCGTGGTATCCGGAGGAATCGGAGGTCTGTCGCCAGGCAGATACCATCCGGCGTCTGCCAATTCATCTTCCTGAAGGACCAGTTCACCACCGGCATAATCGGCGAAGAAGCCGGCCATTAACTGGTGTGGGAATGGCCAGGGCTGGGACGTCTGATAACGTATGTTGGTCACATTCAGTCCGGTTTCCTCTTTGACCTCACGAACCACTGTTCCTTCCAGAGTTTCGCCGGGCTCTACAAACCCGGCAATAAGACTGTAAAAATGGCGCTTTACCCGTGATGATTTGGCCAGCAGATAACGGTCCTGGTTGCGTATCACCACAATCACACACGGAGCCAGGCGGGGGTACCAGGGAATATCACAAGCGTTGCACCACTTTGCCCGGGCCCGGGGATGAAACGCCAGACTGCCGCCACAACGACCGCAATATTTATGATCCTGAGCCCACTGCCACACCTGAAAACCGGTGCTGAGCATGGCGGCCGGCCCATCACCGATCGTCATTATTGCATCACGCAAAGACACTGTCTCAGTGTCTGTAATCAGAGACTCCGGCGCCTCGGTTACAAAAACCCGGCGGTTCTCAATATTACCCAACGACACAAAACTGGCTTCCCTGGCAATACCTGTGAGCCTTTCAAATGGCAGCAACCAGCCCTGCTGTGACCTGACAACGCCTGAGCCCGACAATACCAGCACAAGGTCACCCCGCTCGGGTGGCGTGGTTGTCCAGCCTGGAGTCCACTGAATCTCTGATGTTGTCATGTGCTGATACACCTCAGTGATAAGTTAAACACAGTCAAATGTACCACAGAGCCAGGCTCCTCAAGAATGCCGCCCGGACTTTCCGGCTCCTGCTCAACCAAGTAAACTTGGCAGCTGTTATCTACCAGGGCGACATTTTATGCGACTTTACCAGGGTATTCGTAGCCTGATTCTGACACTTTTCCGGAAAATACTGTTTTTGTGGGTTCGGACAGATGTCAGCGGTAACAGTGTTGATGCACTGGGGCTCTCCCCGGACACGCCTGTGTGTTACGTACTGCAGTACAGCTCGCTCTCAAACCGCCTGGTACTTGAACAGGAAGTCATACGGGCACAGTTACCTGGCGCCAGCACCTCTCTTCCGGTCAAAAATGGCCCGTCGCATTCGTTCTTTTTCCTCTATCGCCGTGTAGGTAAGTCTCTGCGTAAACGCCAGACACCCCGCCCTACGCCGGAATACCGGATGCTGGTACGTTACGGCCTGGAGCATCCGGAGAAAGATGTTCAGATTGTTCCGGTATCGCTTTTTTGGGGGCGGTCGCCGGATAAAGAAAAGTCTCTGGTAAAGCTGCTGCTCTCAGATACCTGGTCCGTTGCCGGCCGCTTGCAAAAGCTGCTGATCATTCTGGTCCATGGCCGCAACACCTACGTGCAGTTCAATACTCCGCTGTCCCTGAAGCAGGTTATCGATGAGTACCGCCACAGCGAAGAACGCGCAAACCGTAAACTTGCCCGCATCCTGCGTACCCATTTTCGCAAGGTACGACAAGCCGTTCTCGGGCCCGACCTCTCTCATCGCAGAACACTGGTGGAAGGGCTTCTGCGGACACAGGCCGTAAAAGAAGCCATTCGGGAAACCTCAGCCAAAGAAGACGCGCCACCGGAAAAAGTACGCGCCCGTGCTTATCGTTATGCCGACGAGATTGCCGCCAGCATGTCCATTGTGACCATCCGTTTTCTTGAGGTTGTGCTGGCCTGGTTGTGGAACCGCCTCTATAAAGGCATTGCTGTCAACAACATCAACGTTGTCAAAGAGTCGGCACAGGACAATGCCGTGGTCTATGTCCCCTGCCACCGCTCTCATATGGATTATCTGCTGCTCTCCTATGTGCTCTACAAAAACGGCCTGATGCCTCCTCACATTGCTGCGGGCATTAACCTGAACATGCCACTGGTGGGGCCCATTCTGCGCCGGGGCGGTGCTTTTTTTATGCGCCGCAGCTTCCGGGATAACCCTTTGTATGCCACGGTATTTAACGAATATATGCACGTTATGTTCACCCGCGGCTACTCAATGGAGTATTTTGTGGAGGGTGGCCGCAGCCGCACCGGGCGGATGCTTCAGCCACGCCCGGGCATGCTCTCTATGACGGTACGCAGCTTCTTGCGCGATCATCGAAAGCCCATTGTTTTTGTACCGGTTTACATCGGGTATGAGAAAGTTATGGAGGAGCGCTCTTATCTTGGTGAGCTTCGCGGCAAGAAAAAACAGAAAGAAAGCGTGTTTGGCCTGGCAAAATCAGCCCGTAGCCTCAGCAGCTCCTTCGGCAAGGTCGCGGTTAATTTTGGCGAAGCTATTCACCTGTCTGATGTACTGGATGAGGTACAGGACAGCTGGCGGGATGAAGCTTACGACGCCGAATACCGCCCTGCCTGGCTCAGCAGGGCCGTCTCCGAATTGTCTTTGCGGGTTGCGTCCAACATCAATGCCTCTGTGGCTGTGAATCCGATCGGTATGATCTCCACGGTTTTACTCGGCACCGAAAGGCTTGCCATGGACGAAAATCAGCTGGTCCGCCTGGCAGATCAGTATGCTGATTTACTGAAAGCATTTCCCTACGCTGACACCATGACACTGCCCGAGGGCAGTGGAAAAGACTGGGTGACCTACTGCGAGTCTATGGGGCTTGTTTCGAGGCAGCCCCAAAAGCTGGGAGATATTATTGGCCTGGAAGGCAGCAATGCCACTTTGATGACCTACTACCGGAATAACATTCAACACCTGTTTGCGTTGCCGGCACTGGTCGCCAGTCTGTTTGAAAACAAAAGCTCCCTGGCCCGTGAACGGATCGTATTCCTGGCGGGTGTCGCCTACCCATATATCCGTTCAGAACTGTTCCTGAAATATCAGCCTGGCGAAGCAAAAGATGCCATCAATCAGTGGATCGATGTCCTGGTAAATAAAGGTTTGCTGGTATCCATGGGCAATGGCCGGGTTGCCCGCCCCGAAGAGGGCACGGATGCCATGCTGCGGCTGCGAATGCTATCCCGGTTTATTATCCAGACTGTTGAACGCTACCACATTACCCTGGGAATACTGCGCAAATATGGCTCGGGCAGAATCACCGCTGAGGAACTTGAAGAGCAGAGCACATTGCTGGCAGAACGTATGTCCATTTTGTTCGGCCTGAATGCGCCGGAGTTTTTTGATAAAACCCTGTTCCGGAATTTCATTGCCAACATGCAGACGAACGGTGTTATTACCACCGATGACAACGGACTTCTCTGCTACGGCGAAGGGCTGGATGAAGTCGCCGATGATGCCCGGCTGGTGCTGAGCGTGGAAAAACGCCAGGCCATTCAGCAAGTCACCATGCTGGGGGCCTGAATCTGCAGCTGTCTGGTGGGTAATCGTGTGGCCTTAGCGCGGTGGCAAGGCCCGAACCGGATAAATATCGTAGCGGCTGCTTTTGCCCTCCACCCGGACAGAAGGCTCAGGCCCGGGAATGGCTGGTGCTTTGCGCGGACGCTTCACCACCACGCGATACCTGGCAACAGCCAATGCCGCATCCAGTAGTGTTGCCGCATCGACATCGTCTCCCACAACACTACGAAACACCTGCATTTCTTTCTTTACCATGGCCGACTTACCCAACTGCGGAAACATGGGATCCAGGTAAATGATATCCGCAACATGGGGTGAGTCCGGAGTGCCAACAGAGGCTGATAACCAGTCAATACTGCTTTCAGCCCGCAACGTCATACGCTCGATAATCGGCGCACACTCATCATTCAGCGCAGCACGGGATAGTCCGTCAGCCAGCAGCGCGTGAATCACCGGGTTACGCTCAAACAAACTGACCCGGCAGCCCAGACTGGCAAGTACAAACGCATCCTGGCCCAGGCCTGCGGTTGCATCCACAACATGCAGGCGTGCCCGGGTTTTGTGCAGGCCAACCGCCCGGGCAACAAGCTCACCCGAGCCACCACCATGTTCACGACGGTACCCCATTTTTCCGGATACAAACTCGGCCCTTACCGGGCCTGGAGCGCCCTTCCCTGTAATCTGTAAACACAGACCCTGATCATCCAGAAACAGCAGGACATCGGCATTACGCACGTCTTTGGGGCGTACCGTACCCAGATAAGGCAGTGAAAGCTGCGCACTGAGAGACCGCCCCTGGTATTCATCACCAAGCGGACTTCTGGCAACCGCCAGAGTTACATGCGCACCCGGGATAGTTGCACCAGAAGCATTTGAGCGTGCCATCAGCTATAACCTCAGTCCCGCCCCGGCAGCTTTTTCCAGGTAACTTCATCGCGAATGTACACCGGCTGTGCCTGTTCTGCAGGTACAGTCTGGCCCTTGCGGAATTTTTCAGCGGCCAGATAGGCCACCCAGCCTGCACGGGGAATGAGGCTTTCATCGATCGCACCCACCCGGGCCAGAACCTCCGGTGGCATCTGTTCACGGAAAGCCCATCCAGAGCCGACACCACTCCAGCACGTAACACCAGGCTCCAGAACTACCCGGGAAGGCGGGCAGACCTGCTCTTCCCCCAGCCGTTCCGGAAGCCCCGACCGGTTGCGGAAGCAGCCCCAGTAAAGCTCACTCATACGGGCATCAAAAGCCACAGCAATACCCTCACTGTCGCCTGGCTGCAGCCTTTCAATTGCCCCAAAGGCGACAGTTTCCAGAGACGAAACAGGCACAACCGGCAAATCCAGCCCCCAGGCCAGCCCCTGAATTACCCCGGTGGCAATACGAACGCCAGTAAATGATCCCGGACCACGGGCGAACGCCAGTGCATCCAGATCCTGAGGTTTCAGCCCCTGCTCCGCCAGCAGTTCCCGAACCATGGGCATTAAAAGCCGGGTATGCCCCCTGGGTGCATGCTCGAACTCCTCGATAACGTCACCATCAACAAAAAGGGCTGCAGAGCAGCCCTCTGAGGAGGTATCCAGTGCCAGAATTTTCACAGGTGTGAAGGGCCTCGCTTGAACATCAGTGGGCTACTTGAGGCTGGCAAGAATCTGCTCACGAATGCTATCCAGGCTACCAACGCCGTCTACCCGCACGTATTCTGGCGCCACATCCGGCTGCTTTTCAGCCAGCTCCTGATAGAAGCCAACGAGAGGTGCTGTCTGATCATGATAGATCGCCAGGCGGTTGCGAACCGTTTCTTCTTTATCGTCTTCACGCTGCACCAGGGGTTCGCCTGTTTTATCGTCTTTGCCTTCCTCTTTGGGCGGATCGAATTTTACATGATAGGTCCGGCCACTCGGCTCGTGTACACGACGCCCGGACAGGCGATTCACAATTTCTTCGTCATCTACCGCTATCTCGACAACGTAATCAATCACAATACCCTGATCTTTCAGCGCTTCTGCCTGTGGTATTGTGCGGGGGAACCCATCCAGAAGGTATCCGTTTTCGCAGTCCGGCTGCTGAATCCGCTCTTCAATCAGAGCAATAATAATGTCGTCGGATACCAGCCCGCCGGTTGCCATCACTTCCTTCACCTGTTTACCAAGCTCGGATTCGGCCTTAACCGCAGCCCGCAGCATGTCGCCGGTGGATATCTGGGGAATATCAAAACGCTCAGTTATAAATTGAGCCTGAGTTCCCTTACCTGCGCCTGGCGCGCCTAACATGATGATTCGCATTATTTTATGCTCCCGTACAATGTATAAAACAAGAAAAGTTGTGGCAAAAGCCCGCGCCTTTGCGACAACTTCTCCCGTGAAAAATGAATGAGTCCACCCCAATGCTGGCGCATTATACGAATTAGCGCACGTCAGAGGAAGCCGACCTCTGTAGCATCTGCAGCAAAAAGGTGGACAAGACCGCTATGCGTTAACCGGTGTTACGCATACCGGCAGAAATCCCTGCCATGGTCACCTTGAGAGCCTGCTCAACCAGATCCGGTACTTCGCCCTGGTTGTCATTTTCCCGGTCACGCTTCAGCAACTCTGCCTGCAGGTAGTGCAGCGGGTCTGTATAAGGATTACGTACACGCATGGAGTGCGCAAAGACCGGCTCATGCTCCAGCAACTCACTCTGCTCTTTGAGCTCCAGAAGACGCTGAACACAGGCCTCTAGCCGTTTGCCAAGACTGTCCCCCAGACTTCTGAGCTGATCATCGTCCAGCAGAGTCTGTTCATAGTAACCGGCGATGCGCAGATCTGCCTTGGCAAGCACCATCTCGAGCATATCCACATAAGTCTTGAAAAATGGCCAGCCCTGCATCATTTCGCGCAACACCGGTAACCGCCCTTCTCTGGCTGCATCTTCCAGCGCCACATCACTGCCCAGCCAACTGGGCAGCATCAAGCGCATCTGTGTCCAGGCAAAGATCCAGGGAATGGCCCGCAGGCTTTCCACACCTCCGGTGGCTTTGCGCCGTGCCGGTCTGCTTCCCAGCGCCAGTTTGCCAAGTGCCTGCTCCGGAGTTACCTGACGAAAATAGGGCACAAAGTCCGGGTTCTCCCGTACCACTTCCCGGTAGGCTTTAAGCGACCGCTCGGTGAGCCAGTCCATCGTCTCCCGCCAGTTGTCCTCAGGCTCGGGTGGCGGCGCAAGGGTGGCTTCGATCACGGCAGAGGTATAGAGGGTGAGACTTTGCACAGCAAGCCTGGGCAAGCCAAACTTGAAGCGGATCATTTCACCCTGTTCCGTAATGCGAAAGCTTCCGTTTACGGATCCCGGAGGCTGGGAAAGAATCGCGCTGTTGGCCGGGCCACCACCACGCCCCACGGTGCCGCCGCGTCCATGAAACAGTGTCAGGTGAATGCCGTATTGTGTTGCTACCTGAGTCAGTTTTTCCTGTGCCTGGTACTGGGCCCAGGCGGCCATCAGCTGGCCGGCATCCTTGGATGAGTCCGAATAACCAATCATGACTTCTTGCTGTCCGTGGCAGTATTCCCGATACCAGTCCACCTCAAACAGCGCGGCCATACTGTCAGGGGCACCACGCAGGTCGTCCAGCGTCTCGAACAAGGGGACAACCCGCATTGGAAACGTCATGCCCGACTCGCGCAAAAGCAGAATCACACTTAATACATCCGACGGCTGGCTGGCCATCGAAATAACATAGGACCCCAGAGCTTCAGGCGTCTGCCGGGCCACGACTTCACAGGTGTCCAACACCTCGCGCACAGGCGCTGACGGCTCCCAGTTTCTGGGGACCAGCGGCCGGCGCCCCTGAAGCTCGCTTAACAGAAATGTCTGGCGCTCTTTTTCAGACCAGGAAAGGTAGTCCCCCAACCCCAGGAATTCCACCATTTCAGCCACAGCCTCTGCGTGACGGGTTGCTTCCTGGCGAATGTCCAGACGAATGAGCGGCAGCCCAAACGTGTGGGCGCGGCGAATCGTATCCAGTAACGCACCTTCGGCAATATGCTCAAGCCCACACTCAGTCAGAGAGCGATAACACAGTTCCAGGGGCGCAATCAGATCCTCATTCTCAAACAGGATTCCATTAGCATCGGCCGGTTCGTTATTGATGCTGGCTTCAGCCCAGTCCCGGGTTTTGATGAGGCGATCCCGCAGATTTGCCAACACCTGCCGGTACGGTTCCCGGGAGTCGCCAGCCAGTTGCCGCAGCTCATCGCTCGCCTGCCACATGGACAGTTCCGCACGCAGTGATTTGATATCCCGGAGAAACAGGTCTGCTGCCATCCAGCGCCCGAGCAGGAATACCTTTCGGGTGACCTCATGGGTCACGTTCGGGTTACCGTCACGGTCCCCTCCCATCCAGGAAGCGATGCGGATGGGCGACGCCTGTAACGGGAGTCCTCGCCCTGTTGCCTCCTGGAGTGATGCGTCAAGCTCTCCAAGAAACCGGGGCAGCGCTTCCCAGAGGCTGTTCTCAATAACGGCAAAGCCCCACTTGGCCTCATCAACCGCAGTCGGGCGCTCATGGCGAATCTCATCCGTGTGCCAGGCCTCAGCCACTAATCGGGAAAGGCGCCCAATAATTTCTTCCCGCTCGGATGGCAGCAGGTCGTCGTGATCCAGGCTGGACAGACAATCCGACATCTCATCGTACTTCATGATCAGTGTACGCCGGGCCACCTCCGTCGGGTGGGCGGTCAGCACAAACTCCAGCCGCATTCCGGCGACGCACTGATGCAAGGCATCGGCACTGGTGCCATTGGCTTTCAGACGTTCAAACACCTCGGATAGAGGCTCCACCTTAAGATCCGAATGATGATCACGCCTGCGGCGAATCCCGTGATATTGCTCCGCCAGATTTGCAAGGTTGAGAAACTGGTTAAAAGCCCGGGTAACCGGCAACAGTTCATCATCGCGAAGTTTGCCAAGGAGACTGATCAGTCGCTGCCCGGAGCCACTTTCCTTACGACGATCAGACTTGGCAGCTGCCCGGACTTCTTCAATAAGTTCAAAGCATTCCTGGCCGGGGTGGCGCTGAATGCTTTGCCCCAGCAGCTCGCCCAGCATACGGACATTCTCACGGAGATCAGGGTGTAACTCGGTCACATTGGCATCCTTGTGGATTGCAGGAAACACAGTAAAGTCACAATACTAAGGAAGTACCGGGAAAGTCTATCGGCACCTGGAGATGGTCAGCTTTTCTTTTCCACGCCCTTGACCGACTGCCAGATTCCATCAAGGGTCTCGAGCGTTTCGTCATCAAAGGAACGGCCCTGGCGTTCCAGAGCCTGTTCAATGGCCCGGAACCTGGCTTCGAACTTATGGTTGGTGCGCCCCACGGCCTGCTCCGGGTTTACTTTCATGAAGCGCGCCAGGTTCACACAGACAAACAGCAGGTCACCCAGCTCCTCTTCAACGGCATCCTCATCCCCCTGCCCGGTCCGGGCGGCCTGCCAGGCCTCTTTCAGCTCATCTATTTCTTCATGAAGCTTGTCGAATACCGGCTCAATGTCGGGCCAGTCAAAGCCGTGCCTGGAGGCCCGTTTCTGCAGCTTTTCGGCGCGCATCATTGCCGGCAGAGTACGGGCAATTCCGTCCAGCCGGCCTTGCGGCCCCGCATTTACCACAGGTTCCCGGGCCCGCTCCTCTGCTTTGATCCGCTCCCAGCTCTCCCTGATCCAGGCTTCATCGGGTCGGTTGTCCGGGTCTATGCGGCTTTCCAGAGTTCCCTCGGGAAACACATGGGGATGCCGGCGCACAAGTTTGCGTACCAGGTTATCCACCACGGCATCAAAGCTGAAAAGATCTTTTTCTGCCCCTATCCGGGAGTAAAAGATAACCTGAAACAACAGGTCGCCCAGTTCATCCCTGAGGTTGCTGTAGTCTTCCCGTTCAATGGCATCGGCGACTTCATGAGCTTCTTCCAGTGTGTGCGGTACGATACTTCTGAATGTCTGCCGGGTATCCCAGGGACAGCCGGTTTCCGGGTCCCGCAACCGGGCCATCAGCTCTTTCAGATCTTCAATGGTGTAACTCATGAACGTTTACGCCTGACGTCAATAATGTTGGGCAGGTTGCGAATCTGGGCCAGCAACCGTGCCAGCTGTTCCAGACTGGATATCTCCACAGAAACGGTCATGGTGGCGGTATTGTCATCCCGGTTCGTGGCGGTATGAAGCGATATAACGTCACTTTTCGAAACCGACAGCACCTGCGTGATATCCCGCAACAGGTCAGACCTGTCGTAGGCTTCAATTTCGATATCCACCGGATAAACAGATTCCTGCTGTCCACCCCAGCTCACCTCAATAATCCGGTGTGGTTCCACATCCTGAAGGTTCAGAAACGTAAGGCAGTCCTGCCGGTGAATGGTTACCCCCCGACCAACGGTTATATAGCCACCTATGGCATCCCCGGGCAAAGGCTTACAGCATTTTGCCACCTGGGTTTTCAGTTTTCCCACACCCTGAATATGAATGTCCGACTCTGTGTCGTAGGCCTTGCGCTTCTGGGTGACCAGTTTCAGATCCAGCTGTTCAGTCTCGGGCTCCAGCAGTTGCTGTGCCGTATTGGCGACCTGAGTCGGGCGCAGGTCGCCGGCACCCACGGCCGCAAACAGGTCGTCGGCACTGTGGTAATTCACCTTGGCCGCCAGTTCATTCAGGTCGACATCATGCAAAGACAGGCGCCCGAACTCATCATCAAGGATGGCGCGACCGTCTATGATATTACGCTCACGGTTCTGTTGCTTGAACCAGTGCGTCACCTTCGCCCTGGCCCTGGACGTTTTCAGATAGCCAAGACTGGGGTTCAGCCAGTCGCGACTGGGTGCAGGGTTGGTTTTGGTCGTAAGAATGGAGACCTGCTCCCCGGTTTTAAGCGGATACGTCAAAGGTACGATGCGACTGTCCACCCGGGCACCCCGACAGGCATGGCCAATCTCGGTGTGTACCCGGTAGGCGAAGTCGATAGGGGTCGCACCCTGTGGCAGATCGACAACATGCCCGTCGGGCGTAAACACATAAATCCGGTCCGACACAACATCAGACTTGAGGTGATCCGCTAACCCTGACAGATCACCCAACTCTTCCTGCCACTCCATCACCTGCCGGAGCCAGTTGATTTTGGCGTCGTAGCCGGAAGACTTGCCAGCTTTGTCTGTACCTTTGTAGAGCCAGTGAGCACAGACACCCAGCTCGGCATCTTCATGCATCGCATGGGTGCGGATCTGCACCTCCATCACCTTGCCATCAGGCCCGATAACGGCGGTATGCAACGATTGGTAGCCGTTTTCTTTGGGATTGGCAACATAGTCATCGAACTCATTGGGGATATGCCGCCAAAGCGTATGCACAATCCCCAGAGCCGCATAGCAATCCCGCACTTCCGGCACCAGGATGCGCACCGCCCGAATATCGTAAACCTGGGAAAAGTCTATTCCCTTCAGGCGCATTTTCCGCCAGATGCTGTAGATATGCTTGGCACGGCCAGACAAGGAAGCTTCAATGCCGGATGCCTGCAGTTTTGCCTGCAAGGTTGCAATCACGCGCCGGATATAGCCTTCGCGATCAAGGCGCCTTTCATCCAGGAGGCTGGCAATCTTTTTATACGCAGTTTCATGCAGGTAGCGGAATGAAAGATCCTCCAGCTCCCATTTAATATGACCTATCCCCAGGCGGTGGGCCAGTGGCGCATAAATATCAAAGACTTCCCGGGCAACCCGCATGCGTTTTTCTTCCGGTGCATCTTTGACGGCCCGGATGGCACAGGTGCGTTCTGCAAGTTTGATGAGTGGAACCCGCACATCATCCACCATCGTAACCAGCATCTTGCGAACATTATCCAGCTGGCCCTCACTCTGCCCCAGCACATTGCCCTTGAGCGGATGGTGTATCGAGGAAATCGCCGCCATTTGCTGGACACCGTTGATCAGCCCGGCGATCTCTTCACCAAACTCTTTACGGATAACCTCCAGCCTGACCCGCTCCTCCCGAACGGCGCGGTAAAGAATAGCCGCCACAAGACTGGCCTGATCCAGACGCAGTTCAGCCAGAACCTGAGCCATTTCAAGACCGGTCCGGAAACTGCTGGCGCCCGGCGCCCAGACCCTGTCCTCCCGGAACGCCTGCAGATCAATTTCAGCGGCCTTTTCACACGCCTGCCGAAATTGCTCCACGTCATCCAGATGGGTCTGGGAAGCGATATGCTGCACCCATCCCTCGATATCAACCTGGCCATCGCCGGACATTGCGTAGTCTTCGCGAACTTTTACCATATCTGCCTTGCTATTCCTGTTGACTCACACAGCGATCCCTGTCTGCGCACAACAACATTCAACGTTCCGTGCGCTCAAACAATGCAATGGACTCCACATGGGTAGTGTGGGGAAACATATCCATGACCCCCGCACGTACCAGTCGATATCCATTACGAGCCATGACTCCGGCATCTCTGGCCAGAGTAGCGGGATTACACGACACATACACAATTCTGCTGGCACCAAACGCTGTCAGGTACTTACAGATCTCTTCTGCACCGGTACGGGGCGGATCAATAAGGATTTTATCGAAGCCTTCTTTTGCCCAGCTCTGGCCGGTAAAGTCACCGTGCAGATCCGCGCCGTGGAAGGCCACATTTGCCAGGCCGTTCAGTTCGGCGTTTTCCCGACCGCGCACGACCATGGCGTCATCGCCTTCCACACCCACAACCTCGCCACCTTTACGGGCAAGCGGCAGAGTAAAGTTGCCAAGCCCGCAAAACAGGTCCAGAACCCGCTCATCCGGCTGCACATCCATCCACTCTACCGCAGTGCTCACCATATCTCTGTTAATGCCTGCGTTAACTTGTGTGAAGTCCATGGGGTGGAATGTCATGGAGAGGTCAAACGCATCCAGCCGGTAGCTCAGGCGCTCCTGATGCCTGCCCGCTGACTCAGGCCATATCCGATGTACGGTATCCGGACCTTTAGGCTGCAGATAAATATGCAGATCGTGATTCTGACCAAAGGCAATCAGCTTTTCCCGGTCCCTGCTACTCAGGTCATCCATGTTGCGAAAGACCATCGCAGCCGCATCGTCGCCACAGGCAACCTCTACCTGGGGGATGCGCGCATAGGCATCCATGCTGTAGAGCAATTCCCGCAGCGGGACAATGCGTTCACCAATGCGGGGGTCAAGCACCAGGCAACGATCAATATCGGTAAGAAAACTGTTTCGTTTTTCCCGGAACCCGACCAGCACCGAGTCCCGTGCCTTAACATAGCGCACGCCCATGCGGGCCTTGCGACGATACCCAAGGGTATCCCGCGAACGCAGAGGCGCAACCCACTCTTCGGGTTCTATGCCACCAAAATGCGCAAACTGCTCACGCAATGTATTTTCCTTGAACCGGATCTGTGCATCGCCGCTCATATGCTGAAGGCTGCAACCACCACACAGATCTGCAAACTCACAGGGAGGGGTTTGCCGGTCCGGAGCTGCCTCCAGCACTTCAAGCGTGCGCAACTCATCAAACTTACTCCGGGAGGAAACAACTTTGGCCATAACGGTTTCACCGGGCAAGGCGCCATCCACAAACAGGATCTTACCTTCCTGGCGAGCGATTCCGCGGCCATCATGGCTAAGGGTGTCAACCGCACAACGCACGGGTTCCGTAGGAAGAGCTTTCCTGCGTCGTCTGCTCATAATCTGTTCTCTTGATAGTGTCTGGTTCAGGCGCCCGGGAATACGCCGGTGGATAAGTAGCGGTCACCCCGATCACAGATAATGGCCACGATAATGGCATTTTCAACCTGCTCAGACAGCCGCAGAGCAGCTGCTATGGAACCGCCGGATGATACACCGCAAAAAATCCCTTCCCGCTCTGCCAGTGCACGCATGGTGTCTTCGGCTTCCTGCTGGCCAATATCAAGAACCTGATCTACCCGGGCAGCGTCATAAATGCTGGGTAGATAGGCTTCGGGCCAGCGCCGGATACCCGGTATAGACGCGCCTTCTGTTGGCTGCAGACCAATGATACTGATGTCCGGATTGCGCTCCTTCAGGTATCGGGATACGCCCATAATTGTACCGGTTGTTCCCATTGAGCTGACAAAGTGGGTAACCCGGCCTTCCGTCTGCTCCCAGATCTCCGGGCCTGTGGTGCGATAGTGGGATAGCGGGTTGTCTTCGTTGCTGAACTGGTCGAGCACCGTGCCCTTCCCCGCAGCCTGCATTTCCAGGGCCATATCCCGGGCCACCTCCATGCCTTCTTCCTGGCTCACGGTTATAATTTCCGCACCATAGGCTCGCATTGACGCGCGCCGCTCTTCACTCATGTTCGCCGGCATGATAAGCACCATGCGATACCCCTTGATTGCAGCCGCCATGGCCAGAGCAATCCCGGTGTTACCGCTGGTTGCCTCAATCAGCGTATCGCCGGGCTTGATTTCACCACGGTTTTCGGCCTCCTGAATCATGCCGATAGCTGGCCTGTCTTTCACTGAGCCGGCGGGGTTGTTGCCCTCAAGCTTTGCCAGAATGGTATTACTGGTATCGCCGGGAAGCCGCTGTAGCCGAACCAAAGGCGTATGCCCGACATAATCTTCTATTGTAGGAAAATGCATATTTAAACCCTGTGGTACACTTTTAACGTGGCATGATACGCCTTATGACGGCAGTCGCCCAATAAGGGTTCTCGCTAAAACCATGACGGCAGGCTATATCAGGTGCAGATACCTGAGCCCGGCCGGACCAGCTGCACAGGCCTCCGCTCCCGGAAAGCCTGCTGCCTTACATGGACGTGGTCGGTATAAACCGGCGGTGTCAGGTTCTGTTCAGGAAGTCAGGTATGCGACATTGGGGTATTCGCAAAAAAGTGCTGGTGGTAACCCTGGTTCCCACGCTTATCACCACGCTTATGCTCGGACTGTTTTTTACTTACAGCTGGGTCAACAACATTGAAAACCTGCTGAAAGATCGTGGAGAGTCCCTGAGTCGCCAGCTTGCCGCCGGTTCTGAGTATGGCCTGTTCACCACCAACCACAACCTGCTTAACAGCCTGTCCAGTGCCCTGCTGGAGGAGCAGGATGTTCGCTCAATCACATTTTTCGATGCCGATCGCAACCGCTTGCTGCACACAGGCCCGGGCGGCACAGACAGCCTCGAAAACAGCCACCTGGCCAGTGAGCAGGCAACGAACATTGCCTTTGCAGCCAGCACTCGCTTTGTGACTCCGGTTTTTCTCAAGGAGCTCATGATTCAGACTCTCCCAGACCCGGATTCGCTGCAGACCGCTTCCCGCCAGAAAGAGCCTCTGGGCTGGGTTGTTGTAGAGATGTCTCATATCCGCACTGAGAAAGAGACCTACAAAGCGGTTCTCATCTCTTTGCTGCTGGTGCTGGGCGGGGTCGCATTCAGCCTGCTGGTGGCGCTGCGCCTGAGCCGTGCCTTTACCGGGCCGGTATTCGAACTGAACGAAGCGGTGGCAAAACTGAAGGAAGGTAAGCTTGAAACCCGTGTTCATACTCAGGCTGGGCCGGAGTTCGAGCAGCTTGAATCAGGGCTCAATGCCATGGCCGAGGAACTGAGCAATGCTCAGATGGAAATGCAGCACAATATTGATCAGGCCACCGAAGACCTGCGAGAGACGCTGGAAACCATCGAGGTGCAGAATATTGAGCTCGACATGGCACGCAAACAAGCGCTGGAGGCGAGCCGTATAAAGTCTGAATTTCTGGCCAACATGTCCCATGAAATCCGCACCCCGCTCAATGGCATTATCGGTTTTACCGAGTTGCTGCTGAAAAGCCCGCTGCCCCGACAACAACGGGACCATCTGAGCACTATCCGAAAATCGTCTGAAATTCTGCTTACCATCATTAACGACATCCTGGACTTTTCCAAAATTGAAGCCGGCAAGCTCAAGCTTGACCGGGTGCCCTTCCAGCTCCGGGATATCGTAGAAGAAGTAATGGTTATGCTGGCTCCGGCTGCGCACAGTAAAAACCTCGATCTGGTTCCCCTGGTGTATAACGATGTACCGGACAATATTTTAGGGGACCCGCTACGTGTGAAGCAGGTCGTCACCAACCTGGTGAACAATGCCATCAAGTTCACCCAGACCGGCGAGGTCGTGTTACGAGCCAGCCTTGAAGAGGAAGCTGACGAAAGCAACCAGTTCACTTTACGCCTG
The DNA here is from genome assembly GCF_007671655.1 of Marinobacter piscis. Lineage (GTDB taxonomy): Bacteria > Pseudomonadota > Gammaproteobacteria > Pseudomonadales > Oleiphilaceae > Marinobacter > Marinobacter piscensis. The sequence continues at coordinate 192,335 of NZ_VCGX01000003.1, read as the reverse complement.
AGCATTACGGACTCAGGTGTCGGATTGTCCAGAGCGCAACAACAGACTCTGTTCAACGCATTCAGTCAGGCAGATGCCTCGACCGCCCGACAGTATGGCGGCACCGGGCTGGGTCTGGCGATTTCCAAGCGCCTGGTGGAGGAAATGGGGGGCGAGATTGGCCTGGACAGTGAACTGGGCAAAGGCTCTACGTTCTGGTTTACGCTCACCCCGGAACTCGCTACAGCGACACAAACCATCAATCCGATGGATGCACTGCAGGGAGAGCGGGTGATCTACCTGGAACACCAAAAAACATCCGGGCTTGCGGTTGAGCATTTGCTGGGTGACTGGGGCATCACCGTGGACCGGGTTGCAACTCCCGATGCAATGGAAGAACAGATAACCAGTGCCCAGAAAAGTCAGTCAGGTTATGCCGCTGCCATTATAGGGCTCACAAATCATCTGCTCAGTTCAAGCCAGTACTACAACCTTGTCCGAAACCTGGAAGTTGAGCGTGATTGCCGTACCCTGTTACTGACACCCACGCTGGAGGTGCAGGACTCGCCACTGCCCGAACTCGCCAGTGGCCACCTGACCAAACCCGTATGCCGCCAGTCGCTTTATAATCAGCTTCTGCTTCTGGTACATGGCATTAGCAGCGCCCGGCATAGCACTTTGCACTCGCCCCCTGAAACGCGCCCTCCTGCGTCCACGGGCATCCCCCGGATCCTGGCTGTCGATGACAACGACGCCAATCTGAAACTGGTTATCACACTCCTGAAGGATTATGGAATTAACGCAGAGCCTGCATCCAGCGGTTTTGAAGCGCTGAGCAAAGCCCGGAAAACTCCTTTCGACCTTGTGTTCATGGACCTTCAGATGCCGGGCATGGATGGCCTGGAAGCTACGTCGCATCTGCGTGAAATGGATGACAGCAACCATAGAACCAGTATTATCGCGCTCACAGCACATGCGCTGGCTGATGAGCGGGAGCGTCTGATCCGGCAGGGTTTTGACGGCTACCTGCCCAAGCCCATCAGTAGCGGCCAACTGGCCGAAATCATACTTGAGTACACCGGTTATCAGGTCAGGTCGCCGGCTGCCACAAACCTGCTGCCAGTATCTGAGGTACGGGATACCCGCCGCCCACTACGGCCCTCTACCCGAAAAATGCAGCGGGACTGTGTAAGCGTGAGCGAGAGCATTCAACTGGCAGGTGGCAAAGCAGACCTTGCAGAAGAACTTTTCAGCATGCTTCTGGAGCAACTTCCCACAGATGCGATTAGTATCAGACAACTCTGGAGCAGTGGTGATCTGGAGGAGTTACTGGAATGCGTACATAAGCTGCACGGGGCTACCCGTTATTGTGGCGTACCCGAGTTGCGTGTGGCGGCCGGCCGTCTGGAAACAGCACTCAAGCGCTCTGCCCCGGATACAGAGACACAGATGACCCAGCTGGTCTCTGCGATTGAGCGGCTGCAAATCTGGAGTGAACAGACCGACTGGCAAGCTATCTTCCGGGCACACCATCAGCGACGCAGCCGCGACTGATGGTGCACTGCTGCAGGTGGGTTACGCTGAGCTGCGTGCCCGCTCCAGAATCGCCTTCATGTCGCGAACCGCTTCTTTAAGGCCGCTAAAGACAGCCCGCGCAATAATAGCGTGGCCGATATTGAGTTCATTAATACCAGGGATGGCCGCAATTTTTTCCGTATTGTGATAATGCAGTCCATGGCCGGCATTCACAATCAGTCCTTTTGTACGGGCATAGGCAACCGCATCCGCCAGCACTCTGAACGTGGCCTCTTCCGCTTCGGCACCCGGCGCCTGTGCGTATTCGCCGGTATGGAGTTCGATCACCGGGGCACCACAGCGCACGGCAGCATCAATCTGGGCCGGATCCGGGTCAACAAACAGAGAAACCTCAGCACCCTGGCGAGCAAGGCGCTCACAGGCTCTGGCCACTCGCTCTTCCTGCCCTATAACATCCAGCCCACCTTCAGTGGTGAGCTCTTCCCGTTTTTCAGGAACCAGGCACACGCATTCCGGCTGAACCTCTTCGGCAAACTCAAGCATGGCATCCGTCACCGCCATTTCGAGGTTCATTTTGGTGTGCAGCACTTCTTTCAGCAGCCGGACATCACGGTCCTGAATGTGGCGACGATCTTCCCTGGGATGGATCGTAATGCCATCTGCACCTGCTTCCTCTGCGATCATGGCAGCCTGTACCGGGTCGGGATAACGCGTTCCCCGGGCCTCACGTAAGGTGGCAATATGATCGATATTGACACCAAGCAACACTCTAGGATTCATGACGTTCTCCCTTTTGATGAATAAAAAGACTGCGGCTGTTCAGTGGGCGCCCCTGAAGCAAGTAGTCGGTCAGTATGCGCATCACCCGTTTTGCTACCCGACGGCAGGCAGGTGTTTCATAGTCTCCTTCGGCAAGAGCCAGCAGGGCTGCTCCCGGCAGGTTCTGCAAGCGCGTACCGGCTGACACACCGGCAATAATGCCTTGTTCGGGATCATAGCAATAGGCCTGCTCTGCAGTCACTGATTCGCCGGTATCCATTGCCAGATCCCAGGCAAAATCGTAACCCATAGCGGCTGCAAAGGCCTGTTCGAATTTTCGTAATACCGGCTCAACATCGGATGTTGCCGCCAATTGCGACAACGCCTCAATGTAAGCGGCAAAAAGGGTCGGGTGGGGGTCGGCCGGAGGCAACACCCGCTGCACCAGCTCATTGAGATACAGTCCACTGTATAACGCTACGGTGCGGCGCAATACCGGCCCTTCACGCATATCCGTTTCCGTCAGGGTTTTCAGGTCACTGCGCCCCGTCCAGCCCAGAAAAAGCGGCTGAAATGGTTGCAACTGGGCTTTCAACGGGCTCTTGCTGCTGTTGGCGCCGCGCGCTATTGCGCTTATACGGCCATGATTCAGGGTAAACAGATCAACTATGAGGCTGGTTTCCCGCCAGGGCCGGCGATGAATCACATACGCGGGTTCCAGCTGCTGCGCTTCTCTTGTCATAGACCCTCGGGCGCACAGCCTCCTCAGAAGTCGTTCATGCCCAGACTTTTCAGGGCCCGGTCACTGTCAGCCCAGCCCCGCTTCACCTTCACCCACAGCTTGAGCATTACCTTGCTGTCAAACAGGCGCTCCATATCAATCCGGGCATCCTGGCCAATGCTCCGCAGCCGGCTGCCTTTATCACCGATAATGATTTTTTTCTGCCCCTCACGCTCAACCAGAATCAACGCCGATATGTGCAGCGTTTTTTCGTCGCGTCGGAACTCTTCAATTTCAACCGCAACAGAATAAGGCAGCTCGGCACCAAGCTGGCGAGTCATTTTTTCGCGCACAATTTCTGACGCCAGAAAGCGCTCACTCCGGTCGGTGATCTGATCATCCGGATAGAAATGTATGCTCTCAGGCAGAAAACGCCCCACGGCTTCTTCCAGTGGTTGCAGGTTGGTTTCCTTCAGCGCAGAAACCGGAATTATTTCCGCAAACTCACGCTTTCTGGACAGCATGTCCAGGTGCGGCAACAGGCTCTCCCGGTTTTCAATACGGTCGACCTTGTTCACAGCCAGAATGACCGGGCAAGTCAGTCGGCTCAGTTTTTCGAGAACCATTTCATCCGCGGTGGTCCAGGCAAGCTGATCCACCACAAAAACAACCACATCTACGTCTTTCAATGCTGAAGCTGCAGCCTTGTTCATGTACCGGTTAAGGGCCCTGGGTTCTTCTACATGCATGCCCGGCGTATCAACATAAATCGCCTGTGAAAGACCTTCGGTTTTGATTCCCAGCACATTGTGGCGCGTTGTTTGCGGTTTGCGGGAGGTAATGCTCAGTTTCTGCCCCAGAATATGGTTCAGCAACGTCGACTTACCCACATTGGGGCGGCCAACAATGGCTACAAAGCCACAACGACTGTCGGGGTTTTCCGGGCGAGTAATATCATTCATCAGGGAATCTCCACGCCGAGCTGTTTCAGCGCACTACGGGCCGCTTCCTGCTCCGCCACCCGGCGGCTACTGCCAACACCACTGGTTGTCCGCTCCAGCGAAGACAGTGCACAGGTTACACGAAATGTTTGATTATGGGCTTCACCGTCTACCGATACCACGTCGTATCTGGGCAGCGGAAATTGCCGGGACTGCAAGTATTCCTGCAAACGGGTTTTCGGATCTTTCTGGGTATCCTGGATATCAAGTTGTTTCAGACGCGGCTCAAACCAGCGCAAAATCTGATCCCGACAGGTATGGAAATCACTGTCCAGATAAATGGCACCAATCACGGCTTCCACAGCGTCGGCCAGAATGGACTCCCGGCGAAAGCCACCGCTTTTCAGCTCTCCGGAGCCCAGCCTTAAATAACCTCCCAGTTCAAACTCCCGGCCAATTTCAGCCAGAGTTACACCTTTGACCATACGGGCCCGCAACCGGCTCAGGTGCCCTTCCCGGGCTTTATCAAAAGCTGCGTACAGGTATTCCGCAATTACCATATTAACAATGGAGTCGCCCAGAAACTCAAGCCGCTCGTTATTCTGGTTGCTGTAACTCCGGTGGGTCAGCGCCAGCATAAGGCGTTCCGGCGACTTGAACTGATAGCCGATGCGGCGTTGTAACTGATCCAGATCCGGTTGTGAAATCACGTGCCCTTCATCTCATAGTTGTGCTGAAAGTGGATGACCGCGTCCACATTGCGGAAAATGTGGTTACGAACTTCGTAATCCAGGTTAATCACAACCCGGTCACCGTCTTTTTCTATTTCTATATCGCGGGTGTTAAATCCCCGGATATTGTTCACGCTCAGACGCTTGTTGATCAGGGTGCGCACCTGGGCTGGCCCCATCTGCGACAACCCCTCGGTTCCGTCCAGACCTTCAAGCGCTTCCTGAATCGTCAGATCATCCATATAGGCGGGCCCCAGCTTGATGAGAAGGGAAAGCAGGCTTCCAAAAAACAGAACCACGATCAGAACAACAAGCGCGGAAGCCCCCCTCTGCCTCCCCATGGCGGAGAGATTACTATTCTTCATTACAGGTTAACTCCAGTATCGTCCGAATTACTCAATACCGCCAACACGCTTGAAGGATGGCAGGCTGGTCAGAGACTCCCAGTGCATCCAGATCGCAAAGGCTTTGCCTACAATAAGCTCATCGCGGACCGTGCCCCAGTAACGGCTGTCGTTACTGTTATCCCGGTTATCACCCATTACGAAGTATTCGCCTTCCGGTATCTGCCACTCGCCTTCCCCGGCGGTACCCGGACGGCCCATTGTAAGGTAGATATCGTGTTCAACTTCTCCCAGGTCTTCTCTGCGCACTTCAACGGGGGGCAGGCGCACCACAAACTCGCTTTCAACTTTCTGGTTGTTAATAAACAGCTGCTTGTCACGATAGCGCACTGTGTCACCGGGCAGGCCAATGACACGTTTGATGTAGTTGGTTTTACCGTCCTCAGGATACCGGAACACCATCACATCTCCCCGCTCCGGATCTCCTACATCCAGAATCTTGGTTCCGGCAACTGGCAGACGCAGACCATAAGCGTATTTATTGACCAGAATAAAATCTCCCACCTCCAGGGTAGGCAGCATCGAGCCGGAAGGGATCTGGAATGGCTCTACCAGAAACGACCGGAGTATCAGAACAACAGCCAGTACCGGGAAGAATGAGCGACTGAGGTCGACCAGATAAGGCTCTTCTTTCGCGGCTTCCTCTTCAGCGCCCGCCGCTGCAAGGCGACGCTTCCGTAAAAATACGATGTCTGCCAGCCAGATCAGCCCTGAGACAAAAGTCAGAACGACCAGAACCAGAGGAAAATCAATATCCATCAAGGTGCCTTTTAGTTATCAACTTTCAACACAGCAAGAAACGCTTCCTGAGGCACCTCGACATTACCCAGCTGCTTCATACGTTTTTTACCTTCCTTCTGCTTTTGAAGCAGCTTTTTCTTCCGGCTGATATCGCCGCCGTAACACTTCGCCGTTACGTTTTTCCGCAGGGCTTTTACGGTAACCCGTGATATAACCTGGTTCCCTATGGTTGCCTGAATCGCAATATCAAACATCTGCCTGGGAATCAGCTCTTTCATTTTTTCAATGAGCTGGCGCCCTTTATGCTGGGACTGATCCTTGTGAACAATCAATGCCAGTGCATCCACCCGCTCGCCATTGATGAGCACATCCAGGCGCACAAGGTTGGCCGTCTGAAAGCGGACAAACTGATAATCCAGAGAGGCAAAGCCGCGACTTGCAGATTTGATCCGGTCAAAGAAGTCCAGGACCACTTCAGCCATAGGCAATTCATACGTCAGCTGCACCTGGGTGGCCATAAAGTGCATACTTTTCTGGACGCCCCGCTTCTCCTCACATAGCGCAATGACGTTCCCCAGGTGCTCTTGCGGCACAAGGATACTGGCTTCCACGATGGGCTCACGCATTTCTTCAATGGTGCCAACATCAGGCAGCTTGGAGGGGCTGTCTACCGACAGGGTCTCCCCCTGGGTCGTCAGCACCTCATAAATAACCGTGGGCGCTGTGGTAATCAGCTCTATATCATACTCACGCTCAAGCCGCTCCTGGATGATTTCCATGTGCAGCATACCCAGAAAGCCGCAGCGAAAACCAAAGCCGAGCGCATCAGAACTCTCTGGCTCGTAAAACAGAGACGCATCGTTGAGGGTCAGTTTTTCCAACGCATCACGAAAATCGTTGTAGTCATCCGCGCTTACCGGGAAAAGGCCTGCATAGACCTGCGGCTGAACCCTTTTGAACCCCGGTAACATGGGCGTTTCTTCGGAGAACTTCTGGTGCACAATGGTATCGCCCACCGGTGCGCCCTGAATGTCCTTGATGCCCGCAACCACAAATCCCACGTCACCCGCTTCCAGAATATCTGTGTCGTGCGGCTTGGGATTAAAAATCCCGACCTTGTCGGCGTTCCAGGCTTTGCTGGTCGACTTGATAACGATTTTATCGCCTTTCCTGAGTATGCCCTGGGTCACCCGGACCAGAGACACAACGCCCAGGTAGTTATCAAACCAGGAGTCAATAATCAGCGCCTGCAGGGGGGCAGAACGGTCGCCTTCGGGTGGCGGTATTTTCTGAATCAGGTCCTCCAGGACATCCTCAACCCCCATGCCACTTTTGGCCGAGCATCTGACTGCGTCGGAGGCATCGATACCGATAACATCCTCTATTTCAGCCGCTACCCGGTCGGGCTCGGCCTGGGGCAGATCCATTTTGTTCAGTACCGGCACCACTTCCAGGCCTTGCTCTATTGCCGTATAGCAGTTGGCAACGGATTGGGCCTCAACGCCCTGACCGGCATCGACAACCAGAAGCGCACCCTCACAGGCGTAAAGTGAACGCGACACCTCATAAGAAAAATCTACGTGGCCCGGGGTATCGATCAGGTTCAGCTTGTACTCCTGACCATCCCGTGCCTCGTAATTAAGGGTAACGCTCTGGGCCTTGATGGTGATGCCCCGCTCCCGCTCGAGGTCCATGGAATCCAGCACTTGCGCGGCCATTTCCCGCTGGGTCAGGCCGCCGCAAACCTGTATGAAACGGTCTGCAAGCGTAGACTTGCCATGGTCAATATGGGCGATGATGGAAAAGTTACGGATTCGGCTCAGTTCAGTCACAGACAATGAATACTCATATAAAGACGAAGGATTGAGCCCGGAAAGGCCATAACCAGTATCCGGGGCCGCCTGATTTTACCGGTAACCGGCCGCTATTGCCATTCTCAGGAAATAAGCGATCTTTCATGCTGTCGGACCAGGAAGCCAATCAAGGCATCTTCGTCCAGCGGGTAGCTGAACAGGTTACCCTGCCCCTGCGTGCACCCGGCGGCTTTCAGAAAGCTCAACTGATGGGGAGTTTCTATGCCTTCGGCGACAACGGTCAGGTGAAGCTTCTGTGCCAGCGCAATCACTGCAGACGCCACATCGGTCACACTGGCACTATATGGAACATCACGAATAAGTCGCTGATCCACTTTGATGACGTTGAAAGGCAGCTGCTGCAATGCAGCCAGCGACCAGGCACCTGCTCCGAAGTCGTCCAGCAGCAGACAGATACCCAGATCGTTCAGTGGTTCCAGAAGCGTGTGTAACAGTTGTGGATCTTCGTTTAACAACGCCACCGGCATTTCCAGCTCCAACACTTCAGGCAAGACACCTGTTTCAGTGATAACTTGCCGAAGCATATCCAGGAATCCCGGGTCCAGAACCTGTCTGGCTGACAGGTTAACGGCCATTTTCAGGTCTCTGAAGCCGGCCCGCTCCAGAGCCTGTATCTGAATACAGGCCTGACGCAGCGCAAGCTCACCCAGGCGCACGATCAACCCGGTTTCATCTGCCAGATCAATGAACTGCTGTGCCGGCAGGACACCCTTTTCAGGATGCTGCCAGCGTAGCAGGGCTTCAACGCCGACAACGTTTTCACTGGCCAGGTCAAATTTCGGCTGATAGTGCAGCAAGAAACTCTCTTCCTCCAGCGCTCTGGCCAGCTCTTCCTGCTGCAGCAAATGACGCGCGGCCCGGATGTTCATATCCGGGGTAAAAAACTGGTAAGTGTTACGCCCTGACTCCTTGGCGCGATACATGGCCAGGTCAGCAAACTTCATCAGTGCTCCCGGGTCTTCACTGTCGCTGGGGATCATGGTGATTCCCACACTGACGGTTACTCCCACCTCGTGGCCGCTCAGGCGGACACGCTGACATAAGCGGGACAATATGGTTTCCGCAATCCTGGCAACTGCGTTTGTACTGTTGATCCGCGACAGCAGCACAACAAACTCATCGCCCCCAAGCCTGGCCACAGAGTCTTCGGCCCGCACACAGCTCCGGAGCCAGGTGGCTACTTTGCATAACAATTCATCGCCTGCATCATGTCCGAGGGTGTCGTTAATTTGCTTGAAACCATCCAGGTCCAGCAGCATCAGAGCCGCAGACTCGCCGCTTCTGCGACTATGGGAAACGGCTTTATCCAGTCGGTCACGGAATAAGCGGCGGTTGGCCAGTCGGGTGAGCGGGTCGTAGAAGGCGAGTTCATGCAATTGGGACTGGGCAGCTTTCAACTGAGTAAAGTCATGCAGGCTGAGCACCACACCGTTAACACCGGGAACTGTGAGCATCGCTGTATAGGTACCTTCCATATCACGCCAGAGATCGAAAGCGTCACGAACCCGAACCGCGATAGCCGGCATCTGCTTTCCCGGCGCCAGCAAAGCGCTCTTGAACCCCTGCCTGAGCCGGGGCCAGTCTTCCTCATGAACAAAATCCTGCAGTGCCAACGCCTGTATTTCGTTCGGCTGGTATCCCAGTATGTCCAGACTGGAGGGACTTGCGTACAGGGGGCTGCCCTTTTCATCCATAATCAGCGTTACATTGGCTGCCCCTTCTGTAATAGCACGGTAACGGCCTGCGCTGACCCGGGCCAGTAATTGTGAGCGGGTAACGGCCAGAACAACAACAAAAAGCAGAAAACTGATCACAAGCCCGGTACCAAGCACAATTGGTGGGCGTGGGTCGGCCGCAAGGTAATCAAATGCCGGGGTGGTCCGGGTCTGCAACAGCCAGTCACGGCCGCCGTGTGTCAGTGTCTGACTGGTGGTAAAACTGAATACGTTGTCCAGTGACCCCAGGTTTGAGCCGTAGATCAGGTTATCCCTATCAACCACGCCTCCGTCATAGATACGCACATCCAGAAACGGCGCAATCAACCCTACGATGCCATCCAGCAGGTTGTTGGTCCGAAAGGCGCTGAATACAAACCCCGCCAGCATCATACGACGCTCCGCCCGGGTTGCCGGTACGCCCCCGCCCTGATAGACCGGGTAATACATCAAAAAACCGGCCTGATCTTCCTGCAGAGCCTCCTGAACAAGGACCACCCTGGCCGTTACGGCAGGAACCCCGTAATCCCGCGAGCGCACCATGGCATCCCGGTGTTTCGCATCACTAAACGCATCATACCCCAACGCCGTGCGGTTATGTTCCGAGGCTGGCTCCAGATACACCACAGGATAATAAAAGGGTCGCTCCCCCGGAGGCGTCACCAGATAGTCAGGCACGCCTGTTTCGCGTACCGAGGCAGTGTGCCCGGCCACCTCGGATTCCGTCACACGCTTAACGTAGCCAATCCCCTGAATACCCGGGTAGTAACGGTCAATGTCCACATTATGGATATATTCATACCACTGCTGCCGGGACACACTTCCGGCAATAGCAAAGAGGCCGGCACTGCCTGCCAGAACCTGCTCGTAGTTCAGCAGACGCTCTTCAATAGAAGTTTTCAGTTGTTGGGACTGGGCCTGAAACCTTGCTTCTGTGCGGTCTTCAACGAGGCGGATAGAGAACTGCCAGGCGATAACCGTTAAGACAATCGCTGCAGCGAGAAGCAACCAGGCAAGCCGGGCGTTGCGCGAGGCCAGTAGTTGCCGAAGCGTGAGGTCGTGTGTATTCATTAGCTGGTCCATTCCATGGCCATTTTTGACAACTGGCAGTATAACCCAAAGCCCCGGATCTGTCGCTTTTTAGAGCAGATCAGGGGCTTTGGTTATCTGTCCGGGCGACCTCAAAATCCGCTGTTTCAGGGCTTCATTACCAGGTAAATGGCACGCCCCTGACGGACAACCCGAACCGAGACTGCCTTCCCTTCCGGCAGAGCTCTGACAGCTTTCCGGAAGTCTTCGATTGAGGTTACAGGTTCTCTGTTGATTTCAGTGATCACATCCCGGGCGCGAATACCGGCATTGTAGGCCGGACCTCTGCCAACCCCGGTAACAACCACGCCACCAGCTACCCCTAAGGACTCTGCTGCATCTTCGGGCAAAGGTTCTACTGTCAGCCCCAGCGGAGCTGTGGAAGACTTACCGTTCTCGGGCTCTGCCTGCTGTGCGCCACCTTCATCCGGCAGCTGACCGATTTCAACATCCAGAGTGATTTCTTTACCACTCCGAAGCACTGTCAGGCGAGCCTTTTCACCGACCGGGGTACGCCCCACCATGGGCGGCAGATCAGATGACATTTCCACTTCATCACCGTCGTATTCAAGTACAATATCCCCGGACTGTAAACCGCCCTTCTCAGCTGGCGACCCGTCCATGACCTCAGCAATCAGCGCCCCCCGCGGACGCTTGAGTCCGAATGTTTCGGCCAGGTCACGGTTTACTTCCTGAATCAGCACACCCAGCCAGCCTCTGGCAACCGTGCCTTTGTCGCGAATCTGACGGAACACACTCATGGCATCATCGATGGGGATAGAAAACGAAACCCCCATAAAACCACCGGAGCGGGTATAGATCTGCGAGTTAATGCCCACAACCTCGCCATCAAGATTGAACAGAGGGCCACCGGAGTTGCCAGGGTTAATCGCCACATCGGTCTGGATAAACGGCACATAGTTCTCAGAAGGTAACGAGCGCCCGAGAGCGCTGACGATACCGGCCGTTACCGTGTAGTCAAAACCAAAGGGCGAGCCGATGGCAAATACCCATTCACCCACTTTCAGGTCTCTGGAGCGCCCGGTTTTTACGACGGGCAGATCACCACCCCCCTCAATTTTCAGAACCGCCATGTCCGAGCGCGGGTCTGTACCAACCAGAGTGGCTGGCAGTTCACGGCGGTCGTTAAGCCGGACAATTATTTCATCCGCTCCCTCAACAACATGATTGTTGGTCAGCACATAGCCATCCGCAGAGACAATAAACCCTGACCCCATGGAGCGACGTGGCCGGGAATTACCCGGTGCGCCTCCAAAGGGCGACCGGGGGCCGCGAAAGAACTCCTGGAAAAACTCGGGTAGCTGGTCCAGCTGGCGCTCATCAAAAGGCAGGCCATGAAAGCGCGTGTTACCCGACGCCGGCGCACTGGTGGTGCTTATATTAACCACGGCATCAGCGTTTTCTTCGACCAGTTCGGTGAAATCGGGTAAATCCCTCGCCAGGCCTGCCTGGCTCCAGACCACCAATACCGCTGTGAACAACATCACAAGCAGGGACACCGGCAGCCTCTGAATGCGTGGCGCCGGCGAAAAACAGGTTACTGCTGTTGTCATTCTCTGCATGTCTGAATCCCCTGTTAAGTCATGTTGAAAAATCTGTATGGGACGCTGCTCCGATCGGAATGCGGTTTATTCGAAGCAGCCTGGGCTCATAAGTGCCGGCGTTCCGGCGCTGCAATTTTCGGCTTATGATAAACCCCGATGCAAGACCTGCTACTGCACCTGTCATCGCAGCCAGATCATTGCCACCGGACATGTGGTGACCAGCCATACTGAGTCCCACCAACAGCAGCAATGGCAGCGCGTATACCAGCAACGAAGCGCCAAGGAGGGCACTTTCGTCAATTCCCAGAGTCACATCCTCCCCTACCCGGGCGTTCACGGAGTTGAACACGCGAACCTGATTGGCACGCCCTCCCGTTGCGGTGGCCAGTACCTTCTGCCCACACCCATTACGGGCGGCACAACTCTGACAGGCACTGGTGCGTATCGTCTGAACCCAGGCATGTTCCCCGGTAACAGCAACAACTTTTCCTGTTTCGGTAATCATTGCTCACCCGCACCTACCATAAAGGCTTCACCAACCTGTACAGACTCTGCGACCCGGCGCGCCGACGCTGGTGGCAGTTCACCCACCACCGTCACCAGAAACACCTTGTCTTCGCTTTCCAGCTGGCGCATATAAACAGTGGTTGCTCCGATTCGCGAAGCCCCCGTTGGCATGCTGACTCTGCCCGCCGGCTCAACAAACACCGAAAACGCCGCCAGCCCATCGGAAAATGCCACCGCCTGGCTCTTGCCTGCGCCCGGCGCTGCTGCCGGCTCAAACCCCTGCGGGCGCCATCCAAGTTTCCAGCCATGCATGCGCGGCTTTTCTGTAAGTGCTTCCGGACTCTGCACCTGTTTCAATGGTAGCTTTCCGGCTGCCTTCAGGGTACGTGATATTTCATGCCCCTCTGTACGAATTTCAAATTCACTGTCCGGCAAGTCGTTCGTGATCTCGAGGCTGGTGAACTGAAAGTGTTCCAACACCTCATCGTTTGCATTGCGCACGTGGCTTTTCACCAGAAGTCCGGTGTTTTTTTCCAGCCAAAGCCGATGACTGTATCGGTGCGGATCCCTGGCGGTCAGTGCAACGGTCACCACATCGTACCCCGCGACACGATCATCACCTTTTAACTCAGCACTGTACCAGCGGCTTACGGGCACCAACTGGCTGGAAAAAGCTTCAGCAAACGGGCCGGAGGGAATAATCTGATCCAGGTGCACCTTACCTCGCTCAGGGAGTACACAGACTACTTTCATTCCCCGGCGAACAAACTCACCACTGCCCCCGTCCTGCATAACCAGCCGCTCTTCAACAATGCCGTTACGGTAACGATGGGCAATTTGCATGGAGTGCACATTCGCCCCCCGGGCATAGACAAAGACGCCACGATAGGAGGTCATATTTAGCGCAGGGCCCAGCTGCTCCAGCCATTCGGCAGCTGTTTTCTTGCCCGACGCGGCTGCAGCAGGAGCACCTATCGCCAGAATAAAGGCCAGGCTCATGCGCAGCCAGGCACGCGTCAGTCTCAGGCCAGAGTACTCTGCTTTTTTCATGAACACCGCCATCACCTGGTTTCAGTAAGCGCCTGATGCGCTGACAAGGCGGGCATAACCCACCGACCCCTGCCCGGCTCCCACGCTATTGTGCTGGGCATGCTCAAGCAGATAGCGACTCATATGTTCCCACTGTTGTTCATCCAGTCCCTGCAGCGCAAGTTCCCGCACTGGACTTGCTTCACCAGACAGCTCATTTACAGCGGCCTCAGGCACAGACGCAGACGCCAACCCATTGGGCGGATTGTTTCCCGAATCCCAGCCTGCACCGGCACCAAAGCCGACCAGCAACGATGCTGTAACCATGGCAACTGCGGGCCACTGCCACCTCACTGGTGTATTACGGCGCTGTGATAAAGCCGGCTCCGGCTGCCTGGTCCGGCCGTCCAGAACCTCTCTGACAGAGGCGCTTATATCAATGCCATCAGCCGGCGAACTGCCCCGGTGCATCAGGTCATGCACGCTCTGCCATCGCTGCCATTGGGCACGCACCTCAACCTGCTCTTCCTGAGACAACAGACGCCGCACCGAGAGTTCGTCGGCCTCGTCATCCATCATGGCGGATAATGTTTCTCTGAGACGATCATCCATAGGATGCACCTTCAATTACGTCACGGAATGATTTAGCAACGGACCAAGCTGTTTGTCGACAGCATCTCTGGCCCTGAATATACGCGAGCGTACGGTGCCAATCGGGCACTCCAGAATACGGGCTATGTCTTCATAGCTAAGCCCGTCATACTCCCGCAGCAGAAAGGCTGACCGCAGCTCTTCCGGCAAGCTGGCAATCGCCTTGCTTAACGCCTTCTGCAACTGTTCACGCTGCAACAGGCGCTCTGGGGATGCGATGTCCCGCAATTGTCGGCCACTATCAAAGTTCTCGGCCTCCGCCGAGTCTGCACTGCCCTGAGGTCTTCGACTTCTTGCCTCAAGGTGGTTTTTTGCCGTGTTCACTGCAATGCGATACAGCCAGGTATAAAACGCACTGTCACCCCGAAACCGCTCGATGGCCCGGTAAGCCTTGATAAAGGCTTCCTGCGTCAGGTCCATTACCTCCTGATTGTCATAGACGTAGCGGCCGATAATGGACGCCACTCTCGACTGGTATTTGACAACCAGCAGATCAAACGCACCCCGGTCACCATTCCGGACTTTGCGGACAAGCTGCAGGTCGGTCTGGCTGTCGGGTTTTTCAGTATGTTTCTGATCTGTATCGGGTGCCATGGGCGCTATATTGGTACGCTCCGATGTTGTGGCCGGTTTACCGGCTAATGCGAGTTTCTGTTGCTTGATGCTCACTGTACAGCGCCCGTGGTGAAAGTTTCGATTCGGTCTGCAAGGTCAGTTATCTTTCAGGGCAAATAGACAGCAAGCGTAAAGTTTAGTTCAATACACTTCTACATTATGGCCCGCGATAACGACCCGATGCCACAGTCCCATGAATACGATGTCCTGATTATCGGCAGCGGCGCTGCCGGCCTGACCGTTGCGCTTAACCTTCCGGAGCACCTCAAGGTATGCGTTATCAGCAAAGCCGACATAAGCAGCGGCGCCACACTCTGGGCCCAGGGGGGGATTGCTGCTGTTCTGGATGACCAGGACTGCACCGAAAACCATGTTCAGGATACCCTTGTTGCCGGCGGCGGACTGTGTCACGAAGACGCAGTGCGGTTTACAGTTGATAACAGCAAAGAAAGCATTGACTGGCTCATCCGTACCGGCGTGGATTTTACCCGCAATACTGACACCGGGTTTCATCTCACCCGTGAAGGCGGACACAGCCATCGCCGGATCATTCACGCGGCTGATGCCACCGGGCACGCTGTATCCACTACATTAACCTCTCAGGCCCGGGCCAGACCCAACATTGAACTCGTCTCCAACCGTGTTGCGGTAGACCTGATCACCAACCGCAAACTCGCACTGCCAGGCAACCGGTGTGTTGGCGCCTACATTCTTAACCTTGAAGACAACCATGTGGAGCTGTTCCGGGCACGCTTTACCGTGCTTGCCACCGGCGGCGCTTCCAAGGCGTACCAGTACACCACCAACCCTGATGGTGCGTCAGGCGATGGCATTGCCATTGCCTGGAGAGCGGGTTGTCGCGTTGCCAACATGGAGTTCAATCAGTTTCACCCGACGTGCCTGTATCACCCCCATGCAAAATCGTTCCTGATTACCGAGGCCGTTCGTGGCGAAGGCGGTTTTTTAAAACTGCCTGACGGTTCCCGTTTTATGGACCGTTTCGACAAACGCCAGGAGCTGGCGCCGCGGGATATCGTAGCGCGCGCCATCGACCATGAAATGAAACGGCTGGGTGCAGATCACCTGTATCTGGATATAAGCCACAAGCCCGCAGAGTTTATCCGGCACCACTTTCCGACCATTTACGACAAGTGCCTTGAACTTGGAATCGACATCACCCGCGATCCCATCCCGGTGGTGCCGGCGGCACACTACACCTGCGGCGGTATCGTCAGTGACGAACGGGCCAGAACAGACATCAACCAATTGTATGTGGTTGGAGAGGCAGGGTTTACCGGACTTCATGGTGCGAATCGTATGGCAAGCAACTCCTTACTGGAGTGCCTGGTATATGGCCGGGCTGCTGCCGCCGACATTACCCGCCGGGAAGCAGACATTCCGCCAGCGCCAGATGCCCCCGCCTGGGACGAAAGCCAGGTGAGGGATTCTGATGAAGACGTTGTTATCTCACACAACTGGGACGAACTGCGCCACTTTATGTGGGACTATGTTGGCATTGTCCGTACCACCAAACGCTTGCAGCGCGCAAAGCACCGGGTTGACTTGCTGTCACGTGAAATCAGCGAATTTTACAGCAACTACCGGGTCACCAACGATCTGCTGGAGCTGCGCAACCTGGTAACAGTATCCGACCTGATCATCTGCTCCGCACTGCAGCGAAAGGAAAGCCGCGGTCTGCATTACACTCTGGATTACCCGGGACTACTGCCTGACGCCCGTGATACCGTATTAATACCAACCACCTACAGAACCTCGTCGCCGTAAAGAGACTTATTATGCAAAATACCCAACCCCCAGCGGACAACTCGGACTTCAATCGTCTGTGGTGGCACAGCCGCCGTGGCATGCTTGAGCTGGATGTTCTGTTGATTCCTTTTCTGGAAGAGGCCTACAGGGATCTTGATACAGATGATCAGGCCAGATACCGCAAGCTCCTGAGCTGTGAAGACACCGATATGTTTGAGTGGTTCATGCAACGCAGCAGCCCGGAAGACCCGGACCTGCGGCGCATCGTTGATATAATCCTTGCCCGTGTCCAGCCGGACTGACCTGACCCTGTCGCCCAGCACTGCAGCAGGCTGTCTTGCCGCTGCACCCTGGCTGGCGACCTGTGCATTTGCCTTGATTGCCGGTGCTGCCGGCAAGCACTGGATGTACTTGCTGGCTTTGCCGGCGCTTGTGGGCGCAACGGCACAGTTCCGGCTAAACGGACTGCTTAAAGGTGCCACAGCAGTCCGTGCGCTGTACCAGGATCAGAACACACTCTTTGCGCGCCTTGGAAGCGGTCGCACGATTGCAGTAAGCCCTTGCTCCTCCAGCCGCATCAGCTCAAAGGTCGTGCTCTTGAAACTAAGGCCAGCCGCCTCCAGATATTCTACATACCCGGTTGTGTTGCTTACCGGTAAACGGATTGCCGGCAACCTGCCGGAAGATCAGTTTCGTCGCCTGAGAATGTGGCTCAGACTGGGCCACACTCAGCAATCCCTTGAATAATATTCTGCCCGGAGTTTTCCATGACTGGTACAGAGACACCTGTTTCAGCCACACCTGCCTATACATCCGCTGAAGTCCCGCTTCCGGTTTCAGGGCGCATTACCCTGAGCGACCGCACCCTGGTGCGCGTTTCCGGCCCGGGTACAGATAAATTTCTGCAGGGACAGCTAAGCCAGAACCTGGACGACGTCAAAGCAGGCGCCTCACCCCGCGCTGCCGGCACCTCACCCAAAGGCCGGGCCTATTGCCTGACCCGCCTGCTACGCGACGGTGAAGACATCCTTATGGACCTGCCGTCAGAGTTGGCAGAGTCCATCATGACACATCTGCGCAAGTATATGATGCTGTTTCGGGGCACTTCCATGACCGCTCTTGAAGAAGGCCGGATTACCGGACTACTGGGTGACGAAGCCGCCGCACTACTGGCCGAAGGCGGGCAGGATAACCTGGCTTCACCCGGAGACACCCTGGCGCTGGACTCCGGCTTTCTGATCCGGACAGACGATACTGCCACTGGCCTGCGCCGCTTCGAGCTGTGGCAACCAGAAGCAACCGACCTGCCTCTGGATAAAATTCCCGAGAAAGGCCTTGCGGACTGGCACGCTTCCGAAATTGCCGCCGGCATTCCTGTTCTGAGTACAGCGACCAGCGAAGCCTATGTGCCACAAATGCTCAACTGGCAACACCTGGGCGGGGTACATTTCAACAAAGGGTGTTATACAGGTCAGGAGGTCATCGCGAGAATGCACTTTCTGGGTCAGCTTAAAAAGAGCCTGTTTCGTTTCCGCCTGGCCAGCGCCGACCCACTACCAACACCAGGCACATCGGTTAAATCCGGAGAGCGCTCGGTAGGCGAAGTGATCAACGCTGTCGGGTTCAGTGACGGTTCGTGCGAACTGCTTGCCGTCGCCCGCCATGACGCAGTCAGCGGCGAACTGTACGCAGACGGCCTTCCCGATGCCCTGCTACAGCTGCAACCTCTGCCCTATACGGTCAGTGAGCGGGAAGACAGTGAGCAACAGGATACATAAGTTGACAGGCAACCCCGTCAGAATCTGTTATAACAGGTGTCTCGAGAACTGATGAACGGACATCGATCAAACCATGCCAAATATTGCTGAAACCATAAAAGCCGACCTCGCGGCGGCAATCGAAAATGACAAGCTACTGCTTCCCACACTCCCCGAGGCGGCACTTCAGGTTCGTGAAATTGCCGAGTCTGAAGACTCGGCAATCGGCGATCTTGTAAAGGTTATAAGCAACGATACGGCACTATCAGCCCGTATTATCCGTGTCTGTAACAGCCCACTCTTTCGTGGCAGCCGTGCCATAGAGAACCTCAACATGGCGGTTAGCAGGCTCGGCATGGCCTATACCAGCAACCTTGCCATGGGGCTGGCTATGCAACAGATGTTTCAGGCAACATCGGAGATGATTGACGAACGCCTGCGCACCACCTGGCAAACCAGTACAGAAGTTGCGGGCATCAGCCATGTGCTGGCACAACACTACACCAACCTGAAGCCGGATCAGGCAACATTAGCAGGCCTTGTGCACCTTATTGGCGTTCTGCCGATATTGCGCTATGTGGAAGACGAGAACATCGAAGTCAGCGGTGCTCTGCTTGACAGCATTATTCAGGAGCTGCACCCAAGAATCGGAGCCAGAATTCTTAAAAAGTGGGACTTCCCGGAAGCCTTACAAAATGTCCCGCTGGAGTACTCTGACCTCCTCCGGCACGCTCCATCGGCTGACTACGCAGACCTGGTAATGGTAGCCAACCTGCAGTTAATCGCCGGTTCTGATCACCCCTGGACTGAGCTGGACTGGTCGGATATTTCGGCTTTCAGCCGACTCAGGCTTGATCCGAATACCAACATGAATGAAGAGGAAGACCTGAACGCTCAGATGGAAGCAGCTATGGCGCTGCTTCAGTAAAAGCTTCCAGGTCTTGTTTGTCGGGCAGCTTCCAGTTTACCGGTTGCTGCCCGCGCCCCTGTAGCCACTCATTAGCCCGGGAAAAGTGCTTACAGCCAAAAAAGCCACGATAAGCACTCAACGGGGACGGGTGCGGTCCCTCCAGAACCAGGTGCCGGCTGCGGTCTATCTGCTGCCCTTTCTTCCTTGCATAATTACCCCAGAGCAGGAATACCACTCCCTCGCGTTCACGGTTCACCGTTTCAATAACCCTGTCGGTAAACACTTCCCAGCCTTTTCCCTGGTGGGCTCCAGCCTGCCCCTGAACCACCGTAAGCACACTGTTCAGTAGCAGCACTCCTTGCTCAGCCCAGGACTGCAGGCAGCCATGATCGGGTGGGTCAACACCCAGATCACTCTGTATTTCCTTAAACATGTTTATAAGGGACGGCGGTGTACGAACGCCGGGCCTGACCGAAAACGACAGTCCGTGAGCCTGCCCGGGGCCATGGTAGGGGTCCTGCCCCAGTATAACGACACGCACCTGGTCCAGCGGAGTGCTGTTCAGGGCATTGAAACACTGGGAACTGGCCGGAAACACAATCTTTCCGGCACTCTCTTCAGCAGCCAGAAACTCGGCCAGCGCGATCATGTAGGGCTCTCTGAACTCCCCTTCCAGATGCTCTTCCCAGCCTCTGCCCGGCTTGAGCTGGCTGGCCAGAATCTCAATCGGATGCATAATTACGCGTTATCTTCTGTTCCCTCGTCTTTCACCCCATCCGCCTTGTGTTCTGGCCGCATGGCCGGGAACAGGATCACATCGCGAATAGAAGGAGAGTCTGTGAGCAGCATAGCCAACCGGTCAATACCTATGCCCTCACCTGCGGTTGGTGGCATGCCATACTCCAGAGCCATCACGTAATCTTCATCGTAAAACATGGCCTCATCGTCTCCGGCCTCTTTCTCTGCCACCTGTGCCCGGAAACGCTCCGCCTGATCTTCTGCATCGTTGAGCTCAGAAAAGCCATTAGCAATCTCACGGCCACCCACGAAGAATTCGAAGCGTTCAGTTACGAAGGGGTTACTGTCCTTGCTGCGGGCAAGAGGAGACACTTCTTTCGGGTATTCGGTAATGAAGGTTGGCTGCATCAGACGATGCTCAGCGGTGGCCTCAAAGATTTCAATCTGGATCTTACCCAGTCCCCAGCTGTCTTTGACGTGGATCCCAAGATCCTGGGCCACCTGCCGCGCCGAGGCCTCATCTGCCAGTTGCTCTGCCTTGATGTCAGGGCAGTGGCGTAAAATAGCGTCCACCACCGTCAGGCGTTCAAACGGCTTACCAAAATCATACTCAACAGTCTCTTCAGTGCCGTCAGCCAGCGTGCGCGTGTTCACGACCCTGGTTGTGCCCAGTACCTGCTCGGTAATCGTCCGTAGCATGTCTTCTGTAAGGTCCATCAGGTCGTTGTAATCCGCGTACGCCTGGTAGAACTCCACCATTGTAAATTCCGGGTTATGGCGCGTAGACAGGCCTTCATTCCGGAAATTACGGTTAATCTCGAAGACCCGCTCAAAACCACCTACAACCAGCCGCTTCAGATACAGCTCCGGTGCAATACGCAGGTACATATCAATACCCAGTGCATTGTGGTGAGTCATGAACGGACGCGCTGTGGCGCCACCCGGTATCACCTGCAGCATAGGGGTTTCCACTTCCATGAAGTCACGGTCTGCAAAGAACTGACGCATGGCCGTAATAATTTTTGAGCGCGCCAGAAATACCTGACGACTGTCTTCATTTACCATCAGGTCGACATAGCGGTGACGGTAGCGCGCTTCTGTATCAGTGAGCCCCTTGTGCTTTTCCGGCAATGGCCGCAGCGACTTGGTAAGCAGAACGTATTCGTCCATGGTGACATACAAGTCCCCCTTGCCAGACTTGCAAAGCGTGCCCCGCACACCCACTATGTCACCCAGATCCCAGTGCCGTGTACTCTTCTGCACATCTTTGGATGCATAGATCTGGATGCGGCCCGTCATGTCCTGAACCACTTTGAAGGCTTTACGGTCGAGCATCATTCGACCCGCAATAGCGGCTTTTATGCCCATGGACTCCAGCTCTTCCTTGCTGTAGTCACCGTATTTGGCCTGCAGTTCGGCAGCAGTCGCATCGCGGCGAAAATCATTGGGAAACGGATTGCCGCTTTCACGCAGTTCGGCCAGCTTGGCGCGGCGCTCTGCGATCAGCTTGTTGTCCTCTTGCGATGCATTCTTGGCGTGTTCAGTCATGTTGGCTCACTAGAAATTCGGGTGTGTCCGGGTTGGCCTGGTGACAGCGCTGTTTTACAGCGCCATCTTCAGGCTGGCTTCGATGAACTTGTCAATATCACCATCCAGCACCGACTGGGTGCTGCTGGTTTCAATCTTGGTACGCAAATCCTTGATACGGCCATCGTCCAGAACGTAAGAACGAATCTGGCTACCCCAACCAATATCGGATTTTGCATCTTCAGCTTTCTGTTTCTCAGCGTTACGCTCCTGCATCTCACGCTCATAAAGCTTGGCTCGCAGCTGCTTCATGGCCTGATCCTTGTTCTGATGCTGGCTTCGCCCGGCCTGACAGGCCACCACAATCCCCGTCGGGTTGTGGGTCAGGCGTACCGCTGACTCAGTCCGGTTAACGTGCTGACCACCGGCCCCTGAGGCACGGTAAACATCCACCCTCAGATCTGCCGGATTGATGTCAATCTCGAAACTGTCATCAACTTCAGGGGTCACAACCACCGAGGAAAAAGAGGTATGGCGACGGTTGCCGGAATCGAAAGGCGACTTGCGAACCAGGCGGTGAACACCCGTCTCCGTGCGAGCCCAGCCAAAAGCATACTCACCCTGTATATGTACAGTGGCATTCTTGACACCGGCCACGTCACCTTCCTGCAACTCCACGATCTCGGTTTTAAAACCGCGGCGCTCAGCCCAGCGCAAGTACATGCGTAAAAGCATATTAGCCCAGTCCTGGGCTTCGGTCCCACCGGAACCTGCCTGAATCTCCAGATAGGCGTTACTGGAGTCCATTTCACCGGAAAACATCCGGCGAAACTCGAGCTTTTCCAACTCGGCATCAAGCCCGTCAAGATCTGATTCAATCTCGGTGACTGTGTCTGCGTCATCTTCTTCAACAGCCAGCTCCAGCAAGCTCTCTGCATCGGCCAGGCCGGTTGTGAGGTTGTTGATGGTACTTACAATCAGGTCAAGGTCGGAGCGTTCTTTACCGAGTGCCTGCGCACGTTCCGGATCATCCCACACGGTGGGCAGCTCCATTTCCCTTTCTACTTCGACCAGACGCTCACTACGCTGATCGTAGTCAAAGATACCCCCTGAGCGCTTCAGTACGCTCACGAAGTTCTTTAATCTTCGTCACAATGGGATTAACTTCCATAAGAACACTACTCAATGTTGGAACATGATGCGTAAAACTGTGGCGGGATTCTACCGGAATTCCAGTGGTAAATCAGCCGTGGGAAACCGTAGTTCCGTTTGAGTGCAAGCAGGCTTACCGGGAAAGCGGCTCCAGATAATCCACCAGTAGCTGAAGGTTTGTCCGCCCCCGGAAAGTATTGGCATCCGGCTTGTAAACCACCCGCGCGCCTGTGCGGGTGTAATCCGGAACTTCCGGACCGGTATTGAACGCAATACCATCAATAATGTCACCGCCTTCAAAAGGCTTCAAAACCAGTTTAAGGTGATTTTCACCCACTATACGCTGACTGACCACCCGGAAATCACCATCAAACACAGGCTCGGGGAAGTGCTGTCCCCAGGGGCCGGCCCGCTTCAGTAGCGCGGCTGTTTCCAACGATAGCTCAGCAGGGCTCAGGGGACCGTCTGTTGTGATGGCCGCCTCAAGGTCGGCTGCAGTGAGAGTATCCCGTACGGCCTGGTCAAAGGCTTCAGAGAACAATTCGAAATCTGCCTGGGCCAGTGTCATGCCAGCGGCCATAGCGTGGCCACCGTACTTTTTCATCACTCCGGGGTGTCTGGCGTCGACTATGGCAAGCACATCGCGAATGTGCAGCCCGGGGATGGAGCGGGCGGAACCTTTGATATCCACACCGTTTTCATCCGGCGCAAAGGCAATGGTGGGCCTGTGGGTCTGTTCCCGGATCCGGGCTGCCAGTATTCCTATAACCCCCTGATGCCAGTCCTGATCGAACAACGCCAGCCCCCAGGGAAGCCCCTCCAGGTCCAGCGACATGGAGGCAAGCAAGTCCTGCGCCTGGGTCTTCATATCTTTTTCAATGGTGCGTCGTTCCCGGTTGAAGGTATCCAGTTCCCGGGCAAGGCGCTGGGCTTCATCCGGATTGTCGGCGAGCAGGCAGGCGATGCCAACGCTCATATCATCCAGACGGCCCGCAGCATTAAGGCGAGGGCCTACGACAAACCCAAGGTCGGTCGAGCTGATATTTGTATGGTCGCGGCCGGCAACCTGCAACAACGCAAGCACGCCCGGACGTGCTTCGCCCTGACGTATGCGCCGCAGCCCCTGCTCCACAAAAATGCGATTGTTGTGATCCAGTGGCACCACATCGGCCACAGTCCCCAACGCCACAAGGTCCAGCAAGCACCCCAGGTTGGGCTCAGGACTTGGCAAGCGCCCGTCCTCCCGCAGTTTCTTGCGCAGTGCTGTGAGCACATAGAACATCACCCCCACGCCCGCCGCATTCTTGCTCAGAAACGGGCAGCCAGGCTGGTTGGGATTCACTATGGCGTCGGCGTCCGGCAACACGTCACCCGCCAGGTGGTGATCGGTAATCACGGTTTTAATGCCCAGTTTCCGGGCCGCATCCACCCCCTCGATGGCGGAAATTCCATTATCTACTGTTACCAGTAAATCCGGCAGTTCGCCCTGCTGCTGTAAGCGCTCGATGATGCCGGGCGTCAGACCATAGCCATCAGCAAAGCGGCTGGGCACCCGGAAATCAATGCTCTGCAGCCCCAGCATGGAAAGTCCCAGCATGGCCACAGCGGTACTGGTCGCACCGTCTGCATCAAAATCCCCAAGCACAAGTACCCGCTGATTACGGGCAATAGCGTCTGCAAGCAGCTCAACGGCACGATCAATTCCGCGCAACTCAAAGGGCGAAGCGAGGTATCTGAGCGTGTAGGTCAGCTGTTCGTCAGAGGTAATGCCCCGGGCAGCATAGAGGCGGCGGAGGATCGGGGGCAGGTTTTGCCCCCAGGCCGGAGTGCTCTCCGGCCTGGGGCGACGCAGGATTTTTTTGGGAGTCATACCAGTGCTATATCAGGCATTTTTCCAGTGTTTTGCAATAAAGCTCTGCACACCGTCCCGGTCATTATCAAGCACTGTGTAACGTTCTTTGCGTTCAAAGAGTTCCGCCATATGGGCCGGCAAATCAGGCTTAACCGCCAGGCCTGATTCTGCGATGGCATCCGGGAACTTGGCCGGGTGCGCTGTTCCCAGGGTGATCATCGGGATCTGCTTATCGCGGCGACAAGTCCGGGCTGCCCGCACGCCGATGGCTGTATGCGGGTCCAGCAGGTATTCATTTTGCTGGTACACCTCACGAATGGTTTCACAGGTCATCGCGTCGTCAACAGCGGCGCTGTCAAAGAGCTTACGGGCCCGCTTCCA
This sequence comes from Marinobacter piscis, assembly GCF_007671655.1. Classification (GTDB taxonomy): domain Bacteria; phylum Pseudomonadota; class Gammaproteobacteria; order Pseudomonadales; family Oleiphilaceae; genus Marinobacter; species Marinobacter piscensis. The sequence goes on along the minus strand of NZ_VCGX01000003.1, from coordinate 167,394 downwards.
GCGGTAATCTGCAATACTGACCGGCCCTTTCGCTGCATTTTCCAGCAGTTCCTTTACAGCTTGCCCATCACGCCCATGGAGATCAAACAACAGTCGCTCGAAGTTGCTGGAGACCATGATATCCATGCTTGGTGACAACGTATGTTCAAGGGTGTGCTGTTCGTATTTGTTGCCACTCATGAAGCGATGGAGGATATCATTGCGGTTGGTGGCAATAACCAGCTGTGACACTGGCAGCCCCATTTTCTGTGCCAGGTAACCGGCAAATATGTCCCCGAAGTTACCTGTAGGTACAGAAAAGGCCATGCTGCGATCAGGGCCACCCAGAGCAAGAGATGCATGAAAGTAATACACGATCTGGGCCATGATCCGTGCCCAGTTGATCGAGTTCACCGCTGCAAGCCTGGCTTTACCTTCCAGGAATGACTGGTCACTGAAACTCTCTTTGACCATGCGCTGGCAATCATCAAAATTACCGCGCACGGCAATATTGTGGATATTGTCGCCCTGCACCGTCGTCATCTGGCGCCGCTGCACCTCCGAAACACGTTCGTACGGGTGCAGAATAAAAATGTCCACATGCTCACACTGACGACAACCTTCAATCGCTGCCGACCCGGTATCTCCGGAGGTGGCCCCCAGTATCACCGCATGCTGCCCACGTTTTTCGAGCACGTAATCCAGAAGCCGTCCCAGCAGCTGAAGCGCAAAGTCCTTGAAGGCCAGTGTGGGGCCACGGAACAGCTCCATCACCCACTCATTGGTATCAAGCTGCACCAGCGGGGCAACGGCCTTGTGGGCGAAAACACTGTAGGTCTCGTCAAGCATCTGTCGGAAGTCGGCTTCGGGAATGGCCTCCTCCACAAACGGATACATAATATTGAACGCAAGCTCTGTATAAGGGAGCCCGCGCCAGCTGCGGATCTCTTCCAGACTGAAATGCGGAAGTGTTTCCGGCACATACAGACCGCCGTCAGGGGCCAGCCCTGTAAGCAGAACGTCTTCAAATCCCAGGGCGGGCGCTTCGCCCCGCGTACTGATGTATCTCACGTGTATACCTGTCGGTTATGGTGACTCAGTTAAAGTTTTCGGCGCGAATACGAACAACCGGGCCATCGGTATCCGAGAGGGACTCCAGCTCTTCAATAGCACGATTGATCTGCCGCTCCTGCACTGTGTGCGTCAGGATAATGACAGGGATACGCCCGTCTTTCATTTCGGATTCTTTTTGCATGATTGACTCAATGTTAATGCCATGCTCACTCAGAATCGACGCGATCTTTGCCAGTACCCCCGGGCGGTCCAGTGCGGTTATACGCAGATAGTAAGCAGACTGAATGTCTTCCATGGAAAGCACATCCAGGTCTTCCAGAGCGTCCGGCGCAAATCCGAGATAAGGCACTCGCAATGCGCTCTCATTCGCCACGATCCGGGCTGCATCAACAATATCGGCAATCACCGCCGAGGCAGTTGCTTCATCTCCGGCACCCGGGCCGTAATACATGGTCTGCCCGACAGCATCACCATCCACAAGCACAGCGTTCAATACACCATCAACCTGAGCAATCAGGTGACTGCGGGGAACCAGCGTAGGGTGCACGCGCAGCTCAATACCTTCGTCCCGACGACGAGCTATACCCAGATGTTTGATGCGATAACCAAGCTGCTCGGCATGGGCAATATCATAGGGAGTAATCGCGGAAATACCTTCAGTAAATGCCTTCTCAAACTGCAGTGGCACACCAAAGCCGGCTGCCGCCAGGATCGTCAGCTTATGGGCGGCATCAATACCTTCTACATCAAAAGTAGGATCGGCTTCCGCGTACCCGAGGTCCTGGGCTTCCTTCAGCACTTCGGCAAATGGACGGCCCGCACGCATTTCGGTCAGTATGTAGTTACCAGTGCCATTGATAATTCCGGCAATCCAGTCAATACGGTTGCCAGCCAGCCCCTCACGGACCGCCTTCATAACAGGGATGCCACCAGCAACCCCAGCCTCATAAGCGACAACAACGCCCGCTTCATCGGCAGCCGCAAAAATCTCATTACCATGAACGGCAATCAGCGCCTTGTTTGCGGTCACCACATGTTTTCCGTTACGGATCGCGGCCAGCACAAGCTCACGTGCGGTTTCGTATCCGCCAATCAGTTCTACCACGATATCAATGGCGGGATCGTTCACCACATCGAAAATCTCGGTACTGAAGGGCACATCACCAAGATCCATATCGTCACGATTACGGCGACTGGCTATCCGGGTGATCCGGATGTTACAGCCTGCACGTCCCGCAATTATTGCGGCATTCCGATTCAATACATTGAATGTACCGCCGCCAACGGTTCCCAGTCCGCAAATTCCGACATTGACGTCTTTCAAACTCTCACCTCTGATCCCGATGGGGTGCTGATGTATTGTAGGTAACGCAGCATTACGATGCCGCGACACTGAAAGGTTGTTTAGTATACCGAAGAATCCCGCTCCTGTGTCAGAGAAGCCCCAGTCCACCGGCAAGCTTTCTGGCAGGGACATACCCCGGCACAATATTACCATCTTCAAGCACAATTGCCGGGGTGCCGGTTACGCCAATGCTTTTACCCAACTGAAACTGTTCCAGAACCGGGTTGTCACACGTGGCGGCCGCGACTGTCTTGCCGGCCTTGGCAGAGTCCATAGCGGACTGCTGGTCATCTGCGCACCAGACTGAAATATATTTGGTAAACGAGGGCCGGCCAGGTCCGGAGCGCGGATAAGCATAATAGTTCACGGTGATACCATAGTCATTGAGCTGCGGCACCTCGTCATGAAGCTTGCGGCAATAAGGGCAATCAATATCGGTGAATACATCAATGACTGCCTTTTCATTACTCGCCTTGTAGCGGATTACTCCACCTTCGCCATAACTGTCCATAACCTGCTTGCGATGACCGGCCCTGGCCTGCTCCGTCACATTGGCAATACCATCGCCGGTAATCTTCAACAGGTCGCCGGTGAGCAAATACGCACCATCACGCGTGGTGTAGACTGTGTCACCGTTTTTGCTCTGTACCTCGTAGAGGCCGCTGGCTTCCGACTCCCGAACCGTGGATATTTCCAGCCCGGGCACAGCTCCAGACAGGTGTTCACTGATCTGATCCTCAACAACACCAGCCGTACCAGAGGAAGCACCCAACACACCCGTCACCATCAATGCGACTATTGAAAAAAACTGTTTTCTCATTTTGCCATGCCCACTTGGTCAGTAAGCTGAGTACCTTACCTAAAAATGACAGATTCAACCACGGGGATGATGCTCCCGGTGCAATGACTGCAGTCGCTGCCGGGCAACATGGGTGTATATCTGAGTTGTTGAAAGATCAGAGTGACCCAGCAACATCTGAACGACGCGCAGGTCTGCGCCGTGATTAAGCAGATGCGTCGCAAACGCGTGCCGCAGTGTATGGGGTGACAACGGTTTGGTGATACCGGCACGCAAAGCATAATGACGCACGCGGTACCAGAAGGTTTGCCGGGTCATTGCAGTTGCCCGGTTGCCCGGAAACAGAGCGTCACTGGCGCGGCCCCTGAGGAGTTCCCGCCGCCCTTCCTGCATGTAGTGAGCGAGCCAGTCTACGGCTTCCTCCCCCAGCGGCACCAGGCGCTCTTTATTACCTTTACCGGTTACACGCACAACCCCCTGACGCAGATTGACCTGATCGACACGCAAACCTGTAAGCTCGGAAACCCGCAGCCCGCACCCATAAAGTGTTTCCAGCATGGCCTTGTCACGCTGCTCAATGGGTATTGCCGGGTCTGGCTCAGTCAACAGCGCCTCCACCTCTTCTTCGGTCAGCGAATCCGGCAACCGGCGCGGCAGCCTCGGGCTGTCTATTCGCAGCGTCGGGTCCTCAGCGATTACTCCCTCGCGAAGCAAAAAACGGTAAAAGCGGCGCACGCCTGACAGCCGCCGGGCAGCTGTGGAGGTTTTTATACCCTGCGCCAGCCCACTGGCCATCCAGTCCAGTAAATCCGTTCGCCGAACCTCTGTGAGCAAAGGGTGGCCCGATCGACTCCCGAGCCAGGCTGACAGGCTTTGAAGATCATTGCGATACGCTTGCCGGGTTTGCTCCCCCAGCCCGTCCTCGAGCCAGATTGCATCCACAAACCGGATAATTACCGCCTCGTCATCTGGCCTCACTTTCTCTCCCGTACCAAGGCTGCAGCCTGTTATGTTCTATGTTACGGAAACACGAAAAAGGGCAGCCCAGAGGCTGCCCTTTTCCAGTGCAAACTGTCACAGCACACGGCTGATCAGTTAAGCTTTTCCTTGATGCGTGCTGCCTTACCGAAGCGCTCACGCAGGTAGTAAAGCTTGGCCTGACGCACATCGCCACGACGCTTCACTTTAATACTGTCGACCAGTGTAGAGAAGGTCTGGAAAGTACGCTCAACACCGATACCGTAGGAAATCTTCCGTACCGTGAACGACGAGTTTACGCCGCGGTTACGCTTTCCGATAACAACGCCTTCGAAAGCCTGAAGACGCTCACGACTGCCTTCCGTTACACGAACCTGAACAGTTACTGTGTCACCCGGCGCAAACGCAGGGATCTCTTTGGTCATCTGTTCTGATTCAAGTTGATTGATGATGTTGCTCTTGCCGCTCATCGTTATGCTCCTGATACCCAATCTTTTAATGCCCTGACGATTCAGAGGCACACGGTTCGTTTAAAATCTCACCCAGCAGCTCACGCTCTTCGCTTGTCAGCTCACGCTTTTCAAGCAAGTCGGGGCGTCGTTCCCGGGTTCGCCTCAGCGACTGTTTAAGTCGCCAACGCCGGATCTGATCATGATGACCGCCCAATAAAACATCCGGCACCGCCTGACCTTCGTAGATTTCGGGCCGGGTATAGTGCGGACAATCCAGCAAACCGTCAGCAAACGAATCCTGTTCTGCTGACTGCGCATGACCCAGCGCTCCGGGGATGAGGCGTGTAACCGCATCAATAACAGTCATCGCTGCCAACTCGCCACCGGAAAGCACAAAGTCTCCCAGCGATATTTCCCGGTCGACTTCTGCCGTTATCAGGCGCTCATCAACACCCTCATAACGACCCGCCACAAGAATCAGACTCTCTTCTGCGGCAAGCGACTCAACAACGGCCTGGTTCAGTGTTTCACCCTGGGGCGAAAGATAGACAACGCAGGCTTTTCCTGGTGCCGTTTCCCGCGCCGCGTGGATGGCATCCCTTAATGGCTGTATTTTCATCAGCATTCCGGGGCCACCCCCGTAGGGACGGTCATCGACAGTGCGGTGGCGATCGTGAGTAAAGTCGCGCGGATTCCAGCTATCGAAAGCCAGCAAACCCTCGCGTACGGCCCTGCCTGTTATTCCGTAATCTGTGACGGCCCGGAACATTTCCGGGAACAGGCTGACTGCGCCGACCCACACCAATCAGAACTCCGGATCCCAGTCTACCGTCAGCTTCTGCTCCGGAAGACTCACCTCCTGGACAACCTGGCCCGGAAGATAAGGAATCAGGCGTTCGCGCTGATCAATGGAAGCCTTTGTTGACTGCACCACCAGTACATCGTTGGAGCCTGTTTCTATCAGGTGATCCACCCGACCGAGACAGTCACCCTCAACCGTGAACACTTCAAGCTCAAGCAACTGATGCCAGTAATACTCCCCTTCAGGGAGCTCAGGCAGTTCAGTTACCGGAACCCTGATTTCAGCACCACAATAGGTACTGGCCAGTTCACGATCAGCAATACCTTTGAGCCTGACGACAATCGCTCGCCCCTGGCGACGACCCTCCTCAAGCTTTGCAGGAATACGTTTACCATCCAGACTGAGAACCCAGTTGGCATAGTCCAGTATTCCTTCTTTGGGATCGGTATAAGAGTAAACTTTCAGCCACCCTTTAACCCCAAATACCGAGGTAATCCGACCGATCACAGTTTCCTGCGAATTCTGCGTCATACAACAACCCCGGTGATCAGTAATTCTTACTCTGCAGCCTTGAGCAGCTTAGACACACGCTCACTGGGCTGCGCACCCTGGTCGATCCAGAAGTTAACGCGCTCACGATCAACGCGAAGACGCTCTTCCTGGCCACGGGCAACCGGATTGAAAAAGCCAACACGCTCAATGAAAGCGCCATTACGCGATCTACGGCTGTCGGCGACTGTGAGGTGATAGAACGGGCGCTTCTTTGAGCCGCCACGAGCCAAACGGATTGTTACCATTTAACCAATATCCTGTTCTGTTGTACGAACTTTGTACGTTTCGCGCCCACCAAAGCGGCTGACGCGAAGACCCATACTCGAAAGGGGCGCTATTCTATGCTAAATACGCGCCAAAGAAAACAGGCAATACGACTGTTTCGGAGTTTTTCGCTGTAAGGCATTTCACATACGGCCAAACGGTGGCATACCGCCACCACCACCGCCCGGCGGCATCATACCACCAAGCCCACGCATCATATTGGCCATTCCGCCTTTTTTCCCAAACTTTTTCATCATCTTCTGCATTTGCTTGTGCTGCTTAAGAAGACGGTTTACATCCTGTATTTTGGTGCCGGACCCGGTGGCGATACGGCGCTTACGGGAATTATTGATGGAATCCGGACGCCGGCGCTCTCTGGGGGTCATTGAACAGATAATGGCTTCCATCTGCCCCATAGACTTGTCATTGACCTGTTGCTGTGCCACCTCAGCCATCTGCCCCATACCTGGCAACTTGTCCATCAGACCACCAATGCCACCCATGCTTTTCATCTGCTGGAGCTGATCGCGGAAATCCTCAAGATCAAAACTCTTACCCTTTTTGATCTTTTTGGTCAGCTTCTGAGCTTTCTTCTGGTCCAGCTTGCGCTCTGCTTCCTCTATAAGGGAGAGCACATCCCCCATACCCAGAATGCGTGAGGCCACCCGATCCGGATGGAAAGGCTCCAGGGCATCCGATTTTTCACCTATACCCAGAAACTTGATGGGCTTACCAGTAATATGCCTGACGGAAAGCGCCGCCCCGCCCCGGGCATCGCCGTCCGTCTTGGTCAGCACCACGCCTGTCAGGGGCAAGGCATCGTTGAACGCCTTAGCGGTATTGGCAGCATCCTGCCCTGTCATGGCATCAACCACAAACAGGGTTTCTATCGGCTTAACCGCGCTGTGGAGCCGACCGATCTCGCCCATCATCTGCTCATCAACATGCAACCGGCCAGCGGTATCAAGAATAACCACATCAATGTGTTTCTTACGAGCCTCAGCCACGGCACCTTCAGCAATAGCAACCGGATCCTGATCGCTTGTGCTGGGGAAAAACTCGGCGCCTACCTCACCCGCCAGTGTCTCCAGCTGCTTGATCGCAGCCGGCCGGTAAATGTCGGCACTGACCACCATAACCGATTTTTTCTGGCGCTCTTTCAGGAAACGCGACAGCTTCGCTACGGTGGTGGTTTTACCGGCACCCTGAAGGCCCGCCATCATGATCACAGCAGGCGGCTGAGTCGCCAGGTTGAGGGTCTCATTACCCTCGCCCATGACCCGCTCCAGCTCTTGCTGGACCACTTTTACAAACACCTGACCAGGCGTGAGGCTGCGCTGAACCTCCTGGCCAATTGCCCGCTGACGGACACCCTCAACAAAGTCTTTTACGACAGGAAGGGCGACATCCGCCTCGAGCAGTGCCATGCGCACTTCCCGGAGAGTGTCCTTGATATTGTCGTCGGTAAGCCGCGCCTGACCGGAAATTTTGCGCAAGCTACCCGAAAGTCGGTCTTGGAGGTTTTCAAACATGTTGCTCTTCCGTACCCCGGATAAATTGAGTGCATAAACCCAGAAGCCAGCTAATGGCCCCTTGATTCCTATTGCATAATAAGGACATTATAACCAGACTATCGTTCTGAAACGACCAGCCCGGTCAAATCGGCATTCAGTCATGCCGATCTCCAGCCAGCACAGTGGTTAATAAGGAAGTCATGGGAACGCTGATTCTCGCGGTCACCTCACTATTTCTGTACAGCGTCGGCACCGCTTTGCAGGCGCTCCACTTCCGTGGGCGCGTGCACAGTAACATTGCAATCACCACCCTGATCGGCATGCTGGCGCTCACATCCCATGGGCTTTTGATAACCCAGACCATCTACCTTGATGGCGGTGTCGACCTCAGCTTTTTCAAAAGCTCCGTACTGATTTCCTGGCTGATTGTCTTTCTGCTGCTGGGGCTGAACCTGCGCAAGCCGGTCCAGGGCCTTTTTCTTGGCGCCTACCCGCTGGCAGCGTTATCCATCATTACCGCCCTGATCACCCACACACCGTCCAGACTGGTATCCAGCGAAAGCTACGGCATGCTGGCTCACATCGCATTATCAGTAACAGCCTACAGCCTCTTTTCGCTTGCGGCCATACAGGCAGTGCTGCTTTATATCCAGAACCGCCAGCTGAAACAAAAGCACACCAGCACGGTGATGCGCAACCTGCCTCCACTGCAGACCATGGAATCCCTGCTTTTCGAAATGGTCTGGGCCGGCGTTGTCATGCTCACCCTTGCCATAGTGACAGGTGCGGTATTCATAGAAAACCTCTTTGCTCAGCACCTGGCCCACAAAACAGTATTCTCCCTGTTGTCTCTGGTGGTTTTTGTGGCACTGCTTATCGGCCGTTACACAAAAGGCTGGCGCGGCATAACCGCAAGCCGCTGGACTCTGGCTGGCTGCGTACTACTCATGGTGGCCTTCTACGGCAGCAAATTCGCTCTTGAGCTGGTATTCGGCTATGGCGGCTGAGTTACCCGGCTTCAGGGCCTTGACACCGGGCGCAGTCTCAACCTACTTTCGTTACCTGTCAGTTATATAAGGACACTTCTGGTTTGGACGGTACATCGCTTACTGCGCTGTCGGTAATTCTTGTCGGGCTGATCATGCTGTCAGCGTTTTTCTCCAGCTCTGAAACCGGAATGATGTCCCTGAACCGGTACCGCCTGAGACACATGGCGAAAACCGGCCACAAGGGCGCAAAGCGCGCACAAGGCCTGCTCGAGCGCACCGATCAGCTGATTGGCGTGATCCTCATTGGCAACAACTTTGTCAACATCCTGGCATCCTCCATTGCAACCGTCATTGCCATCCGGATCTGGGGCGACGCAGGCATTGCCATTGCGACACTGCTTCTGACAATCGTTATACTGATTTTTGCTGAAGTCACCCCCAAAACCCTCGCCGCCCTGTTTCCGGAAAAAATCGCTTTTCCGGCAAGCTATGTTCTGGGGCCGCTTCTGAAAATCCTTTACCCGGTTGTCTGGGCAGTTAACCTGTTTACCGGTGCCATACTCAGGGTTTTAAGAATCTCCGCAAGCGATGCGGCCAGCGACCACCTCAGCCGGGAAGAGCTTCGGACCCTGGTCAACGAAGCTGGCGCACTGATTCCTGCCAAGCACAAAGATATGCTGGTCAGCATTCTTGATCTGGAAAAGGTAACCGTGAATGACATCATGGTACCCCGCAACGAAATCTCCGGCATCGATCTGGATGATGACACCGATGCCATTCTGCACCAGCTCAGAAACAGCCAGCACACCCGTCTGCCGGTGTTCAAAGGTGACATCAACACCATTCAGGGCATCCTGCACCTGCGCAATACAACCAAGCTGCTGCAACGGGACGACATCAACAAAGCAATGATCATGCAGCTGTGTCAGGAGCCCTACTTTATTCCTGAGAGCACACCCCTTAACACCCAGCTCATCAACTTCCAGAAAGAAAAGCGTCGTTTTGGGATTGTAGTGGATGAGTATGGTGACGTACTGGGTCTGGCAACCCTGGAAGACATTCTGGAAGAAATCGTTGGTGAGTTTACCACCGACTATGCGGCAACCAGCCCCGACATTATCCCTCTGGAAGACAGTACATTCATCATTGATGGCACAACGTCGGTGCGCACAATCAATAAAGCTCTGGGCTGGAACCTGTCGATCGATGGACCAAAAACCCTGAACGGACTCATCACTGAAACCCTTGAAAACATCCCCGACACCAACGTTTGCCTGAAGGTCGAGGGGCACCGGGTAGAGGTTCTTCAAATCAAGGACAACGTCGTGAAGGCTGCCATCGTGCATCCAAAAATACCGAGAAAACGAGCAAATCTCATCCAAACTCCTTGACGTACATCAACCGACCGTTAACACTTGGACAGGAAAGGTAACAAAAATAAACATAAAGGAGCTTGCCAATGAGCCTTGCACATTCTTTTGGCCTTCTGTTCAAACCGGACCGGGAATGGAAAGCCATCCGGAAAGACTCTGAATCCACCCTCCGGCTTTACTTTGGGCATGTTCTGATCCTGGCCCTGATTCCTGCGCTTGCAGGGTTCATCGGCACCACGCAGGTGGGCTGGCAAATCGGGGACGGGCAGGTAACACGCCTGTCGGTGCAAAGTGGCCTGAGCCTGTCGATATTATTTTATGCGGCCATGCTGGCCGGCATATTTATCCTGGGTAAGTTTATTGACTTTTTTTCGGCCACTTACGGTGTCTCCGAGCACTCACCGAGGGGTGTTACAATGGCAGCTTATACTGCCACACCCATTTTCCTGATTGGTGTGATTGCCGTTTACCCCAACATATGGGTCAACATGCTGGCTGGTCTGGTCGCGATTGCGTACGCCGTCTTCCTTCTTTACGAGGGGCTGCCCATTCTGATGAAGATCCCCGAAGATCGAGGCTTCATGTTTGCAACCGCCGTGCTGACCGTGGGGCTGGTCATGTTTGTTGCATTACTGGCCATAAGCGTCGTGATCTGGAGTGTGGGGGTCGGGCCAGTCTATATCGCCTGAGATCCGGTATATTCAGCAGTTCAAGGGCATTCACAAGAGTGCCCTTTCAACTGCTTTTGCGACCAGCTCACAGGCTTTGGCTTTATTCATGTTAACAATGCATGAAATGCGGTAAATTTAACCTATTATTAATGTCAGGCAACCAAACCCGACCAGGTGCCCGATTGAGCCGCAAGCAGGAGCCGGCCATGAGCAAGCAGTCCGACATACACTACCTCCACCAAACCCGTAAGGCGGGCGGTAATACGCCGGTTCCCCCGGAGGTATCCCGGATCCGTGACACAGTGGTTGCCGGACTTGGAGACTTGCTTCAGGGTGCATTTGATGCAGTTGATGATTCGCTTTTTGAGCTCGCCAACAATGCCCGCAGTAACAATGAACAGAACCGTTACTTTGAAGCCATGCGGGAAATCCGCATCAAGCGCAAAGGCGTTGAGCGTCAGTTTCAGCACAGAGTCGCGCAGCTGTTTGCCACTCCTCCCGGTACAGATACGCCCTCTGTCACCCAAGCCCACGCCACCCAGGACAACCTGACACTGGTTGGCAACGACGACCTGGAAGAACAAGTCGCACTTACTGCCATGGCCACCAAAGCCAGAGCCCACTTTCAGGGCCCGCTTTTGCAGCTCCAGACCCGCTTCACCCAGGTATACGACGGCCGCTCCGAGGACTCGCCGGTGAATCCTATGGCGCCGGAACACCTGTGCAAGGCCTTCGCTGATGCCATTGCCCCCCTGGAAATACAGATTCGTGAGCGACTGATTCTCCTCAAACAGTTTGACCGGTACGTTGTCTCCAATCTGGAAATGCTGCTGGACGAAGCCAACCGGATTCTGATTCAGGCCGGGGTCATTCCCAACTTCCGTTATCATGGCAAGAGTGAGCCCGGACACACCACTCGAACAGAAAACACCACAGGGGAACCGCAGAACAGTACTGTGGATGACAGCGAAGTACTCGATCAGATCTACCAGCTCCTGGCACGCCAGAGAGGTGACTCGGGTACCCGGTCACGGCAACACGACCCTGGCATTCGCGTTGTCGGTATTAATGAACTGTTCAGTCTGCTGACACAACTACCCGCCAGCCGCACCTCAGAAACGACTCGCGACCTCAGTGAAGGTGAACCCCTTACCGTTGACCTGCGTAACGCCGTGCAGAACACACTGTCCCAAGCCAGCACCCGGGACGGCAAAAAGCCTGCATTGAAAGAAGTGGATGAAGACCTGGTCAACCTGGTTTCCATGCTGTTTGAATTTATTCTCGAAGATTACAACCTGTCTGCACCCATCCAGGTATTGATAAGCCGGCTGCAGATCCCGATTCTGAAGGTTGTCCTCAAAGACCGGAGCTTTTTCAGTAAGGCGTCTCACCCGGCACGCAAACTGCTCAACTCCCTTGCCCGTGCCGGCATTGGCTGGAGCAACAGCGATGAAAAGGCACGCGACAAGCTCTACGAAAAAATTCACAGCATTGTGCAGACCATACTCAATGAATTTGATGGTGACATCGGCCTCTTTGTTGAACTGAACACGGAGTTTGAAGCCTTTCTTGCCAGGGAGAACAGAAAGGCGTCGCTGGTTGAGCAGCGTACGCGCGAATCCGAACGCGGTCGTATAAAATCGCAGAGAGCCCAGGAAATAGTGGATCAGGTTATCGCAGAGCGCCTGGCCCGCTACACGCTTCCGGAATCCGTTTACAATATGCTGATCAATGGTTGGAGCCGGGTCATGTTTCTGGCCTACTTGCGCGACGATAAAGAACACCGCTGGCAGGAAAGCGTAAACGTCGTGGATGACCTGATCTGGTGTCTGCATCCACACCTGGAAGATGCCGAGAGAGATCAGTGGGTTCGTGTTGTGCCAGGCTTGCTGAAAGCCTTGCGCACTGGCCTGGAAGAAGTCTCATACAACTCTGTCAGACTCGATGAAACCATGTCTCAGCTGAAACAGGAACTGGCAGAAGCCTTTCGGGCCAGCTCTGGAATGGAAATGACCCAAGCTCCACCCCCGGCTCCGGAAGCGTCGCCTGATGAAGCCAGACAACAGGCAGAACTGCACCCCGAAGACGCCTCCATCGCCGACTTTATGGTTCAGGTAGATGAACTTGAAACCGGTAACTGGGTCGAGTTCCGCCTGGTGAATGGCACCGGGTTTCGTTGTAAACTTTCTGCCGTTATTGAAGAGGCGGACTGCTTTGTGTTTGTGAACCGCATGGGGCTGAAAGTCATTGAGAAAACCCGCACGGAACTTGCCCTGGAAATGCAACGGGGAAGAATGAAACGACTGGAGCAAGGTGCGCTGATCGATCGGGCACTGGGGGCTGTTGTTGGCTCCCTGCGCAGCAAAACCGCATGAACATTCATGTACCTATAAAGGAGCGACCCGCAAGTAATGCTGGAGTCTGGCAGTAACAACAGTCTTCCTGCGAAGTATCGCATTACGCTCGCTTTATCAACTGCCATCATGCTGCACACACTGCTCTTGTCCGCAGTGCCTCCTCTGAGGCCGGACCTGCCCGTGGAGCATCGTCAGACGCTGCGGCTGAACCTGACCTCCCCGGCCAGTCACCAGGCGCCACCCACCACTGACAGCCCACAACTTTCAGAGACTGCAAAAAAAAGCAGTGTGCCAGTGCCAAGGGAGCACAACAGCTCGCCCAAGCCATCTTCTGAGTCGTCGCCAAACGATCACAGCCCCGAGCCGAGCCCCGATCGTTCTACACAGGCCTCATCAAATACCTCACCCACAAGCTCGCCCTCGCAGCCGGCACCTCAGCCCCGCCCTGAAACGGACAGCACCGACACAATCACCGCGATTACAAAAGCGCCCAGCGAGAAGGATCCCTATCTGATTAAGCTGGCTACACATCTGGCCCGGGAACTGGAAAAAAAGAGAGTTCCAGCTATCAGCGAACTTACAGATTCCAGCACCCTGAGACTGGAGCTGCAGCTACTACAGAATGGTGCCCTGACCCGGGCAAGAGTGATGAAATCGACAGGTATAAAGCAAATAGATAGCGCGGCATATCGAGCCGCGCTATCTGCCAGCCCTTACCCGGAGCCGCCAGGTAAACAGGGCGATAACAGCCGCTTCGAAGTTACACTGGTGTTTGCTCCGTCGCGGCTCTGACCTGCAGGATCAACTGACAGGCGGGATCAGGCTTCAGCCTGCTTGGCAGCCTCTTTTACCAGAGTCGCCAGCTCGCCGTTTTCCGACATTTCCATGATAATGTCACAACCGCCAACCAGCTCACCGTTAACGTAAAGCTGAGGATACGTTGGCCAGCTGGAATAGACCTTCAGACCTTCGCGTAGCTCCTGGTTATCGAGAATGTTCACAAACGCAAAGCGCTCGCCGCACGCCATCAGGGCCTGTGAGGTTTTGGCAGAAAAGCCACACTGCGGTGCCTGAGGCGATCCTTTCATATACAGAATGATCGGATTCTCTGAAAGCTGGGTTTTAATGGTTTCGTTAATGTCCATGAACACTCACCTCTGATTAAGTACAAAAACAGTCGATTGCGCCTGTTTCAGCCAGGTTTCATTGTACACGTCGGGCAGGCTGCCCAACAAACACGTCAATTTGATACAGAGCAAGCCTGCCAGCCGCAGCGTTGTCATCTTTGGCACGAAGGGCTAGACTTGGTTCCCCCATATTTTTCACTCGTATTTATACTCATCCAGGGCTTCACCAAGGTAAGGGCCAACCTATGGCAGCAAGGCATTTTCTGACACTTAATGACATGTCCACCACCGAACTGGAAGACCTGGTGGATCACGGCACCAGGCTCCGGAATGAATGGCGCCTGGGTACGGTAAGAGACTCTCTTAAAAATCGCGTACTGGCGATGATTTTCGAGAAATCATCTACCCGGACGCGGGTCTCTTTCGAGGCTGGCATGGCACAGCTGGGCGGCTCTGCCATGTTTCTCTCTCCCAGGGATACACAGCTTGGCCGTGGCGAGCCGATTGAAGACTCTGCCATTGTGATCTCCCGCATGGTTGACGCTGTCATGATCCGCACCTTCGCCCATGAGACAGTCGAAACCTTTGCCAGGGCTTCGCAGGCCCCGGTTATCAATGCCCTTACAGATGATTTTCATCCGTGCCAACTGCTCGCCGACATGCAGACATTCCGCGAGCATCGCGGCAGTATCCGTGGAGCCACCGTGGCCTGGATAGGCGATGGTAACAATATGTGCCACTCCTATATTAACGCCGCCAGCCAGTTCGGTTTTCACCTGAATATAGCAACGCCCGAGGGCTATGATCCTGATCCGGAGCTAATGAAAAAGCATGGGGACCGGATCTCACTTGTACGTAACCCGGCCGACGCTGCACGCAACGCCAACCTTCTGGTAACCGATGTCTGGGCCTCCATGGGCCAGGAAGACGAACAAAAGGCCCGGGAAAAAGCCTTCCATGACTATCAGATCAACCCTGCGTTGATGACTCTGGCCGATAAAGACGCTCTGTTTATGCACTGCCTGCCTGCCCACCGTGGCGAGGAGATATCTGCAGACATGATCGAGCACCCGGCTTCGGTCATCTGGGATGAGGCTGAAAACAGGCTCCACGCCCAGAAAGCCCTGCTGGAATTCCTGATTCTCAACCGCCTGGATTAAATCTTATGAGCACCCCGGAAACTGCCGCACACAACTGGCTGCTTGAGGTAAACAACCTCTCCTGTGGTTATGGCGGAGAAGCCGTTGTAAAGGATGTGAGCTTCGCCCTCAGCCATGGTGACATCGGGTGCCTTCTTGGGCCCAGCGGCTGCGGCAAAAGTACGATTCTCAGGGCCCTGGCAGGATTTCTTCCCCTGACCGAAGGGGCAATATACCTGCAGTCACAGCCTATCAGCCTGCCTGGCCGCACACTGGCCCCTGAAAAGCGCCGCATCGGTATGGTTTTTCAGGACTACGCCCTGTTTCCGCATCTGAGCATTGCCGATAACGTTGGTTTCGGTTTGCTGGGTATGGCCAGGGCTGAAAAACGACAAAAGGTTATGGAACTGTTGAATGTTGTGCACCTGCAGGATCTGGCCGACAACTATCCGCACCAGCTATCAGGCGGGCAGCAACAGCGGGTGGCTCTTGCACGGGCCCTGGCCCCGGAACCGACACTGATTCTGCTAGACGAACCGTTTTCCAACCTCGATACAGATCTGCGCCGCCGGCTTAGCCTGGATGTTCGCGAGATCCTGAAAACCCTTGGCATCAGCGCTATTCTGGTGACTCACGATCAGCAGGAAGCCTTTGCAATGTGTGACCAGGTGGCCGTGTTGCAAAACGGCCAGATTCAGCAGTGGGATGTGCCCTTCAACCTGTATCACGAACCGGTAAACCGCTTTGTTGCCAGTTTTGTAGGCCAGGGCGGTTTTGTGCCCGGGAAAGCTATGGGGCCGGATATCATTGAATCGGAACTGGGCATCATCCATGGCAACCGGGCGTATAACTGGCCGGCGGGCACCCTGGTAGATATCCTTATACGTCCGGACGATATTGTTTACGATGAAGAGTCAGACCTGCGCCCGAAAGTTGTAGAAAAAACCTTTGCCGGCACCTCTACTCTCTACCGCTTCCGGTGCTCGGAAGATACGGAGTTTGAAGCTCTGTTCCGCAGTCATCTGGATTTTCATCTGGGGGAAACAGTGCCGATTCGGGTCGAAGCCGATCACCTCATCGCATTCGAACGTGGAGCCTGACCCCGGGTCAGTTATTGCGGATTCGTTCGATCGAATCCAGCCAGCCGGCATACAATGACTCGCGCAGCGCCGGGCGCATTTGCGCATGAAACTGGCGCTCACATGCCCAGAGCCCTGAAATCTCGTCCAGACTTCTGTAAATACCCGTCTGCAGACCCGCAAGGTAAGCCGCCCCCAGAGCTGTGGTTTCAGTCACCCCGGGGCGGTCGACTGTTACATTGAGTATGTCGGCCAGAAACTGCATCAACCAGTCATTAACAACCATGCCGCCATCTACCCGCAATGACGCGAGGGCGGCCCCGTCATTCTGAATAGCGCGCGCCAGATCCTTGGTCTGATAGCACACAGACTGCAGACCGGCCGTAACGATTTCACCAATGCCTGTATCCCGGGTAAGCCCCATGATCGCGCCGCGGGCATGGGGGTCCCAGTAGGGTGCACCCAGCCCGGTGAAAGCAGGGACCAGGTAAACCGCATTATCCACACCCACTGTTTCAGCATAACCGGAAGACTCACTGGCATGGCGGATCAGTTTTAACCCGTCCCGAAGCCACTGCATGGCCGCACCTGCCACGAAAATACTGCCCTCCACTGCATAACAGGGCTCACCGTTCAGGCGATAGGCCACCGTCGTAAGCAGGCGATTCTCCGAGCGAACAGCCGTGGCTCCGGTATTGACCATCAGAAAACACCCGGTGCCATACGTGCTTTTTGCCATACCGGGGCTGAAGCAGGCCTGCCCTATCAGTGCCGCCTGCTGGTCACCTGCAATTCCGGCCACCATAACGGGGGCTCCCAGCCAGTGAGGCTCGGCGCTCCCGTAGTCTGCCGCACTGTCGAGCACATCCGGCAGAAGCGAGCCGGGCACCCGGAATAGCGCAAGCATGTCCTCATCCCACTGTTGCGTGTGTATGTTAAACAGCGCTGTCCGGGAGGCATTACTGGCATCAGTGCAATGGGAACGCCCACCCGTAAGGTTCCACAGCAGCCAGCTATCGATGGTACCAAAGGCCAGTTCCCCGGCTTCCGCACGGGCGCGGGCGCCTTCTACGTCATCCAGTATCCAGGCAATTTTAGTGGCGGAGAAGTACGGATCAATCAACAGACCCGTGCGCTCAACCACCGTGCTTTCATGACCGTCGGTCTTCAACTTGGTACATAACGACGCCGTGCGCCTGTCCTGCCAGACAATCGCGCGATGCACTGGCAGGCCCGTTGCCCGATCCCAGATCACCGTGGTTTCCCGCTGATTGGTAATGCCAATACCCGCCAGTTGCGTAGCTTCGAGGGCGGCCTTCTTCAGTGCGGACCGGCACACCGACAGCGTACTCTCCCAGATTTCCATGGCATCATGCTCGACCTGGCCATCACCGGGAAAATGTTGTGCAAACTCCTGCTGGGCAGACGCGACGCAGCCACCGCTCTGATCAAACACAATGGCACGGGAACTGGTTGTACCCTGATCAATGGCAAGCAGGTAGCGGGTCATAAGAAATCCTGTCGTGACTCAATAGAAAAGTTGTTGTTCTTTCGCGGCCAGACCAGGCTGAAGCAGGCACCACCCAGACTGTTACTCCGGCTGATAAAGGCCTGACCGTTGTGCCAGTATAAAATACGCCGGACAATAGAGAGCCCCAGACCATACCCTCCGGAATCCCGGGTACGGCTGTTATCCAGCCGGGCAAACGCGGTGAAAACCTTACTCCAATCCTCTTCCGGAATACCCGGGCCATCATCTTCAACATCAATCCGGCAATGGTCCTCATCAATACGACAGCGAACAAGCACTCTGCCGGCCGCATAGTGTCCGGCGTTTCCGACCAGGTTCTGAATTGCCCGATGCATGTAGCGTGGTTCCAGATCCGCCAGAGCCAACTGCTCTGTTGTCTCATCCATGTCGATCTCAATACTGAGCTCCGGCTTGACACGCTGCTGCTCCTCAACCACTTGCCCGACAATATCAATCAGGGAAGCCTCTGTAAGGGCAAAAACGGGACCGCCCTGCTCTAGCCGGGCAAACGTGAGTATTTCATCGATCAGTTCATCCAGCTCCTGGATATCATCGTCAATACCATCAAGCTGTTTTTGCAGTGCCTCCTGCCCCTGGCACCCCTCAATCATTTGTACACCAAAGCGAATGCGGGCAACCGGTGTTCTCAACTCATGGGATACGGCATGAATCATTTCACTCTGCACATTAACAAGACGCTGAATATGCTCAGCCATCCCATTAAAGGCAGTTACCAGTCGGGAAACAATGCTCTCCTCACGGGCCTCAACCCTGGCGCTCATATCCCCCCGGGCAATGCGTACCGCAACAGACTCCACGGTACGCAGACTGCTATCAAGGTTCCGGAGCACATAGACCAGGGCTAATGTCAGAGCACCGCCGGAGGCCACCAGCAGCAGCAAAATCACCGGCCATGCCCATGGGTTAAACGGTGCCGGCAAGTCAACCTGAATCAGCTCACCATCAGACAACCGGATCAGCACTTTGCCTTCTCCATGATCCTGGTAAAAGGCCAGTCCGCGCTGGTAGACATGGTCCAGCATCCCCTTCGCCAGGAGTGTTTGCGGATCCTGAACACTCTGAACACCGACATTCAGGCCAGCAGAGAGAAGCTCGGCAGCTGCTTCACGCTCGCCCGGGTCTGCAGCATTAAGGTTTACGCGCAAGACCTGCGCAGTAGCGATTGCTATATCCCGGTATGGCTGGCTTGCCTGAAAGTACAGCACCTGTCCCCGGGGTCCGGCCACCAGAAAACGATACCCCAGAGCATTTTCGGCCACGACCACCTGGCCATAGCCCAGGCGCTCCTGAATAACCGGCGACAGTGACAGACGCCTGGCGTCTGAAACCCCGAAATCATGCCGGGGCGCAAGCCAGTGATATTGCTGTTCAGGAGATGATGAAGACGCCAGCCAGCGTAACAAAGGCTCGGAAAAGCGCTCATGCCAGAACTGGGAACGTACCGAATTGATACCCACAAATAAAACAATACAAAGCAGGATGATCAGCGCTGTCAGGCTGGCTAGGCGGGCGTATAATCTGAGGGAAAACTTCAGGGGCATATCAGCGGACCCTGGTGGTAACGCGCTGACAGGGCCCCCTGGTCAGCGCAATGGACTGGGTTGTCAGGCCTCCTTTACAAACAGATAGCCTTTGCTTCTAACGGTTTTTATTCGCCGGGGGTGAACCGGGTCATCGCCTATCTTCGGTCGAATCCGGGAGACCCGGACATCAATCGATCTGTCCTGCCCGTCGTATTCAATGCCCCGCAACGCTGTAAAAATCTCCTCCCGGCTCAGTACCCGGCCAGCGTTACTTGACAACAACCACAGCAAATCAAATTCTGCACTGGTCAGATCGATGCTCTCATCATTCAACCAGGCCTCACGCATGGAACGATCGACCACAAGATCATTAAACTTCAGGCGGGAAGGCTCTTCGCTTTCTTCTTCCACAGCATTGTTTTGCGCGTTATCCGAGACACGCCGCAACATGGCACGTATACGGGCCAGGAGCACGCGGGGTTTGACCGGCTTGCTGATATAATCATCCGCTCCCATTTCAAGCCCCAGCACCTGGTCCAGATCATCGGTGCGTGCCGTAAGCATGATAATGGGTCCCGTATAAAACGGGCGCACACGCCGACAGACAGAGAGACCGTCCTCCCCGGGCAACATCAGATCCAGCACCACAAGGTCGGGCTGTTCATTGCGGATTCTTTCAACCGCCCGCCCCCCATGAGCTTCAAGTGACACTGTTAAGTCATTGCTCTCAAGGTACTCACGGGTCAGCCCTGCAAGCCGTTCATCATCTTCAACAATAAGAATTCGCCAACTTTCGTTTGTCTGTTCCACGCAGCGTATCCCTGATTTTAGTATTCGGAGTCAGTCCAGCCTGGTGAGGCAAGCCGCCTGATATGTTAATCATTGTACATGCAAAACAAAAATATACATGTAAACACCTGATAGCTACTTACTGGAAAAGTGGCCGGCCTTCAGCAATCTCATCATCGGTTGCGGCACGACGATCAATAATTTCCAGGTCGAAGTACAGGGTGAATCCTGCAAGCGGGTGATTGGCATCTACGCGGACCAGTTTCCCGTCGATTCCGACAACCTGAACCACCTGAGCGTTGTCCCCGGTGTTGGTCTGAAACTTCATGCCAACCTGGAGATTCTCCACCCCTTCAAACAAGGTACGTGGCACTTTGCGAACAAGATCCTCCCGGTGCTCCCCATAGGCCATGACAGGCGGAATAGTCACTTCCAGACAATCACCGGCATTACGGTCTTTAACCGCCTTCTGGATTCCCTCAATCACATCCGGACTGCCGTAGAGAAAATGCAAAGGCTCGCTGCCCTCCGAAGTATCAACCAATTCACCAAGCTTGTTTTTCAGCACGTAGTGAACCGTAAAAACGTCAGGTCTTTCTTGATCAGGTTGCATCAGACTTTCGGGTTTCCTGTATCCGGTGGCTTTTTCAGAGCTGGCAGTTTACCACGGCGAAGCACAGTTTAAGACTGGTGTTTTTATAAGGCGTGACAGGGAGGGGTATGCAGAAGCTCAGGGGCAATAGGTCAGAAATTCCATTTCAGATTCAGGCTGGCGCCTTCGTCCAGTAGCGCAATGCCATGATCAGCTTGCGCTGGCTGCGAAGCATAGTGTTTGCCTGTACCACTGTTCCTGACCAGAGACAGACTTAAAAGACGAGAGCCGATTTCAGCAAGCGCATCTGCATTATCCTCTTTAAAGTCGCCCGACACCCGCTGTTGCAGCTCATAAACTTCTTCAGTCGTCATGGCATCGCCTGACCACCCAAGGGAGTGCTCAGATGCTTCGGCACGAACTATGAATGTTGCAGCATTAAGGACGAGAAGCAGGACAAATATACGAATAATCATGATGACAACGGCAGCCTTTTATTAGCCCGGAAGATTACTTGCATGCAGGGCTAAAGTCTAATGCTTAAACCGTAAAAATATGTGAAATCCGGCACAGGCGCGCCGGCTTTTTGTCACTGAACTAATGGCTTTTTGTTAAAGGACAATTCCAAACATTTCTTTTTGTAACAAACCCTCGGTTTTGCCACTTCCCTGTGGTTTATCCAGCCCCCTCAGACCAGAGAAATTGCGCTCAGGGGCATGGGTAGGTGAACTCCTGGTGAATTGCCTCGAGGGCCTCCAGAACATCCGGGCTGAGAGTCACGTTCAGTGAACCCATATTTTCCCGGAGCTGCTCCATTCGTGTAGCTCCAATGATTGTACTGGTTATAAAGCTGCGGCTGTTCACATAGGCCAGGGCCATCTGAGCCGGCGACAGGTCATTCTGACGGGCAAGCTCGGTGTAGGCGCGCGTTGCCTCTGTGCCACGCCTGTTGCTATAGCGGCTGAACCGCTCATACAAACTGAGGCGCGCGTTCTCCGGCCACTTTCCTCCCATGTACTTACCCGACAACATGCCGAAAGCCAGTGGCGAGTACGCCAGCAAACCGGCTTGCTCCCGGTGGGCGATTTCTGCCATGCCGACTTCAAACGACCGGTTCAGCAGACTATAAGGATTCTGGATACTGGCAACCCGCGGCCACCCTTTTTCTCGAGACAGGCGCAGGTACTCCATGACTCCCCAGGGCGTTTCATTGGACACCCCGATATGCCGGACTTTTCCAGCCTTTACCAGTTCTCCGAGTGCATCGAGTGTTTCTTCTATCGACGTGCTGCTTTCCTCAGGGTCATGCTGATAGCCCAGCTTGCCAAAAAAGTTGGCGTTACGGTCTGGCCAGTGCACCTGATAAAGGTCGATATAATCTGTCTGCAGACGCTTCAGGCTGGCTTCACAGGCTTCAACAATGTGATCCCGGGTGAGACGAGGGCCACCACGAAGATACCCCAGACTGGGCCCGGGGCCCGCTACTTTCGAGGCAATGATCAGATCATTGCGGCGCCCACTCTGCGCCAGCCAGTTGCCCAGATACGTCTCGGTCCGCCCTTGCGTCTCTGATCTGGGCGGCACCGGATACATCTCAGCCGCATCAATAAAATTCACGCCCTCGGACGTGGCATAATCCAGCTGCTCAAACGCATCCTGCTCACTGTTCTGCTCACCCCAGGTCATCGTGCCCAGGCAAAGCAGGCTCACATCAAGACCGGTATTCCCAAGTTTTCGTGTTTGCATAACATCTCCAGACTCTTTCCAGACAAGTGAAGCTCACTCAAAAAGCCGCAACTGAGCAACGGGCGCATCATCGTTGCGAAAACGCACCCCCAACCCGAGCAACCGCACCGGACGCTCGCGATTGCTCACCAACTCCGTCAGTAGCGGCAAATAATCCTCAAACGCCGGCTCCTGTATATTTTCCCGGACCCTTTCCAGGGTATGGGTAGAAAAATCGCTGAACCGTATTTTCACAAACAGCTTGTGGACAGGTTTGTCACGCCCTTTCCGGGAAAGACGGAGATTAAGGTCCGCCACCAGTGTTGCCAGCATGGTTTCACAGGCTGCCGTGTCGGGTAAATCCTGAGAAAATGTACGCTCAACGCTCAGCGACTTGGCCACCCGGGAAACCACCACCGGGCGCTCATCCCGGCCGTGGGCCATCTCGAACAGGCGATAACCCTGCTTTCCAAACCGTTCGATCAGCGCACTGGCACCCAGCGCGCGTACATCGTCACAGGTGTGCACGTCGAGTGCATGCAGCCTGGTCGCTGTAACCTCCCCGACTCCGGGCAGTTTCTCAACACCCAACTCCCGGACAAAGCTGTCGACATCTTCCGGACTCACGACAAACAGACCATCCGGCTTTTCCCAGTCACTGGCGACCTTGGCCAGAAACTTGTTAGGTGCAACGCCCGCGGAAATTGTTATGCCCACCTCATTCCTCACCCGCTCGCGCAGGTGGCGCGCCATAAGGGTGGCACTGCCCCGGTGTTCTGTAACATCCGTAACATCCAGGAAAGCTTCATCCAGGGACAGAGGTTCGACCAGATCCGTCAACTCCCGGAGAATCCCCATCACCTGCTGTGATACGGCCCGGTAACGTGACATATCAGTTGGCACAGTCACCAGCCCCGGGCATAAACGGCGGGCTTCACTGCCCGGCATTGCCGAGCGAACCCCGTAAGCACGGGCTTTATAGTTACAGGTGGTTACCACACCCCGGCCACCCGCACCGCCCACTGCCAGGGGAACTGCTTGCAAAGTCGGGTCATCACGCATTTCGACGGCCGCATAAAAACAGTCACAATCCACATGGATGATCTTGCGTTGAGGCATAATCACTGCGCTCGCGTCGGGTTTCTGTACATTTATACAGCCTTGTATCTTACGATAAGATGCCGAGAATGTCAGGATTGCCGAACAATCACCGGATAACATCATTGAGGCCCCATGACTAACCCGATTCCCGACTCCGATCGCACCCAAATTGAAGCTGCAGCTTTTCGCCGTCTGGTCCAGCATCTGCGGGACAATCCGGAAGTTCAGAATATCGATCTGATGAACCTGGCCGGTTTCTGCCGCAACTGCCTCTCCAAGTGGTACCGGGCAGAGGCTGATGAGCGCGGCTTTCAGCTATCCGATCCTGCCGCCCGGGAAGAAATCTATGGCATGCCCTATGAAGACTGGAAGGCACGCCACCAGACCGGCCCGAAGCAGGACCACAAATAATGAACCTACACGAAGCAGGCACCAGGGAAGACACCCACTCATGAGTAACACCGCCACCTCCGGGGCACAACAGGTATTCCAGCTGAAAAGTGCCAGCGTCTCCATGACCGCACTGGAGCTGCACTATTTTGATAACGATGATTTTGAAAACGCCTTGAAGGACAAAATCAGCCAGGCTCCCGGTTTTTTCCGCGATATCCCTCTCATTATCAGTCTGGAAAAATACGAAGGCCTGGACAGTGAACTGGATTTTTTCAAGATTATCGGCACCTGCCGGCGCAATAACATTCATGTTATTGGCGTACGCGGTGGCAACAATGACCAGCGCCGCCTGGCCCGGGGTGCGGCTCTGGCACTGATCCCCGGAAACGGTCAGCGAGACAGAGACCACGAAGCAGCGCCGGAAAAAACCGAACTGCCGGAGGAACCCGTTGCCAGAGCAGCACCAGAGGCCTCCCCTGCCAGAATCATCAGCCAGCCGGTAAGGTCTGGCCAACAGGTGTTTGCGCCGGAAGGCGACCTGATCATTCTGGCGCCGGTCCAGGCCGGGGCTGAAGTTCTGGCTGCAGGCAATATTCATGTGTACGGGCCATTACGTGGCCGGGCTCTGGCCGGCATCCACGGAGACAGTGCCGCGCGGGTTTTTTGCCAGTCTCTTGAAGCAGAGCTTGTGTCCGTCGCCGGACACTATAAAATCTCGGAAGATCTTCAGGACAATGGCTGGAAAAGCGCTGTGCAGATTCAGCTCAGGGACGACCTGCTGGTAGTATCGCCACTGGACAAGGCCTGACACTGGAATCGAACCAAATAATGTGACCGGTCAACAGCCGGCAAACACGACGAATCCACCGAGACACAGGAAATAAACCTTGGCTAGAATTATTGTCGTTACCTCAGGAAAGGGCGGCGTAGGTAAGACAACTACCAGCGCCTCTATCAGCACCGGTCTTGCCAAACGCGGCTACAAAACCGTTGTCGTAGATTTTGACGTAGGCCTGCGTAATCTGGATCTGATCATGAACTGCGAACGTCGTGTGGTTTATGATTTCGTCAATGTTATCCAGGGCGATGCAACACTGAACCAGGCTCTGATTCGCGATAAACGGGTGAACACGCTCTACATACTTCCTACATCCCAGACCCGGGAAAAAGAAGCCCTAACTCCGGAGGGTGTAGAAAAGGTCATCAAAGAGCTTTCCGAAACCTTTGATTACGTTATCTGCGATTCACCGGCAGGCATTGAACACGGGGCTCTGATGGCTCTGTACCATGCCGACGAAGCCATTATAACCACCAACCCGGAAGTATCATCGGTACGGGACTCAGACCGCATCCTGGGCATACTGCAAAGCAAGTCCTGGCGTGCTGAATCCGGCCTGGAGCCAGTCAAGGAGCACCTGCTACTGACCCGATACAACCCCGACCGGGTTGAGCGGGGCGAAATGCTCTCAGTTGCAGATGTCGAAGAAATTCTCGCCATCCCGTTGCTGGGGGTTATTCCGGAAAGCCAGGTTGTTCTTAATGCGTCCAACCAGGGTTTGCCGGTTATCCTTGAGGAAGACAGTGACGCCGGTCAGGCCTACGATGATGCAGTGGCGCGCCTTCTGGGCGAGGAGCGTGAGCAGCGCTTCCTTACGTCCCAGAAAAAAGGCTTTTTTTCACGGATATTCAAGGGAGGCTGACGGATGAGGTTCCTCGACTATTTCAAGGGCAAGAAAACCGCCTCCTCCGCCACCGTTGCAAAAGAACGGCTGCAGATCATCGTGGCCCATGAGCGCGGACAGCGGGATCAGCCAGACTACCTGCCGAAAATGCAGCAGGAAATACTGGAGGTAATCCGCAAGTACGTCCAGATCAGTGACGATATGGTCCAGGTCGATGTGGACCGCAATGACAATTGCTCGGTACTGGAACTGAACGTGACCCTGCCCGAACGCGGCGACACCCCCAGCTGAAACCGGGGGCAGCCTGTCCCGGAACGACAGGCTGTCCTGACTACCACCTGGCGAAGTGGTCTTCCACCAGCCCCATCATATTCTGTACGGCAACCTCGTTGCCATCCTTCCCCGTAACGAACCCGTTAAACACGCCAACATGCTGGCGGAAGTTCGACGCCAGAACCCCGGCATTGATCTTTTCCTTGCGCGTTGCTGCCGGCACAAAATACAGATCGATCCGGCCGTCGTCTGTGGTCACACGCCAGTCACCCCCGGGGTGGTAACGATCAAATACAAACCGGGCAGCACCGATCTTCTGACACTGGCCATCCAGCCACAAGGCATTCTCAGTCATCCCGGTTTCATTGACTCCCGCAGCCAGGTTGAGCCCCAGGGAGCGTCCATCCGGCAACTGCCCTGACAGACTGGCCCAGTTCCAGGCGGTTTCACGCCTCATGAAGCCACAACTCCAGTCGATGGCGCCACGGGTGGTGTCATCACATCGCCAAATATTCTGTCCCCACCGGATCTCCCCTTCCACCGGCATCCCGGCTGACTTCCGGGTGAACACCCAGCCGTTATATCCGGCCGGACAGACCAGCCTCAGGGGATCGTTATCGTCTTTCAGCGTCAGTTCAGCCCGAATACCACCGGGTGCCGTAACAGACACATTGCGCCCACCAGAAAATGGCAGTATCCGAACCGTCGCGCCTCCTTTCCGGAATACGGCAGAGCCGTGTTCAGGGTAAGGCTCTAACCGTATACCCGAAGCCAGAGGTTTGATAAACCCCTGCTCATACATTTGCCCGGAGGCCGCATCGTAAAGATAAAAAAAGCCATTCCCCACCAGCTTCAGGTCTACCAGCGCAACTCCGAATACCCACCCCGGGCCGGTCACGCTGATAAACTGGAACTGGTTAAAACCCCAGCGGCGGGCCAGCCGGGAACGCCGCCGGTCCATGACTGTGCGCAGGTCATAATCCAGGTAATTGATTTCATCTACCGGCTGTTCAAGCACACCGGGTGCAATGCGCCCTTTTTCATCAATCAGTTTTGTATGGGTCATGGTTACCATCAAATCAGGCCAATTTCAGGAACTGCCTTTCCTCAGCAAGTTAACTGAAGCACAGTTCTGTTGTTCGAAGCCAAAACACTCAACGCCTCGTGCTAATCTCAGCTTATAAACGTTCAGGAAGTGTAGCTTATGAGAATGCCCCTGGCCCATGGCTTTAAAGGCTGGTTTACCACCATCAGCAGCCTGATTTTTGCCCTGACAGCCTCTGCAGTAATAGCAGCCCAGCCACAGACATTACCTGCAGAAGACAGTGATGCCTGGGAGTTGCGTGAAGAAGCTGGCAACATCCGCGTATACACCATGGACAGGGACGGCTCCAGCTTTCAGGCATTCAAAGCCGAAGCCCTGCTTGACGCTCCCATTAACGCTGTGGTGGCCGTGATGAACAATCCGAAGTCCTGCATTGAGTGGCTGCTTAACTGTACTGAGTCCTACGCTGTCGGCAAAAGCAGCTTTCATGACCGTTACGTTTACTCAGTCAACAACATGCCCTGGCCTGTCACCGACCGGGACTATGTGTTGAATATTCATACAACGGGAAACAAGGCGACCGGTGAAGTTGTCGTTAACATGAGCGCTGCACCGGACATGCAGGCAAACAGAAGTAACCGGGTAAGAGTTGAGCAATCCGATACCCGCTACCGGTTTATCCCTGAAGGCGACACTACCCGCATGGTCTGGTTACAACACACAGACCCCAATGGCACCCTCCCCGGGTGGCTGGTGAACAGCCTGCTGATTGATATACCTCTGGAGTCTACAAAAAAACTTGAGCGCATAGCCGGCCTTGAACGCTACCGGGAGGCCACCCTGGTGTACGATGACGACGGCCGTTTAATGGATGTAACGACCGCAGGAAACGACTGAAAGCAGTCGCAACCTGGTGATCAGGCCGGGACACGGCCACGAGACTCATGGCTTTACCGGTTGACGGGAGCATACGGGTGCGCGACATTACGGCTGCGCCGGTCTCGGCTGAACACCACCAGGAGGTAGCGTCCGTTATGCCCAGAGCACAGCAAGCCCGAAAAAAGATGTACGTCCTCGACACCAATGTCCTGATCCACGATCCAAGCGCCCTCCTGAACTTTGAAGAGCACCAGGTCATTATTCCGATGACTGTGCTTGAAGAGCTCGATGGCCTTAAATCAGGCAAGCAGAGTGTCGCGGCCGACTGCCGTCAGGCAATCCGCACAATCGACAAACTGCTTGGTGATGCCAGCCCGAACGATATCGAGAAAGGCGTTCCCATTGTGCGCAGCACAGCAAAAGAACCTATGGGCACACTGTCGATCCTCATGAGTGCCGAGCAGACAGGCAGCCACGCCCTGCCCGAACACCTGAATGACAATAAAATCATCAATTCGCTGGCAGCGCTCCAGGAGAAATACACATCCCGCGACATCATTCTGGTCAGCAAAGACATCAACATGCGGCTCAAAGCCCGGGGCTTTGGTGTCGAATCCCAGGATTACCAGAGTGATCAGCTGGTTGATGACATAGACCTGTTGCCCAAAGGCTATCTTGAATTCCCGAACTCCTTCTGGGACACCATCGATAAAGTGGAAACTGTGCAGCGGGAAGGCGCCACGGAACATATTCTGAAGCGCGAAGGTGAGCTGGCCAGGCTTAACATCAATGAGTTTGTTCTGGATGAGCAGGGATTCCTCGGCAGAGTGACGAGCGTTACAGACGACCGTGTTACCATCCGCGACCTGCATCAGCACGACCTGATGAATGAGGAAGTCTGGGGCCTGGTGCCCCGGGATATTTATCAGGCCATGGCCATGAACCTGCTGCTCGACCCGGACATACACCTGGTTAACCTCACTGGCTCGGCCGGCTCCGGCAAAACCATACTGGCGCTGGCAGCCTGCATTGAAATGACCGTTGCCAGCAAACTCTACAAACGTATTATCGCCACCCGATCCACCCAGGGTCTGGATGAAGACATAGGTTTTCTGCCCGGCACCGAGGCCGAGAAAATGGAACCCTGGCTGGGTGCCATTGTGGACAACCTGGAAGCCCTGCACGAAGACGATGAGAATATGACCGCCAGCGTCGACTACATTCTCAGTAAGGTGCCCCTGCATTTTAAATCCATGAACTACATCCGGGGTCGCAGCTTTCAGCACAGTCTGATTATTATCGACGAATCCCAGAACCTGACGCCGCACCAGATCAAGACCATCATTACCCGCGCGGGTAATGGCTCCAAGGTAATATGCCTGGGGAACCTGGCGCAGATTGATACGCCCTATCTGAGCGCTCTGAGTTCTGGCCTGACCTATATGACCGAGCGCTTCAAAAGCTTCATCCACGGAGGGCATATTCACCTGCAGGGTGTGCCGCGCTCGCCACTGGCAGAGTTTGCTGAAGCCAACCTGTAACCCTATAGCTGAAATGCCGGGGAGAACCGCGACTCACCTCCCCGCGTTCTCTTTGCGCCAACGCGCCGGTGGCATACCGGTCCAGCGATGAAAGGCCCGGTAAAACGTACTGGCTTCGGCATACCCCAATGCCTGAGCAATATCCGCCAGCGACTGTTTGCCTTCGGCAACCGCCTGTAACGCCCATTCCCGGCGTACATCATCCAGCAAACTATTAAATGTCTGACCCTGGGCCTGCAACCGGCGCGCCAGTGTGCGCTGACTGACACCCAGTGCGCGGGCGGCATCGGCCCTTCTGGGCAACGTCTGACTCAGCTGAGTCTGTAACCACTGGCGTAACCCCTGCACCGATACCAGTTCACCATCCAGGGCCGCCAGCCGGTCCTGACTGTAGCGCTCATGCACTTTTGCCAACCGGGCATCGACATTAGGCAAAGGCTCATCAAGGTCTTTATTAGCAACAAGCAAACCACTGAAGGCCTGCTCAAACTCCACAGGGCAGTTAAAAACACGTTGATAGCCTTCTGCCCGCCCCAGCCGGGAATGGCTGAACTGCACCCGCAGAACGTTCAGGCTGTCGCCCGACAGCCAGCCGGAGAAAGTCACCACTGCAGACAGAACGGCTTCAAGCTGGTGCGGGCTAAAGGCCAGCCGGCCCTGCCGGGGATGATAAACCAGCCAGGTACCCCGATTTCCCGGCAACATCTGGAAACGCCCGCCATCGGAAATCAGACGCTGGTATTTTTGTACCAGAATGACCGCCTCACGCAGAGTTGCCGCGGACTGCAACGCAAAGCTGACAATATCGATACTGGCCGGGCGCACCCCTGTTCCGGCTTTCAACCCAAACCCCGAGTCCCCCGTGCACTGCTCTGCACTGTGCCAGAGCCGGGTAATGTAATCGATTGGCCAGCGCTCCCAGCTCAACGCTCCGGAGGGAATACCGGCGGTCATGAGCAGGTTTTGCGGATCAATACCAAGGCGCTGGGCCGCATCCAGAACCGTGCTCACCCACCCCATTGATACTGTGGCATCTAACGTCAACTATGTTGGCCTCTAATGTCAATCATGAACCCATATTAGCGGTATATGGTCTTTATAAACAAACACTAAAACCAGAGCCAACAGGTAATGTTATGGCCAGAACCCTTTCATCAGACGTACTGATTGCCGGCGGCGGCATTGCAGGTATCGTCACGGCACTCGAAGCGTTAAGAGCAGGAAAAACCGTAACCATTGTCGACCGGGATACCCCCGAGCGTTTTGGCGGCCTGGCCCGTTGGGCTTTTGGTGGCATGGCACTGATCGACACACCATTGCAGAAAAGACTGAAGATCCCTGACTCCCCCGAAACAGCCCTGAACGACTGGCTGCGATTCGGCGAGCTGGACCCGGATGATGAATGGCCCATGAAATGGGCACGCTATTACGTCGAAAACTCAAGAAAAGAAGTCTACGACTGGCTTTTGGACGAGGGCCTGAAGTTCATGCCCGCTGTGAACTGGGTTGAACGCGGGCGCCTGGCAGAAGGCAACACAGTGCCCAGGTACCACGTTCTCTGGGGCACTTCCCGGGAACTGACCGAATGCATGATTAACGCGCTGCACCAGGCCAACACAGGTAACCGCCTTACACTGCTTCACCAACACCGCATTACCGGGCTGGAACACGAATCCGGCAGGGTTTCAGGCGCAGTCGCTGTCAATGACACAACCGGAGAAGATATTCACCTGTCGGCGTCCGCCGTAGTGCTGGCCATGGGCGGCATTAACGGCAGTCATAAAGAATGCAGGGCCAACTGGCCCGCAGACAGACCACAACCCGACACCATGCTCAACGGCACCCACCCCTTCGCTGATGGCAAGCTTCATCACTGGGCGGCAGACAATCTGGGGGCAAACATTACACACGCGGGTGAAATGTGGAACTACGCGGCGGGCTTTCCTCACCCCTACCCGCACTTCAAGGGGCACGGGCTTTCCACGATTCCCTGCAAGTCGGCTCTCTGGCTGGACCACCGGGGCCGGCGCATTGGCCCCGAGCCCCTGGTGACCGGTTTTGATACCCACTGGCTATGTCAACGGGTGGCCGAGCAGGAAAAACCCTGGACCTGGCACCTGCTGAACCGGCGAATTGCGATCAAGGAGTTCGCCATTTCCGGAGCAGAGCACAACGCTCGCATTCGCAACAAGCAGTTTCCATTGTTCGTAAAAGAGCTGTTGCTTGGCAACAAAAACCTGGTCACCCAGATGGAACACGAAAGTCCGTATTTTCTGGTGGACGACACCCTGGAAGGCCTGGCCGACAAAATGAACCGGCTTACCTGCTCCATAGACATTGACCCGGCCACCCTGAAAGCCACAGCAGATGCATTCGATGCCAACTTTCGTAAAGGCAGCCAGCTGAATAACGACCCACAAATCCGCATGATCCGGCATGCCCGCCAATGGGGGCCGGATAAACTGCGAACCTGCAAGCCCGCCCCGCTGCAAAAAAACGGAGCCGGGCCATTCATTGCTATTCACATGCAACTGACCATCCGCAAAAGCCTTGGCGGCCTGCGCACAGACCTGCAAAGCCGGGTTCTCGACAGCACCAACCAACCCATTGCCGGCCTGTATTGTGTCGGCGAAGCCGCAGGTTTTGGCGGCGGCGGGGCCAATGGCAAGCGCTCACTGGAAGGGACGTTTCTGCCCGGCTGCATCATGACAGCCAGGGCCGCGGCCCGGTCTATTGTGGCCGGTGACTGAGGCAACAGTTAAAGCAAACCTACAAGAACACAATTCAGGAGATATTCCATGCCTAATGGCGCTCAAGCTTTAATGAAAACACTGATGGATGCCGGTATTGAGGTTTGTTTCAGCAACCCGGGCACCAGTGAAATGCACTTTGTAGCCGCTCTGGATAACGAGCCCAAAATGCGTGCCGTACTGGCCCTGTTTGAGGGGGTTGCAACCGGTGCTGCTGATGGTTACGCCCGCATGGCTGACAAGCCCGCAGCCACGCTTCTGCACCTGGGCTCCGGCCTGGGTAACGGGCTGGCCAACCTGCACAACGCCCGCAAAGGCAAGGTACCCGTGGTAAACATAGTGGGCGACCATGCCACTTATCACGTTCAGTACAACGCGCAATTGCAGTCTGATATTGAAACCGTGGCCCGCAACGTATCCCCAGGCTTTGTGCGCACCTCCCAATCCACCGAGCAGCTCTGCCAGGATGCGGTAGAAGCCATCGCCGCCGCCAAGGGTCTGCCCGGCCAGGTTGCAACACTTATCCTGCCGGCTGACGTGTCCTGGGGAGAAGGCGGCAAACCCTGCGCCCCTCTGCCGGAGCCGGAACTGCTCGGCGCCGACGACGCCACTCTGAAAACCATTGCTGAGGCTATCCGCAGTGGCCAGAAAACAGCATTCCTGCTTGGCGGCCGCGCCCTCCGGGAACCCAGCCTGATGGCCGCGGCCCGCATTGCCGCTCACAACGGCGTAAAGCTGTTCGCAGAAACCTTCCCGACCCGTATGGAGCGGGGTGTTGGCCTGCCTCCGGTGGAACGGCTTGCCTATCTGGCAGAGCTGGCAACCCTGCAACTGGCAGAATATGACAACCTGGTGCTTGTGGACTCCAAAGCCCCGGTTTCCTTTTTCGCCTACCCGGGAAAAGACAGCTACCTGGTACCCGAGCACTGCACGCTGTACACCCTCGCAACACCGGAACAGGATGCACTCACCACTCTGAACCAGCTGACCGAAACTCTGGGAGCCGGTTCGGCACAGCCCGAACTGCAAGCCCCCGCTCGCCCCGGGCGACCACGCGGCAAACTGACCGCCGAAAAAGTCTGTAAAGCCCTGGGCCATATAATGCCGGAGAAGAGCATTATTGTGGATGAGGCCATGACCTCGGGCCTGATGCTCAATGTTATGACCGCGGGCGCGCCCCGCCACGACATGCTCACCCTTACCGGCGGTGCCATCGGCCAGGGACTGCCCAGCGCCACAGGCGCCGCCATCGCAAGCCCGGAACGGCCGGTTTATGCCCTCATTGGTGATGGCACCGTGATGTATACCATTCAGGCCTTATGGACCATGGCCCGGGAACAGCTCAACGTTACCACCATTATTTTCAACAACGCCTCATACTCCATCCTGAACATGGAACTGGAGCGGGTGGGAGCCGAAGAAGCCGGTGAGAAAGCCAAGTCACAACTGGATATCAGTGGCCCGGTCACCCACTACGCACAACTTGCGCAAAGTATGGGGGTTCACGGCATTCGCGTTCACACCACTGAAGAACTGCTCAAAGCCATGGAATACGCGCGGGACACCCCTGGCCCGCACCTGATCGAAGCCATTGTTCCGGAGTCCCTGAACGGGGCAAAAAGAAAAGTACTGCCCTGGCTGCTGCGCTCACTGCCCAACTTGCCACGACCGGTCACCAAGGCTCTGAAAAAGAAAATTGCACCCTGAACTCACCCTTTGCAATGGGCAAATGAGGTTACCAGAACCTCACTTGCCCAAGGCCTTAGTTCGATTTTAGCGCCCTTACTCTTTTCTCCCCGCACCAAACCCTGCACACCATTCTTTCGCTGTCTAAACAATAAATTACTGCGCTTACCCACGGCCAAATTAACACTCAGCGTGAAACGTCAGTTTCACAGACTGCGCTGACGGGTTTGATATTTAGCCTTCAAACCATTAACCTTCGCTCAAATTGAATACACGTTCAACAAAATGAACACCCGTTCAACCACGGTGATTCAGAGGGCACAGCATGGCACGGCCAGGCGTAGAGTTGATCCGGCGGCAGCAGTTAATCGATGCAACGCTAAAGATTATTGAAGAATACGGTTTCCAGGGGGCAACCATCGGCAAAATTGCCGGAGCTTCCGGGCTATCGGTTGGTATTGTCAGCCATTACTTCGGTGGCAAGCAGGGATTACTGGAAGCCACCATGCGGTACTTATTGTCCTGTCTGCAGCAGGACGTCTCCACGCTGATGGCAGGGCGTCCGAACACCCCGCGTGAGCGCCTGATGGCCATTGTGGACGCCAACTTTTCCGGCGTGCAGACCCATGCCCAGTCCGCAAAAACCTGGCTGGCGTTCTGGACCCAGGCCATGCACAGCCCGGACCTGATGCGGCTGCAACGCATCAACGAGCGCCGCCTGCTGTCCAACCTGATGTCCTATCTCCGGCAACTCATGCCTGCCGACCAGGTACGCCCGACCGCACAGACCATTGCTGCAATGATCGACGGGTTCTGGCTGCGGGCCGCTATGAGTGAGGGCCGCATTGAGCCAGGCCAGGCTGTAGCCCTCTGTAAAACCTATATCGACCAAGCCATTCAAGCCAATAACGGAGCCTCTTGATGACGCTGCCTATTTACCAATCGTTTATTAATGGCCAGCCGCTGGCCAACCAAAACGGTGAATGCTTCGACGTATTCAATCCGGCCACAGGGGAAGTGATTTACCAGGTTGAGCAGGCGGATGAATCCATCATGCGGGCTGCCACAGAAAGTGCCCGGGAAGGGTTCAAAGTCTGGTCTGCCATGAGCGGACTTGAGCGGGGCCGCATACTCAACCGTGCAGCCGCCATGCTCCGGGAACAGAACGATGTTCTGGCTCACACAGAAGTACTGGACACCGGCAAACCCTGGCAGGAAGCCAGTGTGGTGGATGTGGTAACCGGCGCTGACTCTGTTGAGTACTTTGCCGGCCAGGCCTCCAGCATCACTGGTGAAAGCCAGCACCTGGGGCCAGATTTTTTCTATACCCGCCGGGAACCCCTGGGCGTGTGCGCCGGCATTGGTGCCTGGAACTATCCGCTGCAGATTGCCTGCTGGAAGTCCGCGCCGGCACTGGCATGCGGTAACAGCATGATCTTCAAACCCTCAGAAGAAACCCCTCTGGGTGCGATCAAACTTGCAGAAATATACCTCGCCGCGGGTGTACCGGCAGGCGTTTTCAACGTGATACAGGGCGATCACCGGGTCGGCCAGATGCTCACATCCAGTCCGGCAATCGCCAAGGTATCGTTCACCGGCGAAGCGCAAACCGGCCGCACGGTTGTGGCAGACTCAGCCACAACCCTGAAGTCCGTCACCATGGAGCTGGGCGGCAAGTCACCTCTGATTATTTTTGAGGATACGGATCTGGAACAGGCCGTCTCCGCTGCCATGCTCGGTAACTTCTATACCCAGGGCGAAGTGTGCACCAACGGCACCCGGGTCTTTGTTCAGCGGTCTGTCTACAACGCCTTCCTTGAGCAACTGGTTAAAAGAACCGAAACCAACATCATCGCCGGCAACCCCGAGCACCCGGACACCAACTTTGGCGCCCTGATCAGCGCCGGCCACCGTGATCTGGTGATGAAGTATATCGACAGTGCTAAAGCCGAAGGCGCGCGACTGCTGACCGGTGGCACCACTCTCAAGCCGGAAGGTTGTGAAAACGGCTACTTCGTTGCGCCCACCGTCTTTGCCGACTGCACCGATGACATGACCATTGTGCGGGAAGAAATTTTTGGGCCGGTGATGTCCGTGCTGCCGTTTGATACCGAAGACGAAGTGGTACAGCGCGCCAACAATACGGATTACGGCCTGGCTGCAGGTGTATTTACCACAGACAACACCCGCGCCCACCGGGTTATTCACCAGCTGGAAGCCGGAATCTGCTGGATCAACAGCTTCGGTGCCTCACCCGCCGAAATGCCCGTAGGTGGCTACAAGCTTTCCGGACTGGGCCGCGAGAACGGTCGTGAAACGCTCGCCCACTATACCCAGACCAAATCCGTCTACGTCGGCATGGAACCGCTCGAGGCCCCATTCTGACATCGCCATTGCAACCAAGACAGGCGCGGCACAGGTGCCCGCACCCGTATGAAGGAGACAGCTTTGCAATTTGATCATGAATTTGACTATGTGGTTGTTGGTACTGGCTCAGCTGGCTGCGTACTGGCAAACCGGTTGACTGAAAGCGGACAGGACCAGGTGCTGGTGCTGGAAGCCGGACGCCGTGACAACGGCTGGAAAATCCACATGCCAGCCGCGCTCATGTACAACCTCATGGACGACAAATACAACTGGTACTACCACACCGAGCCCCAGGAATTCCTGAATAACCGGAAACTCTACTGGCCCCGCGGCAAAGTCTGGGGCGGTGGTTCCACCCTGAACGCCATGGTGTATATCCGCGGCCACGCCTATGACTATGATCGCTGGCACGAAGAAGGTGCCAAAGGCTGGCGCTACCAAGACGTTCTGCCCTACTTCCGCAAAGCCGAAAGCCGGGAAAAAGGAGCCGACGATTATCGGGGTGGCCAGGGCCCTCTGAACGTTCACACCGGTGATGAACCCAACCCGTTGTTCGGCGCCTTCAAGGAAGCCACCAAACAGGCCGGGTACCCCCAGACTGACGATATGAACGGCTACCAGCAGGAAGGCTTTGGCGACATGGACATGACCATTCGCAAAGGTAAACGCTGGAGTGCAGCTCAGGCGTATCTGCGCCCGGTCCTCAACCGCCCGAACCTGACCGCCGAAACCGGTGCCATGACCACCCGCATTCTGTTTGACGGCAACAAGGCAACAGGCGTTGAGTACATTCAGAAGGGCAAAACCATTCGCGTGGCGGCCCGCAAGGAAGTCATCGTCAGTGGCGGCGCGATCAACTCGCCCCAGTTGCTGATGCTATCTGGTATAGGTGCCGCTGCCGAACTGCAGGAGCACAGTATTCCCGTGGTCGTTGACCTGCCCGGCGTAGGTAAAAACCTGCAGGACCACCTGGAAATCTACGTTCAGCACGAGTCAACGCAGCCGGTTACTCTGTATAAATACACCACCCAGCCCGGCAAAACCCTGGCGGGCATGAAATGGTTCATCAATAACGACTGGGGTGCCTGCCGCACCGCACACTTGGAAGCGGGCGGTTTCATTCGCTCGGAACCTGGCGTGAGGCACCCGGACATCCAGTACCACTTCCTGCCCTCGCAGGTGATCGACCATGGCCGTAAAGATGCAGAATGCCACGGCTACCAGGCTCACGTTGGTCCCATGCGGCCAACCAGCCGCGGTTTCCTGAAGCTGAGATCCGCAAACCCTGGCGACCACCCCATTATTGACCCCAAGCTGCTCAGTACCGAGCGCGACCGTTGGGAAATGCGCCAGAGTGTCAAGCTGACCCGGGAGATTTTCGCCCAACCCGCATTTGATGCCTACCGCGGCAAAGAGTTGCGGCCGGGAGAAGATGCCACGTCGGATGAGGATATAGACGCCTTTATCCGCCAGTATGCGGACAGCGCCTATCACCCATCCTGCACCTGCAAAATGGGCGCAGCCGATGACCCCATGGCCGTCGTCGACGAGCAGGCCCGCGTCTATGGAACCCGTAACCTGCGCGTGGTGGATGCCTCCATCATGCCAAGCATGGTCAGTGGCAACCTGAACGCCCCGACCATCATGCTGGCAGAAAAGTGTGCCGATCACATACGTGGTCTGGACCCTCTGCCCCCCTCATCAGCCCCGGTCTGGGAACACCCGGACTGGAAAAACCAACAACGCTGACACTGTGACCAATAATCGATAAAGGAGTACAACGTATGAAAAAGCTAGTTCTGGCCTGTGCGGGTCTGGCATTCAGTGGCGCCACCCTGGCTGCCCCGAATGCCGAATGTAAAACCGTCCGTTTCGCGGATGTTGGCTGGACCGACATCACCGCTACTACAGCCCTCGCCTCGGAAGTGCTTGACGGCATGGGCTATGAGCCACAAGCAAAAGTGCTGGCGGTGCCTGTTACCTACCGGTCGCTCAAGAATGAGGACGTCGACGTTTTCCTGGGCAACTGGATGCCCACCATGGAAGCGGATGTGCGCCCGTATCTGGAAAGTGGAGAGGTTGAAGACATCATCACCAACCTCAAAGGCGCCAAGTACACCCTGGCCGTGCCCCAGTATGTTTACGATGCGGGCGTAACCAGTTTTGAGGATATTGCCACACACGCCGACAAGTTTGATAACCGCATCTACGGCATCGAACCGGGCAACGACGGTAACCGCCTGATCCAGCAAATGGTGAAAGAAGACGCATTCGGACTGGGTGACTTCAGGGTCGTGGAGTCCAGCGAAGCCGGCATGCTGTCCCAGGTTGGCCGTTCCGTCCGTCGTGATGACTGGGTCGTGTTTCTGGCCTGGGAACCACACCCGATGAACGCCACCTATGACCTTGCATACCTCGAAGGTGGCGATGACTTCTTTGGCCCCAACTACGGCGGTGCCACGGTTCATACCAACGTGCGTGAGAACTACACCAGCGAATGCCCCAACGTAGGCACCCTGCTGAACAACATGACCTTCACTCTCACCATGGAAAACGAAGTGATGGCAGGCATCCTGAATGACGGGGAAGAGCCAAGGGACGCCGCGCACACCTGGCTGAAGAACAACCCTGCGGTACTCGACAGGTGGCTCGAAGGCGTCACCACCATCAACGGCGAAGACGCCC
Source organism: Marinobacter piscis (assembly GCF_007671655.1). Lineage (GTDB taxonomy): Bacteria > Pseudomonadota > Gammaproteobacteria > Pseudomonadales > Oleiphilaceae > Marinobacter > Marinobacter piscensis. The sequence continues at coordinate 128,317 of NZ_VCGX01000003.1, read as the reverse complement.
TGCCGGCTGTCAAAGCGGCTCTGAAGTAACCTTCGGAATTCTCGCACGCAGCTTTTCAAACACCTTTCAGGGGCTCTGAGCCAGCCGGCCCGGAGCCCCTGTTTGTGGCTGCCAACACCACCCACTTTTATGCGCCGGCCATTATGGCCCGCACTCAAAAAGACTGAATACCATGAGCTGGATAACTGAGCATCAACTGCCTTTTGGCGACTTCATGGAAGACGTTGTTGATTTTCTGGTGATTAACTTCAGCGGCTTTTTTGATGCCGTTTCTGACACCCTTCGAGGCATGATACATGGCCTCACCGATGCCCTGCTCTGGGCACCACCAGGCACCCTCGTTCTGTTTTTTACCGTAGCGGCACACCTTCGGCATCGCCGCTGGGGGCTGACAGCGTTTACCGCCATCAGCTTTATGCTGATCTGGAACCTCGGGTACTGGGAAGACACCATGGCGACCCTGTCGCTGGTGTTGTATGCAACCGTGTTGTGCGTCGTGATTGGCGTTCCCCTGGGTATCTACGCGGCCCATAGCAGCTGGCTGTACAAGTTCCTGCAGCCAGTGCTGGACCTGATGCAAACCATTCCGCCTTTTGTTTACCTGATCCCGACACTGACCCTGTTTGGTCTCGGAGTCGTGCCCGGCGTGATCTCCACCATCATCTTTGCCATTGCGGCTCCGGTTCGCCTGACGTATCTGGGCATTTCCCAGGTGCCCAAAGAGCTGGTTGAAGCCGGTAAAGCCTTTGGCTGCACCAACCGAAAACTGCTGTTCAAGGTTGAACTGCCCGCTGCCATGAGCTCCATCGGCGCCGGCATAACCCAGTGCATCATGCTGTCTCTTTCAATGGTTGTTATCGCCGCCCTGGTGGGTGCTGATGGCTTGGGCGTACCCGTGGTCCGGGCACTGAACACTGTGGATATAGGCAAAGGTTTTGGAGCCGGGCTTGCAATCGTATTACTGGCTATCTGGATGGACCGGTTCTTCCGTCAAAGCAACACCGGGGGCTCTTCCTCATGATCGAGTTTGAAAATGTAAACGTTGTCTTCGGCAAACGCCCCAAAAATGCCCTGCCACTGATTGAGCAGGGCCAGGATCGGGCGGCCGTTCACCAGCAGACCGGCCTGGTGGTGGGTGTTCAGAACGCCACCCTGAGCGTTAAAAAGGGAGAAATCTGCGTTTTGATGGGGCTCTCAGGCTCCGGCAAATCCAGCCTGCTCCGGTGTGTTAACGGTTTGAATGAGGTCACCAGTGGCAGCATTCACATTCAGCACAACGGCGAAATGGTCAACTTCACCCAGGCCAGTGAAAAAGTGCAGCGGGATATACGCACCCGCCGTGTCTCCATGGTCTTCCAGAACTTTGCGCTGATGCCCTGGCTGACCGTGGAAGAGAACGTCGCCTTTGGCCTGGAACTTCAGGGGTTAAGCAAAGCTGAGCGTCGCGACAAGGTTGCCCGCCAGCTGGAACTGGTCGGCCTTGCGGGCTGGGCCAAGTCCAAGCCTGATGAGCTTTCCGGCGGCATGCGCCAGCGTGTCGGCCTGGCCCGGGCATTGGCAACAGAGTCGGAAATACTGCTGATGGACGAACCCTTCTCAGCGCTGGACCCGCTGATCCGCAACCAGTTGCAGGAAGAGCTGCTGACTCTGCAGGAAGACCTCCAGAAAACCATCGTGTTCGTCAGCCACGACCTGGATGAAGCCCTGAAACTGGGCTCTCACATCGCCATTATGAAAGACGGCCAGATTGTTCAGCATGGCAAGCCGGAATCCATTGTGCTGGAACCTGCAAACGATTACGTAAAAAGTTTTGTGTCCAGCACCAACCCGCTGAATGTTCTGGCAGCACGTTCGCTGGCCTTGCCCATCGAACACGTACAGGAAGACTCCAGAGGCAACCGCTGCCTCAACAAACGCTACGACACCTGGCTGCACACCCCGAACATAGCGGAACAAGCCGTCGTAACCAGTAGCGGCCAAACTTTCCAGACCCAGACCTGGGAAGAAGGCCAGGCCATAGAAAGCCTGGCGAAGCAGCCCACACGAATCGCTCCGGACACCCCTCTGAGGGACGCCATGGAGATTCGGTACTTCACCGGCCACAGCCTGCTGGTGGAAGAAAACGGCCAGATAACCGGTGCCATTGGCGACCGGGAGCTTTACCACGCCATGCTGGGGAAGCATCTGGACGACAGTTAGGGCGCGAACAACGCGCCTTTTATAATCAAAAAAGCAGCAACGTAAAAAGGAAGACTATGAATATTCGCAACATTACTGCGGGAGCGGGGTTACTGGCCTCCTCTCTCATGCTTGCAGCTTGTGCGCCCATGCAAACAGAGTCTCAAACCGCATCGGCTGAGCCTGAAAAAGCCAAAAACGTCATCATGATCATTGGCGATGGCATGGGCCCGCAACAAGTCGGGCTGCTCCTCGCGTATGCAAAGCAGGCGCCTAACTCGGTCATTGCCGACGGCTATACCGCCTTCGACCGTATTGCTGAAAACGGGCCTATGGGCATTTCCATGACTCATGCCAATGACAACCTGGTTGTGGACTCCGCCGCCTCTGCCACCCAACTGGCAACCGGCCAATTCGCTGGCGCCGAAATGATTGGTGCAGACAAAGACGGCAACAGTGCGGAAAGCATTCTGGAAAAAGCGAAAAAGCTGGGTAAATCGACCGGGCTGGTCTCCGACACGCGCATTACTCATGCAACCCCGGCCGGCTTTGCTGCCCACCAGAGCCACCGCAGCCTGGAAAACGAAATTGCCGAAGACCTGCTGGACAATAATGTAGACGTTATGCTCTCTGGCGGTCTTCGCTACTGGATACCAGAATCCGCCAACGACGAACAATCAGCGACGCGTCAGGAACTGGAAACGCTGACTGAAGGCTCAGTGCGTATCAAATCCAAGCGTAATGATAACCGCAACCTGATTGCCGAAGCACAGCAGAAAAACTACGATCTGGCGTTTAACCTCGACCAGATGAACCAGGCTGATGACAAAGTTCTTGGTTTGTTTGCCTATTCATCTCTGCCCAACGCCATCGTTGAGAACCAGACTAAAAACGACCCCGAGCGCACGGTTCCCACATTGAAAGAAATGTCGGAAAAAGCCATCGGCTCGCTGTCACAGAACGACGAAGGTTTCTTCCTGATGATCGAAGCTGGACAAATCGACTGGGCAGGGCATTACAACGACACAGGCACCATGCTGCACGAAATGCTGCGCATGAACGAAACCCTGAACTACGTACTGGACTGGGCAGAAGGTCGCGATGATACTCTGGTTGTCGTCACAGCCGACCACGAAACCGGCGGCTTTGGATTCAGCTATTCTGCTAACGACCTGCCCCACGGTCGCGACCTTCCGGGCGACGTTTTCAATGAGCAGCAGTTCAAACCTGGCTTTAACTTTGGGGATGTATCGACGCTGGACAAACTGTACGAACAGAAATCCTCCTACGGCGATATCTTCTACAGTCAGTTCGATAGCCTGAGCGAGAGCGAACAAACCCCCGCCAACCTCGCCCGTATTGTGAACGCAGAAACCAGCTTCAATATAACCGAAGAGCAGGCGGCCCGGGTCCTGGCCACTGAAGACAACCCCTTCTACACAGAAGGCCACTCTTACCTGAGCACCAAAACCGTCCCGAAAATGGATGTAAACGGCGCCTTCTTTGTTTATCAGACAGACGATAACCGCCAGAACCTGCTGGCTCGTGAAGTCGCGGAACAGCAGAACGTCGTCTGGTCTACCGGCACCCACACCAACACCCCGGTGCTGGTATTCACCCAGGGGCCAGCCAAAGCGGCTGCACCTTTCGGGAAGATTCTGCACCACACAGATGTTGGCCAGTACGCCGTAGAGGCGATGGAAGACTAACTGTGTCTGGTAGCCGCAGGCGACACCAAGGCGTATTGGTGCCTGCGGCTACCTCATCGACTTATTGCGCCATGAGGTAGTTGGTATCAGTTAGCCGAAATGACAGACCGTGCTGATCAGTCCAGCTCCTGCACACCACCACCGGAGACAGTCAGTATCTGACCGCTGACCCAGCTTGCAGCGGGCGAACAGAGAAACAACGCGGCGTTAGCCATATCCTCGGGCTCGCCCAGACGTTTAATGGGTGTGTGCGCCAACATCTTCCTCTCAATGTCGTCGTTCAGCACAGATTTAAGTGCATCGGTGCGTGTAGCACCGGGTGCAACACCGTTCACACGGATTCCCTTTGGACCCAGATCAAAGGCAATATTGCGTACAAGATGACTGGTCGCTGCCTTTGAGGAACCATAGGATGCCATGCGCTGATTCTTGTTCTCGGCAGCCATCGAAGTAACAGCGAGAATCGAACCTCCTCCGGCCTTTTCCATCTCGGGTGCAGCAAGTTGCGCCAAACGAAACAGCGAAAAAACATTCAGCTCATAGGCCCAGCGAAACTCCTCCATCGGCATATCAAACGGTTTTGGTCCGCCACCCCCGGCATTGCCGACCAGGAGGGTCAGCTTCCCGAATGTTTGCACAGTCTGGCTGACCAGCGTGACCAGGTCATCCTCCCTGGTCACATCACATGCCATGCCAGCAGCTTTGCCGCCCCTGGCTTCAATCTCTTTTACGACGGTATTGGCAGTGTCTGAATCAAGATCACTGACCATAACCGCGGCCCCTGCTGCAGCGAACGTCTCAGCGATGGCGCGACCTATTCCGGCGCCGGCTCCGGTAACAACCGCCACCTGGTTATTGAGTGTAAAATCTGCCGGGTTATACATTTTGATGACTCCCCAGTGCTACGGTTTTAAGGGTTAGAATGTAATGAGCGACTCATACAATCCTTTGTGCAGTCTAGTTGCATTTAGTACTTTAAAACTTCTGAACAACTCTGAGGCCTGTTGTGACCACACCTTTTGCTGATGACTTTATTGAAGTGACCACTGCAGAAGCAGCGGTTGATCGTCTTGCTGAGCTTTATGAGCAAGCCACCCGTTCACTGCGCGCCGCACTGAAACAGTATCTTGCGGACCGTCAGCTGCCACCGGATTCCCACTGCAACTTCTGTTACCCGGAGCTGCGCCTGACTTATCGTGTTCAGGGTGAAGCACCCAGTAGCATACGTGCCTACGCGCGGCTCCAGGAACCCGGCGTTTACAGCATGACCGTGACTCAGCCAGAGGCTTTCCGGCGCTATCTGGAGAACCAGCTGGGACTGATCATGAGAGATTTTGAAGTAACGATTGAGGTGGGCCGGAGCCAGGTCAACATCCCCTACCCCTATGTTGTTGATCAGGGCGATGAACTGGGCGCTTACGGCGTCTCCGCCCGCGAACTCTCACAAGTATTTCCCAGTACCGACCTGGCGGCCGCTGACGATGACACCGCCGATGGGCTGCTCGACTGGCAGGAACTTGAGCAGCTGCCCTTATCCTTATTCGATGCCCCCCGCACAGATTTTTCTCTGCGCCGGCTGGTGCACTACACCGGCAGTGACTGGCAACACGTACAACGGTGGATACTGTTGACTAACTACCACCGGTATGTGGATCAGTTTGTGCAGCATGGGCTGGACATGCTGCGGGGCGATTCACGGTTTCAGAGCATGGTTTTGCCCGGCAACGTGGTGATTGAGCGGGGCATGTCTGAAGAAGACATGCAGACGCTGTTGGATTCTGTCGTCTGGCACAGGTTCCAGATGCCGGCCTACCACCTGAAGGCAGATGAGCCGGGCCAGGGTATTACCCTTGTAAATATTGGCGTGGGGCCATCCAACGCCAAAAACATCACCGACCATCTTGCCGTAACCCGCCCGCACTGCTGGCTGATGATTGGCCACTGTGGCGGGCTGCGACAGTCTCAGGTGATTGGTGATTACGTGCTGGCCCATGCGTATATGCGCCGTGACGGCATCCTTGACCAGGTCCTGCCCCCGGACATTCCATTGCCGGCGCTGGCCGAAGTGCAGCAAGTTCTCCAGCAGGCGGCGGCCGAAATCACCGGCGACGAGGGCGACACGCTGCGGCGTCGACTGCGTACCGGTACTGTATTAACGTACGACGATCGTAACTGGGAGCTACGCTGGGCCCAGGAGCGCCCGCAGATTAACCTGGCTCGCGCCATTGCAGTGGATATGGAAAGTGGCACAGTCGCCGCGCAAGGGTATCGGTTTCGTGTGCCTTACGGCACCCTGCTGTGCGTCAGCGACAAACCACTGCACAGTGAGATCAAGTTACCCGGAGCAGCGGGTGCGTTTTACGAGAGTGCGGTTACCCAGCATTTACATATCAGCATCCGTGCATTAGAGATAATGCGCAGTGAGCGCTACACTCTGCATTCGCGCAAACTGCGTAGTTTTGATGAGCCGCCGTTTCGCTGAGCCTGATGCGCCCGGCTCCACAATGGGCGCGCTCCACCTTGCCTCATGTTGCCTGAACATCTGACTCATCCAGGCACACCAGGCCGTGAAGGTGCCAAGTATGACCGCAGCTCCTTCATTTCAGAGTTTCCTGCATGGGTGAATAAAATCGCCAGGCTACTCCACGTAAATCCCGCGCTTTGCCAGCCAAGCTTTATCCAGCACCCACCTTACCGATGTTACATCCGACTCCTTTGTTACCAACTCAGCGGCGCGTGACTGCAGACGCGCCAACTCTACTTGTGCTGCCATCATTTCGTCAGACATGGGATCTTTTTGCTGCAGTTCGGGAAACATCACACGTAGTGATTGAATGACCGACAGCTGGGCCGAGCGTGAACTGCTCATGCGCGCCACGCCATTTTCCAACGTTAGCACACGAAATGGAAAGGGATAGGCGGCCAGCTCTGAATCCGCTTCCAGTACGGAATTGATTTCACCGACGCGGAAGTCGTAGCTGCCTAACCATAAAACAAAACCCACCAGCGCCAGGCCGGCCAACACATACAGATATTTCCGGGTGAAGCTGTCGAGCCCAGTAGTTTTCTCTGTGTTTGTCACTATGCTCTCCCTGATAACCAAATTGGCTGCGTTTGCAGGACAGTACACGCTTGTGTATAAATCCAGTTCCTCGACGACATCGCTGACAAAATGCCTCTCAGCCAGCTACCCGTTCAGGCTCGGGGGAGGGAACAATTCCTGGTCGGGCGAATACGGGCAGGAGGGCGCTCCCATTAGTTTTGCCGCTGCTGAAGACTTTCCACTTATTGTGTTAGAAAGTGGCTTCTGCTGCGCAGACTCCTAATCCAAACAAAGTTTTAATCCACGCGCCCGCGTGGGGCGCGACCCGGGGCGATTATGGGTGCGGCGCTGCACTTCCGGTTTCAATCCACGCGCCCGCGTGGGGCGCGACCGTTTGACGAAGTGGTGATCCACCCACGGTGCAAGTTTCAATCCACGCGCCCGCGTGGGGCGCGACTTTGGGGGTACGGTCTACGGAGCCCCTGTGCCACTGTTTCAATCCACGCGCCCGCGTGGGGCGCGACGGGCAGAGCGTGGCAAGTATTGAGGTGATCTGATGTTTCAATCCACGCGCCCGCGTGGGGCGCGACGCACCGCAAAGGCAATCAAGCGCAGCCAGAACGGTTTCAATCCACGCGCCCGCGTGGGGCGCGACTTGATTCGGCTTCTGCGATGAGATCATGCCCCGCGTGTTTCAATCCACGCGCCCGCGTGGGGCGCGACGGCTCAACATATGGCAGATATCCACGAGAGAGTGGGTTTCAATCCACGCGCCCGCGTGGGGCGCGACCGGAGTTCGAAAAAGAGGCAGAAAACTCGGACTGGTTTCAATCCACGCGCCCGCGTGGGGCGCGACTTGCCGGTATCACTCTACCGGTGTCGGTAAGCCCAGTTTCAATCCACGCGCCCGCGTGGGGCGCGACTCCACAATCGGTGATTATAAATATCACCCCCGCCGTTTCAATCCACGCGCCCGCGTGGGGCGCGACACCGTGACATGTCACGAAAACATAAAAAGGGACAGGTTTCAATCCACGCGCCCGCGTGGGGCGCGACGCGGGGGTGCGGCATGACAGAGCGCCTGAAAAGAGTTTCAATCCACGCGCCCGCGTGGGGCGCGACCTGCAGGCGCAATCCGCCGTGATCGTGGATATTCGGTTTCAATCCACGCGCCCGCGTGGGGCGCGACGATGGCCAGGGACTGCGGCATAAATATCGAAGATGTTTCAATCCACGCGCCCGCGTGGGGCGCGACGGGCGATGTTTGTCAAATGATGGTGTCACTTCAGGTTTCAATCCACGCGCCCGCGTGGGGCGCGACGCTCATCCATTGCCGCTATGGATGACTCCAGATTTGTTTCAATCCACGCGCCCGCGTGGGGCGCGACGCCATGCCGTGGCTCTCATCCGGGAGGTGCGCCAGTTTCAATCCACGCGCCCGCGTGGGGCGCGACGATGCAGGCGCCGTCACTTGATGGCGACGTGATGGGTTTCAATCCACGCGCCCGCGTGGGGCGCGACGTGAGCAAGCAACATGGCAGTCGCAGCTTGAGCAGTTTCAATCCACGCGCCCGCGTGGGGCGCGACAACAAGGGCGGCGGGCAAACGCCCGGCAACCCCTGGTTTCAATCCACGCGCCCGCGTGGGGCGCGACGCCTTCATGAGTGAGTGGTCAACAGACACCCTTGTTTCAATCCACGCGCCCGCGTGGGGCGCGACATCGATGTCGTTGTATATCAAGACCTGCCCCAGGTGTTTCAATCCACGCGCCCGCGTGGGGCGCGACCAGCGCACACCCGAAGCCAGAGCTGCTTTGTGCTGTTTCAATCCACGCGCCCGCGTGGGGCGCGACGAACCCGGACGATGTGGAGATTGAGGTTGAGCCGTTTCAATCCACGCGCCCGCGTGGGGCGCGACACAGCTGATTGCCCGCCATTCAGGCTGGACGATGGTTTCAATCCACGCGCCCGCGTGGGGCGCGACGCCGTCGGCGATGACATCAACGGCTTGCGCGTTCTGTTTCAATCCACGCGCCCGCGTGGGGCGCGACATGCGACCAACGAAACCCGCTCTTGTGATATCTGGTTTCAATCCACGCGCCCGCGTGGGGCGCGACCCGTTAAAGCCCGACTTTGACATATTTACCGGAGTTTCAATCCACGCGCCCGCGTGGGGCGCGACGGCCAGTGGTGAGAGTAGTCCTTCTCGGATTGCGTGTTTCAATCCACGCGCCCGCGTGGGGCGCGACGCCGCTTCGGCATCCAGTTCTCTGACTCGCAGAAGGTTTCAATCCACGCGCCCGCGTGGGGCGCGACCGCTCCAGCGTAACTGATTGAGTTCGAAGGAGCCATTCCTATATTCTCGCTAACACCACCGGCAACTTGAATGGCCGGCTATGCAGAAAGTGCTATAAACACGAAAGGCCAGGCACCATACAGGTCCTGACCTTTCGCTAACATCCCGGATTTTTAATGAGCACTGTCGGTTAGCGATTACAGAATCATCGCATCCCGGAAAATATCCGGAGCTGGCTTTGCTCCATGGTGTTCAATTCGATTTTTCCAGTTCTTTCCCAGTTTATAAAACCTGAGACTATCTTTCTCTTCATTATAGAGACTCAACAGCTCATCCCTTAAAAACGTCCACTGAGCAGCATCAACCTCACATTCAAACACGGAATACTGAACCCGCACGCCATAATCCAGGCACGCTTTAGCCACTCGCCTTAAGCGGCCAGCGCCTTCCGGATCTTCCATTGAAATATCGTAGGTGACCAGAACCATCATGATGAGTTACTCCTAACGCATGACGCACGGTGGGTACTTATCCAAATCCTGTCTGAGGTGGCGGGCCAATAACATTGCCTGAATATGAGGGATAATCCCGATGGGCACTTTTTCTTTAAGGAACGGATGCATTAACTCCTGTTGCTTCCTCTCCTGGTAACTGACGAGCAGTATCTTGCGAGCTTCGTCAGACATTCGGACAGCGCCAGAAGATTCTGTAACAAAATCTTTTGCTCGCAACTGCTTACGATTGATCAGACTCAAAACCAACCGGTCCGCCAGCCAAGGCCGAAACTCCTCGAGCAGATCCTGGGCCAGACTGTCCCGCCCCGGACGGTCTGCGTGCAAAAACCCCACTTGTGGGTCCAGCCCCACGCCATTCAGCGCAGCGCTAATGTCCTGACCAACAATCGCATAAACAAATGACAGCATGGCGTTAACCGGATCGCGAGGTGGCCGCCTGTTTCTGCCAGTAAAATGGAACTCTTCACGGGAGCCGGCATTGATCAACTCTCCGAATACAGCAAAATATCTTGCTGCTGCATCACCCTCAATGCCACGGAGGGAGCTCAGGTTATCAACGTTTTTTGCCAACCGAATGGAGGTTGAAAGATGCTTTATTGCTTGGGATAACGAGTCCGTAACACCATGATTGCGCTGTTGCCTCAATAATACGTTGCGACTTCCTACCAACTTCGCGGCAACGATGGACCGGGCGATTTCAAGACTGGTAGTTTCATCCGCACTGTACTGTGCTCGGCGCAGCAGGACATTCCCCGATCTTCTCCCCTGCAGCCTGCCGTAAAAACGGCCATATTCGGTAAAGAACGCCAGGTTTACGCCTTTCTCTCCGCAAAATCCCATAAGCGCAGGTGAAACAAGGACATTGCCAAAGCAAAACAGTCCGGAAACCGAGTGAATTGGCACCTGCATCAGTTTTTTGCGTTCATGTTCAATGACAACGGTCTCTCGTTCTTTATGCACATAAGAGCCCTGCCGGGTAATGTACAGACTGTTCTGGAGTTTTTTCACTACTCATCCACCTCATTGAACAGATCTTCTACATAGCGGGCACTTCGGTCTCTTCCTAGCAGCTTCGGGTTACACAAATCAAAAAGTGAGCAGGCGTCACACTTCTTTTCATAAACCGCTTTCGGCGTCTGCCCACTAGCAAGCAAGTCCCTTACCCCGCTGATTGCCGCCAACGTCTCCTCCTTCAGTTCGACCGTGAACTCAACCTCATCCCTATGCCGGGTTTGCCAGTACCAAAGCGCGCCCGAGAGAACAGGCTTGCCCTGCATTTCCTCAAGGCAAAGCCCCTGTGCACAAAGCTGAATACGATCCCAGCTGTCCCGTTTGGGCTTGCCTCTTTTATATTCAACCGGCTTCATATTTCCGGTAGAAAGCTCAATCTCTACCAGGTCCAGCTTGCCGGTTATTCCCAGCGACTCTGCACTGACCTGCACACCTCGCTCATACCGAATACCCTTTCGGGTTTCCGGTTCGCCCCGGTCTACACGCTGATGTAACACCTGCCCCTGCGCCGTCAGCCAGTTCTCGGCCCAGACCTGCTCATTGTGTATGAGGGCGCATTGCCGAGGGCAAAAAGCGTAGTGTTGCAACGCAGAAAGCGGTATGAGCTTTTCATCTTGCATAGTCGGAGGCCTTCTATCAGGCGGCAAACTGAATTACTTCCACCTCATGATTCTGCTTTATGGCTTCTTCTGCCATGCTCAGAATTTTTGTGGAAGTAGCATCGTCCAGGTAATACTCACCGCAGTTATCGCAAACCTCAGCGGGCACATTTTTGACAACGATGGTCGCTTCTCCACGGGTCAAAGTGACTGTGGTAGTACCTGGATGGGTCACCCCTGTTTTACAGATTGAACATTTCATTCAGTTTCTCCTGATTTTAAAGTCATCACTCCAGATTTCTGACGACGGCACATAAGCAGTTATCACATAACACTCATTGTTCTCCTGATTCTGTGCAACAACAACATGAACAGGCTTATCGCTCACCCACCCAAGCCGCAACTCACTGGGGTACGGCTTATCATCAGGGTAGCCGATTATCGTTTCTCCAGTCTGAATAGTGAATATGACTTCCTCGGTAGACAACTTTCTATCAAACATTCGCCTGAGCGCGTGGCCACTGAACTTGACTGATGTGCATTGCTTCATCCTTGAAATCAACTCCTGAATATCAATACTTTATCGGGCAGACACTTCGACTAGTCCAGGTATTTGGCCAGCTTTACCCCGGCTGGCAATTTCTCTTCATTAATAGTCACCTCATAATCACTGAAGTCACGGGCAGGGCCTTCTGTTTTTCGCTTCACATCAATCAGTTCAAACAGCTTTCGGGCCGGAGCATTCCCAAGCGCTGAATCATGCTTAAACACCAACAAGGCACAGGGTGACATTTCTCCCCGGCTGGCTGACCGGTCGTGATCAAACATATTTACAAGTGCTTCCCAGAACAGCTCAAGATCTTCTTCGCCAAAGCCGGTCTGCCTGGCCAAATTTGCCGAGATGAAACCGTGGCAACGATAAAGGCCATAGGGGATTGTGAACTTTCGACCCATAGTGCGATTGTCACCACTCTGGGCTTCGGCTTCTTTTTCGGTGGTTACGGCCATTCTGGTAATGCTGTGCTCGGCACTCACCACAGGCTCGACGCTCCGGGCGAAATTCATTTGAACAGGTCCTCGAACCTGACCAGTATTCACGTCGGTAGACATCACGGCACCAAATGTTCGGATATCAAAGAAGTTCTGACACATCCATTGGGTTACATTTCTGGCATCTTCTTCTTTCTTGGGTAGCTTCTTTGATGTATGTTTTAACTCAAGTGCTTCATATGCTCTCAGGTTGTTTTTGTTCAGTACCGCCTTTTCCTTGATATAAATCTCGAATGGCGGGGTTTCTTCTTTTACCATTCCAACATAGTTGCGGACCTTGCGCTTCAGGCACACATCTGTGACCAGTCCTTGCCCTGTTTCGGCATCCACACGCGGAAGGTTGCCAGCATCCGGGTCTCCATTCGGGTTGCCGTCTTTCACATCGAAGAGGTATACAAACTCGTAACGGTTGTTCAGGCTCATGCTTCAACTCCTTCAGATTCATGAGGTATTTCGTCTTTAGCTTGCTTGGTGAAAAGCGCCTGGCGTTGATGGTAATAGCCAATGGCGAATAGCCCCTGCTGTTCAAGACTGAGGTGGGCTGGAAACTCGTTTATATCCGCCATTATTTCAGCAATGCGTTTTTCCGCGACCACTCGCTGGCCTTGGTGAGGCAGCTTTTTCAAATGGTGGGCATGCAGCCTCATCAAGGTGCCAAACACCGATTTTGGATTGCAGCTGGCGCTGCTGTAGTAACGATCACGGATGGTCGCGTTGAGTCCCGGATTGGCATCTGATTGCAGCTTTTCCAGCACGGCAAACAGACATCCCAGACGATAACCAATCCGCTTTTCTTCAGGGTTGTAGGCCATGGTCACTTCCTTATTGATGTGATTCTGATGACGGTAAGAGCGGTTCAGGAAGGCTTTGATTAATCGCGCCCGGTATGGCGAAACCTCGCCCTGCTCAGCTTTGATGCGCTTGATGATGCTTTGCATAAGGCTCGCCGGTAAAGGCAACCCCATGAGGATCGTCCGCACCGTTTCACCCACCAGATGAGGTGGCAGGTTTTCATCTTTCCCAAGCAGCGCCGTTGATCGCAGTAGTGGTTTTAACGGTGGGTAATCTTCATTTTTGCTGGCAATTTCTATATCCCGGAACCACTGGGCCAATTGTTGGCTGAATTCAGCAACAGTACCTACCTGCCAAAAGCGCACCGCAATCCGGGCCGCGTTGGGGGATAAACCCAGAAGGTAAAAGCGTTCTGTGCCAGAACCTTTCATAAAGGCACTTGTGTGAATACTCTCAAGCAGTTGTCTGACAGCTCGGGTACCTTTATCCGGGTCATCTTTGGATGCATCGTTAAAGAATGCCTGGAAATTATTTTCAAGCAAGTTGTCGCCTGACGACCACCAGACCACTGAGGTGTCGTTAAGCTGGAGCCGTTGAGGACTGTTGGTTCGCAACAGCTGATTGAGGGCCGTGGTATATTTAAAAGCTGCTTCTTCGCCTATTGGCGCATTGTTACCTTTGTCCTTTCCCCAGGAATTGAAGGAGTCGATATTGAAGGACACTATATTGGCGCCGGCCATCTGGGCTCCCCAAACGCCTTTTACGGCCGGGTGCAGGCGTGCAATTTTGGTTTGCTCGCCGGTTACCAGGCAGATCCCATCCTGGTTTTCAGCATCCAGGGGCTGCTCAGCAATCCATTGCCGAACACCTGGCGATTGACAGACAAGATAGTTCTCAGTACTCAACTGAAACGTGAGATTACACCCGGAAATTTTCAGGCATTCCTGAAACTCGGCAGACTGTCGGACTTTTTCTTTTTCAGCCTCGCCATGCAGAAAGTCGTGAACGGCTCGGACGCCCTCATCGTTCGGTAAGTCGGCATACAGCCGGTCCACAAGATCCACGAAAGCCTGATGCTGCTTTTCCGCCATGCTCACTTCTTTCGCAGAGGGTGTCGTCCCCGGCCTGGTTACTTTTGGCTGGCCCAACACATAACCAAAATGATCCCAGAGGCAGTAAGCCGTTTCATATGACTTGGCACCAGTGCGTTTGGTCCCTTGAGGAACCGTGAATGTCTTCGCGATGGCCTTGCCTTTTTCCTGGAACTCGCGGGTGTCCTTTAACTGAACAAATTTACCGTCCGGGCTTAACACGATGACAAACGGAATTTCCTTTTCCTGAAACCCTAAGGGTGGTAAAGGGTTTCCTGCTGCTTGTCTTCGGTCGTAGTATTCGCAAAGGGCCTGAAGGATCATCCCCTAACCTCCCCACTATGTCGGTCAGGCACTTCCACCACGCCATTTTTCATTTTTGCCCGAAAGAACAAAGGCTGCGGTGAAGTCGGATCAGAATAATCGAGGTCATACAGCATGAACCCAAAATCTGGTGATTCCTGAATGGGGTCAGGACCGTCTGCGGCATCCACCAGAGTGAAGTCGCAACTGAATTCACGACATCCCAGATAAGGCTGGTTGAAGCACTGCCCTTTTTCGGCGCGACGCCGGAACATATCCGCAAATTTCGCCGCAGAATCCTGGGGACCAGCATTTTCTGTCAGTTGAAACTCACCGTGGAGTCGGTAGCGCACATCTTTCAGAAGCAGGCTGGCCCGCTGCTGACGCTGTTCGTCTACGTAAATACCCAAGTGCCCTTCCCCACTATTCATGGCCGTCTTCGCCGTTCGCGTGGACACTATGGATTCCACTTCATTACGCCGTAGGTTCATCCATTTAATAGGGTTAAGCACTTCTATTTTGGTTATCTGCCACTGAATAGCCGGTTTCCACAAAATCGCCTCAAAAATAGCCCGCGCGGCCGACGGAGTGATCACGTCGTAGCTCACCCGCTCTACCTTCATTTCTGGCCTTGTAAAGCAGGCGAACTCTCCACTGACTTCCAGGCAAAATGCCATAAGGCCTCCTATATAACGGTTGATTCAGCAGGGATCAGGCTGTCCGGTGCCTGAACGCCCCAAACCGAGTGGTAGTGACTGGACTCAACAACAAATTTCCCGGCTCTCTCGTAAATAGCTCCCATTCCATATAGCTGTTTCGCAAGTGACTCCGGCAATGTAACGCTGTATCTCTGTAATTTCCGGTGAACCCACTTCAAAGAGCCATCCTGCTCCAGCATAGTCAGCCATTGGTCGATAGGTGTTTCTTCATACCGGTCGGGGCAGAAAGGAACAATAACCCCAACGCCCACATCATTAATGAGCCGAAATTTGTCTGCCGCTTCCCGAAACTGAATACCCAGAGGCGTATCGGGAGTGTTGTCCGCTTTTAAAAGCTGGCAAATCCCATGCTTGTCACGATCGCCCTGAGCATTGAGATCGCTAAAAAAGGCCTGTATCGCTTGGGGACTCAGTGGATCGCCCAACTGCCCACTACGCAGCAGCTTTGTTGTTACTTGTGCAGCTTGCCTCAGAAAACCAGGTGGAGGGAGCTGTTCTGGCTGAAACACCACAACGCGCCCACAGGATAAGCGCCCTTCACGGTTACAGCGTCCTGCCGCCTGAGCGATGGAGTCCAGGCCCGCCATGGCGCGATAAACAACGGGGAAGTCCACATCTACCCCAGCCTCAATCAGTTGGGTGCTGACGACGCGCAGGGGACATGTTGATCCCGCCTGGCGTTCAGAGAGCTTGTTACGAATTTCCTTTAAAACACCGGAGCGATGTTCGGCACACATATTTGCAGAGAGATGATAAGTATCGCCGTCGTCGGGAAGCAGCCCAAAGAGGGTTCTCGCATCCTGACGCTTGTTAACCACCACCAGAGCACATGGCTCTCCCGACAGTTGGTTAGCCAGTGACTCCCAGGATGTTGTTTCGTCTGGGTCTGACGGCATTTCTATTTCTACTCGCTTCAGCTCGCTCGCAAGCTGCGCAGGCTCCGGAATTATTTCCCGGACCTTACCCAGTCCTGTATGCAAGACTCTGCCAAAGGGGTCTGCTTGCTTGCCCAGATCCGGCTGAGTGGCTGTACACAATAACCAGGTCACACCAAAGTAATCAGCCATCTGCTGCATCACTCGAGTGATGGGCTCATGAAAATCTCTGGGTATTTGTTGCGCCTCGTCCAGAACAATCACGCTGTTCACAATGTTATGCAATTTTCGACAACGGCTGGTTCGGCTGGCAAACAATGACTCGAATAGTTGAACGTTGGTGGTAACAATCAACGGCGCATCCCAGTTTTCAGCAGCCAGCCTTGAGCCTGCACTTTCTGCGGCCGGGTCGACATCAAGACTGCTGTGGTGCTCGAGAACAGCAGTCTCGCCAAGAAAATGACGAAATACGCTGGCATTTTGTTCTATGATGCTGGTGAACGGAATCGCATAGATAATCCGGGACTTTCCATGCAGTCTGGCATGCTCCAGGGCAAACCCAAGGCTGGCGAGAGTCTTTCCGCCACCGGTAGGTACCGTCAGGCTGAAAAGCCCTGATACTTCAGCCGCACTGTGATGGCAGGCATCAAATATCGTTTTCCGGGTTCTGTTCAATGGCGTGTCATCTGCGTTTGTTTGCAGATCTTTCATTTTCTTGAAAAATACAGGATGAAGCTCCGACAACGTAGGCAACTGCTTTCGTTGCCCAACTCGCTCTGGAGCCATATAACTCTCAGTATCCAGAAAATCTGCATCCACCAGGCAGGAAAACAATAACCGCATCCAGAGGCTGATGGAATCTGGATCTCTGGCCGGGGCAGGAATTGCGGGTTGGTCAGCGATCAGAAGATGCTCGGGGATCTCAACACTCATCGCCTCAGAGTATTCGTCTCCTGCGTTCTGTAAACGAAACTGCAGGGAGCCCTGGTTCCCAAGCCAGTCAGGCAATCCCGCGTGATGCCCGGCAATGAGGTACGCAATGATATGGCCTGGCACCGATGGCCACTGGTTAATCGCGTGAACCGCACCTGCCGTCGAATGCGTCACTCTTTTTGGCCCTTCGACATGGGCGTTCTCACGCTCGTAGCCGGATGCATCGCGAATGTATTGCTGGAAAGCGGGACGAAATTTCCCAAGGTCATGCCAAAGGCCTGCAGCAGTTCCCCAGCCAGCCGATTGGAATTCATCTGCTTTCGCACCACTGAGCTTTGCAACTTTATGGAGATGAGCCTCCAGTACATGAGGCTCCAGCCAGCCTTCACCGTGCTCGTCCATTTTCACATGCGCGACATAATCGCACTCATGCAACATTCTCATTTAGTCCCCCGAAACTTATACCTGCTGCCCGACCACTGCGTGATTTCTCACGAAAAGACAGTCTGGGCCTCTGGTTCATTCATTTGGGGGTTGGCTTTGCGGGATCGACTAGGCTGAATAGAAATCCAATCAAAACAGCTCACGTACACTCCTTCCTTGTAATACCATCTACCGTCCGACCACACTAGCTACATATCTTTTGTTTTTCCACTTGTTGAACAACAATTTGCCACCGCCTTTATGGCGATGGCACAGTGAACAATCCTCTTACCGTATCGTTACGGCACCCCTTAATTTATTTAGACTGCTCATCCCACGGATGCACAGGCATAACAGCTTCGCTGGTTTCTGCATCAAAAGAGCTGCGGAAATAATCCATGGCTTTCTCGGCCTCGCTCAGTTCGTCAAAGCGGGCGATGTGGTAAATTGCCTCACCTTCGTTTACCAGCGGCAGATTATTTACGCAGATCACAATCCCCGAACAAGGCGAGGTGATCGCGGTTTCAGACTCACCAAACGGGTTAGCGACGATGGCCAGCTTCTGGCCTTTACGGACTTTCTGGCCCAGCTGGGCAACGGGGCGCATAATGCCGTCGGTATCGGTTCTCACCCACTGTGAGTTTGCCGCTATTTCAGAGCGCTTTTTCGATGCTTTGGGGCTTTTCTTTCTGGGCACCATTTCCAGTTCACGCATTACCCGCATCACGCCCTTTACACCGCTTCCGATCACAACACCGTCAAAGCGCAGGGCTTCGCCGCCCTCAAATGTAATCACCGGAATATCCCTGGAGTCGGCGTAGGCTCTGAGGCTGCCATCGCGAAGCCCGGAGTTGATAATAACCGGCGCTCCGAAGGCTTCTGCCATGCGTGTGGTTTCCGGGTTTTTCAGTTGGGCCCGGATCTGTGGAAGGTTGAAGCGGTGCATTGCGCCTGTGTGCAGGTCGATAATGTGAGTCACCTTTTCCATGATCTGCGTGCGCAGCAGGTAAGCTATTCTGGCCCCCAGTGAGCCGGACTCAGTGCCCGGAAAACAACGGTTCAGGTCGCGGCGGTCCGGCAGGTACCGAGTACGCTGCACAAAGCCGAAAATATTCACAATCGGCACCGCAACCAGAGTCCCGCGCAAATGCCGCAAGGCAGAGTTGTTCAGAACCCGGCGAATGATTTCAACCCCATTGATTTCGTCACCATGAATGGCCCCGCACACCATTAACACCGGGCCATCACGGCGGCCATGAACAACCTCAACCGGTATATTCAGGGGTGTGTGGGTGTAAAGCTTTGCTACCGGAATCTCCACCATTTCCCGGCTTCCGGGTTCAACCTGGTGTCCTGCAATTTCAAATGGGCCTCTGGCCATAGGTTACCCTCTGCCGCCCTTGGTGCGGGTTTTCCAGGGCTTCTGGTTTTTTTCGATCCAGTCCACGATCATTCCCGCGACATTCTTGCCGGTTGCATTCTCAATGCCTTCCAGGCCCGGTGAAGAGTTCACCTCCATAACCAAAGGCCCGCGGCTGGAGCGCAGCAAGTCCACACCGGCCACATTCAGTCCCATGGCTTTGGCCGCTGTAATGGCCGTTTTACGCTCGGCCGGCGTAATTCGCACCAGGGAGGCGCTTCCGCCCCGGTGCAGGTTGGAACGGAATTCTCCCTCTGCACCCTGACGCTTCATGGCGGCAATTACTTTGTCCCCAATCACAAAACAACGGATATCGGCACCGCCTGCCTCTTTGATGAACTCCTGCACAAGAATGTCGGCTTTGAGGCCCATAAACGCCTCAATCACACTCTCTGCCGCTTTGCGGGTTTCCGCCAGCACCACACCAATGCCCTGGGTTCCCTGCAACAACTTGATAACCACAGGGGCTCCGCCCACCATTTTCAGCAGCTCAGGCACGTTATCGGGCTTGTTTGCAAAGCCGGTTACCGGCATGCCCACGCCTTTGCGGGCAAGCAACTGCAAGGAACGTAATTTATCCCGGGAGCGGCTGATGGCAACCGATTCATTCACCGGGAACACACCCATCATTTCAAACTGGCGCAGCACTGCCGTTCCATAAAAGGTAACGGAGGCACCGATGCGGGGAATGGCCACATCAAAACCTTCCAGAACTTCCTCGTGATAATGAATCTGGGGATTCGCGGAGGTAATGTTCATGGAACAGTGAAGACAATCGATTACCTTCACCTCATGACCACGATTAACCCCCTCTTCCACCAGACGCCGGGTGGAATACAAATGCCGGTTACGGGACAGGATTGCTATTTTCATGTATCGGACCTTGAGGCCGGCTCCCCGGCCATATAGGAAGCTTCAGGGTAAACCATTGCGCGGCCGGCCATTGCCGTGCGTCCGAGCAACATGCGAAAACGCATGGTATCGCGGTTGGTGAGGGTCATCTCAACAGGCCAGCGCTGGTCGCCAACAATCAGGGTTGTCTCGATGACCAGGCGCATTTCTTTATGGCCTCCGGAATCGGATACATCGCGCTCATCCAGCACCCGGGCATCACACTCAACCACCTCGTGCATATTATTCTGTACCGGGTGAACCCAGAATTTCACCCGACGCTCGCCATCCCGGGTGTAGGGTTCCATACGGAACGTATGCAGGCAGGAAGTACGCGCTCCTGTATCCACTTTTGCCTTGATGCGGCTAATGTCCAGATCTGGCAGAGCCACCCACTCACGCCAGCCCAGACCAACTTTATTATCAGCGGGTGTGGGCCCTACGGTTTTGGTGGCTTCAATCGTTTTTTTCGACATCCAATGGTTCCTTTTCAGTGGACTTTTCCGGCGCCAGCAATTGCACTCGGAATGGCTCGGAATGGCTGCCAGCATAAATACTGGTATGCGGGAAGGGTATTTCTATGCCGGCTCGGTCGAGGGCTTTCTTTGTTGCTACCAGCATACCGCTTTTACCTTCAAGTACTTTGTTTTTTGGCACCCAGAAGGAAAACTGCAGATCCACCGATGAAGGGCCAAAGGCGGTGACCAGCACAAAGGCTTTGGGCTCTTCCAGGCAGAGAGGGTTCCTTTTTGCCAGCTCCAGCAACAGGCCTTCTACTTTCTCGGCATCTTCGGCGTAGGCAATCCCGACCTTAAGATCAATTCTGCGAACCGGAAACCGGGAGCGGTTAACCACCGGCGTCTTGATCAGCGTTTCGTTGGGGATGCGCACATACACATTATCTCTGGTACGAAGCTTTACGCTGAGCATATCAATGCCCACCACTTCCCCCATGATGGACTCCACTTCAATGAAATCACCAATTTCAAAAGGCTTTTCAACAAGCAGAAATAACCCGCTGATCATATTGGAAGCCGATGTCTGTGATGCAAAACCAATGGCTACCGTAAGAATCCCCGCCGCACCCAGCACCACATCCAGCGAAAATCCTGCTTCCCGAAGAGCCGCAACACCAAACAGCAGAAAGATGGCATAGAAAACCAGCCGCCGGACCATGACAGTATGATGCCGGGAACTGCGTTTCAGCATTACGTTGGTCACACTGCGCCCGGCCACTGACGCAAGAAAAGCTCCAAGCGCCAGCAGAAAACCGGCACTGACCCACTGTCCCCAGGCTATATCGGTAAACACACTCATTGCCCCTTTTTAAAGTTCTAGCCGAACACCCGGTCAAGAGCCCGTACCAGACGCCCCCTGACAGTTTTTTCCCGGGCCGGCGCCACTTGTCGGCAAGGCCCGGCCACCGCCGGCAACTTCTGGTCTACATGCAGGTTTGCCGCATTCATATCGGTTGTTACTTCCACAACCACTCCCGGTGTCCAAAGCTGGCCACGCTCATTCTGGTGCAGTGACAGCAAAGGTGTCGGCAGACTGAAGCGCTCCAGAACCAACGGCTGCGCCCTGCGATTAATGATTGTAACCGCTGTGGTGGCCCGCCAGGATCGCTTCGGTAGTGCCTCCAGTACCAGGCGGCCAAAGTTTGACGAGGCGTAGCACAGCTCCCCCTCCATGGTATTTTTCCCCACCCAGGTAAGGGATGGGATTTCCAGAGAAATTTCTGTCAGAGGTGTCTGATTATCCCCCGCACACACTTTCATCCAGACAACCGTTCCAAGGTAAATCGTACACTGTGTACCGCCGGGAATAGTCAGCGGGTGGAAAGGCCGGACCACCGTCGGAAGATCTGCCACTGCGGGTATGAAGGTGACTGTTGATGCGTCCCCTTCCCGAACAAAGCGTTCCAGCGAGACACTGGCAGCAGGCAGCTGGTGGCCTATGGACTCGGACCAGCCGGTTGGGGCTGTTTCCGGCTCCCGGGTTTCGGAACGCACCTGCCACTCCTTGTCTAACAGCGTTACCCATAGCCGCACATGCCCAAGCTTATGGTACTGAGTCTCCCCGGGGGACAGCTCGTACGGCTGTGCCCAGATACCCTCACGCCGGTCTGCAGTTTCATTAACCATAAACGCTGTACGTCCCTAACGTAGACAGGTGATAAACTTGGCTCCACTATAATCCAATCAGTAATCCCGGGCGACCATCCACACCCCATACGGAACACTATATGACACATCTGGTCTGGTTCAGAAATGACCTGCGAACAGCCGACAACGTTGCTCTTATTGCGGCCTGCAAAACAGCCTCCCGGCCGGATAACGCCTCTGGCGTTCGGGCCTGTTTTATCCTCACGCCGGCTCAGTGGCAGGAACACGACTGGTCACCGGCACGGGTGCATTTTGTGATTGCCCACGCCAATGCCCTGGCTGCGGAGCTGGCGAAGCTTGGCATTCCGCTTTCTTTTATTTATGCCCAGCGGTTCTCTGACAGCCTGTCGGCGCTGGAACATCATTGCCGCCAACATGATGTGTGCCAGATTCATTTCAATGAAGAGTACGGCTTTAATGAGCGCAGGCGCGACAAAGCCCTGAAGCACCGCTTTGACCAGCTGGGCATAGCAACCCGTAAATACCGCGACCAGACTGTGGCGCCAGTGGGTGATATTCTCACAGGTCAGGGCCAGCCTTACTCCGTATTTACCCCATTCTCCCGGCGCTGGCGCAGCTGGATTGAGGAAGCCCTGCCAGCACCCCACCCGGTGCCACCGCCCCGGCATACTGATATTAAGCCAGAACGCATAATCGACATACCCGAGGCCTTTAAAGTGGCGCCGCCCGCCCTGGTAAAAACCGGTGAAGACGCCGCCCACGCACAACTGGAACGTTTCCTTAATGAAGACGGCAGTGCTTACAAGGAGCAAAGAGATTTCCCCGCTTTTAATGCCACCAGTCTGCTCTCCCCATACCTGGCCAACGGCGTTCTCTCAGGACGTCAGTGCCTGAGTGCTGCCCGGCAAGCACTGGCGATGGGCGGCAACCCCGAAGGCCTGCAGACCTGGATCAACGAAATCGCCTGGCGCGATTTCTACATCCACACTCTGTACCACTACCCGCGCGTCAGCATGCACCGTGCCTACAAACCGGAAACCGAAGCATTACAGTGGAACGACCCGAAAGACCACTTCGAAGCCTGGAAAACCGGTAACACCGGCATTCCGTTGGTAGACGCCGCCATGCGTCAGCTCAACCAGACCGGCTGGATGCACAACCGCCTGCGCATGGTCACCGCCATGTTCCTCACTAAAAACCTGTTCATCGACTGGCGGCTGGGCGAGGCTTACTTCATGTCAAAACTGGTAGATGGCTTTCTGGCATCCAACAACGGCGGCTGGCAATGGAGCGCTTCCACTGGCACAGACGCCGCGCCCTACTTCCGGGTGTTCAACCCGGTTACCCAAAGCGAGCGTTTTGATCCAAAGGGTGAGTTTATCCGGGAGTGGGTGCCAGAACTGGCAAAACTGGATAACAAGCGTATTCACGATCCGTCTAAAGGCGGCGTTATCCCCGGAGGCTACCCAAGGCCGATCGTTGACCTGAAGGAAAGCAGAAAAGAGGCAATAGCAAAGTTCCAGGCACTAAAAAACTAGGCGGAGCAACCAATGCAGAAGCGGGTGTGGGAAGGGCTCTCCAAAACCGTGCGGAGCCAGGGATGGCGGAGCCGAGCGTACACGGACGTATTTACAGCGTGTTTTGGAGAGTATTTGCACGCCCGCTTCGGTCCGGCCCGTACTATGCCAGACCACAAACCGGACAATCAGGATCCCGGGCAAGCTTCATCTCACGCCACTGCATCTCCCAGGCATCCAGCAGCAGCAACCGGCCAACAAGCGGCCGACCAACGCCCGAAAGCAACTTGATAGCCTCCATGGCCTGAACAGTGCCGATCATACCCACCAGCGGCGCAATCACCCCGGCTTCAGAGCAGGTCAGATCTTCATTGCCCTGCTCCGGGTATAAACAGTGGTAACACGGGGATTCAGAATTGCGGCTGTCGTACACGCTGACCTGCCCCTCCCCCCGGATAGCGGCACCGGAAATCAGGGGTACACCCGCAGCAACGCAGGCACGGTTCAGACCAAACCGCGCCGCAAAGTTATCCGAGCAGTCCAGAGCCAGGCTGGCGCCGCTGACTTCACGGGCAAAACCTTCCTGGTCCAGGCGGCGGTTCACTACAGAAATGGACACCGCCGGATTGATACTGCGTACCCGGTCAGCAAGAGTCTGCGCTTTAGATTCACCAATTTGCGCGGTATCAAACGCTATCTGGCGCTGCAGATTAGGCAGCTCAATAACATCATCGTCTATCAACGTTAAGTGGCCAACCCCGGCCGAGCCAAGGTAGAGCGCAACCGGGCAACCGAGACCGCCAGAACCAACGATCACCACACGGGCACTCTTCAGCGCCTGCTGGCCGGCGACATCAAAACGGGGTATCAGTATCTGGCGACTGAAGCGCAGGAGTTCTTCATCAGTTAGCATGGCAGGCTCCTTTCCGGGGCCACTGGCCCAGTGTCATACGATCGTTACCACCGTAATCCTTCCGGCACTCCACGCCAACAAAGCCCTGGCTGATAAACAGATCCTGTACTGTCTCTGCCTGATCAAACCCATGCTCCAGTAACAACCAGCCCCCGGCATTCAGCCACGCAGGCGCCGCTTTTATAATCAACCGGATATCATCCAGGCCATCCGTCCCGGAGACCAGCGCAGAGGCAGGTTCAAACCGCACATCGCCTTCTTCAAGATGCTCGTCGCCAGAGGCAACATAGGGAGGGTTGGAGATAATCAGATCAAAATGGCCGGCAGGCAACTGGGCAAACCAGTGGCTCCGGGTGACAGAAACCTCCAGCTGCAGCTGGTGGGCGTTCAGCCGGGCCAGGGTAACGGCCTCGTCCATCCGGTCACAGGCGCTTACACCCCACTCAGGCCGCTCACTTTTCAGTGCCAGAGCGATAGCACCTGTGCCTGTACCCAGATCGATCACACGGGCTGCGTCTGGTAACGGCAATGCCAGAGCCTGCTCAACCAGACATTCAGTATCCGGGCGGGGGATCAGTGTGCTGTTACTTACCCTTAAAGGCAGCGACCAGAATTCCTGGCTTTCCAGAAGGTAAGCCACAGGCATTCCCTGTGCCCTCTGTGCAACCAGTTGTTGAAACTCATCGGTCACATGGGCCGGCACTTTACGTTCGGGAAATGCCCGGAAGCTGGTACGGGAAAGACCGCTTACGTGGGCAAGAAGCAACTCGGCATCCAGCCTGGGGCTGTCACTGGTAATACGCTGTACGGCATCATCCAGCAGAGTCTGACAAGTGAGCGCAGCTTTACTGGTCATCGGAAAGCGAGGCCAGAAGCTCCGCCTGGTGCTCTTGTCGCAAAGGCACGACAACGGCATCCAGGTCGCCGGCAATAACATCATCAAGCTTATACAGTGTCAGATTAATCCGGTGGTCTGTAACCCGGCCCTGGGGGAAATTGTAGGTACGAATCCGCTCAGAACGATCACCACTGCCCACCAGGCTTTTGCGGGTTTCTGCCATGGATTTCTGCTTACGCTCAATTTCTGCGTTTTGTAACCTGGAGGCCAGAAAGCTCATGGCCTTGGCACGGTTTTTATGCTGCGAACGCTCTTCCTGACACTCCACTACTATCCCGCTCGGGAGGTGTGTGATCCGGATAGCTGAGTCTGTTTTGTTGACGTGCTGCCCCCCTGCGCCGGAGGAACGAAACGTATCCACCCGCAGGTCGGCCTTGTTGATTTCAATTGCCTCTGCCTCATCGGCTTCGGGCATAACGGCAACCGTGCAGGCAGACGTGTGAATACGCCCCTGGGATTCCGTTTCCGGCACCCTCTGTACCCGATGGGCACCGGATTCAAATTTCAGCGTTCCGTAAACCGCATCGCCCGCCACCCGGACAATGATTTCCTTGTACCCACCGTGCTCACCTTCGCTCTCGTTCAGCACTTCCATGCGCCAGCGCCGGCTTTCCGCATATCGGCTGTACATACGGAACAGGTCACCGGCAAAAATCGCGGCTTCATCACCGCCCGCTCCGGCGCGGATTTCCAGAAACACGTTTCTGCCATCATTCGGGTCTTTAGGCAACATCAGCCGCTGCAGCTCTGCATCCAGTTCTTCGCTTCTCTGCTCGGCCAGCTCCAGCTCTTCTGCAGCCATCTCACGCATGTCGGCGTCGCCATCTTTGGCCAGTTCTCTGGCGGCATTAATATCTTCCAGCGACTCTTTCCAGGATTGAAAGCACTGTACCACCGGCTCAATCTCAGCAAATTCCTGGGACAGTTCACGAAACTTGTCCTGGTGTGAGATGGTGGCAGAATCGCTGAGCAGCGCTTTCACCTCTTCAAATCGCTCGACAAGCGTTTCAAGACGGGTCTGTATGGATGGTTTCATAGTTTTTCCGGGGTTGTCGCGTCTGCGTCCACTGCATCAAGCTGATGCAACTCCCTCAGCCACTCGGTTACCTCGGTTCGTCCCTCGGTAGTGGCCTTTCGAACCTGGATAGATGGCTCGTGGAGCAGTTTGTTTGTCAGCCCTCGTGCCAGACTGCGCAGCGCGGTTTCAGGGTCTCCGCCATTGCGCAGAGCACGCAGGGCTTTCTCCGTCTCCATATCCCGCAGCACTTCCGCTCGCTGCCGGAACTGCTTCAGTGTAGAAACAGCATCCAGGGCCCGGATCTGGCTGACAAATTCCTGTACACCATCGGCAATCAGGTTTTCGGCTTCACGGGCTGCCCCCTCACGGGTACGGATGTTTTCCTCAATAACCTGGCGCAGGTCATCCACGGTATAGAGATAGACATCGGCGAGGGAACCTACTTCGGGTTCGATGTCCCTGGGAACAGCAATATCAACCATAAAAAATGGCCGGCGCTTACGTCTTTTGAGCGAGCGCTCCACTGTTCCCTTGCCAAGAACAGGCAAAGGGCTTGCCGTGGAGGAGATGATGATATCTACATCTTCCAGGTAGTCGGCAATTTCCGAGAGCAGGATGCCCCGTCCGCCCCTGGGTTCAGCAAGAGCCTGTGCCCGCTCCAGAGTCCGGTTAGCAACCACAAAGTCTTTCACACCGGCGTCTGACAAGTGCTGGGCAACCAGTTCAATGGTTTTCCCCGCGCCGACCAGCAATGCCCGGTTGCGTGACATATCAGAGAAAATACGGTGAGCCATGCTGACTGAGGCATAAGCAACTGACACCGGGTTTTCGCCGATAGCAGTCTGGGTGCGCACACGTTTGGCAACCGAGAAGGTGTGTTCGAACATGCGCGACAGGAACGACCCACTACCACCATGCTCTCTTGCAAGCGCATAGGCATCTTTCAGCTGGCCGAAAATCTGCGGCTCGCCCAGAACCATGGAATCCAGACCAGCCGCCACCCGCATCATATGCCGCACTGCATCGGCATCGCGATGCACATAGATCACATTCTCAAGCTCAGCGGCATCCAGATCGTGAAATCCGGCTAACCAGCGCAGCACCAGCGGTGCGCAGTCGTCATCGCCGGCCAGGTACAGCTCGGTACGGTTGCAGGTAGAAAGAATTGCGGCTTCGCTGGCGCCCGACGCCGCCCGCAACTCCACAAACGCCTCTGACATTCGCTCAGGCGTAAACGCAACCCGCTCCCTTATTTCAACAGGAGCGGTGCGATGATTAATTCCCAGCGTCAACAATGCCATGTGTTGGTTCTACAATCCTCTACCGGTAAATCTGTGTGAATACGCGCAAGCTTGCGCCCATTTTAGCGACCAGAGCCTGAAGCCGCCACCCATAAGCCATTTCAGTTCGGGAAGTGCGGACAGGTTGGGCAAGAAAGGAAGCTTGTGCCATTATAGGGTACCGACGCACGCCGGGGCCCGTTTCTGCGCAAAAAACCAGCGCCTGCACGGGTCATTCAGAGTGCGCAGTCATCAAATCACGGGAAGTTGCATGCACAAATCCGTACCGCTTTTACTTACCTGCCTGCTGGGTCTCTCCCTGGCAGGCTGTGCCAGTATAACTGATTCAGAACCCTCACCCTCCACAGGTGAAGCCAGCGTCGAGAACACTGAAGAATCCGTCGGTGATATCAGCAGTATGCCCCCGCCGGAGTATGCTGATTTTGAGCCCGAAACCCTGTATCTGCTGCTGTCTGCCGAAATTGCGGCACAGCGGGGCAGGTACGATGTCACACTGGTCAACTACCTTAAAGCCGCACAGCAGTCCCGTGATAAAAAAGTGATCGCCCGCGCTATGCGCATTGCCCGTTCACTCAATGCCGATAACGCTCAGAAACAGCTGGCCGAGTTATGGCTCAGCGTTGACCCGGACAACTTGCAGGCCCTCAGAGTCTCCGCCATTCAGGCGGTCAAACGCAAGGAGTTGGACGTTGCCATGGGCCATATGGAAAAAATCCTGGCTCAGGGCGAAGATGCAGACTTCGATAGCCTGGCGGCCATGGCAGCAAACCTGCCACCAGAACAGCAACAGGAACTGCTGACGCTTTATGAAGAAATGGCCAGCCGCCATCCGGACACACCGGAGCTGGAATACAGTATTGCCCTGCTGCTGAAAGTCACCGGCGAACCCGATACCGCCCTTAACCGCATTGAACCGCTTCTGGCCGAAAACGCCAACTTCCAGCCAGCTATTATTCTCAAGGGCGACCTTCTGTACCAGACAGGCAGAACCAACGAAGCGCTTGAGCACCTGCTTATCAATACCCGCCGCTTCCCGGCAAACCGCCAGATGGGCACCCTGTACGGGCGCATGCTGATCAATGAAGGCGAATTGCAGGCAGCTCAGGATGAATTCAGCCGTCTGGTAAAGCGCTACCCTGACAACTCAGGGCTGCGCCTCTCACACGCTCTGGTTGCTCTGGAAAACGGGGAGCCGGATCTTGCAAAAAATCAGCTTACGCAGCTGATCGAACAAGACCACCACAGCGATGAAGCCAGTTATTACCTTGGCAGAATTGAAGAGGAAGCAGGTAACACCGAGCAGGCCATTGGCTATTATCAGAGCGTGGAAGCCGGTGCCTACTACTTCCCGTCTCTTGCACGGTCCAGCGCCTTATTGAGTGCTGAAGGCCGGCTCGACGAGGCTTTGGAGAACATCCGCTCACTGCGCAACGCCAACCCGGGGAAGGCGGAGAATCTCTGGCTGCTTGAGGTGAACCTGCTACTTGACCAGAAACGCCAGCAACAGGCGCTCACTGCAGCCTCCGATGCGCTTGCGGATTACCCCGGCAACCTGGAGGTGCGCTATGCAAGAGCCATGCTTTTTGATGCCATGGATCAGCCTGGTAAAGCCGAGCAGGATCTCAGAACCATTGTTGAAAGCGAACCGGATAACGCCATTGCACTCAACGCCCTCGGCTACATTCTGACCACACGCACCGACCGCCTGAGCGAAGCCCGTGGCTATATCGAGCAGGCTCTGGCACTGGACCCGGAAAACCCCGCCATCCAGGACAGTATGGGCTGGGTCCTGTTCCAGGAAGGCCAGATACAGTCGGCACTGGAGTATCTGTCCCGCGCGTGGGCTGCTTACCCGGACCCGGAAGTAGCTGCTCATTACGGCGAGGCCCTGTGGATGAGTGGCGCGGATGAACAGGCGCAGGTTATCTGGAAAGAAGGCCTGGAGCAGGATCCGGAGCACGAGATCCTGCGGGAAACCATTGAGCGGCTGACCGGCAGTGGTGTTCAGTAATGCCTTTATGGATACGCGCCTGGCTGACAACCCTGCTGATTGCGAGCCTGAGCGCCTGTAGCACCATCCGGCTGGAGCCCCTTCCGGATGGCATGACGGATCAGCCTCCGGCTGACTGGGCAGATCGCTCCGCACAACTCAGGCAGTTTGACCACTGGCAGCTGAGCGGCAAGCTGGCGGTCCGCCAGCCCTCAGACAGCGGCACTGCTCTTATCAATCACTGGATACAGAAAGGCGAGGCCTACGACCTTGCGCTCTCCTCATCTTTTCTCGGGATGGGCAGTACAACCTTAAAAGGTGTGCCCGAGTTCATCGAACTGACGCTTGCCAATGGTGAGACTTACCGCTCAGGTGACCCGGCTGCCCTGATGGAAGCCGCAACAGGCTGGCAACTCCCCCTGGAAAGCCTGACCTGGTGGATACGCGGCCTGCCTTCACCCGGGAGTGATTACCGGCTGCTTTTCAACAATCAGGGTGAGCTGGCGATCATCCGGCAGGACGGCTGGGAAATCCGTTATGACCGCTGGCATGAACAGCAAAGCAACATTCCGGCCCTCCCGGCCCGAATCACCGCACTGAAAGAACAGAAGCGGGTTCGGGTGGCTGTTGGCGACTGGCAGGAACTCAAGCCGTGACTCGCATTACCCTGCCCTCTCCTGCCAAACTAAACCTCTTCCTGCACATACTCGGACGGCGACCCGACGGGTATCACGAGCTGCAAACCCTGTTTCAGTTCCTTGATTACGGCGACGATGTCACTTTGAGCCTGACCCCCGACCGGCCTGGTATTCATATGGAGGACGCCATTCCCGGTGTTCCCGCAGAAGACAACCTGGCCGTCCGGGCCGCGCACGCGCTTGCACAGAAGGCGCCGGAGGGCCTGTGTGGTGTCTCGATCAGCATCCATAAACGTCTGCCCATGGGTGGCGGCCTGGGTGGCGGCAGCTCTAACGCGGCCACAACCTTGCTGGGGCTGAATTATTTATGGGGGCTCAAACTGGAGCTCACAGAGTTGGCTGAAATTGGCCTGACACTGGGCGCCGATGTACCGGTTTTCGTGCATGGCCAGGCGGCCATTGCTGAGGGCGTAGGAGAAAAACTGACCCCCGCTTTCCCACCCGAAGACTGGTTTCTGGTTCTGAACCCTGACTGCAACATCAACACAGGAAAGATATTTTCAGCCCAGGGGTTGACAAGGGACACTCCAAAGATGACAATAGCGCCCGCTTTTGAGGGAGACGCCTCGAGGTACCGAAACGACTGCGAAGATACGGTTAAAGAGCTGTATCCAGAAGTCAGGCGGAGCATGGAATGGCTCACACAATTCGGACCTGCAAGATTAACCGGAACCGGGGCTTGCATTTTTGGACGTTTCCCTACAGAATCCGCAGCTCGGATCATCTGGGAAAGCAAACCCTCCGGCATCAAGGGGTTCGTAGCTAAAGGGGTGAACAGATCACCTCTACACACAAAGCTGACTGAGCTGAAATGATGCCAAAGAAGCACGATACTGGGGTGTCGCCAAGTGGTAAGGCAACGGGTTTTGATCCCGTCATGCGCAGGTTCGAGTCCTGCCACCCCAGCCACCTTTCTCCCACTTCTCCTGACACAACCTCCGAAAACGAGAAGGATATCATCGTGTCCAAATTGATGATTTTCGCAGGCAACGCCAACCCAGAGCTTGCCCACGCTATCGCCAAAAAACTTCATGTACCTATGGGCAATGCGACCGTAGGCGGATTCAGTGACGGCGAATCTACCGTAGAGATCAACGAAAATGTACGCGGCCATGATGTGTTCATCATTCAGCCCACGTGCTACCCGACCAATGACAACCTGATGGAACTGATTCTGATGGCCGACGCTCTGCGCCGCGCATCAGCCTCACGCATCACTGCTGTTGTCCCCTACTACGGCTATGCACGCCAGGATCGCCGTGTGCGCTCCAGCCGCGTGGCTATCAGTGCCAAGGTAGTGGCCGACATGATTTCCAGCATTGGCATTGACCGGGTCCTCACTGTAGATTTGCATGCAGACCAGATCCAGGGCTTTTTTGACGTACCAGTAGATAACATCTACGCCACCCCCGTACTGCTTGATGATATTGAAAAGCAACGGTTTGAAAACTTTGTGGTGGTATCACCGGACGTGGGTGGCGTTGTGCGCGCCCGCGCCGTTGCCAAGCGTCTTAATGACGCCGACCTGGCGATTATTGACAAGCGCCGGCCCAAAGCCAATGTATCCCAGGTTATGCACATCATTGGCGATGTAAACGAAAAGACCTGCATCCTGGTTGATGACATCGTGGATACCGCAGGAACCCTGTGTAAAGCGGCCAACGCACTCAAAGAGCGCGGCGCATCCCGGGTTGTCGCCTATATTACGCATCCGGTTCTGTCCGGCCCGGCTATTGAAAACATCAGCAACTCCGAGCTGGATGAGGTGGTTATCTGCGACACCATCCCGCTGGGTGACAAAGCGAAAAACTGTGATAAGATCCGCCCCCTCAGCATGGCCGGGTTGCTCGCAGAGTCTATTCGCCGTGTCAGTAATGAAGAATCAATCAGCGCGTTGTTTGAAAACGCCTGAGTGTATAAAAATCAGTGAGTCGGGAGCCTGCACAGGCTCCCGACTCTTTTCGTCAGCCGGAAACCCCGGCTTATCAAAAACATCACCTGTCCCAACGCCTGGTCGCGGGCAGTTCAGGTGACGATCGAGGTAGAAACCATGTCTCAGGACTTTGTAATAGATGCATTTCCTCGTGACGACAAGGGGAGAGGTGCGAGCCGCCGCCTGCGTCGTGAGGAACGTAAAATTCCAGCCATCATTTACGGTGGTGGAAAAGATGCTACTCCGATTTCCATCTGGCACAACGAGCTGAAAAAGGCGCTGGAAAACGAAGCTATCTTCTCTCACATTCTGACCATTAACCTCAATGGCAAGAAAGAGAGTGTAATCATGAAGGACCTGCAGCGGCACCCATACAAGCTGCTGTTGACTCACGCGGATTTCCAGCGGGTTGAGCAGGACCAGGAAATCTTTGTCCAGGTGCCCGTGCATCTGCTGAACGAAGAAACGGCTCCGGCAATCAAGACTTACGGTGGTGTTGCCTTCCGTCTGATGACTGAAGTTGAAATCGCCTGTCTGCCGAAAGATCTTCCCGAGTTTCTCGAAATTGACCTGACCGATATCGAAATGGACCAGGTTGTCCACATGAGTGACCTGAAGCTTCCGGAAGGCGTACGCATTCCTGCCCTGCAACACGGTGAGGAGCACGACCAGGCCATTGTTTCGGTTAACCAGCCGAAAGGCGTCAAGGCTGACGAAGAAGCCGACGAAGCCGAAGGTGAAGGTGAAGGCGAAGAAGGCAGCGAAGACAAGGAGTAATCACTCCGGAGGCAATGGCAAATGGCACAGGATATTGTCATGGTGGTTGGCCTGGGAAACCCGGGCGCTAACTACGAAAACACCCGCCATAATGCCGGCGCCCTCTTTGTTGAAGCCCTGGCCCGCGACGCGGGCCAGGTGCTACGCCCCGAAAAAAAGTACCACGGGCACTATGCTCGCATTCAGTGGCAGGGTATTGAGCTGCACCTGCTGAATCCGGCCACGTTTATGAACCGCAGTGGCCAGTCTGTAAAAGCACTTGCAGACTTTTTCAAGATCTCCCCCAGCCAGATTCTCGTCGCACACGATGAGCTCGACCTCCCCCCCGGCACCGCTAAACTGAAAAAAGGTGGCGGACACGGCGGGCATAATGGTCTGAGAGACACTATCGCACATCTGGGCACCAATGAGTTCCAGAGGCTGCGTATTGGTATCGGACACCCCGGCGACAGCCGCAAAGTCACAGGCTATGTGCTGGGCCGCCTGGGCAAGCGTGAAACCGAAGACCTGAACGCGGTGTTTGGTGAAATCATGCGGGTACTGCCTGATGCTGCATCCGGCAATACGGCGGCTGCAATGAACCGTTTGCACAGTTTCCGCCCTGCAACGACTTGAGTAGCGCAGCTGTACACCCTGGCAATTCACCACCCCTCAATACTCCTTACTCGCACCCGGTGCCGGACACCAGTATAATCCGGCAAAATTTTCCAGTTCCAGCAGAGGCTTTTCATGGGTTTTAACTGCGGCATCGTCGGCCTGCCTAACGTCGGCAAATCCACCCTGTTCAACGCACTTACAAAGGCGGGTATTGGCGCGGAAAACTTCCCGTTCTGCACCATTGAACCAAACGCAGGCGTGGTTGCCATGCCAGACCCACGCCTTAACCATCTGTCGGAGATCGTCAAACCGGAAAGAGTGGTGCCCACCACCATGGAGTTTGTGGATATTGCCGGCCTTGTTGCCGGTGCATCCAAGGGTGAGGGCCTGGGCAACCAGTTTCTTGCCAACATCCGTCAGACCGAGGCCATAGCTCATGTTGTTCGTTGCTTTGATGACGACAACGTGATCCACGTCGCCAATAAAGTAGACCCGGCCTCCGACATCGAAGTCATCAACACAGAGCTCGCGCTGGCCGATATGGACACGGTCGAGAAAGCCATCAAACGGGTTCAGCGTGTGGCAAAAAGTGGCGATAAAGAAGCCAAGGCTCAACTGGAGATCTTTGAACGCCTGCTGCCGGTGCTGAACGAGGGAAAGCCTGTTCGCAGCATGGGGCTGGATGCCGATGAACTGCTGCTGATCCGGGAGCTGTGCCTGCTCACAATCAAACCGACCATGTTCATTGCCAACGTGGCGGAAGACGGCTTTGAGAACAACCCCTATCTCGATCAGGTACGGGCAATTGCAGCCGAGGAAAACGCTGTCGTAGTGCCGATCTGCAGCAAGATTGAAGAAGAAATTTCAGAACTGGAAGATGACGAGAAAAGCATGTTTCTCGACGAGATGGGCATGGACGAACCAGGCCTCGACCGGGTTATCCGTGCCGGTTATGACCTGCTGGGGCTGCAGACCTACTTTACCGCAGGTGTTAAGGAAGTCCGGGCCTGGACTGTCAAGATCGGCGCCACCGCCCCTCAGGCCGCTGCGGTGATCCACACGGACTTTGAGCGTGGCTTTATCCGCGCCGAAGTGATCAGTTACGACGACTTTATCCAGTACCGCGGAGAAGCGGGCGCCAAGGACGCAGGCAAATGGCGCCTGGAAGGTAAGGAGTACATTGTTCAGGACGGCGACGTTATTCACTTCCGGTTTAACGTTTGATTCAACCTGCCAGACCCCGCAGTCTGCCAGCTGATTGCCTGGCAGACTGCCCTTCCCTATTCTTCATCACCCAGACTCTCCGGCTCATCAAGTATCTGCTGGTACAGTTTCAGATCTTCCTCCGAGAAGCAGCAGAAGATCACTTCTTCAAGCCCTGCACCCGAAACAAGGCTTGCCTGCACCGTTTCCACAGCAATACGGGCTGCCGGCGCTGCGGGAAAGCCGTAGACACCAGTGCTGATGCACGGGAAGGCTATGGTCCGGGCACCGGCATTAATGGCTAATTTCAGGCTCTGCCGATAGCACGAGGCCAGCAACCCGGCTTCATTATGGTCGCCACCCTGCCACACTGGGCCAACCGTGTGGATCACATGCTTTGCGGGCAGGCGGTAGCCTTTCGTAATTTTAGCATCCCCTGTATCGCATCCCTGAAGCGCCCGGCACTCCTGCAGCAATTCAGGGCCGGCGGCACGATGAATGGCTCCATCCACGCCACCACCGCCCAGCAACGATGAGTTAGCAGCATTGACAATAGCGTCAACACTCAGAGAAGTTATGTCACCACGAATAGCACGCAATTTTGTCGTCAACAGAGTCATCCTCCCGCTGTAGGCAGATTGCCACCCAGCATATTTTCAACCACGGCGGCGTTATAGAATGCCTCCACCGTATGAATTTTTCCGTCACGGACACGAAACCAGACCGCGAGCCGCACATCCCCGATTGGCTCAAAGTTCGTCTGGTAATCCAGGATTGCGAACACATGCTCACCGTCCGCGCTGAGCTGGCGCACAATCAAATCCTTCTGGATAGCAACCATACCGAACTGATAAGACAGCATGTCATCCCGGCTGAGAAAGCGCATATTTGGCCCGACATACTCAAACCCTTCCGCTGCCAGCAGGTTCTTTGCCTCATCCAGACGCTGGGCGTGAATGTGCGCGATGAAGTGCTCTACGGTTTCTTTCGGCTGCATGGGCAAACTCCATTTCAAAAAGCTTTTGGGAAACATTACCACACTCTGACAAACACCACTGGCCCTTTTTCAAACCAGCTATTGACACACAGCCGCTCCGAACATATGATACGCGCCGCTTCCATTGATGAAGCAATGGCAAGGTAGCTCAGCTGGTTAGAGCACGGCACTCATAATGCCGGGGTCGGCGGTTCGATTCCGCCCCTTGCTACCAGTATTCAGAAAAGGTCGCGATTTACATCGCGGCCTTTTTTTATTCCTGTGGTGAAAATCCGGGAATGCCAAGCTTCTGTGGAGACATCTGATGAGAACCACCGCTGACAGAATCCGGCAAGCGGTTTCCTTTGAGGTGGTCGGACTGCTGATTTCTGCCCCTCTTGCTGCTTTTGTCTTTGGCTACTCTCTTGAAAAAACCGGTGTGCTCGGTCTGATCGGCGCCACCCTGGCGACAACCTGG
The DNA here is from genome assembly GCF_007671655.1 of Marinobacter piscis. GTDB lineage: Bacteria > Pseudomonadota > Gammaproteobacteria > Pseudomonadales > Oleiphilaceae > Marinobacter > Marinobacter piscensis. Next base: position 92,045 of record NZ_VCGX01000003.1, on the reverse strand, counting down.
AACTACCTCTTTAATCTGGGCTTTGATCACACGCTGAAGCGGCTGACCGGCTCAACGCACAAATCTGTAAAACTGCGTCTGCTGCATGCCGTCTGTTTCGAGGCAGGTCTGTTAATCGTCTTTCTACCGATTATTGCCTGGTGGATGGAGATCAAATTAATAGACGCACTGTTGCTGGATATTTCTTTCTCACTGTTTTATCTGGTATATGCCTTTGTCTTCACCTGGTGTTACGACACCCTTTTTCCTGATCCGGATTCCACGCCTCCGCCGGCACATTAAGGCGCTGCCCGGCCCCATAGTGTTTTTCGGTATGTCACGATTGCATACCGTTATAAACCCTGCCTGTTCTATATGGCATACTACGGCCCTAAACCAATAACACCGACGACCTGTTCGCAAGGAAGTTACCATGAAATTTGAGACGCTAGCCCTCCATGTAGGCTTTAAAGGCGACCCGACAACAAAGGCCGCCACAACACCGATTTATCAGACCACGTCTTACACGTTTGATGACACCCAGCACGGCGCCGACCTTTTTGACCTGAAAGTCGAAGGCAATATCTACACACGGATCACGAACCCGACAAACTCGGTACTGGAAGAGCGCGTAGCAGCTCTTGAGGGCGGCATAGGTGCGCTCGCGGTGGCTTCTGGCATGTCAGCTATCACTTATGCCCTGCAAACCATCTGCCGGGTTGGCAACAATATTGTCAGCACAGCCCAGTTGTATGGCGGCACTTACAACCTGTTTGCCCATTCGCTGCCTAACCAGGGTATCGAGTGCCGCATGGTTCGCCACGATGATTTCGACGCCATTGAAAAGGCCATTGATGACCAGACCCGCGCACTGTTCTGCGAATCCATTGGCAACCCTGCCGGCAACGTAGTGGATATTGAGCGCTGGGCAGAGGTTGCCCACAAACATGGCATTCCCCTGATCGTGGATAATACGGTGGCCACCCCTTACCTCTGCCGACCGTTCGAACATGGCGCCGATATCGTGGTTCACTCCCTGACCAAGTACATCGGTGGTCACGGCACCACAATAGCCGGCGCTGTTGTGGATTCCGGTAAATTTGACTGGAAAGCCAACGCTGACAAGTTTCCAATGATGAACGAGCCGGACCCGTCGTACCATGGCGTGGTGTACACCGAAGCGCTTGGCGCGGCCGCTTTTATTGGCCGCTGCCGCGTAGTGCCGCTGCGTAATACCGGCTCCGCTCTGTCTCCTTTCAACTCATTCCTGATTATGCAGGGCCTGGAAACTCTGGGGCTGCGCATGGATCGTCACTGTGAGAACTCCGAGACCGTGGCGCAGTTCCTGCAGGATCATCCGGCCGTCGAATGGGTAAACTATGCCGCGTTACCCAACAGCCCGTACAAGGCAACCTGCGACAAGATCTGCGGCGGCAAGGCCTCCGGCATCCTCAGCTTCGGCATCAAGGGCGGACGTGACGCCGGCGCCCGGTTCATTGATGCGCTGGAGATGATTTACCGCCTGGTGAACATCGGTGATGCGAAAACACTGGCCTGCCACCCGGCAACCACAACTCATGGCCAGCTAAACGCAGAAGAACTCGCAAATGCCGGCGTCAGTGAAGACCTGGTGCGACTGTCGATCGGCATTGAACATGTGGACGACATTCTGGCAGATATCACCCAGGCTCTGGAGAAGTCCCAGGCCTAATAGAAGCTCCGGGCCGGGTACGACCAACGTCGTATCCGGCTTCTTATCCACCCCCGTGATTGCCCGTACCTGCCTTGTAACTCTCCCGCCAGCCGATTATTCTCTGGGGATACCTTCATCCTTCTGAGAGTTCGGTTGCAATGAGCGAAAGCGCAAAGCCCCGCGTTACCAGTGGTTCCAAGTTCCGCAATGAGCATGGCTTTTCTGCCATCAAGGATGGCCAGAAGCGATCGGCAAGGCAGACACCTGCCCCGGTTGAGCGCAAGCCCAGCTGGTTGCGGGCCAGAATGCCGGGTGGTGAACGTTATGAGGCGGTACGCAAAAACGTCAGTGACCACCGGGTAAGCACCGTTTGCCAGGAGTCCCACTGCCCCAATATCGGTGAGTGCTGGACCGCTGGCACAGCCACTATCATGGTCATGGGATCTGTGTGTACGCGTGCCTGCCGCTTCTGTGCCGTGGACACGGGTAATCCGAAAGGCTGGCTGGACAAGGACGAACCTGAAAATACCGCCAAATCGGTGGAGCTCATGGGCCTGCGCTATATCGTACTGACCTCTGTCGACCGGGACGATCTCGACGACGGTGGTGCCGCACACTATGCGGCCTGTGTGTCAGCCATCAAAAAACGCACGCCCGAGGTGGCAGTAGAGGCTCTGACGCCTGACTTTGACGCCGTCATGTCTGACGTGGAAAAAGTGGTGGATTCCGGTCTTGAAGTATTCGCACAAAACGTAGAGACCGTGGAGCGGCTGACCGGTCGTGTACGCGACCCCCGTGCGGGCTACCAGAAGACGCTCAGTGTCCTGGCGCATGCCAAGAAATACCGGCCAGACGTACTGACGAAAACCAGTCTGATGCTGGGCCTGGGCGAGACTCATGAAGAAATTCTTGCCACCATGGACGATTTGCGCGCTATTGGCGTAGACATCCTGACTCTGGGCCAGTACCTGCGGCCGACGCAGAACCACCTGCCGGTGGAGCGTTACGTTACACCGGAAGAGTTCAATCAGTATCGTGAGATAGGTCTGGAGAAAGGCTTTATGGAAGTGCCCTCAGGGCCCATGGTGCGCTCCTCCTACCGGGCCGACCGGGTCTTCGACAAGAATAACCTTGGGCTGGCTGTGCCCGAAGTACCTGCCCCGGATGCCATGCAGATTCCGGTAAAAAGCCTGGACTGAAACATGTCCATAAAAAAAGCCGCCACCGATTCCTTAGAACCGGGGCGGCTGTTTCTCTGAGCTGTTAATGCTTCAGCAGACTCACTGACCCTGCTGCTGTTGCATCATCTGCTGTTGCTGCTGCATCTGCTGACGCATCTGTTGCATTTTCTTCTCCAGCTCATCACGCTGCGCCTGTGTGAACACACTGTCCACCTTAGCCTGCATGAGGGTGGATAGCGCGGCAATTTCACCGGTCACATCACCCAGATCTTCTGCCTGATCACGAATCGCATCTTCATCGTAATCTGCTTTGATCTCATTCTGCATCTGTTCCTGTAACGAACGAGCCTCTTCTCTCAGCGGTGCAATCTCGGCCTGCATTTCATTAAGAATACCGCGAATCTCGTTCTGCTGATCATCTGACAGACCTACCATTTCCGCAAGCTGTGTAACCTGATCCGTCTGCTGCGGCGCACCTGCCTGTTGAGCCAGCGCCGGGGCTGACAGGCTCAGCGCTACAAGAGCCGTACCGACAAACTTTGCGAGCTTCATAGAAATCTCCGTTAACGATTGGGTTAAGAAACTACGTAATGGAACACCCTAAAGCATTCGGCATCCGGATTTCACCCCGATACCCCTTATTTTTGTACACACTGAGCACCAGATCCCTTTATAACCCGCCACACGAGCGCTTTGAAACAAATGTGAAAATTTCGTCATTCCCCTTCATAATAGGCAGGCTACTTTACTTTCGGAGCAAAACATGGCCATTAACTGGTTTCCAGGGCATATGCACAAGGCCCGCAAGGAGATCAAAAAGATCATGCCTCAGATGGACCTGATCATTGAGGTACTTGATGCCCGCATCCCTTTCAGCAGCGAAAACCCGCTGGTTCCAGCTCTGCGCGGTCATACGCCACTACTCCGGGTGCTGAACAAGCGTGACCTGGCGGATCCGGACGTCACGGCCCAATGGCAACCCTGGCTGGAGCAGGAGCGGGGTGTCCGGACTATCCCCCTCACCCATAAAAAGCGCAATGAAGTGCTGGACATCCTCGACCTGGTCCGGGAAATGACGCCAGAGCATGACCGCCAGAAAAGCGCCTTGCGAGTGATGATTCTGGGCATACCCAATGTTGGTAAATCCACCCTGATCAACACTCTGGCAGGACGCCCGATTGCCAAGACCGGTAATGAGCCGGCAGTAACCAAGGCCCAGCAAACCATCAAACTGCCTGACAACATTCTTCTATATGACACGCCCGGGTTTCTATGGCCGAAACTGTCTCCGGAAGACTGTGGCTACAGACTGGCAATCACCGGTGCCATTCGCAGCGCGGTACTGGATTTTGAGGATATTGCCCTGTTCGAGGCAGATTATCTGCTCGAGGCCTACCCTGAACAGGTACAAGCCCGTTACGGCCTCGATGAGCTGCCGGCAGATGGTCTGGCGCTGATGGATGCCATTGCCCTGAAACGCCGGTTTCTCGGCCGTCGCGGCAGGCCGGATCTGCATAAGGTTGCGGAAGTGCTGCTTAACGAGTTTCGCAGCGGCACCTTGGGGCGAATCTCTCTGGAAACCCCGGAAATGATTGAACAGGAAATGCGCGACCACGAGGAACAAACTGTCCAGACACCCTGACACTTGCCTGCTAACCGGCATTTTTGTTTTCAATATATGCACATGTCCTTAAGTTTAGTCATTGGCAAACTGTCTTCAGGGTATTAGAGTAACAAGTTGACTTGCATCAAATTGGACGGTTTACAAGTAATGGCTCAAGCAATAAAGATCCGTCAGGCATCCTCTCCCCTCAAAGCATCCTGCCACCAGTGCAGCCTGAGCAACCTGTGCCTGCCACTGGCCATAGAGGATAACGACCTGGACCGCCTTGAAGATATCGTACAACAGGGCCGTATCTACAGCCGTGGTGAACATATCTTTGATCAGAGCACACCTTTCCGATCCTGTTTTGCGGTTAAAAGCGGCTCCGTTAAAACATCGATTATTACAGAGGGTGGCGAAGAGCAGGTAACCGGCTTCTTTATGCCCGGTGAACTTATCGGTCTGGACAGCATGAGCAGTGACTCATACGCCTGTACGGCCCGGGCCCTGGAGCGCACCAGCGTGTGTGAGTTTCCGGTCGGCAAGCTGGAGGAGCTCACCGGCAAGCTGCCTGAACTCCAGCACCACATGTACCACCTCATGAGCCAGGAAATTCAGAACAGCCACCAACTGGCCCTGCTGCTGAGCAAGAATACAGCGGAAGAGCGGATTGCATCGCTGCTGCTGTCATTATCCAGCCGGTTCCAGCGTCGTCGCATGTCACCGACGAACTTCAGCCTGCCGATGGCAAGAAATGACATTGCCAACTTTCTGGGCCTTGCTGTTGAAACCGTAAGTCGTGTTTTTACCCGCTTCCAGAACCAGGGCATTATCCGTGCGCGGGGCCGTGAGGTGGAGTTACTGGATATCGAAGCTCTGCAGCTGGTAACCCGTGAATTCGCCCGTCAGGGCTGCCAGTCATAACCCTTTCCCGGGCGGGCCGGTATTAGCTTGCCCCCGGCGCCCTGGCGGCTTCTTTTAACATAGCCAGCTCGGTAACCATCCCGGAGCGCCAGGGCAGCTGTTTGATTCCGAACGTATTGCGAATCTTGGTGCAGACCAGTGTTGTATTGGGCGGCTCAATAGCGCCCCAGGGCGGCATTTCATCGACGACACGCAAATCTTCGGGAATACCTGGCAAACCGGCAATGGCCAGCCCCAGTTCGTAGAGGCTGACTGTTTCAGAGCCGGCATACTGGTATGTTCCCCAGGCCTCAGCACCACAATCCAGTTGCTGCACAACTGCCGTCATAACCCGTGCCAGATCCTGCACAGATACCGGCTGGCCTACACACCGCCCCGGCAATGCCAGCACCTCATTAGCCGCCGTACTGGCCTGTACTTTGCGAATAAAGCGGCTGAGGCTCCACCCGGTACGCAAGACAATGTGCCGTGGCAAGAGTGCACGCAGCGCCTGCTCACTCTCCCACTGCCAGCTCCCCAGTTCGTTTACCGGTTGTCCGGGGTTCGACGCTATATAACCATTCTGCTTCCGGCCATCAAACACATAGCATGAAGACAGCTGGAACAGTGCTATGTTTTTATCCCGGGCAAATTCTGCCAGCGCGACCGGTAGCGAAAAGGCCGTTTTGTAGGTGCCTTCCGGGTTTTGCTCAGCGGCTTCCGGGTCTGCCAGCCAAAGAGCATTGACGATAAGGTCGGTATCTTCAGGAACCCAGTTCTCCAGCGCACTTAGGTCGGCACTTGCAGGATCACTGACCAACAGAGGGCTGACATCAAGAGAGGTTTGCCTGAGACGCTCAAGCAGTATTTTGCCTAGCGGGCCGTAATCGTGAATAACAAGTACATGCACTGGGGTTCAATGCCTCCGGATATGATTAATATTAACGCGCCCCGGGCTTTTGCCTGGCTGATGGCTGTACGATACGGGGAACCCGACTGGTAAGACCTGTCAGCAACTCATACGAAATGGTGCCTGCACAAGTGGCCACTTCGTCTACCCCGACAGTGCGTCCCCAGAGCTCCACCGTATCGCCAACACTCACTCCGGGTGCGTTGCTCAGGTCTACCGCCAGCATGTCCATGGAGACCCGGCCAATTAGCCGGATACGCCGGCCATCAACGGCTGCCGGAGTGTCTGTGCCCGCATGCCGGGGGTAGCCATCACCATAGCCAACGGCCACCATTCCCATCAGGGTGTCCTGCCGGGCTGTCCACACCGAGCCATAGCCCACACTTTCACCGGCCCTGACAACCCGGGTAGTAATCAGAGGAGCCTCAAGTGTCATTACCGGCTCAAGGCCCAGCTCAGGCCCGGTTTTACCGACAATCGGTGATCCGCCATAAAGCATGATTCCGGGGCGGCTCCAGTCAAACAATGGCTGGCCAGCAATAAAATGGGCAGCGGAATTAGCGACACTCTTCAGCAGCGTTGGCCAGGGAGAGGTTGCCTTAATAAACGCAGAGGTCTGCTCTGCGGTCATTGCGCTCCCGGTATCATCAGCACAGGCAAAGTGAGTCACAAACCCCTGAAGCTGGCTGAGCGCTCCTGTTTTTTCAAGGTTCTCCATAACACCCGGCAATTCTTGCGGTCGAAAGCCCAGCCGGTTCATACCGGTGTTAACCTTCAGCCAGAAGGTCGGCCTGTGACTACCTTTAAGCAGCCATTCCAGCTGAGACTCTCCGTGCAATACAGGCTCAAATGCTTTCCCGCTGCATTCAGCGATATCCTCCGCCGCATGCACCCCTTGCAGTAACACCACCGGCTGGGCCAGCCCCGCATCACGAATAGCCCAGGCCTCTTCAATACATGCCACGGCGTATTTGGGTGCCAGATCGCTCAGTGCCGAAGCAACACGGGCGATACCGTGGCCATAGCCGTCTGCCTTTACCACCGCCATGGCTTTGGCGCTGCCGGCGCGCTGACAGGCTTTGAGGTAGTTGTTACGCAGAGCCTGCAGATCTATGCGGGCAACAGTGCTGCGTGGCATCAGTACTCCCCACCGTAATCGCCATAGTCCCCATGGGCCAGGTCTTCAAATTTGGTGTATTTGCCGATAAACGCAAGGCGGGTTGTCCCGATGGGCCCGTTCCGCTGCTTGCCTATAATGATCTCTGCAATGCCTTTGTCCGGCGTATCTTCGTTGTAAACCTCATCACGGTATACAAACATGATAACGTCTGCGTCCTGCTCAATGGCGCCTGACTCGCGCAAGTCGGAGTTTATCGGGCGCTTGTTGGGGCGCTGCTCAAGACTTCGGTTAAGCTGTGAAAGTGCGACCACAGGGCAGCTGAGCTCTTTGGCTATTCCCTTTAACGACCGTGAAATTTCCGAAATTTCAGCTGTCCGGCCTTCGGTGTTTCCCGGCACCCGCATCAGCTGCAGGTAGTCCACCATAATCAGGCCGATCTTGCCGTCGTTCTCCCGGGCAACCCGCCGGGCCCGGGAGCGCAATTCCGTAGGGCTCAGGCCGGGCGTATCATCAATATACAAAGGCTTATCTTTCAACAGACTCACAGCCGACGTCAAACGGGGCCAGTCATCCTCTTCCAGCCTGCCGCCCCGCACTTTAGTCTGATCAATGCGCCCAAGCGATGAAATCATACGCATGGCCAGCGCGTCTGCCGGCATTTCCATACTGAACACCAACACCGGTGTGCCTGTGCTGATCAATGCGTTTTCTACAATGTTCATGGCGAAGGTGGTTTTACCCATCGAGGGTCGCCCCGCCACGATAATAAGATCTGCCGGCTGCATACCGGATGTCTGCTCATCCAGATCCCGGAACCCGGTAGTCAGGCCCGTGGTCTGATCTCCGGATTCAAACAGCTCTTCAATGCGACTGAGGGTCTGAGTCAGAATCGGGTTGATAGACTGGGGGCCCGAGCCCTCTTTTACCCTGGATTCGGCAATCTGGAAAACGTTGCGCTCGGCTTCATCCAGAATCTCATTACTGCTGCGCCCCTGGGGGTTAAAAGCCGAGTCTGCAATTTTTCCCGATGCTTCCACCAACTGGCGGAGAATAGAGCGCTCACGGACAATCTCTGCATAAGCCCGGATATTGGCCGCGCCGGGGGTTTTTTCCGCCAGCTCAGCCAGGTAAGACAAACCGCCGGCATCTTCAATATCTCCGGCACGCTCCAGAAACTCAGCCAGGGTAACCACATCCAGTGGCTCACCTTCACTGGCCAGGCGCTCAACCGCACCAAAAATGAGGCGGTGGTCCTGGCGATAAAAATCAGCCGCCGAGATTATCTCGGTAATCTCATCAAACCGGCGATTATCCAGCATCAGACCACCCAGAACAGCCTGCTCGGCTTCGGCAGAGTGAGGGGGTACTTTGATGCGACTGGTTTCAAGATCCGTACTTGCGGGCTTCAGATTAGGCTTGGCCATGAACACTTCTTCAGTTGGACGTCAGAACCACAACAATGATTGCGAAACGTCGTGGCAATGGAGGGATTACCTGAGCCTTACAGCATACCAGAAAGCAACAGGCCCGAAAGCCGTGTTTAAACGGTTCGGGCCTGTCAGTCAGCTTCTGGCATTCTTCAGGGGCCGGGGCTGGCCCGGCACTGCTTCTGGTGTAAGCAGATTACCCGGCAACAACCGCCAGTTTTACTGTTACTGCAACGTCAGAGTGCAGTTGAAGCTCAATTTCGTACTCGCCCGTAACCCGCAGCGGGCCTTCCGGCAGACGAACTTCGCTCTTCTCAACTTCGGTACCTGCGGCAGTGATAACGTCGGCAATGTCGCGCACACCAATGGAGCCGAACAGTTTGCCTTCGTCACCCGCTTTGGATGTGACCGTAAAGGACGCATCCTCCAGTGCCTCGGCACGGGCCTGAGCTGCGGCGAGCCTTTCAGCTGCAGCCTTCTCGAGCTCGGCGCGACGCTCTTCAAACGCCTTCAGGTTTGCTTCAGTAGCAGGCACAGCCTTGCCATAGGGAAGCAGGAAATTACGGCCGTAACCGGACTTAACTTTCACCTTGTCGCCCAGAGAGCCAAGGTTTGCAACTTTCTCGAGCAGAATAACTTCCATCTCGTTAACCTCTTCGTGCTTTATTCAGCCGGCCCGGCAGGCTTTAATCGCCCCCGGATATCCAGCCAGCTATCCACAAAAGCCAGAACTACTAACAGAATCATCAGACTTGGGCCCAGGAGCACCAGTGCAACATAAAACGCTCCAAGCCAATGGGCACTCAGTTTTTTACGCCCGGCAATGCCGTGAACCAGAGCCACACCCGCCAGAAACATCGGCGTTCCGGCTACCCAGCCAAGCAGCATGGGGTTCAGCCCAAGAAACGGGCCGACAGCCATGGTCGCAGCTAACACCACTGCCACAGTTGGTGACAACCTGAAGTTGTGAAACTCCTTGCGAAATCCGCCAGGGTTATACAACGTCGACTGCCACCACCGGGCCAGCATGGTCATTCCCACAGCGACTGCAAGGTAGCTGCCTGCCATACTGGCATTCATGGTGTCCCGTATCGCTATCTCGAGATCACTCCCGAGTGAGCGAGCCACCTCGGCATTGTACTGTTCGTAAAAACTGACCCCGGCGCGAACCAGTTCGTCCATCAGGCCGGGGTAAAGCATGGGCAATAACAGGCCCATGACAATTGCCAGAAAGCTCCCTCCAAGAAGGGTTCTTTCCCAGGACAGCGTTGCTCTGAGTACTGACGCCATCAGCATCACTTGCAGCAGTACTGCCAGAGCTGTGGGATCACTTCCGAACACCGCCCAGCCAAACGCTGGAAGCAATGCCCAGAGAGCAATATTAAGCCCCTGACTGATGCCCAGCCTGAGAAAAACCAGGCCAACAACTGCGGCGCCAATCCAGAACAGCAAAGGTATCGCAGTTGTTACCGCTGCTACCCCGCTGGCCTGCAGGGGACCGCGCATTACAAATTGTGCCAGTGCACGCATGGTCCCAAGCCTTATTCTATCTGTTACTTAGTTATCGTGGCTGTCCGAGTACGGCAGCAGTGCCAGGTAGCGGGCGCGCTTTACAGCGGTTGCCAGCTGACGCTGATAACGTGCTTTTGTGCCGGTAATACGGCTGGGCACGATTTTGCCAGTTTCAGTGATGTAGCTTTTCAGTGTGTCCAGATCTTTATAATCAATCTCTTTAACACCTTCTGCCGTAAAGCGGCAGAACTTACGACGTCTGAAAAAACGAGCCATAATGTACTCCTCAACTCCGGTTAATTACTTTTCTTCGCCCTGGGCTTCAGCTTTCTGAGTCTCGTCTTTGCTTTCGCTCGGACGGTTTTCAGAAGGTGCAGCTGAGCGACGTGGACGATCATCCCCACCGGAACGACGGTCTTCACGGGATTCTGCGGCTTTCATCGGAGACAGATCGACAACCGCCTCATCGCGACGCAGGATCAGGTCACGAATAATGGCATCGTTGAACCGGAAGTTGTGAGTCAACTCGTCCAGTGCTGTCTGTGAACATTCGATGTTCATCAGCACATAGTGAGCCTTGTGAATCTTGTTGATCGGGTATGCCAGGTGACGACGGCCCCAATCTTCCAGGCGATCTACCTTGCCGCCATCTTCAGTGATGAGGCTGGTATAACGCTCGATCATTGCGGGCACCTGCTCGCTCTGATCCGGGTGTACCATAAATACGATTTCGTAGTGACGCATGAGTTCTCCCTACGGTTTAAACAGCTTTCTGCCATTTCCCGACTCAGTCAGGACGCATGAAAGCAAGGAGGTGGCAGACGATGCTGCCGGTTCTTTTTGCTCTTTCAATAAGGCTTTACAATTAAAGGCTTGATCAAAAGCGAGGTGTGGCACTGCCCATTCAACGGGCATGACAAACCTCTCCCCTGAAAAAAGGGGTGACGTATTCTAGGCGCTGACAGCCTTCTGTGCAACAGTTAACCAAGCCGCTGGCGCAAAGCCTCGTACAAACAGACACCGGTTGCAACAGACACGTTAAGACTGTCTACATGCCCAAGCATGGGGATTTTGATCAGCTGATCGCAATGCTTACGGGTCAGCCGGCGCATCCCCTTACCCTCAGCGCCCATGACCAGTGCCACCGGGCCTGTGAAGTCCGCCTGATACAAAGTGGCAGCTGCCTCTCCTGCAGTACCGATCAGCCATATACCCTGATCCTGAAGCGCGCGCAGAAAACGGGCGAGGTTGGTGACTCGTACAAGTGGCACGGTTTCCGCTGCTCCACAGGCAACCTTGCGGGCCACCGGCGTTAGCGACGCTGATTTATCTTTCGGAACAATCACCGCCTGCACCCCCGCAGCATCACAGGTACGCAGACAGGCTCCAAGGTTATGGGGGTCGGTTACTCCGTCGAGTACCAACAGGAACGGCGGATTGCTGCCTGCTGAGAGTTGTGTGAGCAGGTCATCTTCCGTCCATTCGCGGCTTGCGCTGACTTCTGCCACAACCCCCTGATGAACCCCGGCCACACGCCGGTCAAGTTCCCGACGATGTACGACAGCCCACTGAACCCCGAGCTCATTCAGGGTGTTGGTGATACCCGCTACACGCTTATCCTGCCGACCGGTCTGAATCCAGACCTGCTGCAGTCTTTCCGGCTCACGTTTGAGAACAGCCTCAACTGCGTGCCAGCCAAATACAAACTCTCCGGACACTGATTCGGTTCCCTGTTACTTATCTGTCTTTCGCGGTTTCCGCGCTTTACTGGTACTGGCTGACTTGCCCTGTCCCTTCTTCGTTTTTTTGCCGGCCTCACGGGCTGCGTCTGCGACCAGCTGGGCTTTCGCCTCTTTACCGGATTTTGCACCTGCCGGCGCACTTTTCCGGCTACGCCGCTTATCAGGCTTTTTGCTGCTCTTGTTTCGTGTTTCCTTCTTGGTCACATCCAGAGCATCTCTGTCGGCCCGCCGGCGCTTGGGCTTACTGACCAGTTCCAGGTCGATTTTGCGGTCTTCCATGCCAACCCGCATCACCTTAACCCGCAGCTCATCACCCAGGCGGAAACTAATGGCCGTACGCTCACCAATCAGGCGGTGTTTGGCCGAATCATGATGAAAGTAATCACCACTCAGTGTTGAAACATGCACCAGGCCCTCGATATAAACATCCGAAAGCTCAACAAAGAACCCGAAGGGAACGACGGCGGCGATTACCCCGTCGAACTCCTCGCCCACACGATCACTCAGGAATTCGCACTTGAGCCACGCCATCACATCCCGGGTAGCATCGTCAGCCCGCCGTTCTGTCATTGACACATGCTCACCGAGCGTCTGCATTTTTTCGTAATCGTACGGGTATTCTGCCAATGCCGGATCCGGTTTCGCCGGTGATACCACATCTTTTGTCACTTCCGGATTGTGGATACGGGACTTGATAGCCCGGTGCACAATCAAATCCGAATACCGGCGTATGGGTGAGGTGAAATGCGTGTAACTGGGAAAGCCGAGACCGAAGTGGCCACTTTCATCCGGGCTGTAAACGGCCTGGCTCAACGACCGCAACATTACGGTCTGAATCACGCCGGCATCAGGCCGGTCAGCGACTTCGGACAGCAAGGCCTGGTAATCGGCCGACGTCGGCTTGTCACCACCGCCCAACTGCAGACCAAGCTCTCCCAGAAACAGGCGAACCGAGCTGAGCCGCTCTTCCGATGGCCCATCGTGCACACGGTAAAGTGCCGGCATTTTATGCTTCTTGAGAAAGCGCGCCGCCGCTACGTTGGCACACAGCATGCTCTCTTCAACAATCTTGTGCGCATCATTGCGGTGCACTGGCACAATTTCTTCAATCTTGCGCTCCGGATCAAAAATCACGCGGGTATCCGTGGTTTCAAAATCAATAGCGCCACGCTTTGTCCGTGCCTTGCGCAGAAGCTTGTATACGTCGTACAGGTTATGTAAATGCGGCAATATGTCCGCATACTGGGCTGACAGCCGATAACCTGGCTCTGAGTCCGGCCGTTCCAGCATGTCACTGACTTTACTGTAGGTCAGCCGGGCATGGCTGCGCATCACAGCCTGGTAAAAGGTATATCCGCTGATATTACCAGCCGCACTGATGGTCATATCTGCAACCATGCACAGACGATCGACATCCGGGTTCAGGGAACACAGACCATTGGAAAGCTTTTCCGGAAGCATCGGCACCACGTGATCCGGGAAATACACAGAGTTACCGCGGCGCAGAGCTTCTTCATCCAGCGGAGAGTCTGTGCGTACATAGTGCGATACGTCTGCTATGGCGACAACGAGACGGTAGCCGCCGCGACTTCTGGGCTCACAATAGATGGCATCATCAAAGTCACGGGCAGTCTCATCGTCGATCGTTACCAGGCGCATGTTGCGAATGTCTACCCGGTTCTTTTTATCAGCCTCAGTAACCTCGCCCGGAATGGCTGCTGTCTGCTCGCCCACCTCTGTGGACCATTCATGGGGAATGTCGTAAGAGCGGATAGCAACGTCAATTTCCATTCCCGGTGCCATATGCTCGCCCAGAACCTCGGCAATTTTCCCGGTAGGCTGGGAGCGAACCGTTGGCTGACGCAGGATATCAACAACCACATACTGGCCGTGATGCGCCTCGCCCAGATGCTCCTCCGACACCAGAACTTCCTGGTTTATACGGGCGTTTTCCGGCACTACAAAGGCAATGCCGCTTTCTTTGAAAAGGCGCCCGACCGTCTGGTGTGTACGATGCTCAAGAACGTTAACAATGACACCTTCGCGCCGGCCACGATCATCAATCTTGTCTACCCGGGCGGCCACCCGGTCACCGTGAAAAACCTTACGCATTTGCCGGGCGGTTAAAAACAGGTCAGAGCCGCCATCATCCGGCACCAAAAAGCCGAAGCCGTCTCTATGGCCGATCACCCGGCCGCTGACCAGGTCTGCCTCTTCTATCGGCAAATAGGCATCACGGCGGTTACAGATAAGCTGACCATCCCGGCACATTGCAATCAGGCGACGCCTGAGGGCCTCGATGCCTTCCGGGTCTGTCTGGCCAAGCTCGGAACACAGTGTTTCATGTGTTGCCGGTGCACCCCGCTCTTTCAGGTGTGCGAGTATGAACTCCCGGCTTTGAATCGGGTTTTCATATTTTTGAGCCTCACGGCCAGCGTGAGGATCTTTGTGTTTTTTATTTCTGGAAACCATTCGGATCCTTGTTCAGTACGGCGCCACAACGGCGCTGTTCGTATTCATTTGTTGCACAGTATACGATGGTACGCACTCACTGACTAACAACGCACCACTTATAAGCACAAATACCTGCCAGCCTCTTTTTCAAAAAAAACATTTGACAGCCCTGCCGGGAATTATTAAAGTACGCGCCATCGGTTGACGGGAACATCCCGCCGATGTGGCAGAAACGCTAGGTTTATCAACAAACTGACTGCGAAACTGCAAATCACCTGCCGAGGTGGTGAAATTGGTAGACACGCTAGCTTCAGGTGCTAGTGGGGGCAACCCCGTGGAGGTTCAAATCCTCTCCTCGGCACCATTTCTTCCCTCAAGAAATGGCCAGAGTTTTCAATTAGCAATTAATCCCCAGCAACTTCCTCAGCCAAACCTTGCAGCAAATATTCCGTGAGCGTTTTGTAAGTGTAACTCACTTTTGCATACGCCGTACCCGGGGCATTGCTGACCGGAACTCCACACTCGCTTATTCCGTCACGGTCCTCCAGGTACGCTTCGCGAACCAGGTTTGCCGAGACCCGGTCCAGCCCCTTCTGCTCCAACGACGCGTAAGACAACCGCCACTGTAAGTTTCCTGCATCTGGACCAGCCTTCGACAGACTCCGCAGGGGGTATTTAAGCAGACGCTCAACGGGCAAACTCCTGGTTCCGTCCTCATCCACCCTGTACTCCCGGATATCATACTCGTAGGCATGTCCTGCCTCGCCATCAATCGTGACCGGGAATAACTGCGTCACATGTGACGCGGTCAGGTCTGGCTCCTCTCCATCCATACTCGCCGGCTCACAATTACTTCCAGAATCTGAAAACGCAAGCGCAACCTCCGGAGTATCGCCCGCCACAATTCTATAGCCGGTAACCCAGCTCTGCCCCAACACCTCAGCCGGCGCGCTGGCTGCAGCCAGTAGATTAATCTTCCGGTCCGGTGATGCAGCCACTTTTTCAACCACCTCACCCTCATTATCCCAACTCCAGGTGATCTCAGGCGTACCACCCAGTTCTGAGCCCTCCGAGCTGACTCCGCGAGTGCCCTTATGGCAAGAAGTAACGGTATCGAAATAAGCACGCTTGTTTTTCCAGTCAAAGACAATGCGCTCGTCAATGCCCGCATCTGCGTAAGCCTGTTTGCTCTCGGCAGAAAGAGAGGCACTGGGGTGCCATTGATTTTTCATTTGCGCCATATACCCATTCACCTGAACGAGTCGCGCAATCTCTGGTAACGAAGGCTCCATACACCCCTGACTGGAAACCGACAGCAACTGGCCGTCTTCCGTGTAATCAAACTCAAGCGCTGCGGACAATTCAAGGGCCTCTACTCTGACCTCTTCGGTATTGGCAAATACCTTAAGCCCGGTCAGAAGCGATGGGTTCTTCAATTCAATATCGACGCGCGGCAATGCCAGATTATCCGTATCAACATTGCCGTAGCGCCCGCCTGACACCTGCGCATCAACTCTGCTGACAACCTCCCGGGCATTCCTGATCAGTGAAATCCCAAGCAAGTCCACGGCTTTACTGGAGAGGAACCGTCCGGTGCCGTCACTGCCCTCTGCGGCCAGATCCTTGTTGTATTCATCAGGTATCTGGCTCGCCATAAATCGCGCCAGGGCACGGGCGTAGGCGTGCGCCTTTTCATTATTGGCCTGAACGTAATCCTGCAAAAGGTTCACGCCATTTAATTCCGCTGAGTCCGCCAGGGCAGCATTTTCGGAGCCCATACTCGCCTGCCCTGCCACTTTGGCCCGGAATCGCGCCAGAGTGGTCAATGGAGTTACGTTGGTGACACCCGGGCTGGCTGACATCAGATAGGCGCGAGGGACAGGCACTTCGCCGCTATGGGTTTCTTCCATGGTTTTGCCGGGCAGCGCCAGTGCATACAAGGGGTAATCTCTGGGGTCCAGGTCCTTACCCTTCGACAGACCAACCTGAAATTCCGCGAGGTCCAGTGAAAAGCGCCCGCCAGCGGTGGTCATCGCTGTGGGTTCACCCCGGTCCAGCCTGTGAGTGTCGCCATTGGCCAATGTAACGTCCAGAGGGCCTTTGCTGTACTGGCCATCACCGTCCAGGTCGAGCCATACCCGGGCGTTTTTCAGATAACCATCAATGGCACGTCCGGTATAAACAGACTCTGATTCACTGTATTGCACGCCATCAAAGTCGCGCCCGTCTACAGGCAGTTCATTAACCTCCTCGCCGCAGCCGGCGAGGGCAAAAAACAGAACAGAAAGAGGCAGGCAAGTCAGGCGTTTCATAACGGCAACCATTGATTGTTGTTAGAGGTTATGCAGTTACTCTAAGAGATGTGAGTGCCTGAGACCTTGATAGGTTTGGCAAACTGTAAAGTTTGGTAAAGACATGCCCCGGGAGAACCCCGGGGCTTTCGACGCGTCATTTAAAATGCGCGGGCAACAATCTCTTTCATGATTTCGTTGGTTCCGCCGTATATGCGCTGAACCCGGGAGTCTGCCCAGGCACGTGCGATCGGATACTCCCACATATAACCGTAACCGCCGTGCAACTGCACACATTCGTCCATCACTCTGCACTGCAGATCAGTGGTGTGCTGCTTCAGCATGGCGGCGGTGGGTATATCGAGCTTCTTCTCCAGATGCAATTCCAGACACCGATCGGTAAATACCCGGGCTGCCGTGATTTCCGCTTTCATCTCGGCCATTTTGAACCGGGTGTTCTGGAATTTGACCACGGGCCTGCCAAAGGCCTTGCGCTCTTTCACGTAATCCAGCGTCCATTGCCAGGCGGCTTCTGCAGCAGCAACGGCGGTAAGCCCGATCTGTAACCGCTCTGCCGGAAGCTCCTGCATCAGTTGCAGAAAGCCCTGCCCTTCTTTGGAGCCCAACAGGTGCGTTGCCGGTACTTTTACATCCTGAAAAAACAGTTCGGAGGTATCCTGAGCTTTCATGCCCACCTTGCTCAGATTCTTGCCCTTTTCAAAACCTTCCCATCCGGACTCAACCAGCAACAGGCTGATGCCCTTGGCGCCCTCTTTGGGGTCGGTCTTTGCTACGACAATCACCAGATCCGCCATCTGGCCGTTGGTAATGAAGGTCTTGGAGCCATTCAGAACATAGTGTCCGCCATCCTTAACGGCGGTGGTCTTCACTCCCTGCAGGTCTGAACCTGCGCCCGGCTCGCTCATGGCGATTGCGGTAATGATTTCCCCGGACGCCATTCGGGGCAGGTAATGTTTTTTCTGTTCTTCAGTACCGTACTTGAGGATATAAGGCGCGACAATATCCGAATGCAGAGTCCAGCCGATGCCGGAGAGCCCGGCCCGCGACACTTCTTCCATTACAACGGCACTGTAACGAAAGTCCGCGCCAGCGCCGCCGTAGGCCTCTGGCATGGTCGGGCATAAAAAGCCCAGCTCGCCGGCTTTCTGCCACAGTTCGCGGCTGACCTGGCCATCCTTTTCCCACTGTTCGTGGTATGGCGCGGCCTCCTGCTCAAGAAATTTCCGGACAGAGTCCCGAAAACCATCAAGGTCGGCATCAAAGAGCGTACGTGGAATCATGGTGAACCTCAGTCAGTGGGCAGTATTGTTGTTTAGCTTCACCAAGTTTCAACCGCCGGGCAGGCAGGCTCAATGGTTAAAACCATCAATCCTGCTGGCCAAAACCATCGCTGCTTTCCAGTTTGGCACTGACTCTGGCCTCGCCCCAGCGAGGCATCAGCTCCTGGAGCAGGTCCAGATGATCGAGAATGCGGGCGACAATAAAGTCCACAAGATCATGAACCGATTCCGGCCGGTGATAAAACCCCGGGCTCGCGGGCATAATAACCGCGCCCATGCGGGTCAGCTTCAACATGTTTTCCAGGTGCACTTCCGAGTATGGCGCTTCCCGGGGAACCAGAATCAGCTGGCGTTTTTCTTTAAGGGCAACATCGCCAGCTCGCTCAATCAGGTTATTGCTGGCCCCGGTTGCCAACGCAGACAGGGTGCCGGTGCTGCAGGGGCAGATCACCAGAGGTGCCTTCTCTCCAGAGCCGGAGGCAGGTGGAGAAAACCAGTCTTCGCGACCGAAGACCAGAACCTGACCGGGCTCAGCCGAGGCGTAATCAGACAGGGTTCTCTGCATAGCCGGCGGGGTTCCTGGCAACTTGAGATCGGTTTCTGTTGCCATCACCACCTGTGCCGCCTTGCTGACCATCACATGCACACGGCACCCGGACGCTACCAGGCACTGCAGCAGGCGCAAGCCATACTGAGCCCCCGATGCGCCGGTAAATGCCAGATTGATCGTTCGGGAGGGGGACGGTTTATTGACCATGAATCGCCTCAATGCCTGCAACCAGCTGACCGTGAATACCACCAAAGCCACCATTGCTCATGATCACAATGTGGCAAGGACTGGGAAGATCGTTCAGCACACGCTCAACCAGGTGCTCTACCGTCGACTCCACCTGATGCTGCACCGACTGTGGGTTTGCTGTCTGCCACTCAGATACCAGCGCCGGAAGCCATTCCATGTCGTTCAGGTTGGCCCAATATACTTTGTCAGCCAGGCTGGCACTGGGCAGTAACGTGTGCTGATGGACGCCCTGTTTCATGGTATTGGAGCGGGGTTCGATCAGAGCAATAACCGGCTCATCCCCCACCTGGCTGCGCAAGCCGTCCAGTGTTGTCTCTATTGCGGTCGGGTGGTGAGCAAAATCGTCATAAACCTTCACTCCACCAACATCTGCCAGCAGCTCCATCCGGCGCTTTACGCCGGAAAAACGACACAACGCCGCCACGGCGTGGTCGGGTGTTACCCCCACATGCTTTGCGGCCGAAATTGCCGCCAGGGCGTTACGCACATTATGCAGGCCCGTCTGACCCCACTTCACCACTGCCACTGGCTGCTCATGATGAATCACCATAAAGCGACTGCCATCCTCAGAAAGCAGCTCTGCCCGCCAGTCGGTCGTGGTTTCAACCTCGCTTCCAATTGCAGTGCTTTGCACCTGACTCCAGCACCCCATGGCCAGAGCCTTATCCAGATGTGCATCCAGAGCCGGGCGAACAATCAGGCCCTGGGAGGGAACAGTACGGACCAGATGGTGAAACTGACGCTCAATCGCCTCAACATTTTCAAAGATATCGGCGTGATCAAACTCCAGGTTATTGAGTATGAGTGTATGAGGACGGTAATGAATAAACTTGGACCGTTTGTCGAAGAAGGCACTGTCATACTCATCCGCTTCGATAACAAAGAAATCACTGTCCCCGAGCCGGGCCGATACCGGGAAGTCTTTGGGCACTCCCCCCACCAGATAACCCGGAGCCAACCCGGCCTGCTCAAGAATCCACAACAGCATGCCAGTGGTCGTGGTTTTACCATGGGTGCCTGCAACCGCAAGCACCCAGCGATGCCGGAGTACCTCACGTGCCAGCCACTCGGGGCCGGACATATAATCGATATTACGGTTCAGCACTGCCTCTACCTCGGGGTTCCCCCGCGACATGGCATTGCCGATCAGCACCAGATCGGGCCGAGGCTCCAGATGCTTCGTACTGTACCCCTCCATCAGGCTGATGCCCTGCTCTTCCAGCTGAGTGCTCATGGGCGGATAAACGCCCTGATCGGAGCCGGTTACTGTGTGCCCGAGCTCCCGCGCCAGAACGGCAAGGCTACCCATAAATGTGCCACAGATTCCCAGAATATGAATGTGCATTCGCCAGTTGTCCTCTGAATTGAAACCCGACAAGCCTCCCGTATCCATTGCACCCCGTCAAGGCATCTGAAATAAAGCCATCTGCATTTCCTGCCATGAAAAAGCTGCGCATTTGACGTATCATCGGCGCCATTGTCGAACCAGCAGGAGACCCCATCCGAGATGGCCATCAAGAACGCATTCTACGCTCAGTCCGGCGGTGTTACCGCTGTTATTAACGCCAGTGCCTGCGGGGTTATCCAGACCGCGCGCAAACACCCGGATAAAATCGGTAAAGTATTTGCCGGGCGCAACGGTATTCTGGGTGCCCTGAACGAAGAGCTGATTGATACCAGCCTCGAAAGCGATGAAGCCATTCAGGAACTCATCCACACGCCCGGTGGTGCCTTCGGGTCCTGTCGTCACAAACTGAAAAACATTACCGAAAACCGGCGTGAATACGAGCGCCTTATAGAAGTATTCCGGGCTCACAATATCGGCTACTTCTTTTATAACGGCGGCGGCGACTCCCAGGACACCGCCTTCAAGGTTTCACAGATTGGCGACACTATGGGTTACCCCATCACCTGTATCGGTGTGCCCAAGACCGTCGACAACGACCTGCCGTTTACCGACTGCTGCCCGGGCTTTGGCTCCGTGGCCAAGTACATTGCCACCTCTACCCTGGAAGCCAGCCTGGATATCAAGTCCATGTGTGAAACCTCCACCAAAGTCTTCATTCTTGAGGTCATGGGCCGCCATGCAGGCTGGATTGCGGCGGCCGGAGGCCTGGCAGGTCAGGGAGAAGGCGAGCCACCCCACATTATTCTGTTCCCCGAAATCCCGTTTAACCGTGATGCATTTCTGGAGCGTGTGGATTTTTGCGTGAAGGAATACGGCTACTGTGTGGTTGTTGCCTCTGAAGGATCACAGTATGAAGATGGCCGGTTCCTCGCTGATGCCGGCGCCAAAGACGCCTTCGGCCATACCCAGCTAGGCGGTGTTGCGCCCGCACTGGCCAATATGGTCAGGCAGGCTCTGGGGCATAAATACCACTGGGCCGTTGCAGACTATCTGCAGCGCAGCGCCCGCCATATTGCCTCTGCTACCGATGTCGAGCAGGCCTACGCGGTTGGTAAAGCGGCGGTGGAAATGGCACTGGAGGGCAAGCAGGCAATTATGCCCACTATTGTCAGAGAACAGTCAAAACCCTATGTCTGGAAAATAGGTGAGGCGCCGCTGAGTGATGTGGCCAACCAGGAAAAGAAAATGCCGATTCATTACATTACCGATGATGGTTTTGGCATTACCCAGGATTGTCGGGACTACCTCCAGCCCCTGATTACCGGTGAGAGCTTCCCGCCTTTTGACAACGGCCTGCCCCGGGTTGCAAAGCTGAAGAACATTCTGGCAGAAAAGAAACTGAAAACAGATTTCCAGTTCTGACCGGACGCCTGACCTGCCGTAAATAACTAAAAAGCCCTGCGGCTATCGCTACAGGGCTTTTTTAATGTCTTCAGACCAATGATACGGAAGCTCAGCTTGCTTCCTGCTGGCGTACATAGGCCGAAAACTCGTCATACCCACCAATGTACTTGTCGCCCACAAGTATCTGCGGCACAGTGTGAACCGGGCGACCAATCTTTTCGGCAACATCTGCCTTGGTCATGTCGTGCTCAATCATATCGACCCAGGTATACGGTATGCCACGGGATTCGCAAATACCTTTTGCACGCACACAAAACCCGCAGCTTGTGCGTCCGTAAATCGTTACCTGCTCCATAATTCCTCCGAATAGTAGCCCCGGGATGCCACCGGGGGTGTTAAAAACTGCAGTCATGATGCCATGATTGCACAGTGTTAAAAAATGAATGCTTTGAATGGCTATCATAGCCCCAGCGTATACAAGGAATGCCCTGTGGTTTATCTGACACTGTTTCTGACCTCTTTTGCAGCGGCGACCCTGCTGCCTGCCTACTCCGAAATTCTCGCAGGCACGCTGGTTATGCAAGGCTACTCACTGTGGTGGCTCTGGGTCTGGGCTACCCTGGGCAATACGCTCGGGTCCGTCGTTAACGGCATTATTGGCAGGCAGGTGGATCGCTTCAAGCACAAGCGCTGGTTTCCGATCAGTGAGATGCGGCTGCATAAAGCCCGAAACAGCTTTAACCGCTACGGTCAGTGGTCGTTATTGCTGGGCTGGCTGCCCCTGGGTGGTGATGCGCTGACTCTGGTTGGCGGTATCATGCGTGTCCCCTGGCTTAATTTCATTGTACTTGTGGGGATTGGCAAAGGCTTGCGCTACGCCTTTGTACTCTGGCTGGTTGCAGAGGCATCCGGCCTGTCGTCACCCTCCCCGTAAAGGTATTTGCGCAGCAGCGGCTCGCCGTTAAACTCTGAATAGAGCACGGCGATAAACGTATAAACCCCGATCAGCTTACGATTAAGAAATACAAACTCACTGGGCGGCACCCGAAAGTAACGACTGATAGCGGACCTTGCGGCCTGTCGCGCCACTCTTGAGGGCAGGTCACTCTGTTTCCAGCGATACTGGCCTTTGCTGTTAACAGCGTAATCCGGCCAGCTGTCGTGATCGCCGGACAAGGGTTCCAGTACAGACATGCACACACGGCCGAACGTCTCCAGCACGTCTTGTGGCCAGTCCCTGCTCATGAAGCGAAGTTTTACACCACCATCAATTACGGCTTCAAGGTTGTCCTCGTAAGAAGCCTGAATCATCTGGATAACCGGATCCAGAAACTCTCGCGAGTAAGCCTGCACGGCGCCGAAGTCGAGCAGTACAATACGATCATGGTCTGTATCATCGCCTTCTTCACCGGCAATCCGGATACGATAATTCCCGAAGTTGGGGTCTGTCTGAATCTCGCCCCAGATGAACAGTTCCCGAAAGAAAAGCTCAAGCGCTGCTTTTCCAAGCTCACTGCGTCGCTCCAGCGACAACTCCCCGACGGTTTCCGAACTTACCGGGTGGCCATACTCATAGGTGGAGGCTATCACCTGTGGACTGGAATACTCCGGTAATACTCGCGGCACTATAAATCTGGGATCGTCCGCCAGCATTTTACGGAACTTTTCAGTCGTGCTGGCTTCAAGGCGATAATCCACTTCGCGGTGCATCATCTCCCGGACTTCTTCCAGCCAGTCTTCAAACTCCGGACCAAAACTTACCAGGCGGGCCATTTTCAGTATCTGGGCGACCGCGTTCAGGTCACTGTCGACGGCGTCGGCAACACCCGGATACTGAATTTTAAGTACTAACTCTAACCCGTCACTGCGCCGGACCGCACGGTGCACCTGCCCCAGAGAGGCAGCCCCTATGGGATCCGGGTCTATATCCAGCTGGGCAAGTTTCTCATCGCCCAGCTCGGCTTTAAGCACGCGCTCAATCGCAGGCCACTCAAGGGAGGTGGTCTGATCTTCGAGGGTATGAAGGGCGGTGGTCACTTCTTCGGGCAAAAAGTGTTCACCGTAAAGGGCCATCACCTGGCCAATTTTAACAACACTGCCTTTGAGCTTACCCAGCTCGTCGACCAGAAACCTGGCCTGAGTGGAAAGCATGGCCTTATGTCGCTCTTCCCGGGTTTCCTTGCTACTCAGCCAGTTGGTTGCCATATGGGAGGCCATACGGGTTCCGGCGAAAAGCCCGGCACGGGTGAGGCTCAGCCGACGTTCAAAGCTGCCGGTTTTAATCCGGGAAACTGATTTACCTGAGCGTCTGGATGACATGTGTCTCCTTTCTTTTTCAACCCGTGTTTACCAACCTTTGCAATAGCTAACGCTGGAGTCTCCCAATCCGGCCACCAGGTGCGCGACCAGTCGCTTCTCCGTTTCCTCAACAGACGCCGAAGCCACAAAGTCGCTTGTCTGACACATGGCCAGTCCGGCGTAACCACAGGGGTTAATTCTCTGAAAAGGCTCCATATCCATACATACATTAAGTGCCAGACCGTGAAAAGAGCATCCACGCCTGACTCTCAGGCCAAGGGAGGCTATCTTGGCCCCGTTCACATACACACCCGGCGCATCCGGACGCGGCGCTGCCGAAATACCCTGCTCTGCCAGTGTACCTACAATGGCCTGTTCGATAATATCGACCAGCTTGCGGACACCTATTTTGCGCCGGGTCAGCCCGATCATCAGGTAAACCACTAACTGCCCCGGGCCGTGGTAGGTTACCTGCCCTCCACGATCCACCTGGATCACCGGTATGTCACCTGGCGCCAGAATATGCTCGGGCTTGCCGGCCTGCCCCTGAGTGTAGACCCTGGGGTGCTCCAGACACCAGAGCTCGTCTGTGGTGTGCTCGTTCCTGTCTGCTGTGAAGCTTTTCATGGCTTCCCAGGTGTCCGGATAGGGCTGCTGCCCCAGAGACCTCACAATCAGATCAGGCATCGGGTTTATAGCACCATGTGTACACGGCCACTGGCCTTGAGCTCTTCGAACAGAGCTTTCAGTTGTGGCTCTCCGGTCGCGACAATGTTCAGCCGGACAGAGCAGAACCGCCCTTCCCGGCTATCCTTGACGGACACATCGGCCTCACAGATTCCCGGCGCATGCTGTTCTACAACGCCTACGACGAACTCTTTGAAATCCGGTGCCGCATCGCCAATCACTTTGATGGCGTAGTCGCATGGAAACTCAATTTTTGGTGCTTTCGGCTCACTCATGCCGCTTACTCTCCCGGGCTCAGCAGGCCCTTACTGAAACAGCTGTACAAAAAACAGTTTAATGGCATCCCAGATACGTTTGAAAATGCCTCCTTCCGGAACCTCAGTCAGGGCAACGACCGGCTGGTCAACCAACACGTCGCCATTAAGCGATACCTTAACCCGGCCCAGCTCATCACCTGCCTGCACCGGTGCTTTGATCACCGAATCAAGATCGACGCTGGACTCCAGACTGTCACGGGAGCCACGCGGGATCGTAACGTAGGCGTCTTCCAGTACTCCGACCGAAAGTTCACCCGACTCACCGCCCCATACTTTGGCTTCAACCAGCTCCTGACCGGCGCTGAACAGACGCTCGCTCTCGTAATAGCGGAACCCGTAGTTGAGCATTTTCTGGATTTCCTGGGAGCGGGCCTGCGTGCTGCTGGTTCCCATCACGGTTGCAATAAACCGCGTATCATTGCGTTTCGCTGAAGCCACAAGGCAGTAGCCCGCCTCTTCTGTATGGCCGGTTTTGAGGCCGTCCACACTTTCATCCCGCCACAGCAGGCTGTTGCGGTTGGGCTGACGAATGTTGTTATAGGTAAAGTGCTTCTCCGCGTATATCGGGTAGTTCTCCGGGTAATCGTTGATAATGGCCCGCGCCAGCACGGCCAGATCATACGCAGTGGAAAAATGATCCGGTGATGGCAGGCCGGTTGCGTTCTCGAAGTTGGTGTCTTTCATGCCCAGAAGCTGCGCCTGCTGATTCATGATATCCACAAAGGCACTTTCGCTTCCGGCAATAAATTCTGCCAGTGCAACCGAGGCGTCGTTACCAGACTGAATGATCACGCCTTTAAGCAGGTCCTCGACTGTGGCACGGGTTCCTTCTTTGACAAACGTGCGGGACCCTTCAGTTTTCCAGGCCTTTACGCTGATTGGAACCTGATCCGACATACGGATACGACCCTCGTCCAGCTCTCGCTCGACAATGTAGGCGGTCATCATCTTGGTCAGGCTGGCAGGCGGCAGACGCTCATTACTGTTCTGCTCCATGATGATACGACCGCTTTTCGGGTCCATCAGTACATAAGAGCTGCCGGCAATCTGCGGTGGCGACGGGATCAGCACACTCTGAGACATGGCCTGGCCTGATACAGTAAGCATCAACACCAATGCGAGGGACGCTGAAATAAAAGAAAGCGAGCGGAAAACTGATTTTAATGCCATGGGTCCATTCATTCGTCGTTAAGTGTTTTTCTTAATGCAAACCGGTACTTAGTCAGTTTCGGTCAGCACTATGGATTTGGAGATCCCTCTGTTTTCCAGAAGGCTCTGGGTCTTTCGCGCGCTGTTTTCATCCTGAAAAGGGCCAACCTGTACCCGATGAAAGCGTCCTGCTTCCGTCTCAATGGCACGCACGCGCACCGGATCGCCGAGCAGACTTTCGGCGTGTCCCTGCAGTTTCTCTGCAGGGTCGCGGCTGCTGAACGAACCAAGCTGAACAAACAGCCCGCCGCCGCGGCTCTCATTGTCTGCAACGGTGTTTGCCGGTACAGACACGGACTCCTGTGATTTTGGCGCGGTTGCCGGAGCCCCTGGTTCAAAAGACTGCCCCGCAAGGAACATACTGCCATCCGGTTTGACAGTTATGGCGGCAACTTCCACTTGCGCCGTCCCGTGGGACTGATAACCCAGCTTCTTGGCGGCGGCGTAAGACAAGTCAATCAGACGGTCACCATGAAAGGGCCCCCGGTCATTCACACGGACAATCACAGAACGGCCATTATCGAGGTTCGTGACTCGTGCATAGCCGGGAATCCTCAGGGATTTGTGGGCCGCCGTCATCTTGTACATGTCAAACGTTTCGCCATTGGATGTCTTGTGGCCATGAAACTTCTCGCCGTACCAGCTTGCTGTACCACGAGCGACATAGCCATCATTACTGTCCAGTACGGAATAGCGTTTACCCCACACCGTATACGAGGGTTTATTCCCCGCACGCGCTGGCTCAATATATACGGGACTGGCGTCTGACAGCCCGGAAGCGTCAAAGTTTCCGCTGGGAGCCCTGTCCTGGGTAATGGTATACCGCGATGAATGGTCGGGGCCCGCGGATTTGGGAGCAGGTGCAGGCGCCGATGCGCAGCCGGCTATGGCCAGCGCTGCCAACACCATTAAGCATAAGCCTGAACGGTTTGCTATCACTGTTTGGATGTCCTTTGAAGTTCGTCGCCAGCGGGTAACCACAAATGCGGCGCTGCGGACTATTGTAACGGGTTCCGTGCCCTGATCACCATTACCTGCCTGACATCAGGCTGAAATCATCCGGCGGTGGGTGTGTACCGACATCAGTATGCCGAACGCTGCCATCAGGGTCACAGTGGATGTCCCGCCGTAGGATATCAGCGGCAAAGGCACACCCACGACCGGCAGCAGACCACTTACCATGCCAATGTTTACAAACACATAGATAAAGAAGGTCATGGTCAATGCACCGGCAATCAGCCGGCTGAACGAATCCTGGGCAACCACCGCAATAAAGAGGCACCGGAGAATGATCAGCAGATAAATACTGAGCAACACGAGCATACCGATAAATCCGAACTCTTCGGCCAGTACCGCTACAATGAAGTCGGTATGGCTCTCCGGCAAAAACTCCAGGTGCGACTGCGTGCCCTGAAGCCAGCCCTTGCCTTCGAAACCACCAGACCCGATGGCTGTTTTCGACTGAATAATATTCCAGCCAGCACCCAGCGGGTCACTCTGGGGATCAAGTAATGTCAGTACACGCTGTTTCTGATAGTCGCGCATACCAAAAAACCACAACACCGGCGCTGCAACAGAAATCATCACTGCAAATGCACTGATCAGCCGCCAGCTCATGCCGGCAAAAAACACCACAAACAACCCGGCCATGCCCACCAGCAATGCAGTTCCGAGGTCGGGTTGCACGGCAATCAGAGCCATGGGCAAAAGTACAACGATCAGACTCATGCCTATACGGGGCAACCTGGGTGGCAGGAAGTGCCGTGAAAGATACCACGCAGCCATCATAGGCACGACCAGCTTCATTAATTCTGAGGGCTGAAACCTTGGCAATCCGGGAAGCGCCAGCCAGCGCTGGGC
This sequence comes from Marinobacter piscis, assembly GCF_007671655.1. GTDB lineage: Bacteria > Pseudomonadota > Gammaproteobacteria > Pseudomonadales > Oleiphilaceae > Marinobacter > Marinobacter piscensis. Next base: position 64,007 of record NZ_VCGX01000003.1, on the reverse strand, counting down.
GCCTTTCGCCCCGACACCCACAAGCAACACCGCCACCAGGCCGGCAAGGCCAGCCGCATATAACCAGGGTGCCCAGCGCCGGAATACGGACGGATCAAGCTGAGCAAAGACCAGCATCACAACAAACGCTATGCCAAAACGAATCGCCTGCGCTTTCACGACATCAAAATTGCGGTCTGCACCACTGTACAGCACAAACAAACCACCAATAATCAGAGCAGTAAGCAGTATCAGGAGAACAGGGTCCAGATGCAGGGCCGACCAGAAACCTCTCGGGCGCCCAAGAGGGTTACTGGCCGTTGAGGTATACACTTCCCGGACAGACATCACAGTGCCTCACTTTGCGAATCGGTTTTACTGACCAGAGAGTCATTGCCTGTATCTGCAAACTCCAGCAGCCAGGCATCAAACAAGGCCCGGGCAACCGGGGCCGCGGTGCGGCTGCCACCGCCTCCGTTCTCAACGATGACCGCCACCGCAATTTCCGGGTTCTCCACGGGTGCAAAACCGACAAACAGTGCATGGTCACGCAACCGTTCACGGATTTCTTCCGCATCATATTCTTCATCCTCGGCCAGGCTGAACACCTGCGCTGTGCCGGTTTTCCCGGCCATCCGGTAGGGTGCATCCCTCCCCGCTCCACGTGCCGTGCCTCGGGATCCGTGCATGACTTCAGCCATGGCCTCAACAATGAACTCCCAGTCATCCGGGTTCTGGAGTTTCAGCGGTTCATGGGTTTCACTCGGCAAAAAGCCGTCCAGGGACTGATCGCCTTCGATACCTTTCAGCAATCGTGGCTCCACCCATTCACCCCGGTTTGCAATCAGAGCGGTTGCTGTCGCCATCTGTAAAGGTGTAGCGAGCATAAAGCCCTGTCCTATTCCGAGATTCACAGAATCTCCCGGGTACCAGGGTTCATCGCGCATTGCCCGTTTCCAGTCCGGAGACGGCAACAGCCCGCTAAGCGCCCCGGAAACATCCAGCGTTGCGTCCTCGCCAAATCCGAAACGGGATAAATAGCTGTGCATGGTGTCCACACCCATCTCAACGGCGGCTTCATAAAAATAGACATCGCAGGACTGCGCCATGGCATGGGTAAGGTCTACCCAGCCATGGCCACCCCGTTTCCAGTCCCGGTATCGGCGGCCGCCAGGTTTGAGCTGGAAATAACCCGGGTCCCATATCGTCTGATCACGGGTGACCGCACCGCTATCCAGAGCGGCAATGGCCAACATAGGCTTGAGGGTGGACGCAGGCGCATACTGACCACGCAAGGCCCGGTTAAACAGCGGCTTATCCTTGCTCTCACTGAGTTCACGGTAGTCCGGCACACTGATCCCGGTCACAAACTTGTTGGCATCAAACCCCGGTACGCTGGCCAGAGCCAGTAACCCGCCTGTTTTCGGTTCGATCGCAACAATCGCTCCACGACGGCCATCCAGAAGTTCGTGAGCACGGGCCTGCAGGCGTAAGTCCAGATGCAATTGCAGGTCTTCCCCCGGCGATGGGCTTTCACGCTCCAGAACCCGGAGGATGCGCCCACGGGCGTTGGTTTCCACATGCTGATACCCTACTTCACCGTGCAGCAGCTTTTCATAGAAACGCTCAACCCCGGACTTTCCGATGTAGTTGGTGCCTGCATAATTAACCGGGTCTATACGCTGCAGTTCGTCACGATTAATCCGGCCAACAAAGCCCAGTGCATGGGCGGTCAGTTCACTGTGGGGGTAGTACCTGACAAGCTCTGCCCTTACCTCAACGCCGGGCAGCCGGTGACGGTGCACCGCCAGGCGGGCAATCTCGTCCTCAGTCAGGTCATAGCGCAGCGGGATTTCCTGAAAGGGGCGCCGGGGTTCCCGCAGGCGCCTCTCGAACCGTTCCAGGTCTTCTTCAGAGACCTCAAGAATCCGCTCCAGTTGCTCCAGTGTTTCATCCATGCCGCCAACACGCTCCGGCACCAGAGTGACACTGAATACGGGGCGGTTTTCCGCCAGCAATACCTGATTACGGTCGTAGACCAGGCCCCGGGGGGGCGGTACAGACTGAACCTGAACGCGGTTTTTATCGGAGAGAGTAGTGTAAATGTCGTGCTCTGCTACCTGCAGCTGATACATCCGTGCTGCAAGCCCGGCGAGCAGCAGGAACACTACGACCAGCATCACCAGTGCGCGACGCTGAAAGAGCCTGCGCTCGGCGGCGGTATCCTTAATCTCACCCCACGGCATGAATGCCCCTAAGCCCGGTGGTACGGGTGGTTACGGGTAATCGACCAGGCTCTGTACAGCTGTTCTGCCAGCAGAATCCGAACCAGCGGATGCGGCAGCGTCAGGGGTGAGAGCGACCACAGTTGGTCGGCGCGCCGACGACAGGCTTCGGCCAGACCATCCGGCCCGCCCACAAGAAAGCTTACATCGCGACCGTCCTGTTGCCAGTTCTCCAGCTGCTCCGCCAGCTTTGGGGTCGACCAGGCGCGGCCGGAGACTTCCAGAGCCACAACCCTGTCCCTTTGACCGACAGCCGCCAGGATAGCATCGCTTTCACGTTGCATGAGCCTCGGTATATCGGGATTTTTGCCACGGTGCGGCATGGCAATCTCGGCCAGCTCAAGAGGCATTTCCGGAGGCATTCGACGGGCGTAATCGTTATAGCCTTTGCTGACCCAGTCGGGCATTTTCTGGCCAACACAGACCAGGCGCAGCCGCATAATTACTCGCCGCCTGCAGCACCGATATCCGGCGCATCACGCCAGAGGCGCTCCAGATCATAAAACTCACGGGTCGCGGGCATCATGACATGTGCCACCACGTCTCCCATATCCACCAGTATCCAGTCGCTACCGCCACCGCCTTCCACGCTATTAACGCGAATGCCTTTTTCTTTGGCATCAACAACCACGGAGTTGGCAAGGGATTTAACGTGGCGACTGGACGTTCCGGAGGCCAGAACCATATAGTCGGTAACGCTGGTGCGGTCCCTTACATCGATAACACTGACGTTCTGCGCTTTCATATCTTCAAGCGCATTCACTATCAGATCTTTAACTTGTTCTGCCTGCATAATTACCCTGTTGTCCGGATGCCGGCCGGAATGGCCATCCGGGAAGTCATACTTGACAGTGATTGTAACACTAATTCTTCGTCACAGGGCATGCCCTGTAAAGCCCCATATCGTGAATTTCTGCCAGAACGGTTTCCGGGACAAGATAGCGGGCCGAACGCCCCTTGCGCAGGCGCTCACGAATTCCGGTTGCCGAGATGTCCAGCCTGGGTGGGTCCAGTTCCAGAACATACCCGGAAGCGCAATGACGCAAGGCTTCAGCCCCTCCGGCACGGCGCTCTGCCAATAAGCGTCCGGGCGGGGTTTCGGGGTTCAGCGTTATGCCCGGTCGCCGTACAACAATAATGTGCGCAAGTTCCGGAATTTGTTCCCACTCTTTCCAGTGGTCAAAAGCTGCAAACGCATCCGTACCGACCACCATGGTCAGAGGCTCGCCGTCACCAAGCTCAAGACGCAACTGGCGCAATGTGTCTGCCGTATAAGAGGCTCCACCACGAGTCAGTTCCCGATCGTCTATACGCAGATGAGGTTCTCCGGCAATCGCCTGCTGCAGCATCCGTAACCGCTGCTGCGCGGTGGCCCCTGTTACCCCCCGGTGAGGCGGTATATGGCAGGGCACCAGACTGACAGGTGCACCTTCGAAACGCTCACTGACCTCCAGCGCAAGGCGCAGGTGGCCGTGATGAACCGGGTCGAAGGTACCGCCATAGATCACATGCATAGGTATCAGGTCCGGATATGGCCGTCGCCGAACACCACGTACTTTTCCGAGGTGAGGCCTTCAAGTCCAACCGGGCCACGAGCATGTATCTTGTCTGTGGATATACCGATTTCGGCCCCGAGACCATACTCAAAACCATCGGCAAAGCGGGTCGACGCATTCACCATGACCGAGCTCGAATCCACTTCGGTGATGAAACGCCGGGCGCGGGTATAGTTTTCTGTGATAATGCTGTCCGTATGCTGCGAGCTGTAATGGTTAATGTGCTCAATCGCCCCGTCCAGCCCGTCAACGACACGGACCGCCAGCACCGGCGCCAGGTATTCCTCGTGCCAGTCCGCGTCAGTGGCGGCCTTGATATCCACAAGAATTTCCCGGGTCTGATCACACCCTCGCAACTCCACACCTTCGCTGATAAACGCAGGCCCCAGCAGTGGCAGGATATCCGCGGCAATTTCCTTATCCACTAACAGGGTTTCCAGGGTGTTGCAGGTACCATACCGCTGGGTTTTGGCATTAAGAGCAACACTCAGAGCTTTTTCCGGGTCTGCGTGGCTGTCTATATAGACATGGCATACACCGTCAAGGTGTTTGATAACAGGTACGCGCGCATCTCTGCTGATGCGCTCAATCAGGCCTTTACCGCCGCGCGGCACAATCACGTCCACGTAGTCCGGCATTGTAATCAGTTCACCGACAGCGGCCCGGTCCGTGGTTTTGATCACCTGTACGGACGAGCCCGGCAGCCCCGCATCTGCAAGCCCCTGTAACAGGCACTGCGCAATGGCCTGGTTGGAGTGAACAGACTCGGACCCGCCCCGCAAAACTGCGGCGTTACCCGACTTCAGGCACAGGCTGGCAGCCTCAACGGTTACGTTGGGGCGGGACTCGTAAATGATTCCGATAACACCCAGAGGTACGCGCATTTTGCCTACCTGAATACCGGACGGCCGGTAGGCCATGTCGGTGATGGCACCTATAGGGTCCGGCAGTGCGGCAACCTGACGCAACCCTTCTATCATCGCGTCAATACGTGCAGGTGTAAGCTCGAGCCGGTCCAGCATCGCGGCATCCAGACCACTTTCCTGCCCGTTGGTAAGGTCGCGGGCATTGGCTTCGGCCAGTTCGCTCCGTGAGGCGTCCAGCGCGTCCGCGGTTGCCAGCAGCGCCCGGTTCCGCACCTCTGTGGTAGAACGGGCAATGAGTGTCGCTGCCGCACGGGCTTGCTGCCCGACTTCAGTCATGTAAGCTGCAATATCCATCCGTTTACCTTTATGGTTTCTGCCAGATTTCAGGAAATAGTACCTAACTTTACCTTTCTCGTTTCAAGTACGCATCCCAAACGGATATTATATCGAGCGACTATCACAGAACCCCCGATAAGGACGAGCATCATGGCTCAGGCGGCCGACAAATTTTTACTGAACCGGCTATCACGCGCCAGCTTCGCTGGTTTTTTGGTCATTGCCACCCTTATGGCACTGCTGGGGGAGCCTCTGAACGCAGCCTGTGCCGCGGCTGTTGCCGGGCTGATTGTCAGCGGACGCAGTTTTCACCCGGGTCGAACTGCCCGCCCCTGGCCCCTCATCCAGAAACTTTTTTTTGCGGTCTTTATTTTTTTGATTACCGTCAGTTTCTGGACAGGCCCCTGGGTGCTTAGCCACTGGCTCTACGGGCTTGTTTTAATATCATTTGCACTGATTCCCCGAGCCGCTGCGGCCCTGACAGCCACTGCTGTCCTGGTTCTCGGAATAACAGCAGCCACGCTGGCCGAAGGGGTAACTGAACGCCATCAGATGATCAGCGCACTAATACTGACGGTTTTCCTCTCTACCGTCATTATCTTCCTGCATGAGTATAAAGCCCGCCAACTGGCACCACTGAGGCGCACTGACAAACTCACTCAGGCGGCGAGCCGGGAGTATCTTTCTGCCGACCTCCACAGAGAAATTCTGCGTAGTGAACGGGAAGGAATTGACCTCTCTATCATCATGGTCGGCCTGGACACCCACACGAGTGATAGTCCGCCGGATGCTGACATCCGTTCCATTCTGCCCGCAGTTGGCCGGTACCTGCACTCACACATCCGGGATTTTGATACGTATTACCGATCTGCAGATCTGCAATTCCTGGTCATATTACCAGGCAAAGCCACCCAGACAGCCGCGACCCGCGCCGAACGGATCCGCAAAGGACTGGTAGCCCTTCTGAACACCCATGAAATAAATCTGACCGTCAGTGCCGGCGTTGTCGGGCTGAACATAGGCGACGATGCCAAAAGTCTGCAACACAGTGCCGCCCATGCACTCCGGCGGGCGCAGCAGCAAGGCGGCAACCAGACGCAGGTCTACAGCAACAGCGCCTCTGCCCCGGCCCAGTCCTATGCACAGGGAGCCCTATCGTGACAGAAACCCGGCTCAGAACCTGGACTCACAGCGTGGGTTATGGCCTGGCGACAGTGTTTATCTTTGCCCTGGCCCTGCAAAACCTGCGCTATGGTTTTTACCCGCTTTTTTACCTGGCGGCCGGCCTGGCTGCTCTGACCGCCGCGGGCCTGATTTATACCATCGTAAGCCGAAAGTACCAGCTTGCAGCAGCCGGCCACCTGCTTATTCTTGCAGGCCTGAACAGCGCTCTGCTTGCAGCGATGTTTGTAACCAGTACAGCAGAAATTTCCCACTGGATCATGCCACTGCTCCTTCTTAACCTGCTGATCCTGCCGCTGCGTTATGGGCTGATGCTGTCCCTGCTCCTGCTTGCTCCCACGGCCGCGCTGCTTTTTCTCAGGCTTCCGACGGCCGATGCGCTGACCATTATCAGTGGGGCCTTCATTCTTCTTGCCGTTGCTGTTCTGTATGTCTGGCATTATGACCACATGGCCCAGTCTGCAGAGGACCTGGCTATCATCGATCCGGCCACGGGTGCTCATAATGGCCGTTTTCTTGATGAGGCGCTCCATAAGGAAATCAGCCGTGCGATTACCATCGGCCACCGTTTTTCGGTGATTCACCTGGCCATTGATCATGCCAGCGAAGCCACTGACCTTCACGGCACCGCCCCTATGCAGGCATTGCGCCGGGATTTAACCCGGCACTTGTTCGGAGTAATCCGGGCCGGTGACACTGTGTACTCCCTGAATAACGCCGAATTTTTTCTGATTCTGCCATTCACTGCCGAAGAAGGGGTACGCGTAATCGCAGAACGCATCCGGCGCACCATCTCGGAAAACCACTGGCCGGTAACCGGCAAGGTAACGGTAAGCCTGGGCTGCACCACCCGGGTCAACAGTGACACTCTCGCTGACAGTCTGCGCACCCGGGCGGACACGGCTATGCACAAAGCCCGCAAACGTGGTGGTGACTCCGTCTGGTTCAGCCCGGCAAAACCGTCGCAACCATGAACAGTTCCTGGCTTTCAGAGCTCACAACCTGGCTGAGCCTTCACTCCGACTGGGTGGCCCTGGCGCTGTTTTGCACCGCATTGGTCGAATCCCTTGCACTTGCCGGCATTCTTGTACCTGGTGTTGCACTGCTGTTTTCCCTCTCCGTCATTGCCGCACAGATTGATATGCCACTGGCGATAGCACTGACCTGGGCCGGCCTAGGTGCCATTGTAGGGGATACAGTAAGCTTTGCCATTGGCAGGTTCTTTGAAGGCCGGCTTGACAGTGTCTGGCCCCTGAGTCGGTATCCCGGAGTGATCAGAAAAGGCGAACGGTTCTTCCGAAAACATGGGGGCAAAAGCGTTATTATCGGTCGCTTTGTCGGACCGGTCCGCCCCATTGTTCCCATGATCGCAGGCGCCCTCATGATGCCCTGGCGCCGCTTTCTGTCGTTCAATATTGCTTCCGCTATTGGCTGGGCCCCGGTATACATACTTCCGGGATTTCTGGTGGGCAGTGCCCTGGCAAGTGAAATCCAGCCACCGGCACATGCGTACCTGGTGACCGGCGTCAGCCTCGCCACTCTGACAGTGATCTATCTTATTATTGTCCGTTTTCAGCTTGGTCTCGGAGATGACGGCCGCCCTTATCAATGGCTTCAGCGCCGAATGGCTCAGTACGAAACCACCCACCGTTTCTGGCGTCTGTACTCCAATGAGCGGCCGGCCCAGGACGGTGAATTTCCGCTGGCCTCTCTGATGCTGGCGGTTGGCTGTCTCGCTCTGTTTATTCTGTGGGCGCAGCTAACAACAATGACAGACCTGATTGAACCCTTCGATCAGCTGGCAATGCAATGGTTCCGTGACCTGCGCCACCCCTTTTTTGACGCTCCCGTTATTGCCGCCACGCTGCTGGGCGACCCGCCGGTTCTCATTGCTGGTGCCGCTCTTGCGTGTCTGACCCTGGCTTTTCGCGGCCACTATGCGGCGGCCACTCATATTTTGCTTGCCGCCTTTGCCGCTACAGTACTGGTTTCCGCGCTCAAGTCCGGCCTTGGCATTGCCCGCCCGGGCCTGGTGGCCAACCCTCCAGCTTCTGGCGCCTTTCCCAGCGGCCACACAACGGGCATAACACTGTTTGTCACACTGCTTGCCAGTTTTGTTGCTGCCGAAACCCGCAATCACAAGCGCTGGAAAACGTACATTCTGCTTTCGCTGCCATTGATCCCTGTCGCTCTCAGCCGCCTGTACCTGGGCGTACACTGGTTCAGTGATATTATAGGAGGGCTGCTTCTGGGCCTGGCTATCACCGGGGCCACACGAGCCAGCTTCAGCCGGTTTGACCGGGTGCCGCTGGCACCGGATACTCTGAGCCTGCTGGCAGTACTGGCCTGGGTCATCTTTTGCGGCGGCTACCTCTGGCTGATGTGGCCAGAGGCCATACAACACTACTCCACCGCATCCTGAGCCCGCTCTTCAGTTACGGATCTGATATCCTTTAAGGCTGCACAAACACGTACCCTTTATTCACACACAGAGAGACCAGAGCACCATGCCTCAATACCGTTCGCGGACCTCTACCGCAGGCCGAAATATGGCCGGCGCCCGCGCCCTCTGGCGCGCCACCGGTATGCAAGACGACGATTTCGGTAAGCCGATCATTGCCGTTGCCAACTCCTTTACCCAGTTTGTGCCCGGGCACGTCCACCTCAAGGACCTGGGGCAACTCGTCTGTCGCGAGATTGAAGCAAGCGGCGGTGTGGCCAAAGAGTTCAATACCATTGCGGTGGATGACGGCATCGCCATGGGACACGACGGTATGCTTTACTCTCTGCCATCCCGGGAAATCATCGCCGACTCGGTTGAGTATATGGTGAATGCCCATTGCGCGGACGCCCTGGTGTGCATTTCCAACTGTGACAAGATCACACCGGGCATGCTGATGGCTGCCATGCGCCTGAACATCCCCACAATCTTTATCTCCGGCGGCCCCATGGAAGCCGGAAAAACCAAGTTGTCTGAGCACAAGCTGGACCTGGTTGATGCCATGGTGATTGCCGCAGACCCTGCCGCCGATGATGAAATGGTGGCAGAGTATGAGCGCAGCGCCTGCCCGACCTGTGGTTCCTGCTCCGGCATGTTTACAGCCAACTCCATGAACTGTCTGACCGAAGCCATTGGCCTGGCACTGCCTGGTAATGGTTCTCTTCTGGCCACCCATTCCGATCGGGAACAGCTGTTCCTGAAAGCAGGCCGCCAGATCGTGGAAAACGCAAAACGTTACTATGAGCAGGACGATGCCAGTGTGCTGCCCCGGAGCATTGCCTCCACCGCAGCCTTCGAAAATGCCATGGTGATGGACATTGCTATGGGCGGCTCCACGAACACCATTCTGCACTTACTGGCTGCAGCTCAGGAAGGCGGGGTGCCATTCACCCTGAATGAAATCGACAAGCTTTCCCGCCAGGTTCCGCAGCTGTGCAAAGTGGCACCTAACTCCCCTCAATACCACATGGAAGATGTGCATCGCGCCGGCGGCATCATGGGTATTCTCGGAGAGCTGGAGCGCGGAGGCCTGATCAATACCGACCTGCCTACCGTACACTGCAAAACCATGAAAGAAGCACTGGAAACCTGGGATATTATGCGTTCGCCGCCCCCCGAGGTTGTTGAGCTCTACAAAGCCGGGCCCGCAGGCATTCCAACCCAGACCGCTTTCAGCCAGAGCACTCGCTGGCCAAGCCTGGACGGTAACCGGGAATCCGGCTGTATACGCTCTGTTGAGCACGCATACAGTTCTGAGGGTGGGCTTGCCGTTCTGTACGGCAATATTGCACTGGACGGTTGCGTGGTAAAAACCGCAGGCGTGGATGAAAGCATTTACGTTTTTGAGGGCAGGGCCCGGGTTTTTGAGAGCCAGGACGCAGCCGTCGAAGGCATTCTGAACGATCAGGTCCAGCCTGGTGAAGTGGTTATTATCCGCTACGAAGGCCCCAAAGGTGGCCCGGGAATGCAGGAAATGCTCTACCCCACCAGTTATCTCAAATCCAAAGGGCTGGGCAAGGACTGCGCCCTGCTGACCGATGGTCGCTTTTCCGGTGGCACATCCGGGCTCTCCATTGGCCACGCGTCTCCGGAAGCCGCAGCCGGTGGTGCTATCGGGCTGATCGAGACGGGTGATGTGATCCTGATCGACATCCCGCAACGGACCATCAATGTACAGCTGGATCAGCAGGAGCTCGACCGTCGCCGTGATGCCAGAGATGCCAAGGGCTGGAAACCGGAGCTGACCAGGGATCGCGCCGTATCAGCCGCCCTGAAGGCTTATGCCTTGCTGGCTACCAGCGCGGATAAAGGCGCAGTAAGGGATCTGTCTAAGCTGGACTGATCCGTTTTCAGATTACAACAAGCCCGCTCAGCTCATTCTGCGCGGGCTTTTGAGTCAGAAGGCGCTCAGAAAAATGACCAGCCACCATCGTCCTCTTCTTCGATGGCTTCGTCTTCGGCAGGCTCAGGCTCTTTTGTCGCTGCCTGTTTATTCTTCGGTGCCTGCACCGAACCGGAGGCCGCCACCTGAACACTGACCATTCCCAGTGCTTCTTTGGTTGGCTCATCCAGCATCCCGCTCGCCTGAAGACCGTTATCCTGCTGGAATCTGGAGAGTTCCGCACGGGTGGCATCATCCATTCCCGGGCTAACACTGGTGATATTATACCCGGCTCCGTAAAGCGCATTTTTCAGTGCAACCGTTTCATCGGCAAATACGCCGGGCGCAAAACCCAGTACTGCTACGGCACCGGCTGCGAGCGCAAGACGGCTCAAACGGGTGGTCGCGATTTTTATGATACTCACCTGCTCAACTCCTGATATCTGAACGATATCCGTTTCTTTTTTATTGCGTGGCGCCTATCTCCACTGCCTGGGGCGAACCCGAAAAAGCCTAGCATACTTTCAGCTCATGTCGCCTTAATCGACATCACAGTCCTGACGTTCCAGTTTCTGGGATTCTTCACTGAACTCGCGAATGAAAATACCCCAGAATGCCATAAACAAAGCCGCAACCAGCGGGCCCATCACAAACCCGTTAATTCCGAACATGGCAAGGCCACCCAGAGTCGAGAGCAGCACAATATAGTCCGGTAACTTGGTATCCCTGCCCACCAGAATCGGGCGCAGCAGGTTATCCGCCAGCCCTATGACCACCATACCGAACACAGTCAGCACGATGGCCGGAATAATATCCCCTACGGCGGCGAGATAGATGGCAGCGGGCACCCAGACCAGAGCAGCACCAACCGCAGGCAATAATGAGAAAACGGCCATAACCACGCCCCACAGAAGTGCTCCGCTGATACCCAGAAGCCAGAAAATAACACCCCCCAGTGCACCCTGAATAATCGCAATCAGCAGGTTGCCTTTCACAGTGGCGCGGGTTACTTCTGCAAACTTGGCGAATAACAGACGCTCACGCTCGTCACCCAGGGGAAGCGCGCGGATAAGCAGGTCGACCAGCTTATTTCCGTCGCGCAACAGAAAGAACGCCAGATACACCATCAGAGCCAGCCCCAGGAAGAACTGGGCCGTATTCTGGCCAATGCCCAGAGCCTGCTTGGCGAGAAACTGGCTGCCCCCGACAAACAGACTCACAACCCGGTCCCGTATTTCTGCAAAGCTGATGTCGAACTGGGCCAGCAAACCCTGGATCGCGGGGAAGGAGGTATTCACCTGGTCTATATACTCACCAGGCTTTATGTCTCCATCCTGTATTTTCTCGTAGATCCCCAGCCCTTCCGCCACCAGGGAAGTAACCAGCACCAAAACGGGAATAACCACGATCAGCATGCAGACAGCCAGCGTAATCAATGCATTCACGTTAGGCCGCTCACCCAGCCAGCGCACCAGCAGAAGCTGAAAAGGATGAAAAATCAATGCAATAGCGATTGCCCAGAAAATCGGCCCGAAGAACGGCTTCATAAGAAGCACGAAAGCCAGAGAAACACCCACCAGCATTGCAAGGAACGTTCGTGTTTCAAGTTTGGCGTACATAGCAGTGTTTATCCCGGTAAGGTTCAGAGTGTCAGTAGCCTACCATGTCGCAATAGCCACTGGCGTGCCCTTCAGGTTATAGTGAAACGTTGTTGCTCAGCAATTAAACAGGTCATGGTGTTGGAACTGGAAACCTTTACCACGGAAACGGCCCTGGATGCCGCCACAGAACTGCATCGGGTACTGGCAAGCCGGACACACCGGCGCAAAGTTCTGGGCCAGGAAGTTCTGGTGCCGGGACAGCTGGGCGAAGCCTTGCAACTCCCGCAGATTATCCGGCGTCTCCAGAGCAAACAGCAGCGGATACGTGACCAGGGGCTGAACGAGTTCCAGGAACTCTGGCCAACCCTGTCTGCAACAACGCGGGACAAAGTTCTCGATGCGATCGGCTGGTATAACCCCAAAGAGCTGGACTGGGAAGACAAACGATCAAACCGGCGCCCGCCGGTGGAACCGGATACCCCTGGTTCACAGCGGTAACCCTCTGTTACGCAAATCAAACACATAAAACCGCCAAGTGCCTTATGCTGTCCTTCAGCACCAATCAGGACGGTTTATGGTATGCGTATTCTGAGAACTTCTGAAGACCGCTTTGCAGATCTTCCGGATTACCCCTTTACTCCCCATTACCAGGACGTCGGTCCCGGCCTTCGCATGCATTATGTCGATGAAGGTCCGGCTGACACATCGCCCGTTCTCATGCTTCATGGAGAACCGTCCTGGTCCTATCTATACCGGCACATGATCCCTTTGATTGCAGCGGCCGGGCACCGGGTGCTGGCTCCTGATCTGGTGGGCTTCGGGAAATCCGACAAACCCGCCTCTGTGGATGACTACAGCTATGAGCGCCACCTGAGCTGGCTCACTCATTGGCTGGAGACATTGGATCTGCAGGATATTACGCTGGTATGCCAGAACTGGGGCTCGCTGCTGGGCCTGAGACTGGCTGCCGACAGGCCAGACCGGTTCCGGCAGATCATTGTCGGCAACGGCATGCTCCCAACCGGCGAGCAACGCACGCCTGCGGCATTCCGTGCGTGGAAAGCCTTTGCGACATACAGCCCCTGGTTTCCCGTTAGCCGGATTGTGCAGCTGGGCACTGAAAGAACACTGAAACAACACGAGCGCGCCGCCTACGATGCCCCCTTCCCCTCAAATGAGTACAAAGCCGGTGCCCGTGCATTTCCACGCCTGGTTCCGGTAATCCCTGAAGATCGGGTAAGCCATGCCAACCGCGCGGCATGGAAGGTTCTGGAAAAGTGGCGCAAACCCTTCATTACCTGCTTCAGTACAGGTGACCCGATTACCCGCGGGGCAGACCGCTACCTGCAACGCCGCATACCCGGAGCCCTGGGTCAGCCCCACATGACCCTTAGAGGGGGGCACTTTCTTCAGGAAGACAGCCCCGACGATTTTGCCCGCGTTATTTTTGATGCGCTCAAAGCAGAGAAACCGGCCTGAGCCGCCTGAAAAAGGGAACCGGGGTAATGGCCGCGCACGGGCAATTACCTACAGGCAACAAAAATTTTACATATTAAAGTAGACTCAAAGCGTTTATAATAACGTCACTTAATGCATTGCCCGACAATGCTCTACCTTCCGAACACCGAGTAAATCAATGTCTGAATTGTCCTTTGCCGAACTGGGGCTGGATCCAGCCGTTCTTGAAGCTGTCTCCGCCGTTGGCTATGAAACCCCCACACCCATCCAGGCCCAATGTATCCCGGCGCTGCTTGCTGGCAAACACCTGCTGGGGGTCGCCCAGACCGGCACAGGTAAAACAGCTGCTTTCGCATTGCCGCTGCTGAGCCGTGTCGATGCGTCAGTCCGTGAACCCCAGGTTCTGGTCCTGGCCCCTACCCGGGAGCTGGCGATCCAGGTAGCGGAAGCTTTCACCTCATACGCATCCAGGTTCAACCATTTCCAGGTTCTTCCCATCTACGGTGGCCAGGACTTTTACCCACAGATCAAGGGGCTCAGGCGCGGCGCCCAGGTGATTGTCGGTACCCCCGGCCGACTGCTTGACCACCTTCGCAAAGGCACGCTGAAGCTGGGGAACCTGAAAGGACTGGTGCTGGACGAAGCCGACGAAATGCTGCGCATGGGCTTTATTGATGACGTGGAAGCAATCCTCGCCAAAACGCCGCCCGACTGCCAGCGTGCGCTCTTCTCAGCGACCATGCCGCCACAGATCAAGAAAGTGGCCCAAACCTATCTCAACGATGCCACTGAAGTAAGAATTCAGAGCGAAACCCGCACAGTTGAGCGCATTTCCCAGTTTGTTCTGCCTGTTTACGCCGAGCGTAAGCTGGATGCCCTGACCCGTATTCTCGAGGTAGAGCCTTTTGAAGCGGCGATCATCTTTGTCCGCACCAAGGCTGAAACCACTGTGCTGGCTGAGAAACTCAGCGCCCGCGGGCATGCAACGGCCCCTCTGAACGGTGACCTGAACCAACGCCAGCGCGAACAGACGGTTGAAGACCTGAAGCGTGGCAAGAAGGACATTATTGTTGCTACCGACGTAGCTGCACGGGGTCTGGATGTTCCCAGAATCACTCATGTTATTAACTACGACGTGCCTTACGACAGCGAGGCCTATATTCACCGGGTTGGCCGTACCGGTCGTGCCGGCCGCACAGGCAAGGCCATTCTTCTGGTCACCCCCCGTGAGCGTAGCTGGTTGCGCACCCTTGAGCGCGCCACCAACTCGCCTATGGAAGCCTACGAGCTGCCATCGCCGGTTGAACTGAAAAAAATGCGTGAGCAGCAGTTTGAAAGCCAGCTTCTGGGCTTTGCCGAGGATAAAAAACTGGCAAAGTCCATGGCGCTGCTGGATGACATTGCCGAACGCAATGAGATGGATACGGCGATGGTAGCCGGCGCCCTGGCGTGCTGGATGGAAGCCATGCAGCCTGGCACCCTGCCCCTTGAGCAGCCGGAAGCTCTGCCGGTGGTTTCTGCAACCCCACCGCCGCGACGCAATCGCAAAGGCCCGCCGAAAGGTGGCTTCAAGAAAGGCCGTAGCGGCCCTCCCGGAAGCCGGGGTAAACCCCAGAGCAGAGGCAAAAAGCCTGCGGGGAAACGCCCGCCCCGTCAGTCCAACGCTAAACGCTGATACACCACAAAGCTGTAGTCATAGGGATTGTTATCGGACGCGAAGAAGTCTTCCCGTCCGATTTCTTCCCACTCATCCCAGTTCACTTCCGGAAAGTAGGCGTCGCCCTCCACTTCGGCATGCACCTGAGTGATGTATATGCGGTCTGCCATCGGTAGTGCTTCTGCATAGATTTGCCCGCCCCCGATAATCATTACTTCGTTACCACCATCCAGTTCGGCCTGTGCTTCGGCTTTTATCAAAGCCTCTTCCAGTGATTTTGCGGTAACCGTCCCGGCGGGTGCTTCCCGGTCTGCGTTACGGGAAATGACGACGTTCATCCGGCCTGGTAGTGGCCTGCCAATCGAGTCCCAGGTTTTCCGGCCCATGATAATGGGCTTCCCCATAGTGGCTTGTTTGAAGTACTTCAGGTCGCCCGGCAGGTACCAGGGTAGGTTGTTGTTTTTACCGATTACCCGGTTTCGGGACATGGCTACTATAAGTGCCTTGCGCATAGTATTCCTCAGAATTTAGTGGCTGCAAGGGTGCGGGGGTGGCTCTCCAAAAAACGCTGTGTATACGTCCGTGTACGCTTGGCTTCGCTCTTTAGCGCTAATGCTCCTGCGTCGCGCTAAAGATCCTGGCCAAGCCATCCTTGGCTTGCCCGTGAAGTGCTCTGCACTTCACCCATGGCTCCGCACATTTTTGGAGAGCCACCCCCGCACCCTTGCGATCGGACTTTAGACGAAGCTCGCCAGTTTTATATGGCTATAGGCGCTTTAATACCGGGATAAGGCTCGTAACCTTCAAACTCAAAGTCTTCCAGTTCGTAGTCAAAAATTGAGTCTGGCTTACGCTGGATCACCAGTTTTGGTAACGCTTTTGGCTCACGCTTTAACTGTTCAAATACAATGTCGTCTGTCAGGTGGTTCTGATACAGGTGGCAGTCGCCAAAGGTGTGCACAAACTCACCCACGTCCAGTTCACACTGCTGGGCGATCATGTGGGTCAATAGTGCATAAGAGGCAATATTGAACGGCACGCCCAGAAACAAGTCTGCGCTCCGCTGGTAGAGCTGACAGGAGAGTTTGCCGTCGAGTACGTAAAACTGGAACAGGCAGTGGCAGGGGGCCAGTGCCATCAGGCCTTTTGCTGCGTTTTCCTGGGGACCAATGGATTCATCCGGGAGCTCTGCCGGGTTCCAAGCAGAGACGATCAGGCGGCGGGAGTTGGGGTTGTTGCGTATCTGGTCGATTACGTCGCTGATCTGGTCCACTACCCGGCCATCCGGGCACTGCCAGCTTCGCCATTGCTTGCCGTAAATAGGGCCGAGATCGCCGTTTTCCAGGGCCCATTCATTCCAGATGGAGACTTTACGCTCTTTCAGCCAGTTGTTGTCTGTGGAGCCGTTCAGGAACCAGAGTAGCTCATAGATAATGCTGCGCAGGTGTACTTTTTTGGTGGTAACCAGAGGGAACCCGCCCTTTAGGTTAAAACGAAGCTGGCGCCCGAATACGGAGCGGGTTCCAACACCGGTGCGGTCGCCTTTATCAAACCCGTTCTCTACTACGTCCTGCATCAGATCGAGATAAGCCTTCATTCTGCATGTCTCCGGTAAGCAATAAACATCAACACCACCCCGGCCAGAATCATCGGGAAGGAGAGCACCTGGCCCATGGTAAGCCAGTCAAACGCCAGATACCCCAGATGGGCATCCGGCTGGCGAACAAATTCCACAAGAAAGCGGAAGATTCCGTAGCAGACCAGAAACAATCCGGATACCGCCATCCGCGGCCGGGGTCTGGCAGAAAACCACCACAGAATTATGAAAAACAGCACGCCTTCAAGCGCAAACTGATACAGCTGGGAAGGGTGTCGTGCCAGTGCATCCGGCGCCTGGCGAAATACCATTCCCCACGGCAGGTCTGTGGGCTTACCCCAGAGCTCGCCATTGATAAAGTTTCCGATGCGCCCTGCCCCGAGGCCTACGGGCACCAGCGGAGCTACAAAGTCGGCAAGACGCCAGAACCCGGTTCCGATTTTGCGCCCATACCACCACATGGCAAACATGACACCCAGCAGTCCGCCATGAAAGGCCATCCCGCCTTCCCAGATCCGCAATAACCAGAGCGGGTCTGCCACAAAAGTATCAAAGTTATAAAAAACCACATACCCAAAGCGTCCGCCCAGAATAACCCCAAGGGCCAGGTAGAACAGAAGGTCGCCCATCTGCTCCTCGGTAACCGGCGACCAGGGCTTACGCGAGCGCAACCGGCCCAGCCACCAGCCAGCCAGAAAACCAACAAGGTAGGTCAGCCCGTACCAGTGTATTTTTAACGGCCCGATGCCAATGGCAACCGGATCTATCTGTGGATGCTGAAGCATCGATAACCTCTCAGCTCAAAAGAAAACGAAGACCGACCAGTAGCAGCAGAATCGAAAAGACGCGCTTTAATGCTTTGGCATTCAGTTTGTGGGCAAGATTTGCTCCTACCCGCGCAAACAACACACTGGTAAAAATAATTCCGAACAATGCCGGCAAATAAATAAAACCAAGGCTGTAATCCGGCAAAGAGGTGTTTCCCCAACCTGTCCAGGCATTGCCCACCGCTCCGGCCACCGCAATTGGCAGCCCGCATGCAGCTGAGGTTCCGACGGCCTGCTGCATGCGCACATTGCTCCAGCTCAGATAGGGTACGGTGAGCGTGCCACCCCCAATACCAAAAATTGCAGAGGCCCAGCCAATACCGGTACCGGCAGCGGCCAGGCCTGACTTGCCGGAAACGCTCCGGCCCGGAGAGGGGTTTACCTCAAAAAACATTTTGAGGCCCACCAGAATGACAAATATGCCTATGATCAGTTCCAAAGCTGCGCCACTCAGTGATGCCGCTGTCCAGGCACCTATAAGAGCGCCGACCACAATGCCCAGAGCCATGGGCCGGAATATATCCCAGCGGATCGCACCATGAACATTATGGGAACGAATAGAGCTGAGGGAGGTGAAGACAATGGTCGCCAATGAGGTTCCTATTGCCATATGGGCAGCCACATCGAGGCCGAAGCCCTGGGCTCCGAAACTGAAAATCAGTACCGGCACAATAATAAGACCGCCACCAATGCCGAACAGGCCCGCCAGAGTGCCGGCAAAGGCACCCAACACCAGATAAATGGCAAAAACAGACAACAGAGACATAGTTACTCACACACTCGGGAAAACGAGGCTGGTATGATACACACCAGCAACCTGTACATCATTAAGCTCAAGCAACAGCCCAGCATCGGGAGAGTGTCTTCATATGTGCCTCATCGCTTTCAGTCTTGGCCAGAGTCGTCGTTTCCCCCTGGTCGTTGCAGCCAACCGGGATGAGTTTTTCCGCCGCCCCACAGAACCATTGGGCTGGTGGGAAACGGATTCAGGCACCCGCGTACTTTCAGGCCGCGACCTGGTGTCCGGGGGGACATGGCTGGCCATTTCCCCCGAGGGGCGCATTACAGCTGTAACCAATGTACGCGAAGGCTCACGGGAAGCCGGGCATGCCAGCCGTGGCGAACTGCCCCTGCGCGCGCTCCGGGAATCAGAAGCTCAGCTTCAGTCCAGCCTGATAAACAGTTCTGCCCGCTACGCCGGGTTTAATCTGGTACACCTCAGCGAATCATCAGGCTGGTATTTCAGCAACCGTGATGCCCACCCGGGGCGCAGAATCTACCGCGGCACCTATGGCCTCAGCAACCATCTGCTCCAGACCCCCTGGCCCAAACTTGTGCACCTTCGTGAAGCTGTTGGCAATACGGTAAAGTCGGCCCGGGGCAGTGCCGACGCCCTGCACCAGGATCTCGCCCGCTTGCTGCAGGATACCACGCCGGCACCGGACCACCTGCTGCCAGATACAGGGGTGGGACGTGAAACCGAAAAGTTTCTGTCGTCTCCTTTTATTCCTGGTACTGAGTATGGCACCCGCGCTACGACCATTGTCAGCATTTCCGCCAATGGCGAAATTCTGGTGTCCGAGCAGAACTGGGACCCCGAGGGCTGTCCGGCAGAGTACCGGGTGTTTGACTGGCAGCGATAGCGGTCAGGCTCTGTTATAATCTGCAAAATTCTTCGATCTGACCGGAGGGCCGCCGATGGCTGCTCAACAAGAAGCCACATCCATTGCAGACTTTGAGAAGTCGCTTGATGAGCTGGAAACACTTGTTCGCAACCTTGAACAGGGGGAGCTGTCTCTTGAGCAATCCCTGACCGCTTTTGAACGGGGCGTAAAGCTTACCCGCGCCTGCCAGCAGGCCCTGAAAAATGCCGAACAACGGGTGGAACAACTGATACAGAACGAAGACGGAACACTGGACTCGCGACCGTTTTCAGTGGATGACACCAACTGATGCCTGACTACGATCTGTCTACCATGGAGTATCTGGATAACTACCGCAGCCGGGTAGATACAGAACTGGACCGGCGCATTTCGCGGCACTCCGCCTCCGGCCGGCTACAGGAAACAATGCGCTACAGCGTTCTGGGCGGAGGCAAACGTATTCGCCCTGCGTTATGCATTGCCGCCGCCTGTGCCGTAGGGCAGGACATTGACGCAGCCCTGGTTCCGGCCTGTGCAATCGAACTGATCCACGCCTACTCACTGGTTCATGACGATCTTCCCGCAATGGACAATGATGAATTGCGCCGGGGGCGCCCAACGGCACATATTGCGTTCGACGAAGCCAGCGCCATTCTGGCAGGCGATGCACTGCAGGCCCTGGCATTTGAATGGCTGGCAGAGGCGCCCGGGGTTGGAATGCAGGCACGCATAACGATGATTCAGGCGCTGGCTCGCGCAAGCGGACACAATGGCATGGTGGGTGGTCAGGCCATTGACCTTGAATCAGTTGGTAAGCGACTGACGCTGACACAACTGGAAGCCATGCATCGCCATAAAACCGGAGCACTGATTGAGGCCAGCGTACGCATTGGTGCCCTGACCGCACCCGGGGTAGGCACCGGCTTACTGGATGCCCTGACTGAGTATGCTAAAGCCCTTGGCCTGGCGTTTCAGGTTCAGGACGATCTCCTGGATATTGAGGGTGACACCGAAA
This sequence comes from Marinobacter piscis, assembly GCF_007671655.1. Lineage (GTDB taxonomy): Bacteria > Pseudomonadota > Gammaproteobacteria > Pseudomonadales > Oleiphilaceae > Marinobacter > Marinobacter piscensis. Next base: position 43,623 of record NZ_VCGX01000003.1, on the reverse strand, counting down.
TCATCGGCAAACCACAGGGGTCAGACCTGGCTCGTGCAAAGCCTACATACCCGTCGCTACTGGGGCTTGCTGGTGCGCGGGAACACCTTTCTTCACTGCTTGATCACGCGCAGGACAGCCTGAAGGACTTCGGGCCGGAAGCCGACCCGCTGAGAGCCATGGCCGATTATGTGGTGGCAAGAACCTATTAGCAACGCCATTGAATCCAGGTCGCGCAAAAGCGCACACTAAGCACGTACACTTTCACACTATTCCGGAAAAGACCCGAGCAGATGCAGGACACTTATATTTTCAAGGAAATCCCGTCACAGCGGCCAAATACCCCGCTGCTGGACCGGATTGACATACCCGCCCAGTTGCGGGAACTGCCGTCTGACCAGCTCACCCAGTTTGCCAGAGAGCTGAGAGCCTTTCTGTTATGGTCAGTGGGTCAGACTGGCGGCCATTTCGGGGCCGGGCTGGGCGTGCTCGAACTTACAGTAGCGTTGCACTACACATTCAACACCCCGGAAGACCGTCTCGTGTGGGATGTTGGCCATCAGGCCTATCCTCACAAAATTCTCACCGGGCGCCGCCAGCGTATGGATACGATTCGCCGCAAAGATGGCCTGGCGGGCTTTCCGAAGCGCGCTGAAAGCGAATACGACACCTTTGGTGTCGGTCACTCGAGCACATCAATCAGTGCTGCGCTGGGCATGGCCGTAGCGGCGCGACAACAAGGAACCGGCCGTAAAAGCATTGCCGTTATCGGAGATGGCGCCATGACCGCTGGCATGGCGTTTGAAGCCCTGAACCATGCCGGTCACCTGAAAGCGGACATGCTGGTTATTCTGAACGATAACGACATGTCGATCTCCCATAATGTCGGCGGTCTGTCCAACTATTTCGCGAGGCTGCTGTCCAGCCGTACCTATAACCAGATGCGCGATGGCAGTAAAAAGGTGCTTCAGGGGGCTCCTCACCTGATGGCGCTTGCGAAAAAAACGGAAGAACACTTCAAGGGCATGATTGCCCCGGGTACCCTGTTTGAAGAGCTTGGATTCAACTACATCGGCCCGATCGACGGTCATGATCTGCCTCTACTGGTGGAAACTCTGGAAAACCTCCGCGAGCTGGAGGGGCCCCAGTTCCTGCATGTGGTTACCACCAAAGGCAAGGGCTTTGCCCCCGCCGAAGCCGACCCTGTGGGCTACCATGCCATCAACAAAATTGATCCTGTGCCAGCAAGCAAACCTTTACCGGTCAAGCCCGCACCGGCGAAACAAAAATACGCCAATGTCTTCGGGCAATGGCTGTGTGATGCGGCTGAGCAGGATGAGCGGGTAAACGGCATTACCCCGGCCATGTGTGAAGGCTCAGACCTGCTGGCCTTTTCCCAGCGCTTCCCGGAGCGGTATTTCGATGTTGCGATAGCCGAGCAGCACGCCGTTACTCTGGCAGCGGGAATGGCTTGCGATGGCGCAAAACCTGTTGTGGCGATCTACTCCACGTTTTTGCAGCGGGCCTACGACCAGCTGATTCATGATGTAGCCATTCAGAACCTGGATGTGCTGTTTGCAATCGACCGTGCCGGTCTGGTGGGTGAGGATGGCCCGACCCACGCAGGCGCCTTTGACATCAGCTATCTGCGTTGCATTCCGAACATGATCGTCATGACTCCCTCTGACGAGAATGAGACGCGCCAGTTGCTGCAGACAGGCATGTTGTTTGAGGGGCCTGCTGCCGTACGCTACCCCAGAGGGACAGGTCCGGGGGCGGAGATTCAGCAACAACTCACGCCATTTACCATCGGCAAGGGACGCAAGGTGCGTCCGGGCAGTCGTATTGCCATTCTCAGCTTCGGCACACTCCTCTCTCCGGCTCTGGAAGCTGCAGACAAACTGGACGCCACCGTAGCGGATATGCGCTTTGTGAAACCTCTGGATGAGGCTTTGATTCTGGAGCTTGCCGAGCAGCATGACTTGCTGGTTACCCTGGAAGAAAACGCCATTGCCGGTGGAGCCGGCAGTGCTGTCGTGGAGTTCCTGAACAGACAAGAGGTTTCCATGCCAGTGCTTCAGCTGGGGTTACCCGACACGTTTATTGATCACGGAAAACACGGCGAGCTGCTCCAGGAGTGCGGACTGGATGCAGCCGGTATATTCGCTGACATCAGCACCCGCATGGAGCGGCTGCAAAACAAGAAACTGCAGGCTGTTAAGTAACACACCCTCTTTTATGCAAAAAGCCCGCACTGCGGGCTTTTTTGTACCTTCTCTTCCCCTGTTACGATTGCAGAGGATCATCGTCCTGATGGGTTTCAAACCAGTGCCCAAGCTTACTTTTCTTGGTGTCGAGGTAACTCTCGTTATGAGGGTTACGACCAACGTGCAGGGGCACCCGCTCGGTTATTTCAATACCGTAGGATGTCAGTGCATTGACCTTACGGGGGTTGTTTGTCATCAGCCGCAGGCTTTTTATGCCCAGGTGATCCAGCATATCTTTGCACATACTGTAATCACGCAGGTCGGCTGCAAACCCGAGGCGCTCGTTTGCCTCAACGGTATCTGCCCCCTGATCCTGCAGGTGGTACGCCCGGATTTTGTTGAGCAGGCCTATGCCCCGGCCTTCCTGGCGCAAATACAGCAACACACCGCGACCTTCCCGGGCTATGGCACGCAGCGCCTCCTCCAGCTGATAACCGCAGTCACAGCGCATGCTGTATAACGCATCACCTGTCAGGCATTCGGAATGAGTACGGGCGAGCATGGGCTCATCACTATCCAGTGACCCCAGAGTCAGAGCAACATGCTCCTTTCCCGTATCCGACTCCTCAAAGCCATGCATATCAAATACTCCGAACGGAGTCGGCAACCGGCAGGACTGGATGTAACGAACAGCCACAGTATTTCCTCGTGGTTCAGTAAATCAGGGGGCGCATTCTACCATGGCTGGCCCTCTCAGGCATCAGCGGTTACCAGTAACCCAGTGCCCGCTGCGACCGCCTTTTTTCTCCAAAAGACGTACATTACCGATCTCCATACCCTTATCAACTGCTTTGCACATGTCATAAAGGGTGAGCGCCGCGATACTTGCCGCCGTCAGCGCCTCCATTTCCACGCCAGTCTGGCCTGCGAGCTTACACCGGGTCAGTATATGCACTGAAGCGCCATCGGCTCCTGCCGTCAGCTCTACCTTTACAGACGTCAGATTCAGGGCGTGGCACAAAGGAATCAGGTCGTGGGTGCGCTTTGCCGCCATAATACCGGCGATGCGGGCAACGGCCAGCACGTCGCCTTTGGGGTGCTCCCCCTCGATGATCATTCGCAGAGTTGCTTCAGCCATGTGAATGGTCGCCTCAGCACGGGCCTCTCGCTCAGTTACGGCTTTCTCCGTAACATCCACCATGCGGGCTTCACCCTTGTCATCGAGATGCGTCAGTTTACTCACAGAGCCTCCAGAGATTTCAGTTTCAGAACAGAAGGCCCGAGCATACCAGAACAGACCTCGCCGGCCGATTATGATTCGGTCTGCGGCCACCAGAAGCGTATGCCGGCAACGCCCTGAGCGCCGGCAAGCTGCGCCCTGCGAAGATCCTCCGGATACAGCCCGCCGAGCCCGAAAACAGGAACCGACGCATGCGCGACCAGATCACGGAAACCGTCCCAGCCCAGGGCAGGTGCTCCCGGGTGGGTCGCCGTGGGCTTTACCGGCCCGAGCGTCACATAATCTGCGCCAATGGCCACTGCATGATCTATTTCACCGGCATTGTGACAGGAAACGCCCAGCCAGACCCCGCGGGGCACGGGCCTGGTATCAAGTTTGCTCGCCTCCCGCCAGGGCATATGCAGTCCGGCCGCGCCCGGGTTATCTGTAAACACACCGGGCCCGCCATGCACCAAAAGATGGTGCCCAGTGCTTCCAGCAGCCTCCAGCCCGTTTTTTGCAAAGGTCGCATACACATCCCGGGGCAGACCCGGCGCACGCAACACTACTAACCCATTGCCGCTGGTTCCGGCAAACTGTGTAAGCGCTGCGCGTAACTGTTCGGGTTTGGTACTATCAGGCTGAAACGCCCCGGTAATCGCCAACAGGGATGGCAGCCTCAAGGCCCGGATAATGGGCCGGTTTGCCGCAGGGAAATCCTCATCCTGTAAAGACTCCGGTCGTACCCAGTGAATCGTCTGCCCCTCACGTCCGTGGGCCTCGCCCCTGGCCTGATCCGTTCGCCAGACATCCAGAACAACCCGCTTATCGCCGTAATCGTGACGGATGCATATCAGTGGATGTAACGCCTTGCTGGAGAGTTGCAGCCCGGTTTCTTCCGCTATCTCACGGACCAGGGCTGACTGCACTGTCTCTCCGTGCTCGACTTTCCCCCCGGGAAACTCCAGCAGACCGCCCTGGTGGGCGTGATCCGGGCGTCGCGCAATCAGGACGTAGCCATCACGCACAATAACACCAACGGCCACATGGATTTCCCGTACCTCAGAACCATTACCGGTCATGTTCAGCTACGATAATCGGCATTGATGGAGACATACTCCTGAGACAAGTCACAGGTCCAGACAGTTTCATTTACATCGCCGCGTTTCAGGTCAATGGTAATGGCAATATCTTCCTGGCTCATTACCGCCTGCCCTTTCTCCTCAGTGTACTCTGCAGCACGCCCCCCGTTTCTTACCAGACACACATCACCGAGAAAGATCTCCAGGGCATTGATATCCAGATCATTCACACCGGCCCGCCCGACAGCTGCCAGAATCCGCCCCCAGTTTGCATCAGACGCAAATAATGCTGTTTTTACCAACGGCGAGTGGGCGACGGTATACGCCACATCCAGAGCCTCCTTAGTGGCAGCCGCACCATTGATCTGGATAGTGACGAACTTGGTCGCCCCTTCGCCATCCCGGACAATTGCGTGGGCAAGATCCAGATAGACGGCTTTCAGAGCCTCCCGAAGGGTCGCCAGGTGCGGGCTGTCCTGAGTGATCCCGGGGCCGCCGTACTGGCCACTTGCAATCAGCATGCAGGCATCATTGGTTGAGGTGTCGCCATCAATAGTGATCCGGTTGAAGGACTGCTCCCCCAGCTCCTCTGCCAGAGTCTGTAGCACTCCCGGCTCAATCTCCGCGTCGGTGGCAATAAAACCCAGCATGGTCGCCATATTGGGGCAGATCATGCCCGACCCCTTACTAATACCCGAGATTGTTACTGTGTGGCCTCCCAGGTCAACCTGTACGGATGCGCCCTTCGGACGTGTATCCGTGGTGAGGATGCCACTTGCAGCTTCTGGCCAGCGGTCGGGCGCCAGGCCGGTCAGCGCATGAGGCATGGCACCCACCAGTTTCTGTACCGGCAGAGGCTCACCAATTACCCCCGTAGAAAACGGCAGCACCTCATCAGCACTGACTCCGGCCTGTTCCGCCAATGCCTGGCAGCAGGTAAGTGCGTCGGTCATGCCCTGCTCGCCTGTTCCTGCATTGGCATTGCCGGTATTGATCAGAAGGTAACGCGGTGACTTCTCTGCCAGATGTCTGCGGCTCAGGGTAACCGGGGCTGCGCAAAACTGATTGCGGGTAAACAGACCCGCCACACGGCTACCCGGTGCCAGCTCAAACACCACCACATCGTTTTGCCCGGTTTTTTTTATGCCTGCACTGGCCACTCCCAGCTTTACCCCTGCTACCGGGAAAAACTCGGGTAATGTTCCTGGTCCAACCGCCATCCTGCCGCTCCTTATGACTCTGTAATAAATGTATCTGAAATAGAAAAGCCCGCAGTCTGCCAGTTACCTGGTCGATTGCGGGCTCCGTATCTTAGCGTGTATCAGCGCCGGGGGGGTCAGCTTACCTTGCCACAACACTGCTTATACTTTTTCCCGGATCCGCATGGACAGGGCTCGTTTCGGCCAACCTTGCGCTCCTGTCGCACGAAAGTCTCAGGCGTTGCCTGGCCCTGACCTTCATTCCGTCGCTCTTCCTCACCCTCACTCTGGGCTGTCGCGCTGGTTTCTTCGTGCTGCAAACGGGCGCGGGCAAGCTCCTGCTCAAGCTCTTCCTTACGACGACGCTCAACCTCTTCCATCTCTTCACGGCTTTGTACCCGAACGTGACACAGCACGCGGGTGACATCGCGCTTCATGGTCTCGAGCATATCCTGGAACAGGTTAAACGCCTCACGCTTATACTCCTGCTTCGGGTTTTTCTGGGCGTAACCGCGCAGGTGAATACCACGGCGCAGGTGGTCCATATTGGAAAGATGTTCCTTCCACAAGGTATCGAGCACCTGCAAAAATACCTGTTTTTCGAACTTGCGCATGGACTCGGCACCGGCCACTTCTTCCTTGGCCTGATACGCTGCCACTATTTCATCCAGAATTTTCTTGCGCAGGTTGTCTTCGTAGAGCTTTTTGTCTTCATCCAGCCACTGCTGAACCGGCAGATCAATCGCCATTTCCGATTGCAGCTGGGATTCCAGACCTGCCACGTCCCACTGCTCAGGCATACTCTGAGGCGGTATGTACTCGCTCACCATCGCATCCACAACGTCCGCGCGGATGGTATCAACCATGTCGGAGACATCTTCAGAGGACATTACCTCGTTACGCTGTTCGTAAATGACCGAGCGCTGGTCATTTGCGACATCATCATACTCCAGCAATGTCTTACGCATGTCGAAGTTACGGCCTTCAACCTTGCGCTGGGACTTTTCAATGGCATTGGACACCATGCGGTGCTCAATCGCCTCTCCCTTTTTCATGCCCATGGCCTGCATCAGGCTCTTGACCCGGTCTGGCGCAAAGATACGCATCAGGTTGTCTTCCAGGGACAGGAAGAAGCGGGAAGACCCCGGGTCACCCTGGCGTCCGGCACGACCACGCAGCTGATTGTCGATACGCCGGGATTCGTGACGCTCGGTACCCACAATGTGCAGACCACCGGCTTCCAGAACCTGATTGTGCCGCTCTGTCCACTCGGCCTTCAGGCGCGCAACGTCTTCCTCTGTCGGGTTGTCCAGCGCCGCAGCCTCATGTTCCCAGTTACCACCCAGGACAATGTCGGTACCCCGGCCGGCCATGTTGGTTGCTATAGTAACCGCACCCGGGCGGCCCGCCTGAGCAATAATCTGCGCCTCAGATTCGTGCTGTTTGGCGTTCAGGATCTTGTGCTCAATGCGGGCTTTTTTCAGCAGCATGGAAAGCAGCTCAGACGCCTCAATGGAGGCCGTACCCACAAGAATGGGGCGCCCTTCAGCGGTCACATCCTTGATTTCATCAATGATGGCGTGAAACTTCTCTTCCTCGGTGAGGTAAACAAGGTCGTTGTAATCAACCCGCTGGATCGGCTTGTTGGGCGGAATAACCACCACATCAAGTCCATAAATCTGGCGAAACTCGAAAGCTTCCGTATCCGCCGTGCCCGTCATCCCGGAGAGCTTGTCGTATAGCCGGAAGTAATTCTGGAAGGTGGTGGATGCCAGGGTCTGGCTTTCTGCCTGAATGGTCAGACCTTCCTTCGCTTCCATTGCCTGATGCAGACCTTCACTCCAGCGCCTTCCCGGCATGGTACGGCCGGTGTGTTCATCAACGATGACCACCTGATCACCCTGAACAATGTAATCCACGTCTTTCTGGAACAGGTGGTGGGCACGCAAGGCTGAGTGAACATGGTGCAACAGGCTCAGGTTGGCTGCTGAATAAAGGCTTTCGCCCTCTTCCAGTAAGCCGCGACTCAGTAACAGCTCCTCAACCTTTTCATGCCCGGCCTCGGTCAGTTCTACCTGACGCGACTTTTCATCAATGGTGAAGTGGCCAGAGGGTTCCCCTTCCTCGCTGACTTCCCCTTTTTCCAGGCCGGGAACCAGTTCATTAATGGCCCGGTAAGCTTTGGAGCTGTCTTCGGCGGCTCCGGAAATAATCAGTGGCGTACGGGCTTCATCAATCAGTATGGAGTCAACTTCGTCAACAATCGCATAATGGAGCTCGCGCTGTACCTTGTCTTCAGTGCTGAACGCCATATTGTCGCGCAGGTAGTCAAACCCGAACTCGTTATTGGTACCGTAGGTGATATCCGCCTGGTACGCTGCCCGCTTTTCCTCCGGTGGCTGCCCCGCTACAACCACGCCTACCTGTAGCCCGAGGAAACGGTATAGCTTACCCATCCATTCGGCGTCCCGACTTGCAAGGTAATCGTTTACCGTGACAACGTGTACGCCCTTCTGGGGCAGCGCATTAAGATAAACAGCAGCCGTTGCAACCAGGGTTTTACCTTCACCCGTCTTCATCTCCGCAATGTGGCCTTCATGAAGGGTAATGGCGCCAATCATCTGAACATCGTAGTGACGCATGCCCATAACACGGCGGCTGGCTTCGCGGACGGTCGCAAATGCTTCCGGCAGCAACGCATCCAGCTTCTCCCCTTCATCAAGCCGACGACGAAATTCAGCCGTCTTCCCCTGCAACTCCGAGTCCGTCAGCTTGCCAAACTGCTCTTCAAGCCCATTAATGCGCGAGACCATCTTGCGCATTCTCTTGATTTCTCTGGCATTTTTACTGCCGAACATCTTGGTTGCAAACTTTGAGAACATAGACCACTGCTTCTTTAATTAAACGGAGGAAGACGGCATTCTAACCTTATTTAACAAGAGTACAAAAGGCAGGGCTCACAGTGCCGGCATTCTGCGCCGCCTGTTGGCAAATACCGGAAGCGGTAGCGCCTGTTGAAGCTGGCGCTATACAGGGTTACCGGCTGGCTCTTTTAATATAGGTTTCAGGGTTTTCAGTTTTGCCGTTACGTATCACCTCAAAGTGTACGTGGGGCCCGGTAGAGCGACCGGTACTTCCCATCAGCGCCAGCACCTGGCCTTTCTGCACGACATCACCCACTTTGGCCTTGATTGTCTTGCAATGGGCATAGCGAGTAACCAGGCCATCGCCATGATCGACCTCAACCAGATTTCCATAACCTCTGCGCTCGGACGCATAGGTTACCACCCCACCTGCAACGGCAATAATGTCACTGCCATCTTTACCCGCCAAGTCCACCCCAGCATGCCAGGTACGCTTTCCGTTGAACGGATCCGAACGATAACCATATGGGGAAGACAGCCAGCCCCAGGTGATTGGCCGGCCTTCAAGGTAGAGCTCATCTTCCAGCTTCCGGCGGGATGAGACCTGATCCAGCAGGCGTAGCTGCTGCTCCCGGCTCTGCATTTTGTTTTCCAGTTCGTCAATCATCCGCGTCAGCTCAGGGGCGGAAAAGGAATCTGATGACAAGGACTCCTCAGGGCCACCCACAGCTGCCGGCTGGCTGAAGTCAAACTCATCACTGGCCACCAGCCCGGATTCCACAAACCGCTGACCCAGAGCATCCAGACGCAACAGACGACCCTGGATTTCACCAAGACGCAGCGTCAGGGCATCCACCTGCGCCTGCACGCTCTGTTGCAGCCCTGCCAGCTCGGTTTTCTGTTCAGACAGTTTGCCACGCCAGTGTGCAACAAGTTCCGACTCGGTCGGTTCACGGGCTTCAGCCTCAGCTATGGCCAGCCGGTACCCGGCCCAGCCAGCTGAAACAATCAGCGCCAGGACCACAAGTGCCAGAGCAAACACCACTGTTCCATTAAGCGACAGCACACGAGATTGCCCATGGCTTTTGCCAACAAAAATAATATTCATATTGTCTTCTGGTTTCATAAACGAGCCACAACCGTCATCCTGTAGCGTTGCAACCCAGACGATTCCGAGCGGGTCTGCCATCCCTGGCAACAACTACGTACTGTTAAAAGCGCAGCGCCCGGTAGACACACTCATTCACAACAAGGTAAAACAAGGGAGGCGCCGGCACTATGCAGAAAAGGTGCCGAAGTGTAACCAATCGTTATCATTGTCGTCGAGAAGAACCCACCCCATGACCCGGAAAAATGAGCAAAAAGTGACCTTCGACACTCTTGGAAGGACCCCGGTACTGCGGGAACTGATTGCAAAGGCAAATACCCACAGCCAGGCTGAAGAAGCGGTTCTGGCAACACTGCCGCCTGCGCTGGCCACTGGAACACGCTTTGTGTGCTGCCTGGAAGGGGTTATGACGCTCTCCGCAGAAAATGCCGGGAAAGCCAGCCAGATCCGTTTCCGTCAGCATGAAATCATGGAAAAGCTGCGTGAGAATGAGCTGTTCCGGTTTGTCTGGAAGCTTAACGTGAAAGTAACGCCTCCCAGATTTTCCGAACAGCCACAGGTAAAAAAAGCGGTGCTCAGCAAAGAGAATGCCCGACTCCTTAAAGAGGAGGCCGGGCACACGAAGGATAAAAAACTACGCGAGGTTCTCGAAAAACTCGCAAGCCACGTCCGGGATTAAGGCATCCAGCCTTATGCCGGTACCGCAAGCACAGGCTTCATATAGGAGATGGGCGCGGTTTCTTCGTTATCAAACGTAACCACTTCCCACGCATCCTCTTCTGCCTGAAGTTTGCGCAGCAACTTATTATTCAGATCATGACCGGACTTGATGCCGCGGAACTCACCAATCAGGCTGTTGCCCAACAGGTACAGATCGCCGATCGCATCCAGTACTTTGTGCTTGACGAACTCGTCCTCATAGCGAAGACCGTCCTCGTTCAGGATTCTGTAGTCGTCAACCACAATGGCATTGTCGACGCTGCCGCCCAGAGCCAGGTTCATCGCCCGGAGTTTTTCAATATCGCGCATGAACCCGAAAGTCCGTGCACGGCTGACTTCCTTAACGAAAGACGTGCTTGAAAAATCGACCGTAGCGGTCTGGACACGATCTTTGAACGCAGGGTGATCAAAGTCGATTCCAAAACTCACCTTGAAGCCTTCGAACGGCAGGAAGGTGGCTTTTTTGTCACCTTCTTCAACGGTGACTTCCCGCTTGATGCGAATGAATCGCTTGGGGGCATCCTGTTCGGCAATGCCGGCAGACTGCAGCAGGAACACGAATGGTCCCGCAGAGCCGTCCATAATCGGTACTTCTGCTGCGCTTAGCTCAACATAGCAGTTATCGATACCGAGACCAGCCATGGCTGACAACAAGTGTTCAATTGTCGCCACACGAACACCGTCTTTTACCAGCGTCGTGGACAGCATGGTCTCACCCACATTTTCGGCGCATGCCAGGATCTCGACCGCCGGGTCGAGATCGGTGCGGCGGAAAATGATTCCCGAATCTACCGGCGCCGGTTTCAGGGTAAGGTACACCTTCTCCCCTGAGTGCAGCCCGATGCCGGTAGCACGGATCGTGTTTTTAAGTGTCCGTTGTCTGATCATCGGTTCGTTATTCCGTAAAAATTGGCGATATTCCAAGCAAAAACTGGCCGTAGAATATCAAAAAATACGACTGGGTACCATTTACAGGCCCAATACGGCCTGTTGCCCGCACACTATCGGGTTGCAGGTACGTCAGCGCTTCCACCCCGGTTTTTCTGCACGGCCAGAGTGCAGTACCGGTGCACTATTGCAACAGATTATCAGTCAGCCTGTCTGCGAAGGAATGCGGGAATATCGAGATAGTCGACTCCCTGCTCTTCGCTTTCCCGGCTCTGGTCGAGCGCAACGTTGCCATCGGCAACCGCACGACGACGCAGGATTGCCGGACGATCCAGCTGATTGTAATCGGTTTTGCCATCCAGGGTGCGGGTGTTGTCCACAACCTTGGTCGGTTTCTCCCGGTCTCCGCCAAGCCCGGTTGCGACAACAGTCACCTTCAGCTCGTCGGTCATTTCCGGATCAATCACCGTACCTACAACAACCGTGGCAGACTCTGAAGCAAACTCACGCACAATATCGCCAACCTCGGAGAATTCGCCCAGGTTCAGGTCCATACCGGCCGTGATATTGACCAGAATGCCTTTGGCGCCCTGCAGATTGACATCCTCCAGCAGCGGACTGCGAATGGCGGCTTCGGCTGCTTCCTGCGCCCGGCTGTCGCCCGTTGCCCTTGCTGTGCCCATCATGGCCATGCCCATCTCGGACATGACGGTTTTAACGTCAGCAAAGTCGACGTTGATCATGCCATTGCGGGTGATCAGATCTGCAATACCCTGAACCGCACCCAGAAGAACGTCATTTGCCGCTGCAAATGCGTCCAGCAGGCTGGTTTTCTTGCCCATTACGGCAAGCAGCTTTTCGTTCGGGATGGTGATCAGGGAATCTACCGTCTCTTCCAGCTCCCTGAGACCTTCCTCGGCCAGGCTCATGCGCTTACCGCCTTCAAAATTGAAGGGCTTGGTAACCACAGCTACAGTGAGAATACCCATCTCGCGGGCCACTTCGGCCACAATGGGTGCTGCACCCGTGCCTGTACCACCGCCCATGCCGGCCGTGATAAACACCATGTCGGCGCCATCTATGGCTTCAGCAATACGGTCGCGATCCTCCAGGGCCGACTGACGGCCGATTTCCGGGTTGGCCCCGGCTCCCAGACCTTTGGTGATGTTACCGCCCAGCTGGATGATCTGGCGCGCGTCCAGATCAGTCAGTGCCTGAGCATCTGTATTGGCGCAGACAAACTCCACACCTTCAATGTCGCTGTTGAGCATGTGGCGAACAGCGTTACCGCCACCACCGCCAACACCGACGACTTTAATCACAGCGTTTTGCTGGACATTATCTACTAGTTCAAACATTCCCCTACTCCTTCGTGCTGTTTTTTCAGCCTTGTTCCAGGCTGTTTATCCGAGAGTGTATTTTCGAGATACCTTCGTTTACTGCTTTCCCGGCACCGTCAGAAATGACCGGTAAACCAGGCTTTCATGCGCTCAAACAGCGAGGGTGCGTCTTCACCCTTGAGCACAGGCCCCCGGCCAAGATCCATCTGCCGAAAACCGTGTATCAGCAACCCGACGCCCGTGGCGTAAATCGGGTTATTGACGACTTCCGTCATGCCGGAAACTGCCTGCGGACAGGCGAGCCTTACCGGCATGTGGAAGATTTCCTCGGCCAGTTCCACCACGCCTTCCATGGTGGAGGAACCGCCTGTAATCACGATGCCGGCCGGAATCAGGTCTTCAAATCCCGACCGCCGTAATTCCGACTGAACCAGTGTAAAAAGCTCTTCATAACGAGGCTCCACAACTTCAGCCAGCGCCTGCCGCGACAGATCCCGCGGCGGCCGGTCACCAACACTGGGCACCTTGATGGTTTCATCCGCACCCGCCAGTTGTGTTAACGCACAGGCATATTTGGTTTTAATTTCTTCCGCATTTTGCGTGGGAGTGCGCAATGCCATGGCAATATCATTCGTCACCTGATCGCCGGCAATGGGAATCACTGCGGTATGGCGAATGGCGCCACCGGTAAACACGGCAATGTCTGTCGTGCCGCCACCGGTATCCACTACACAGACACCCAGTTCTTTTTCATCCTCGGTAAGAATGGCGTGACTGGATGCCAACTGCTCCAGAATGATGTCATCCGCTTCAAGGCCACACCGGCGAATACACTTCTCAATGTTCTGGGCAGCGTTAACGGCACAGGTCACCAGATGCACCTTTGCCTCCAGGCGCACACCCGACATGCCCATGGGCTCCTTGATGCCTTCCTGGTTATCGATCACAAATTCCTGCGGCAGAATATGCAGAATCTTCTGATCGGCCGGAATGGCGACGGCCTGTGCGGCATCGATCACCCGGTCAATATCTGCCTGGGTTACTTCCCGATCACGGATCGCAACAATGCCATGGGAGTTCAGACTTTTGATGTGGCTGCCGGCAATCCCGGCGTAAACCGAGTGAATACGGCACCCGGCCATCAGTTCAGCTTCTTCTACTGCCCGCTGAATGGCCTGAACTGTGGTTTCAATATTGACGACAACGCCCCGCTTCAGCCCCCGGGACGGATGGGAACCAATCCCCACCACTTCAATGGTTCCGTCCATTTTGCGCTTGCCGACAATCGCAACCACTTTCGAGGTGCCGATATCGAGGCCGACAATCATGTTTTCCGTTTCAACCGATGCCATGTGTTCCACCAAACCGTAGGTCTGAATTTACTGTTTTCAGGTTTTTGGGCCGGAAGCAACCTGCTCTGGCTTCCATTGAACCGCCACACCGTTTGTGTAACGGGCATCTATCCGGCTAACTTCATCCGACCGGGACACCAGCCGGTTTTCATACACTGTGATAAATCGCTCAAAGCGCTTCTCGACCTGATCACGGCCAAGCACCACTTCAATTCCGTTTGCAAGGCTCAGGGTCCAGGCCCCTCGTCGCTCCAGTGACAACCCTGAAAAACCCAGGCCATGCTCCAGCAGGTTGTCGCTCATTGTCCGTGCCATGGCGATCACATCACGAATCCGCTCATCAGGGCCGGCAAGCTGTGGCAGCCGCCCCGCCACTTCCGGATTGGGTGGCTGGAAAACCTCGCCGGTACGACTGACCAACCGGCCATCGGTCCAATAGGCCAGCGGTTTCTTCTCCCGGATGTCGATTTCCAGGCGCCCGGGCCATTCCCGACGCACAGCAACCGTTTCAACCCAGGGACGCGCCTCCAGGTCTGCCTTGATGTCCGACAGGTCTGTTGAAAAGTAGCTTTTCCCGATCCATTGGCCTGCCTGTCGTTCAATGGCGGTACGGTTGTCGCCAACAAAATCACCATGCACATCAATGGCCTGAATTTTCTGGTCCATAGCCGCCAGCACCTTACCTGTTGCCCATGGCACCAGGCCTGCGGCAAGCAGGATTGCGATTCCCATACCTGCCTGCAGCCAGGGGACCGCAGACAATACTGCCTTCAACACTCCGAACCGGTCCTTCTCCGGCCCAAGGGAGGTTGCTCCCCGGCGCCGGGGAGGGTCAGGCGGTACCGCCCGACTCCGGATCATCAGTGTTTCAAGCATGCACGCCCTCCAGAGTGTCCTGCAGAATCCGTACAACCAGTTCTTCAAAGCTGATCCCTGCCGCTCTTGCGGCCATGGGCACCAGACTGTGATCGGTCATGCCCGGCACGGTGTTCACTTCCAGCAACCAGAACTCACCCTTGCTGTCCTGCATAATGTCGACGCGACCCCATGTGCGACAGCCAACCACCCGGAATGCCTCCAGAGAAAGGCGCTGCAACCTAACTTCATCCCGCGGAGCCAGGCCACAGGGAATCTGGTATCGGGTATCATCCGCCAGGTATTTAGCGTCGTAATCATAGAATTCATGGTCTGTGCTCAGCCCTATGGCTGGCAGGGCGCTGTCCTGAAGCAGACTGACGGTAAACTCCGGTCCCTCAATCCACTCTTCCACCAGCACCAGGTTGTCCAGCACAGCGGCCGCTTCATAGGCATCCACCAGTTCCGCAGCCGTCGTGACCTTGCGGATACCAATACTGGACCCTTCCCGCGAGGGTTTGACACTCAACGGCGGGCGCAGGTCCGTGATTATCTGTTCGGCTTCACTGGCGGCCGACATCGCCCTGAACTTTGGTGTCGGCAAGCCACAGCCTGCAAATACGTACTTGGTCCGCAGCTTGTCCATGGCGAGAGCTGAAGCCATGACCTCACTGCCGGTGTACGGAATGCCGGCCTGAGACAGAATGGCCTGCAGGGTTCCGTCTTCACCGCCACGACCGTGCAGAGCAATGAACACCCGGTCGAACTCAGGGTTTTCTACCGTTTTTAGCAGGTCGCCCTGAACATCCAGAGCAAAGGCATCTACGCCGGCCGATACCAGGGCGGCAAGAACAGCCTCTCCACTTTTCAGCGAGACTTCCCGCTCTGCGGAATCCCCCCCCATAAAAACGGCGACACGTCCCAGAGCCCGGACCGTTTCCGGGTCCGCCTGATACGCGTTTATCCGGGGCTGCTGCATCTCACTCACTTGCCAGTACTCCTGCTGCTACCAATCTGTTCGCCACACCACCGATATCGCCTGCTCCCTGGGTTATCAGCAGGTCACCGTCCTGCAACACCCCCTCAAGCAGGCTTTCGATTTCACGATTATCTTCTACAAAAACCGGCTCTACCCTGCCGCGCTGCCTGATGCTGCGACACAGAGCCCGCCCGTCAGCACCCGGGATGGCATCCTCGCCGGCAGAGTAGACATCCATCAACAACAACCCATCGACTTCGGACAGGACCCGCACAAAGTCTTCGTACAAATCCCGGGTCCGGCTGAATCTGTGTGGTTGATACAGCATGACTATCCGACGCCCGGGCCAGGCATCGTGGGCTGCCCGGATGACTGCTTCAACCTCGGTCGGGTGGTGGCCGTAATCATCCACAAGCGTCACTGTATTGCCCCGGGATGTTGTGTACTCGCCATTAACCTGAAACCGGCGGCCAACACCCGCAAATGCTGCCAGCCCGCGACATATGGCGTCATCGGCCACACCCTCGTCGGTGGCAACAGCAATGACCGCCAGCGCGTTAAGCACGTTGTGACGACCGGGCATTTTCAGCTCTACGGTCAGATCGCTGCGACCACCCGGGCGCTTGACGACAAAGTGCGAGCGCAAACCATCCGTGACGATGTTTTCAGCCCGGTAGTCTGCATCCGGGTTCGAGATGCCATAGGTAATGATGGCGCGGGAAATACGGGGGATAATTTCCTGCACGTATTCATCGTCCACGCACATCACCGCCAGACCATAAAATGGCAGGTTGTGCAGAAACTTCACAAAGGTCTGCTTGAGCTTTTCAACGTCACCGCCATAGGTATCCATATGGTCGGCTTCTATATTGGTCACCACGGAAATGGTCGGCGTCAGGTGCAGAAAAGAAGCATCACTCTCATCTGCCTCCGCAACCAGATACCGGGAGCCGCCCAGCTTGGCATTAGTGCCGGCACTGTTCAGCTTGCCTCCGATCACAAACGTCGGGTCCAGACCCGCCTCGGCAAAAACTGACGCAATCAGGCTGGTGGTTGTGGTTTTGCCATGGGTACCGGCCACCGCAATGCCATGCCGGTAGCGCATCACCTCGGCCAGCATCTCGGCGCGGGGAACAATGGGCACTCTCCGGTTGCGGGCGGACACCACTTCAGGGTTATCTGATGTAACAGCAGACGACACCACGACCACATCCGCTTTGGCGCTGTTGTCTTCCCGGTGGCCAATCTGGATTTCAATACCCATACTTTTAAGGCGCTGGGTAACCACACCCTCTTTAATGTCTGAACCGGATACGTCATAACCCTGGTTCTTCAGTACTTCTGCAATGCCGCTCATGCCGGCGCCACCAATGCCCACAAAATGGATGTGGCGGATCCGGCGCATTTCCGGAACCTGAAAAACAAGCGGTGGATTGGTTGTTTCAGCCATTTGCGGCCTCCAGACAATAATTTACGACTCTCTCCGTTGCATCCGGGCGAGCCAGTGTACGTGCGGCCTTTGCCATATCCATCACCCGCGCCCGATCCCCGGCAAGATCGCCCAGGGTTTCCGCCAGCACAGCTGGTGTAAGCCGGGACTGAGGAATCAGCACGGCTGCTTTGGCCTGAACCATTTGCTGACCATTTTGTGTCTGATGGTCATCCACCGCGTGGGGAAACGGCACCAGTACTGCACCAAGCCCCGCGGCACACAGTTCCGAGACCGTGAGCGCGCCTGCGCGGCAAAGCACCAGATCGGCCCAGCTATAAGCCTCCGCCATATCCTTAATAAACGGCTCCACCTGCGCACTGACACCCTGCTGTTCATACGCAGAACGTGCGGCTTCCAGGTTTTTCTCGCCGCACTGGTGCAACACCTGTGGTCGCTCCTGCCCGGGCAAAGCGGCAAGCGCCTCTGGCAACTGCTGATTGAACACCTGGGCTCCCAGGCTGCCGCCGACCACAAGCAGGCGCAGTGGCTCGTCCGTGCGGCAGGACATTCTCTGTTCCGGCTCCGGCAGAGCTGCAAGGTCTTCGCGTACCGGGTTTCCGGTACAGCGGGTGACCACCTCGGTGCCAAAGCTCCCGGGGAACGCTTCCAGTACGGTTTTTGCAAAGCGCACCAGAATGCGGTTTGTCATACCGGCAATGGCGTTCTGTTCATGAATCACCAGCGGCGTTCGTGTAAGCCAGGCCGCCAAACCACCCGGGCCGGTTACAAATCCACCCATACCAACCACGCAGTCGGGGCGAATACGGCGCATAATGGTGAGCGCCTCACCCAGAGCCCGCAGTAGCCGGAAAGGCGCGGTTAACAGAGTGAGCTTACTTTTCCCTCTGAGGCCAGAAATATGGACCAGTGAAAGCGGAATCCCCGTATCACTGATCAAGCGCTCTTCCATGCCACCGGCCGCGCCCAGCCAATGAACCTCATGTCCTTTGGCTTCCAGAGCACGAGCTGTGGCCAGCGCCGGAAACACATGTCCGCCCGTGCCTCCGGCCATCATCAGGAATCGACGCGCCTCAGTCATACCGCGCCCCTCTTTTTCCTGCGCGAGCCTGTCTGCTCTGCGTTCTGCTTCTCTTTATCCAGCTTTTCCATTTCCACTCTTGCCAGAATGCCGATCAGCACACAGCTGACCAGCAGACTGGAGCCGCCATAACTCACCAAAGGCAAGGTCAGCCCTTTGGTCGGCAACAGCCCGGTACTGACCGCCATATTGATACCCGCCTGTAAACCGATCAGTAAGGTGATGCCGTAAGAAAAACAGGCCGCAAACGGCATGTCGGCTTTTTCTGCACGGCGTGCAATCACAAAACCGGTTACCACCAGCACGGTGAACAGCCCGAGTACGAACAATGAACCCAGCAGCCCGAACTCTTCCGCGATAATGGCGAAAATAAAGTCTGTGTGAGCCTCGGGCAGAAAAAACAGCTTTTGTATGGAGTTGCCCAGGCCGACACCCGACCACTCGCCACGTCCGAATGCTATCAGCGACTGGGTCAGCTGATAGCCGGTATCGAACTGGTCTTTCCAGGGGTCGAGATAGCTCACCACACGCTTCAGACGGTACGGCTGGGTTACGATCAGTACCGCACCAATTCCCACCAGAATCCCGATCAGGGGTACAAACCGACTCAGGCGTACGCCGCTGAGAAAGATCATCCCCGCAGCTGCCGTAACCAGAACGACGGTCGCCCCGAAGTCCGGCTGGATAACCAGTAAGGCAGACGCCACCCCCAGAACCGCCAGTGGCTTGAGAAAGCCGGCCCAGGTGTTCAGCAGCTCATCGCGGCGCCTGACCACATACCCGGCCAGATACGCAATCAGGCACAGCTTGGCAACCTCGGAAACCTGGACGTTAAACAGCCCGAACGGGATCCAGCGGGTGGAACCATTGACCGTGCGCCCCAAGGGGGTAAGCACCAGAACCAGAACCAACAGCCCGACACCCAGCAATAACCAGCCACTGCGTTCCCACCAGGCGATGGGCACGTTAACGGCCACCAGCGCCAGCACACAGCCCAGCACAGCAAACACAAGCTGGCGAATAACATAGTGATAGCTGTTGCCCATGGTGGCTGCCGCGATATCCATGGAGGCAGAGGAAATCATCACCACGCCGATAATCAGCAGTGCCACCGAGCTGAGAATCAGAACCGGCAACGGCTGGACCTCGCTCAGCCATTTTGCTTGTGCAGGAGTAGCGGACAACTCTGCGGACATCACGCAACCTCCCCGAGTGCCTGGACCTGAGCGCGGAACTGATCGCCCCGGTCAAGATAATCCCTGAACATATCGAAACTGGCGCAGGCCGGAGAAAACAGCACCCGGTCACCGCTCAACGCTACCTCGGCAGCTTTCCTGACCGCAGCGGCTAAAGACCCAGCCAGGTGCACGGGCACATCGGATCCGATGGCACTGGCAATAGACCCGGCATCCTGGCCAATCAGCACCACGGCCCGGCAACCACGTCTGACTGGCGCTGCCAGCTCCGAAAAATCGGCGCCCTTGCCTTCACCGCCAGCGACAAGGACAATTTTGCCGGTACCGTCCGGTGCCAGACTTTTGATGGCAGCCACCGTCGCTCCAACATTTGTACCCTTGGAGTCGTTGATGTAATCCACTCCCGCCAGCGTACGCACATACTCACACCGGTGCGCCAGCCCCCGGAACCTGCGGGCAGCCGCCAGCATGGCCTCCATGGGCAGGCCGGCAGCATGGCCTAAAGCCAGCGCCGCCATTACATTGCTGGTGTTGTGCCAGCCCACCAGGGCCAGTTCCGCAACGTTGAGAATGTTGTCCTCGCCAAAGGTCAGCCAGAGACCCTCATCGTCCCGGCGGGTGCTGAAGGTCTCCGGAGCCATGCACTCAAACCCGAAATACAAAAGCTGCAACCCGTTCCGCTCGGGCGGCATACTCAGGGCATCATCAAGGTTCACAATGGCCGTTTGACACCCCTGAAAAACCCTCTGTTTGGCGTGCAAATACGCGTTTTTGTCGCGGTAGCGGTCCAGGTGGTCATCACTGATGTTCAGCACTGTTGCTGCCGCTGCATTCAGTCCCGTGGTGGTCTCCAGCTGAAAACTGGAGAGTTCCAGTACATAGAGGTCCGCATCCAGATCCAACAGATCCAGCGCCGGAGTTCCGATATTTCCGCCCACTGCGACATTGCGGCCGGCGGTCCGGGCCATGTCGCCCAACAGGGTTGTCACAGTGGTCTTGCCGTTGGAGCCGGTGATAGCAATAACCGGCGCCTCAGCCGCTTCGGCAAACAGATCAATATCGCCGCGTATACGCGCACCCTGCTCCGCGGCACGGGCAATCGCCGGCTCCGCAATGCTGACGCCCGGGCTTACGATCAACTCGCTGAACCCGGCAAACAGCTTGCTGTCAAATGCTCCCAGATACACAGGCACATCCGGCCAGCCCTTTTGCAGGTCACCCAGGCACGGCGGTGCTTCGCGGCTGTCAGCCACGGCCACGCTGACTCCCCGGGCAGACAGATAGCGCACGCAGGAAAGCCCGGTTTTACCGAGCCCTACTACCAGTGTGTGCTGATCTGACATGACGATGCTCATAATCGATCCGGTTTCCTATCGTATTTTCAGGCTGGCCAGGCCAATCAGTACAAGAACCACGGTGATCACCCAGAAACGCACGATAACCCGCGGCTCCGGCCAGCCTTTCAGCTCAAAATGATGATGCAGTGGCGCCATCCGGAATATCCGGCGACCCGTCAGCCGATACGACGCCACCTGCAGAATCACGGACACGGTCTCCATCACAAACACACCGCCCATGATAAAAAGCACAATTTCCTGGCGCACAATCACTGCCACGACACCCAGAGCTGCACCGAGTGCCAGCGCTCCGACATCGCCCATGAACACCTGGGCCGGGTAAGTGTTAAACCAGAGAAAACCCAGCCCGGCGCCAACCAGAGCGCCACAGAACACAATCAGCTCGCCCGTTCCGGGCAGGTGCGGAATCAACAGGTAATTTGCGAACTGCACGTTGCCGGAGACATAGGCAAAGATGCCCAGGGCGCCGGCAACCATAACCGTCGGCATAATGGCCAGGCCATCCAGCCCATCGGTCAGATTGACCGCATTACTACTGCCGACGATCACAAAATACGTCAGCAGCAAAAAAAGCACCGGCCCGAGGGTCAGTGACACATTTTTGAGGAAGGGCAGGTACAGAGACGTTTCCTGGGGCAGCGCCGAGCTGAAATAGAGCACGACCGCCGCCACAGCACCAATCAGCGACTGCCAGAAATACTTCCAGCGGGCCGGCAGCCCCCGCGGGTTGCGCTCAACCACCTTACGGTAATCATCAACCCAGCCAATGGCCCCGAATGACAGGGTTACCAGCAGGGTGACCCAGACATAACGGTTGGAAAGATCGGCCCAGAGCAGTGTGCTTATGCCGATAGCCACGAGAATAAGCGCGCCCCCCATTGTGGGCGTACCCGCTTTACTGAGGTGCGTCTGCGGACCATCGTCCCGAACAGCCTGTCCGATCTGGTACTGGCCCAGTTTGCGGATCATCAAGGGTCCGATAATCAGCGAAATCAGCAACGCCGTCAGTATTCCCAGTATTCCGCGCAGGGTCAGATACTGAAACACCGTCAGTGCCGAAAAATACTGGGATAAAACCTCTGTCAGCCAGAGCAGCATGCGTTATTCACCTTATGTTTGATTCCATCCACCACACGATCCATGGCGGAACTTCTGGATCCCTTGACCAATACCGTAACCGGCTGGCCATTCATATCTGCGACTGCCTGTATGGCTTCGTCATGGGTCTGATACATTTCAGTTGTCGCTCCAAACCCTTCGGCATACCCCTCGCAACCACCGCCTACGGTCAGCAAGCGCTCGATGCCAAGCCCGGACGCCAGGGCTCCGGCATCCCGGTGTAGTTTTTCTGCAGCAGGCCCCAGCTCGGCCATGGCACCCAATACCGCAACGCGCACGCCTTCCCGCTTTGCCAGCACCGTGAGAGCCGCTTTCATGGAGGCCGGATTGGCGTTATAACTGTCATCAATCAGCGACATTCCGCCCGGCAGGTTGGTAACCTGCAGGCGTCCGTGAACTGACTGCACGCTCATCACACCTTCTGTGATCGCCGCGTCTGTAGCACCCAATTCCCGGGCTGCGGCAATAGCCAGTAAGGCATTGGTGACGTTGTGCTCACCCTCCAGCGGCAGAGTCAGCCGGCAGGACCAGCCTTCGGGGCCAGCCACCCGTATCCCGGGCTGTGTACCTGGGGCCTGCGTGAGAGCAGCACGGTAATCTGCATCTGTGTGATCAGCACGTGAAACACTGACAACCCGTCGCGTCCCCGCACGGGCTAACCACTGGTCAAACGCCGGGTCGTCCCGGTTCAGAACCACAAGACCTGCATCCGCCACACCCTCGATGATCTCACCCTTGGCCCGCACGATATTTTCGTAACTGCCAAAACCTTCCAGATGCGCTTCTCCGGCGTTGGTAAGAACGACCACCCGCGGATGTGTGATGGCAACGGTGTGGGCAATTTCACCGGCGCCACTGGCACCCAGTTCAATCACACCAAACCGGTGGTCTGGCTCCAGCCGGAACAGTGTCAGCGGCACCCCAATGTGGTTGTTGAGGTTGCCGGAGGTTGCCAGAGTCTCTCCCATGCGCGCCAGAATCGACGCTGTCAGCTCTTTCACGGTGGTTTTGCCGCTGCTGCCTGTGATAGCAATCAGCTCTGCATCGCTTTCATGGCGATTCGCGCCGGCCAGGTCCGCGAGCGCCTGCACAGTGTCGGTCACAACCAGCTGAGGCAGGTCCAGCGTCCGATCAGGCGTATCAACGACGGCTGCGCAGGCGCCGAGCTCGCTTGCCGCCTGCAAAAAACCATGGCCGTCAAAATGCTCACCCCGCAGGGCCACAAACAGATCACCCGGTTTCAGCACACGCGTATCTGTAGACACTCCTGTCAGCTGCACTGTCTCCAGTGCACCGGTAATACATTTTGCGTTGGTATACTGCTGAGCCTCGGCCAGCGAGAAAGCGCGCATCATACAGCACCTCCTGCAAGCTTCAGCTCCTTGCGTACCTGAGCTGCATCGCTGAAGGGCAGTTTCCGGCCTGCGACTTCCTGCCAGGATTCATGGCCTTTGCCGGCAACCAGAACAAGATCGTCCGGCGTGGCCATACTGATCGCAAAACGGATCGCCTCTGCCCGGTCGTGGATAACCGTCACAGCATCCGGGCGGGCAAACCCGGCCAGAATATCCACCACGATCTTCTCCGGGTTCTCGGTTCGCGGATTATCGTCAGTTACGACCACCACATCGGCACTGGCTTCTGCCTCTTTTGCCATCTCCGGGCGTTTGCCACCATCGCGATCGCCGCCACATCCGAAAACACAAATCAGCCTGCCTGTTACGTGCGGTCGCAGGGCCGCCAGTGCATTCGCCAGGGCATCCGCGGTATGGGCATAGTCCACCACGGCGCGAACACCATCGGCGTTGCCAAAACGTTCAAGGCGGCCGGGAGGCGGTGCCAGCCGGCTCACGCCCTGCTGCACCTGGGCAGCCGATATGCCCAGAGTCATAACCGTTGCCACGGCCGCCAGCACATTACTCACATTGAAACTGCCCAGCAGAGGCGCACTGAAGCCAAAACGGCCCCACTCGCCATCGACCACAGCTTCAAACCCCTCATCTGTCGGGTAGTACTCGCTAAGCCACAGCTCGGTTTCGGTTTCATGCAGGCTGTAACGGATACGGTCGCACCGGCCATCCAGCTTTTCGTACAACTGGCGACCGAAAGGATCATCAATGTTGATCACTGAAAAGTGCACATCTTCGCGTTCGAACAACTTCGCCTTCGTTGCTCCGTAGGCTTCCATGGAGCCGTGATAGTCCAGGTGATCCCGGGTCAGGTTGGTAAACACAGCACCGGAGATACTCAGACCATCAACACGGCCCTGATCCAGTCCGTGGGATGAGACTTCCATTGCAACGGCCCGCCCGCCTGCATCGCGGATACCGGACAGGGCCCGGTTGATATGAACAACGTCGGGAGTGGTATGGCTGGCCTCCTGCAGAGCGCCGGGCATGCCATAACCCAATGTTCCGAGCACGCCACAAGGTGTATCCGCCTGATTCAGCAACTGTGCGACGTAGTGGCTGACCGAAGTTTTCCCGTTGGTGCCGGTAACACCAATCAGCCGAAGCCTTCGCGAAGGGTGCTCATAAAAGCGGGCGGCGATTTTCCCCAGCCGCCGCCGCAACTGCACAACCGGCACGATCAAAGCACCGAGATACTCGCGACACGCTTCTTCTGCGTCTGTTTCCAGCAACACGACAGCCGCCCCGGCCTCAATGGCCTTATCTATGTGCTGGTCAGCAGGGGTAGCCGTGCCGGCAAGTGCCACAAAGGCATCCCCCGTGCGGACCTCCCGGCTGTCTGTCTGCAGATCATGAACCGTTACGTCAAAGACCGACGGCACGAATACGATGCCCTGCAATAATGTGTTGAGAGATGACATGCTCATAAGCCTAACCTCTCTCCCCGGCCTGTTCTGACGTTTTCGGGGTTGCCCCAACCTCCAGCTCGGGCCTTACATTCAGAAGACGGAGCGCATCACTCATGACCCGGGAAAATACCGGCGCGGCCACTTCGCCTCCGTAATACTCACCGGACTGGGGCGCATCAACGGCCACCACTGTCACAATCCGAGGGTTATCAATGGGAGCCATACCGGCAAATACGGCCTTATACTGGCTGTCTTCATAACCTCTTGCCCCAACCAGGTGCACTGTTCCTGTTTTACCCCCGGCACTATAAAAGCCCGGCTGAGCGCGCTTGCCTGACCCCCGGGCAACCACCTGACCAAGCATGCCGCGCACATCCGCAGTAACCTCTTCGGATAACACTCTTTCACCCACTGGCGCGGCCTCAAGCTTCATCAGACTCAACGGGTAGCGCACACCACCATTGGCAATCACCATGTAAGCCTGCGCTAGCTGGAGGGCATTAACGCTGACCCCATAACCGTAGGCGAGCGTTGCTTCCTCTGAAGGACGCCATTTCATTGGCGCCGGGAGCACCCCGACGGCCTCACCCGGAAAGCCAATACCGGTTGGCTGCCCGAAGCCCAGACGCGCGTAAAGATTGCGAATAACATCCCCACCCAGCTCCGAGGCAATTTTGCTGACGCCCACGTTGCTGGACTTTACGAGAATATCCGTAAGGCTCAGAACGCCGTAATTCCGAAAATCCCGGATCGTAAACCTGCCAAAGCGCCGGTACCCGGGGGAGGTATCAATTGTTGTATCAGTGCTGTACTCACCTGACTCCAGCGCTGCAGCCACAGAAATCGGCTTCAGAGTGGAGCCAGGCTCAAACAGGTCCGTGATTGCCTTGTTACGGAGGTTTCCCGGCTCCAGCTGGCTGCGATCGTTAGGGTTGTACGAGCCCTGGTTAGCCATTGCCAGCACCTCTCCGGTATCAACATCCAGCATAACGAGGGTGCCGCCCCGGGCGCTGTGGGCGCCAACGACGGCCTTCAACTCGCGATACGCCAGATACTGAAGGCGCAGGTCAATGCTGAGTTCCAGGTTATGGCCGGGTGCTGCATCCCGGATCAGGGTCAGATCCTTGATGACGCGACCGCGGTTATCTTTCAACACTCGCTTACGGCCGGATACGCCCGACAACCAGTCGTTATAGGCAAGCTCTATTCCTTCCTGGCCGAGTTCGTCAATATTGGTAAACCCGACAACATGCGCTGTTACCTCGCCCGCGGGATAATACCGGCGATACTCCTGGCGTGTATGCACTCCGGGAATACCCAGCTCCATAGCTCTGGCTGCCAGCCCCGGCTGCACTTTTCTGCGTAAATAAATAAACTCGCGACCGCTGTAGTCGGCCAGCCGTTTCCGCAACCTTGCTTCACTGATCTCCAGCAACCGCGCAAGGTTTGCCAGACGCGGCTCATCCGGGTCCGCCTGGGACGGGTTTGCCCAAAGCGTCTGTACCGGTGTACTGACTGCCAGCGGCTCGCCATAACGATCTGTGATAACACCACGGTGAGCATCAATTGCCTCCACCCGGATGGTGCGAACATCGCCCTGTTTGCGCAGAAAATCGTCATCCACAACGTGCAGATCAACCAAGCGCCAGCCAAGTGCCAGCACAACGATCAGGAATGCGCCCAGCACAGTGCCGAAGCGCCAGGCCTTGAGCCCTGCCGCCAGTTTCTGGCCCAGTGTTTTTGCCGATTCCTGTCGGGACAATCAAATCACCCTGTGGTTGTTATTGTTGTGAATTAACGAGCCGCCAGCGGCGTCATCAACGGAACCAGAACAATATCCTGGCGCCCGGGAACCACCATGTTGAAACGCTCTGCCCCAAGTTTTTCCACGCGCCCGTGCGCCCCCAGGGCGCTCTGCTCAAGAAGCAGCTGACTCCATTCTGCCTGAAACTGATCGCGCTCAGCCTGGAGTTGTGAAAGTGTGTTAAACAGCTCCCGGTTCTCGTGGGCACTGACAGCGACACCAATTGACGAGGCAACAAGTACCACCGCAAGCCCCAGAGAGATCAGCGCGTTTTTCTGCCGGGTTGCGGTAAAAACCCGCTGTGAAATCCTCACAGCAGCAACCACGCCTTCGCGGACTTTTTCCTTGTTAAGCCGGGTCGCTCTGACCGTTGGCTCTATGGCTACAGCGCCCATAATCACGCGCTCCCCTGATTTGTCTGTGTGTTGTCGAGCCGCTCCAGTACCCGCATAACCGCACTGCGGGCCCGGACATTCTCACTGACCTCGTCGGCGCTGGCCTTCCCGGGCTTGCCAATCAACCGAAAATCTGCGGCTTCCTGGTCTGCGGTTACAGGTATGCCTTTGGGCAACCTGGGGCCGCGGGCAAGGTCGCGCATAAAGCGTTTTACCAATCTGTCTTCCAGTGAATGGAAACTGATAACCACCAGTCTGCCCCCTGGCGCCAACTGATCCACGGCGGCCTTAAGCCCCAGCTCCAGGTCTTCCAGCTCCCGGTTGATAAAAATGCGTATCGCCTGAAACGTACGCGTCGCCGGGTGCTTGTGTTTCTCTTTTTTCGGCACTGCCTCGCTGACCAGTGCCGCCAGCTGTAATGTGGTTTCAATCGCTGTTTCCTGCCGGCGCTCGACAACCAGGCGCGCAATGCGTCGGGAAAACCGCTCTTCGCCGTAGCGAAAAATCACATCGGCAATGTCCCGCTCGTCGGCAGTGGCGAGCCATTCCGCTGCGCTGGGCGATTGCAGGGGGTTCATCCGCATGTCCAGCGGACCTTCGCGCATAAAACTGAACCCCCTGGATGCGTCATCCAGCTGCGGCGATGACACACCAAGATCCATAAGCACGCCATTGACACCCTCCCAGCCAGCGCCGGATACCGCAGCGTCAAGCTCGGCAAATGAACCATGAAAGTAAACAAAGCGTGCGTCGTCTGCAGCCATCTCCTGTGCAGTACGAATTGCCTCGGGGTCTTTATCTATCCCCAGAAGCCGGCCCGAGTCTCCCAGGCGGCCAAGAATCAGACGGCTATGACCGCCCCGGCCGAACGTGCCATCCACGTACTTGCCCTCTGGATCCCCGACCAGGTAGTCGACCGCCGAGTCCAGGAGCACCGAACGATGGGAGAACCCCGCCCCGGCCTCCGGTTTGCGATCAGTGGTCATAGGGAGAGCGCCTCCATTTCCGGCGGCATGTCTTCATCACAGGAAGACTCATCAAGCCACGCAAACCAACGCTCCTCGCTCCATAGCTCCAGTTTTTTCCCCTGCCCGATAAGCATCAGTTTTTTCTCTAGATGGGCGTAGCTGCGCAGAGTGGGTGGCACCAGAATGCGCCCTGCGGAGTCCAGCTCCATGGGCGCGGCATTACCCAGCAATAACCGTTGCAGGCGCCGGGCCGCTTTATTCATGTTGGGGAGCGCCTCAATTTTTGGGCGGAGAATCTCCCACTCAGGTTCCGGGTACATCAGCAAACAGCGCTCTTCATCGGCATTTGCTGTCAATACAATGCGGCCACCACAAGCGTGCGCGAGGCCTTCGCGCACCTTGGCGGGGATCGCCAGGCGACCCTTTGCATCCATATTGATGGCATGACTGCCGAGAAAGTTGCTCATTCACTCGTCTCTGAGAACCCGAAAAAACCACAAATATCCACTAGAAACCACTTTTTACCACTTGCGCACACTATAGAAACACCTACAGGACAATGCAAGCGACGCAAACAGCGGCCCTCTTGGAAAAGTTCCTTTTATGACAACAGGTTACAGAGCTCAGCGAGAGCGAAAGGTGACATTACGGAAAAGAAAAGAAAGAAAATCAAACACCTGTAAGTATGTTTGAACAAAGCAAGTGAGGTTTAAGATTTTTTTGTTATATGTGACGCACAACCATGAAAGTCATGCACTTTCAAGACAGGAATAAAGTGAGCTCACCGATAAGCCGGGTTCTGTCGTGGACAGTCATTCATCTAGGGTCTGCGTCACCACAGACCTCAAGCAACCTACCCGAGTCCAGCGCGGGCCGCGCCGTCGGACTCCTATTTGGTCTTGCTCCAGGTGGGGTTTACCATCGCCGTGGACTGTTGCCAGCCACGCGGTGCGCTCTTACCGCACCGTTTCACCCTTACCGGTGTTTGCAAGTAACTCACAAACACTTAGGCGGTATGCTTTCTGTTGCACTTTCCGTCGGCTCACGCCGCCCAGGAGTTACCTGGCACCTTGCCCTGCGGAGCCCGGACTTTCCTCCCCCGGTAAACCGGCGGCGACTGTCTGGCGAGCTCGCCCGAAACCATACGCCTGCACCACCCTCCATGCAAGAGAAAGCGCAATCCAGCCCTCAGTCTTCACTGTTTCGGAGCTCGAGCGCCCGCTGATACAGCTCATTCTTGCTCAGGCCACTCAGCTCTGATGCCAGTCGGGCCACTTTTTTCAACGGCAGCTCCGGCATTAGAAGAGTCAACAAGCGATCTACATCGAGCGCTCCCGCCATCAGGCCGGCTTCGGCTTTTTCCGCCCCGCGCACCATCACAACAAACTCACCGCGGCTGCCATGGGTGTCTTCGTGCAATGCGGCGTGCACGTCTGCTGCGGGACCGGAATAAAAGGTCTCAAATGTTTTGGTAAGCTCCCGGCCCAGCACAATTTCCCGCTGAGGCCCCATTACATCCACAATATCTGCGACAGTGTTCATTATCCTGTGGGGAGACTCATAGAAAACAAGCGTTGCCACCTCTTTTCGCAGTTCGTCAAGAACGGACTGGCGGCCGGCACGCTTAGCGGGCAAAAAACCAGCAAACAAAAACCGGTCCGTGGGCAGGCCTGCGGCGCTGAGACCTGCAACCAACGCGCAGGGCCCCGGAATCGGACTCACCCGTATACCTGCAGCCCTTGCCTCCCGGACAAGAACGTAACCCGGATCGGAAATCAAGGGTGTACCGGCATCTGATACCAGCGCCACATCGGCACCCTCCAGCAATCGCTCCAGAACCCCCCGGGCTTTGTCGCGCTCATTGTGGTCGTGCAGTGCAATCAACGGCTTACTGATGCCCAGATGCTGCAGCAAACGGCCGCTGTGCCGCGTATCCTCGGCGGCAATAACCGCTACACGCTCCAACACCTTACCGGCCCGAAGGGAAAGATCTTCAAGATTGCCAATGGGTGTGGCAACTATATATAGGGTGCCCGGGTGCCCCTCTGGTCTGGTTACCTGCATGACTGCCTGTTCCGATTTTAATATGTGTGCCTCGCGTTAAAGGCGGCGCTACCATGACATCTGCGTCATGTGAATTAGCCCGGGAGCTGTTAAACTTGCCATCAACAGATCGGCGCCTCAAGCCCAATACTCCGGAATCGACAGAGATTACCATGATCAAAGACTGTATTAACCATCGCGCCCTGGCCGCTGTGCTCATGCTATCACTGCTGTTCGCCGGCTGCGCCAGCGTGAACCTGGATGCACAGGTTGCAAAATCTCCCGCCCAGGCTCTTGAGCTTGCTGCCCAGGAAAGGAACACAGAAACCGCACAGCGATACCTGCTTGAGGTCGCAAGCCGGTTCCAGGGCCGTGACGATCACCGGGCCGCCCGCACATTACTGCAGAGCTCTCAGCTGGCGCAACCTGCACCTCCACTGCAGCCGCAAAAGCGGTTACTTGCAATGGCCAGCGCCACAACACTGGACGATCGCGAGTGGGCCGAAAGCATTATTACGGAGCTTTCGCCGGACAGCTTCCAGAACTACAGCCCGGACCTTAAAACCCGGGCTGCCAGCCTTCAGGCTGACACTTACGCCCTGGCCGGCGCCCCCCTGCCAGCCGCATCCACTCTGATGCTGCTTTCCCAGGCAGACTCCGGAGTCAACCTGCAAGAAGTTCATAATCACATCTGGGCACTGCTGGAGAAGGTTCCGGAAAAAGAACTGACCGCAGCAGACGACACATCCATTGGCTTTGAGACCGAAGGCTGGCTGGAACTCGCTGCCAGCCTGAGAGCGCCAGATATCAGCATCGAAGAACAGGGTCGCATTGTGCGCCGATGGCAGAATAACTGGCAGAGCCACCCGGCGGCCCGGATTCTGCCGCAAAAGCTTCAGCTTATAGCCAGCCTGTCTGAGAGCCGACCCGGCAACATCACCCTGGCCCTTCCACTGCAGGGCCCACTGGCCACTGCCGGACAAGCAATCCGCGATGGTTTCCTGGCTGCATTTTTCCAGGATGATCCAGACGTTCGCAGCAAAACCAGCATCCGTATCGTCGACACATCTAACCAAGCGTTCGATCAGCTTTACGAAGAACTTTCTGCACAGAAAACCGACCTGATTATTGGCCCCCTACAGAAAGAATCACTGGCAAGCCTGAGTGAGCAGCAGGCACTGCCTGTGCCTGTCCTCGGACTCAATTACCTGCCCTCTGACAAGAGCATTCCCGAAGGCCTGTACCAGTTCGGACTCTCAGCTGAAGACGAAGCCCGGCAAATTGCCGACCGCCTCTCCATGCAACAGATTAACCAGACTCTGGTGCTGATACCCCAGGGTGAGTGGGGAGACCGGTTTGAAGCAGCACTCCTGGAACGCATGCGAGCACACGGTACCGCTGCACTGGATATCGAGCGCTTCTTCCCGGAAGAAAACTTTCGCGAAGTGACGGCTGGCCTGCTGGGGATCACAGTCTCCCGGGACCGGGCTATTGAGGTGGAGCGCACCATTGGCATCAATGTCGAGTTTGAACCCCGCCGTCGCCAGGATGCCGAAGCTATTGTGATGGTGGCTGAACCGTCGGTGGCCCGCCAGTTCAAACCCTTGTTCGCATTTTACTTCGGAGGCGACCTGCCGGTTTACTCCCCCTCTATTATTTATGAAGGCACCCCTGATGCTGGCCGGGACCGTGACCTCAACCAGGTAATATTTACCGATACACCGTGGATCCTGGCGGAGAACAACCCGTTAAGGGCAGAGGCTGGCAAGGTGCTGCCCGGGACCCGCGGTCAGCTTGGCAGACTTTTCGCCATGGGCGCCGACGCCTGGCAACTGAGCAAGCGCCTGCCGCTGCTCCGTCAGGTGCAGTCTGCAGCTGTTGACGGGCACACAGGTCGTCTGACCATGACTCCGGAAGGTAAAGTCCACCGCAGTCAGCTTTGGGCCAGTTTCAGTAACGGAACACCAAAGCTCTTGCCCGAGCTAAAACCAGCCGGCGAAGCAGAAAGCACCCGCACGGAAACACCGACAGACTGACACGCAACACTTAACCGGAAAACAGGTGAGCTGCCATGGAAGGCCGCAAAGCAATCGGAACATACTTCGAAGGCGTCGCTGCACGCTACCTGAACAGCCAGGGTGTGCGCATCCGGGAATGTAATGTATATAACCGGGGCGGCGAGATCGACCTGATCGGCGAAGACCAGCATACTCTGGTCTTTTTCGAGGTCCGGTACCGTGGCAGCGGAAGCCTTGTAGATCCGGCCAGTTCTATCTCTTATCCGAAACAGAAACGACTCCTTAAGGCCGTCTCGTTTTATCTCCACCGGCACCAGCTCTGGAATGTACCGAGCCGGATAGACGTGGTGGCAATCACCCCGGGAACCGTAAAAAAATACCGGGTACAATGGATCAAAAATGCAATCCAGGCGGATGTTTAAACTGCAATGAACGACACAGGAAACCTGACTAACCAGCTATTTGCCAGCCACATGGAGCATACAGCGGAAGCTGCCAGCACTGTGGGGGATGCTATAGAGCAAGCGGCGGACGCATTCGTCAACGCGCTGCTCAGCGACGGGAAAATCATCACCTGCGCCAATGGCAACGCCAATGTCATCGCACAGTATTTCTGTACAGCGTTTCTGAACCGGTTTGAACAGGACCGCCCGGCCCTGCCTGCAATCAACCTTGGGGCAGACGCCACCACCTATTCAGCCATTTGTCGCGACAATCGATTTAATGACACTTTCTCCCGACAGGTGAAAGCCATTGGCAAGCCTGGCGACCTTCTGTTCGTAATCGTTGATGATGGCCACAAGGCCAACCTTATTCAGGCGATTCAGGCTGCCCACGATCGGGAAATGAATGTGGTGGTGTTAAGTGCCAGAGAAAAGTCTGACATCGCCTCACTCATGCACTCAGAAGACCATGAAATTGCTCTGAACAACCTGTCACCAAGTGAGGCTGCGCCCTTGCTCATGGTGATCATCAACGCCCTGTGTTCTCTGGTTGACGCAAAGTTATTCGGAGGATAACAAAAAGCCGGCTGAACGCCGGCTTTGAAGAACAGATAGTGACAGGTTTCACTTCACAACTTTCAGGGTAGGTCGCCCGGAGGGCCGCCCTTCCTGTGCCCCCTGCCCGGCTCCATCATGGCCGCTCCCGGGGCCATCAGGGTCGGGTGAGCCAGGCTCACTGCCAAACACCATACCTTCGCCATTCTCCTTGGCATAAATGGCCAGCACTGCCTGAAGCGGTATAAAAACCTGCATGGGCACACCACCAAAGCGGGCACTGAACTCCAGCGCACTGTTACCTATTACCAGTCCGCGCACTGCCCCGGGACTGATATTCAGAACAATCTGGCCATTGGCCACATGTGCTGTGGGTACCTGAACCCCCTGAAGCCCTGCATCAACAACAATGTAAGGAGTGCAGTCGTTATCCAGCACCCACTCATTGAACGC
This sequence comes from Marinobacter piscis, assembly GCF_007671655.1. GTDB lineage: Bacteria > Pseudomonadota > Gammaproteobacteria > Pseudomonadales > Oleiphilaceae > Marinobacter > Marinobacter piscensis. The sequence goes on along the minus strand of NZ_VCGX01000003.1, from coordinate 10,130 downwards.
ACGCACCAGGTAGGGGCGACTGGATGTCATGGTGATTTCATTATCAGCCAATGCTTGTCTCCTGCTCCCGAAAACGGAAACCTGCCAGATCAGTTACGTATGTCTTCTTCCAGATCGGAAAGGCTTGCTTTGAACCCTTCACGCTCAAAGATGCTCTCCATGTACTTCTGCAACGGCTTCGCCTGCTTTTCCGTAAGCTCAATACCCAGTGACGGCAAACGCCAGAGAATAGGCGCGATGCAGCAGTCAACGATGGTGAACTCTTCAGAAAGGAAAAACGGCAGCTCCCCGAACACAGGTGCCGTAGCTAAAAGACTCTCCCGCAGCTGCTTACGTGCAGTTTCAGAGGCTTTGGCATTCGGCTGCTTCAGAATCTGATCCGCCAATACGCACCAGTCTTTCTGGATCCGGTGAATCATCAGACGGCTGTTGGCCCGTGCAACCGGGTATACCGGTAACAACGGAGGGTGCGGAAAGCGCTCATCCAGGTATTCCATCATGATGTTAGGCTCGTACAGAACCAGATCACGGTCTACCAGGGTAGGCAGGGCGTTATACGGGTTCAGATCTGCCAGCTCGGCCGGCGGATTGTCCGGGTCCACATCAACGATATCAACGGTAACACCCTTCTCTGCCAGCACTATGCGCACCCTGTGGCTATAGTGGCTGGTCGGGTCTGAGAAAAACGTCATCGATGACCGCTTGGTCACAACGCCCATAGAATTACCTCACGAGTAAACTTACCGAAATGGTCCTGAAAGAACGCAAAAATTCCAGTGGGCGGTTTTATACGCCCACCGGAACTCAGGGAAGGATATTATACCTTATTTCTCAGTGTACGTCTTTCCAGTACTCGCGATTGAGCAGGTAGGCGAAAACAAAGAAAATAGCAACAAATATCAGCACGAAAATCCCGAGACGCTCGCGCTCTACTTTGACCGGATCTCCCATATAAGACAGGAAGTTTGTCAGGTCATACATAGCCTTGTCGAACTCAGCACCGGACATGCTGCCTTCAGTCGCATATTCCGGGCAGGCACCTGCGTTGTTGATATTGCCACTCAGAGGTTCAACACTGGCCTTTTTACCAATGTTGGGCTTCACGGCACACAAGCCCTGGAGATCAACCAGCACATGGGGCATGCCCACCTTATCGAACACCACGTTGTTTACTCCCAGTGGCCGCGAGTCATCTTTATAAAAGCCTCGCAGATAGGAGTACAACCAGGACTCACCACGCAGACGACTTACCAGTGTCAGGTCGGGTGGCGGCGCGCCGAACCAGTTAGCCGCCATGTCCTTATCCATGGAGTTCTTCATCAGTTCGCCAATTTTGGCACCGGTGAAGATAAGGTTGTCTTCGTACAGCTCTTCCGGAATCTCCAGATCATCGGCAACACGCTTGTAGCGGGCATACTCCATGGAGTGACACCCCATGCAATAGTTTGTGAACGTGGCAGCGCCACGCTGCAGAGATGCCTTATCGGTATGATCCACCTTGATGCTATCAAGCGAACCGCCTGCCGCTGCCAGCCCGAGGGCCGGCAGGAATGCGATGAAAAGACCAAAAATCAGCTTTCTCATTACCCTGTCACCCTCTCTGGTACTGGCTTGGTTTTCTCCATGCGCGTATAAAACGGCATCAGAATGAAGTAGAGGAAGTACAGGACCGTCAGGATCTGGGCCACAAGCGTACGACCTTCAGTTGCAGGAACAATGCCCAGGTACCCCAGGATCACAAAGCTGACAGCGAAGATTGCCAGAGCAATTTTGCTCAGCCAGCCTTTGTAGCGGATAGAACGTACCGGGCTTCTGTCAAGCCAGGGCAGCACAAACAGAATGGCGATGGCACCACCCATAACAACCACACCCCAGAACTTGGCCGGTAGTCCGAACAGGTCCACCGTGACCGCCCGCAGCATGGCGTAGAAAGGCGTGAAGTACCACACAGGAGCAATGTGCTCAGGCGTCTTCAGGGAGTTCGCCGGTTCAAAGTTCGGTTTCTCGATGAACAGCCCGCCCATTTCCGGGAAGAAGAACACCACAATAAAGAAGATAAAGAAGAACACCGCAACACCCACCAGGTCGTGCACAGTGTAGTAAGGGTGGAACGGGATACCATCTTTGGGGATTCCGTTTTCATCCTTGTTCTTTTTGATCTCGATACCGTCCGGGTTGTTAGAACCTACTTCGTGCAGGGCCAGGATGTGCAGAACAACCAGACCAAGCAGTACGATCGGAAGTGCAACCACGTGCAGTGCGAAGAAGCGGTTCAGGGTAATACCGGATATCAGGTAATCACCACGAATCCACAGCGACAGATCGTCACCGATCACCGGGATAGCGCCGAACAGGTTTACGATAACCTGGGCACCCCAGTAGGACATCTGGCCCCAGGGCAGCAGATAGCCCATGAACGCTTCTGCCATCAGCACCAGATAAATCAGCATACCGAACAGCCAGATCAGCTCACGGGGCTTCTGGTACGAACCGTACATCAGCCCCCGGAACATGTGGAGGTACACCACAATGAAGAAGGCTGACGCCCCTGTGGAGTGCAGGTAACGCAAGAGCCAGCCCCACTGCACATCACGCATGATGTATTCGACGGAGGCAAAGGCACCCTCACCCGTGGGGTTGTAGCTCATAGTCAGCCAGATCCCGGTGATCAGCTGGTTAACCAGAACCAGCATTGCCAGGGAGCCGAAAAAATACCAGATGTTGAAGTTTTTCGGAGCGTAATATTTCGCCAGGTGTTTATTCCAGGCTTCGACGACCGGTAGCCGCTCATCTACCCAATTCAGAAGTTTTTGCATTACGCTGCCTCCGGATCAAGACCAACTGTCAGGGTCGTGTCGCTGTCATACCGGTAGGGCGGAACCTCAAGGTTCAGAGGTGCCGGCTGCCCGGTAAAGACACGCCCTGCCAGATCAAATTTGGAGCCATGACAGGGGCAGAACAGTCCACCCAGCCACTCTTCGCCCAAATCTGCCGGGGCCACTTCCGGACGGTAGGTTGGTACACAGCCCAGGTGCGTACAAATCCCTACAAGCACGATAAACTCCGGCTTCAGGGAACGGTAGGCACCCGAAATATACTCCGGCTGCTGACTGGCTTCTGTCGATTCCGGATCTTTCAGCCGGGGTGTCAGCTCCTCAATGTTTTCGAGCATTTCCGGTGTACGCCGAATAATCCAGACCGGCTTACCCCGCCACTCGACGGTGATCTGCTGACCTGGCTCAATCTTATTGATATTGACGGTTACCGGTGCGCCTGCCGCCTCCGCTTTGGCACTGGGATTCCAGGATGCCACGAAAGGAACTGCCGCACCGACGACGCCGACTCCACCGACCGCGGCCGTAGCACCGATCAGGAATCGGCGTCGACCTTGGCTCACGTCGCCATTATTCATTATGGTTTTCTCCCATCAGGCGATGTCACAACCCGCCAGAACGCCGACAGTGTGCATCGAAAAGGACTTCACATCTCAAAAATATAAGCGCTCAAATGGTAATGAAATTACCGGCCCCTTACAAGTCGTAAAGCCGCTGGCAGAGCCTCTTCTCTGCTTCAGATCAATTTCCGACTTCATTGATTCTGAAACAAAAAACCCGGCCATAAAAGCCGGGTTTTTCGGAATCTGCGCCAGCGTATTAACGCTTGGAGAACTGAGGACGCTTACGCGCCTTCCGCAGACCAACCTTCTTCCGCTCAACTGCACGAGCATCACGGGTTACATAACCCTCGCTGCGCATGACCGGACGCAGTGTCTCGTCGTATTCCATCAGGGCACGGGTCAGGCCGTGGCGGATTGCGCCTGCCTGACCACTGCTTCCACCACCCTGAACGGTGATGTTGATGTCAAAACGCTCAACAGAGTCAGACGCCATCAGAGGCTGACGCACAATCATGCGCAGCGTCTCACGACCGAAAAAGTCTTCGATGGAACGACCGTTGATAGAAATATTACCGCTTCCCGGCTTGATAAACACCCGAGCCGTGGACCGTTTGCGGCGACCGGTACCGTAATTTTGTGCTACAGACATATCCGCCTTCCGTTAAATGTCGAGTTCTTTGGGCTGCTGGGCTGCGTGAGGATGCTCAGCGCCGGCATAGATTTTCAGCTTCTTGAACATGGCACGGCCAAGCGGGCCTTTCGGAAGCATGCCTTTTACAGACTTTTGAATGACCTGCTCAGGCGCCTTGTCAACCAGCTTCTCGAAGTTGATGGACTTGATTCCACCCGGAAAGCCGGTATGGCTGTAGTACATCTTATCAGATGACTTATTGCCGGTAACCCGCACCTGGCTTGCATTGATCACAACAATGTAATCGCCGGTGTCTACATGAGGGGTATACTCAGGCTTATGCTTGCCCCGCAGACGACGGGCGATTTCGGTTGACAGACGACCCAGCGTCTTGCCGGCTGCGTCTACAACGTACCAGTCACGCGTTACGCTTTCTGGTTTCGCACTCAGAGTCTTCATTGATTCCGCCTTGAACGCTATAAAAAAGAAACGTTAAAACTACCTCCGGAAGAATAAAACAACCGGAAGAAGTTCTGTACCTGTAATTTGTGGCAGTGACGCTATTCGGGGCTGAGATAGCGGCATCGCCTTGAAAAGCCAGGGCGCGAAGTATACCCGAAGGCATCGCTAAAACCAACCCCGCCCTGCACAGTTTTCTTCGCAGGCCTTCACCACAGATCTGCCCCGTAAAGCCGCTGCGTGTTCTTCAGTAACACGGGCGCCAGCTGCTCCGGAGACTGCCCCCTAACCTCGGAAAGAGAGGCCAGAATATCAGGCAGATAGACCGGAGAGTTCATACCGGCCGCCACTCCCGCCGGCGCCATATCCGGCGCATCTGTCTCCAGCACCAGTGCTTCGAGAGGCAAGCGCGCAATTGTGTCACGGGTTTTCTTTGCCCGGGCGTGAGTAATTACGCCTCCCACTCCAATAAAACAGCCTAGATCGACCAGCTTTGCCGCCTGCTGATAACTCCCGGAAAAGCCATGTACCAGCCCCCGGCCACTCCAGTTTATACGCCGGAGCAAGGCGTGTACTTCATCGTGGGCTCTGACCGAGTGGATCACCAGGGGTAAATCAACCCGCGCCGAGAGTTTTGCCTGGGCTTCAAACCAGGGATGCTGCTCGTCCATACTGCCATGCAGTCGATCCAGCCCGCACTCCCCGACCGCTATACAGCCCTCGGGCTTCTCCCGCAAAACCTGTTCAAGATACTCAAGATCCGCTTCGGAGTGCTCCGAGATATACCAGGGGTGTATGCCCAGGCAATAATAAAGACCGTTGTGCTCGCTGGCTGTCTCCTGAACCCGCAGCCAGTCAGGCCGGCGCACGCCTGGAATTACCAGGCCCGCAACGCCTTTTCCGGCTGCGGTCACAAGCTCACTTTTACGACACCCGTCAAACCGGGGAAAGTCAAAATGGCAATGGGCATCCACCAGTTTCACATCTGACTCCGCAATAGCAGGATCAATGCTCCCGGGTTTTATGGAACTCCACATCCGGGTACCGTTCCTGCGCCAGGTTGAGGTTGACCATAGTGGGCGCAATATACGCCAGCCGGTCACCCCCATCGAGCGCAAGATTATCATTGTTCTTGCGCTGAAACTCCTCAAGTTTACGCTCGTCGGCACAGGTTACCCAGCGTGCTGTGGCGACATTGATTGGCTCATAAATAGCCTCAACCTTGTACTCGGTCTTCAAGCGGCTGACCACCACATCAAACTGCAAAACCCCTACGGCACCAACAATCAGATCATTATTGCGCAAAGGACGGAATACCTGAACCGCCCCCTCTTCCGATAGCTGTATCAGGCCCTTCTGCAACTGCTTGGCCTTCAACGGGTCTTTGAGCCGTATACGACGGAACAGTTCCGGCGCAAAATTCGGAATCCCGGTGAACTTCATGTCCTCGCCGGCCGTAAAGGTGTCACCCAGCTGAATGGTGCCGTGGTTATGCAGACCGATGATATCCCCCGCAAAGGCTTCCGTCGCATGACCACGGTCACCGGCCATGAAAGTGAGGGCATCGGAGAAGCGCACATCCTTGCCGATCCGCACGTGGCGCGCTTTCATTCCCTGGCTGTACTTGCCGGAAACGATACGTAAAAATGCCACGCGATCCCGGTGCTGCGGATCCATGTTCGCCTGTATCTTGAACACAAAGCCGGAAAAGCCCGGGTCATCGGGCTGCACTACTCGCAGGTCTGTTTCCCTTGGCTGGGGGCTGGGCGCCCAATCGACCAGTCCGTCCAGCATATGGTCAACACCAAAATTTCCCAGCGCAGTCCCGAAAAACACGGGGGTCAGCTCACCGGCCAGAAAGGCTTCCTGATCGAACTCATGAGAAGCGCCCTTGACCAGCTCGACCTCATCACGCAGTTCACTGGCGTATGGGCCAATGGCCTCATCAAGTTCCGGGTTGTCCAGTCCACTGATGATACGGGTTTCCTGGATCGTATGGCCCTGACCGCTTTGGTACAGAATAACCTCATCCCGAAGCAGGTGATAAACGCCTTTAAAACTCTTGCCCATACCAATAGGCCAGGTTACCGGCGCACAGGCAATTTCAAGAACCTCTTCTACCTCGTCCATAAGCTCGATGGGGTCACGGGTATCCCGGTCCAGCTTGTTCATGAACGTAAGAATAGGCGTGTCCCGAAGGCGGGTCACTTCCATTAGCTTGATGGTACGATCCTCAACACCCTTGGCGCTGTCGATTACCATCAGGCAGGCATCCACCGCTGTGAGTGTGCGGTAGGTATCTTCCGAAAAGTCTTCGTGGCCCGGCGTATCAAGCAGGTTTACCAGTTTGTCGCTATAAGGAAACTGCATCACCGATGTGGTTACTGAAATCCCCCGCTCTTTCTCCATTTCCATCCAGTCAGACTTGGCATGCTGACCGGACTTTTTCCCTTTGACGGTGCCAGCCTTTTGCAAGGCATGCCCGAATAACAGTACCTTTTCGGTAATTGTGGTTTTACCAGCGTCCGGGTGTGAAATAATGGCAAAGGTGCGGCGTTTAGCCACTTCCTGGGAGAGCTGAGACATAGTCGAAGAGCAACCTGCGTCAAGTGTTCGGGAAGGGCGACATTATAAGGGCTAAGCGGGGATTACGCGAACAGAAAGCACCCGCTTTTACGGGTACAGGAGCAAAGACATCACTCTGGCGTCTTCGCGGCCGGACGCGGCAGGATAGTACCCTGGGCGGCGCCCTATTTCCTCAAACCCTTCCTTCTGGTACAGCTTACTCGCCGCCTTGTTGCTGATCCGGACCTCCAGAAGAACCTCGCTCATGTCTTCAGAACGGGCACTCTGGATGACGTGACGCAGCAGTTGCCGCCCCACACCATGGCCGCGAGTATCCGGATGGACACAAATATTCAGCAGGTGCGCCTCGTCAAACATATAAGCGACGACCGCGTATCCGACCAGCCTTTCACCAAACCAGGCACCTGAGAGTAAATACCCGGGCTTGAAACAGTCAGAAAAGATCCCCTCTGTCCAGGGATGGGAGTGCCCGAGGCGTTCGATCTCGAGCATGTCAGGTATATTGTCCGGACTCAGGGGGCGCAGAGCCACGCTCACCCCTGCAAGGTCCGCACTGAAGTCCTCTTGAGTACACATCAGGTCGCAACCAAAGGTTTAAGCTTTTTCCACAACAGGCGCTTCTCGGCCGGGTTACTGGCAAGGTCGGCCAGGGAGCGGCCAAAATTCACATCAGGGTTGCGCCCCAGCGCCTGTGTAAGCCAAGACGGTGATTCAGCTTCATCAGTGCTGGCACCAATGACAATGACTACTTTCTCCCGAATGCCGGTACAGATTGGCTGTATAACAGCCTGGAGGTCAGAGAGTGAGCTCCCGGGCACAAGCCGGTTGTTGAAGACCGGCCAGCCAATCCTTTTAAGGGGCTCCAACTGCCGTTCCCCGAGACTCCTGAGTATGTTTGCGGCCAGGCTTTCCTGGAGCTGAAGACTTGCCTCATTGGAAAGGTGCGCCACCAGAACATGCCCCGCGCCGGTAAAAATACCCAGATCAAGGGTCAGATCCGGCTCCTCCTGCTCTCGGGTCAATGCCGGAGGAGCCTCTTCGGGCTGAGTCTCGGCGGGCACTGGGCGGTCGTCCGAAGCCGCTGCCTTTGCAGTTTTGGTTTCACTCTCCATTAAGGCCTGGAGACTGGCTATCCGTTTTGCTCCCTGCGGATCTGGCACAGGCTGTGCAGGCCTTGCAGGCTCGGCGACCGGGCTGGTGAGCCCGCCCTCATGAGGTGCGGCTACAGGCTCCGGTTCCGGAAACACAAACTCCGGACTGGGCGCAGCACCGGGCAACGGCTCACGGGCATACCACATGCGTATGCCAGCAACTCCGAGATAAAACTGTCTCTGCTCTTCAGTATGAATCATTCAAACATCTGCAACCTGGGGGTGATGCCGTATACCACCCCGGGTAACCAGGTTAAGCGCCTCAACGTAGGCTTTTGCGGAGGCAATAATAATATCTGTATCAGCACCAATTCCATTAACAATACGACCGCCACGTTCCAGTCGCACCGTCACTTCCCCCTGGGCATCTGTGCCACTGGTTATATTGTTGACGGAATACAACTGCAGGTTACAGCCGGAATCGACCAGTGATTCGATGGCGGTAAAGGCTGCATCCACGGGACCACTGCCTTCCGCCTCAACCGTGTGCTCTTTTCCGTCCACAGACAGGGTCAGGCTGGCCCGGGGCACAACGCCTGTTTCGGAACCAACTTTAAGGCACACCAGGCGATAACGCCCCTCTTCCTCCTGCTGGCGAGTATCACTGGCAATCGCCTGCAGATCCTCATCGAAAATCTCATGCTTGAGGTCTGCCAATGCCTTGAACCGGGCAAACGCTTCGTTCAGCTCTGTTTCTGTCTCAAACTGAATCCCAAGCTCCAGCAGCCGGGAGCGGAAGGCATTACGACCTGAGTGCTTGCCAAGAACAAGGCTGTTGGTATGCCAGCCCACATCTTCGGCACGCATGATTTCGTAGGTTTCACGATGTTTCAGGACACCGTCCTGATGAATTCCTGATTCGTGGGCAAAGGCGTTCGCGCCAACAATAGCCTTGTTCGGCTGAACCGGAAAGCCGGTGATTGTGGAAACAAGACGTGAAGCCGGGACAATATGGCGGGAATCGATGCGGGTATCAATATCAAACAGATCCTGCCGCGTCCGGACCGCCATAACGATCTCCTCAAGTGCGGCATTACCAGCGCGCTCACCAAGACCGTTAATGGTGCACTCGATCTGCCGCGCACCCTGGGTTACGGCTGCAAGCGAGTTAGCAACAGCCAGACCCAGGTCGTTGTGACAATGCACAGAGAAGATTGCTTTATCCGCATTGGGAATGCGGTTTAACAACTGCCGGATGGTTTCACCAAACTGCTCGGGAATGGCATAACCAACCGTGTCGGGAATGTTGATGGTTGTGGCCCCGGCATCGATAGCCGCTTCGATTATCCGGCACAGAAAATCCAGCTCAGAGCGACCGGCGTCTTCACAGGAGAACTCTACATCGTTGACATGGGCACGGGCGCGCTTAACAGAGCGGACGGCCTGCTCAATCACTTCGTCTGGCTGCATTTGCAGCTTGTGCTGCATATGGATGGGTGAAGTGGCTATAAAGGTATGGATTCGACCTCGCTCCGCCGGGCGAATGGCCTCGGCCGCCCGGTCTATATCTTTATCCAGAGCCCGGGCGAGGCTGCAGATCGTTGAATCCTTGATGGTTTCTGCAATGGACTTCACCGCCTCAAAATCACCCTGGCTGGCAATGGCGAAGCCCGCTTCAATAACGTCAACCCGAAGCTTCTCAAGCACTCTGGCAATCTGAAGTTTCTCCGTTTTATTCATGGTGGCACCAGGGCTCTGCTCACCGTCGCGGAGAGTGGTGTCGAATATAACCAGATGATTGTTGCCAGACATTGGGCTGTCCCCTGTGCAGTTGATGTTGTCCGGGCAGTATACCAGACAAAAAAAAGCCCCGGCAGCGGTGCTGTCGGGGCTTTCTTAATTAAGAGTCTGACGATGACCTACTCTCACATGGGCAGATGCCACACTACCATCGGCGCAGGCCTGT
>NZ_VCGX01000002.1 GCF_007671655.1 Marinobacter piscis | reverse complement strand
GAGCAATTGAATAACCGGCCCAGAAAACGGCTGGGCTACCGGACACCGGCAGAAGTGTTCTGGGGTGAATATTCCGGGGCACTGTGAATGAGTGGTGCTGCGGTTATTGGTTGAATCCACGACCCACCCACCCTCCACTTTGCGCTAACCTAAGCAAAAAGGAGGCACGTATGCTCAAGCGAGCGCTGGTTTTTATTGGTTTTTTCATTCCTGTATTTGGCTACGCCGCTGTGTATCAGTGTGAAAGCGATGGCCAGACCATCTTCTCCGACCAACCCTGCGGCAGTGATGCCAAGCGCATTCACGTTAAGGCGCCGGTGCGTATGGGCGGTGGGCCTATGGTGAATGAGCGTGGGCAGAAGTTTCTTGAGAGCCGCGACCGGAAAAAAGAAGTGGCGGGGATAGACAGGGATATCGAAAGCCTGCGCCGCCAGAAGGCGAGGGCGAAGATGTATCTGGATAATACGCTCATCCGGTATCAGCGCCAGAAAGCCCATGCCAACAACAACCTGGCCGGGGCGACCTGGGAAGGTTCGCTGGCTCAGGAGGCGGAGGTGATGCGTAAGCGTTATCAGTCGGAGATAGATGAAGCCAATCGCCAGATTGAACAGTTGCGGTCGCAGCGGCGCAGGGTGCTTCAGGGTGATTGAGCCACCACCTGCCTCAAGTTAACTCCCACCGCGCCGTTACAACTGATAACAATCAATTTTTTAAGCTGGTGCGTAAGCAAAATTGCGCAGCTTGGCAGGGTGTTTTTATGTTTGTAAGCGAGAAGCGGGCAAAGGAAGTTATTCAGAACGTGCTGGAGAATGGTGTCACTTCATCCTGTCCCTCTTGGGCGGAGCCGTTGGCTCACTACCTTCAGGCTACTGAGACTGCAGATTTGGCGGTGGCCAATACAACCGTCGCCGCCTCGCGGCATATTTCAGAGTTAGGGCAGGGCGCTCTGGAGTTTGATGGTCGCGTTCACCGGCTGGTAAGTCATATTCAAACATTATCTGCTGCTATTGAAGAAATGTCAGCCAGTGCTTCCGAGGTTGGGTCTCTGGGTCAGGAGGTGCTGAACCAGGCAACGCAGGTTAATGAGTATACCGAAGAATCCATCGCAGCCCTGGAAGACATGGAAGAAAGACTGGCAGAGGTGGATGTCGCACTTACCCAGGCCAACGAAGAAATGCGTTTGCTCGCCGAACAAACCCATAGTATTGAATCCTTGACCAATACCGTGAATGAAATCTCGGACCAGACCAACCTGCTGGCCCTTAACGCCGCTATTGAAGCGGCCCGGGCAGGTGAGGCCGGCCGGGGCTTCTCTGTGGTGGCTGATGAAGTGCGGCAGCTGGCAGCGCGAAGCTCCAGTGCGGCCCAGGAAATTAATAGCATAGTAACCGGAGTAATCTCACGCTCTGAAACCGTACAGACAGGACTGGGTAGGTCTGTACAGGCGGTTCAGGCCTCAGGGGAGAGCCGGGAGCGCGTGGCGGGAGTGATTCATCAGTCCCGGAAGTCTTCCAATATTAACTACGACCAGGCCACCTCCATTGCAACTGCAGCGGAAGAGCAAAGCCAGGTGGCAGCAGACATGGCACAGCAGGTAAGCGCCAACTCGGATGATTCAGATGCACTGGCCAGAATATTCAGCGAGTTGATGCAAGCTATCCAGCCCTTGCGTGATGAAGTCTCTCAGGTGTTTGGCAATATACGCCTGAGCAGCCCTAGTCTGATGCTGGCAAGCGCAAAACAGGATCACGTCGTCTGGGTTGATAAACTGATTCGTTATGCCGTGTTTAATGAGAACTCAATTACGGAAAATGAAGTAAGAGATCACACCCAGTGCAGACTTGGCCTCTATCTTGGCAGCGAAGAAGCAAAGCCCATGTACAACCTGCAGGCCGCTGACCGCCTCATAAACCATGCGCATCCACAGGTTCACAAGGCAGGCAGAGAACTCTATAAAGCCGCGACAGATTACCATGCGAATAAACTGAGCCCAGAGCGCTATACCAACATATCCCAAGAGCTGGTAGAAACGCTGAAAGCATCATCTGGTGAGGTGGTTGAGCTGTTGGATCGGATGATTGCAGAAGTGCTTGAGAGGTAGGTGGGCAACTGGTTGCTCGCCGTCGGTGATTTCGTGGACAGGCACACCTGAGCCTGCGAGCTTATAAGTTCAGTTAGCTGTGATTGTTTCACCCGCAAAGTGATACTATAGTGTCACTATTGACCTGGATCAGGGTGAACCCATGAAAGTTGAGCTTGTTACAAACCTTAAGCGTCAGGCTACAAAAATCCTGGCAGACCTTCATCAGTCTCAAGAGCCGGTACTGATCACTGAACATGGCAAGCCATCGGCTTATCTTGTAGATGTACAGGATTACGAGTTCATGCAGCGTCGGCTTGAGCTGCTTGAGGGACTCTCACGAGGAGAGCGTGCTGTACTTGAGGGAAGAACGTACAGTCAAAGTGAGGCCAGGGAGAAAATGAGTAAATGGCTGAAGTAATCTGGACTGAGCCAGCCCTTGAAGAGTTAAACGCAATCGCAGAGTACATTGCTCTGGATAATCCTGTCGCTGCAAGACGCTTGGTAGAAGAGGTTTTCGATAAAACCGACCGTTTGCAAGATTTTCCCCAATCCGGTCGGGTTCCCCCAGAGCTCCCTGATTCGGTATACAGGGAAGTCGTTTTCCCACCGTGTCGCATTTTTTATCGTGAGAATGAGACGCGGGTTTTTGTCCTCTATGTTATGCGAGAGGAGAGGCGGCTTCGTGCGTTCATGCTTGGGCGCGAATAATTAAGAACAGGTACTCCTTAGCTGTGATGAACCAGTTACAGAAGACTGGGTAGAGGTTGTCGTGGACAGGCACAGCCTATCCTCAGGCGCCGATCACACCTCCATCATCACGAGTAACGATCACCGTTGCGTCCCGGGGATGATCTCCCTCATTTCCGAACGGCCAGTCTTTTGCCGGGTGCTGAATATTTACAAACATGGTTTTAACGTCGGGTGTTGTCACCACTCCGGTCACTTCGCATCCCTGGGGTCCCACAAAGAACCGCCTGATATCACGGGTTGCGGGGTTGGCCGCCAGCATCATGTTGTTCTGATAAGGGGGCGCATCAGACCCGTCAGTCTGAATCCAGAGGCGACCGTTGTAGTCAAACCACAAACCATCGGGGCTGTTGAATATGTTGTCGTCGGTAAGTGATGAGGCCATGGACAGGCACTCGAAGCTGATCATGACAACGGGTCATTAGTTGTAACGGCTTGCATTCCATCGCGGCGGGTTCAGGCTTTCTGCAAATATCGGTTGCCGCGATGGCCTGAGATCCTTATCGCTTCTCCCGTGTGTGCCACAGTCGCAGAACATAAATCATCTCGCCCGCAATCTCATACCGGATTTCGTACTGGTCAATGAGGATACGCCGCACCTCGCGCGGCTCGAATAGGAATAGCTGCTCGCCGACGCGCGGGTTGCTCAACAGCAGCGTTGGCGCCTTGGTCAGCGCTTGGATCGTGCGTGCGGCCGCCGCAGGATTCACTGGCGCCAGGAACTCGTAAAGCCGTTCCAGGCCGAAGAGCGCCTTGCTGGTCCACTTCAATTCCATCAACGTGGCGCCGATAAGGGCGCATCGGTACCGAGACTGTCCGCCCAGGCCTGTATCGCCTGGTGGTTGATGACCTGGCCAGCATCCACGTCGGCCAGCGCTTCTAGAGTCAGGCGATCGCGCTCTTCCTCCTGAACTATCCAGGAGGAAAGCGCCTGCTTCATGATCCAGCCGCGCGAGCGCTCAAGACGGTGGGCCAACTGGTCCACCTTCTCGGCCAGCGGGACGGGGACGTGTGCGGTCAGCACACGGGTTTCGGCTTTGGCCATGGTCAATCTCCTTACCTGAAATGATTGCCTTCAATCATAATGATTAATATTAAATCACGCAATCAGGAGAAAATTATCAGGGACGCATGGTCATGGACAAAAATAATCATGGACAGAATAATTATGGACAGGCACACCCCCATGGACCTCTTCGGTCACCTCACTCCACCAGAAAACCTCCTGCCGTACGATGGCGATGTCCGGTATTACGGCCAGGTGATGGGCCTCAATCAGGCGGATCACTTCACCGAGCGCTTACTGGCAGAGATCGCCTGGGCTCACGATGAACTGGTCATGTTCGGCCGGCCGGTGGTGACTCGCCGTAAAGTGGCCTGGTACGGAGACCGGCCTTTCTCTTACACCTATTCCAGAGCCACCAAGCAGGCACTGCCGTGGACCCCGGTTTTGCAAGAGCTGAAAGCGCTTGTTGAGCAGCAAAGCGACGAAAGCTACAACTCCTGCCTTTTAAACCTCTATCACCATGGTGAAGAAACCATGGGCTGGCACAGCGACGCCGAGCGCGACCTCAAAAAACACGGTGCCATCGCGTCGTTAAGCCTTGGCGCACCTAGGCGCTTCGCCTTCCGGCACAAACAAAGCAAAGAGCAGGTGAAGGTTATGCTGGAGCATGGCAGTTTGCTGGTCATGCAGGGGGTTACCCAGACCTTCTGGCAGCACAGCCTGCCGGCTATGAAGAAGGTGCAGTCGCCGCGAATTAACCTCACTTTTCGGACGATTGAGGGTTAAGATACAACTACCCAACTTTTGATATCATACGAAACTCAGGGCGAAACCGTACTCATTCAGGCGTTTATATGTATTTTGCTACCGATCTCCATTGGTCAATCCAGCCAAATCGCGAGAGGGCGTTAATGCTCGCGCAGCGTGAGGTGTCGGTTTTTGTTTACGATGCCGTTCAGCTTGAGGGGCTCAACTTCACCCTGCCCGAAGTGCAAACGCTGATGCAGGGGATAACCGTGGGTGGGCATCGGCTCAGTGATCAGCAAATTGCTACTAACCAGGCCGATGCATGGAAGGAATTGTTCCGGCTGATCAGAGAGAATCAATTCGAGTTAACGCAAGATTGTGCGTGTAGTTTGCACCGTATTGCCGGAAAGGAGGAAGCGCTGGAGTGGGGCTGCTTTCGTTCAGGCAGTGTACTGATAGCGGGTACGGACTATGAGCCTCCGGGGGCGGATCAGCTTGTTGGCCTTTTTCGGGAAATGATTAACCGCCTGTCGGACTTCGAAGATGTGTATGATCAGGCCATTCATCTGTTCCTGACGATGGCGCGCTACCGCTTTTTTTACAACGTTAATAAGTGCATGGCCCGCTTTATAATGAATGGACATCTGCTGAACTGCGGGTATCCAGCTATTAATATCCCGGCATCGCGCCAACTTGAGTTTAATGAGCTGATGCTCGAGTTCTATAGCTCAGATGACCAGGCAAAAATGAACCGGTTTGTGCGTAGCTGCATGGATGAACGAGTTGTCCGGATTATGAAAGAATAATTATGATTGACGTATCTGCATTCCCAAGGATTATGACTGTAAATGACTAAAAGCGATTTGGTTTTTCAGAGCTATGGACGGTGCTGTAGCCGTGATGAGTTCTTTGTGGATTTTTATGATCACTTTATGTCGAGTTCTGATGCTATCCGGAACCGTTTTGTAAACACCGACATGGCCGCGCAACGCCACCTTCTGCGTAACGGGATTATGCAGCTGATCCTAACGGCCCGCGGCATGCCGGATCGCAAACTCAGAGCTCTGGGTGAAAGCCATAACCGCTCAAACTACAACATCAAACCGGAATGGTATGAGTTCTGGCTTGATGCGCTTATGAAAACCGTACGCCAGCATGACCCCGAAAATACCCCGGAACTTGAAAAGGCCTGGCGTGAGGTGCTTGCGCCAGGGATTGAGTTGATTCGGGGGGCTTACTGATTATTAGGTCCATGGACAGGCACAGCCCACCAACAAATGTTTTCAAAAACGAAAACTGTGACTAGGCTTGTTGATGAGTATTCATATCACAGGGTCGGTGAGGCTGCCTGTGTCAGAGACGCAATATGTGCCAATTATTATCACGCTTTTGGTAATAACCTCATAATTCAAAGGGGCAAGGAGAAAAAACCATGTATAACAAAATCCTGGTTCCCGTAGATCTGGCTCATACAGATCAGATGTGGAAAGCGCTCAATATCGCCATCGACCTTGCGCAAAAATACAACGCCTCACTGTGTTACATCACCATAACCAACTCTACCCCCTCCTCAGCTGCCGGAAATCCGAAGGAACTGGAACAAAAGCTGGACACCTTCGCGCGTGAGCAGGGGAAATCTCACGGCATTGATACCGAAAGTATTATGGTTCTGACTGCCGACACCAGCGTAGAGCTTGAGCGGCGCATTCTCGAAGCTATTGAAAGCACCGGGGCCGATCTTGTGGTTATGGATTCCCACGTACCCGGTATTGGCGACCGGTTGCACTTCATAAGATCGAACAGTGCAAACGTTGTCAAACATAGCAGCGTGTCGGTGTTTGTGGTTCGGTAGGATCGCTCAGAGCTTTTTCATGGACAGGCACCCCCCAAACATTGCGTAACTGTTTTAAATTGTTGGAATTGCTTCCTTGGCCGCCAGTTTGCGTTAGACTTCCGTTTTCAGGATTTTCGGGAAACTTGCTAAGGAAGTGATGCATGGCGTTTGAATACGGTACTCAGAAGCTCAATATCCGGAACCCATTCCGGTTTGAGGGGCTTATCCGGTCTGTTCGCGGGGTGATTCTGACAGCAATTGGCGTTTATCTTCTGCTGCAGATTCAGCCGCTGCTCTCTACGGATAAGGCCCAGGCCTGGCTGAGTCTGGCAATTGGCAGTGTGTTTGTTATCGGTGGTTTCAAAGCTCTGGGTGTGGGGCTTTTTCAGGTGATGCGCTTTTTTGTGGGGCGCATGGCACCAGCGTCGCTCACTGAAAACGTCGCACGGGAGGCGGTACAGGAACGCGAGCCAACGCTGTATAACCCTAAAACCATTCACAGCATGCTGATGAGCAAAACCAATCCCACGTTCACCGAACCCAAAGGCTGGTTTGCCCGCGCCGTGCATTCGGTGTTTCCCGGTCTGATTGTGACTCCCTGGCCAATCCGCAATGCCGCTAAAACGCTGGTGATGAAAATAACCCGAAGCCTTATCGCCCTGGGTGCTTTTCTGGTTGCATCGCTTGTGGTAATGATGGTGTTTGCTGGCTCGGAAGGCGGCGAAGCCGGAAGCATTGTCGTATCACTGGCTCTGCAATTGGTACTGTTGATTTACCTGGGGCTTGTGTGGGTAAAACTGGGTAACCCGCTGGCTCGGGAGAACATGACCAAGCTGCACACATATTCCAGTGGTGGCCTGGCCCTGGTGGTGATTGGTGCCATTGTGGTGCCCGTATTGATGGCCCAGGGTTGGATTGCGCTTTGGGAGAACCTGAGCCCCGGAGACCGTGCCAGCTTCATTCAGTTATTGCCGGCGGTTGAGCCGGTTTTTAGAACCGGCACTCTGCTGACTCTCACCATTATCTGTGCTATTGGCCTTACTGCACTGGCGGTGGTGTTGATTCGCGCGCGCATCAGCATGGTTGAAATTAAAACCAGCAGCTCAGAGAAAAACAGCAGCTGGCGTTTTGATCTGCATCCAAGGCAGATTTTCACCACGCTCAGAGACCTGGTTCTGATGCAAAGGCGTGAGCAGGAATTGCCGAACCGAATGTATCTGGATGAGAACGATACAGGCCAGGCGAATCGCGATAACGAGCAGTTTAATGGCGATTTGATCACGGAAATCCAGCCGGTTGTTGAGGAAGTGTCTGAGTCGGCGGCCATGCGCTATTCGCGGATTGCGGGCACGGTCACGGCACAGGTTCTTATGCTGATCGGCGCAATATTGTTCTGGCAGGCGGCTGTAAGTGTGTTGCCGCATATGAACGCCTGGGACCAGCTTGTCTCTCAGAATGCCGGCGTTGACGCTGTATTCACTCAGTTATTTATTCCTGCCGGTGGCACCGCCGCCATGCTGCTTGCCGGCCTTCTGATGATGGGCTTTGGTCGCACCCTGGACAGAATCTGCCACATGTTCTGGGCCGAGATTTTCTTCCGTTCCAAGGTGTTCGATTTTCATTGCGAAGGCACGGTGATGCGCGCCACCCATTACCGCGGGGCCGACCGCCATAGCTCGTCCAGCGAGCAGGATGTGTTCACCTTCGATACAACCTATTTTGCCTTGGCTGCAGACGCTGTGAGCTCAACGTTTGCGGTGTCCGGGCAGTATAACCTGGAGCAGCCGCGCTACGTTCTGTCCATGAACGCGTGTGACGGTTTCATGAACAGCGTTATGGGGGATCTGGAAGACGAATTCCGTCGACGGAATGACGAGATTCAGAACGAAAAACGGGAAGACAAAGACCAGCGGCTCGATTACATCCGCCAGGAGCAGGAAGCCCGCCGAACCGGAGACATGACCGCCCAGGGCCTGGCCACGCATCAGCAGCAGGCACTTGATTCTGCAATGCCGGAAGCCGATCCGGAGCGCCAGAAAATCAGTCGCTGGGAAGGGGAGGGGGACTAGCCAGAATGCTTAACGAATTCTGACTAGTGTCATCACGGCGAAGAAGCCATGAACAGGCACAGCCTGGAAGCCGCTTGTTGGTTGGTTTTTGCGTCGCTATAATTGTGTTAATTATTAATACAGCGAAAGCAGGAGTGCTAGCTATGTCCAGAACGACAAGTGTGACTATCGGGGCTCCATTAGACGACTTTGTAGGGAAGCTAATCGAGTCCGGGCGGTATGGCTCAACCAGTGAAGTCGTACGTTCAGCATTACGACTGCTTGAGCGCCAGGAAAGCCAGTTGGCGGCATTAAGGCAAGCAGTGGAAGCGGGAGAGCGAAGCGGCGAAAGCGATCTTTCTCTAAGCGATATTGCCACTCGGGTGAAGCAACAGCACCGTGTATAAGCTCTCGAACCTGGCGGCTGAAGATTTTGCAGGAATCTATGAATATACACTGCTCAACTTCGGAGATGTTCAGGCGGATACTTACGCCGACGCCCTGGATAAAACCCTGAACTTGTTGTCAGAGTCGCCGTTGATGGGATACGAGTGCACTGAAATTGCCAACAATATACGCCGCCATGATCACCAGAAACACGCTATCTTTTACCGACAGCGTGGGTCCGATATCTTTGTAATTCGAATACTTCATCGGCAAATGGAGCCAGCAAAGCATTTCTTCGAGTTATAGAAATAGCAGCTTTTTCATGGACAGGCACATCTCCATTGGCACATCTCCATTGGCACATCTCCATTCACCGCCTTTTCCTTAAGTTAGTTTCCGCTCTGCCGTTACCGTTGATAATGATCAACTTAGCAGGAGGCAGGGCAATAGCAGCTCTGTGTGCCTTACCGGGGTGTTTTGATGTTTGTAACCGAGAAGCGAGTCAAGGAAGTCATCCAGAGCCTTCTGGAGAATGGTGTCACCTCATCCTATCCCAACTGGGCGGAGCCGTTGGCAGAGCATCTTCGCGCCACGGATTCTGCGGATCTGGCTGTGGCTAATGGAACGGTAGCTGCTTCACGACATGTTTCTGATCTGGGGCAGGGTGCATTGGAGTTTGATGGGCGCATCCATCGTCTGGTCAACCACATTCAGACGCTGTCTGCTGCTATCGAAGAAATGTCTGCCAGTGCTTCTGAGGTAGGCAGTCTGGGGCAGGAGGTGCTGAATCAGGCGTCGCAGGTAAATGAGTATACCGAAGAGTCCATCACAGCTCTGGAAGATATGGAAGCCAGGCTGGCGGAGGTGGATGTAGCGCTCACTCAGGCAAACGAGGAAATGCGTTTACTTGCTGAGCAAACCCGCGGCATCGAATCCCTGACCAATACCGTGAATGAAATCTCAGATCAGACTAACCTGCTCGCGCTTAATGCGGCAATTGAGGCCGCCCGGGCAGGTGAAGCAGGCCGGGGGTTCTCCGTGGTTGCAGATGAGGTGCGGCAACTGGCCGCCCGTAGTTCCAGCGCGGCCCAGGAAATCAACGGAATTGTTACAGAAGTTATTTCTCGCTCAGGAACGGTGCAGAGCCGTCTGGGCCATTCAGTGCAGGCCGTTCAGGCCTCAGGAGAGAGCCGGGAGCGTGTAGCGGGAGTCATTCATCAATCCCGGGAGTCCTCCAATATCAACTACGACCAGGCCACATCTATTGCAGCTGCGGCTGAACAGCAGAGTCAGGTGGCAGCCGACATGGCGCAGCAGGTCAGCGCCA
The DNA here is from genome assembly GCF_007671655.1 of Marinobacter piscis. GTDB lineage: Bacteria > Pseudomonadota > Gammaproteobacteria > Pseudomonadales > Oleiphilaceae > Marinobacter > Marinobacter piscensis. The sequence continues at coordinate 1,124,701 of NZ_VCGX01000002.1, read as the reverse complement.
ACTCTGACGACTCAGATGCACTGGCGAGAATATTCGGAGAGCTGATGCAGGCAATCCGGCCGCTCAGAGACGAAACTTCGGAAATCTTCAGCAATATACGTCTGACTAACCCCAGCCTCGTACTGGCCAGCGCCAAGCAGGATCATGTGGTATGGGTCGACAAGCTGATTCGTTATGCTGTGTTCAACGAAAACTCAATCACGGAAAACGAAGTGAGAGACCATACCCAGTGCAGACTGGGCACCTTCCTTGGCAGCGAAGAAGCCAAGCCTATGCACAGTCTGCAAGCAGCCGATCGCCTTATAAATCACGCGCATTTGGAGGTCCATAACGCAGGCAAAGAACTCTACAAAGCCGCGACAGACTATTATGAGAACAAGCTGAGCTCCGAGCGTTATACCAGTGTCTCTCAGGAGTTAGTGGAAACACTCAAAGCCTCATCCAATGAAGTGATTATGCTACTGGACCAGATGATCGCGGAATTACGGCAGGCACCACCTGGTCGCGTTTAAAAGCAGGCTTTCCATGGACAGATTTTCCATGGACAGGCACTGCTCTCAACAAAGGTTTTAAAAACCGGGAATGGTGACTAGGCTTGTTGGTGAAGGTTCATATCACAGGGCCGGTGAGGCTGCCTGTGTCATAAACAGAAGAGGAGACGAACATGCAACGTATGAAATCCGCGCTACCCCTTCTGGCAGCGTCCGCTGCTTTGGTTCTGTCGGCTTCGCAGGTGCTCGCAGAGCCGAAACTTGAAGTGGAGATGTTTGAAGTAGGTGTTGAAGGCCAGGGGGATTCTCTGGGGACAGTCACTCTCGTTGCTTATGATCAGGGCGTATTGATCGAGTCCGATCTTCGTGAGCTGGCGCCGGGAATTCACGGTTTTCATCTTCATGAAAATGGTGATTGCAGTCCCTCAAAAGGCGGTGAAAAAACAACGCCGGCAGGCGCTGCTGGTGGACATTATGACCCTGAAAATACCGGACAACATAAAGGCCCGTTCGACAAATCAGGGCACCTCGGGGATCTGCCGCGATTGCACGTAGGCCAGAGTGGCGAAAACGCCCAGACCAATATTGCGCCACGGCTGAAACTGGACGACTTCAAAGGCCGGGCACTGGTGATTCACAGTGGCAGCGATAACTACTCGGATACGCCTCAGCCTCTGGGCGGCGGTGGTGCCCGTGTGGCTTGTGGGGTTGTTGCTGATTAGGTAAGTGCTTTCTTAGTGTGGACAGGCACTCCTTTTCCTTGGACAGGCACTCTCCAGTAGACTCTGCCCATGTTTGAGGGAATGAGTCTCACATCTCTGGCAGGGCAGTTGGTCAGTCTGGTTGCTTTGGGCTTGTGCATCGTAGGCTTTGCCAGCAAGCGCGACGACCGGCTGATGCTGTTGTTAATTTCTGCAAACGTGGCCTTTGCACTGCAGTTTGCGCTTTTCGGTAGCTGGACAGCAGCGATCCTGAGCCTGCTGGTCATCGGCCGCATTATGCTGGCGCGGCGCTATGTGGGCAGTTGGCGTGTATTGTTGGCCGTGCTGGCGGTGAACCTGATTGCCGCGGTGTTGACCTGGCAAAGCGCGGTAGACATTTTCGCCATTGCCGCGGCGGTTTTTGGCTCCGTGGGCATGTTCATGCTTCGGGGTATCCCCATGCGGCTGATGCTGGCTGCTGCCGCAGTTGCCTGGATGCTGAACAATATCGCCATAGGTTCCATTGGCGGCACACTGGCTGAAGCCATGGTTTTGGTTACCAACTTCATCACCATATACCGGCTGGCGAGAATGAAGCGGCGCTATCCTGGGGTTTTTTAGTGTGGACAGGCACTGCATGGAGGCAGGCTACCTCATAGAATACGGAAGTCCTTGTGGAGCATGCTCCAGTGCTGGGTGAGCCATTGTTTGTGGCCTTCGTTCATCGGCAGGTCTTTGAGTTTCTCAGGCCAAAGGCTTCTGGCTTTTTCCATGGTTTTATCGAGATGAGGCTTGATTGCACGCCACGGAATTCCTGAACGGTTAGCCCAAGAGCGAAAGTGCTCATATGAAGTTGTATACCAAGCCTTGGTTTTCCCTAAATTCAGTGCGTAATGCCTTTCATCTTCAATGTAAACACTGGTTGTTACGATATCATAAGCAGGGGAGAGCCTGGGCGTAACCTGGTCAGGGTAGAGTAAGCTCCAGTTCTTGAGATGTGCATCGCCATTAGCAAGTAAGATATTAACCAGTAATCGTTTTGCAAACTGTTGCGCATCAGCCAGCCCTTCACCAGAAAACTCGTACAGAGCCCTGCCAATCTGTTCGTAGTTTGCTGAGTTGTATTTTTCATGGGGATATTTCATTAATACCTGAGCAAAGTCTTCCATGTGAATGCGCGCATTAGCATTTCGATCAAAACGCTTGATCGCAAAGGCCATGTTTTCGTCAGGTAGTCGTATTTGGGGAAGATTTTCCAGTCTGGTGAGCTCAACTAGCTTAATTTCTGGAATATTGACTCCCGCCTCTGCCGCAAGCGACATGGCTGAGAATTCGTTTGCCGGCACCTCTTTATGGTGTGTCGATGGCGTTTTAATAATCCAGTCGCCCAGTGCGTCATTACTGGAGAGATTGTAACGCCCTTCTTTTTCTTTCATCGAAAATTTCATCTGTACGCCGGCCAGAGAAAATTTGTTTATTCGCGAGAACTTTCTGAGTTCAACTGCTCTGGCTTTATTATGGGCACTTAAAATACTGTCTGGTATATCTTCCGGTTCCATAGGGTCTGCTATCAGTGCACCGGGCAAGTCCCGGCCAAGATATGACAGAATCTGAAACTCGTTATCAATGTGTACCTTGAGCCCTTGCGCAATCAGCTCTCTTAAGGCTCCTTCTGGAAGTAAATTAGATAGGGTAGGATGGAGCCTTTGATGTCGTGCCCAGGACTCTGCCATTAACGTTTCTGCGTGCGGAAACGCGGGGTGGGTAGTCAAGCTGAACGTGGGGCGGTCTGGATCGTTCTTGTACTCTTCAGAAAAGCTGAGTACATTTCGGCCGTTTTGGAAGCCTGCCAGATGGCCAACCAGCCTGTCATGCAAGGTTAGTCTGAGCACACTCATTGAATCATTGCTCATCAATCATCTCCCAGCAAACCTTCCCACGGGTCGTCGGATAACTGTTTGCTACCACCCTCTCTTGCTGAGTCATCCGGCAGTTTACCAGGTGCATCTCCTTCCAATGCGGCAATAACAGCAGGAAGCTTGTCCCGCGGGATGAGCATAAGCTCGCTGCTGAGCCCCGCCGCTAAGAGCTCTAGCGTGTTCAGTCTGGGGTTTCCTTTGGATTCTAGGCGCTGATACTGCTGACGCGACATACCGGCTCTCAGCATCATATCGCTTTGTTTGAGGCCGAGTGCCAATCGTCGCTTTTTGAGTTGTTGAAGTAAGGAGGCCATGGCTGTAAACGTATATGTTGCTTACTTTAGGTATAGAAACATACTAGATGCTTTTGGGAACCTAGGCAACATATATGTTGCTGGATGTGATTGTGCCTGTCCATAGCTTGCCTAAAACGAGTGCCTGTCCAGGGGAGAGAATGCCTAAAACGAGTGCCTGTCCAGGGGAGAGAAGAAGCCATGGACAGAGAAGAAGCCATGGACAGAGAAGAAGCCATGGACGAGAAGAAGCCATGGACAGGCACTGCCCTGATCAGAAGGACAAGTCGAGCCCCATTTGCCAGAAGTCGATTTCAAGCCGGGTAGCATCACGGAAAATGGTGGTAAGTTCTTCGAAGCGCTCATCGGTTACCGTTGCAAGGCGGGCGTTCAGCCAGTTGATCTCATCGCGCATGGCAGCCTGGAAACCTTCGCTTTCGTACATCGCAATCCAAGAGTCGTAGGGGTTGTCGGCGCCGCGCAGAGTGTTGGCTTCGCTGTTGAGCCAGTTGGCGATTTCGCCGTAGCCGACCAAGCAGGGTGCCAGAGCTACGTGCATGTCCAGCAGGTCGCCTCGGTTGCCCGTATCGAGAACATAACGGGTGTAGGCCATGGTGGCTCTGGCTTCCGGCAGCCGTGCCAGGTCTTCTTCTGAAACACCCCACTGCGTGCAGTAGTCCACGTGCAGTGTTAACTCCAGATCAACAATGACCTTCATGCCATCGAAACTATGGCGCAATTCCGCCATGTTACGGCTTTTGTAGGCGGCCAGGGCGTAGGCGCGAGCGAAGTGGATCAGAAACAGGTAGTCCTGCTGCAGATAGTGCCGGAACGCGGCCGGGGGCAGGGTGCCAGCGCCAAGCTGCTTCACAAAATCATGCTGAATATAGTTCTGCCAGTCTTTCTTACCCGCAGCTTTCAGATCATCAAAACTGTAACCCATGGAATCCTCCAAAGATAAAATGGCGATCCGGAGGTGCGGGTGAGCAGGGAGAAGCCGGGTGGGGCAGGCCAACGAAATCCACCGCTTGAATCCCTACGCCGGTACCCGTCTGCTAACGCACACATTCGCCGGATCAGGTTCAACGGGTTGGTGTTTAAGCGCTCACAAGAGCTACACCTCTCAGCCGGATTTGCCGGCACCCCGTCAAGCAAGTCCGACTAGTCTATCAACCTTTGGGGTGTTGTCTATCTTTGTCCATGGACAGGCACTGGCTTATTGGAATCACCAAACCCCGGCTGTTTTTTTAAAGCTCGGGGTATCGTCTTATTCGGAAGGTTCTGATTTTTGAGTAGCGGGGTCAGGAACATCTTTTGGGTTAATAAAAACCATAGGGAGTATAAGCGGCCCGTAGGGTCCCTTGGCAGTGACGCTGTGGAGGGCATCTCTGCAGCAGCCAGACAGTATCTGCACGGCGTTTACAACCAGAGGTTTTAGCGTTTTGTTCAAAAAGCTCTCATCAAGGCTGGGCTCGGGCGATTCCCCGCTGAGTATTTGAAAGTTAGCAAACGCTTCTAGTTTAAAGTCGTAGGCATCAAGCTCATTCAGCTCTTTGGTTTCTATTGCAAGCTCAATGATTAGCCAATGATTTTCAGCATCAAGGCGATACTCAAACTCCAGATTAAAAACAGGCTTCCTGCGTTTTTGCTCTTTTGCATTTGCGAAATGATCTTTATTCGCTTTTGAGCTAATGCTTGGAAACATGAAATGATTCAGTTCAAGCTGGTACGTCGCCATTACTTGCTCCACTGATGCGTGCCCTTTGGGAGTAAATGCTTTTTCCTTCGTCGAATTCATACTGCCCGAAGTGGGTCATGACCTCTTTAAAACCGCCGGAGGGAGTGCACTCAATCCAGTCAACCTTGTTGTGTTGATCGGAAATGTGAATGTGCAGGCGGCCGCCAACACTACTTGCAAGCTTAACCATAGACTCGATAGTCAGATTTTCGTCTCCTGCCATGACACGAGAGATATAAGGGGCAGATAAGCCAAGCTTGCGAGCCAGGGCAGATTTAGTCATACCCTTTGACTTCATTTGGGCAAACAAGGCGCCGGTGAAGTCAAGTTTTGACTTTTCTACCCAGTAGCCTTCAGATTTTCGAATTTTCTCTTTGAGTGATTTCCATTTTTTTATGCTCATGACGACACCCTGACTGTTGTGTTACTCAAGAAATTCAATAACCTGATATTCTCAGTTCAACGACCTTCATTGGCCAACCCAGATATTAACCTATGAGTTAAGTTTCTGCCACAACACCCAACCATAACCTAAGCAACCTTCAGCCGGCTCTCAGGCCGGCGGAAATCCTGATAGCTGTCCTCAAAATCAGTAGCCCGCTGGCACCAGCGCCCCGGATCCAGGTTCAGCCTTTCCAGAATCGGTAGAGCGCGTTTATCAATAGAACCGCGTTTAGCGCTTCGGCTGAGGCGTCCGGTGCTGTCCAGCAGTTTCAGATAATCGTCAAAACCGAAGGGAATCCCGTGCGGGGAACCCTGGCGGGTCGTGCCCTCAAAGCTCAGCAGAGGTTTAAGAGGCACTAAAAATTCGTTCAGCGCCTGCTGTTCTGTTTGTCGCGCTATGGCCTCAGCCAGGTTAAATTCAGGTCGGCAGCGCTCTTTAATGCTGGTGTGGTCAGACGTTTCCGGAGCGTTCGAAATACCGGCCCGGACAGGGTTCAGGTCGACATAAGCCATGCAGGAGAGCAGGGCCTCTTCAGTTTCCAGAGCCTGAGATTTGAAGCGGCTTTCCCAGAAATGGCCAGTGCATTCATCTTCCTTGTTGGCCTGGCGGGCGATGGGCTCATTCAGGCATTTCATAAACCAACTAAGACTGCCCAGGCGTTGTCGGTAGGCCTCAGCGTACTCTTCCACTCGTCGCAACTCTGCTGCACACAGGTTGTCGCCCCGGCGGTAGCGCTGCACCAGTGAAGGGCCTTTATAGAAGCTGCACCACCGCGCCAACACCTCATCGTCACACCATTTAGCCGCATCGTCCGGGCAAAGCTTCACCACCAGATGGTAGTGATTCGACATGATTGCATAAGCGGCGATATCAATGGCGAAAACCGATGCCAGCAGACGAATGCGCTCTTCAATCCAGCCGCGCCGGTGCTCGTAACAGCGCCCGGTGGCGTAATCCTTGCCGCATAGAAACGTTCGCCGCACACAGCGGGAAACAACATGGTAAAACGGCGTGTCTGATACACAAACCAGCTCAGATCGGGCTTTGGGCATGGTGCACTCCTTGTCTTCCGTGATTGGTGGTGCCAGGCATTGTCGAACACTGTGGTTATATACAGTAGTCGGGTTTGGGCAGGATCGCAAGTTTTGTTGGTGGACAGGCACTCAGCCAGGGCAGGCACTTAGCACGCACTTAGTGCCTGTCCGTAGTCAGTAGGGAGAATCCAGTGCTTAGTGCCCGTCCATCAGTGCTTAGTGCCTGTCCATAGTTAGTAGGGAATGCCTGTCCAGGAGTGAGCCATGGACAGGAGGAGTGAGCCATGGACAGGCACTCCCAATCCCGGCAAAGTACTGTTCCTGTTTCTAAGTGAGTGTCTGACTATGAGTATTAACTGGCTCTTGCTGATTATCGGCGGGCTTTTCGAGACTGGTTTTGCGATCAGCCTGGGCAAAGCCCAGCAAACGAGCGGTAAGCAGATGGGGCTTTGGCTGGCCTCGTTTGGGGTGTGCGTAGCCATCAGCATGTTTTTGCTGTTCAAGGCGATGGGCGGCGAAAAAGCGATTCCCGTGGGTACGGCCTATGCCGTGTGGGGCGCTATCGGCGCCATTGGCACGGTAGTGGCCGGTGTGGTGCTGTTCCATGAACCGGTTACGTTCTGGCGAATGTTTTTCCTGAGCAGCCTGATTTTGTCAGTGATAGGACTGCAGGTGGTTAGCACCTGAGAGTGCCTGTCCACGACAGAGAAGGCTAAAGCACGAGTGCCTGTCCCTAGATAGGAAGAGTGCCGGCAAAGAAGGCTGGACAGGCACTACAACCTGGGTTGACTAGCCCGACACAAGAGAAGTGCCTGTCCAAAGGGAAGGGGATGCCCGGCATTACATGCAGGGGCGGTGGCGACCTTCGTGAACTTTTACACGATCGATCTCAAAGCCATCAAATTTTCTTACGAAGGTATTTGTACCGACACGCTCGAAAACGCTGCAGCCTCCCCGGTGTCCGTAGCCGACGTTGATACAGAATTCTCCGTCTTTCACTTCCCACTTTCCAAGATACCGGGTATAGCCGGAGGCATGAGCTGCTCGTTTTTCCTGGCCATAGATCTTTCCATCTTCAGAAAAGTATTCGTAGAAGGTATGCCGGCATTCACCTGCTTCCTGATAATCAGCCTGGAGCGTGTTGCCTACTAAAATATCCCGAATCTGTTCACCTTCGAGGATTTCCTGGGCCGTAACAGCCCCAGAGAATGAGAGCAGGGCAGCCATTAGACTGAACGCAAACAGTTTTTTCATTTTTCTTCCTTGGTCATGAGTGTATAGGCAGGAGTATAGATTAGTTATTTGGTTTTAAAACACGACTCGAATCGTTGTCGGTGGACAGGCACAGCATTGGGTTTCAAAACTGTGAACTGTGTCGCCCAGTGCCTGTCCACACCAAAACTTGTCCACACCAAAACTTCGCCCGTGCCTGTCCACACCAAAACTCACTCCCCATTCCGCTTCTCAACATAAGCCGAGCGGGAGCCGCCTTCGGCTTCCATGCTCAGGTTGATTCTGGGGGCGGCTATGTCGATGAAGCGTTCTTCCATGTTGCGCTTTAGCAGGAGGTTGAAGGCGCGGGAGACGTCCCACTGGTACTCGGGTTTGGTGCGCATGCGCATGCGCAGTACCGGGCAGCCTTCTTCGAAGGAGTGGATGCCCTGCATTTCCAGGGGCGACCAGATCAGCCAGCGCATGTCGGGCTGGCTGCGGAGTTCTTCGGCGGTTTCGTTCATCAGCAGGATGGCGTCGTCGATGGGCAGTTCCCGGGGGATGCGGATTTTTATCAGGGCGATGCCGAACTGCCGGGACATGTTGTGAATCGAGCTGATTTTACTGAAGGTAATGTGGTGCACAATGGCGTCCAGATCGCGCATGCGCACGGTGCGCAGGTTGAAGCCCTCAATCGTGCCCATAAAGCCGTTGATCTCCACAAAGTCGCCCACCGACATGGAGTCTTCCACGACAATAAACAGGCCGGTGATTAAGTCCTGCACCAGCGTCTGGGCACCAAAACCCACGGCCAGACCCACAATACCGGCACCTGCCAGCAGCGGCGTGACATCCACGCCCAGGGTAGACAGGCTCACCAGAGTGGCAATTACCAGAATAGTGACCAGCAGGGTGTTGCGGGCAATGGGCAGAATGGTCTGGGCCCGGGCCGGGTTAATGCGCTTGTTGCGGTCGCCGCCGCGCATGGCCCGCTCCAGAAACTCATCCACAAAAATCCACGTCAGCTTGGCAACCAGCCAGGTAATCAACACTCCAAGCAAGCTGCCCGCCAGGCCGGCACTCACAGACGGGTGGCCGCCGACACCAAACAGGGAAAAGTCCCAGATCTGCAGAACCAGCTCAAGGAACAATAGCCACGCCGCCATCTGAACCAGGTGATACCCAAAACGCACCAGCCGCTGGCTGAATGTGCTCAGGGCCTGATGCGCCGGCCGGTTTTCCTGAATACCAATCAGCCCCTGCAGTGCCAGAGTCAGTGCCAGCATCAGCGCACAGATCATCGCTTTGCCCAGGGCGGCATCCGTCTCGCCGCCGTTCATGAACACCGCCACCACAGAGGCACTGATCGCCAGCAACATGGGAATGTGCCACAGCCGCGCCAGCAGGGCAGTGACCTCACGCCATACGCCCTGGTCCTTGCGCTGCTCGTAAGGCCGGTTGCGGATGAGGTGAGTCACCGGGCGCCGGTTACGGATAATCACGTAAAAACTCAGCAGCGCCGCAATCACACTGAACACCAGAGCCAGAGCACTGGCCAGCTCACTGCCCAGCATATCCGTCAGCTCCGGTGTCGCCAGAGCGTCTTCCAGGCCGAACAGCACACCAACAATAAATAGTGGCAACAGAATACGTCGACGCAGAATCAACACCGCCGTCAGCCGATGGCCGCTGGTAAAAATGGAAATCAGTACATCAAACAGCGACGTCAGCGCCCGGGCAATCAACGCTGCATAGGAGAAAATCAGAATGGTCGACTGGGCGCCTTCCGACATCCCAAACGTCGGCAGCCCCGCCAGCAATGCAGTGAAGGTGATCAGCCAGGGAGCGGTACGCCGAACAAAGTGCGCAATCAACATCCAGGGCCGTGCCTGTCTGGGCATCTGCAAAGGCCAGCCGCGCCAGAAAAAGAACAGGCTGGCCAGATGGGTCAGGCCCCATAACGCGCCGATCCAGGCAATCATGCCGGCGGTGATTTCCGCAATCGTGCGGAATGAGGCTCCGGCCACAAGCTTCTTGGCGGCGCTGTAAGCATTGCGGAAATGGGTTTGCCAGAGGCTCAGAGCCGTTTCATCCGACTGGGCCACCCGGGCGGTTTCATCAAAAAACTCTGCCAAAGCGCCCAGTAATCCTTCACCATCGGCAGCGGCCAGCCCCGTCTCGGTCGACTCCGCCTGCAGCCCCACCTGAATGGATTTGAGCTGCTTAACCAGTGCTTCCCGGCTTTCGTCGTCCTGCAGCGCCTTGATGGTGACGTTGATGGACTCTTCCAGCTCCTCCCGCGAGGCCGTTTGTTTCTCCTCCTGTTTGCCGAAGCCGGCCATGCCCGGAATCGAAAAAGACTGAGCCTGGGCGCCACCTACAAAGGAGAACAGCAGGAAAAAACCAAAAAAGAGAGTGCTTAACCTCAAACCTCTACCTCGTCAAATAAATCAGGCACCTCAGCGTCCCAGCCAAATTTGTCCTGGATACGCTTGCGCATAATATCGCTGGCCAGCATCTCGCCATGGGTGACATACACTTTGCTCGGCTGCAGAGACCCCTGCTCAAGCCAGTGCAGAAGCTCATTATAGTCACCGTGGGCGGAAAGCGAATTCATGTTGTGAATCGTGGCCCGTACTGGCCAGTACTCCCCGTGAATCCGTACCTTATCCACACCGGCCACCAGCCGGTCGCCGCGCGTGCCCGGTGCCTGAAAGCCCGCAAACACCACACTGTTCCGGTGATTCGGCAGCAGCGTTTTCAGGTGATGCAGCACCCGGCCGCCACTGGCCATGCCGCTGGCAGACACAATAATGCAGGGGTAACGGGCCGAGTTCAGCTTGATCGATTCGTCCACCGTGCGCACAAATTCCGTATGGCTGTCGATAACCTCGCACTGTTGGGCGCTCAGCTTGTGCTCCTTATGGTACCGGCAGAAAATCTCCGTGGCCTTAATCGCCATGGGGCTGTTCAGAAACACCGGCAGCCGGGGAATCCGGTCCTCCCGCATCAGTTTATGAATCGCATACAGCAGCATCTGGGCCCGGCCCACGGCAAACGAGGGAATCAGCACAATGCCGCCACGGCTCACGGTGGTGTTCACAATCTCCGCCAACTCTGTTTCCGGGTCTGTGTCTCCATGCAGCCGGTCGCCGTAGGTGGATTCACACACCAGTACATCGGCTTTCTGAATCGGTTCCGGTGGCCGCATAATCAGATCATCCTGCCGGCCCACATCACCGCTGAACACCACCGTGCGGTTATGGGGTTTATAGCGAACATGCACACAGGCTGAACCCAGAATGTGCCCGGCGGGGGTGAACGTCACCTCAAAGCCTTTCACCGGCTCAAACGTCTGGTGGTAATCCAGCGATTTGAACTGCTTCAGCGCTTCCCAGGCATCCTGAACGGTAAACAGCGGCTCCGGATGCTTGTGCCGGGAAAACTTCTTTCGATAGGCGTACTTGGCGTCTTCTTCCTGCAAATAACCTGCATCCGGCAACAATACCTTGCACAAATCGTGCGTGCCGCGGGTGCAGTAAATCGTCCCCTTGAACCCGTGCTTCACCAGCGCTGGCAGATACCCTGTGTGGTCGATGTGGGCGTGAGTGACCACCACCGCATCAATCGTGGACGGATCGACCGGGAATTTCGCCCAGTTCCTGCGGCGCAGGGTTTTCACTCCCTGGTACATGCCACAATCCACCAGAACCCGGTGGTTTTCGTCGGATAACAGATAGCGGGAACCGGTCACCGTGCCTGTACCGCCAAGAAAACGCAGTTTCATAGTAAAAACCTTATGCCCGACAGGAAAAAAAGCGCCAGAAATCAATTGCGCCAGATTGCCTCAAAACGCCTGTGTAAACAAAGCCTGAATACGGAACCATGGCAAACTTTGGTATCATATAAGGCCACACGCTCAGCAGGATGCAGGCAATGGACTACAGCGACCTACTCCGGGAAGTCATCAAAGTGGCAGACGAAGCCAGCAACAAAGTGTTGCAGATCTACCACACAGATTTCCAGGTGAACTATAAGGAAGACGAATCCCCCATTACCGCGGCGGATGTGGCCAGTCACGAGATTATCGTAAAAGGCCTGCGCAACATCAGCCCGCATATACCGATACTATCAGAAGAAGGGCTGCAGGCCCCGTGGGAAGAACGCCGCCAGTGGCAGCGCTTCTGGCTGCTCGACCCCATCGACGGAACCAAAGACTTCACCCAGCGCACCGGTGAATTCACCGTAAACATCGCCCTCATCGAAAACGGCGAACCAGTCCTGGGCGTCGTCACCGCCCCCGCCCTGGATGAAGCCTTCTGGGGCATCAAAGGCATAGGCGCCTGGAAGCGCGATGGGCGTGGACAGGCACACGCCGAAGAGCATGGACAGGATAGCCGTGGACAGGCACAAAGTGGTGGACAGGCACTCACCGAAGAGCATGGACAGGCACCGCAAAGTGGTGGACAGGCACAGCCCTTTGGCCATGGACAGGCACACCCCATAGAAGTCGCCGTGCCTCCGTCGACGCGGCGGGTGGTAGCCAGCAAAAACCATCTGAATGAGGAAACCCGCGCCTTTATCGACAGCCTGGGCGCCCATGAAACCCTGCAAGCAGGCAGTTCGCTGAAATTCTGCCGCATCGCCGAAGGCGCCGCCGACATCTACCCGCGCATGGGCCCCACCAGCGAGTGGGACACAGGCGCCGCCCACGCCGTACTCCTGGCCGCCGGCGGTAACGTACACACACTGGAAGGCAAGCCGTTACGGTACGGTAAGGAAGACGTACTGAACCCACACTTTATCGCCGCCGGCAACTGGTACTTCTGAAACACGGAGGGTTGAATGACCTGGTACGCACTACAACTGAAACCCGCCCAGGGCGACCGAGCCCTGGCCAACCTGCAGAATCAGGACATCGCCTGCTTCTACCCGAAAATCCAGGTGGAAAAAGTCCGCGCCGGCAAACGCACCAAAAAACTCGAACCCCTGTTTCCCGGTTACCTCTTCGTAAACCTGGAACAAACCGACCCCATGTGGGCCAAACTCCGCTACACCCGGGGCGTACTGCGCGTGGTCAGCTTCGCCAACAAACCCGCCCCCATAGCGGATGGCGTTATCCAGCAAATCAAAGACGGCCTCGACACCGTCCAGAAACAGGGCGGCCTCAAACCCGGCACCGCCGTACAGCTCACCGAAGGTGCCTTCGACGGCATCAACGCCGTGTTCCAGGCTTATGATGGGGAAGAGCGGGCGATAGTGCTGATTAACTTTATGCAAAAGCAGCAGAGGGTAAAAGTGCCTGTCTCTGCTATTCGTCCATAATCTGCCCTGCCCCCTCTCCCCCGGCCCCTCTCCCGCGAGGGGAGAGGGGAGGCTACTCCCCAGGCTTGAACATTAGTTAAGCCCCTCTCCCTAGCCCTCTCCCGCAAGGGGAGAGGGGAGGCTACTCCCCAGGCTTGCACATTAGTTAAGCCCCCTCTCCCTAGCCCTCTCCCGCGAGGGGAGAGGGGAAGCCACTCCCCAAGCTTGCACAAGCAAAGCCCCTCTCCCCCCGAGGGAGAGGGGTTGGGGAGAGGGGGAGTGAAGATTTAACAATCCTTTACTCCAATACGGCACGTCTTAACATTTGCCACTTGTGTCAAAAATTTGAACCAGTACAATTCCCACGCTTGAAATCCGTGAATTTTTGTTCATGCACAGAAAGCGCGGATTTTTTTCTTTTACGGTCGGTAATTTAGCCTATGTCCTTAAAGCACTGTGCCCTGGTCGGTGGGGCGGTAGCGTGCCTGAACGCCTTATCTGCAGTAGCCGCCCCCTGGGCAGAGCCAGGTGATCCAAGAGCCAGATTCGCCATTCAGAAGCTGGCCGACCGCGGCCATATAGAGCGTTCTGTCACCACCTGGCCCATCAGCTGGGCCGACGCCACTGCAGGTGCAGGCAGCGCTGGCCGGGATCAACAGGCCGTAGGCACAGCCGCGGCTTACCTTAACTTTGAAAAAGATCAGCAGGCCAGCCCGGGCTTTCGGGGTGAGTTCAATATTCGTGGCCAGAACGAAGTGCCCGGCATCACCGGCTTTACCCAAACCGGCACCGGCAAAGCTGAAACCAGTCTCAGCCTGCAATGGCAGGGCAGTGCCTGGGCCATGGGCCTCAACCCCACGTACACCAACGAGCCAGACGACGATGAAGAACTGCGCCTCGATGGCTCCTACCTGGCCTTTAACCCCGGCAACTGGGTATTCGGCGCCGGCGCTATCGACCGCTGGTGGGGGCCGGGCTGGCAATCCAGCCTGATATTGTCAAACAACGCCCGCCCCATGCCCAGCGTGTGGCTGACCCGCAACAGCACCGCCGCGCCACAGAACGATTGGCTGAACTGGATCGGCCCCTGGCAGTTCACCACCTTTATCGGCGAGTATGAAAGCGACCGCGAGGTACCGGATGCCAGATACGTGGGCATGCGCTTTGCCTTTCAGCCCATCCGCAACCTGGACATCGGCCTGTCCCGGGCCATCATGTACGGTGGGGAAGGGCGACCAGACGGTCTTTCTACTTTCTGGGATGCCTTCATCGGCCGAGACAACGGTCAGAAAGGTGAAGACGACCCGGGCAACCAGCTGGGCAGTATCGACATTCGCTACGGCTTCGCCGTGGGCCATCAGAGCATGGGCCTGTACATTCAGATGATGGGTGAAGACGAAGCCGGCGCCTTTCCGGCCCGAAAATCCTGGCTGATGGGTGCCGACTGGACCACACAACTGTTTGCCGCCGACCAGCAGTGGTTCCTGGAATACACCAACACCACTGCCGACGACCTGATGGGCAGCGCCATGCCCGGCATTACCTACGAGCACAGCCGTTACCAGACAGGCTACCGTTACTATGGCCGTAACCAGGCCACCAGTCTGGAAGGTGATGCCGAAGCCATTACACTGGGCGCACACCATTTTCTGAACAGCGGCAGCAACCTGAGCGCACGCATCACCTACGCTGAGCTGAACCGATTCAACCGGCTTCGGCCCAGAGGCACAGACCCGGATGTGTTCTATAACGTGCCCGCAGCAAACCAGACCGTTGCCATCGCAAAAGTCGGCTACGGCACAGAAATATTAAGCGGCTGGCTGGACCTCAGCGTCCAGGTCAGTGATAAAAAGATCGAATACACCAGCGGTGAAAAAGACCAATACACAGCCTCCGCCAGCTGGACCTACCGTTTCTGACATTTCAGCAAAAAAACCGGAACATAAAACCGTGAACTTTAAAAAACTCCTGCTCTCCATGGCCCTGCTGCTGCCCATCGCAGCCCAGGCCCAGTCCATCAGCCCGGCACAAATCGAACGCTTCAAAAGCCTGCCCAAGGCCCAACAGGAAGCGTTGGCTAAACAGTACGGCGTGGACCTGGATTCAATTGGCGGTTCAGGTACTGGCAGCACCAACGGTGATCAGGTGCGAAACCCACCTCCGGTGGTACAGTCAACCTCCGGCCAACAGGATGCTGAGCTGGAAGAAAGCAACGTAGAAACGAAAGGCAGCAGTGCCGAAAACAAACAGCAGACCAGTCGTCTTGAGCCATACGGATATGACCTGTTTGCTGGCAGTCCCAGCACTTTTGCGCCGGTTACCTCGGTGCCTGTCCCCGGCGAGTACACCATAGGCCCGGGTGATGAAATCCGTATACAAATGTGGGGTAAACAAAACCGGGAGTTCACGCTCACTGTAGACCGCAACGGCACAATCAGTTTCCCGGAAATCGGTCCGGAACCTGTCGCAGGGATGTCTTTCGCTGATCTGAAAGAACGAATCAGCGCGCTGGTTGATCAGCACTTCATTGGCCTGAAAGCCAGTGTCAGTCTTGGAGAACTGCGGAGCATGCGGGTGTTTGTACTGGGTGAAGCCAGAACGCCGGGTGCGTACACAGTGAGTTCCTTGTCTACTATTACCAATGCCCTGTTTGTATCTGGCGGAGTTCAGCGTACTGGTTCTTTGCGTAACATTCAGCACAAGCGCAACGGTAAACTGGTTGGAACCCTAGATTTGTACGACCTCCTGCTGGAGGGGGATACCAGTGAAGATGCGCGCTTGCAGCCAGGTGACGTTATTTTTATTCCGCCGGTTGGCCATCTCGCCGGTATAAAAGGCGAGGTGCGCCGCCCAGCCCTGTATGAACTTGAAAACGGCCAGTCAGTGGGAGATATTATCCGGCTTTCTGGTGGTTTTACCGCAGACGCCTACCCCAAACGCGCACAGCTGCAGCGGGTTGATGAGAGTTTTAATCTCAGCATTCAGGACCTGGATCTGACGAGTGCCAGCGCGAAGCGTACTGCACTGAAAACGGGTGATGTGCTCACTATTTCATCAGTCACTGAGCTGACAGAAGGCTTTGTTGCTTTAGAAGGTGAGGCCGTGCGCACAGGCCGCTACGCGTGGGAGCCTGGATTGAGAGTGAGTGACCTGGTCAATAGCCTGACCTTCGATGTCACCCGCAATGCTGACTACAACTATGCCCTGCGTATTCGGGAGCGAGTAGAGCGCAATATTGTTGAAGTTAAATCTTTCAATTTACGCAAAGCAGTGGCTGATGAAGATCCTCAGCATAACCTGAAACTTCAGTCCAGAGACAGAGTTCTGTTGCTGTCGGAAACCAGCGGCGAAGCGCGCCAGAATGCCCTGGCCGAGATCAATAGACGCTTGCAAGCCCAAACCGGCCCCAACGAATGGGCGCCGGTAGTCCGGGTAGCCGGAGCAGTGCGCTTTCCGGGTACCTATCCAATGCCAGAAAATGGCACTCTAAAGGAATTGCTGGATGCGGCCGGAGGCCTTCGGGAAAATGCTCTGCTACTGGAAGGCGAGATTACCCGTTACACCACAAGTGAGCAGGGAACCGGTGAAACCCGCGTTATCAATTTCACTCCATCTAAAGTGCTGGAAGGCAGTGATAATGTCGCATTACAAGGCCGCGACAGGATATTAATTAAAGGCGTTCCGGATTTTGCAGAAAACCGCACAGTTACCGTTTCTGGAGAAGTAACCTATCCAGGGGAATACACATTTCAGGATGGTGATACCCTGACTGATGTACTCAAACGGGCTGGGGGGCTTACCAGCAACGCATTCCCGAAAGGCGCTGTATTTACTCGCGCTAAGCTGCGCCGGCTTGAAGCTCAACGGCTGCAGGAAGCCGAAGAGCGCCTCAAAGGCGACCTGCTGGGAGTTCAACTGCAGGGCGACAGTTTAAGTGGGGATGCAGCCGAACGCGCTCAAAGCGTTGAAAGCCTGCTCGACGAAGTACAAGGGAGCCGCCCTGTAGGTCGAATGGTGATTGATCTGGCAGCTATAACCAGCGGGAATACGCACCAGCCCATTCGTCTGCAAGACGGCGACCGCCTGACTGTGCCGGAAATCCCACAAGCAGTAACAGTATTCGGCGAAGTCCAGTTCCCAACCAGCCACCTGCACCAGGCCAGCCTCACTGTAGAAGACTACCTGGAACGCTCCGGCGGCCCCACCCGCCAGGCCGACGAAAGCCGCGCCTACGTTGTTAAAGCCGACGGCTCCGTGATGATGCCCAAACGCAGCAACTGGTTCGGCGGCGGTGGCAGTCAGCTGGAGCCGGGCGACACCATCATCATGCCAATCGACGTCGACCGCCTGAACCAGCTTGAACTCTGGACCAACGTCAGCCAGATCGTATACCAGATGGCCCTTGGTGCAGCCGCAGTGGGTAACCTCTAATGAATCAACCCGTAATGACACAAATGGCCGAACAGCCATACTACCCGGATGATGAAATCGACCTGCGCGAACTCTTTGCCACCCTGTGGCAGGGCAAGTGGATCATCATCCTGTTTACCATCGTATTTGCAGCAGCCGGTGTGTTCTACGCCCTGAGCAAGCCCAATATCTACCAGGCCAATGTGCTCCTGGCCCCAGCTCAGGAAGAGGGCGGTGGCGGCGGCCTCAGCGGCCAGCTGGGTGGCCTCGCAGGCCTGGCCGGCATCAGCCTGGGCGGAGGCAGCGCAAGCCAGACGGTTATGGCCAAAGAAGTACTGCAATCCCGCGCCTTTCTGACCGACTTCATACACCGCCACAACCTGACCGTTCCGCTTATGGCGACCGAAAGCTGGGATATAGAAAAACAGGAATGGGTAATCAATAAAGAAGTCTACAACCCCGACTCCCGAGAGTGGCTGACCGACGACAAAGGTGAGAACCTCAAACCCACGGATTGGGATATGGTGAAAGCATTCAAGGAGCACCTCAGCGTTTCCAGCAACGACGAAACCGGCATGGTGACTGTGAGTATTAAAAGCCAGTCACCTCCGGTCGCCAAAGATTGGGCCACAAAACTTGTACACGACATTAACGAACACATGCGTGAGCAAGACGTAAAAGAAGCCGAAGCCCGCATTGCGTACCTGGAGCAAAAGCTCAGCGAAACCAACATTGCCGGCATGCAGCAGGTGTTCTACCAGCTGATAGAAAGTGAAACCCGCACCGTAATGCTGGCTAACGCGCAGGACGAATACGTGTTCAAAACCGTAGACCCGGCCGTGGTGCCACAAGAGAAAAGTGAGCCTAAGCGAGCACTTATTGCCGTCGTTGCCACTATGTTGGGGGGGATGCTTGGGGTATTTACGGTGTTTGTAGTTGCATTTGTGCGTTCAGGCAGGGAAGAGACTCCAGAAAAAGTGGAGAAATAATCAGTACTGATAAGGTGCCCTTATCAGTTTTCAAGGGGGCCAATATAATCAAAGAGTTAGGTTTTCGAATTTCCAGCACCGGAAACAGAGTTTCCAGTCCTTCTCAGAAATTTGTCACCGAAATTTATTTCCAGCTTTGGAAACTCCAGTAGCCCATTTCCAGCAATGTAAAAACCATTTCTACGGAAAGTCACCTTTCACAACCGATAGTATGTTTCCAGGCTCGGAAAGCCAGCTTCCAATTTTAAAGATTAAGGTGGTTGCAGGTTGTTTAAATTTAGTCATGTCAGCAAATCCGTCCTGCCCGAATTCTCACAAACAGACAGGCCCCAAGCTTGAGGAAATACCTTAGACACATACAAGGCGAAAGCCTCAAAGCCCAATTAATAAGGGGAGCAGGCGGATCAGCTGGGATCCAGGTGGTTAATCTTCTGCTTACCTTGGTAAGTGGTGTGCTACTGGCTCGCACTTTGGGGCCTGAAAGCTACGGTACCTACGCTTTTGTCCTATCAATTATCACATTGCTAAGCCTACCTGCAAAGGCTGGTCTCCCCACTCTACTGGTCAGAGAAACTGCGAAAAATCAGTTAAATAAAGACTGGGGATTGATGCGAGGCTTACTCAAAGCCTCAAATCTGTTCGCAATCGGCTATTCGGTCATCGTTGTGACGATTGTTGGATCGTGGCTGCTACTGAGGGGGGATGACACCTTAGAAACTGCCACATTGCTTTGGGCCCTCCTGCTGTTGCCGTTGATGGCGTTCGAAGCCGTTAGAACAGGTACACTAAGAGGGCTAAGGTGGGTACTCTCAGCCCAAGCTCCGGAACAAATTGTTCGACCGGCCACGGTCATCTTGCTCGTAGGGAGCGTGGTTCTTTTAGGCAGCGAGTTGAGCGCAGTTCGCGCAATACAGTTCAATGTGATCGGCGCATTACTGGCCTTTACGTTGGGTGTGTTTTTGTTACTCAAGGCGCTTCCTCAGCGCGCAAAAACAGCCGAATCCAAGTATAACATCAAGCCATGGGCGGCTAGCCTTTTGCCGCTATCACTGTTTGCTGGTTTGAAACTCCTGGATTCGCAAGTGTCGATACTATTTCTTGGTTTCTTGGCGACGAGCGAAGAGGTCGGCTTGTTTCGCGTAGCGGCTACAGGGGCAGCACTCGTAGCGTTTGGGCTGAATGCAGTCAACATGGCTATGGCACCACAGATTGCTCGCCTTTATAACTCCGGTGAGCTAGAGAAACTCCAAAGAACGATCACTCTTAGTACCCGGGTTGTTGCTTTAGTATCTTTTCCTGTTGCTATAGTTTTGATAGTTTTTGGTGGACCTATTATTGATATTGTGTTTGGTCAAGAGTACGTGTCGGCAGCAGCATTAACAATATTATGCCTTGGGCAACTTGTTAATGCATCAGCAGGGTCGGTTGCATTAGTTCTAAATATGACAGGCAATGATAAATCGACAGTGATAGGCGCTGCGCTAGCTTTGATAGTAAACTTGATTTTGTGTCTAATATTGGTGCCGTTTTTAGGGTTGGTGGGGGCTGCCATCGGATATTCTATTTCTCTGTCAGTTTGGAATGTCTTACTAATGTTTATGGTGAGAAAAAAGCTAGGAATAAATACTTTTGTTTTTGCTAAGTAAATATTAAACGTCATGGGGATAAGTCATTGATGAACATTTTTTTACTATCGCCTGGTCGAACAGCTACTACGACCCTTTCCGAGGCTTTCAAAAAGATTGAGGGTTATACGTCAGCACATGAATCGAACTGTCAAATGCTTGGAGAGAAGCGTGTTGATTATCCTGAAAACCACTTTGAGTGTGACAATCGACTAGTTTGGTTTTTGCCTAGATTGACCGCTCGATATGGCTGTAGCTCACTACTCGTAAAGGTGATAAGAGACAAGGAAAGCATATCAAAAAGCTATAATAGGAGGTGGGCGGGTATTAAGATGATGAAGTCGTATTCACAAGGAATACTGATGCGGCCTCTTGAGGTTAACGACATCAGGGTTTGTAGAGATTATGTCAATAATGTTTATGAACAAATTGATTATTTTTCTAAGGACTGGGCGTATTTTGTTGAGCTAGATCTAGATAACCCCAAGCCAGGGCTAGATAAAATATTTTCCATTCTTGAAGTATCTGGAGTGGGGGTTAATGAATATTTGTCAGCTAAATTTCTAAACAAAAATGTGTCCGGGCTGAAGCATAAGATTGATTATCTTAGGTATAACATTAAGCATACAATCATGGATTTCATGCATACTTAGTGGTATTGTCATTGTAAATTCCATTCATAGATAAAGTTTAATTATGATGGGATAGGGTGACTCGCTGCTTGAGCATTGTTCGTAAAAAAGCAAAACCTCGACGAGCTGGCAGCTATCAATACCAATTCCACGTGGCCTGTAGAGTCACCAGACCACCTCAACCATCCATGTCGACAGTTGTACGCTGGCAGTTTTAACCTGGGAACGGCGAGTGTTAAAGTGCTGATATTGATGCCCGCAGTTAACCTGAAGCAACCAACACCCCAAAACCACCCGAGCAAGCCACCATGAACATCAACCTCCTTTACCTGGACCAAATGGTCAACAAAACCGCCGAATCGCATTTGGCCGAGTTAGGTGGCCAGGCAGACAGGGCGGTGAGTAAGGCATTTGTGTTTCTGGCAGCCAAAACCCTGCTGGATCTGGATTCAGACGAAGAAGTGCTGGACTGCATCTACGATGGCCGGGGCGATTTTGGTATTGATGCGCTGTACATCTCAGATATTGTGGATGAGTCGTTCCACGTAAAGATTTTTCAGGGCAAGTACACGCGGCTGGAAAAAAGCAATGGCGCGAGTTACGAGGGTGGCAGCCACTTCCCGGCCAACGATGTGCAAAAAATGGTGTCTGTGGTGCGGACCATTTTTGACCCAAACCAGACCTATCAGGCCAGCCCGCAGCTGAAGGCCAGAATTGAAGAAATTCGGTCCATCATGGTGAACGAGGGCATTATTCCCTCCATTGAAATAGTGCTGTGCAACAATGGCTTGCCGGTTAATCGCGAGGGCCAGGATTACATTGATAACGCCCATTTCCCGGACTACGTCAACTTCCGGCACTTTAACCATGATGATTTCGTGGCGCTGTCAAAAGGCAAAAAGAAAGTTGACGAACACCTGAAGTTTGCCGGCTACCGGATAGTGGAAGACTTCAACCGCAAGCGTTTCTTCCTGGGTAAAGTGCCTGTCAGCGAATTTCACCGCATCTTTGAGAGCCACGGCGACGTGCTGCTGGAGCGAAACATTCGGAAGTTTCTGGGTACTAAAAGCAATAAGGTGAACAGCTCGATCGCTGAAACCCTGCGCAGTCCGGAAAAAAACAAAGACTTCTTTTTCATGAACAACGGCGTAACCATCGTTACGTCGAAGATCACCTACAACAACCTGCAGGAAAAAGACGTGCGTGTTGATATGAAAGGCATGCACATCATCAACGGCGGGCAAACCTGTAAGACCATACACACGGTGTTATCAGAGAATCCCGGGCTGGATGTAAACCAGTGCTTCGTGCTGGTGAGAATTTACGAACTGGATGACGACAACGACGACATCATCAGCAAAATAACGGTGGCCACCAACTCACAAAGTGTCGTGGATTTGAGTGACCTTAAATCCAACGACGAAATCCAGAGAACGCTGGCCCACTCCGTGCCGTTACTGGGTGAGAAAGACGGAAAGCCACTGTACGTTTATCAGACCAAGCGCGGCGAAAAGGCCCCTGCCAGCGTATACACCCCCATCAGCCTGGGCGTTGCCGCCGAGGCCGTGCTTTCTGTATGGAGAGCAAAACCGAACAACGCCCGGTTCCATAAAAACAAGCTTTTTGGCCAGTTGTATGACGAAATTTTCGGCGATCTGAATGCCGCGCAACTGGTGCTCGCCGTGAGCATCTGGCGGTACGTGGAAAACAAACGCAAACACGAATCCGAAAACTACATTGGCGAATATTTATTCTTGCCTTACGCCTCCAACGTACTGGCGATGCAAATCGGGCATGAACTGTTACGCGAAAAAGGCCTGACCCTGGCCCAGGTAACTCCACAAAAGTTCCCGGCGATGATCGAAGCCTTCGAAACCAACAAAGAAACGTTATACAACCAGGCCCTGACCAACACCAAACACGCCATGGAACAACTCGGCATCCGGTGCGAAGAAGCCAGTCTACAGCGAATAGCCGCAACCTTCCGGCGGGCAGATTTGACGGTGGCGATACGGCAGCGGTTTATGTGAGGGGTAGTAGCCTGAAGCTAGTATGCAATCCCTAATCAACCAGATCCTCCCCCAGCTCCAATCCAGAATCGCAAGCCCAATGTTCAACAAGGCCCATGCGATTGAGTGGTTGCAACACGGGTATGGTTTGCAGAGTTCGGTTTCTCTGAGTACCGCCAAGCGTCTCGACAGCGCGCTGGAAAAGTTCACCATAGAAATTAGCGGGTTAACTTTCCCGGCGTCGTCCGGCAAGGACGACGTACCCACTTATCAAGTGATTCTGAGCAAACTGAAACGAGTCCGCTTCAAAGACTGCACTTTTGACTGTGACCGTCTTGAGCTGCCAGGCGTTACTCAGTGGTTTGAAAGCTGCCACTTTTCAGCAGGTTGGTCGGTATCGTGCATCGGGTGCAATCATGGCTATACAGAGCAGGGCGACTCGCTGTTCGAGGATTGTACGTTTCAAGGTTCAGTAAGCATTCACCAACCCGGTGTTGACGCGGATAGTCTTGGACAATACAGCGGTCTGTTCTGGGAGTGCTCGGCAAAGTCGCTGATGCTTTCCTGCGTGAATCTACATACCCGGCTTTGGTACACCTCAGCTCCACCGTGGGAAAACAAGCAATACCTCGACGAGCTGGTAATCATCAATACCAATGCCACTTGGCCTATAGAGCTGAGCCACCAGACTATCTCAACCATCCATGTCGACAGTTGTACGCTGGCAGGCTTCGATTGCTCCGGTGTCAAGGCCGATAAGCTGAGCATCAGCGACACCGAATTGAATGGAAGTGTTAACCTGGGAATGGCAGGTGTTAAATCACTGACGTTTATGGATGCGACCTTCACCCGACCGGTTAATTGTGGTGACGCCAAAATCGGGTCTTTCGTTGTGTTGAGATCGGATTTTGAAAAGGTGTTGGCCTGCGGGTCGGCGGCTATTGAAGATGACATACGCCTCAGCTCAGTGCGTTACGCCGTCGCCCCGGATTTTCTGGATTTAGCCCTCACCGAGCAAGCTAAAGCCGCCGTCGACAGGGAAGCCTTTCGCCTGATCAAACACAGCTTTGAAGCCGTTGCTAACCGCATTGAAGCCAATCGCTTCTTCGGCCTGGAAATGGAAGCCTACCGGCGGGAATTGGAACAACAGGAGCCGTGGTATGGCCGAGAGCGCCTGCTGGTAGGCTTCAACCACTCTGTATCCCGCCACGGACAAAGTTACACCCAGCCCTTGGTACTGTTGCTGCTAACCGCAGCCATTAACGCATGGCTAGTCGTCAAGAACGGCTGGCAGCTGCCCGAGGGGCTGGTAAACGAAACCGTCCAGGCAAACATACTGGCAGTCGGCGACGCGCTTAATAACTTCGCCAAGGGCTTCACGCTGGCTCGCCCGGTTATGCACACAAACATGGAGTTCGCCAGCCTGGTGCTGGCACTGTTGATGTCTACATTCCTGTGGCACTTTCTGGTGGCGGTGCGGCGATTTCGGCGGGGGTAGGTGGACTAGGTAGGGAGGCTCCGAGGTAGAAACAGCTTTGTTGCGTTCACAAGCTGGCTATAGGTTGGTCAGTGGGCCTATTACTTGATCCATTGGTAACTGACTTGCACTGGAATGTTCATGCGGCGCATAAAGCCTGAAATCTGCTCAGGGCTCCAATGTTCCTTCAGCCGTTCAGAGACCCAATCTGTCAGCCACTGTACTCGTTTGTGGCGCTTGAAGGCGGTTCTACGCAGGGTGTTCGCCTGACGCTGCGCCATCTCTGGTTCATAGCCATGAACGCTGTTACGCCGCAACTCGCGGCTGATCGTGCTGTCGTGGCAGCCCAGCATTGCAGCGATCTGTCGTTGGCTTTTGCCGGCCACACGCAGGGCCGAAATCTGGTATCGTTGTGTCTGGGTCAGTTGTCGGTACTTCATCACTGCTTCACTTTGGTCGGTAAAGCCCGTGAGGGTACCGGCGACGGCCCTCCCGCCTCTACCTGGTTATGCCAAAGCGCTGCAGTTATTATCTGAATTCACGAGCAAAGTTACCGGTTGGAAGTACGTGAAGCAGAGCATCAGAAGAGTTCTTGGGGCAGATAACGTTCAAAAGGTCAAAGTGATTATGCGAAAAGCGCGAGTTTGAATTGGACTATAAAACAGTAAGCCCTATGAAAACCTACGACACCTTCAACGGCGACGCAGACGGCATCTGTGCCCTGATCCAGCTCCGCCTGGCTACCCCCTGTGAATCCACACTGGTCACAGGCGTAAAGCGCGACATAGCCCTGGTTCAGCGTATTCCGGCTGATGCCCCTGCGCAGGTAAATATTCTCGATATCAGCCTCGATAAAAACCGTGCTGCGGTTGATAAGCTGCTGGCAGCCGGTTGTTCCGTTTTTTACGTAGACCACCATTTCCCGGGCGATACCTTGCCGGATGCATCTGGCTTTATCTCGTTAATCGATACGCAGCCCACCACCTGTACCAGCTTGCTGGTGGACCAGTATTTAGGTGGCCGTTTTCATAACTGGGCGATTACTGCGGCCTTCGGGGATAACCTGAATTCAGTGGCTGAAGAATTGGCGCAAAAGGCGGGTCTGTCTTCAGAGCAGGCCAGCGCACTGAAAACCCTGGGTGTGTGCATGAACTACAACGGTTATGGCGCCACCGTGGAAGATCTGCACTTTCATCCGGCGGATTTGTACCGGGAGTTTGTGAAATTTGCAGACCCGCTTGATTTGATCGCCTCTGAGCCTGCCGCCTGGCAACAGTTGCGTGACGGGTATCAGGCGGATATGGAGAAAGGCCTCGCGGCGCCTGTACTAAACGAAACCACCACCTCTCTCGTGGTTAAACTGCCGGATGAAGCCTGGGCCCGCCGGGTGAGTGGTGTTCTGGGCAATGAACTGGCGAACCGCAATGCGGATAAGGCCTGTGCCATTGTGACGGAGAAGGCCGATGGTAGTTATCTGGTGAGTATTCGTGCGCCGTTGAATAACCGCACCGGTGCGGATGAAGTTGCACGCCAGTTTCCCACAGGTGGCGGGCGTAAGGCGGCGGCCGGGATTAATGAGTTGCCGGCTGAGCAGTTGGATGCGTTTGTTGGCGTGATGTCCAATTTTTGGGATAAATGATTATTTGCCACTAAATCCACTAAAAAACACGAACAAAGACTACTGATTAGATAGAGCAAGGCGTTTTATCTTTTATTTCGTGTTCTTTCGTGGATTTAGTGGCCAAACAAATAACTGGAAGAGTAATGACCTTAACACCCCCCAAGAAAACCCATCTCAAACAGCTTGAGGCGGAGTCGATTCACATTATTCGCGAAGTGGCGGCGGAGTTTGATAACCCGGTAATGCTGTACTCCATTGGCAAAGACTCAGCGGTAATGCTGCATCTGGCCATGAAAGCCTTTGCACCGGGCAAGCCGCCGTTTCCGCTGATGCACGTAGACACCACCTGGAAGTTCCGGGAAATGATCACTTTCCGGGACAGGATGGCGGAGAAGGTGGGCATGAAATTGTTGGTGCATACCAACCCGGAAGGCGTGGAGCAGGGCATTGGGCCGTTTACCCATGGCAGTGCCACCCATACAGATGTGATGAAAACTCAGGCCCTGAAGCAGGCGTTGGATAAGTACGGCTTTGATGCGGCCTTTGGCGGTGCTCGCCGGGACGAGGAAAAATCCCGGGCCAAGGAGCGGGTGTACTCGTTTCGGGATAAATTTCACCGCTGGGATCCGAAAAGCCAGCGCCCTGAGCTGTGGAATCTGTACAACGGCAAAGTGAGCAAAGGCGAGAGCATTCGGGTGTTCCCTTTGTCTAACTGGACCGAGCTGGATATCTGGCAGTACATCTATCTGGAAAACATCGACATTGTGCCGCTGTATTACGCGGCGGAGCGCCCGGTGGTAGAGCGCGATGGCACCCTGATCATGGTAGACGATGATCGCATGCCACTGGAGCCGGGCGAGAAGCCCATGATGAAAAAGGTGCGTTTCCGCACCCTGGGCTGCTACCCCCTCACCGGTGCCGTTGAATCGGAAGCCGCCACATTGCCGGAAATCATTCAGGAAATGCTGCTGACCACTACCTCGGAACGCCAGGGCCGGGTAATCGACCATGATTCCGCGGCGTCTATGGAGCAGAAAAAACGCGAAGGGTACTTTTAAGGAATAGTTATGTCTCATGCATCCGAATTAATTGAATCCGATATCCTTGCGTACCTGGATCAACACGAAAACAAAGACCTGCTGCGATTTTTAACCTGTGGCAGTGTTGATGACGGTAAGTCCACGCTGATTGGTCGCCTGCTGTTCGATTCCAAACTGATTTTTGAAGATCACCTGGCTTCTTTGCATAAAGACAACGAGCGCCAGGGCAATGCCGGCGATGCGCTGGATATGGCGCTGTTGGTGGATGGCCTGGCCTCTGAGCGGGAGCAGGGGATTACCATCGATGTTGCCTACCGGTACTTTTCAACCGATAAGCGCAAGTTCATCATTGCCGATACCCCGGGCCACGAGCAGTACACGCGCAATATGGCAACGGGTGCCTCGACCTGTGATCTGGCGGTGGTAATGGTAGACGCCCGTAAAGGTGTGCTCACCCAGACTCGCCGGCACTCGTTTATTGCCTCCCTGTTGGGGCTGAAGCACGTTGTGGTTGCCATCAATAAAATGGATCTGGTGGACTTCAATGAGGCCCGCTTTAACGAGATTCGTGAGGATTATGAACAGCTGGCCAGGCAGTTGGGGCTGGGGAATGTCTATTACGTGCCGATTTCTGCCTTGAATGGCGACAACGTGGTTAACCGGAGTGAGAATACCCCCTGGTACCACGGCGAAACGCTCATGAACATTCTGGAGCATGTGGAATTGCGCCAGGATCAGAACGTGACGGATTTTCGCTTCCCGGTACAAATCGTAAACCGGCCGAACCTGGATTTTCGGGGCTATTGCGGCACCGTAGCCAGTGGCGTGGTGCACAAGGGGGATGAACTGGCGGTATTGCCTTCGGGCATGACATCCCGGGTTAAAGGCATTCATACCTACGAAGGCGAGATTGAGCGAGCCTGGCCCGGTGATGCAGTTACCATCACCCTGGAAGATGAAATCGACGCATCTCGCGGGGATATGCTGGTGCACGCTAACCAGCAGCCGGTCATGGGCCAGCGCTTTGCCGCCCATGTGGTCTGGATGAGTGAAAACGCCCTGGTGCCCGGCCGGGAATACGGCATTAAAATGGGCACCAAAGTGACCGGATGCTTTGTGAACCGGGTGCTGGAAGAAATTGATGTGAACAGTCTGGAGCGCAGTACCCAGACGGCCAGTGGCCTGGAGCTGAATGGAATCGGCCTGTGTGATATTGAATTGGCAGAGCCTGTGGTTCTTGAAGATTACCAGAACCACCCCGGCACAGGGGCCTTTATCCTGATTGACCGGCTGAGCAACGTAACCGTAGCCGCAGGCATGGTGAACCATACACTGGACGGAGCTGGTGAACAGCCGGTGCGCGAGTACACCGAAGCCGAGCGCAACCTGAACCGGTACATTCGAGAGAATTTTCCCGAGTGGGGGTGTAAGGCGGTATGAGCAACATAGTCTGGCACAACCACAAAGTAACCCGCGCCGAGCGCGCATCTAATAAGAACCAGAAGCCTTGTCTGCTCTGGTTTACCGGCCTGAGTGGTTCCGGTAAATCCACCGTGGCCAATGCTCTGGATGTGGCTCTGCACGAGCGGGGCTATCACACCTTTTTGCTGGACGGCGACAATGTGCGCCACGCTCTGTGCAAAGACCTGGGTTTCACGGACAGCGACCGTATAGAAAATATCCGCCGTATTGGCGAGGTGAGCAAGCTCTTTGCAGACGCCGGCCTGATTGTGCTCAGTGCGTTTATCTCGCCCTTCACCAGTGATCGCCGTTTGGTGCGCAACCTGTTCCCCGCCGGAGAGTTCATTGAAGTGTTTATGGACACTCCGCTGGACACTTGCGAGCAGCGAGACCCTAAAGGCCTGTATGAAAAAGCCCGGGCGGGGGAGATTCGTGACTTCACTGGTATAGATTCGCCCTATGAGGCGCCCGAACGCCCGGAGTTGCGGCTCGATACGTCTTCAATGAGTGTGGATGAGTGTGTGAACGCGCTTATCGATTTTCTCATCGGCAACCAACTCATTCGTTAACGGGGTTAACCCCGATCCGGGCTTCATCGCATGGAATGGCAGGCGGTTTTAACGCTGTTTACATTAACCGGGGTGTTGGCAACTCTGGTGCTTACCCGGGCATCTGCCGATCTGGTGCTGATGAGTGCGCTGGCATTATTGCTGCTGACCGGGGTGCTGGGGCCGGCTGAAGCGCTTTCCGGTTTTTCCAATCCGGGTGTAATCACCATTGCCA
The DNA here is from genome assembly GCF_007671655.1 of Marinobacter piscis. Classification (GTDB taxonomy): domain Bacteria; phylum Pseudomonadota; class Gammaproteobacteria; order Pseudomonadales; family Oleiphilaceae; genus Marinobacter; species Marinobacter piscensis. Next base: position 1,095,517 of record NZ_VCGX01000002.1, on the reverse strand, counting down.
CACTGTATGTGGTGGCCGCAGGCCTTAAAGAAACCGGGGCCGTGCAGTGGATTGCTCGCTTACTGCTGGGCCATCCCAAAACGCCCCGCGGTGCCCAGCTGCGCATGATTGCACCTACCGGCGTGTTGAGTGGTTTTATGAACAATACGGCCGTGGTGGCCATGTTCATCCCGGCCATTCAGGACTGGGCCCAGCGCCTGGGTATTCCCGCTTCCAAGTTGCTGTTGCCCCTCAGTTACACGGCCATACTTGGGGGCACTTGCACACTGATCGGTACCTCCACCAACCTGGTGGTGGATGGCATGCTCCAGAGCCGACTCGGAATACATCTTGGGCTGTTTGAACTGGCCTGGGTGGGCGTGCCCTTATTGCTTGTAGGCGGTGCTTTTCTGGTACTGGTGGGCCATCGACTGCTGCCCGACCGGGGAAGCTTAACGGAAGAACTGGACCAGGTTCGGGAATACGGGGTTGAGGTGGAAGTGACCAGCCCCGGCCCGCTGGTGGGAAAGACCATTGCCGAGGCAGGGTTACGGGCGCTTACCTACGGTTACCTGACAGAAATAGACCGGGGCGGACGATTGCTTACAGCGGTAGGGCCAGACCGCACATTGCAGGGCGGCGACAAGCTCTATTTTGTAGGCGCCCCGGAATGCGCCAGCGAACTGCGCCGCATTCACGGCCTCAAACCGGCCAACGGTAATGTGCACAAACTGGCAATACAGAACAACCAGCGATGCCTGGTAGAGGTGGTGCTGGGGCCAGAATTTACGGCGCTGAATAAAACCATTCGCGACAGCCGCTTCCGCACCCGTTTTAATGCCGTGATTCTGTCCGTATCCCGCGAGGGCAAGCGGGTGCCGGGTAAACTGGGTGATATCACCTTTCGCATGGGCGACACCCTGTTACTGGAGGCCAGCCACCAGTTTGAAGAGCAATACCGCTTCCGCCGGGACTTTCTGCTGGTGAGCGCCTTAAACGATTCAACACCGCCGGATTTTCACAAGGCCCCCAGGGCACTGGGCATATTGGCGGTAATGGTATTGCTCAGTGCCAGCGGCCTGCTGTCGATTCTTGAAGCGGCGTTCTTAGCCGCCGGCGGCATGATTGTCTCCGGCTGCCTTACCGCCAGTCGCGCCAGACGCAGCGTCGATTTGCCGGTGCTGGTGGTGATTGCCGCCTCGTTCGCCCTGGGCAACGCCATGACACAAACTGGCGCTGCCCAGTGGGTCGCCGGTGGTTTACTGGGCTTCGGCCCGCTCACCCCCTGGCTGGCGCTGGCTATGGTGTATGCGTTAACCGCCCTGTTTACCGAAATGATCACCAACAACGCCGCCGCCGTGCTGATGTTCCCCATAGCACTAGCAGTGTCTGAACAACTGGGCGTGAATTTTATCCCCTTTGCCGTCGCCGTCATGTTCGCCGCCTCTGCGTCGTTTATCACCCCGCTGGGTTACCAGACCAACCTGATGGTATACGGCCCAGGGCGCTACCGGTTTACGGACTATGTGCGGATTGGGGTGCCGTTGTCGGTGCTGGTGGGGAGTGTAGCGGTTGGGTTGATACCGGTGGTTTGGGGGTTTTGATGCGATATTTGCAGCACCTCAGCGCCGTGCTTATAATGTGTACCTGAACACACCTATTGAGGTTGATTCTATGAGTGTTGCAGCAATGAGCTTTATTTCCGGAAAAGATGAAGCCACGACAAAACGCATCACCAAAAAGAAGTCGCCGATTAACCGCACCCGCATGAAGCAGGCCCTGAACAGCGGCAAAGCGACTAAAGTTCCACACGGACTCTCACGTGAAGAGATGCGTCAGTTCATCCTTAATGCGCAGTGAGAGTGCGCTTAACAAGGATGTTGTGAGTGCAGTATACGGTAGAGTTCCTGCCTAGGTTCGCCCAAGAATTTGGCAATTTTCCAGAAGAACACCAAAACAAAGTACTCGATTTCATACGAACATTTCAGATCCATGGGCTCTCAGATTTTTCCATCTATGAGGGAAAAATCGCGCCAAGTTGGGTGTCTGGAAGCCCTGAGTATTATTTTGCTCGTTCTAATGCCTTGTGGCACTACCACATAGGCATTCCTGCTTACACACAGCGCCACGGCCGCTATAAAACCTCTGATATGGTGCTTCACTTTCAGTGGAAGAACAAAGGAAACCATATAAGCTTGGTGGATATGTACGATCACTACACCAGCGAAGGCCGGTTTTACCTGCCTTCGGGACACTATCTGGATCGGTGACGGAATTACAACTGCGTCAGCCTCCTTTTCCTTTATCAACCCGCTGGGTTACCAGAGCAACCTGATGGTCTACGGCCCTGGCTGAGGAAGATCAGAAGCGATCATCTCAACGAACACCGACACTAGGTAAACCCTGATAAATGACCGAGCTCTTTCTCAAAAGCTGGAACTGCAGCAACCTGAAGCAGCAGCGATGAAAGAGGTAATGGAAGACCACGAGCTTTTTGCTGCCTTGTGTCGCTCCACCTACTTCAAGCAGGCGTTGGAAACCCACCCGGTCATAACCCGGCTAAGAAGTAACGTTTTTAATCCTGGGGGAGGTATTGCGCCTCTACCAATTTGTATAGATCTGGATGGCATCGCGCAGCATTACGGGCTCCCAACCCAATACCTGGATATCACCAGTAATTTTTCAGTGGCCAGCTTTTTTGCCACTCAGCGTTGGGACAGCAAGGCCAAAAAATTCGAACCCATGCGGATGAACCCGCTACCCGGTGTTATTTATCACCTTCAGCCGGATGTTCTCATAGCAAAACCAGGTAATGGCGGTATCCCATACACGCCCGTTGGCTGGCAACCGTTTCCAAGGCCAGAGCAGCAACGGGCGAATGCTATTCATCTGGGAGCAGGTGAGGATTTCGTTAAAACACTGCCTGTGGCCAGTTTCCGTTTTAAACACAGCCGCAACCAGTCGAAACGAATCCACGAGGAATTTGAGGGCGGAGACAAACTCTTCCCAGCGGATGATCTGGCTGATTTTGCCGAAAGTGTGCAAAGCAAAACCAGCTTTCCTCAGTGCACCCTCGACGAGGCCTTCAGGCTCTACGAAAAGCGCAGAAAGCCCCAAGACACAGCAGAAAAACGCGAAAGCCTAATGTCCCGGGCCGGTATTACACTGGACAGCCAGGAAAGCCATGTAACCCAGCAGTGGGATTTCTGCCAAAAGAAATTCGATGCCGAGATTCAGCGAATGCTGGGTAGGGTGCGGTTTCGAGGTGTGTGCTATGCCCTGTGAGCCGTTATTTCCAAGCCAATATGGAAGCATTGTTAACCACCTACCTGGACGAGTAGCTGGCAGGTTTCGATATTCGAAAAGAACTTGCGCTCCTCAACTCACCGGCGCCGCTAAGCGAAATAATACGGAACATTCTCATCAACTGATCGAAGTAACATTACATGACCACCAATAACCAAGCCCTAGCCATTATCGGCCTAGGCTACGTAGGCCTCCCCCTCGCAGTAGAGTTCGGCAAGAAACGCAGCGTAATCGGCTTCGACATCAATCAAAGCCGTATTGACCAACTCCGAAACGGCCGCGACGTCACGCTCGAAGTGGAAGATGAACTCTTGGCTGAAGCCACGGGCCTGAGCTTCACCAGCAATGCAGACGACCTGAAGGCTGCCAACACTTACATCGTCACAGTCCCGACGCCCCTCACAGAACACAAAGCGCCCGATTTGACTCCATTGATTAAAGCGAGCGAAACCATTGGTAAAACGCTCAATTCGGGCGACATCGTGGTTTACGAAAGCACGGTTTATCCGGGTGCGACTGAAGAAGACTGTGTACCGGTTTTGGAGAAGGCCTCCGGCCTGACCTTTAACCAGGACTTCTTTGTAGGCTACAGCCCTGAGCGCATTAACCCTGGTGACAAAGAACACCGAGTAACAAGTATCAAAAAAGTGACCTCCGGTTCCACGCCCGAAGTGGCAGAGTTAGTGGACAAGCTCTACAAGGAAATCATCACCGCAGGAACCCATAAAGCCAGCAGTATAAAAGTAGCTGAAGCGGCAAAAGTGATTGAGAACACCCAGCGGGATCTGAACATCGCTCTGATCAATGAACTCGCTGTGATTTTCAATAAGCTGGGAATAGACACCGAAGCCGTGCTTGAGGCAGCTGGCACTAAATGGAACTTTCTACCCTTCCGGCCAGGTTTGGTGGGCGGTCATTGTATTGGTGTGGACCCTTACTATCTCACCCATAAAGCTCAGTCCATTGGCTACCACCCGGAAATTATCTTGGCTGGCCGTCGCCTGAACGATGGCATGGGCGCTTACGTGGTCTCTCAGTTGGTGAAAGCTATGTTGAAAAAGCGGTTGCATATTGAGGGTGCGAGAGTGCTGGTAATGGGGCTGACTTTCAAAGAAAATTGCCCGGATCTGCGGAACACTCGTGTTATTGATATTGTTCGTGAACTGGCTGATTACAACACACAAGTGGATGTGTACGACCCATGGGTTTCGGCGGCTGAGGCTCAGGAGGAATACGGAATAGCGCCTGTGACACAGCCAGAGCATGGGGCATATGATGCCATTATTCTGGCTGTGGGGCACAAGCAGTTTAAAACGATGGGAGTAGAGGAAATTCGGAAGCTCGGGAAGGGTGAGCATATTCTTTACGACTTGAAGTACCTGTTACCTGCCGATTATGTGGACCTGCGGCTGTAACACACATAGATGTATGGCAATGAATGTATTTATAGTACGTAATGCGGAGCTTACCGAGCTACATTTTATCGAGCTGTTGTTAGAGCGAGGTGATAATGCCTTGCATCTAAAGATAAAAAATCAGAAAATTGAGTGAGTGATAATGCAAGACCCTGAGCTGCCATTTTTTAGTGTTATAGTCCCGGTTTATAATAAAGAGCTGCACATATCGCGTTCTATCGAGTCGGTTCTTAACCAATCGTTCTCAAATTTTGAACTGATTGTGGTTTGCGATCCCTCTACGGATAACAGTAATGCTGAAGTCGCAAAGTTTACCGATCCGCGTATTCGAGTTTTTTATCGCGATGAGCCTGGACCAGGGGGATATGCTGCCAGAAACCTTGGTATCTCAGAAGCTAAAGCAAAATGGATTGCCTTTCTAGATGCAGATGATGAGTGGTACTCTGAACATTTAATGAAAATGAAAGAGGGCATTAACAAATATCCAGATTGCATGTTTTTCTCATGTGCCAGAATAGCTGATTTTAAAAATGTTCGGAAAAGAGATGCCTTCTCTTTGTCTCAAAAATCAAATCCCGTGACAATAACATTTTTAGAATATTTGCAGCTCTGTAAATCTGGTAGACGGCCCAATAACACCAACTCTGTCGTGATAAATAAAAGATTGATGCCAAGCTCTATTTGGTTTCCAGAGAGTCGTTGTGATCGGTCAGGTGACCTCTATCTTTGGGTTGTTTTGATGTCTAAAGCGAAAGAAATGGTTTGGCTTTCGCATGTGGGTTCTATCTCTTATAGAGATATTGTTGGTGTATCGAAAAGTAGTGTCCCGAGTATAGACATTAATAAGCAAATGGTAGCAGAGGTATCTGAAGAGCTAACTGACTGTGAGTTGCAAGCTCTGAGGTCATATTCTAACAGGCTCATAAGAACAGCTTGGTTAGAGGTTCGCAGAATTGGTAGGTTTGATTCGGGAAGATTATATTCTCATTTTTTCTGGACAAAAAAAGATTTTGGATTTTGTTGTTTTTGGTCTTTTGTTTCTTTACTTCCATCTCAGGTGATAAATCTTGCAAGATCTATTAAAGGTGCGATTTAAATGGTATCGGAATATCTATCGATTTGTCAGGAATATCATCTGGCATCAGACCTAGCCGCCGAACACCCCCTATACCTCTACTGGCCAAAAGACAAATCAACCCTTCTCTACAGCCAGTCCATCACCGAGCTACTGGACGACTCCCGCGTACCCAAACCACTGGCCATCTCCAACGAAGGCGTCTCCTTCTTGCTACAGAGCGGCGTGGTTCCGCCGCCTAAAACCGCCTACGAAGATATCTATATTCTGGGTATTGGTGATCAAGCCAAGGTATCAACCCAAAACGGCAAGGTAGAGGTCGAATTCACCCACGAATTCCCATTCCTGAATGGCAATCGGTTATCACCCGGCGAAATGGAGCCGGACGAGGACAAGATCCTTGAAATGCTGGCGGAAGCCACGATCAGCCGTATAGACCCTTCCCGGCCTAGTTTTCTGTTCCATAGCGCAGGCAAAGACAGCAACAGCATCGCCCTGGCGCTGGCGGAAGCTGGCTGGCAAGACAAGGTGACGCTGATTACCCACAAGTCCAAGGGTAAGGTTGACGAAAGCGAAATTAGCGCGAAGATTGCCAAACAACTCGGCTTCAGGCACCAGGTCTTGCACGAGGTAGACAAGCTCAGGTCGGAGCACAAACAGGCAATCCACGACTACTTTGTGAATGCGCCTTTTCCGTGTACAGACAACGTAACGCTCGCATATCCACTCTACGCCTGCCAGATACCGGAGCTGAAAGGGGCGAATGTGATTGATGGCGGCGGCAACGATAGCCACATGACCACCCCGCCAACTACGCGTGACCTGAAAGCCATGCCTTTTGCTAAATTCGCACACAACGCGAGTGTGTTGCGTAACTTGGTTAAATCAGAAAGCGTTATGACCCCTATGCTGCGTACCCCGGCGGAGTGGTGTGGTATGAGTGGGTTTAGCCTGGGCGACACAAAGAAGATTTTTTCTGGCGCCAGTAATGTCTACGGGCACTGGAAGCATGAAAGCTTAGCGCGAGCAGATTGGGATTTGTTTGATCTGAAAACATCCGTGTATTCGTCGGTGACCATTGCGGAAATGCACATGAGAAAGGCACGGAATTTTTCCGACTCCATTAATTCAAACCTAGTACTGCCGTTCGCGCATGAGGGTATTGCAAAATACTTTCAACAGCTCCCGGAAAAACACCTCTTTGACCGCACCACTCTCAAAAACAAACTGATCCTCCGAAAAATCCTGAAAGACCGCCTGGGGCTTGATTCGGATGAGCTTGGCAAGCTTGGCTTCAGCTACGATTCTCGCTCCGTAGTGCTGCAAAACTGGGACGATATAACCCATGAAATCTATGCCTGCGAACTGTGGAGTCAGGCTGGGGTGCGTGAGGTTGTTCAGCGGTTGCGTAAGCGGATGGATGGGAAAGGCTGGGGGGCAGGTACTTCTGGCCGGCTGTTGTATAAGCTTTACGTTTTGAGTTGTTGGGTTAATAAGAATCGGTGGATTAATCCGATTACGGCTTCCTAAAAAGATGGGCGCTAGTTATTGTATGAAAAAAAAAGTGTTGCATGTGATCACTGGCTTGAACCAAGGTGGAGCTGAGCGGCAACTAGCTAACTTAGTCACGCGGATGCCAGATGAATCAGTGGTATTCTCATTGCTTAAGCCAGGGGTGATGGCAGATGAGCTAAAAGAGGCAGGTGTTCATCTGTACCATGGCGGTGTGACTCGAAGCTTCTCTCCGGCTTGGCTTGCCGCGTTGCGAATAGCGATAAAAACTGAGCGTCCTGATATTGTTGTGGGTTGGATGTATCATGGAAATGTTGCCGCATCACTCTCAGCTCTGTTAGGTCATAAAGGCCCAATATTGTGGAATGTTCGCCATTCGGTTCATGATATTGCGCGTGAAAAAACAACTACTCGACTGGCTATAAAGGCAGGAAAACTATTAGCGAAAACGCCTGCTCGTGTTATTTATAACAGCGAGGTGGCAGCAACTCAGCATGAGTTGCTTGGGTATCCTCGAAGCAAGCGGGTAGTCTTGCCGAATGGGTTTGACCTGGCGCGTTTCCGTGTTGATGATGAAACCCGTTGCCATTGGCGATCCAAACTAGGTCTTAGTTCAGATGCCTTACTATTAGGTGTTGTTGGGCGATCACACCCTATGAAAAACCACATTGGATGGCTCGAAGCGTTTTATGAAGTTGTTCGAGAAAAACCGTCCGCGCATTGTGTAATGATTGGCTCAGGCGTAGCCGAGAATAATGGCTCAGTAGCTAGTGCGGTGCGTGAGCTAGGGCTGTCGTCGAACGTAACACTACTTCGACCTACGGCTACACCGGAAACTTTATACCCTGCATTTGATCTCCTTGTCATGCCCTCTCTGTGGGGGGAAGGTTTTCCAAACGTCGTGGGAGAAGCGATGGCTTGCGGCGTTCCAGCGCTAGTCACTAACGTTGGTGACGCGGCTCTGGTAGTAGGCAATACGGGGTTTGTGGTTGATGGGGATTCTCCCGGCGCACTGGCCAAAAGGACTGTTTTAGCTCTTGATCTCGGGCAGTCAGGGCTGAAAGAGCTTGGTGGGCGTGCGCATGAGCGAATGCATGAGTGCTTCAGTTTAAACTCCGTAGTCCAGCGTTATCGTGATATTTTTGAATCCACTATAAAATGTTAGAGATGAAGGTTTGGATAGACAAATATGGCCGTTCATCTTGAGTACTGGCGTAGAGGTAACCATTTGCTCGTTAAATCTGTTCGAAAAAGCCTAGTCCCTCGTCGGCCCTTCAGCGACTAAGGCCAGCCCTACACTGTCTGATGGAAACTGCCAAGGCTAACAGCCGGGTTTGTCAAGGTATTTGGAACCATTGGCTTTTATCCACTATTTTCGAAAGCGAAGAGTCACGCAGATACTCTCGAAACTTGAAACACAGTTGTCCTGTAAAGCGCATTCGGCAGCTTAAGCAGTTGGAGCTAGTGAAATGACAGATCTTAATTGGGTGATGTCGGCAGGTTTTCTAGGCATGCGATTCTACGACTTGCCTAATTTCTTTATCTGTGCATTATGTGTTCTTCTTGGCTGCAAGCTCTTTCGAGTTAGGCTCGCAGTTCAGTTAGTACTGATGTTGCATTGCCTCATACCTTTTTTCTTGAACGATTTTCTTTTCCCCACCAGTTATATGTCTGATCAGTTTAAGTATTGGCGGCAATTCAATGCAATTCGCGCCGGTGATCTGTCGGTGGTAGATGCTTGGGCAGCCGGTGGAAATGTAGAGCAGGCCGCAGCATTGTTGTCATTCGTGCCTATGCCGCTGGCAGTCTCGCCTATTAGCCTAGGTTTTTTTAATACCTTTCTATGGATAGCCCTTTTTTTCTGGTTATATAAGAAGCAAGTTTTTACTCCAGTATCTATGTGGTTTTTCTTGCTTTACCCCAGCATGGCTCTATACACAGGTCTTTCGCTACGTGATACCTTTATTTTTGTATTTATGGTAATGGCCGTTCAGTTTGGCAGAGAAGGACGGTGGTTGCCTATGTTTTTGGTTTTTGTTCCTTTGTATGCGATAAAGTTCCAAAACTTTTTCATTTTGATGCCCGTTCTGCTGATTTATGTGTTGCTTGATATCCGCTCTAAGGGTGTAACAGTGTGGCGAGGAATTCTCACTGTGATCATTAGTTTGGTTGGTCTGGTGGCTGTATCACCGATAGCGTTGCCATTGGTGAACCATTTTCGTGCAGCCATGTTTAGGGAGGATGGTGGTGTCACAGACCAGCTCGAACTGATTGAGGGACCTGGGGAGTTTGTGAAAGAGGGAATGATTAGTGGATTTTATTTCTTATTAAAGCCTCTTCCTTGGGAGTCTCAAGGTTTCTTGCAGCTTATTCAGTCGGTAGAAAATTTGGCAGTGGTTGGTTTCCTAGCATTAATTGCTCGATCTGCATGGCATCGGGTACCAAAGCAGCTGGTTTTCTGGCTTTTATTTATGATTTTCGCGCTGTCTATATACGGTCTGGTGGTATTCAATTATGGAACGTCTGCGCGTTATCGCTATCCATTCATTGTTATTTTCGTGCTGTTCGTGTGCGCGGATTGCCATGTTCGGTCAATCTTTAAACCTTTTGCACCACCTCGTTGGCGTGTCAGGCGTGCTGGGTAAACATCAGGCATAGTAATCGTAACTTTAATGATACGAAGTTGTGAATTAAAGAAAGCATTGCAACGTTGATGCGCTGGTTCAGGGAGAATTAAATGAAAAAAATTGCTGTTATAGGCCTCGGCTACGTAGGCCTTCCACTCGCTGTAGCCTTTGGTGAAAAACGCCCCGTTGTCGGTTTTGATATCAGCACCAAACGTATTACCGAGCTGAGAAAGAGTGAGGACTATACACGTGAGGTGTCTACTGAGGAGCTGGCCGCTGCTTCCCAGCTTTCGTTCACCGACTCGTTGGGCGACATCGCAGGTTGCACAATATTTATCGTCACCGTGCCAACACCCATTGATGACTATAAAACGCCGGACCTTACTCCGTTGGTGAAGGCAAGTGAGAGTTTGGGCGAGGTTCTTAAATCTGGGGATATCGTGATTTATGAATCTACGGTATACCCTGGCGCAACCGAAGAAGTGTGTATGCCTGTACTAGAGCGTGTGTCGGGCTTGAAGTTTAATGAAGACTTCTTTGTTGGTTACAGTCCGGAACGGATTAACCCGGGTGATAAGGAACACCGGGTAACCACAATCGCTAAGGTCACCTCAGGCTCTACTCCCGCAATTGCCGAGGAAGTGGACTCCCTATACGCGGATATCATCACCGCCGGTACCCACAAAGCAAGCTCCATCAAGGTCGCGGAAGCTGCAAAGGTAATTGAAAATACCCAGCGGGACCTGAATATTGCGCTGATGAACGAGCTGGCCATGATCTTCGCCAAGTTGGGTATTGATACCCATGAAGTGCTGGCAGCCGCTGGAACAAAATGGAACTTCCTACCGTTCAAGCCTGGTCTTGTAGGCGGCCACTGCATTGGGGTAGACCCGTACTATCTCACACACAAAGCCCAAGCCATTGGCTACCACCCGGAAGTCATATTGGCGGGCCGCCGTACGAATGATGGCATGGGTCCCTACGTGGCTTCTGAACTGGTAAAAGCCATGATCAAAACGGGCCACACCATCGCTAATGCACGGGTGCTGGTAATGGGCTTCACCTTCAAAGAAAACTGCCCGGATTTGCGCAATACCCGTGTGATTGATGTGGTGAAAGAATTGGAAGAATTTGGCTGTCAGGTGGACGTAACTGACTGCTGGGCAGATAACGCCGAGGCGGAGCATGAATACGGCATCAGCTTGACCGATAAGCCGGCGCAGGGTAGCTACAGCGGCGTGATTATGGCGGTGCCGCACCGCGAGTACGCAGAAATGAGTGCCAGTGATATTCGGGGTTATCTGACGGCAGAGGGTGTGCTGTATGACCTGAAAGGCATCTTGCCGTTGGGTGAGGCGGATTGTCGCCTTTAAGGTGCAGCTCCGAAGCGATTCAATTACAGGTTAATTTCACGAGGCACTATGACGGCTTATCAAAATCTACTCGAAACTCTCAGGCAAAACCCCAAAACCTGGCTCGTAACTGGCGTGGCAGGTTTTATCGGGTCGAATTTGCTGGAACACTTGCTGAAGTTGGATCAGCAAGTGGTTGGGCTGGATAATTTTGCAACTGGCCACCAGCACAACCTGGACGAGGTTCAAAACCTCGTCACGCCTGAGCAGTGGAATCGTTTCCAGTTTGTTGAAGGCGATATCTGCAACCAGACTGACTGCGAGAAAGCCTGTGAGGGGGTGGATTATGTTCTTCACCAGGCGGCGTTGGGCTCTGTGCCACGCTCTATAAAAGACCCGGTTACCACGAATGCCGCTAACATTACGGGCTTTCTCAACATGCTGGTTGCGGCACGGGATGCTGGCGTTCAAAGCTTTACTTATGCGGCCAGCAGCTCGACTTATGGTGACCACCCCGCATTGCCGAAGGTGGAGGAAAATATTGGTAAGCCACTTTCGCCCTACGCTGTCACCAAATACGTGAATGAGCTGTACGCGGATGTATTCGCCAAAACTTATGGCTTTAACACCATCGGCCTGCGCTATTTTAACGTGTTTGGCAAACGTCAGGACCCAAATGGTGCCTATGCCGCTGTCATCCCGAAATGGACCGCCTCGATGATTTCGGGTGATGACGTATTTATCAACGGCGATGGTGAAACCAGCCGGGATTTCTGTTTTGTAGAAAATGCTGTGCAGGCCAACTTGCTGTCAGCCACGGCATCCGCTGAAGCCAAAGATGAGGTCTACAACGTGGCCGTGGGCGACCGCACCACACTGAACGACCTTTTCCATGCCCTGCAGTCGGCACTGGCTGAAAACGGCAAGCCGTATGAGAAATCACCGGTGTATCGTGATTTCCGGGCAGGGGATGTAAGGCACTCTCAGGCAGATATTAGTAAGGCGGCTGATAAACTCGGGTACGCGCCGGAGTTTCGGATTATGGACGGGATTGCTAAGGCTATGCCTTGGTATATCCAGAATGTAGGGTAACAACGGATTGGCTGGCTCCAAGAAAAAGATACTTTTTGTTGTTAATGCCCCCGAGTTCTTTCTCTCGCACAGATTGCAATTAGCCGTTGCTGCAAAGAAGGCGGGTTATGAAGTGCACATTGCTTCAGCCCATGGGGCAGCAGTTAGTCAGATTGAAGCGGAAGGCTTTCACCACCATGTTGTGAGTTTCGCCCGAAGTGGGCAAAACCCGATTGTGGAGTTGAGAACACTGGTTAGCCTTGAGAAGCTTTTTCGACAGATTAAGCCGGATCTTGCGCACCTGATTACGATAAAGCCCGTTTTATACGGTGGGTTGGCAGCTCGTTTGTCAAAGGTGCCTGGAGTGGTTTCTGCTGTATCGGGACTGGGGACGGTCTTCCTTGCGGAGTCGCCGCTTGGGAAAGCGCGTCGTTGGCTGATAGGCAAGTTATACACAGCGGCGTTTCAACAAAAGAGTCTGGCAGTCATTTTTCAGAATCCGGACGACAGAGATACGTTGCTGTCTATAGGTGCACTGTCCGAGCAGAATGCCCGCATGATTCGCGGGTCGGGCGTGTCTCTTCACGAATATCCCTATCTGCCAGAGCCTGAAGGAAAAATTGTCGTTGTCATGGCAGCGCGGCTGTTACGAGATAAAGGGGTGTTTGAGTTTGTAGAGGCTGCCCGCGAGTTAAGACATCGTGGTGTTGCTGTTGATATGAAACTGATTGGCTCTTCGGACCCAGGTAACGTGAGCAGTGTTACTCAAGCAGAGCTTGATGCATGGGAAGAGGAGGGAGCCGTAGAGCTGTTAGGATTCCGTTCGGATATAGCGGAACAATATGCCTCAGCGAATATAGTATGTCTGCCTTCTTACCGTGAAGGCTTGCCAAAAGGCCTTGTAGAAGCTGCTGCCTGTGGGCGTGCGGTTGTAACAACCGATGTGCCAGGTTGCCGTGACGCAATTACTCCTGGCGAAACCGGTTTACTGGTGCCTGTGAAGGATTCAATCGCTTTGGCTGATGCTATTCAAACTCTTGTGGAGCAGCCAGAGCTCCGAAAAAAAATGGGTGCGGCCGGCAGAGTCTTGGCTGAGGAAGAGTTCGCCATTGAGAAAATTGTCGACCAGCACTTGCAGATTTACAGAGGAGTTTTAGGTGAACGAGGATAAAAGGCGTTGGACCCTGTGAACGTTTTGCTGACAGGTGCCACCGGGTTTGTTGGTAAACGCCTTGCTCGTCAGGTTGATGAGCAAGGCGATTTTAAATTGACGTGTGCCGTTCGACGGTTGGATAGTGCGGTTTGTGGCAATGAGGTTGTTGTCAAAGAATTGAGTGAGGAAACTGATTGGTGTGAGGCTTTGGCTGGGCAAACTACTGTTGTTCATATCGCCGCCCGCGCCCATATCATGAAAGATGAATTGCCAGACCCGTTGGCGGAGTACCGCAAAGTTAACGTAGAAGGCACGCTTAATCTTGCCCGCCAGGCTGCGAAAGCGGGACTGTCTCGTTTTATCTATATCAGCTCAATCAAGGTTAACGGTGAACAGACTTCCTTGGGCAAACCCTTTACTGCTGAGGATGTGCCGGCACCTGAAGATCCCTATGGTGTTTCCAAGCTGGAGGCTGAGACTGGCCTGCATGAGATTGCTTCTGAAACCGGGATGGAGGTTGTCATCATTCGCCCGCCTCTGGTGTATGGGCCAGGTGTAAAGGGCAACTTCGCGAGTATGATCAAGTTAGTTGAGAAAGGGTTGCCGCTGCCCCTGGGCGCCATTCACAACAAGCGTTCACTCGTGGCTTTGGACAACCTGGTTGATTTAATCATTACGTGCATTGATCACCCCGCTGCGGCGAACCAGGTATTCCTTGCCGGTGATGGCCAGGATGTTTCCACCACTGAATTACTTAGGGGCGTCGGCCGGGCCATGGGTAAGCCTGCCCGGCTGATTCCCGTGCCTGCAGGTATGCTGACGTTCGGTGCCGGTTTGTTGGGTAAGAAAGCCGTTGCCCAGCGTTTGCTGGGTTCATTGCAGGTGGATATTTCCAAGGCGCGTAATCTATTGGGCTGGGAGCCGCCACTGTCGGTGGAGGACGGGCTTCGGCGTTGTTTTGTTTCGGAGAATGAATGTTGATTCGGTTATTTGATTTTTTCTTTTCGTTGTTTGGTTTGCTGTTCGGCTTCCCGGTGCTGTTGGTTCTGGTGGTTATTGGCTTTTTCGATACCGGCTCTCCGGTTTTTCGACAGGAGCGGGTAGGGCGCAACAAAAAGCCGTTCACTCTGGTGAAGTTCCGCACCATGAAAAAAGACACCGCCTCTGTCGCCAGCCACCTGGCCAGTGCCAGTGCGATTACGCCTTTCGGGCACTTTCTTCGCCGTACCAAGCTGGATGAGTTGCCGCAGTTGTGGAATGTGCTGAAAGGCGAAATGAGCCTGGTGGGGCCCCGGCCTTGTTTGTTCAATCAGGAAGAGCTTATTGCCGAGCGTGAGCAGCGTGGTGTGTTGGCTGCCCGGCCAGGTATTACCGGGTTGGCGCAGGTGAATGATATCGATATGTCTACACCTGTGTTGCTGGCGGAGACGGACCAGAAGATGCTGGAGAACCTGACAGTGGGCGCTTACTTTAAGTACATTTTTATGACTGTGGCTGGCCAGGGTGCTGGGGATCGCGTACCAGGGAAAGATTAATAGGAGTATTAGATGAAAATCGCTATCGCCGGTACCGGCTATGTAGGCCTGTCTAACGCCATGCTGCTGGCCCAGCATAACGAAGTGGTTGCTCTGGATATTGATCCGGAGAAAGTCGAGCTGCTGAACAACCGCAAGAGCCCGATTATTGATGCGGAAATTTCCGACTTTCTGGCCAATAAAGAGCTGAACTTCACCGCCACGCTGGATAAAGAACAGGCGTATCAGGGCGCGGATTTTGTCGTGATTGCCACGCCGACGGATTACGACCCGCAGACCAACTACTTCAACACGAAAACCGTGGAGTCGGTGATTCAGGATGTGATGGCCATTAACCCGGGCGCGGTGATGGTGATTAAATCCACGGTGCCGGTGGGCTATACCAAAGAGCTGTGTGAGCGCTTCGAAACCAACAACATCATCTTCTCGCCGGAGTTTCTGCGTGAAGGTAAAGCCCTGCACGACAACCTTTACCCGTCGCGCATTATTGTGGGTGAGCGTTCGGAGCGCGCTGAGGTGTTCGCCAACCTGTTGAAACAGGGGGCGGTGAAGGAAGATGCGCCGGTGCTGTTCACCGACAGCACGGAGGCCGAGGCCATCAAACTGTTTTCCAACACTTACCTCGCCATGCGCGTGGCCTACTTCAACGAGCTGGACACCTACGCGGCCCGGCACGGCCTGAACAGCCGGCAGATTATCGACGGCGTAGGCCTGGACCCGCGCATCGGCGATCACTACAACAATCCGTCATTCGGCTACGGCGGCTACTGCCTGCCCAAAGACACCAAGCAACTGCTGGCCAACTACGAAGAAGTGCCCAATAACCTGATCAAAGCCATTGTGGATGCCAACCGCACCCGCAAGGACTTCATCGCCGATGACATCCTGGCTCGCAAACCGCAGGTAGTGGGCGTATACCGCCTGGTGATGAAATCCGGCTCCGACAACTTCCGCGCCTCGGCCATTCAGGGGGTGATGAAACGCCTGAAAGCAAAAGGGATCGAGGTCATCGTCTATGAGCCGGAACTGCACGAAGACGAGTTTTTCCACTCTCGTGTGACGCGCGACCTGGAGGCTTTCAAGCAGGAAGCGGATGTGATTGTGGCCAATCGCCGGAGCGAGAACCTGAAAGACGTGAGTGAGAAAGTGTACACCCGCGATTTGTTTGGAAGCGATTAAGGCCCGGCCAGATCATGATTCAACAGCAAAAGGATTCGCGGGAAGGTAAACAAGGCCTCATGGACGTCCTCCACCAACACGCCAACAGTCTGAGGCAGACGTCTTTAAATGCGTTGTTGTGCGGTGAGGGTAGTCAGGCGCGCGCCAAGGCCCTGCAGTTTAGTTTCCACTCACTTCAGGTGGATTTCAGCAAACAGCGGCTAACGGAAAACTCCCTCGACTTGCTCACGCAATGGGCCGAGAGTATCGGCCTGGAACAAACGCGAGACGCGTTGTTTGCCGGTGAGCCCGTCAACGTGTCTGAAAACCGAGCGGCGCTGCACATGGCCGCTCGCTGGCCTTCGGATGCTGCCGCGCCTGAGGGCATGGCCCCGACGGTGTCGCTTTGCGGGCAACAGCGTGAAAAGCTGGCTGAGTTGGTTCGCCAGGTGCATTCCGGCCAGTGGCGTGGTGTAACCGGTGAGGCGTTTACCGATGTCGTGCACATTGGCGTCGGCGGTTCGGACCTCGGCCCCAAGTTGGTCAGCGAAGTGTTGGGCGACACCCAGGGCCAGCGGTTTGTGCGGGCGCATTATGTGTCCACCATGGACGGCGCTCAGCTGTTGCCGCTGATGCAATCGCTGAACCCGGCCACCACGCTGGTGGTGCTGGCCTCCAAATCCTTCACCACGGCCGATACCCGTTTTAACGTGCGCACCGCGTTGGCCTGGTTGTGTGAGGGCTTGGGTGTGGATGCCAGTACCGTGTGCCAGCACCAGTTATTGGGCGTGTCTGCCCGGCGGATGTCACGTTGTTGCACGTACGCCAGGGCGAAGCCAAGGGCCTGGGCCACGCCATCAGCTGCGCCCGCCCGGCGGTGGGTAACGAGCCCTTTGCCGTGGTGTTGCCGGATGTGTTGATTGATGATTACGAGTCCGATCTGTCCCGCGACAACCTGGCGGCCATGGTTAAACGCTTCGACGAGTCCGGCGCCAGCCAGGTGTTGGTCGAGCCCGTGCCCATGGAGAAGGTCTCCAGCTATGGGGTGGTGGACACCAACGGCTCGGAGCTCCAAGCCGGCCACTCGGCGGCCATGCAGGCGATTGTGGAAAAGCCGCCGGTAAATGAGGCGCCTTCCAATTTGTCTGTGGTGGGCCGCTATGTGCTGTCCAACCGTATCTGGGATTTGCTGGAGAAAACCCCGCCGGGCGCCGGTAACGAGATTCAGCTGACGGATACTATCGGCATGCTGATGGACGACGAGCCGGTGGAGGCGTTCCACATTCAGGGGCGCTCGCACGATTGTGGGAACAAGCAGGGGTATATGCAGACGTTTGTGACCTACGGCCGCCGGCATCCTGAGCTGGGTGGGGCGTTTACGGAGTTTTTGAGTGATTTGAAGTAAAGAGCTTTCGCGGGCAAAAGTATTTTGTATCAACTCCAAGGAATAGGAGCCGAAAATGAAAAACATCATCATCTGTTCAGACGGCACCTGGCAATCGCCGGAATCGGATTCGGCCACCCATGTATTGCGGCTGGCCCGCAGTATTGCCCCTGAAACCCCCACAGGCCACAAGCAGGTTGTGTTTTATGACTGGGGTGTAGGCTCGGAAGGTGACAGGCTCTCCGGTGGCATTACCGGTAAGGGGCTGGATAAGAACATTCAGGATTGTTATCGCTTTTTGGTTCATAACTACGAGCCAGGCGATGCCTTGTACTTGTTTGGTTTTAGCCGTGGCGCTTACACTGTGCGCTCGCTGGCAGGGCTGGTTCGTAACTGTGGCATTCTCCGGGGAGAGCATGCCGATAAAATTGCTGAGGCCTACGCTCTTTACCGCAACCGCAGGCGAACCTCAGCGCCGGGGCAGGGCAAGGCGGCCGCGTTTCGGGAGGCCTACGCGGTAGCCGATGTTACCCGCATTCATTTCATTGGTGTGTTTGATACCGTGGGCGCACTGGGTATTCCCGCGCCGTTTTTGGGAACATTAGGCACAGACCGCTACCTGTTTCACGATACCGAGCCCAGCAGCATTATTAACCATGCCCGCCATGCGGTGGCGATTGATGAGAAACGCCAGGATTTTGAACCAACGCTGTGGTCTGCCAAAGCCGGAGTGGATGTGCAGCAGGTGTGGTTTGCCGGCGTGCATACTGATATTGGCGGCGGCTATCCGGACCATTCGCTGGGGGACCTGGCCGGTGTGTGGATGGCCGATGAAGCCGACTTGCACGGCCTGGCGCTGGAGCCGTATTTGTTGCAGCGTTTTAATCCCGATTATGCGGGGCGTATGCATAATGAGTACAAGGGCTTTTACCGGGCCATGGGGCGCAAGCATGTACGTACGGTAGAGCCACTGCTGCATGCAAGCGTTAAGCAGCGCTGGGAAGATGAAACCGTAAAGTACAAAAGCCCGGGCTTGGCAGACTTGGTTAAGCGCGTGGGTTGGGAGGGCGTAACGTTAGTTGAGAGGGGGCTACGAGAGTAAAGCTTTGGGGGCCACTAAATCAGTAGCTCTATCAATAAGCAGGCACACAGAACCAACAGGATAAACCATGAAAATCACCATCGCCGGCACCGGCTACGTGGGCCTTTCCAACGCAGTGTTACTGGCCCAGCACAATGAAGTGGTTGCTCTGGATATTGATTCAGAGAAGGTTGAGCTTCTTAACAAGCGCCAGAGCCCGATTCTGGACCCGGATATCTCCGACTTTCTGGCCAATAAAGACCTCAATTTTAACGCCACGCTCGATAAAGAACAGGCCTACGTTGGGGCGGATTATGTGGTGATTGCCACCCCCACGGATTACGACCCCAAAACCAACTATTTTGATACCAGCACGGTGGAGTCTGTGGTTCAGGATGTGATGGCCATTAACCCCGGCGCGGTGATGGTGATTAAATCCACGGTGCCCGTGGGGTATACCAAAGAGCTGTGCGAGCGTTTTGAAACCAACAATATTATTTTCTCGCCGGAGTTTTTGCGTGAGGGGAAAGCGCTGCACGATAACCTGCATCCGTCGCGGATTATTGTGGGCGAGCGCTCGGAACGGGCTGAGGTGTTTGCCGGGCTGCTGAAGCAGGGTGCGGTGCGCGAAGATGTGCCTGTGTTGTTCACCGACAGCACCGAAGCCGAAGCCATCAAACTGTTCTCCAACACCTACCTGGCCATGCGTGTGGCCTACTTCAACGAACTGGACACCTACGCCGCCCGCAACGGCCTGAACACCCGCCAGATTATCGACGGCGTGGGCCTGGACCCGCGTATTGGCGATCACTACAACAACCCCTCGTTCGGCTACGGTGGCTACTGTCTGCCCAAAGACACCAAACAGCTGCTGGCCAACTACGAAGAAGTTCCCAACAACCTCATCCGCGCCATTGTCGATGCTAACCGCACCCGCAAAGACTTCATTGCCGATGACATCCTCACCCGCAAACCGCAGGTGGTGGGTGTGTACCGCCTGGTGATGAAATCCGGCTCCGACAACTTCCGCGCCTCGGCCATTCAGGGCATTATGAAGCGCATCAAAGCCAAGGGCATAGAGGTGATTGTGTATGAGCCCGAGCTGGAGGAGGACACCTTCTTCCACTCCCGGGTGATTCGCGATCTGGAGGCGTTTAAACAGGAAGCGGATGTGATTATCGCCAACCGCCGGAGTGAGGTGCTGGCGGATGTGGATGAGAAGGTTTATACAAGGGATCTTTTTGGGAGTGATTAATACCCCCTCTCCCTGGCCCTCTCCCGCGGGGGGAGAGGGAAGGTTTTCCTCTAGCGTGAGAGTTACAGGTAAATAATGTCAGAAATTAATAAAATCATTGCTGCCTACTCCGAACGCACCCCCAACCCGGACAAACCCGAAGAGCGTGTGAGTTTTGGCACGTCCGGGCACAGGGGCAGTTCGCTTAAAGGCAGCTTTAATCATCACCACATTCTGGCCATTGCCCAGGCCGTGGTGGACTGGCGCAAGGCGCAGGGTATTACCGGGCCTTTGTTTATTGGTAAAGACACCCATGCGCTTTCGGGGCCGGCCATGGACTCGGTGCTGGAGGTGTTGTCGGCGAACGATGTGGCGATGCGTGTGGACTCAGCGGGAGGCTATACGCCCACGCCGCTGGTGTCCCATGCCATTTTGCGCCATAACGCCCGGGGTACGGGTGAGCTGGCGGATGGGTTGGTGATTACCCCCTCCCATAACCCGCCGGAAGACGGGGGCATAAAATACAATGGCCCGGACGGTGGCCCGGCCGATACGGAGGCAACCGGGTGGATTGAGAACCGCGCCAATGAATTTCTTGCGGCTGATATGGCCGGTGTGCGTACCTCGCCCCGCCGGATGGCGGTACTGGAGGCGGTACACTACGACTATGTGAGTGAATATGTGCAGGCGTTAGGCGAGGTGGTGGATATGCCCGCCATTGCCGCCAGTGGGCTGACCATTGGCGTAGACCCCATGGGCGGTTCGGCGCTGGCGGTGTGGGAAGCGGTGGCAGAGCATTACGGCCTGGCGCTGGAGGTGGTTAACCGCACCATAGACCCGGCCTTTGCGTTTATGCCCCCGGACCACGATGGCAAAATTCGCATGGACTGCTCCAGCCCTGCGGCCATGGCGAAACTGCTCACGGTCAAAGACCGTTTTGATCTGGCCTTCGCGAACGATCCGGATGCCGACCGCCACGGCATTGTTGACGCCGCCGGGCTGATGAATCCGAACCGCTACCTGGCCGTGTGCGTGGACTACCTGCTGAAACACCGTGAACACTGGCCGGACACCCTGGCCATTGGCAAAACCCTGGTGTCGTCTTCCATGATCGACCGGGTGGTAGCCGCCAACCGCCGTGAACTGTACGAAGTGCCGGTGGGCTTTAAATGGTTTGTGGAAGGCCTGCACCAGAGCCGTTTGGCTTTTGGGGGTGAAGAAAGCGCCGGGGCCAGTTTCCTCACGTTTGCGGGCAAACCCTGGAGCACCGACAAAGACGGTATTATCCTGTGCTTGCTGGCAGCGGAAATGGCCGCGAAAACCGGCAAGCTGCCCAGTGAGTATTACCAGGGGCTGACCGAACAGCACGGTGCGCCTTATTACCAACGCAAAGACTTCGCCGCCACAGAAGAACAGAAACAGCGATTGAAGGCGTTAACACCGGACGATATACCGTTCACCGAACTGGCCGGCGACCCGGTAACAGGCGTATTCACCGAAGCGCCGGGGAATGGTGCGGCCATCGGCGGGCTGAAGGTAACCACAGAGAACGGCTGGTTTGCCGCCAGGCCCAGCGGCACGGAGGATCTTTGCAAGATATATGCGGAGAGCTTCGTGGGGGCGGAGCACCTGGAGCGAATCTTTGAGCAGGCTGAGGGGCTGCTTTAGTGGCCCGTTTTTATCTTTCCGGTACAACACCCATGTATAAAATATTTAACACAGTAGACGACGTATCCCGCTACACCGCCCAGCGGTTGTTTGACCAGATTTGCGCCAAGGCGGATTCGGTTCTGGGCCTGGCTACCGGCAGCACCATGGAGCCTGTTTACGCCCGGTTGATGCAATACCTGGAGCAGGATCCGGTGGATGTGTCCCGGCTGACTACGTTCAATCTGGACGAGTACATTGGCCTGGGGCCGGAGCATGCCCAGAGTTATTGCTTTTACATGTACCAGCATCTGTTTAATCAACTGCGCATACCCGGGGAGCGGGTGCATCTTCCTGATGGCACTGCAGAGAATGCCGAGCGTGCCTGCCAGGCGTATACCGAGGCCATTCAGGCCATAGGTGGCATGGATTTGCAGCTGCTGGGCATTGGCACCAACGGCCATATTGGTTTTAACGAGCCCAAAACCCCGTTTGACAGCCGCACCCATGTGATCGAGCTTACCGAGCAGACCCGTATTGATAACGGCCGTTTTTTCACCGATCAGCGGGAAGTGCCTACTCACGCTATTACCATGGGCATTCAGGAGATTCTGGAGGCGAAGGAAGTGATTCTGGTGGCCACAGGCCCCAAGAAAGCGGCGATTATGGCGGAGTTGTATCACGGTGAGGTGAGCGAAGACTTGCCGGCGTCTGTTTTAAAAATGCACCGCAACGCCACCATTGTGATGGATAAAGAGGCGGCGGCATTGCTTCCGACGAAAGAGGGGCTGATTGCCGGGGCCTGAGTTGTGTGCACCAGGACCAGCGATTGACTGCCATTAGTGTTCCGCAGTTATCAGGACATGTTTCATGCTGAAAGAGCGCTTAATTGACTTAAGTTACGCCCAGAAGCGTTTGTTGCAGATTGTGGCAGACGTGGTGTTACTCTGGCTGGCTTTGTATTTATCTTTGTATTTGCGCCTGGGTGGTGAAGGCTGGGTATGGCCAGAGGGCAACGAACTGTGGTTGTTTGTTCTGGCGCCGATGACTGCTCTGCCATTTTATGTGGTAACTGGCATGTATCGGGCTGTGATGCGCCATTTTGGTGGACAGGCGCTGCTGACGATTTTTAAAGCGGTCACCCTGGGCTTTGGTACATTGTGTCTGTTTGTGTTTTTTTCCCGCGCAGCCGGCTTAGAATTACTGATCCCCCGCTCGTCTCTGGTCAGTTACTGGTGGCTGAGTTTGCTGCTAATTGGTGGCTTACGCCTGGCTGCCCGTGAGTACTTTGTTGGTGACTGGCTGCTGGCCAATGGCAGTGGGGCCGCTTTGCAAAACACTGAGCAGGAAGCCGGTATGCCGGTGGCGATTTATGGCGCCGGGGCCTCCGGTAACCAGTTGCTGGCGTCTTTGTGGGTGGGGCGTTTGTACCGGCCTGTGGCGTTTATTGATGATGATCCGGGCCTGATCGGGCGCAGCATTGCCGGGCTGCGAGTGTATTCTTCCCGAAACATTCCGCGGATGCTGGATAAAACAGGCGCTAAAGAAGTGTTTCTTGCCATTCCCTCTGCCAGCCGCGCCGAGCGCCAGAAAATCCTCCACAATCTGGCCCGCTTTCCTGTGTATGTGCGCACCATGCCCGGGCTGATGGACATTGCCAGTGGCAAGGTGAAAGTGGATGACATGCAGGAGGTGGATGTAGCGGACCTTCTGGGGCGGGACCCAGTGCCCCCGGAAGAAGCGCTGCTGGGCCGCTGCATTGATCAGCAGATCGTTATGGTTACCGGTGCCGGCGGCTCTATCGGCAGTGAGCTGTGCCGCCAGATTGTGAATAATGGCCCCACCACACTGATTCTGTACGAGCACAACGAGTATGGCCTTTACTCCATACACAAGGAACTGGAAGGCTGGGTACGGTCACAAAATCTTGATGTGCATCTGGTACCGATACTGGGCTCTATCCGGAATGGCTCGCGCCTGCGGGATATAATGACGGCCTGGGGGGTGGATACGGTTTACCACGCGGCCGCCTATAAGCATGTGCCTATGGTGGAGCACAATGTTGCCGAGGGTATTCTTAATAATGTGTTCGGCACCAAAAATGTAGCGCAGGCGGCCATTGTGTGTAATGTGCCCAACTGTGTGTTGATCTCCACCGATAAAGCGGTGCGCCCCACTAACGTGATGGGCGCCACCAAGCGCCTGGCAGAAATGGTGTTGCAGGCTCTGAGCGCTGAGCAGGCCCCGGAACTGATTGGCGATACCGAAGGCATCAGCCGGGTAAACCGCACCCGTTTCACCATGGTGCGCTTTGGTAATGTGCTGGGGTCTTCCGGCTCGGTAATCCCTTTGTTCCGCGAGCAGATTCGTCGCGGCGGTCCGGTTACCGTGACGCACAAGGACATTACCCGTTATTTTATGACCATTCCGGAGGCCGCCCAGCTGGTGATACAGGCAGGCTCCATGGGTCAGGGCGGGGATGTGTTTGTGCTGGATATGGGCGAGCCGGTGCGCATTGTTGAGCTGGCCCGCAAAATGATTATGCTTTCGGGCCTGACGGTGTGTGATGAGATGACGCCCAACGGCGATATTTCCATCAGCTTCACCGGCCTGCGCCCTGGTGAAAAGCTGTACGAAGAACTGCTGATTGGTGACAACCCCCAACCGACCCATCACTCAAAGATTCATCGGGCCGACGAAGCTTTTGTGCCCTGGCCAGAACTGCGCAAAACCCTTATGGCCATGCGTGCGGCACTGAAAGACGATGCGTATGAAGAGGTGCGGGAAATGTTGCTGCGTACGGTGCAGGGGTATGAGCCCAGTAATGGGATTGTGGATTTGATTTGGGAAAAGCGAAAATTGAGTATTCGGTAATGGAAGTTACGTACTGAAACATTTAGTATTGCCGGGCTTATGGGTGTTTGTCGGGTTCTTTATTCTGTTTGCAATCGGCGGTATTTATCGCCGAGTTCAGCTCAACAGTAAGGGAAGCATTGAAGGAGCAGAAAGCGCGTTGAATAAGCCGCAATAAGTCTGCACCCTGAGCTGCATACCTTTTATTTTTGTATTTTATGTCAACAAGGACTGTTGCATGATTAAAATTAAACACCATGGCGCTGTAAAAGGCGTCACCGGCTCCTGCCACGAACTGTCTCTGTCTTCGGCTGAGCACCACTCTGAAGCCGCAGTGTTAATTGACTGCGGCCTGTTCCAGGGCCAGGATGCCAATGGCCGTTCCTCCGCCGAGGATCTGGCCATTGATTTTCCCCTCGCGCATATCCATGCCCTAGTGGTTACCCATGTGCATATTGATCATGTGGGACGTATTCCTTATCTTCTTGCGGCGGGTTTTGAGGGGCCGATTGTGTGTTCCGAACCTTCGGCCATTATGCTTCCGGAAATTCTGGAAGATGCCCTTAAAATCGGTTTTACCCGGGACAGGGAGCTGATTGAGCGCTTTCTGGGTGTGGTTCGTGAGCGTTTGGTGCCTGTGCCTTATAACCAGTGGCACCCTGTGTTTTCAGAAGCTGGCAGTTCACTGAGCGTGCGATTGCAAAGGGCCGGGCATATTCTTGGTTCCGCTTATGTGGAGTGTGATGCCCGCAGCGGCGGGGAGGCCGAGCGCGTTGTGTTCAGTGGTGATCTGGGCGCGCCCCATTCGCCTTTGTTGCCGGAGGCGGTACCGCCGGAGCGGGCGGACCGGCTGGTGATTGAGAGTACTTATGGCGATAAAGATCATGAAGACAGGGCGACCCGGCGATACCGCTTAAAGCAGGTGCTGGAACATGCCCTGGAAGACGGCGGCACGGTGCTGGTGCCGGCGTTCAGTATCGGGCGTACCCAGGAGTTGCTGTATGAGATTGAGGGGCTGATTGCCGAGTTTGGGGATGAGGCCATTGAGGGGGTGCCGCTTGATGGCAAGCCGCTGACCTGGAGCCGGCTGGAGATTGTGGTGGATTCGCCTCTGGCGGCGGAGTTCACCCGTATATACCGCCGTCTGAAGCCCTTCTGGGATGATGAGGCCCGGGCGCGGGTGAGTGCCGGGCGGCATCCGTTGTCGTTTGATCAGCTGACGGTGATTAATGATCATGAAGACCATCTGAATGCCGTAGAGTACCTTGCCAGATCCCACCGCCCCTGTGTGGTGCTGGCCGGTTCCGGCATGTGTGCAGGTGGCCGGGTGGTGAATTATTTGCAGGCCATGCTTGGCGATGCCCGTAACGATGTGTTGTTTGTGGGGTATCAGGCAGCAGGCACGCCCGGCCGGGATATTCTTACCTATGGGCCGGGTGGCGGCTGGGTAGAGCTGGACGGCGAGCGTTATGACATTCGCGCCAGGGTGCATCAGGTGGGTGGGTATTCGGCTCACGCGGGGCAGAGTGATTTGTTGCGCTTTGTGGATGGCATTCCCCAGGCGCCGAAAGAGATTCGTGTGGTGCATGGCGATGCAGACGCCAAGGCCGCGTTTAAACAGGTTCTGGAGTTGCGGTTTCCGGAGTCGGAGGTTGTGATTCCTGTGGAGCCGGGTTCGGTTTAAATTGTATATATTGGCTGAAATAAAGCACAGAGTATTATTTTCGGCTCAATAATATGTCGGTTCCATAATATATTTTGCCATAAATGATTATGTTGATTATTATGTTCGCCTGATATTCGGTTGTGCATGCTGGTCAACATTTTTTTAATTCATATGGTGTTTAATCCATACTTTTTCAGGGGATTTGTTTTATGGCAAAGCTTAAAGACTACTACCAAAAGAAACAGCTGATGGAACAGCTTGCAGATGAGATCAGTAAGCTTGAAGAAGATGAAGCTCTCAAAAATGAACTGGCGTTTGAAGACAGTCTTCGTACGTTAATGGCTGAATACAATAAAACGCCAAAGCATGTGCTGCAGATTCTTAAAGCGATTGATCCTTCTCTGGCGCCCGCCAAAGCGGAAGGCGGTACAGGCACCCGTGCCAAACGCCCGTTGAAAACCTATAAGAACCCGCATACCGGTGAGGTGGTTAAAACCCGCGGCGGTAACCACAAGGTTCTGAATGCGTGGCGTGAGAAGTATGGTAAGGAAGCTGTGCAGAGCTGGCAGGAGGACTGATCAGCCGGCTCAGCCTTGATAAACCACAATCCGGTTTCTGCCGCTGCTTTTGGCGGCATATAATGCGTCGTCGGCCTGTTGCATCCATTTCATATGATTTTTAGGTGCGTGTGTTAATTGCGCAATGCCTGTACTGATTGTGTAATGGATGGGGCCGGCGGATGTTTTTACTTCACTGTTTTCTATTGCCTCTCTTATACGCTCGCATATAATGCGTGCCCCTTCTATATCGGTTTCGGGTAATATTATTCCGAACTCTTCCCCTCCGTAACGGCCCAGACTGTCGGACTGGCGCAACAGGCCTTTGACGGTTTTGGCGATATGCTTAAGCACTTCATCACCGGCCAGGTGGCCGTAGCGATCGTTTACGCTTTTAAAGGCGTCTATATCAAACATCACCAGGCTGGTGTTCTGGTTGTAGCGCCGGAAGCGTTCAAACTCGGCGTCGACCAGGTTTTCCCAGGTGGCACGGTTGAGCAGGCCGGTCAGCCGGTCTGTCATGCTCAGCCTGGACAACTGCGCGTTGGCCCGTTCCAGCGCCCGTTTGTGGGTGGCTATGTCGGTTACGTCGTACACCATCAGGCACAGTTTCTCGACCTCGCCGCTGCTGTTGCTCAGCGGGCTGATGGTGAGGTTCTGGAACATGTAGTCTTCTGTGCCGGTGATTGGCCGGGTGTTGCGGAAGCGGAACAGGTAAGGGCGCTGCTCCCAGGAGGTGAAGGCCCGGGTGTTGAGCAGGGTGACGGCATCTGCCTTGCGAGTCAGCCAGGCTTTCGGGATTTCCGGGAATACATCAAACAACACCCGGTTATGAATGTTGCTGGCGGTGATGCCACTGTGGTTTTCCATAAACCCGTTCCAGAGTTGTACCCGGAATTCCCGATCCAGCACGATCAGGCCCACTTCCACGGAGTCCAGCATGTCTGTCATCCAATGCAAAGACTGAGGAGTCGGGTTGTTTGCGGTCATGATGTACTCATCAACTGGTGTAGGTGTTGTTGCAAAAACGGCATGGAATCTTCGGTCAGCAGCACAAGCATGTCGCATTGTAGGCCGCGTTCTTCAAGGTTATAGCTGATTTCAATGCACAGCAGTTGTTCCTGGCGTGCGCTTTGGTTTTCCAGCAGTTCGGTTACCGGCTGTTGCTGGCCCAGTACAGTGGGGTGGCCAGGGCCGAGCATCATATCCAGCTGGTCGCCCATGCCTTTGAGGAAGGCGCCGAAGAGGATGCTGGACATGTCCATCAGAACCTCCACCTGGGTGGCTTCGCCTTTGGTTATGTCGTAACGCAGGAGTTCGGCCATTTTCCGGAAGTTGGCATCGGAAAACAGCAACAGGGCTTCACCGGCGATGTTTGCCCCTGTGAAGCCCTGGCACACTGCTGAGTAGGTGCTGCTGTTGTTGGCCGCCGAGATGGCCATGCTGAGTTCGGAGTTGGCGATAAGCGACACTTTCGGAACCGGCTGTTTAACAAACACCTGCAGCAGCCGCGCCAACAGATCCGACGCACGCCCCATGGCTATATTGGCCACTTCCTGCAGGTAGTCGTTCAGGGATAAGGGGATTTCCGGGAAGTCTGCGGCATCGCCGGGGTCCAGCAGGTCGTCGTTAAGAGCAGCGTGTTCCAGTTCGCCAGGGCGATAGAAGCCGTATTCCGCAAGCAGGGACAGCACAGCCCCGAGTTCTATGGGCTTGGTGATGAAGCCTATGGCTCCTAGGTTGCGTACTCGTTCCTGGGCTTTGGGCTGAATGTCGCCCGACACCACAATGGTCAGAACCGCCAGGTTTTCAGCCTGGACGTGCTCCAGAACCTGATAGCCATCCACTTCCGGCATATTCAGATCAAGAAACATCAGATCCACCGGCTGCGCCCGCAATCTGGCCAGTGCCTCTGCGCCGTTGCTGACAAACTGAAGGACATAATCCGGGCCTGGGGGCAGCGCCCGTGCCATTTGCTTTCTGGCAAGTAACGAGTCGTCGCAGATCAGTACACGGGTGGTCATGTTGGTGGCCAATGAGTGCTGTCGGGTGTGCGGGGCAGTATAAACAGCAAGGTTGTATGTGTATATATAAGCAACAGATATATCACAGGGTTTTACAATGTGTGAAATGTAACGGATTGTTATCGGGGTTTGTGATTTGGCTCACGCTCAGGGTTGAGCAGTATCCGCTATAGTGCGGTCAATTCAAATTAAAACAATGTTAGCTGTCAGTGCAGGCGCGTTGCGCGCTCTGGTCCATGTAGTCTGGCTCTTAACGCTTTCTAAGAGGCATTGCTATGAGACACCACAGGTACAGGTATGCGGCCTTTATTGCCATATATATGGGGGCGGTGCCCGCCGCCTGGGCGGAACTGGAGCCCATTACCGATACCGTTATGGGGGAAGTGACCGGGCAGGCGTTTATGCAGGTTGAGACTATTCCCGGTACCCACAGCTCCACCCGCATGACGTTGAATATGGATGTGGAAACCCATGTAAATATTGACGATGTGCAGGTTGGCCAGATAGACGGCGGTACGGATTTTTCTGCCCGGCATGTGGCCCTTGGGCACATTGCCCGCAACAACGGCGATCAGTTCAACGGTGTGACTTACAATGCCGGTGACAAGGTGCCGTTTGAGGCGCGTCTGCCTTACCTTGAGCTGGCCGAAGATGAGCACGGGCTTGTGGGCTTTCGTATGGGCTTTGGTCAGGCGCGGGGGTCTGTATCGTCCTCTACCGACAGTTTCAGTGGCGATATCGGTTTGCAGTTTGAGGATGGTTCCGGCGCATTGCATGATGCTGTGCTGATGGACAGTAATGGTGTTCCGACCAATAAACGGGCGACGCATATTGGCGTTGCTCCGGGTGATTGTGCAAGCGGAGCGACCTGCACGGCGGCATTAACCAAATTGCGCTCTGTTAACGTAGGTGAGGGGAATAACGACTTCACCGACGGCTTTTTTATTGGCTTTCAGCGCGAAGCCATGGACTGGCAGAAGCTGGACGGAACCGGCGCCATCAGTGTGGGCGAGGGCGTGTTTATTAACCTGCCGACGAACATGAAGGTAAACCTGGAGAATTTTGTAACCTCCGGAGTGGAACGTTTGCAGACCCATCCGGTGGATATGGGTACGAACCTGTTTTGATTTGCTAAACTTCTGCCTTTCATGATTCATATGGCAGGAGTCTTGTTTTGATCCGTTCGTTTTATTGGCACGATTACGAAACGTTTGGTGTGGACCCGGTTCACGACAGGCCGTCGCAGTTTGCAGGTGTGCGAACGGACGCGGATCTGAACATTATTGAAGAGCCGCTGGTGATTTACTGCAAACCCACGGACGATTACCTGCCTTCACCGCAAGCCTGCCTGATTACCGGCATTACCCCGCAAAAAGCCCTGGAAGAAGGGCTTCCGGAAACCGAGTTTATCGCTCAGATCAACGAAGCCTTCAGCCAGCCCGGCACGTGCGTGGTGGGCTACAACAACCTGCGCTTTGATGATGAAGTAACCCGCCACACCCTGTACCGCAACCTGCGCGATCCCTATGCCCGGGAATGGCAGAACGGCAACTCCCGCTGGGATATTATCGACATGGTGCGCCTGACCTACGCGTTGCGCCCCGAAGGCATTAACTGGCCCCGTAAACCGGATGGCAGCCCCAGCTTCAGGCTGGAAGAGCTTACCGAAGCAAACGGCATTGCCCATGAGGCGGCCCACGACGCCATGTCGGATGTGGAAGCCACGTTGGCGGTGGCCCGGCTGATTCGTGATAAACAGCCGCGGTTGTTTGAGTTTGTGCTGAACAATAAAGACAAGCACTCGGCCCGCACCATGCTGGACACAGCCACCATGAAGCCCGTGCTGCACATATCCGCCAAATACCCCGCCACCCGGGGTTGTTGCGCCATGGTTGCACCGCTGGCCGAGCACCCCGGCAACAAGAACCAGGTGATTGTATACGACTTGCGGGAAGACCCGGAAGAGCTGATCAACGCCACCCCGGAACAGATCCGTGAGCGGGTGTTTACCTCTCAGGCGGAATTGGGCGATGCGTCGCGCTTTCCGCTGAAAGGCGTACAGCTGAACAAATGCCCGGTACTGGCCCCGGCGGCTATGCTTTCTACCCTGTCCGCAGAGCGGCTGGAAGCGTTGCAGCTGAACGGCGATACCCTGCGCGCCAACCTCGCCCGCCTGAGAAAAGCCCCGGACCTAGCCGAACGCATCGCCGAAGCCTTCGACCAGCCTTATGAGGGCAACCTCACCGACCCGGACGAACAACTCTACGCCGGCGGCTTTCTGTCTCCCGCCGACCGCAGCGAACTCAACCGCGCCCTGCAGACCCCGCCGGACATTCTCGCGGAAGAAACCTTTCACTTCAGCGACCAGCGCCTCCCCGAAATGCTCTTCCGCTACCGCGCCCGCAACCACCCGGACACCCTCAGCAGCGAAGAATCTGAACGCTGGGAGCAGTTCCGCAGCCAGCGCCTGATGAACCCCAAAAAAGGCTGGCGCTCCCTGGAAGCCTACGGCCACGAGCTGCAGCGCCTGGCCAATGATCCGGAGCTTACGCCGGAGAAGCAGCTGATACTGGAGGAGCTGCATTATTATGGGCAGTCGTTGGTGCCGTATCTGTAAAGGAAGGAAAGGTGTCGGCCCATCGGGCCGGCACCTTAGCTATTACCTGCGCCGCTGAAAATACACACTCAATCCCTGCCCCAGCAAACTCTGCACCTCACTCCCCAGCGCCTCTGCCTGTATCTGTTTTTGCACGGGCTGGGTCGCCAGGCTGTGGCCGTCTTCATCGCGGGCTTTTACCAGTTTCCATTCCACTTCGTTGCTCAGCATTGCCAGCAGGTCTTTTAGCTGTGCTTTGTTTTGTGGATTAAACCAGCGGTCGCGACAGCCGCCGAGGCTGTAGAAGTCTTCCTCCTGAACCAGTGCCTGCCAGGTCGCATCCTGTTGGTGGTTCAGGACCATCCGGCGGAGTTGGCGCAGGGTAGTGCGGGTTGGTTTCAGGTTGTGTTGGGCGATGAGGGTGCGCATCTGGCGGTCGCCGGTTGTTTGCTCTGTGACCGCGGTGTGCAGGTGCACAACAGCCCCGGAGCTGGCAGCTGTGTGAATCAGTTGCGCCAGTGAGAGATCGGTCATGGCCGGGGAGGGCAGGCGGCCGATTTCTATCCAGTGCACTTGCTGGCCGTCGGCAACGAACTGCTGAGCGATGGACCAGGGCCAGAATACGATGTTTCGCACATTCGTTTCTGCCGCCATGCGGGTGCCTTTGGCGATGTTGGCCAGGGATTCGTCTACAGCGATCACTTCTACATCGGACAGGTAGTGAGCCAGTTCCATAGCGCGCTGGCCGGAGCGGGCGCCGCATACCATAATGCGCAGGGTGTCTGGCAGTTTGTCGGTCTGGAGGCCGAGTTCGTTGGCCATGATGGCTTTCAGGCTGTTTTTCTCGTGATAAGCAAGTGTCGACCAGGACGGCCAGGCCTGGGGTACGTCGGTTTTGTCCAGGGCCAGCTCTTCAGCCTTTTCATCAAAGCATTGTTTGATGC
This sequence comes from Marinobacter piscis, assembly GCF_007671655.1. Lineage (GTDB taxonomy): Bacteria > Pseudomonadota > Gammaproteobacteria > Pseudomonadales > Oleiphilaceae > Marinobacter > Marinobacter piscensis. The sequence continues at coordinate 1,063,348 of NZ_VCGX01000002.1, read as the reverse complement.
TTTCTTCTTCGGCGCGGTGGTAGTAGCTGGTGGCCATAACCGGCTGCAGTGCCAGGGGCCAGTCCACCAGGTTCCACTGCCCCAGGTGTACGGCAAAGTCCTGATGGAACAGGGCGCCGTACATGGCGCTGAGCATTAGTGAGCCAGTCAGCGCCGTTTGCGGCTCGCCCATGATGAGCTGGGCTTTGAGGCTGTCATTGATTGCCGCGACCAGGCGTGCTTCGTCCTCTGCAGCGGGCAGGGCATAGCCGGTGCGGTCGGCGTACCGGGCGATGGCGAGGGCGAGTTGCTGAAGCTCATCGCGCAGTTCTGCAGTTTGTGCCACTTCTGCCACAATGGCCCGGCGCAGCATAACAATCAGTTCTTCCACGGCCGGGTCTGGCATGAGTGTTTTTTGCAGGGCCAAAATCAGCAGTTCGTCGGTGCCCGCTGCATCCAGATGAATCTCTGCGTCTGGGTTGTCCAGATCGTATTGCAGGCGGATGATCGCCCCCACAAACCGCCCGATTTCCTGATGGGGCAAGCCTTCGTGTTTTAGCAACGCAATGGCATCCAACGCCAGGTTGTTATCGGCTTTGTTAACCGCAAGGTGTTGCGCGCACGAAAGCATGCCGCTGTAAACAGAATCCCATTCGGTGCCGGTTTCCAGCAACTTGCGGTAATGCAGGTAGGCCACATCGTACTGCCCCTGCAACCGTTTGGCATGAGCCACACCACAGAAAGCGGCGGCGGATTGCCGGTCGTAGTCCAGAGCCTGCAGGAAGTGCTGTTCCGCCAGGGCAGGGCGCTCGGTTTTCAGGGCCCAGTAGCCAAGGTTGGCGTACTGCTGCGCCTGTTGGGAATGGGATTCCTGAATGTGATGTTTGGCTTGCATGGGATACCTCATCTACCTGCCGCTAAATTCAAAAATTGCGGCAAAGGCCTGCAGTTTTTGGTTGTTTGCTGTGGTTTGTATGAGGTGTAGCGAAAGGTGTGCCAGTTTTGTCGTGAGCTCGCTTCTTATTGCTCAATATGCTCGGAGCTTGGCTCAGTATTGAGAGTGGGTGCGTGGTAGGTTACCTGCTAATTTGTACATACGGATGTAAGTACAGGCGCGTGTAAAGTGTTTCGAGTGCCAGGTTACAAGGCCGTGATATCAGTGCCTTTGGCGGCTCGCATAAGTTAGGGGTGAATAAAACTTAGTCCTTTTTAGTGAGCTCACTGGCTCTGAGTGAGAGGTATTCGGCAATGTCCTCGCCAACCAACTGTTCCTGGTGATCGGTTAGAAGAATTTTTCTTGTTGCCATGCTAAGGCCTCCGGATTACTGATTGGCATATAATGCCAATCGTGTGAGTGCATGCCAAAGAGCGTTTACTATTCAAATCAGCAGTTGAAAGAAATAGGAGTTATCATTTATGATGACCTCTGCTATGGAAGGACTGTTGTATGAAATGGACGATTCAGTTTTACGCTGGCGTGGAGAGAGATATTCTTTCAATGCCACCGAAGATACAGGCGCGAATGATCAGACTCTTGGAAATGATAGAAATACACGGTGCCAATCTCGGGGAGCCGCATACGAAACCATTAGGCGCTGGGCTATTCGAAATACGAGCTAAAGCTAAGGAGGGTATCGGGCGAGGGATTTTCTGCTATATGAATAATCAAGCGGTAACTGTTTTGCACGCCTTTGTTAAGAAGGATCAGAAAATTCCGAAAAAGGAATTGAAGGTGGCGCTGGACAGGTTGCGGGAGGTTAAAAAATCATGAGTTTGGAAGCACTAAAACAGAAAGCATTGCAGAACGAGACGGTCCGTACTGAATATGAAAAGCTGGCGGACGAGTTTGACCTGATGAATCAATTAATCACCATGCGAACCAATGCAGGCTTAACTCAGGAAGATCTGGCGAAGCGAATCGGAACGGCAAAAGGCAATATTTCCAGGCTCGAGCGCGGAAAAGGAAACCCTAGCTGGGCGACACTGAAAAAGTATGCCAATGCCTGCGGTTATCAAGTGAAGCTGCAAGCGGTTTCCAGCAGCATGATCTCACCAAGTGCAGTGAACGAATAATTCCATACCGATAAAGCGCAAAAAGCCCGACTCGGACATCCGAATCGGGCTTTTTCGTGCCGGGCTATTAGCCCTGCAGCAACTGCAACACCTGCTGCGGCCGTGCGTTCGCCTGAGAGAGTACCGACAAACCCGCCTGCTGCAGCACCTGAGTGCGGGCCAGTTCGGCAGATTCCGCCGCAAAGTCCGCATCGCGAATGCGGCTGTTGGAGGCCGAGAGGTTTTCTGAGGTAGTGCTCAGGTTGGCGATGGTGGACTCGAAGCGGTTTTGCACGGCGCCGAGTTCGGCGCGGTAGCCGTTGATCTGGTCGATGGCGTAGTCGACGGTAACCATTGCTTCGTCAGCGCCTTCAGGTGTCGATATATCCAGATTGTTCATTGATCGTGTGTTGGCTTTCGCAGTAGCGCTCGTACTGAGTGTAAAATTATCCGGGGTGCCGTCACCGTTGAGGTCCGCATCCATGTTTACTTCAAAGTCTTCGCCATGCTGAGCTGAAAAAATAATATTGGTGTTTGATTTGTCAAGGTTTGCTTTCACGCCTGTATCGTTTGCCTTGGCGTTTACCTGGCCTACAACATCCTGGAGTGATCCTACATCGTTGGCAGTGAAGCTGATGCCATTCACTTCAAACTCAAATGATCCGGTATTGCCGGCTTCAAAAAACTTGTCCAAGCCGCCACCCAGCGCGTTCAGGTTGTCTTCGTAAACTTTGTTGGGAGGTGTAGCGTTATCTGCAAGATTAAAGTTAACGGGAACGTCTGCCCCGGAAGAGTTGATAACGGTAATGCGGCCGGTTTCGTTATCGCCCTTAATGAGTAAATCCGAATTGGTGTTATTGTCATTAATCAGACTTGCTAAGCCCTCAACATCGCTGACAGTGTTGTTGATGTTGTAGGATTTCTCGCCAATGGTTACTTCACCAACTACCAGGGTGCTGCCATTGATTGGTATGCGGCCTGTTTCACTGCTGACAGGTGTAGTTTGGTCAAATAAATCCGTTGTCTGAGCTATAACACTACCCAGCTGGCTTCCCCTGGAGTCCAGCCCACTAATCCCGATAGTCTCACCAGAATTCGCCCCCACCTGAAATGTCTGCGTACCAAACGTCCCATCCAGCACTTTCAATCCGTTAAAGGAAGTCTGGCTGGCAATCCGGTTGATTTCTTCAACCCGCTGCTGAACCTCTTCATTAAGAGCCTGACGGTCAGAAATGCTGTTGGTGGCGTTGGCCGCCTGAACCGACAGTTCACGAATCCGTTGCAGATTGTTGGTGATCTCATCCATCGCCCCTTCCGCCGTTTGGGCCAGGGAGATGCCATCGTTGGCATTTCGCTGAGCCTGATTCAGGCCCGAGATCTGCGATTGAAAGCGTTCAGAAATGGCAAGGCCAGCCGCATCATCTTTGGCGGAGTTGATTCGCAGGCCGGATGACAGGCGTTCAAGAGCCGTGTTCGCCTGGCCCTGTGACGCATTGAGGTTTCGTTGTGCGTTCAATGACGCCATGTTGGTGTTGATAACCTGAGACATATCGTTCTCCCTGTTCAGAGATGCCGGAAGCTCAGAGCCTGTTAGCCAGGGCGCCTTGCCGGCGGAAAATCGTTAAGTTGCCGTTTTGCAGGGATATAAGCGAAGGTCGTGCCAGGATTGGAAGTTTTCTTTTATGGTATTGGTTTTGTTAGGTTTTTTTGATTTTGTGTTGGGTGGCCTGCGCACTACGCGCCAAAGAGCCGACACATACAAACGGAAGGGCGTTGCCGCTTTTTACGGTGTTTTACAAAGAATTTTTTATTTTCCCTAAAGCAACCCGAAAGGCTGCCGTTAAGTGAAGTAACAGGGCGGCGCTCCCAACCTAGAAGCCGGGCGCCAGGCCTCTTCCATGAAATAAAGACTTCTGTTGAAGGAGAAGCATAATGGCTCTCGGAATTAACACTAACGTTGCATCACTGTCTGCTCAGAATCAGTTGAGTAAGTCTCAGGGAATTAACGATCAGGCGCTGGAGCGGTTGTCATCTGGTTTACGGATCAACTCAGCCAAAGATGATGCGGCTGGAATGGCCATTTCTACACGCTTTCAATCGCAGATCTCGGGTCTAAATGTTGCTACCCGTAATGCGAACGACGGCATCTCCCTGGCGCAAACCGCTGAAGGTGCGCTGGATGAGATTACTAATAACCTCACGCGTATTCGGGAACTGTCTGTTCAGTCTGCAAACGCGACCAATAGTGCTTCAGACCGGGAAGCACTCAATGATGAAGTGCAGCAGCGCATTGCTGAAGTTGATCGTATTGCAGCACAAACAGCTTTCAACGGTTTGAATGTATTAGATGGCTCTCTTAAATCACAGAGTTTTCAGGTTGGTGCGAACGCCGGTCAGACCATTGGTGTTGATCTTGCGCAGAGTGTGCGTACAGCGGATTTTGGCGAGTTGGCTATCGCTAAGAGTACAGTGACCTTTAGTGATGATCTCGAAGCGGGTGGCACTGTAAAAATTACTGTGGGCGATAATGATGCAACGACAGTAACTTTCGACATTGATGCGGATGTTCTGACCACCGCTAAAGCTACCGTTGGGTCGGATCCGGACAATCTTGGTGCTGATGAGGTTACCCAGGAGGCGCAGGATGCTGCTCGAGCCACCGTCCTGAGTACTATGTCTGATCAGATTAATGATCAGGTGGGCGGGGTATTTGCTTCGGCCAATGAGGATGGCGACGGCCTTGAAATACGCTCCGCGCAAGCGCTGGATGTGGCTGAGGGAAATGGCATTGCTGCGGATGCAGGTGTGGCAGTAACCAGTGGTAATTTGGGCGATGTCACGGTTGATACCGTCGCGAATGCCAACGACGCCATCATGCGAATGGATGCAGCGCTGGATACGGTTAACAAATTCCGTAGCGAGCTGGGTGCGGTCCAAAACCGCTTCGAATCTACCATCGCCAACCTGAGCACCTCTGTAGAGAACCTCAGTGCCTCCAACAGCCGAATTCTGGACGCCGATTTCGCCGCAGAAACCGCCAACCTGGCCAAATCCCAGGTGCTGCAGCAGGCCGGTATCTCGGTTCTGTCTCAGGCTAACGCCCGTCCGCAGCAGGTTCTGTCCCTCCTGCAGTAAGGGGCTAGCGGTAACAGCCGGAACTTTCGGGTTCCGGCTTTACGCCGTTTGAGTATAGCGAGGTAATGCTATGAATGACGTTAACCTGAATAACCCGGGCCTGAAGCTGCTCACCGCTGGTGGCAGGTCTCCGGTGAAGGCAATGCCGTCATCTCAGGCCGAGGAGAGGAATGCCTCTGATCTGGCTTCTCCATTGTCAAAAAACCAGCAGCCGCTTGACCTGAAGGCCGCCAGTGAACTGTCCGGTGCGGATACGTTGAAAAAAGCCGGCGAGGCTCAAAGCGAAGGCCTAGGCCAGGCGGTAAGTCAGCTGAACGATTATGTTCAGCACGTTCAGCGCGATCTGCAGTTTGAGGTGGATAACGATCTGGGCCAGACTGTTGTTAAGGTGGTGGATCAGGAAACTCAGGAAGTCATCCGGCAGATTCCCGATGAAGTGGCTTTGAGGTTGGCAGAGAAATTGCAGCAGGATGAGCCGCTGACGTTGCTCAACATTAAAGTGTAAAAACTTGCCGCTTTTGTGGCTTTGTTGGCTTCGCAACTTCAGCACCGCCGCCTCTTATAGGGAGCCGGCGGTGTTTTTGGTTTGGCTGGCCGCGAAATCCACGAAAGAACACGAAAAATGAATATCAAAAAAGGCAAAGTTTTGCCGCTTCCGGCCGTTAACGGTAATAGTACAAAGATTTGCCCCCACGAGGAGGCTTGGTTATGGCAGGTATTTCATCATTAGGTATTGGCTCCGGCGTTCTTAACTCGGATCTGGTTGATCAGTTGACGGCCGCAGAGCGCAAGCCTACGGAAGTGCGGCTGGATCAGAAAACAGAACGCACTGAGGCGTTGATTTCAGCTTATGGCATGCTGCGCAGTGCTGTTACTGAGTTGCGGTTACCGATGCGGCAGCTTGGCTCTTCGGATGCCATGAAGTCTTTTTCTGCTTCGTCTTCCGGCAGTAATGTTGAGATTTCTGTAGATGCCAGCAAGGCTGCTCGCGGTTCTTATAGCGTCGATGTCGTCGGCCTTGCTGAAGCCCAGGCGCTTGCAAGCGAGCAAACCTTTGCTGATCGCGATGCCACCAGCGTTGGTCAGGGCACTCTTACGCTTCAGGTGGGCGACAAAACCACTGAGATTACTATTGATTCCAGCAACGACACTTTGCAGGGGTTGGCGAACACTATTAATGACGCCAACAGCGGTGTATCGGCTGGCATAATTGATACTGGTAGTGGCTTTCGTCTGACGCTTTCCGCTGATGAAACAGGCGCGGCTAATGCGGTGAAGATTACCGCTAACGAAGACGCTGGCGCTGAAGGCCTGGCACGCTTCGCGTTTGATCCGGCAGATAAATCCGCCAATCCGGACATGAAGCAAACCATCGATGCTGCCGATGCGCAGATGAAAATAAACGGAGTACTGGTTACTCGTTCAACCAATACTGTGGAGAATGTAATAGATGGGCTGACCTTCGATTTGAAGGAGACCGGCCAATCGACTGTCAAGGTTGAACAGGACACAGGTAAGGTAGCAGAGCGTGTTCAGTTATTCGTAGATAAGTTCAACGAGCTTCAGGGGACCATTCGAGAGCTGTCGACATTTAATAGCGACACCGGTCAGGGCAGTATTTTAACGGGTGATTCCACCGTTCGTAATATTCAAAACCAGCTCAAACGTGTGCTCACGGATATTGTCCCCGGGCTGGAAAATGCCAGTGTGCGCAGTCTGGCGGATGTGGGTATCGGGACTGATTTTCGCACCGGTGAGCTTCAGTTTGATAGCCAGAAATTTCAACAGCAGCTTCGGGAAAACCCTGATGACGTAACCGCTTTGTTTGCAGAGCAGGGCAGAACGACTGATTCTCAGGTGGAGTTTGTGCGTAGCGGCTCTGGCACGATACCAGGCAGTTACGATATTGATGTTACCCAAATGGCCACCCGGGGTAACTTGAACTATTCGGCTGCCGATACCGGAACGGTCACTGTTAAAGCAGGCAATCGGTTTACCTTTGAGGTTGATGGCGAAACTCAGGTTAATGTGCATTTGGAAAATGCACCGGATGGATCACCGCTTTCCAATACAGGCGATAACTTTACTGGTGAAGAGTTTGCTGCAGCTATGCAGCAGGCTTTGAATAACAGTACGGAGTTAAAGTCTGCAGGCCGTTCGGTGCAGGTAGCCTGGGATGCGACAGACGGGCTTACCTTTACATCTGGCAAGTACGGCAGTGATTCGAATGTACGATTGACCGGGGCAATGAACGTACCGGGGCTGAATGCCAAAGATGGAGAAGCTGGTATAGATGTAGCTGGAACCATTAACGGCCAGACTGCGAAGGGTGATGGCCAGGTGTTGTATCTGGCGAACAGCGACAATAACGAGGCGGCCGGTCTGCAACTGCGAATTACCGGCGGTGATGTGGGCAGACGGGGTGCCGTTAATTTTATTGAAGGGGTGAGTGAACGGGCCGTTGATACCATCACCGATATTTTGGGCGCCGAAGGAGCCCTGAGCTCTCGCACTGAATCGCTCAACCGGGATCTGGAACGTATTCAGGAAGACCGCGTGAAGCTGGATATGCGTATTGAGAGTTACCGTGAAAGGCTGGTAAGCCAGTTCAGCTCCGCCGATTCACTGATATCTCAGCTAAACAACACCCGCGATTACGTAACACAGCAATTAGCGGCGCTGGCTCCGCAAAATAATAAAAACTGAGGGTAAAAAACCTGAAGTTTTGTGAATTCCGGCCGTTACACGGTTCAGAACAGGATGTAATGAGGTAGATTATGAAGGGTTTACAGGCGTACCAGCGTGTTAACACTCAGACCAGCATCACCGATGCGGACCCGCACAAGCTGATCCAGTTGCTGTATAACGGTGCTCTGGAGCGAATCAACATGGCCAAGGCCCGCATGCAGGCGAAAGATTATGAAAGCAAGGGCAAGCTGATTGGCAAGGCCATTGAGATCATTGGCGGCCTGCGCAGCTTTCTGGATTTCGAGAAGGGTGGTGATCTGGCAGCTCGCCTTGAAGGCCTGTATGACTACATGGAGCGTGCGCTTCTGGAAGCCAGTGCCAGGAACGATATGGCCAAACTGGATGAGGTGGCAAACCTGCTTCGGTCGGTGAAAGAAGGCTGGGACGGCATACGCGAAGAGGCGGTGGCTCAGGCGGGTTGAGGTAGCAGGTGCTGAAGGCTATAGCCGACTGGGTCGGTGCTATGGTGCCAGGTGCGCTCGCCGCTCTCCGATACCGTGATGCTGAAAACCACAGGGCTCTCACCGAGTGGCACCGGGCCCTGTTTGAAAACCATCCGGATGGTGTCTATACATTTGATCTTGATGGCCACTTCCAGAGCTGTAACGAGGCTCTGGAAAGAATCACCGGCTATTCAGCCGGTAGTATGCACAATCTTCATTTCAATACCTTTATTGAGTCTGATTACCGCGCTCAAACCCAGGCTGGATTCGACAAAGCCCGAAACGGTGAGGTGGTTACATACGAAACCATGGGCATCCATGCCTCCGGCTCTCCCTACTATTTGGAGATCACGAATTTCCCGGTCACCATCCAGGGTGAAATCGTGGGTGTCTACGGGCTCTGCCGGGATATTACCCGCCAGAAGGAACAGGAAGCTCAGATTGCCTACCAGGCTACTCATGACCTTCTTACCGAGTTGCTCAATGATGCCTCGTTTCAGAAAAAGCTGAGTGATACACCGATTGAGGAGGATAACCGAAAGGCGGTGCTGTACCTGGACCTGGATGGGTTCAAATCCATCAATGATGAACTGGGTCATCATGTGGGTAATCAGGTACTCAGAAAAACGGCCCGACGGCTTATCGAGCTGACACCACCCGGAGCGACCGTTGCGCGATTGGTCGGCGATGAATTTGGTGTGTTGATTTCCGATTACAGAAGCCGGGATGAGATTATTCAATTGGTTGAGCGAATACTGGTACACCTTGCTCAGCCAATCGAAGTGGATGGCCAGATGGTTCACATCAGTGCCAGTATCGGGATTGGCTCTGACTGTGGGCCTCTGGATGGTGCTGAAGACCTGCTTCAGTTTGCCGATGTCGCACGGGAACGGGCCAAGCTTGGAGGCAAAAATACCTGGCAATGGCACAGTGGCCAAAGGGCCGAACACAGCATCAACAGTGTAAACCTGAGGCATGATCTTCATACCGCATTGCAGGAAAATCAGTTCGAAGTCTATTATCAGCCCCTGATCGATACTGTGACCGGGCATATCTGCAGTTTTGAAGCTTTGGTACGGTGGCATCACCCCGCCCGGGGACTGATCTCTCCCGGTGAGTTTATTCCATTGGCTGAGCAAACGGGGCAGATCGTGCCACTTGGCCTGTGGATTCTCAGGCAAGCCTGCACAGAAATAGCGGAGTTCAATGCCTGCCGCGAAAAGGCGCTGGGTGTTGCCGTGAATATATCTTCGCTGCAATTCATTCGTGACAGTTTTCTGGATGACATCCGGCAGGTACTGACAGAAACCGGGCTTTCACCGCAGATACTGGAGCTGGAAGTGACCGAAAGTGTGTTGCTGGTTGGCACGGAGCCTGTGATCGAGTTGATGGAGGCGCTGAGAACGCTGGGCGTGCGTGTGGCTCTGGACGATTTCGGAACCGGCTTTTCCAGCTTGAGTTACCTTCGGGATCTACCCGCTCAGAAGTTGAAGCTTGATCGGGTTTTTGTAGAGGAAGTTACAACGGATCGCCGGGTTGCCGCTATTGTTCAGGGCGTGATAACGATGGCCCACCATATGGACATGGTCGTGGTGGCAGAAGGCATTGAAACCTGGGAGCAGCAGAACGATCTGGTTCGCAGGCATTGCGATATTTTGCAAGGCTACCTGTTTGCAAGACCTATGCCTTTGGCCGATCTGAAAAAACTCCCTGCCAAAAACTGGCTAACGTAGCCCCAACGCTGTTGAGGGCGAGTCGTGCGCCGCAGGCAAGGTTTATAGCCAACTCTCCCTCCATCCCGTACAATATCCCCCTTCTTTTTATTTCATCCATTCTGTTCAGTCTGGAGCACAGACATGTCTGATATTAATAAGGTCGTTCTGGCCTATTCCGGTGGCCTGGACACCTCCGTTATTGTTCGGTGGTTGCAGGACACTTACAACTGCGAAGTGGTGACGTTTACGGCCGATATTGGTCAGGGCGAGGAAGTTGAGCCGGCGCGGGCCAAGGCGGAGGCGCTGGGAGTTAAGGAAATCTACATTGAGGATTTGCGCGAGGAGTTTGTGCGCGATTATGTGTTCCCGATGTTCCGCGCCAATGCGGTTTATGAAGGCGAATATCTGCTGGGTACGTCGATTGCGCGGCCACTGATTTCCCGTCGTTTGATTGAGATTGCCAATGAAACCGGCGCGGATGCGATTTCCCACGGTGCTACGGGTAAGGGGAATGACCAGGTTCGTTTTGAGCTGGGTGCTTATGCCCTGAAGCCAGGCGTTCAGGTGATTGCGCCCTGGCGTGAGTGGGATCTGAACTCCCGTGAGAAGCTGCTGGCGTACTGTGAAGAGCGTGGTATTGAGGTGGAGATGAAGAAGGGCAAGAGCCCTTACTCCATGGATGCCAACCTGCTGCACATTTCCTATGAGGGGATGAACCTGGAAGATCCCTGGGCAGAGGCCGAGGAGGAGATGTGGCGCTGGAGTGTGTCTCCGGAAGATGCACCGGATACGCCGACGTATATTGAGCTGACTTACAGCAAAGGCGATATCGTGGCCATTGATGGTCAGGAAATGAAGGCCCATGAGGTGCTGGAGTATCTGAACAAGGTGGCCGGTGCCAATGGTATTGGTCGTCTGGACATTGTTGAGAACCGTTACGTGGGCATGAAGTCCCGCGGTTGTTACGAAACCCCGGGCGGTACCATCATGCTGCGCGGCCACCGTGCCATTGAGTCTCTGACTCTGGACCGGGAAGTGGCGCATCTGAAAGACAGCCTGATGCCCCGTTACGCCGAGATTATCTACAACGGCTACTGGTGGTCCCCGGAGCGTGAAGCTCTGCAGGCCCTGATCGACCAGACCCAGACTTATGTGAACGGCGTTGTACGTCTGAAGCTGTATAAGGGCAACGTGGATGTGGTTGGCCGTAAGTCTGAAGATTCTCTGTTCGATGAGAAGATCGCGACCTTTGAGGAAGACGAAGGTGCTTACGATCAGAAGGATGCAGAAGGCTTTATCAAGCTGAATGCGCTGCGTCTGCGGATCGCGGCTGGTAAGGGTCGCAAGCTTTAAGGTCTGATACAGTGTCTGACCAAGGCCGGTACAGACTCCCGGAAAACGCCTGAGGCAACTCAGTAGTCAGACAGGCCGGGGCGGGGCCCACCTTCCGGAAACGTGGAGCGCCAGGGATGGCGCGACCGAGCCCTACATGGACGTATTTACGGGCGTTTTCCGGAAGGTGGGCCCCGCCCCGGCCGTTTGCACCTGACTATACCGGCTCGCCGGACTGCCTGAACTCTCCGGGTGTTATTCCTGCTGTTGCTTTGAACTTTCGGTGAAACGACGCGGTTTCACTGTAGCCCAATCTTAAGGCGATATCTGGAATGGTCAGTTCACTGTTCTGTAAATAGTCCTCCGCCATTTTCTGGCGCACTTCATCCAAAAGCTTCTGATAAGAAACACCTTCCTGACTGAGTTTTCGTTGCAGCGTGCGGCTGGTTACGCCCAGGTTTTCTGCCACCATGTCTTGCCGGGTGATGCCGTGCATGAGTTGTTGCTGGATGCTGTGTTTTACCTGAGTTACGAGGTCTGTGTCTGTCTCCAGTGCGGCGAGTTGGGTGAGGGCGTGGGCTTCCAGGGTTTTGCGTAGCATGGGGTCGGGCTGGCGCAGGCGGGTGTTCAGTAGTGCCTGTTTCAGGGTGATGGTGTTTTCTTCCGTCCCGAATTCCACCGGGCAGTTCCAGCGACTCTGGTAAGCCTGTTCGTAGGCTTTTCCGGGGGACTGGCGTTTCAGTTTTACCAGAGAAGGGGAGGCCTCGGTGTCGTCGGCCAGCCAGCGGGCGTAGTTCACCCAGGAGGCGAATACGTTGTCGACCACCTGGGGCTGGACCACCGGATGGTCGTAGTTGCAGTGCCAGGTGAGGGTGATGTCGTTGCCGGCCATGGTGAGGCTGGTGGTGCCCATGTCGCCGACCAGTTTTTCAAACGGGGCGATGCGGGCCACGGCTTCTCCGAGGGTGGCGCAGCTCATGGTGATGTAGCCGAGTATGCTGTAGGAGCCGGGTTGTACGAAATCGCCGGTTTCCAGTCCGAGGATGGGGTTGTTGGTCTGCGTACACAGTAACAGTATAAAATTCTGGAGTTGCTCGCCGTTGATGCGGCCGTCGTCGGACTCCAGCAGGGCCGGGTTGAGGTCTGCCTGGGTCAGCAGGCTTTCGGTGTTTACGCCTTTGGCGTCGGCGGCGCGGACGTATTGGCGGAGTGCAGCAACAGAGGCGGTTCCCAGTTTTTTCATAGTGACAGCAGATGTTTTTGAGTTTTCAGGTGAAAACATTGTAACGGATTTGTTTGCGCTTGATTGCCTGATGCGGTGGCTTGCCGGGCTTGGTATGCTTGGCGCCTGCTTTTCATTCACGTCTGCCACTGATCCGGAGGCTTGTTATTTCACACGGCTCACGCCTGGCTCCGATCCGGGATACGTTGTACATCTACACGCGCTGGCAGGTGATTGCCCTTCTGTTTCTGGGGTTTTCCGCCGGGCTGCCGTTTTTATTGGTGTTTTCCACGCTGAATGCGCGGCTGGCGGATGTGGGCGTGGAAACCGCGACCATTGGTTTTTTCAGCTGGCTGGGGATTACCTATTCCATCAAGGTGTTCTGGGCACCGGTGGTGGACCGGTTACGGCTGCCGCTGCTGGACCGGTTGCTGGGTAAGCGCCGCAGCTGGATTCTGCTGGCTCAGGCGGGGATTGCCACCGGGTTGTATCTGATGGCGCAGGTGGATGCCACGGTGATGCCCCAGACCATGGCTTTGTGCGGTCTGCTGGTGGCGTTTTCATCGGCGACTCAGGATGTGGCGATTGATGCCTATCGCATTGAAATTGCGGAAGAGCGGCTGCAGGCGGCGCTGGCGGCTACGTATATTTTTGGCTATAGGCTGGCGTTGCTGGTGGCGGGGGCTGGTGCTCTGTATCTGGCGGAGTTCTGGTCCTGGCAGGTGTCGTATCAGGTGATGGCGGCTCTGGTGGGCGTTGGTGCGCTGACGGTGCTGGTGGCCCGGGAGCCCAGGGTAAACCATTTTGCGGCGGCCAAAGACATTGCCCGGCAGGTGGAAGAAGAAGCGGCCAAGCGCACGCACCTGCCTCCGCGTCTGGCCCGGTTTACCGGCTGGTTTTATGCGGCGGTGGCCGGCCCGTTTCTGGATTTTTTCCGGCGCTATAAAGAACTGGCCATTGCGATTCTGCTGATGGTGGCGGTGTATCGTATTTCCGACATTGCCATGGGTGTGATGGCCAATCCGTTTTATCTGAATTTTATGGGTTTCAGCAAAACCCAGGTTGCGGATGTAACCAAGGTGTTCGGGTTTTTCATGACCATTGCCGGTTCTTTTGCCGGCGGTGTACTGGTGATGCGCTACGGCATCCGGAAGATCCTTCTTGCTGGGGCCATTATGACCGCGGTCACCAATCTGTTTTTTGTGGGTCTGGCGCAGTATCCGCCCAATCTGGCGACGCTGGCGGTGGTGGTCAGTGCCGATAACCTCAGCGGCGGTATTGCCAATGTGGCGTTGATTGCCTGGCTGTCCAGCATGACCAGTGCTTCGTTTACCGCCACTCAGTATGCGCTGTTCAGTTCCCTGATGACGCTGCCCGGGAAGTTTCTGGGGGGCTTCTCCGGTGTGGTAGTGGCCGGTTTCGGGTATGCCGAGTTCTTTCTGGTGGCGGGGCTGATGGGCATTCCCGCCATTCTTCTGGCCTGGTTTATGATTCGTCAGGGCGACCGGCTGGATGCGCTGGCACCGGATCACTCTGATGCACCCGACACTGCCCATGCAGCCAGGAGCTAGTGACGATGAGTGATGAACAGGAGCCGGGAAAGGATCAGAAAATCTGGCAGGTGGTGGCGGCCATTCCGCCCGGCAAGGTTGCCAGTTATGGCCAGGTGGCCGAGATGGCAGGGCTGGGGCGCCAGGCCCGTTATATCGGCCGGGCTCTGGGCAAACTGCCCCGGGGCCATGAAATACCCTGGTACCGGGTGATCCGCAGCAATGGTCAGATTGCCTTTCCCCAGGGCTCGGATACCTACCACGAGCAGGTCAGTCGCCTGCAGGCCGAGGGTGTCGAGGTCGTCAACGGCCGCGTAGCCATGAAGCAATTTCGTTGGTAGCAGGCCGGCCGTGTCTGCGACATCTTGAAGTTTTCCCATTCGCCCTTAATTACTACTCAGGCTTTATTCCTAAAACGGGGGCCAGATGCCCATACTATTGTTTGTTTTTATCATCATGCCCATCGCCGAAATGGCGGTGCTTATTCAGGTTGGCACTGAGATTGGTGTGTTCAACACCATCGGTCTGGTTCTGCTTACCGCGGTGCTGGGTGCCTGGCTGTTGCGGCAGCAGGGTCTGGCGACGCTGTTGCGGGCCAACCAGCGCCTGAACAGTGGCGAGTTGCCGGCCAAAGAAGTGGCCGAAGGCCTGATTCTGGCCGTTGGGGGTGTGTTACTGCTGACCCCCGGTTTTATCACCGATGCGGTGGGTTTTCTGTGCCTGATTCCGCTCTCCCGGCACTGGCTCTCGGCCCAGGCGTTGAAGCGGATGCTGGTGTCTGGCCGAAGCCGTGGCTTTTATTTTCGCTCTGGCGGCGGTCAGAACCCGTTTGGTCAGGGGCCGTTTGATGGCGGGCAGCCTTTCAGCCGGGATGAGAACGGCGAGATTATTGAAGGCGAGTACCAGGATAAAACCCGCAGTGACCGGGACCGGCTCGATAAAAAGTAAAAAAATCAGGCCGGGGGTATTGAAATGCGGCCGGCCGACCCCAAATAGGTTTCACAAGTTCGCCACAGGCTGAATCCTGCTGACAAAACAGAAGGTTAGAGGCCAGGGGCAATTTGCCGGGTTATGCAGATAGCCCGGTTTATTAACAGCAAATGTCATTGCCACATTAATCGGACTATTGGAGAGAAAGAGCAATGAAGATTCGTCCGCTACACGATCGTGTTGTTGTACGCCGTAAGGAAGAAGAAGAGAAAACTGCGGGTGGCATCGTGCTGCCGGGTAATGCTCAGGAAAAGCCGTCTCAGGGCGAGGTTATCGCTGTGGGTAACGGGCGTGTTCTGGAAAACGGGGAAACCCGTGCCATGGCAGTAAAAGCGGGTGACACCGTGGTCTTCGGCCAGTACGCCGGAAACACCGTAAAAGTTGACGGTGAAGAGCTGCTCATTATGAGCGAGAGCGATATTTACGGCGTACTTGAGTGATCGCTGAGGCAATTCGCACGAACAGTCATAATCCCGATTGATTCAACGAATTCTATTTAACGAACAGGAATAGAAGACATGGCAAAAGAAGTTAAATTCGGTGATAGCGCTCGCAAACTGACCGCTGCGGGTGTCAATATTCTGGCAGATGCAGTTAAGGTAACCCTGGGCCCCAAGGGTCGTAACGTGGTTCTGGAGAAGTCGTTCGGCGCTCCGACCATTACCAAAGACGGCGTGTCTGTTGCCAAAGAAATCGAGCTGAAAGACAAGTTCGAGAACATGGGCGCGCAGATGGTGAAGGAAGTCGCTTCCCAGGCCAATGACACAGCCGGTGACGGTACCACCACCGCCACAGTTCTGGCTCAGTCCATCGTTAACGAGGGTGTGAAGGCGGTAACTGCCGGCATGAACCCGATGGATCTGAAGCGCGGCATCGACAAGGCCACCACTGAAGCCGTTAAGGCCATCCGTGAAATGGCCAAGCCGTGCAGCGACGGCCGCAGCATTGCTCAGGTAGGCACCATCTCTGCCAACGGTGACGAGACCATTGGTAAGCTGATTGCCGACGCAATGGAAAAAGTTGGCAAAGAAGGTGTTATTACCGTTGAAGAAGGCCGTGGCCTGGACGACGAGCTTGATGTTGTAGAAGGCATGCAGTTCGATCGTGGTTTCCTGTCTCCGTACTTCATCAACAACCAGGACAACATGACTGCCGAGCTGGATGACCCGTACATCCTGCTGGTGGACAAAAAGATCTCCAACATCCGTGAGCTGCTGCCAACGCTGGAAGCGGTTGCCAAAGCCGGCAAGCCGCTGATGATTATCGCCGAAGACATCGAAGGCGAAGCGCTGGCGACTCTGGTTGTGAACAACATGCGCGGCATTGTAAAAGTGGCGGCTGTTAAGGCGCCTGGCTTCGGTGACCGTCGTAAGGAAATGCTGCAGGACATTGCGATTCTGTCCGGTGGCACGGTCATTTCTGAAGAAGTAGGTCTGACTCTGGAGAACACCACTCTGGACGATCTGGGCACTGCCAAGCGTGTGAACATCAGCAAGGAAGAAACCACCATTATTGATGGTGTTGGCGCCGAAGCTGATATCAACGCCCGTGTTGAGCAGATTCGTAAGCAGATTGAAGACAGTTCTTCAGACTACGATAAAGAGAAGCTGCAGGAGCGTGTAGCCAAGCTGGCGGGCGGCGTTGCCGTTATCAAGGTTGGTGCCGGTTCTGAAGTGGAAATGAAAGAGAAGAAGGCCCGTGTTGAAGATGCTCTGCACTCAACCCGTGCGGCCGTTGAAGAAGGTATTGTACCAGGGGGCGGTGTGACTCTGATCCGCGCGATTTCTGCCCTGGATGCAGTCGATGCCATCAACGACGAGCAGGCAGCGGGCGTGAACATTCTGCGTCGCGCTATGGAAGCACCTCTGCGTCAGATTGTTTACAACGCAGGCGGTGAGTCTTCTGTTGTGGTTGCTGCGGTTCGTGACGGCGAAGGCTCCTTCGGCTACAACGCCACAACTGAAGAGTATGGTGACATGCTGGAAATGGGTATTCTGGACCCGGCCAAGGTCACCCGTTCTGCACTGCAGGCGGCTTCTTCCATCGCGTCTCTGATCATCACCACCGAGGCGATGATTGCAGATGAGCCGCAGGATGACGCTGCAGGCGGCGGCATGCCCGATATGGGTGGCATGGGCGGAATGGGAGGCATGGGCGGCATGATGTGATGCCGGTCATGACCTGCTGATTCCGGTTGTGCTCTGAATTCAGAGCGCTTCCAGAACTGCCTTCAAAAACCCCGCGCTGGTTCACACTGGCGCGGGGTTTTTGCGTTTTTATCATGAACTCAGAGAGCGCCTTTGCTAGACTCGGCAACCGGCCAACTGCGCGCGTGTACTCAAATGAGCAATGCTGAACCCAAACCCTTCCTGCGCCCCGGCAAGCTGTTCTTGCTTGTTCTGCTGGGGCTGTGTGTGTATCTGGGAGCCCTGATTGTATTTGTGCCGGCCGGCTGGGTTTGGCAACAGGCGTCGGCACACGTGTCTCTGCCGCCGCAGGTTGAGGTGCAGCGGGTGACTGGCAGGGTATGGGATGGCAGTGCCGGAGTGGTGGTGTCCGGCTTTCCTGTACGGCTTATGTGGCAGCTGGGCTGGCCATCGCTGACCCGTCTGGAGCAACCCCTTGAGGTGTCTCTGGCGTCGCGGCAGTCGGCGGTGTCCGGGGATGTCACTCTGGGCTGGCCGGGCAGTGCCCGCGTAAATGCCCGGGGAAACATTGTGGTGGCCGAGTTTGAAGAGCTGATCCGCCGCAGTGGTGGTGCCCTGATTGAAGGCGATGTCAGCATTGATCGCCTGACGCTGGAGTGGGCGGATGAACGCCTGGTGCAGGCCGATGGTGTTGGCCGCTGGGCCGGTGGTCAGGTGAGCTGGCCCATGGGTGGACAGACGCAGCAGGCGCAGTTTCCGCCTATGCGGGCCCGCCTGGATACCGCCCAGGGCGGTGTGACTCTGGACGTAGCGGAGCAGGGCGGTGATGGTCCGGCGGCACAGGCCAGTCTTCTGTGGAACGGCATGCTGGATTTGCAGGTGTATAAGCGCATGATTGATCTGGCCGGCCAGCCCTGGCCGGATTCTGCCGGTCCCGGTGAGGTAGTGTTTCGTGTCAGGCAGCCGCTGCTGCCGGGGGCTGGCTGATGTTGGTTCCGGTCCGCACCCAGCATCGCATTGCCCGGTTAGTGGCAAACCTGTTGTTGATCTGGCTGGTGGTGTATCTGGGTCTGGCGCTGGCACAGGTTACCTGGTGGTCTGTGTGGCAGGAGAAACCGGTCAGGATGACTGCTGCCGGCGGCGCGTCTGCCAGCCCATTTTCCAGTGCCTCGGGGTATTCTATGGCCAGTTATGATTTTTTTGGCCGCGCAGAATCAACGGGTGAAGTGGCCGAAGCGGTTAAGGAATCGGCGCCGGAGACCGGGCTGAGGCTGACGCTGGCCGGCGTGCTGGTAGGCGGGAACCCGGAGGATTCCGGCGCCATCGTGGCTGGCAGCAATGGTGAAACCGCCTGGTACCGTGTGGGCGAGGTGCTGCCTGGCAACGCCGAGTTGGCAGAGGTGGAACCTTCCCGCATACTGATCCGCCGCAATGGCCGCTATGAGTCCCTGACCTTTGATGAGGACAATGCGGTTACCATGGTTGCACAGGAGGCCCCGGAGCCGGCAGAATCGTCACCCCATGCGTTTCTCGATAAGGCCAGGCAGCAGCTGGACAGTGAAGGCGCTGCGGCACTCACGCCTTTTGGTCTGAGCCCGGTGGATGGCAATGCCGGCTCCGGCTATGTGTACAACGGCTCCAACGCCATGCTGAACGCCGTAAACCTGAAGCCCGGCGATGTGATTACCGCCATCAACGGCCAGCGCCTGGGCAATGTGCAGGAAGACAGATCACTGCTGGAGAGTTGGCGTGACCACTCCAGCCTGGAGATAGAGATTGAACGGGACGGCTCGTTCCTAACCATTCGTTATGCCATACCTGAGCAGTGGCGCTGACCGGGTTCATCGATACAGGAAACATTCGCCAGATGTATAACAACCACAAAACCAGTTATTTGCGGGCCCTGGCTCTGCTTGTGCTTCTTCCTTTAATGTCCATGGCGTATGGCCAGGGTGAAACCTGGCGGCTGAACCTGAAAGACGCGGACATTCGTGCGTTTGTGACTCAGGTGGCCGACATTACCGGTTACAGTTTTGTGGTGGACCCGCGGGTGAAGGGGAAGGTGACGGTGCTTTCCAGCGCCCCGATGAATAAAGACGAAATTTACGATTTATTTCTGGCAGTGCTGAATGTGCACGGGTTTACCGCCATTCCCGGGGAAGAGGTGATCAAGGTGGTACAGCAGGTGGATGCCAAGCAGTCCGCCGAGTCCACCAAACGCTTCCAGACCGTACCTTCGGAGCAGCTGATCACCCGGGTGATTCAGATTGATAACGCCAATGCCCTGGAGCTGGTGCCGATATTGCGGCCTTTAGTAGCAAAGTACGGGCATCTGGCGGGGGTGGCAGCGGCCAACGCTCTGATCATCAGTGATCATTCTTCTAATATTCAGCGCATCGAGCAGATTGTGCGGGAGCTGGATAGCCCGTCCAAGTATGAGGTGGAGGTGATCCGGCTGAAAGAGGCCTGGGTTGGCGACATGGTGACGCTGCTGCAGGAACTGGCGCCGGATGAACTGGGCCGGGGCAGTAAGGATAATGCGGCCAGAAAGTACAGTGTGACCGCCGATGAACGCAGCAACCGCCTGATCCTCAGGGGCGATGAAGCTTTTCGCAGTAAAATGCGTGGGCTGATTACCCAGCTGGACCAGCCGTCTGCTACCGGAGGTAGTACCAAAGTCATCCGCCTGAAGCACGCAGACGCGGAAAAGCTGACCGAACTGCTGGAAGGCGTGATGGGTGAGCGTACCCGGGAAGGCGGAGGCACTGGTGGCACCAGCAGCGGCAAGCCTGACGGGAAGTTTTCGGTGTTTGCGGATGAAGGGCTCAATGCCCTGGTGGTGCGCGGTGAGCCGTCGCTGATGCAGGAAGCGGAAGAAATTGTAGCAGCGCTGGATGTGCGCCGTGCCCAGGTGATGATTGAAGCGGCGATTGTGGAAATCAGCGATGAGATGGGCCAGGACCTGGGGGTTCAGGTGGCTGTCGGGGATGAGTCTGGCAGTTCCACGCCGGTTATGGGCACCAACTTTGGCAATGTGGGCAAGAGTTTGGGGGATGTTCTCACCGCCATACTTACGGACTCTGCGATTCAGCCCGCGACCGGTGGTATTACCATGGGAGCCGGTGCCCGGGATAAGAACGGTCTGAGCTGGGGCGTATTGCTGCAGGCGCTATCCACTTCTGCTGCGGCCAATCTGCTGTCCACACCCAGTATCATTACCCTGGATAACCAGGAGTCGGAAATTATTGTGGGCCAGAACGTGCCTTTTCGTACGGGCCAGTCCACAGTGACCGGCGACGGCACCACGAATCCGTTTACCACCATTGAGCGCCGGGATATCGGCCTGACGTTGAAAGTAACGCCGACCATCAGTGCCGATGACCTGGTGCGGCTGGTGGTGGAGCAGACCACGGAAAATGTGGCCGACAGTATTGAAGACGCCTCAGACATTGTCACCAACAAACGTGAGATCAAAACCACGGTGCTGGCGGATGATGGCGAAACCATTGTTCTGGGCGGGCTGACCCGGGACGATTATCAGATTAACAAGAGCAAGGTGCCCCTGCTGGGGGACATTCCCTATCTCGGGCGCCTGTTTTCATCGGAATCCGAGCGCCGGGTGAAGCGTAATCTGCTGGTGTTCCTGCGCCCGAAAATCATGCTGGGTAAGGCAGATGCTGTGTCGGCCACCTCGGAGAAGTTCCGCAAGCTGTGGAAGGTCAATCTGGATATCCGCGACAAGCTGGAGCTGCCCTCGGTGGAGCGCAACCCGGATGTTGAGGTGCTATTCGAGAGAGGCAACAGTCCGGCAACGCCATAGCGCGGCCAGGCAGCTTACACCATCACCGGCGGCATGGGGCAGTCCATCTGGTCTGCCACCAGCCGCATCAGTTCGTATTCCCGGGCGTTGATTACCCCATCATGGGTGATGCAGTGGCCGCAGGCATCAATCACCGCCGGCTTGAGCAGTGGTGAGAGTCCATTCAGAGTTTTCAGAGCAGCTTGCAGTTCCCGCATACTGACTTTTGCCCGTATCGGATACTGACTGTTTTTATGGTCGCCAAAGCCCGCCATGGCTTCCTGGTACAGGGTGTCGGCTTCGTGGCCGGTTGCCGAGCCGGCTCTGGTCATCAGGCTCAGTAGTGCCTGCAGGGCGGGCATCGCGGTTTTATAGCTGCGATGGCGCACAGGCACCACCCGTTCCGCGCCTGCACCCAGGTGCCGTGACAGAAAGCTGGTCAGCGCCAGCTCAAACAGTGACACCCGGTTATCGGCGGCTACCAGTGTCTGTACGTTGGTCATCAGCGTGCGGCGCTCGTGTGGATCCAGTTGTCTCAGTGCCGGCATGGCCAGCTCCAGTGCCGGGAAGCGTATGGTCTCGCCAAGGCTGTTCAGTGTGGGTACCAGTTTTGCCAGCAGGTCGGGTTGCGGCCCGGTGAGAGGATGCGCGGGCAGTTGGCTGAGGTGCGCTTGCTGCTCCCCATCGCTGAGGTGGTTGATAAGCAGGGCGTAACACAGTTGTACCGCACCGGTACGGGCGTAAAGCAGGCTGCGAAAACTGGCTGGTAACTGCTCTAGCAGGCTGATGGCAAAGTCTTCACCGGCCGTGCTGGCGGTTCCTACCTGATCAGCAAATCTGTGCCCGGATCCGGGTGTGGCACCTGCGATACCGGAAGCAGCGGTTGGCTGATAAGCCGTGGTGCTCTGCTGGCCCTGGCGATCAGGTGCTGGCGTGGCATTACGGGCGCGGCTTTTCAGGCGGGTAAGCAGCCCCGGCTGAATCGCATTGATGCGTTTATCTATGGGCGGATGCGAGGCCAGCAGGCCGGCAAGCTTCATGGGGACGGCTTCGCCGAAGCACATGTGGTTCATGTTGCTGGCATGCCCTGTGGATTCCAGGTGGCTGCTCTGAGCGGCAATTTTGAACAGGGCGCCGCCGATGCCTTCCGGATTGCGGGTAAACTGCACCGATGAGGCATCGGCAAGGCTTTCTCTCTGGCGTGATACCGCGGCCTGTATCAGACGCCCGGAGAATACGCCCACATAACCAATAACAAACAGGGCAATGCCCAGGACACCGAAGGCTACTTCAGCATTGTTGTTGCGGTTACGGGCTCTGATGCGGCCGCTGCTGTAGAACGCAGACTGCAGCAGAAAGCTGCCGATTTGCCCGATCATCAGAATGCCGGCCAGCAGGGCAATCAGGCGCACGTTGAGGCGCATATCACCGTTAAGAATATGGCTGAACTCGTGGCCTACCACTCCCTGAAGCTCGTCCCGGGTCAGTTGGGTGATGGCGCCGTGGGTAACAACCATGGCGGCAGAGCCGGGCGTGTAGCCGGCCACAAAGGCGTTGATGCCGGTTTCGTTATCCATCATGTAGAGTTCGGGCACGGGAATGCCGCTGGCAATGGCCATTTCTTCGGCTATGTTGCGCAGCTTGCGTTCATCCGGATCGCGTGTTGCCGGGTCAATCGGGCGGGCGCCCACCATTTTGGCAACGCGGCTGCCGCCTCCCGCTAAATCAACCCAGCGTATCAGCGAGCTCATGCCAATGAGAGCAACCACGGTAGCAGCAGTAATCAGGCCATGGCCGGAGAGTAGCCAGTCATGAAATGGCTGTCCGCTGGTCTCACTGCGAGTGAGGTAATACCCCAGCAGGCATACGGCGAGGGTAATCAGGGTGACCGCTGTGACAAACAGGAGAACCAGCAGGCCGGTATTACGCCTGGCATTCGCCTGGCGCTGGAAAAATCCGGGTTGTGCCATGGTTCAGAGCCTCAGAAGGCAACCCTGGGCGCCTGACGCGCTTCCGGGGATTCCAGTTCCAGCTGGGACACAGGCTTAAAGGCAAAAAAGCCGGCAACGATGTTGTTGGGAAACTGTTCGCGAAAGGTGTTGTAGGTCATCACCTCATCGTTATAGGCCTGACGGGCAAAGGACACCCGGTTTTCGGTGCTGGAAAGCGCTTCCATTAATTGCTGTATGGTTTCGTTGGCCTTCAGATCCGGGTAGTTTTCCGCCACGGCGTAAAAGTTGGCCAGGGCCTTGGTGAGCAGGTTCTCGGCACCGCCCAGGCGCTGGATTTTAGTGCTTTCTCCAGGGTCACGGGCCGCTTCCTGCTGAGCGCTGACGGCGCCGTTTCTGGCTTCCATCACCTGGTTCAGGGTGTTCTGTTCGTGTGTCAGGTAGGCTTTGGCGGATTCAACCAGGTTGGGGATCAGATCGTGTCGGCGCTGGAGCTGCACATCAATCTGGGCAAAGCTGTTGCGGAACCGGTTACGCAGTGAAACCAGGCGGTTGTAAAGAAAAACCGGATATATTGCCAGGACGGCAATAACAATCAGACCGATAATGGTTGTACCCACGGTACGTCCTCTGAGCTGTAGTTATAGCGGTATACAAAAACGCCCGCATTCAGCGGGCGTTTTGTTTCAGCCGTGAGTGGCTGAGCCTTGAAAGCTGACCAGTTTATCAGGCCAGGTTTTCATTCACGAATTCCCAGTTCACAAGCTTCCAGAAAGCTTCCAGGTAGTTCGGACGGGAGTTGCGGTAATCGATGTAGTACGCGTGCTCCCAGACGTCTACGGTCAGCACTGGCTTGTCAGCACCGGTCAGCGGGGTTTCGGCGTTGCTGGTGTTAACGATTGCAACACTGCCGTCCGCTTTCTTCACCAACCAGGTCCAGCCGGAACCGAAGTTGTTGGCGGCTTTGTCGTTGAACTCTTTCTTGAAATCTTCGAAAGAGCCGAACGCTTTTTCAATGGCGTCTTTGGCTGCGCCTGTAGGCTCGCCGCCCCCATTGGGGCTCAGGCAGTTCCAGTAGAAGGTGTGGTTCCACACCTGGGCTGCGTTGTTGAACAGTGGGCCGCTGGCGCTCTTGATGATGTCTTCAAGAGATTTGTTGGCATCGTCGGTACCTTCAACCAGGCCGTTCAGCTTGGTTACGTAAGTGTTGTGGTGCTTACCGTAATGGTACTCGAGGGTTTCAGCCGAGATGTGCGGCTCCAGGGCGTTCTTTTCGTAAGGTAGTGCCGGAAGTTCAAATGCCATGAGGTCGTCTCCCTTTTCTCTCTGTGTTTTTGAGTGTTACTGACCCAATATAAGGTCGATTTGCGCGATATCAACCCCGGGACGCATTTATTGCGTATCGTTTTCGTTCAGCGAGCTGCTGAATTCGGGGCTGCCGGGCAAAAACTGCACGCAGTTACTGGCCCGCCATGCCAGTTCAGCATAGCTGTCTGCCAGCACATTCACATGGCCCAGTTTACGCCCGGCCCGTTCGCCTTTGTTGTAAAGGTGCATGTGAGCGTAAGGCAGTTCCAGCAGGCGTTCAACATCCCCGTGCTCGCCGATGATATTAATCATGCAGCTCAGGCCCCGGGCTTCGGTGCTGCCTAAAGGGTGCCCGCTGATGGCCCGTATATGGTTCTCAAACTGGCTGGTCATGGCGCCTTCGAGGGTCCAGTGGCCGGAGTTGTGTACCCTGGGCGCCATCTCGTTTGCTACCAGCCCGTGGGCGGTTTCAAACAGCTCCAGGGTAAGTACACCTACGTACTCCAGCTCGTTCAGCAGGGATTTGATGTAGCGTTCAGCTTCTTGCTGGATGTGTGGGCTCAGTTTGGGTGCCGGGGCAATGGAGTAGCGCAATATGCCTTCGTGGTGGATATTTTCCGCCATGGGATAGAAGGCCAGTTGGCCGTCTTCGGCGCGCACGGCAATCATGGAGACTTCACGGCTGAACTCCACAAACTTCTCTACCATCAGCCTTGGGTGGCCGATGGAGGCCCAGGCGGCTTCTGCCTCTTCCGGGGTTTTCAGTACCGCCTGGCCTTTGCCGTCGTAGCCTTCGGTGTTGGATTTGGCCACCACCGGGCAGCCGAGCTTTTCAGCAGCGGCTTTGAGGGATTCGGCGCTGTCGGCTATTTGCCACTGGGGTGTGGGAATGCCCAGCTCACCAAAGAGGGTTTTCTCGGCTTCCCGGTTCTGGCACACCTGCAGGGCGCGGGGGCTGGGGTGGACGGTTTTCTCTTGCGCCAGTTTTTCCGCTACTTCTACGGGCAGGTGTTCGAATTCGTAGGTTACCCGGTCGACCTGGCTGAGAAAGTCGTTCAGTTGTGTGCCTTCGGGATCGGAGATGGTTTTGCCGATTTCGGCGCTGGGGTTGCCGGACATGTCGTAGAAGACAAAACTTTTAGCCAGCGGGTATCCGGCAAGGGCAAGCATTCTTCCCAGTTGGCCGGCGCCTAGTACACCAATTCTCATTTGTGCTCTCCTGCCGCTAATGGATATTCGTCAATGGAGTATGGGGCTTGGGGACATGCTTTCCAAAACACGCTCCTTGCGGCACGTCCGTGTGACGCTTGGGCTCCGCCATCCCTGGCTCCGCACAGTTTTGGAAAGCATGTCCCCAAGCCCCACGCAGCATATGCTTTTGCTGTGAGTTTATTGCTCACCTGGAATGGGGTTGTCGAGGACTGTTTGGGTCTGGGTTGACCGGAACTCATCTACGGCCTGGCGCACGGTGTTGTCGAACGTACCGATGATTTGGGCGGCCAGCAGGCCGGCGTTGGTGGCTCCGGCGTTGCCGATTGCCAGGGTGCCTACGGCAACGCC
The DNA here is from genome assembly GCF_007671655.1 of Marinobacter piscis. Lineage (GTDB taxonomy): Bacteria > Pseudomonadota > Gammaproteobacteria > Pseudomonadales > Oleiphilaceae > Marinobacter > Marinobacter piscensis. The sequence goes on along the minus strand of NZ_VCGX01000002.1, from coordinate 1,037,419 downwards.
GCCGGGCATCTGGGCGATGGACAGTAGTGAATCGAGGCCGTTGAGGGCTTTGGACTGTATGGGTACGCCCAGGACTGGCAGGGAGGTTTGTGATGCGATCATGCCGGGTAGGTGGGCGGCACCGCCTGCGCCTGCGATGATGACTTTCAGGCCGCGGTCGGAGGCTGTTTTCGCGTAGTCGAAGAGCAGGTCCGGGGTGCGGTGGGCGGAGACGACTTTGGTTTCGTAGGGTACGCCGAGTTTGTCGAGCATGTTGGCGGCGTTTTCCATGGTGGGCCAGTCGGATTGGGAGCCCATGATGAGTCCTACAAGCGGCTGCATACGCAACAGTCCTGTGATTATTGGAAAGCCGGATATTGTATGGGTTGCTTTGTGGCCATGCAAGGTGGGGCGTACTCTCTTATGCCATGGAGTCTGGCACAGCAGGGAAAGCCCCTCCGGGAAACGCTATGAACACGTCCGTGTGCGCTTGGCTCCGGCCGTCCTTGGCCGGAGACATTCCCGGAGGGGCTTTCCCTGCTGTGCCTTCCTCGGCAAACGCTATGAACACGTCCGTGTGCGCTTGGCTTCGGCCGTCCTTGGCCGGAGACATTCCCGGAGGGGCTTTCCCTGCTGTGCCTTCGGCGCTGGTGAATGGCATGGCGCTGTAACCTTGTGGTTTCGTCATTTCAACCGGTGAGCAAGTGCATGTATTATCGGGATCTAACATTTTTTAGTCTTTCCCAGGAGCTGTCATGGAACCCATTCGCCCAGATGAAGATGAGCTGAGAGCCGAGCGGTCGGATCGCGGTACGGGGCCGGCGGCGCCGGTGGATAAGAAGGCGCCGCGGAAGGCAAAAGGTGGGGGTGGCAGGAACGGTAATGGGCGTTCCGGGCTGGCGGTTTTGTGGTTGTTGGTGATTGCTCTGGCGGTTGCGTTTGTGGCCGGGTGGTATTCGCAGAGGCAGCAGATTGAGGCGCTTGAGGGGCAGTTGGCGGAGGCTGATGAGTGGGTTCGGCAGAGTAAGCTGGCGTTGGCGCGTTTTGAGGGGGATCTTTCGGAGACGGGGGAGTCTTTGAAGGAGCGTGGGTCGTCTTTGCGGGAGCAGTTGGAGGCACAGCAGAAGCAGCTGGATGAGGTGGATAGTGAGATCCGTAAGCTGTGGGCGGTTGCTAATGAGCGCAATAAGAAGCGGTTGAATGAGCATGAGGACCGGATTTCTTCAGCTGAGTCGGCGCTTGCTGAAAGTGAGAAGGCGCTGGCGGATGTGGGCGCGTCGGTGGAGAAGGCGCGTTCGTCGCTGAGTGCGGATGTGGCGGCGTTGTCGGAGCAGACGGAGGCGTCTGTGGCAAATCTGGAGGATGCCAACCGGGAGGCTTCGGAGCAGCTGACGCGTCTGAGTAAGCAGGTGGAGGAGTTTGATCAGTTGGTTGATCGCCGTGTGCGGCGGTTTGAGCAGGAGCAGACGCTGGGTATTCGCGATATAGAGGCGAGGTTGTCGGCGCTGGAGAAGAAGGTGGCCAATGTGGCTGGCAGCGACCGTACTCAGGCTCTTCGGAATGAGTTGGCTGAGGTTAAGCGGAATGTTGAGACGATCAGTTCTTCCCGGTCGCAGTTTACTTCGCGTCTTGTGCGGTTGTCTGAGGAGGTGAATCAGCTGCGAAGTCAGCTGGCCGGGCGGTAATTGGTCGGGGACGTTCGTTTTGTAACACTTTGTTAGCCATCCCTTGCGGTAGCTCTCATTTCTGCCGTTCGGCAGTTGCTATGATCAGGCAACTCGGCAATGGATGAAGAGTGAACAATAATGAACGTCCCTGCGTGTTTTTCTGCGTTTTTCCGGTTGCGTGTTGTGTGGCCGTTTGGTCTGCTGGCGGCTTTCGCGGTGTTTGCCTCCGGTTGTACTGTGTATCAGTCCATCGGTAAAAGTGCCGGTTCTTTCCTGCATCCGGTGTCCGGCCCTGATTTTCAGCCGATTGATAGTGATCTTTGGGACCGTGAGCACGCAGTGCTTTATTTCTACCGGCCGGATTCCCGGTGGGCGGCTGATGAGATTGAGGCTCCCAGTGTTTACGTCGACGATTCCCATTACTTCAATATTCGCAACGACAGTTACACCTGGCTGGTGGTGAGTCCGGGTGAGCGCCATATTGCCATGCGCCGGCCACTGCTGGGGCTTGAGGGGCTGAATTCGTTCAGTCTGAGCCTGATTGCCGATGCTACGCTGGAGGTGGAGCCGGGCGGTATTTACTATTTGCGTTATAGCGAGGTGTCGGAGCCTGCTGAGACGTACCCGGAACTGGAAGCCGACCATCCTCTTGCCCGGGGCGATCTGCAGCTGGTATCCCCAGAGTACGCCATGAAGGCGCAGGAGATTATGGCGACCCGTTTTCTGAATAGCGATCTGCTGGCGCCTAACCACGCCGGCACTTCCATTGTGGAGGCCGGCGAGGATGCGGATTATGAGCGCCGGCTGGCGTTGCTGGAGGAGGAGCGGGAAATTGAGATAGAGCGTCTTGAGCGTGAAGGCAGGTATAAACCGGCTCCCTGGTACTGGCCTTTCGGGGGCGAGCCGGATGTGGCTCTGGAAGCAGACCAGAAACGGGAGGAGCTGGAAAAAGACTATGCGCTGCTGGAGCAGGAGCGTGAGCGCCGTGAGGCGGAAGAGTCGGATGGGTGGTGGTTTTTTTAAGGATTGCACAAAAACATTTGACACCGGCAAACAAATGCTTAAAATGCGCGTCTCACTTGGTTGAGCAATGATGTTTTTAAGACATCAGCGCCGTATCAGGTGATTACCTGTGAAAGGTTATGAAGTGGGTGGTTAGCTCAGCCGGGAGAGCATCGCCCTTACAAGGCGAGGGTCACTGGTTCGATCCCAGTACCACCCACCACTTCTTTTCACGATTTGCATCAAACACTTGCGTTTGGTGTTCGATTCAGGTTTAATGCCGAATCAATGCGGAGCGGTAGTTCAGTTGGTTAGAATACCGGCCTGTCACGCCGGGGGTCGCGGGTTCGAGTCCCGTCCGCTCCGCCACTCTTTTCTGGGTGGTTAGCTCAGCTGGGAGAGCATCGCCCTTACAAGGCGAGGGTCACTGGTTCGATCCCAGTACCACCCACCAGATTCTGAAAGGGCAAGTCCGATAGACTTGCCCTTTTTTTTCACTTTCCGATCAGTGACTGGCCGCACACGCGCACCACGTTTCCGTTTACACCACCGGATGTGGGGTTGCAGTACCAGGCAATGGTTTCTGCCACATCCACCGGCTGGCCGCCCTGGGACAAGCTGTTCATTCGCCGTCCGGCTTCGCGCAGGGTGATGGGCATGGCCGCTGTCATCTGGGTTTCAATAAAGCCGGGTGCCACGGCGTTGATGGTTATGCCCTGTTTAACCTGTCTGGCCATGGCTTCTACATAACCGATTACCCCGGATTTTGCCGCAGAGTAGTTGGTTTGCCCGAAGTTGCCGGCGATGCCGCTGATGGATGAGATGCACACGATGCGTCCGTTTTCCCGGAGCAGTTCCCGGTTCATCAGTTCATCGTTGATATGTTCTTCGGCCGTGAGGTTAACGGCAATGGTCATGTCCCAGAAGTGTTCAGGCATGTTGCCCAGGGTTTTGTCCCGGGTGATGCCTGCGTTGTGAATCACCAGATCCACCCCGCCAAAGTGCTTTTCCACAAAATCTGCAATTTTTGTCGGTGCATCGGCCGCCGTGATGTCGCACGCCAGGGCTTTGCCCTGAAGCGGCTGCATAACCTGCTCCAGATCGTCCATGGCCGGCTCAATGTCCAGCCCGATCACCGTTGCGCCATCGCGGGTGAGGGTTTTGGCAATCGAGGCGCCAATGCCCCGTGAAGCACCGGTAACCAGGGCTACTTTACCGGTAAGGGGTGCCACCGGGCTGGTTGCAGGGCCCTCTTCAGCCTTGCCGATGCGCACAACCTGGCCGGACACGAAGGCCGACCGGGCGGAGAGGAAGAAGCGAAGGCTGGATTCCAGCTGGTTTTCGGCGTTCGGGGCCACCCAGAGCAGGTTGGCGGTGGCGCCTTTTCTTCCGACTTCTTTGCCAATGCTGCGGGTGAAGCCTTCTAGCGCCTGCTGTGCAGCTGAGTGGGCGGCTTTACGGCAGGTTGCCGGATTCTGGCCTATGATAACGACGCGGCCGTGTGTGCTGAGTTTTTTGATGCTGGGCTGGAAAAAGTCGAACAGTGCCCGCAGGTCGTCCGGGTTTTTGAGGCCGGTGGCATCGAAAACCAGGGCAGAGAACCGCTTTTCAGTGCCGGAGGCCAGGTCGAGCGCACGGGCCTTGTTGCCGGCTTTGGCTGAGTCTTCCAGAGTTGCCTTGCCACTGGCATGATGAACGGTAGCAGCACTGGCGCCGAGTACGCTGCCTAAGGTGGCAATGGCTTTGCCTCCGTTGCCGGCACCGACCAGTACATCGCCTTCAATAAACGGCTGGTCGGCACGTTTGAGGCGGTTAAGTGGCACAGGGGAGGGCAGCCCGAGCGTTTGTGCCGCGGTTTTGCCCAACGAGGTGTTGACGAGTTTGAGATACATATCAGACATGGCTTCGTCCTTGCATTGTTGTGTGGAACCCGTTGGTTCACAGGGTAAAGAATCTGCGAGCCAAGTGATTGACTCGGGGCCTGTCAGGGGTTGTCAGGCATGCCAATGTGAGTTTTGCTGCTGGCGCTAGACTGCTTCCATGCCCTTTTACCCCGGAACTTTAACGAAAGGATATCATCATGGCACAAGCTCAGAAGTCCAACCAGAAGAAATCGGAGACGGCACAGTCTGCGGCAAAAGGCGTGAACAGTGTTCGTCGCGTTGCCATTATCGGTGGCAATCGGATTCCATTCGCCCGCTCCAACACCGCCTACAGCAAGGCCAGCAATCAGGAACTGCTGACGTCGACCCTGCGCGGGTTGGTCGACCGTTTCGATCTTCAGGGCAAGCGCCTGGGCGAGGTGGTTGCCGGGGCGGTGATCAAGCACGCCCGGGATTTCAACCTCACCCGGGAAGCCGCTATGAGTAGCGGTCTGGCCCCGGAAACTCCCGCCTACGATATTCAGCAGGCCTGTGGCACGGGGCTTGAGGCGGCCATTCTGGTGGCGAACAAGATTGCTCTGGGGCAAATTGAGTGTGGCATTGCCGGAGGCACAGATACCACCTCGGATGCGCCCATTGGTGTGGGTGAAGGCTTGCGGGAAATGCTCCTGGATCTGAACCGGGCCAAAACCAACGGCGAGCGGTTGAAAATTCTGAGCCGTTTCCGCCCCGGGTTTCTGAAGCCGGAAATACCGGAGAATGGTGAGCCTCGCACGGGGATGTCCATGGGAGAACATGCCCAGATAACCGCCCATGAGTGGTCTATTCCCCGGGATGAACAGGATGCGCTGGCCTGGGAAAGCCACCAGAAACTGAACAAGGCGTATGAAGAAGGTTTTTTTGATGACCTGATGACCCCGTTTGCGGGGCTTGAGAAGGATAACGTGCTGCGTCCGGACACCACGCTGGAGAAGCTGGCGACTCTGAAGCCGGTATTTGATCGCGAAAAGGGCACCATGACCGCGGCCAACAGCACCGCCCTCACAGATGGCGCTTCCTGTGTGCTTCTGGCCAGCGAAGAGTGGGCGAAGGCTAACAAAATGGACGTTAAAGCCTGGCTGACCTTCTCGGAAGTAGCGGCGGTCGATTTTGTGGATAAGAAGGAAGGGCTGCTGATGGCCCCGACTTACGCTGTGCCGCGGCTTCTGGATAAGGCCGGGCTGACGCTGCAGGATTTTGATTTTTATGAAATCCACGAAGCGTTTGCGGCGCAGGTGCTTTCCACACTGAAAGCCTGGGAGGATCCGGCTTTTTGTAAGGACAAACTGGGGCTGAGTAAGCCGCTGGGCAGCATCGACCGGGAAAAGCTGAACGTAAAGGGCAGTAGCCTGGCGACTGGCCACCCGTTTGCCGCCACTGGCGGTCGCATTGTCGCCACCCTTGCCAAGTTGCTGGAAGAAAAAGGCAGTGGCCGGGGCCTGATTTCTATCTGTGCTGCTGGCGGCCAGGGGGTTACCGCGATTCTTGAACGCTGAGTTGCGAAAGATTGGAAATTTTCTTTGACACTGTGCGCTCCAGCCCTTACTATACGCGCCACGTTGATCAGGGTGACCTGGTTCACAAAAAGTTTGATGCGGGGTGGAGCAGTCTGGTAGCTCGTCGGGCTCATAACCCGAAGGTCGTAGGTTCGAATCCTGCCCCCGCTACCATATAAAAGAAAGGCAGATCAGTTAGTTGCTGGTCTGCCTTTTTTGCGTTTTGGGCCGCCAAACTTCCCTGTGACGAATATGTGACATATCTGTGCCAATCTTTGTGACGCCCCATTTGGATGGTTCGGTGAGATTGACCGTAAGTCTTTTGCTGTCACAGGTTGGGTAACCTCGCTGCGTATAGCCTGGTCAACCCTCATTTGGCAACCTCTTCTCTGGCATTACCCCAGTTGCCTTTAATTGTTGCTCACTGGTCTTCCTGAAACTCCAGCAGATCGCTGACCTCGCATTTGAATAATTTGCAGAGTCTGTCGAGCGCATCAAGATCGATCCGTTGAGCGGTCTCTTTATACAGCAGAGTCACCGTGTTGCGGTTCAGGCCGGTCTCTCGCGCCACATCTACGATTTTCATTTTGTGCTCGCCCATGATGCGGGCCAGGTGGCATCGAATCATCTCTAAATTATCCTTAATGAAAAAATGTCATCCAGAATGACAAAAAGCTCTTGCAAATGTCCTTTTGTTGTCTAAAATGTCATTCAGGATGACATTCTGATATAGGGAATGTCTTTTGTTGATTTAGAATATCGCAGCGGAAGGAATATTTCGATGGAAAACTCTTACACCTATCTGACCACTGAAGAGCTGGCTGGTCGAATCAAATATGACTGCCGGACCATTCGCCAGTGTCTGAAAGACACGGTTCTCCTTGAGGGCAAGCACTACATCAAGCCGTTCGGCCGCCGCAAGATTCTTTTTCTTTGGGAGGAGGTCGAAAAGGAAATGTTAGACGGTGCCAGGGAGCATGAGCATTTGGCTATTCCCATGGCGAGCGGGGTGGTTTGTCATGGGTAAGGTCAGGACAAGGAAAGAAACCGGAAAGCTGTATTTGGACTTTATGTACGCAGGTCACCGTTGTCGGGAGCAAACGGCCTTGATGGACACGCCTCAAAACCGAAAGCGTGTAAACGCACTTTTGCAGAAAGTTGAGGCCATGATTCTCTTGGGTGACTTCAACTATGCGGAGTATTTTCCTGATAGTCGTAATCTCAAGAAGATCCAGGCCAGCCAAGCAAATTCTGGGGCAACTAATACCTCAGAAAATGGCAGGGCGTCTGATACTCCTTTGTTCGCAGACTTCGCTGACCAGTGGTTCCTCGAATCCAAAATCCAGTGGCGGAACTCCCACACTCGCAACGTGGAATCCATCCTGGCCAGTTCTCTCAAGCCAGCCTTCAAGGATAAACGGGTAGGCGAGATTTCCAAGCCGGATATTCTGGCCGCTCGTAACAAGATGGCTCGGCGGAAAGGAAGAGGGGCCAGTGGCTTGATGGCGCCCAAAACCATCAACAGCCACATGACCATTTTGCGGATGATTCTAACGGAGGCGGCTGAGCGGTTTGACTTCACGAATCCCTATCTGAACATAAAGCCGCTCAAGCAGCAGAGGGTACACATCGAGCCTTTCTCCCTGAATGAGGTAGAAAAGATTCTCGAAACGGTCAGAGAGGATTACCACAACTATTACCTGGTGCGTTTTTACACCGGCATGCGAACGGGGGAGGTTGATGGCCTCAAGTGGGAGTACGTGGATTTTGAAAAGCGGGAAATCCTGGTACGTGAAACACTTATCCACGGCCAAACCGAATACACAAAAACGGACGGCTCACAAAGGGAAATTCCAATGTTTGGCCCCGTGTACCAGGCACTCAAATCCCAGTACGAGGCAACCGGCAAACTCAGCAAGTTCGTATTTTGTAACCGGCTGGGAGAGCCGCTGGACCACAATAACGTGACCAAGCGGGTTTGGTACCCTTTGTTGGAACACCTCAAGCTGAAGAAACGCAGACCCTACCAGACCCGGCATACAGCTGCGACGCTACTCCTCGCGTCGGGAGAAAACCCGGAATGGGTCGCCCGCACTCTGGGCCATTCCTCAACGGAAATGCTGTTTAAAGTGTATTCCCGCTATATCCCGAACCTGACTCGCATGGATGGCAGCGCCTTTGAGCGACTGATTCAGAGTCGGGTCATCGAAAACGATAAGGAGGTAGGTGATGAAACTGAATGATCTACGCCCGTTGATGCAGGAAACTTTTAAAGGCACCTACCGACTGACGGGGCCTGTTGCCTGTTTTGATGATGAAGGCATTCCGTATCTGAAACTTCGGTTGAGCAGCTGTGCCAGCGACATCGTGGTTCTGGCGGTAATTGGTTCTATATTGATTCCAGAGCACTTGGGCCACATGGATCTGGTCGTGGTCAAAGGGCAGGTGTGTGTGGGTGCGGAGGAAAGTGAGACCCTGCTGACCGATATCCGCCGCCTGTTGCAGGCAGACGTTGCCGGCTTGCCTGCATTGCAGACTTTGCCACGGACGTTCTGTCCGAGACCGGAGGCACTGGATCAGCTGGTGGCTGCGGTTCGGTCTTTGCAGTCAGCCCCGTTACAGATGTTCATTAAGCGAGTATTGGAGCGCCGTGACAGGCTGGAAGTCTTTCTAAAGGCTCCGGCGAGCAGGAATTACCATCATAACGAGCCTGGCGGGTTGCTGGCTCATTCCTTGGACGTGGCGAAGAACGTAGTGGTCATGACGAAGACCAATGAACCAGACATGCCACGAGAACTGCAGGAACTCGGTTTCGTCGCTGGTTTGTTGCACGATATTGGCAAGACCTACACCTATGATACGTGGGGTAAGCCGACAGCAACTGCAAGGTTGTGCGACCATGCCGACATGACTTTAGAGGCCTGCGCCTACGGCCTGGCTTATCTTGACAAGGTAGACCCTGATGCGGCTCTTGCACTCCGGCACATTTGGACCTGTGCCTCGCCCGGTGCTCGCTACGGTGTCAGCCCTGCGATGACGCTTGCCCGTTATGTTCGGGACGCCGATGCCCAGAGTGCCATGGCTGACAATCAGCGGAAGGCCTATCGAAAGCGCCAGCCAATCGGTTTTGGGCGGCTCGGAAACAACACATATTGGCGGCCATCGATAGAAGCTCACGGATGAGGCGGATGAAAACTACAGTGAGGGGTGTGAGCACGTTGCGGCCACACCCCTTTTTTATTCGATGTTGTGTGAGGACAGCAGCTGGGCCGTGAAACAGGCATTTACCCGGCAACGGTGCTAAGGTCAGGAAACATATCGCGTCCAGAGCGAAGGATATGCTGAAAATATACTACCTCCACGGCTTCGCCAGCCGCTTCGATATCACCAGCGACAAACTTAAAGCGCTCGCGAAGCTTGGCCCTGTCTATGGTCACGACATCGATTACACTCAAGTTTCGGAAGACGTCATTGAAGATAGCCTAGACAAACTGGTGCAAGTGAACCCGGACCTTCTGGTTGGGACCTCGATGGGGGGATGGCTGGCGGGTATTCTGGGTGCCGAATCCGGCATTCCGTTTGTCGCCATCAACCCGGTGACGGATCCTGGTCACACTCTCAAGCCCTGGATAGGGCAGGGTGTTGATCATCAGGGGCACGCCTATCAACTGACGGACGAAGTGGTTTCAAGCTACTATCCCTTCACCCACTATGGCAGCGGGCTTGTGTTGCTGGATCAGGGGGATGAACTGATTCCGTGGAACGACACCGTCAGGGCGCTTGGGGATTATTTTCCGGTTCATAGCTTTGAGGGCGGCAGCCATCGGTTTGAGCACCTGGAAGAAGCGTTGAAGCTGATTCGGAAGCATATCGAAAATTAAAATTTTGGAAGCGTGGGATTAAAGGCAGGGTAACGGATTTTCACTCGGTATCGAGGCAGCCGAATGCGTCAGGGCGCCGCCGAGCATTTTACTCCTGTAACCCGACCGCTAGCGCTGGCAAAGAACGCAGGTGCTTGTAGCAATGGCTCATGAGTGGTTTCATGCCGTTGATTCGAGGTGGGCCCAGTCACTAATAGCGGTCTGAACAATACTGGCCGGCAGAAACTCCTGCTCCAGCCGGCCCCGGTCTGACTGCTTAAGTCGTTGGTAAAGCTCAGCCTCGCCTTTGGTCAATCCAGGTGGAGTGATTGATGTGGCTGGCTGTGGTTCTTCAACAGCACTAGCGCCGGCGAAGGTGTCGAAGGTAACCGCGTCCATCAGCAGTGGTGTAAGCAATGGGAGGTGCTTCCGGGCGTTGGCCAGCATGGTTAGGCCCCAGGTGTCGATGTCGCCCCAATAGGCGGTCTTCCGGGGTTTCAGCCATGCTGCATTGAGCCAGGATAGGTTCAGCCCTGAGCCAAGTACGGCAACTGTACCGGATATCATGGGTAACTGGTGAATGCAGCGTTCGTTCTCAACCAATATCAGCCGTTCGCCAGGTAAAGGCGTGCTTTGAAGTTCGTGGGCCCGGACTCGCATTTGTGAGAAGGGCAATAACGAGCCATCAAGGTCAGTGACGAGTAACCAGTGGTGGCCTTCGTCTTCAGCGCCCAGAAAGGCCTCAAGGCCGGTTTCGCTGGCCTGGCCGTCAAACAGGATATCCAGCATCAGCGTTACAAGTTGGCGGTTGCGCTCGAAGAATTTGGTGTCAGTACCGGCGACCGACAGTGCCCTGAGGGGCTTGCCGTCTGCGCAGCCGGGCTGGAGTCGAAGGGCAACCTCACCGCTGCGAATAACGTCGGTCTCTGCTTTATCCAGCACGAGCCTGCGCCGGCGCACGATCAATGAGTGAAAGCTTCGGTCCAAGGCAGGGGCCAGGCGACTCAGCACATCGTATTCCCGCTTTACCTCATTGCTCCCCGTGGCCTGTATCCACTGACTGGGAGATTCCAGTGTCCAGTGGGTGGGAATGTCGATGGCTTCGCTGGCGCTCTGGAATCGGACCGGCTGCCACTGAACCTGCCCGGTCGTCACCTCCCGCCATTGCCGCAGGTGTTCCCGCACTTGCCCGATGTTATCCCGGACCTCTGCGCCGGTGGGTTTGCCGATAGACAGGGTGAGCGGCCAGCTCCCCGGTCGCAACAGGCGCTGTTCCCGCAGGTCTGCATTCTGCCATTGCCGGGCCAGGCGGCTTGCCAGTTCAGCCGGGGATTTCATGGGTTTTCCCGGTCATTTTTTTGGCGTGGGCCTCCAGCTCTTCCCAGCTCAGGGAGGTGAGGGTGGCCCGCTGGTCTTTCCGGTGCACCAGGATGGCAGATCGGGTGTGGACCCGGAGCAGCCGCATCTCTTTGTTGGGTGTGACGAATAGTGGGTGCAGGCCGAATTCGTTGAGTGCGGAGATGATGCGGCCGGCGACAGCGTGAGAGCTTTTGGAAAAGGCTTCATCCAGCACGATGGTGCCGAACAGTGGCTGGGTGGCTCCGTCCGGGCACAGGGCGTAGCTCAGGGACGCCGTGAGGATGTAGCTGGCGATGATTTCTTTTTCACCGCCGCTGCCACCCTGGGAGCCGGTGCGGGTCTCGATCACCGTGCCGGACTCCCGGTCCAGCACCGAGACTTCGAACTGAAGCCGGTAACGCGGGTCCAGAAGGGCCCGGGCACCCACCGTGCGTTTATTGTCTGCCGCGTCCCGCAGCAGGACCACCATGTTCTGCAACGCCCTAAAATGGCTTTCGCCCTGGTCGTCTTTAAGGGCGTCCGCCCGCAGCTGGCGTTGGGCGCGCTCCAGTCTCCGGAGGGATTCGTGGGTCACCCGGCGGGGCTCCAGGCGCAGGTAGCGGCCAGGCTGGAAGTCGACCCGGCGCAGGGTGGCGTTCAGGTCGGCGATGCGTTCCTCAATGATGGCCACCTGGTTCTGGATGTGGGCCAGTAGCTGGGTGACCCCCTGATCCGATGACTGGTTCAGGTAGCTGAGGAAGCGCTCCAGCTTCTGGGGCAGGGCTTCCTCTTCCAGTACCCGCAGGCGTTCCAGGTATTCCGGGATGTCCTGGATGTTGCTGCCGGTTTCAATCAGCGCCCCGGTATCGATGGTCAGCGCCTTTTCCATCAGCTGGGTCAGGCTGAGCTCGTAACCTTGGATCTGTTTGCCCAGTTTGCCGATGGCTTTGTCCAGTTGCTCTCGTTGGTCCCGCTCCAGGGCTTCCAGGCGTTCATACTGGTCCGCTTTCGGGGCGCGGAAGTGTTTGGCGGCCAGGCTTTGCTGGTCGTCCGTGAGGCCCTCGCCAATCCGGTCCAGCAGTTCCGTGCAGCGGGCCGTGGCCTGGTTGAGCTTTTCTTCCAGCAAGGCGAGGGTGGTTTCCTGCTGTGACAGCTGTCTCCGGCTTTCTTCCAGTTTTTGGCTGACAGTTTCGAATTCCCGCCGGGCTTTCTCCACATCCGAGTCCGGCGCGATCAGGGCCTCCAGCCGGCTTTGCAGGGTATCCAGCTCACGCTGTGCGCTGGGCAGGTCGATGGCGTTGAATTCGGTATCGCCAAGCAGTTCGTAGAGTTTTATCTGATCCTGGGTGTCTCTGAGATTTCTGCGGGCGGTTGTGAGTTGCTGCTCCAGGTTGTCCGCTTGCTGTCGGGTTTCGCTCAACTCGTTGTTGAGCGCAGAGAGGCGGTCACGGTTGTTGAAGCCGGTCATCCAGCCCTTGTCGAGCCGCTGGTTGTCCCTCTTTTCAAAATGGCCCTTCTTGCCGGACATCAGCCCCTGTTGGGTCATGCCGTGGGGTGTCTGGCGCAAGGTTTCGGGTGAGTCCACGCAGTGGCGGTCGATGCCGGCCAGCAACTGCTTCAGGGCCTCCCGGTGGGGGTGGTCCTTGAAGTTCAGCTTGCGGGTGAAGCCGTCATCCATGAACTGTGCAGCGGCCTGGGGCAACTGGGCCTCCAGCAGTCGGACGTGAAGACGGTTGTCCCGGTTATTGATCCTGTCCAGGGCGGATTGCATGGCGGCGGGCGGTACCAGCAGGCGCAGCCGGTGCCCGCCGATGGCCCGTTCGATGGCACCACGCCAGTCACGTTCTTCAGCTTTGACTTCCACCAGCTCTGCCACGAAGGGCAGGCTGTCTTCGTCCAGATTCAGGGCCTGGGCCAGTTCGCTGCGGAATTCCTGGTAACGCCCGTCGATGTTGGAGCCGGGGCGGGCCTTGATGCGGTCGATTTCTTCGCTGAGTTCAGTCAGGGTTTCGTTGAGTTTGCCATGACGAAGGCGCAGATCGAGCAGTGATTCGTCCTGTGTCTCCGCAAGTTCGGACAGTTCACGCAGCTTTTCCTCGCTCAGCTGCCTGTTCCGGGCCAATGCTTCGGGGCTCAGTGCACTGTCCAGATCAAGCTTGCCGGTCAGGGTCTGATAATCCCTGGCGTGGCGATCTCGATCCTCAACCCAGCGTTTCTGTTGGGCGATCTGATCCTTCAGCTGCTCTATGCTGGCTCCGCCGGCCTGCAGGTAAATGTCTTTCAGGGTGTCGGCTTTGCTGTTGAGTCGCGCAACCGTGATGGCCAATGACTCGAGGGTTTCCTTGCCCTCATCAAGCTGTCGTTCCAGGTCCTGTTTGCGTCCGTTCCATAACTCGTAACCGGTTTGCGCAAACCAGATTGGCAGGATGTCTTTCAGCAACAGCTGCTGATCCAGTTCGTTCGTGGCGCTCTGATGCTTTTCGTAGGTTTCTGCAATGGGCAGCAGTGACTGGTGCTGCTTGCGGGCCGTTTCCAGTTCGCTGTGGATTGCGGCCAGGTCGTCGAACTCGCTGGCCACCTCGGCCGCCCGGTCAAACGCCGAGTGGTCGTCCAGCACCAGCTCGCGGAAGATTTCGTCAATGCTGTTGAGCTGCTTGAGACCGGCGGCACGGTTGAGCAGGGTGAAGGCATTTTCCCCCACTTCGAAAAAGCGTCGTACCTGGGCAAGGTAGGCTTTTTTACTGTCGTTGGCCTGTAAGCCGGGATTATCCCTGGCGTATTGCTTGAGCTCCCGGGCGCCGCCCTCGTGGTGAATGGCCAGCCAGGTGTCCAGGCTCTGGTCGTCCTGTTCTGAAAACAGCCACAGGCGTTTCAGGTCGCTGGCGGCGGAGCTGCTTCCATCGATCCAGAACAGGGCGCCGATACGAATGGCCTTGTCGCCGTTGGCGAAGCGGGCGCTCACGGCTGTCACGGTTTTACCGGGGCGTGCTATATGGCTGTTGTCGCCGCTGTTGTTACCGGCACCGGATACACCCCGGATATAGGAAATCAGGTCACGGTCGCTTTCATGGCCGCCAGTAGACGCCAGGTTGTATCGGGGCTGCTGTGTCAGCAGGGTCATCAACGCGTCCACCAGAGTGGTCTTGCCGCTGCCAGTGGGGCCGATAATAGCGGTACCTTTCGGGTCAATCTCGGCGCAGTGCCGCCCCCCGAAAGGCCCCCAGTTGTACAGGTCCAGGTGGGTCAGGATATAGGCCGTGGGCGGTAGTACCTCGGCAGCAAAGAGATCGGTCTGGGGCTGGCTCATACATCCTCTCCGTCAGCGTCTTGCGGGGCGGGCTGGCCGGCCAGTTGCCGGAAATGGTGAAGCAGATTCTGCAGGTTTTCCGGGTTTGCCAGGTGGGTGATGATCGGGCGAATGATTACCTGGTCGTTGGCGTCGATGTCCGAAACGATGCCGTGGTTCTTCAGGTTGTCCAGCAGGTTGCGCAGCCGCTTCTGGTCGCGGGTGTCGCTGCCGGTGTCGCCCAGGTAAAGCTGCAGTTGCGGCAGTAGCTCATCCAGTTCCACCATGGCTTCGCCGGCGCCAAGACCGGCTTCCTGTTCGTGGGCGATAAAGTGCTGGCGCAGTATGGCCACCAGCAGGGATTGCTCCATGGTCAGGCGCTGACGGCGCACCAGCGGATGGGACCACTCGTCGTCGTTTTCTTCGCCTTCGCTGAACAGCTGTTCGGAAACCACAAGGAAAGCCAGCCCACGCACATCGTCCACTTTCAGGCGCAGGTCGAAGGGTTCCAGAATCTGATTGATCGCCGCGGTCTGGGTGATGGCAACCTGGTAGAGGTTGGGTTTGCGGTCGGCTTCCAGCAATCCGAACTTGAGCAGTTCCTGGGCGGTGGCTTTGACCTTGCCGGGTGTGTAGTGGCCAGCCTCAGCGGCCGCTTGTTCATCGACGTCGTCCATGGCCTGGGGTGTCTGTTGCGGCTCGTCCAGGGCTTGTTGGTCGTCTGCCTGGCTTGTCAGGCGGTCAAAATAGTCAGACATGCGGGTTTACAGCTCCCAGTCGATGGATTCGGCGGCTTGCCGGGTCAGCCTTAGTTGCGGCACGTGGAAGCGCAGTTTGTGTCCGTTGTTGTCGGTGATTTCCACGGCTTCCCGGTCGTCGGCGATTTCCACTTCTGCCTCACGGGCCATGGCGAGCCACAGGGCGATGGTTTCCAGGTCGTGCGTGGGTGGCAGGTGAGTAGCCAGGTCGCCGATGCTCATGGGGCGGTCGGTGACTTTCAGCAGTTCCACCGTCTCCTGGTACAGGGCTTCCCGGTCGAGGCCATCGAAGGCACGCCAGAACTCTTCGTCGACCTCTTCGAGGTTAACGCCCTGATCAGTCAGTTCCAGCCCTTGTGCCTGCTCTTCTGTGGCGGACTTGAATCGCAGGCGCTCAACCAGTGGCAGACTGGAAACCGCCACGGCGACCGGAGGCAGGGGTGTGTCGCCCTTGCGGACCTTATGGCTGGACCAGTCGATGTTAAGAGCGGTGTTCAGTATGCCATTGAGCAGTTCGCCCACCCTGTGGTTCTCGGCGGCGAGCCCGGTTTTGAGGAAGCCTTTGACGTCTTTTTCGCTGCGGGCCCGGGCGCGGATAACGGCAGCGGATTCCTGGATCAGACGGATGACCAGCCAGCGCAACTCGTCCTGTTGCTGCCGGGACAGGGCGTGGCGGGTTGCCGGATTCTTCAGGATGGTTCGCAGCCGGTGTTTCATGTTGTCCAGCTCGGTGGACCGGCTGAGCTGCTCGTTGAAGTTGTGAAAAACCTTGCCTTCGGCGGTTTCCAGCAGCGTGTCGTGGCCGTCCAGCAGGCGGTCGACGATTTCACCCCGGTGATGCTGTTCGCTGACAATGGACTGGCGCAACTGCCGGTCCGCCTCCCGGTAGGAGTCTTCTACCCGGCGGAAGTCAGCCCGCAGGCTGGTGGCGAGGTTGTAGACTTCGCGGACGCCTTCTGCCGCTTCAGCGCCTTGCAGCACCTTGAAGCGACCGGCCTCCACCTCAGCCAGTTCGTGCTCCAGGTCTTTGATCTTGCGCCGTATATGGTCGGCACGGCTTTGGGCATTCGGATTCAGTCGGGTTTCCAGGTTTTCAATTTCTCGCTGCACCGTAGCCAGTCGCGAGGCGGTGGACGTCATGATTTTTTCGTCCAGGTCCTCCACGAACACCAGGGCTTTTTGCAGGGCATCGGTGGCCATCAGCCGGCCGTCCCGCTCAACGATCAGCCCTTTACGAATCCAAGAGCGCAGCTCTTTCCTCGAATCGGCTGCCGGGTCGTCGCTGGACAGCTCCAGGTCATCGTTGTTGGCGTGCTCTCGCAGGATATCCGTCAGTATTTGCTGGGCATCCTCGAACAGGATTTCTTCCCGGTTTTGTTCCAGTAGTGCCTGCAGGCAACTGAGTACCAGAGGCCCGCGGGTCGCCGAGAGCAGCTTCCAGGCAGGGTGCTGGTGTCGGGCTACTAAATAGGAGCGGGTTCTCAGGTGGATTTGTTCGTCCATGGGCAATGTGCTTTTATCCGGATAACGGGTGCGAGCAAGCAGGGCTTGCTAATGGCATTTATATGTCGGTCATAATAGTATCGGCCTGATGGGCGTAGTAACAACTAAATAACCACCAGACCACTACAGGGGCGGTTGCAACCAAGGTTCCGTTTCAATACCTCGCCAATTTACGCGGTTCCGGCCAGATTTTTTAGCTTCGTAGAGCGCTTCATCTGACCGTTTTAGCGCGCTATCCAGCGTGTCTTGCCGATGTGCCTGAGTGACACAAAACTTGCGGTCAGTCTGCCGACAACCGGAAACCACTGGGCCTCGACGCGCATGCGTATTGCCTCAGCGAGCTGGCAAGCTTCTTCCAATTCGCTATGGGGCAGCAGGATGACAAACTCCTCTCTGCCCCAGCGTGACAGCATATCAATTTGACGTAGCTCCGCGCGTACGTATTTACAGACCTCAACAAGCACAGTGTCGCCAGCTTCGTGTCCAAAAGTGTCATTGACCACTTTGAAACGATCCAGATCCATCGTTATGACAGAGCAGGGTGCATCATCAGGTTGTCCAACTTATTGGGCCCACCTCATTACGAACAATCACCGCACCGACCTTGATTAGCTTGAGCCTCAGATTGCTGGCGCTCATCCGCTCGAAGGGCGTTTGCGTCAGGTAACCCCGCAGTCGCTCGAACAGGGTGTAGGCAAAACCCGACAGGATCAGTCGCCACTGGTTTGTCCACCACCGCGTGCTGGAGGTGCGATCTGCGAACAGACACAACTGTTGATCCTTGATCCGGTTTTCCATGTCACCCCGGGCACAGTATTGCTCGTAGTAGAGTTTAACGCCGTCGTCGTAACGGGAGCTGATAATGAACCTGGGGTTGGCACCCAGTTCGCACTCCTCCAGACGCGCGATCACCCAGCGGGGGTGTTTCCAGGTGTGGGCCTGGTACTGGAATCGATAGGTGGCGCAGACTTTTTCACCCAGTTCGTTGTGAGCCTTGCGAACCAGCATCGAGGGTACGTCTACCTCATTGAGCAGCCGGCTGTTCTTGCTGAGGCCCACCAGATAGTCCACGTTGTTCCGGTCGCACCAGCTCAGCAACCGGGGCCGATAAAAGCCGCTGTCACCCCGGAACACGATGCGGGTATTCGTCCAGTACTGCCGGATGAATTTCACCAGCAGGGCCAGAATGGCCCAGCTGTGGCGGCTGTCGCTTCGGTTGCTGGTGCGCAGGTAGCTCACCAGCAGATGGCGACCGCAGAACACGTACAGTGGGAAGTAACAATGGTGATTGTAGTAGGCGTTAAAGAACTTGCCGGGCTGGTCGCCATGCACCGGAACGTCGGTGCCATCAAAATCCAGCACAATTTCCTTGGGTGGAGTCTCGTGCTGTTCAATGAAGTGATGCCACAGCAGTTCGTGGGCCTTGACCACGGCCTGCCGGTCTACGCGCTGATCAGGAGTTGCTAGGTTTGGCATCGCTCATCTTGCTTAACCGCTTGGAAGCGATCGGATTCGCTAAGGATCATCAGGAACTCGCTCTACAAGCTCGTGCAGAGTTGGAAAATACGTTGTTAAGTCGAGGATTTGAGGCGCCAACGTCAGAACAGCCTGTTGAGCCAGCACCTGAGCAGGCCTACTGGAAAGCTCGAAAGACGGTGGCCTAAAACACTTGACCACTACAAACAGCAAAGTTAAGCTGGCAGGCGCCGCTCGCTCGGGAAAATGGCGAATCCCTGGCAATGGGCGAGATTGATCAATACATAGTGCGCTACGACACCCAGAGCAATATAGAAAAAATGGCGAATCAGGTCGTAATTGAGGATGGCCAGGTAATGGGATTTGAAGTTACCGGCCTGGAAGCGGGGACATGGTTTTTTGCGATTCGCACAGTAGACGTCGATGGACTTGAGAGCCAGTGGTCGGGCATCGTCAGTAAGACCATTACTCAGTAACAGTCTCGTTTGGCGCGAAGCCGCATAAGTCAAAAAAAACGGCTCCATTAAGGAGCCGTTAGAACAAAAATCCGATTCTCAGACGCATTGCAGTTGCCACATGAATCTAGCGCACGGAATATATTACAAATCTAGTTAGCAATCAATGAATGTCCTGCGTGAGTCAACAAGTTTCGTTACCTGTCCCATCCTTGTGCCACTCTGCTACAATCCAGCCCTGAAAATTCACACCGGAATCGCAACCCCATGGCAGTATCGCAACCCTGGAAACCCCTTGGCGCCTGGCTGGTGGAATTGGGCGCTGTTTCCGAGAAAGAACTGAATCAGGCGCTGGAAGTTCAAAAGCAGATTGGCGGGCTTCTGGGCAGTCTTCTCGTGCGCTCCGGGGCCACCAGTGAAGACGTAGTCTTGCAAGCTCTCTCGGCCCAGTGGGGGTACCCGCTCCTCGGCAAACAGCAGCCAGCGCCAGATGACTTTCAGGTATACGAAACCCTGCGGGAATTGCCGGTCAGCATGGAATGGATGCTGGAGCAGGAAACCGTCGCCTGGTTTGATGAGGCCCTCTCTGAAGCGGCAGATCAGCCTGAGGAAAGAACTGTCTGCGTGCTTTCGTCCAGGTTTCACAGCGACGAAATCCGGGAAGTGCTTGAAACCTCTCTGGAACCCAAAGGCTTCAGGCTTCGGTGGGTGCTGGCTTCGACTTATGAGATCGAGAGACTGGTTGGTTTTGTCCGTCAGGAACTCGCGGTCACCAGGTTGTTCAGCGAGCAGGGCAGTCAGAGTTTGCTAGAGCTGGCCGAGGAAGCTCCGGTCGTCGAGCTCGTCAATAACGTACTTGCCAAGGCCGTCGAAGCAGGCGCCTCGGATGTGCACATCGAGCCGGGTGAGGAATTCTTCATCATCCGCTATCGGGTCGATGGCGTGCTGCATTCCCAGATGACTCAATCGGCCAGCCGTTTCCCCGCCGTTGCCTCACGCATAAAGCTTATCAGCGGCATGGACATTGCCGAATCCCGGCTGCCCCAGGACGGCCGGATCAGTACGCGACTTGGCGGGCAGGAAATGGATATCCGGGTATCCACCGCCCCTTGCTCCTTCGGCGAATCTGTGGTCATGCGTTTGCTGCCCAAAAACCGGGAATCTTTGTCATTGGAAAGCCTGGGCATGGAGCCGGACCACCTCAAGCTAATGCGGTCGGTGCTGGGCTTCTCTAACGGTATTGTCCTGGTTACGGGGCCAACAGGTTCAGGTAAATCGACAACCCTGTATAGTGGTTTGTCAGAACTGGTGGACGGGCGTCAGAAGCTGATTACCGTTGAAGATCCTGTTGAATTCCAGGTTCGGGGCGTAACCCAGATCCAGGCCAATGGTGATATCGGCTACACCTTCGCAAGAGCGTTGAGAGCTATACTGCGCCAAGACCCGGATATCATCATGATTGGTGAAATACGGGATCTCGAAACCGCAGAGATTGCCATACAGTCGGCGCTTACGGGCCATCTGGTGCTGTCCACCCTGCACACCAATGATGCTCTTTCGGCATTTACCCGGCTTGTGGATATGGGGGTAGAGCCCTACCTGGTTGCCGCGCCGGTCAAAGCAGTACAGGCACAGCGGCTCGTGCGCAGGGCATGTCCCAACTGCAGTGAGCCGGCCAATCCTCCGGAGTCGCTCTGGAAACCGCTCGCCGGAGACTGGATCAAAAATCCGGCTTTTGTGGAGCCCAAAGGTTGCGAACGCTGTCATGGTACCGGGTACAGGGGCAGGTTAGGTATTTATGAAATCATTCCGGCCACCGAAGAGCTGCAAACCCTGGTTGCAGACAACGCCGATATCAGCGATTTGCGTCTGTGGGCGGCGCGCCACGGCCATCGCAATCTGTTGCAGGACGGTCTGATCAAAGCCGCCCGTGGTGAGACAACCATAGAGGAAGTTATGCGAGTGGCCGGCACCAGTGTGGCTGAAGATGAGGCCTCTGAGGCATGAACT
The DNA here is from genome assembly GCF_007671655.1 of Marinobacter piscis. Taxonomy (GTDB): domain Bacteria; phylum Pseudomonadota; class Gammaproteobacteria; order Pseudomonadales; family Oleiphilaceae; genus Marinobacter; species Marinobacter piscensis. Next base: position 1,016,667 of record NZ_VCGX01000002.1, on the reverse strand, counting down.
TCAAGTATCAATCCATTGATGCGCAGGGCCGTACCCTGGAAGGCGACGTAGAGGCTGAATCACGAAAACAGGCCCTCGGCAAACTGAAACAACAGGGATTGCGAGTAACGAGCCTGAGCGAAGCCGCAGGTAAGCCTGGTGCAAAAAGACCCAAAGGCAAAATCAGCCGCGAAGAACTGCTACTGGCCCTCTCTGAGCTTGCTACCTTGTTGCGTTCAGGGGTCAGTCTCAAAGATGCTATTGACTCCCTGACGGGTGGTGAGCGGGCAGCCGCGATGCAGTCAGTCTTTGATCGTTGGTCTTCCGGGCTTCGTCAGGGTGAGTCCTTCAGTGATGCGCTTCGGGCCTCCGGCGTGCCAGTGCCTGAATATCTGTTCCAACTGGTTAAAGCGGGTGAACTGACAGGCGAAATGGGGGATAGCCTGCAAACCGCCGTCAGTCAGATGGAGTACGAAAAACAGATTGCAACGGAAATGAAAAACGCTTTGGTGTATCCCGCCATTCTTTGTTTTTCCGGCGTAGGTGCCGTGTTATTGGTATTCACTTTTGTGGTACCGCAATTCCAGAATTTGCTGGAACATGGCGACAAGCTCCCATGGCTTGCCTGGGCGGTGCTGGCCACCGGCAAATGGGTGAACGCAAACATGGCCTGGGTGATAGGTGCAGCGCTGGCCGCAATCATAGTGATGGCCAGGGTGTTCAGCCTGCCGGCCGTGCGCTCGCGTTTTATGGATGGGCTTCAGAGTGTGCCGGTAGTGGGAGACTGGATTGTCGAGGCGGAAACCGCCCGTTGGGCATCGATTCTGGCTGCATTGGTCAACCATCGGGTCGCAATTCTGGATGCACTGGAGTTGGCTCGGAACACCGTAAGGCTTCCTTCCCGGCAAAGCCGGCTTAGCCGGGTGTCCGGGCAAGTGAAGTCCGGTGTGCCGTTGTCTTCTGCGTTGAAGGAAAACTCTGTCATCACCAATACCGGCTACAATCTGCTTCGCGCCGGGGAGAAATCTGGCGAGGTGGCGCGATTGCTCAAATCGCTGGCAGAGCTTCACGACACCAGTGGGCGCAACCGGATGAAGCGTTTTCTTGCCCTGATTGAACCAATTGCCATTCTGTTGATCGGAGGGGTGATTGGCGTCATTATCATGGGCGTTATCCTTGCGATTACCAGCGCAAACGATATCGCCTTCTGACCAGATTGAGCACTTGTAAACACATTAAAACTCAGATCGGAACCCTATGAAGAAGTCACTGCGAAACTCTGATGCCGAAAATGGCTTTACCCTGCTGGAACTCCTGGTTGTGCTCGTTATCCTCGGCCTTCTGGCCGGCCTGGTTGGTCCTCGCCTGTTTGGTAAGGCGGACACCGCAAAGGTCCAGACGGCAGAAACCCAGATTCAGATGCTTAAATCTGGTCTGCTGACGTATCGTCTGGATGTGGGCAGCTTTCCCAGTGAGCAGGAGGGCCTGAACGGTCTGAACAATCCTCCCTCAGACGAGCGTCGCCGTGGCTTGTGGGATGGTCCCTACCTGGGCGACGATCTGCCCACAGACCCATGGGGTATGCCCTATCAGTACAAGCCCAGCTCCAGTCACCCCCAGGGCTTTATTCTTTATTCCTATGGCGCAGACGGTAAACAGGGTGGGGAAGGCGTAGACGCCGACATCGGCTACCTCCCTGAGTCCTGATTGGCTATGGCCCGTCATCGCAATCAGGGTTTCACCCTGCTGGAATTGATGGTCGTGCTGTTGATTCTCGGGCTTGGCGCGGCCGTTGCCACGCCTGCGTTGGTGCGCTTGGCCGATGCTCTTGCAGAGCGTAACCAGCAAGACCAGGTTGTCATGCTGCTTCAAAACCTCCCGGTTGGTGTCATGAAGCAGGGGGGGGAGTTTTCTCTGCCCTCTACCTCTGGATTTGTGCCCTATCAGGAAGTGTTTCAGGGAGCCCCGGCATCATTGCCTCGGGAGAACGCCGGGTCAATGCGTGTGTGGGTGCCCTCCGAGATAGAATACCGTGCTAATGGAGCCTGCACCGGGGGCGCCATTCACCTTGAGCTTGAAGCCGGAAAGCGTGTTACCTATCAGTTGGCACCGCCATTGTGCAGGCCGCGGATCGAAGCCTGATATGAGACGGTCCAGAGGTTTTGCCTTGCTCGAAGCGCTGGTCGCCCTGGTGATCGTTGCCGGAGTGGGTGCAGCTCTGTTTGCGCTCATTAATACCGGGTTGCAAAATCTTGCGAAAGCTGAAGCGCACGTAGCGACAACCTCCGTTCAGCCTCAGATACTCGCCTGGGTGAAAAGTGCCGACCTGTCAGAACTTCCCGAAAACCATGAGCACTCAAGGGTTTTTCAGACCTCTGCCGGTGAGATAGAGGCGCGCGCAGAGTATCAGCGCTTTCAGGGGCCAACCTTTGCGGTAACCGGTAGCGGCGCGATGGGGATACATCAGGTTGCGCTCTACAATGTGCGTGTCAGCCTTTACCTTGGTAGTCGCAGGTTGGAGGATATTCTTACCCGCCGGGTAGCCAGCAAGCAGGTGTTTGATGAGCCAACACTCTGAACGTGGTATGACCCTCATGGAGTTACTGGTTGCCATGGTCATTGGCAGCCTGGTGATTACCTTGGTGGTTAGGGGGCTCGGGTTAACACTTAATCTGTACGATCGGGTTGCCGATGTGACCTCGTCGATGGACACGCAATTTCGTGAATCCCAGTGGTGGGCCGATTCGCTGGGGAGTCTGGTGCCCTGCACCGATCTGGATCATTGCCTCGTGGGTACCTCAAGCAGCCTCAAGGGTTACAGTCTGGCTCCGGTGTTGGAAACCCCCGGCTTGCGTACAGAGATAACCTGGGAGCTTCAGAGCGCAGCAGGTGCAACGAGGCTAGTCTACAAGGAGCACAACAGCAACGAGCTTGCGATGAGGCTTTCATTGCCGCAAGAGGCCGAGTTCCGTTACCTGGGGCCTGACGGGCGCTGGTCTGAATCCTGGAACACCAATGGTGAAAACGCCCGATTACCGGATGCCATCATCGTGGAAGGTGGAGCAGGGGATACCTGGTTGTATGCAAAGCCTGGAATGCGCCCCTATGGACGGGAAGACTACCGCGATATGTTGGGCATAGAATGAGCATCCTCATTGTTAACAGGCAGCAGGGATTCGTGCTGGCAGTTGTACTCTGGAGTATGGCTGCGCTCACGCTGATTACCGGTGGAATCGTTGCCCGAATCAACAACACCCTGAATCAGGCATATAGCATGCGCGAGTTTGCTCAGCTGGATCAGGACATGATGGCGACTGAACAGACTCTGCTCTACATGTTATCGGCGCGCCCGCACAACCCGGCAGGTGTGGATCTGGCGGCCGGGAGTGTTGAGAGTGATTCTGCTGCCAATCCGTTTGAGAGCGGTGATGCCGATCAGCAATATGGCCCGACCCTCCGCATGGATGGTTCCTGGTATTCAGGGGTAGGGCAGGTTGGGTTTGCTCTCCAGGACGCAGGGGCGAGTTTCAGCCTGCTGGAGCCGAGGCGGGAAAACTGGCTTCGCCTTATGGAACTGCTGGAGGTGTCGCCTACCGAGGCTGATCGCTGGTACGACCAGTTCATGGACTATCAGGATCGGGACAATCTCACCAGGCTCAACGGCGCCGAGGAAGAAGACTACCGTGAGCGTGGTATGGTGCCGCCTTCAAACAGGTTTCCGGTAACGCCTTTTGAAATCCTCAACGTACCCATTGCCCGTGAACATCCGGATATTGCCGATAGAATCATCCGGTCCTCAACCATAGGAACAGGAACCTCATCCAACCTGAATACCTCTCCACCGCTGATGCTGGAGCTTGTTCACTATCTCAGCCGCTCAGAAGCACAAATGGTTACCAGTGAACGTGGCAGCAACGTGTTAAGCTCCCTCTCCCAGGCTTCCGCAGAGTTTGGCGTGCTGTTTCAGGGGGGGGAGTTTGAGTCTCTGTGGCAGCCGTCCGGCAATATCAGAATCATGCTGGGAGACCGTCAAGGCAGACACAAACGGTGGATTGAAGTAAAATTCACGGCCACAGCCAACGGGGCGCCCTGGGTTATTGAATACAGTCATCCAGTGCCCATCAACCAACGCAAGCAGGAGCCCGCTAAAACGAATGCTTTCGGCCTACCCACAACGCCTGAAACAGCGCCTCGCGCCAATGACTGGCCCTATTATTCGGCGTTTTTCCCGGAGCAGCTACCGCTGGACTGACAGAGGGTGCGAACCTCTGGGGGTCTTGCCTGGAATCCCCGGTGGGGCCTGTGTTCTGCCTCGTGAATCCTTATTGTTTGCACGGATAGATCTGGCCAGCGTTCCACCACGACAGCGGCTTGATGCTCTGAAACTGGAGCTGGAACAGAAATCCCCCTTCGACGAACTGGAAGGCTGGGTTGTCTGGCAAGAGGCGCTGGCGTGTGTCTGGTATTGGCCCAGACAAATTGAAGCGGCCGCTCAGGCCAGCCTCAAAGAGGCCGTCGGCCGTCGCCAGTTTCTGGCGGAGCCAGCACTCTGGCCGCGGCTCAGCGCCGGCAGTTACCGATGGGTGAGTGATGGTGAACGGGGCCTTTATCTTCTCCAGTATTGTCATCCTGAAAAAGGGCTCTACGAAAAGCGCTTTGCCAGGCCGGTTTCCTCAGAGGAAGCCGCCGCATGGCTTCGGCGCCATGGGGCTACTGGTGCTGCTGCAGAATCGCCTCGTTCCGAGGGCGTGCCGGCTTTCTCGGCCCCGATGGGGCAAAGCCTGCAACCTCAACCGTCGTCACTGGAGCACAGGGTGTTCCCGGTCAGCGCCGCTCTGCTGGCATTCTTTGCCGTTGCCTATGGCGTAGCTATCATTCGGGCTGATTACCAGGCTCAGATTACGGCCCGGCAAGCCAGCCAGTTGGAACAGCAGATTGACGGTGTGGTTGATCTTCGTCAGAGGGCCGGCACCTTGCGTACTGAGTTTTTGGCACTACAGGCTTATGATTCCGTTCCTCAGGTTCAGGTTGCTGCACGAATTGCCGACATGCTGGATGTTAAAGGCGGGCGGCTCGTGCGCTGGGCCTACCGGGATGGTCGCCTGGAACTTAGCTGGGAGCCGGAAGGGGAACTCCCCGATGCAACCCGATTGATTACCGTACTGGAGGAATCCGGTGCGTTCTCAGAGGTGCAGGCCCAGACTCGTGGAGACAGCCTGGTTGAGCTGAGTTTGCAGGTTGAGCAAAACCTCAATGCCGCCAACGAGGTATCTGGCGATGAATGAACGGTTGAGGCAGGAACTGCTCCAGCAGTGGCAGGATAGCCAGTTGCTCCGCCTGGGCGCCTGGGCCATCGCATTGATTCTTCTTGTGTACCTCCTTCTCTGGCAGGATGACCAACTGGCTCTGAAGCAGCTGGAGTGGCGGCGTGCCCAGGCTAATGTGGCAGAATGGCAGACGCTGGCACAACAAGATTACTGGCCTAACCTCGTGTCTGCACTTGAAAGCCAGCGAGAGCAGGCGCTGGCTATGGCCTGGGCCTACCGTACTACCGGGCTTGCCAAGGCGGCGGTGAGGGAATTTGTGAATGCAACCATCGCCGAAAGCCAGCCGGCGCTTCGGGTACGGAACCTGGAACTTGCCGAGCCACGCCCTGCAACCGGTGGTGTCTACGAAATGCGCGGAAGGTTGACGGCCAGTACCGAAGAAAGTATTGCCCCCTGGGGTTGGATAGCGGCGTTGGAGAGCGCACAGCCGGCGGTTTATATCGATAGTCTGGATATTCGCGTAGGCCGCAAATCCGGGGTTGCCGTGATTCTGGAGTTTCGTGTGCTGGTAGCCGGGCTGGAGCAGGGGGCATCCTCATGATGCGGGCAGTGATCTATGGGGTATTGGCCCTGACGCTGGCAGGCTTGCTGGGCTGGAACCTGGCTGAAACAGAGCCTCCACGCATGGGATTTGATGGTAGCGAGTTGCCTACCTTGCCCGCCACCGACAACCCCGGCTCAGGCCACAATCTGGAGCAGGACCTCGCCGCACTCTATGAGCGGCAAGCGTGGTCTGCCAGAGCCCCCCAGAGCGAAGAATCCGGGCACACTGAACCATCTGAGACGGAAGGGCCTGAGGGGCTTGATCGTTTTCGCCTGCTCGGCATTCTCAGGGTGACGGGCAGTGTACCGGAGGCCCTGCTGCGTGATCAGAACGCAAAAGACAATACCCCGGCCGTTTTCCGTGCGCAGGAAGGCGAGCTCCTGAAAGACTCCGAAGTGACCCTGGCCGCCATTGGCCAGCAACAAATTTCCCTTGAGCAGGCGGGGGAGAGCAAAACATTGTTCCTTTTCCCGCGCCGCCCAATGAATGGAACCAGCGAATGATCATGTTGTTTAAACGCAGTCCCCTGGCTCTGGCCACCTCCCTGGCGCTCGGTTTACTGACCGGTTGCGCTGCCACCTCCGGCGGTCAAGATGATGCCGCCCGTTCACAAGCCGGATTTCAACCCAAAGATCACTTCCGGGTGGAATTGCTGGACAGGCAATTGCCCCAGGGCGAGACCAAAGAGCCTGCAGCGGAAGCCGGCGGGGATAGCGCGCGTGATGTGCCGGACACCGCCATGAAAGCCGAATGGGGGCCCAGTGCCCGGGGGCGGGATACCGGTGCCACCGTGGGCCTGACCTCCGATGACGGCCCAGAGCTGACGGGTGATCCAATATCCCTGGAGCTGAACGATTTGCCCCTGCCGGTGTTTATCAACGAAGTATTCGGTGAAAAACTGGGGCTGTCATTCTCGCTGGCGCCGTCACTGGCCGATAAAACCGACCTTGTTACGCTGCGCCTGAGCACCCCGCTGGAACCTTCCGCCCTGTTCCGAACGGCCCGTTCAGTGTTGGCGGACTATGGCGTGGCCATGGAGCAGAAGGAAGGGCTATGGGTGTTCTCTCCGGCAGAGAACGTTTCAACCCAGGGCGTTCCGCTTCTGGTCTCCGGTGAAGCCTTGCCGGATGTTCCAGCGAGCCACCGGCCGGTATTTCAGGTTATTCCACTTCACGTAGTGGGCAACACGCAAATAAGAAGCGTGGTAAGTTCGCTCTTTAAAGGTGGCAAGCTTGAGATCACTGATGATCCCGTTAGGAATGCAATTATCCTCAAAGGCGATCGACAGACCGTTGCAGAGGCGGCACAAGCGGTCACATTTTTCGATCGTCCGATGCTTCAAGGTAGGAATAGTGTTGTATTGCGGCCTGTCTATCGTGATGTGGGGAGCCTTGCAGCAGCACTTCAGGATATTCTTGCTGCCGAAGGATTTGCCGTAGGTCGTCCAGGAGGGACAGGGGTGAGCATGAGTATTTTGCCGTTACCGGAGCTGGGCTCAATCGTTGTTCTGGGCCGAAGTCGAGAAATTCTCTCACACGCCCGCCAATGGGCGGAGAAGCTGGATCAGGACTTTCAGAGGGAGATCGAATCCGGCATGTTTACCTATGAGGTGCAGAATACCAGCGCGGAAGAACTGGCATCTTTGTTGTCGCAGCTCTATGGGGGGAGTGAACTCAGTGGAAGTAGTCGTAGTCGCTCTGGGGAGAGTAACACGGGGGGCGACAATAGCTCTGAGCAAGGAGGGTCAACTAATGAGCGAAAGGTCACTGGGAGCGGTTCTACAGCTGAGGTTGCTGGCGGTAGACTAGTTGTAGATAAAAATCGCAACGTATTGATTTTCAGAGGGAGCGGCGCAGACTGGTTGAAATTAAGGGACATTGCTGTAGAACTCGACAAACAGGTTCCGTCGGTACTGATGGAAGTAGTGCTGGCCGAAGTGACTCTCAACGATAACCAGGGGATGGGCGTAGAATGGCTGGCCCGCAACAGCGTGGGCGATCTTTCCGGTACGCTGGAGACCCTCGGTGGCCTTGGTATTGGTGGGCGAGGGTTCAGCTATACTTTGAACAGTGCTGGCCAGACCCGCGCGGTACTCAACGCGTTCTACGATTCCAATCAGGCCGTTATCCGGTCGTCACCCAAAATCATGGTGAAGAGTGGCGAGACTGCCACCATTGAGGTAGGTAACGAGATTCCGGTGCTTACCTCCACACGGCAGAGCGATACCCAGACCGATGGCGATACCGATGTTCTGCAGCAGTTCCAGTACCGGAAAACCGGTGTGGACCTCACGGTGGAACCGATCGTTCAGGCCAGCGGGCTGGTGGACATCCGAATCCGCCAGAGCCTGAGTGAAACCCAGGACACCAGTGGTGGTGACAGTTTCCTGCCCACCATTCTTAATCGCGCTGTGGAAACTTCCCTTACCCTGAGAGACGGTGGCTCGGTAGTCCTTGGCGGACTGATCTCCAAAACCAACAGCCAGGGCGAACAGGGTGTGCCCTGGCTTGGAAAGCTACCGTTGCTCGGGCCTCTGTTCCGTACAGACTCTGACAGCACCTCCACCACTGAGTTGATGGTGATGGTGGTGCCCTATGTGGTGCGCAACGATGAAGAAGCCCGCAACGTCTCTGAGCTGTTGCGGGAGCGTATTCAGAATTCCAGCACGGAAACCTGGGAAAGCACCAAAATGTTTCAGTGACCGGGGCGGGGCTTTCTCATTTTCTGGAAGGCCCTGTTGAAGGAAAGGCCGGTGTCGTCAACCCAGTCGATCATGGCCTGCGAGCGGGTCAGCATGGCCCAGCGCTGGATAGGGTGGGGCCAGGCCAGGGGCTTGAACATCAGCCCCGCTTCGCTCACGAGCCCCTGAAAGCTGTCTTCGGTAAATCGCACCAGCCCGGGATAAAGCCAGCCGGCTTCCCCGGAATTTTCTTGCCCGGCAACCCAGGTGGCAATGATAGCGCCATCATCTGCCAGATGGGGGGGCAGCTCTTTTAGCCAATGCCGAACCAGATCTTCCCCGCAATGGGAGAAGATGGATTGCAGCAGCATAAAGTCAAACCGTTCGTTGGTATCCAGTTCCTGGCAGTCGGTGCGGTAGGAAAACCGTGCCCCTTTCAGAGTAATCGCATCCTTCCCAAGTTCCTTCTCAGCACCTTCTTGCACCAGCCACTCGTTCGGTTCGATACCCACGTAACCGCCGTGTCGCAGGTAGGGGATCAACAGGCGCCCGTTTCTGAGCGATCCGCAACCCACATCCAGCACCCGGTGGTGGTCCCTCAGGCCAAGCGTGGTCAGCAGATTGAACACGGTGGCGGCAATCAGGTCGTAGTTGTCTGGGTCGCCCACGTAAGCGCGGTAGTGCGGGTCTCCGGGTTTCATGGTCATATAAAGGCTCGTGCTGTCTATCGATAGGTAAGGCGCCAAAGTCTACCGGAGCACAAAAAAAAAGGCACCCCGAAGGGTGCCTTTCTCACAACGTGTCTTCAGATCAAATTACTTGGTCTGGAAGAAGGAGTTGTTGTCGCGGCTCACAGTTACACCTTGGATGTAAATGCCGTCTGCGCGACGATCTGTCAGAGTAGCAGTGTTGGCATCAACTGCGTCATCGCCGAACTCGCCGCGTACTTCTACGCGTAGCTTGTTACGGTTTGTCAGGCCTCGGCCCTCAGTCAATCCAAAGTTGCTATTCTCTAATTGAGCAGCTGAGTAGAGCTCGTTGATGTCAATCAGGCGAGTGCTACCGCGGGCTTCGAGCACAGCAGGAATGCCGTCGAGTTGATCAATGCCGAAGGTTACCGTCTGTCCAGCGTCGTTGATAACCGTTACTGTGACTGCACCCGGAGTACCGCTCGGGTTCGTGATGCGAGCGTATTGTTTAAACGCGCCATCCGGCGTCAGGGCAAAGTCCAAGCGATCAGTTGAACCACTGTACAGAATGCTGCCGCAAGAGGCGGAAACATTGCCTACAGAGAATACGTCACCGGAAGCTTCTGGGACAGATACCGTGAAGCTTGTTGGTACCATCTCTGTTGTACCGTCGTTAGTAACAGTGAGGTCATCTACAACTGCGTCGTCAGCAAGGCCGGTGAAGGTTGCTGAATCGAACTCTGCGGCAACAGAGCTAGCTGCTGTGCCGCCGATTGCGATGTTGGGAGCGCCATTACCGTCGTCTGCGAATGCTTCCAAAGAACCATCAACAGTGACAACAACATCATTACCGTTGAAGTAGTCAGTAGCAGCAACTGCAGTGCCGTCTGCCAAGTGAACGGCTGTGTCAACATCGAAAACAACGCCGGCAACAATTTCGGTGCTGATATTGTTGTTCAGCCACCTTTCTGGATCCACTACATCGATGCGATCCGGAGTTCCAACATTACACTCAGCCACTACGCCAGGGGCAAAGTCAAACCAAGTACTGGTGATGTCTTTGTACTGAAGAGCGGTGTCTTCTTTGATTGCAGCAGGACCGGAATCAAACAGACGGTAACGAAGCTGGCCACCGTTGTAGTTTTCGGTGGTTACACCATTGGCCGGCTCAAAAACGATTTCCTGATCGAAGTCAACCTCAACCGCTGCTTGGATTTCGTAAATGACGAAATCGGTATCAACCTGGGAAACACCTACGGTGTAATCTGTCTCAGAGACAAGGTCGGTGAGTGTCAGGTCAGAGGCACGAGGCGCTGCTTCAAATTCTGCATTTGAGATATCAATCCGAACGTACTTGGACTGACCCTGAGAAATGGAGAAGCCGAGCTCTGTTTTGGCTTCCAGAACGCCACCGGTACCGCTCTTCAGCACCAAGCCGGCTGCAGTGACGTCGATTTCCTGAGCGTACGATTTCAGCTCAGCATTTGTGTCCAGGTTTACGGCAGATGCAGTCCCAGAGACTCCCATTGCAGCAGCGATCGCTGAGCTCAAAAGGATCTTTTTATACATGAGAAACGTTCCTATAAGTTTCCAAGTTTTAATGACCTTGTCGACAAGGTTTTCCTGAATTCACGGAACCCGGCACACGCGGATATCCCGCCGCAGGTGCCGGAATTCACGTGTCGATGGTAGGTACAGTGTGTTGGGTTGTCAACTAGCAAGCGCATTACGAAACAAAATTTCAGTTGGATTTCGGGAAGTTACAAAAGTATACACAAAACTGATTAAAAAACGCCTGATTTGATCAAAAGTTGGTCAGATTTCGGGTATCGGGTGGCGGTTTTGTAACCTGTGGCGCTTGCGTTCGGCACGGGCTGGGTAAATAAGGTAATATCTCGCCGCTTTATTGGTGGTGGCCCTTGGATGGGTGGTTCAGTTTCAGGCTGGTCGGAGGTTGAGTTGAGTATAAAGGAAGCGGGTATCAAGCCCCCGGTTATTATTCTGGGTATGCATCGAAGTGGTACCAGCTGTCTTACAGGTTCCCTTCAGCAGGCGGGCCTGGCGTTGGGGGATGTTCATACGGCGAATCCCTTCAATAAGAAAGGCAATCGGGAGCATCCTGATTTGATGGTCCTGCATGAGTCCCTGTTGGAAAGCAATGGGGGTAGCTGGCACCAGCCCCCGAAAGACGTGGTGTGGTCTGCCGACTATATAAAGAAGCGGGATCAGTTTTGTGAGCAGTTTGTCGGGGCCGGGGACTGGGGGTTTAAAGACCCAAGAGCCCTGTTGGCACTGGACGGCTGGCTGGCCCGGTTTCCGGATGCGAGACTGGTAGGTACCATTCGCCATCCCCTGTCGGTAGCCCGCTCCCTCCACCGCCGGGATCCCTCTCTACATACCCTTGAGGAGTACATGCAGGTATGGGCAGAGTATAACCGGCGCCTGCTGGCCGCGTGGCGTGTGCGGCCGTTTCCTGTGGTGGATTTTGATCAGCCAGACCCGGTGTACATGGCCTCGTTACAGCGGGTGCTGCCGGCCCTTGGTTTGCGGGAAGGGCTGGTTAGCCTGGTTCGTCGTTTTGGCTTGGTGAAAGGATTGCGTCTTGCGCTGGGTGGTGAAAGCGAGCCGTTTTTTGATCCGGATTTGCGCACCCACCGGCTGGAATCGCTGGATGGTTTGCCGGCGGAGATTGCAGAGCTGTATCTGGAGCTCAAGCAGATGGCATCGGCCTGGTAATAACGTTTTGTGAAAACGGAGAGTGAACTATGTTGCGAAACTGGATAGCACGGCGCCGGGCGGCCGATTCGGGCAAGCCTCTGATCTCCTTTGTGGTGATTGCCTATAACATGCAGCGTGAGGTGCCCCGCACCGTGGAATCCCTGTCGCGTCGTTACCAGCAGGGGTCTGAAGGCATTGATTACGAGGTGATAGTTGTTGATAACGGCTCGCCCGAACCACTGGATCTGTCGGCGGTGGGCGATGTGGGCGTTCCCCTTACGCTGATTCGCCGTGACAATGCCCGGGTTTCACCTGCCGATGCCATCAATATTGGCGTGGCCCGTTCCCGGGGCGACTATGTTGCGGTCATGATTGATGGGGCTCGTATGCTTAGCCCCGGCGTGGTGCAGGGTGCGGCGAAGGCGATTGGTCTTGCCCAGCAGCCCGTTGTGGCTGTGTTGGGCTTGCATCTGGGCCCGGCGCACCAGCGGGTTACGGTTGAGCAGGGGTACAGCAAGCTGGTGGAAGATCGGTTGCTGGATTCCATTCAGTGGCCCGCCCATGGTTACAAGCTGTTCGAGATTTCGGCCTGGGGAGGTTCCTGTGCCGCCGGTTGGCTGGGTATTGCTGCTGAAAGTAACTGCATTTGTGTATCCCGTAGCTTCTATGACGAGCTTGGGGGCTACGACGAGGGCTTTGAAATGCCCGGGGGCGGACTGGTTAATCTGGATTTTTACAAGCGGGCCGTTGAGCACCCGGGTTCCACGCTGATTTATCTGGCGGGTGAAGGCTGTTTTCATCAGCTCCATGGTGGTGTAACCACGGATAAACGCCAGCAGGGGCATTCGTTCGAAGAGCTGAACGAAGAATACTCGAGGCTTCGTGGTGAAGGGTTCACGGCTCCCATGGTCCAGCCCGTGCTTTATGGCAGGCTGAATCCCATGCATGCTCCGGCACTTTTGAACGCGTGCCAGAAGGTTCTTGATACCCATCCGCTTACAACCGTGGGTGAGCGTTGTGCTCCGTTTCTTGCAGGCGAAGCCGGAGAAAATGGTGGCGATGTGGCGCCGGAGGGCAGTGGTGAATAGAGCGGCTAACTGGTTTGATATTGTCTGGCTGAGGGCGGCGGCGGAGCTGCACCGGGATGTTACGCGCACCTATCTGGGTATTCTTTGGTGGATTATTGAGCCTTTGCTCTACATGACAGCCTTTTATCTGATTTTTGCCATGGGGATTCGTGGCGGTGAAGGTGGCGAAGGCTATGTGGGTTTCTTGCTGGCTGGGTTGGTGGTTTGGAAATGGTTCTCCACAACCGTGATTCAGGGGAGCGCCGCTCTGCTGGCTAACCGCGGGCTGATGCAGCAGGTGTATTTGCCAAAGGTGTTGTTGCCATTGATTCCAGTAACAGCCAATACACTGAAGTTTGGTCTGGTGCTGTTGCTGTTGCTGGGCTATGTGTGGGTGTTTCAGCGCACCCCGGGCTGGGACTGGCTTGCACTGGCGCCGGTGCTGGCGGCGGCGCTACTATTGGTGGCTGGTTGTACGTTGTTTGCCGCCGCATTGGTACCTTTTGCGGAAGACCTTCGCATGCTGATCAATAACGGCATGCTGCTGCTGATGTTTCTCTCTGGTGTGTTTTTCAATGTGGCTGAATTCCCGGAAGCGGTTCGCGGCTGGTTTTACCTGAACCCGCTGGTTGGCTTGCTGGAGGCGGTGAGGGCCGTTCTTTTGGAGCCGGGGCTGCCGAACTGGGTCCATGTTGCTTATGCTGCGGGCTTTGGTGGTGTGCTCTGCAGCCTGGGGGTGTTTTTTCTGGTTCGGTTTGATCGGGTATACCCGAAGCGGGTGGCGTAATGAAGGTATCTGACGATTGCCTGCTGCAGGTTTCTTCTGCCGGAGTGGCCTATCCGGCCGGCGGAGTTTTTTCCCGGCACAAACACTGGGCGCTGGAAGATGTGAGTTTTGATCTGGCAGACGGTGAGGTTGTAGGTGTTATCGGTCGCAATGGTGCGGGCAAAAGTACCTTGCTGAAGTTGCTTGCCGGCATTATTCGGCCAGACAGGGGCACGGTCTGGCACAAGCCCGGAGTGCGTGCTTCGCTTTTGGCCCTGCAGGTCGGATTTTTACCCGAGCTGACAGGCGAGGAGAATGCCGTGCTTAGTTGCGTGCTGCTGGGTATGACCCGCAAAGCCGCCCGCCAGAAACTGGAGGCTATTGCCGAGTTTGCGGAAATTGGCACCGCTATGGCTGACCCGCTCTCAACCTATTCGGCGGGCATGCGGGCCCGGCTTGGTTTTGGGGTGGCTCTGGCGGCCAGCCCGGATGTGTTGCTGGTGGACGAGGTTCTGGGCGTTGGTGATGCACCTTTCCGCAAGAAATCTGCGGCTATGTTGAGGGAGCGCATGGAAGGGGGGCAATCGGCGATTGTGGTTTCCCACAGTGTGAATACGCTTCGTAATCTTTGTAGCAAGCTGGTGGTAATTGATAAAGGGCGCAGTGTGCTCTGTGGTCCGATTGCTGAAGTGCTTCCCCGCTATGAGGCAATGGTGGCCAATGGCTGATCTGATGTGCAGGCGTTTAGCCATCTCGCTGGTGGTGCACGAGTGGCGGGAAGCAGATATCTATCCTGCGCTGGAAAGCCTGGCCGCAAGCCTGGGGCAGGCTGTGGACGCTGGCTTGCTGGAGTCGGCGAGTCTGTTTGTGGTCTACAACGGCAGGCAGGGCCAGCCGGAAGGCAGAAGGGGGCGGGAATTGGCGGAATTTTTCCCGTTTCCGGTAGAGGTGCTGCCTACTCGGCCGAATCAGGGGTATGGCAGGGCGAACAATGTACTGCTTCATAGCCTTTCGCCCGCTGATTTTGATGCTGTTCTGGTCATGAATCCGGATGTGGTTATAGAGCGAGAGGCGTTGTCGCGCCTCCTCTGGCGGTTGTCTGGGGATCCATCCTGCGGACTGGTGGTGCCCCGGTTATTGGACCCGGCCAGCGGGCGGGATGTTCATGGGTGTAAACGCTATCCCTCGGTTGCGGTGCTGGCGGTTCGTCAGTTCCGGTTTTTACAGCGTTTTGGTTTTCTGCTTCGGCTGAACGATCGTTATGAATACCGGGACTGGCAACCGGACTGGGTGCACCGGGGCGTGGAGTTGTGCAGTGGCTGCTTCATGTTAGCCAGCTTGCGATTCTGGCGGGATGTCGGTGGCTTCGACAGCCGCTATTTTATGTATTTTGAGGATTTTGATGTCTCGCTGCGGGGTTCAAAGCGTGGTTGGGTGCATGTCTACGAACCTGCGGCCGTTGTCAGGCACTCCGGCGGGGGCGCCGCGCGAAAGCCGATGATTCACCGGTGGTGGTTTGTGCAGTCCGCCTTTCGATTTTTTATGAACCATGGCTGGCGTTTATGGCGGGTGGGGAGGAAGCGGGACTGACAGGTTACATTTCCGCAATCGGTACCACCTGAGTCCATTGTGACAACTGGAGTGTTATCTGGGATAATCCGCGGCTTTCACACTGGTTCACGGGGATGATTGCGGATGATTTTGGTAACAGGTGGCTGTGGGTTTATTGGTTCGAACTTTATCCGCCTTTGGCTGGCCGAAACCGATGAGCCAATTGTCAATGTGGATGCTCTGACGTATGCCGGTAACGCGGAAAACCTGGCAGATATCCAGCAATCCGAGCGATATTTTTTCGAACAGATTGACATTCGTGATGCCGCTGCCGTTGCCGGAGTGCTGGAGCGCTATCATCCACGAGCAATATTACATTTTGCCGCTGAGAGCCATGTAGACCGATCCATTAAGGAGCCTGAGGCGTTCCTGCAAACCAACGTGATGGGTACGTTCAATCTCCTGAATTCCGCCCTTGGTATCTGGAATCAGAGTGGTCAGTCTGAGCGATTCCGTTTTCTGCATGTATCTACGGATGAAGTATACGGCTCACTAGGCCGAACAGATCCAGCTTTTTCAGAAAAACATCCATACCAACCCAATAGCCCTTATTCCGCGTCCAAGGCGGCTTCGGATCACCTGGTCCGGGCCTGGTACCATACCTATGGGTTACCTGTACTGACCACAAACTGTTCCAACAATTACGGCCCGTATCAGTTCCCGGAGAAGCTTATTCCGCTGATGATTGAGCGGGCGCTGGCGGGCGAGACGCTGCCGGTTTACGGCGACGGCAGTAATGTTCGGGACTGGCTTTACGTTGAGGACCATTGCCGGGCAATCATGACCGTGCTCGATAGGGGTGAGCCAGGCGAAACCTACAACATTGGCGGTAATGAGGAGCGCACCAACCTGGAGGTGGTGGATGCGCTAACCAATGTGCTGCAGATTCTAAGGCCCCGCAGTGGTGGGTATCGCGAGTTGGTGCGATTTGTCGATGACCGCCCGGGCCATGACAAGCGTTATGCCATTAACGCGACCCACATTGCAGATACACTGGGTTGGCGGCCAGAGGTCGATTTTCGTGAAGGCCTGATTCGTACGGTTGAATGGTATCTGGAAAACCGCCAGTGGGTGGAGCATGTGAAATCCGGAGAATATCGCAACTGGCTGGAGCATCAGTATCGCGCTGATTCTTCTCCTTCAGGTGATGATGAGGGGGCTGCATGAAAATTCTGGTAACAGGCAGCGACGGCCAGGTTGGCCATGAGCTTTTGAAAACTCTGGCACCGTTGGGGCAGGTGATTGGGGTTACGCGCAAGGACGCAGACCTTGCCAGTGAAAAAGAGGTGGCTGCACTACTGGGCCGCCACAATCCAGATGTGGTGGTAAACCCGGCTGCTTACACCGCGGTAGACAAGGCTGAGACGGAGCAGGATGCCGCCTACGCCCTGAATGAACGTGCGCCGGAGTTGATGGCAGCCTGGTGCCATGCCCAGAACCGTCTGCTTGTGCACTATTCCACGGATTACGTGTACCCGGGCACGGGCGACGCCGCCCAAACGGAAACCACGCCAACGGGGCCGGCCTCTGTTTATGGTAAATCCAAACTGGCCGGGGATGAGGCGGTATTGCGCGAGGCGCCAGAGGCCCTGATTTTCCGGACATCCTGGGTCTATGGTGCCCGGGGGCGCAATTTTATGCTGACCATGCTGAAGCTTGCCGCCGAGAAGTCGCGGTTGACGGTGGTCGCCGACCAGGTTGGCGCTCCTACCCCTGCGTGGCTGATCGCTCAGGTGACGGCGATAGCCGTTCGGGAGAGGCTTGCAGGCAGAGCAGACATTTCTGGTGTTTTTCACCTGACTTGCCGTGGTGCGGCAAGCTGGTGTGATTTTGCCAGGGAAATCGTGGCCCGTGCACGTTCGGCGGGTCGTACTCTGGCGATGGATGAAAACCAGGTGTACCCCATTCCCACCACGGATTATCCGGCGCCCGCGCCTCGCCCCGCGAATTCGCGCCTGGATGTGAGCCGGCTGGAGCAGGCTCTGGGCTTGACGCTGCCCCAGTGGCAATCGGCTTTGTCTATTACACTCGCAGATCTCAGGGAGGAGTGAGCTTATGATCAGTAGCAAACGCAAGGGGATAATCCTTGCCGGAGGGTCTGGCACCCGGCTGCATCCCTGTACGCTGGCAACCTCCAAGCAGCTGTTGCCGGTGTACGACAAACCGATGGTGTATTACCCGTTGTCGACACTGATGCAGGCCGGTATTCAGGACATTTTGCTGATTTCAACGCCTCAGGATCTGCCCCGGTTTGAGCAGTTGCTGGGTGACGGGAGCCAGTGGGGCATTTCCCTGCAGTACGCCGTTCAGAACGAGCCCAATGGTCTGGCTGAGGCCTTTTTGATTGGTGAGTCGTTTCTCAATGGTAAGCCGAGCGCGCTGGTGCTGGGTGATAACCTGTTCCATGGCAGCAATTTTCGTGCATTGTTACGGCATGCCAACGAAGAGAAAGACGGGGCGACCGTATTTGCCTATCCGGTAAATGATCCCGAGCGTTACGGTGTGGTGGCGTTTGATGGCAATCGCAAGGTGATCAGTATTGAGGAGAAACCTGAGGCACCGAAATCCCGCTATGCGGTGACCGGGTTGTATTTTTATGACGAACAGGTGGTGGATTTCGCCAAAGCCGTGCGGCCATCCCGGCGTGGTGAGCTGGAAATCACCGATGTAAATGCCCGGTACCTCGAGCAGGAACAGCTGCGGGTTGAGTTGATGGGGCGGGGCTACGCCTGGCTGGATACCGGTACTCATGATTCGTTGCTGGAAGCATCCCACTTCATTGCAACCCTGGAGCACCGCCAGGGCCTGAAAGTGGCGTGCCCGGAAGAGGTCGCCTGGCGCAACGGCTGGATTGATGACGATACCCTGCAGCAGATGGGGGAGCAGTTCAGCAAGACCGGTTATGGCAAATACCTGCTGGACCTGTTGCGATTCGGAGATTTGGAGAGTTGAGATGAATGTTGTGGAAACCCCGCTGGAAGGGGTGCTGATTCTGGAACCCAGGGTGTTCGGCGATGACCGGGGCTGGTTCTACGAGAGTTTTAATGCCGAGCGGTTTGCCGATGCTGTTGGTAAGCCTGTTGCATTTGTTCAGGACAATCATTCCCGCTCCGCCAAAGGCGTGCTTCGGGGTATTCATTTCCAGACCGGCAGTGCAGCCCAGGGCAAGTTGGTGCGCGCAACGGTGGGTGAGGTGTTCGATATTGCCGTGGATCTGCGTAAAAGCTCAACAACGTTCGGGCAGTGGACCGGAGTGCTTCTGAGTGCGGAAAACAAACGGCAGTTGTGGGTTCCCGCCGGTTTCGGGCATGCCTTTCTGGTAACCAGTGATGTCGCGGAAGTGCAGTACAAGGTCGATGCCTATTGGTCTGCTGAGCACGAGCGTAGCCTTCGCTGGGATGACCCTGCGGTGGCCGTTGAGTGGCCGGAGGTAGGCGAGGTGCAGCTGTCCGAGAAAGACCGCCATGCGCCAGACCTGAACGTTTTGAATGCAGAGGGTGATTTGTTTGAGTAAGCCCACAGCAATTTTTGTTCTTGGTATGCACCGCAGTGGCACCTCAGCCCTTGCCGGTGCCCTTGCAGCTTCGGGCGTCTGGCTTGGAGATGACTTGCTGGAGCCGGCTCCCGGTGTTAACGACAAAGGATTCTGGGAACACAAAGAGCTGGTTCGTATAAACGAGGCTTTATTGGAGCGGGCGGGTCTGCACTGGTATTCGCCACTCGCTGCAAGCAGGTTTGCCTCGTTCGAGACAGGTGAGGGCGAGTCGCTGGAGGACTTGCGGGAACTGGCGGTCCGGTTTGCCAGCGGTTTGCTGTACCAGGCTGAGGAGCGAGGTTCTTCGGTGGTGGCGATTAAAGATCCGCGCCTGTGTCTGACGGCCGGGTTCTGGCAGAGGGTGTTTGAGGATGCCGGTGCCCGGGTCGTGGGCCTGGAGCTGGTTCGTCACCCGGTCGAGGTTGCCCGTTCCCTGGAGCGGAGGGACGGGATGGTCCCTTCTCACTCGAATGTTCTATGGCTTGATCATTTGCTGGCGTCTGTGAGTTTCTGCCGCGGCCTGGATGCCGCTTTTCTGGGGAGCTACGACGATCTCATGTCGTCACCACGGGCTTTCACGGAGTTGGCCTTTAAAGAACTTGCAGTCCCACTGGCTCCGAAACCGGATCAGCTGGAAAAGTGGATTCAGCAGGATCTTCGCCATCATGCCGGCACGCACGGCGGAGCCTCCGGCCTGTTAGGTGATGAAGTATCTTTGCTGTATGCGGAGGTCGTGCAACGAGGCTCACTCGATAACACAACGACCAATCAACTTGTTAGCCGCGTTTCCGCAGTGTTTGAGGATCTTGAAGCTCAGTTCCAGCGGTACAACCGAACAGTTATCCAGCTTCAGGAAGTCAGTGCCAAACTCGACGAGCTGGGCAGGGAGCATACTCGGGCCCTGGAAACCATTGCTCTCAGAGATAAGGAACTGGCCGCCAGAGAGCTTGCTTTGGCAGAAAAAGAGGAACTGATTGCCCGTTCAGCCGATGACATTGCGACAGTTAGAGAGCAGTTACAGAATCTGGGAGACCAACATCATCACGCGCAGCTGGTTGTCGCTGAACGGGATCATCAGCTGGAGGTGTTGAACCATAGAATCGCGAGTTTTGAACGGTCTCTGATCGGCAAGGTCTATCGTGTATGGTCCAGGTTACGTAACGGGATTTCGCCGAACAGGGGTAACAATAACGGCGAAGCCGGGCAGTCGCCCTCCAGCGCTATGGCGGGCGTTACCCGTTTTCCGAACTCCGGCCAGCGACCAGCGGTGGATGTGATCATCCCGGTTTATGGTGGCTTTGAGGAAACCTGTGCCGCGGTGGAAACGGCTGCAGGCTCTATCGATTACGCTTGGGCCAGGCTGGTAATCATCAATGATTGCTCTCCAGTGCCTGAGATAACGAAGTGGTTGCGCGAGAATCAGCACCGGCTTGGTTATGAGTTGCTCGAAAACGAAGTCAATCTGGGCTTTGTGGGCACGGTCAACAGGGGCATGAAGCTACGGCCTGAAGCTGATGTCCTTCTTCTCAATAGCGATGTGGAGGTGGCCAATAACTGGCTTGAACGCCTGCAGGACTGCGCCTATTCAAGGGAAAAAGTGGCTTCAGTTACAGCTACGGCAAACAATGCCACCATCTGCAGTTTCCCTGTTTTTTGTGAAGACAATGAACTTCCCCGGGGATTCGATGTAAAACGCCTGGATGAGGTGTTTGCTCAGTCTGTGCCGGCCAATATGGCGGTGGAAATACCTACGGGGGTGGGTTGTTGCATGTATATGCGGCGCGACTCCATGGATGCCATCGGCCTGTTTGATGAAGAGGTGTTTGGCCGGGGCTATGGCGAGGAAAATGATTGGTGTCAGCGGGCTATTTCGGATGGTTGGTCCAACTTGCACGCGCTGAATGTGTTTGTGTATCACAAGGGCGCGGTGAGCTTTGCGGAAGAGTCTGATCCCCGGAAGGAAGAAAATTTAAGAGCCCTGCTGGGGCGCTATCCCGCCTATAACGCAGATGTTCAGGCCTTTATACAGCAGGATCCCGCCAAAGTGTGGAGAACAGCTGCGTTTGTTGCCACGCTGGGCCGCAGTGAGCTGCCGAAAGTGCTCCTGTTGGCACACGGTATGGGCGGTGGTGTGTATACGCACATCAAAGAGTTGATCCGGGAGCATCCCGGGCTGCACTACCTGCTGATCGAGCCGGCGACCGACGGCAATATTCGCCTTTATCTGGCCCCGGAACAGATGCCGTTGTATCTGGACTTCCGGATGGATGAAGAATACTCCCGATTGCTTTCTGTGCTGGAGTCGGCCGGTGTGGGGCATCTTCATATTCACCATACTATGGGGCTGCCTACCAGATTGTGGGGGTTGGCCCGTGATCTTGCCGTTACTCTTGATTACACGCTTCACGATTACGCAATAGTGAATGGAAACCCGTCTTTGCTGGACGGCAAAGGTCGGTTTGTCGGTGATGACGAGAAGCGGGATGAGTTGTGTGCGGATCGGGTGCCGCTTCCGGATGGTGTTTCCGCACAGCAATGGCGTGAAAATCAATTATTTCTTCTCGAGCAGGCGCGCTATCTGATATGCCCTTCGGACGATATGCACCGTAGGCTGGCCGCAGTTCCAGAGTTCTCCCACCTCCAGAACTGGGTGGTAACTCACCATATGGATGCTCGGAGTCTTCAGACGGGTGTTGTGGCTACCTCTCCTGAGAGCAATCTCCGGGTATTGGTGGTGGGCGCGTTGAGCCCGGAAAAAGGCGCGGACGTTCTTGAGGCCGTTGCAAAGGAGTTGGCGGGTGTCGAGATCGAGTTCCATTTACTGGGCTATGCGTATCGTTCCCTGGACAAATTGGTAGTTACACACGGCCCCTACAAGGAAGAGGAAGCGGTATCACGGATTCGTGAAATTGAGCCCCATGTGCTCTGGTTTCCTGCACAGTGTGCGGAGACCTATAGCTATACGTTGAGCCTTGCGCTCCAGCTAGGCTTACCCGTTGTGGCTTCTCATATAGGTGCGTTTCCTGAGCGGCTTGCAGGTCGGAATTCCTCGGTTCTGTTCAGCGACTTCCATTCCAGTCCTGCCTGGGCAGCATTCTGGCGTGATGCGGTTGGCGATTTTGACTTGATCCTGAAAAGCTCGGTTCCTGATCACCTCTTTGCGCCCTCGGATGAAGAGTTTTATGAGCACAGGTACCTCGAAGGACTCGTTGCTTCCAAAGATGCCCCGGTTCTGCCGATGTATTTTATGGGCGAGTGCCTCGCTAATGCTGAGAAGGCGGATGTGCTGATGGGGCGACGGGAGAGGCTCTTCCGTATTCTCGTGAAAATTGTCCAAACCCGTTTTGGTAGTTTCGTAGCTAAAGCTTTCCCCGTTTCTGTTCAGCGCAATATAAAGCGTTATCTGACGCGAAAGCCGTTGCACTAATTACTTTATATCTATTTTAGGGTTCTGGTGAAATGAAGACAGTATACTTGCATATTGGTGCTAACAAAACTGGTAGCACATCGATTCAAAGGTTTATGAATAATAATAAAAAATGGCTGGCTGATCATGATGTTTTTTATCCGAACTTAGGGGTTTATGACAATGCTCATTATGAGGTGAGTGAGTTTTTTGGATTTGGCCCTAAGCTATCTGGTGCTCCTCTCTTTTTCGAGAAGAAGCTTTCCAAATGTATTGCAGGCTCGGAGCAAAATAAGGTTGTTTTAAGTTCTGAATACCTGATGCTTGATGGTAGTATTGATAGGGTTAAAAGCTTCCTTTCTGATTATCGTGTTAAAGTCATCCTATATATTAGGCGACATGACCTTTGGTTCGAGTCATTATATAATCAGGCGGTGAAAACTGCTCAAAACCCTCCATGGGAAAAGGGCGCTTCTTCTTACCTTGATTATCAAATGAATCGGGGGCGTCAGCGATTCGATTATCTCGAGGTGATTGAACGATGGGCGAGTGCCTTCGGCAAAGATGCCATGATTGTTAGACCTTTTGAGAGACAGCAATTTTTCAAAAAGGACTTGATTTCGGATTTCATAAAATCTCTAGGGGTCGGTTTTGAAAGCCGTCCACATGAAGTTGACGACGTGGCTAATGAGTCTTTGTCGGTTAGGATATTAGATTTTGTAGATTCACTTAATCGCATCAAAAATATTTCTGCTGATGATAAAGCGCTGGCAATAAAAGCCGTTTCTGAGATGACGAAAGGAGATAAAAAAAGATTCGCATTATCTCCCTCTCAGCGTATCGAGTTAATTCGGCGTTTTGAACCAAGCTACAAAGTAATAGCGACTACCTACCTAAATAGATCGGATGGCCGGTTATTCTATGAGGATTTTCCCGAAGCTGACGCAGATTGGATGGAGCCAGAAAAGGCTACATTAGCTCAGGCCATAGGTTTGTTTGCAAAACTATCTCAGCGAATCCAATTTTAGCTACTAGCTCAAATTTCAAATGAAAGACATAGACCTTTTTAACGGAGACGCAGACGGAATTTGTGCTCTAATACAGCTACGCTTGGCCGATCCAGCGGAGACTGAACTAGTTACTGGCGTAAAACGAGATGTGGCGCTGGTTGAACGGGTCGTGAGTTTGAAGCCAAGACATATTGTGGTTTTGGACGTGAGTCTGGACAAGAATCGGTTCGCCGTTGACGAACTTCTGGCGGCCGGTAGTCGCGTGTTCTATGTGGATCATCACTTTCCGGGTGATAGCCTCCCTGATCACCCGAATTTTGAAGCCTTAATTGATACCCAGCCTAACACCTGTACAAGCCTGTTAGTTGACCACTACCTGGGAGGAAGGTTTCATAATTGGGCCATTGCAGCAGCATTCGGCGATAATCTGAATGCGGTAGCGCAGGAATTAGCATCGCGTGCAGGTTTGAGTTCGAGCCAGGCCGAGGCCCTGAAAATGCTCGGTATCTGCATGAATTACAACGGTTATGGTTCCACATTGGAGGATTTGCACTTTCATCCGGCAGACCTCTATCGCGAGTTTGTAAAGTATTCGGATCCGCTGGACCTGATAGCCTCAGAGCCAGAGGCATGGCAGAAACTCAGAGCCGGCTATACCGAGGATATGGCAAAAGGACTGGCTGCGCCGATATTGAACGATACGGCCACATCTCTTGTCATCAGATTGCCAAATGAGCCCTGGGCAAGGCGGGTGAGTGGTGTTCTGGGCAACGAGCTGACCAACCGACATCCTGACAAGGCTTGTGCAATAGTTACGGAGACTGAAGGTGGTAGCTATTTGGTGAGTATCCGGGCGCCGTTGAACAATCGAACTGGTGCTGATGAGGTGGCCCGCCAGTTTCCTACAGGTGGTGGGAGAAAGGCTGCGGCCGGGATTAACGAACTCCCTTCATCACGCTTGGATGAGTTTTTGACACTATTGGCAGAGTTCTGGAGTTAACGGATTATCATGACACTAACCCCTCCCAAGAAAACCCACCTCAAGCAGCTTGAGGCGGAATCGATTCACATCATTCGTGAAGTGGCCGCGGAGTTCGATAACCCGGTGATGCTGTATTCCATCGGCAAAGACTCCGCGGTGATGCTGCACCTGGCCATGAAGGCCTTCGCCCCCGGCAAGCCGCCGTTTCCCTTGATGCATGTAGACACCACCTGGAAGTTCAAGGAGATGATCACCTTCCGGGACAAAATGGCCGAAAAACTGGGTATGAAGCTGATTGTCCATACCAACCGGGAAGGCGTAGAGCAGGGCATCGGGCCGTTTACCCATGGCAGTGCCAAGCACACCGATGTGATGAAAACTCAGGCTCTGAAACAGGCGCTGAACAAATACGGTTTTGATGCCGCTTTCGGCGGTGCCCGCCGGGATGAGGAGAAGTCCAGGGCGAAGGAGCGGGTGTATTCTTTCCGCGACAAGTTCCACCGCTGGGACCCGAAAAACCAGCGCCCGGAGTTGTGGAGCCTTTACAACGGCAAGGTGAACAAGGGCGAGAGCATTCGCGTGTTCCCGCTGTCCAACTGGACTGAGTTGGATATCTGGCAGTACATCTATCTGGAAAATATCGACATTGTGCCCCTGTACTACGCGGCCGAGCGCCCGGTGGTGGAGCGCGACGGCACGCTGATTATGGTGGACGACGACCGCATGCCGTTGGAGCCGGGTGAGACGCCTGAAATGAAGATGGTGCGTTTCCGTACCCTGGGTTGCTACCCGCTGACCGGTGCGGTGGAATCCGAGGCGGCGACTCTGCCGGAGATTATTCAGGAAATGCTGCTGACCACCACCTCTGAACGCCAGGGCCGGGTGATTGACCACGACGGTGCAGCATCCATGGAACAGAAGAAGCGGGAGGGGTATTTCTAATGTCGCACGCATCGGTTTTGATTGAAAAAGACATCCTCGCGTACCTGGATCAACACGAAAACAAGGATTTGCTCCGGTTTCTAACCTGTGGAAGTGTGGACGATGGTAAGTCCACCCTGATTGGTCGCTTGTTGTTCGATTCCAAGCTGATTTTTGAAGACCACCTGGCGGCGTTGCATAAGGATAATGAGCGTCAGGGCAATGCGGGCGAAGCTCTGGATTTGGCGCTGCTGGTTGATGGCCTGGCTTCGGAGCGAGAGCAGGGCATTACCATTGATGTGGCGTACCGGTACTTCAGTACCGACAAACGCAAGTTCATCATCGCGGATTGCCCGGGCCATGAGCAGTACACCCGCAACATGGCCACCGGGGCGTCCACCTGTGATCTTGCCGTGGTGATGATCGACGCCCGTAAAGGCGTGCTCACCCAGTCCCGCCGGCACAGCTTTATTGTCAGCTTGCTGGGCCTGAAGCATGTGGTGGTGGCCATCAACAAGATGGACCTGGTGGAATTCAGTGAAGAGCGGTTCAACGAAATTCGCACTGAGTACCAGAAACTGGCGGACCAGCTGGGGCTTCAGGATGTCTATTACGTGCCTATTTCGGCCCTGAACGGCGACAACGTGGTGAACCGCAGTGAACAAACGCCCTGGTACACCGGCGAAACCCTTATGACCATTTTGGAACAGGTTGAGCTGCGTAAAGACCAAAACGTGGAGGATTTCCGCCTCCCGGTTCAGTTTGTAAACCGCCCGAACCTGGACTTCCGTGGGTATTGCGGCACCGTGGCCAGTGGTGTGGTTCACAAGGGTGATGAGCTGGCGGTGCTGCCGTCTGGCAAGACTTCCCGGGTGAAGGGTATTCACACCTACGAGGGTGAGATTCCCCGGGCCTGGCCTGGTGATGCAGTGACCATTACGCTGGAAGACGAAATCGACATTTCCCGGGGCGACTTGTTGGTGCACGCCAACCAGCAGCCGGAAATGGGCCAGCGTTTTGCTGCTCACATCGTTTGGATGAACGAGAAAGCGTTGGTGCCCGGCCGCGAATACGGCATTAAAATTGGCACCAAAGTGACTGGCTGCTTTGTGAACAAGGTGCTGGAAGAGGTGGATGTAAATACCTTGGAGCGCAATACCAGCGTAGCCGGTGGACTGGAACTGAACGCCATTGGCCTGTGCGATGTGGAGTTGTCTGAGCCGGTGGTGGTTGAGGGCTATCAGAACCATCCGGGCACCGGGGCGTTTATCCTCATCGACAGGCTGACCAACGTGACGGTGGCCGCTGGAATGGTGGAGCGGGCGCTGGATGCTTCTGGGGAGCTGCCTGAGCGGGAGTATTCGGAGGCAGAGCGGAACTTGAATAAGTTTATCCGCGAGAATTATCCCGAGTGGGGCTGTAAGGCAGTGTAAGGCGATAGAGAAGGGTGGGGTCAGCCCCCACCTTACTGCCAGCGGCAAACACCAAAGCTAAAGGAATCAGAAGTTGAACAACATAGTCTGGCACGACCACAAAATTACCCGCGCTGAGCGCTCCGCCAACAAAAAACAGAAGCCCTGCCTGCTCTGGTTCACCGGCCTGAGCGGCAGCGGCAAATCCACCATCGCCAACGCCCTGGACGTCGCCCTGCACGAGCGGGGCTACCATACCTTCCTGCTGGATGGTGACAACGTTCGCCACGGCCTGTGCAACGATCTGGGCTTTTCCGATGATGACCGGGTAGAAAACATCCGCCGGGTGGGCGAGGTGTGCAAACTCTTCGCCGACGCAGGCTTGATCGTTATGAGCGCCTTCATTTCCCCCTTCACCAGCGACCGCCGCATGGTACGTAAACTGTTCCCGGCCGGCGAATTCATCGAAGTATTCATGGACGCCCCCCTCGAAACCTGCGAGGAGCGCGACCCTAAAGGGCTTTACAAAAAAGCCCGCGCCGGCGAGATCAAGCACTTCACGGGCATCGACTCGCCCTACGAAATACCCTCGCACCCGGAAATCCGCCTGGATACGTCCCGAAACACGGTAGACGAGTGCGTGAACTCCCTCATCGACTACCTGTTAGAACGCAAATTAATCGCAAGCAAATAATGGGGTAGCTGAACGCATGGAATGGCAGGCTGTTTTTACGCTGATGATCTTGGCGGGGGTGCTGGGCACTCTGGCGCTGACGCGTATTTCTGCGGATTTGGTGCTGATGGCGGCGCTGGCTCTATTGTTGGTTTTAGGGGTGTTGGGGCCGGTGGATGCGCTAGCGGGGTTTGCTAACCCTGGTGTGATTACGATCGCCACACTTTATATTGTGGCGGCTGGCCTAAAGGAGACGGGCGCTGTGCAGTGGATTGCCCATCGGTTGCTTGGTCATCCCGGCACTGAAACTGGTGCACAGATTCGCATGATTGCGCCTACGGGGGTGCTTAGCGCGTTTATGAATAACACCGCGGTGGTGGCGATGTTTATTCCGGCTATTCAGGACTGGGCCCAACGTTTGGGCATTCCTGCATCTCGGCTCCTTCTTCCATTGAGTTATGCAGCAATTTTGGGAGGCACTTGCACGCTTATCGGAACCAGCACCAATCTGGTGGTGGATGGTATGTTGCAGAGTAGCCAGGGAATTCACCTTGGGTTATTTGAGCTGGCCTGGGTGGGTGTGCCACTACTGCTCATTGGTGGCGGTTTTCTGGTGTTGTTCGGGGCGCGCCTGTTGCCCGATCGTGGCGGTATTTCCGAAGAACTGGATATGGTTCGGGAATATGGCGTGGAGGTGGAGGTTGCTGTAGATGGTCCGTTGGTAGGCAAGACTATTGCCGAAGCCGGGCTGCGGGCCTTGAGCTATGGTTACCTCACGGAAATAGACCGCGCCGGCCGTTTGATAACAGCCGTTGAGCCTGACCGAACCCTGCAGGGCTGTGACAAGCTGTATTTTGTTGGCGCGCCCGAATGTGCCAGCGAGCTGCGGAGGATTCATGGCTTGAAGCCGGCTAATGGCAGTGTGCATAAGCTGGAGGTAGCGAACCATCAGCGCTGCCTGGTGGAAGTGGTTCTTGGGCCAGAATTTTCGGCTCTGGGTCAGACTATTAGGGATAGCCGGTTTCGTACCCGTTTTAATGCGGTGATTCTGTCTGTGTCCAGAGAGGGCAAGCGCGTTCCCGGTAAGCTGGGTGACATTACCTTCCGGATGGGCGACACACTGCTATTAGAAGCCAGTGAGCAGTTTGTGGAGCAGTATCGTTTTCGTCGGGATTTTCTGCTGGTAAGTGCTCTGAACGATTCAACCCCACCGGATTTTCACAAGGCACCCAGGGCGTTAGGTATTCTCGCGGTGATGGTGCTGCTGAGCGCTACGGGCTTGCTTTCAATTCTGGAAGCTGCGTTTCTGGCTTCTGGTGCGATGATTGTCAGCGGTTGTCTCACAGCCAGCCGCGCTCGCCGAAGTGTTGATTTGCCGGTGTTGGTGGTGATCGCCTCTTCGTTTGCTTTGGGTAATGCCATGACGCAGACGGGGGCGGCGCAGTGGGTAGCTGGCGGCCTGCTTGGATTTGGTTCGTTAACACCCTGGTTGGCACTCGCTATGGTGTATGTTTTGACAGCCTTGTTCACGGAAGTAATCACGAATAACGCTTCTGCTGTGCTAATGTTTCCTATAGCGCTGGCTGTTTCGGAACAGCTGGGCGTTAGCTTTCTCCCGTATGCGGTTGCGGTGATGTTTGCGGCTTCTGCATCGTTTATTACGCCACTTGGATATCAGACCAATCTGATGGTATATGGTCCAGGTAGATATCGTTTTATGGACTACGTCAGGATCGGTACCCCACTGTCTTTGTTGGTGGGAACAGTTGCTATAGGTTTGATACCCCTTGTTTGGGGCTTTTGAGGGTATTGGCTTGATGCGGTTTTGGTGTAGGTGTTTGGACGTGGTAATTGCCGGGTTTGGCTTGGTGTTGTTATTTCCCCTGTTGGTGTTGCTATTTGTGGTGGGCTATTTCGATACTGGCTCGCCGATCTTCCGCCAGGTAAGGGTTGGTTTGAACCAGGATCCTTTTGTTTTGATTAAGTTTCGGACGATGAGAATGGGAACGGCGGCAGTTGCTACACACGAGGTAGACGCGAACGCGGTGACAGGTTTTGGTCGCCTTCTACGAAAAACCAAGCTGGATGAGCTGCCTCAGCTCTGGAACGTGCTGAAGGGGGAGATGAGCCTTGTTGGCCCACGCCCATGTTTGCCAGTTCAGGATGAGTTGATTCGTGAGCGTGCCGCCAGGGGCGTGTTTGGTGCTCGTCCCGGAATAACCGGCCTTGCGCAGTTGAAAGGTATTGATATGTCGGAGCCCGCGCTTTTGGCCAGAACAGATGAGCAGATGTTAAGAACACTTACGTTACCACGTTATGTCATGATTATAGTACTGACTGCATTGGGTAAGGGAATTGGAGACCGGGTGGTTGAGCGTAAGTAATGCTCAGCTCCGGCTTGAGGGATTATGACTGAGATATTTGCTCGCCTTATAAGCTGGCTGTTCGAATTGCCAAGGCCGAAGAAGCGTCTGATTTCTGTAATAGCGGATACGCTCTTTATTTTGCTTTCCTTATGGGGTGCCTATGCGTTAAGGCTCGAAGATTTTTCATGGTTGCCGGATGCCAGTCAGTTTTCGGTGTTTCTATGCACCGCATTGGTGTCGGTTTTTGCGTTTGTCAGGCTGGGCTTGTATCGGGCGGTTATACGGTATATCAGCGAAAAGGCGCTTGTAGTGGTGATGGCTGGTGTGGCGTTATCTTGCATTGCCCTGATAATCTCAGGGTTTTTGTTTCAGGCGATGGTGCCTCGCTCGGTGCCGGTGATCTACGCGGCATTTGTATTTCTATTGGTTGCCGGGACTCCCCCTCTGGCAGGATAGTTGGCACTACTTAATTTTTAACCAGTTGGGCGGTACAGGTGTTGATAGTGCCTCGTTATTCCATTGAACGTAAAGCCGCAGTACTGGCAAAGTTGTCGCCGCCCCAGAGTATGACCGTATCCGCTTTGGCGCGAGAGGAAGGCATTTCGGAGCAAACCCTTTACAATTGGCGGACACAAGCCAGAGAAGAAGGACGTCCGGTGCCCGGTTCAAAAGCCAAGTCAGACCATTGGTCAGCAGAAGCAAAGCTGGCCACCGTGATTGAGACAGCATCGCTGTCCGAAGAAGAATTCAGTCAGTACTGCCGGGAGAAAGGCCTTTATCCTGAGCAAGTCCGGCGCTGGAAAGAAGAGTCCTTGCAAGGCTTTCAGCGCAGTGCCGACCGGGAAAAGCAACTGCGTAAAAAAAGCCAGGCCGATCAGAAACAGATCAAGAAACTTGAGCGCGAGTTACGCCACAAGGAAAAGGCGCTGGCCGAAACTGCTGCATTGTTGGTGCTGCGAAAAAAGCTGGATGCGCTCTGGGAGGACGACAACGGGGACGACTGACCCCGGTCCCTGAGCGCAGGGTAACCATTGACCTGATCCAGGAAGCGAACAACGCTAGAGCCCGATTATTCAAAGCTTGCGGTGAAGCCGGTATTGGCCTGCGCACCTATCGTCGTTGGTTCCGTGAAGGCCAGGTGCAGCCCGATAAGCGCCCGCAGGCGGTACGCCCCAAACCTGCGAACAAACTCACTGAAGAGGAACAGGAGAGGATCTTGTCGACCTGCAACTCAGCCCGTTACGATAGCCTGCCGCCATCTCAAATCGTACCCTCGATGCTGGATGACGGTGTGTATCTGGCTTCTGAATCGTCATTTTACCGGATACTGAGAGCGCACAACCAATTGAATCATCGAGGCCAAAGCCTGGCGCCCCAACGCTCCCGAGAGGCGACCACACATCATGCCGCTGGGCCTTGTGAGCTCTGGAGTTGGGATAGTGTGCCGCAGAGGCACCAGATAGTGGACGCAAGGATGCAGACACTTTACTGAGCCATAAGCTCAGCAAGAGATGGTGGTGGGCCCACCGGAGTCGGCTGTCGGAAGCAGGCTTCAAACCAGCCCAAGCTGCATGCATTAAGAGTGCTTGTGGTGAGCATTGGGTCAAAAGGCTGCACAGCGATGCAGTCAGGTGTGATATTGAGAGGCGAGCGAGAGCGAACCCATGATGACGTGCCGAAAACCATACGTGACATCAAAACCGGGGGCGTGTCCCATCCCCGGGATGAGCTTGCGGGTGTATTCCGAATGCTGCGCAAGTGGTGTCCGGCATAAAGTGGGCGCGACTCAATATCAGGCTCATGCTGGGAACTGCGGGAACCAGTCATCGTGATGTTCAAGGGAGAAGGCACAAGTGGCGACCACCACAAGGCCGAGAGTACCGAGGCACGATACTGGGACGGAGCTGTTCGTAGTAGTGACGAAGCCTCTGTAATGGAGGTGGAGCGAAGGGACAGCGTCAAGCAGTCTGAATCCCGGTTTCAACTGCGAAAGCAGGAGGAGGGTCGGTGTCAGACAAAACCATTCGACATTGATAAGTGGTTATTTGTTGAAGCTTACAATCGGGTCAAAGCCAAGGCAGGATCTGCTGGCGTAGATCGGCAGTCCCTGGAAGATTTTGACCGTGATCGCAGAAACAATCTGTATAAACTCTGGAACCGAATGTCTTCGGGCAGCTACATGCCGCCCCCTGTTCGTGCCGTCTCAATTCCAAAGAAATCAGGAGGTGAGCGGACACTGGGCATTCCGACCGTAACGGATCGAATCGCCCAGATGGTGGTCAAACTTCAGTTCGAACCTGAGGTAGAGCCGCACTTTCTTCCTGACTCCTACGGGTATCGCCCGGGAAAATCGGCGATACAAGCAGTTGGAGTCACTCGAAAGCGGTGCTGGCGCTATCCATGGGTGCTGGAGTTTGATATCCGTGGTCTATTCGACAACATCCCGCATGAACTCCTGTTGAAGGCGATTGATCGGCACACCGCGAATCCATGGGTGAAGTTATACATCAGACGATGGCTAACAGCATCTTTGGTGCACGCGGACGGCCGAACGGTTGAGCGCGACAAGGGAACACCGCAGGGCGGAGTTATCAGCCCTGTTTTGGCCAATCTCTTTTTGCATTACACCTTTGACCGATGGATCAGTCGGCACTTTCCGGCCATTGAATGGTGTCGGTATGCTGACGATGGTCTGCTTCATTGCAGTACTCGGAGGCAGGCTCGATTCCTGCTGCACAGCCTGCGTGAGCGGTTCAGGGAGTGCGCGCTTGAGCTGCACCCAGAGAAAACCAGAATTGTTTACTGCCAGGATCACCGTAGAACCGGAACCCATGCACACACATCTTTTGATTTTCTCGGCTACACGTTCAAAAAGCGTGTGGTGAAGGGCCGATCCGGCGATCTCTTCATGGGATTTTGTCCGGGCATCAGTCGCCCTTCAATCAGGGAAATTATCCAGAAAGTGCGATCGTGGCGAATAGGGAAGCGAACTGATCTATCCATCATGGATATCGCTGACTTTATCAATCCATACCTGCACGGTTGGTGGAATTACTATGGGCAGTATTACCGGTCTTTGATGTACCGGATATCGCGCTACGTAAATCAGCGACTGGTCAGGTGGGCTATGCGAAAGTTCAAGCATCTTCGAGGACGGAAGACCAAAACAATTGCCACACTTGAGCGACTGGTGAAAGCGCGACCGACTCTGTTCGCGCACTGGTCGCGAGGAATGTCGGGTGCGTTTGCTTGATGGGAGCGGTGTGAGCCGAGAGGTTCACGCACCGTTCTGCGAGAGGCTGAGAGTGAAATTCCCTTGGTCTACTCACCGTGTGCCGCAGAGGCACCAGATAGTGGACGCAAGGATGCAGACACTTTACTGAGCCATAAGCTCAGCAAGAGATGGTGGTGGGCCCACCGGAGTCGGCTGTCGGAAGCAGGCTTCAAACCAGCCCAAGCTGCATGCATTAAGAGTGCTTGTGGTGAGCATTGGGTCAAAAGGCTGCACAGCGATGCAGTCAGGTGTGATATTGAGAGGCGAGCGAGAGCGAACCCATGATGACGTGCCGAAAACCATACGTGACATCAAAACCGGGGGCGTGTCCCATCCCCGGGATGAGCTTGCGGGTGTATTCCGAATGCTGCGCAAGTGGTGTCCGGCATAAAGTGGGCGCGACTCAATATCAGGCTCATGCTGGGAACTGCGGGAACCAGTCATCGTGATGTTCAAGGGAGAAGGCACAAGTGGCGACCACCACAAGGCCGAGAGTACCGAGGCACGATACTGGGACGGAGCTGTTCGTAGTAGTGACGAAGCCTCTGTAATGGAGGTGGAGCGAAGGGACAGCGTCAAGCAGTCTGAATCCCGGTTTCAACTGCGAAAGCAGGAGGAGGGTCGGTGTCAGACAAAACCATTCGACATTGATAAGTGGTTATTTGTTGAAGCTTACAATCGGGTCAAAGCCAAGGCAGGATCTGCTGGCGTAGATCGGCAGTCCCTGGAAGATTTTGACCGTGATCGCAGAAACAATCTGTATAAACTCTGGAACCGAATGTCTTCGGGCAGCTACATGCCGCCCCCTGTTCGTGCCGTCTCAATTCCAAAGAAATCAGGAGGTGAGCGGACACTGGGCATTCCGACCGTAACGGATCGAATCGCCCAGATGGTGGTCAAACTTCAGTTCGAACCTGAGGTAGAGCCGCACTTTCTTCCTGACTCCTACGGGTATCGCCCGGGAAAATCGGCGATACAAGCAGTTGGAGTCACTCGAAAGCGGTGCTGGCGCTATCCATGGGTGCTGGAGTTTGATATCCGTGGTCTATTCGACAACATCCCGCATGAACTCCTGTTGAAGGCGATTGATCGGCACACCGCGAATCCATGGGTGAAGTTATACATCAGACGATGGCTAACAGCATCTTTGGTGCACGCGGACGGCCGAACGGTTGAGCGCGACAAGGGAACACCGCAGGGCGGAGTTATCAGCCCTGTTTTGGCCAATCTCTTTTTGCATTACACCTTTGACCGATGGATCAGTCGGCACTTTCCGGCCATTGAATGGTGTCGGTATGCTGACGATGGTCTGCTTCATTGCAGTACTCGGAGGCAGGCTCGATTCCTGCTGCACAGCCTGCGTGAGCGGTTCAGGGAGTGCGCGCTTGAGCTGCACCCAGAGAAAACCAGAATTGTTTACTGCCAGGATCACCGTAGAACCGGAACCCATGCACACACATCTTTTGATTTTCTCGGCTACACGTTCAAAAAGCGTGTGGTGAAGGGCCGATCCGGCGATCTCTTCATGGGATTTTGTCCGGGCATCAGTCGCCCTTCAATCAGGGAAATTATCCAGAAAGTGCGATCGTGGCGAATAGGGAAGCGAACTGATCTATCCATCATGGATATCGCTGACTTTATCAATCCATACCTGCACGGTTGGTGGAATTACTATGGGCAGTATTACCGGTCTTTGATGTACCGGATATCGCGCTACGTAAATCAGCGACTGGTCAGGTGGGCTATGCGAAAGTTCAAGCATCTTCGAGGACGGAAGACCAAAACAATTGCCACACTTGAGCGACTGGTGAAAGCGCGACCGACTCTGTTCGCGCACTGGTCGCGAGGAATGTCGGGTGCGTTTGCTTGATGGGAGCGGTGTGAGCCGAGAGGTTCACGCACCGTTCTGCGAGAGGCTGAGAGTGAAATTCCCTTGGTCTACTCACCTCAGCTATTGCCCGTCAGCGGTGCGTGGCCACTGTACCTGATCATGGACATCTACAGTCGCAAGATCGTTGCCTGGGAAGTCCATGAGGCGGAGTCTGGCGAGCTGGCCCGGAAACTGGTTGAACGCGCCCTGTTACGAGAGGGCTGCTGGCATAATCCGCCGGTTCTGCACTCTGACAACGGAGCGCCGATGACCTCTTATCTGCTCAAGGCCCGACTGGCTGAGCTGGGCATGTTGATGTCTCACAGCCGGCCTAGAGTCAGCAACGATAATCCTTACTCGGAATCATTGTTCCGGACAGTCAAATACTGCCCGGAGTGGCCGTCAAAGGGCTTTGAATCGCTCACGGCGGTGCGTGACTGGATGCTGGCGTTCGAGTACGCCTACAACGAACAGCACCTGCACAGCGGCATCCGGTTCGTGACACCGGCTGACCGACATCGTGGTGTTGATCACGAGCGCCTGGCGCACCGGAAACTGGTTTATGAAAGAGCAAAACGCCAGAATCCACGGCGCTGGTCTGGCAATACCCGGAACTGGGAAGTAACCGGACCGGTATCGCTCAACCCTGGCAAATTGCAGGAAATAGAGCGCAATAAATTGGCCGCTTAAACGCGGTCATTTGGACAACTGGGTTGAAAATCGCCGCCCTGGTGGTTTTCAGGCTTGCATTATCAGGGTGACTTCTTCATCACCCCGCATATTGAAAAATAGAACGAGCGCTCGAAATCCGCAAGTTTAAATTTTGACCACTTGCCCTCTCTAAATCAGATGGCACGTTTGTAGTTCGCAACCAGCTATGATTTGATTGATTCTCATTTCTGAAATGGCTTTTTGGGGGACATGCTTAATATGGAGTCTATCGAAGCACTTTGGGCTAAAGGGGGCAGCTTGTCGCCCTGGATATTTATCGCTTTTCTTATTGTTGTTTTACTGGTGGCTACCCGTATTCTGCGTGGCGTAATCAATATGCTGGCGAGAAAGGCCACGCCCGAAAAGCAGGTTTGGCGTAACGCTATCCTGGTTTCAATGAATACCCCCCTGAATGGTTTTATCTGGATAACGGTGTGCGCGCTCGCAGTTCGGGGGTTCTACCCTATGGGCGTTAACGAGACCATAGACGCATCAATGCCGCCGATTTACCAGGTGTTGTGTACAACGCTTGTGACCTGGTTTCTGCTTCGGTTGGTGAATAACACCCGCAAAAACATGCAGGCCCAGGCTGTAAGCCGCGGTGGCGATATCGACCAGACGGCTGCCGAGGCTATCAGCAAGCTGGCCTGGGTGGTGATTCTTGCAGCCGCTACGCTGGTTGTTATGCAGACGCTGGGCCTCTCAATCGCCGGCTTGCTGGCATTCGGTGGTGCTGCAGGTATTGCGGTGGGTTTTGCTGCCCAGAATCTGGTGTCCAACCTCTTTGGTGGTCTCACTGTTTTCGCCAGCCGGATCTTCAAAATTGGCGAGTACATTATTATCCCCGGCACGAGTTTGATGGGTGAGGTGAAGCACATTGGCTGGCGTTCAACGCTGGTGATGGGGTTCGACCGGAAGCCGTTTTACATTCCTAACGCACTGTTTAATTCCAGCACGGTGATTAACCATTCACGCATGGATCGGCGCTGCATTGAGCAGACCATCCACATGCGGTATCAGGATATCGATAAGGTTGAGGCGGTGATCCGCCGTGGTAATGAACTGATCACGAGCCATAAGGACATTGATCAGGAGTTTTTCGTTTTCCGCTTCAACAATTACGGCGAACGTTCGCTGGAGCTGTTTTTGTATGCGTTTCCGTTAGCGACCGGGTACGTAGACTATATGGTTCTTAAAGAGGAGTTAAGTCTGAACATTGCGCGCATTATCCGCGAGGAAGGTGGCGAGGTGATGCCGGTAACCAATATACATATGCCCGAAGCCGATTTGGTGGCGGAGCAGACCCGGCAGGCACCCGCGACTGCACATTAACGGCGGATGAAGAACGTGTCCTTCAGGAAGCTTGCCAGGCAGGTGTCATTGACCATGCTGCAACGACGTTTGCCGCTGCTGCCATACCAAAAAATGCGTTGCTCATTACCCTTGCGCGATTGCCGGGTCACAGACGTTGTTTATGAAGGTGTAGGTTACGCTCGCTCGCAGGCAGATTTTACCGTTAAGGTTGATGCCATGCTGCCCGAGCCAGACACAACCTTCCTGAGCGTAATGCTACGTACTTCCAGGCCGAAAACGAGTTGGGTTTTGTCTGGGTAAACCTGACAGAAGACCGGATGGCCCGCCTGGAAAGCCCCTGAGCGGAGCGCCCTGGTTACTCAGGGTCGCTCCGGCTGGTATCTCTGAAAGCGTGAAAGTAAAGCACCGGTATCACCACCAGCGTCAGCAGGGTTGAGACCAGAACACCACTGGCCAGGGTAAGGCCCAGTGGTTCCAGAGCCGGCTCAAGGATCAGTACGCCACTGCCAAACATCACGGTGGCGGCGGTGAGGAGGATCGGGCGCGTTCGCTGCGCGCCGGCCTGGATCACCGCTTCCTTCAGGTCCATGCCTTCATCCAGGCGTTGCTGGATAAAATCAACCAGAAGAATGGCGTTGCGGGTAACAATACCCCCCAGGGCAATAACGCCCAGTACCCCGGTGCCGGCAATGTTGATGCCCCACAGCCAGTGCGCGGGCAGTACTCCGATGAAGATCAGCGGAATAGGGAGCATGATCAGGATCGGTAACAGGTACGAACTGAACCAGCCGGACAGCAGAACGTAGATCAGGATGATCACCACCAGGGCAGCCACACCCAGATCCCGGTACACATCCCGTGTCATTTCCCATTCACCGGACCAGTAGGCCACGGTGTCGCTGTTGGCGCTGTCGGGCGGGCGCAGCCAGCGGATGTCGGTATCAGGCCAGTGTTCATCGGTCAGGGATTCAATCTGGACTGCTGCGGGCTCTGCCACCGACCGGTCCAGGTCGGCGAACACGGTGGTCACCGGCATCAGGTTGCGCCGGAAACGGCTCTGGTCGCCCTGATTGTGATCAAAGTCGAGAAGCGATTCCAGAGGCACGGCCTCGCCTTCGGTGCTGACGGTGTACAGGCTGCGGATGGCCTGTTCCGAATCCCGGTCGGCTTTGTCGAGTCGCAGGATAATGGGCACGGAATTGCGTCCATAATCCCGGCTGGCCCAGTCGCCCAGGGTGTCACCGGCAATGGCCAGGTACAGGGTGCGTGTTACCTCGGCAGGTACGACGCCCAGGGTGGCGGCCCGCTCCGGGTTAACATGCAGATTCAGCTCAGGCATAGCCGCACTTGGGCTCTGGCTGGTGGATATCACGCCTTCCTGCCGGGCCAGCCATTGCTCCAGTTTATCGGCCGTGGCCTGACGGCTTTGTTGGTCGGCCCCGTACACTTCTGCGGTAATGGCCCGGTCGCTGGCCGGCCCTGAGGGGATGCGTCCTATATGACCTGTGGCTCCGTATGGTTCCAGCCAGCTGCTCAGCTGGTGGGCTATTTCGCGGTTGATTTCGTAGCTCTGACGGTCGCGCTCTTCTTCAGGCACCAGGTTTACGTGCAGAGTCAAATCTCTTGGCGCTTTGTGTTCCGGTGAGGTAAGGGTTTCCGGCGGGTAAAGCATGGGTGCTGAAAGCCCCGCGTAAACGGTAATGCCTCTTACTTCCGGTATCTCCCGCAGTCGCCGGTTCAGGTCGGAGGCGGTCGTTAATGAGTCGGTCAGGGTGGTGCTTGCCGGCAGTTCGACGTTAACCGCAAACACGTTACGGTCGAGCAGTGGCGTCAGGCCAATCTGTACGGTCCGGGTTGCCACCAGAGCAAAGCTTGCGACCAGCATCAGGACCAGCACCAGGTAAAACAGCCAGCGCATGGCGGCCGAGCCGATAAACGGAGACAGCATCAAGCGGTAGAAGGCAACAAACCGGCTTTCCTGTTCCTGGGCGCCGGGCGTGTCGGTGTTCTGACTGGCGGGTTGTTCCACCTTCAGCAGGCGGTAACCAAAGTAAGGGGTTATGGTCAGAGCCACCAGCAGTGAAAACATTACGGCTGCAGAGGCGCCGATGGGGATGGCGCGGACATACTGGCCCATTTCGCCGGTGATATAGGCCGTGGGCAGCAGGGTTGCGACTACCAGAAGGTCTGCCAGGATGGTGGGGTTGCCCACCTCGTTAACGGCATTTATGGTGAGTTCGCGGCTTTTTTTGCCGGCTCTCTGAAAGTGCCGGGCAACGTTTTCCAGCATCACTACTGCATCGTCTGACAATATGCCGATGGCGAGGATCATGGCCGCAATGGAGACCGGGTTCAGGGTAAAGCCCAGGTAGTTGTACAGGTAGGGGACGACGGCCAGGGAAACCGGCATCATAATGGCAATGATGACAGCGGCGCGCCAGCCCAGCCCCAGCCATATAATACCTACCACGACCAGGGTTCCGGTGAGCAACTGCGAGAGTACACTGTAGACGCGGGCGGTGGCATCTGTACCGGAATCGTGGGTGATGTCCAGCTGGACGTCAGAGGGCAAGGCACTGTCCTTGAAGGCTTGCATGCGCTCAACCACAGCTTTGGTAATTTCGCTGACGTTCTGGCCTTCCAGAGAGGTGACGGCCAGGGTGACCGCTGGAAACACTGTCGAGTAGCCTTTTTGCCAGTGCAGTACTGCTTGGTTCTGCTCTATCCGGCCCGAGCGCAGATCTGCTACCTGTTCCAGATAGACCGGCCCGCCACCATCGCTGCCAACGGGAATGCGGCCCAGTTGCGCCAGGGTGTCGAGGCGCAGTCCGGCCTGAAGGTTGGTGACT
The DNA here is from genome assembly GCF_007671655.1 of Marinobacter piscis. Classification (GTDB taxonomy): domain Bacteria; phylum Pseudomonadota; class Gammaproteobacteria; order Pseudomonadales; family Oleiphilaceae; genus Marinobacter; species Marinobacter piscensis. The sequence goes on along the minus strand of NZ_VCGX01000002.1, from coordinate 976,963 downwards.
GGCTGGCCTTCGAGGCGGCCTGTAGGTATCTGTCGGTTGGCGCCGGCAACAGCCTCGGCTATCTGGTTCAGAGGGATTTTTCGGGCTGCAAGTTCAGTTGGTTTGGGCAGTATCTCAATGGCCGGGCGGTCACCGCCAAATTGTTCCACACCCCTGACACCGGGAATGCGCAACAGGTCGGCGGACAGCTCTGTGGCAATGTCTTCCAATGTACTGGGGCTGGCGGTTTTGCTGCTGAGGGTGGCCATTAACACCACCAGCCGGGATTCACCAAAGGTTTCAATGGTCGGGGTGCCGGCCGTAGCAGGCAAGTCTGCGGCATGGGCCCCGAACAGTTCAGCAAGCTGGGCGTAGGCTTTTTCCCGGGCGGTGCCGGCTTCAAATTCGACCGACAACAGGGCGGCATGGGTGGAGCTGCTGCTGCGCACTTCGCTGACTGAGGCAATCTCCTGCACCCAGCCGGCGGCTTTTCGGGCCAGCTGGTTATCCACCCGCTCCACTCCGGCGCCGGGCCAGGGAATCAGGACCATGGCGGTAGGCACATCAATGTTCGGCCGGTCTTCCCGTGGGGTAACCAGCAGCGCGTAGCCGCCCATCAGCAGGCTGGCAATCAGGAATAACGGAACCACCGGAGAGTCCAGCAGGCGTTTGGCGATACGGCCGGCCAGGCCCAGATTATTGTCCGCCATTTTCGCTCCCGGTCAGAGCTATGGTTACAGATTGTCCGTCCTGCAACTCCGCTGACGGGTTAAGCACCACCCGGTCTCCGGCTGTCAGGCCTTCGGTAACAGGGATCAGATGGGTGTTGTTACCCGGCGGGTTTACAGTTGTCACCCACGTCAGGTGCACTGCAAAAGCGCCTTCTGTTTTTTTGACCACCAGCGCACCTGTGAGCTGACCACGGCGGATCAGCGCCTCTTCGGGCAGGCCGACCCAGTTGTTTTGTGGGGATTGCTCCTGGCGATGGCCATCCGGTACCAGCACAGATACCACCTGGCCCGGAGCCAACTCGTGTTGCGTATCCTGCAGCGACAGCCTCAGCCGCTGCCCTGTGCCTTTGTTCTCCAGCGCTGGTATCACGCCGGTCAGATGGGCCGGGAGCGGGTTTTTGCTTTCGGTCATCACGGACATCAGCTGTCCGGGGGTCAGGCTGGCCGCCAACTGGCTGGATACCGGCACATCCACACGCAAATGCTTCCGGGCTTCCAGTACCAGCAGGGCGGTACCCGGCCCCACAAAACTGCCGGCATCCACGAGTGTTTCGGCAATCTGGCCTGCGAACGGGGCGGTGATACGGGCGTAGCTGAGCGTGCTTTGACGGGCTTCCAGATCGGATTGCGCCTGTTGCCGTTTCGCTTTCAGCTGGTCCAGCTGTACCTGCGCCTGCTCGGCACGCACCCGGGCGATCAGGTCTTCTTCGTACAGCCTCTGCAGTCGCTGGTGATCCTGGCGGGCCTGTTGCACGGCCGACTCGGCGGCGCTGATGTTTGCCCGGGCAGCGGCAATGCCTGCGTTGACTTCCCGGGCATCGGTTTCAGCCAGCAGATCGCCGGCTTCGACGGTATCGCCCGGCTCGACGTTCACTGAAATCAGTGTGCCGGCAACCCGGGTGCTGAGAACCGCGCGTTTACCCGGGCGCACAACACCGGGCAGTACTTTGCTGGCGGGCTGTTGCCAGGGCTGGATTTCAGTCACTGTCACCTGGGGCATCTGGCCGGAGGGTTCCGGGGTTTGCGGCGTGTCACTGAAGCAGCCTGTCAGAACCAGTGGGGTCAATAGCATGAGAACCCGTGTGAATACTGTCATTAGTACGGCTCTCCTAAGGCCAGAAGTGGGTCGCGACCGTGTTGCAGGTGGTGGTTCATGGCAGCCAGAACTGCCTGGTACCGGGTATCAATTAAAGTGGCGCGCTCTCGGTCGAGCCGGGCCCGGGCCGTTAGCAGGTCGGTCATTGAACCGATATTTTCCTGGTAGCGCCGTGTGGCCAGGCGGGCGGCTTTGGCGGCTGCCTGGGTTGATTTCTCCGCGGCTTGCCAGGCGGCATAGCCGGCGCGCCACTGGCTTGCAGATACCGCCTGCTCCTGGTCAATATGGCGCCGGGTTTCTTCCAGTTGCGCTTTGGTTTGCAGGGTTTTGGCCCGGGATTCCGCAATACGCCCCTGCCGGCCCATGCCATCAAACAGGGTCCACTTCAGGTTTACTGCCAGCAGCCAGCCATCGGCGTTTTCATCCAGTGGTTCTTTGCCGTGGGCCCACTGTTGTCTGGCCAGCAGGTTAACTCTGGGTATCCATTCTGCCCGAGAGGCGCGGGCCTGGGCTTCGGCGGCTTCAACAGCAGACTGGCGCGCTTGTAGGTCTTTGCGGGGGGCTCCCTCGCCGGTTATGGCGGGCATTGGCGGCTGGGGGATGGGATCGCTCAGGTACAAAGGCTCTCCGGTAGTCATTCCCAGCAGGCTTTGCAGCTGATACTCGGCTTCTTCGGTGGCAGCGCGGGACTGGCTGATTCGTGCCAGGGAAGCCGCCAGTTCGGCGTCGGCCTGTTCAACGTCAAGGCGGGCCGCCAGACCTTCATTATAACTGCCGTGAGCCAGTTCCGATGCCCGGCTGGCGGCAGAGTGGGCCTGTTTTGCGGCGATTTCCTGCTGGCGCAGCCGCAGAATATTAAAGTAGCGCCGGGCCACTTCCAGACGTAAGGCCTGTCTTGCCCACTGTTCAGACTGACGCCGGGCCGTCACATTGCGCTTAGCCGCGTCACGCTGCTGCAGGGCATCTGCATTGAACAAGGGTTGAACCAGCTGTACGCCGGTTACGGTACCTTCTACCGGCCCCAGGTCCGTGCGCTGAATGCCGCCGGGAGCCGTCGGGGAGGGTACAGGTATATTGGTGATCAGGGAGGAGTCGGCGCGAAGCCAGGTGGCATCGGCGCTCAGTTTTGGCAGAAAGGCCTGGGCTGATTGTTGCTGCATGGCTTCGGCTTGCCGGGTTTCAGCGCTCAATGTTTGCAGCGTGGTGGCCTCTCGGCTGGCAAGGCTTTGGGCTTCATCCAGCGATAAGGCGCTGGCCCCGCCTGACAGCAAGAGAAGGGCAACAATAACGGCCTGAATGTAACGCAAAGAGCCTCCCTGTCTGGCGCTGTTATTCAAAAACGCGAAGACTATACCATGCTGATTGGTTTTTTTTGAGGGAAAGCAAGAAGATTGGTGTTTTTACGTAACACTGAATGCAAAACGGGAAGGGCCTTTGGCCACTCCCCGTTAATCAGGTTCAGCATACATTCAGCTGTGAAGGATCAGTTTTCCCCCGGCAGCCACTGCTGAACAATCTCGGGGTTATCTTCTACCCATTTTTTCGCTTCTTCGTACGGGTCGCCGCCTTCTTCCTGCATGAGCATCACTTCGCCCATCTGTTCAGGTGTCCACTGGAAGGCTTCCAGGATGGCATAGGCTTCTGGCATATCTTCCTTCAGCCCCTGGCGCGCGATGGTGTGGATTTGTTCAGCACCGCCGTAGGTTTTCTTCGGATCTTCCAGGATTTTCAGGTCCCAGCGGGCAAATTTCCAATGCGGTGTCCAACCGGTCACTGCGATGTCTTCTTCGTTGGCAATGGCACTCTGGAGTGCGGCTGTCATGGTTGCGCCACTGCCGCTGACCAGATCGAAGTTGAGGTTGTAGTCTTCGATAACCTGCTCGGTCAGGCGCATAACGCCGGCGCCCGGATCAATGCCCGTGATTTCGCCATCAAAACTGTCTGCGTGGTCATTGAGCTCGGCAATGGAGTCTACCTCGGTGTAAGCCGGTACCACCATGCCCAGTTTGGCGCCTTCGAGGTTCACGCCAACATCTACCAGCTGGTCTTTAAGCTGGTCGTAATAGTCTTCGTGCGTAACAGGCAGCCAGCCGGCCAGGAATGCATCCGTATCGCCGGTTGCTACGGACTGCCACATGGCTGCCGCCGACAGTGAGGTGGACTTGACGTCGTAGCCGGCGTTCTCCAGAACAACCTGCATCACGTTGGTGGATGCAACGGTTGAGGCCCACTCAACATAAGACAGGTGCACAGTGCCTTTGTCTTCTGCGTGGGCTGTACCTGCGGCAAATGCCACGCCGGCAGCCAGTGCCACGCTGGTCATGCGAATACGGTGACTCAGAGAATGCTTTCTCATCTCTCTCTCCTTATTATGGGTTCACGTTTCTTACAATGGTGTTAATCCCTTACAGATGCAAGTAAGGATGAGTGTCTTACTCTTTACGCTTCTTGCGCAAAGACTGGGTAAGCCGGTCCAGAAGCATGGCCAGAATAACCACCGCAATACCTGCCTCAAAACCGTCGCCCGGGCGCAGACGCTGAATGGCACGCCATACTTCGCTGCCCAGCCCGGATGCGCCGATCATGGCGGCGATCACCACCATCGACAGTGCCAGCATGATGGTCTGGTTGATACCGGCCATCACCGTTGGCAGCGACATGGGCAGTTGCACCTTGAACAGCTTCTGGGTGCGGGTGGCGCCGTAGGAATCGGCCGCTTCAATCAGCTCGCCTGGTACCTGGCGAATCCCCAGGGTGGTAAAGCGAATCGCCGGTGGCATGGAGAAAATAACGGTGGCAAAGATGGCGGACATCGAGCCGATACCGAAGAACGGGATGGCCGGAATCAGGTAAACAAACGCCGGCATGGTCTGCATGAAGTCCAGAATCGGCATGATAAGCTTATACAGCCTTTCTGACAGTGCCGCTGCGATGCCCACGGGCAGGGCAATGACAACCGCCACCAGTGTCGCGATAACAACCAGGGTGAGGGTTTCGATCATCGGAATCCACAACCCCATGTTCCAGATCAGAGCCAGGCCCGCAGCTGCACCAATGGCTAGCCGGTAGTTGGCAATCCACCAGCACAGGCCGGCAATGATCACCAGCAGTACGCCGGGCGGCAGCCACATAAGGACATCATTGAGCCAGTCGATGCTGGCTACGGTAACGTCTGCAATGCCGCGCGTTACGTTGGAGTACTCTGTGGTCAGCCAGTTAAGGCCGTTCTCGATCCAGTCGCCCAGTGGAATTCTAGGAATATCTATAGCCATTACTCGTTCTCTCCTGCCTGTGCCTGTGCCAGTTGGTCGAGGACAGCGCCTTTGACGACAACGCCGAGCAACCGTTTATCAGCATCCACCACGGCGATGGGGAAACTCTTTTCGCTGAACATGGAAAACAGGTTCTGCAAAGGCTCGTCGGGACCGACGGTTCGGAAATCCTGGGTGAGGGTGCCTTCGATGGTGTCTTTGCCTTCATCGGCCGCCTTTATAACGGCATCCACTTCAGCCAGGCCCTGCAATGTGCGGTCGCGGCGGGTGACATAAATGGAGTCTATGTTGTTTTCGTGCATTTTGCGCAATGTGGTGCGAGGGCCGTCGGTGTCCCGGGCAACGGCGCGCACTTTGCGCATGGCATGTTCCGCCGTCAGGATTCTGGACATATCCACGCCTTCCACAAAGCGCTTCACATAATCATCGGCCGGGTTCGTGAGGATATCTTCAGGGGTGCCGATTTGCACAATTTCACCATCCTTCAGAAGAATGATGCGATCCGCTATATTCAGTGCCTCGTCCAGATCGTGAGTTATAAAAACGGTGGTTTTCTGCATCCGGCTCTGCAATTCCTGCAGTTCTTCCTGCATGTCGCCACGAATCAGTGGGTCCAGGGCCGAGAATGCCTCGTCCATCAGCAGCACTGTGGCGTCGTTAGCCAGAGCCCGCGCCAGACCAACCCGCTGCTGCATTCCCCCGGAAAGCTGGCTTGGGTAGGCGTCCTCCCAGCCATCCAGGCCCACTTGTTTGAGTGCATTGGCCGCAATCTCTGCGCGCTTGGCTTTGTCTATGCCGCGAATCTCAAGGCCAAACTCGGTGTTTTGCCGGACGGTGCGATGAGGGAACAGCGCAAAGTTTTGGAAAACCATGGAAAAATGGCGTCTGCGACTCTCCCGAAGGGCTTTGTCTCCCAGTGTGGTTATATCTTCATCGTCAATAACAATCTCACCCTCGCTGGGTTCGATCAGTCGGTTGAGGCAGCGGATCAGGGTAGATTTCCCTGATCCTGAAAGTCCCATGATTACCAGAAGTTCACCTTCGTAAACATCAAAGTTGACGTTTGAAAGGCCCAGCGTCTGGCCGGTTTTATCAAAAATTTCGGAGCGATTGAGCCCCTGGTCGCGCATCTCGAGCGCTTTCTTCGGGTGTTTCCCGAAAACTTTGCTGAGATTGCGAACCCGGATTTTCACGTTTCGCTTAGTATCTTGCATGTACCTTGCCTTTGATCGGACTTTCAGTTTTGTAACATACTAACTGACTATTGCAGTATTCGCATCCATGGACATGTCGTCAGGATACGGGTACTCCTTCATCCGCTTTGGCAATTCTATGCGTATTTTGCGTTAGTTGCGTGGTTTATGAGCGATATCTCTCTCCCGGCCTCTGAGCATGTAATCAAAGTAGAAAGGAGGCAGTGCACGTTTTTTAACTTGCCAGTAGAAAGCGGATTCTTTGAACGGGCTCAGCGGCAAAGTGGGCGTTACCTTACCGCCATACACGAACTCTGCCAACATGACTTTGCCGTAACCGGTGACAATCGGGCAGGATGTATAGCCGTCATACTCTGCTTTGAGCGGGCCGTTGGCGAGCCTGGCAAGAATGTTTGTGGCCGCCACCGGAGACTGTTTGCGCACCGCTGCGGCGGTTTTGGAGGTGGGCAGAGAACTGCTGTCGCCCAGGCTGAAAACATTGGCGTAATGCACATGCTGCAGTGAGTGCGGATCTACATCTACCCACCCATCGGCATTGGCCAGAGCACTGTTTTTTACAAAATCCTGGGCGCACTGGGGCGGCGTTACATGGAGCAGGTCAAAGTTTTCAGTGATGTCCCGGGATTTGCCGGCGCTGTCGGTAACGCGGAAGGTGGCTTCTTTCCTGTCACCATCAACAGCCACCAGGTTGTGGTTCATGTGCAGGTGAATATTGTAGCCGCGGGCCACGTCTTCCAGATACGGAACGAAATCCGGAACGCTGAAAAGCGCTCCGCCGGCGGCGTAGAAGCGTAGGTCGGCTTGTTCCGATACCTGCTTCTGGCGGAAATGATCAGCGGCCAGGTAAGCGATTTTCTGCGGCGCGCCAGCGCACTTGATGGGTGCCGGGGGCTGCGTGAAGAAGGCCTTGCCGCCACGAAACTGTCTGATGCATTGCCATGTGTACTCAGCCAGAGACGGGTCGTAATTGCTGCAGACACCGTTACGCCCCAGTGTTTGTCGCAGGCCATCCACTTTATCCCAGTCCAGCTTCAGCCCGGGTGTCACTACCAGAATTTCGTAGTCGACCGCTCGGCCATCTTCCAGGACGACACGGTTGTGCTCCGGTTGCAGTTCCCGGGCGGCTGCCCGTATCCAGCGAGCGCCTTCGGGCAGTGTGCTGGCCTGGGGGCGGGCGGTTTTTGCCAGGGAGTAGGCACCGCCACCGACAAGCGTAAATGCAGGCTGATAATAGTGTACGTCGCCGGGCTCGATGATCGCGATATCCAGACCCGGCCGCTGACGTAGTAATGAAGCAGCAACACTGGTGCCGGCAGCACCAGCGCCGATAACAACCACCTGGTGAGTGGCAGGGGAGTTCAGGGACATTAAACAGGCTCCTTGTATGTGTGGAAATCGATGGCAGTAGCTTAAAATACATTGCTTATTCCGCGTGATGATTAATGTCATTTCGTTAATAACGATTATGCATAATGATAATGTTCTTATAGAACAGTGAGTTACGCTGCATATTGGTGAAATCGATTTACCTGACCTGACTATTCCATTTTGTCGTTTAATCTCTGGTTTTTAGAGTGCGTGCAGGTTTTCCGGGTATTTCCGGATCAGCCGTTTACATACAGTCCACACGGATCACTCACTATGACCACAGATCTGAACGCTTCTCCGTTATCGGCAGACCAGCAATCACGATTGACGGAGGTTCTTTCTGAATTAAATGACGGTCAGCTTTTCTGGCTTGCCGGGTTTCTGGCAGGGAAGTGCGCAGGCGGCTCTGTCAGTGCCAGCAGCCAGGCTTCGGGCGTTGCCCCGGCGACCAGTGCCGCCCCCGCCGCCGGGGCTGAGCTGACCGTTCTGTTCGGTTCGCAGACGGGTAATGCCGAGGAGCTGGCGCAGCAGTTAGCCGCTCGTGCCGCTGATAAAGGCGTATCTGCCAAGGTGGTGGATATGGCGGACTATAAGCCCAGGCAGCTGAAAAAAGAGCAATACCTGGCGTTGCTGACCTCGACACATGGCGAGGGTGACCCGCCGGACAGCGCTCTGGATTTTTATGAATTCCTGAATGGTAAAAAAGCACCGAAGCTGGAGGGTTTGCGCTACAGCGTGCTTTCACTGGGGGATTCCAGCTACGAGCACTTTTGTAAAACCGGACAGGATTTTGACCGGCAGCTGAGCAGCCTGGGCGCAACGGCCCTGGCGGAACGGGTCGACTGTGATGTGGATTACGATGAGCTGGCGGACGACTGGATTAACCGGGTGCTGGAAACCATGGCCAGTGAAGCCGGAGCCAGTCAGCCGGCGGCCAACACCGCGGCTGCCGAACAGACACCCGTGGCGTCTTTATTCAACCGCAAAAACCCCTATGCAGCCACCATCCTGACCAACCAGCTACTGAGCGGCCGTGGGTCTGATAAAGAGGTGCGGCATATCGAGTTGTCACTGGAAGATTCCGGGCTGACTTACAAGCCGGGAGACGCTGTGGGGGTTTATCCGGAACATAACCCCGCGTTGGTGGATGAGCTTTTAAGCACTCTGGGCTTTGAGGATGAAGCGTCAGTTACTGCAGACGATCAGGAAATCACATTGCGGGAGGCGCTGGCTTTCTACCGCGAAATCACCATGCTCACACCGCCATTGATGAAGCACTGGGCGGAGCTTGTGGGTGATGATGCGCTCAGTGCTCTGGTAGCCGATACCACAGAGCTGAAAGCCTGGACAGAAGGTCGCGACCTGATAGATCTGGTCCGCGCCTGGCCGGTGCCGCAGCTTACTCCGCAGACATTGGTCAATCTGCTGCGCAAGCTGCCACCCAGATTGTATTCCATCAGTTCCAGCCAGGCAGCGGTGGATGACGAAGTCCACATTACCGTGGCGGCTGTGCGTTATTCCAGCCACGACCGGGACCGTGAAGGTGTGGCCTCCGGATGGTTATGTGACCGCATGGATGAGGGAAATGAGGTTCGTATGTATATCGATCCCAACAAGAAGTTTGCGCTGCCGGATGACAGTACGCCTGTGATCATGATTGGCCCTGGCACGGGTGTTGCGCCTTTTCGGGCGTTTTTACAGGAGCGGGAGGAACGTGAAGCAGAGGGTGACAACTGGCTGTTTTTTGGAGATCGCCGCTTTCGCAGTGATTTTCTGTATCAGTCGGAGTGGCTGGCGTGGCGCCGCGAAGGGCTGTTGACCCGGCTGGATGTAGCTTTCTCCCGGGATCAGGCGGAAAAGCGCTATGTACAGCACAGCCTGAAAGAAAAGGGTGCTGAGGTGTGGGCCTGGATACAACGGGGCGCCAGCCTGTTTGTGTGCGGCGATGCCGACCGAATGGCGCCGGATGTGCACCAGGCTTTGCTGGATATTGCCAGCGAGCATGGCGGCCTGACGCCGGAGCAGGCGGAAGAGTATCTGCGCCAGTTAAACCGGGACAAACGTTATTTACGGGATGTGTACTGATGAGTGAAAAACTGCCGGAAGCGGAAGTAATCAAGCGTGAAAGCAACTACCTACGCGGAACCATACTGGAAGGGCTGGCGGACCGTACCACCGGTGCTCTGCCCGAGGATGACACCAAACTGACCAAGTTTCACGGCTCCTATCAGCAGGATCACCGGGAAGTGCGGGATGAGCGCAGGCGCCAGAAGCTGGAACCCTTGTATCAGTTTATGGTGCGCCTGCGTCTGCCCGGAGGCGTGCTGACTACGGATCAGTGGCTGGGGCTGGACCGGATTGCAGACGAGTGTGCGGACTCTACGCTGCGCCTGACCACGCGCCAGACTTTCCAGTTCCACGGTGTGTTCAAGGAACAGATGCAGCCGTTCATGCAGAAAATACATGCGCTGGGTCTGGACAGCCGTGGCGCCTGTGGTGATGTGAACCGTAACGTGATCAGCAATGTAAACCCGGACCAGTCGCAACTGCACGGAGAAATTCACCGGTTGTCTTTGGAGATCAGTGAGCGCTTACGCTGGCGCTCAGCTGCCTATGCGGAGATCTGGTTGGGGGAAGAGTGTGTTGAAAAACTGGGGGAAGAAGAGGAGCCTTTCTATGGCCACAAGTATCTGCCCCGCAAGTTCAAGATTGCTCTGGCTGTGCCGCCGGAGAACGACTGCGACGTGTTTGCCAATGATATCGGCCTGATTGCCATAATAGAAGACGGGCAGGTTGCCGGTTTCAATATTGTGGTGGGCGGCGGCATGGGGCTGACCTATGGTGATCCGGCCACCTACCCACGCCTGGCCACAATGGCCGGGTATGTGCCAAAAGCCCGGGTGGTGGATGCCTGTGAAGCCATCTGCGCCATTCAGCGGGACTTTGGTGACCGCACCAACCGCGCCCACGCCCGCTTCAAGTACACAATCGATGATTATGGCATGGAGTGGTTCCGGGAGCGTTTCGCGGAATATCACGGGCAGGCCTTTGAGCGTCCGCGTTCTTTCAGTCTGAGCCATAACGGGGACCGGTTTGGCTGGGTTGAAGGTGAAGACGGCAATCAACACCTGACGCTGCTGATACCCACCGGTCGTGTAGCGGACACAGACAACGGGTTGTTGCGAACCGCTTTGCGTAAAATTGCCGAAGTGCACGCTGGTACTTTCCGGATTACCTGTAACCAGAACCTGGTGATTGCCAATGTGGCCCCGGAAAACAAAGCCGCGGTGGATGCTGTTGTGGAAGAGTACAAGCTGGATGCGGGTAACCGCAGTTCACCTCTGCGTCAGAATTCGATGGCCTGTGTTGCGCTGCCAACCTGTGCTCTGGCTATGGCTGAAGCCGAGCGCTTTTTGCCGGAGTTTGTAACCCGTATAGAGCAGGCCATGGCCGGGGAAGGGCTGGAGCCAGAGGCGATCAACCTGCGTGTGACCGGGTGCCCCAACGGCTGTGCCCGCCCTTACCTGGGGGAGATAGGGCTGACGGGCAAGGCGCCCGGAAAATACAACCTTTATCTGGGCGCCGACTTTTCCGGCCAGCGCATGAACCGGTTGTATCGGGAGAATATCGATACAGACACAATCCTGGAGGAGCTGAAACCCTTGTTCCGGGCTTATCGGCAGGAACGAGAGGCCGGAGAAGCGTTTGGTGATTTTATGGTACGAACTGGTATTGTAGAATCAGAACGCACGCCGGCCATGTTGCACCAACCATTAAAATGAACCGGGCCGTGCTTGGGGAGTTTTATGAGTGATGCAGAAACCAGAGAGTGGGAACGCCTTGCGTTTGTAGCAGGGCGCGACGGTATACCGGCTGCCGTGGCCTTTGCACAGCAGGGGTTCAAACAGTATACCGCCGCCATTCGCGAGGCCGACTCAGGCGGCAACCAGTATGGTGCCGCCTATCGGGACAGCCTGAACACTTCGATTGCCGTGTACGAGTTGTATATCGCCCGGAACGGGTAGGTCGGTCAGGGCAACTGCTCCCGCCAGCGCTTGACCCTCACCTGGCCTTTAATTGCTTCAATGATTTCATTGATCAGTTCGATCAACGCCTCATTACGGGTATCCGTGCCAGCGGGGCCACGTATGAAGGCGTTAACGACATCTTCAATAAACTCGTGGTTAGCAGAAGACGCCAGATCTTCGAGAATCTGTTGAATGACGTTAGCAACAATATCCCCCGTCGCTTCTTCGAGAGTGTCCCGGATGGTTGATCCAACAACCGGCAGGTATTTTAGCCGTGATAGCTCTACGTTCTGTCTGAGTGCATGATCCACCCGATCTTCCAGATAGCTTCTCAGCGCCCCCCGGTTGGGCAGATAGCCTTCTTTAGCCGCCTCGGCGACCCGCTGGGAAATCCAGCCGGAGAGCATGTCCCGGCGCGGGTACAGAATGTCGTTCTGGATTTTTTCAAACAGCGGCGAACCCAGAGTGATTTCATGTTGCACACCGCTCAGGACTTTGGCGACGATGCGATCAGAGAGTTCTTCCATGAAGGCTTCGTAGTAAAAGTTGAAAAAGCGGTAGATCCGGGTATCGGTAATATCGATTATTTTATATTGCTGCAGGCGGGAAATAATGGAAATTACCCGTAAAATCCGCAGAAACCGCAGGCTCCCTACCGGGATACAGCCCACCAGATCGTACCAGTGTATGAACGGATAGAAGTACCAGCGATCGTACACTCTGGCTTTGGTGGCATAGCCCCAGCGCAGGAAAAACTCACTCAGGAAGACTGCAACAAACAGGAAATCATAGAAAATGAAGTTTTCGTGTATGGGATGGTAGGCGGACTGAAGTGCCGGAAGCCTTTCCTGCAGCACATTCTGGATGGCCACAAAGCTGTAAACGGAGTCCCAGACAATCAGTGCGAGGTTAATAATAAGAAGGCCCAGCATCAGAAGGTCTATAATAAACCAGCTGAGCTGGTGGCTGGTTCTGAGGTTCTCGCGGTTAATTTTAAGCATTCGCGGGGGCCTGTTCTCTGTGGTGTAATAAGGGACTATGATTGCGCCACAGGTTAGCGCATTTCGTCCGGGCCGACGACGGCTCAGGCGCAGATTCACTTGACTGAACACAACCGCCCTTATGACTGATACAGAAGCAGCCGGATGTTATCACCTGAATCGATTCTGAAGTCTGGCCGACTCCGGCTGCTGGCTATGCTGGCGCTTCTATGGTGTTCACCCGGCCTGGCACAGCAGGTTGAAGTTCGTGTGGACGGCGATTATCCGGAGCTGAAAGATAATGCCAAAGCCTTCATTGGTGAGGTAGAAGGCCGGAGTGCCGGAAACCTTCGTCGCTATGCGTCCACCGCGGTTGCCCAGGCCAGTAAGGCATTGCGGGCACTGGGCTACTACAACCCGGTTGTGGACTGGCAGGTAGAAGAAGGGGATTCAGAAGACACGGCGCGGCTGATTCTGGATATTACCCCCGGTGACCCGGTACGCATTAAAAAGCGCACGGTCGAGATTCGCGGGGCAGCAGCTGACGATCCAAGGTTTACGGACAACCTGCCGGAACGTCCGGCTGAAGGCGATATTCTGAACCATGGGGACTACACCAGTCTGCGCAATACCTTGCAGACCCGGGCCAGGCGCAGAGGTTATTTTGACGCCCGTTTTGTAACCCGTACCCTTGAGGTAGACCCGGAAGCCCGGGAGGCCACTATTACTCTGGTTTTTGAAAGCGGCGAAAGGTACCGGCTTGGAGCAGTAACGTTTGAAGACGGCCACTGGTTTGAATCACGCCTGCTGCACCAGTTTGTAACCTTTGAACCGGGTATCCCCTACCACGCCGATGAGATTGCCCGGCTTAATAATGATCTGCTCGGCAGTGGCTACTTTGCCGGTGTGGATATCAATGCGGCACCCAGCAGTGCCGAGGATGGGGTGATCCCGGTAAAAATAGGGCTGACCCGTCGGGAGCGCCGCTCCATTGCGGCGGGTCTGGGTTTTTCTACCGACGTGGGCCCCCGGTTTCGAAGTACCTGGCGGGAGCACTGGATTAACCAGATGGGACACACCCGCGGTGCCGAAACGGAATTGTCCGGGCCCAGGCAGAACCTGAGTACCTGGTATGAGTTGCCGCTGGATCCACCGATGACCGACCTGATACGGCTGTCGGCCGGGTATCAGCGGGAAGACATTGAGAATGTGGATTCGGAGCTGCTGACATTCGGGCAGCAGTGGCAACATCAGCTGGACAACGGCTGGCTGCAGGTGTTGTCAGTGCGCTGGGAAGGTGAGCGATTCAATATTGGTGATGATGAAAAGGGCACCAGTTCCCTGCTGTTGCCGGGAATCGGTTATTCCAAGCTGCATGCAGATTCACCATTGGATCCGTCGCGAGGCTACCGCCTGCAGGTTAATGTCAGCGGGTCTCATCGGGCTGCATTGTCGAAGGTAGATATACTCCATGTAAATGCCGTGGCCAAAGGCCTGTTTACTCTGGGTGGCAAGCACCGTTTCTTGTCACGCCTGCAGCTTGGCGGTGTAGGCACAAACCGGTTTGAGGACGTGCCGCCGTCTTTACGCTTCTTTGCCGGTGGCGACCAGAGTGTTCGCGGTTACGGGTATCAGACGCTGTCGCCGGAAAATGATAATGGTGTGGCTGTGGGCGGCCGATACACCATCGTCGGCAGTGCGGAATATCAGTATGAGTTTGCCGACAGGTGGCGGGCGGCCGTGTTTGTGGATCATGGTAACGCAGTGAATGATCTGTTTGATCCACTGGCCACTGGTGTGGGTACGGGCATTCGCTGGATAAGTCCGCTCGGACCCTTACGGCTGGATATTGCCAAGGGTCTGAATGATGAGTTTGGCGGAGAGTGGCGAGTTCACTTCTCGATGGGGCCGGAACTGTGACCAGAGCATCGGAAAGCAAGCAAAAGCCGGACAGCTCAGGCAAACCGGCACAGAAGAAGAGGCACCGTCTGCGGTTCTGGGTTTTGGTGCTTCTGGGTCTGCTGGTGCTTTTGCCTGTACTGCTGGTCTCCGCGATTCTGCTGGCACTGCGCTCGGAAACAGGAACGGCCTGGGTGATTGATCAGGTCCCCGGGCTGGAAGCTGTTAATGACCATGGCTCTCTGTTTGGAAACTGGCAGGCGGATCGTCTGCAGTGGCAGGGCTACGGTGTTGAGGTAGTGGCCCTGTCGCCGCTGGTGGACTGGTCGCCTTCGTGCCTTTTTAATCTGCGGTTGTGCCTAGACGCTCTGCATCTTGAGCGGCTGGATGTGACCGTGCAGCCTTCAGAAAAACAGCAGGAGCCAGCTTCCGATATCAACCTGCCGGGCGTGGAGTTACCCCTGTCAGTGAGAGCGGATAACGTGCGTCTGGGGCGCTTTGTTTTAAACGGCAGTACGGTCTGGAACCGGATTGAGCTGGACGCCGGGGGCTCAGGCGCAGACTGGGAGCTGGAACGGGTTTACTACACGTACGGAGACTACACGGTGTTGGCTTCCGGGCGCGTGGAGACCCGCCGGGACTGGCCGGTAAACCTGGAGGTGAATGCGTCTTTGCCCCCGCCTTATGGTGACGACTGGGCGATCGACCTGGCGCTCTCGGGCAGTGTGCGCGACCTGGCAGTTGCCGGGCAGAGCCGTGGCTACCTTGATGCGACGCTCAAAGGCAACGTCGAACCCCTGGCCGCCAATCTTCCGGCGCGTTTACGGGTCACCTCGGATACCTTCCGTGCGGTAGAGGCCTTGCCGGACACCCTGGTTCTGAACGACTGGTTTGTGGAGGCCAAAGGCAGTCTGCAGAACGGTTTCAAAACCCGGGGTGAGGCCACCTTACCGGGTACCGAAGGGCCGGTTGCACTGGCACTGGAGGGACTGGTTACAACAGCGGAAGCCAGAGACATACGGCTGAAGCTGACTGCGAAAAACGGGCAAGACGCCGGCAGCGTCGACACACAACCCCGGACCTTGCTGGTCACCGGGGGTACCCGCTGGCAGGGTGGACTCAGTGCCAGTGCGGACGTGCAGCTTCGGAAATTCCCCTGGTATTCACTAGTTGAGGGGCTGGAGGAGCTCCCCGTTGCTCTGCATACACTCGATGGCGAGGCCAGGTGGGAGGATGGGCGCTATCAGGCCAACCTGAAAGCAGAGCTGGATGGCCCCCAGGGCAATACCAGCCTGACAGCGGCAGCTGAGGGTGATACTGCCAGTGTACAGCTGACAGAACTGCATGCAGAAACCGGTGCTGGTACGCTCTCCGGGGACGGGGCCGTAAGCTTTTCCGGGCCTTTAAGCTGGCAGGCTGCGTTGCAGCTGCAGGATTTTAACCCCGGGTTCTGGGTGCCGGCTCTGGAAGCCCGCCTCAGTGGCGACGTAAGCACCGAGGGTGAGCTGACCGACGGTGCCGTTCCGGCCATGAAGGCCCGCTGGGACCTGGATGGACAGTGGCGTTCCAGCCCCACGGTTATAGCCGGCCGGCTGGATACCTCCACCGGACACTGGGTCGTGCCGGAATTACAGTTACAGGTGGCTGATAACCGCCTTGCAGGCAGTGGTCAGTGGGGCCCGGAACTGGAGGCCAGCCTGGATCTGAGTCTGCCTGAACCTGAAAAAATAATGCCGGGGCTGGCCGGGCAGGCTGAGCTTCAGCTTAACCTGACGGGCACGCCGGACGATCCGCGTGCCAAACTGACGGCCAGTGGCAGGGAGCTGCAGTGGCAAGAGCTGGTGTTTGCTGAGTCGCTGAACCTGGATGCGGAGCTGGCGTCTGGTCTGCACCTGGACAGCCAGTTGCAGGTGGACGGCATAAACGTAGCCGGGCAGGCGTTTGAGCGGCTGAAGGTTGAAGCAAATGGCACGCAGGATGACCATCGGGTAGAGCTTGATGTACGGCATCAGGAGGCCGGATTGCTGCTGGGTTTTTCCGGGGCAGCGGGTGCGGCCTGGGCAAGCTGGCAAGGTAAGCTTGAAAAGGGCGAGATTGATGTGCCCGGACAGCAGCAAAACTGGGTGCTGGATTCGCCGGCGGGGCTGACCTACAGCAAAAGCGGTGATTTAACGTTTGCGGCTCATTGCTGGCGTTGGCAGCAAAGCTCGGTGTGTGCAGAGGAGCAGACCCTGTTGCCAGTGCCGGAGATTGCCTACCGGATTAACAATTTCCCGGCGGCGGCACTGGCGCCTGTGTTACCGGAGACACTGCGCTGGGACTCAGTCATCAACGGCGAGATGTCTTTCACGGCCGCAGAAAGCGGCCCGGTGGGGCACGTGCAGCTGGATGCCGGCCAGGGCAGGTTTGAAGTGCTTCTGGATGGCGACTGGGAAACCCTGAGCTATAACACCCTGTCCACTGAGCTGAACCTGAAGCCTGAAACAGCGGGCCTTGCCGTTCAGCTCTCTGGTCCTCAGCTTGGCAGCCTTTCCGTGGATATGGCCGTGGATCCGACTGCAGAAGGACGGCCGGTGGACGGCCAGTTCCGTCTGCAAGGCCTGGACATTGCGCTGGCGGGGATTTTCACCGGTCTGGAAGAGGTGCAAGGCACAGTAAATGGCGAGGGCACACTTACCGGGCCGCTGATGAAGCCTGCGATAAACGGTCAGATCTCCCTGGAGAATGGCCGGGTGATGGACCCGCGCCTGCCTCTGCCCATGGAGGAAGTGGTTGCCAGTGTCCGGCTGAACGGCTACTCCGCGGACATTCGTGGCCGCATTGCGGCCAGCGCCCGTAGCGAGGCGATTATTCGTGGCGAGGTAAACTGGCAGGGCACGCCCGGAGGTGAAATTCGCATCACTGGCGACAGGCTGCCCGTCAGTATCGAGCCCTACGCCCGCCTGGAGGTGGCACCGGACCTGGCGATTGCCTTCCAGGATGGGGAACTGAGCGTGAAGGGCCAGGTGGATGTACCCCGGGGCGATATCGAAATCACAGGGTTGCCGGAACAGGCCGTGTCTGTCTCTGAAGATGAAGTGATTGTGGGAGTAGAGCAGGAAGAGCCGCTGGTGCGGTCTCTGGCTATGGATGTCAGCGTTGTCGTGGGCGAGGATCAGGTGAGCTTCGTGGCTTTCGGGGTGACAGGCGATCTGGAGGGAACTCTTCGGATCGGCAATGATATGGACACCCGGGGGACGTTGCAGCTGGTGAATGGAGAATATGAGGCCTTTGGTCAGGAGCTTGAACTGCGCCGTGCCCGCCTTCTGTTTGTGGGTAGTCTGGTTGAGCCCTATCTGGATATTGAGGCAGTGCGCAAAGTAGATACCGTTGTAGCGGGAATTCGGCTGAGCGGACCGGTACAGTCTCCGGAAACAGAGGTTTTCTCCAGCCCGGACATGCCCCAGTCGGATGCATTGTCGTATGTGATTCTTGGAAGGGCTCCGGGAGGGCAGAGTGATGATGGCCAGATGAGCCGGGCCGCCATTTCACTGGGCCTGACTCAGGTAAATAAAGTCACGGGGCAGATTGGTGATGATCTGGGTATTCGCCAGCTTACCCTGGAAGCCGAGGGCAGTGGCGATGACACGTCGGTTGTGGCCAGTGGCTATCTGACCGACGAGCTCAGTATCCGTTACGGTGTGGGCGTTTTTGAGCCTATCACCACGGTAGCCCTGCGGTACGATCTGGGTAAGTATTTTTATCTGGAAGCGGCCAGTGGTCTGGCGGCTTCCCTGGATATTTTCTATACCCGGGATTTCTGAGTGCTGCGCAGTCTGAACTCGCCCGCTGCCTGCAAAAAACGGCCAAAAATACGCCGGTGCCCGCCATGGTAAAGCAGGTATTCGGGGTGCCATTGCAGCCCCATGAGCCACTGGCTGTGGGTGCTTTCGATGGCCTGCACAAACAGGTCGTTGTCCACCGCGGTTACCGTGAGGTTTTTACCCAGGCGTTTGATAGCCTGGCTGTGAATCCGGTTGGCGCCGGTCACCGGTGCGCCCATCAACTGCCCGAGTCGGCTGGGGGTTACCAGCCGGACGGTTTGCAGGGGAAGTAGCAGGGGGCGATGCCGGGTGTTAACCCTCAAAGGTGTGACGTTCTGACACAAGGAGCCACCATGAAACACATTGATGAACTGGGCCCCCCTGCAGATGCCCAGTACCGGCATGCCCACAGCCTCTGCCTGGTCCAGTAACAGCTGGTCCGTGGTGTCCCTGGCCAAATCATACCGGGCGCTTACCCGGGGCTCCTGGCCGTAGCGGGCGGGATGCACGTGGGTACCGCCGGACAGCACCAGTCCATCCAGCCGGGAGACACTGACCCCGGCCCCCGGGCGGATATAACAGGTTCGCGCACCTTGCAGGCGCAGGGCCAGGCTGATCAGGCGCTGGGCCAGCCGTTTCCGGGCCGGGCCGCTGATACCGATCATCAACCCGGCTTTTTTGTCAACGGATGTGAACTGTTCAGACATAACCTTTGTGTTGCAGCCATTGTGCGGATGTTTCCTGCCAGCTCCGGGTAAGGTTGCGCAGGCTTATTTTCCGGCTCTCCCGGTAAAGGGCGCGCAGTTCTGCCAGGTCTTCAGCGTGGTTGGCCAGCTGCTCTACCACAACCCAGTCGTTCCAGGCGCTGGAAAAGTGCCAGTCGGGGTTGTCGATATCACAGTCTGGTAGCCGGTAATGAAGCGTGGGGCGGCTTTTAATGCGCGGATCGTTCACGTACTGATCGAGCAGCGGCTTGTCCAGCCAGGCAAACAACGGCAGCAGGTCCAGCGCGCGGTTGCGGGTCGGGTTGGAACTCAGGTAGTCGATCATCATCTGACGCTGGTCGGGGGCGTAATTGTCGGCCATCAGCAGGTCGGTGTAGCGCGTACTCCAGGGCTCTATGTAGCTGGTGAACTTGCGGCTGATATCCAGCTGGTGACGGGACTTGAGCCAGTCATACAATGCCGCAAATGCCTGGAAGTAGCGCACCAGTGTGGTGGTTCTGAGGTCGGGCAGCTCCGGGTTCAGTTGCAGACCAAAGGCAAAGTAGATGGCTTCGCGGCTGCCCAGTGCACCGGCCTGGCGCAGCTTGTCCACCAGAGTTTCGATGTGATCAAGCTCGGAAAGCGGCAGGGGCGGCGTGATAATTTCCAGCGGAACTATGCGCTCGGCTGCGGCGTCTATCACGTCCATGGCCTGCCCGCCAAGCTCCCGTACCGAGCGGGGCAGGCGTTCATCTTCCAGATTCAGGTCTTTGACAGGGTCTGAGTCCAGCTCTATTACAAAGGCTCCTGAAGGCGTATCAATGGCGCTGACGTAGCGGGATTCCAGAACGGCTGTGCCACCCAGAAGTTCTTCAGCCAGCCGGACGAGCTGCTCATAACCAAGCCCGGACAGCTCAATCTCAACCCCCACACGGCGCTCCTCGCCCTCGGCTGTGTAGTGTACATCTGGCATTCTGCAAGGAAGGGTCCGGTTCATAAATCGCTGCCATTCGCTGAAAGTTGATTGCACTTTACCACGAAAATCCACTGTGTGACTTTACACTGGATAAAACACTGTATATAGTCAAAACACTGTACAAAAAGACAGGCATGCGCAATGTCTGCATGCAGCAAATGGAGCGGCGAAACGATGAAGCTGACAGCAAGACAGTCCCAGGTACTGGATATTATCCGCCGGTATGTGGATGAAACCGGTTACCCACCCACCCGTGCAGAGATTGCGGCGGAGCTGGGGTTCCGCTCGGCCAATGCCGCTGAAGAGCATCTGCGGGCACTGGCCCGTAAAGGCGCCATTGAAATGGTACCGGGCGCCAGCCGGGGCATACGTCTGCCAGAGGTAGCGGAAGACCCCGGCCTGCCGGTGATTGGCCAGGTTGCTGCCGGCAGTCCGATTCTGGCTCAGGAGCATGTTGAGGACCACTGTACTGTGAAACCGGAGTTCTTCTCCCCATCCGCCGATTATCTGCTGCGGGTGCGGGGTATGAGCATGAAGGACATCGGCATTCTTGATGGCGACTTGCTGGCCGTACACAGCACTCAGGATGTTCATAACGGCCAGGTGGTCGTGGCCAGGGTTGGCGACGAGGTAACCGTCAAGCGTTTCCGGAAAGACGGCTCCAGGGTATCTCTGATTGCCGAAAACGACGAGTTTGCGCCAATAGAAATCGACCTTGAAGAGCAGGAATTGTTCATTGAAGGGCTGGGGGTAGGTGTTATCCGCCGTTCTGATCTGCATTGACCGTAACCGTGCACCCACAGGCTCATTGATAAACAGGTGATGTATGGAACAGCTTAGCTTCAATCAGCACACAGCGTGGCAGCAAGGTATGCCGTCTTACCCGGTGCCGGATTATGCACCCCGGCAACGGCGTAGCGTGCTTCGGGCGCGGCAGAAACCGGCCGCAAAAGAAGCCGCTCCCGCTGGTAATGTAACCGAGATTATCCTGCCGGAAGGGCAGATAGAAAACTTCCAGCTGCTGTTACCCATGCTGACCCAGCTCAATCAGGAAAAGCGCTGGCTGGCCTGGATTGACCCACCCCAGGCGCTGGTAGGCAAGTGGCAGAAAATGCATGGCATCGTTGCCGGTGAACTGCTGGTGTTGCGTTCAACCGCCGGACATCCCGCTCCGGAACTTGCCGAGCGGGCCCTGAGTGCAGGCACCTGCCATGCGGTCGTTATGTGGACAGATAAGCTTGCCAGAGCGGGCTTTGAAGCCCTGCAACATGCGGCGGCCAGAGGTAACAGCCACGGTGTAGTGCTCCGGCAACGTTAAAGGTACTTTTAGTGCAGAGTGTAAGCGGGCTGTGCGTCTGATACGTCCAGCTCGTCGTCTTCCCAATCAATGTCGTGAGTAACACTGCCTACCGCTTCTATTCCGGCGGCAATCATGGCTTTAGCTACCGACATCTCCTTATCATCCAGCATATCCCTGGCTTCATTGGAAAAGGAAATTCTGACCAGCGGTGCACTGTCGTCGTCGATGCGTCGCAAGGCATAGTCGCCGTTGTTCAGCTGTACGATTTCGAAAAACGATGGTGACATCTTTTATAACCCTTGGTTGCTGCTGAAGGTACCGTGGTGAAGTTACGGCTGCCCAGCCTGTGTAATGCTTTATTGTATCATTTTAGCCTGCCGTTTTCTTTATCCCTTTCGTACATGTTACCGGGTGACAATAAGACACAAACATTCGCTTGAAACGGTTGTTTGAATTTGGCAAAAAGGATTGGTGTGGTGACATGTAATCGGTCTGGAGGGATCAGGAATGCGGAGTCGGGTAGCAGCGGGCATCACAATGCTTGCGCTTGCAGGATCGGGGCAGGCATTTTCAGCTGTGTCAGTAACGGAAGCAGAACAGTTGAGGCAGGCACTGACCCCGGTGGGGGCTGAGCGTGGTGCCAATACATCCGGTAGCATTCCGGAGTGGACGGGTGGGCTGTCTGAACCTCCGGCAGGCTGGCGCAGGGGGCAAACGGAGGTAAACCCTTTCCCCGATGATGAGCCTTTGTTTGTGATCACGGCAAACAATATGCATCTGTATGAGGACAAGCTGTCAGAGGGCTCCTTGAAGATGCTGGAGCAGTATGGCCCGGATTTTTTTATGCCGGTTTACCAGACCCGGCGCACTGCAGCTTTCCCCGAGCATGTCTACGACAAATATTATGAAAACGCCCTGAGTGCCGAGGTTCTGGATAATGGGAACGGGGTGCGCGACACCATTATGACCAGCCCGTTTCCCATTCCGGAGAACGGGCTGGAGGTTATCTGGAACCATATTCTGCGCTACCGGGGTGAAGAGGTATCCTTTCGCAGTGCCTCAGCAACACCGCAGGTAGACGGTTCCTATAACCCGGTGGTGAATCAGTACGATTATTATTTCGCCTACAGCAAGAAAGGCGCAGAGCTGGAGGATATTGATAACAAGATCTTCTACCTCAAGACGGACACTATCTCGCCATCCACGCTGGCAGGAACCATCACTCTGGTGCATGAGACTCTGGATCAGGTACGCTCTCCCCGTCTGGCCTGGCGTTATGATGCCGGCTCCCGGCGCCTGCGGCGCTCGCCCAACCTGGCCTATGAGACAGACCTGCCCAACTCCTCTTCTCTGCGGTCGGTGGACCAGAAGGATATGTACAACGGCGCACCTGACCAGTACCACTGGAAGTTGAAGGGTAAGCGTGAAGTGTTTGTGCCTTACAATGCTTACAAACTGCATGATAAGTCTGTAAGGCCAGACGATGTAATCCGCGCTGGCCATATTAATCAGGAGCTGGCCCGTTATGAACTTCATCGTGTATGGGTGGTTGAGGCTACCCGCCGTACCGGCATCAAGCACATCTACGACCGGCGTGTGTTTTATGTGGATGAAGACAGCTGGCAGATTCTGATGTCGGAAGAGTATGATGAGGATGGTAATCTGTGGCGGGTTTCTGAAGCGCATAACATCAGCTATTACCAGGTGCCAGTGTTCTGGACGACCATGGAGATGACTTACGATCTGAAGGCCAGGCGTTATTACATTGATGGTCTCGATCAGAACTACCCGGCCTACAATTTTAATCCGGGATTCCGTGGCAAAGAGTTTACCGCCTCGTCGGCAAGGCGGGCAGCCAGGCGCTGAGTCTCAGGCTGTAAATGATGTTATGAAGGGGGTAATTTGAACAAGCTTGATCAGCTGATCGCCGCGCTTGAGCAGGCACTCAGTAACAAAGACTGGGATGAGCTGGTGCGCCTTAATGAACAGGTGCAGTCGACAATTGAATCTGTGATGGAGGCACTGGAAGCCGGGCAGGAGGATCCGGAGCAGGTGCGAACACGTCTGGAAACCTTGCGTCGGTTTGTGGATACAGCCGGTGCCGGTGCCAGCCAGGCAAAGGCCGAAGCAGAAGCTGAACTGAAAGGTGTGAGTCGTAACCGCAACGCCGCTCAGGCCTATGCGCACGTATCTTCGACCCGTTCAAAATAGCGTCATAAAATTGACTCTGCAAAGCAGACAGTCTTAAATACCGCACAAATTCCCAAAGAGACGCTTGTGAATGTCTGAAAGTAACAAGGTGCTGGTGCTGAGCGAGGATGAGTCGCGGCGCCGGGACATGTCGGTTATTCTTGAGTTCATCGGCGAAGAGCAGGTTGTAGCAGGCAGCGAAGCCCTGGCTCTTCTGGAGTCTGGTGACACGGAAGGTCTGGCGCAGGTTTCCGTTGTGATTATAAACGGTGAGGATGCGGGGCTACGGAGTACCGTGGAAAAAGTGTGCCGGGCGGTTGAAGGGGTTCCGCTTCTTCTGGTTGGTGATCCCGAACTTACAGATCTGGCCGATCATGATGCCGCCCGTATTATCGGTCGCGTTGAATGGCCTCTGGGTTATACCAAGTTTGTCGACAGTCTCTACCGGGCCCAGGTTTATACAGATCAGTATCGCCGCTCCACCGGCCACGGGCAGCAGCGGCCATTGCACCTGTTCCGGAGTCTGGTGGGTAATAGCCGTAAGGTCCAGCACTTGCGCCAATTGATGGCACAGGTGGCAGACAAAGACGTCAGTGTACTGATTACCGGTCCATCCGGTACCGGGAAAGAGGTGGTTGCCCGTAACCTTCACTATCATTCGTCGCGTCGCGATAAACCGTTTGTGCCGGTTAATTGCGGTGCTATTCCGGCGGAGCTTCTGGAAAGCGAACTTTTTGGCCATGAGAAGGGTGCGTTTACCGGTGCTATAACAGCCCGGAAAGGGCGTTTTGAAATGGCTGAGGGTGGCACATTATTTCTTGATGAAATCGGCGACATGCCGCTCAACATGCAGGTAAAAATACTGCGGGTTTTGCAGGAGCGCACTTTTGAGCGTGTTGGCAGTAGCCGGACACAGTCTGCAAACGTGAGAGTGATTGCGGCGACTCACAAGCAGCTTGAGGACATGATCGAGTCGGGCGAATTCCGTGAAGACCTGTATTACCGCCTGAATGTTTTCCCCATAGAAGTACCTTCCTTACGGGACCGGGTTGATGACATTCCGTTGCTGATCAACGAGCTTATTTCGCGGATGGAGAAAGAGAAACGTGGCTCTCTGCGAATGAACTCCGCGGCTATCATGAGCCTATGTCAGCATGACTGGCCGGGCAACGTCCGGGAACTGGCGAATCTGGTTGAAAGGCTCGCGATCATGCACCCCTATTCCGTTATCGGAGTACAGGAACTGCCTAAAAAGTTCCGCTATGTGGATGACTATGATGAGAACTCGCCCGCTGAAGACACGGCTGTGCCGGCGGACATTCCCGGACTCGTCGGGCTGGACAGGCCGGCTTTATTGCCGGTCGATGGACTGGACCTGAGAGACTACTTGTCTGATCTGGAAAAGCAGTTGATTCAGCAGGCGTTGAGTGAGGCGGGGGGTGTTGTCGCCCGGGCAGCGGAGAAACTGAGAATCCGGCGTACAACGCTTGTTGAAAAAGTCCGCAAGTATGGGTTGCGGGAACAGGAAGCGACGTAAAACCGTCGCCTGCCTTTTAAGAGTTTTACTTACCTGTTGATTTTAAAGAGCAAATTGATTCTGGCATGAACTTGGCATAACGATCTTAAACGAATTATCCGAAGGGATTGGTCCGCAGTGCGGAGAGATCGGGAGTCAGGTTATGAATCAGGCACAGTTTGTTATCGGGTCGGCAGAGAGCAGAGCCGGAACTAATGCGGCCGCGGATGTTAATGATAAGGTCAGGGCGCTTTTTCCCGAGCAGGATAACGAAGCCGTTGGCTCTGCGCTTGAGATGTTCAATCAGATGTCGCGGCAGATAACTGATTCCTACCGTACCCTGGAATCAAGGGTTAATCAGTTGTCCGGTGAATTGAGCCAGGAGTCTTTGCAACGTCAGCAGGAGCTGGAAGAAAAGGAGCAGCTGGCAGACCGGTTGTCGACCTTGCTGAAGGCGTTGCCTGCCGGAGTGGTGGTCCTGGATAGTCAGGGTGTGGTAACCCAGAGCAATCCGGCCGCGATTGCGTTGCTGGATGAGCCTCTGGATGGCGAACGCTGGATTGATGTTATTCAGCGTTGCTTTTCGCCGCGCCAGGACGATGGTCATGAAGTCTCCCTGAAAGATGGTCGCAGAGTGAGCATCGAAATCCGCACCATGGATAATCAGCCAGGCCAGCTGATCCTTCTTACCGACCTGACTGAAACCCGTCATCTGCAATCCCAATTGGCCCATGCCCAGCGACTGTCTGCTATGGGCAAAATGGTGGCTTCTCTGGCGCACCAGATACGCACGCCTCTGTCTGCCGCTATTCTTTATGGTGGCCACTTAATCCAGGATGATCTCGACGACGAAATGCGCCAGCGCTGCGCCTCACGGCTGATGTCGCGTCTGACACATCTGGAGCAGCAGGTTCGGGATATGTTGATCTTTGCCCGTGGCGAGACACGTCTGGCAGAAGAATTGTCAGCTGCTACGCTGGTTTCAGCTCTGGCGTCTGCCGTCGACAGCCTGAAACCCCGGGATGGGCAGCATGTCGCGCTACAGGGGGATTTACCCGAAGAGTGCCGGTTGATGTGCAACCGGGATGCTCTTGTCGGTGCGTGTACCAATCTCGTGAATAACAGTTTTGAGGCGGGCGCCACTGAGGTTGTGGTCAAGGTAGCCGCGGAGAAGAGTGAGCTTTTGGTGCGTGTTTTCGATAATGGCCCGGGGTTTGCCAACGAAGACGCAGGCCAGCTTGCTGAGGCCTTTTACACAACCAAGTCCCACGGCACCGGATTAGGCCTGGCCGTTGTGCAGGCCGTTGTAAAAGCACATCAGGGCCAGTTTTTCATTGAGTCGCCGGCGCAAGGGGGTGCGATAGCAACTGTGCGCCTGCCATTACTGCGAAACAAAGATTGATCGGAGGCAACCATGGCCAGGGCCAGGATTTTGATTGTTGAAGATGACCAGGATCTGCGGGAAGCGTTGGTAACGACGCTGGAGCTGGCAAAGTTTCGTGTGCGCGAGGCAGCGAATGCCCGCGAAGCCTTGCAGCGGCTGGCAGAAGCGCCGGCAGATATGGTCGTCAGTGACGTAAATATGCCCGGGTTATCCGGCCATGAGTTACTGGGAGAGGTGCAGCGCCTGTATCCGGGACTGCCAGTTATGCTGATTACGGCCTATGGGCAAATCAGTCACGCGGTTTCTGCTATGCAGTCTGGTGCGGTGGATTATCTGGTCAAGCCATTTGAGCCCAAGGTACTGGTCGATGCCGTCACCAAAGTGGTCGGGGGTGGTCAGCAGAAATCCGGCGACGAACCAGTGGCGGAAGACCCGGTCAGTAAACGCATATTCCAGCTTGCAGCCAAGGTTGCAGGCAGCGACTCAACGGTGATGATTTCTGGCGAGAGTGGTACCGGCAAAGAGGTTCTGGCCCGTTACATCCATCAGAAATCACCACGGGCAGAGCAACCGTTTGTTGCCATTAACTGTGCTGCAATTCCCGAGAATATGCTTGAAGCTATTCTGTTTGGTCATGAAAAAGGGGCTTTTACGGGGGCGATTGCATCGGTTCCGGGCAAATTTGAACAGGCAAATGGTGGCACCATCCTTCTGGATGAAGTTTCTGAAATGGACCCCGGCTTGCAATCCAAGTTGCTGCGGGTCTTGCAGGAGCGTGAAGTTGAGCGGGTAGGCGGGCGTAAAACCATTGCGCTGGATGTCCGGGTGATTGCGACGACTAACCGCGACCTGATGGACTTTGTCAGGGAAGGCCGCTTTCGTGAAGATCTTTACTATCGGCTGAGTGTGTTCCCTATGCACTGGCAGCCACTTCGGGAGCGCCCGCTGGATATAGTGCCACTGGCCAAATCATTGTTAAAAAACCACTGCCGCAAGATGAAGCTGACAGGCATCAGCTTTGCTGAGGATGCTCGTCATGCATTGATGCAGCATCCCTGGCCGGGCAACGTGCGGGAGCTGGACAATGCTATACAGCGCTCGCTGGTTCTGCACCAGGGAAATGTAATTCACGGGGAGGACCTGTGCCTTGAGATCGGCCCCGGAATGCACTTCGGTGGCCAGAGTGCAGAGACACATGCTCAGGTGCAGACTTCCAGGGCGCCCGCCCCTGAAGCAGGCGAAGCCGAAACAGCCGCTCCGGCCGCAACGGAAACGGCCTCCCTTGAAGATGACCTGCGTCAGCAAGAGTTTCGTATTATTATCCAGACCCTCAGAAGTGAAGGTGGGCGACGCAACAGGGCGGCTGAGCAGTTGGGCATCAGCCCGCGCACACTGAGGTACAAGTTGGCACAGATGCGTGAAGCAGGAATTGATCTTGAGGCGGAGTTGGCAGCCGCTTGACTCAGGCTGTATTCCCTCCTTAATCAGGCACCCGTTCGGGTGCCTTTTTCTTATCTGTCAAAAAAACGTCGTCGGTTTTGTCCTGATCTTAATGTGTGTTTTAACCTGTTGTTAATTAAGAGTAATAAAATGTTGGCCTGAGCATTGCTTGGTCACTGTTCAGTTAATTGTGACCAGTAAACCTTTCCTTGTGGAAATGGGGCCAGGAGAAAGCAATGGTACAGCGTGCCGACATCAACAGTGTTTTGTCCGATATTCGTTCACTGCGCTCGCAGATGATGCAAAACCAGCAGGTTGAGCAGGACCAGTCGGTGCGTGGCCGTGTAGACGGGCCGCGCCAGGTTGAAGAGACCCGGGAAACAGCCAGCTTTGGTGACATGCTGGGTAAGGCGGTAGACACTGTGAACGAGACACAGCAACAGGCCAATGAGTTACGAACAGCGTACGATATGGGCGATCCGAATGTGGATATTACCCGGGTCATGATGGCTGCTCAGAAATCTACCGTGTCTTTCGAGGCCCTGACCCAGGTGCGAAATCGTGTGGTCAGAGCCTATGAAGACATCATGAATATGCCAATCTGATAACGGAGTACAGGCATGGCAACCGTCCCCGCTGAATCCAGCTCAAACACCCCCGCCGCTCAGGATGATGGGAAAAACGTGAGTAACAATGAACTGTTCCTCGGGTTTAATCGCCTGAATCTGTTTCGGCAGATTGGTCTGATGGTCGGACTGGCCGCCAGCGTTGCGCTGGGGGTTGCCGTGGTTCTGTGGGCTCAGGAACCAAACTACCAGCCGGTTGTTGGCGACCTGTCGGCCTATAACCCTCAGGATGTGACGACCATTCTTGAGAGTAATGGCATTGATTATAAAATGGATACGCGCACCGGGGCGCTGCTGGTGCCTTCCGAACAAGTGTACAACGCCCGGCTGAAGCTGGCCGCGGAAGGTGTTACGGACCAGAAAACCATGGGTTATGAGCTGCTGGATGAAGACCGCGGGCTGGGAACCTCCCAGTTTATGGAAACCGTTAGTTACCGGCGTGGGCTTGAGGGCGAACTGGCCCGCACAGTGAGCAGCATGCGTGGTGTGCGCAGTGCCAGGGTGCACCTGGCGATTCCGGAGCGTTCTGTTTTTGTGCGGGATGCCCGTGAGCCCTCCGCTTCGGTATTTCTTGAGGCGTTTGCCGGACGCCGTCCCGAGCCAGAGCAGATTGCCGCCATTGTTAACCTGGTTGCTGGCAGTATCCCCATGATGAATAAAGAGCAGGTTACCGTGGTGGATCAGAACGGCAATCTGCTCACCGGCAAGGAAGGGCGTGGCGATGGTGAGCGAATGCAGGATCAGTACGAGTATACATCGAAGCTGGAAGAGCGCCTCACTCGCCGGGTGGCTTCTTTGATTGCACCGATTGTCGGTGAGGGCCGGTACCGGGCCGAAGTGTCTGCCGACCTTGATTTTTCATCCGTTGAGCAGGCAGAGGAGCTGTTTAACCCTGAGCAGCAAGCGGTACGCAGTGAGCGTAATCTGAAAGAGCAACGGGTTGCCGGTTTTAACGGTGGTGTGCCAGGTGCATTGTCTAATCAGCCCCCGGCAGATGCATCGGTCCCTGAACAGATAAATCCGCAGACCGGGGAAGATGAAGCGACTAGTGTGGCGGCAGAGCCGGTAAATGTCCGCGAAGAGTCGACCCGTAACTATGAGATGGATCGCACCGTAAGCTATACCCGGCAAGAGCTGGGTCGTGTGCGACGGGTGACGGTGGCGCTGGCTGTGGATGACATGAAAGTGGTTGATCCGGCGACTGGTGAAGTCAGCTATGAGCCCTGGCCTGAGCAGGAGTTGCAGAGGCTGAACATGTTGGTGCGGGATGCTGTGGGTTATTCTGCGACCCGGGGCGACAGTGTGACTGTCATGAATACCGCCTTTGCTCCGGTAGAAGCAGTTGAGTATGACGCGCCGGGGTTCTGGGAGCAGCCGTGGTTCTGGGACCTGATGAAACAGGTGCTGGCCGGACTGGTTATTCTGGTGCTGGTACTGGGGTTGCTGCGGCCGACCCTGAAAAGCTTGTCTGGCGGTAGCCGTCGTGATCGCACTGATGAATCTGGCGACGGTGGCTATGGCGACTTTGATGGTGATGGTAGCAGTGGTGCTCTGAGCCATGCCATGTCTTCTCAGGATGACCTGCTTTTGCCCGGGGCGACAGACAGCTATGATAGGCAGCTAAATGCCCTGAAAGGGCTGATTGCCGAAGATCCTGCAAGGGTTTCTCAAGTTATGCGTCAATGGGTGAATGTTGATGACTGATCAATCCCGGCCGCAGGGCAATGACGCCCCCCAGGTGCCGCAGCGGAAAATTCCGCGAGTGGAGCAGGCTGCCATTCTGCTGATGACTCTGGGCGAAGCGGACGCTGCGGAAGTGCTCAGGCACATGGGACCGAAAGAAGTTCAGCGCGTCGGTGTTGCCATGGCCCAGATGAAGGACATCAGTAAGGATGACGTAACCTACGTACTCAACCAGTTTGTGGATGCCGTAGGCGGGCAGACCGGGCTGGGTGTGGGTAATGACGATTATATCCGGGCCATGCTCACTCAGGCCCTGGGTGATGACAAGGCGGCCAGCCTGATTGACCGCATTCTCATTGGCGGCAACACCACCGGCCTGGATACACTCAAATGGATGGAACCGAGGGCAGTAGCGGATATTATCCGTTATGAACACCCACAGATTCAGGCTATTGTGATTTCCTATCTCGACCCGGACCAGGCCGCAGAAATCCTTGCAACTCTGGGTGAAAAAGTACGTCTGGACGTTATGATGCGGGTAGCATCACTTGAGACCATTCAACCTCAGGCCCTGCAGGAGCTCAATGACATTCTGGAAAAACAGTTTTCCGGCGGATCTGCCGCCCAGACCAGTCGCATTGGCGGGGTGAAGCGTGCCGCGGATATCATGAACTTTATGGACCGCAGCATTGAAGGGGGGCTGCTGGACTCTATCAAGGATGTGGATCCGGATATGGCAACCAACATTGAAGACCTTATGTTTGTGTTTGATAACCTGAAAGATATTGAGGATCGGGGCATTCAGGCGCTGCTGCGTGAGGTCTCGTCGGAAGTTCTGGTTGTGGCTCTGAAAGGGGCAGATGACAGTGTTCAGGAAAAGATCTTTTCCAATATGTCCAAGCGCGCTGCGGAGCTGCTTCAGGATGACCTGGAAGCCAAGGGCCCGGTGCGGGTCAGTGAAGTTGAAGCTGCCCAGAAAGACATAATTACCATTGCCCGTCGCATGGCTGAAGCCGGAGAAATTACGCTGGGCGGTGCCGGTGAAGAAATGATGTGATGAACGACTCCTCCGACAATTACTCAAAATCAGCCCGGCGCATTCCCAAAGAAGAGCTGACGGCGTATGAGCGCTGGGAGCTGCCTTTGCTGGATGAGCAGGGCAACGAGGTTGTGCGCGAGGAAGAGCGCACTGTAAAGCCTCTGACGGCAGCAGATATTGCAGAGATTCGCCAGGCTGCCCATGAGGATGGCTTCAATGAGGGCCGGGACAAAGGGCTGGAACAAGGGCATACCGAAGGTTACGAGCAGGGTCATAAGGAGGGTCTGGAGGCAGGCTTCAGCGAGGGAAAGGCGAACGGGCAGAGTGAGGGTTACGAGGCAACCCGGACCGAGGTGGCAGAGCGCCTGGAGCGGCTGGAGCAGTTGATGGGGGAGCTCGTGTTACCCATTGGCCGGCATCAGGATGAGATTGAAACGTCGCTGCTGAACCTTACCCAGGCACTGGCGCGGGCCGTTGTGTACCGGGAGCTGGCAATGGATTCGTCGCAGATACAGCAACTGGTGCATCGGGCCGTCGAGGCTCTGCCTTCAACGGCCGACAATGTCCGTATCTATGTGCATCCGGATGACTACAACGATGTGAAAGAGGTTGCCGGGCAACTTGAAACCTCTGCCTCTGTCAATGAAGATGCCGGAGTGTCAGCCGGGGGCTGTCGCGTTGAAACACTCAATAGTCTTGTAGATTTTACCGTTGAAAAGCGGTTTGAGCGTGCAGTAGAGGGTTTGCTCGAACAGGAAACCGACAACTCTGATGAAGGTGTCGATGATGAACATTCCTCTGGCTGAGCGTTTGGACAGGTACCTGGCCGGGCTGGCTGAAGCTCCGGAACCGGAAGTGTCGGGGCGGTTGACCCGGATGGTCGGGCTCACGCTGGAGTGTGTGGGATGCTCGATGATGGTGGGGGACCGCTGTGTTATTGAAGGCCAGGGGACCACAGCCGTTGAGGCAGAAGTGGTCGGGTTTGAGGACGACAGGGTTTACCTGATGCCGCTTACGGCAATTGAAGGCCTCAGGCCTGGTGCCCGGGTAACGCCTATGTCTGCTGCAAGCCGCGTCCCCGTCGGTCCGCTCATGCTCGGTCGTGTCCTGGATGGCAGCGGTGAACCTCTGGATAATAAAGGGCCTTTGCAGGCGGAAGCCCGCGTGCCATTGAGTGGTGACATCATTAACCCGCTTAACCGTGCTCCGGTTCGGCAATCCATGGATGTAGGCATACGGGCAATCAATGCACTCCTGACGGTGGGGCAGGGGCAGCGTCTGGGTTTGTTTGCCGGCAGTGGTGTGGGTAAGAGTGTGCTGCTTGGTATGATGACCCGGTTTACCGATGCCGACATTACCGTAGTTGGCCTGATCGGCGAGCGGGGGCGTGAAGTTAAAGAATTTATTGAGGATATTCTGGGGGAAGAAGGGCTTGCCCGGTCTGTGGTGGTCGCCTCCCCCGCAGATGACTCACCCCTGATGCGTTTACGGGCGGCCATGCTGACCACGAGAATCGCCGAATATTACCGGGATCAGGGTAAGCGGGTACTTTTGCTGATGGATTCACTGACCCGGTACGCTCAGGCACAGCGTGAAATTGCGTTGGCCGTGGGGGAGCCACCCGCAACCAAAGGCTATCCTCCGTCTGTGTTTGCCAGGCTGCCACAACTGGTAGAGCGTACAGGTAACGGTCTGCCCGGCGGAGGCTCCATAACGGCATTCTATACGGTGCTGACTGAGGGTGATGACCAGCAGGATCCGGTGGCGGATGCAGCCAGAGCCATACTCGATGGCCATATTGTTCTTTCGCGCCAGTTGGCTGAAGAAGGGCATTACCCGGCCATCGACGTAGAAGCCTCAATCAGCCGGGTGATGCCCCAGGTAACCGAGACTGCCCACTTTGCTCGAGCCCAGCGTTTCAAGCAGGTGTATTCACGTTATCAGCAGGCCCGGGATCTGATCAGTGTCGGAGCCTATGTGAAGGGCTCTGATCCGGAAACCGATTTTGCCATGGCGCATATCAGTAATATGCGTCAATTCCTGCAGCAGGGCCTGAACGAACAAGCGTCGCTGGCAGACAGTGTCGAAGGCTTGCTGTCGGTTGTCCCCGAAAGACGATCGCCTGAGCGGCTCAAATCTGCGGTTCCTGAGCCAGGTACTGGCAGAGGTGCAGGTTGATGTTACGGTCACAACGTTTAGGGGTAGTGCTGGCGCTTGAAGAGCGAAAAGAGCAGGAAGCCCTGGAGCGAATGGGGCAGGCACGCGAGCAGATGGAGCAGCATACAACACAGGTTGCCAGCCTGAATCGCTACCAGCAGGAATACCGGGACCAGATTCGTGAAAGCCAGCACGGTGTGGTGGCGGTGAGTCGTTTGCAGGCCTGGCAGGCGTTCATTGCCCAGCTTGATCAGGTTATCCTGCAGCAGCAAAAACAGTTGTCCCAGGCAGAGGCGGCTTATGAAGCTCGCAGGGATGAGTGGCAAAGGGCCTGGGAACGCCGCCGGGGTATGGAAAAATACATTGAGACGTGCCGGCAGCAGGAACGCCGGGCTCAGGATCTGCAAGAGCAGAAACTCTCTGATGAAGCTGCAGGTCGTGCTTTTGTTCGTCGGCGTCGCTAATGCGTGACCGGCATAACTCCGGTTGTACAGAAACAAGAGGTTTTGTCATGGTTGATCAACCGCACCTTGATGAAGAGGCTCTGGCAGAGCTTCAGGATGTGATGGAAAATGAGTTCGGCACACTGGTTGAAACGTACCTTAGCGATTCAAAAGAGCGCATAGAAAGTTTGCAGAAAGCCGCAGCAGATGGCGATGCAGATTCATTTACCAGAACTGCCCACAGCTTCAAGGGCAGCTGCATTAATATTGGTGCCCCACGCCTGGGTGAGCTGTGCCGCACAGCCGAGCAAGCCGGTCGGGACAATCGGCTTCAGGATGTACCGCCATTGCTGGCCGCCATTGAAACAGAATTCAGGCAGGTGACTGACGCATTTCACAGGCTTTTGGCACGGGGTACCGGACCGGCTTGAACCTTGGTGTAGGTATTGCTGGCATTGCTTTTGCTTCAGTATGGCAAACTGCGTTTGAAACAGCCTCTGAGCGGCTGAAACAAGCGCCTACGAATTAAAAGCGGCAAGAGGTTGCCATGAAACAGATGGTTCTTCCCCAGACTCCTGCGCCAGGGATGCAGAATGACGCCGGTGCGCCTAAAAGCGAACCGGCTGCCAGTGATACTACCGGTGAAAACCGGTATGAGTCTGTCTCCCGTGCGGAGCAGAAACGCCTCGATCGTAAGCAGTCCGAACCTGCTGAAAACCGGCCGCAGGCGGCAGATAAAAAGCAGACGGAGGCTAAAAAACCGCAAGCCGGAGTCGCAAGTAAAGAGGTTTCGGAAGAGGCCGTAGAAATGGAGGCCACCGCAAGCCCGCTGACATTTGCAGAGCTGCAGGCATTATTGCCGGCCAGCGGCAGGCCCGGAGTAATGGGTGACACTGCGGGACTTTTTCAGGCCGGGCTTTCAGGCGGTAAGCCCGGGCAGCCGGTTTCAGGCGAGGGCGCTGGACTGATCGCCGGCCTGCAGTTGCCCGAAGGCCTTTTTTCAGCAGCTGGGGAGAAGGCCGGTGCTTTGGATACCGCCAGTCTGCTCACCGGTAATACGCGTTTTGAGTCGGCTGTGGAGCTGGTGACACAGCAAAGCAATACATTGGCGGGCAGGCTGGGGACAGAGGCACAGGTGCCTTTGCGAAGTTATGCCACCTCGGTTGATGTGCCAGTGAATCATGCCGAATGGGGCGACAAACTGATGGGTAAACTCAGCTGGCTCACGGCCAAAAACCTGTCGGAAGCCGAGATTCACCTGACCCCGCCAGACATGGGGCCGATGGAAGTACGTGTCCGGGTTCAGAATGACCAGGCCGCCATTACCGTGCATGCAGCGAACCCGGTTGTGCGGGAGCAGTTAGAACTGCACTCACATCGGTTACGAGACATGCTCGACGAGCAGGGTTTCTCTCTGGCGGGGTTTGATGTGTCTGATAACCCGGGCGGCGAATCACGGGAGCAGGAGGCTCATGAAGGACAGGAGGCGCCCCGGGGACGGGGAGGTGTTGTATCGGCTGTTGAGGACGGAGGAGAAGAGGCGCAGTCAGGCAGTCTGGACTTGAGCTGGAAGGGGGTGGTAGATATTTTTGCCTGAAATGGGTCTTCTGGCAAAATGTTGACCATTTAACCGTTTTGCCCATCCTTTCACGCAACGCTAAACTGCGGCCTTTAAAGCACGCCGGTCTCTGATAGCCTGCCCAAAGTAATGGAGCTTAGATAAAACCATGGCACAGAACAGTTCAGCTGCGGCGGAGGAGCCCGCCAGGAAAGGAAAACTGAAACTGGTAATCCTGATTGTGAGTGTTGTGGCGCTTGCCATTGCCTTGTCGGTCGGAGGAACCCTCTGGTTTCTGGACACCGAAAGTGCTGGGGGGCAGGATGCGGTGGCTGATGAAGGCAGTGCTGGAGAAGCGTCTTTTACACCCAGTGTTTATCTGCCGATGGAAAAAGCATTGGTAACGACGGTGCAGGCCGAAGGGCGACAGCGTTATGCTCAGGCGTACCTGGCTCTGGAAGCCAAAGATCCGAAAGCTCTGGAGGCGGCCAGACTGCATTCACCCCTGATTCGCAGCCAGCTGATTATGGCGCTGGGCAATAGCAGCTTTACAGAGCTGCGGACACCTGAAGGCAGGCGCGGTCTGGCTGATACCATGTTGACGACAGTGAACCGGATACTAACGCAGGAAGGTGAACCTGCAGTTGACCATGTATTGTTCAGAAACTTTGTAGTGCAATAGAGCCCCCACGCGGATAGCCCATTTCAGCGGCAGGATAACGTATGCAGGATTTGCTGTCACAGGATGAAATCGATGCGCTTCTTCACGGCGTTGATGATGGTGATGTTGATACTCATGACGAAGGCGATGATACCGGCGTAAAATCGTACGACCTGTCGAGCCAGGACCGTATTGTTCGTGGCCGGATGCCCACCCTGGAGATGATCAACGAGCGGTTTGCCAGGTACACCCGTATCAGTCTGTTCAACCTGCTTCGCCGGAATGCGGATGTGTCCACCGGCGGCGTCCGGATTATGAAGTTTGGTGAATACGTACATACGCTGTACGTGCCTACCAGCCTGAATCTCTGCAAGGTAAGGCCACTCAGAGGTACCTCTCTTTTTGTTCTGGATGCACATCTGGTATTCAAAATGGTGGATAACTTTTTTGGTGGGGAAGGTCGCCATGCCAAGATTGAGGGACGCGAGTTTACGCCTACGGAAAACCGCATTGTGCAGATGGTGCTTAATCAGGTTTTCAACGATATGAAGGAAGCCTGGCAGGCTGTTCTCAAAGTGGACTTTGAGTACCTGAGCTCGGAAGTAAATCCGGCCATGGCGAACATAGTCAGTCCCAGTGAGGTCGTGGTTGTCAGCACCTTTCACATTGAGCTGGATGGTGGTGGCGGTGAACTTCAGTTTGCATTGCCGTACTCAATGATTGAACCGATCCGCGATATTCTTGATGCTGGCGTACAAAGTGATGTGGACGATGTTGATGAACGCTGGGTTGGCGCTTTACAGGAAGATATCAAAGACGTTGAGGTGCCCGTAAACACCACCGTATGCCGGCGCCGTATTTCGTTACGTGAGGTCGCGAAGCTGAAAGAGGGAGATATCATACCGGTAGAAATTCCCGAACACCTTACTGTTACTGCAAATGGGATACCCATCTATACCGCGACCATGGGAACACGAGACGGCAAGCTGGCGTTGAGAATACATGAACGGGCAAAGCGCCCTAAAGTAAAAAAACAGTTGAAGGTAGGACGCAATGGCTGATGACAACAAAGACGGTCAGGAACTGAGCGAAGACGAAAAGCTGGCAGCCGAGTGGGAAGCGGCCATGGAAGAATCGGGTGACAGCAACGCGAATAAATCTCTGGATGACGAGTGGGCCCGGGCTATGGAAGAAGCCGGCCAGGCCAGTGATGGCACAAACGAAAGTACTGACAGTAATGTACGGACCGCCCCCATGGAAGAGTTTGAGGATGGTGTTGCAACGACTGAAGGCGATACAACACCCCCGGATCTGGATGTGATTCTGGACATACCGGTCAGCATTTCCATGGAGGTGGGCAATACCCAGATACCTATCCGTAATCTGCTCCAGCTGAATCAGGGCTCTGTAATTGAACTGGACCGTCTGGCTGGCGAGCCTTTAGATGTGTTGGTTAATGGAACGCTCATTGCCCACGGTGAGGTTGTAATGGTGAACGAAAAGTTTGGTATTCGTCTGACCGACGTGATCAGCCCGGGCGAACGTATTAAGCGGCTTCAGAAGTAATGCGGTTCCGAACAGCAGTGGCAGGGCTGGTCCTGGTGGCACTGCCTGTGTTGGCAGAGGAACAGGCAGAACCTGCACAGAGTGCCGGCAGAAACACTGTAAGCAGCGCTCCGGATACGCTGGGCACGCTGCTCAGTCTGGGAGCAGGCTTATTGGCTGTTATCGCCATTATCTATGGTTGCGCCTGGATTATTCGCCGAATGAACGGCATGACCGGCATGAATAATAATGCTATCCGGGTTGTTTCAGTCATGGCGCTGGGCGCGCGGGAGCGCATTGCACTGATTGAGGTAGGCGGCCAGCAGATCCTTTTGGGGATCACTCCGACGGCCATCCGGACCCTGCATGTATTTGAAGAGCCGGTTGTGGATGCCGGTAATGCACCGACCGGAGACTTTGCAAAGCGACTGCAGAGCATGATCGGCAAATCCTGGAACGCGCCGGGTAAGGAATGATCAGTTTCATGACGGTGGTGAACCTTAAACGCCTCCTTTCGTTGGCTGTGCTTACAGGAGGTCTTTTCTGGGCACCGCTGGCGCTTGCGGACCTGCCGGGGATTCCTGCGTTTACCGTGCAGCCCGGTGAAGGAGAAGGGGTAGAAGAGTATACGGTAACACTGCAGATACTGGCGTTGATGACCGCGCTCACGTTCCTGCCGGCGATGCTCATGATGATGACATCGTTCACGCGGATTATCGTGGTATTCGCCATACTGCGCCAGGCTCTTGGCCTGCAGGCAACTCCGTCTAACCAGATTCTGCTCGGCCTGGCCTTGTTTCTCAGTATCTTTATCATGAAGCCTGTGCTTGAAGAAGCCAATCGTGTGGGGCTGCAGCCTTATCTGCAGGAAGAAGTGACCTCGCTGGAGGCAGTTGAACAGGCAAGCGAGCCTTTCAAAAAGTTTATGCTTGAGCAGACCCGGGAGGACGACCTTGGCTTGTTCATGCGCATTGCCGATGTTCAGTATGACACAGCGGAAGATGTGTCTTTCTGGGTACTGATGCCGGCCTTTGTAACCAGTGAGCTCAAGACCGCGTTTCAGATCGGCTTTATTCTGTTTATCCCGTTTCTGATTATCGACATGGTGGTTGCCAGTGTTTTGATGGCTATGGGTATGATGATGTTGTCCCCGATCATTATATCTCTGCCGTTCAAGATTATGTTGTTTGTGCTGGTGGACGGCTGGGCCCTGATTATGGGCACGCTGGCGGCCAGTTACGGGATTTAAACCGATTATGAGAACCAGGAGAAGGGCATGACTCCGGAAACTGTTATCGACATTGTGCGTGAGGCGTTATGGATGATTGTGCTTTTTGCCTCCGTTATTATC
The DNA here is from genome assembly GCF_007671655.1 of Marinobacter piscis. Taxonomy (GTDB): domain Bacteria; phylum Pseudomonadota; class Gammaproteobacteria; order Pseudomonadales; family Oleiphilaceae; genus Marinobacter; species Marinobacter piscensis. Next base: position 938,020 of record NZ_VCGX01000002.1, on the reverse strand, counting down.
GGGCCGGGACTGGTGGTTGGCCTGGTAGTCAGTACGTTTCAGGCTGCCACACAGATTAACGAACAGACTCTCAGTTTTCTGCCTCGCCTTCTGGTAACACTCATTGTCCTTATTGTTATGGGACCCTGGCTATTGACCAGGTTGCTGGATCATACGCATCGGCTTATTTCCAGTATTCCGTTTCTGATCGGCTGACCCGTGATACCTGCAGAACTCAGTGCCGGCCAGCTTGGTCAGTGGGTAGGGCAACATCTTTGGCCCCTGTTCCGCCTGGCCAGCTTTTTGATGGTTATCCCAATCTTCGGTACTCAGCTGGTGCCCGCAAGGGTGCGTCTGGGGCTGGCGCTGTTAATGACCATACTGATCGTGCCCATGATCCCCGATGTGCCCGAAGTGGAAGCCCTGAGTGCAGACGCGGTGGTGATCACTCTGCAACAGGTGCTGATTGGTGTGGGCATGGGGTTTGCGCTGACAGCCCTGTGGCAGCTGTTTGTCATTGCCGGGCAGATGATAGCCATGCAGATGGGGCTGGGTTTTGCTTCCATGGTGGACCCGGCCAATGGTGTGAATGTGCCCGTGCTGTCGCAGATTTATACCATTACCATTACGCTGCTGTTTCTGGCCATGAATGGGCATCTTGTGGCATTTGAAATATTTATTGAGAGCTTCCGGGTGATGCCGATTGGCCTGGAAGGCCTGGGGCAGGCAGGCGTGTGGGAGTTGGCTCACAGGATAAGCTGGATGTTTGCAACAGCCATGCTACTGGCATTGCCGGCGGTAACGGCTGTGTTTATTGTCAGCATCTCCTTCGGGGTAATGACCCGGGCCGCGCCCCAGATGAATATTTTTGCCCTGGGCTTTCCCATTGGCCTGATTTTTGGATTGTTTTCTATCTGGGTGCTGCATGCCAATTTTCTGCCGCACTTTCAGGAATACACCCAGCAGACATTTGAGTTTATGCGGGGGCTTCAGAGGCCCTGAGGCTTTATTGCCCGTGGCCGGGAGTTCAGGAGTCAGAGCATGGCTGAAGAGAACGACAACAGTCAGGAAAAAACAGAAGAAGCTACCCCCCGAAGGCTGGAAAAAGCCCGGGAGGATGGCCAGACTGCCCGATCCAAAGAGCTGGCAACCATGGCTGTGCTGATGGCAGGTGCCGGTGGCCTGCTGATATTTGGTACGCACCTGGGAGCGTCACTGGCCGACATCATGCGTGACAGTTTCACACTGGAACGTTCGGCCATTTATGACACCCGGCATATGAGCATTCAGCTGATGGGAGCCGCTAAAGAGGCAGCCTGGGCGCTGGCGCCACTGCTTATAGTTCTGGTTATAGCAGCCGTAGCCGGGTCTATTGGCATCGGTGGTTTGTTGTTCAGTGGTAAAGCCATTGCACCCAAACTTAACCGCATGGATCCGATGAAAGGTCTGGGGCGTATGTTTTCCGCGCGTTCTCTGATTGAGCTGGTCAAGGCCATCGCCAAGGTGGGGCTGGTGATGTTTATCGCCATACTCATTCTGAACGCCCGCACTGAGGATCTGCTGGCCATTGCCGGTGAACCGGTCGTTCCTGCTATGGAGCACGTACTCTGGACCCTTGGCTGGAGCTTTTTCCTGCTCTCCTGCGCCACCATCATTATTAGCATGATCGACGTGCCCTTCCAGATTTTTGATCACCAGAAAAAACTGCGAATGACCAAGCAGGAGGTGAAGGATGAATTTAAAGATACGGAAGGTAAACCCGAGGTAAAAGGCAAGATTCGCCAGCTCCAGCGGGAAATGGCTCAGCGCCGGATGATGCAGGACGTGCCCACAGCGGATGTGGTGATTACCAACCCGACGCACTACGCCGTGGCGCTAAAGTACGATCAGGACTCTATGGGAGCGCCGGTTGTCGTGGCAAAAGGTTCGGATGAGACGGCCTTCAAGATTATGGAAATTGCCCGGGAGCACAAGGTGGAGCTTCTGCGCACACCGCCACTGACACGGGCGGTGTATCACAACAGTGAAGTGGGCGATGAAATCCCCGATGGGTTGTACATGGCGATTGCTCAGGTGCTGGCCTATGTGTTCCAGCTACGGCAGTTCCGCAAAGGACGCGGACCCAGACCCGGGATGCCTGATTTCCCCATACCATCCGACTTACGGCGTGATATCTAGTTTGTTTTGATACCGTAATTTTTCGATAGCTGCCATGCGGAGCCCCTCCCAAAAATGTCGGTGGCCAGGGAAGGCCACCGTCAAGCGCACATGGATGTGCTCGTAGCGGTTTTTGGGAGGGGCTCCGCATGGCAGTAGCCACCAAACATCTGGCTACACAAGAATAAGACAGGTCAGTCCTGGTGCTCGTAAATCGCCTTACCCCAGGCTTCGCGGCTGCCCGGAAGAATCAGGTTCAGGATAATTGCTGCTACCGCACACAGCGCGATGCCCTCAAGGTGCCCAAGCACCATGCCGCCGATGCCGAACACAAGAGTGACCCCCACAATCACCAGATTCCGTGACTGGGACAGATCGACCTGATGGCGAATCAGCGTGCTCATACCCACCACCGCAATCGAACCAAACAGCAGGCACAGAATGCCGCCCATCACGGGCACAGGAATGGTCTGCAAAACGGCACCAAACTTGCCTACAAACGCCAGTACAATCGCTGTGCACGCCGCCCACCACATAACCTTCGGGTTGAAGTTGCGGGTCAGCATAACGGCGCCAGTGACTTCCGAGTAGGTTGTGTTGGGCGGGCCGCCCAGTATAGCCGCGGCACTGGTGGCCAGACCATCGCCCAGCAGGGTGCGGTGCAGGCCGGGCTTTTCCAGATAGTTTTTGCGGGTAACATTGCCAATGGCAAGAATATCGCCAATGTGTTCGATGGCGGGTGCAATGGCTACCGGGACCATGAACAGAATGGCGTTCAAGCTGAATGCCGGCGCGACAAAATCGGGAATGGCCAGCCAGGGCGCCTGTTGTACCGGGGTGGTATCTACAATGCCGGCAAATGCAGACAGAATATAACCGACGACCACGCCAAACATAATCGGAATCAGCCGGAAGATTCCCCGAGACCACACAGACGCAATAATGGTCACAACCAGAGAGATCATCGCTATCCAGAGCGCCATATCTTCAGGTACCAGTTGCGTGCCGCCATCGCCGGTGCGCCCGGACGCCATGTTCACAGCAACCGGAGCCAGCCCCAGGCCGATGACCATAATGACCGGCCCGATAACCACCGGCGGCAGCAGGCGGGTTATAAAGCCCGCGCCGCGCAGGCGGATAGCGCCACTGAGCAGAATATAAAGCACGCCCGCTGCCATCAGCCCGCCCAGGGTTTCCTCAAGACCGAACTTGCCTTTTGAGGCGATAACCGGTGCGATAAACGCGAAGGATGAGGCCAGGAAGATCGGAATCTGGCCGCCGGTTACGATATGGAATATCAGGGTCCCAAGGCCAGCGGTAAAAAGCGCAACGTTGGGGTCAAGGCCTGTGATCAGTGGCATCAGCACCAGAGAGCCGAAGGCCACCAGCAGCATCTGGGAGCCGGCAATCGCCTGCTTCCAGGTTGCGTCTGTCGCGTGATCTTCCATGATCAGACGTCCTTTTGCTTGGTGCCGAAGATCTTGTCGCCGGCATCCCCGAGTCCGGGCAGAATGTAGCCTTTCTCGTTCAGGGAATCGTCCACAGAGGCTGTGTAGATAGACACGTCCGGGTGTGCTTCCAGAACCTTCTGGATGCCTTCCGGTGCGGCGACCAGCACCAGGGCCCGGATTTCGTTGCTTCCGGCCTTCTTGAGCAGATCGATGGTGGAAATCATTGAGCCGCCGGTGGCAACCATCGGATCCACAATCAGAGCCATGCGCTGGTCCAGTTCACCCACCAGTTTTTCCATGTAGGTGCTGGCCTCAAGGGTTTCTTCGTTCCGGATCTGGCCGACAACGCTGACGCGTGCTGCCGGTATCAGGCTGAGTACGCCATCCAGCATGCCAAGCCCGGCTCTGAGAATAGGGACAATGGTGACCTTTTTACCCTGAATCTGTTCGATTGTGACCGGTCCTGCCCAGCCGTCGATGGTGGCTTCCTGCAGACTGAAATCTTTGGTGACTTCATAAGTAAGCAGCGTTCCGAGCTCCTGCGCCAGTTCGCGAAAATTCTTGGTGCTGATATTGGAGCGGCGCATGAGGCCAAGTTTGTGCTGGATAAGGGGGTGTTTTACCTCGTGGATCGGCATGGGCTCACCTGTGTGTTGTGAATTCCGGAGTTACAGAGTTAGTGTCGCGATTCAGTGGCGCAAGGATACCGTATCTCAAGAGGTGAGTCAGGCTTCAGAGGGGCGCTGATGAATGAAAAATTACACAGACTGGTATGGATCTTGCCGTGATACATCCAGAGTCGGATAAACGTCAGAAAATCGACCTTTTAAATCCTGAAAAAGCAGTGAACCGGAGATGTTGCTGGCATGGACAGAGCTTTAGTCCTGAATAATGTCAAATCCCTGACGCAGGGTAACCTGGGCATTCCTGTGATGTTGATGGGTTTGCTTGGCATGATGATTTTGCCCATGCCGGCTTTTCTGCTGGACGTGTTCTTTACGTTCAATATCACGCTTTCAATTGTCATTCTGCTGGTGTGTGTGTACGCCCTGCGCCCCATGGAATTCGCATCTTTTCCGACGGTCCTGTTGGTCGCCACCCTGCTGCGTCTGGCGCTGAACGTGGCATCCACCCGGATTGTGCTACTGGAAGGTCATGAGGGGGGAGATGCCGCTGGTAAGGTAATCGAGTCGTTCGGGGCTGTTCTCATTGGCGGAAACTACGCGGTTGGCCTCGTGGTTTTCGCTATCTTGATGATTATCAACTTTTTGGTGGTTACCAAGGGCGCCGGACGGGTTTCTGAGGTCAGTGCGCGATTTACGCTGGATGCCATGCCGGGCAAACAGATGGCAATAGACGCGGACCTTAATGCGGGACTGGTGAACCAGGAGGAGGCCAAGCACAGGCGCGAAGAGATTGCCCAGGAAGCGGATTTCTACGGGTCTATGGATGGTGCCTCCAAATTCGTCAAAGGCGATGCGGTTGCCGGTCTTCTGATTCTTGCGATCAACATTGTTGGTGGGGTCGCTATCGGCATGCTACAGCATGGGCTGGGCTTCGGGCTGGCGATGGAACGGTACGCATTGCTTACTATTGGTGATGGCCTGGTTGCCCAGATACCGTCTTTGCTGCTTTCTACATCCGCGGCAATTATGGTTACGCGGGTAACCTCCAGTCAGGATATGGGCGGGCAGATCCTGCAACAGATGTTTAATGCGCCCAAGGCGCTGGCAGTTGCAGCCGGCATACTGATTCTGCTGGGCATAATTCCGGGTATGCCCCATGTAGCGTTTCTTGGGCTGGGTGGACTGGCTGCGGCCAGTGCCTGGTTTATCTGGAAGAAAAATCGCCAGACAGTTGAGGAAGGGGGCGCCTTTGCCGGACGAGGTGGCGCGAGCTTTATGCCGGGTTCAGGCGGGCGCGAGGTGTCTCAGGCCGGCGATGTCGGAGCCGATCAGGAACAACTGCCTGCACCCGGAGAGAGTCGGGAGCTTGGCTGGGATGATGTTGCCACAGTCGATATTGTGGGACTGGAAGTAGGTTACCGGTTAATTCCGCTGGTTGATAAGTCCCAGGGCGGTCAGTTGCTCAGCCGCATAAAAGGTGTGCGTAAAAAGCTCTCCCAGGACCTGGGATTCCTGATGCCCTCCGTACATATTCGCGACAATCTGGATCTTATGCCCAACGTGTATCGTATTACGTTGATGGGGGTCACCATTGCGGAGGCCGAGATTCATCCCGAACGGGAGCTTGCCATCGATCCGGGACAGGTTTTCGGAAAAATAGAAGGGATAGAAGGTAAAGATCCCGCCTTCGGGCTTGATGCAAGCTGGATTGAGCCGGAGAAGAAAGATCAGGCACAGACGCTGGGATATACCGTTGTCGATGCCAGCACGGTTGTCGCCACACACCTGAACCAGATTCTGCAGACCCACGCGTATGAGCTTTTGGGTCATGAGGAAGTTCAGAAATGGCTGGACCAGCTGGAGAAAATCTCACCCAGGCTGGCGGAAGAGCTGGTTCCAACCACCATTTCAATCAGCATTTTGTTGCGTGTACTGCAAAACCTGCTCAAAGAAGAAGTGCCCATCCGGGATATGCGTTCCATTGCCGAGTCCATGGTGAACGTACATCCGAAGACCCAGGATCCGAAGCTGTTGACGACCGTTGCGCGCCAGGCATTGCGTCGGATGATTGTTCAGAGTATCTGCGGCAATGATCAGGAGATACCGGTCATCACGCTGGATCCGGACCTGGAACAGTTATTGCTTAAGTCTGTTCAGCAGAGTCAACAATCCGGCGGTCAGGAAGACATAGGTATGGTTCTGGAGCCGAATATGGTGGAAAAACTGCAGCGCTCTTTGCAAGACAGCGTGCAGCGGCAGGAGATGCTGGGGAAGCCCGCCATACTACTGGTTTCGGCACCTCTGCGACCGGTGCTGGCGAAGTTTGCCAGCTATGGTGTGGAGCGGTTGCACGTGCTCTCTTACCAGGAAATACCGGATAACAAACAGATTACGATCGTGGCCTCCGTAGGCCAGTAAACGCAGCTTGCGGATGTAAAAAGCGGACAACGCCGGAACAGCGTTGCCGGTGGAGGACGTACCATTATGAAAGTGAAGCGTTTTTTTGCCAAAACCATGGCTGAAGCACTGAAGCAGGTGAGCGAGCAGATGGGCCCCGATGCGGTCATTCTCTCTAACCGGCGGGTGGATGGTGGTGTTGAAATTGTGACGGCGCTTGATTACGACGAAAATATGGCGCGTCAGAGTCTGGGCGGGGAAGCCAGCGAGGCGGTTAATGGCTCCAGGCTGGCAGAGATGCAGGCTGAGCGCCACCGCCGGCTGGAGGATGAGCTGGACCGCTCCCGCGCCCGCATTCGTGAAGTGCGCGAGTATAGTGGAGGGCGTAACCAGGATTACGCCGGTACAGCGTTCGATGCCTTGCCTGAACCAGAAACGGCAATGTCCGGTGGGCCTGCGAGCAGGGACGTGGACGATACAGGCTACTCCGGTGAGTTGGCCCGCATGCGGGCGGAAATAAGTTCGTTGCGGGATCTTGTGAGTGGTCAGCAGGGCGCTCCGGATAAGGCAGGTATTCATGCGGCTCAGCAGCGACTTGCTGAGCGGTTGCAGGAACTGGGTCTGAGTCAGGACCTGGCAGCCTCGCTATCACGCCGGCATAAGGGCGGAAAGCTGGATGAAGGCTGGAAGCAGACCCTGAAAATGCTGGCGTCCGGTGTGCGTACCCCGCATCGGGAATGGCTGGACGAAGGGGGAGTGTACGCTCTGGTCGGCCCTACCGGTTCCGGTAAAACAACCACGATTGGCAAGCTGGCGGCGCGCTATGTACTGAAATACGGCGCCGATTCTTTGGCGCTGGTGACAACAGACAGATACCGGGTGGCGGCACACGAACAGCTTTTCGTGTTTGGACGCATACTGAATGTGCCGGTTCGTGTGGTGGATGAGAGCCATACGTTGGACGATATTCTTGATGAGCTGTCAGATCGCCATCTGGTGCTGATTGATACTGCCGGCCTGACCAGCTCGGACAGAGGGTATCAGGAACAACTTACAGAGCTGGCGCGCAGCCACCATAGCGTTCGCACCCATCTCGTGGTGTCTGCGACCAGTCAGCCACGGATTATGAAATCTGTCTGGCATTGCTATAAGATGGCGGGTCTTACGGGCTGCGTGATCACCAAGATTGACGAAGCCCTGACTCTGGGTGAGTCTCTCGGGTTTGTAGTGGAAACCGGGTTGTCGGTGGCCTATTACACAGACGGGCAAAAGATTCCGGAAGATCTGCATCACGCCCGGTCTGCACCGCTGGTGCGCCTCGCAGTTGAGCGCCTGGAGGCCTTTCAGCAGCCGTTGGCAGCAGAGGCTGCACCTGAGCCAGAGCACCCGCGGGAAACCGCTTGAGGCCCTGCAAACCAAGATGCATCCGGCATAAATTGAGACCCGGTAAATACGTGGCGAGAGATAGTAGAAAGCATGAGCAAAGCACATCCTGTACAGGTTATAGCGGTTACCGGCGGTAAAGGCGGAGTTGGCAAAAGTAATATATCGGTCAACCTGGGCATTGCCCTCGCCGAAAAAGGCAAGCGTGTTGTTTTGCTGGATGCCGATCTGGGGTTGGGCAACCTGGATGTCCTGCTCGGAATAACGGCCCGTCATACGTTGCAGGATGTTCTGGCTGGCGAATGTGACCTCAGGGATGTGCTGGTTAACGGACCGGGCGGTATCCGGATTGTGCCAGCTTCTTCAGGAACTCAGCGCATGACACAGCTCAGTCCTATGGAGCACGCAGGTCTGATTAATGCGTTTAGTGAGCTGGGAGATCAGATCGATGTACTTATTGTGGATACGGCTGCGGGCATTTCCGAATCTGTTGTCAGTTTTCTGAGGGCGTCCCAGGAACTGCTGTTGGTTGTCTGTGATGAGCCAACTTCCATTACTGACGCCTACGCACTGATCAAACTGATGAATCGGGACTACGGAACTAACCGTTTCCGTATCCTTGCGAATCAGGTAAGCGGCGAGCAGGAAGGGCGTGTTTTGTTTGATAAACTGACCCGGGTAACGGAGCGGTTTCTGGACGTGGCTCTGCAATACGTAGGCATAGTGCCTTACGACGAGGCCGTGAAAAAATCTGTGCAGCGGCAGAAAGCCGTACTGGAAGCCTATCCCCGGGGCAAGGCATCCGTTGCGATCCGGGCGCTTGCCGATCAGGTGGAAAACTGGCCGCTGCCCGTGGCCCCCCGTGGACACCTTGAGTTTTTTGTGGAGCGACTCGTCGAAGTCTGAATACGGATCCCGTCAAACAAACCGGATGCATGACATTGACGAACAATCTCGGAATGTACAATCAGACTGGCGCCGCAAGCCCTTCGGAATTGATTGAGAAGCATGCGCCGCTGGTCAAGAAAATAGCACTTCATCTGATGGCACGGTTGCCGGCATCGGTGCAGCTTGATGACCTTATGCAGGCTGGAATGATTGGCCTGCTGGAGGCAGCACAACGCTATAGCTCAACCAGAGGTGCCACCTTTGAAACCTATGCGGGGATACGCATTCGCGGATCCATGGTGGATGAGATCCGCAAAGGCGACTGGGTACCGCGTTCTGTGCATCGCAATGCCCGGAAGGTTGCCAGGGCAATCAAGATTGTAGAGGACCGTGCCGGCCGCGAAGCCCAGGATTCTGAAGTGGCTGAAGAGCTTGGTATGGACCTGTCTGAATACTACGCCACCTTATCCGATTCCAATAGTGGTCGACTTTTTAGTCTCGAAGAGCTCAATGAATCCGGTGAGCTGCCGATAGATGAAACAGAGACCAGCGATAATCCTCTGGATGATGTGACCACCAGTGCTTTCAGGGCCAGTCTCGCCGGGGCTATCGAGGATTTGCCGGAGAGAGAAAAGCTGGTGCTCAGCCTGTATTACCAGGAGGAGCTGAACCTGAAAGAAATTGGTGCAGTTCTGGGTGTGAGCGAAAGCAGAGTCAGCCAGATACACAGCCAGGCGGCGCTGCGCCTGCGGGGAAGGCTCTCGGGCTGGCAGGCGAGCAGTACCGCAAAGCTCTGACATTAATTTTTTATGAATTCCGGGTCGTACTAACTGGAGGTCCCTTTGGACAAGAATATGAAAATTCTCATTGTGGACGACTTTTCCACAATGCGACGGATTATCAAAAACCTGCTCCGTGATCTGGGCTTTACCAACACCGATGAAGCAGACGATGGCAATACGGCGATGCCGATGCTGAAAACCGGCAAGTATGATTTTCTGATAACCGACTGGAATATGCCCGGAATGTCGGGCTTTGACCTGCTGAAAAATGTTCGGGCTGATGAGGATCTGAAAACCCTTCCCGTTCTCATGGTTACAGCAGAAGCCAAGCGCGACCAGATTGTTGCAGCCGCCCAGGCGGGTGTGAATGGTTATGTGGTTAAGCCCTTTACCGCCGCTGTTCTCAAAGAAAAAATCGAAAAGGTTTTTGAGCGCATCCAGTAACAAAGGTATCGGGTAGGTCGTATGAGCAATGACAGAAAGATCCGCCGGGACCTTGAGCCGGAAGTGAGTGACAAGCTTCGGCAACAGGTGGCGGAGCTCAACCAGTGTCTTGAAGACAATGATTATGCGGGTGCGATGAACCTGATCAATGAGCTGAGTGAGGTCAGGGATCAGAGTCTTTATCGCGAAGTCGGGCGGTTGACGCGCACACTCCATGAGGCCATTCGCAACTTCCAGATAGATCCGCGCAGTGAGGAGCAAAAAGAGGTTCTGTCGCTAATGACAGATGCCTCGGACAGGCTGGCCTATGTTGTGCAGATGACTGGGCAGGCGGCCAACCGCACCATGGATCTGGTGGAAGAAAGCATGCCGGTTGCCCAGGCATTAGGGGATGAGGCCACGGTGCTGAGGGAGGAGTGGCAGCGTCTGCGCCGCCGCGAAATGCAGCCTGCCGAATTCCGGGACCTGTTCGGGCGAATCGATGCTTTTTTTGTAAGTGTAACCAGTGACGCAGAGGCAATTTACAACAGCCTTTCCGAAATATTGCTGGCGCAGGATTTCCAGGACCTGACAGGACAAGTGATTCAGCGTGTGACGGCATTGGTCAAAGAAGTGGAAGAGCAGATGCTCAGCCTGGTGGTTATGGCCAGTCACGTCGATCAGCTGACCGGCACCGTACACCAACTTGAAAATCAGGTTGTTTCTGCTGAACAGGGCCAGGGACCACAAATGAAGGCGGAGGAGCGGGAAGATGTCGTCTCCGGCCAGAACGATGTTGATGATCTGCTGTCCAGTCTCGGTTTCTGAATAAAAGAGGTAAACCCATGGTGTTTGATGCTGATGAAGACATCCTCCAGGACTTTATTGTAGAAGCCGGGGAAATTCTGGAAAAGCTGTCTGAGCAGCTGGTGGACCTTGAGCAAAACCCGGATGACGGTGAGTTGCTTAATGCCATATTTCGTGGGTTTCACACCGTAAAGGGTGGCGCAGGGTTCCTGCAGTTAGACGCACTGGTTAATTGCTGTCACTCGGCAGAAAATGTGTTCGACACCCTGCGCAACCATAAGCGAGAGGTAGACTCGGAGCTTATGGACACTGTGCTGGAGGCGCTTGACCACACCAACGCCATGTTTGAACAGGTGCGCCACCGGGAAGAGCTGACGCCGGCACCGGATGAGCTCATTGCCGCACTGGATGCACTGGCGTTGCCCCACGGGGCAGCTGAGCAGGCAGACGCTGAACCCAGGCCCCGTGAAGAAGAGCCGGCAGCAAGTGATGAAACCAACGGGGACATCACCGATGAAGAGTTTGAGCAACTGTTGGATGCCCTGCACGGCGATGGCCCTGTTACTGGTCCGGCAACAGGTGCAGCGGAAACGCCTTCCGAAGAAACCAGTGGCGGGGCCAGTGACGAAATTACTGACGATGAGTTTGAAGCGTTACTGGACGAGCTGCATGGTAAGGGTAAGTTCACAGCAGAGCCAGCAGCCGGTACACCGGATAAAGATAGCGACAATGCTGATGAGCAGATAACAGACGATGAGTTTGAGAATCTGCTTGATGAGCTTCATGGCAAAGGCAAAAGCCCGACGCCTGCAGAGTCTGAGAAAGAGACTGTTACGCCACCGCCCCCGGAACCTGCCAGACAAAAATCCCCGAAAGCCCCCGGGGCACCCACCAGAGAGTCGGCGCCCGTTGCCGAAACAACGGTACGGGTGGATACCAGGCGCCTGGATGACATCATGAACATGGTGGGTGAGCTGGTGCTTGTGCGTAACCGGCTGCAGCGGCTGGGCTCTGAAAGTGAAAATGAGCACATGCACAAAGCCGTTTCCAACCTCGATGTCGTAACGACGGACCTTCAGGCTGCGGTTATGCAGACCCGCATGCAGCCGATCAAGAAGGTGTTTGGTCGCTTTCCACGGGTGGTGCGAGATCTTGCCCGTAACATGAAAAAAGAAGTGACCCTGGTCATGCATGGCGAGGACACGGATCTTGATAAGAACCTGGTTGAAGCATTGTCTGATCCGCTGGTGCACCTGGTACGGAACTCGGTGGATCATGGTATTGAGTCGCCAGAGGTTCGTGAGCAGAAAGGCAAACCACGCAAAGGCACGGTCACCCTTTCCGCGGAGCAGGAGGGAGACCACATTCTGCTGTCCATTGATGACGACGGTGCCGGCATGGATCCGGAAGTGCTGCGGCAGAAGGCGGTTGCGAAAGGACTGTACGATCAGGAAGCAGCGGATCGCCTCACAGATAATGAGTGTTTCAATCTGATTTTTGCAGCAGGTTTCTCCACCAAGGAGCAGGTCTCTGACGTTTCCGGTCGTGGCGTGGGTATGGATGTGGTGAAAACCAAAATCAGTCAGCTGAATGGGCAGCTCAGCGTTGTTTCAGCTCAGGGCAAGGGCTCTCGCATTATCATCAAGGTGCCTCTGACTCTGGCAATCATGCCAACCCTGATGGTGATGCTGGGCGGACAGTCATTCGCGTTGCCGCTGGTGAATGTGGTGGAGATTTTCCACCTTGACCTCACTCGCACCAACATAGTGGATGGGCGTGAATGCATTGTCGTGAGAGACAAAGTCTACCCTCTGTTTCACGTAAAACGCTGGCTGGTCCAGGGAGCGGCCGCGGAAGAAGAGACCCACAACGGACATGTTGTCATTGTTGCCATGGGTACGCACCAGGTGGGCTTTGTTGTCGATGAACTGATCGGCCAGGAAGAAGTAGTTATCAAACCCCTGGGGCAGGCCCTGCAGGGAACACCGGGTATGGCGGGTGCGACAATCACCGGTGACGGTCGTATTGCTCTCATCATTGATGTCCCCAGCTTGCTGCAGCATTACAGCTGAGGGCAGCGCGGGACATAACTTTTGCAGGAGAAACGAATGACAGTTTCTGTCCTCGTTGTTGACGACTCAGCTTTTTTCCGTAAACGGTTAACGGAGATACTGACAGCGTCGGGTCAGATTCGCGTGATTGGGGTGGCCGCCAATGGCCGCGAAGGGGTTGAGCTTGCAGAGTCATTACGTCCGGACGTTATAACGATGGATTACGAGATGCCGGTAATGGATGGTATCTCGGCTGTTCGTGAAATCATCAAAAAGCGCCCGGTGCCGGTGCTGATGTTTTCCTCGCTAACCTATGAGGGCGCCAGAATAACCCTGGATGCACTGGAGGCAGGCGCAGTAGATTTCCTGCCCAAGAACTTCGAGGAAATTGCCCAGGCAGGTAGTGGGCTGCAAAAAACACTGGTTAACCGGATACTGGACGTGGCCGGTAGCCGGCCTGACAGTCGTGCGCCATCTTCACCGAAACCCGAGCATTCATCATCCCCGCCTGCGGCTAAAAGGCCAGTCCCGGAGCGTCAGCCGGCGAGACGCCGCCCGGCGCCCCCGGACGGTACAAAGGATGATCCTGTCACAACCAGGCCCAAGGGGAGAAAAACGCCAGCGCAGCACTATGCAATAGTGGGTATTGGCACCTCAACCGGTGGCCCTGTTGCGCTTCAGCGGGTACTGGCAGCTTTGCCCGCGAGTTTTCCGGCCCCGATCGTGTTAGTACAACATATGCCTGCAAGCTTTACTCCGGCTTTTGCCGAGCGCCTCAACAAGCTCTGCAGGATAGAGGTCCGGCAGGCGGTCGATGGCGAATACTTGCGTCCGGGGCTGGCACTGCTTGCCCCTGGCGGTAAACAGATGATGGTGGAAAACCGCGGCGGCCAGCCCCGGGTTCGTATTCTCCCGGGCGATGAGCGGCTGAACTACCGACCCAGTGTGGATATTACTTTTGGTTCCATTGCCCGCGCATTTCCTGGTAAGGGGTTAGGTCTGGTGCTGACGGGTATGGGGGCCGATGGCCGGGAAGGCTGCCGCATGATGAGGCAGAGAGGCTCCCCCATATGGACCCAGGATGAAAAGTCCTCTGTGATTTATGGCATGCCCATGGCTGTGGAAAAGGCCGGGCTGAGCGATGAAGTGCTTGCACTGGATGAGATAGGTCCGCGCCTGGTTGAGGGTGTGTGTTGATGGATGTGCTCAGTCTGCTCGGGATCATTCTGGCCTTTGCCGCAATTGTTGGCGGCAACCTGCTCGAAGGCGGAGCGCTGGGGTCGTTATTTAATGGCCCGGCAGCACTGATTGTGATTGGTGGCACTCTGGCTGCGACGATTCTCCAGACATCCTGGCCGGTCCTGAAGCGGGCGGCTGCTCAGGCGCGCTGGGTGTTTGTTCCGCCGTATATCAATGTTCAGGACGGAATTGACAAGATCGTTGACTGGAGCCTTCTGGCACGGAAAGAAGGGCTTCTCGGGCTCGAGAGATTATCGGATAACGAGCCTGAGCCATTTGCCCGGAAAGGCTTGCAGTTGCTGGTGGATGGAGCAGAAAAAGAGACCATCCGCAGCATAATGGAAGTCGATCTGGATTGCCGGGAGCAGCGGAATCTTGATTCGGCACGGGTGTTTGAAGCCATGGGAGGTTACTCCCCGACAATTGGCATTATTGGCGCTGTTATGGGGCTGATTCAGGTGATGACAAACCTGGAGGATCCGGATTCGCTGGGGACGGGCATAGCGACGGCATTTGTAGCCACTATTTACGGGGTGGCACTGGCAAACCTGCTGTTTTTTCCGGTGGCCAGCAAACTGCGCGGGCTGGTCAAAGAGCGTTCAATGTATGAAGAGATGATCATTGAGGGGCTGGTTGCCATTGCCGAGGGTGAAAACCCGAAATCCACTGAGTTGCGGCTGCAGGGGTTCCTGCAGTAAGCAGATCCGGTGTCTATCATGCGTCGACGCAGGCGGTCACAAGACAATTTGCATAACAATGAGCGCTGGCTGATTTCCTATGCGGACTTCATAACCCTGCTGTTTGCGTTTTTTGTGGTGATGTATTCTGTATCGTCTGTGAACGAAGGAAAGTACAAGGTTCTTTCGGAAACGCTGACTGGTGTATTTAATGCGCCACAGCGGTCCTTTCAGCCCATTGAAATTGGTGACAGACCTCCGGTAGCCGGCGATGCGCTGAAGGTCATTCCCCCCGCAGTAACCGAGAGGCCGGTAAGTCCGGAAGCGGACACTGACGCTCGTACAGAAGCTCTGAATACCATGGCTGATCAGCTGGCCTCAGCGTTTGGTGATCTCATTGACCGGGGCGTGATTACATTGGAAACCAGTGATCGCTGGCTTGCCCTCCAGCTGCCGGACAGTCTGCTTTTTGGCAGTGGCGATGCAGAACCTCACTACGATGCGTTTGACGTGACAGAAAAAGTGGCAGAGGTGCTAATAGGCCGGGATAACGCCGTGAAAGTCGAGGGTTTTACCGACAACCGGCCTATTCGTACCGAGCGTTACCCCTCCAACTGGGAGTTGTCAGCTGCACGCGCTGCAGCGGTGGTAAGGATGCTGACAATGCAGGGGGTTGAGCCAGAGCGGCTGGCAGCTGTTGGTTATGGGTCGCATCAGCCAGTAGCCCGCAATGACACTGCGGAAGGACGTCGACGTAACCGGCGTGTCGTACTAATGATTTCCCGCGAGTCCGGCTTACAGCCAGCTCAAGTTTTTCCGGGGCCCGCCGATAAGCCGGTAGACAGTGAGATCCAGTAGGCCATTGGCAGCTGATTAATGGAGAGTAGGTGTGCGAATCTGGGCAGTAGCCAATCAGAAAGGCGGTGTAGGAAAAACCACATCCGTGGTTGCTCTGGGTGGCCTGCTGGCGGAGCGCGGTAAACGTGTTCTGGTGGTGGACCTGGACCCCCACGGCTCGCTGACTACCTGGTTCGGCTATGATCCGGATACACTTGCACATAGTGTACTGGATCTGTTTCAGCATGAAGGCAAGGTACCCGAGGGGCTTCCGGCCCAACTGATCAGGGAAACCAGTTGCTCCGGGCTTTCCTTATTGCCTGCGAGCACAGCCCTGGCCACACTGGAGCGCCGGATGGTGGGCGTTGAAGGGATGGGGCTTATTGTTTCCCGGGCACTGGCACAGCTGTGGGACGATTTTGATTATGTGATTCTGGACAACACGCCCACGCTAGGTGTGTTGATGGTGAATGCGCTAGCAGCGGCACAGCACCTGATTATTCCTGTGCAAACCGAGTTTTTGGCGATCAAGGGCCTTGAGCGTATGTTGCACACCCTGAAAATGATTATGCGGTCCCAGAAAAGCGCCCTGTCTTACACTATTGTGCCCACACTGTACGACCGGCGCACCCAGGCATCTGTCAAAAGCCTGAACCTGCTGCGTGACACCTACCCGGATACCCTGTGCAAGTATGCCGTGCCTGTCGATACGAAATTCCGTGATGCCAGCCAGGCTGGCCTGATCCCGTCAGAAGTCGATGCTCAGACTCATGGTGTCCGAGCCTATCGGAAATTGCTGGATGAGCTTCTGAAAAGGACCGGGGTTGTGCAGGAGCATCAGGATGGCTGACAAAAAAATGACGAAGCTGGCAGAACCAGCTAACGCTATTGCCAGCTACCTGGATGACCTGTTGCGCACCGCAACAGATACAGCCTCCCAAGAGAGCGAGGAGCAGCCACAACCAGCTCAGGAACTTCTGGGATCAGAGCCTGAGCCAGAAACTCCTGAGCCAGAGCCGGAACCAGAGCCGGAACCAGAGCCGGAACCAGAGCCGGAACCAGAGCCGGAGTGGTCGGAGCGTCCGTTTGAGTGCCTGGTTTTTACAGTCGCCGGGTTACAACTTGCGGTACCACTCGTTATGCTTGGCGCGATTCACCGTGTAGAGGAGGAGATCCGGCCGCTTCCTGGCAGCCCCCGCTGGTATATGGGAATTCTGCCGGATTCCCGGCAGAACCTGCGAGTGGTGGATACTGCAGAATGGATTATGGCCGGCCGGGTGCCAGCTAGCGCCCGGGAAAACTACCGTTTTGTCATACGGCTGGACAACAGCGACTGGGGGCTGGCCTGCGACGATGTCGCCCAGTCATTCACATTGAACTCCGATGATGTGCGCTGGCGCACGGCCCGCAGTAAGCGGCCCTGGCTGGCGGGCACAGTGATTGAACAAATGTGTGCTTTGATTGATGTGCGTACCATGGCCAACATGCTGGCGCGGGCGGAGCGTGAACACCACCTGGACCTCGGCTAGCCGGCAGGTCCGGTTACGTAATGAAACCAACCCGTGCTGGCACGAATTATGCTCATGACTTTAGTATTGGGCAACTGATGATGTTTTTTTGACGATCAGGTCGCCGGCGGCAACTGAACAGGAGATACAGGTTATGGCATCCGCGAGCGGACACTTACACGATGAGGGTCAGGACGACCAGGTTTTGCAGTATGTAACCTTCCAGCTGGAAAATGAGACATACGGCCTCAATGTCATGCAGATACAGGAAGTGTTGAGGTACACGGAAATTGCGCCAGTGCCGGGCGCTCCGGACTATGTGCTGGGTATTATCAATCTCAGAGGGAATGTGGTAACCGTAATCGACACCCGGCGCCGTTTTGGCCTGGCCGATGCCGAGGTCACTGACGCTTCCCGGGTTGTCGTGATGGAGTCGGGCGATCAGGTGATGGGCATTCTGGTGGATTCGGTTGCCGAGGTTGTATACCTGAAAGCCAGTGAAATTGAGACTGCACCGAATGTGGGTAACGAGGAAAGCGCCAGGTTCATCCAGGGTGTGTGCAATAAGGATGGTGAACTGATTATTCTGGTCGATTTCGACAAAATGCTGACAGATCACGAGTGGGCCGAAGTAGCAGCCCTGTAAAGCCGGAGATGTCCCTGATGTTTAGTCATATGCCTTCTTATCTTCCCTGGGCCCTGACCGTTACCGCTTTATTGCTGGTTTTTACCCAGGGCGTCCTGCTCAGACGGCAGCAAAAACAGCTCAGAGCCATGCTCAGGGAGCGTTGCGAGACGCTGGGCCGGGAGCTGCATGCTACTGCCAGTGGCAGTATGGGGGTGGGGCAGCGCCTGGTGGAGTGTGAGAAGCAACTCCATGAAATGCGTATGACTCTTGACGAAATGCGTCAGAACGACCCTCTGCGTATACCCTATGATGAAGCCTCACGGCTGGTTGATCTGGGAGCCGATGTGGACGATCTGATGAATACCTGCGGAATCTCCCGCCCTGAGGCCGAGTTGGTGTCAGCACTAAAAAAGCGAAAGGCCGCCTGAAGTCAGGGCGTAGGCGTCCGGCCCCGTATATGAAAGGCGAATGCAAGAATTTCTGCAATCACCCGATAGAGGTTTTCCGGTATTTCCTCATTCAGGGATAAGCGCGCAAGAATGCCGGCCAGTTCAGCATTTTCGTACAGCGGCACATTGTGTTCCCGGGCTATCCGGATGATTTCATCCGCCAGTTCATAGGTGCCGGTTGCAGCAATCGTAGGGGCTTTTTCGCCGTCGTATTTCAGGGCCACCGCGTTGGAGGGCTGATCGGTACTCGGTTTGTTCATGCGCGCGTGTCTACCAGTCTGTGTTCCAGTTTAGTGATCGGGGCAGACGGGCTGCCCCGCCGGGATTCAAGGTTGGTCACCTCCAGGCCCAGTTCGCTAAGGCTACGCCGTAGAAGCGGCAGCTCTTCGTTGACCTTTTTTAGTGTTTCCTGCTTTTCAGCCCAGACCCGGGCGCTTACTTCCTGATGGCGCAAAGAAACCTCGAAGTTCAGTGCCCCTGCCAGCTCCAGGTCAATAGCAAGGTTCAGGCGCCATTCGCTGGCGGTTGCAGCCTGTGCCTTGTTCTTTTTTGATGCCGAGCCTTCTTCATGCTTTGTGTGTTGCTCAATGCGTAATTGTGCAATTCCCGGTTCATTCTGGGGGGTCACCCAGGGAAGATCCAGGAGCATAGTAGAGGACGGAGCAGGGCCTTCGCCTCCGGCTCTGGCTGAGAGTATCTGGCTGTGCAGCTGGTTCACAGTGATCCGGTTCAGCATGCCTGCCAATAACCTGAGTGTCTGGCCTGTAGAGGCCGGGTCTGCGTTCGCCGAGGGTGTTGCGGAAGTTGTGCTCCGGGGAAACTGTAAAGGCGCTTGCACAAGCTCAGGGCTGGCCAGTGGCGTCAGGCGATTAAAGGCGGATGTCGGGTCGCCTCCCTGTTCTGCCAGCAGGCTGGTCAGGATGCGGCCAATAGCCAGCTTCAGATCGGGCAATGCAGGTGAGGGGGATTGCGACAGCCGGGATTCTGCAAACAGCCCGCTTTCCGCAATCCATTGTCGTACTTGTTGTACTGATGTATTTTGCGAGCCGGCACCTGGAGTCAGGTTGTTGCTGACGGGGAGTCGTGACAGAAGTGATTCGAGAGCCTGACGGGCTGCCGCCGGTAACGGTTGCAGGCTGCGGGAGCCAGGAAGCTGGCCGGGCGCAAGCTCAGCAGCCGTGCCCTGGTTCAGGGCGGTAATCAACCTGGCCAGGCCACTGTCCAGGCTCTGTTGCCAGGGCATGCGCTGGGCAAGGGCATTGCTGATGGCTGTGTGCGGCGTGTCTGCCAGTTTACCCATCAGTTGCAGTTCATTGCCTGAACGCATCAGCTTTACCCAATCCCCGGGGCTGAGCTTTGTAGAGCCTATGTCAGCGTTTACCTGAATAGCCCGGCCACGGATATCCAGGAGCAGCTCAGAGCTATTCTGACCCTGGCGATTAGTGACCTCAGCCACCCGGGCCAACAGCGTTTCCCGGTTCGCCAGCGGAATCTGATCCAGTTGTTGCCGGGCGGATAAAGCCGTGGTTTCCTGGCCGGACGTACCGGTGGGAGCGGGCCTTGGGGCAACCGATGCCTGAGGTGTAGGAGGGGGTTGGTTGTTCGGTAGTTTCATCGCGCTGATTTGATGCCGGACAAGAGTAATCTGTGAACGCTTTCGTTATAATGTCGCGCGCCGGCAACTCTTGTTGTGAATACACCCGATGCATATTGTGCATCGTCCTGAATACGGGGCCCTGATGTCCGAGCCGTTACTACAGGCTGTCAATCTGCACTGTGAGCGTGACACGCGAACACTTTTTCGCCAGTTATCTTTCTCCATATTGCCCGGTACGGTGACTCGTGTCGAGGGCCCGAACGGCTCAGGAAAAACAACCCTGTTGAGAATGCTGGCGGGTTTGAACGATGCCTGGGCCGGCGAGTTGAGGTGGTGCGGTGCTCCGATCGCGAGCCAACGGGAAGAGTTTCTGCGCAACATGCTGTATCTGGGGCATCGCCCGGGCATCAAGCCTTTGCTGACGCCACTGGAAAACCTGCGGGCCCTGATGGCCGGGCGTCGGCCATCGCCGGACGCTGTTCTGCGACAGGCATTGCAGGGCACCGGGCTGGCAGGCTTTGAAGATGTACCCTGTCGCAATCTCTCGGCCGGTCAGCAGCGCCGGGTAGCACTGGCGCGGCTGCTGATTGCCGATGAACCCCTGTGGTTGCTGGACGAAGTCTTTACCGCTATTGATGCCGAGGGTGTGAAAGCCCTTGAGGCGCTGTTGCAACAGCGGGCAGCTGAGGGCGGGGCTGTTATGGTGACAACCCATCATGACCTGGCTTTGCCTGACATGCACAGGCTGACACTGGGTGCGGGGGAGGCGAGCGATGAACGCTGAAACCCGTCCGACGGTGCGCCTGGTCAGAAGCAGCGTGGGGGCACTGGCGGCGATGAAAGGTGTTTTTGCGCGGGATATGAAAGTGGCTTTCAGGCAGCGCCAGGATCTGCTGAACCCGCTGTTGTTTTTTATTATGGTTGTTACCCTGTTCCCGCTGGGTGTCAGCCCCGAAGTTTCATTTTTGCAGGAAGCGGGCGCCGGTATACTCTGGGTGGCGGCGTTGCTCTCTGTATTGCTGTCGCTTGACCATCTGTTCCGCCACGACTTTGATGACGGAACACTTGAGCAGCTTGTACTTCAGCCGCAGCCGCTGTTTTTGCTGATTCTTGCAAAAACCATGGCGCACTGGATGCTGACCGGGCTGCCTCTGGTGCTGCTGACACCCATTCTTGGTGTCATGGTGCATCTCGACGGGAACTCTATTGCTGTTTTATGTCTAACGTTGCTGATTGGTACGCCGGTTCTGAGTTTTATCGGCGCAATCGGTGCTGCGTTAACCCTGGGATTGCGGTCGGCAGGCGTGCTCTTGTCATTGCTGATCATTCCGCTGTACATTCCGGTGCTGATTTTTGGCACCGGCACTGTTGCGGCCGCAGCAGAGGGGGCGCCGGTCGGGGCCTATCTGGCGCTGATGGGGGCATTTCTGGTTCTGGCGGCGACATTGGCACCGTTTGCAGCAGCGGCGGCTTTACGTATCAGTCTGTCAAACGGGTAAAACTGGATGAATGTTAGGGCGGTAACCATCTGATGTGGCGTATTTTTCACAAACTGGGTTCTCCCAAGTGGTTTTTCGGGATAGCGGCCCGGTTCATGCCCTGGTTGCTGGCAGGGGGCCTGCTGCTGTTAATGGCCGGTATTATCTGGGGCCTGGCGTTTGCGCCTGAGGACTACCTGCAGGGTAATAGCTACCGGATCATATTTATTCATGTACCCTCGGCGTTCATGGCCCAGTCGGTCTACATCATGATGGCCTGCGCGGCGGTGGTCACCCTGGTCTGGCGAATGAAGCTGGCTGATGTGTTCGTAAAAGCCGTTGCGCCGGTCGGGTTGGTGCTGACGTTCCTGGCACTGTTTACCGGGGCTGTCTGGGGTAAGCCAACCTGGGGCACCTGGTGGATCTGGGATGCAAGGCTGACGTCCATGCTGATTCTGCTGTTTCTGTATGGAGGCGTGATTGCCCTGGACCGGGCGATTAACGATGAAAAATCCGCTGCCCGTGCGGTTGCCGTTCTGGTGCTGGTGGGGGTAGTGAATATCCCCATTATCAAATACTCTGTTGAGTGGTGGAATACACTGCATCAGCCCGCGACATTCAAACTGACCGAAAAACCGTCCATGCCAGCGGAAATGTGGGTACCTCTGCTCTTGTCTGTACTGGGGCTGTATCTGATTTTTGGCTGGCTGGCCTGCGTACGCATGCAGGCTGAAATTCTTGTCCGGGAAAGGCGCACCCGCTGGGTGAAAACATTTGTAACGACTGGAAAGGTCTGATCCATGGCATTTGACTCCTTCTCTGCCTTTATCGCAATGGATGGCCACGGCCCCTACGTCTGGGCCTGTTATGGCGTTTTTTTCGTCGCTATGGTGGCCCTGATGGCCGGCTCGGTGCGAAGCAGGAACGCGATTATTGCCTCCTGTCGCCGTGGGTATGAAACCCAGGCAGACAAGAGCAGGGTGGCGTCACCAACGCCCTCCGCAACATTCACACGTGTAAATATTCCTCAAGACTGACAGGTATGTAAATGCACCCTATCCGTAAGAAGCGGCTGACCATTGTTCTGTTTTTGCTGGCGGGACTTTCCGTTGCTGTGGCGCTGACAACCTATGCGCTGCGACAGAATATCAACCTGTTTTACGATCCGAGCCAGATTGCTGCCGGCGAGGCACCAACGGATGCGCGCATCCGTGCGGGCGGCATGGTGGAAGAGGGCAGTGTAATCAGGGACCCGGACAGCCTGAAGGTCGAGTTCAAGGTAACCGACTACAGTGCGTCAGTGCCGGTTGAGTATATGGGTATTCTGCCGGACCTGTTTGCGGAAGGGCAGGGTATTGTTGCCATGGGCAGGCTGGGCACCGATGGTCGCTTCGTCGCGGATCAGGTTCTGGCCAAGCACGATGAGAACTATATGCCTCCGGAGGTTTCCGGTGCTCTGGAGAAGGCATCGAAAGCACAGACTGAAGCTGCGGCCGAGACTGCAACCTACTAAACACCCGACAACCAGCCTGATCCCAGGAGAGTTTTGATGTATCCCGAACTTGGACAGCTTGCACTTATACTCGCGCTGTTGCTGGCAGTACTTCTGACGGTTGTGCCTCTTGCCGGCTCGCTCACTGGCCGGGAAAGTCTTCAGGCGTTTGCGCGGCCTCTGACCACCGGAATGTTTGTGTTTGTAGCACTGGCATTTGCGGTGCTGACCCACGCGTTTATGACGGATGATTTTTCCGTGGCATATGTGGCCAACAACAGCAACAGCATGTTGCCCTGGTACTATAAGTTCAGTGCTGTGTGGGGGGGCCACGAAGGGTCGCTGCTGTTGTGGATACTGATGCTGACTGGCTGGACCATGGCTGTCGCTATTTTCAGTCGCCGTCTGCCCTCGGTGATGATTTCCCAGGTTCTGTCCGTTCTTGGCATGATCAGCGTTGGCTTCATGCTGTTTATTGTAGTGACATCCAACCCGTTCGACCGCCTGCTGCCCAATGTGCCCGCTGATGGCGCCGATCTGAACCCGCTGCTGCAGGACTTCGGCCTGATTGTTCATCCCCCTATGCTCTATATGGGGTATGTCGGTTTTGCCGTGGCGTTTGCCTTTGCCATCGCGGCGCTCATCAATGGGCGGCTGGATGCAGCCTGGGCCAGGTGGTCACGGCCCTGGACAACCGTCGCCTGGGCGTTTCTCTCCGGTGGCATTGCTCTGGGAAGCTGGTGGGCTTATTACGAGCTTGGCTGGGGCGGCTGGTGGTTCTGGGATCCGGTCGAGAACGCTTCCCTGTTGCCCTGGCTCTCGGGCACGGCTCTGATGCATTCGCTGGCTGTGACTGAAAAGCGCGGTGTTTTCAAAAGCTGGACGGTGCTGCTGGCCATCATCACGTTTGCCCTCAGCCTGCTGGGTACCTTCCTGGTGCGCTCCGGTGTACTGACATCGGTGCATGCGTTTGCGTCCGACCCGGACCGGGGCACCTTCCTCCTGGTGTTGCTGGCGCTTACCGTACTGGGCAGCCTTATGCTCTATGCCTTCCGCGCACCTGTGGTGCACGTGCGTTCCCGTTACGGGTCGCTGTCCCGGGAAATATTCCTGCTACTGAATAACGTATTGCTGGTTTCGGCAACGCTGCTGGTTGCTGTGGGAACCCTGTACCCGCTGATTCTCGACTTTTTCCAGCTGGGCAAGATTTCCATCGGCGAGCCGTTCTTCAACCTTACGTTTAGCCCCCTTGCGATAGCGGCCGGGCTGCTGTTGGGTGTGGGCACCTTCTCCCGCTGGAAGAAAACCGATGCCGGTTGGCTGGGGCGCAAGATTCTGTGGCCTTTGGCTGTGAGCATGCTGATCAGCACAGCCGCCATCGTAGCCTATGGTGGCTTCAAGCCCTGGGCATTCCTGGGCCTGTTTACGGCGTGCTGGATTGCGATGACAACTTTCTGGGATCTTTGGGACAAGTCCGGCTCCAGAAAGGGGCGGGTGCATGGCCTTAAGCGTCAGTCCCGCAGTTACTATGGCATGGTGCTGGGCCACCTCGGTGTGGCTATCACCATGGCGGGTGCTACGGTTGTCTCCAACTATGGTATCGAGCGCGATGTGCGTATGGTGCCCGGAGATACAGCACAGGTAGAGGATTATCAGTTCCGCTTCGTCGGTATCGGTGAACGTCGCGGACAGAACTTCACGGCCCAGTACGGGACCTTTGAAGTGAGCCATGAAGGCAAGTTTGTTGCCGAGCTGCATCCGGAGAAGCGTCAGTACGCAGTGGGAATGAGCGTAATGACAGAAGCGGATATAGATGCGGGTCTGTTCCGGGACATTTTTGTTGCCGTAGGTGAGCGCATTTCCGATGACGCCTGGGCTATCCGGCTTCAGTACAAGCCACTGATTCGCTGGCTCTGGCTCGGGGCCGTATTCATGGCCGTCGGTGGTTTCCTGGCCGTATCCGACCGCCGATACCGGATACGCGACCCTAAAACCAGTCGCAGCACTTCCTCGGCAGGCGCCGCCACAGGCAAAACAGACGCCCAGCCTGCGACAGGAGCTGCATCATGAAGAGGTTCCTGCTGTTCCTGCCTTTGCTGGTGGCGGTCACTGTGGGGTATTTCCTCTATGCAGGCATCGGAAAAGACCCCACAAAACTCGACTCTGCGCTGGTCGGGAAGCCGGTACCGGAATTTGAGCTCAAGGACCTTCAGTCCCCGGATACTGTGCGGAACGAGAGTCTCTTCCGGAAGGAAATCACACTGCTGAACGTCTGGGGTACCTGGTGCCCTGCCTGTCGTGATGAGCACGATGACCTGATGTGGCTGGCCCGGGACAAGAATGTTGCCATTATAGGACTGAACTACAAGGATAACCGGGACGATGCATTAAAGTGGCTGAACCAGCTCGGCGATCCGTACCAAACGGTGATCTACGACCCGAAAGGCACGCTGGGTTTTGATCTGGGTGTGTACGGCGCGCCGGAAACCTTTGTGATCGACGCCTCGGGAGTGGTTCGCTACCGCCACGTTGGCGTGGTTAACAAAGAGGTATGGGAACAGGTGTTGTTACCCGTGATTAATGACGCGCAGGAGAGCAGCTGATGTTGCGTATTGTGTGCTTTGTTCTGGCTATGGTGGCATCGGGCATGGCATTTGCGGAGGTTTCAGATGTTTACGATTTTGAAACCCGCACTGAGGAGCGGCGTTATCAGGATCTGATTTCGGAGCTGCGCTGCCCGAAATGTCAGAACCAGAACATTGCGGACTCGAACTCGCCGATTTCCAAGGACATGAGGGGTGCGGTTTATCAGATGATGCAGGACGGCGCCAGCAATGATGAAATTGTCAACTCACTGGTGAACCGTTTCGGGGAGTTTGTGAAATACAAACCGGACCTGGATAAGCGTACCTTTATTCTCTGGGCAACCCCTGTCATTGCCGTGTTCGGCGGCCTGATTGTGGTGGCGGGTATTGTGCTCCGCTCCCGCCGCTCCGGTAATTCAACGGAGGCTCTGAGCGCCGAAGAGCAGGCCCGGATTGACAGGATACTGGCCGAGCGGGAACGCAACGACAACGCCTGATTTGCACATCTATACATTCCTGAACCTGTAACGAGATTTTCATGACCCAATCTTTCTGGATTGCCGCAACGGTATTGATCATTCTTGCCCTGGCGTTTGTACTTTATCCGTTATTTTTTCATCGGCGTGAAGCTGTAAAACAGACAGACCTGAGAAACCAGAACCTGATGGCTTACCGCACACGCATGGCCGAACTGGAGCGAGAGCGTCAGTTGGGCACTATCGATGATGAAGCCTATCAGCAACTGTATGACGAACTTGCCGGTGCCATGCTCGATGATGTGCCGGAAGACCATACCCCCGAAAAGAAAGTCCCGGGGCGTAAAGCCGCAATGGCCGTCGCCCTGATATCTGTACTGGTTGTACCAGCCGCTGCGGTGTATCTGTACGATGAGTGGGGCGCCCTGGACGGTGTGGAGGCTTTGGCGACCATGCAGGAACTGGGCGATTCAGATGAGGCCAGAGTGGCTCAGATGAACAAGCTGACCGAGCAACTGCGTTCAAGGCTGGAGGCCAGCCCCGACAACCCCGACGGCTGGGCGATGCTGGGCCAGACCTATATGCGCCTCGAGCGCCACGAGGATGCAGCCTGGGCCTTCCGCAAACTGGCTGACAGTGTTGAGTCTGACGACCAGTCGCGGGCCGTGGCTCTGGGCTTGTCAGCGCAAGCATTGTTTTTCCAGAACCAGGGCGCCATGACCCGTGCGGTCACCCAGGCCATAGAGGATGCCAGGGCCCTGAACCCGGACGAGGTGAATTCTCTCGGGCTATTGGGCATTCACGCCTTCAGCCAGGAGAACTATCGCAAAGCCATCGAATACTGGGAGCGTATTCAGGAGGTGGCACCGGATCATCCGCAACTGACATCGATACAGGGGGGCATTAAAGAGGCCTATTCCCGTCTTGGTGAGCAGCCGCCGGAACCGGCTTCCCCGGCCCCGGACGCTAATGCAGAAGGTGTTACGGTTCGGGTAACACTTGATGATGCTTTCAGCGAGGATATTCCGGAAGATACAACCCTGTTCCTGTTTGCCCGTGCCGCTAACACCCAGAGCGGCCCGCCCCTGGCCGTTGTCAGGCTGACAGCCGGGGCTCTGCCGGTTGAGATGCGTCTGGATAATCGTCATGCCATGTCACCCCAGGCGGTTATTTCCAGCGCGGATGAAGTGGTTGTAACGGCCCGTCTGACGCGTTCCGGTAACATCAATGCCCAGCCAGGCGACTGGCAGGGCAGTACGGATACGCCGGTACCCGTCTCGGAAGAAGCAGGCGCACCGGTTGCCGTGGTGATTGACCAGCAGCTGACCGGTGGCTGATCCGATGCTCAGCACCGCTTTACCCCGTCACTGAAAGTTTGTCGGGGTAGAGCGGTGGCAAACCCTCCCGGGTGCGGGGATTATCCTCTTTACCCCGAAACGTTTTCAGTGCACTGACCAGACGTTTCCCATTCCATTGTTCACGCTTCTGTGCGCTGCCCGAGTGGGTGCGGCCAAACAAGTGTGCCTGCAGCTTGTCGAGTTCGGCCTCCAGGGCTGGCTCGGGGAGCGCCCGGAAAACCTCTGTAGCCGCGCGGAAGTTGTGACCAGGCCAGCGCAGGCAGGCCCATGTGACAAAGAGCCCGGGTGTCGCGGCCTTGCCGTTGCCTGCAGCTGTCAGCAACTGGTCAAATGCCTTGTGTTCATTCTGGCTTTCTGTGGCAACTGCGTCAGCTGGAGCTTCTGTACCCTTTCTGCCTGTGCGCCACCAGGCAAGCAGGGTCAGCGCCCACGCACCTGCCAGGGCGAGGCTGATCCATTGCCAGGTGCGGTTGTCGCTTGCTTTCTGTGTCTGCGTTGATGCTTCCGGACGGACAATTTCCGGTGGCGGGGTTTTGCTGTCTTCCGCGGTTTCAGCAGGTGTTTCAACTCCCTCGGCGGGCGCAACTGTGAGGGTTTTTGCGGGAATTACGGCGACTTTTTCGCTGTCAGATTCGGTATCCCACCAGGGAATGCGAATGGCGGGAAGTGTCAGCTCACCCGGCTCTACCGGAACCAGAGCCCGCGTGTGCGTCAGGGTTGAGGTAATACCGTCAGGGCCGATACTGGTGTCCCGTTTGGGTTGCTCAGGGTATATGCGCAGGCCGTCAGGGACAGCCTCCGGCAAGGGCGGTAGTGTCTCCGCCGGCAGCCCGCTGGCCTGCAGACTCAGGGTGCGGGTCAGGCTGTGGCCGGCTTGCAGGTCGAGGTTGTCGGGAATGCCTGTTTCCGCCAGGGACAGGCCGGTGGTGGGTAACCAGGTTGAGCCGCTGAACTCCGCCGGAATGTCCTTGACCGGCACCTCAAACAGGGTGGCACTGTCTCGCAGGAATTTCAGGGAGCCGTCCGCGTTTCTGGCCTGGCCTTCAAAACGGATGGCAGGCAGGTTCAATGGTCGGGGCTTTTGTGGGTACACGGCATAGCGCCGCTCTACAACCCGGTAACGTACACCGTCCCGATTCCGCGTGAACTCTCGCTGTTTCCCCAGGGGTTCAATGACGGCATCCGGATGTTGCGGCTCAGACAGCTCGCCCCGTATCAGGTTGCCCTGGAAGAATAGCCTGACGGTCAGTATCAGTTGCTCCTGAACATAAACCTCTGCTTTATCGGCTGTCAGTTCAATAAAACTGTCCCGGCTGCTGCCGGTATTTCCGGGCGGAGTGCCCTCCATGACGCTGACAGTGAGCGGCTGGGAGCGGGCGTCCTGAAAACTCAGAGCGGGAATGGTCAGTTCCCCGGTAGACCTGGGGGCAAGCTGATAGGTCCAGGTGACTTCCGCCACCATGTCGCCGTTGACTGTACGGATGTTGTAACGCTGGTTGCGGGCCAGTATCTCAAAGTCGGGCTGCACCTGCTCAATGTCCGGTGAGGGCAGGCTGGATATATCAAAGTCGAACAGATTACTCAGGCTGATATCCACCCCGGTGCTGCCGGTGACCGTGAGAGTCAGCACGTCGCCTTCGTACAGTTGCGTCTTATCAGCCTCGGCCGTAAGTTCTCCGGCGTGGACCGACTGCCAGCCCAGCATTGATACCATCAGCCAGAGTACTGGAATGATGAGCCGTTTTACCATGGTGTATCCCCCTCATCTGCTGGTGTCTGGCGCTCCTGATACTGCTGCAGGAATTTTCTCTGTAGCAGTCCGCCGGGGTTATCCGGCACCCGGCGCAAGGACTGCTCCTGGCTCTGGGTCAGCGGTGTTTCCATGCCCTGAGCGTTTGCTCCGCTGTCCTCCCCGGAGGTTTCTTCTGATGTCTCTGGCTCTGACGGCTTTTGTTCCTGAGTGGCGTCCTGTTCCTGACCGGAATCCGGCGCCTGCCCGGCGTTCTGGTCTTGTGTCGAATCACCATGCTCTCCACTGTCGGGTGTTTCTGACCCTTGATCCGGCTTTTGGGATGTGTCCTGATCCTGGCTCTGGCTCTGGCTCTGGCTCTGGCTCTGGCTCTGGCTCTGGCTCTGGCTCTGGCTCTGGTCCGAATCCTGATTTTGATCGTTGCTCTGCTCCTGTTGTTCCAGCAGATCTTCCACAATTTTCCGGTTGATCCGGGCATCCTCCAGATCCGGGTTGCTTTCCAGTGCCTGATTGTAAGCCTCGATGGCTTCCTCCAGCTTTCCTGCTTTTGCCAGCGCATTGCCACGATTGTAAGCCGCCAATGGGGTGTCGGAGCCTGACAGTATTCTGGCGGCTTCGTCATAGCGCCCGGCTTTGTACAGTGCGGACCCTCGCCACTCGGGTATTTCAAGCCGGTCGGCAGCTGCGTCCGGGTCTTTGCGGATCAGTTCTGCCGCCCTCTGGTCTTCCCGAAGCCACAGACTATCCCAGTCCATAGCCGCAGCTGGTTGAGGCACAGCCGGAAGCAGTGTGAGGGCCAGTGTGGTGAGGGCGCCCCGGCGCCAGCCCAGAAGGAGCAGTGGCGCTGCCAGCCAGAGTAACCAGTAGCCATCATCTTTCCAGCGGTTGATGGTGAGCTCGCTGTCTGTGTCCTGCCATTCGTCAGAGTTCCCGGGGTTCAGATTCAGGGCCGCAATATCGCTGTCATCCAGCGTCATCTCATGGCTGCTACCGCCGTTATTACGGGCAACTTCTGCCAGCGTGTCCGGTCTGGCCCGGGTGATCACAATCGTGTCGTTATCGCGGATAAAGCCACGCCGGGGCAGGGGAATAGGGCCGCCGTCCCGGGTGCCGACGGCAAGGGTGCTGAGGGAAATGCCGGTGCCGGACAGAGAGGTATGAATAGCCTCCTGGTAGCGATCCGATACATCATCGGCCAGCAGCAGAATTCGCCCCTGCCCCGGTGCTCCCTGTTCCAGGAGTGTGCGGGCCCTGCTGACGGCCAGGTCGGCACGGTTACCCTGAGCCGGCATAATGGCAGGATCCAGCACGTCGAGCATTCCGGTCAGGGTGTTGCTGTCATCGGTCAGGGGCGTGACAACATGCGCATCGCCGGAATACACCACAAGCCCGGTGAGGCTGCCTTCACGAACCGCAAGAATGTCGCGGATTTTACGTTTTGCCCGGGTCAGGCGGTCTGGCTCCACATCGGTAGCCAGCATGGATAAAGACAGATCGAGTGCAATCACCAGGCTGTCACCGGGTTTTTTCAGAGGTGTCGGGGCTTCACGCCAGGCCGGGCCGGCAAGGGCCAGGGAAAGAATAACCACGGCGCTGAGGGCCGGCCCCAGTCGGGCGCCGGTTTTTTGTCCGGCGCCGCCGAAGCGGCGGGTTACCGGTGCCAGGAAGGTTTGGGGAATGAGCCGGCTCCAGCCGCTGTCGCCGGAGCTTTTGTGCTTCAATGCCAGGTAAAGCAGGGGCACAGCCAGTAATAGCAGCAACCACAGGGGCCGCAGGAAGTGAAAGTCAGCCATGGTTCACGCTCCTGTCGGATTGTTGCCGGGCTTGTGCCCGTTTGCCGGGGTTACCAGAACTGTGTCGGAACAGGAAAACGCCAAGCCATACAAGCACAGCCATGCCTGCCGGCCAGAAAAACAGGTCGGTTACGGGACGGTAGAATTTACCCTCCAGCTCTATGGGTTCAAGCTGGTTGATGGTCTCGTAGATCTGTTCCAGTTCGGGAAGACTGCGGGCGCGAAAATATTCACCACCGGATTGTTGGGCCATGCGTGTCAGCAAATCCTCATCCAGGTCCCGGGACGGGTTTACCCGGCGTGAGCCAAGCAGGCCCCGCTGAATCATGGAGTCGGCGCCAATGCCGACGGTGTAAAGGCGAACCCCTGCCGCAGTAGCAATTTCCGTGGCTTTGTCCGGGGAGATATTGCCGGCGGTGTTGGCTCCGTCTGTCAGCAGCACGACCACCCGTTGCTGTTGGGGACGATTGCGCAGGCGTTTTGTGGCAAGACCCACCGCATCACCAATTGCGGTTGCGCGCCCGGCCATGCCAATGCCGGACTCCTGAAGCAGGGTTTCCAGAGTGGCAAGGTCAAAGGTCAGGGGTGCCTGCACATAAGGTTCGGTGCCAAACAGTATGAGGCCCAGCCTGTCACCTTCCCGGTGGGCAATGAAATCATTCAGCACCTGTTTGACGGCCTGTAAACGATTGATGCTGCGGCCCTGCAGGACCATGTCCTGCTCCTGCATACTGGGTGAAATATCCACTACGAGCATAAGATCGCGCCCGGTAACCGGCATCTGCACCTGTTCACCCACATACTGGGGGCGTGTCAGCGCCAGTACCAGTAAGGCCCAGGCCAGAAACAGCAGCACTGTCTGCCAGCGTGGCACGGTGTTGCCCTGGCGGGTGACACCGGGCAGATCTGAAAGCCAGTGACCAACGGGCAGAACCGGGGCATCGACGGCGTGCGCAGCCGGTTTTTTCCACTGTAAAACCAGTGGCACCGGAATCAGTAGCAGCAACCAGGGATAGGTCAGGCTCAGCATTTCTGCGCCTCCAGCCAGGCACGTGCAAACGCCAGGGCCTGTGCGGTGTCGGCTGCGGGTTTGGGTTGCCAGGTGCTGGTAACCAGAGCGTCTGCAACAGGTCTCTGGCTGTTGCTGTCCTCCGGTAAATGCCGCAACAGAAACGTTACCCATTCTTCGCCGGTGCGGGCCTCAGGGTGCTCGTTCGGATAACGCGCCCGGGCGGTGCGCTTGAGCAGTTCGTTCAGTTGCTTGAACCAGTGTGGGTCCTGCGATGCCGTGCGCTCAAGCGTCGCCAACTCGGCTCTGGCCAGCCGCAGCCAGCGATTCTTCCGCCGCTGGCGATACGCCAGCCATGCCAGCAGCAGAATTATGATCAGGAGTATAGCGGCAAGTATCCACCAGCCAGGAGCGGGCGGCCAGAAGCCGCCGGTCTCTGGCAGGTGGATATCCCGCAGTTGACTGAGAGGATCGTCAGGCATCATCCGATCCGCCCTCCGGGCCCGAGTATCAATTTCAGACTGTTGGCGGGTGTGTCCCGGGTTGACACTGTGGTGGCCTGTACGCCGGATAAACGGAAGTAATCCGCCAGTCTGGCTTCATGACGGTTGATTTTCTCCGCCCAGGCCTTTTGAAAGCTGTGACTGGACGCATCAAACCAGACAGGGCCTTCGGGACCGGCGACTGCAAACCGGCCGCTGTGTGGCAGCTCTTGTTCCAGCGGATCCACTACCCGCAGTGCGTTCACGCTGTTATGGCGCGCCAGAGCGCCGAGCAAGCCGGGGGTGTTGTCTGTAATATTCAGAAAGTCGCTGATAACAAATATCTGACTGCCGGTGTGGGCAACCCGGCGCGCTTCCCCAAGGGCGGAGTCCAGCGTTGTGTCGGTGGCGGTATTGTCCAGAGACGTGCGCTGCTGAGAGGCAAGGGTGTCCAGCAGTCGGAGAACGGATTTCTTGCGGCGCGCCGGGCGCTGAACGCTCAGCGTGCTGCCATTAAATACAATGCCGCCCACCTGGTCGCCTCCCGCCAGCGCGAGCCATGCAAGGATAGCGGCAAGCTGGGCGCAGCGTACCTGTTTAAAAGCGCCTGTGCTGGCAAAGAACAGAGTGGGCCCCAGGTCGCATAGCAACAGTACCGGACGCTCTCTTTCTTCCTCGTAAAGCTTGGTGTGGGGCGCCTGGCGTCTGGCGGTTACACGCCAGTCGATGCTGCGGATGTCATCTCCTGGCTGGTACCGGCGAACCTCCGCAAATGCCATACCACGACCGCGCTGGGCCGAGTGTCGTAATCCGGACTGCCGGGCGCGCGCCGGACGTGCGGAGGGCAGTTTCAGTGCCCGGGCATCCGCCTGCAGGCGAATGAGTTCCTGCAGGTTGATGCGGGTTATAGCGTTACTGGCGGTTACATCCATAGCCGGCGCCTCAGGCACTCACGGGCACACGATCAATCAGGCGTTGTATGACGGTATCGGCGGTGACACCTTCCGCTTCGGCCTCAAACGTCAGCAGGATTCTGTGCCGGAGCACATCGAAGGCAACGGCACGGGCATCGTCTGGCGTTACATAATCCCGGCCTTCCAGCCAGGCAATAGCACGGGCGCAGCGGTCAAGGGCAATGGTGCCACGGGGGCTGGCACCAAAGGCCACCCAGCGTGCCAGCTCCGGGTCGAGAGTGCCCGGGTCCCGAGTTGCCAGTACCAGAGCCAGAAGGTATTGTTCCACCGGCTCAGCCATGTAGATGTCTGCCGCCTCAGCCCGGGCGTCGAAAACCTGGTCGGCCGTCAGACGAACGTCAGCGGCTGGCGGGCCCTGGCGGTAATCATTTCTGGCCAGGTGAAGAATGGCCTGCTCCGCCTGTGCCGATGGGTAGTCGATGACCACGTGCATCAGGAAACGGTCCAGTTGAGCTTCCGGCAGCGGGTAAGTACCCTCCTGCTCAATGGGGTTCTGGGTGGCCATCACCATGAACAGGGGATCGAGCGGGAAGGTGCGCATGCCCACGCTCACCTGGCGCTCGCCCATGGCCTCAAGCAGGGCTGACTGTACTTTTGCCGGTGCCCGGTTGATTTCATCTGCCAGCACCAGGTTGTGAAAAATCGGCCCGCGCTGAAATTCGAATAAACCGGTTTCAGCCCGGTAAATTTCGCTGCCGGTAACATCTGAAGGCAGCAGATCCGGAGTGAACTGGATACGGTGAAAATCACCCGACAGGTGGTCTGACAATGCTTTTATGGCCGTGGTTTTGGCCAGTCCGGGCGCACCTTCAACCAGCAGGTGGCCATCGGCAAGGAGTGTAATAAGGAGGCGGTCAACCAGCTTTTCCTGACCGATTATCCGTTGGGCCAACCGGGTTCTCAGTTCACCAAAAGAACTCTGTAACGACATTTGGAATAATGACTCTTGTAACTAGGTAGTTGCCGCAGTTTTGGTGTCAGGCCAGCAAAAATCAAGGGCTTGACTATGCTATTGTGACAATACCCTGATTACGTTTACTTCACATTAACTGAGGTTGCCCATGAACGCGCTGACAGTCTCCAGTAAGGAACATTTTTTTGAAATTCTGGCTGAAGAGTTTGCCAGCAGAATGGATCCGGATGAGGCCCGGAAAATCAGCGAATTTGTACGGCAGCACTATGCGCATTCACCTCTGGAAGAGCTTCTGAGCCGTCGCATGTCAGACACCTATGGTCTGGTACTGGCAGCCTGGCAGTTTCTGCAGCGGCGCGATGCCGAGGAATCCCCGGTTGCAGTGTTTAATCCGGATCTGGAAAGCGATGGATGGCAATCCACGCATACCATCGCCTTTATTCTGCATCCGAACATACCGTTTCTGATTGATTCTCTGCGTATTGCGGTTATCCAGCAGGATATAGATACGCACTCTGTACAGCATTCCATCCTGCAAGCGGAACGGGATAACGCCGGCAACCTGGAAAAACTGCTGCCTTGCCATGGTGATGGAACAGCGTCTGCCTATGAAGCGTTCATCGTGATGGAAATTGACAGGCACAGCAATCCGGAGGAGCTGGAAAACCTGGAAGACATCCTGCAGAGCGTCCTGCATGAGGTGCGTACCGCGGTTTCAGACTATCCGGTGATCACCGACAGAGTCCGGCACATCGTTAAACAGCTGGATAGCCCTGTTACCGGGATCAGCAGCGAGCAAAAGGATGAAGCACAGGCTTTTCTGGACTGGTTGTTGCGGGATCACTTCACCTTCCTCGGGTACGATGAATACGATTTTGTGAAGGGCAAGTCGGGCACGGAAGTGCACCGTGTTGAGGGGTCTGAGCTGGGTATCCTGCGGATCAATAATGAGCGGCCAGGCCGGGTTCAGCTGGATGAGCTGCCCCAGCGCACACGTCATGAGATGACCCGGGCCGATGATATCTTTATCTTTGCCAAGTCTGCCCAGCGCTCAAGAGTGCATCGCCCGGCGTATCCCGATTATATTGCAGTGAAGAAATTCAACGAAAAGGGCGAGGTGGTCGGGGAGCGCCGCTTTCTCGGCCTGTATGCCTCCCGTGCCTATAACGAGCGGCCGGATGAGATTCCTCTGGTCAAGCGAAAGTTTGATTATGTGATGGAGCGCTCCGGGTTTCTGCGGGCAGACTACGCCGGCAAGGAGCTGGAACAGATCCTGACGTTGTACCCCCGGGACGAGCTGTTCGAGATTGCCGAGGATGAGCTTCTTGAAGTGGCAAAAAACATCCTCTACGTGCAGGAGCGGCGTCGCATCGGGCTGTTCATGCGCGAAGACGTTTACGCCCAGTTTGTCACCTGCCTTGCGTTCTTCCCCAGGGATATCTACAACACCGAGCTTCGTCAGAAGGTAGAGCAGGTGCTGCTTGAACAGCTGGAGGCTGAGGGCATCGAGTTTGTAACCCACTTGTCAGAGTCTGTGCTGGCGCGGGTACAGTTCACCGTTCGTGTCCCCCGTGTTGAAAACCGCGAACTGCCGGTTGCGGAAATCCGGGAGCGGGTTGTAGAAATTGCCCAGTCCTGGCGTACAGGGCTGACCGAGGCTCTGTATGAAACCTACGGCGAAGAGAAGGGCAATGAGCTGGACCGGCAGTGGGCGGCTGGCTTCCCGGCCAGCTACACAGAAATGTTCACGCCGCGCCGGGCGGCGGTTGATCTGGAGCGTATTTCGGAAGCGTCGACCCAGAAGGGTCTGACGATGAGCTTTTACCGGGCGCAGGAAGAAGATGAAAGTACACTTCATTTCAAACTGTTCCATTCGGAGCAACCGCTGCCGCTCTCAGACATAATGCCGGTTTTCGACAATCTCGGGTTCCGGGTGCTGGGGGAGCATCCGTTTGAAGTAACGGACCGTCATAAGAACACCGTCTGGATTCACGATTTCACGCTTTATACAGAAGCTGGCGATGCCGTGGATATTCATCGCATCCGTCCTATTTTTGAGGAGTTGTTCCAACGGGTCTGGTGGGGTGAGGCTGAAAATGACGCCTTCAACCGGCTGCTTGTTTCTTCGTACATGGGATGGCAGGAAATTGCGTTGCTGCGCATGTATGCCAGATACATGCGCCAGATGAGCTTTTCCAACAGCCAGGAGTTCATTTCCAGCACCCTGATCAATCATGTAGAGATCACCCGGCTTTTGCTGCAGTACTTCGAGGCCAGGTTCGATCCTGATCTTTACAGTAATGAACGTCAGTACCAGGAGACTCAGGAGCAACTGGAAGCCGACCTCGCTACAGCTCTGGAAGGGGTAGAGAATGGCAGTGAGGACAGGGTTCTGCGCCTGTATCTGGATCTGATCCGGGCAACATTGCGCACCAACTATTATCAGCTTGACGAGGCGGAAGCGCCGAAACCTTATATCAGTGTAAAGTTTGATCCTTCCGGTATACCGGGTCTGCCACTGCCGTTGCCCGCTTATGAAATCTTTGTGTATTCACCCCGTGTAGAAGGCGTTCATCTGCGGGGTGGCAAGGTGGCCCGGGGTGGGTTGCGCTGGTCAGATCGCTACGAGGATTACCGCACCGAAGTTCTGGGTCTGGTCAAGGCGCAGCAAGTCAAGAATGCGGTGATTGTGCCAGAGGGCGCAAAAGGAGGCTTTGTCGCCAAGCAGTTGCCGGATGCGTCCGATCGTGAGGCCTTTCAGGCGGAAGGGGTTGCCGCCTATAAAACGTTCATTTGCGGCCTGCTTGATATCACAGACAACCTGGTGGATGCAGAGATTCAGCCTCCGGAGCGGGTGGTGCGCCATGACTCAGATGACCATTACATGGTTGTGGCAGCGGATAAGGGGACAGCCACATTCTCTGATATAGCCAATGGCCTGGCGGCTGACTATGACTTCTGGATGGGCGATGCGTTTGCCTCTGGAGGCAGCAACGGTTACGACCACAAGAAGATGGGTATTACCGCAAGGGGCGCCTGGGTTTCGGTTGAACGTCACTTCCGGGAGCTGGGGATTAACCCGGCCAACGACGAATTCACCGCGGTCGGTATCGGCGATATGGGCGGGGACGTGTTCGGAAACGGCATGCTGAACTCGGATAAGACCCGCCTGGTGGCAGCCTTTAACCATATACACATTTTTGTGGATCCGGCGCCGGATGCCGCCAGCAGCTACGAAGAGCGCAAGCGGCTGTTTCAGGGGCCCCGCTCGGCCTGGACAGACTATGACTCCTCACTGATCTCCAAAGGCGGTGGCGTGTTCAGTCGTCATGCAAAGACGATCAACGTCAGCCCGGAAATGAAAGAACTGCTGGATATCGATTCCGACCAGGTGACTCCCAGTGAGCTGATCGGGCATATTCTGAAAGCCCGGGTTGATCTGCTTTGGGTAGGCGGGATCGGAACCTACATAAAAGGCAGTAGCGAATCCCACAGTGATGTCGGGGACAAGGCCAACGACAGTGTCCGGGTTAATGGCTCCGAGCTGCGCTGCAGAATCGTGGGCGAGGGTGGCAACCTGGGGATGACCCAGCAGGGCCGGATCAACTACGCTCTGGCAGGTGGCCGGCTGAATGCGGACTTCATTGATAACTCCGGCGGTGTCGACTGTTCGGACCACGAAGTTAACATGAAGATTCTGCTCAACCGCGCCGTGGCCATGGGAGATCTTACCCAGAAACAGCGCAACGTCATGCTGGAAGACATGACCGATGATGTGGCGGCACTGGTCCTGAAGAATAACTATCGCCAGACCCAGGCTATCAGTATTGCCAGCGAAGAGGCGGTTCCGCGTCTTGAAGAGTATCGCCGGCTGATTAATACCTTTGAAAACGAGGGTAAACTGAACCGGGAACTGGAGTTTTTGCCAGACGATGAAGCCCTGTCCGAGCGCAAGGTTCAGGGTAAGGGTCTGACCCGGCCAGAGCTGTCGATTCTGCTCGCCTATGTGAAAGGCGATCTGAAGAAAACACTCATAGACAGCAGTCTGCCGGACAACCCTGTGCTGGCCGGTGAGATGTACAAGATTTTCCCCAAAGATCTGACAGAATCCTTCCCCGAGGAGCTGGAAGCGCACCAGTTACGGCGGGAGATTATAGCCACACAGGTTGCCAACGACATGGTTAACCATATGGGCATTACCTTTCTTGAGCGGGTTAAGCACTCCACCGGCGCAGATGCCGCAACCATCGCACTGGCATGGCTTATTACCCGGGATCTGTTCAGCATCGACCGCTGGTGGAACAAGATTGAGGCCCTGGACTATCAGGTGCCCGCACAGCTGCAGCTGGATCTTATGCAGGAGCTGATGCGACTGATGCGCCGCTCTGTACGCTGGTTGTTACGTAACCGCCGCGCCGAGCTGAGCATCGGGAGTCACAAGGAGCGCTTTGCCGATGGTGTGCAGGCCATCATGTCGAGTCTGCCGGAATATCTGGGAGAGCAGGCGCTTGCAGACTGGGAACAGCGCCAGGAAGATCTGGTTGACGCTGGCCTGCCAACAGAGCTGGCGTCTGTGTTAGCCGGCGCCGGCTATTTGTACTCGTCGCTGGGTATCATTGAGGCTCAGGAAGACACCGGTATGCCATTGAAGACGGTCGCCAACCTTTATTACGAACTGGGTGACCGGCTGGATCTGAACTGGTTCTCCGGCGCGATTCTGAGGCTTACGCCTGGCTCCCATTGGCAGTCTCTGGCACGGGAGAGTTTCCGTGAAGACCTCGACTGGCAGCAACGGGCTCTGACGACGGGGGTGCTCAACCTCGCAGGCAAGCCGGAAGAGGTATCTGACTGTGTCGACAGCTGGCTGGAGCGGTATGAGCCTCTGGTGGAGCGCTGGAACAGTATGCTTCTTGAGATCAAAGGGGTCAGAGAGCCTGAGTACGCCATGTTCTCCGTTGCTTTGCGTGAGCTTCTGGATCTGGCGCAGGCAACGCTGCACCAGTCCCGGAGCGATGACTGACCGGCATCAGAGAGCCGGTCTCAACTAATCAGAAATCGAGAACAGGAGCTGTTTAATGGGTCAACTGGACCACCTGCTGGAAAAGAACCGGGCCTGGGCTGAAAGCATCAAGGCCGAGAATCCGGGTTTTTTCCAGAGCCTGTCGAATCAGCAGGCACCGGAATATCTGTGGATTGGCTGCGCTGATAGCCGGGTGCCTGCCAACCAGATCGTTGACCTGATGCCGGGCGAGCTTTTTGTGCACCGGAACGTCGCGAATGTGGTGGTCCATACTGACTTTAACTGCCTCTCTGTACTGCAATTTGCTATAGAAGTGCTGAAGGTAAAGCACATTCTTGTCGTAGGGCATTATGGCTGTGGTGGAGTGAAGGCAGCCTTGCGTAATGAGGGGGCCGGGTTGATCAGTAACTGGCTCAGGCACGTACAGGATGTGCGTGACCGCCATCAGTCGCTGATGGATGCCAGTACGACGGAGCTTGACCAGATAGACCGCTTGTGCGAGCTCAATGTGATTGAGCAGGTAGGGCATGTGTGTCAGAACACGATTGTTCAGGAAGCCTGGAAACGAGGTCAGCGACTTAACGTGCACGGCTTCGTTTACGATGTGGCAGACGGTATTCTCCGGGATATGGGGTTGTCGGTTTCCGGTGCCGGGTGCTGGGAGCAGGTCCGGCAAAACAGTCTGGATGAGCTGGCTCTGCGCCCGGTGCGCTCGGGTCGTCAAAACGTAATTTAAGCGGTTTACTTCCCATGCAGAACTTACCGAACTCGCACCAGGCGCTGCTTAGAAATCAGCGTCTTCTAACCGGCCGGCTGGCGTTACTGGGCGTTGGCTCTTCGCATCTGCTGCGCGAACTCTCCGGCAAGGGTCTTGCGATGAGTGAACACCTGGGCGTGTTTAACGCGCTAGAGCGTCATGACAGCTGGCAGGCCTGTTTTGGCTATGACGACACAGCGCCGGCTCAAGGCCAGTACGATACCGTTGTGGTGTTTTTACCAAAAGCCCGGGCCGAGCTGGACATGCGTTTGGCCCTGGCGCACTCACTGGCAGCCGATGGTGCCCAGCTGCTACTGATAGGGGAGAAAAAAGAAGGCATCGCTGGCGCGGTTAAGCAACTTAAGGCGGTTTTTCCACAGGCCGCCAAGGTCGATAGCGCCCGCCATTGCCAGGTCTGGTGTGCAGAAGCAGTTGCGCCGGGACCTGCTTTCCGGGTTCAGGACTGGCTGAGTTGGAACCGGGTGGAGTGCAATGAGGTTGCTATCACAGTTGCCGGACTGCCCGGGATATTCAGTCAGGGCGATCTGGACAAAGGCACACGGGTTCTGCTGGAAACACTGGCGGAACACCCGGTACGTAGCGACCGGGTGCTTGATTTTGCCTGCGGAGCCGGCATTGTCGGAGCCTGGGTTCAGGCTTTGCACGCAGCGGAATCAATCCCGGTTCCGGCAGTGGATGGAGTGGACGTTCAGTCACAGGCTGTTATCTGTGCAAGGCAGACCTACGAGTATAATAATGCTACCGGTAGCATCTTTGCCTCTGATGGTCTCGCCAGCGTTGACGGCCATTGGCCTGCAATCATCAGCAACCCTCCCTTTCATTCAGGTGTTAAAACCGACACCTCCATGACGGAGCAGTTTCTTCGGGACGTCAGACAGCATTTGCAGCCGGGTGGTGAGCTGCGTCTGGTGGCAAACAGCTTCCTGCCATATGAGCCTCTGATAAAGCAGTTTATCGGGCGTGTCGAGCGACTTCGCGACGATGGCCGGTTTACGGTTTACCGCGCTTTCCGGGATTAGTGTCATGTCGAATGTAACAACGGCGGTGCTGGAGCTTTCTTCGGGCAGCCTGACACTGAGCCGGCCCGGCACCAGCGACGCGAGTCTTCGCGCATGGAGTGCCGCCGATGAGCTGCTGTTGAAAGAAGCCTTCGCCCACCTGGACGCTGTGCCTGATGCGCGGGTTCTGGTGGTGGATGATCAGTATGGGGCACTAACCCTTGGGCTCTCAGCCTGGTGTCCGGATGTTGTAGCCGATAGTGCACAACTGCGCGCCGCACTGACGCTGAATGCGGAACTGAATCCTGGTTCGTCAGCGCCCGGACACGTGTACAGCTGGGGGCAGCCACCGCCTGGCCAGTATGACCTGATTCTGCTGCGTATTCCTCGCGAAGCTGATTATCTTGCCTGGCTGCTGCGCTGGATCAACGATGCGCTCACACCTGGGGGTAGGTTACTGGCGGCCGGCATGATCAAGCATCTGCCGGATCGAAGTGTGGATGTGTTCAACGCCGCGGTGGACGTCCGGAACGTAAGTCGGGCCTTAAAGAAAGCACGCCTGATAACCTGCGGCCGCGGTGATGCAACACTGGATGATTGGTCGGGCGTCTGGAAGGGATACGAGCTGGATGGGAGTGGCATTCGGGTTATCGCAATGCCGGCCGTGTTCGCCCGGGAAAAACTGGACCAGGGTACCCGGCTGATGCTGCCGCACCTGCAAGCTGCGCTTCAGGCGTGCGGCCCCGACGCCCGGGTGCTGGATCTGGCCTGTGGCAACGGTGTTCTGGGCCTGAGTGCCCTGATGGCAAAGCCGGAACTTGAAATAACCTTCAGTGATGTGTCCAGCCAGGCGGTGCTGAGCGCCCGCCATAACACGGCAGCCGCATTCCCCAGTGCCAGGGCGCTGTTTGTGCATGCAGATGGTGTTGCCAGTGATCTTGAGCCGTTTGACCTGATTCTGCTGAATCCTCCGTTCCATGAGGGCGGTGTGGTGGGGGATCATATCGCCCTGCGGTTGTTTGAACAGGCATCCCGAAGCCTGTCAGCACGGGGGCGTATGCTGATGGTTGGAAACCGGCACCTGGGCTACCATAAAAGCCTGCGGCGCTTTTTCCCGCATATTCGACAGCTAGACGCCAACCCCAGGTTTGTGGTTTTTGAAGCCTGGCGCCATTGAATCCCGGAGGTTTATGACCCTTCCGGGGCAGGGCGGTCGTAACCCAGGCGGGCCAGGGTGTCCACAATGGTCTGAGTCTGGCTATCGATTTCTATATTTACCTTCATGCCTTCTTCGATGGTACCAAACGTGGTGGCGCGCAGGGTTTCGGGAATCAGGTGGACATTGAACCGGTTACCTTCAACTTCGCCAATGGTCAGGCTGGCGCCATTAATGGCAATAAAGCCTTTTGGAAAAATATAGCGAACCCAGGGCTCCGGTACTTCAAACCAGAGAGTGACGTTGTTTTCCGGCCGCAGAATCTCCGTCACACTTGCCGTTGTGTGCACGTGCCCTGAGAGCAGGTGACCACCAATTTCATCGCCAATCCGTGCGGCCCGCTCAAAGTTAACAGCCTGCCCTGGTTTGAGGTCGCCGAGCGTTGTCAGCGTAAGGGTTTCCTGCATGGCATCGAAGTACAGGGTGTTGCCGCTCTGCCGGGTGACCGTCAGGCAGGTACCGTTAATCGCAACAGAAGCACCGATAGTAACGCCTTCGGCAGTGTTATCCGGTAAGCGGATCGCGAAGGTGCTTAATCCGGTTACAGCGGCAATATCTTCAACAACGGCAATACCCTGAACAATACCTGTGAACATAAACAGACCTCATGGGAGAAGCAAAGAGCGGCACAGACGCGAAGGATAACGGGCGGGATGGCTGTTGCCAAGTTTGTAGACAGGAGCACACTTACAGATGTGCGTGTTCAAGATATAGCCGCCAGTGTCGATACCCTTAATAGCAGGCCTGGCCTGACAAACGCTCTTGAACCCAGTGGATCCCATACTATGGCTGAGAATCAGGTTGTTAAAGAGGCGTCAACAGAAACGCCTCAAGGTGCCGTGTTGCGACCTGGTCGTGCCGCTGATCCAGGCCCTGTGCCTGAAGAGCAGGTGGTGCCTGAGCCGGATTCCAGTGAACCCGCGCAGGATCAGGAAGAAAACAGTGAGCACACGGAGGACACGGCGCTGTCCCGGGCCAGAGTCAGGCAGCGCGCGCTCAGACTGATGTTGCGCCAGTGTGATCGCGTGGTGCTAATGGACTTCGATTTGCTGGCTATGAACAACTGGCCGGATAATTTCAGCCTTGCAAAAGCACGCCGGAACCGGGATCTGTGGCTTTTCAGTGCACTGTTAGCGGCCGCTTTATTTCTCAGCGGTCTGACGGGCTTTGTGCCAGCCTGGATTGCGGGCGGTGGCTTTGGCGCGTTCGTGATCATTGTGCTGCTCGGTATTCCGACCATCCGGCGCGTTTACACATCTGAACCCTCGTATCTGGATTTGCTTCTCAAACGCCAACGGATGCTGCGTGATGCCAGAAAACACGTGGAGCACCTTGAAGGTAAGGAGGGCCTGATCTGGCAATGTGCCCGAATGGCAGATTTTAACCCCGCATTGAGGCACGCGCGGTTCAGTGACTTTCTGCAACTGTCTGAGCAAGGGGTATTGGCCTCTGCTTTATACAGGCGGGAGCATATCAGGTTATACCTGATTTACCTGCTTGAAGCTGAGAAAGCCTATGACCGTGTACAGGCGGCCTTCTTTGAAGGTAATCAGGAAGCAATAGACCAGGGATGGCAAACGGTCGTGGCAGAACCAGAGCGCAAAGCTTGACATAAATGTGCTTCAAACGTATGTTTCAAACAGACGTTTGTCAGAGGCACTGAAAACAAAATGGCCCAGTTGAA
The DNA here is from genome assembly GCF_007671655.1 of Marinobacter piscis. GTDB lineage: Bacteria > Pseudomonadota > Gammaproteobacteria > Pseudomonadales > Oleiphilaceae > Marinobacter > Marinobacter piscensis. The sequence goes on along the minus strand of NZ_VCGX01000002.1, from coordinate 894,135 downwards.
CACAGTTGACCGGATTCTTGATGCTGCAGAAGAGCTGTTTGCTGAACGTGGGTTTTCAGAAACCTCGCTGCGTATGATTACCAGTAAGGCCAGGGTCAATCTGGCTGCCGTCAACTATCATTTCGGGTCCAAGAATGCGCTGATACACGCGGTCTTTGCCCGCTTTTTAACACCTTTTTCCGCAACTCTCCAGCACGCATTTGATGAGCTTGAAGCCCGGTGTGAAGTTGATCCCCCAACCCTGAATCAGATCCTGTGGGCATTGACTGAAAGTGCCGTGCGTATGCCCCAGCGTAATGAGCGGGGAATCTCCATCTTTATGCGCCTGCTCGGGCTTGCCTATACCCAGTCACAGGGGCATCTGCGAAAGTTTCTGGAACAGGAATACAGCGAGCCGTTTAGCCGGTTTATGAGCTTGTTAAAAGATGCCACGCCGCAACTCTCGGCCGTAGACCGTTACTGGCGTATTCAGTTTATGCTGGGCGCCACGGCCTTCACAATGTCCAGCAGCGAGGCTCTGCAGGATATTCTGCGCAATAAACTTGGGGTTGAAACCACCGTCCAGGAAATTGCGGCACGCCTTGTTCCTTTCCTGGCCGCAGGCATGCAGGCGCCTGACACGTTTCAGATCCCTTCCGCTCCTGACAATAGTCCGGTTGCCTGAGCTGTCCCTGCTCGGTTAGGCTTGCTCCTGAATCTATTGGGAGTCGAACATGTTGTGAGCCAGCACAGTCTTAATGCCAGTTCCATTGATATCTGCCTGAACAGCCAGACCCTTACCCTGCTTGATGAGAAAGGGCGGAGTATCGCCGGTTATCCCGTTTCCACGGGTTTGAATGGCGCCGGTGAGCAAAATGGCAGTGGTTGCACTCCCAGGGGGGCGCATTATCTGCGCGCCATGGTCGGTGCCGGCTTGCCCGCCAACACCGTGTTTCGCGCCCGTCGACCTACCGGAGAGATCTACACTCCGGAGCTTGCAGCCAGTCACCCGGGGCGTGACTGGATTCTCAGCCGCATTCTCTGGCTCTGCGGGCTGGAGCCTGGTAAGAACCGGGGTGGAAATGTAGATACCTTCCGTCGTTTTATCTATATACATGGCACTCCAGATACAGAGCCCATGGGGCAAGCGCGATCCCATGGCTGTATTCGCATGCGCAATGACGATGTGATTGAGCTGTTTGGCGCAGCCCGCACCGGTATGCCGGTCACCATTCGCTGAACCCCGTTTAACAAAAGTGAGTAGAGGATTCCGATGATCGGAGAAATGATGGTCACCCTGAATGGCTGGATCAAAAGCTTTGGTGTGCTTACGGAAGGCTGGCGGGCAGGCATTATCGTATTTGTATTGGTGCTGGGCACGGCTGCCACTGCGTATATTGCCAGCCACGTGATCGCGGCTTTAGAACGGAAATTCGCTAAAACCCAGAATCTCTGGGACGACACAGCACTGCATGCAGCGCGCGCCCCGCTGGTGGCGTTTATCTGGATGCAGGGCGTGTACTGGGCTGCGGAGGTGGCTCACCATTATTCTTCCGCCGAGATATTCCAGGCAAATGGAGTGCTCATGCGGATCGGCTTCATCATTGTCCTGGTCTGGGCGCTGATCCGGCTGATAAAACGGGGTGAGAATATTCTTGTCTCCCCAGTAAAAATGCAAAAGCCCATGGATTACACCACCGTAAACGCGATAAGCAAGCTGTTGCGTGCGGTGGTTATTGTGACCGCGGTGCTCATTGGGATGCAGTCACTGGGGTTCAGTATATCCGGGGTAATGGCTTTTGGGGGTGTTGGGGGGATTGCCGTTGGTTTCGCCGCCAAAGACCTGCTGGCGAACTTTTTCGGGGGCTTTATTATTCACCTGGACCGGCCGTTCAAGGTAGGCGACTGGGTACGTTCGCCGGATCGCAACATTGAAGGAACGGTGGAGCACATAGGCTGGCGGCTTACGACTATCCGGACGTTTGATAAACGCCCCCTCTATGTTCCCAACGCGGCCTTTACAACCATCGCAGTCGAGAACCCCTCACGAATGACGAATCGGCGAATCTCTGAGACCATCGGGATTCGTTATGCTGATGTCAGCCAGATGGCGGAGATTGTTGCAGACATCCGTACCATGCTGGAACAGCATGATGATATTGATAGTAAACAAACGTTGATTGTTAACTTTCTCGCTTTCAGTCAATCCTCACTGGAGATTATGATTTATGCCTTCACCAAAACCACCCAATGGGTTCGGTACCATGAGGTGAAGCAGGATGTGCTTCTGAAAATCAGTGATGTTATTGAAGGTCATGGTGGTCAGGTAGCTTTCCCGACGCAGACCATACATTTTGGTGACGAAAGCTGGCTGGCTGAGCATGAGAAGGAGTCTGTTGACGCGGAACCGGAGAATGAGGAAGGAGCAAACAAAGAAACAGCCGATACAAAACGCGCCTTCCGCAGCAGGAATAGTGGCAGGAAGCATGAACGCAGCTGTCGCCAGGATACCCGGGCGGGTGACGTTGGTGAACAATCCCTGGAAGGGGAAGATGGAGAAGGAGAGGGAGATTGAGCACAGAAACTGACAATCGTGTGGTTGGGATTATCGGGGGCACAGGTCTGACAAGCCTTGCAGAGTTAGAGGTGGTCGGCCGACAAGCCGCAGCCACCCCCTATGGGGTGCCTTCATCAGCACTGACCCGCGGATCGCTGCAAGGCCAGTCTGTTGTTTTTTTATCGCGACACGGGAATCCGCACCGGATACCACCCCATGAGGTTAACTACCGGGCGAATATCAAGGCCCTGTACGATGCCGGAGTGCGCACGGTTGTCGGGGTGAACGCGGTTGGCGGGATACATTCAGATATGGAGCCGGCCTGTGTCGTCATCCCCGACCAGATTATTGATTACACCTGGGGTCGGTCAGGGACTTTTTTTGAGGGCGATCTGGAAGACGTCACTCACATCGATTTTACCTGGCCATACGATCAGGCCGCGCGGGATATTCTGATACAGGCTGCAACGGCTCATAATGTGGCATTTTCCGGTTTTGGTGTTTATGGCGCCACCCAGGGTCCAAGGCTTGAAACCGCTGCAGAGGTACGACGCCTGGAGCGGGATGGTTGTGATCTGGTGGGCATGACTGGCATGCCCGAGGCCGCCCTGGCGGCGGAACTGGGGATGCGCTACGTGTGCCTGGGGCTGGTGGTGAACCGGGCGGCCGGGAAGTCAGATCAGGTGGTGTCCATGAAGGAAATCGAGGCCGCCATCGAGAAAGGTATGTCTGGTGTACACCGCATTCTTGAAGCCTCGGTAGCCGGACTGGCAGCCCTTACCGATTTACCTTCCTGAAAAATATCAGAACGCCAATGGTGGGGGAGTCCAGAAAATGGATTTCCTCACTGCGCATCCGGCGGGTTTCGCGGATCCAGGTCAACAGTTCCAGCGGCACTTCAGGTTCCAGGTTCTGTTCTGCACCCACGGCAGCTGAAGATTCTGGCGTAGCGTCTGGCTCACCGCTGGCGGTAACGGCAGAGGTGGCAACCTTGCCCTCCTGCCAGTGATTCAGGTGAACGTTAACGTGCAGATAGCGTTTCCGGTCGATTTTGATATGGCCTTCTATTTCTCTCTGGCCCGCCCGGGAAAGCCAGTCCCCGATTTCCACACGCAGGGGTTCGCCCTGGTAGTTTTGCGGGAAACTCTGGTACCAGCCGGTTGCCATCAGCACCCGGTACTTACCGCTGTTTTCCAGCCGGTTAGCCGCATTACCAAGGTACAGCTGGTTGCGCCCGGATAGCTTCAGAGACGAGTGAGTGCTGCCATCGCCAGCTACGCTGTACAGGGTTTTGCGGGTATTTACCGGGGGCTTCACCTGGTGGCTAGCCATGCGCTCATTCACCGCATCCGGCGCGATAATACGTTCAAGGATCACAAATTCCGCCCGGTAGAGGTTGTCAGACCCCTGTTGGGCGTGAGCGGCCACAGAAGTTATTGCCAATAAAACGGCCAGCAGGGTGTGTGCCAAGCGCTGGCACAGGCGGTTACTGTCTGTCTGCAAGAGAATGCTCCAGTTTTTTCAGGGCCCTGTTTTCAGGCGGTGGTCAGGCAGTGGCTGCGCTTTTTTCCGGCATGAGTTCGCTCAGCATTGCTGCAATACCGTCGAGTTTACCATTGGTTGAGGTGTCCTTCAGCCGAAAACGGAAACTGTTGGCGCCATCCAGGCGGTAAGTGTCCGGCGCGGATTGCATTTTGTTAACCAGAACCAGCGGGTCGACCGGGGTGGCGTTACCAAACTCAAGGCTGGCCCATTCCTTGCCAGCATCTACTTTGACAATGCCCAGGGCTTCGGCCTGAAGCCGTAGCTGGGTTTGCCGGATCAGATTTTTGGCCGGCTCAGGCAATAATCCGAAGCGGTCGATCATCTCAACCTGAAGTTCTTTTAATGCATTCCGGTCGCTTACACTGGCAATGCGTTTATAAAGCATCAGCCTGTTATGGACATCTGGCAGGTAATCCTCGGGAATCAGTGCCGGGATGCGCAGATTCATTTCCGTGCCGTGGCTCAGAGGTAGCTCTGCATTGGGGGTGCGGCCTTCACGAATGGCTTTTACGGCTTCGTCCAGAAGTTGCATGTACAAAGTAAAGCCAATGTTTTCGATCTGGCCGCTCTGCTCGTCGCCGAGCAGTTCGCCGGCGCCGCGAATTTCCAGGTCGTGGGTTGCCAGCATAAAGCCGGCGCCCAGGTCCTGAGCTTCGGAAATGGCTTCCAGGCGCTTTTTGGCATCTGCAGAGATGGCTTTTGGGGGAGGCGTCAGCAGATAGGCGTAAGCTTGATGATGGGAACGGCCAACCCGACCCCGGAGCTGATGCAGTTGCGCCAGGCCGAATTTATCAGCGCGCTCAATGATAATGGTGTTAGCACTGGGAATGTCTATGCCAGTTTCAATAATGGTAGTGCACACCAATACGTTGAAGCGCTTGTGATAAAAGTCTGACATGATCTGTTCCAGTTGTCGCTCACGCATTTGCCCGTGGGCGACACCCACGCGGGCTTCCGGAACCAGACGCCGGAGATCCTCGGCCGTTCGTTCGATACTCGCTACATCGTTGTGGAGCATGTATACCTGGCCACCCCGGAGGACCTCCCGCAGGATAGCTTCTTTTATCATGGCCTCCTCTCGCTGGCGTACAAAGGTTTTTACTGAAAGTCGCCGGGCCGGTGGTGTCGCGATGATGGACAAGTCCCGTAAGTGTCCCATGGCCATGTTCAGAGTTCTGGGAATAGGCGTGGCGGTGAGGTTCAGCATATCCACCTCGGCGCGCAGGGCTTTAAGCTTTTCTTTCTGGCCGACGCCGAACCTGTGTTCCTCATCAATAATAACCAGGCCAAGGTTCTTGAACCGAGTGGTGCCTTGCAGGAGTTTGTGAGTGCCGATCACAATATCGGCTTGGCCGCTTTCAAGTGCTTCCATGGCTTTGCTGGTTTCACGGCTGCTGCGGAAGCGGCTGAGCAATTCGATGCTGACCGGTGTGTCCGAGAAGCGGTCCCGGAATGAGTCATAGTGCTGCTGCGCTAGCAGAGTGGTGGGCACCAGCACTGCTACCTGCTTACCGGACCAGGTGGCCAGGAAGGCGGCACGCATGGCTACTTCGGTTTTGCCAAAACCAACATCACCGCACACCAGACGATCCATGGGTTTATCGCTGGTCATATCCTCAAACACCGCTTCAATCGCCATTTGCTGATCCGGTGTTTCTTCAAAGGGAAATCCGGCCGCAAATGCCTGGTAGGCTTCTTTGGGGTTTTCAAAGGCGTAGCCTTTGCGAGCTTCCCGGCGGGCGTAAACATCAAGAAGCTCAGCGGCCGTATCGCGGATTTTTTCCAGGGCTTTCTGTTTGGCGGTGTTCCAACGTTCCGTGCCCAGTTTGTGCAAAGGGGCATGCTCTGTGTCCGTGCCCGCGTATCGGGAAATCAGATGCAAGCTGGATACGGGAACATATAGTTTTGAGCCTCCAGCGTACTCAAGCATCAGAAACTCGCTGGCGTCGCCTTCTACCGTAATGGTTTCCAGACCCAGATAACGGCCGACTCCGTGGTCTATGTGAACAACAGGTGAGCCGGTACGAAGCTCGGAAAGGTCACGAAAGGCGTTGTCATCAACGTCTGTGGGTTTTTCCCGTCGGCGGCTTTGCAGGACGCGCTCGCCGAACAGGGCTGTTTCGGTTATCAGGGCGATTCGCTGCTCTGGAAGCACAAGGGCTTGATCAATCGGGGCTGTGGTAATTCCCAGAGGCGCGCTCTCATCCGCCAGGAAGTCCTGCCAGCAGTCAAACCCTTCCAGTGTGAATTTGTTCTCGGAGAGGGTGTCTATCAGGGCCTCTCGACGCCCGGACGATTCGGCGCAAATAAGTGCGCGACCCTCAAAGCCCTCCAGAAAGCCTCTGAGTTTACCTGCGGGGTCTGCGGCGCGGGCGTTCATGGCGATATCGGGCAGCGGTTGGGTGGTGCAATTAACGGCCCCGCCGCCCTTTGCTGTTTCTGTGGTGGTCGTTACCCGCGGGAAGGCTTTCAGGTGGCCAAACAGCTCATCCGGCAGCAAAAACAGAGTCGCAGGCGGCAGGATGGGCCGATGCAGGTCATGCCGGCGTTCCTCGTAGCGGCTGCGGGTTTCACTGTCAAACATATGGACGGCGTCATTCAGGCCCGCAGCGGTAAAAACATGCGTGTTGGCCGGCAGGTAGTCGAACAGAGTAGCCGTCTGATCGAAAAACAGCGGCAGGTAATACTCAATGCCCGGCGGCGTAATCCCGTTACTGACGTCCTGGTAAACAGGTGCACTCTTATCGGCGTGGGGAAATTGCTCGAACCAGCGGTTGCGAAAGCCGGACCTGGCTTCTTTGTGCCATGGAAATTCGTAGGCGGGTAACAGCTCAATGCGCTCAATGCGGTCGATGGATCTCTGGGTTTCCGGGTCGAACGTGCGCAGTGTTTCTATTTCGTTATCAAACAGGTCGATCCGGTAGGGCAGATCGGAGCCCATGGGGTAGATATCAATAATAGAACCGCGAACCGCATACTCCCCGTGTTCGTATACGTTTTCTGCATGACGGTAACCGGCAGTTGCCAGTTGCTGCCGCCAAGTGTCTGTGTTGAGGGACTGGCCGGTTTCCAGCAGGAGCGTGTTGCCCTGCAGGTAGTCTGCCGGCGGTAACCTGTGCATCAGGGTGCGGGCCGGAACCACAATAATGCCATGTTCAGTGGCAGGTAGTCGGTGCAAAGCGCGGATGCGTTGTGAAACTATGTCCTGGTGAGGAGAAAACAGATCATACGGCAGGGTTTCCCAGTCAGGAAGTGACAACAGCTCCAGCTCCTCTTCAGTCACAACTGCGCCGCCGTTCCCCGGGCTCAGACCGAGAAAAAAGCGCAGGGACTGTTCAAGGCGGATTGCTTCGGCTGTACTACGGGTAATTACTAAGGTAAGCCCCTTGTGTACCCGGGCACTTTCGCAAATAGCGAGGGCGTCCGCGCTGCCGTGCAGTTGTCCCCAGGTCCGGTGGTCGGCTGCTTTTACGGGGAAGGCCGGTGCAATCAATGTTTTCGGCGCGGCGGAAGTAGGGACACCTTGACTCATGAGCGGTTGTAATCTCCGACTGTTAGGTTTGGGGTCTGGCGCGGCGGCTATTCTACCGCCGGCGGATGCCCGTGTCATGGCAGTAGAGTTACGATGTATATGCCAGTTCCGATTTGCTGAAAGCAGGTTTAAGTTGGATAATACGCCACCTGAATTATTCCATGTGCTAAACAGGGGTTTTACCGTGAGCCACGAACAGATGAACCAGTGCCTGTCTAACTGGATGGACAGAGAAGCTACTGCGGAGGCAATGATTCCGCTGATTGGTCGCCTTTACCGGAAAAATAACATTGTTACTTCCGTTTATGGTCGTGCCATTATTAATCAGTCGGTTATCGACATTATCCGCGCCCATCGCTACGTACGTCAGGTAGAAAGTGGTGAGCTGTCCGTTAACGATACGCTGCCCATCCTGCAGGCCATGGATCAGATGGAGCTGGGCCGCGCCCACGTGGACATTGGGAAGTTGGCGGTAAAGTTCAGGCAGGTCGGTGGCGATCTGACAGAATTCCTGAAACAGGAAATCGGCCCGGTGGTGGGGCAGTATCCTGCACAGTCTGAAGAAGACGCCAGCAATGGCACCAAAGATGTCGTGCTGTATGGCTTTGGTCGTATCGGGAGGTTGCTGGCCCGTATTCTTATTGAAAAGGCCGGCGGTGGTAACAACCTTCGCCTGCGGGCTATTGTGGTTCGCCCGGGTGGTGCAGATAATGATTTGCAAAAGCGCGCCAGCCTGCTGCGCCGTGACTCAGTACACGGTCCTTTCAATGGCACAATTCGTGTGGATAAAGAAGACTCTGCCCTGATTGCCAACGGCAATTACATCAAGGTGATTTACTCGGATGGCCCGGACAAGGTGGATTACACCCAGTATGGCATCGACAATGCCATTGTCATCGATAACACTGGTAAGTGGCGGGATGAAGAGGGCCTGGGCCTGCACCTCAAGTCCAAAGGTGTAAGCCGCGTTATCCTGACAGCGCCTGGCAAGGGCGATATCAAGAACATTGTGTACGGCATCAACAACGACTGGATCACTGATGAAGACAAGATTCTGTCGGCTGCGTCCTGTACCACCAACGCCATTACTCCGGTTCTGAAAGCGATTCACGACGAGTATGGTATTGAAGACGGGCATGTTGAAACGGTTCACGCCTACACCAACGACCAGAACCTGATTGATAATTACCATAAAGGCAGTCGCCGCGGACGCAGTGCTGCCCTGAACATGGTAATTACCGAGACAGGTGCAGCAAAAGCGGTTTCCAAGGCGTTGCCGGAGTTGACCGGTAAGTTGACCGGGAACGCAATCCGGGTTCCGACGCCCAACGTGTCCATGGCCATTCTGAATCTGAATCTGGCAAAAGACGTGGACGTTGAAGGTGTAAACGACTACCTGCGCGACATGGCTTTGCACTCCGAACTGCAGAAGCAGATAGATTTTGTGAACTCGCCCGAAGTGGTTTCTACTGATTTTGTGGGCTCAAGGCACGCCGGGATTGTTGATGCTCAGGCCACTGTTGCCGGGGGCAAGCGCCTGATTCTGTACGTTTGGTACGACAACGAATTCGGTTATAGTGCTCAGGTGGTTCGTGTGGTGAATCAGATGGCGGGGGTTGATTACCCGATCTTTCCCAAGCGCTCGCGTGACTGAGTGAGTACGCCAGCTACGGTGTAGTCATCTCTCAGACCCGGTGCCGCAAGGTGCCGGGTTTTTTTTGAGTGAAGGCAAATTGCAAGTGGTTACGTATCCGCACAAACCGGTCTGCGTTTCCGGTGGAAATAGCGTGCCTTAAACTCTATAATTGTCGCGATTTTTGGTATGTCTGGCTTCCTGTTTCTCAAGTACTCTGGGCCGCTGGGGCCAGGCCATGCGAATTCATAACCAGTTTCTGATGATTGGATGAGGCTAATGATCAAGATCAAAAAAGGCCTGGATCTTCCCATCAGCGGCACTCCCGAACAGACCATTACAGATGGAAAGCCAGTGCGCCATGTGGCGTTGATTGGCTACGACTACAACGGCATGAAGCCGACAATGGCTGTTAAAGAGGGAGACCGTGTTAAGCGCGGTACGCTGCTGTTCACGGATAAGAAGACCGAGGGCGTTCGTTATACGTCACCCGCCGCGGGGGTGGTGAAAGAAATCAATCGCGGTGCGCGTCGGGTATTTCAGTCCATTGTTATCGAAGTTGATGGCGACGAAGCTGAAACATTTGCCCGTTACAATGACTCTGATCTTGCGGGTCTTGAGCGTCAGCAGGTTGTCGATAATCTGGTTGGGTCCGGTTTGTGGACCGCCCTGAAGACCCGGCCTTACAGTAAAACGCCGGAAATCGACAGTGCGCCGCACTCTATCTTTGTCTCTGTCATGGACACCAATCCGCTGGCGGCCGATCCCACAGTGATCATCGCTGAGCATGCGGCAGATTTTGAGAATGGACTGACGGTTCTCAGCCATCTGACCTCGGGCAAGGTATTCATAACCGGCCGTCCCGGTTCGGATGTGTCTGTACCCAAAACGGACAGATTCGAGATTCAGCAGTTTGACGGCGTACACCCGGCCGGAAACGTCGGTACGCATATCCATTATCTTGATCCGGTGTCCGCCTCCAAGACCGTCTGGACTGTCAATTATCAGGATGTGATCGATATCGGGCAGCTGTTCACCACAGGTGAGCTCAATGCTGGCCGCATCGTTGCGTTGGGTGGCCCCAGGGCCCGGAAGCCACGCCTGGTCCGTACCCGTGTGGGCGCCAGCCTTACAGAGCTTCTCGAGGGTGAGGTTACCCCGGGCGATGAGATTCGTGCTATTTCCGGGTCTGTGTTCGGTGGCCGTCGTGGTGAGGGTCCGGTTGCTTATCTTGGTCGCTTCGCTAACCAGGTCTCTATTCTGGAGGAAGGAACCAAGCGTTACTTTATGGGTTGGCTGACGCCAGGTGCAAACAAGTTCTCGGTGCTGAACATTTACTTGTCCAAACTTGCCAGTAACAAGCGGTTCAACTTCACCACAACTACAAACGGTAGTGAGCGGGCCATGGTACCGGTCGGTGCGTATGAGAAAGTGATGCCGCTGGATATCCTGCCTACCCAGTTGCTCAGGTCGCTGATTGTCGGGGATACCGAAATGGCGCAGAAGCTCGGCGCTCTGGAACTGGAAGAAGAAGATCTGGCACTGTGCACCTTTGTGTGTCCGGGTAAATATGAATACGGTCCGATTCTCCGTGAGAACCTGACCCGAATCGAGATCGAGGGCTAATACGATGTCTATCCGACAGTTTCTCGATGGAATCGAGCATCATTTTGAACAGGGTGGCAAATACGAGCGCTGGTACGCTCTGTATGAAGCTGCTGATACCATTTTTTACACACCGGGTTCGGTAACCTCCACAACCTCCCACGTGCGTGATGGCATTGACCTGAAGCGCATTATGATCACGGTATGGTTGTGTGCCTTTCCGGCGATGTTCTTTGGTATGTGGAATATCGGTTTCCAGGCCAACAACTTCCTGGCATCCAACCCGGATGCTCTGGTGGGTGATGGCGGTCTGCGCACAGCCTTTATTCAGGCGCTGGCGGTAACCGGAGCCGGTGCCGGTATCTGGGATAACTTTGTGTACGGAGTGGCGTACTTTGTTCCCATTTATGCGGTTACCTTTATTGTTGGCGGCATCTGGGAAGTTCTGTTTGCAACCGTGCGTCGTCATGAAGTCAACGAAGGCTTCTTTGTAACCTCGATCCTGTTTGCGCTGATTTGTCCGCCCACGATTCCCTTGTGGCAGGTGGCTCTGGGTATTACCTTTGGTGTTGTGATTGGTAAGGAAGTGTTCGGTGGTACCGGTAAAAACTTCCTTAACCCGGCATTAACCGGCAGGGCGTTTCTGTACTTTGCCTACCCGGCACAAATCTCCGGCGATACTGTGTGGACGGCGGTTGATGGCTTCAGTGGCGCAACCGCGCTCAGCTGGGCGGCCAGTGGCGGTCTTGAGGCTCTGGAAGCCAACATTGGCTGGATGAGCGCCTTCATGGGCACGGTTCAGGGCTCAGTGGGTGAAACCTCCACGCTGGCAGTGATGATCGGTGGCCTGATTCTTGTAGGAATGGGTATTGCCAGCTACCGGATAGTGGGTGGCGTGCTGATCGGCATGATCGCAACCGCTGTACTCATGAACGTAATCGGCTCAGCCACCAACCCGATGTTCACGGTTCCGGCACACTGGCACCTGGTAATGGGGGGCTTTGCCTTCGGCATGATGTTCATGGCAACCGATCCGGTTTCTGCCTCCATGACCAATACAGGCCGGTGGTGTTTCGGTATTCTGGTGGGTGTGATGACGGTACTGATCCGGGTTGTTAACCCGGCCTTCCCGGAAGGCATTATGCTGGCGATCCTGTTCGCCAACCTTTTTGCGCCGCTTATGGACCATTATGTGGTTCAGGCAAACGTTAAACGGAGGCTTGCTCGTGGCTAAAGCTAAAGAAACCGTCTCCAGAACGCTGCTGGTTGCTCTGGTACTGAGTATTGTGTTCTCCGTGGTGGTGTCCACTGCGGCGGTCGTTCTGCGGCCTCTGCAGGTACAGAACCAGAACCTGGATATCAAGACGAATATCCTGTCTGCCGCGGGCATGCTTAACGAAGGCGCCAGTGCCGAAGAAATCGAGCGCACGTTCGCTGAGTTTGACGTGCGACTGGTTGACCTTGATACCGGTGACTATGTTGAGCCGTCTGCTGTCGGGGTTGAAGACCCGATGAAGTACGATATGTACAAAGCCTCCTCCGACCCTGAAATGTCGACGAACATTTTGTCTTCGGCGGACAAAGCCGGCATCAAGCGTCGTCCCAACGTGGCCAAGATTTACACGTTGAGCGAAAACGGTGATATCAAACGTGTGGTGCTGCCTGTGCACGGATACGGCCTGTGGTCCACCCTGTATGGCTTTATGTCCCTGGAGGGTGATCTGAACACGATCGAAGGGCTGGGGTTCTATTCGCACGCAGAAACACCTGGCCTTGGTGGCGAAGTGGATAACCCACGCTGGAAGTCCCAGTGGGTTGGCAAGGAACTTTATGACGCGGATAAAACCGAGCCGAAGATTCGCCTGCTCAAAGGCGGGGTAGGCGCGGATACGCCGAACAAGCAACACAAGGTGGATGCCCTGTCCGGTGCGACGCTGACCAGCCGTGGCGTTGAGCAGCTGGTTAATTACTGGATGGGTGACCAGGGTTATGCCACCTTCCTCAAGAAACTTCGTGAAGGGGAGGTCTGACCATGGCTGAAGTAAACGCCAAGCAGGTTCTATTTGAGCCGATCTTCAGTAACAACCCGATCGGGCTACAGATCCTGGGTATCTGTTCAGCGCTTGCGGTAACCACAAGCATGAGCGTAACCATTGTTATGTGTCTGTCGGTTATTGCAGTAACTGCGTGTTCAAACCTGGCGGTCTCCCTGGCTCGTACCCAGATCCCGGCCAGTATCCGGATTATCGTTCAGATGACGATCATTGCCTCACTGGTTATTGTGGTGGATCAGGTCCTGAAAGCTTACGCCTACGAAATCAGTAAGCAGCTTTCCGTGTTTGTCGGACTGATCATTACCAACTGCATCGTGATGGGTCGGGCAGAGGGTTTTGCTATGCAAAACGGCCCTTGGCTGAGCTTCCTGGACGGTGTTGGTAACGGTGTAGGCTACTCGGTCATGCTGCTGTTTGTGGCATTTTTCCGGGAACTGCTCGGTGCCGGTTCGCTGTTCGGCGTCACTCTGCTGACTCCGGTTAACGAAGGTGGCTGGTACATTACCAACGGGCTGCTGTTACTTCCGCCCAGCGCCTTCTTCATTATCGGGCTTGCGATCTGGGGTCTGCGTACCTGGATGCCTGAGCAGGTTGAAGAACCGGACTTCAAGATGTCCCGCCACACTCATAAGGAGGCCTTCTGATGGAGCATTATATCAGCCTGCTTCTTAAGGCAATTTTCATTGAGAACATGGCGCTTGCGTTCTTCCTGGGTATGTGCACGTTCCTTGCCATCTCCAAGAAGGTTGAAGCTGCTACAGGCCTGGGCATTGCGGTTGTTGTCGTTCTGACCGTAACCGTGCCGGTGAACAACCTGATCTACAACAACATTCTGCGTGAAGGTGCGCTCTCATGGGCGGGGCTTCCGAATGTGGATCTGAGCTTCCTGGGGCTGATCACCTACATTGGTGTTATTGCAGCCATTGTCCAGATTATGGAAATGGTTCTGGATAAATATATTCCGGCACTCTACTCCGCACTGGGCGTGTTTCTGCCGTTGATCACCGTTAACTGCGCCATCCTGGGTGCAGCGTTGTTCATGGTAGAGCGTGACTACTCGTTCGGCGAGAGTGTGGTTTATGGCTTTGGCGCCGGTGTGGGCTGGGCTCTGGCTATTATTGCTCTGGCCGGTATCCGTGAAAAACTGAAGTACAGCGATGTTCCGGACGGTCTGCGTGGCCTGGGAATCACCTTCATAACCGTAGGTCTGATGTCCCTTGGCTTTATGTCCTTCTCGGGAATTTCCCTGTAATTCACCCGGTGATGCGGTTTAACGAAAAGGCGAGACCATGTATACAGAAATAATACTCGGCGTGGTCATGTTCACCGTTATCGTTCTGGCGCTTGTGGCGATCATCCTCGCCGCAAGATCCAAACTGGTAAGTACCGGTGATGTGACCATCGAAATCAACGACGACCCGGAGCACACCCTGAAGACGGAAGCCGGGGGCAAGCTCCTGGGTACCCTGGCCGGCAGCGGAATTTTCCTTTCCTCAGCCTGTGGCGGTGGCGGGACCTGCGCCCAGTGCAAGTGCAAGGTGTTTGAAGGTGGCGGTGCCATGCTGCCCACAGAAAAGACCCACTTCACTAACCGTGAAGAAAAGGAGGGCTGGCGGCTGTCGTGCCAGGTTCCTGTCAAACAGGACATGAAAATTGAGGTTCCTGAGGAGTTCTTCGGGGTCAAGAAGTGGGAGTGCGAGGTTGTGTCCAACCACAACGTTGCAACCTTTATTAAAGAGTTGGTTCTGAAACTGCCTGAAGGCGAAGAAGTGGACTTCCGCGCCGGTGGTTATGTTCAGCTTGAGTGTGGCCCCTTCGAGATCGATTTCAAGGATTTCGATATTGAAGAAGAGTTCCGCGAAGACTGGGACAAGCACGATATCTGGCGTTACAAAACCATCAACAAGGAAGAGACGGTTCGTGCCTACTCCATGGCGAACTACCCTGAAGAGAAAGGCGTTCTCAAGTTCAATATTCGTATTGCAACACCGCCTCCGGGTACTGATCACTCGCCGGGCATTATGTCCAGCTATGCGTTCAACCTGAAGCCGGGAGATAAGGTTACGGTCATGGGACCATTCGGTGAATTCTTTGCCAAGAAGACCGATGCCGAAATGATTTTTATCGGTGGTGGTGCCGGAATGGCACCCATGCGCTCCCATATCTTCGACCAGCTCAAGCGCCTGAAGACCGATCGCAAGATCAGCTTCTGGTACGGCGCCCGGAGTGTCCGCGAAATGTTCTACGTGGAAGACTTCGACACGCTTGAGAAAGAAAACGAAAACTTCGAATGGCATGTGGCGCTCTCAGACGCACTGCCTGATGATAACTGGGATGGCCCGACGGGCTTTATCCACAACGTGCTGTACGACAAGTATCTGAAGGACCATCCGGCGCCCGAAGATTGTGAGTACTACATGTGTGGGCCCCCGATCATGAACGCATCTGTGATCAAGATGCTGAAAGACCTGGGTGTAGAAGAAGAGAATATTATGCTGGATGACTTCGGAGGATAAGCCCTTAAAATGACATGCAGCATAGTCCAACCCGCCCGGGCGGCCGTGGCCAGCATCTTTATGATGCTGGCTGTGGCGGCCTTGGCGGGTTGCTCGTTTCAGCCAGAGGAAAAAGTCTGGGAAATCTCCGGCCAGATGTTTGGCACCCGCTATCACATCAGTGTGGTGTTGCCAGAGGATCAGGAGCGGATGGAAGCACTCGCCCAGGGCATTGAAGACGCGCTCGAAGGTGTGGATGCCTCTATGTCGACGTGGAGAGAAGACTCTGAACTGTCACAGTTCAATCGCCTGGAAGACCAGTCAGACTGGACATCCGTTTCAGACGCACTGTATGAGGTGTTGGCTCGCTCCCAGGAAATTTCCGCACTGACCGAAGGCGCGTTTGACATTACCATAGGGCCGGTCGTTAACCTTTGGGGGTTTGGTCCGGACGGTCGGCCGGTAGAGACACCGACAGAAGAAGAGCTTGCCCGGAAGCTGGCAGAAACCGGGTTTGAAAAACTGTCCTTGAGGGCTGATCCGCCGGCACTGAAAGCGTCTTCACACCAGTACATCGACTTGTCCGGCATTGCCAAGGGCTATGGGGTAGATGTCGTTGCACGCTATCTGGACCGCGAAGGGGTTGAGGCTTACCTGGTCGAAATTGGCGGTGAAATACGCACACAGGGCCAGAAGCCGGATGGCAGTGTGTGGCGGCTGGCGATCGAGCAGCCCGCTGAGAAGGGGAAGCAAACGGTTAACCGCATTGTTAACCTGCCTTCGATGGCAATGGCAACGTCCGGGGACTATCGTAACTATTACGAATCGGAAGGGCGTCGATTATCCCATACAATAGACCCGGAAACTGGACATCCGATTGAGCATCACTTGGCGTCTGTTACGGTTATCACCGACGACAGCATGACAGCGGATGCATTGGCAACCGGGTTTACAGTTATGGGTTACGAGCGTGCAAAAGCCGTTGCAACCCGGGAAAACATTCCCGCTTATTTTATTATCCGGACGGATAATGGTTTTGAGTCTCATCAGACTCCGGCCTTTTCGTCTTATGTTACTCAGTAAGAGGTGGCACTATGGGTACCTTTCTCCTGGTTTTTATGATTGTGGTTTTGCTGGTTACTGCCATGTCCGTGGGTGTGATCTTCGGCCGTAAGCCAATCAGTGGCACCTGTGGGGGTATTGGCGCACTGGGTCTCAGTGCATCCTGCGATATCTGCGGCGGCAATACCCAGAAATGTGAGGAAGAGAACCAGCGCGTCGCCTCGGAAGCGGCAGCGCCTGAAAGCCTGGCTTATGATGCAGCCAGCACAGAACGTACGCGCTAAGCCCCTGGGCAGGTTCGGATAACTACAAATTTTCAGACGTAGATAAGGAGTTACTGCGCGTATGGCGGAACATCATTATGATGTTGTCGTTATCGGTGCTGGACCTTCCGGAGAAGGTGCAGCAATGAATGCGACGAAGCATGGCAAGCGTGTTGCCATGGTAGACGATAAACCGACAGTGGGAGGAAACTGTACCCACTGGGGCACGATTCCTTCGAAAGCGTTGCGGCATTCAGTCAAGCAGATCATTACTTTTAACACCAATCAGATGTTCCGGGATATCGGCGAGCCTCGCTGGTTTTCATTCCCTCAGGTGTTGCAGAATGCCCAGAAAGTGATTGGCAAGCAGGTAAAGCTGAGAACCCAGTTCTACTCCCGTAACCGTGTCGATCGCATCAACGGCCGTGCCCAATTCATTGATGGGAACCGGCTGGAAGTGCGTGGCAATAACTCCCTGGAGACTCTGTACTTCAAGCAGGTAATCATTGCCACCGGCTCACGGCCTTATCTGCCGCCGGATGTCGATTTCCGCCATCACCGGATTTACAACTCGGACACCATCCTGAATCTGTCCCATACACCGCGCACGCTGATTATTTACGGCGCAGGTGTTATTGGCTCCGAGTATGCGTCTATTTTTGCCGGGCTCGGTGTAAAAGTTGACCTGATCAACCCGGGTAGCCGCCTGCTGTCGTTTCTTGATGACGAGATTTCCGATGCGCTGAGTTATCACCTGCGTAATAACGGTGTACTTGTTCGCCATAATGAACAGTACGAGTCGGTAGATGGTGATGACCACGGTGTGGTTCTGTCTCTGCAATCCGGCAAGAAGATCCGCGCCGATGCATTTTTGTGGTGCAACGGCCGTACGGGGAACACCGACAAGCTGGCGCTTGAGAATATCGGGCTGGTACCGAATAGCCGTGGGCAGCTGTCCGTTGATGAGCATTACCTCACGGAAGTTGAAAACATCTATGCGGTGGGGGATGTGATCGGCTGGCCCAGTCTGGCAAGTGCTGCCTATGACCAGGGCCGTTCGGCGTCTTCTGATATTGTAGAAGATGATTACTTCAGGTTTGTCACCGATGTGCCCACCGGCATTTATACGATTCCGGAAATCAGCTCCGTAGGCAAAACCGAAAGGGAACTGACAGAGGCCAAGGTGCCCTATGAAGTGGGGCAGGCGTTTTTCAAGGACCTTGCCCGGGCTCAGATTACCGGTGAAGCGGTGGGTATGCTGAAGATACTGTTCCATCGTGAAACACGGCAGATTCTGGGTATACACTGTTTTGGTGACCAGGCGGCCGAGATTGTTCACATCGGCCAGGCCATCATGAACCAGGAGGGTGAGGCCAACTCGCTCAACTACTTCATCAATACAACGTTTAATTACCCGACCATGGCGGAAGCGTATCGGGTTGCGGCGTTGAACGGGCTCAACCGGATTTTCTGATCCGGGCTGGCCCAGCTTCAGCTGGCGGGCAAGGAAGCGTTGCCCGCCACGATGTTTTCCTCCCGCTCAGGCAGCAGCAGACCAGAACGTGCACGGTTATCAAAGTACAAAAGAGTGCTTGTAGGATAATCTGTAATGACGCTGTCGACCCCCATGGTTTCCAGCTTGAGCATGTCCTGAATACCATTAACTGTCCAGCAGGACACATGGATACCTTTGCGCCTGGCGCTTTCCACAAGAGCCGGTGAGCACAACTTCCAGTTAATACAAAGGTAGTCACATCCGGAGCGCACAGCCAGTCCGAGAGGTTTGGGGAAGCGCCTTTCTGCAACCAGGCCCGTTCGGATGCGGGTGTTGCGCCTGCTTATTTCCCGCAGAAGCCAGGTGTCCGATGAGGTAACCGCTGTCGTCTGATAGAGGTTGCGACGCTGAATAATTTCGGTTAACCGGTTGCAGAGGATGTTCAGTCTGGCACGGCTGTCTTTTTTGACCTCAAGTTGCACATGCTCAAGGTCCTCAAACTCATCCAGAAACGCTTCCAGCGAGGGAATACCCGCCTTTACCGGCCATGCCCGTGTTTTCGGGCGGGTATCCATGGCTGCGAGCTCTGCAGCCGTATACTGGCTGACATTGCCTTTGCTTTCAGTAGTGCGATCGACTGTCAGGTCGTGCAGCAGTACCGGTACGCCATCTTTGGACAGCACCAGATCCAGCTCAAAATGCCGCACTCCCTGCCCGTAAGCAAAGCGAAAGCCGGGCAGGGTGTTCTCGGGGGCTTCACCTTTTGCCCCCCGGTGTCCGTAGACAATCATTCGGGTGTTTCACCTCTTAAACGTTGGTAAATAGCCTGGCGCTTTTTCCAGGTGTCGTGGCACAGCTGTATGTCTTCCAGGTACGCCGGCAATTCGTTCATCAAGAGTGCCTGAGGCCCGTCGACCAGCGCTTTTTCCGGCTTGGGGTGGAAGTCCACCAGCACCATGTTGGCGCCTGCAATCACGCCCTGGGCAGTTGCATGCATCACATCCAGAATGCCTTCCGGGGATTTTGCCCGGGTGCCCACAGAGTGCGAAGGATCGACGCAGACCGGCATGCGGGTAAGGCGCTTGACCGCTGGTACATGGGCGAAATCCACCATGTTCCGGTGGGGCTGGCCAGCCTCGGTTTTCATACCACGCAGGCAGAAAATAACATTGGCGTTGCCTTCACTGGCCAGGTATTCCGCCGCGTTGAGGGACTCATTCAGGGTAATGCCAAAGCCGCGCTTGAGCAGAACCGGGTAGGTTCTCTGCCGGCCAATGGCTTTCAGAAGCTCAAAGTTCTGAGTGTTGCGGGTGCCCACCTGCAGCATAACGCCGGTGGGTCGTCCCAGTTTTTCCAGACAGGTATCAATTTCTTCAATGTGGCTTTCATGGGTAATTTCCATAGCCACCACTTTAATGCCGTGTTTACCAGCTTTTTCAAACACCCAGGGCAGACATCCTTTGCCGTGCCCCTGGAAAGAATAAGGGTTGGTGCGGGGCTTGTAGGCCCCCATGCGGGTACATACCTGACCATTATCTTCCAGCGCCTGCAGCATTGCTTCCACATGCTCGGGCGTATCCACGGCGCAAAGCCCGGCAAACACATTGAGGCCGGACTGGTTGAAGTCCACACCATTGTAATGGAAACCGGTTTGCCGGTTGTCATCCCGGTGGCGGCCCAGAATGCGGTAATCTTCAGAGATACGTATGGCGCGCTCAACCGCAGGAAGGGCTTCAATCTCCTCCTTGTTGAGCGGTTTGGTGTCGCCCAGCAGGTATATTTCAGTCAGGCGCTGGCTAGCGCCCTGTATCTCGTGTACCCGTACAGATACCCCCGGCAGATGTTCCAGATAATGCATTGTCTGGCGGTAGGCGTCGCCGTCCAGAGGGGTATCCGGGTGAAGAATGGCTAGCATGGGTGCTCCTTTATTATATGTACCGGCTAAGCGCCCGCACTCTCTGCCCGGTGCCGGGCCTGGACGAACTCCCGGTGGTTAAGGTGTAGCAGGTCTGCAATACGGCGAATAAGATGTTCTTCGTACTTGTCCACGCGCTCATCCGCCAGGGCAACCATCCAGATACTTTCCAGCAGCGCCTGTTTGCGCTCCTGGTTCAGATGCTCATTGATTTGCCCGGTAAACTCGTACAAGGATGTGGCATCATCTGCGTGGGATAGTGCGTCTGCAAGGATATCTTCTGCTTCTTTTCGCGATACCCCGTGGGCCTTTATTGCTGCTTCTACAATCGCCTGAAGTTCACGCTCATCTTCGTCGTTATCAACCCGCGCAAGCTGAACCATCAATGCGGTTGCTGCAACCGCAAACTGATGGGGGCCAGGCTGGTTCGGCTCCGCTTCCGGAGCGCTGAACAGGTTTTTCAGACTTTCAATCATAATCCGATACGATCATTGGTGTGCATTAAAAGTGCATTAAATCGCACTCTGTGTATCAGGCCGCTCTGGCAGCCAGCTGACGGACCCGGGCTTCCAGCTCAATCTGGTCGGCCGTGAACCGGCGGATACCATCTGCAAGCTTCTCTGTGGTCATGGCGTCTTCATTGAGCTCCCAGCGAAAACGCTTTTCATCCATCACTCCGACGCCATTTTGTGAGGTGGCACTCGCCGCCGACAGTTGTTGTTGTAGCGTGCCCTGATCGTCCTGCAGTTCCTGCAGCAGCGCCGGGCTTATGGTGAGGCGGTCACAGCCTGCCAGCATTTCGATTTCTTGCTTGTTACGGAAGCTGGCTCCCATAACCACAGTGCTGAATCGATTGGCCTTGTAGTAATTATAGATCCGGGCAACCGAGAGTACACCCGGATCTTCGGCTGCCGGGAAGTGGTCCCGGCCGCTGTTGGCAAGGTGCCAGTCCAGTATACGGCCAACAAACGGCGACACCAGGTAGGCGCCTGCCTGAGCGCAGGCAACCGCCTGAGCAAACGAGAATAAAAGGGTGAGGTTACAGCGGATGCCTTCCTGCTCAAGAATCTCGGCCGCGCGAATGCCTTCCCAGGTGGAGGCAATCTTGATCAGAACCCGGCTGGTGTCCACACCTTGCTGGTCATAGAGTTCTATCAGACGGCGCGCCCGCTTGACCGTGGCGTCGGTATCAAATGACAAGCGCGCATCGACCTCAGTGGACACCACGCCCGGTATCAGACCGAGTATTTCCTGACCCGCCAGAACTGCCAGTATATCGGTTGCCCGGCTTAACTGTTCAGCATCCGAGCCACCCTGCCTGCGAGCCATGGTTACGGCACGTTCAAGCATGGGCCGATAGGCCTCAGATGCCGCCGCCTTGAGCAGCAGCGAGGGGTTGGTGGTGGCATCCTGGGGCCGCCATTGGGCAATGGCATCCAGGTCGCCTGTATCTGCCACCACAGTGGTCATGGTTTTCAGTTGCTCAAGCTTGTTGGTCATTTGCGATGTCATCCTGATTGATATTGTTGTCTGCACACCCAGTTCCCGGGTGCGGGCTGTGCTTCTACAATAACGGGCTGCAAAGGTCGGGACAAGACAGCAAAAGGTTAGAGGGCCGCAATTATGCGTTAATGTTGCATTCAGACGCTGGTGGCAGCCTCTGTTTGCGTCCGGGGTAGCCTGACTTTGTCCAGAGCTGTCTGAACCACTTCCAGGCCTGCTCCGGGCTTATGGGCGTTTTCGCTGATATGGCGCCGGAACTGGCGACCGCCGGGCATACCGTGAAAAAGGCCCAGCAGGTGTCGCGTTATATGGCCGAGAAAAACACCCCGGTCCAGTTCGCTCTGAATAAACGGGTACATCGCTTTCAGCGCTTCATGACGTGAAGTCACAGGTGTTTCCGAATTAAAGAACGCCGGGTCCACTCCGGCCAGCAGCCAGGGGTTATGATAGGCCTCACGCCCAAGCATCACACCATCTGTGTGTTGCAGGTGCTCATGACATTCACTGAAGGTTTTGATACCGCCGTTGATAATAATCTCAAGATGCGGGTACTTCTGCTTCAGCTGGTATACCCAGTTGTATTTCAGGGGCGGAATGTCCCGGTTTTCCTTCGGGCTCAGACCTTCCAGAACCGCAATGCGCGCATGCACAATGAACGTGCGACAGCCGGCTGCACTGACTTTATCTACAAACTCGCACAGGTCTTCCCAGGACTCCCGGCCATTAATACCAATACGGTGCTTAACCGTTACCGGCAGGTGCGTGGCTTCGATCATGGCCCGTACACCTTCTGCCACTTTATCCGGGTGCTCCATCAGGCAGGCGCCGATCATATTGTTCTGGACCCGGTCACTGGGGCAGCCAATGTTCAGGTTTACCTCACTGAAACCGTACTGCTCAGCCAGACGCGCGCAATGAGCGAGCTCCCCGGGATCACTGCCACCAAGCTGAAGAGCCAGTGGGTATTCAGCCGCATTATGGCGCAGTAAGCGCTCGGTATCACCGTGAATCAGCGCCCCTGTGGTGACCATTTCTGTATAGAGCAGCGTGTGCCTGCTGAGCAAACGGGCAAAATAACGGTAATGTGGGGTGGTCCAGTCCATCATTGGCGCAACGCAGAAGCGTCTGGACGGTTGTGCGCCAGGCTGCCCGGTCGTTGAAAGGCTGCTTTCAGGGGAATCTAACGGTGGTTGTTTGCTCATTTTCTGGTCGTTTATTGCTTAATAAGACGCGAATAGAGGAGCGATTCTATCAGGAAAGCACACCCCTTTGGATTATCGGATTATTCTGATGGTTATTTGGTTTGTAAGTCACCGTAGGCAGTGTCCTCGCTATAGGATTCCGGGGACAGGTTGCAAAGCTCTGCCAACGTGAAGCGAAGCTCCAGCAGGTCAATCGGTTTTGGCAGACAGGCGTTAAAGCGCTCTGAAGCACTTGCACCAAGCCCGGGATGATTATTTTGTGTCGCAGAAAGCAGGATAACAGGCACATCCGGCCATTGGGCTTGCGCAATGCGAAGTACATCGGAGCCGGAGCCGTCTGGCAGATAGTAGTCTGTAATAATCACCCCGGGTGCTTTACGGGTGCTGTTTACAGTTGCCGCAAACGCTTCTGCGGTTGCAAAAAGCCTGGTTTCATAGCCTATGTCCGTGAGCTCCCTGTCCAATAGCTCTCTCACTTGTGATGAGTCTTCAACAATCAGGGCTTTTTGGCCGTGAGCATCAAACACAGGCAGTAAATCCTGTGTCGCCGGCAGGCACGTTGGGGCAAGCTGCTCGTCTCCGGCCACGTAGGGAATTGTGCAAGTGGCTATTGTTCCTTTGCCGGGCTCGCTTTCCAGCTCCAGGCTTCCGGCCATGTTGTCGACCAGCTCAAAGCAGATTGCCAGCCCCAGCCCGGCTCCTGGGTTACTGCCAGAGCCCTGATAAAACGGCGTGTAAATTTTTTCTAGCTGTTCGGCAGGAATACCCTGACCTGTATCACTTACACGAAAGACAAGCGATTGCTTCTGGTTGGTGTTGCCGGTGACAGCAACGGATAAAGAAAAGCGGCCATTCGTTGTGTACTTGGCAGCATTGTCCAGGAGGTTGAGCAAAATGCGCTGCAATTGTTTGCTACTGCAGCGAATAACCGTAGGAAGGTCGGTTTCGATTTTAAGCTGAAAGCGGTTGTTTTGCTTGCTGGCAATGATATGGGCGTGATTGACCAGATTGTCAATAAAGGCGATCAGGTAAATATCCTGTAGCTCATCGTTCTCTGTCAGGTCGCGGGCATAATCGACCAGACCGTCGATCAGGTCTTTCATATACAGCGCCCGGTCCTGAATCACCTGCGTTGCTTTTTGGGCACTTACTGAGTTTGCGGCCTGAAGTTGCGCGTAACCCAGAATGGACGTTAACGGTGACCTTAAGTCATGGGTCACCTGTCCCAGGAAGTTTACTTTTGCCTGGCTGGCTTTACGGGCCGTTTCGAGGGCACTGTTCAGGTCTTCGGTACGATCTTTGACGGCCTGCTCCAGAGCCTGCCGGCTTTTGGCTCTCTGAATATTCAGTGCCTGCGTGGCTCTTTTGATAAGGTATTTCTGTTGCCAGCTATAGGTAAGTATCAGGGCCAGCGCCACTGCAATCTCGATATAAATCCTGGCCGCCGTGAAGGCGGAGGTGTAATAAAAATTGAACGTATAACCGACCAGAAGAAAAACCGAAATGGCCCAGTAAATTGACAGCAGAAGCAGTATGGCGAGTTGCCCGGTATATCGGGTGCGAAGGGCGGGCCTGATCATAAACAACCAGCTGGATGCATACAGGCCGGTGAGCAGAATTCCCAGGTTCCGGATACTGACACCATCAAGTACGAAGGTGAGGCCAGCCATGATGAATGCCGGAATTGCTGTCAGTACGAGAAAAATTCGCCAGCCTCGGCTCTTGTTCAGCCCCAGCAAGAAAACGGAGGTGACCAGGAACAGCTGTTCGGTGAATATCCACGCAAAAGTTCTCAGGTTGAAAGAGTAATTTTCAAGAAAGCTCAGTAGATAGTTACTGAAAAAACCATTCTTTTCTGCCTCCAAAACAAAAGCCATCAACAGCCATGTGCCAGTCACCATCAGGCTTACGTTGAACTGTAGAACCAGGATCACCAGTAGCATGATTATGCCGGCAAACAGAGCGACCTGGAATATTCGGTTGGCATTGATGTGTTGGGAATAGGAGACAGGGTCCCAGTTTTTTACGCTGATAAAAGGCAGGCTGTCGCTGTAAATTTTCATGAACAGCTGTTGAGTTTCACCGGCATTGAGCTGCACCGGGATGACGGTTTTACCATTGCTGACGGAACGTTCCTGAAGCGGGACTGCCAGCCCTGTGGTTTTCTGCCGGAGGACTTCGCCGGTCTCCGGATTGAGAAAAAAAGCATCTACCTGATTTAACCGCCAGGGCTCCAGAACCAGCCAGCGAATCAGCGGCTGATCACTGCTGTTATGCAATACAGCTTTTAACCAGGTTGTCGTGTGCTGGCGGGGCGCATCCAGAGTGTCTTTGCCTGGCTGTATCCACCCTGTTGCTTCACGTGCATCACTCAGTGTTTGAATGCTTTTGTTACCGGAAACTGCGAGCATAGCGCCGGTCAGTTCACTGCTGTCAGGAACTTCAGCCAGATCGATAGATGCGTTTGAACCGAGGCTGTCGGCCAGAGCAATTGATGACAGGAAAAGGCAAAGCGTTGTGATAACTGCGGCAAGTGCTGCCGTCCAATTGCTGTAGCTCAAAAACATGGTTCCTGAAATCAGTTGTGCTGTTGACGAAAATCTCTGGGAGTGAGCCCAAACCGCTCTTTGAATGCGGTGGCAAAATTTGCGCTGTCTCTGAACCCAACCTGAAGCGCAATGTCCTGCACGGCAAGCTGTGTTTGCTGGAGTAAACTTCTGGCTTCTTTCATTCGCTCCTCCCGAAGGTACTGATAAACAGTAACGCCGGCGCAAGCCCTGAACGCACTGTTCAGATGTTTGCTGTTTGTGCCTGTCAGCTTTTCCAGTTCTTGCATTGGTGGTGTCACAGACAGTGATTTCAGAAGGTGGGTGCGTGCGGAGTGAAACACTATAAAATGCCGGTTTTTGACTGAAGGTGCTGCGTGAGCCTGGCCTTCGTCACGTTCCGGCATGGCTGTCCGGTTTCTGAGGTGTATAGCCAGACGCAATTTAACTTCATCAAAGTCAAAAGGCTTGTTGATGTAATCAACGGCACCTGCAAGCAGGCCTCGAATACGTTGCTCCGGCCAGGTAAGACCCGAAATAAATACGACCGGGGTATTGCTGGTGTTCGGATCCTGAGTGATGATTCTGCAGGCATCTACACCGCTGCAGCGGGGCATGTCCGAGTCCATCAGGATCAGGTCCGGATTGAGTGCACGCGCTTTTTCAATACCTTCCAGGCCGTCTACTGCATAAAATAATCGGCAGTTATAACGCTGAAGGTAAGCGGACAGCAGCATGCGATCGGCTTCTTCATCGTCAACAATCAAAATGCGTCTATGCGTTAACGTCCTCATCCTTTTCCTTATGTTCTTGCAGCCCGACTCTGCGGCATCCCTGGGCTTGTCGGCATAAGCTTATAGCTTAACAGTATGTAGCGTTCTGCGATTGTGCTCAATCAACAAAAAGTCGCGGGGTGTCTGCAAAGGCCGGCAGGTTTCGAAGCTGTAAGTAAAAATACTGCCGGCGGGCACAGGTTTTTGCGCGCAATCAAAGGTTCTCTGTCGCCAAAGACGTTACGCTTAATTAATCCAATTATTTTCAGGATGTTGCATTCGTCTTCCATTTAACAAAACCCGCGTACTGACTGTGTCCGTGTCAGGCAGATTGCCTGTGCCGGATTGCCCAGAGGATATTATGGCCAGAATACCGACCGTTGCCAAACTTGCCCTGACATTTACATTTGGCTTTAGCACAGCTGTTGCAGCAGCCCCAGCCTCGCAGGATGACTTGCTGGGCGTTGTGCAGGAAACACTGGAGAATAACCCGGAACTGCAAATGCGTCTGCATGCGTTTCAGGCATCGACTCACGATCAGCGGGAAGCCTTTGGTGGCTACCTGCCGTCCCTGGATCTCAGTGCTTCCGGAGGCATGGGCGATCGTGATTTTGACGGGCGTGGCAGTTACAACCGCAATTATGCCGAGGTTTCGCTGACGCAAGTGCTGTTTGACGGCTTTCGGGTGAGAAATGCAGTTGCCAAAGCAGAGCACACCAGTCGTGCGCGTTATTATGAGCTTCTGGACGAGGCAGAAACCAAGGCGCTGGAAGCCAGTGAGGCTTATCTGAGCGTACTCAGGCACCGGGAGCTGGTTACTCTGGCTCAGGAAAACGTGGCTAACCACCAGCGGGTGCAGCGCCATGTGAGCGAGCGCTTTAACCAGGGTGTGAGTAATCGGGCCGACCTGCAGCAAATTGATGGCCGCCTGTCTCTTGCCCGGTCTAATCTAATGACCGAAATCGCTAACCTGCAGAGCGTAACGGCACGCTTTCAGCGCCTGGTCGGGCGTTTTCCGGCGGAGCATCTGACCCCGTTTGACGTGCAGGATCAGGCCGTACCCGACAACCTATGGCAGGTACTTGAAACAGTGTATGCCAATAACCCGGCCCTGTTTGCAGCATTTGAAGAAATTCAGGCGTCCGAAGCGTCCTACGGAGAAGCAAAGGCCGGGCGTTATCCCACCATTGAGTTTGGTGCCCGTCATGGCGCCTACAAAAACAACAACAGCTTTGATAAGCGAACAGATCCGGATACCTATGGTGAAGATACGGTGATTGAGCTGCGTATGCGTTACAACCTGTATCGCGGCGGCAGTGACCGTGCTGCGGAGAGGGCAGCCGATCGCCGCATCAGCCAGGCAGAGAGCATGCGTGACAGAACCTGTGTTGATTTACGCCAGACCGCGACCATTGCCCATAGCGACGTGCGTAACCTGGAGGTCAAGCTCGACTCTCTTGCCGCCCATCGTGAGGAGGCTGAGAATGTGCTGGCTGCGTATCGCGAACAGTTTGATATCGGGCGCCGTTCCTTGCTGGATGTCCTCGATTCCGAAAACGAGTTTTTCCAGGCTGAGCGGGCCTATATCAACGGTACTTATGATGTAGAGATAAACCGTTTGCAAACTCTTCACAGCATGGGGCGCTTGCTGGAGACACTGGCTGTTGACAGTGAAACACTGCCGGATCTGGGTGAAATCAACAAGTCGGTTAACCCGGCAAACAGCCGCTACTGCACACTTCCGGATGACGGTGACACAAGTTTTGACCGCTATCTGGAGACAAAAGAATCTGAAGAGATGCTGAGCCTTGGCAGTGACACCCTGTTTAATGTTGGCAGTGCTGAACTGAAGCCAGAAGCGGTAAGCCGTATTCAGCAGTTTGCTCAGCGCCTGCTCGAGCGGGGCACGCTTAAGTCGGTCAGTGTTGTTGGCCACACGGACAACACCGGTTCCGATGCGCTGAACCGCGAGTTGTCTCTGGCCAGAGCCACAGCCGTGCGCGATGCACTGATTAACAGCGGTGTTGATGACACCGTGATACTGGTCTCCGGCGCGGGGGCGTATCAGCCCAATGCCAGCAATGACACGGCCGAGGGCCGGGCACTGAATCGTCGTGTTGAGGTGCGCGTAACTCATGCCAGAAACTAAGCGTGAATGGCTGTTATGGACCTGACCTATGACCATCTGAGCGCTTGCCTGTTATGGCTTGCTGCTGAGAACGGCACCACGACCAGCCATGATGCGCTGGTCGCCGGCCTGCCTCTGGTTGACGGCCGCTTGTCGCCGTCGGTCTTTGCCCGCGCAGCTGAGCGGGTCGATATGAAAGTGAAACTGGTGCGCCAGCCTTTGGTGCGCCTGAACAGCTTGTTGTTTCCGTGTGTTGTTTTACTTGAAGGGAACCGTGCCTGCCTGCTACAGAGCATAGACGCCGAGCGGCAGACAGTGCAGGTGCTGCTGCCGGAACTGGATATGCAGACCGAAGAGCTGGAGCTTGCCAGTTTCAAAGAGAGCTACACCGGAATTGCATTGTATTGCCGTCCGGAGTTCCGTCTGGACCGGAAACGAACCGGCGCCCGGTCAACCGTTGAGCAGGGCCATTGGTTCTGGAGCGTGATCAGGGCTAACAGGCCTGTCTACAGGGACATCCTGATCGCCGCCTTCTTTATTAACCTGTTCGCCCTGACCATGCCCCTGTTCGTAATGAATGTTTACGATCGGGTGGTGCCCAACCATGCCACGGAAACCCTCTGGGTTCTGGCCATCGGGGCGCTGTTCATTATCTGCGCTGACCTGGCGCTGCGCCTGTTGCGGAGCTGGTTTGTGGAGCTGGCGGCGAACCGGGCTGATATTACCCTGTCGGCCCGCATTATGGAGCGCATACTGGGCACCCGCCTGGAACAGGCACCCGCATCCATAGGGTCATACGCTGCGAACGTTCAGGCCTTTGAGTCCGTACGCTCGTTTATCGGTTCCATGACCGTCACAGCGCTGATCGACCTTCCGTTCTTCCTGTTGTTTGTAGTCATAATCGGGCTGATTTCGCCGGTCATGATTATTCCGGTACTGGTGGGTACAACACTGATCATTCTGTATGCCTTGTCGGTTCAGGCGACAATGCACCAGCTCTCGGACACCATGAGCGAGGCCAGTGCGCAGCGCAACTCCGGCCTGATTGAAAGCCTGGTCGCGGCTCCCACCCTGAAAAGCTTTAACGCCACAAGCCGCATGCAGACGGCGTGGGAGCAGTCAACCCGGTTTCTGTCGGGGTGCTCCGGTAAACAGCGAATGCTGGGGATGTCTGTGGGTGCAGGGGCTTCCTGGATACAGCAGGTTGTATCAGTGGCAATGATCATTACCGGCGTGTATCTGGTTATAAACGGTGATATGACCCAGGGCGGCCTGATCGCCGCTTATATGCTTTCATCAAGGGCCATGGCGCCGGTTTCACAAACCGCCTCATTGCTCACCCAGTATCATCAGGCGGCAACGGCATTGACGTCCGTGGAACAGATGATGGATGCGGAACAGGACCGCGAGCCAGGCAAACAACTGATCAGCCGCGGCAGACTCCGTGGTGAAATTGAAATGCGTAACGTGTCGTTTCAGTACCCTGATGAAGAGCAGAATGCGCTTTCAGATGTGTCGCTGCATATTCGTGCCGGCGAGCGGGTGGGTATTCTCGGGCGTGTGGGGTCAGGCAAAAGTACTCTGGAAAAACTGATTCTGGGGCTATACCGTCCAACCTCGGGCAGCCTGCTGATAGATGGTCTGAATATCGGCCAGATTGCCCCCACTGAGCTGCGTCGCAACATTGGTTACATTCCTCAAGACGTTCAGCTACTCAGCGGTACCGTATACGACAACATCACACTGGGCACTGAGCATCCTGAAAGCGAGCGTCTGATGCAGGCTATCAACGTGTCTGGCCTGAAAACCATGGTTGGAGAGCATGCAGACGGCCTGTCGATGCAGGTAGGTGAGGGGGGTAATCGCTTGTCGGGTGGTCAGCGTCAGACGATTGCCGTAGCCCGGGCGGTGATGGCAGACAGCAGCATTATGTTACTGGATGAACCCACCAGCGCCATGGACAGCATGCTTGAAAATCATGTGAGCAAAGGGCTTGGCCAGCTCAGCCAGGGGAAAACGCTATTGTTAGTGACTCACCGGACCAGTTTGCTGGACATGGTTGATCGTCTGATCGTGATGGATGCCGGGAAAATCGTTGCCGATGGCCCTAAACAAGAGGTGCTGAAGGCGCTTCAAGAGGGGCGTGTGCAGCGGGGGGGGCAATGAGCAAAGACCTGAACATAGCCGAAAAGGCGGAGCAGAAACAGGCAGAGCGAAAGGCCTTTGAGCAGTTGAGCATGGCGGACTCTGTCGGTGCCAGAGGCAAGCGGTTTATTGACCGGCTTTTTCGGCCATTTTTCTCCGCGTTCGGGAATAACTCACGGCAATGGCCGGCTGATGCCGAACAGGCCATAGAGCAGCAAAGCACGCTTCGTGCCCGCAGTCTTTTATACGGCATCGCGATTGTGGTTATCGGACTTATTACCTGGGCGGGTTTTGCCAAAGTGGATGAGGTAACCCGGGGCGAAGGCAAGGTGATCCCCTCGCGCCAGTTGCAGGTGATTCAGTCTGCCGATGGAGGTGTGATCGAAAACCTGTATGTGGAAGAAGGCGACACCGTAGAGAAAGGCGACCTGCTGGTGCGCATAGACCCTACACGCTTTGTTGCCAGTTTCCAGGAAGGCAGTGTTCGGGTTTTTGCCCTGGCGGCCAAGGTCAAACGACTGCGCGCGCAGATTAATAACGAACCCTTGCAGCTGAATATCAGTAACACCAAAACACCGGAGCAAACGGAAGTACTGCGCCAGGAGCAAAGTTACTACCAGTCCAGCCTGGAGGGCCTGCAAGACAGGCTTTCCGTGGCCAAAGAACAGCTGGCTCAACGTGAGCAGGAACTGAGTGAGGCTCAGGCGGGCTTGAGTGCCGCGCGCAATTCCTACCGGATGTCTACCGAGGAACTACAGGCGACCAAACCCCTGCTGGCTTCTGGTGCCGTTTCTGAAATAGAAATCCTGCGGCTGGAGCGGGACCAGGCGGCCGCCGATGGCGAGCGACTTCAGGCGCAGGCCCGCGTCCGGCAGGTAAAAGCCAGTGTTCAGGAGGCAAAATCAAAAATTCGTGAGGTGGAATCGGCGGCTCGCAACCAGTGGCGTGAGGAGCTGAGCGAAGCAAGCTCCCAGCTGAACAGCCTGGAGAAAAGCGTTGCCGGCCTGGAAGATAAAGTACGGCTTTCAGAAATTCGCTCACCGGTAGACGGCACGGTTCAGCGCGTACTGCTCAATACCATGGGTGGCGTGGTGCAACCCGGAAACGCGGTTGTGGAAATTGTCCCCAGTGATGACCGCCTTCTGATAGAGGCGAAAGTCGCACCCAAAGACATTGCCTTTTTGCGCCCGGGACTGCCCGCCACCATAAAGCTGCACGCTTATGACTTTGCAGTGTACGGCGGCCTTGATGCAACGCTTGAGCACATCAGTGCCGATACGATTACCGACGACCGGGACAACACATTTTATCTGGTACGTGCGGTTACCGACGACAAAAAAGCAGCGCAAAAATTTTCCGTAATTCCGGGCATGACGGCACAGCTGGATATCATGACCGGCAAGAAAACTATTTTATCGTATCTGTTGAAACCATTACTGCGCGCTAAAGGCAATGCCTTGAGTGAGCGCTGAAATTGATTTGTTCCGTATGCACCCATGTGCGTGCGTAATTACTATGTGAGGTTATTATGGCTACGCTGGCAATTGTTGTATCACTGGTTGGGAAAGCCTGGGCTGAAAACGCTGATGGTGAACGTCGCGCACTGGAGGTGGGAGACCGCCTGGGGGCTGAAGAAACCCTGATAATGGCCGAAGGCGCCCGTATAGACCTGGATTTTGGCGACAGTCAGCAGCTGACCTTCCTTGGCGAGCAGCAAGTGACAGCGCAGGCAAGGGAAGACCTGGCCGAGGAGGCTGACAGCCTGGCGCCACTGGAGCAAAGACCGGAACCCGAGACAGAAGCGCCCAGGGTGGCTGATGAAGGAGTTTCCGCGCAAGGCCATAGCTTTGTTCAGCTGGTGCGTATCGGAGAAATTATCGAGGCTGATGGCATCACGCCGGTTACGGTTGCGCGCATTCAGGAAGTGCTGCGCCCGATGGGACTGAGTCTGCCCCAGGCTGAGTTTGTGCGCGATGAGCCGCGTGAAACCTGGTCTTCTGCTGGCCGACACGAGGCAAACGACAGCTTTCCTGAGACCGGCTCCAAACTTCCGGAACTGAGCATATCCATTGACGTAATTGCCGGTGATGACATTGTTGATGCCACTGAAGCACAGCAGACCATTACGCTGACCGGGACCGTGGGCGGTGGCGTATCGGCTGGAGATACGGTCACCGCAACCGTGAATGGCCAGCTTTATAGCACCATTGTCAATGCCGACGGCAAAACCTGGCAAGTAGATGTGCCCGGTAGTGAGCTGGCGCAAGATAGCAACGTTCACGCAACTGTAGAAAGTGTTGAACCAAACGGCACCCCTGTGTCTGCAGAAACACAGCGGCCTTACGAGGTTGATAACGCAACCCCGGATGCCAGCGTCGAGTTAAAAGGTGCTGGCCCGGATGGTATCTACAATGAATCTGAAATTGTAGACGGCAAAGTGCCCGGCGAGGTTACTTTAGGCACGAACACCGAACCTGGCGACACCATTGTTGTTACCGATGGCAAGGGTAATGAGCTGATTAACCGTCCGGTTACGCAGGATGATATCGATAACGGCATTATTGTCGATGTGCCCGTCGAGCACGACCAGTCTGACGTTGAGGTAAATGTTGAACTGACGGATCCAACGGGGAATACCAGCAGTGCCACCGACAGCAAGCCGGTCGATGCAGTGACACCAAAACTGACCGCCGAACTGGAAGGCGCAGGTACTGATGGCGTTTATAGCGTTGATGAAATCACCGATGGCAAAGTCACCGGTAACGTAACGCTGGACTCAAGTACCGTTGAGGTTGGCGATCGCCTGGTCATCGAAGACGCATCCGGCACGATCCTGATCGACCGCCCGGTAACACAAGACGACATTAATGATGGCGTTCGCGTCGAACTTTCTGTTGCGCCTGGCGATACGTCGGTTGAGTTCAGTGCCACCATTACCGACCCGGCGGGCAACTCCAGTGATGATGCCGATAATAAAGCCGTAGATAACGTTACGCCAACCTTAGATGTAACACTTGAACCGGGCAGTGGCCCGAACGGTGAATACAACGACAGCGATACCAACGATGGCAAGGTCGAAGGCACGATTGAGCTAGATCCCAATAATACCAGGCCTGGCGATACTATTGTAGTTACTGATGGGAACGACAATGAGGTGATCAGTCGTGAGATTACTCAAGCCGATATCGATAACGGCATTACCGTAGAGTTACCGGTAAGCGACGGCCAAACCAACGTTGAACTGAACGCCACCGTGACTGACCCGGCGGGTAACTCCAGCGACGGTAAAGACAACAACCTCGTCGATAACGTTACCCCGAGCGTATCTGTTGAGTTGGAGCCGGGTTCCGGTCCCAATGGCGACTTTAACGACACTGACATCAAAGACGGAAAAGTAACCGGCAAGGTCACCTTTGATCCCAAAACCACCGAGCCAGGCGACACGGTGAGCATCACCGATAAAGACGGCAAGGTGATTATTGAACGTCCTATTACACAGAACGATATCGACAACGGTATTTCCGTGGATGTGCCCGTCACAGACGGTCAAACCAATGTTGAACTAAACGCCAAAGTCACGGATCCCGCAGGCAACAGCAGCACCGGTTCAGACGATAATCCGGTTGATGGCGTGGTTCCCGGCGTCAACGTTGAGCTAGAGCCAGGCTCCGGTCCCAATGGTGAGTACAACGACGACGACACCAACGATGGCAAAGTGACGGGTGAAATCACCTTCGGTCCAGAAACCGAAGTGGGCGATAAAATCACGGTAACCGATAAAGACGGCGACCCAATTCTGGATAGCAATGGCGATCCGATTACTGATTATGAAGTTACCCAAGATGATATCGACAACGGCGTTACCGTGGATGTACCGGTATCTGATGGCGATATCGACGTTGGGTTGAAAGTTGAAGCGTCGGACTCAGCGGGAAATACCAGCACCGGCTCCGACCGCAACGATGTGGACAACACCATCCCGGGTGCCACCGCCACCCTTGAGCCCGGCAATGGTCCGAATGGCGAATACAACGACGATGACACCAGTGATGGCAAAGTTGAAGGCACGGTCACGTTTGACCCAGATACCACCGAGCCTGGCGATACAGTAAAAGTGACCGATAAAGGCGGTAATGTGATTATCGAACGCTCGGTTACGCAAGACGATATTGATAACGGCATTGTTGTGGATGTGCCGGTCGCTGATGGCCAAACGAATGTTGAACTGAACGTGGATGTCACCGACCCGGCGGGCAATACCAGTAGCACTGGCGACAGCAATCCGGTTGATAACGTCACGCCGACGGTTGATGTAGAATTAGAAGCCGGCTCTGGCCCGAATGGCACGTACAATGACAGTGACGCCAGCCAAGGTATAGTGAAAGGCACCATCACATTCGACCAGGCAAACACGCAGCCGGGCGATAAAGTCACTGCTACCGACAAAGACGACAACCCGGCTGTTGATACCAATGGCAACCCGGTTACTGATTACGAACTCACCCAAAGCGATATCGATAACGGCCTCACCGTTGAAGTACCAATCACCGGTAGTGATACCGAGTTAGAACTGAACGCCGATGTAACCGATGCGGCGGGCAACAGCAGCAGTGCCACTGACAGCAAACCCGTCGATGCAGTGACACCAACGCTGACCGCCGAACTCGAAGGCGCGGGTGGTGATGACGTTTATAGCGTTGATGAAATCATCGATGGCAAAGTCACCGGTAAAGTAACGCTGGATGCGGATACCGTTGAAGAGGGTGACCGTCTTGTTATTGAAGACGCATCCGGAACCGTATTAATCGATCGTCCTGTGACACAGGATGATATTAATGACGGCGTTAGTGTGGAAGTTTCCGTCGCGTCTGGCGATACCTCAGTAGATATCAAAGCCACAATCACCGATCCATCGGGTAACTCCAGTGACGATACTGATAATAAAGGCGTAGATAATATTACGCCAACCGTTGGCGTAGAACTGGAAGACGGCTCTGGTCCGAATGGCAGTTTCAACGAAGATGATACAGAGAGTGGTTTTGTTGAAGGCACCATCACACTGGATTCCAGCAATACCAAGCCTGGCGATACTGTTGTAGTTACTGATGGAAACGGCGATGAGCTGATCAATCGTGAGGTTACTCAAGATGACATCGATAACGGCATTGCCGTGGATGTACCAGTAAGCGATGGCCAAACCGACGTTGAACTGAAGGCCACCGTGACCGACCCGGCAGGTAACTCCAGCGATGGCAAAGACGATAATGCTGTCGATAACGTTGGCCCGGGCGCCACTGTCGAGTTAGAAGATGGCACTGGCCCAGGTGGTAGCTACAACGAAGGTGACATCACTGACGGCAGGGTTGAAGGCGAGATAGTACTAACGCCAGAAACCGAAGTTGGCGATACCATTGTCGTCACCGATGGCAAGGGCAATGAACTGATTAATCGCCCGGTTACAAAGGATGATATCGATAATGGCGGCAAAATCAGTGTCGAGGTGCCGGTTGAGCCCGGCCAGCCGGATGTTGTAATCAACGTGGAACTGACTGACCCTGCGGGTAACGAAAGCGGCCCGATAACCGACAGCAAAGATGTTGATAACGTAACGCCGACCGTTGAAGTTGAGCTGGAAGCCGGTTCAGGCACCAACGGTAAATACAACGACGATGACATCAAAGATGGTAAAGTTGAGGGCGCTATCACCTTCGATCCAAATACCACATCCCCCGGCGATAAAATTACCGTCACCGATAAAGACAGCAATCCAATCCTAGACGTCAATGGCGAACCTATTACCGATTACGAACTCACCCCAGATGATATTGTTAATGGTATTAAGGTTGATATGCCCGTTGATCCGACTGATACGGAAGTTGAACTAAACGTTAAAGTTGAAGACACGGCTGGCAATAGTAGTACAGGGTCGGATAGCAATCTGGCCGATGGCGTTGTTGTTACCGCAGAGTTGACGGTTAGCGAAGCGGATGTTTTTGAAGGTTCAAATGACCTTGAATATACAGTAACCCTCAAAGACCCTAATGGCGATCCGGCCATTGCAGCCAATGAGATCATCGTTACCACCGAGCTTGGCAGTATTGTCATAGCGAAAGGCGAGAGCTCCGGCACGCTTGAAGTGCCAGTGCAAGGCGACGATGTTTATAAAGATCCAGAGACTGTTACCAATAAAATCACTGGCATTACAGAAGATGCGCTTGGCGGCGACACAATATTTGAAAATTTAATCTTTGATAATGCGGTGGTAAGCACAGAGGTTAAGGACACGGTTGATACCACCACCATCAGCCTGAACAGCCCGACGGTGGTTGAGGGTGAAGACATTACCCTGACGGCGACGGTGGATCATGCGCCTGAAACTGATCTGAAAATCACCCTGAGCAATGATGAAACAATCACCATTGCAGCGGGTCAGACTGCGGGCAGTGTGACCTTCACCAACCCCAACGGTGAAGACGTCTACCAGGACGGAGAAACCCTGGAGTACAGCATCACGGACACGGCGGGCGGTAATTACGAGGATCTGGATAGCTCCGCCACTTCCACGGTTACGGTCGTCGATTCCATCGACACCACAACAGTCACCCTGAGTGACGTCACCGTTAACGAAGGTGATGGCATCACTATTACTGCCTCGGTTGACCATGCGCCGCAGGATTCTGGTCTGATTCTGACACTGAGTAATGGCCAGACCATTACGATTCCAGTAGGCGACACCACAGGTAGCGTAACTTTCAGCAACCCGAATATTGATACGCCCTATATGGATGGCGAGGTGCTGGAATACAGCATCACTGGCACCACCGGTGGCAATTACGAAAACCTGGATATCTCCGACAAAGCGGTGGTTACCGTTAACGATACGGTTGATACCACGACCGTTACCTTGAACAACAGCACCGTGAGCGAAGGCGCTGATATCACCATCAATGCCTCGGTCGATAACGCACCGCAGGGTAGTGACTTGGTGCTGACGTTGAGCAATGGTGAGCAAATCACCATCGCCGCGGGAGCCACAAACGGCAGCGTGACCTTCGCCAATCCGAACGATGAAGACGTATACCGGGATGGCGAGACCCTGGAGTATGGCATTACGGCCAGCAGTGGTGGGAATTACGAAGATTTAGATACCACTGCCAAATCGACCATCACGGTTGAAGACACCGCAGACACAGTTACTGCCAAGCTGACTGTTAGCGAGGATACTGTAAGCGAAGGCGAAGCAGCCGATTTGGTCTATACCGTTACGCTTGAAGATGCGGCTGGCAACCCAGTTACCACAAATAACACCATCACGGTTAACACAACACTGGGCGACATTGTTATTGGCGCTGGCAACACTCACGGCGCTATCAATGTGCCAGTTCAAGCAGATGATGCGTACAACAATGAAGAACCGGTAGTTAATGAAATAACCGGCATCACAGAAGCCAATGCGGGACAGCCAGGCAGCTTTGAGAACCTGGCGGCAGATACCACAGCCGTCACTACTAAGGTTAATCAGAGCACTACACCGACCACCATCACGTTAAGTGACATCACCGGTTTTGAAGGTGAAAGCCACACTATCACTGCAACGGTTGACCATGCGGTTACTGAAAATGATTTAGTGATTGCACTGGATAATGGCCAGACCATAACTATTGCAGTGGGTGACACTACCGGTACGTCTAATCCGTTCGAAATTCAGAGCGAAGACGTGTATTTGGATGCTGGAAGCTATGATGTGGCTATAACCGGGGTTACTGGCGGTAACTTCGAACAAGTTATCGATACGGCTACTTCCACAGTATCGGTTAACGACACCATAGACTCGGTTTACGCCATTATTGAAGCTGATGTTGGTGCAGTCCTCGAAGGCGGCAGTGTTAAGTATTCAGTTAAGCTGGTTGATGAGAATGGCGATCCTGTTGAGGTGCCAGCAGGCAACTCTATTGACGTTGCTTTGAAGTGGGAAGGCACTGCCGACGCAAGTGATGTGAACAGCTTGCCAAGTTCGATCACTCTAAGTGGTGGTCAGTCAGAATCCCAATTTACAGTAGAAACAAATGCTGACAGCTTGCCGGAGCTGAGCGAGCAGCTAACAGCGATTATCGAAGGTGTTACCGACACAGACCAGCAGTTCGAAGACCTGCAAATTGGTCATGTAAAGAACAACACTACTGTTACTATTTTTGACAAACCAAGCATCAGCGCCAGCAATATCACTGTTTACGAAAAAGGCTTAACGGATGATAGTAGCGAGGGCGACGGCTCAGTAACGGCCACAGGCACTTTGTTGGTTAGTGCACCAACAGGTCTCGAGAATATTACTATCGATGGTAAGACTATAACGCTTGGCCAGTTAGGAGCCACACCGCATACCATTTCTGTGGAAGGCGGCGACCTGACCATCACCAGCTTCACTCCAACCGCGCAAAGCAATGGCAACGATGCACAGTGGGAAATAGAGTACAGCTATACCTTAAATGGTACACAGCCCCATACAGCCCAAGGCATTGATAATGCAGGGCTTGATTTGGCCTTAGATGTGGTTGCTACAGACCCGGCCGATAGTAATCTAACGATTACTGAATCCGGTAATGACTTGGTTGTTACCGTCGTTGACGACGTACCCGAAATTGTCTCTTCTGGTGTTGATCTCGACGAGGCAGAAGTGACAGAAGCTGACCTGGGTGCAACAGTTACGGTTGATTTTTCCGGCGCTTTTGACGCCAGCTTTGGTGCCGATGGTGCAGCAACAAGCAATAGCCTTATCTATGAGCTTGTCGTAAAAGATACTGATTCTGGCCTAACAGATACCGCAACAGAGAAAACCATTAATCTGGTGTTAGATGGCGATGTAATTAAAGGTGTGGTTGATGATTCTACAGACGTAGCTTTCACCATCACCCTTGATCCAGCAACAGGCAAGGTAACCCTTGAGCAAAGTCGCGCGCTTGAACATAACGACCCCCTCACGCCCAATGACTTCGTTAAAATCACCAATGGTGCGATTAACATAAAAGCGACCGCTAAAGATGGCGATGGTGATGAAGCAAGTGCAGAGGTCAACATCGGCGACCGTTTTGTGTTCCAGGATGACGGCCCAGCGCTGAAAAACGGCAAAGTAGACCAAGATGGATTCGTTATTGGCAATGAAATTGTCGATGAAAAATACTTACCGTCTGGGAGCGACTCAAGTCCCAATAGCCTGACTTTTACTAAAGATTTGCCGGTCGGCTTCGGAGCCGATGGAGTGGCTGGAACAGCCGGGCTTAAATTTGCCAATACGGATGTATTGGAAGCAATGGGCCTGAAATCTGGCACTAAGCCCCTAGCATATGAAATTAATACAGATGGCAACAACATCTTTGCTAAAGCAGATGGCAAAGACATCTTCACCATCATCCTAAGTGTCGATGGCGATGGTACACCAAGCTACGAGTTCACTTTGAAAGGCCCGCTTGACCACACCTTGAACGCTGATGGCGAAACAGCCGACAATATCGTTCTGCCTTTTGAAATCACCGCGACTGATGGTGACGGCGACTCGATTGACCTGAAGTTTAAGGTGGAAGTGAAGGATGATACGCCCGCTTCAGGTGATCGTGACCTGAAGGTCAATGAAGACGGCGCCGTCAGCTTTAGTAACGCGGATATTAATACCAGTACAGTTAAAATACAGGCTGCAAATCAACTGGCAGATGATCCTGACGGCAATGCAGTCTGGGATCTTACTGGTGGACATGGACAAGTCCTGGTGAGCAATGATGGCACCATTACCTACAAGCCGAACGAAGATTACCGTGGAGAAGACAGCTATACCTATACCGTCACTACAGACGGTGGAACCTACGACCGTACAGTGAATATTACCGTTAAACCGGTGGCAGATAAGCCGTTATTTGCTGATGAAAATGGAAACTATCCAGGCGATTCCACGATAGATCCCGATGGTTCGCTAAACACTGGCACCTACGACTATAGCGTGCAAACAGATGAGGATGTATCGGTAGGCTTGCAGCTGCATGTGCCAAAGGTGAAAGATGGTGGCAGTGCTGCAACATCAGACCCTGCCGAGCTATTAGGCGCTATTACTCTTGGCTTCAAAGATCTGGCCGCAGATTACACGCCTGAGCTACAACTGGCGGATGGCACAGTTTTATCACCTGACGCCAGCGGCGAATTCCAGTTTGTTATTGTCGATAATGAAACCGATAAAAACCCACTGGACTTGCATCTGGATATTGGCCTGCCTGCAGAAGGCACTTCGAGCGGTGTCCACTACTTGACTGAAACGCAGTACAAAGGGTTACAGGTGCGACCACCCGCTGAGCGCCATGAAAACTTCAAAACTGAAGTGTCGGTTGATAGTTATGAAGTGGATGAGCACGGTGAAAAGCTAGCCGGCGTTAATGGCGCAACAAGCACGCAAACCATCGACGTTAAGGTGCAAGCTGTTACCGACCCAATCGAACTGAAAATTGAAACGGACCAAGATAGCCATAGCTATGAAATGGATGAAGACACCGCATTCAACCTTAATGACAAGCTGACGGTTAACTATCCAGATGATTATGTGAATGACCATGATGATCGAGTTAACAATGACGGCGACGGTGTAGCGGGCGGGGATATTGATGGCAGTGAAACGCGCTGGTTTGAAATTACCGGCTTGCCAGAAGGTACTAAAGTAAATGGTGTTGAGGTAACGCCAGGTGAGGCTTTTCGTATTGAAGCGCCGAACTTAAGCACTTCAGCTGATGGGTTACCTGATATCAATATCGCCCCACCGAAAGACTTCAGTGGCGATCTCAAAGATATTATCGTAACTCTAAAAGCGCAGGATAAAGACTCTGATGACGGAAATGCTGACGGTCTAATTGAAGAAGACAGCATCACACTTGATCTGCAAGTAAATCCAGTTGCAGGCGACGTAGCGATAGAAGGCACAGAAGGCCTTGAAGATGAGCCGATTGCGTTCCTTGAAAAGATAAAGGTCACTGATGAAAGCACAGCATCAGGCACTCTGGGTGAAGTGATTACGGAAGTGTCTTTCACTGTGCCAACAGGCTGGTCACATGATGCCGGGCAAAACACATGGTCGAACACCGGCGGCCAGACATGGACCATGGCACCATCAACAAGTGCTGGATGGACAGGTAGCTGGAATGGTGATGAGTACACAATCACCTTCACGGACTCTACCCTCACCACTTCAGAGCGTGAGGACATCCTCAAAGAATTTACCGTCACACCCCCTGCGCACAGCAGTAAAGACATTGACCTAGAGGTTGAGGTCACCAGTGTTGATCACAGTATTAGTTCCGCTGGTTCATCAAGTGCCCCAGCAAGCCAGACAGGAACGCTAACTGTTGTGGTTAAGCCTGTTGCCGAAGACGTGGATACAAACTCGGACGGTGCTGATGGCAATGACGTCACCATGGGCAGCAATCATATTTACCAAACCCCGGGTGAGGAAGATGACTGGTTTGTTCTGGGTACAGAAAGCGGTGCAGGCATTACCGATTTCCAGCTCAGCAATGGCTGGTCTAACGAAGACGGCAAATGGGTGAACGATGGCTCGGGTAACTGGTCTGAAGACACCAGCAACGGCCGCAGTGAAGACACTTTTGCCTTATTAACGCCTTATTCCACGGCCG
This sequence comes from Marinobacter piscis, assembly GCF_007671655.1. Classification (GTDB taxonomy): domain Bacteria; phylum Pseudomonadota; class Gammaproteobacteria; order Pseudomonadales; family Oleiphilaceae; genus Marinobacter; species Marinobacter piscensis. The sequence continues at coordinate 852,040 of NZ_VCGX01000002.1, read as the reverse complement.
ATAACGATGCCCGTCATGACGGGGACAACCCGACAAACAACCTGGGCAGAGCACTGGAAGGCAGTGTCTTTACTTACAGTGACGGCACAACAACCTTTACCCTTCCTTTCGCCGGCGAACCCGTAAAAATCCCCATGCAGTACCTGGACAGCGTTCAGTTCAAGGGGCCGGCAGACTGGGCGGGTGTGGTTAAAATCAAAGTTGAAGCCCATACCGTAGACTATGACGAAGATGATTCAGACATCACTGCTGAAGCGACGTCTGGCGAATCCTGGCTAACTAACCTGATCATCGAGCCTCGTGCCGATGAGGTTACCCTGCAGGTGGATACACCGGTGAAAACTCTGGAGGACGAGCCTGTTACCCTTAACATTTTGCCAACCAGCAGTGATGATGAGGAAACCTTTGATGTCACCATCAGCAAGATACCCAAAGGTGCGAAAATCACTTATAACAGTGTTGAATACGATACGTTGGCAAGCACTCTGCCAACCGAATTAACTGATAATGGTGATGGCACTTATACCTTAGAAATTGAAGGCTTCGACAAGACTGAGCAGCCCGAGCTAACACCACCAAAAGACAGCAATGAAGACATCGAACTGACGGTTAAAGCCGAGTCGGTGGATACGCTGACCTATATTAACGACCAAGGAGATAAGGTCGTTATTCAACATAAGGGCAACACCAAAACAACAACCGTTTATGACGGCGACTCTGATACGGTAAAGACTCCGGCTCAAGATGAGACTGTAGGCTCTAACACTCCCAAGCCACTGCCTATTAAAGTCGACGTACAAGGTGTACCTGATGAGCCGAATGTAACCATTGACAATGCCAAGGAGTATTGGGAAGACGGTGTTGAGGACCCCCTTGGACAAAATGTTGATCTGGCTCCGAGTTTAGAGGTTGACCTCAAAGACTTGGTTACCGACATAGAATCGGGTGAGATTGAAAACACGGATGACGGTAGCGGTGGGATGACTGACGATGGCTCTGAAACCGTCACCCTGCGCATCAGTGACCTGCCTGAAGGCTTCACCCTTACGGGAGCTGGCCCACAATTAGGCGCTGGCAGTGGCACGGATCGTCTCTGGGTGATTTCCAAGGAAGATCTGAAAAACGTAAAAATAGGCGTTCCAGAGCACTACAGTGGTACGGCCAAGTTTACTGTTCAGCCAGTAGTGACTGAAAACGACAACCCATCTCATACCTTCTTTGACAAGAAAAACGTCAGTTTCAAGGTGAAGCCGGTCGCAGAAGCCTCGCTGAGCATCAGCTCGGATCTGACAGAAGACACGGTTGGAAAGCTGGATTTGCACGCAGATCTAAAAGGCGATACTGACGAGTTTATTAGCCAAGTAAGGATTAAGGTCAGTGATGTTACAGATAAGAACCTAACACTTTCTGCTAATAGTGATGGTACTGGAACACCAACTACAGAAACTATTGAGGGTGTTGACTACTACGTTTTCAATACAGCTGGAGGCAGCAAAGAGCCCGAGGTTTATGTCAAAGGCCCCGCCAACCACAGTGGCGACATCAAGCTGAATATTGGCTACACAGTAACCGACCCAGTTGGTGACCCTAGCGCTGATATTGCAGAAGGCACTAAAACCGGTACTGTTGATCACACCCTCAGATTTGAAGCAGTAACCGATGAGATTGGTGCTGCAATTGATGACATCACGGATAACAATACCGGCGAAAACTTTACTTATGATGACGTTACGAACACTGCCTCCATCAAAGGTTCAGGGAAAGTCACCGTTAAGGTAGATGTTAGCCAGCAAACAGACGCGAATGCGAATTATGAAACAGACACAGATGGCAGTGAGCAGTTAACCCATATCCAGATAGAAGGCGTACCTCAGGGCGTCACCGTTGAGGGAGCTGTAAATACCGGTGAAGGTCAGTGGTTAATTGAAACCACTGACAGCTTTAATAGTGACACGCTCACCAAAGACATAGTATTCAATGTAACCGGCCATGCCGAAAACGCCACGAGTCCCATCACTATCACCAGCTACAGCAAGGATAATGGACCGACGGAACATCAAAAGGCACAGGTTGATTGGGATTTGGTCGTCAATCAAAGCGGTGAAGGTGAGGGTGAATTGCCTAGCGTCACACTAACCGATAAAGCAACAGAACAAACCGAAGACAATGAGTTTGCCTTATCGGATCAGATAGAGACTAAACTGACAGGTGGTGATCTGGATGAGTACGACATTACTGTCACTTTGCGCACCTCACCAGGCGATGACACAGAGTATAAAGATGCCAGTGGCAACCTACTCACCCGTACCGAAGTGACCGAAAATGGTGACCCGGTGGTTCTGTGGACTAAAACTGAAAGCGTGGGACAAGGTGATGATGCTAAAGCTAAGCTAGATGCTCTATTAGAAAGCATCAAGGTGCACACCCCAGAGCATGCGAACACCAACAACTTGCCAGGGAATGGTAATTTACCGTTGGATGTCACCGTGTCGGTACATGCTAATGGTGTCAGCAAAAAAGGTGAGCTAAAGCCTGAGGTTGAGCTAACACCGGTTACCGATGAAACCACCGTTACCATTACCGCGGAGCCGGTGGAAGAAGGCAAAGATATCACTATTAATATTGAGCTGAAAAATACCGCTGACGATGAGTTCTCTAATATCCAAGGTAATAAAATCACCATCACCTTGGGCGATACTGGGTTAAAGGGGGAGTTGTTAGATGCTAATGGCGATGCGCTGCCCTCAACGGGCCTTAATACCTATGAAATAACGTTGGTGGATGGCAAGCCGCCACAGCTGATTTTCAGACCAGATGTCACTAATCATCCGCACCAAACAGGTAGTCTTGATATCACCGCCTCTGTGACCGCTACAGAAGATGACGCGAGTAACTCCGTTAAGTCAGAAGGTAGTGGCAGTCTAATAATAGAAGAGAGCAACAGCGGCTATAAAGCGGGTATTACCGCCGAAGGCAGCGAACTGAATGATGCGAATGCTGACCATATTGAACTGAGCTTTGCCAACGATGGCCTGGTTGATGACGGCGAGCAAATCGATTCCGCCTTTATCAGCGATCTACCTGACGGCTTTACGGTTTGGGTGGGCGGCGATATGGCCAACAACGCCGGTAGCGGTACTTGGGCTATTCCACTGACCGGAAACGACTTGCCAGCTAACATTAGTATCAAGCCGCCTAAAAACTGGGCGGGCACTTTGGATGATCTTAAGTTCACCGTGATGAGCGGTCATGACGGGTTGGAGTCATCCGCTTCGGATATCAACTTTGACTTGGTCGTCAACCCGACACCAGATGGTGTGGACTTTACGCCAACGCTGAGTTTTGGGGATGCCGGCGACAAAATATCTCTTAACCTAAACGCCAGCATGAAAGACCCATCGGCTGCTACTGGAGCTGCTGGTGACGAATACACTGAAGTGACTGAACTAAGCCTGACGGGCTTCCCAGATGGTGAGAAAGTGCTGTTCTTCATTGGTGACTCTGAAGATCCGCTGGATGAGTCGCGGGCTACATTTGATAGCACTACGTCTACATGGACTATCGATGGCCTAAGCCAAAGCGACCTGCAAAACCTTAAGTTTTTACACGCTGAGGGAGACGGCAACCTTACCGTGAAAGGCAGAACCTACGAGGTGGACTCTGGCGGCAATCCATACCAGGAAGGTGGCAACACCAAATATTCTGACTGGTCTGCCGATAAAACGGCAGAAATCAATGTCTCACAAACTGTGCCCACCTCGGGTGACGACCATTTCTTGTGGGATGGCAGTGCCATTAACGGCTTTGGCGGTAATGACACGGTTCAGTTGCGCTTTGGTGATGACTTGAAGACTGCTGATTTTAAAGAGCTGGAGAATATCGAAATCATCGATATGCAAGGTTCTGGTGAAAACACCATCGGTACTGAAACAACAGGCTTAAGCATCCAAGATGTATTGAATATGACCGATAGCGAAAATGAGCTGACCATCGATGGTGATGGCGAAGATTCGGTATTCTTAAGCCAGGAGTGGGGAGAAGATAAAGAGGCTGCTAATGATAGCTATGTGGCTTATACCAACATGACCAGTGACGCGACGATAAATATTGCAAAGGAGATGTCAATCAGTTATGACGTCCCAATTGTTGATTAAGTAAAAAACCGGTCAGGGAAGGCCCGTATTGTTTGTCGCAAACCAGGAAAAATCTCCAGTTTCCTGCGCCCCAAATTCTGGCTGTCTTTGGGGCGTGGGTTAAATTGGGCGTGCGCGTTTCAGGCCAGAACCCCTCACCGTTTCTCTGCCAGATTCGCCACCCCGAACGGAACATGCACCATGGGAATATCCCCGGCCTCGGATTCCAGATGCGAGCGCTGGTCATCAAAGAACATGTGGGGTTTGAGCACGTTTAGAATGCGGTCTTTCTTCATTCCGCCCAGGAAGAAAACCTCATTGGCATCCACGCCCCAGTGTTCCAGGGTGGTAATCACCCGCTCGTGGGAAGGTGCATTGCGGGCCGTCACAATGGCGGTTCGCAAGACCCGCTGATACTCAGGGTCGTCGGTGACGGCCTGGTCTTCCAGTGTTTGCAGGTGTGAAAGCTTGCGGAATAAATCCGCCAGCGGCCCCGGGCTGTGGGGGATCTGGGAGTGGGATGTTTCGTACGCCTGGAAATCTTCCAGAGAGCCGGCTTTATATACCTGCTCCGAGTCGTCGTCGGCAATCACGCCATCAAAGTCGAAGGCAATGCGCAGTTCCGTGTCACCTTCATCATCCACAACCTTGCTTGGTAGAACTCTGCCGGCGGCATAGCCATAATCAATTGCCTGGGAAACATCCCCCGGGTTTGCTGACAGAAACAGCGAAGCGTTGAAGGCAGGAATGTAGGCATAAGGTGACCGGCCTTCCAGAAACGCCGCACGGGTAATATCCAGGCCGTGATGGTGTATGGAGTGAAAGATCCGTTTGCCGGTGATCACCGAGTTACGCGACAGCAGAACCACCTCCACCGGGCATTGCTCGGGAAACTTCTGGTTGACACTCAGAAACCGTTTTACGAACGGAAAAGCCACGCCCTTGCGCAACGGCTTGTTGAGATGCGCTTCCTGATAATGCCGATACGCTTTTTCACCTTCTTTGCGGAACACCCGGTCTGATCTGGACAGATCAAACAGAGCGCTGGACGCCACGGCGATCACGAGCTTGTCTTCAATAGGGTAGGCCATCCGGCGAGTGTTCCTGTTACGGTAAAAACGATAGGTTCAGCAATGTATCAAATACAACTATGGCCGAACATAACCCCCAGGTACCCCCTCTTTGGAAAACACCCACTGATATAGCTGCAGTTCCCGGGCACGGAAAGCGCCGGCGCAGGAGAGCAGGTAATACCGCCACATACGGTAGAAACGGTCGCCCAGTTTGTCACGGAAGTCTGGCCAGGCGGCCTCAAAGTTGGCGTGCCAGGCCATCAGTGTTTTGTCGTAATCGGCGCCGAAGTTTTCTACGTCTTCCGCAACGAACAGGCCGTCTGAGGCATGGGCAATCTGGCTTGCTGACGGCAGGTCTCCGTTCGGGAAAATGTATTTTTCTGTCCAGGGGTCGGACACGGTGGTGGTTTTCTTGTTGCCAATGGTATGCAAAAGGAAAAGCCCGTCACCGGCAAGAACCCGGTTTGCCACGCCCATGAATTCACGATGGTTTTTGCGTCCGACATGTTCAAACATGCCAACGCTGGCGATGCGGTCAAAAGTGCCCTCTACTTCCCGGTAGTCCTGCAGTTTTACCTCAACGGGCAGGCCGGGGTAGTGGCTTCGTATCCAGTCGGCCTGGGCCTGGGAAACGGTGAATCCTACGCACTCCACGCCATAATGTTCGGCAGCGTAACCCATAAAACTGCCCCAGCCACAGCCAATATCCAGCACCCGCATCCCTGGCTGCAGTCCGAGTTTTTGGCAGATCAGGTCGAGTTTGGCTTCCTGGGCCTCCGCCAGGTTCTCGGCGTTTTTCCAGTAGCCGCAGCTGTAGTTCATGCGTGGGTCGAGCATTGTCTGGTAGAAGTCGTTGCCCAGATCGTAATGAAACTGTCCGACTTCCCAGGCGCGTTTACCACGTTGCAGGTTGAGCAGGGAGGCAGTAAGAAAGTAAATCAGATGCCGGCGCGATTTGAAGTGCTGGTCTAGCTGGCTGTTCAGCAGGCGATAGAAGAACTGGTCAAGTTGTTCCACGTCCCAGTGCCCATCCATATAGGCTTCGCCAAAGCCCAGGTTGCCTTTACTGATGGCCCGGTCAATAACATCCGGCGTATGCAGCTGAATATCCCAGGGTCGCGAGCCTCCGATCTGTATGTCGGCGCGTTCAAGCAACCCGGCAACGGTGCGATGGAGTTTCGAGTCTGAGATGCCGGAAGCAGACGTAACCTGAACATTGTTGTTTTTTGTCATACTGGATATTCCCCTCCCTGTGGCGGACTTACACTGTGTATCTGAGTATAGTCACCATTTAGTCAGATTGTGGAGCCTTGGTCAAAAAGCCAGAGGAGTACCTTTATGGAGCGTAAGCGAACAACACCGTTACGGGACACCCGGGTCAGCCCGCACGGCTGCTCCGCTGACTTGCGCGCCAGAATCCTTGGCAATGCCCCGTACTTTCGTGGATTGCCAGAGCCAGCAATTGCGGCGGTTAACCGTTTGTTTCGCAGTGTAGACTATCCCTCGGGTGCAACGCTTTATCACGAGGGGGCACTGGCTGAAGCACTGTTTCTGGTTGCCCATGGCAGGGTCAAACTGCTTCGGTACAGCACCTCCGGACATGAGGTGGTGCTGGATTTGCTGGGGCAGGGCGACCCTTTTGGCGGGCTCTCCGTACTCGGCCGGCGTCGTTACCCACAGAGTGCGGTCGCGCAGACGGATTGCTGTGTGCTGATGATTACCACAGCCGATTTCCGGCACTTGCTGCACACCTACCCCGAAGTGGCGGTGAGCGCACTTGACGGGGTGGCCAGGGATCTGGAGGCGGCGCACGATATTATTCGGTCGCTCAGCACCCTGCCAGTAGAGGCAAGAATCGCCAGGGTGCTGCTCGATCTGGCTGACCGGTTGGGTGAGACAGATAATGCCGGCACTCTGATCCAGTCGCCACTCTGATCCAGTCGCCACTCTCCCAGCAGGACCTGGCGGCAATGGTCGCATCTACCGCAGAAACCGTGAGCCGCACCATCTCCAGCCTTCGTCGCCGGGGCTTTGTTGAAACCGGGAGGCAATGGATACGTGTCTCCGATCGTGCCGGTCTGGAGCAACTGGCTGAGGGCTCAGACAGCGATTAAATTTCCCGGAATTTGTCCAGGTCATTATTCAGGCTGGACTTTTTCCGGCTTGGGGCTACCCTGTAATAGTAAGACTCGCACTCAAAATAACAGGACAGTATTATGCGGCTTCGACTATTTCGGGTGGCAGCGTGTGTGCTGATCGGAGGTTTATCAGGCACCGCCGCTACAGCTGAAACCAATGAATCGCTGATCGAGCGGGGTGAGTACATTGCCAGGGCGACCGACTGCCTTGCCTGTCATGTCGGCCCCGATGGCACCCCGTATGCCGGTGGCAATGCCAACATCACACCTTTAGGCAGCATCGTTGCCCCCAACATTTCTTCATCGAAGGAATACGGGATAGGTGATTATTCCCTTGAGGATCTCAAACGGGTGTTGCGGGATGGTAAAGCTCCCGGAGGGAAGTACCTGTATCCCGCGATGCCGTACCCCGCGTATCGCGGTATGACGGATGAGGATATCGAAGCACTGTATGCATATCTGCAGAGTATCCCCGCGGTGGACTATGCCCCTGAAGCGAGCACAGACCTGGGTTTTCCGTTTAATATCCGCTTTTCAATGATTGTCTGGAACGCCATGAATCTGGGCGAGTATGAGGCGCCGGAAGGGTTTGATGAGCAGGAAGCCCGTGGCCAGTACCTTGTCGACCACATGGCTCACTGCAGTACCTGCCATACACCCCGCGACGACATGATGGCCAGTGAGTTCGACCAGTATCTCGGTGGTGCTCAGCTGGGCAGCTGGTTTGCACCCAATATTACCAGTGACGAAAAGGCGGGCATTGGTGCCTGGAGCAATCAGGAGCTGGCAGATTATTTCCGGCAGGGGCAGGTGAGCTACCTCGCTCAGGCCACTGGCCCGATGGGCGAAGCTGTGCATTACGGCCTTCAATATCTGACAGAAGAAGATCGTCTGGCAATGGCGGCGTACCTTAAAACCGTACCAGCCATAGCGGATGACACTCAGCAGCACGCTGTGTTTGATCCTGAGCTGAGCAAACCCATCCTGGACATGGAGCCGGTGGTTATCAAAGCCACGGATTACGCGCCGGATGAGCTTGCACAGCATGGGCTGAAACCGGATGACATCAAAAATCCCGATTCTCCTGAGGGCTTATACGCTCAGCATTGTGCAGCCTGTCACCGTGACGATGGTCTGGGGCAGCCGTTTTCTCAATACGCAAGTCTGCAGGGAAATACCTCCGTGCGCAGTGCCAACCCAAGAAACCTGGTGGCTGTTGTCCTCAGGGGGGTAGCGTTCAGTGGCTCAACGCCAAGGCCACTCATGCCCGGGTTCGAGGGCAAGCTTGAGGACCAGCAGATAGCAGACATTGCCAACTATGTGCGTACAGAGTTTGGTGGTCACTCAACCAGTAACATCAATGCGGACGATGTCGCTTATATAGCATCGGGCCAGCAGCCTGTCTCGGGTTTGATTCGGTATGCGCCCACGCTGGCGTGGATTGGCATCCTGATTCTTGTGGTACTGATTGCGGGTGGGGTTTGGCTCTGGCTGCGTCGGCGTAACCGTCGAGCCAATGCCGTTCGCCACCAAAATGTTCACTCTGATCAATAAGGTCCGTCACATGACTACAAGCCCTTTTTTAACACGGCGTGATCTGCTGACGATGATTGGCAAAACTGCAGGCGCCAGCGCAATGTATTCCGCGATGATGTCTATGGGCTTTGCTAAAGCCTCAACGTTTACCAGCGAACTGGAGCTGTCTGACGCGCCGGATGGCGACAGTGTGTTGATCCTGGGCGCCGGCCTTGCAGGAATGACAGCGGCCTATGAAATGCGCAAGGCAGGCTACGATGTCACCATTCTTGAATATAACCAGCGCCCCGGTGGTCGGTGTTACACCATTCACAGCGGGGATACAGTCACCGATCTCTCGGGTGAAACCCAGCACTGTGAGTTTGCGCCGGGCAACTATATCAACCCCGGCCCCTGGCGGATTCCCTATCATCATTATGGTGTGCTGCACTATTGCAAAAAGTTCGGGGTAAAACTCGAACCTTTTATCCAGCTGAATTACAACGCTTACGTACATTCATCCAAAGCGTTTGGCGGGAAGCCCAAGCGTGTGCGTGAAGTGCTGACAGATGTGCACGGTTATACGTCGGAGTTGTTGGCAAAAGCCACCAATCAGCAGGCCCTTGATGATGTGTTAACGAAAGAAGACACCGAGGCTTTGCTGGCACAGCTGGATGACTGGGGCCACCTCACTGACGACTATAAATATCAGAAAAGCCTGAAAGCCAGTGAATACCGCGGCTATGACGACTGGCCAGCCGCCGGGCTGATGCCCAAGCCTTCTCCCAGTGAACCCCTGGACTTCAAGGAACTGCTGCACTCGGGTTTGTGGGGCATGCTGCTGGACTATTTCAATACCTCCTACCAGCACACCATGTTTGAGCCCGCAGGGGGCATGGAGGAGATCGCCCGGGGCTTTGCCGGTGAGGTGGGTGACCTGATTGAATATGGCCGGAAAGTCGTGCGCATAGAGCAGTCTGATAATGAAGTAACCGTGCATTATATCGATCCGGAGCGCCCGGATGATGTCATGACCCGCAAGGCTGACTGGTGTGTCTGCACAATTCCATTGTCTGTTCTTAGCCAGATTCCGGTTGAGGTATCGCCCGCCATGCGCGAGGCAATCGCCGCTGTGCCTTACGCCAGCTCTGTGAAAACCGGGCTTGAGTTCAAGCGGCGCTTCTGGGAGCAGGATGAGAGCATTTTTGGTGGTGTGTCCTATACCGACCTGCCAATCAAGGCCATTTCCTATCCCATGTACGATTACTTCAGTGATGGCCCGGCGGTGTTGCTGGGTGCCTACACAATTGATGATGCAACCAGCTTTACCATGTCGTCCATGACGGCAAGGGAGCGGGTGGCGCTGGCGGTGTCCTACGGTAAACAGATACACCCACAGTATGAGGAAGAGTTTATTTCCGGTGTTTCCTGGTCGTGGCACCTTTCCCCCTGGTCTCTGGGCTGCTATGGCCTGTGGACCGAAGAGCTCCGGGAGGCGCATTACGACACGTTATGTGAGATTGATAACCGCCTGGTGCTCGCCGGCGAGCATTGCTCTTATATTCCTGCGTGGCTGGAGGGCGCTATTCTCTCCGGAATGGATGCCAGCAAACGGCTCCATGAAAAAGCGACCGCGACTGCGAGGGCCTGAGGTGACTATGAAACACATCACATTTACGCTGCTTTTTCTCGGCGCCAGTGCGTTACCTGTGACGGCAGGTGCCGCAGAAAACATGTCCTCCGGTCCGAACACAGCAGAGTCTTATTCTTCGGAAGACTTTACTGTGAAGCCGGAATGGGAAAAGCTGTTTGCGGATCACAACCATTTTTCAACCACAAGCGGTGAAGAGTTGTACCAGACCCTGTGTCAGGCCTGCCATCTGAGTGACGGGCAGGGTGCGCAAGGGGCCGGGCATTATCCTTCCTTCGTTGGCGACGAGCGATTGCGTACTCCCTTTTATGCGATCGATGTCATTCTCAATGGCTTTCGTGGCATGCCCGGGTTCAGTGACAAGCTCAGCGATCAACAGATTGCAGACGTGGTCAACTACCTGCGCACGAGTTTCGGTAACCAGCTCGAAGCTGACGCAACCGCCGAAGACGTTGCCCGGGTTCGTCACTGACGCAGACGGTATGTGAACTGCCTGAAGTCCGGCTGCCTGAGTGAGCGGCCGGGCGTCCCTCCTTTAATTACTCCTCTGTTTATACGCCCTTTTCGGGGGGGTGGCTACTGAATTTCAGCTTATTTAACAAATAGTTGGAGTAACATGTTCCAGCTCATGTTAAAGCCTGCCTGATTCATTCATCCTGTATACATCAAACGTCAAGAGACAGGAGAATGACGATGAAAACCCTATTACGTAGTGATGAACTGAACTGCCCTTCCTGCGTTCCCAAGATCGAGAATGCCCTTGGGCAGATTAAAGGCGTAACCCATTCAAAGGTGCATTTTGCAACCGGACGTATCGAGGTGGAATACGACGCCGAGCAGGTAAAAACCGACCAGCTGGTTTCAGCTGTACGAGATGTCGGTTACGAGGCCCGCGTCAGCGCATTCTAAGGTTTACTGGCCGGGGCGGCTTTCCGCTGCCCCGGCTCACTGAAGAAGTGAAGAGGTAAAAAACATGTTAAGCAAAATAATATCCAAATGGCGCCGCCTGTGGAACTCTCCCGCAAACCGGCGCGGTATGGTTGTACTGGTGTCAGGCGTTGCAGGCCTGGCCGGTGTTATCAGTAACTTTTCCGGTGGTCCTGCAGGACTCACCAGTGCGCTTTGGTTGTTTGCTGCGCTTGTGGCAGGCACAGAAATAGCACAGAGAGCCTTCGCCGCGTTGCGGGCGCGCTCCATCAGTATTGAACTGCTGGTGACCATTGCGGCCGTTGGCGCATTGTTTATCGGAGAGTATTGGGAGTCGGCGGCGGTCACCTTCCTGTTTGTGCTGGGTGGTTACCTGGAAGCGCGAACATTGTCGCGGACCCGCTCGGCACTCAGCGACTTGCTGGCACTGGCACCGACAGAGGTAACGGTTCGTCGTGACGGTGAGGAAATAACCCTGGCGCCCCATGAAGTGATTGCAGGCGACACGGTTGTGGTTCGCCCCGGTGGCCGGCTGGGTGTCGACGGTGAGATTCTCAATGGTCAGGCTGCTATTGATGAAAGTGCCATTACCGGTGAGCCGATTCCTGCCGAGAAGCAGAAGGGCGATACGGTATTTGCCGGAACGGTCAGCCATGATGGCTACCTTGAAGTCCGGGCGCAAAGTGTGGGCGCAGATACTACTTTAGCACGGATCATTCAGCGTGTTGAGCAGGCACAGGAGGCGAAGGCGCCTACCCAGCGCATGATTGAACGCTTTGCCAGCTGGTATACACCGGCAATCATTGTGATGGCCATTGTTACCTACACATTCACTCAGAACATCGCCCTGGCACTGACTCTGCTTGTAATTGCCTGTCCGGGCGCTCTGGTTATTTCGACACCAATCTCTGTAATTGCAGGTATTGGCCGGGCAGCACGCGGAGGCATTCTGATCAAAGGTGGTGAATATCTGGAAACTGCCGGTCGTATCCGTGCAGTGGCTTTCGATAAAACAGGTACGCTCACCGAAGGCCGCCCTGAAGTATTAACGGTTACGCCGTTACCGGGTGTTCCGGCACTGCCGACCAATACGGATGAGGCATCACCCCGTGAACGGTTGTTGCAGTGGGCTGCGCTGGCAGAAAGTGGTTCCGAGCATCCATTGGGCAGGGCAGTTGAGCGTGCGTTGCCAGAAGCGTATGTCGGCCCCCGGGTCGATCAGTTTGAAACTGCACCGGGTGGCGGTATAAGTGCTCAGTGGCAGGATCAGCGTGTTGAAATCGGTAGTCCGGTCTGGCTGGAAGAACGGGTCAACGAATGGCCTGAGACAGCGAAAGTCGCACTGGATGAGATCCGCGAACGTGGTGAAACCGTTGCAGCTGTTTCCGTTAACGGAGCTTTAGTAGGGCTTCTCGGGTTCGCTGACCGCCTGCGCCCTGAAGCGGCGGCAGCATTGCAGAGCCTGCGTGACAGTGGAGTGAAGCGCCTGGTGATGCTGACCGGTGACCACCATGCCAGTGCACAGCGGATTGCCCGTGAAATCGGCATTGATGAAGTTCACGCCGGACTGTTGCCTGAGCAGAAGTTGGAAGCCATTGAAAGAATTCAGCGCGAGACTGGCCCCACAGCCATGGTTGGTGACGGAATCAACGACGCGCCTGCGCTGGCTACAGCCGATATTGGTATCGCCATGGGCGTTGCCGGAACCGATGTGGCCATCGAGAGTGCTGATATTGCGTTGATGGCTGACGATCTGGGCAAGATCTCAGAGGCGGTAGGGCTGGCAAGGGCTACCCTGAACAACATCCGCCAGAACGTTGTTATTGCCTTGCTGACCGTGTTCGGATTGTTGGCGGGTGTTTTCGCCAACGAGGTACACATGGCAGGCGGAATGTTTATCCACCAGATTTCAGTATTGGTGGTGGTGGTCAACGGCATGCGCCTGATGCGTGCCCGTCCCGCCAGGAAGCAGGATTCCGCCCTCGCTACGCAACAGCGTACCCGGACAGCGTAATCCACAAGCCTGGCCGGGGAAGGTCTGACCTTCCCCGGTTTTTTGCCTTTATCAGCCAGAAAGTTTAATGAATAACCAGCCGTTTCAGCCAATCCAGAAGCGCAGTCGGCAACAGTTCCGGACGCGGTAACAGTGCGTATTGATTGGCGCCGAAGATGCGCGGCAGGTAGCCGGGGGCCTGGCGGTCAATGGTCAGGCAGAAGGCGGAGATTCCCTGCAGCGTAGCTTCGGTTACGGCCTGGCGCATATCCTCCACGCCATATTGACCTTCATATTCGTCTTTGTCGTTAGGTTTGCCATCCGAAAGAAATAACAGCAGGCGGTGAGCCGCGGGCTGTTGCATCAGAGCCTGTGTGGAGTGGCGGATCGCGGCCCCGGCACGGGTATAGCGCTCGGGTTCCAGTGCGCTGATACGCAAAGCAATATCATTGCTGTACGGCTCATCAAAGCGTTTCAGTTCACGAACAATAACGGTATCCGGTCCCTCGCCGGAAAAGGCCTGAACCGCATAGGGTTCACCCATACCCTCAAGAGCGATACACACCAGCAACAGCGCTTCGCGCTCCACATCAATAATCCGTCGGTTCGCGGCAACCCAGCTATCCGTTGAGCCGCTGACATCTATGAGCAGGGTAATTGCAAGATCCCGTTCAGCTGTGCGGCGGGTCTGGTAAAGAGCTTCCGATAGGGTTCCGCCGGCGTGAAAGTCGGCGTAGCTTTCAATCCAGGCGTTGAGGTCTATTTCGTCCCCATCCAGTTGTTTGCGCCGGGTAACACGTCGGGCGCTGAGCATTTCAAAGTTCCGGCGGATCTGGTTCAGCAATGAGCGGTGTTCATCCAGGGTATTGTCTACCCAGGATTGGGTGCCGGGCAGATTGGGCAGCACCCGTACTGTCGCGCCAGGGTCCCGGTAGGCCTGAGAGCGGTAATCCCATTCGGGGTACCGAATACCCCGCTCTTCTTTTACTGCCCTGCGTAATTGCATGGCGGTATTGGTATCGGGTGGGTCATCGGTGATCAGGACTTCTTTCGGCGACCCCGGGGTTGAGATCAGGCGCGCTTCCGGCAGGTCCGACAGCATGTCGCCAAATTCATCTGCGCTGGTGTCTTCGTCCCGGTCAATCGGCCGGTTCAGGCCCAGAGGGTCCTCAGCCTGCTGATGAGGTTCGTCGGGCTGAACCATGAAGATACCCGGGTCGTCATTGTCATTGTCTTCATCCTCGGTAGCTTCCCGAACTTCAGGGCGGCGGGGCAGGCGGCTGCTGCCGGGAGGAGACGTTGTCGGGTCGTCGGGTGGTTCTTCGGTTTCAGTTGTCTCGACCGCGCTGGTGACCTCCGGGGAGCGTAGCTCTCCGGTCCACCAGTCTTTCAGCAAAGGCGCATCCCCAGGTGTGTGTTTGCGCGTCTGTGGGTTGCCGGGTAACAGTTTCTGGCTGTGTATCAACTCCTCAGCCAGCCAATACGACTGTGCCGGGCTGTCGCTCAGGGGGACGGTACGGGCAGTAACCTGGCTTTCCAGTAACCGGCGTAGCCAGCGTTCCAGAGGGCGACGGGGCAGGGAGAATGTCTCCAGGGGAGGGCGCTTTTGGAGTGCAAACCGTCGCAATTGGTGTATCGATTCCTGCATGCCCGGGAGTTGGTGCAGCAGTGCGGCATCAGCGGCCCAGGCTTCGAGCAACAGATAGACATCTGCGTGCGTGGGTGAGGTAAAGGGCCGTGGGGGTTCCGCGCTGCCGCGTTCGGCGCGCATTGCCTGTTGCAGGGCCATTACCCGGTAGAGTTCGTTGCCGTAGCTGATGTCTTCTATGCCAGAATCAGCTGGCAGCCACAGGTGCCTGCCATTCGTTGCCGGCACAGGTTGTGTCAGCCAGGGCGCCTGGACACGTCGGAATACCCGCGAGAGAAACGTGGGATGGGCGGGATGCTGTGCTACACGCAGGTTGTAGCTTTGCCCGGTGATGGCAATAATCAGCAGGTCCAGGCGCGATGCTATATCAGCGAGCAATGCCGTAGGCGGCCCGGCCGGAAGTGGCCGATACCGGCGCCACAGCTTTTGGGTGTATATGGTTGCGTGGCGCGCGGCATCGCTGAGAAGGTCTTCGGGTTCGGCCATTTCAGACAAACGTGCCGTTGACCAGGTCGCGCAGCGCACTGGTCATCGACGGCTCATCGGTCAGCGGTGAAACAATGCCTGCGTAGCAGGCTTCCCGTGGCGGGATACCGTTGGCAATCAGAATGGCCGCGGATATCAGCAGGCGCGTGCTGGGCACTTCGGCCAGACCGCGGTCACGCAGTTTCCGTATGCGTTCGGCCAGGCTGACCAGGCCACGGGCGGTTGCCAGATCAACGTTGCTTTCATGGTGCACAATCCGGGCTTCGTTCTCGGCGCTCGGGAAATCCAGGTCCATGGCGACAAAGCGCTGGCGTGTACTGGGTTTCAGATCTTTGAGCATACGTTGATAGCCGGGGTTGTAGGATACAACCAGCTGAAAACCGGGGGCGGCTTCCAGGTTCTCCCCGGTCTTGTCGATAGGAAGCATACGCCGATGGTCAGACAGGGCGTGGAGTACCACCACTGTGTCCTGGCGAGCTTCCACTACCTCATCGAGATAACAAATGGCGCCCTGGCGCACAGCCCGGGTTAATGGACCGTCCTGCCAGACGGTCCCGTTATGCTGAATCAGGTAGCGCCCGATCAGGTCACTGGCGGCCAGATCATCATGGCAGGCAATGGTGATCAGAGGCCGCTGCAAGCGCCAGGCCATATGCTCAACAAAGCGTGTTTTACCACACCCTGTAGGCCCCTTCAGCATAACGGCCATACGGCGTTCATGGCACTGTTCAAACAGCGCAACTTCGTTGCCAGTGGGCTGGTACCAGGGCTCTGTGGACGGCATTGATGCCAGCTCATGCATACTTTGATTAACTCCCTGACTCTTCAACTTCAAAGCGCGGCCGGCGGCGGAAGAAGTCGAAAATAAACAGGCCGACACCGGCGGTGAACAGCGTGGCAGACGCGATCAGCATAATAAAGTGAATCTGGATTTTCAGCTGCGCATCCAGGTACCCCATACCCATGATGCGTTCCAGATACACCTGGCCGATCCCGGCGGTGGCAAAGGACAGAGTCATGCCAAACATACCCGCCAGCTGCAACCAGAATGACCAGTAACCAATAACGTTGCTGTCATTCTCGCGAGGGTGGGTAAGCGACGGTAAGGCGTAGGTGATCATCGCCAGAACGATCATGGCATAGGCACCATAAAAGGCGGCATGGCCGTGCATGGCGGTAATCAACGTGCCGTGAGTCCACTTGTTTATGCTCGGCCAGGTGTGCGCCAGGCCCAGCAGGCCGGCACCAAACAGCGTGAAGATGGCACAGCCCAGCGTCCAGTGCAGGGCCAGCACGTTGGGGTGGGACAACCCCGAGCGGCGCATGGCGCCATAGGCGTACATTGCCATACCCACGATGGCCAGCGGCTCAAGCGCGCTGAAGAAGCCGCCAATCGGCAACCAGTAATAAGGTACGCCAACCCAGTAGTAGTGGTGGGCTGTGCCGATAATACCGGCCAGAAACACCAGGCCGACGATGACGTACAGCCATTTTTCCATAACTTCCCGGTCCGCGCCTGACAGGCGGATCAGCAAATAGGCAAGGAAGCCGCCCAGGATCATCATCCACACGCCTTCTACCCAGAGGTGAATGGTCCACCAGCGGTAGAAAATAGAAACGGTGTAGTTGCCATACTCCAGCAGTGCTGGGAAAAACAGCACCGCCGAACTGACCAGCCCGAGTACCAGGACCCCTTCGGTGGTGGTGAAGCGGCCGGCTTTTTTTATAGTCATGCCAATGTTGTACAGGAAGATCAGCATGCAGATAACAATCACGATCTTGCTGGGCAGTGGCTGCTCCAGCAGCTTGTTGCCGGTACCGTAGCGGAAGAAATAGCCGAAAATGGTGGCAACACCCATCAGTGTCCAGAGTACCAGCTGAACATACGCCAGCTTGACACTGTGCAGCTCCGTGCGTGATTCGTCGGGGATCAGCCAGTAAGTGGCACCCATAAAGCCGGTGAGCACCCAGACGATCAGAAGATTGGTGTGAATCATCTTGGTGACATCAAAGGGCAGAATATACAGCAAGGGGTCCGGGCCTAGATATTTAGCCGCCGACAGCAGGCCGAACACCAACTGTAAGCCGAACAGCACCATGGCTACGGCAAAATACCAATAAGCGACTGACTGGGACTTATAGCGCATTGTCGTTCTCCGTCTGTTTACTGCCGCACAGGGGCGGCAGACGCCAGGTGTTATTTCAGGGTGGCGAGAAACGCAACCAACTGGTCTATTTCTTTCTCACTCAGGCTATCGGCATAACTGGCGGGCATGAAGGAAGTGCTGCCAGCCGAATACATATCGCCGGGCACCACGTGGGCAGAGGGGCTGACGATAGACTCGTGCAAGTAGCTTTCCACATCGGTTGCCTCACCTTGATAGTCGCCACTTTCCAGGAGTTTTTTGGTACGGGTGACCAGGCCTCCCAGGCTCGGACCCGCGCCATCGGCGCCCGGGGTCAGAGAGTGGCAGGCTTTACAGGTGGGGACAGCCGTAGAAAATAACTGTTCGCCCAAAGCCCGGGGGTCGCTGCCACTGTCCACAGGGGTAACGCTGGCTGCGTCTGCATCGGTGATTTCGCCTTCACCACCCATGGTTGTCGGGGTAGTCATGCCGCCGGTAACCAGTATCGGCCGGGGTGGCCAGCCCTGGTTATCCACCTCACTGACCCAGCCCAGAAACGTCACCAGGTCCTTGATTTCCTTTTCGCTGAGATCCTGTTTGGGCATCAGCCGCCGGTGTTTCTGCTCATTGTAGAATTTCGACGGATCGCGCATGTACGCGTGCAGGTAAGGATCACCGCGGTGTTTGGCGATTTTGGTCAGGTCCGGCGCATAATAAGCACCTTCGCCAAAGAGTGTGTGGCAGTTAATACAGTTGTATTTATGCCATACATCCTTGCCATGAGTGACTTCCGGGGTGATGTTTTCTGCGTTGGTGAGCTCGGGAAATTGTCGATGGCTATCCAGAGTCATAACCAGAAATAAAATGGCCGCCACAGCCGTGGAGCCAATTGCGAAGAGTCTGCCTTGTCTGTTAGTCATCGCTGTGCACCCTCCTCAGACTGCGATTCCGGTCCAGTGCAGAATAGCCATGGTGAAGGCATAAAGTACCGCTAGCAGCATCAGGCCCAACACTACAAAACTTACGATGCGCATGGGTGCGTAGAGTTTTTTCAGTGACATTCTGCTCTCTCCCAACGATTCGGTTTAACAGGGTTTGACGTTTGCTCAGTGCTATTAAACGTAGCAGGCTTTTGCAGAATTTCAGGTTCTGGGAGGTTTTTTCGGTGGCAGTTTTAAGTTTTACTGCTACGCTGACTGTTATCGGGAGTTTAGCCACCCTGTGGAGGGCGTCCCCATGACATCTGACAGCTTCAGTACCCGCGATCAGCTCACCGTTGATGACAAAACCTATATTATTCATCGGCTTGACCGTGTCGAGGGTACGGCCCGGTTACCCTTTAGCCTGAAGGTTCTGCTTGAAAACCTGCTGCGCAATGAAGACGGCAAGCGGATTACCGCCCGGCAGATTGAGGCACTTGCCAAGTGGCAGCCAAAGCATGTTGAGGAACAGGAGATACAATACACGCCGGCACGTGTGCTGATGCAGGATTTTACCGGCGTGCCCTGTGTTGTGGATCTTGTGGCCATGCGTGATGCAATGGGCAGCCTGGGCGGTGATGCCCGGCGCATCAATCCGCTGATCCCCACCGAACTGGTGATTGACCACTCAGTGATCGTTGACGTGTTTGGTCAGCCTGATGCGTATCTGACCAACGCGGCCCTGGAATTTGAACGCAACGCTGAACGTTATCAGCTTCTGCGCTGGGGAGCGCAGACTCTGGATGATTTCAGCGTGGTGCCACCGGATACTGGTATTTGTCATCAGGTTAACCTGGAATACCTCTCCCGCGTGGTCTTCACTCGCGATACTCCTGAAGGGACTCTGGCCTATCCGGATACCCTCGTCGGAACAGACTCTCACACCCCCATGGTTAATGGCCTGGGCGTGCTCGGGTGGGGTGTCGGGGGCATAGAAGCCGAAGCGGCGATGCTCGGCCAACCGGTGAGCATGCTTATGCCCGAGGTTCTCGGGTTCAAGCTTACCGGCGAATTACAGCCAGGCACCACGGCCACCGATCTGGTACTGACCGTTGCCGAGCTGCTGCGCCGTACAGGGGTAGTGGGTAAGTTCGTAGAATTTTATGGCCCGGGTGTTGCGAACGTTCCGCTGGCCAACCGTGCCACCATCGGTAACATGAGCCCGGAATACGGCTCTACCTGCGCGATGTTCCCGATTGATGAGGAAACACTCGCTTACCTTCGTTTGACGGGCCGGCCTGAACACCAGATTCGTCTGGTTGAAGCCTATGCCAGGGAACAGGGGCTGTGGCATGATCCGGAACGGGAAGCTGAATATTCGCAAACGGTAGAGCTTGATCTGGCAACGGTAGAACCGTCGCTTGCCGGGCCGAAACGGCCGCAGGATCGTGTGCCCTTGCGGATTGCCCCCAATGCAGTGTGTGCATTGCTGGCCGGCCAGTCTCAGGCTGAAGCCCTCAAGGTAGGGCTGGATGCCGCGTCTGATGGCTCGTTTCCCGCCAGTGACCCGATTTCCCTCGCCCATGATGACCCCACTGATGCGCCACACTCACTGGCGGACGACAGTTGCGAGGTGGCACCCTGGAAACCGGACCCTGTGCCGGTAACGCTTGCAGATGGCACCCGTTTCGATATTGATCATGGCTCAGTGGTTATCGCTGCAATCACCTCGTGTACCAACACATCCAACCCATCGGTGATGATCGGTGCGGCCTTGCTGGCTAAAAACGCCGTCGAGAAAGGGCTGGTCACCAAGCCCTGGGTCAAGACTTCTCTGGCGCCCGGTTCACGGGTGGTCACGGATTACATCGAGCGCGCAGGGCTTACCCCTTATCTGGAGGCATTGGGTTTTCACCTGGTCGGTTATGGTTGCACCACTTGCATCGGGAACTCCGGACCGCTGATTCCTGAGGTCAGCGCTGCGATTAACGACAACGACCTGACGGTGTGCTCAATGCTCTCGGGCAACCGAAACTTTGAAGGCCGGATTCACCCTGAAGTCCGGATGAATTTCCTGGCTTCACCGCCGCTGGTGGTTGCATATGCATTAGTGGGGAGTTTACACGTTAACCTCACAACAGAGCCGCTGGGGACCGGATTTGATGGCGAGCCGGTTTACCTGCACGACATCTGGCCCTCTCCGAAAACCATCGAGAGCACGATTGCAGAAAACCTGCATGCGGAGATGTTCACCGAGGGCTACGCAGACGTCTACGCCGGCGATGAGCGCTGGCAGGGCATGGATGTGCCGGAAGGCGACACCTTTGAGTGGCAGCCAGACTCCACTTATGTACGCAAACCTCCTTTCTTCGACAATATGAAGTCTGACCCGGAACCCCTGACGGACATTACCGATGCGCGCGTGCTGGCGCTGCTGGGCGATTCGGTGACCACCGACCACATCAGTCCCGCCGGGGCAATTGCGCCAGAGTCGCCGGCAGGGCGTTATCTCAGGGAGCAGGGCGTCGAGCGCAAAGACTTTAACTCCTACGGTGCCCGCCGCGGCAATCACGAGGTAATGATTCGCGGAACCTTTGCTAACGTGCGTTTGCGCAATCTGCTGGCACCTGACACGGAGGGTGGTTTTACCCGTGATTTCACTCGTAGTGATGGCCCTGTCTCCACTATCTACGAGGCGTCTGAGAACTACGCTGAGGCTGGTACACCGTTAGTGATTCTCGCTGGTAAAGAGTATGGCTCCGGCTCATCCCGCGACTGGGCAGCCAAAGGTACCGCGTTGCTGGGCGTACGCGCGGTGATTGCTGAGTCCTACGAGCGTATTCACCGTTCTAACCTGATAGGAATGGGGGTAATGCCATTGCAATTCCCGAAAGGGGAGAGTGCCAAATCCCTCGGTTTAACCGGTGAAGAGACCTTCAGCATTACCGGCCTGGCAGGAACCGACGTGCCAACGCAGGCGGTGCAGGTAACAGCAACCAGCCCGGAGGGTCAGACTCAAACGTTCGACGCTGTTGTGCGCATCGACACTCCGGCCGAAGCTGACTACTACCTTCACGGGGGGATTTTGCCGTACGTGTTGCGGCAGTTGCTGTAACTTGTTGCAGGTCCTAAGTTTTTAGGGTGGGCTCTTTGACAACTCCCGGATATCCACTAAGTTTAAGGGAGTTGGTCATTGTCAGCGGATTACTCCGAAGCGATGTTCAGGAGGCCTATGCAACCGGATACAACAGCGTTGATTGCGGAATACTGGGCCATTGGGCTATTTGTCGTAGCCGTCATCGGCCTGTGCGTGTTCATGCTGGGTGCATCTGCGCTGCTTGGTGGACGCAGTAAAGGGCCCAGCAAAGGGCTTCCCTTTGAGAGTGGTATTGTCGGCACGGGCAGCGCCCGCCAGCGTTTTTCCATCCAGTTTTATCTCGTTGCCATGCTCTTCGTTATTTTTGATATAGAAGCCATGTTTCTGTTTGCGTGGGCAATATCTGTACGTGAGGTGGGCTGGAGCGGCTTTTGGGGAGCCGCGGTCTTTATCTTCATTTTGCTGGCGGGGCTGGTTTATGACCGCCGTGTCGGTGCCCTGGACTGGGCTCCGAAACCCAAGTAATACACCCACAGCCAGCCTTGTTGTTTTTCCGTCCGGAGGCATTTCATGACCTATACCCTGACTCGGGTCGAAGATGCATTAGCTGCAGAGAATGAACGCTATCCACTGGAAAAGCGTGAACGTGTTGACGATCCGATGCAGCAGCAGGTTCATCGGAGCGTATTCACCGGCAAACTTGATGAGGTACTGAACTCAACGGTGAACTGGGGCCGCAAGCATTCCCTGTGGCCTTATAACTTCGGACTGTCCTGTTGCTATGTGGAAATGACCACAGCGTTTACAGCGCCCCATGACGTTGCGCGTTTCGGGGCAGAGGTTATCCGGGCATCCCCGCGCCAGGCGGATTTCATGGTTATTGCCGGCACCTGTTTTGTGAAAATGGCGCCGGTTATCCAGCAACTCTACGATCAGATGCTGGAGCCCAAATGGGTGATCTCCATGGGTTCCTGCGCCAATTCCGGCGGTATGTACGACATTTATTCGGTGGTGCAAGGCGTCGACAAGTTTTTGCCGGTGGATGTGTATGTACCCGGTTGCCCGCCACGCCCGGAGGCGTTCCTGCAGGGGCTGCAATTATTGCAGGATTCGATTCAGGAAGAGCGGCGCCCCCTGTCCTGGGTGGTGGGAGATCAGGGCGTATACCGTGCGGAAATGCCTTCTCAGCGGGAAAAACATCGCGATCGGCGTATTCAGGTAACGGAGTTACGCACGCCAGACAGCATCTGACAGGTTATATACGGTTTCAGCATTTCAGGAAGGAGGGGTTCCGCCAGAATGAGCGTTGATACAGCCGATAACAGCACAGTACGGGCAGATGGTCAGCACAACAGCCTGCTGGTGGCGCAACTGCGGGAGCAGTTTGGTGGCCAGCTATTACATGAGCAGGGCACGTTGACCGGCATGCCTGTGTTGTGGGTGAGTCGGGGCGCTCTGGTGGATGTGCTGACAACCCTGCGCCAGCTGCCTGAGCATCCTTTTGAGATGCTGTTTGATCTGTCGGCTATCGATGAGCGCCTGCGCAGCCGCCGCCACGGTTTACCCGAGTCGGACTTTACGGTTTTCTACCAACTGCTGTCAGTGTCCGGCAACCGCGATATTCTGCTTAAGGTAGCGCTTTCCGAGCGCGACCTGTCACTGCCTACTGTTACCCCGGTTTATCGCAATGCCAACTGGTATGAGCGCGAAGTCTGGGATATGTACGGCGTTCGTTTTGAGGGTCACCCCAACCTGTCCCGTATTCTGATGCCGCCTACCTGGAACGGGCATCCGCTGCGCAAGGATCACCACGCCCGGGCAACGGAAGTCGACCCCTACGAAATGACGGTGGAAAGCCAGGAGCGTGAGCAGGAGGCCATGCAGTTCCAGCCTGAAGACTGGGGCATGCAGCGCCAGAGCGAAAGCACTGAGTTCATGTTTCTCAACCTGGGCCCCAACCACCCCTCGGCCCACGGTGCCTTCCGAATTGTCCTACAGCTTGATGGTGAAGAGATTATCGACTGCGTGCCGGATATTGGCTATCACCATCGCGGTGCGGAGAAAATGGCCGAGCGCCAGTCCTGGCACAGCTTCATTCCTTACACTGACCGCATCGATTACGTGGGCGGCGTGATGAACAACCTTCCTTATGTAATGGCGGTGGAGAAACTGGCTGGTATAGAAGTAACCGCACGTATCCAGACAGTGCGGGTGATGATGTCGGAGCTGTTTCGCATTACCAGCCATTTGCTGTTTCTGGGCACTTATTTGCAGGACCTGGGCGCCATGTCGCCGGTGTTTTATACCTTCACCGATCGCCAGAAGGGCTATGAGGTGATTGAGGCCATCACCGGTTTCCGGATGCACCCGGCCTGGTTTCGCATTGGCGGGCTGATGCAGGACCTGCCCAAGGGTTGGGACAAGCTGGTGCAGGGTTTTGTTGACTGGATGCCAGCCCGGCTCAACGAGTACGAAAAAGTGATGATGGAAAACTCCATGGTCCGGGACCGGACCCGGCACATTGCCGCGTTTGATACCGCCAATGCTCTGGACTGGGGCGTAACCGGGCCTAACCTGCGGGCCACCGGCTGTGACTTCGACCTGCGTAAGCAACGCCCGTATTCCGGTTACGAGAATTTCGATTTCGAGGTACCCCTGGGCAGCAACGGCGATGCGTTTGATCGCGGCCAGCTGCGTATCGAAGAAATGCGCCAGAGTGTGAAAATCCTGCAGCAGTGTGTGAACAACATGCCCGAAGGTGATTATAAAGCGGACCACCCGCTCACCACGCCGCCACCGCGGGAGCGCATGCTTGAACACATAGAAACCCTGATCACCCACTTTTTACAGGTGTCCTGGGGGCCGGTGCTGCCCGCCAATGAGTCCTTGCAGATGGTTGAGGCTACCAAGGGTATCAACAGTTATTACCTGACCAGTGATGGCAGCACCATGAGCTACCGCACGCGCATTCGTACGCCGAGCTTTCCGCACCTGCAACAGATACCGGATCTGATGCGCGGCGGGTTTGTGCCGGATCTGATTGCGCACCTGGGCAGTCTCGATTTTGTAATGGCGGATGTGGATCGTTAATTATGGCGGATACAAGTCTGGCTCGTCGTATCGCCACTGACGGCGATGGTTTTGAACTGCATGCAGAGGACAGGCAGGCGATGCTCACCGAACGTGCACATTATGAGCAACCCCAGGCCGCGTGCATCGAGGCACTTAAAATTGTACAGCGCCGCCACGGCTGGGTGCCCGACGGGGCGATTGTTGCCATTGCTGAGACACTCGGGGTAGGGGCCGGAGACGTGGAAGGCGTGGCGACGTTCTACAGCCTGATTTTTCGTCAGCCGGTGGGGCGCCATGTCATTTTGCTGTGTGACAGCAGTTCCTGTTTTCTGACGGGCTACGAGGCGTTGAGCGAAGCGCTCCGGGAGCGGCTGGGGATTGGCTATGGGCAGACCACAGAGGATGGTCGTTTTACCCTGCTGCCGGTGTGTTGTCTGG
Source organism: Marinobacter piscis (assembly GCF_007671655.1). GTDB lineage: Bacteria > Pseudomonadota > Gammaproteobacteria > Pseudomonadales > Oleiphilaceae > Marinobacter > Marinobacter piscensis. Next base: position 826,823 of record NZ_VCGX01000002.1, on the reverse strand, counting down.
GGGCCTGCGACCGGGGCCCGGCGATGATGATTAACGACGATACCTTTGGCCCGATTGCGGCAGAGGATCTGGATGAACTTCTGGAGGCGTATCCATGAGTGCGATACCGGATACATCGCGTTTGCGTTATCACTGTCAGTTGCGCCAGAGCGCTGATGAGCGCCGCGCCGAAACGCACCCGCTGACCTGGCGGCTGCGGGACGATGGAACGTGTATCCAGCTTGACGAGTATCGTGACAAGCAGGGGTATGAGGCCGCCCTTCGTACCCTTGAGCAGCGTTCGCCGGATGATGTGATAAGCGCCATGAAAGAGGCAAATGTACGAGGCCGGGGCGGTGGCGGCTTTTCTGCAGGCCTGAAATGGAGCCTGACTCAGGTGGGGGACCACCTGCCCCGTGGCTATCTTGTCTGCAACGCCGATGAAATGGAGCCGGGCACGTTCAAAGACCGGTTATTGCTGGAGCAGCAGCCACACCTGTTGATTGAAGGCATGATTATCGCCGGCTATGCCAACCGCTCCTGTTACGGCTATATCTTTCTGCGTGGCGAGTATAAAGAGGCTGCCCGCTCACTTGCACAGGCCATTGAGGAAGCTCAGCAGGCAGGGCTGCTGGGGCGCAATATTGCCGGTAGTGGTTTTGATTTTGATATTGCGTTGCATACGGGTGCCGGGCGCTACATCTGTGGTGAAGAAACCGCGCTGATCAACTCGTTGGAAGGCAAACGGGCCAACCCCAGAGCCAAGCCGCCATTTCCAGGCCAGGCGGGTGCCTGGGGCAAACCTACCGTTGTGAATAACGTTGAAACCCTGTGTAACGCGCCGGGTGTTATGCAGCATGGCGTTGACTGGTACCAGGGGCTTTCCGGTGGTTTAAGCAACGATGGCGGCACCAAGCTTTATGGCGTATCCGGACTGGTGAATCGTCCCGGGCTCTGGGAGCTGCCTATTGGTACCCCGGGCCGGGAAATTCTTGACCGGGCCGGTGGCATGCGCGATGGCCATACCCTGAAAGCCTGGCTGCCCGGTGGCGGCAGTACCGGCTTTCTGTTGCCGGAACATCTTGATCTGCCCCTAGACTTCGACACCATTGGTCAGTACGGCAGCCGTCTGGGTACAGGGCTGCTTGCGGTGGTGAGCGACCGCCAGAGCATAGTGTCTTTGCTGCGCAATCTGGAGCAGTTCTTTGCCCGGGAATCCTGTGGCTGGTGTACGCCCTGCCGTGATGGCCTTCCGTGGACCGCCAAGCTTTTGCAGGCGCTTGAGCGCGGAGAAGGCAAGCCGGAGTATATTGACATACTTGAGCAGCACACCCTGGGGCTGAATCCGCCGCGCACCTTCTGCGCCCATGCACCCGGGGCGATGATGCCGCTGGAGTCCGGACTCCGGCATTTTCGTCCCGAGCTTGAAGCCGGTATTGCCCAGGCATCAATGGAAGGGGTGAGCTGATGGCGACGATTTATGTGGACGGTAGAGACTACGAAGTAGACGGGGCTGACAACCTGCTGCACGCCTGCCTGTCGCTGGGGCTGGATATTCCGTATTTCTGCTGGCACCCGGCCATGGACAGTATTGGTGCCTGCCGGCAATGTGCTGTTAAACAGTACCGGGATGAGAACGACACTCAGGGCAAGATTGTGATGTCCTGCATGACCCCCGCGACAGACAACAGCTGGATTTCCATCGACGACGAAGAGGCCAGAACCTTCCGGGCCGCCGTGGTGGAGTGGCTGATGACATACCATCCCCATGACTGCCCTGTGTGTGAGGAAGGGGGGCACTGCCATCTTCAGGACATGACGGTGATGACCGGCCACGACCGGCGCCGTTACGATTTTCGTAAACGCACGCATCGTAACCAGTACCTGGGGCCGTTCCTGGCCCATGAGATGAACCGCTGCATCAACTGTTACCGCTGTGTCCGGTTTTATAACGATTACGCCGGCGGCGAGGATCTGGGGGTATTCGGAGCCAATAATAATCTGTATTTCGGGCGCCACCAGGAAGGCGTTCTGGAAAGCCCGTTTTCCGGGAACCTCAGTGAAGTCTGCCCCACCGGGGTATTTACCGATCAAACTCATTCCGAACGCTATGTGCGTAAGTGGGACATGCTGTTTGCGCCCAGTGTCTGCCACCAGTGCGCGGTGGGCTGCAACATCAGCCCGGGGGAGCGTTATGGGGAAATCCGCCGTATCGAGAACCGCTATAACGGTGAGGTGAACCGCTATTTTCTCTGTGATCGTGGACGTTTTGGCTATGGCTATGTGAACCGCACCGACCGGCCGCGCCAGCCGGAATGGCGCAATGACGGACGGGACGGGCAAGCGGATGAGCGTGTACTGCTTGAAGTGGACCCGGCACTGGACCGGGGTGCCGATTTTCTGCGCAGCGCCAGGCGGGTCATCGGTATTGGGTCGCCCCGGGCCAGTCTGGAGAGCAACCATCAGCTGATGGAGCTGGTGGGCCGGAATAACTTTGTCAGTGGTATCAATGCGGCCGAACAGGCCTGCCTTGAGCGCATGGCTGAACTGGAAGCCACCTGCGGGTTGCCCGTGCCCACACCGCGTGAGGTGGAGTCCCACGACGCCGTACTGGTGCTGGGGGAAGACCTGTTACACAGCGCAGCGCGTCTGGCACTGTCAGTACGCCAGGCGGCGCTGGCCCGGCGCAACGATCTTGCAGAGGAACGGGGCATTCCGGTGTGGAACGCGGAAGCGGTGAAAACCCTCGCCCAGGACAGCCGGCACCCATTGTACATCGCCTGGCCGACGGCCACCGGCCTTGATGACATCAGTGCCGGTCACTGGCAACTGGCTCCTGCTGACATTGCCCGCCTGGGCTTTGCCATTGCCCACGCCATCGACGCCAACGCACCGCCGGTGCCAGACCTTGAGGCACCTCTGGCTGAAGCAGCGAAGGCGGTGGCAAGTCAGTTACTGGCGGCCGACAAGCCGCTGGTGATCAGCGGTGGCTCGTTGCAGTCAACCGCGGTACTGGATGCTGCGGGCAGCATTGCCCGGGCATTGTCGCGGCGTAGCAGCCGGGCCGGCCTTATGTTGATACGTAGGGAAGCCAACAGCACCGGCCTCGCCATGCTGGGTGGCCAGCCACTGGAGTGGGCCATGGCGGAGATAGAAGAGGGCCGTGCCGACGCCTTGGTCGTATTGGAAAATGATCTTTATTCCCGCTTGCCAGAGGCGCGGGTTGATGCGGCGTTACAGCGGCTGTCCGGGATGGTGGTGCTGGATCACCAGCGCACCCGTACCTGGGAGCAGGGTGTACTGGGGTTGCCCGCGGCCAGCTTTGCGGAGGCCGATGGTACTCTGGTTAATCTGGAAGGCCGTGCTCAGCGGTTTTTCCAGGTTTACGACCCCCGCTATCTGCGCCCCGAGTCCCGCATCCATGAAAGCTGGCGTTGGCTGCATGCATTGCGCATCAGCCTGGTCCGCGGCGAGAGCAGCCCCATCACACTGGATGAAGCGACGGAGGCCTGTGCCCGGAATCATCCGCAGTTGGCTGACATTATTGCCGCAGCCCCGGGGGCGGATTATCGCGTTGAGGGTGTCAAGCTGGCCCGGGCACCACATCGCTACAGCGGGCGCACGTCTCAGCGGGCAAATCTTTCGGTAAGCGAACCGCGCACACCCCCGGACCCGGACACCCCTCTGAGCTTTTCAATGGAAGGCTACAGCGGGTTCAGTCCACCCCGTATGGAGGTGCCGTTTGCCTGGGCGCCCGGCTGGAACTCCCATCAGGCCTGGAACAAATACACGGATCAGGTGGGCGGACACTTACAGGGCGGTGATCCGGGTGTACGCCTGGTTGCGCCCCGTCCCGGGAATTTTGACTACGTTCAGAATATTCCATCGGCGTTTGAGCCGATCCCTGACCGCTGGCAGTTGTGGGTGTTGCCGAGACTGTTCGGCGGTGAAGAAACCTCTGCCCGCGCCGGGCCGATTGTGGAGCGTGCGTCCGCACCGGGCGAGATACCGAGTGTGGGATTGTGCGCAGACGATGCCGCCCGGCTTGGCGTAGAGCAGGGCGCAACACTGACGCTGGAGTCGGAGCATGCCCGTCTGACCTTGCCGTTGCGTTGTGATCTGCAGTTGCCCAGGGGTGTTGTGACCCTGCCCGCCGGACTGACCTGCGAGTTCAGCAGTGGCGACTGGGTAAGACTTCAGAGCGATGAGCTTCATCAGGAGGTGCGCGGATGAGCCAGATGTTAGCGAATCTGCGCCCGGAGTGGCTGACCCCGGCGGTGATGGACATTTTTGTCGCCATGCTGCAGGCATTGGTGATTCTGCTGGCGGCGGTGTTGGTGGGCGCAATACTGACGGTAATCGAGCGTCGCCTGCTGGGCTGGTGGCAGGATCGTTATGGTCCGAACCGGGTGGGCCCCTTCGGCTCGCTCCAGCTGATTGCCGACATGATCAAGATATTTTTCAAGGAAGACTGGATTCCGCCCTTTGCCGATAAAACGCTGTTCGTGCTGGCGCCGGCGATTGCCATGGCCTCGTTGCTGTTGTCGTTCATGATTATTCCCATTACCCCGGGCTGGGGCGTCGCCGACTGGAACATCGGGTTGCTGTTTTTTCTCGCCATGGGGGGCATCAACGTTTATTCCGTGCTCCTGGGTGGCTGGGCCAGCGCCAATAAGTATGCCCTGATCGGGGCCATGCGCTCGTCGGCACAAACCATTTCCTATGAGGTGTTCATGGGCCTGTCGCTGATGGGCGTTGTTGCCATGGCTGGCTCATTCAACCTGCGCGACATTGTCAATGCCCAGCAGGGGCTGTGGTTTATCGTGCCCCAGTTTCTGGGCTTCTGTAACTTCCTGATTGCCGGTTTCGCCGTGGTACACCGGCATCCTTTTGATCAGCCAGAAGCCGAACAGGAGCTGGCCGATGGCTACCACATTGAATATTCATCGATGAAGTTCGGCATGTTTTTTATCGGTGAATACGTGGGCATGCTGCTGATTTCGGCGCTGGTCGCCACGCTGTTTTTGGGTGGCTGGCACGGGCCCTGGTTGCCACCTATCGTCTGGTTTGCCATCAAAACCGGTGTGTTCCTGGCGCTGTTTATTCTGGTGCGGGCAGCCTTGCCAAGGCCCCGTTATGACCGGGTGATGACCTTTGGTTGGGTGGTGTGTCTGCCACTCACGCTGATCAACCTGTTGGTCACCGGCGCTGTGATTCTGCTGGTCGCGCCTGGCTGAGAGCATTCGCAACGATCCTGAACAAGGAGCTACGGCTATGTACAAAGGGCTTTTGAAAGGTACCTGGTCGCAATTACGTACTCTGGGCATGGTTTTCATGCACGGTTTCCGTAAGCGGGAAACCCTGAATTATCCGGAAGAGGAGGTATACCTGTCGCCCCGTTACCGGGGGCGCATTGTGCTCACCCGGGACCCGGACGGCGAAGAGCGCTGTGTGGCCTGCAACCTGTGTGCTGTGGCGTGCCCTGTGGACTGCATCTCGCTGCAGAAGGGGGAACAGGAGGATGGCCGCTGGTATCCGGAGTTTTTCCGCATCAATTTTTCCCGCTGCATCTTTTGCGGCATGTGTGAAGAAGCCTGCCCGACGTCGGCCATTCAGCTGACGCCGGACTTCGAGATGGGGGAGTACGATCGCCAGGAACTGGTGTACGAAAAGGAAGACTTGCTGATTAATGGCCCCGGCAAGGATCACAACTACAATTTTTACAAGGTGGCGGGGCTTGCCATCGCCGGTAAAGACAAGGGTAAGGCAGAGGCTGAGGAAGAGCCGATCAATGTTACTTCGCTGCTTCCCTGACGTTACTTTTGCGCCGAAGGGACGTAAAGGAGACAAGTATGGAGTTCGCGTTTTATCTGAGTGGACTGGTGGCGGTGCTGGCAACGCTGGGTGTTATCAGTAACCCCAATCCTGTGCATGGGGTTCTGTATCTGGTGGTGTCGCTGGTCGCCGTAGCCATGGTGTTTTTTGCTCTGGGCGCGCCGTTTGCGGGGGCTCTGGAAATTATTGTCTACGCCGGGGCAATCATGGTGCTGTTTGTATTCGTGGTGATGATGCTGAACCTGGGCCAGGCAGCGGTTGCGCAGGAGCGGGCCTGGTTGCGGCCGCGCACCTGGCTGGGGCCATCGCTGCTGGCAGCCGTATTATTACTGACTTTGATCGGCACGTTGTGGCTGGGCGACGGCGGGATGCTGGTGCAGGGAGAAATACTGCGGGCCCGGCAGGTGGGCATCATTTTGTTCGGCCCCTGGCTGCTGGTGGTGGAGCTGAGTGCACTGTTGTTGCTGGCGGCCCTGGTCACTGCGTCTCACGTCGGGCGGCAACGCCAGCAGAGTCCGGATTCAACAGCGAACCGGGAGGTGTCATGAGCGGTATACCCATGGAGCACGGCCTGGTGCTTGCAGCTATATTGTTTGCGCTGGGGCTGACGGGCCTGATGATCCGGCGCAACATGATTTTTGTGCTGATGAGCCTTGAGATCATGCTCAACGCCGCCGGTCTGGCGTTTATTGTCGCCGGCACCGGCTGGCAGCAGCCGGAGGGTCAGGCTATGTATCTGCTGGTGATCATGCTGGCCGCGGCAGAGGCGAGTGTGGGGCTGGCGCTGTTGATTCAGCTGCATCGGCGCTTCCGGTCTCTGGACATTGATGCAGTCAGCAGGATGCGGGGGTGATGCCTTGTTGTTACCACTAACCTTTATGCTTCCCCTGGCCGGAACCCTGATTCTGGCGTTTTCCCGGGGCACTCTTGGTTACCGGGCCAGCGCTGTGGTGGGGGTTGGCAGTGTGGGCCTGGCGGCACTGGTCACTGCCCTGCTGGTGTCGGGTTTTGACGCCAACAGCCCGGCGCAGGTGGTGACGTTATGGACCTGGATATCCGTAGGGGACTTTCAGCCTGAAATCGGGCTGGCTCTGGACGGGCTGTCTCTGACCATGCTCGGCATTATTACCGGCGTGGGCTTTCTGATTCATTTATTTGCTGCCTGGTATATGCGCGGTGAACAGGGAATTACGCGCTTTTACACCTATATGAACCTGTTTGTGTTCAGCATGGTGCTACTGGTGCTGGGCGACAATCTGTTGCTGCTGTTTCTCGGGTGGGAAGGCGTCGGCATGTGCAGTTACCTGCTGATAGGTTACTACTATCAGAACAGTGCCAACGGCTGGGCCGGTTTCAAGGCGTTTATTATTACTCGCATCGGTGATGTGTTCCTGGCCGTGGGGATGTTTTTGCTGTTCGCTCGTCTTGGTACTTTGAATATTATCGAGATTCTGTCTGTGGCGCCGCAGGTGTGGCGTGCCGGAGATCCTGTAGCAGAGCTGGCCGCATTGCTGTTGCTGGGCGGCGCTGTGGGCAAGTCGGCCCAGCTGCCACTGCACACCTGGCTTGCCGATGCCATGGCGGGCCCGACGCCGGTATCTGCCCTGATTCATGCGGCAACCATGGTCACCGCCGGTGTGTACCTCATTGCCCGTATGCACGGGGTATTTGAACTGGCGCCCACGGCTTTGTACCTCACCGGACTGATTGGGGCGATAACGCTATTGATGGCGGGCTTCGCAGCTCTGGCGCAGACGGACATCAAGCGGGTGCTGGCCTATTCCACCATGAGTCAGATCGGCTATATGTTTCTGGCCCTGGGTGTGGGCGCCTTCGATGCCGCCGTTTTTCACCTCATGACCCATGCGTTCTTCAAGGCGTTGCTGTTCCTGTCTGCCGGAGCGGTGATTGTCAGCTGTCATCACGAGCAGGATATGCGTCGTCTGGGCGGTCTCTGGCGCAAACTGCCTCTGGCCTATCTCGGGTTTGTTGTGGGGGGTGCGGCGCTGGTGGCTCTGCCATTAGTGACCGCGGGCTTCTACAGCAAGGATGAAATACTCTGGCAGGCACTGGCGGCGGATCAAAGCGGACTGCTGGTGGCCGGTCTGGTGGGCGCTTTTCTGACCTCCCTGTATACCCTCAGGTTGATTGTCGGCACATTCCACGGCGATATGCAGAGTGACGGCGCTCGCCAGGCCAAAGCAGGGCAAGGTCTGGCCCACGGGCTGCCGCTGGTGGTTCTGGCGTTACTCTCCACCTTTCTGGGTGCCTGGATTACACCGCCTCTGTCCGGGGTATTGCCTGCCAGCCCCGGTGAAGGCGTGGAAGCAGGGCACACGGCCCTGGAACTGGTGGCATCCGCGACGGCGCTGATCGGCCTTGGGCTGGGGGGCTGGTTGTTTGTGTTCAAACGCGACTGGCTTGCACAGATTACCCGGCAGGGCCTGGGGGCCGGGTTGTGGGCCTGGTGGCGCCTGGCCTGGGGCTTTGACATAGCCTTCGACTGGTTGTTTGTGCGGCCCTGGCGTGGCCTGGTGCACGTGCTGCGGGGGGATATGTTTGATGCCTGCTTTCGTTCCATTGCCCAGGCTCTGCGGCTGGTCCATATCGGGCTGTCCCGGGCGCAGACCGGCAGGTTGCGAAGCTATGCGGCCACCATGGTATTTGGCGCCACATTGATTTTGTTGAGCCTGGTGCTGGTGCTCTAGACGTATACAAGGAGATGCAACGCTTATGATACTGGTGTGGCTGATCGTGATCCCGTTTGTCGGGGGACTTTTATGCTGGCAGATGGAGCGGCTTGGCGACAGGCTAACCCGGGTTGTGGCACTGGTTACCATGCTGGTCGAGTTGTTGATTTCGTTGTGGCTGTGGTTTCGCCTGGAGTTTCAGTTGCCCTCTCTGGATGGTACCGCAGCCCGGTGGGCGCTCGAATTCCGGGTATCCTGGATCGAGCGTTTCGGCATTGATTTTCACCTGGCACTGGATGGCTTATCGCTGGTACTGATTGCACTCACGGCGTTTCTTGGTGTGCTGGCGGTGTTGTGTTCGTGGAACGAAATCGTGCGGCGCATCGGTTTCTTTCACCTTAATCTGCTGTGGATACTGGCCGGTGTTATCGGGGTGTTTCTGGCCATTGACCTCTTCCTGTTCTTCTTCTTCTGGGAACTGATGCTGGTGCCCATGTATTTCCTGATTGCTCTGTGGGGGCACAGTGGCTCCAGGGGCAAGACCCGCATCGGCGCAGCCACCAAGTTCTTTATTTACACCCAGGCCAGCGGGCTGTTGATGCTGACCTCTATTCTGGGGCTGGTGCTTGCGCACCATGCCAGCACAGGAGAGTACTCATTCAGCTATCAGGTGCTGCTGGAGACAACCCTGCCTCCCGCACTTTCCCGCTGGCTGATGCTGGGCTTTTTTATTGCCTTCGCGGTCAAGCTACCGGTGGTGCCGCTGCACGGCTGGCTGCCGGATGCCCACGCCCAGGCGCCCACAGCTGGCAGTGTTGATCTGGCGGGCATTCTGCTTAAAACCGCTGCTTACGGCATGATGCGGTTTGCCTTGCCGCTGTTTCCTGAAGCTTCGCAGGCGTTTGCACCCATGGCCATGGGCCTGGGGCTGCTGGGCATCTATTACGGCGCCGTGCTGGCCTGCAGTCAGCAAAACGTCAAGCGCTTTATTGCCTACACCAGTATTGCGCACATGGGATTTGTACTGATCGGCATTTACTCCGGTTCGACACTGGCGTTGCAGGGGGTGGTGGTGTTGATGCTGGCCCACGCCTTCTCGGCAGCGGGGCTGTTTATTCTCAGTGGGCAACTGTACGAGCGCCTGCATACCCGGGAGCTGAGCGAAATGGGCGGTTTATGGGGGCGCCTGGGCAGTCTGCCCGGATTCTGGCTGTTTTTTATCGCGGCCTCGCTGGGCATACCGGTCACGGCAAATTTTGTGGGCGAGTTCATGGTGCTGTTCGGCACGTTCCCCACGGCGCCCTGGGTGGTGGTTATTGCCAGCGTGGGTCTGGTGCTGGCAGCCATTTATTCACTGATCCTGATGCAGCGAGTGCACTATGGCCCGCCACGCAGTGAAACGCCCCTGAAAGGCCTTGATGTCCGCGAGTTTGTCATGATGCTGAGCATTGTTTTACTGCTGATATGGCTCGGCCTCTACCCGCAGCCACTGCTGGATACAACAGAAGCTGCCATGGGTGGCGTGCAGCAGTTGTTTGAAACCTGATTCCGGAGGCCCGTTGATGTCGTTTGACCTTGTTATCGCATACTCGCCAATGGTTCTGGTGGCCGCAACGGCGGTCACCGCAATGCTTGGTATTGCCTGGCGTCGCGAGCATACGGTGACAGTCGCTGTAAGCGTGCTGGGGCTGATATTGGCACTGATTGCCCAGGTGGTGGCCTGGGGGGTTATTCCGGTTGGTACAGCGCTGCTGGATTTTGACGGACTGGCATTACTGGCGGGGCTTCTGATTCTGGCATCAACCCTGGCGTGCGCCATTTTGTCCCACCGCTACCTCGAAGCGTTTCAGGGAGCGCGCGAGGAGTTTTACGTGCTGTTGCTGTGTGCGGCCGTCGGGGGGCTGGCATTGGCTGCGAGCCGGCATCTGGCCGGATTGTTTATTGGCCTGGAGCTATTGTCCATGCCTCTTTACGGCATGCTGGCCTACGCGTTTAATCAGGAGCGTTCCCTGGAAGCCGGTATCAAGTACCTGATTCTGTCTGCCGCTGCCAGTGCATTTCTTTTATTCGGGATGGCCTTGCTTTATGCCCAGACGGGGGAGATGCAGCTGTCGCTTCTGATGGCCAGCCTCAATGAAGGGTTGGGGCTCTGGGGGCTGGCAGGCATTGGCCTGATGATAGTGGGGCTGGGCTTCAAGCTCTCAGTGGTACCATTTCATTTGTGGACGCCGGATGTGTATGAGGGCGGTCCGGGACCGGCGACGACCTTTCTGGCCACAGCCAGCAAGGTGGCTGTGTTCGCACTGTTATTAAGGATGATGCTTTCAGCACCGTTGGCTCAGGCTGACTGGCTACCTGCTTTGCTGACTGTACTGGCGCTGGCCAGCATGCTGGTGGGTAATCTGCTGGCGCTGACCCAGTCTAACCTGAAGCGCATTCTCGGGTATTCCTCCATCGCACACTTCGGTTACCTGATGATTGTGCTGGTGGTGGCAGAGGGGTTGGCCGCGGAAACAACCGGTGTTTACCTGGTGACTTATGTGCTTAGTACCCTGGCGGCGTTTGGGGTGGTTATCCTGATCTCCGGCAATACCCGTGGTCAGGATGCAGCCGCACTGTATTACTACCGTGGGCTGTTCTGGCGGCGGCCCTATCTGACCGCAGTACTGACGGTTGCCATGCTGTCGCTGGCGGGCATTCCTGCCACCGTCGGTTTCATCGGCAAGTTCTATCTCATCGCCCTCGGCGTGGAAGCCCAGCGCTGGTGGCTGGTAGGTGGCCTTATTCTTGGCAGTGCCATCGGCCTTTACTATTATCTGAGGGTGACGGTTACATTATATCTGGTGGCGCCGGGGGCCAGCCGTCGCGATGCACCGGATGACTGGGGTATGCGCGCCGGGGGACTGGTGGTGGTTATTGTGGCCGGTCTGGTCATTCTGCTTGGAGTGTACCCCGCGCCTATGATCGGGCTGGCCAGAATACTGGCATTCTGATATCAGACGGGCCAATATGGTACCGGCAAGGATGTTTATTTCACGGTGCTCCATCAGGGGAGGTTTAACTATGGCTACACTTAACAAGGTACGTCGCGATCACGCCAACATGGCGCGGCTGCTGTATATTTTGGTGTTGAGGCATCAATCCTTGGCGGATGGTGAGCGTCCGGACTTTCACCTGATGCGTGACATAGTGGACTATATTCTTGACTACATGAATGGCTTTATTAAACCTCTGGAGCGCCTTTACAGTGAACACCAGACAGCCAGGGAGTTCAGGGCTGGTAAAGAAGGCCAGCAGCTGGCCGAGTATTACCAGCATTTGCGGGAACGCCTGAACCTGTTGTCTGAGAATATTGATATGATTCTGAAGGATGTGGTGGTCCCGATGGACCGTTTTGCAGACGACCTGAAAGCCTATCTTGATGCCCACCAGGAGTACCTGCGTGCAGAAAGGGAACTGCTGTTTCCATTCTTCCGGGAGCATCTGACTGAGGAGGAACAGCAGGATCTGCTGAAGTTGTTGCCTGACGGTGCGCAGGAGAACCTGGCACGGCTCAGGGAAGATTACCCTCAATTATACCGTGAGTTCAAAGAAGCACCGTCTCCGTTTGTCTGAACGTATCTTGCGGCCACTCGCTTTGCTTCGGGCCACCTTTATTCTTGCGTTGACAAGTGGGTTTTGATCAATTCTGCTAACTGCTTTGCCGGTTCTGATGGCCGCCCTGCAGGGCGGTGCAGAGCAATTTCCACTGATTGCAGCGCCGGCATACCACTGCGTTCGTCCAGTACTCGTAACTGTGGAGTGATCATGTTTCGGGTAATAACGACGACAGCAAGGCCCGCGGCAACAACCGGCATGAGACCGGTCATGGACTGGCTGGAGTACGCCAGACGCCACTCACGGCCCGCATTTTCCAGTGCCTGTTCGGCGACGTCCCGGAACACATCAGCGCCCGGGGAATACAACGCAAGGGGGATCGGGTCGGTAAGTGATGGCTGGGCGTTAGCGCCGGCCGCCCACATCAATGGCTCCCGCCGTATGACCTCGCCTCCCGGAGAGCGCTCCTGCCGGGTGACCACTGCCAGGTCCATGTCGCCTGCCTTTACATGTTCGATTAACTCGACACTGGAACGGCAAGTCACTTGCAGCTGTACTTCCGGAAATTGCCGGTTGAAATCAGACAGTACCGAAGTCAGAAGAAACGCGTAATCTTCCGGTATGCCCAGGTTCAGCTCGCCTGATATCTGGCTTTGCTGTACATCATTGATTGCTTCGCGGTTAAGCTCAAGCATCTTCCTGGCATGACCCACCAGTTTTTTCCCCTCCGCGGTAAACCGTATGCGTCGGCCAGCTCGCTCGTGCAATGGTACTCCCAGGGCGGTTTCCAGCCGGTTCAGCTGCATGCTCACTGTAGACTGTGTATACGCCAAACGCTCGGCTGCCTCCGTTACTGTGCCCGTATCCGCAATGGTCACCAGCGTGAGGAGCAGGTTCAGATCCAGTACTTGCTTCCTCATATATCAATTCCTGTGATGGTATCTATCAAAACTAATTGATTTTGTGATGAGTGGTTATTGTATAACCTATATGTGTCGAGTCCAATCCACCCACAGAACAGAGGAGTTACAACGATGCATATAATCACTAAACCCGCACGCCCGCTGTATGTCACCATTGTTGCTGCCCTGTTTGCCGTTGTGCTCTGGGCCGGCGCCCCTTTGTTGGTGGATCTGGCGAGTACGGCACCGCCGTTTCAGCTCACCACCATTGCCTTGCTCAGCGGTGTGGTTGCGGCGCTGCCTGCAAGTCTGCGTAAGCGTAGAGGCCGGGCAGAAGAAGCAGACCAGCAGCCGCTTTCCCTGAAGTGGAAACTGGTCATCAATGGCCTGATTCCGCTTTTGATTCTGGGCGCTATTGGTGCTTATCTGACCGGTGTCGGCATGGCACCCACAGCGGAAGCGGCGTTGATTACGTATACCTGGCCGGTCATGTTTATTGTCATGAGTCAGTGGCTTTTCCATGGCCGTTTATCGTTCACCGTATTGTGCGGTGCGCTCACTGCATTTTCCGGCGCGGCGCTGTTGCTGTCACCGGGAACGGGTACCGAGGGGTTTTCCCAGTACGTGATCGGATATGGGCTGGCCTTGCTGGCTGCCTGCTGCTGGGCCCTGTATTCCTGGGTTTGCCAGGCAGCTCCGATAGCCGTTGCACCGATTATGCCCAGGCTGTTTCTTTTAGCAGCGATGGGTTCGGCCATGGCGCACCTGTTAACCGGTAACAGCCTTGGCCTTCCCTCCGGACTTGCGCTCATTGCGGGTATCGGGCTGGGAATGGGCCCCTACGGGCTGGCCATGGTGGCCTGGGATATGGCACTGCGCAGTGGCCCGGCTGCACTGGTGGGCAGTCTGGCCTACGGGGTTCCGGTACTGGCGGCGGCTTTTCTGGTACTGGCCGGGGTTGCGGCTCCGGACTGGCGGATACCTCTTGCCGCGACACTGGTTGTGATTGGCTCTCTTATCGCCTCCCGCAGAACAGGGGCCAGCCACACGAACACTCAGGAGGTTACGGTCGGCTGAAAACGCGGCCACAGGCAAGGTGGCATGGCAGCCCTTGCCTGTGGACCGTATTGGGTCAGCGCTGCATCCGGCGAATGTTGAGCAGCACAGGGCTGCCGGAGGCAGGATCCTGCATGAGGTCGCAGGTGATGCCGTATAATGTTTCAATCAGTTCCGTGGTAATAACATCTGCAGGCGCGCCCGCGCCAATGATCTCACCCCCGCACATAGCGACAACGTTATCCGCGTACCGACAGGCGCTGGGCAGGTCGTGAACCACCATGGCGATGGTTTTGCCCCGGCCGGCAAGGGTTCGGATCAGTTCGAATACTTCTACCTGATGCCCCAGGTCCAGTGCCGATGTGGGTTCATCCAGCAAGAGCAGGGGCGTCTCCTGGGCGATGCTCATGGCGACCCAGGCTCTCTGCCTCTGGCCTCCGGACAGCGTATCCAGTGCGCGGTCAGCCAGCGCCTCAATATCCGCTGCTGCAAGCGCTTGCTCTACGGCACGCTGATCGTCATCGGACCATTGGCTTAGCCAACCCTGGTGCGGGTGCCGGCCAAAGCGGATCAGATCGGTCACTGTAAGTCCTTCCGGGGCGCTGTTGTCCTGGGGCAACAGGGCAAGTTTTTGTGCCACCTGCCGGGCAGGCAGCGTTTGAATATCAGCACCGTTCAGCACCACAGAGCCGTGGCGCGGTTTGTGAATCCGGGCCAGCCCGTTTAACAACGTAGATTTGCCGCAGCCATTAGGGCCGACGATTGCGGTCACACGGCCCGCTGGCAATGCGATGTCCAGTTCTGACAATACCGTGTGATGGCCATGGGCCATTGTAAGATTGCAGGCTGAAAGCGGGGCGTCCAGCCTGAGCGTAGAGGGTACTGTGACGAATTGGTTCATTGGTTAATATCCGACGATTTACGCAGTAAAATCCAGAGCAGGTACGGGCTGCCTGCCAGGGCTGTCACTATACCGACAGGAATCTCAAGCGGTGCCAGTATCAGGCGGCCTGCCAGATCGGATATCACCATGAGTATCGCCCCGGTCAAAGCGGCAGCTGTGAGAGGAACGGTTCCCGGACGGCTGAGCGTACGTGCCATTTCCGGGGCAAGCAGGGCTACCAGACCGATGGGGCCGGCAACAGCCACTGCCAGTCCGGTCAGCAGAATCGAAAGTACCAGGCCTGCCAGCCTGACCCGGCCGGGATGGATGCCGAGACTGATCGTGACGGGCTCAGGTAGTTGCAGGGTAACCAGGGCCCGCTTAAGAGCCAGAGCCAGAGGATAACCAAGGGCAAGCCCGGCTGCGAGTGCCTGAACCGAGCCATCTGTGCGGGCATTCAGGCTGCCGACCGTCCACGGGTAGGCAGCATTGGCATCGTCCAGCGCTACGCTGCTGAGCATAACCTGGGTTATTGCACCGGAAATGGCCCCGATGGCCAGGCCGGCGATAATAAAGCGATAGCCCCGGGTACCGGTGGCGCCCGAGAGCCCGAAGGCCAGTGCGGTTGCAATCGCGGCTCCGGTTAATGCCATAGCCGGCGGCGCAATGCTGATGCCGGTGCCCACTACCGAAGCCACTGCAAACGCTGTCGCCGCATTGTCGATGCCGATGATTCCCGGCGTTGCCAGCCGGTTGCGTGCCAGTGTCTGCATCAGGCAGCCGGCCAGAGCCAGTGCGGCTCCGGTAAGCCCGCCTGCCAGTAACCGTGGCCAGCGTAGTTCTGTCACGACAAAATCATGCATACCTGAGCCATTACCCAACAGCGTTTGCATCAACCCGGATAATGGAATGGTGAGAGTACCGAACGCCAGAGAGGCCAGACTGCAAAAAACCAGCAGGGCTGCCAGGAGAAGATTGACGATAAGTGCCCGCTTTTCTATCAGCAGGCTGAATTGCCGCTGCTGTGCCTGAAGGTGCCAATAGGTACGGGCCGGAGTTGTGCTCATAGGGTCGGAATCCTCCGGGTGCGGATAATTACCAACAGAACAGGTGCGCCCAACAGCGCTGTTATTACGCCCAGAGGCATTTCTGATGGCGCCACCAGTAACCGGGACAGAGTATCCGCTGCAATAATCATGGCCGGGCCTAAAGGAAGGCATAGCCACAGGGTTTTGCGGATGTCTGCGCCACCCAGCGCCCGGGCCACAAACGGCACGACCAGTCCGACAAACATAAGGGGACCGGCCAGAGCGGTGGCGCTGCCGGTCAGTAAGGCCACGGCAATAACCACCCCCAGCTGAACCAGTCCCGGCCTGTGCCCAAGCCCCCGGGCTACCCGTTCACCCAGAGCCAGAGATGCCAGAGGTTTGGCGACAGCAATTACGATAAAGCCGCTGATGACCAGGGTGGGGAGTGTGGTCGTCAGTTGTTCCCAGTTTTTACCTGCAATGCTGCCGGTAATCCAGAAACGGATTTCATCAGCAGCCCGCTGGTCGATAAGCATTATCAGCGATGTCAGTGACATCAGTAACGCGCTTAGCGTAGCGCCCGCCAGAACCAGTCGCACCGGATCCTGCCCCACACCCTGAATGCGGGTTGCCAGAATAACCAGTCCACAGCCGGCCAGTGCACCTGCCTGTGATACCAGTGTTGTAAGTGTGGCTGTACTGGCACCGGCGAGAATCGCCAGCGATACAGCAAAGGCACTACCGGCGCTGACGCCCAGCAGCCCGGGTTCGGCCAGAGGGTTGCGGGTCAGGGTTTGCAGCAGAGCGCCGGCAACACCGAGTGCCAGACCGGTCACCAGACCAATGGCCAGCCGTGGCAGGCGGAGTTCCAGCACAATAAAGCGGGCCTCCTCTGTTCCCTGGCCGGCCAGAACTGCAAACGCCTGTCTGAGCTCCAGAGTACCGGCACCGAACAAGAGGGAGGTCAGACCCACCAAACCCAGAAGTATCCAGGCAGGCCAATAGTAGGGGGTGGATTTCATAGGGTTACTGAGTGGCTGATGACCGGCTCTTCATGGCATCTGCAATGTCATCAAGAATCTGCAGGGCGGCAAGGGGGCCGCTGGCGCTGCTCCAGAGTTGTCCGTTTACCGTGATAATCCGATCGTTGCGGTTTGCCTGTAGCCGCTGAAAAGCATGAGACTTGCGGGCAGCTGCCAGTGCTTCGTCTCCATCGGCATTAAGAGTGGCCAGAAAAATCCAGGGGTGATCAATCATGCCCAGGTTTTCCTGAGACAGTGGGTGGCTATGGGGCCGGCCCTCCTTGACGATATCTGCGGCGTTCACCTCAAAACCTGTAGCGGCCAGTAAGCCGGAAGAGAACAGGTCTTCAGACATCACAACCGGGCCCTGTGGCATCCAGCGGATCACGGCGGTGTTCGTTGAGGTATCGCCAAGGTGCTTTTCTACCAGAGCAGCGACTTCCAGGGTGCGCTCTTCTACGGTATCAATGATGTTTGTCCCGGCCTCTTCCCGGCCAAGAGCCAGGGAAAACAACCGGGTTTCCTTTTTCCAGGTTTCCGGGCTGAGTGTCGGGAAGTCCGGGACAATGGTGGGCGCGATACGCGATAGCAGTGCGTACTGTTCTTCGGTCAGCCGGGAGGAGGCGAGAATCAGGTCCGGGTTCTGACCCACAACGGCCTCAATATTGATTTCTCCCGGTGCGCCGACAATTTCCACGTTTCCGGCTTTTTCCTGAATGTACTCAGCTACACCTGTGCCGCCCCGGGTTATAACAGCCCCCACAGGCTTAACGCCCGTCGCAATAGCCGCGTCCAGCGCGCCTTCATACAGGGTGACAACCCGTTCGGGCGTCCCGTTAATGCTGACCGGGCCATACGCGGTTGCAATCTCGCGTGTATCTGCGTGTGCCAGAGAGGCTGTCATGGCAACCATAAATGCAAGGCTGCCCAACAGGTGCCGGAATGAAAAATCAGTCTGCAAAATGCGCATGGGGATGCTCCTGTGTGGCTGCCCGGTACGGTAAAAGAGTTAACAGGCCAAAATTGTGAGCCAGCTAATCAGTTAATGATAATTGTTCGTATTATCTTTTGTAAGGTGATAAATTGGCACAAATTGTTGCAAAAACTGGAACGCTGCCAAGATGTACGACCTGAAAGAGCTGGAAGTCTTTGTTTCTGTAGTAAATACCGGAAGCCTGACTGCCTGTGCGCGGGAGCTTGATCTGCCCAAGTCCACCCTGAGCCGGAAAGTCCGCCATCTGGAAGAGGTGGTTGGGCAGCCGCTGTTACGGCGGGAGTCCCGTCGCATTATTCCGAATGAGGCCGGGCGTCTGTTTTATCGGTATAGCCGTGACATGCTTGAGCTTGCCTCCCAGAGCCGGGAAGCGCTGGATGAGCTGAGGGAAGCGGTCAGTGGCGAACTGATTTTATGTTGCCACGAATCCTTGGTACGCGGCTGGTTTTCCCGGGTGGTTGAGTCGTTTATGGCCCGCTATGAGGGGTTGAGTGTGTCTGTGCAAACCCGCAGGGAGATACCGGATACCATGACTGACGGCGTATGTATCTGGATTGGCCCGCTGGACAGAACCACTCTGCGCCAGAAATCGTTGGGTCACCTTGCTCAGGGCGTTTATGGCAGCCCGGAATATTTTGCCCGTCATGGCTACCCAAAGACCCCCGGGGAACTGAAGCGCCATGCATGGGTGGATATGCTGGGGTGGGACAGGGCCGGGTTAATGCTTCAGCATCCAAGAGAGGGTGTTTACCCGCTGAGTCCGCCAACGCGAGCTTTCACGGTAGACCAGTTTTGTGTGCAAGGGGATGCCATTGCTGACGCTCGAGGGCTGGGGCTGATGCCGCACTGGCTGGTAGAGGGTCGGTTAAATGCTCACCCGGGTACGCTGACACCTTGCCTGACCCAGTGGCAAGGCCCGCTTCTGCAGGTGTCATTGCTTTATCCTCACGGCGTCCTGCCCCGGCGGGTGCGCGCCTTTATCAACCACGTAACAGAGGCCGTACCAGAAAGCTGGTGGGTGCCTGAAGAGACCCCTCATTTTTCTGCTATTCCGAAAAACGGAACAGATCGTACCAACATTTGATGGGTGGGTCTGTGCTAGTGTTCGGCGCAAATGAGTTCCATTCGCATTTCAGAGTAAAAGGAGTCTTTTGTGCGCCGTCTGTCTTTTCTTGCATCCTCGCTTGTTCTTGCCGGATCCACCGGCTATGCCGTGGCCCAGCCTGAACCGGTGGAGCTGGGTGAAATCGTTGTAACCGCTGCCGGGTTTGAACAGAATATTTCCGATGCTCCAGCGAGCATCTCGGCCATTTCCGGTGAGGAGTTGAACAAGCGATCGTATGACGACATCAGTGATGCGGTAAAGAATATACCGGGCGCCTATGTGAGCGGGGGCGGCAAATCCAAGGACATTACCATTCGCGGTATGAGTGGCGATTACACACTGTATCTGATCGATGGTCGTCCGGTTTCATCAGCCCGGAACATTAATACCCGTGGTACAGGTGGCGGCAAGCAGATTGCCTTGCCACCCGCTTCCATGATCGAGCGGGTAGAAGTGATTCGGGGCCCTATGTCGTCACTGTATGGTTCGGAAGCCATGGGTGGTGTAATCAATATCATCACCAAGAAAACGGCAGACACCTGGTCCGGAACCGTTTCTACCGAGTACACCAAATCCTTCACAGATCTTAACGAAGATGAGCAGCAAGCGAGCGTATTTACCGGCGGGCCCATCGTCCCCGGGTTGCTTTCTGCACAGGTGAATGGTTCCTGGAAAGCGTCAGAAGAATCTCACTTCAAAAGCCGGGGTGGTGGTAAAAGCTCGGAAAGCATCCCGGAGAGAACGGATAAGCAGGGGGGTGCCAAACTGATCCTGACACCCGACGATGCCAACGAAGTTGCCCTGAGCTACAACGCCTCCACGCTCGATTCCCGCCACACCCCGGGAGTGAGTATTGCAGAGGATGGGCGGCCGTACAGTGCGGATTACAAGAAAGATGTCTATGCACTGACGCATCAGGGGAATTTCGGAAACCTGATGCTGAACTCGTATGTGCAGCATGATGTGTCCGAACTGGTGCAGACGGAACAGAAAAAAGAGGAAATTTCTACGTTCAATACCCAGGGTACTCTGTTTCTCGGGGACCATATGCTGACCGTGGGTGGCCAGTACAAGTATGAGGATCTGGTTGATGAGACGAACGGCGAGGATTCAAAAGCCTCTGAGATTGATCGCTGGATTGCGGCCGTATTTGCAGAAGTAGAGTGGGCGGTTACCGATGATCTCAACGTGACCACGGGTCTGCGTTATAACGATGATGAGTTATTTGGCAGCCACCTCAGTCCCCGCATTTACTCTAATTACCACCTGACGCCTGAGTGGACATTCAAAGGGGGTGTATCAACCGGCTACAAGCAGCCCAGCCTTCCCAATGCTACAGAAGGCTTCGCTCTGAGAACCGGAGGGCCTATCAGTGGCGACGGCCTGCCGCACATCACAGCGCTGGTAGTTGGTAACGAAGACCTGGATCCGGAAGTCAGTACCAGCTATGAGCTGGGCTTCGTGTTCGATGATCGTATAGAGGACATGAACGCCAGCGTGATGCTGTTCTATACCGACTTCAAGGATAAAATTGAAGAAGATCGCTTCTGTGACAGTGGCAGCCGCAATGACCCCAGTCAGTGGCAGTGCTCCTTCGGTGGGCGTGACTACAATTACCTGAGCACCCGAAAAAATATTGATAAAGCCATGATGCGGGGCGTTGAGCTAACGTTTGACTATGGCATTACCGATACGGTCGGCTTCAGCTCGAGCTATACCTTTACCGACTCAGAGCAAAAGTCGGGCGAGTTCAAAGGTGAGCCATTGAACAAAATCCCGAAACACATGCTGAATGCGGGACTGGACTGGCAAACCACGGCAATGCTGAACCTATGGGTAGATGCAAACATTCGTGGCGAAACCAGTGATTACCTTGGCCGTGACAGTATGGATGATGGCACACCGGGGTACGGCTTTGTGGACGCCGGGCTGGTATACCAGCTTAATGAGAGCGCCCGGGTGAAGGCCGGACTCTATAACATTGGCGATAAACAGGTTACCAATGACACCTACGGAGTGGTGCTGGATGGCCGGCGCCTGAACCTTGGGCTTGCTGTAGACTTCTGATTTAGCCACAAGCATCGGACAGCGCAGCGGGGATTCAGTGTGAGCGAGTCTGCAATTTTGCAGGAGAACATATTAGAATGCTCGTCTCTGAATTCCTGCTGCTACCCGGTGACCTATCAATAAACCTACCCTGAAAAAGCTGCTGCAACGACCGGCGGATGAAGCCGGCCAGAATTTTCTGGCGGTTTGTGTGTCTCTCACATTCTGCTTTGTAGTGTACTCAATGCTGCTGGTAACAGTGCCGGTATACGGTCTGGAGCTTGGCGCCTCCCCACTGATGCTGGGGGTTATTCTCAGC
Source organism: Marinobacter piscis (assembly GCF_007671655.1). GTDB lineage: Bacteria > Pseudomonadota > Gammaproteobacteria > Pseudomonadales > Oleiphilaceae > Marinobacter > Marinobacter piscensis. Next base: position 805,367 of record NZ_VCGX01000002.1, on the reverse strand, counting down.
TCACAATATCTTCTGCCATTTTTGCTGGCCATTCCTCTGGGCGGTGTTGTGACACGCCATGGCGGTCGGGTAACGCTGGTAGTGGGCGCTCTTGTTATGGTGGTGGGCCTGCTATTGATGCAGTTTCTGCCAGGCTATTACGGGCTGATTGCGGGTCAGTTACTGATCGGCCTTGCGCACTTGCAAATGGTGCTGTCGGCGCAAACCATTATTTCATCACTGGCCACCGGGCCCAGACTGGAAGGTTATTTTGGTTGGTATTCCACCTGGTTATCCGGTGGCCAGGTGGTGGGTCCTCTGCTGGCCGGGGCCTGGATTGACTGGGCGGGCGGCGTTGGCAATCTGTTTCTGGTCATGGCTGCCCTGGCGTTGGTGAGCGGCCTTGTAGGGATTGGGCTAATGGGAGATGCTGCCCGGGGTCTTCGGGTTTCCGGAAAGCAAACCGGGTTTCGTGCCCAGGCGTCTCTGGTCAGGCGTAATACCGGGGTTCAGGTGTCCATTGCCATCACTGTGGCCGGCATGTTTGCTCTGGGTGTGTATAGCAGCTATCTGCCTGTCTACCTTGATAGCCTTGAAATGAGTGCCATGGTGATCGGCGTCCTTGTCAGCCTCAGAGCCGGCACCTCCATGGTAATACGGCCGTTTATTCCGCGCATTATCCGGTTTTCAGGAGGACGTGAGCGGGCCACCATCCTGGCATTGTTTACCCTGTGTGCAGGCCTGGCCTGTATGGGTATTGCAACAAAAGCGCCCTTTATTGCTGCGTTATCCATTCTTGTGGGTCTTGGTGGTGGTCTGACTCAGCCGTTGTCGATGGTGGTTCTGGCCGAGAGTGTCGGACGGGAACAAAGATCGGGGGCGTTGGGTATGCGTCTGATGGCTAATCGTGCAGTGCATTTTGTGGCACCTCTTCTTTTTGGTGCAGTACTTGCCGCGGGTGGCTTTGCTGTATCGTTCGGGCTTTCCGGTATTGTTATCGCCTTAGTCGCAGCTGTATTGTTGCGCCTTCATTCCTTCACCCAACCTGGTACTACAGCACACGGAGAATCCGATGAGTGAGCCGGCGCCCCCTCACCAGCAGGCCAATAACCTCTGGACATCCAGAATGGCCTTTATTCTTGCGGCTGTCGGCTCAGCCGTCGGGCTTGGGAATATCTGGAAGTTTCCCTATATCACCGGCGAAAACGGTGGTGGTGCTTTTGTACTGGTTTACCTTGCCTGTATTTTTCTGATTGGTTTGCCGGTACTTATTGCGGAAACCCTGATCGGCCGCCGGGGCGGGCAAAGTCCGGTGGCAACGATGCGCACGCTTACCCGTACAGAAGGCGCCTCCAAAGGCTGGCGTATTATCGGCTGGAATGGTGTGTTTGCCGCCTCTCTGGTGCTTTCGTTTTATGCGGTGATTGGTGGCTGGGCGCTCGTTTATATGGGTAAGGCAGCATTCGGGCTGTTTGTAGGGGCGGATGCAGAAGCCGTAGGGGCGCAGTTCGACACCTTGCTGAGCAACCCCTGGGAGTTGCTGCTCTGGCACACGGCCTTCATGGCGATTGTGGTGTTTATTGTTGCCCGGGGTATTCGAGCGGGTCTGGAAAAAGCCGTTAAAATGCTGATGCCCCTGTTGTTTGTGCTGCTTATTGTCATGGTACTGTATGCCATGACCAGCGGCAGCTTTGGGCGTGCTGTCGACTTTATGTTTTCGCCGGATTTCAGTCGTCTCACAACGGAGGGCGTTCTGGTTGCCCTTGGGCATGCAGCGTTTACCCTCAGTGTCGGCATTGGGACCCTGATGGCCTACGGTTCCTATCTGCCTAAACACGTCAATATCGCACGGACCTCTGTAAGCATCGCGGTGATGGACACCTGTGTGGCATTGCTTGCCGGGCTGGCGATATTCCCGTTGGTGTTTGCCAATGGCCTTGAGGCCGACGCCGGCCCGGGGCTGATTTTTGTCACCCTGCCGTTGGCCTTCGGTCAGATGAGCGGTGGCCTGATATTTGGCACGCTTTTCTTTGCTCTGCTGCTGGTAGCGGCCATTACATCGGCTATTTCTATGCTGGAGCCGGTTGTGGAGTGGCTGGAAGAGCGCAAGGGGACGACCCGGGTTAAAAGTGCCATGACCGGAGGCTTTGCCGTGTGGCTGGTAGGCATAGGGACAGTGCTGTCGTTCAATCTGTGGAGTAATATATACCCACTGGGTTTTATTGGTTTTTTTGAAGATAAGACAGTATTCGAACTGATCGACTTTCTGGCCTCCAATATCCTGATGCCCCTGGGGGGGCTGGCAATCGTCCTGTTTGTAGGGTGGGCTGTCCGGCGTGAAGGTCTTGCAGAAGACATAGGTCTGCAAGGCGGTCTGTTCAAAGCCTTCATGGTGGTCCTGAAATTTGCCACACCGGCTGGGATAGCGATTGTGTTTCTCTATAATCTGGCCTGACTCTGGTCGGAATTATCAGTCAGTTGCCTGTATCCCAGGAAATAAAGGCCCACTTGAAGCCCTCTCCCCCGCGCGCAGCCCGTTCCGGGTCGGCGTGATACCAGTCACGCATGCGTTGGGTTTCCTGCGCGCTCAGTGGCCCCAGTGAAAAGCCGGCTTTATGAACGAACTCGTCGACGTTGGCGGCGCCCGCAAGACGCCCTTTGGCCTGGATATAATCCACACGTGGGTGGCGGCCCATCTGGTACAGAATGTTCAGAATATAGATGTAGTCCGGAATCCGTTTCACTTCGCGGCCAATGGCCTTGATCAGTCCTCCGTCAATAAAGCTGCCGCCTACCAGATTGGTAATACACACCCGTTTGTTTGCCGTGCGGTCCAGTTTGGCCAGTGCGTCTGCCATATCCATAACAGTGGTTGAGCGGGACGCGATCACCAAATCGCACCGGGGTATATCATTCCAGTTGTCTTCCCAGGCGCGCTGCAGGGTTCGGGTGTTGGTTTGCCCCTGAGCCAGGGCGTTGCGTTCAAACGCATTCAGCATGCCACTGCTGTAATCCACGCCGATGACTTCGTTCATATACGGAGCCAGAGCCAGCCCTATGGCACCTGTACCACAGCCCATGTCCAGTACGGATTCACAGCCATGGGTATTGGTGAGTTCTATAAAAGCGCGGATGTAGTCACTGTCACCATGACGTTTCTGCATTTCTGGTGCCCGTGCATCCCAGGCGCTGGCCGGCTTTTCCTTCCCGCCGGCTTTTGTCATCTGGTCACGGTAGAGCTTTCCGAAATCAATCCCGGTTAAAGTCATGAGAGTTTCCTTTGGTATCAGAAGGCGTTGCTAAAACAACCCGCCACCATGTGTTCGGCCACATCGTACAACGTTGCCAGGCTGGCAGGTGTAACGGTTTCCTGTGCCGGACCAATGGCCTTCAGCTCGCCATCTCTTATCAGTGCAATACGATCAGAAATAGTAAGAGCATGCTCAGGCTGGTGGGTTGAAATAAGCACTGATAGCCCTTCGTTGCGCAGCTGTTCAATAGCATCCAGTGTTTTCAGCTGGTTGCCGAAATCCAGGCTTGCGGTGGGCTCATCCATTATAAGCAAGGAAACCTCCTGGGCCAGCGCCCTTGCAATGAGCGCCAACTGCCGCTGACCGCCGGAAATTTCCGTAAATCGCCGTTTTGCCAGGTGACCTGCCCCCATTCGCTCGAGCATGGCCTGCGCAATATGCCTGTCCCTGGCAGAAGGTGCACCGAAACGTTTCAGTCGAGCGGTTCGTCCCATCAGTACAACATCTTCCACGGTAAAAGCGAATAAGCCGGTGTGTGCCTGGGGCACGTAACCCAGTAGGTTGGCCAGTTTTCTTTGGGGCCATTGCTGCAGACTGCGCCCGCCCGCCAATACCTGACCGGATACAGGTGGCAGTACCCCCAGAAGCGTACGAAAAAGTGTGGTTTTGCCGCTGCCGTTCGGGCCCAGCAGGCTGACCACTTCGCCCGGATGTATAGCCAGGTTTATAACTGTGCCCAGGGCCTGGCCGTGATAGCCAATGGCCAGATCCCGGGTTTGCAAAATCGACATAACCGACCTCAACCGCTGCGGCCGGTTCGGGCCAACAGCCAGATAAACGCTGGTGCTCCCACCAAGGCAGTAAGAATACCCAGAGGTAATTCAATGCTGGCAACACTGCGCGCCAGTGTGTCGGCAATGACCAGAAAGCCGGCACCCAGCAGGATAGATGTGGGCAACAAACGGGAGAATTCAGAGCCGGCAATCAGGCGGGCGACATGGGGAATCACCAGACCCACCCAGCCGACAATACCAGCAATAGATACGGCTGCGGCGGTCATCAGAGTGGCAGCAACAATCAGTATTCGCCTCAGTTTGTGTACATCGACACCCAGTGCGGCGGCTTCTTCATCAGCCAGGGCCAGCAGGTTGACATGCCAGCGTAGCAGTATCATGGGCACTAGCCCCGCCAGTACCAGGGGCAAAGCAAGCATCAGGTCTTCCCGGCTGGCGCCGTTCAGGCCGCCCAGTAGCCAGAAGGTAATGCTGGGCAATTGCACCGACGGATCCGCCAGAACTTTGATCAGCGAAATACCGGCACCAAACAGCGTACCCACCGCTACTCCTGACAGCACCAATACCAGTATGGGGTCATGTCGGCGCACCAGTCCGGAAACCCAGTAAACCGTGCCGACAGCAATCAATCCTCCCGCAAACGCCAGTCCTTGTACAAAGGGTAGCGATAGCCCCAGAAGAATGGCCAGGCTTGCCCCCAACCCGGCCCCGGCAGAGACGCCAAGAATGTCTGGCGACACCAGTGGGTTGCGGAACATGCCTTGATAAGCCGTGCCTGCAGCGGCAAGAGCAGCGCCGACCAGCAGGCCTGCGGCAATGCGCGGCAGGCGAAGGTTCCAGATGACGATGCCTGCATCAGAACTTGTATCGGGCAGGGCGATGGCCGGTGCCAGCAGGGCTTTCAGAACAGCCGAAGGTGCCAGGGTGTACTGGCCAATGGCAAGTGCCGCGATCACCACAACCATGAGAAACAGGATCAGGAAGGACCAGTGGAAGCGGCGATCGGCTGGCTTCATCCTCATAGACGTACCGTTTGGCCAGCGAAAATATCAATACCAGGGCGGGTGCCATAAAACAACTGATAGAAGTCAGCGGCTTTATCTGCCCACAGTTTAGTATCACTGCGCCGGGAGCCTGGGTTTTGCAACTTGTTAGCCAGCCAGTTAATGCCCACCAGCCGGTTGACGCTGGGCGGGCCATCCAGCCAGCCAAACGGAGCCTCCGGTAACAGGTAGCACTGGCGATTTTTGATAGCCGGTAAATGTTGCCAGGCCGCCGCGCTTTGGGCCAGCTCAAAGAACCCCGCACTTTGAGTCACGATCATGTCGGGTTGCCAGTGCAGCAGTTGTTCCAGGGAAACCTGTGCCAGATTGCCGCCACTTTCTACCTGAACAGCGTTACGGCCGCCCGCCAGAGCAATAACTTCAGTATTGATGGAGCCGGGCAAGCCGGTTTCGAGGCCTTTGGGTCCCCTTGCCAGATATACGCTGGGGCGATTTGCGGGCATTGTGTCAATGACCCCCAGAGTTTTTTCGGCATAAGTGGCCAATTTGGCGGCCCTGTCCGGTACTCCCAGCAACTGACCAACATCCTGCAGTTGCTGGGGTGAGTCTTCCAGGCTTCCATCCACCAGCAAATAGGGAATGCCGGTTTGTTGGTGTACCCGTTTTGCTGCCGAAAGATAGGTATCGTCCACGGTGCCTACATCAATTATGACGTCAGGCTTCAGTGCGAGCAGTTTTTCCAGGGGCATGGTACTGCCACGCCCTGCCAGTCGACCCAGGTAGGGGAGGTTGCGATAAGCCTCTGGTACCACCCGGCTTTTTTCACCCTGCATCGACATGGGCCAGCCCAGAAGCGTTTCGGGCGCCAGCGTGTAAACCAGTACGCCAGCTGGAGCACCGGCAGCCAGTACCCGTTGTACCTGACTGGGTGGCGGAAGGTCGCCAAACAGGTGCAGTAGTTGCTTGCTCTCGGCAGCGTCAGCACGCGCCGGCAGCAAAGGTGTTGCTGTCAGCGCGCCCATCAGGCCAAGAAAATGTCGGCGGTTCATACCCATCAGAAGCTATAAGAAATGTTGGCAAACCACATACGACCCGCTTCCGGATAGCTGTCTTTCAGTTCATAGTTTTTATCAGCAACGTTGTTTACGCCGACCTCCGTGGTAATGCCGGGGGCAGGGCGCCAGGCGGTTTTGACATTCAGTTTGCTAAAGCCACTGACTTTTTCCGTATCGGAAACCCAGCGACTGTTGTCATGCTCACCCAGCACTACCAGATCAACCACTGGCACAGGGCGCCAGAGCGCGTGTACGATCACTTTTACTTCCGGAACGCCGGTAATGCGGATGTCTTTGTTGGTTCTGTTCTCAATGTCCATCCAGGTGGCATTACCGCCGACTTCCCACTGATCGCCTATGGCTGACGTCAGTCCCAGCTCTGCCCCTTTAAAGCGGGCGGAGCCGATGTTCCGCATTTGGCACTTGTTGCCGCCGTCGCCGCACCGGCCAGTGGCGCTCGGGTCCAGGAAAACGGACTGGATCTTGTCGTCAACGTCATTCCAGAACACCGCGGCTTCTGCCTGAGCGCCATACCAGGGTTCCCCCTGATAACCGATTTCGTAATTGTTCGCTTTTTCGGCCTTAAGGTCGGGATTCTCTATATACCGGTCAAATCGGGCAGAGTACCGATCCTTCAGTGTTGGCAGGCGTGTTTTGCGCGCTGCTGTGGCATAAAGCCGCGCTGTGGGGGTTATGTCATAAAACAGACCTGCTTGCACATCGTCAGCCGTCTGGCTATCAGGCAGCGCAAAGTCGTCGTATTGGTCGTAAACGCTGTCGGGCTTCAAGTAATGCCAGGCGTAGCCCACCGAGAGTAGCAGGTTGTCGCTGAGGGCTATGTTGTCCTCAATCCCCAGACTGGTCTGGCTGTCTTTGTATTTTTTCTCCAGTGTGCCAGCGCCATCAGAGGTTTCATGCCGATCTTCCTTGTAGCGGACATTGGCTCGCAGCGTGTGATTACTCAGGCGGCGAGTCTCAAACTCGAGGGAGCCGCCATAAGTTTTGTCGTCGTAGATGCTTTCTGAGCCCTTGGGAACCGAGTAGGTGTCGTCTTCATACATGATCATGGTGTTGTCGAACTTGTCGACATACGCACGTACTTTTAGCGTTTCATCGTCGGTCAATCCGGTACGGGAAATAAAATACAGACTTTCTTTATTCCACTCCGGCCATTGCCAGTAGCGAGGTCTGTCGTCGTCTGTAGAGGGGGGCTGGCCTTTTTCACCGTTCTGTTTAGTGTAGGTCAGGGCGTATTCGTCGTTGCCTCTTGGTGTCAGGCCAACTTTGAAATTGACCTTACTGTCTGAGTAATAAGAGTTATCACGTCTGCCGCCGTCTTCGTTTTTCGTCGGTTTGAAATCAGAAGACAGGCGAAAGCCATCTGCCTCACGAGTTGCGGCTCCGGCCTGAATGTACCAGAGGCCCTGATTGCTTCCGATGTTCATGGCCGCACGGCGGGTGGAATCCTCCCCAAACCCCATGCGCACATCACCTTCCAGTTTTTTCTCCGGTCGGCGTGAAATCAGGTTGATGGCGCCACCCAAAGTGTTGGCACCATAGGTCACAGAGCTGAAACCTTTAGCTACCTGGATAGCAGAGAGATCTATGGTGTCGAAACGCCCGAAGTCCACATAACCATCGTAGGGTACATACACGGGAATGCCGTCAATGAACAGCGGTACCTGGCGAGGATCGTAACCGCGAATGTATACCGTCTGCTCGTTGCGCGAGTTGGTGGAGGTATGAACCCCTGCCAGCAGGTCTACGGCATCGGCTACGGTCTCCCGGTTGTGGGTTTCTATTTCTTTGCGAGTAACAACTGAGGATGCCTGCTCGGGGTCTATTTCTCCCACCTGCTGTCGGTCGGCGGTTACCGTAATCGTGCCCATATGGAATACGTCGTTGGCCCAAGCAGGCCAGGATACGGGGGCCATCAGGGAAGCGATTGCCGTGGCTAGCAGGCGTTTTTTCATTTGGTATTACTCCGACTTATATATCTCGTTATGTCTCGCTGAATATAGCGATAGCCAAAAAAAATGACATGGTGCCAAAAGCGGTTGTTTGCATTGCATTAAAGATGACGCGCTATGTTACAGTGAATATAACGTAAAAGGTATACCTCTCTTTGAAAAAACGCCTTTTGGAATATAGGGCTGCAACTGGTAGCCGAGCAGGCCGCTACGGTAAGCTCTTGTGAAAGGTTATCGTGAAGGAGCAGTGGTTGCTTACTTCATGTGGAAACGAGGTACCAGAATGCGCATTGCCTGGAAGTCCATTGGCTGGGGCCTGATTATAGTATTATTGCTGATTTTTCTTGCCGGCGGTTTGGCGGCTCGTCATTACTGGGTGCAGTTGTTACAACAAAATGGCATCGAAACCCTGTCCTGGAAGGGCATTGCGCTTTCTACCGACGGCCTTGCCCTGGAAGATCTGGAAGTCAGGCAGTCTGGACCCTCCGGAGATCTGGTCGTGACAGGGAAGAAACTGGAAGCCAGTTGGCTCTGGCCGGAAGAGGGCTGGCAACCCCAGTGGCATCATCTCAAGGCCAGGCAACTGCGGGTCGACTGGTACCCCGAAAAGAAAAGTCAAAAGCCCGTGAGCCAGTCAGGACAGCAGATCTCATCACCGACACTGCCTTCCTGGTTACCTGCAGAAATCGAGATTCGGCAATTTAATGCCACTGCGCCTTGTGGGGCTGACCGATGTACACTCTCCGGATCGCTGTCGATGAACAGCACACCATCGACTCAGGCCCAGCCAGAAATGACGCGGCGATTGCTGGTTCAGGCCCGAGTGTCAAAACCCTGGCCAGTGCCCGGTATTGGCCAGGTCAAGGGCGATTTGGAAGCAGAGTTATTGGTGGAACAGGGTCACTGGCATCCACAACGGTTGCAGACCGATCTTGAACTGAGCCAACCGGGCAAATGGGTGCAGTCTCTGCCTGAGCCATGGCGACCGGAATTGCTTTCATTGGCTATCCGGTCGGCAGAAACCATGCCTCCGCCGGCCTCAGGTTCGCCTTTGTCCGAGGGCTCTGGCTCGCCGGATTTGTTACCTTTGCAGTTATCCCTTCACAGCAGCGGTGGTGCTGAGGTAAATGCAGACTCCCATCTTGCAATAACCACAAGCGCCCCCTGGGTGATTCGGTTAGGCGAGACTCGATTAGACGCTTCTTACCCGGAACTGACAGCAGCTGGCTGGGTTCTGATACAACCGCGGGTGCGCGCCGTTGTAACCGGCTGGTTGAGTACAACCACGGCATCGTTAGTGTTCGATCAATCAACGAAGCTGAAGGTTGCCAGGCTGAGCCCTGTTACCGGACGTGCGACGGGTACGAATAATAAATTGCAGGTTGACAGTCTTGGCATTCAAATGGCTGGCACGAGACTTCACGCCCGCTACCAGCAGGTCCCGCCGGCTTTTGAAAAGCTTGCGCTGAGTGGGCCTGTGGTCGTGAAAGCCGGGCAGATTCAGCACCCGCAATTGCAGCCTCTGGCCTGGGTTTTCAATGGCAATATCGACAGTAATTTCCATAAAACCCGGGTGAAAGGGTTATTACGGGCAGGCAGTGGCACCACGGCTAATCTGGATGTGGACTTTCCTTATCAGGGGCCTGTGCACCTGAATGGCAAGATGCGGGTGAGTGGGGAAGATGAAGCCGAGGCACTTTCACGGGTTTTGGCTGACTGGCCGCCTTTGCTTGATGTGTCCGGCGGCACGGTCAGTGCTGATATAAACCTTCATCAATCCTTGCAGCGAGCACAACCCCGGAATCTTAACTTGTCTGCTGGATTGACGTTTGTTGAGTGGAGCGGTCTTTATGATCGCACTGCCTGGGAGGGTGTGAACGGTTCCATTAATATTCAGTTGCAGGATAGCGAGCTCAGTATCGATACGCAGGAACTGACCATTGAGCAGGTAAACCCCGGGCTGCCTTTGGGGCCAATACAGCTGGCAGGAAACTATCAGGCACCGTTAGCGGAGCTAAGCCGCGGTACGCTGACCTTTGAAAAGGCTTTCTCCGAGGCATTGGGCGGCGAGATACACGTACAGCCAGGGAGCTGGGATCTGGCGCAGGCACCTGTAACCATCCCGGTTGAGTTGCAGCAGCTTAGCCTGACACGCCTGCTGCAACTGTATCCGGCCGAAGGTCTGGCAGGCACGGGGATACTCAGTGGCACAGTGCCTGTGCTGTTTGATCCGCTCACAGGTATAGAAATTGATCGGGGCCGTATTGATGCACTAAAACCAGGCGGGCGGCTGCAATTGACCGCTGACCGACTGAAAGCGCTTGCCAGCCAGAATGAAACCATGAAGGTCGTTACCCGGGCGTTGGAAGACTTTCATTATTCAGTGCTGGACAGCGGTATTGACTATGACGGTGATGGTACGCTGGTTTTAACCTTGCATCTTAAAGGTCGTAACCCGGAAGTAGGCGATGGCCGGCCAGTAGTGCTGAACATCAACCTGGAGGAGAACATCCCGGCTTTGCTGAAAAGCCTGCAGTTAAGTGGAAATGTAAGTGAGAGGGTAAAGGACAGGGTCAGAAACCTTCTGGAAAGACGTCAACAGAACTCTGACGATTCGTAACTCAACCTGCTAAGGTAAAGGACAATAGAGGAGTGCACCGATATGATGCAATGTGGTTCCGAATACCCCCGGCGATTGCTTACCCTTTTCGCGGGCCTTGCGATGGGGAGTTGGCTGGCAGCCTGCACACCGACCGTTCAGGTGGCCGCGCCCAAAGAGCCGATAACGGTCAATCTGAACGTAAAGATTGAGCACGAAATTTATGTAAAGGTGGATAAGGACGTGGATGAACTCTTCAGCGAGGAAGGGTTGTTCTGATTAGCCACTGAACGACTGATCCCGGCATATTTTCAAGGAGTTAACTATGACACTGTTTTCGCGAGTCGGTGCCCTGATTTTAGCGCTCTGCCTGGCCTTGCCGGCTATGGCCATGAGCCTTGATGAAGCCAAAAATGCCCTGGAGCCTGCTAAAAGTCAGGGTCTGGTGGGCGAAACCCCCAGCGGTTACCTGGCCGCAGTAGATTCTGGCCAGAGAGCGGCTGATATTGTCAGTGCCATCAATGATGCGCGTCGCGAAGCCTACAAAAAGATTGCAGAAAAACATGGCATTGCGGTAACCAAAGTCGAAACCGTCGCCGGCAAAAAAGCGGTGGATAAGACCCCGGCCGGGCAATACATTCAGGTTAATGGCAGCTGGGTGAAAAAGTAGTGGTGCTCACATCGCTGATATAACCAATCGATATTAATGTTTCCTTAGAGCCTGCCGTTAAGCGATATACATCATCTTTTTATGAGGTTAACGTTATGGTGGCACCAATTATTGGGCGTGGCCCGGACGTGACTACAGGTCGAGCCCTGACGAACTCTGCGGAAACCAGCCCCGCAGGCCGGGTTGATGCGAAAAGCCGTGTTGGCGATCAAGTGTCTATCCGCACACCAGCAGATGCAATGAACGTTCTGCGCACACGTATGGAACAACGTTTGCAGGATGCCATGGGCGGAATACAGAATAATGTGGCGTCCAGGGCAGCAAAATACACAGAACAGTCACAGCCGCCCTCAGCATCAGATGTAGCCAGCACTATTCTCGGGTTTGTTGAAAGTCGTCTTCAGAAAGAAGCAGAAGAAGGTGCAGACCCTGAAAAGCTGGCGGACTTGATGGCACAAGCTCGGGAAGGGATTAACCAGGGCTATGCTGAAGCACGTGAACAGATCACGGCCCTTGGTATGATGAATGAGACCTTGTCGGGGGAAGTAGATAAGGGGTTTGATCTGATTCAGGAAGGTCTTATGAGTCTGGAGGAAAAATTCCTGGGAGAGCAACCGGAAACCGGGGAGTCAACTGGCCGTGAATAACCCCGCAGCCGGAATTATCGATTCACCGCTTTAGCCGGCATTTGTTGGCGAATAGCTGCAGCCTCCTGGTTTTTATCCTGTTTTTCCAGAGCTTCTGCGAGATTGTGCCAGCCGGCACGAATGTCCGGGAATTGGTCGGTCATGGTTCGATAATGGTTTTCGGCTGCTGACCACCGGCCCTGTTGGTAAGCGATGTTCCCAAGCCCCAAATACGGAGCGGGCTGTGCTGGCCATTTTTTCAAAGCGGTCTGATAGGCAGTTATCGCTGCCCGGGTTTGTTGAGTGGTTTCCAGGTCGTTTGCAGCCTTCAGAAACTGGATAGGTTCGGCTGTTACCGGAATCTGGTCCGGTGGCAGAATAACTCTGGCCCAGCGTTCCGAGCGCTCCCAGGTTGCCATAAAGGCTTTGACGGGCTGGCGGTAACTCCTTTCCGTACCCGTGTGCAGTATCAGGGACTGGCTTTTGCTGTCATAGCCGATAACCACGGCAAAATGCCATTGCGGCCACCAGCCAAAGCGCAGGTTCTGCAGAACCAGAACCGGGTGCCCCGCCTGCACTTCCTCAAGGATGCTGTCCAGTTCAGGTGCTAGCGGGTACACCAGCATCCCGTATTGGCGTGCTGCTGCCACCATCTCAACCTGCAGTGAGCCTTTGCGCTGCGGCAGGTAAACACGGTCAACCAGCTCATCCGGAGTTGCGTTCACATCCTGAGCATTAAGCATCATGGCCAGGGATGCCGGACCACACTGGAATTGCTCCTGTGGGTGGAAAGGCACTTCGGTGAGTGTGGTTGTGTCGAAGGTGTCGGGCCAGGGTTGCTGGCTGGCGCAGCCTGAGAGCAAAAGCCCCAGGAGCGCCACGACCAGAAGTCTGCATGGCCTCTGCCAGAGGAGGTGCATGTCGTCTGCTTATCGGACGCAGTTAACGAACGGGAAGATATCCGTTGCGCAGAGCATGTCGGTAATAATGAATACCAGTAAAAACAGCACGATAATGCCTACTACACCCTCGCCGGCTGGTGCTTCTGCCAACTGTTTTTTGAAATCCGCCAGTTCGCCAGGGGTAAGACTCTGAATTCTGTCCCTGACTTCCTGTTCACCAACCCCCATGCTGGCAAGCGTATTTTTCACATCTTCACGCTCCAGCATACCCATCAGCGCCTGGCGATCGATGTCTGCACTCTGCTCAGTCAACAGTTCTCCGGTACCGACGATGTTTGCGGATGCGGGAAGTGCCCACATGGAGCTTAAAATCATAACCAGGGTCATGATGGCTGAAACGGACTGAGTGTAGGATCGGATTGCTTGCATCGGACTGCTCCTGTTCTTGGCCTGTTCAGGTTTGAGTTTATGGCTCCGTCGGCAAGCAAGTGTATACGGTTGCGGGATACTTTCCGATAAACACCGGATTACTAACCATTAACTCTCTGTTCAGGTTTGCTGACGGAACAGCATAGCCTTGATGCGCCCGATTTCTTTCATAGGGTTGAGGCCTTTCGGACAATAAGCTGTGCAGTTTCCAATGCCTCTGCAACGGAATACGCTGAACGGGTCTTCCAGTTTTGCCAGCCTCTCTGCGGTTGCAGTGTCCCGGGAATCGAGCAGGAAGCGATGGGCTTGCAGCAAGCCTGCAGGCCCGACGTACTTTTCCGGATTCCACCACCAGGAGGGGCAGGCAGAGGTGCAGCAGGCGCAGAGGATACATTCGTACAGCCCGTCGAGCTTGGCACGGTCTTCCGGGCTCTGCAGGCGCTCAATGGCGGGTCTGGGGTTGTCATTGATCAGCCAGGGCTGAATGCGCTCGTATTGCTTGAAGAAAAGTGACTGATCAACCACCAGGTCGCGGATAACCGGCATGCCCGGCAAAGGCCGTATAGTGAGTACGCCGGATTTATTCAGGGCATCTTTAACACGGGTGATACAGCCCAGCCCGTTTCGGCCATTGATGTTCATGCCATCAGAGCCACAGACCCCCTCACGACAGGAGCGTCGGAAAGCAAGGGTAGGGTCAACGGTTTTCAGGTGTTCAAGTACATCCAGAACCATGCGGTTGCGGAAACTGGCATCTACTTCTACATCCTGGTTGTAGGGTACCTCGTCGGTTTCCGGGTTGTAACGATAAAGTCGGACGGTGATTGCAGACATGGGGTGCCAATCCTCCCGGAGGGTTCATACTGAAGTTTAGTCTATGAGTGAACTGCGTCAAGAAATGCGGGGAAGTTTCCGCAATAACGCTACATACCACTGTTATGATACTTGGCATTACACCATGACTTAACCGGTGAGGCTGGAGACACTAAAACAATGATTACGCCTGCAAATACCACAGATAACCGGAGACTGGCTAAAGCCCGGCTACCCCGGATGTTATTCGACTATTGTGATGGAGGGGCATTCTCCGAGCAGACTCTCCAGGAGAATACCCGGGACTTCCGCAAGCTGCACTTCCGGCAGCAGGTGATGAGGGATGTATCCAGTGCTTCTGTTGCTACAGACATACTGGGCCAGGAGGCGTCTTTGCCGCTGGCTCTGGCACCGGTCGGGCTGGCTGGTATGCTCGCCCGTCGCGGAGAGAGTCAGGCCGCCCGGGCCGCACTCAGAAGCGGTGTACCGTTCTGTCTGAGTACCGTCTCGATTTGTTCGCTGGAGGAGGTTGCTCAGGCCACCAGTGCAGCCAACTGGTTTCAGCTCTATGTTCTTAAAGACAGAGGCTATTCCAAGGCACTGCTTGACCGTGCTCACAATGCCGGTTACTCGACCTTGGTTTTCACCGTTGACCTTCCCAAGGTAGGGGTAAGGTACCGGGATGTACGTAACGGTATGAATGGCGGACTTTCCCCCTGGGGTAAGGCGCAGAAGCTGTCGGACCTGCTCTCACACCCGTTGTGGCTGTGGGATGTGGCAATCAGAGGCAAACCTCTGACATTCGGGAATCTGTCCGATGCGGTACCTTCAGGCCGGAGTCCTGAAGATTTCAAAGCCTGGGTGGATCAACAGTTTGATGCCTCTGTTACCTGGAAAGACCTCGACTGGATACGACAGCACTGGCCGGGAAAACTGGTGATCAAAGGGGTTATGGACGCTGACGACGCCCGCTCGGCAGTGGATGTCGGAGCGGACGGGATTGTTGTCTCCAACCATGGTGGGCGGCAGCTGGATGGCGCACCATCAAGTATTTCGGCCTTGCCTGCTATTGTCGATGCAGTATCCGGGAAAACCGAAGTGCTCCTTGATGGTGGTGTGCAGTCTGGCCAGGATGTTGTGAGAGCCTTGTGTCTGGGTGCAAATGCCTGTTTGATCGGCCGGGCATGGGCATTTGCGCTGGCTGCGGGCGGCGAGGCCTCAGTGTTGCAGCTGCTGGAAAACTTTCGTTACGAAGTTGAGCTGACACTTGCGCTTCTCGGCAAGAATTCTATAAATGAATTGAGCCCGGATGATCTTCTATGACCCAGCGAGGGGAGACTGAATCATGGACATTCGAATCAAAAGAGCCTACGAGAAGGCTGCGAGATCCGACGGTCCGCGTATTCTGGTAGACAGAATCTGGCCCCGGGGTGTTGCGAAAGAAGACGCTGAACTGGAAACCTGGCTGAAAGGGCTGGCACCGTCAACCGAACTGCGCAAATGGTTTGGTCACGACCCTGACAAGTGGCAGGAGTTTCGGCAGAAGTATCTCAAGGAGTTGAAAAAAAGCGAAGCGGCGGACGATCTGAACGAGTTGCAGTCGATTGTTAAAGAGCACAAGCGGATAACGCTGGTGTTTGCCGCCAAGGACACGGAGCACAATAATGCTGCGGCCCTTCGCGACTTTCTGAATAACGGCGATTTATAGCCGGTCGAGCGCCTGTTGCAGATCGGCGATCAGGTCGTGTTCATCTTCCAGCCCAACGGACAGACGCAGCATGCCGTCGGTGATTCCGTGGCGTTCCCGTTCTTCCCGGGGGATGCCATGGTGGCTGGTAATGCAGGGCTGGGAAACCAGGCTTTCCACACCACCCAGACTGGTGGCCAGAAGGAAAATCTGCAGGCTGTCGGCCACTCTGGCTGCCTGCTCTTTGCCGCCGGCAATGTCGATTGTCAGCATACCGCCATATCCGTCCATCTGCTGCCTGGCCAGGTTGTGCCCTGAAAAATCCGATAGTCCTGGGTAAAGAACCTGTTTGATGGCAGGGTGCCGGGACATTGCCTGGGCAATAGCCAGGGCATTGTTATTGTGCTGTTTTATTCTGACCGGCAGAGTTCTGAGGCTGCGTGAGAGCAGGGCAGATGTGTCCGGAGCCAGAATCTGCCCCAGGTTTTTTCGCCACTGGGCGATGGGGTGAATCTTTTCGGCGGAGGCCATGACAGCACCGGCAGTCAGGTCACTGTGACCGCCAAGGTATTTGCTGGCACTGTGAATACTTATATCGGCGCCCAGCGCAAGTGGACGCTGGTTTATGGGTGTGGCAAACGTGTTATCGACCGCAAGCATGGCGCCTCTGGCGTGGGATTGCTCCGCCAGTGCATGAATGTCGAGAATATTGAGAGTAGGATTAGCCGGGCTTTCGCAGTACACAAGCTTTCCGGGGGTATTCAGGGCAGAATCCAATTGGCTGATTTCGCTGTGTAGCAGAAACGTAACCGGGATGCCCAAGGGCTCAATGTGGTGTGTCAGCAACTCCTGGGTGCCGCCGTAAAGGTCACCCACACAAACAATACCTTTACGGCCATGGGCAAAAAAGGTTGCAGATATGGCTGCCATGCCTGCGGCAAATGCCAGGGCGTCCCCGGCACCCTCAAGGTCGGCCAGCCCTTGTTCAAGCTCCAGGATACTCGGGTTGCTGCCCCATCGGGTATACAGGTTGCCCTGGGTACGACCTTCAATCACATCCTCAAGTGAGGCGGTATTGGGATAGCGGTATGTGGTGGTATTGTAAACCGGCGAATATGGGCTGCCGAAACTGTCTTCATGGCGACGGTTGTGAATAATGCGTGTGGTTTGACCGTATGCCGGGGATGATTTGGATTGCATGAATTCTCCTTGAAGCTCTTTTTTTACGAATAACAGATACTGGAGTGTACGGTATGCCGGTTATGGTACAGGCGCTGGTGCCTGTTTTTGCGCTGATTGTACTGGGCCATTTGCTTCGCCGCTGGGCTTTTCCCTCAGTCGGGTTCTGGCCGCAGGCTGAGCGCCTGACCTATTACGTACTGTTTCCGGCGATGCTGGTTTATAAACTCGGGCAAGCCCGGTTGCCAGCGTCTGCTTATAGTGAAACCGCCATGCTTATTGGCGCCATGCTTCTGGTTGTGACGCTGGTTCTGGTGTGTATACATTTGTTCCGGCCATGGAGTGGGCCGGTCTTTTCCTCGGTTTATCAGGGTGCTATCCGTTTTAATTCCTATGTGGGCCTGGCAGCCGGCGGCATGTTGCTCGGCGATGAAGGCCTGTCGCTGACCGCCATCGCAGTCGCGGTTATGGTGCCCCTGATAAACTTGCTGTGCATCCTCATGTTTTCTTTTGTGGTAACCGAAGGACCGGTGCGTATCAAACCGGTATTGCGTGCAATTGTCTCAAACCCGCTGATTATAGGCTCAGCCCTTGGGGCCGTCTGGAGTTTTTTTGAAATTGGCTTCCACCCGTTGCTCGCAGGCACTCTGGAACCACTGAGCAATCTGGCTTTGCCGATGGGGCTGATGACCGTTGGCGCAGGCCTTCAGCTTAAAGCCCTGCGTAGTGGCTCGGTACCATTCGTCGTGTCAGCTTTTCTGAAGTTACTGCTGTTTCCACTGGTAACAGCAGGGCTGGCTGTTGTGTTGGGGCTTGAGGGCACCCTGGTTCAGGTGGCGATTCTTCTGGCAACACTGCCAACGGCCACTTCTGCTTATATTCTGGCCAGACAGCTGGGAGGCGACGCCCGCCTGATGGCAGGCATAATCAGTGGCCAGACGCTTCTGGCCATGGTGTCGATACCGTTAATGCTCAGCATTCTCTGGTAGGCACGCAAGCACCGCATCGGCAATGCTCTGCTGGAAGTCAACATAGCCGTTTGCCGTCACTTCAATGTCTGTGGCCAGGGGATCCCAGGTGCTGAATGTTACATTGAGCCCTTCGGTGATGGATCGCCACCATTGCCGGTTGAATTGTGGCTCGGTAAGCAGGCAGGGATGATTCGCCTGGCGCAGGCTGTTCTGCACGCCAGCAATATGACGGGCCCCGGGTGACCGGTCGGGATTGAGTGTCAGTACGCCTGCAACGTTCAGGTTATAGTGCTCCGCAAACCGGGTTAGGGCGCTGTGATAGGCAAACAGGCTGACGTTCTTCAGCGGCTCCAGTTGTTTGCGGATCTGCGCTTCTTTGCGGGCAACGGCTGCGCGGAATGCTTCCAGGTTACGGTCCAGAGCAGCTTTGTCAGCGCCATCCTGGCTCGCTAATGTATCCCGAATGGTTTCAGCCATGGACAGCGCCATGTCCGGGTCTACCCAGATGTGAGGGTCGTCTTCACTGTCATGGTGATGGTCATGTCGATGATCGCCAGTGTGTTCTTCTGGTGCAGAGAGTTCCGTCTCTGATTGCATCAGCGCCACCGAGCGCTCACCAAATTCCTCGCCCGTGAGCAGGCGGGTCAGAAAAGTTTCCATGTCCGGGCCTACCCAGAATATAACGTCGGCCGTTTCCAGAGCCCGGCGTTTGGATGGTGTTAAAGCGTAGTTGTGGGGGCTGGAGCCAGGAGGCACCAGGGTGCTTGTGTTCATGTTTTCTGTGGCGATAGCACGTACCAGCAGCTCGACCGGTTTAATGGACGCAAGGATGCGCGTTTCGGCATAAATACTGTGACTGTAGACTAGTGGAATGGTGCTCAGGGTTAGCAGCAGGGCGGTTCTGAGTAGACGCATGATGGCGTTTAATCCTTGAGTTAGTAATGTTATAAGATAACACAATAATAAAGCCCATGATAAGCATGCCGGTTATGCGAATGACGGCTCCGGCCGGTATAATGCCGGGTTAATTTAAACGGCCACCGAATTTTCAGGAAGATTTCATGACTGTACGTACCCGAATTGCTCCGTCGCCCACCGGTGATCCACACGTTGGTACCGCGTATGTGGCCCTGTTCAATCTGTGTTTTGCCCGCCAGCACGGAGGGCAGTTCATACTGCGTATTGAAGACACGGATCAGGTTCGCAGTACCGCGGAATCCGAGCAGGACATTCTCAAGGCCCTGCGCTGGCTTGGACTTAACTGGGATGAAGGTCCCGATGTGGGCGGAGCCTATGGCCCCTACCGGCAGTCCGAGCGCAAGGATTCATACAGCCAGTATGCGGAGGACCTGGTGACTGCAGGCCACGCCTTCTACTGTTTTCGTACGCCCGAAGAGCTGGAGGCTATCCGTGAGGACCGTAAGGCCCGGGGCCTGAACCCGGGCATTAAAGGTGACCTTGAGCTGACAGAGGAAGAAGTAAAGGGCCGCCTGGATGCAGGCGAACCTTACGTCATTCGCATGAAGGTACCCGATGAGGGTATCTGTGAAATTGAAGACATGCTCCGTGGCACCATTGAAATTGACTGGGCCCAGGTGGATTGTCAGATTCTTCTGAAGTCCGATGGCATGCCCACTTACCATCTGGCCAATGTGGTCGATGATCACCTGATGGAAATTACCCATGTCTTGCGGGGTGAGGAGTGGATTAACTCTGCACCCAAGCACAAGCTGCTATACGAATACTTTGGCTGGGACATGCCGGTATTGTGCCACCTGCCGCTTCTGCGTAACCCGGATAAGAGCAAGCTATCCAAGCGAAAGAACCCCACCAGCATCAATTTTTATGAGCGCATGGGCTTCTTGCCGGAAGCTGTTACCAACTATCTGGGCCGCATGGGCTGGTCGATGCCGGATGAACGCGAAAAGTTCACGCTGGATGAGATGATCAGCAACTTCGATATTCAGCGCGTCTCCCTGGGCGGTCCGGTTTTTGATGTGGAGAAACTGCGCTGGCTCAATGGCCAGTGGCTGCGTGAAGAGCTCACTGACGATCAGTTTGTTGAACGCCTCCGCCATTGGTGGTTCAACGAGGATGCGCTCAAAGCACTGGTACCTCATATCAAGGGCCGCGCCGAGGTGTTTTCCGATGTTGCCCCTATGGCAGGGTTTATGTTCTCGGGCATGTTGAACCTTGAGGCTGAAGATTTTACCCACAAGAAACTGGAAGAGGCCCAGGTGAAGCGGATACTTCAGTTCACCTTGTGGCGCCTTGAAGCCCAGCGTCACTGGAGCAAAGAAACCATTTTTGAGGATATCAAATTTCTGGCCAAAGCCATGGGCCTGAAGATGGGAGATTTCATGTTCCCTGTGTTTGTAGCCATTGCCGGCACCCCGAACTCCTGGTCGGTTATGGACTCTATGGCACTGTTGGGGCCTGACATGACCCGGGCGCGCTTGCGGAAGGCGTTAGAGGTGCTGGGTGGTTTCTCGAAGAAAGAAACCAAAAGGGTCGAAAAAGAGTACGCCGTTTTGGCTGTTTAATGAGCAGGTTGGTGAGGAAGTGAGCGGTTTGAACAGGGAAGTTCAGAAAACATAAAAAAAGTGTGGAGAAAGGTTGACGCCCATAGGGCGGATCCTTAATATACGCATCCGTTGAGGGGCCATAGCTCAGCTGGGAGAGCGCAACACTGGCAGTGTTGAGGTCGGCGGTTCGATCCCGCCTGGCTCCACCAATTTCTAGTCCCCTTCGTCTAGTGGCCTAGGACTCCGCCCTTTCACGGCGGCAACAGGGGTTCGAACCCCCTAGGGGACGCCAATTCGGCTTGAAGGTTTAGTCCACCGGATAGCCATCAAAAAAACCGCCTTCGGGCGGTTTTTTTGTGTCTGCGGATAAAATTATCTGGCTGGGTGCCGAAATCCGTGGGCAGGGTACCACCTCCCAAAACACGCCGTGAACCCATCCATGGGGGCTTGGTGTTGCCATCCCTGGCAACACACAGTTTTGGGAGGTGGTACCCTGCCCACTTGGCTTTGGGGTAGCCTGAGTTAACGGGAGGCTATAGCTCCTTTGCCAACACCTTCGTAGGCTTTCACAAGAATCGTATCAGAAGGGAGTTCAGCTTTAAGCTGATCAGCGATATGGGCGGCAATGAACTCCACGGTTGTGTCTGTGTCCATCATATAAACCCGCGCCTCGGGCAGGGTCAGGGCAAACTCCCCCTGGTTGGCCTCGTATTCAAAGGTGATGTAGGCCGTACCGGCATCAACATGGCGGCGCGCCACATCTTCATCAGAGCCCACATAGATATCCTGCCATGACTTCGCCCAAGTACGCTCCAGGTCTTCATCACGTTCGCCATTACGGTCAATACGAATCGGCGAGCGGTGGCCGTGGGCGATGCGCTGGCAATTGCCCAGATGTTTTTTCAGACCGTGAACATAGTGATAGTAGGGTCCCTGAATATTCTCTTCCCGAAGAGTGATTTGTACTGAGGTGACGTTTGCCGGGAGTACGGCCATCAGTTCGCGCTCAAGCAATGTTGCAACGGCAGACGCAGTAGTATGTTCCGCCGCCAGCCAGACCACGGCTTCATCGGGCGAGCGGTGTATAATGTAGGTGCCGTCGGTCAGTGTCCAGGTGAAGGTGTCAGGCGTCTCCTCACTCCGGGACAGGCCCTTGTAGTCCCGGGGGATAACCAGCCGGTGATCGACACGCTCGTCGATAACACGTTTGATGGTACGTTTGACGTTGCTGAAGTCGAATACCATGCCCTGGTCGTCCAGCTCGCCCCCTAATACAACATCGGCGATCCAGCTTTCGCCCACCAGCCCCCTTGCCGGGTCCAGATAGGCGAAGTCAATAACGGTAAGGTTGTCTACAAACAGGTGGTTCATCAAAATTCCGGGCGGGTATGGTTGAATGATGTGCGGATTCTAGCAAAAATCCGACCAGGCGTGGCGGGTCCGGGGCGGTTTTGCCTTTCCTGTGGCGTTCACTTCTTGATCAGGAGTAATATCATAACGGTGTCATGCAGTAACATCGATGGGGAGTTTCCGGTACTGGTTCTTGCAGCCGGTGCGTCCAGCCGGTTTGGAAGCCCTAAAGCCGTGCAGACTCTCGCCGGGCCGGCCGGTACACGTGTGACGTTGCTGGACTTGGCCATCGGACAGGGCAGGCTGTTGAGTGAAGATGTGCGGGTTGTCTGTGGTGCCTGGTATCCGCTGATTCGCTCTCGCTGCAGTGTGCAGCCGGCGCGCTGGGTGTATGCGAAAAACTGGCAGGACGGCATGGCTGCATCGCTGGCTGCAGGGATTCGTGATCTGGGGGAGGGGGCAAAGGGTGTCTTTGTGTTTCTGGCCGATCAGCCTTTACTGAAGCCTGACGCTCTCCGGGCTTTGGGTGCGGCTGCGCGGCGTTGCCCGGATGAGCCTGCCGCTGCGGATTACGGAAAGCGCCCGGGCGTTCCGGCCTATTTGCCGCGGGCTCTCTGGCCGGCAGTGCTGGCGTTACAGGGCGACCGCGGGGCAGGTGGGATACTGGCCGAAGCCAATGCCCGACGGTTGGAGATCCCCGGGGTCCATGATGATATAGATACACCGGCGGACTGGCGCAGGATACGTGAGCTCATCCGCCAAACAGACCTGTAAGCCAGGCAACACCAACACTGAAAATACCAAGACTGATGGCCAGCCCGATAGTGTAGAATTTTGCAGCGGCCGATCTTTGTTGGGTTACGTACAGATCAATCGTGCGCTGAGCAATCTCTTCGGCGGTCTCACGTGCAATTTCATGGGCTTGCTGAACCGCTTCTGACTGCAGGGTTTGCCAGAATTCAGTGTCGATGGTTTGTACACTGGTGATGTGATCTTTCAGCTCTGCCATGTGCTCTGACGTAAACCCGGGAGTTTCCGAAAGCTCGTTTTTTACGTCTGATATCAAGTCGTTCTGCAGCTGGCGGGTGCGTTGTTCAAGCGCATCCAGGAGTTCGCCGGTCTGGCGGGCGACGTTAACAGAAGACTCCTCGATTGCGTGATCGATGTGAGCGCGCTGTTGATCGAACAGAGAGCTGAGTAACTCATCCATGGAGGGGGCTGTGCGCTCTTCTGTGGACGAAGCAGGTGTGTCCTCAACCAGGTTGGCCGGTGCAGGTGCGATTTCTTTTTCAAGGTCCACGGTTAGCTGCTCCAGGACCTGTTCCAGGTCGTTGGGCTGCGTCGGTTTGTTGAGAATGCTGTAAACACCGAAGTGTCGGGCTTTCTGTATAAATTCCGATGATTTCTGAGACGTGCACATAATAATCGGAATGTCAGCCGTCCGCGGGCTGGTTTTGATTGCTTTGGTTGCCTCCACGCCGTTCATTCCGGGCATCAGGTGATCCATGAAGATGACATCCGGGTGCTGGCTGCCATCAAGCATATCCAGCGCCTCTTCCGCCGAGCTCGCCATATCCACATGCAAGCCCTGGTTTCTCAGTAGTTTGTTCAGGGAAAACCTGGCGACCTTGGAGTCGTCCACCAGAAGTGCACTCTTGATTGCCATCACACTACCTCGCGCTGTTTTGGGTCGGAAGTTGATCCTGATTGAGCTGTTCCCAAGCCTTCATATAGACATCTGCCTCGTATTGATAAGGTGATTTGAAAGGGGTGAGAATCACGTCGAATACCAGAAAGAAGAAGCCTACCGATGCCCAGGCAATGGTCAGCGTGCTGAGTGTTGTAGCCTGAACCTCGGGATTGGAATCAACAAATGCCTGGAGCAGGGGAATCAGGTCTGATGCCATAACCACGGGGTTGAAGCTGGCGAATACCAAGGGCACCCAGAACGCCATGAGTACAGGAAAGAAACCGAAAGACCAGGCGATCCGGCGCAGCAGGTAAAGGGCAATCCTGCCCAGAAAACGCTTTCTCATTTCGGGGGTTTTGCGGATACGCTCAATATACTGACGCCGTTCAGCCCAGTACGCAGCTACATCGGGAGCCTGGGAGGCGGTTGCCGGGTCTGACAATGTGCTCATGAATCTGTGTTCTGCCTTTATCGTTAGGGTGACGGATACAGGAAACCTGATACTACGTGTTACCCTGTCAATCTCCAATTGTTTAATGACAGGATAGTTTAATGGCTGCAGTGATCGATAACGCAACCCATCCGGCTTTTGAGAAGCTTCGCAGTCACCGGATTGATACGCTCAATCTTGATGTTGAAGAGTATCGTCACAAGAAAACCGGTGCCCGCCATCTCCATCTTGCGGCGGATAACGAGGAAAATGTGTTTTTTGTGGCGCTGCGCACGTTCCCTATGGATTCTACCGGCGTTGCCCACATTCTTGAACATACGGCGCTGTGTGGCAGTGAGCGTTACCCGGTTCGCGATCCGTTTTTCATGATGATCCGGCGCTCTCTCAATACCTTCATGAATGCGTTTACCAGCAGTGACTGGACCGCCTATCCGTTTGCCACCATGAACCGCAAGGACTTTGATAACCTGCTGTCGGTGTATCTGGACTGTGTGTTCTTTTCCAAACTGGACAAGCTGGACTTTGCTCAGGAAGGGCATCGCCTGGAATTCGAGAAACCGGATGACCCGGACACAGATCTGGTCTACCGCGGTGTCGTTTACAATGAAATGAAAGGTGCCATGAGTGCGCCCACCTCACAGTTGTGGCAGAACCTCAGTAGTCACCTGTTTCCGACGACCACCTACCATTACAACAGTGGCGGTGAGCCGGACCATATTGTCGATCTGACTTATAACGATCTTGTTCAGTTC
Organism: Marinobacter piscis; assembly: GCF_007671655.1. Classification (GTDB taxonomy): domain Bacteria; phylum Pseudomonadota; class Gammaproteobacteria; order Pseudomonadales; family Oleiphilaceae; genus Marinobacter; species Marinobacter piscensis. The sequence goes on along the minus strand of NZ_VCGX01000002.1, from coordinate 780,670 downwards.
TACAAGCAGCACTACCACCCCAGTAATGCAATTTTTGCAACCTATGGCAATATCCCGGCCCGTGAACACCACGAACGGTTTGAAGAGCTTGCCCTCAGCCGGTTTGATCAGCTGGACGTTGAGTTGCCCGTTCGCGATGAAAAACGCATGTATGCGCCGGTTCGTGTGGAGCAGGCCTATAGCGTCAATGAAGGGGAAGAAACGTCTGATAAAACCCACATTGTTATGGGCTGGCTACTGGGGCACAGCTTTGATCTTCAGGAAAACCTGGAGGGGCAGCTGTTAACGGCTGTGCTGCTGGAAAACAGTGCATCACCACTGATGCGGGCACTGGAAACCACCGATATTGGCCAGGCGCCTTCACCCATGTGCGGACTGGAAGACTCCAACCGGGAAATGACCTTCGTCTGCGGCATCGAAGGCAGTGAGCCGGAGAAGCAGAAAGACCTGGAGGCACTGATTGAAGGCACCCTGCAGGCGGTGGCAGAAGAGGGCGTCAGTGAAGAACGTCTGGAAGCGATTCTGCACCAGCTTGAGCTGCATCAGCGAGAAATTGCCGGCGACGGCTTTCCCTATGGCCTGCAGCTGATCATGAGTGCGATTGCACCCATGGTACACGGGGGCGACCCGGTTGAATTACTGGACCTGGAGCCGGTGCTGGCCACCCTGCGGGAGAAAATTCGTGATCCCCAATACATTCCGCAGCTGATCCGTCGCAAACTGCTGGATAACCCGCACCGGGTAACATTGACAATGCGCCCGGATGACAAGCTGGAAACGCGTCGCCAGCAGGCTATTCAGGAAGCTCTGGCAAAACGCAAAGCAGAGCTCAGCACTGAGGAAGTTGCAGACATTGTTGATCGCGCCAGGGCTCTGGAAGAGCGGCAGATGCGTAAGGATGATGACTCCATTCTGCCGAAAGTGGACCTGAGTGATGTGCCGCTGCAGATGCCGGAGCCGGAAGCACGGTTTGATGGTGACATTTCAGCCACAGCCTACGCACGGGGCACCAACGGCCTGGTTTATGAGCAGGTGGTTCTGCCTTTGCCCGACCTGAGCGAAGAAGAGTTACTGCTGTTGCCTTATTACGCCACCCTGATTTCGGAAGTGGGCTGTGGTGATCTGGATTATCTGCAGATGCAGGACCGGATTTCCGCAGAGTCGGGCGGTATTGGCGCTTCGTTTACCGCAAAGGGCCGTATAGACGATGTACAGAATGTGACCGGCTACATGATTTTCAGCGGCAAGGCCCTGGCCCGCAACCGGACGGCCCTGACAAAACTGCTGCATGATGTCTACACCAGTGCCCGGTTTGATGAAAAAGACCGTATTCGGGAGACCATTGCGCAAATCCGCGCGCGTCGGGAACAGGCTGTTACCGGTAGTGGTCACGTGCTGGCGATGGGAGCTGCAGCTCAGGGCGTGAGCCCCGGATCCTGGTTAGCGTTTCGCCTTGGGGGTCTGGCGGGCATTCGCGGTACTAAAGAGCTGGACCAGTCGCTGAAAAACCCGGATGCGCTCGCAGAGTTCTGTGACAGGCTGGCTGCCTTGCATAATAAAATCCGGAAGCAAGAGCGGGAATTCCTGGTTATTGGCGAGGAAGAGCAGCTCCCGGCGGTGGTCGATAACCTGAAGACCTGCTGGCAGGCTGAAACTGAGGGTGAGTCGTCACGCTGGCAGCCAGAGCCGGTAAACTTTGTAACCCGTGAAGCCTGGCTTACTTCAACTCAGGTGAACTTCTGTGCCCGCGCATACAGTACCGTACCTGTAGATCACCCGGATGCAGCGGCACTTACAGTGCTGGGTGGCTTTTTACGCAATGGCTATCTGCACAGGGCGATCCGTGAGCAGGGAGGTGCCTATGGCGGTGGTGCTGCTCAGGACAGCGTGAATGGCAACTTCCGCTTTTTCTCATACCGGGATCCGCGCCTGGCCGAAACCCTGGAGGATTTCGATAAAGCTCTGGAGTGGCTGCAGGAAACTGACCATGAGCCTCAGGACCTGGAGGAGTCCATTCTTGGAGTTATAGGGCAGTTGGACCGTCCCAGATCACCCGCTGGCGCTGCACGTCATGCCTTCCATAACAGGTTGTTTGGCCGTAGCCCGGAGCAACAGGCGAGGTTCCGTGAGCGTGTGCTGGCCGTTACTCTGGATGATCTCAGGCGCGTTGCCGCAACCTGGTTGGTGCCGGAAAAAGCCAGTACAGCTGTGGTTACAGGCGCAGAAAACCGCGCCGTGGCAGAAGAGCTTGGTCTGGATATTCAGGAGTTATAAGCAAAGCAGGCAGGCGGGCTTGCAGTGCCCGCCTGCGCCTGCCGCCATGGCCCATCAGCGGTTACGCTTGAGGCCGGTTGTAACCATGATGCGCGTTGAGATTTCCTCTACGGAGTAAGCCGTTGTATTCAGATAGGGAATGCGTTCCCGGCGATACATCAGCTCAATTTCCTCAATTTCGTGCATGCATTGCTTGATGGACGCATAGCGGGAATTTGGCCGTCGCTCATTGCGTATGGTCGCCAGCCTGTCGGGATCAATCGTCAATCCAAACATCTTTTGTTTGTAAGGGCGCAAGACTTCCGGCAGCTGTTGATCCATCAGATCCTCTTCCGTGATCGGATAATTCGCGGCCTTGATTCCGTATTGCAGTGCCAGATACAGGCAGGTTGGGGTTTTGCCACTGCGCGACGCGCCAACAAGAATAAGCTCGGCTTCATCATAGTGGCGGGTGCGTGCCCCGTCATCGTTGTCCAGGGCAAAGTTCACTGCGTGGATCCGTCGCTCGTAAACACCTTCGTTATTTATGGCGTGGGACTGGCCCACAGAATAAGAAGACGACGACTGCAGCTCTTTTTCCAGCGGGCTCAGGAAAGTACCGAAAATGTCTGCCATGAAGCATTCTGCTTCGGAAATAACCTCACGAATGGCACTGTCTACAATGGTGTCAAACACCAGAGGCCTTGCACCGTCTGCTTCTGCAGCAACATTGATGCGTTTAACCATATCCCGGGCTTTTTCAATGTTGTCGATATAAGGTACGGTAATCCGCTCGAACTTAATGGTTGCAAACTGGGCGAGAAGACTGTGCCCCAGAGCCTCGGCCGTGAGGCCGGTGCCGTCAGATATAAAGAAGGCTGTGCGTTTCATGGTGATTTCCGGCTCCGTACAGGGAGAATGTTAAGGCGAATTTGCCAGCGGGATGAGGGAAAGTGACGTGTACTTTCGCGGAAGCTCCCTAGGTAAATTCCGAAGGTTACAGTATCATATACCGCATGTTCGAGACTCCGCAGTGGTTATTGCCGGAATTTTTCGCCTGATACCGCTTGTCCGGTTTTATTCTTTGCTACACAGATTCAAGGGAGACACGCTTTGGAAGATTACATAATCTGGTTTGATCACCTGGGAATGTCCGATGTCGACCGTGTAGGTGGTAAAAACGCCTCCCTCGGTGAGATGATCAGTAATCTGGCCAATGCCGGTGTAACCGTCCCCGGTGGTTTCGCAACCACGGCCCACGCATACCGTGAATTTCTGGCCAAAGATGGCTTGAAAGACAAGATTGATAACGTTCTCGACAATCTTGATATTAACGATGTGAATGAGTTGGCTCGTGCCGGGGCAGAGATACGCCAATGGGTTATTGATACGCCGTTCCCGGAAGCACTGGAAGCCGCTCTCAGGGATGCCTATAGCCAGATGCTCAGTGGTAATGAAAAGATGGCAGTAGCCGTGCGCTCCTCCGCTACCGCTGAGGATTTGCCGGATGCGTCGTTTGCAGGCCAGCAGGAAACCTTCCTGAATGTTGTCGGGCTTGAGCAGGTCCGTACGTCTGTGAAAGAAGTGTTTGCCTCTTTGTTTAACGACCGGGCCATTTCCTATCGGGTACACCATGGCTTTGATCACAAGCTTGTGGCCCTGTCTGCCGGGATTCAGAAAATGGTTCGCAGTGAGACTGCGGCCAGTGGGGTTATGTTTACCCTGGATACAGAGTCAGGCTTTCGGGATGTCGTGTTTATTACGGGCTCATACGGTCTTGGTGAAACTGTGGTTCAGGGTGCGGTTAACCCGGATGAATTCTATGTTCATAAGCCGACTCTGGAGGCTGACAGACCCGCTGTTTTGCGCCGCAACCTGGGCAGCAAAGCCATCAAAATGATTTACAACACAGATCCGCGCAGTGACCAGCTTGTGGAAACGGTTAAGGTGGATCCGGAAGATCGTGGCCATTTCTGTATCACTGATGCAGAGGTGGAAGAGCTGGCCAGGCAGGCCATGATTATAGAAAAACACTACCAGCGCCCCATGGATATAGAATGGGCCAAAGACGGTGATGATGGCAGGATCTACATTGTCCAGGCGCGCCCTGAAACCGTGAAAAGCAGGACGACTGCGAACGTTATGGAGCGCTACCTGTTGAACGAAACAGGGACTGTGCTGGTTGAAGGACGCAGTATCGGGCACAAAATCGGGGCCGGCCCGGTCAAGATTATTACCAGCATCAAAGAAATGGACCGTGTACAGGCGGGCGATGTGCTGGTAACGGACATGACCGACCCGGACTGGGAGCCGGTTATGAAGCGGGCCTCTGCCATTATTACAGACCGGGGCGGTCGTACGTGTCATGCGGCCATTATTGCCCGTGAACTGGGAATTCCGGCGGTAGTGGGTTGCGGCGATGCCACAGAAGTGCTGGAAGATGGCCAGGAGGTCACCGTATCCTGTGCAGAGGGTGATACAGGGCTGATTTACCAGGGAGCACTGGACTTTGAGTTGCGCGAAAACACAGTAGACTCCATGCCCGCTATTCCGTTCAAGGTCATGATGAATGTGGGCAACCCGGACCGTGCCTTTGACTTTCAGTCGCTGCCCAACGAAGGGGTGGGGCTGGCGCGTCTTGAGTTCATCATTAACCGCATGATAGGTGTGCACCCGAAAGCCCTTCTGAATTTCGACGGCTTGCCGGGCGATATCAAGAAAACCGTTGAAAAGCGCATCTCCGGTTACAGTTCCCCCGTCGACTTTTATGTGGACAAACTGGTTGAGGGGATCTCCACACTGGCTGCGGCTTTTGCCCCGAAAAAAGTCATTGTGCGTCTGTCTGACTTCAAGTCCAACGAGTACGCCAACCTGATTGGCGGCACCCTGTACGAACCCGACGAAGAGAACCCGATGCTGGGTTTCCGCGGTGCTTCCCGTTATATCTCGGAAACCTTCCGTGACTGTTTTGAGCTGGAATGTCGCGCCATCAAGAAGGTACGTAACGAAATGGGCCTGACCAACGTAGAGGTTATGGTTCCCTTTGTACGTACCGTGGGTGAGGCAGAGCAGGTGGTCGACCTGCTGGCAGAGAAAGGGCTGAAGCGCGGCGAAAATGGTCTGCGCCTGATTATGATGTGTGAGCTGCCGGCTAACGCCTTGCTTGCAGAACAGTTCCTTGAACACTTCGATGGCTTCTCTATTGGCTCCAACGATCTTACTCAGCTTACGCTCGGGCTGGACAGGGACTCAGGTATTATTGCGCACCTGTTCGATGAACGGAACGAAGCCGTTAAGATTCTGCTGTCCCAGGCGATTCAGGCCTGTAAAAAGGCAGACAAGTACATTGGTATTTGTGGTCAGGGACCTTCGGATCATCCGGATCTGGCAAAGTGGTTGATGGATCAGGGGATTGACACAGTTTCCCTGAACCCGGACACGGTTCTGGATACCTGGTTTTTCCTGGCTGACGAAAAAGTAGACTGAATTTATTTCTGTATGTAAGGAGAGCTCTAAGGTGGCAACAATTATTACCCCGGACCTATGCGACGAGTTTCCGGAAGTGAACGTAGCCGCACCTGGCTTTAATAACTATGGCGGAGTAAAAGCCTTCGGCGGCGAGATCGTCACCGTAAAATGCTTTGAAGACAACTCTGTGGTTAAAGAGCAGGTCGGGCTGCCCGGTAAGGGCCGTGTCATGGTCGTAGATGGTGGCGGCTCAATGCGCCACGCACTGCTGGGCGACATGCTGGCGGAAAAAGCGGCCAGTAACGGTTGGGCAGGCCTGATTATTTACGGCTGTGTGCGTGATGTGGATGAGATTGGTAATACCAGTCTTGGCGTTCAGGCGCTGGCTACGTTTCCCAGGAAAAGTGAAAAGCGTGGTCTTGGTGACCTGGATGTGCCGGTGACGTTCCATGGCGTAACCTTCCACCCGGGCCACTATGTATACGCTGACAACAACGGCATTGTTGTCTCGGAAAAGCCCCTGGTCTGAGGACCGGGGCTCCCGTCTGTCAGCTCAGACCCAGTTATCCGTTTTCTTGCTGGGTTTGAGCAATGGAATGATCAGCGCCAGAAAAACGCCCCCGAGTACCAGGCCAGCGCCGACGAGCATAAAGTCTGATTCCTTGCTGGCTTCCAGGCGCTCATTCTCTGCCGTGAGGATTTCCAGATCGTTGCGTATTTTCTGGTTTTCCTCCAGCAACTCCCTGTTACGGCGCTCCAGATTAATGGAGTCGGAAGCGATACTTTTAATGCGCTGCAGTTCCTGCTGCAGCTCCTGAGTGCGAGTGGACAATTCTGACTCTGCGCTGCTCAGTGTATCCCGTTCGCTGGAAACTTCGCTTAACTGCGCCTTTAGCGAGGACAGCTCGCTTTTTGTCTGCTCCAGTTGGTTTGTCACGCTCTCCAGTCGGTCTGCGGCAATGGGGGTGTCGGTCAGGTATTGACTGGACACCCAGCCATCCGTGCCTTTGGGGGTGCGTATGCGGGTATAGCCGGAACTGGAAGTTTCAATAACCTCCAGGCGTGTCCCGCTGGGTACAGCATTCTCGATGATACGGTATTGAGAGCCGGCACCGGAGCGGACGGGAAGGTAGAGCTTATCGTCTACCCAGACAGTTTTCGCCTGAGCAGCGGCAATGGTGGATAAGGCAATTAGCACACTGATAGCTAAGCGAAAAAGCGTCACTGGTATGTTTCCCACGGTATACGGTTTAACAGGAGGTTATGAAGTAGCCAGACATTTTCTCACAGATAGACGGCCGGTCAAAAGAACTGGCATTACAAAAAGCTCATGGAGCCGGATGATGCATCAGGGCAGTACGACTTTATAGGGTTTGACGGTGACGTTGCTGTAAACCCCGGCTTCCACGTAAGGATCACTGTCCGCCCACGCCTGTGCAGCCTCAAGGGAGTCGAATTCTGCCACGACAAGACTGCCGGAAAAGCCCGCGTTGCCCGGGTCTGGCGTGTCGATGACCGGGTGGGGCCCTGCAATCAGCAGTCTGCCTTCGTTTTTGAGGTCATGAAGGCGTTCGATATGTGCAGCTCTCGCACCCTGACGCAGGGGCAGGCTGTTCTCAACATCTTCACTGATAATAGCGTAATACATGCTTTCTCCGGTTCTGGCTGTCTCATAAAGTAAGGCATGGAGCAGAAGGGCTGGTACACTGACTGCGTGTGCCATTCATTCGATCTGGAAATCCTGTGACTATACCGCAACACCCTGCGTTGTGCATTGACCTGCATTGTCATAGCACCGCATCTGACGGGGCCCTCACGCCCACTGAACTGCTGCAGCGCGCGGCGGACAAAAATGTAACTCACCTTGCCCTGACAGACCACGACACAGTGAACGGGTTGGCAGAAGCGCAAGCGGCTGCCGCAGAGCATAACATTGTGCTGATTCCTGGAATTGAGCTTTCCTGTCTCTGGCGCAGCCGCACCATCCACGTTGTCGGACTGGATTTTGATCCGGATAACCGTGAATTTCGCGCGGCCCTGGCGCAACAGCATCGCAACCGCTGGGCGAGGGCAGCGATGATTGACGAACGCCTGAAAAAGCTGGCCGTGCCTGATCTGCTGGAGCGGGCAACAGCCAATGCCGGTGGTGATGTGCCCGGGCGTCCGCATTTTGCCCGGGTAATGGTGGAATCCGGTGTGGTCAGGAATACGGCCCAGGCCTTCAAGCGCTATCTGGGAGCGGGCAAGCCAGGTGATGTAAAAGCCTACTGGCCAGAGCTACCGGAGGTGGTGCAGTGGATTAATCAGGCCGGGGGAATTGCCGTGCTGGCCCATCCGCGCAAATACCGGCTTACCGCAACAAAATTACGGGAGTTGACTGCTGACTTTCGCCGGGCCGGTGGCCGGGCTCTTGAGGTGTCTACGTCCGGGCAGTCCAGTGGGGATCTGGGCTTTTTGAAGGAACTATGCGTGCGAGAGAAGCTGCTGGCATCTCAGGGCAGTGATTTTCACTTTCCTGGTGCGCCCTGGTGTGAGCTGGGTCATATTATGAAAATGCCAGACGGGCTGGAGCCGGTCTGGCATCACTTCAGGCAGGTTCCTGGCAACCACGCACCCGCTTAATCGGGGGCGTGGAAGAGCAGGTACAGGTCAGTGAGGGAGTCTGGAATGGCTTCAGCCATTCGTTGTGAGAGCTTTTCGCTGGTGCGGACCCGCTGAAAATCCTCGTCATCAAAAAGGCCTGAAAGAGTCAGCATTGGCACCATCAGGTCGGCTGTCTCTTCTTCGCTGGCGGCATCCAGCCACTCATTCTCATACTCCAGGAAGGTATCCACAAAGCCGGCGCACCAGTTTTCCAGTGCATTCATAGGGTCACCATCTTCAGGCTCGGGAAGCTCCAGGGCCTGCCCCATGTCGAGGGACTTGGTCATGTCCCTCGCCAACTGTGTTACGCACTGGCGAAAGGTATCGGGGATACCACCGCCAGGCGCTTCATCAGAACCTGTCACCAACCTGAAAATGGTTGCCATGTTCAGGCTGGCGGGGCCAACAACACTGGCGCAAACAACGCCGTGGAAACCGAAGAAATCCAGGGAGTCGTCCCCCCAGGGTTCGGCAAACAGAATATCTTCCAGTGCCTCTATGTCTGAGTTCGTCAGCATGAGTTAGTTGCCCTCGGACTTTTTAGCGGCTTCAGCGGCCCGCTGACGTTTACGTACCTCACGGGGGTCGTTGTAAGCGCGCCCGGGTGTTACCGGTGGCAGTTCCGCCCCGGCAGCCGCTGTGTCTTTGCTTTCGCTGGCAGGGCTGGATTTTGGTGCTTCAGCCGTTTTCCGGGCAGGCTTGGTCTCTGCCTTTTTGCCGCTATTGGTCGCTTGCTGATCCTCACTCTGGCTCTGGGAGAACGTTTTGTCCTCCTTGACCGGAGCTTCTTTGCCGGCTTTTGCTGCAGGCTGTTTATCAGCTTTATCAGCTTTATCAGCTTTCGCTACCGATTCATTCCCGGTCTTTGCTTCGGCTTCTTTTTCAGCCTTTGCTGCGGGCTTTTTATCAGTTTTGGCTACTGCCTCTTTCTCAGGCTTGGCCACGGCCTCTTTCTCAGGCTTGGCTGCAGGCTCTTTTGCCTTTTTGGGAGTGGACTCTTGTTCGTCCCTGGCTGTGGCTGCAGATGCCTCCTTCTTCGACTCAGTCGATGCTTCCTTTTTCACCCTGGCCGGGGATTCTTTTTCCGGCTTGGAAGAGGGGGCTGTCTCAGTCTGGCTTTTGGGCTTATCGGCCGGGGCTTCAGTCTTCGCTGGGGCCTCCGTTTTAGCCGGGGCCTTGGGCTTTTGTACAGCCTCATCGACTTTGCTGCCAGCGGGTTCTTTTTTCGCTGCCGTCGCCGCCTTGGCGGTGCTGTTGCCAGTGTCCGGCTGGGTGTCCTTTTGATGCTTTTCTGTACGGGCGTTCTTGCGATCTGCAGGCCCGGATGCCGGAGTTTCTACGGGTGACCCATCCCGGTTACGAGGCCTGCGCGGTTTGCGCCGGCTGTCATTCTGGGCGGGTTTGTCAGCTGCGGGCTTCTTCGGCGCCGCCTGCTGAGTAGACTCTTTGGTGTCAGAGCTGCTCTTGGTATCCCGTTGCGGCTGGTTGCGGTTCGGGCCGCGATTCTGGGCACCTTTACGGTTGTCCCGACGATTGTCGTTACTGCGATTGTCAGCGCCTTTGTTGGCGCTCTGACGGTTCTGTCCGGCGCGGCTCTGGTCGTCGCTGCGGTTGCGGCCCCGCGAGCGGTTATCGCTGTTGCGGTTTTGCTGGTTGTTGCTTTGACGACGATCGTTTCCGCTGCGGTTGTCTTTGCCGGAGCCTCGATTTTCCTGGGCAACACGGGTTTTGCGACGGTCCTGCTGAGGCTGCTGCCGACGCTCTGCGCGCGCAGTCTCTGGTTTTTGTTTGTCGCGGCTCTCACCTTGCTGTTCATCTGCAGCGAAAAAGCAGGCGATCTTGCGGCCAATTCTGCGCAGCACGCCTTCGTCTTGTTCGGCAGCGGCGGAGGCCTGAGCGGGTTTCGCAGGAGCGGGTGCGCTCGGGCGAATTGCTCTCACTGCAGCCTGCTCGCGCACAGGTTTTTCTGCTGAAGGTGCCTCGAATATCTCTTCCTCACGCTGACTGTATTCCTGCGCAACTTCGTGGCTTGAGATGTGCTCAGGGGTGGTTTCGTCGTCGCGCATACGCAGAATGTCGAAGTGCGGCGTTTCCATGTGGGCGACCGGCACAATAACAATGCTGACTTTCTGGGTTGTCTCAATGTCTGCCAGCTGCTTGCGCTTTTCGTTCAGCAGGAAGGTGGCAACAGAGACCGGCACGATGGCCCGCACTTCACCGGTTTTATCCTTGGATGACTCCTCGTAAATCAGACGCATGATACTGAGCGCCAGGGATTCAATACCACGGATGGTGCCCTGGCCTTCGCAGCGTGGGCAGACTTCACTGCGGGTTTCTCCCAGGGAAGGGCGCAGGCGTTGCCGGGACATTTCCAGCAGGCCAAAGCGTGAGATTTTGCCAACCTGTACCCTGGCGCGGTCGATTTCCAGGGCTTCACGCATTTTTTGCTCGACTTCCCGCTGGTTTCTGGCCGGAGTCATGTCGATAAAATCAATAACGACAAGGCCGCCCATATCCCGCAAACGGAGTTGACGTGCAATTTCTTCAGCGGCCTCCAGGTTGGTCTGGAGTGCGGTTTCCTCTATATCCTGGCCTTTGGTTGCACGGGATGAGTTAATGTCGATAGAGACCAGTGCTTCCGTTGGGTCGATAACAATGGAGCCGCCTGAGGGAAGCTTTACTTCGCGCTGAAAGGCAGTTTCGATCTGGCCTTCGATCTGATACCGGCTGAACAGCGGGATTTCATCCTTGTACTGTTTGATCTTATTCTCAAATGTGGGCATGACTGCACGCACAAAACTCAGCACGTCTTCGTAGACGCCCTGGGAATCGATCAGAACTTCACCGATATCCTGGCGCAGGTAATCGCGAACAGCCCGGATAATGACATTGCTTTCCTGGTGGATAAGGAAGGGTGCTTTACGCTCTTCTGCCGCCTGGGTAATGGCCTCCCAGAACTGTACCAGGTAGTCGAGGTCCCACTGCAGCTCTTCCGTTGTTTGGCCTACGCCCGCAGTGCGCACAATAATGCCCATGGACTTGGGCACCTGGACGCTGTTCATGGCTTCTTTGAGCTGTGCTCTGTCTTCGCCTTCAATGCGTCGTGAGATGCCACCGGCCCGCGGATTGTTCGGCATGAGTACGAGGTAGCGGCCCGCAAGCGAGATGAAGGTGGTAAGCGCAGCGCCTTTATTTCCGCGCTCTTCTTTATCGACCTGGATAATAACTTCCTGGCCCTCAGAAACGGCATCCTTGATGTTCACCTTGCCTTCAATCTGGTCAGGTGACTTTTTGAAGTAATCCCGGGATATTTCTTTAAGGGGCAGGAATCCGTGGCGGTCGGCGCCAAAATCAACAAACGCGGCTTCCAGACTCGGTTCTACGCGGGTAATGCGTCCTTTGTAGATGTTTGCTTTCTTTTGCTCACGGGAGCTGGATTCGATATCAAGATCAAACAGACGTTGGCCGTCAACCAGGGCGACGCGCAACTCTTCGGGGTGAGTTGCATTGATGAGCATTCTTTTCATGGAAAAAAGGTTTTCCTGTCGTTAATTTTGACAGAAAACCGGCGAGCGTTGCTTCCGCGAAGCAGGATGTGCGTGCCGCAAGGCCCAGCAATGCAGGGAGGGGCGGCTGACAGACGAACTACACCCGTTCAGGGTGTCGTCCTGTTGCTCTGAGACCATCGTCGACTTCCTGCCAGAGTGCTGACAGTAAGGTGTCGTATAGGGTTCGTGTCTGTTGGCGCATATAATCCATTTTCAGGTTCACACAAGTGCTTGGGTCTCACGTCGTATTCGTAAGCTGGACGGCCCGGCCTTGCATGGCAATGATTCTTCGCGATAACGCCCGGCGGTTTTCCGCGCGGTTTCAATTTTCCGGTGCAGGTTCTCCGCTATTTGCGGGCCGTTCCGTGCACTGCGGAAGCATTTTTTGACGCCGGGGCCGATAGTTATTGGGTGCCCGGCGTTCAAACTCTTGAATAGTGTCGGTATACTTCTGCCGCTCCGGCTTCTGACTAGAGTTGGTCAGGCCGTAAACAAACGACAGATCACGCTGGAATATAACAGCAATCAGGATAGCGTTCAATCCTGCACTCACCTCTGCTGTGCCATCCGCTATGAGGAGCTTTATGTCCCGTAAATCAGCTACCGGAAAACCTGCCAGAGGCCGGGCCGGAAAACCGTCGCACAAGGTTGACCGCAACAACAGTGCGACTGCCGGAAAGACGGTGCAGCCTCAGGTTTTGTGGATAACGGTGGATGAGGACAATCAGGGGCAGCGGCTGGATAATTTTCTGCTGGCACAGCTAAGGGGAGTGCCCAAGGGCATTATTTACCGCATCATCCGTAAGGGGGAAGTGCGGGTTAATAAGGGCCGTGTGAAGCCTGACCGGCGTCTGGTTGCAGGCGATCAGGTGCGTATTCCGCCGGTGGCCCGGAAAGAAAAGGCACACCGGCCGGAACCGGGCAGTCGTGTGCAGCGAGTGGTGGAAGCTGCCGTAGTGTTTGAAGACGACAACATGCTGGTGGTTAATAAGCCTTCCGGCATCGCTGTGCACGGTGGCAGTGGTCTGAGCTTTGGTCTGATCGAGGTGCTGCGCTCGGCGCGCCCGGATGCCCGTTTTCTCGAGTTGGTGCATCGTCTGGACAGAGATACCTCCGGGCTGGTCATGGTAGCCAAGAAACGGTCCACGCTTCGCTATCTTCAGGATGAGCTCCGCCACCGACGCATTAACAAGCAGTACCATGCTCTGGTCGCCGGAAACTGGCCTGCTAAGCTCAGGCGCGTTGATGAACCGTTGCTGCGTTATGAAATGCCCAACGGCGAGCGCAGGGTAAAGGTTGATGAGGCGGGAAAGGCTTCATTGACCATTTTTCGCTGTCTGGCGAGGTATAAAGGTTATAGTCTGGTGGAGGCAATGCCCGTAACCGGCCGTACCCATCAGATTCGTATCCACAGTATGTGTGCAGGTCATCCGATAGCCGGGGATGACAAGTATATGGATGATGTGAGTCTGAAGGCCTTCCGGGCTACAGGTGGGCAGCGACTGATGCTGCATGCCAGGGCCCTCGAGCTTGCCTTGCCGGTCAGTGGGGAGGTCGTAAGGCTGGAGGCGCCGTATGATGACGCGTTCAGCCATGTGCTAAGCCGTCTTGAAGTGCGAGCAACAGGAGCAGATCAGTGAAAGATAAGGTTGTAATATTTGACTGGGATGGAACGCTGGTGGATTCCGTGGAGCACATTGCGGAGAGTCTCCATCAGGCGGCCACTGAGCTGGGCTATCCCGCCCTTGAAAGGGAGGCCTACCGGGACATTATCGGGTTGGGCATGATGGAGGCTCTTGCCAGGCTTTATCCGGGAGTCAGCGATGCTGAGATAATGCGCATACGTGAAGGCTACTCGACCTATTTCTTCCGCAAGACCACCACGCCGCAGAATGTTTTTGCGGGTATGGCAGACGTTGTGGCAGATATTCGCAAGGCTGACCGGGGGTGCTCCGTCGCTACCGGCAAAAGTCGCAGAGGGCTTGAGGCGGCGCTGGGCTCCAGTGGACTGGGCGAGCACTTTGATATAACCCGGTGTGCTGACGAAACCCGCTCCAAGCCGGATCCGCAAATGTTGAAAGAAATCCTGCTTTTTTATGGGATCAGGCCCGCAGATGCCGTTATGATCGGAGACACCCGTTACGATCTGGAGATGGCTCAGCGCATAGGGATGCCATCGATTGGTGTTGAGTGGGGCGTGCATAAGCGTGACGTTCTCGGAGATTATGACCCTCACGCTATTGTGGATTCCGTGGAGGACCTTCGTGATGTGCTCGGCTTGTAGGCGGGTTGGTAAATTTGTTTCTGACAGGAAAAGTGCATGAGTGACTGGGATGCCGATAAGACAGCGGGTTGGGGCGACAAGCCGGTTGAGCCCCGCCCTGAGCAGGCTGAATCTGGCCGTGACTGGAAACTGATCGAAAAACTGGTGATGTCCCTGCAGTCTGAGCAGCGCCGGAGCAGGCGCTGGGGTATATTTTTCAAGCTGCTGACCTTTATCTATCTGTTTGCCCTGTTGTTTATCGTGTGGTCTCCGTTCAGCGGTACTCTGGATGCAGCAACCGGCCAGCATACGGCGGTGGTAGAGGTGAATGGTGTTATCGCTGAAGATGAGCTTGCCAGTGCTGACAACCTTGTAGGGTCTTTGCGTTCAGCTTTCGAGCAGGAGAATGCGGTCGCTGTCATTCTGCGCATTAACAGCCCGGGAGGCAGCCCGGTGCAGTCTGGCTATGTATATGATGAGATCAGGCGGTTGCGAGGCGAGTACCCGGAAAAGAAAGTCTATGCGGTTATTTCTGATATGGGGGCGTCCGGCGCTTACTATATCGCAGCGGCAGCCGATGAGATCTATGCCAATCGTGCCAGCCTTGTGGGGTCTGTCGGGGTTGTCGCAGGAGGTTTCGGATTCACTGGCATAATGGAAAAAATGGGTATCGAGCGCAGGCTGTATACGGCAGGCGAGAACAAGGCGTTTCTCGATCCCTTCTCTCCGGAAGAGGAGGGAGAGGTGCAGTTCTGGCAAGGCGTTCTGGAGAACACGCATCAGCAGTTTATAGAGGCGGTCAAGCAAGGCCGTGGGGATCGGCTGGCAGAAGACGATCGCCTGTTCAGTGGCCTGGTATGGAGTGGAGAGCAGGCACTTGAGCTTGGGCTGATTGACGGGCTGGGCAGTACATCCCATGTGGCGCGGCAAATAGTCGGTCAGGAGGAGCTGGTTGACTACAGCCGTCGCAAAGGGGCTTTGCGCGATCTTGTTGATCAGCTGGGGGTGTCGCTCGGTAAAGGTGTTTCGGCACACCTGACTGAATCCCGCATGCAGCTACGCTGACCGGCGGTGTCAGGGCTCTAACAGTGGGCTCCGGCCCCAGGTCGTGAGCATGGTACACAGGGCAATCAGGGGGAGGCCGACAAGGCTGTTCGGATCCCTTCCTTGCAGTTCCCAAAACAGCGTTATGCCCAGGCCCTCCATTTTGAAACTGCCGGCACAGTCGTAGGGCGCCTCTTTACGCAGGTACGCTTCAATTTCATTGGGGCTGAGTTCCCGGAAGAGAACCGTGAATGGCTCGCAGCAGGTTTGCAGTTTTCCGCTATCTGCATCCAGAAGAGTAAGCCCGGTAAAGAAATTGACGCGCTGACCGCTGCTTTGCTCCAGCTGTCTGCGGGCGTTTTCGTGGGAGCCGGGCTTGCTGAGCAGGGTGCCGTCGGCTAGTGCCGCGACCTGATCCGAGCCGATAATCCAGTGGCCCGGAAACCCGGGGGCAAGAGCTCGAGCCTTGCTTGTGGCCAGGCGCACAGCAAGGTCTTCCGCCGCCTCGCCGGCTCTGGGTGTTTCATCGATATCGGGGCTTGTGCTGGAAAATGGCAGTTGCAGTCTCTCCATAAGCTCTTTGCGGTAGGGGGATGATGAAGCTAGGAGCAGTGGCTTTTCAGACATAAAACGCTTCCTTTTAAGATTCAATGCCATTTTTCTGCCGTGTATCGTAGAATACACACAGAAAAACCGGAACCTTTACTTAAATACGGATGAAGGCTTTGACACCAGCCGGCTTCATCCCTAGAATTGCGCGCCTATGTCAAAAGCGTCTGATGCCAGATTACCAAAGACCGTCGACCCGTACAGGTTAGCGGAGCACGACACTGTATTGGAGGGCGATGTGCCTCTCAGTGCCCTGTCGCGTTTCCGGAATGCGGTGATGGGGTTTGAAGACGACGCTGTGTGTCGCGTAAAACTGTCTTTTTACCTGGATGGTGAGCGTCGGCGCACCGTATCCGGGGAACTTGAGGCTCCGGTCAGTTTGCAGTGCCAGCGTTGCATGGAATCCATGGGGACTGTTGTGACATCCAGCTTTTTGCTGGGGCTCGTAACCAGCGATGGCCAGGCACGACAGTTGCCTAAAGAGCTTGAGCCGTTTCTGACGGACGAATTCAGCGCTGATCTGTGGTTGATGGTGGAGGATGAGTTGTTACTGGCCCTCCCGTCGTACCCGGTTCACGATCGGAGTGAGTGCCCGGCGAAAGAAGAGCTGGAGGCGTACGAGCCGGACGGTTCTTCAGAAGGTGCAGAAGAAGGGGCGGCAGACAATCCCTTCAGTGTGCTGGCCGGACTCAAGAAAACAAAGCATTAAGGCATGCGCCGGCCGCAATATCGTTGCCTGCGCACTCAAACGAACACACGTTATTCGTAACCCTATTCCAGTAAAGTTTACGTTAACAGGTCAGGAGTATAACCATGGCTGTACAGAAGAACCGTAAAACCCGTTCCAAGCGTGGCATGCGTCGTGCCCACGATTCCCTGAGCACTGCAGCGCTGAGCACCGATGCGACAACGGGTGAGGTGCATCGTCGCCACCACGTTTCAGCAGACGGCTTTTACCGTGGCAAACAAGTAGTTGAAGCCAGCGACGAGTAACCTCGTTGCATGGCTGCACTAACCTCAATCGGGCAGGTGGACGGTGAAACCGGTTACCATAGCGGTTGATGCCATGAGTGGTGATCGGGGGCCGGCAGTCGTTGTTGCTGCGGCACTCGAAGCGGTGCACGAAAACAAAGCCTTGAGCTTTATTCTGGTTGGAATCCGGAGTGAGCTTGAGGCTTTTTTGCGTGAGGGGCATTCGCGAATCCGTATTGTGGAGGCTGCTGATGTCGTGCGTATGAATGAGCGCCCCTCCCACGCGCTAAGGCATAAGAAAAATTCGTCCATGGCAATTGCGCTGGGCCTGGTTCGCGATGGCGAAGCTCAGGGCTGTGTCAGTGCAGGAAATACCGGCGCATTAATGGCGTTTGGGCGCTCGATTATCCGCATGTATCCGGGAATTGAGCGTCCGGCAATTGCCAAGCTGATTCCGTCGTTACGCGGCCGGTGCCACGTACTGGATCTGGGCGCTAATGTGGATTCCAGTGCCGAAAACCTCTACCAGTATGCACTGATGGGGTCGTTAATGGCCTCTGCTATCTGTCGCCAGGGTGAGCCGCGGGTAGCGTTGTTGAACGTTGGCGAAGAAGAGATAAAAGGCAATGAGCAGGTTCGTCTTGCCTCTCATATGCTTGCCCAGAGCGAATCTGTTAATTATATCGGGTATGTTGAAGGCAGTGACCTTTTCCGGGATGTGGCAGATGTTGTGGTCTGCGATGGCTTTGTAGGCAACATTGCACTGAAGACCGGTGAAGGTGTGGCCGGATTGTTAATTGAGCTCATGGAGCAGGCGTTTACCCGCACGTTTTATGGGCGTATTGTAGGCGTCTTTGCCCGTCCGATTATCGGGCGCCTCCTGCGGCTGATGGACCCCTCCCGTCATAACGGAGCCAGTTTTCTCGGGCTTCAGGGTGTGGTTATAAAGAGTCATGGTAACGCCAATGAGCGTGCCATGCTCGCGGCTATGCGCCAGGCCGTTCGTGAAGTAGAGTTGGAAGTGCCCCGGCGGATTAATGAACGCCTTGACGATCTGATGCTTTAAGGTATCAGCTTGTACTATTGGCTAATCTCCTGAAACCTCCAATAACGGTAAGATCCCGCTTATGAAATCAGCCTTTATATTCCCCGGCCAGGGGGCTCAGTCTGTAGGCATGCTTGCAACTGCCGCAGAGTCCTGGCCCATGATCAATAAAACCTTCGATGAAGCCTCCAATGTGCTCGGATACGATCTCTGGCATCTTTGCCAGAAGGGACCAGCAGAAGAGCTCAATCGGACCATGGTCACCCAGCCTGCGTTACTGACGGCCAGCGTTGCCCTTTGGCGGCAATGGTTTGTCGCAGGCGGGCGGGCACCGGACTTCCTGGCAGGCCATAGCCTGGGTGAGTACAGTGCCCTGGTAGCTGCTGAAAGCCTGGATTTTGTCGAGGCCGTCAAACTGGTTCAGTTGCGTGGCGAGCTGATGCAGGAAGCGGTTCCCGCTGGCGAGGGTAAGATGGCGGCCATTCTTGGTCTGGAAGACGCGGATGTTGTTGCCGCTTGCGAGGAAGCAGCTGATAACGAAGTCGTCTCTGCCGTTAACTTTAACGCGCCGGGGCAGGTTGTCATTGCAGGCACTGCAGCGGCCGTAGACCGGGCTGTTGAAGCCTGCAAAACCAGGGGTGCCCGTAAAGCCATGCCTTTGCCGGTCAGCGTGCCTTCGCATTGCCTGCTGATGAAAGGCGCAGCAGAAGAGCTGGGTCAGGCTTTGGACGAGGTACGTTTTAACAATGCGGTCACACCAGTGATACAGAATGTTAACGCTGCAGCGGAGACGGAATCAGCTACACTGAAAGCCAACCTGCTCAAGCAATTGTACTCACCAGTACTCTGGACAGATTCGGTTCGCGCGCTCGTGGCTGCTGATGTGAAGGTGGCTGTCGAGTGCGGGGCGGGTAAGGTGCTTGCCGGACTGGCAAAACGCATTGACCGGGGGCTTGTCGTTCGCGGGATAGAAGACCCTGAGGCGTTAGCTGCGGCGCTTGCCGCGTTTGAATCGTCCTGAAAAAAGGGAGTTGTGCATGTCTCTGGAAGGTAAAACGGCACTGGTCACCGGTGCCACTCGTGGAATCGGAAAAGCCATTTCGCTGGCGCTCGCACAGCAGGGCGCAGAGGTTATAGGTACGGCTACGAGTAAAGACGGTGCGGAAACCATTACGGCCAACTTCAGCGCAGCTGGTGTGAGTGGCTATGGTATCGTAATGAACGTCGCTGACCTTGAAAGTATTGAAGCCGGGCTGAAAGAGATAGGCGATAAAACCGGCGCGCCTCTGATCCTGGTGAATAATGCGGGCATCACCCGTGATAACCTGCTGATGCGTCTCAAAGATGATGACTGGGGGGCAGTGCTCGATACCAACCTCTCAAGTGTGTACCGTACCAGCAAGGCGGTTCTGCGGGGTATGGCAAAGGCACGCTGGGGGCGTATTATTAACGTCAGTTCCGTGGTCGCCAGTATGGGCAACCCCGGGCAGGCAAACTACTGTGCCGCAAAGGCTGGCGTGGAAGGCTTTACCCGCAGCCTGGCCAAGGAAATGTCGAACCGGGGGATCACCGCTAACTGTGTTGCGCCCGGGTTTATTGATACAGATATGACAAAACAACTGGACGAAAATCAACGCGAAGCTATGCTTAAAAACATACCTGCGGGTCGTCTGGGGCAGCCGGAGGAAGTGGCAGCTATTGTGTCCTTCCTGGCATCAGATATTGCCGGCTATGTGACTGGTGAAACCATTCATGTAAACGGTGGAATGTACATGGGATAGGCTTCGTTGCTGAAGCCGGTGCGCAAACCCTTGCCGCACAACATGTTTAACCGGATCCCTGCTTGTTTGCAGGTGGGGTATACACTAAACTGGCAGCACTTTAAGTTGCTTGGTAGATACACAAAGTGAGGACATTATGAGTACAGTTGAAGAGCGCGTAAAGAAGATCGTTTGTGAACAATTGGGCGTTAAAGAATCCGAAGTTCAGAACTCATCTTCTTTTGTAGAGGATCTTGGCGCTGACTCACTGGATACTGTTGAGCTGGTCATGGCACTGGAAGAGGAGTTTGAGACTGAAATTCCTGATGAAGAAGCTGAGAAGCTTGCCAGTGTCCAGGACGCGATTGACTATATTGTCGCGCACACCTGAGACCCGGCTGTTAAGCTAACCAGGCAAAGCCGTCCTTGTTGTAACATGAAGGACGGCTTTTTTTATTGCCTGGGAGTAAACGAAAAGATCAGGTGGAAGAGATTATGAGCAAACGACGGGTTGTTATTACGGGGATGGGGATGCTGTCCCCGCTGGGAAACGATGTGACATCTTCCTGGGATGGCATTCTGGCCGGCCACAGTGGCATTGGAATGATTGATCGTTTTGATGCGTCCGAATACAACACCCGGATTGGTGGTGCCATCAAGGGGCTTGATCTGGAGCCTTACCTCACCACTAAAGAAGCCAGAAAGCTGGATGCGTTTATTCACTATGGGCTGATTGCTGCCCAGCAGGCGGTCGACCATAGTGGCCTGTCAGATTATGACGCGCTGGACTATAACCGTGCGGGTATCGCAATTGGTTCGGGTATCGGCGGCCTGGAGTATATTGAGAAAAGTGTTCTCACCATGGACAAGTCCGGCCCGCGCAAGGTATCGCCGTTTTTTGTTCCGGCATCCGTGATCAACATGATCTCCGGTAATGCGGCCATTCGGTTTGGTTATCGCGGTCCGAATATTGCGATTGTGACGGCTTGTACCACAGGTACTCACAATATTGGATATGCCGCCCGCACAATTGCCTACGGTGATGCCGATGTGATGCTTGCAGGCGGCTCCGAAATGGCAACCACGCGTACCGGGGTTGCTGCGTTTGCATCGGCTCGTGCGCTATCTACCCGTAATGATGAACCCGCGAAAGCCAGCCGTCCCTGGGACAAAGAGCGGGATGGGTTTGTTCTGAGTGATGGTGCCGGTGTTGTGGTACTGGAAGAGCTGGAACATGCGAAAGCGCGGGGGGCAACCATTTATGGTGAGCTTGCCGGTTTTGGAATGAGTGATGATGCCCATCATATTACTGCGCCCCCGGAAGATGGTGAGGGAGCAGCACGGGCCATGGCTAACGCACTGCAGGATGCGGGCCTGAAACCGGAGGAGGTGGACTATATCAATGCCCACGGAACATCAACCCAGGTAGGGGATGTGGCAGAGATCAAGGCCACAAAGCGTGTATTTGGGGAGCATGCAAACCGCCTGGCCATGAGCAGCACAAAATCCATGACCGGACACTTGCTGGGTGCCGCCGGTGCGGTTGAGACCATTTTTTCTCTTCTCGCCATCCGCGATGGCGTTTTGCCACCGACAATCAACCTCGATAATCCTGACACTGGCTGCGATCTGGACCTGGTGGCTCATCACGCCCGTAAAGCCGATGTGCGCGTGGCGCTGTCTAACTCGTTCGGTTTCGGGGGCACCAACGGTACCCTGATTGTGCGCCGTTACGAAGACTGAAAGGCGTATGTTCAATCTGTACTGGGCTGATGAACGCTCGTTGCCGGCGGGTGACAGGGGATGTGCCTATGGCGATGGTCTGTTTGAGACCATAAGAATGCAGGGCAGCCGGGGCGTGCTGATGTCTCGTCATTTGAACCGCATGGCCGGCGATGCCGGCAGGCTGGGGATACCGATGACCGTGACTGAGCTTCGAAAAGCCTGCAGTGCAGCGGCAGATCGTTTTGCAGACCGGTTTTCCAATGCCGGAGGCTGTGGAGCCTGGGTGCTGAAACTCACCCTTACCCGTGGGGAAGGGGGGCGGGGCTATCGGCCCGGCTCTGACATCCGGCCAAACCTGTTGGTGGCCGCCAGTTCTATGCCAGCCGTCCCTCCAGTAAAGGGCGTTGAGGCTGACTTTTCCCGCATCCCCCTGACAGTTAACCCACTGTTCTCCGGTATCAAATCACTGAACCGGCTTGAGCAGGTAATGGCCGCCCGGGAGATCGAGGAAGGGGTATTCGAAGCCATTATGGCCGATGCCGATGGGAATCTGGTTGAGGGTACGCGCACCAACCTGTTGGTAAAAACACCCGATGGCTGGGCCACGCCGCCCACCAAAAGCCTTGCGGTTGCCGGGGTGCTCCGACAGTGGTTGCTTGAACGGCTTCGGGCCCGGGGTGAGACGGTTGTTGAGCGGCCCTTGAGTGTTCAGGACCTTACCGGGCCCGGCTGTTCCGGGGTATACCTGATGAACAGCGTTTTGGGCATCGTTTCTGTGCGCCGTCTTGCAGATCAGGATTTGCCTGTGGGTGGCGGGCTTGCGACAATCTTTAATCCTCTCGAACTACTGGAATAATTCGTTTGCTCAAGAAACTTTTGATTGCGACAGTTTGCGCCACTGTGCTGGTGGCTGCGGGCACAGCATTGTGGGTATGGCAGGGCCTGGAAACACTCTCCAGTCCGGTGGTCATGGATGAGCCGGTTTTGTTCGATGTACCAGGCGGCTCGGCATTCAGTGATGTTGCCAGGCGCATGGAGGTCGAGGGGTTGGTGGAGAGCAGCCTGTGGTTGCGGCTCTACGCTCGTTTGTTTCCCGAGCAGGCGCGAATCAAGGCGGGTGAGTATGAGTTTACCGACGGTATGAGCGCGGAAGCCATGCTCGCAAAAATTGTCGATGGAGAGACCAAACACTGGTCTTTGCAGTTTATTGAGGGTTGGACGTTTGCCGAAATGCGTGCTGCTCTCGCGGCCAACGAGCGCCTGCAGAAGCTGACCACCCAGTGGTCCGATGCCCGGATTATGAAAGCCGTTGGTGCTGAAGGTGAGCACCCGGAAGGGCGATTCTTCCCGGATACGTACTTGTTCAACGCAAGTGAAACAGACCTTGATCTGCTTCGCCGTTCGTTTCAGCGTATGGAAGATGTTCTCGCGACAGAGTGGGAGGCCCGGCAAGAAGGACTTCCCTATGACGGTCCCTATGAAGCCTTGATTATGGCCTCTATTGTGGAGCGCGAAACCGGTGCGCCCCATGAACGGGAACAAGTGGCAGGCGTATTTGTCCGGCGGCTGCAAAAAGGTATGCGGCTACAGACAGACCCTACGGTTATTTATGGTATGGGGGATAGTTATAAAGGTCGCATCGGCAGCCGCGATTTACGCAAGCATACGCCTTATAACACCTACCGCATTGACGGCCTGCCCCCGACACCGATTGCCTTGCCGGGCCGGGAGGCGATCCACGCGGCCTTGCATCCACAACCGGGGAAGGCTCTTTACTTTGTCGCCCGGGGCGATGGCACCCATAAGTTCTCTGCCACACTGGCTGAGCATCAGAAAGCGGTACGGGCTTTTCAGCTTAACCGGCGTTCCGATTATCGATCGTCACCGGCGGCCTCAGGGAAGGAAGTCAAAAAATGAGTGTTCGTGGGCAGTTTATTACATTTGAGGGCACTGAAGGCGTTGGCAAGTCTACCCAGATTGCCAACGCAGCCGCTACCCTGAAAAAGCTGGGCGTAGAATACCGGATAACCCGTGAACCCGGCGGCACGCCCATGGCAGAATCGATCCGTGAGTTGCTTCTGGAACAGAGGGATGAGCCGGTCAGTGAAGTGACCGAGTTGCTACTGATGTTTGCAGCCCGGGCGCAGCATCTGCACACCGTAATACTGCCAGCTCTTGAAGCCGGTCAGTGGGTACTGTGCGATCGTTTCACGGATGCAACGTTTGCTTATCAGGGCGGGGGCCGCGGGGTTCCCCGTGAGCGCATAGAAATGCTGGAAAGTCTCGTACAGGGCGAACTGCGGCCTGATCATGTGCTGCTGCTGGATGCCCCGGTTGAGACAGGCATGACCCGGGCCAGGTGCCGGGGGGAACTGGATCGGTTTGAGCAAGAGGCTGTGCCATTTTTTCAGCGGATACGCGACACTTACCTGGCTCGGGCGGCAGCTGATCCTGAACGGTACAGCGTAGTGGATGCCGCTGCACCGCTGGAGGAGGTAAGTGCCCAGGTGAGCCAACTCATGTGCAAGTTCCGGTCAGATCTGCTTTAATCAGCTGATTCCCGTAATAACAAACCCCGGTCGCGCTTATGCTGGATGCCCGCTTACTCAAGCTCCCGATTGCGTCCCATCAACATTGCCACACACATCATCAGATAGTGGTAGGTGTTCGTGGTGAAGCCGCCCTGAGTGTTGATGGCACCGGCTCAGAACTGGATACCTGGAAGGCATGCCTGGTACCCACTGAAGCCAGACATGACTATTGGGGCAATCATCAGAATCACGTTCTGGTCATCAATATCGATCCCTTGGCCCCGGCTGTTTCAACGCCGGCGCACGCTGACTATGAACGGATGGTACGGCTGTTTGAAAAGCCCAGAACCCTTCAGATGGACAGCCGATTGCAGGGGCTGGTGCAGTTTGCAGCCGGCGAATTTGACCGGTCTCCCGGCAACCTCACAATGCATGGCCATCTGGCCGCAAGTATTCTGTACTGCATGGCCGATCGCCTGACTGATGGAAACGCAGTCTCATCCAGCCGTCACAGCCTGTGTCCGGAGACCATTCAGCGTTATATCGGTGCTAACCTGCATCGGAAGGTAACGGTTCAGGAACTGGCCCGTGAAGCCTGTCTGAGCGTCAGTCGTTTCCATGAAGTATTCCGGGAGGTGCTTGGCACCACGCCTCACCAGTTTCTATTGCAAGCCCGGCTGAATCAGGCTGTCAAGCTCCTGGCTTCAACATCCCTTCCTGTCTCAGAAATAAGCTACCGCGTGGGTTTTTCATCACAGAGTGCCTTGACCAACGCATTGCGTAAGCACAAAGGGACAACTCCGTCTAAACTGCAAGTCAATGATAATGTTGCCTGAGTTTGTCTGAACCCCGCTCGACTCCCGTAGTATTACGCAAGAGAATCGTAGGATTTTGTAAGCTGGATATACGTAGTGATACTAGGCTTACGATGTTAAAACTTACCCTTCCGATCCGGGCGTCATTTATCGTCGCAAATTGCTGAATCTTAACTATAGTTAAGACCGGGCAGGCAGCTTTTTGCGCGCCTGGACAGGGAAGGGGTTCCAGTAAATAAAAAAAATGACACAGCAGGTTCGCATTTGCGGAACGCTGTGCTTTGAGATCGGAGCAGAGTCCGACTCATAAAAGCGGAGGAGTCTCATGGCTATTGGTGTTTGGATCAGTCTGATTGGTTACTTTACGATAATGATCGTTATCGGTCTTTATGCAATGCGCAAATCCACATCTTCATCAGAAGATTACATGCTGGGCGGCAGGGCGCTCAGCCCTAAGGTGGCGGCTTTATCAGCCGGTGCTTCAGATATGAGTGGCTGGCTGCTGCTCGGGCTTCCGGGGGCCATGTATGTGTCCGGCCTGGCGTCAGCCTGGATAGGTATTGGTTTGTTCGCTGGCGCATTCATTAACTGGATCATTGTTGCGCCTAGGCTACGAGCCCAGACTGTACACTACGGAAACGCCTTGACCATTCCGGCATTTTTAGCAAACCGCTTTCCTACGCAAGCGTTACCCCTTCGCACAGTATCCGCGATTGTCATCGTTCTTTTCTTTGCGGTTTATACGGCATCCGGTCTGGTTGCCGGAGGAAAACTGTTTGAAAGTGCATTCTCCGGTATCTTCAACTTTGGCGGGCTGACGGATTACGGCTCCGGTATTGCGATTACCCTGGGTGTGGTGTTGGCTTATACGGTTGTTGGTGGGTTTCTCGCAGTCAGCATGACTGACTTCATTCAGGGCTGCATTATGATGGTTGCCTTGATTCTTATGCCAGCCGTTGTGCTCTTCGGAGAAGGTGGCGGTGGGTTCGCACAAGCAACACAAACGCTCAATGAGGTGGACCCAACGCTGCTTTCCTGGACACAGGGTCTAACCTTTATTGGCTGGCTTTCAGCGGTAACCTGGGGGCTGGGTTATTTTGGACAGCCACACATTATTGTGCGCTTCATGGCTATCCGGTCCGTTAAAGAGGTGCCGATTGCCCGTAATATTGGTATGTCATGGATGGGGATTTCCCTGATCGGTGCCATTGGGCTTGGTGTGTTCGGTCGGGCGTATGCAGTGCGCAACGGCTTGCCGGTGGATGACCCGGAAACCATCTTTATCATTCTTGCGGACTTGTTGTTCCATCCATTGATTACTGGTTTCCTGTACGCAGCCTTGTTGGCAGCGGTCATGAGTACGATCTCCAGTCAGTTGCTCGTGGCATCTTCCTCATTGACTGAGGACTTCTATCGCTTGTTTTTGCGCAAGGAGGCCAGTGATAAAGAGTGTGTGAACATTGGTCGTGTTTGTGTAGTGCTTGTGGGTCTGGTTGCAGCCGTTATTGCCTCGGATCCGGAATCGCAGGTGCTGGGTCTTGTCAGTAACGCGTGGGCAGGGTTTGGCTCGGCATTCGGCCCCTTGGTTATTCTGGGTCTGATGTGGTCACGCACTAATGGTGCCGGCGCTCTGGCCGGTCTTGTGGTAGGGGCGGCAACTGTGATGATCTGGATTTCACTTGGCTGGAATGGCGAGTTCATGGGCGGGCCTGGCGTCTATGAAATCATTCCCGGCTTCATTGCCTCTTTCATAGCTATTGTTTTGGTGAGCCTTGCCACTTCTGATGCCAATGAGTATCAAGCGATGGATCATGGCTAACCGCTAACGTTAGGCAGTTTTAAAGTCGACAAAAGGGCTCCTATGGGAGCCCTTCTTATTGTTTTGGGTATACGGATTTAATGGTTGATGGGGCACCTTCACCCCATCAATCTGATACCACCCTCAGATGGTTGATAGATCGACTCCGTAGTTGAGTTCCTCTGCGAAGTCCGGCAGTCCGTAACCGATGGCTTTCTTGTAGAAAGGAGAGACCTTCGCAGTCGGTGCCTTCTTCTTGTGCTTCGTGGTGTAGAGCATTCGTGCCCGCATCACCTCGAAGGAGTAACCGCGCCCTTCACGGTTCTTGTCCTTGGCCAGTCGGTTGATGGACTCCGTGTAAGCGTTGGTGACGGGCATGCCCGTCTCGAAGTAGGTCATGGTCTCTTCGCGCCAGTTTCCCACTGCCCTGACCAGATCGCTCCAGACTTCCTTTTGGCCCTTCGGGATGGTGGCTATCCACTCGTCCAGGGCGGCTTCTGCCTGGAGCCGTGTGGTGGCGTCCCAGATGCCGTAGAAGCGCTCCTTGTGCTCGTAGGCGGCCAGCAGTTGCGGGAACGCGCCTGTCCAGGTCTCCATGATGAGGCGCTCCCGGTCTGAGACTTCGTGAGCGCGTTTCAGCAGGATTTTCCGGTCTCCCTTGAGAGTCCGGCTCTGGGACGGTTTCAGCTCCTTTCTGAGGCCCTTGCGCACTCTCTCTAGGGCATCGTTGGCCATGCGCACCACATGGAGCTTATCGACCACGATACGGGCCTGGGGCAGCACAGCCTTGACCGCTGCCCGGTAGGGGTTCCACATGTCCATGCTGACGATCTCGAGCTTCTGCCGGTCTTTCAGCTTCATCAGGTAGTTGGTCACCACGTCCTGGCGGCGGGTGGCCAGCAGGTCGAGCAGGGTTCGCTCCTCAATGTTGGTCAGAATGCAGCGGTAGCGCTTGTTCAGGTATAGCTCGTCAATGCACAGGATGCGGGGCGTCTCGAAGCGGTGCCAGCGCCCCAGGAACTCGGCGCGGGCGTTGAAGATGTCGCGCACCGTCTTCTCGTCCAGGCCGGTCTGTGCCGCCACAAAGGTGTAGGGGTGGTTGAAGGATTCCTTCTCCACGTACTCATGCAGCCGCAGTGTCATACGGAATCCGTCCACCATCTCCGGTAGCTGGGGCCTGAATGTTGTCTTGCAGGCCCGGCAGGTGTATCGGCGGCGGACCACCCAGAGAGTGACCCGCTTGCCGTGGATGGGCAGATCACGATAGGGAACGTCACGCTTGCCGAACCGTACGAACTCACCCTGCACGCCGCATTCCTCGCAGGCGATGGGATCGGGCACGTCCACCTGGAAGTACATTTCGTCGTCGGTTGATTTGCAGCCCAGTACTTGGTATTGCGGCAGGTGAAGGATGTTGTCGGGAAGTTCGGTCATGGTGTTGTATAGGCGTAGGTGTCAGTCAGATCCATCCGGCTCGGCATTGGTGTTTGCTTTTTTACCCAACAAGCTGCTGGAAACGAAAAGTAAGGCACCGAGGACAATTGCAATATCAGCCAGGTTGAAGGCCGGCCAATGCCAGTCTCGCCAATAGAAATCAAAGGAATCCGCAACATAGCCGCGAAAGACCCGGTCAATCAGGTTGCCCATGGCGCCACCGAGGATAAGACTGTAAGCGATGGCTTCTCCTTTATGACGATTTTCAAGGATCAGCTTGATCAGAAAAATCGAGACCACTACCGCGATTCCGATAAAAAAGTAGCGCTGCCAGCCTCCACCATTCGCAAAAAGACTGAATGCGGCACCGGTGTTCCATAGGTGCACCCAGTTAAAGAACGGGGTCACCGAAACATACTCGCCATAGGCCATTGATTGCTGCACCAGCCACTTTACAGCCTGATCAGACGCTGCCAGCAGGCCTGATATGGACAATAGGGCATACGGCGAGAGCTTTTTGCCAATAATGAGCATTATTTAACCCTTCAACGCCAAAATGCGTCTGGCACCGTTAAGTACAATGCCCCCCGCGATGGTGCCGATAATCAGATCCGGATAATTGGAACCGGTCCACGCGACCAGGGCGCCGGCGGTGATGACCCCCAGGTTGATCACCACGTCGTTGGCCGAGAATATCCAGCTTGCCTTCATGTGCGCCCCGCCTTCCCGATGTTTGGATATGAGCAGCAGACAACTGGTATTGGCAATCAATGCGACGAATGCGATAGCCATCATCACCAGCGATTCAGGCTCACTACCGAATACAAAGCGTCTCACCACCTCTACGAGCACGCCCACAGCCAAGATCAGTTGCAGTACACCAGCAAGATGCGCGGCACGTACCTGCATTTTCACGCTATGTCCAACCGCATAAAGGGCAAGCCCGTACACCGCCGCATCGGCAAAATTGTCCAGGGATTCTCCAATCAGGCCGGTGGACTGGGCGATCAGACCGGCAGTCATTTCCACCACGAACAGAAGTGCATTGATGCCGAGCAACCAGCGCAGGGTCCCGGATTCTTGCTTAGCAGAAGCCGCCGAAAACTCGGCGGCCTTGATGGTCTCCGGATTTGCAGCGACGGTTTCCTGAAGCGAGGCGCCTAGCCCCAAGGTCTTCAGTTTCGAGGTGACGGGCTCGACCTCGCCGTCATGCACGACCTTCAGCCGGCGGTTCGACAAGTCGAAGGACAGCGCCCGAATCTCCTCAAAGCCGTTCAGGGCTAGGCGAATCATTCGTTCTTCTGATGGACAGTCCATCTTCGGCACGGCATAAACACTGACCCATCTCCCTGGCGCCTCGGAGGAGGCCTGTATATCGGTATCCGCTGCGGACGTTGCATCACCGCCACAGGCGCCACCACAGGATTTGCTCATGATACGACTCCACTTGAACAATGTTGTGGTACCATTTAAAACTATAAAGCTACTATAAGGTCAATAGAGTAAAGAATCCGTTGGGGAGGAGGCTGATGCGCATTGGTCAGTTGGCGCAGTTGGTAGGGGTCGAAACACAGACGATCCGCTTCTATGAACAGCAGGGCTTGTTGCCGCCGCCTGATCGGCAGGACAACGGTTACCGTGTCTATACCGAGAAGCATGGTGAGGGGCTGGCCTTCATCCGTCGCTGCAGAATCCTGGGCCTGTCACTGGCTGAGATTCACGAACTACAGAGCTATCAGGACGACCCTCATCAGCCTTGTACCGCCGTCAACGCCTTGCTCGATGATCACATCTCTCATGTGCGGTCGCAGATAACCGCTCTGCAAGCGCTTGAGAAACAACTCGTTTCACTGAGAGCGAGTTGCAACGATGACCGGGAAGTTGAGGCGTGTGGGGTTCTTGCTGGAATTAGCGAAGGAAACATGCACCAGCAGTAGGTGAAGCATCAACCAGATAATCCGATGAGATGCCGGTCTGTCTCACTCTCATGCAAAGGTAAGATCAACCATTTAATCCGCTTACCCATTGTTTTTTGAAAATATCAGGTAACAGGACATAAAAAAACGCCAGCCTTTCGGCTAGCGTTTTTTGGAGACTGCTCTCGAAGGTCAGCGCTTATGCAATGCTTGCTTCAGCGGCCTTCGTAGTATAGTTCTCCATCTGGTCAAAGTTCAGGTACTTGTAGATCTCGCTTGACATGCTGTTGAGATCCTTGGCGTACTCCAGGTACTCCTGCGGAGTCGGGAGTTTACCCAGTACTGCACCGACAGCGGCCAGTTCTGCGGAAGTCAGGTACACATTGGCACCATCGCCGAGGCGGTTCGGGAAGTTACGGGTGGAAGTGGACAGCACTGTAGTGCCTGCACCCACACGTGCCTGGTTACCCATGCATAGCGAGCAGCCAGGCATTTCCGTGCGCACACCCGCTGAGCCGTAGACGTTGAAGTAACCTTCTTCCATCAACTGCGCCTGGTCCATCTTGGTTGGTGGCGCCATCCAGAGACGGGTTTTCAGAGGTTCTTTATTCTGCTCAAGCAGCTTTCCGGCGGCCCGGAAGTGGCCAATGTTGGTCATGCATGAACCGATAAAAACCTCGTCGACCTTGTCGCCGGCCACCTCTGACAGGAAGCGGGCATCGTCAGGATCGTTAGGACAGCATACGATAGGCTCTTTGATGTCGGCCAGGTCAATCTCAACCACATGTGAATACTCTGCATCTTTGTCGGCGCGCATCAGCTTCGGATTGGCAAGCCATTCTTCCATTTGCTGGGCGCGACGCTCCAGGGTGCGCGGGTCGCCGTAGCCTTCAGCAATCATCCAGCGCAGCATGGTAATGTTGGAACGCAGATATTCGGCAACTGAGTCTTCTGAAAGATTGATGGTACAGCCGGCTGCGGAGCGTTCGGCAGAAGCGTCAGACAGTTCAAATGCCTGTTCAACTGTGAGGTGTTCAAGACCTTCGATTTCCAGTATACGACCAGAGAACTCGTTGATCTTGCCTTTTTTCTCAACCGTTAACATGCCCTGTTTAATACCGTACAACGGAATAGCGTGAACCAGATCACGCAGGGTGATGCCCGGCTGCATTTCGCCTTTGAAACGCACCAGAACCGACTCCGGCATATCCAGCGGCATAACACCCGTCGCTGCAGCAAATGCAACCAGGCCAGAGCCTGCAGGGAAGGAGATGCCCATGGGGAAACGGGTGTGGGAATCGCCACCTGTGCCCACTGTGTCTGGTAGCAGCATACGGTTCAGCCAGGAGTGGATGATACCGTCGCCCGGCCGCAGGGAAACACCGCCCCGGGTCTGGATAAAGTCCGGCATGGTGTGCTGCATTTCAACGTCTACCGGCTTTGGATAGGCAGCTGTGTGACAGAACGACTGCATAACAAGATCTGCCTGGAAGCCAAGGCAAGCCAGGTCTTTGAGCTCGTCGCGAGTCATGGGGCCGGTTGTGTCCTGGGACCCAACGGTTGTCATGTGCGGTTCACAGTAAGTGCCCGGGCGAACACCCTGGCCTTCTTCCAGACCACAGGCCTTACCAACCATCTTCTGAGCGAGAGTAAAGCCCTTGGTACCTGCTTCCGGGTCCGTTGGCAGACGGAACAGGTCGGTTGGGCCCATGCCCAGAGCTGCCCGTGCCTTGGCTGTCAGGCCACGGCCAATGATCAGTGGAATGCGGCCGCCAGCTTGTACCTCATCCAGAATCACGTCTGATTTAAAGTTAAACTCTGAAAGCGTTTCACCGGCTTCGTTAAGAATCTTGCCTTCGTACGGACGAATCTCGATAACATCGCCCATGTTCAGGTTGTCTACCGGAGCTTCAAACACAAGAGCGCCGGCGTCTTCCATTGTGTTGAAGAAGATCGGAGCAACTTTGTTGCCAATGCACACACCGCCAGCACGCTTGTTCGGTACGCCGGGGATGTCTTCACCGAAGAACCACAAGACAGAGTTTGTAGCAGACTTACGTGAAGAACCTGTGCCTACAACGTCACCTACGAATGCCACCGGCAGACCTTTTGACTTGATTTCGTCAATCTGACCCATGGGGCCGGTTACGCCAGGTTCTTCCGGTTTCAGGCCATCGCGCTCCATCTTATAAGCAGCGCGGGCGTGCAGCGGAATGTCAGGGCGAGACCAGGCATCCGGGGCAGGAGAGAGGTCGTCAGTGTTGGTTTCGCCAGTAACCTTGAATACCACCATTTTGGTGCTTTCAGGCACTTTATCTTTTTTGGTGAACCACTCACCCTCAGCCCAGGACTCCACTACAGATTTGGCAATGGCGTTACCCGCTTCCATCTTGTCTTTAACGTCGTTAAACGCATCAAACATCAGCAGGGTGTGCTTCAGCTGCTCACCGGCCAGTTCTCCGAGCTCAGCATCGTCCAGCAGGCCAACCAGGGTTTCAATATTATAACCACCCTGCATCATGCCCAGAAGCTCTACTGCTTTTTTCTTGTCCAGCAGTGGCGAAGTGGCTTCGTCTTTAATAATGGCAGTCAGGAAAGCGGCTTTAACATAGGCTGCTTCATCTACCCCGGGCGGGATACGGTTTTCCAGCAGGTAGACCAAGGTTTCTTCTTCGCCGGCAGGCGGGTTTTTCAACAGTTCAACCAGGGCGGCTGTCTGTTCGGCATTCAGTGGTTTGGGGGGGATGCCCAGAGCTTCGCGCTCTGCGACGTGCTCACGGTACGCTTCTAACACAATATGAACCCTCATTGGTTGGAATGTCCCACGCATCTTAACGATGCCTGGCGGGAATTTTATGGCTGAACGTCTTCAGGTTGGCGCTGCATTCTATAGGAAACCCCTTATAAAGTTAAGGTGGACAGTGGTCGGAGAAGTCCGGGGGTTACGATACAATCCGGCTTTTCATTCACCTGATGTGGT
Source organism: Marinobacter piscis (assembly GCF_007671655.1). Taxonomy (GTDB): domain Bacteria; phylum Pseudomonadota; class Gammaproteobacteria; order Pseudomonadales; family Oleiphilaceae; genus Marinobacter; species Marinobacter piscensis. Next base: position 747,866 of record NZ_VCGX01000002.1, on the reverse strand, counting down.
TATTTGTCATGAATAATAAAGAAGGCGCGATTGCTGATGCCTTGCACGAGATCCAGAGTTTTCTGTTGTGTCCTACCCCTCAGCAGTGGGTGAATAACGCGCTCGCCAATCAGGATCTGCTCCTGATAGATCATGCTCACTGTGAAAAAAAGGCAGCGTCGACGGCGCTCAGTCTCATGTATCGTTACGTGGAACATACAGACCTGCTTAATAAAATGTCCCGTCTTGCACGGGAGGAGTTGCGTCATTTTGAGCAGGTGCTGGCTATTATGCAGGCACGCGATGTGCGCTATGATCACTTGACCCCGGCGCCTTACGCCGCCCGTTTGCGTTCTGAGGTGCGCACCTCAGAGCCAGGACGCCTGGTGGATACGTTGATTATAGGCGCAGTCATCGAAGCCAGGTCGTGTGAGCGATTTGCGGCCTTGATCCCGTTTCTGGATGAAGAGCTGGCCTCATTTTACAGCAGTTTGCTGAAATCCGAGGCTCGTCATTACCGGGATTACCTGGCGCTTGCAGAACAGGTCAATGGTGGATCCGTGGAGGCCCGGGTGGCAGAGTTTCTGGCAATCGAACAGGCTCTGATTGAAACCCCGGATGCCGAGTTCCGGTTTCACAGCGGCCCCCTCAATAATTGAGTGAACCGTTCCCTTTTAACTCAAAGCTCTTTGCATAGCTCGATCCAGCGGGCAATTCCAGCGCTACGGTATTTCTGCTTGTGCAGGATGAAGTAGAACTGCCGTTGAAAACTCCGGTGAGCCGGTGGGGTTAACGGCACCAGGCTGCCTCGCTGGAAGGCATCAGCAAGAACTACCTCAGAAAGGCAGCCTATTCCAAGGTCCGTTTCCACCGCCCGTTTGATAGCTTCGGTATGCTCCAGTTCCAGCAGTACGTTCAGGTCTGGAAGTAACCCCTGCATGCCACGGTCAAACGTTTGTCGTGTTCCGGAGCCTGGCTCCCTCATAATCCAGGTAGCTTCTCTGAGGTCGCTGTCGGAAAGAGTTTGCTTTTGCGCCAGCGGATGGGTTGATGAGCAGAAGATCACAAGACGGTCCTGGCGCCAGGGTATGAACTCAAGTTCCGGCGATTGCAGCTCGCCTTCGATCAGGCCGATGTCGAGTTCGAAGTCCCGGACCCGACGTCCGATGGTACTGGTATTGGCTACTTCCAGCGAGACTCTGGGGCGGGTAGGGGTATTCATGTATTGGGCCATGACACCTACGGCCAGATAGTTACCTATAGTTAAGGTAGCTCCGACTTTCAGAGCGCCGACTTCAGTGTGTTTGCTGAACGCCTGCTCAAGCTCATTAGCCTGGGCGAGCAATGCCTCTGCTCTGGGCCGGTAAAGTCGTCCGAGTTCATTCAGTTGCAGGCGTTTGCCGACCCTGTCAAACAACTGAATGTCGAATTGGCCCTCCAGCTCTTTGAGAGCGCTGCTGGCTGCAGACTGAGACATGGCGAGCGACTCCGCCGCGCGGGTAATGTTCTGAAAGTGAGCGGCTGCCAGAAAGACTTCGAGTTGTCTGAAACTGTATCTCATAACCAGGTGCTCTAAATCGATGTTCTCGAATAAGATTATAGAAGTATCCCATTTCTCCGATAGGTTAATTGTGCGGTACAATTTAGGCAATTCATATTTGTTACACTGGTGCCGATAGTGATCCGGCCTGACATGAGGTTTAAATGAGTAATCTGATTAGAGAAACGGTAACCAGCGTACATCACTGGAATGATACGCTTTTCAGCTTCAAGACCAGCCGCGATCCGGGGTTTCGGTTCAAAAACGGTCACTTTGTAATGATTGGTCTGGAATCTGAAGGCAAGCCGTTACTGAGGGCCTACAGTATTGTCAGTGCCAACTATGAAGATGAGCTGGAGTTTTTCTCGATCAAGGTGCAGAACGGGCCACTGACTTCCCAGCTACAGAATATAGAGGTAGGGGACGAAATCCTGGTGAGCCGCAAGCCTACAGGTACCCTGATTCTTGATAACCTGCTGCCGGGTAAAAACCTCTGGCTGATCAGCACAGGCACAGGGCTGGCGCCATTTATGAGCATAATCAAGGATCCGGAGGTTTACGAGGCCTTTGATAAAGTCATCCTCACCCACGGAGTTCGTTATGTGTCTGAGCTTGCCTATCAGCAAGAGATAGAAGACCTGCCAGAGAACGAGTATTTCGGCGAGATGGTCAAGGGTAAGCTGGAGTATTATCCTACGGTAACCCGTGAACCGTTCCGCAATGAAGGCCGGATAACAGCCGCGATGCAAAGCGGAAAAATTACCAGGGAGTTTGGCCTGCCGGACATCAATGTTGAGGATGACCGCTTCATGATTTGCGGCAGTCCCAGCATGCTCAAAGACACCTGCTCGATTCTGGAAGAAATGGGCTTTAAAGAAGCCCGCGGTGGTGACATGGGTCACTTTGTGATTGAGCGGGCATTTGTAGAAAAGTAAAAAATTGCTTTTAAAAGTTAGAGTTGTGCAGCTTTTGCCCGCCCCCTGATGTGGGGCGGGAGACGACTTTACGTAATTATTGTCTTTATCTTCAGGAAGCAAGGATGTGCTGACTCGCCCCAGGCGCACGCGCCCATTATTGATACAAACTGGCCTTTGGCAGCAAGTATTGTTGGCCATGGTGCTTGGTATTGGGCTGGGGCTGGTGTTGTCGCCGTCTGGCCTGGCGTTACTCTCAGAACCCACGGCCTATACTATTGCACAATGGGTAGCCGTACCAGGGCAGGTATTTCTGGCTGTTATCCAGATGATAGTCATACCGTTGGTTCTGACATCTATTATTCTGGGTATTACCTCAAGCGGTGATGCGTCTTTTCTTAAGAAGGCCGGTTTGCGAATCGTACCTTATTTTGTTGTTACCACAACTCTGGCTGTTGCGATCGGTATCAGCGTTGCAACTGTAATGCGCCCCGGAGACTACATTAGTGCGAATATGGTGCAGTCGATGGTTGGCGATTCACCTGCATCGGTAATTGCGGGGCCGGCAGTACAACCCGATGTGAGTATACCCGAGCGCATCGTGAACATTATTCCGGGCAACCCGACACAATCACTGGTTGATCAGGATATGCTCGCCGTTGTGATTTACGCCATTTTTTTCGGGGTAGCCCTGCTTACGTTAAAGCACCAGCAAAGCAGCATTATCCTGGACCTCACAAGAAGTGTTCAGGCAGTGTCACTGACAATTGTTAACTGGGCGATGCTGCTTGCCCCACTTGCTGTGTTCGGATTGCTCTGTGACATCACCATTCGCGTGGGCATTGACGCCATTTTGGGGATGTCTGTATACGTTATCAGTGTGTTACTTGGATTGATGGTCCTTTTAGGGCTGTATTTCCTGATTGTACTGCTGGTCGCAAAACAGTCACCAGGGCATTTTTTAAGGGCGATTCGCGAGCCGCAACTGCTGGCTTTTTCAACATCCAGTTCCGCAGCGGTCATGCCGCTATCCATGCAAACTGCCCACGAGTCTCTCGGAGTTCGCAAATCCATTGCTCAGTTTATTGTACCTTTGGGCGCGACTATCAATATGGATGGCACAGCGCTTTATCAGGTAGTTGCAGCTGTGTTCCTGACCCAGGTATTTGGAATTGACCTTAGCCTGAACGAGCTATTGTTGCTTACCGCCACCACGATTGGCGCGTCTATTGGTACGCCCAGTACCCCAGGTGTCGGTATTGTTATATTGGCCACAATACTTCAGGGGATTGGTGTGCCAGTCCATGGCATCGCTCTGATTCTGGGCGTAGATCGGATTCTGGATATGTGCCGCACCACCGTTAACGTTACAGGAGACCTGGCAGCCTGTGCGGTGATGGATCGCTGGATTGGCAGCGAACTGGGTTCGGACGAAGCCGCTGCACCGCTTCCGCAGGTAGATTGACACTGTTGGTTGCACTGCATTTCCTGATACTTGCAGGGCAGTTTTTTGTTGGCACTTAAGTGTACTGGCCCTGTCTTTCCCCAGTCTATACCCTCCATCTCAGCAATTAGCAACCTACTTTACTGGTTACCGGTATTTTACTGGGTTTTATATCTTTCGGGTAGTTGTGTCTTTATAGCCAAGTAAAAACCATTGATTAAGTAAGTAATCATGCCTAGTATGGTTCGTGGGGCCTTTCGCTCTTGTTGTGAAAATGTCTCATTCCGGTCCTAGGAGAATAAAAACAATGTCCTTACAAAAAAGACCCACAGGTGGCGAACAGCCATCCATACTGGGAGCATTGAAGTTCCGGGTGCCTTTTGTGCACTACAAGCTTGAAATACCCGATATGCTACAGGGAGCCATACTCTGTGTTGTGCCCCTGAGCATTACAGCATTGATGACATCCGTTCTCGGCATACCCTTTGAGATAGCGGTCGCCTTTGTACTGCTCAATAATTTCCTGTATCTGGTCCACTCTCACTTTGGAGACCCTGCAGTGGCCGGTTGGATTACCGCCGGTATCCCGTTGTACATCGCATTTCTTTCAGGTTACCCCGAGGGGGATGCCAGAATACTGGCATTGATTGCTTTGCAGCTTGCAGTTGCCGTTATCTTCCTCGGCCTGGGGATCTTTAAAGGCGCAGATGCTCTGGTTCGGAAGATGCCGACATCACTCAAATCCGGCATTTTGATCGGGGCCGGCATTTCGGCTGTTATGGGTGAGTTTGCGGCAGACGGGCGCGTCTGGACAATGCCGGTTACCATACTGACCGGGGCCATTCTGGGGTTCTTCATGCTGTTTTCTGAAACAGCCGGGCCTTTGCGCGCCCGATACGGTTTTTTCCGCTTTGTTGCCCAATACGGAATCGCTGTGCCTTTTTTGATTGCCTATATTTTCGGCATCATTATAGGTGAGGTGACGCCACCACAAATTGAGTGGGGGTTCACCACGATTCCTTTTACAGAGATCGTCCGGGACTACAGTGTTTTCGGCCTTGGGCTGCCACCGCTGGAATACTTTATTGATGCTATTCCGCTTGCCCTGGCTGCGTATATCATCGCATTTGGCGACATTCTCGTGATGGATTCACTGTTCAAAAATGCCGACGGTGTGCGTAAGGACGAGAAGCTGATTTTCAGTCCACGTCGAAACAGTATTATTGTTGGTATTCGTAACTTTTTACACGGTATTTTTGCACCGTTTATCAGCCTTTCGGGGCCTGGCTGGACAGGGGGCCAGGTACTGGTTATTAACCGTTACATGAATAACCCCCGATCGGTGATGGACAGCTATTGGGGCGGTGCAACCAGTATTTACTGGGGTATGACCATTGCCATCATACTGGTGCCTGTGGTGACACTCTTCAAACCTGGTCTGAACATCGGCATGGCTCTCACGCTTTTGATTCAGGGGTATCTGTGTGGCTACCTGGCCATCGAGATGCTGAGTCGGCAAACAAACCTGGAGCGTGGAGTGGCTATCATTGTGGGTTCTGTGCTGGCAACGAAAGGTGCAGCCTGGGGCCTGGGTATAGGGTTGGTGCTGTGGTTTGTTCTGGAAAAGAACTGGTTTGCCAAAGTTTATAAAGCAACCCATGACGAAGCCCCTGATGAAGACAGCGGGCACTAAACCAAACACTAAGAACAACAAGAGGTGAAGCCAGATGGATAATATGTTTGAGTTGGGGCTCGATAAAACAGGGGCGAATTATACGCCCCTGACCCCCCTGACATTCATTGAGAGAACGGCGATAGCGCACCCTAAGAGAACTGCAGTCATTCATGGCACTGTTCGGCGCACCTGGGCCGAGACTTATGAACGTTGTCTGAAAATGGCGTCGGCATTGCGAAAGCTGGGCGTTAAGAAAGGCGACACTGTAGCAGCGTTGCTACCGAATATCCCTGAGATGTTGGAGCTGCACTATGCAGTTCCAATGATCGGGGCCGTTCTGAATGCTCAGAATACGCGCCTCGATGCCAAAACTATGACGTTCATGCTTAACCACGGTCAGGCCAAAGTATTCTTTACGGACAAGGAATACAGCGATCGTGCCCAGGAGGCGGTAAAGGGGTGTGACGCCAAGCCGCTGGTGGTGGATGTGGATGATCCGATGTTTGAAGGTGGTGAGCTGATTGGCAGTACGACCTATGAGGCTCTGCTGGCAACGGGTGACAGTGATTTTCAGTGGCATTTTCCGGATGACGAGTGGCAGGCTATTTCACTGAACTATACGTCCGGCACAACGGGAAATCCCAAAGGCGTAGTATACCATCATCGGGGTGCACATCTTAACGCCCTGAGCAACGCCATTGGCCTGGGAATGTCATCAGGTTCTGTCTACTTGTGGACGCTTCCCATGTTTCATTGTAATGGCTGGTGCTATCCGTGGGCAGTAACCGCTGTTGCGGGTACCCATGTATGCTTGCGTGCACCCCAGCCAGAACCGATCTTTGACGCTATTTCCGAGCATGGGGTTACTCATTTCTGTGCTGCACCGGTTGTTCTTAATATGCTGGTCAACGCACCTGAGGAGTACAGAAAGCCTTTTGCCCAACATGTGACGGCCGCAACCGGTGGCGCGGCGCCCCCTGCTGCCACGATTGAGTCTATGGAAGCCATGGGTATGAAAGTTGTGCACTTGTATGGGCTGACAGAAACCTATGGCCCCAGCCTGATCTGTGAGTTTCAGGACGACTGGAATGCTCTGGATGCGAAGGAAAAAGCCAGTAAGGTAGCACGGCAGGGCATTATTTCCCTGTCCATGGCCGATATGCTGGTTGCTGACCCGGCTACTCTGGAGCCTGTGGCCAAGGACGGTAAAACCATTGGTGAACTGTTGGTGAAGGGGAACGCGGTTATGAAGGGTTACCTTAATAATCCTGAAGAAACCGGCAAGTCCTTCAGTGGTGACTGGTTCCACACAGGTGACCTGGGGGTCTGGCATTCTGATGGTTATGTTGAGATTAAGGACCGGACCAAGGATATTATTATCTCCGGGGGTGAAAATATTTCGACTCTGGAAGTAGAAAGCGTGCTGTATGATCACCCGGCTGTTCTGGAGGCAGCCGTGGTAGCTGCTCCAGATGACCACTGGGGAGAAATACCCTGTGCGTTCATTACGCTGAAAACCGGGCATGATGACATCACTTCAGATGATATCGTTGCCCACTGCCGGGCCAATCTTGCTGGCTTTAAAGTGCCGAAGAAGATTGTGTTCTCCGACGAACTGCCGAAAACTTCCACCGGCAAATTACAAAAACATGTGCTCAGAGGTCAGGTGTCGTAATAACGCCTGTGAAAGCAAAAGCCCCCGGTTGTGAGACCGGGGGCTTTGTGTTTCAGCGAAAGAAACCTGGTCAGATGGCAAAACCACCAAGCTTGGTTTCCAGATACTCCTCAATGCCTTCCGCAGCACCTTCACGCCCAAGACCGCTGTTTTTCATGCCACCGAAGGGGGCAGCTGCACTGGTGGGGTTGATATCGTTTATGCCGATAATTCCGAAATCCAGGTCTTCAAAAGCACGGGTTGCCGTGGCCAGGTTGTCACTGTAAATGTAGGCTGCGAGGCCGTACTCCGTATCGTTGGCCATAGCAATAACGTCGTCAGCAGAGCGATAGGTGATCACAGGCGCCACGGGGCCGAAGGTTTCCTCCCGATAAATTTTCATGGTGCTGGTTACGCCAGAAAGTACGGTGGGTGCATAAAAGTATCCCGCGGCAAGCTCACCCTCGGTCAGCCGTTGCCCACCGGTTTCTATTTTCGCACCCTGGGCTACTGCATCCTGAACCTGCTCGGATACCTTGCCAATCGCAGCTTCGTTGATCAGGGGGCCGATTCCTGTGCCTTCGTTCAGGCCGTTACCCGCTACCAGACGCTGGGCTCTGCTGGTCAGTTCCTTCAGGAAGGCCTCTGTGTGATCCTCATGCACGAATATCCGGTTGGGGCTGATGCAGGCCTGTCCGGTGTTGAGAAATTTCACCAGCGACAGCCCTTTGGCAGCGTAGACCGGATCGGCATCCGGGAACACGATAGCCGGCGCATGGCCGCCCAGTTCCATGGAGACACGTTTCATATTGGCGGCAGCGAGAGCGTTCAGCTTTTTGCCAACGGGTGTAGATCCGGTAAACGTCAGTTTTCGAACGCGTGGGTCCGTGCAAAAGGCTTCGCCAACCGGCTGAGGGTCGTGCACGGTGAGAAGGTTCACAACGCCAGCTGGAAAGCCTGCTTCCTCGAAAATTTCAAACATGGCTTTGGCGCATAGAGGGGTGCTCTCGGCTGGCTTCAGAATCACGGTACAACCAGCCGCCAGAGCCGGTGCAAGCTTACGGGTAATCATTGAAACAGGGTAGTTCCATGGGGTAATTGCGCCTACGACACCGACAGGCACTTTGCTGGCCAGAAAACGCTGGTTTTCCCGGGCTGACGGAATGGTTTGCCCGTACATGCGCTTGGCTTCTTCCGCAAACCACAATAGAAAATCTGCGCCATACTGAACCTCGTTCAGGGATGCCTTGAGGGGCTTCCCCTGTTCCCGGGTCATGATTTCTGCCAGTTCGCGTTTGCGTTGACGCATAAGCTCCCAGGCGCGGAACAGCATGCCTGAGCGCTCGTAGGGTGTTGTTTTACGCCAGTTTTCAAACGCCCGCGAGGCTGCCGCTATGGCGGTTTCAATGTCCTCGGATGTACACTCCGGAACTTCAGTGATGAATTCACCGGTTGCCGGGTTGGTGACCGCCATCATGGTGCGTTCGGTTATCCAGTTACCATCAATAAACATTACAACGGGCCCCTATAATTGATCAGAACTCGGTTTCAGAGAGCGCCATAATACTCTCATTACCCGCGTGCAGGTTAGCCAGGTAAGTGGCGCTCCGTGGTAGAATATGGTCCATGTAAAAATCCGCCGTGGCCAGCTTTCCACGGACCAGTGGGTCATCTGCCTTCAAGGTTTCACTGGCAAGTGCCGCCGATTTTGCCATCAGCCAGCCTGCTGTTACCGTAGAAGTAAGCATAAGGTAACTGAAAGCGATAGATCCTGACTGCAAGGGGTCGTCCTTGCTTTCAAGAACAAGCTCAGTGGCTTTTTTCAGGTCTTTTACGGCCTGATTGAAGCGTGCCTGCCGCTCCCCGGAGAGTGCCGATGCTTGAGAGTCAGTGCTGCTGCAAGTCTCCATGTCTTCGATAAGTTCCAGCATGGCCTGGCCATTATCACGAATGGTTTTGCGTCCGATCAGATCCAGCGCTTGAATGCCGTTGGTGCCTTCATATATGGGAAGAATTCTTGCGTCGCGATAATGCTGCGCCACTCCGGTTTCTTCCACAAAACCCATGCCACCGTACACCTGTATACCCAGAGATGTTACTTCCTGAGCAATTTCTGTGCACCAGCCCTTCACCAGTGGTGTAAGCAGGTCTGCCCGGCGCGCCTGCCTGGCGGCTGCGGACTCCGTGACTTTTTCGCTCTTACCAAAGTCCACAGCAACGCAGCCGGTGTACGCAAGTGCACGACCCGCCTCGGTGAGCGTTTTCATAGTCATCAACATGCGCCGTACATCCGGGTGCCGGATGATGGGGGAGGCGCCGCTATCGCCGGGTGCTGTTCCCTGGGTGCGTTCCAGTGCATAGGCACGGGTTTGCTGATAGGAGCGTTCCGAAATGGACACACCCTGCAAGCCCACCGTGAGCCGGGCATTGTTCATCATAGTAAACATGCAGGCCAGGCCCTGGTTTTCGGCGCCCACCAGGTAACCGAGGGCGCCTTCGTTGTCACCAAAGCTCATGGCGCAGGTAGGGCTGGCATGAATGCCTATCTTGTGCTCAAGGGATACCGCGTAACAGTCATTGCGCTCGCCAGGTTCACCGGTAGCATCGGGAATGAACCTGGGTACGGCAAATAGCGAGATGCCTTTAACTCCCGGGGGGGCATCAGGCAACCGGGCAAGCACCAGATGGACGATGTTATCCGCCATATCATGCTCGCCCCAGGTTATAAATATTTTCTGGCCCTTAATACGATAAGCATTGCCGTCGCGTCTGGCCTGTGTGCGTATGTTTGAGAGGTCCGAGCCAGCCTGAGGCTCGGTGAGGTTCATGGTACCGGTCCACTCACCCGAGATCATTTTTGGCAGTAGTAGCTGCTTTAAAGCGTCGTCGGCATTTTCGGACAACGCTTCAACAGCTCCCTGGGACAACAAAGGACACAGCCCCCAGGCGAGGTTCGCCGAGTGCCACATTTCCTGTACCGGTATGGCCAGAGAGAAAGGAAGTCCCTGGCCGCCATACTCCGGATCAAACTGCAAACTGGCCCAGCCGCTCTCAGCGTATTGCTGATAAGCGTCCCGGAAACCCTCTGGCGTTTTGACAGTATGATTCGTATCCAGCGCCACGCCGGTACGATCCCCGGTACTGTTGGTGGGGGCAATAACCGACCCGGAAAACCGGGCGGCTTCGTCGATAATGGCAGATACCAGGTCTTCAGTAGCGTCTTCAAAGCCGCATTGATTAACCATATCGCCAAAACCTGCAGTTTGTTGCAGGGTGAATAACATATCGCGGGTGGGAGCTGTGTACTCTGTCATGTTTGTATCCTCTTAGCTCATATACTGGCCGCCGTTGACTGACAGGTTGGTTCCGGTGATATAACCTGCTTCGTCAGCGGTCAGAAACGACACGGCGCGCGCAATGTCCTCAGGTGCACCCAGCCGGCCGACCGGAATCCCCTCGATGATACTGTTAAGAATCTTTTCGGGGACTTTGCGAACCATGGGCGTATCGACGTAGCCCGGGGAAACCGCATTAGCGGTTACGCCTTTACGTGCACCCTCCTGAGCAATGGATTTTGTGAAGCCATATATACCCGCTTTGGTAGCCGCGTAGTTGGATTGACCAAACTGGCCTTTCTCGCCGTTCAACGAAGAGATATTGACGATGCGGCCAAAACCGCGCTCGCACATACCGTCGAATACCTGGCTGCACATGTTGAACATGGAGTTCAGGTTTACGTTGACAACCTGGTTCCACTGCTCGGGCTTCATGCGCTTCAGAGGCGCGTCGTTGGTAATCCCGGCGTTATTCACCAGGATATCGATGGGGCCAAGCTCTTTCTCTACGGTGTCAACAAAGGTCTTGCAGCTGTCGTAGTCGGTTACATCAAGGGGGTAGATAGCGACTTCGATGCCATCGTTGCCCAGCTCGGCCTGCCAATCTTTGGCTTCCTGAACAAACTCGTCACCCGGCAGGTGCGAAGCCACCAGTTTGCGGCCCTGTGCGGCCAGTGCCTGGCACATGGCTTTGCCCAGACCGCCTGTGGCACCGGTTACAACTGCGATGCGATTACTCATAACGTTCTCCTTGGGTTTGCAGCGTTATTTCAACAGTTTTCGAATGGCTGAGGATTGGGATATCACTCCGCCGGAAGTGTATTGCTCACTGCGGTGAACAATTTTAGGCAGCTCGTACAGATAATTGACCATCAGTCCCGCAGACTGGGCAAGCCCTTTATCAGAGGTGTCCGCCATCCAGTTCAGGCGCGCTATCTGAGCTCCATTGCTGAGATGAAAATGGGCCACTGGGTCCAGTGCACGCTCAGAATTGGGGCGTCTTGCGGTCAGATAGCTGGCGGCTAGCCGGATAATCGCCTCACGCTGGCCATTACTGGCTTCTGTGTCGGCCTGTACCGGGTCGCGCGGAGGTGGATAGCTTAGCCACTGCTCTCCGCCCGGCAGTTGTCGCAGAGTTTCCGGTTCCGCGGCTTCAAGCCATTTTCGAAACCCCGGTATGGGAGATAACGTTGCAAATTGCTTCAGTTGCGGAAACTCATCCCGGAGCTTTTGAACGACTTGCTTGATCAGGAAGTTACCAAAACTGATGCCAGTGAGCCCGCGCTGGGCATTGGATATGGAATAGAATATGGCAGTGTCAGCGTTAGCTGGGTCAAGATTGGGCGCGTCCTCATCGAGGATTTTCTGTACGTTTCCTGCCAGGCCGTCAACCAGTGCAACCTCAACAAAAATCAGCGGTTCATCTGGCATACTCGGGTGAATAAATGCATAGCAGCGCCGGTCGTAGTCCAGCCGGTTTTTCAGGTCGTTCCAACTTTTAATGGCGTGTACCGCCTCATAAGCAATCAGCTTTTCAAGCATGGACGCACTGGTATTCCAGTCAATTTCCTCCAGTTGTAACAAACCAACATCAAACCATGTCGAGAGCAGGTCTTTGAGATCTGTTTCCAGAGGTTTTAGGGAGGGGTGTTCCTTACAAAATGTAAGCAACTCATCCCGTAGGTCCACCAGAAACTTTACACCCGATGGGACCCCGTTAAAGTGCTTCAGCAGTGTGGTTCTGCTAGGCTCCAGAGTTTTACGGAGCTTCTGAGCGGCTTCGGTTTTCTGATTACCTGGCGCGTTGTGCCATTGCTCTATAGCCGACTCTACGCTGGCCTCTGCAACGCCATACTGGTCGGCAAGCAGCCCCAAAAACCGTATCTTGCCCAGATCCGAGAGCTTGAGATAAGCGCGACCCAGCAGTACCGCACGATTTCGTGCATCAACCTGTCCGCCTTTTTCCGCCAGGCAGTCATCTACCCAGGTTTTTACGGTGGCTATGTCGGCATCAGAGAGGTCCGCACTGATGCTCATAATGTCGGTCTCGCGGCGGTTACTCCCCTCGAGCCCTCCAGGTACCAGCTTCTTGAAAGCTCTTTCGAAAATGCTGACCGGTTGGGTTTGCATGCCTGTTATCCCCTTTGTAAAGCGGCGTTGGCCTGGATATTGATTTGAGGCTATCAGAGCAGCTTTAAAAAACCAAGTAAAAATACTTGGTTCTCTGGGCGTAAACCATTAGCATGGATCTCGAATAGACCATAAACAGGAGAGAGCAATGGAAGAACTACACGGATACTATCTGGAAGACCTGGAAGTGGGCATGGAGGCAACCTATGCCAAAACGATCACAGAGGCAGACGTCGTGTTATTTGCCGGTATCAGTGGAGACGATAATCCGGTACATCTTAATGTTGAGTATGCCAAAACCACGCCTTTTAAAGAGCGTATCGTGCATGGCATGTTCAGTGCTGCTTTGATTTCTGCGGTTTTGGGCACTCGTCTGCCTGGCCCCGGGGCTATTTATGTGGATCAGCAACTGAAGTTCAAAGCGCCGGTGCATATTAATGACACTGTGGTTGCGCGGGCAAAAGTTCTGGAAATCGATGAGAAGCGTCGCAGAGTCAGGATTGAAACCACCTGTACCGTTGGCGACAAGGTGGTTGCTGAAGGCGTAGCAACCAACATGGTCGATCGCCGACCTGAATAAAAAGAATAACGGTTAAAGTGAGAAAAGAGGATCTGTGATGTTGGATTCAGAACAGTCGATCGTGGCGGTTGTAGACGTTCAGGGCAAGCTGCTGACGGGCGTACACAAATCGGAAGAGCTTGTGAAAAATTGCAGCTGGTTAGTGAAGCTGGCCGACTTGATGAAAGTACCAGTGATTGGTTCAGAGCAGTACCCTGATGGGCTGGGCCACACAGAAGATTCGTTACGAGCGCTTATCGGTCCGGACAACATTTATGGTAAGCACGCGTTTGCGTGCATTGATGATCCGGAATTTGAAAAAGCATTCACGGCTCATGACCGCAAGCAGGTCGTTCTCTGCGGTATGGAATCCCAAGCTTGCATTATACAGTCCGCCTTGCGATTGCTTGAAAGGGGGTTGGAAGTGTTTGTAGTGACGGACGCGATTTCTGCCCGGAACCCGGAAGACACCAACATTTCAATGCGCAGAATGGAGCAGGCCGGAGCGCAGCTGGTGACGCGCGAAATGGTTGGCTTCGAATGGTTACGCCGTTCAGATGCGCCTGAGTTCAAAGCGTTTAGTAAAGAATTCCTGCGATAAGCTCGACGGGCCTTGGGCCAAGTCCATAGGCCCGTTACTTTATGGCAGGCTGGGAGAACCTTTTTCTGCCGGAGAGCGACTTGAATGAGAACCCGAACACCCGATGAAGGTTTCTCGGCCCTGACAGATGATGCAGAGCGCAACCAGCTGCTTGCGGAGATGGCCGAAAAATCAACGGATATGATTTCCAGACACACGCCGGAGGACTGGCGATTCATTTATGCTTCGCCCGCGGTTACGCACCTGCTTGGCTATACCGTGGAGGAAATCGTCGGGCTTTCGGCCTACGATTTGTATCACCCTGACGATGTAGAGGATTTCAGGCTTCGGGCGCCCACTGTCAACTATGACCGCGGCCTTTATACCCATACCTACAGGTTTCGGTGTAAAGATGGCCACTACACCTGGCTGGAAAGCACAAGCCGTACGATTCGCGATCCGGATACCAACGAAATACGTGAAATTCTGGTTGTTTCCCGGGATGCCACCCACCGCATCAAGGCGGACAATGCCAATAGGCGGCTGGCCAGAGTATTGGAAAGCACTCAGGATCTGGTGCTGTTCCTCAACCTGGATCACACTCTGTCTCATATCAACGAAGCGGCACGCACGGCTCTTGAACTGGAGCAGGTTGACTATAGTGTCCTGCCACTCGCCTGGTTTGTCAGCGAAAGAGGGTTGGAATACCTCCTGAAGGAGGGTTTTCCTTCTGCGATACAAAGCGGTTACTGGCGCGGTGAGCTATGGATGCGGAGTCGGCAGGGCAAGCGCATACCGGTTGTACTTGAATTACTGGCACACAGGTCACTGCACGGGGATGTTGAGTATTTTTCAATCGTCGCCCATGACCTCACAGAGAAAAAAGCAGCTGAGGAACAGTTAAAGCAATATCAGGCCGATCTGGACCACGCAGGGCGCCTTGTAACCATGGGGGAGCTGGCGTCCAGTCTGGCACATGAGCTGAATCAGCCCCTGGCCGCTATGGTTAATTATCTTCGCGGAGTAGAAAGACGGTTTGCGGGTAGCGATTCCCTCAGCTGGCAGGAGCTTGAGCTTCCCATAACACGCAGTATCAGTACAGCTTTGCGGGCGGGTGAAATTGTACATCGCATGATGGATTTTACTCGTAAGCAAGAGCCGCAAATGGAAGATCTGGCGCTTGAGGAGGTCATTGATCATATTGTTGAGTTCTGTGACTCCATGGCTGAGCGTCACGGGGTGGTTCTTGAAGTATCCGGCACCGGGGAACTGCCATCGGTCCGGGCCGACCGGATTCAGCTGGAGCAGGTATTACTGAATCTTGTGGTGAACGCAATCGAAGCAAGTGGCAATGGAGAAGAAGAGCCATTGAACATTGTGAGCATCCAACTGGAGCCTCATGGCCAAAAGCAGGTCAGGGTGTCGGTCAATGACCAGGGGCCAGGCATTGACCGGCAGGATCTTGATCGTCTTTTCACTCGATTTTATTCTACTAAAAAAGCCGGTCTGGGAATGGGGCTGGCCATCAGTCGCTCGTTGGTAGAGAATCTTGGCGGCGAGCTCTGGGCAGAAAACAGGCCTGAAAAGGGAGCTCGCTTTTCATTCACCCTCAATATGAGTGAATAACTCTGTATGACTGCTGATGCCCATCCACAAACTGTATTCGTTATCGACGATGACTCTGATGTAAGAGAATCGCTAAAATGGTTGTTGGAATCGGTTGGCCTTAGGGTCAGAACTTTCGAAAGCGCCTTATCTTTTTTCGAAGCGTTTGATCATAACCAGAGCGGTTGTGTGGTTATGGATGTGCGTATGCCCGGATTGAGCGGCATTCACGCCCAGAACAAGCTCCGGGATATGAACGTTGAGCTGCCCATCATAATGATTTCCGCCCATGGTAATGTCGATATGGCGGTTACAGCTTTAACCCAGGGTGCGCAGACGTTTATCGAAAAGCCGTTCGATGACCAGGTACTGATTGATCAGGTACATGATGCCCTGGAAAAAGACCGTAAAAGGTTCGCTTATAATCGCTCCCAATCGTTGATGCGCGAATGTTATGAAACCCTGACCAAGCGGGAGCGGCAGGTAATGGAGCTGATTGTTAATGGTGCATCCAATCAGGAAGCCGCTGACCGTCTGGGCATTAACCGGAAAACGGTTGAGGGGCATCGTGCGAACATGATTGCCAAGATGAAGGTGGACTCATTCGCAGAGCTGGTGCAAATCGCTCTCACTCTCGGGGTGGTGAGTGGTATAGCCAGTGCGTGATTGTACGGTATGGCTACGGCCTGCAGCTCAACTTGAGGAGTCCGGGTGAATTTCAAAGGTTTTTTGTCTTTTTTGTTTGTGTTGGCCTGGGGCCTGTCGGGTTGCGGTACGCAAAAAGACAGCGTTGCAAGTGACATATCCATTGCACTGAGCCCAGCCCAGCTTGACTGGATTGGCCAGAATATCTTTAACAATGAGTGTTCAGGCCGGCTTCAGTGCCTGGTGCACTGGAACCAGGCAGAAGCCTTTCCCTCCCTCGGAATCGGCCACTTTATCTGGTACCCCGAAGGCGTTAATGAGCGGTTTGTTGAAAGCTTTCCTGCACTTATTGACTATATGGAGCAGCGTCAGCTGGACACACCTGAATGGTTGCGTGAGCTGGAGCCATTTAACGCGCCCTGGCCGGACCGGCAAACTTTTCAGCAGGCGGCTGAATCGCCTCAAATAGCAGAGTTACGGGAATTTCTGGCCGGAACCCAGGGAGTTCAGGCAGAGTTTATTTTCCGTCGCGCAAAAGCGTCGTTGGGGAAAGTGGTAGCAGCGGCACCTGAGCCCCGCCAATCTGGTGTTAAAAAGCATTTGCAGATGTTGAGCCAAACCCCGGGCGGTGTTTATGCAATTGTGGATTACGTGAACTTCAAGGGGGAAGGGCTCTCCCCGGATGAGCAGTATAGCGGCGAAGGCTGGGGGCTGCTTCAGGTTCTTCTGGCCATGCCTGCGCCGGCTGAAATCAGGGATACAAAAGAGGGCGACCCGGCTACGCTGGCTGAATTTCGGACCGCTGCGCGCGCGGTACTCACACGTCGCGCGGAAAACGCCGACAATCCGGTTGAACGCGATCGGTGGCTTGCCGGCTGGTTAAAGCGTGTGGAAACCTATAAAGAACCCGTAGAAATGGGCTCTGTTCCCGGCGTGTCTTCCTGACCCCTCTCGTTTATCGGGGCTCAGGCAGCGTACGCACATGGATATCGGTTTGCGGGAAGGGGATATCGATACCTTCCTTCGCCAGGGCACTTGCCGTCGCTGCGTGTATTTCATGGGACAGCGGCATAATATCCAGAAGATCCTTAACAAAAACCCATATTTCAAAGTTTAGGCTGCTGTCTTCCAGCCCAACACAAAACACAGCCGGTGGCGGCTCCTCCGCTACCCGCTCATTGTTTTGGGCGACCTGAGTCAATATTTTCTGAACCTTATCCACATCGTTTCCATAGCCAACGCGCGCATGTAGCACCACCCGGGTGACTGCATCCGAGAGAGTCCAGTTTGTCAGGTCTTCAGTAACAAGGGTTTTGTTAGGAATAATCTGTTCTTTGCGGTCCCAGTCCACCAGGGTTGTGGCACGAATACGAATGCGCGCAACCGTGCCAGTTGTGCCACCAATAGTGACGGTATCGCCAACTCGGATCGGGCGCTCGAACAGAAGGATAATGCCGGAGACAAAATTGGCGACAATTTCCTGAAGCCCAAAGCCCAGGCCTACGCCCAGCGCTGCAATCAGCCACTGTAACTGGGACCATTGAACACCAATCACACCCAGGCAGGTAACGACGCCGGCAAGCACCAGCAGGTAAGTGGTAATTGTGGTGATTGCATAGCCGGCACCTGGCTCAAGGTCCAACCTGCTCAGCAATGTTACCTCGAGAGTCCCGGGGAGGTTTTTCGCGGCGAGAATGGTACCTGTAGCTACCAGCACAGATAACATGACATCCGCGAGTGTGATGGGTAACGGATCGCCTCCATCCAGGTTTGTGGCGATCGTCCATAAGGTGATGTCATTGAACAGTTGCAGTGCCGGAATGACGTCCGCCCAGAGAAAGAGCAGGCCTGTAACCGCCAGCGCTGAAATGATGATGCGCAGAAGAGCCGAGCTCTGTTCACTGATGTCCTGGAGGTTCATTTCCGGCATATCCAGGTTCTGAAGGCTGCTGTCAGCAGAAGCCTCTGAGGTGTCCCTGGCCTCTGCAGCTCTGCGCTCCGCCTCGCGTTGCTCTTTCAGGCGCTCAAGCATGAGCCGGCGCTCGCGAACGGAGAGAGCCCGCAGGGCAGTAAAGTAAAGCAGGGCGTTAAATGCCAGCCAGCAAATGGAAATAAACAGGTTGCGCTCCAGCTGGAGGGCGGTGTAGTGATAGCCGGCAAGCGATGCGGCGGCCAGCACAAGTGGCGTTGCCACCGCAGCGATATGCAGTAAAAGCAGAAAACCCGCCTGGGACTTGTAGTCACGTACGGCCGTCATAATCCGTTGTGCGAACACCGCCAGTGCAATGGAAACCAGTGTGAAGAGCAGCCGGCCCAGGCTGTCGTCAAACCGGATGCCTTCAGGTGTTGAGCTGGTCGAAGTTGTAATCACGGCAACCGGAATAACAAAGGCCATCAGAAGCGGCAGCTCCCGACGGATAACCAGCAATGAGCGGGGGTCCCAGTGAAAGTGACACTCCCCCAGCCCTTGCTTGCGGGCGACATTACGAATAGATGCGAGCAGAAACATGATAAAGGCAGCTGCGGTAAAGCCCTTTGAAAGGGCCGAATAAAATTCGTTGCCTTCCATCAACAAAAGCGCAATCAATGAAAAGCCGAGAACCCCCGGTAATGCCAGAAGCAGGCTGTTCACCAGGGCCAGTAATGTGAAAGCGACGCGGTCATGCCCCACGTTACCTATATGGTGGTTGTTCTCCTGAAGGTTATTTCTGATGGTTCTGCGACTGGCAAGCAATACGATAAGCAAGATAGTGACCAAGGCCACGCTGCCACCACGTTCACTGACTGAACGGGTAACCGCATCGCGCAAGGTGCTGAAACGCAGTTGTGACAGAAACCATTTGGCGGACTCAACAAGCCCTCCGGCAGTATCCGAGCTGACAAGTGCTGCGCTGGGCAACCAGAACAACCGTTGCTGTAACAGAGTCTGGTATTTCCGCACCTGGTCCTGAAGGGCGGTGACAGTATTAAAGTATTCATTAAGAACACTTATGTGTCCGGTCACGGCGGTGTGGAGTTCACGCAGAATCTTTGAGCGCCGACGCCTGAGCTGGCCCTGTGTATCGTCATCCAGGTCTGTAAGCGCTTCAAATTCTTCCAGTCGCAGTTGCTCCTCTCGCGCAGTTGAGAGCTTGTCCTGGATGCCTGAAATCAGGTCGCTGGCAATGCTTTGATCCTGCAGGCGATCCAGTCTTTGTTGCAGAAGCTCGGCATAGTCGGCCGTGAGGTTAAGTCCTGCTTTCTCAAGCCGCAGCTCAAAACTCTCGTATTCATCTTGCAGGCGGGACAGGATTGTTTCTGCATAGTTCAGCCGCCCCCGGCTTGCGCGTAAGGCTGCCTGCCTGTGCTCAAGAGATTCGCTTAAGGTCCGGATCTGGTCCTGAATGTCTGTGTTGACGGTGTCTGGAAGTTCAATTTCCGGGGGCGCCTCTGTGCTTTTTTCCAGTTCAGGCTGCACAGCCGGACGGGCTTCTTCAGGCTCATCAGACGGCTGTTCTGCCAGAGCAGTGGAGGTCGGGAAAAGGAGTAGGAGCAGAAGTGCTCCGGCCAGCAAAGGTGTCAGAACTGAACAGCGGGACGGAGAGTGCTTCATGGTTCTGCTCACAGGAGTGGGTTGGGTCAGGCGCTTGAGAGTGGCTTCTTTCTGAGCTCCGGCGGATGGTCCGGCCCGGCCGTAAGCCACCATACATTTTCATCCCAGTCGCCCAGCACGATGCGTTTTGCCTTTGCCCCGTGTACCGTCAGGTTGTGTTCCGCCGGCCGGTGAGTGTGGCCATGAATCAGTTGCGGTACATTGTAGGCTTCCATTACCCGCACCACTTCATCAGGCGTGACGTCCATAATGTCCTGGGCTTTGTCACGATTTGTCGCCATGCTCATTTCCCGCAGTTGCCGGGCCATTTGCTGACGCTCACTCAGCGGGCGGGCCAGTATGAGTTCCTGGGTTTTTGCATTGCGCATGTTGGCACGGAACTTCTGATACTCCACATCTGCCGTACACAAGCTGTCGCCATGCATCAGCAGCGTCGGTGTACCGTACAGATTGATAAGCGTGGGATCGTCGAGCAAGGTGGCACCAGCCCGCTCGCAGTAATCCGTACCCAGCAGAAAATCACGGTTGCCATGCATAAGGAAAATGCGGGTTCCGCTGTCGCTGAGTTTGCGTAATGCCGCTGCAACCTGCTCCTGTAACGGAGTGTGTTCGTCGTCTCCGATCCAGGCCTCGAAGAAGTCGCCAAGAATGTATAACTGCTCTGCGCCCGGGGCTTCCTTTTTCAGAAAGCCAAGAAACGCCCTGGTAATATCAGGGCGTGACTCTTCCAGATGCAGATCGGAAATGAACAGCGTCGTCACGCTGCGCCCCCGTCCTCTGTAACTGTGGCTTTTTCAATGACGACGTCTTCAAACGGCACGTCCTGATGGCCGGCTTTCGTCGTTGTGCGCACGGCACGGATGGCGTTCACTGTGTCCATGCCTTCTACAACCTTACCGAAAACGCAGTAACCCCAGCCTTCGGGATTTTTTGCAGAGTGATCCAGAAAGCCATTGTCTTCTACGTTAATAAAGAACTGTGCTGTGGCGGAATGCGGGTCCATGGTGCGGGCCATGGACACCGCGCCTTTCATATTACTGAGGCCATTGTCAGCCTCGTTCCTGATAGGGTCGCGGGTTTTCCTGGCTGCCATGCCTGGCTCAAAGCCACCGCCCTGCACCATAAAGTTACTGATAACCCGGTGAAAAATCAGCCCGTCGTAGAAGCCGTCACGAACATACTGTTCAAAGTTCTTTGCGGTTTCCGGAGCTTTTTCATGGTTCAGTTCAATCTTGATATCACCGTGGTTGGTGGTCAGAACAATCATCAGGGGTTCCTGTTCGTAGGGAGTGAATCGGTTTAAAGTCGTTATTGTACTCAAGAGTTTCCTGCTATGCATGAGTCTGACCCGGATTTATGAGTATAATAGCCGGTTTATGACCCACTTCTTTTAACAGAGATTGTATGAGCGCCGAGTCGAAGAAAGCCCATAACTTTATTGAGAACCTGATTGAAGACGCCATCGCTAAAGGCGACCACACCGGACAGGTAGTTACCCGTTTCCCACCTGAGCCCAATGGATACCTTCACGTTGGCCACGCCAAGTCTATCTGTCTTAATTTTGGTATTGCCCAGAGGTTTGGCGGGATATGCAATCTGCGGTTTGATGATACCAATCCGGAAAAGGAGAATCAGGAATATATCGATGCCATTAAACGGGATGTTGAGTGGCTGGGCTATACCTGGAACGGGGATGTGCGCTATGCCTCCGATTATTTTGATGCCCTGTACTACTTTGCCGAAGAACTGATCATGCGGGACAAGGCTTATGTGTGCGCCTTGTCTGCTGAGGAAATGACAGAGTACCGGGGGACGCTGACCGAGCCGGGCAAAAACAGCCCCTACAGGGAGCGCCCGACAGACGAGAGCCTGAGGCTCTTCCGCGACATGCGTGAAGGAAAGTTCGACGACGGTGAGCTGGTGTTGCGGGCGAAAATAGATATGGCTTCCCCGAATATGAACATGCGGGACCCGATTCTTTACCGCATCCGTTATGCGGAACACCACCAGACAGGCGACAGGTGGTGCATTTATCCGATGTACGACTTCACGCATCCTATCTCGGATGCCATGGAAGGAATCACGCACTCTCTGTGTACGCTGGAATTTGAAGACCACCGGCCACTTTATGAGTGGGTTTTGGAGAATATCACCGCACCCTGTGAGCCAAGGCAGATTGAGTTCGCTCGTCTTAACCTGAACTACACCATCACCAGTAAGCGCAAGCTCAAGCGACTGGTGGACGAGCATGTGGTGGAGGGCTGGGATGACCCCCGCATGCCAACCATATCCGGTATGCGTCGCCGCGGGTACACACCCGAATCCCTGCGAACGTTCTGCGACATGATTGGCGTGAACAAGGCCGGCGGCGTTGTTGATATGGGCATGCTCGAGTTCGCGATACGGGAAGACCTCAACACCCGTGCACCGCGTGCAATGTGTGTGATGCGGCCGCTCAAGGTAACACTGACCAACTATCCGGCGGACAAAACAGAGACTCTGGAGTTGCCGGTACACCCGCAAAACCCGGATATGGGGCAGCGGGAAGTCACCTGGAGTCAGACGCTTTATATTGATCGTGAGGACTTTGCAGAAGAGCCGCCACGCAAATGGAAGCGCCTGGCCCCGGATAAGGCCGTACGTCTTCGGGGTGGCTATGTCATGACCTGTAAGGAAGTGGTGCGGGACGCATCCGGCGAGATTATCGAGCTTCGTTGTGAATACGATCCTGCCACTCTGGGTGTGAACCCGGAAGGTTATAAGCCCAATGGTGTTATCCATTGGGTATCGGCAAGTCACAGTGTTGAGTGCGATATCAATCAGTACGACCGGCTGTTCAGCGAGGAATTTCCGGACAGCGACCGGGAAGCGGACTTTCTTGATCATGTGAATCCGGAATCGCTGGTGGTGCTCAGGGGGGCGCGGGTAGAGCAGAATCTGGCAGACCCCATGACTGAACTGCCGTACCAGTTTGAGCGGGAAGGTTATTTTTTCTGTGACCAGGAACTGACTGCCCAGGCCGGTAAGCCGGTATTCAATCGCACTGTTACCCTGCGGGATTCCTGGGGTAAGTAACCGGTAAGTATTCGGGAGACAAGCCGTGATCAGAATTTACAATACGCTCACTCAGCAAAAAGAAACCTTTAAGCCCATTGAGCCGGGAAAGGTACGCATGTATGTGTGCGGAATGACGGTCTATGACTACTGCCACCTGGGGCATGCCCGGGTACTGGTGGCATTTGATGTGGTTACCCGCTACCTTCGCAGTCGGGGTTACGAAGTGACCTATGTGCGCAACATAACGGACATCGACGATAAGATTCTTCGCAGGGCAGAAGAGAATGGTGAGCCGTTTACTCAGCTGACTGAGCGCATGATCGATGCCATGCATGAGGATGAAGCCAGGCTGGGCGTGCTGCCCCCCACCGCAGAGCCCCGGGCAACTGAATATATTGACGAGATCATCGCCATGATCCGCACATTGATTGAGGCGGATCACGCATACGTTGCCGATAACGGTGATGTCTACTTTTCTGTTGCCTCTTTTAAAGATTACGGAAAGCTCAGCAAGAAAAACCTTGAGGATCTTCTGGCTGGCGCGCGGGTGGACGTAGAGGAAGCCAAGCGCAGTCCGGCAGACTTTGCACTGTGGAAGGCTGCAGGTGAAGGTGAGGTCAGTTGGCCGTCTCCCTGGGGAGATGGACGGCCCGGCTGGCACATTGAATGCTCTGCGATGTCTACCCGTTGCCTGGGCGATACCTTCGACATTCATGGAGGTGGGCCGGATCTGTTGTTCCCGCACCATGAAAACGAGCTTGCTCAGTCAGAGTGCGCCACAGGGCATAAGTTCGTGAACACCTGGATGCATGCAGGTGCCATTAGGGTGGACAAAGAAAAGATGTCCAAGTCCCTGGGTAACTTCTTTACCATCCGGGAAATACTGGAAACCTACCCGGCCGAGGTGGTGCGGTTTTTTCTGGTGTCCAGCCATTACCGCAGTCAGGTAGATTACTCGGAAGAGAATCTTGCTGAGGCCGGGCGTTCGCTGGCACGCCTCTATCACGCGCTACGCGGCATTGTGCCAGCGTCTTCAGAGACTGTGCCCGAGACCGGGCATGACCGCCATTTTATCGAGTTCATGAATGATGATTTTAACTGCGCGGGTGCGATCTCGGTGTTGCATGCTCTGGCTCATGACATAAATCAACAGCGCCGTGAGGGTCAGAATGAAGAGGCCAGGAAGTCGGCCGCCGTTATGGTTAGACTCGGGTCAGTGCTGGGGCTGCTGCAACAGGATCCTGATGCGTATTTTCAGGCAGATTCAGCCGGGGTCCTGAGTGCAGAAGACATAGAGGCTAAAATCCAGGCTCGTGCTGAAGCCCGCAAAGCCAGAGATTTTGCCGGCGCAGACCGGATTCGCGATGAGCTGGCAGAGCAGGGCGTCATTCTCGATGATTCCCGGGAAGGAACCAGCTGGCGTCGCAGTTGAAACCATCACTAAAGTCGTGTTGTTTTTTCTGGAAATGACCTTGTAGGGAATTTCACGTACAATACGCACTTCCATTTTACCGAGCCCGGCTGTGGGATACGGCCGGATCTTGTTAATCTACTGAGGCGATGAACGATGACAGAGCGCGTACAACTCGGCGGCATTCAGGTCGCAAAGAACTTGTATGACTTCGTGAACAACGAGGCTATTCCCGGCACTGGTCTGGATGCAGATAAATTCTGGGCGGATTTCGACGCTATTGTTAATGACATGGCGCCGCGTAACAACGAGCTGCTGGCTCAGCGTCAGTCGATCCAGGATAAAATGAACACCTGGAGTCGTGAACACAAAGGCCAGAAACTCGATATGGCCGCTTATAAGTCATTCCTCAAAGAAATTGGCTACCTGGTTGATGAGCCTGAAGATTTCAAAATCTCCACAGCAAATGTTGATCCGGAAGTTGCCACCATGGCGGGTCCTCAGCTGGTTGTGCCGATCACCAATGCCCGTTTTGCGCTGAACGCCGCAAACTCCCGTTGGGGCAGCCTGTACGATGCGTTGTATGGTACAGATGCTATTTCTGAAGAAGACGGCGCTGAAAAAGGCCGGGGGTACAACCCGGTCCGGGGCGCAAAAGTGATCGAGTTTGCCCGCAATCTTCTGGACAGCTCCGCACCCCTGGCAGCTGGCAGCCATAAAGACGCTGTCCAGTATCAGGTAGACGGTGGCAAGCTGGCCGTCAAACTGCAGAACGGCGATGTAACCGGCCTGAAAGATGAAGCCGGATTTGTAGGCTACGCAGGTGCACCGGACGCGCCCAGCGGCATTCTGCTGGTTAAAAATGGCATGCATTTCGAGATTCAGATTGATGCAAGTCATCCCATTGGCAAGGACGACGGTGCCCACGTTAAAGATGTGCTGATGGAGTCGGCACTGACCACCATCATGGACTGCGAAGACTCTGTTGCCACTGTCGACTCCGAAGACAAGACGCTGGCCTACAGCAACTGGCTGGGTCTGATGAAAGGCGACCTTGAAGAAACGTTCGATAAGGGCGGGGAGCGCCTCACCCGTCGAATGAACCCGGATCGCGAGTACACAGCAGCCGATGGGAGTGAGCTGACCCTGAAAGGCCGCAGTCTGATGTTCGTGCGTAACGTCGGACACCTGATGACCAACCCTGCGATTCTTCTGAAAGATGGCAGTGAAGTGCCTGAAGGACTGATGGATGGTCTTCTGACATCGCTGATCGCTATTCATGACCTGAAAGGTAATGCCCGCTTCCAGAACAGTGCCACGGGTTCCGTGTACATTGTTAAGCCGAAGATGCATGGCCCTGAAGAGGTTGCGTTTACCAACGAATTCTTTGGTCGGGTAGAGGACGCACTGGGTCTGCCGCGCTTTACGCTCAAAGTCGGTATTATGGATGAAGAGCGCCGCACCACAGTGAACCTGAAAGCCTGTATCCACGCTGCGAAAGAGCGGGCGGTGTTTATCAATACCGGCTTCCTGGATCGCACAGGCGATGAGATGCACACGTCCATGGAGCTTGGGCCATTCATTCGCAAGGGTGAAATGAAGCAGGCGGCCTGGATTGGTGCGTATGAGCAGTGGAACGTTGATGTGGGTCTGGAAACCGGATTCCGCGGCGTTGCCCAGATTGGTAAAGGTATGTGGGCCATGCCGGATCTGATGGCGGCTATGCTTGAGCAGAAGATTGGCCATCCGAAAGCCGGTGCCAATACTGCCTGGGTACCATCACCAACGGCCGCAACTTTGCATGCGATTCACTACCACCAGGTGTCTGTAGCGGATATCCAGAAAGACCTGGAAAGCCGCGCCCGTGCCAGCCTGGACGATATTCTCACGGTTCCTGTAATGGAAGACCCCTCCAGGCTGACAGAGGCTGATATTCAGCAGGAGCTGGATAACAACGCCCAGGGTATTCTGGGTTACGTTGTGCGCTGGATTGACAGTGGAGTCGGTTGTTCCAAGGTGCCGGACATCAATGACATCGGTCTGATGGAAGACCGCGCTACTCTGCGTATTTCGTCACAGCATCTGGCTAACTGGCTGTATCACGGCATCTGCACCACCGAGCAGGTGGAAGAAACCATGAAGCGTATGGCCAAGGTTGTTGATCAGCAGAACGCGAACGATCCTTCGTATCGCAACATGGCGTCTGACTTTGACAACAGCGTCGCATTCCAGGCAGCTATGGACCTGGTGCTGAAGGGGCGTGAGCAGCCGAATGGCTACACCGAGCCGCTGCTGCATGCGTATCGCCTGAAGGCAAAGGAAGCGTTCAGCGCTTAATCGCTGCTGAAGTCAAAAAAACCCGCTACGGCGGGTTTTTTTGTGTCTGTGGTGCGATCACGCTGTTCCGGAAGGTTGTAAAATTAATCGTGCAATTCGTTGGCCGCGTAAAGCGTATTTTGTAGCAGGGTGGCAATGGTCATCGGGCCGACACCGCCCGGCACGGGCGTAATATAAGCGGCTCGGTCTGATGCAGCTGCAAAGTCCACATCGCCTTGCAGTTTTCCACTTTCGAGGCGATTGATGCCAACGTCGATGACAGTTGCGCCCGGCTTTACCCAGTCGCCCTTGATCAGGCCAGGCTTGCCCACAGCGGCAATCAGAATGTCGGCTTCACGAACAAATTTTTCCAGATCTGGTGTGAACCGGTGGCAGACAGTGGTCGTGGCGCCCTTGAGCAGCAGCTCCATGGTCATGGGACGGCCTACGATATTAGAGG
The DNA here is from genome assembly GCF_007671655.1 of Marinobacter piscis. Classification (GTDB taxonomy): domain Bacteria; phylum Pseudomonadota; class Gammaproteobacteria; order Pseudomonadales; family Oleiphilaceae; genus Marinobacter; species Marinobacter piscensis. The sequence continues at coordinate 720,970 of NZ_VCGX01000002.1, read as the reverse complement.
CGCCAACAATGACTGCATGCTGCCCCTTGTAAGGTGTGTTGATGCTGTCCAGCAACGTGATTACACCTGCCGGCGTGCACGGCCGCAAAGCAGGCTTACGCTGTACCAGGCGACCTATGTTGTAGGGATGGAAGCCATCCACATCTTTGTCAGGGCGGATCTTCAGTAGAATCGGGTCGGCGTCCAGATGCTGTGGCAATGGAAGCTGAACCAGAATGCCATCTATCTCGGGGTTTTCGTTCAGCTCATCTACAAGAGCTTCAAGAGCCTGTTGGCTGGTGTCGGCAGGCAGGTCGTAAGAGAGGGAGTAAATGCCGGCAGCATCGCAGGCTTTTCGCTTGTTGCCTACGTATATCTCGGAAGCCGGGTCGCTGCCGACCAGGATTACAGCCAGGCCGGGTGCACGCAGGCCCTGGCGGGTACGGGCCTTTACGCCGTCAGCAACCTGCTGTTTGACTGCTGCAGCGATTTCTTTTCCATTGATCAGTTTGGCGCTCATGTTGGTGTCTTGTCGGTTGGGTTTGGTAAATGAAAGGCGCGGTATTGTCTCACGCCTGCACCCTAACTCCAATCAGGGCAGGCAGAGTTCGTTATGCTGTCCGGTCAGTAAAAACACGGAATATCACAATTATTTAGCATATAATGAAAATCGTGGTTGACGGATTGGAAAAGCGACGGTAATATTCGCGCCAACTTTGCTGATGCACATGTTGTTCAGTTCAGACGGGGTATAGCGCAGTCTGGTAGCGCGCCTGCTTTGGGAGCAGGATGTCGGGAGTTCGAATCTCTCTACCCCGACCATTTTCTGGATGTTCAGCTAAGCGAACGGTCGAGCGCTCGTAGCTCAGCTGGATAGAGCATCGGCCTTCTAAGCCGAGGGTCGCAGGTTCGAGTCCTGCCGGGCGCGCCATTAAGCCGTAGCTTGGGCAGTGTCGGACCAAACGCAGCAAAGTCAGACGAGTTAATGAATGTGCCGAAAGGCATGTCCCGATGTGGTGGACGTAGCTCAGTTGGTAGAGCTCAGGATTGTGACTCCTGCGGTCGAGGGTTCGATCCCCTTCGTCCACCCCACTTTTTCTGAACTACCCTGTTTTAACCATTTGTCGCCGTAGCGAGCTAAATTGTCGCGGTTTAAAATATGGCGCAAAGGTCGACAGAATTGCGGGTTGTGGCGAAATTGGTAGACGCGCCAGATTTAGGTTCTGGTTCCGAGAGGAGTGGGAGTTCGATTCTCCCCAACCCGACCATTTGAAAGGCCCCTGGATTTTATCCAGGGGCCTTTTTTTTTCAGTTTTAGCCCCAACCTCCTGTAATTAAGTGCTGCCGTGTTCACGAACCCTGAGATAGCCGGCTACAGGTGATTCTCTCGCATGGTCAAACCGTGATAAACTATCGGCTTTTAATTCACTGATATATCGAACCCGAAATTTGAGGATCTTCCATGCAAGTGTCTGTAGAAACGACCTCCAACATCGAGCGTCGCATGACGATTGGTGTGCCCGCCCAGGAAATTGACCAGGCGGTTCAGAAACGCCTCCAGGAAACTGCACGCACTGTGCGTCTGAACGGTTTCCGTCCCGGGAAGGTGCCCATGAGTGTCGTCAAGCGTCGTTTCGGTGACAGTGTTCGCCAGGAAATTGTCGGCGAAGTCATGCGCGACAATTACATCAAGGCACTGCAGGAGCAGAACATTGAGCCGGCAGGCTGGCCCCAGCTTGAACCAAAGACAATGGAAGAGGGCAAAGACCTTGAGTTTGTTGCCACTTTCGAAGTGCTTCCGGAAATTGAGCTGGGCGATCTGAGCGAGGTCTCCATCGAAAAAATGACCTCCGAGATTACCGACAAAGACATCGACAAAATGATCGATAATCTGCGTCGCCAGCAGGCCACTATGAAGTCGGTCAAGCGTAAGTCCAAGAACAAGGACGTGCTGACCATCGACTTCAAAGGCTTTATTGATGGCGAGGAGTTCGAAGGCGGTGCTGCAGAGGGCCACAAGCTGACTCTGGGTTCCGGTCAGATGATCCCGGGCTTCGAAAAGGCCATTGTTGGCGGCAAAGCGGGTGAAGAGTTCGAGATTGAGGTGACCTTCCCTGAGGATTACCACAACGAAGATCTGAAAGGTAAGCCGGCGAAGTTTGAAATCAAGATTCACGAAGTGGAAGAGCCGCAGCTGCCTGAACTGGATGCCGAGTTCTTCAGCAAGTTTGGCATTGAAGCAGAAGATGAAGCCGGGTTCCGCGAGGAAGTGCAGAAGAACATGGAGCGAGAGCTCAAGCAAGCTATCTCCAACAAGGTCAAGAATGACGTTGTAGATGGCCTTCTGGAAACAACCGAAGTGGATATCCCGACCGCGCTGGCAGACCAGGAAATTGACCGTCTGCGCCAGGATGCCGTTCAGCGTTTTGGTGGCCAGGTAGATTTCCAGCAGCTGCCCAAGGAGATTTTCCAGGAGCAGGCTGAGCGTCGCGTTAAAACCGGTCTTTTGTTTCAGGAAGTGGTCAAGGCAAACGACCTGAAGGTGGACGCAGCCCAGGTTGATGAAAAGATCCAGGAGATTGCATCAACCTATGAGCAGCCAGACGAGGTGATTGCACACTTCAACAACAACCCGGAGCAGAAGAACCAGATCGAATCGTCGGTTCTGGAAGACCAGGTGGTTGATCACGTGCTTTCTCAGGCGAAAGTCAAAGAGAAAAAGGTTAAGTACGAAGAAGCCATCCAGGCCGGGCAGCAGTCGCAGGGCTAACAGAGTAGGGCGTTAGTGCCGGGTCTGGTACAGTCCTGATCCGGCCAGCCCGGCTGTTTCCATCCTGACCCGCTGCTGGCACAGTACAGGGTGCAAGCACACTGATAAAGATGCGGCTATAAACCGTATCCCATATTCCATAAGGAGTTCAGGCGCATCATGATGCAGAAACCGATTGATGGTCCGGCAATGGTTACCAATTCCGGCCTGGTGCCGATGGTCATCGAGCAGACCGCCCGTGGGGAACGTTCATTCGACATTTATTCCCGTTTGCTCAAGGAGCGGGTAATCTTTATGGTCGGCCAGGTGGAAGACCACATGGCGAACCTGATCGTGGCGCAGCTTCTGTTCCTGGAGTCTGAGAACCCCGACAAAGACATACACTTGTACATCAACAGCCCCGGTGGCTCTGTAACTGCGGGTATGTCTATTTATGACACCATGCAATTTATCAAGCCTGATGTGTCCACCTTGTGTGTGGGACAGGCCGCGAGTATGGGGGCGTTCCTGCTGGCTGGCGGTGCTGAAGGCAAGCGAGCGTGTCTGCCGAACTCCAGAATGATGATTCACCAACCTCTGGGCGGTTACCAGGGGCAGGCTACGGATATTGAGATTCATACCCGTGAAATTCTCAAGATCCGGCATACATTGAACTCCATTCTGGCGCATCACACAGGGCAGGACCTTGAAACAGTCGCCAAAGACACAGATCGTGATAACTTCATGGATCCTGTGCAGGCTAAAGAGTATGGCCTGATCGACTCGATACTTGATAAGCGCGTGTCGAATAATTAATACTGGTAATAATTGCGTAATCCCTGGCCAGCGCCCGGGTGTCCGGGCGTTGGCAAAACGAGATCAGAGGTATTTCAATGGCAGATGAAAGAAACGGCGGCGGTGACGATAACGGTAAGTTGCTGTACTGCTCGTTTTGTGGAAAGAGCCAGCATGAAGTCCGTAAGCTCATTGCAGGGCCTTCGGTGTTCATCTGCGACGAGTGTGTCGACTTGTGCAACGATATAATCCGTGAAGAGATTCAGGAGAATGCACAGGAGGAGCCGAACGACCGCCTCCCAACACCGACTGAAATCCGCAACACGCTGGATGAGTATGTCATTGGCCAGGACCGTGCCAAAGTCGTACTCGCCGTCGCCGTTTACAACCATTACAAACGGCTTCGTTATGGCGAAGGTAAAGGTGATGTTGAGCTGGGTAAAAGTAACATACTGCTGATCGGGCCCACCGGTAGCGGTAAAACCCTGTTGGCCGAAACTCTGGCGCGCATGCTTAACGTGCCGTTCACCATCGCAGACGCTACTACGCTTACAGAAGCAGGCTATGTGGGTGAAGACGTAGAGAACATCATCCAGAAGCTGCTGCAAAAGTGCGATTACGATGTGGACAAGGCCCAGAGAGGCATTGTTTATATTGATGAGATCGATAAGGTGTCCCGCAAGTCGGATAACCCATCCATTACCCGGGACGTTTCCGGGGAAGGGGTTCAGCAGGCACTGCTTAAGCTGATCGAAGGTACGGTAGCGTCTGTGCCGCCTCAGGGCGGGCGTAAACACCCGCAACAGGAGTTTCTGCAGGTAGACACAGCGAACATGCTGTTTATCTGTGGCGGCGCGTTTGCCGGGCTGGACAAGGTGATCCGGGACCGTACCGAGAAGAGCAGTATTGGTTTTTCAGCGGCAGTGGCCAGCCGGGATGACAGCAAGAGTACCGGTGACGTCATCAAGAACGTAGAAACGGAAGATCTGGTCAAGTACGGCCTGATCCCCGAGTTTGTCGGCCGGCTGCCGGTGGTTGCCACACTGACAGAGCTCGACGAGGATGCGCTGGTGCAGATTCTCACCGAGCCGAAAAACTCCCTGATCAAGCAGTATCAGAAGCTCTTTGATATGGAAGGGGTTGACCTGGACTTTCGTGATGACGCCCTGCTCGCCGTTGCGAACAAAGCGCTGGAACGTAAGACCGGTGCCCGTGGTCTGAGGTCCATCATGGAAGCGACGTTGCTGGACACTATGTATCAGATCCCGTCGGAGCAGGACATCTCCAAAGTGGTGATCGATGAAAGTGTGATCAAGGGCGACTCTGAGCCGTTCAAGATTTACGCGAGTAACGATCAGGCAAAAGCTGTACCTGACGACTAAGCAGGCATGATGTCAGGGCAGTGAGTTCATCGGAAGTACTGAAAAAAGGGGCGGCAACGCCCCTTTTTTAATGATAGACCTGCCCGGGGCCTGTCACCGTGTGGTCAGATAAATAGTTTGCATTTTCAGAAGCTGCCCCAATGTAGAGTGGTAAGCTGAATGAAACACCGTCAGAGGAATCCCTATGACCCGGATACCCGAAGATATCGTGCAAGAGTACCCGCTGCTTCCACTTCGTGATGTAGTGGTGTTTCCGCACATGGTCGTCCCCCTGTTTGTGGGCCGCGAAAAATCCATCCAGGCTCTGGAAGCTGCGATGGAAGGAAGCAAAGAAATCCTGTTGGTAGCGCAGCGCGATGCGGCTACCGACGAGCCAGGCCCGAAGGACGTGTTTGAAGTGGGCACCCTGGCTACCGTATTGCAAATGCTCAGGCTCCCGGATGGAACCGTAAAAGTCCTGGTTGAGGGTAATGCCCGGGCCGCGCTTGGCAATATTACGGAAGACGAATACTTGTCCGGTAGCGCCAGGCTGCTGGAACCGGAGGGTGTATCTGAGCATGAACAGGAAGTGCTCCTTAAAACCCTCACGGAAGAGTTTGAAAAGTATGTAAAACTGTCCAAGAAGGTTCCGTCCGAGGTCTCCAGTGCCCTGAACGGTATCGAAGAGCTTGACCGGCTTGCCGATACAATGGCCGCCCATCTCGAGATGCGCATTCCCGAAAAGCAGGAGCTGCTTGAGGCACTCGACATCGGCCAGCGCGTTGAGCTGTTGCTTGGAAAACTGGATGGTGAGATCGACCTGATTGAGGTTGAAAAGCGTATTCGCGGCCGCGTTAAAAAGCAGATGGAGCGCAGCCAGCGTGAGTATTACCTGAACGAACAAATGAAGGCTATCCAGAAAGAAATGGGTAACCTGGGTGAGGGTAATAACGACTTCGAAGAGCTTGAAAACAAGATCGAAGAGGCCGGCTTACCAGAAGAGGCGCGCAAAAAGACAGAAGCAGAGCTGAACAAGCTGAAAATGATGTCGCCCATGTCCGCCGAAGCGACGGTGGTGCGTGGTTATATCGACTGGATGCTGGCTGTGCCCTGGAAAAAGCGCAGCCGGGTACGTCATGACATCGAAAAGGCCCGGGAGATTCTGGATCAGGATCACTACGGTCTGGATGAAGTTAAAAAGCGGATCCTTGAGTACCTGGCGGTGCAAAGCCGGGTGAAGAAGGTCAAGGGTCCCGTGTTGTGCCTGGTGGGCCCCCCGGGTGTGGGTAAGACCTCTCTGGGACAGTCCATTGCCCGCGCGACAAACCGTAAATACACCCGCATGGCGCTGGGTGGGGTGCGTGATGAGGCTGAAATCCGTGGCCACCGTAAAACATACATAGGGGCACTGCCCGGCAAGCTGATCCAGAAGTTGTCCAAGGTGGAGGTTAAAAACCCGCTGTTCCTGTTTGATGAAATCGACAAGTTGGGAATGGATCACCGTGGGGATCCGGCATCAGCACTTCTGGAGGTTCTGGACCCCGAGCAGAACCATACGTTCAACGACCATTACCTGGAAGTGGACTACGACCTCTCTGATGTCATGTTTGTATGTACCTCCAACTCCATGAACATACCGCCGGCACTTCTTGATCGCATGGAGATTATCCGGATTCCGGGGTACACAGAAGACGAAAAGGTGAACATCGCACTGAAGTACCTGTTGCCCAAACAGATCAAAGCCAATGGCCTGCGTAAGGATGAGCTGACCATACCCGAGGCGACATTGCGTGACATTATTCGCTATTACACCCGTGAAGCCGGCGTCCGTGGCCTGGAGCGGGAAATTGCCAAGATATGCCGCAAGGTGGTGCGCGAGCATGTGCAGTCAAAGGACAAGTCGACTCTCACAGTTGAGCCTGACATGCTTGAGGATTACTCAGGAGTTCGCAAGTTCAGCTATGGACTGGCCGAAGAAACCAACCAGATCGGGCAGGTAACCGGACTGGCATGGACTCAGGTTGGTGGCGAACTGCTGACTATTGAGTGTGCTCTCACGCCCGGCAAGGGCAGGGTTGTGAAAACCGGTTCCCTTGGCGATGTGATGCAGGAATCGGTACAGACAGCTCTCACTGTTGTCAGAAGTCGTGCCCCCGGGTTGGGCATAGCCGATGATTTCCACGAGAAACACGACCTGCATGTGCACGTTCCCGAAGGTGCCACACCCAAAGACGGCCCAAGTGCGGGTATTGGGATGTGTACAGCGCTTGTCTCGGCATTAACCAAGATTCCGGTGCGTGCAGACGTTGCAATGACGGGTGAAATTACTCTCCGTGGCCGGGTTCTGCCCATTGGCGGGCTCAAGGAAAAGCTGCTTGCAGCCCATCGGGGCGGCATAAAAACCATTGTGATACCAGATGAAAATGTCAGGGATCTCAAAGAGATACCTGATAACATCAAAGAGTCACTGGAAGTGATTCCGGTGAAGTGGATTGATGAGGTTCTGGATATTGCGCTTGCCTATGCCCCCGACCCGGATGCGGTAAAATCATCCTCCGGTGCGGGAGCCGGTAAGTCACGTGACGATGAAGGCGACAGTGCAGAGCGCATAAATACACATTAAACCCTACATGAGTTGTTGACATGCCGGAGAGCCCATTGGTATAACTGTTTCGCCGTGAAGCAGCCTGTATCAAGGGCTCCCGCGCTGTATTTGCCTATTCCAGAGACCGGTTTATTGCCGAAAGGAATAAGAAAACCGAAGAATGGAATTCTCGGACCGCATATGCGATAGTCGAGAACATCCGAGAAAAAATAATCCGACCTAGAACATCTTCAACCTGAAAGCGAAGGGGTTTAGTGTGAACAAGTCCGAACTGATTGATGAAATTGCAGAATCTGCAGATATCTCCAAAGCCGCCGCTGGCCGTGCTCTGGACGCAATGACAAGCTCTATCACCGGTGCCCTGAAAAAAGGCGATCAGGTTACCCTGATCGGCTTTGGTACTTTTTCTGTCAAGGATCGCGCCGCACGCACAGGCCGTAATCCACAGACAGGTGAAGAAATCCAGATTGCAGCTTCTAAAGTGCCTGGATTCAAGGCAGGCAAGGCCCTGAAAGACGCCGTCAAGTAACGGTTCTTTCTCCGGCAGTTCCTGTGAAAAGGCGTTGCCAAGAAGAATTCAAGGCGCATTCCGACAGGGTGCGCCTTTTTACGTTGAGTGCATCGGCAGCAGAGTCTGAGATAGCCGCCAAACGATAAAAACTGCACGACCTTGAACAGAGGTTCGGGAGAAACATGCTTCAAGATATTCGGGAAAATGCCCAGGGCACTATTGCCAAGATCATCATCGGTCTGCTGATTGTGTCGCTTTCCATTTGGGGAATGGATGCCATTGTTGGCGGCTTTTCCGGTGAGCCGGAAGTAGCAACGGTTAACGGCGAAGAAATCACCGAAAGAGAATTCCTGCGGGTGGTTCAGATGGAAAGCCAGCGCCGTTTGAGCGAGATGGAAAGCCCCGATCCGGCACTGCTGGATGAAGACCAGATTCGCAAAGAGGTGCTTGACTCTCTTATTCAGGAGCAGGTGCTGATTCAGGATGCCAATGAACAGGGGCTGGCGTTGACGGAATCAGACGTTGATGCACTGATTACCCAGATGCCGCAATTTCAGGTAGACGGGCAATTCAATCGCGATCGTTTTGTAGCCTCTGTACGTAACCTGGGCATGGGTGTGGGCGAGTTCCGCAACGCGATGCAGAAGCAGTATGTGGTGAACCAGATCCGTGGGGGCATCATGCAAAGTGGCCTTGTTGCCGATGAAAATGCCGCCCAGCTTCTGCGAATCCAGAACCAGACCCGCGATTTCCGGAGTGTTCAGATCCCCGAAACGGCGGTTGCGGATGAACTGGAAGTGACAGAGGCAGATATAGAAGCCTCCTATGAGGAAAACAGCGCAGCATTTCAGCAGCCGGAACAGGTGGATGCAGCCTATATCGTCTTGTCGCTGGATTCATTGGCAGAAAAAGTAGAAGTCACCCAGTCGGAGCTGGAGGCCTACTACCAGCAGCGTGCGGATGACCTGGCGCGTGAAGAGCGCCGTGCCTCTCACATTCTGGTGGAAAACTCAGCGGACTCCGGCGACACAATTGCAACCATTGAAGAACGTCTGAATGCCGGAGAGAGCTTTGAAGACCTGGCAAAAGAGTTCTCCGTGGACACCGTATCCGCAAAAGAAGGCGGTGACCTTGGCTATGCCGGTCGCGGTGTTTACGATGAAGCCTTTGAAGAAGCGCTGTTCAGTCTGGATGAAGGTGAAGTGTCTGAGCCGGTACAGACCAGCTTTGGTGTTCACCTGATCCGACTGGATGAGGTTCGGCGCTCAGACGTTCCACCGCTGGAAGACCTGGAGCAACAGCTTCGCAAGGAACTTGCCCGTGAGCAGGCTCAGGAAAAATACGCCGAAGTGAGGGCGCAGCTGGCAGATTCTGCTTACGCTGCAGACGACCTGGCCGGGCCTGCGAAAGAGATGGGGCTGGAGGTCCGCGAAATGGCCGGCATTACCAAAGACGGAGGCGAGGCCCCCTTTGACCATGCGGGCCTGATTCGCCAGCTGTTCTCTGAAGATGTCCTTGAGGCGGGGTATAACACCGAGCTGATTGATGTTGGCAATAATGTTTCTGTCGTGGCCCGTGTGCGCGAGCATCATGAAGCCCGACAGCTTGCGCTGGAAAACGTGCAAAACGATATACGCCGCAGCCTTGAGGCCCGTAAGACTCGCGAACTGCTCGCCGAACGAGCGCAGGCTGTGATCGCCGGGCTTGAAGACGGTAAAACTCTGGAAGAACTGAACGCTGGTGACTGGCAGCAGTTTGAGGACCAGGCGCGTAATACACGAGTTGCTGACCCTCAGGTTGTACAAACAGCCTTTTCGCTGAGCCGTCCTTCTGGCAGCAAACCCAGTTACGGTTTCGCCATGACGCCTTCTGGTGTTTCTGTCATTGCCCTCGATGCTGTAAACGACGGCAGTGTCGAAGATCGCAGTGAGGAGCTGCGACAGCTGCGTGAGTTTATGGCTTCTCTTGATGGTCAGCGTGAATACGCAGCTTATCAGCAGTTTCTCAGAAACCGTGCGGAAATCGCACGGCCATAGAGAACAGTCGTTGAATTTAAAGCCCGATTATCGCCCAGCGTTAATCGGGCTTTTTATTATCGCCTGTACGGGGGTTCTGATCAGTTGCAGATGAGAACCGTGTAGGTACCAGGCTGTCCTTTATTTTCTTGAGATGACCAAGAAAGTCAGAGCCACGTTTCAGCGTTACGCCGGTCGCCAGGATATCGATTACCGTCAGGTGGATGATTCTTGAGGACATGGGCATATAGACCTCAATATCCTCAGGCGCCGTGATTTCCAGCGCTGTTGTGCAGATTTCGGAAAGCGGAGAGTCCGGCGAGGTAATACCGATAACCGTGGCGCCGTTCTCCCGTGCGATGCGGGCAATGTCGACGGTTTCTCTGGTGCGCCCGGTATAGGAAATCATCACAATAACATCCCCGACATTGGCGCCGGCGGCCACCATTCGTTGCATCAGGGCATCGTCATAAGACATGACCGGAATGTTGAAGCGGAAAAACTTGTGTTGCGCATCCAGGGCAACAGAGGCAGAGCCCCCCATACCGAAGAAGTTGATCTGCCTGGCCTGGATCAGGTAATCGATCGCTGTTGCCAGAGCCTGGGGGTCCAGTGCCTGGCGCGCTTTTTCCAGGTTGGCCATGGTGCTCAGCATGATTTTATCGGCAAACTCTGCAACTGTGTCATCCGGTTCAATATTCTGACCGATATAGGGTGTGCCCGTAGCAATACTCTGTGCCAGGCGGATCTTGAAGTCGGGAAAGCCGGTAGCAGAAAAGCCACGGCAGAACCGGTTGACGGTAGGTTCGCTGACATTTGCGGCACGGGCGAGGGCTGCTATGCTGTAGCGGGTAGCAGCACTGGGGTCCCGAAGGATTGCCTCAGCTACTTTTCGTTCAGACTTGTTGAGAGTCTCCAGCCGGGACTGAATGTCCTCCAGCAGATTATCGTCACGATGCGCCTTATGTGGGGCCATCAAAGCTACTCCCTGATATCCTGATCAAAACATTGTGAATATGCACTGTACGCACTGATTGTACCGGGATTTAACGGTATATTGTGTAGTAAACGTATCAATACTCCGGCTCAGGGTTGGGTTAGTGCAGTTCCGAAAACATTATTTAGAGATAATTACTACATTTGAGGATCTGAGTCGTGGCTGACAGTACCGCAACCCCCTGCGACATTATGCTGTTTGGAGCGCTTGGCAACCTGGCCCGGCGCAAGTTGATTCCGGCTTTCTACCAGCTGGACAGAGCAGGATTGCTGGCTGAGGGCAGCAGAATACTGGCGCTGGCCCGACGGAACCTGGATGTCGCCGTCGTGCACAGACAGCTTCTTGGCGCTCTGGAAGAGTTCGTAAAGCCTGAAGAGTTTGACAGCTCGGCCGCGGAACGCTTCCTGCAACGCGTGGATTATCAGATTCTGGACTTTAACAACGCAGAAGATTTTCAGGTGCTCAATACCTGGCGCGAAGGGGCCAGAAACGAACTTATCGTTTACATGGCCTGCCCGCCTGCCATGTACGGGGTAATAGGCCGTAACCTCCACGCTGTCAGTTGCTGTACCGAAAGAACCCGTGTTGTGGTTGAAAAGCCCATTGGCCACGATCTGGAGTCGTCCCGTGTTATCAATGATGAACTGGGCGCCATATACAAAGAAAGCCAGTTGTTCCGGATAGATCACTACCTGGGTAAGGAAACAGTGCAGAACCTGATCGCGCTGCGCTTTGCCAACAACCTGTTTGCCTCCCAATGGGACCAGAACCACATTTCCCATGTGGAGATAACAGTTGCTGAGAGTGTCGGCATTGAAGGGCGCTGGGGCTACTTTGATAAGGCCGGTCAGGTCCGCGACATGATCCAGAACCACATGCTGCAGCTGTTGTGTCTGATTGCCATGGACCCGCCGTCGGATTTGTCCGCAGACAGCATTCGCGATGAAAAAGTAAAAGTGCTTAAGGCACTACGAAAGGTCACCCCGGACATGATGGCAAACTATGTGGTCCGGGGGCAGTATACAGCCGGCACAAGTACGGGAGAGCTGGTTCCCGGATACCTTGAAGAAGAGGGCGCCAACAAGAGAAGTGAAACAGAAACCTTTGTTGCTCTGAAAGTGGAAATTGATAACTGGCGCTGGTCCGGCGTGCCGTTTTATATCCGCACCGGCAAGCGTCTGCCGGAGAAGTTGTCGCAAATCATTATCCACTTCAAACCAGCACCCCATTATATTTTTGATCCGGACCAGAGGCATCTTGCCAATAACAAGCTGATTATCCGGCTGGAACCGGATGAGGGTATGTCTCTCAGGATACTGACCAAGGACCAGGGGCTTCACAAGGGCATGCGGTTGCGCCAGGGGCCGCTTGAACTGACATTCTCGGAAACCTTTGACGCCGGGCGTATCCCGGATGCCTATGAGCGTCTGCTCTGGGAAGTAATGAAAGGAAACCAGTACCTGTTTGTACGACGGGACGAAGTGGAACACGCCTGGCGCTGGGTAGATCGGATTATTCAGAACTGGAACGAAGGTGGAGAACCACCGAAGCGGTATGCCGCCGGCACCTGGGGGCCAGTGGCTTCGATTGCAATGATTACCCGTGATGGGAGGAGTTGGTATGAAGATGCCTGACCTGGCTTTACCCGCTGGAATAGACATGTGTTTTGGTACGTCCCCACAGGAGGTTGCCGAGAGGCTTGCCAATACAGTCGCGGGGTTTCTTCAGGCCCGCCTTGAGGCAGCGCCCCGTGCGAGCCTGGCGGTTTCCGGTGGTTCTACCCCGGCCCCCTTTTTTCAGGCCCTGTCTGTTAAGGATCTGGACTGGGGTCGTGTTGATATTGTGCTGGTGGACGAGCGCTGGGTAGACGAGGCAGATCCGGCCAGCAATACCCGACTGGTAAAACAGACTCTGCTGCAGAACAAGGCGGCGGCCGCACAGTTTTTTTCCCTGAAGCAACCTGGTAAGACGCCTCAAGAGGGACTGGATGCGGCTGAAGCGGAAATTGCGGAGCTGACACAGCCACTGGACGTGCTGGTTCTGGGAATGGGCAATGACGGCCATACTGCGTCCCTGTTCCCGGATGCTCCTGGCATTGAGGCGGCGATGGATCCGGGCAGCCGGCAATCTCTGGCTGCTGTGGCTCCCTTGTCTCAGGCACAGCCGCGCATAACACTGACATATGCGATGATGCGCGCAGCCCGGCTGGCGATCCTGCACCTGAAAGGCAATGATAAGATGGAGACGCTGAAGCGTGCCCTGGAGCAACCGGATGACTCGCTTGCGATGCCGGTTCGTGGATTTCTGAAGCCGGGTCTCAGCATTTTCTGGAGCCCCTGAGCCTTTTTTGACTCGTATGGAGAGAACCATGAACGAAGTATCCGGCTTTCATCGCGAACGTGTCAGATCGGTGCTGAACGCCTCGCAGCTATTGCCTGTGATCACGATCAACGATCCTGACGATGCGGTACCACTGTGTCGGGCGCTTTTTGAGGGCGGAATTGCCGTGATGGAGATAACCCTGCGCACAGAACATGGCCTTGAGGCGATCAGGCAGGTGCGTGATGCACTCCCGGACGTATGGGTGGGCGCGGGAACAGTCACCAGCCTCTCAGAGTACCGGCAGGCAGAAGCCGTTGGAGCTCAGTTTATAGTCACTCCAGGGGTGACTGAGGCTCTGCTGGATTTCGCCTTAACGGCCCAGTCACCCCTTTTGCCAGGCGTATCAACGGCTTCCGAGATAATGCTGGGCTATAGCCTGGGGTACCGGGAATTCAAGTTTTTCCCGGCTGAGGTCGCTGGCGGCATGTCTGCTCTGAAAGCCTTTGCCGGGCCCTTCAAAGAGGCCGTTTTTTGCCCGACAGGTGGCATTCGCCGGGAAACAGCCAGAGGTTATCTGGAGTTACAAAACGTGCTGGCTGTCGGCGGCAGCTGGCTGACACCTGCTGAGGCTGTGGCACGGAAAGACTGGACCAGCATTACCGAAACGGCTGCGGCCAGTCTTGCGGATGTTAACGGATAGTCGAACCGGCTTTCACGATTTTCATGGAGTTGGTGCCACCCTGGGCCTTGCTGTAATCGCCTTTAGTGATAACGACCAGATCCCCATTGCTTATTTCGTTACGCTCCATCAGTTCGGCCACCGCCTGAGCGTTGGTTTGTTCATTCGGAATCTGCGCAGAGTCAAACGGAACTGTGTGAACCCCCCGGTACATCACAACCCGGTGCTGAGTAGAAGGGTGGTGTGAGAATGCGAAAATCGGGACATTGGACTTGATTCGCGACATCAGCCTGGGGGTAGAGCCTGTTTCCGTCATGCAGATAATCGCCGCTACACCGTGCAGGTGGTTGGCTGCGTACATGGCGGACAGGGCAACCGCTTCGTCGACCTGTTCCATACTTTCATGTATCCGGTGCTGGGACTGATGCATTGAGGGGTGCTTCTCCGCACCTATACAGATACGCACCATGGCTTCAACCGCCTCTGTGGGGTAGTCCCCCACTGCCGTTTCTGCCGACAGCATAACCGCATCTGTGTGGTCCATAACCGCATTGGCAACGTCGGAGACTTCCGCCCGTGTCGGCAGGGGGCTGGTAATCATCGATTCCATCATCTGGGTTGCCGTAATCACTGCGCGGTTGAGAATCCGGGCCCGTGAAATGATGTGTTTTTGCACACCCACCAGCTCCGCATCACCGATTTCAACGGCGAGATCGCCACGGGCCACCATTACCGCATCAGACGCCATAATCACCGAGTCCAGCGCATCCTTATCGTGTGCCAGCTCTGCACGCTCGATTTTTGCGACCAGGCCTGCCTGTGAGCCGGCCTCTCTGAGGAGGTGGCGTGCGGTATGCATATCTTCAGCGGTACGGACAAAAGAGACGGCAACGTAATCGGCGCCCATCCGGGCAGCCGTCACAATGTCCTGTTTGTCTTTTTCAGTAAGTGCATCAGCCGACAGGCCGCCACCGCGTTTATTCAGGCCTTTATTGTTGGACAGCGGACCGCCGATCAGAACAGTGGAGGTGATGCTGTGCGCGTCAACCGACTGCACTTCCATTTCTATCCGGCCGTCATCCAGTACCAGAACATCGCCGGGTTTGACGTCGTCAATCAACTGCTCGTAGTCAATCCCTACACGGTCCTGAGTGCCAGCCTCTTTATCCATGGTAGCGTCCAGCACAAATGTCTGCCCCACATCCAGGCTGACTTTATTGGCCGCAAAACGGGCAATACGAAGTTTGGGCCCCTGGAGGTCCGCCAACAGAGCCACAAAGCGCCCCTGGGTGGCGGCCGTCTCGCGCACTTGGCGGGCACGTTCCAGATGCTCTTCGGCACTGCCATGGGAAAAATTCAGCCGGGTAAGATCAACCCCGGCGCTGATGATGGAGGCCAGGGCGTCAGGGGTATCTGTAGCCGGGCCGAGGGTGGCGACAATTTTGGTGCGCCTGAGCATATGTTCGTCCTTAGGTTAAGAAAGTAGTAAATGTATCAAGATAAGATGACAGTTGAATGACAATAAGATGATGATAGCAAAAAAATTACGTAAAATTACGTCGACGGGCAATGGATAACACACAACGGAGCCAGGTATGCATGCAGTTGTAGAGGCAGTGACCCAACGAATCGAAGAGCGCAGTCGTGCTTCCCGGGAGGACTATCTCTTACGCATGGGCCGGCTGAAGGACTGTTCACCACAACGGGGCGTTTTGTCCTGCGGTAATCTTGCCCATGGCTTTGCCGCCTGCGGCCAGGATGACAAGGACACCCTGAAGCTGATGAACTCGGCCAATGTGGCTATGGTATCTGCCTATAATGATATGCTCTCAGCTCATCAGCCGTATGGCGCTTTTCCGGAGATAATCCGTGGCGCAGCTCATGGTATGGGGTCTGTGGCCCAGTTCGCCGGGGGCACGCCTGCCATGTGTGACGGCGTAACCCAGGGCCAGCCCGGCATGGAACTCAGCCTGTTCTCAAGAGATACCATTGCCATGAGCACGGCCGTGGCCCTGAGCCACAATATGTTTGATGCCATGCTGCTGCTGGGCATATGTGACAAGATTGTGCCCGGGCTTCTGATCGGCGCCCTCAGCTTTGGCTATCTGCCGGCCGTACTGGTGCCGGCAGGTCCTATGCCCTCCGGTCTGCCGAATAAGGAAAAACAGCGCATCCGGCAACTCTATGCAGAAGGCAGGATTGGCAGAGATGAGCTGCTGGAGGCGGAGAGCCAGTCCTATCACAGCCCGGGTACCTGCACGTTTTACGGTACAGCCAACAGCAATCAGATGCTGGTTGAAGTCATGGGGCTGCAGCTGCCGGGCTCGGCGTTTGTTAATCCCAATACTCCGCTGCGAGATCAGTTAACCCGGGCATCCACCGAGCAGGTTATCCGCTTGTCGAAGCCTCAGGGCGGGGCGCTTGGTCTGGGCGATATGGTGAATGAAAAGAGCATTGTGAATGCGCTGGTGGCATTGCTGGCGACCGGCGGCTCCACCAATCATACGCTGCACTGGGTCGCCATTGCCCGGGCGGCCGGCATCATCATTGACTGGAATGATTATGCACAGCTGTCTTCTGTGGTGCCTTCCATGACTCGCATTTACCCCAATGGCGAAGCCGATGTGAATGCCTTTCACGAGGCCGGCGGTACAGCCTTTCTGATTCGTGAGCTGCTGGCCGGTGGTTTTTTGCACAATGATGTGGAAACAGTTGTCGGGCACGGTCTTGAACGTTACACGCAGGCGCCTGTACTGGAAGCCGGAAGGCTGGACTGGAAGCCGGCTCCGGATGAAAGTCTGCGGCCCGATGTTTTAAGCTCCGCCTCTGACCCCTTTGCACCCGACGGTGGCCTCAAGGTGCTGGAAGGTAACCTTGGCAGGGGTGTCATCAAGGTATCGGCCGTATCGCCGGCGCACCATAGAGTTGAGGCGCCAGCCGTGCTCTTTAATGACCAGAATGAACTGAAAACGGCGTTTGAGGCAGGCGAGCTGGACAAGGACTGTGTGGTGATCGTCCGTTTTCAGGGGCCAAAATCCAACGGAATGCCGGAATTACACAAACTGACGCCTTATCTCGGGGTGTTGCAAGACAGGGGTTTCAGGGTCGGCCTGGTAACCGATGGCCGTATGTCAGGTGCATCCGGCAAGGTTCCGGCCGCAATCCATGTCTATCCGGAAGCGTTTGATAACGGTCCGCTGGCGCGGGTCAGGGAGGGCGACCTGATCTGTCTGGACGCAGAGCAGGGCGTTTTATCGGTGGTCGTGGACGAGGCCGAGTTTGCACAGCGGGAGCCGGCCCGGCCGGACTTATCCGGCTATCACCAGGGTTACGGCAGAGAATTGTTTGCCTGGATGCGGCAGGGTGTCAGCACACCGGAAGAGGGGGCCAGTCTGTTTCGTCTGGCGTCGGAGCAGTGAAAGACACCTACAGAACATTACCGTTTGATGAGCTGGTCCGGCAGGTGCGCGCCTGTACCATCTGTGCGGATGTTTTGCCCCGTGGGCCGCGCCCGGTGGTGCAGCTGTCGCCCGAGTCCCGCATTCTCGTGGTGGGACAGGCCCCGGGCAGGCGGGTGCATGATACCGGGCTGCCATTCAACGATCCCAGTGGTGACCGTCTCCGGCAGTGGATGGGCATAACACGGGAGACGTTTTACGATGAGCGTAAGCTGGCCATACTCCCAATGGGCTTCTGTTACCCGGGGACGGGCAAGTCCGGTGACTTACCCCCCAGGCCCGAGTGTGCTCCTGCCTGGCGTGAGGTACTGCTGGAGCGGTTGGAAAATGTCGGCCTGACTCTGGTGATTGGTCAGTATGCTCATGCCTGGCACTTGCCGGGCGCCCGTAAATCCGTGACAGACAATGTCAGAAACTGGCACCAATACTGGCCGGAGCTATTGCCCATGCCACACCCGAGCCCGCGCAACAACCTCTGGTTGCGCCGCAATCCCTGGTTTGAGGAAGACGTCATTCCGCACCTTCAGGAGCGGGTGTCCGGGTTGTTGGCGAAGGCAGATGCGAGATAGTCCTCCAGAGCGCGGCTTTGTGTTCCGGATGCATAAAGGCCTTGCTTGGTGCGGCGCCAGAGAATATCGTCGGCGGTCCATGCCCATTCCCGTGCCACAAGGTAGTCCACCTCTTTCTGGTAAAGGGTGCCGGTAAAAAGAATTCCCATATCTCCAAGAGAGGAGGCGCCCGCCAATAAGTCGCGGGCGGTCGTGCCATAGGTCCGCACATAGCGCCGTGCCAGTGCTTCGGGCAGCCAGGGGAATTCGCTTTCCAGTTCAGCCTGTAGCGAGGCCTTGCTGTTAAAGTTCCCCCCGGGCAGCACAGCATCGTGTGTCCAGGGCTCACCGGCGGCCGGGAAAAAGTCACAGAGTTTATCCGTAGCGATTTCTGCAAGCTTCCGGTAGGTGGTTATCTTGCCACCAAATATGGACATCAGTGGCGCCTGGCCCTGGTTGGTATCCAGTTCGTAAGAATAGTCCCGGGACGCTTTCTGGGCGTTCTCTTCATCGTCAATGAGTGGCCGTACTCCGGAGTAGGACCAGACAACGTCGCCGGCTGTGGTCTGGTGCCGGAAATACGTGTTAACAATTTTCAGTAAGTAGTCGGTTTCTGCCGGTGAAATTTTGGCAAGGGATGGGTCGCCTTCGTACTCCACATCGGTGGTTCCAATCAGAGAAAAGTGCTCTTCATAAGGGATGACAAAAACAATGCGGTCATCTTCATTCTGCAGAATGTAGGCTTCATCGCCGCTGTTCAGGCGTGGAACAACCAGGTGGCTGCCTTTGACCAGGCGAATCTGTTTGGGGGCGGGGGCAGCGATTGTTTCTGCAAAGAGCGAACTGGCCCAGGGGCCGGCGGCGTTGACCAGAGCTTTGGCCGTAACGTTGTATTCATCGCCCGTCACTTTGTCCTGCAGTGTGATTGTCCAGTGCTCGTCTTCGCGTAACGCTTCTGTACAAAGGGTTCTGGGCCGGACGATTGCACCCATCTGTTGTGCTTTGCGGGCCATGAGTACAACCAGGCGAGCATCGTCTACCCAGCCATCCGAGTACTCAAAGCCCCGGGTGATTTCCGGCTTTAAAGGGCTGTCACTGCCAAATGTGATGGACTTTGAGCC
Source organism: Marinobacter piscis (assembly GCF_007671655.1). Lineage (GTDB taxonomy): Bacteria > Pseudomonadota > Gammaproteobacteria > Pseudomonadales > Oleiphilaceae > Marinobacter > Marinobacter piscensis. Next base: position 701,830 of record NZ_VCGX01000002.1, on the reverse strand, counting down.
GGGCAGCATTTCCCGTTTGGCCAGGTGATCGTACAGGAAAAGTCCTGTGCGGATCATCCAGCCCGGACGTAGATGGGGCTGATGAGGAAGGTGAAAGCGCATGGGCCACATGATATGGGGTGAACTGCGCAACAGGGCTTCCCGCTCAGCCAGAGCTTCGCGAACCAGCCGGAATTCATAGTGTTCCAGGTAACGCAGGCCGCCGTGGATCAGCTTGCTGCTGTTGGATGATGTTGCCGAGGCCAGGTCATTCATTTCACAAAGCAGGACATTCAGGCCCCGGCCAGCGGCATCCATGGCAATGCCAGTGCCATTAACGCCACCACCAATCACCACAATGTCGAACGAATGCTGTTGCACAGGAAGCCTCCACCCGTATGTACTTAAACCGCCATTGTGCCTGATACTCTGGTACTGTTGTTAGCAAATATGCGGGTGGAGAGGCCTATCATGACAACCATAGATACCCAGACCGAAACGCTTAGCTGGCAGACAGGTCACTGTTATCTCGGCACCCTTCTGGTCGCCCATACGTCTGCAGGCGTGTGTGCTGTTCTGCCGGGCGAGTCAAAGGATGAACTGATTGCAGAACTGGCTCGCCGTTACCCGAACGCAACGCTCAAACAGGCAAAAGACCCGGACGCACCCTGGTTTAACGCGGTGATGGATTACCTGGAAGACAGTCGCAAGCCTCTGGCAATAGAACTGGACCTCAGAGGCACAGACTTTCAGTGCAGAGTCTGGCGGGCGTTACAAGAGATTCCATCAGGGAGCTCAGCCAGTTATGCAGATATCGCCCGGCGAATAGGGCAGCCTCAGGCTTCCCGCGCCGTGGCGGGCGCCTGTGCTGCCAACGCTCTGGCAGTGGTTGTTCCCTGCCACCGGGTACTGCGCAGCGATGGTGCTCTCTCCGGGTACCGGTGGGGTATAAAACGCAAGCAGGCTCTGCTTGAGCGGGAACAGGGACTGTCCCGGTCAAAATAGAGTGACGCTGACCTTCCCTGACGTTATGATGCGGCCCATTTTATCCTTGGGAAACAAAGGTTGGGCGAGGTCTGAGCATGAGTGAACAGGAGCAAGTGACAGGGACAACTGGCGGGTACTCCAGAACCCGTTTGCTGGGTTTGTTTCTGGGAGCAGGGTTGTTGTTGATGACGGTGCTTCTTCCGGCACCGGAAACAATGGCGAAAGAGGCCTGGCTGGCGGCCGGGATGATGCTGCTCATGGCCACCTGGTGGTCAACCGAGGCGATTCCGATTCCGGCCACAGCGCTGCTGCCTATCGTTCTGGTACCTGCGTTGGGACTGGGCAGCATTTCCGAGGCAACAACTCCTTACGCACATCCGATTATTTTTCTTTTTCTGGGTGGCTTTACCCTTGGTCTGGCTATGCAGCGCTGGAGTCTTCACCGCCGCATAGCCCTGCTGACGTTGCGTGCAGTGGGCAACGAGCCGAAAAAGCAGATTGCCGGGTTTATGCTTGCCACTGCCTTTTTAAGCATGTGGGTCAGCAACACGGCAACGGCTATCATGATGCTGCCTATTGGGTTATCAGTCATCAGTATGGCCGGTAAGGGGCAACCTGGACAAAACCGGCGTTACGCTACGGCACTTTTGCTGGCCATTGCCTATTCAGCCAGTGTGGGTGGCATTGCTACATTGATAGGTACGCCCCCCAACGCCCTGCTGGCCGCCTACCTTAACGAGACGCAGGGGGTTTCAATCGGGTTTGCCCAATGGATGCTGTTTGGTGTTCCGATTTCAACGGTCATGCTGATCATGATCTGGTGGTGGCTGACACGGGGCGGGTTTGAGTCGGTTGAGCAGGAAGGAGCCGGCGAGGCCATCCGTGATGAGCTTGCAGCCCTGGGGCGGATGAGCCGGGGAGAAAAACTGGTTGCTCTTGTCTTTGTATTTACCGCCGCAGCCTGGATTTTCAGGCCGCTGATTTCTGCGAATCTTATGCCCTGGCTGACTGATACCGGTATTGCCATTGCCGCCGCGATTGCCATGTTCATTATTCCTGTCAATGCACGCACGCAGACGTTTGTTCTGGATTGGAACACCACCAGGGATATCCCGTGGGGCGTGCTTCTGCTGTTTGGTGGCGGGCTCGCCATGGCTGGCGTCATCAGTAGCTCCGGTCTGGCAGACTGGATTGCTACCACCATGGGTGCGGCCAGCACCATGCCGGTGGTGGTAATGATAATGCTGGTTGCTGCTGTGATTATTTTCCTCACAGAGGTTACCAGCAATACCGCAACGGCGGCTGCGTTTTTGCCGCTGCTGGGTGCCCTGGCAATTTCCCAGGGTGCCTCGCCACTGTTTCTGGCCGTTCCGGCTGCTGTGGCTGCCAGCTGCGCATTTATGATGCCCGTTGCGACCCCTCCCAATGCGATTGTCTTTTCCAGCGGTCACATGAAAATTGGCGACATGATCCGTGCCGGGTTCGCGCTGAATCTCATCGGCATTGTGGTTGTTACGCTGTTGGGTTACTTGTTGATCGATGTTGTTTTCACCCTCTGAGCGCAGGGAGTTGCAGCGTCAGATTTGAGGCACAGTTATCTTTAAGGCATCAGCAAATTCGGTATCTTACGGTAACAATATGTAATTCCGAAAATGTCACGGCAAACAATAAGCAAGGAATTCATCTGCCATGCTGCTGGTGCTCGCTGGGTCCATTCTTACATTCGCCATGGTGCAGGAAGCGACCATGGTGGAACCCTATCAAAAGGGAACTGTTGTCATCGAGCACAAGGTCGATTCCAGCCCTGTGGAGCTTCGCTCGCAGCATCGGATCGAACCGCTGGTTGAACAGAAGTACCGCAATATCGTTCGCCAGGCCTACGATTACAGTTGCGGCAGTGCGTCGCTGACGACGGTTCTGAATTTTTACCTTGGCCGTTCCCTTACAGAGCGTCAGGTGATGGAAGGTTTGCTGCACTACGGTGAGAGTGAACGCATTGTAGAGCGCCGGGCCTTTTCCATGCTTGATATGAAACGCCTGGTGACGGCTCTGGGGTACCCCTCCGGTGGTTTCCGCGCCACCATCGATGATCTTCTGGAACTCGACCACCCGGCCATCGTTCCGATTGAGCACGCAGGCTTCAAGCACTTTGTTGTGCTCCGGGCCATTCGTAACGGCCGTGCATATCTGGCCGACCCCGCAGTGGGCAATCTCACGTTTACCCTTGCCCAGTTTGAAGAGAAGTGGAAAGAAAACGTCCTTTTCATCGTGTTTCCGGGCAATGACACACCACTGAATCACCTGGAACTGAAAGACGAGGACCTGCGCGTGGTTGATGATCAGACCATGACCTTGCTGGCGCTGGAGCGCATTCCGGATTTTCACGAATCCACCCAGCGGCGCCTGCAAAACGCTCTGGAGCGCCAGAAAAACAACCCGGACGGCAGTGTTGAAAATACCCGCAAACAATTGCATTACCGTCGCAACTAACACTGGCGGGGTGTAACCCCGCGACTCAGGATTATGACTAATAAAAATAAGGGAGTCAGGATGAATCGTTGGTTTATGCGAGGTCTTATTCTTGTTTCCGCAGCCAGTCTGCTTCCGGGCACGACCATGGCGCAGGAAGAGAATGTAGATCAGGCGAGGGATGCGCTCGCAAAGCAGGAGGGAGATGAAGATTCTTCACGCCAGCTTGAGGAAGTGTTTCAGGCCGCGGAAAAGAACTATTCACTTCAGAAGAAAGGCACACACTCCCTTAATTACTCGTTTGATTATGCTTACACCGCCGACCAGAGGCTGGATCTTGCTATCACAAATGGTTCGGTGCGTAATCTCGATGTCGTGCCCTCGGCTACGCACAACTTCACTAATGCGTTCTCTTACGATTTCGGATTACTTGATAACCTGACCGTGGGGGCCCGGGTCCCTCTGGTGGTGAAGTACGACACGGAAGATGAGCTGAATGTTTATGACTTTGGTGACATTTCCCTGACCGGTCGCTGGCAGCCTTTTGCCTATGTGCCCGGGAAGATGTCAACCACGTTGTTTGGTACTTTTTCGAGCAAAACCGGGGTCAGCCCTTACGAAATAGATATCAATGAGCAGCTTTCAACCGGCAGTGGTTATTACTCACTGGGTGGTGGGGCAAGCCTGTCGAAGGTGCTGGACCCGGTTGTTATTTTTGGCTCTGTCAGTGCCACTTACAACATGCCAGTCGACGACCTTCAGCAGGTTCGCGGTGCCCGGTTGCTGGAAGAAGTAGAGCCAGGCTTTGGGCTCTCCGGCTCTGCTGGTTTTGCCTACTCCCTGTCCTACGATATTTCTCTGAGTATTTCCGCACAAGTGAGTTACAGCGATGAAACCATCCTGACGTTTTCCAACGGTGATCAGGCTATGGCCCAGGATCAGATGAGCGGGTTCCTGAGTATGTCCCTGGGCACCCGGGTCAGCGATACCACGATTGTAAACACCAGTGTGGGGATAGGTCTTACAGAGGATGCCCCGGACTTCTCTCTCGGTGTGTCTCTACCCATCAAATTCTCTGGCCTGAAAGAATAAATGGTGCAGCTGACGACGTAACGGGAAGGGAAACACTGCATGGGATATAATAACCATAAGCGCCGGTTGCTCACTGCCATGGCGGCCATGACACTCTCGTATGGTGCGCACGCGCAACTTGCGCAAAACCTGACAATTCATCCGAAAGCACTGGCCCTTGGAAATGCCGTCACAGCCGATCCTCCGGGGATTATGGCGATTCACTACAACCCGGCCGGGCTGACAAAACTGGAAGGTCGTCAGCTGGAAGTGAATCTGATGAGCATCTATATGGATATTGATGCTGACTTTAATGCACCCGAGGGCTACGAGATATTCGGGATCGATGGTCTTGAGACAGACCCGGAAACAGGCAAGCAGAAAGACCCTGTTGCCAACACTCATAGTCATACCAACAATGTGGCCCTGTTTGTTCCCGGGTACGGGATACTGAAGTTGCCACCCGGGCCGGCACTGGCTCCATCGGGCGGGATCAGTATCAACCCGCCGGGCTCAAAACTCACCTTCGGTAACGCCTTTTATATGCCCCTGGCTGCGGGCTTTTACCGCGAAAAAGACGATCCGGGCCGGTATCAGCCACAGGCCACGGCCCTGCAGCGCACTACCTATCTGGCTCCGACAGTTGGCTACGAAATTAATGACCAATGGTCCGTGGGTGCCGGCATTCACTTGTCCCATATGGGCATAGCAGCCGATCAGTATATGCGCGCGCCCAACATGTTGATGGGGGTTGCGGAAGTTCTCCAGGATGCTTTCAACTGCGAGGATGGCGACGAACCATTGCAGCCATGGCTGGCATTGTGCGGGGGCAACGTAGGGCCCTGGGATGATATCGGAGCCATGAGCCTCAATGTACAGGAAACCCTGTCACCGACGTATACGCTCGGGGTAATGTGGGAGCCAGTGGACTGGTTTTCCTGGGGCGCCAGTTATACCTCCGAAGCCGAAATGAACATGAAGGGCACCTTCGAGATTGAGTATACCGATGACTGGTCCGGGTTCTGGCAGAGTGTCAATGGTTCTGTTCTGGGTGCGATTACCTCAGCTATTCTCAGTTTGCCATCGGGCGCTCCCCGGGAGGCTGGCAACGTCAGTATGGATCTGGTTTACCCGCAGCACTTTCAGACGGGCATAAGCGTGAATGTTCACCCGAAGCTGACTCTGAATGCGGATATCGGCTGGACCGATTACGCCCAGTGGGATGCTTTTTTATTCCGCTTTGACCGGAACCTGGAGTTTCTTAATGCAGCCCGTATTCTTTCCCCGGATAATGCAACGCCCAGCACCCTGAGGCTCCCGCTGGGTTTTAAAAGCCAGTGGAACTGGGCATTCGGGGCGGAGTTTCACGCGTCCTCACGGCTTGATCTGAGGGCCGGTGTGGAAATTCGCGACTCAGTTATACCTGACGATCAGCGGTCAATCATGGCGCCTTTCGGTGGCGCCAACCTGTACAGTGTGGGGATGGGGTACAAGTGGGACAAGAATACGGAAATTGATCTGAATCTCAGTTATCTGCATTCCGTGGAGTCTATTCCGGCGGATACCAGCTGTAATGTGAACTGCGATAACATCACCAACATCATCTACAATCCTTATGCGGCGCTGGATGTAAAAACCTCCCTGCGGGTTATTATGGCAGGGCTGAGCTTTCGGAAAAAATTCTGACCAGGCGCTATGTCGTATTTAAAAGGGTATTTCAGTGGCCACTCCCAGACTACTCATCGCTGTTGGTTGTCTTGCTCTTGGAGCCTTGCTGTCCGGGTGCCAGATAGGGGGAGCAACCGTCGAAGAAAAAGAAGGCTACTTTTCCTGGGTAGATGAGCAGGGGCGTGTCCGCTATTCACCTATAGCAAAACCAGCCACCAAGTCGGAGTCTGCCACCTCTGCGCCGTCAGATGATGAGCTGACCTCTGAGAATTATCCGGATGCTGAAGAGCTGCGGCGCAAAGGCTACGTCAGAGACGGTGAGGGTAAGCCTTATTTCACCTGGCGTGATGCAGAAGGCCGGGTGCGCTCAACCTATTACCAGCCGGATACCCGGACAGATGAAGAAAAAGGGCGGCAGACGCCTCCGGCTGAAATATCTCAGGCCAGTGTGTTCCGGATCAGTGATGCCCCCGGTACGACAAAGCCCGTAGCGGGCCATGATCCTAATGCCCTGGCCGTGCTCGGTGTCGAAGACACGGATGACGACTACCTGAAGCGTTTTTCCCGGAGCTGCTGCCAGTCACTTGAAACCCGTCATCATGCGCGCTGGCAGGAAGGACGCGAGTTTGCTGTTCACCTGGCTGGGGACTCTCCAGAACACCGGTTTCTGTCAGGTGTCAGTCCGTACCAGCTGGTGGCCTTGCCCCAGGCCCGCTCCCGGAATGAAGGGTTTTACCGTTTACGCTCTTATGCCCATAACGGGGTTGTTGTACCTTCTGTGGCCTTTCTTGACGGTAACCTGAGGCCTGTGCGTCTGGTCACAGATCTGGTATTGGATTTTGAACCGGAAAACTGGCACCGCCGTGGTTACCTTGAAGCCCGGATTCCGGTAACTGGCTCTGCTGAAGAACGCTGGATGCTGCTTTTCACGCGTGCGGCAGACCTGGACAATCAGACCGTTGTCGAAACCCGGCAGGGCCCCCGCAAGATACCCCATGTGCGCACCGGAGAACTGGGGCTGACCCTGGTTGAGGCACACTAGGCGTTTCAGTCTTCGGGCTTACTCAGATCAAGCCATTGCTGGGAGAGCCAGTAAAATCCACCGTCAGGCGCCGGGTGAGTACAGTTATAACGGAACCGGCGGCTGTTGAATGGCCGGGGTGCCTGAATCGAAAGGGTGTTATCGGAGACCTGGACCTCGATCTGCCCCATAGTGGATGCAAAGCAGGTCAGCCTGGATGGCTGAATTTCATCCACTCTCGGCAATGTGAGAGTGGGCGGGTTCTCTGCTATCACGCCATCAGGCAGTGCACTGGTATCCACAGGAAAAGCTTTACTGGTGAGCTTATCCCGGAGGCTGTTAAGTTGCCCATAGGTGTTGGCCATGGGAAATCTGGGCAAGCGTGTCTGGCCCGAAAGGGGGCCGATAGCACCGGAGTGTTGTCCGAAAGCATACCAGCCCCGCTGGCTGACTTCTGCCTCAAGCGCGGTGTCGAACTCGCCATAGGGATAAGCGAACAACGGTAAGCGGGTATCCAGCTTCTCTTCTAACTCGGCCTGTGCTGCGTCCAGACTGCGGGTGATACGCTTCAACCAGTCTGCTTCTGCTTCATCTGGCCGGCGGGCCATGTGACCGTGACCTTCACCATGATTAGCTATACTGACCCCGTCACGCCGGGCCAGCTCTTGCAGCTGTGGCCAGCTCATATACCCATGGTTGCCTATCGCTGCTGTATCGACAAACAGCGTATAGGGCAGGCCCCGTTCCTGCAGGATATCTGCGCCTTTGCTGTAAACCGACTCATAGGCATCATCAAACGTAATGGCAATCTGCTGTTTGGTGGTCGGGTTATCAGAAAACACTTCAACCGTTGCTGTGTGCAAGTCCACCACTTCCAGATCCAGATCGGAGATCATATCCAGTTGCGCCTCGAACAGAGAGGCGGACGTGCTTGTGGAAGGTGGCGTGGCATCACTGATGTGATGATACTGAAGTACGACAAGGTCGGCATGAGCAAAGAAACTTGTCGTAAGCAGTGATACAAGGGTGCCTGCCACCCAGAGGTTGCGTAGTGTCATATGCGTTCCATTGTCCTGCTGAAGTGCGTTTTCAGAGTGGCAAAAGCTTCGTTGAGTAATTGAATGCTTTCCGTGTCGCCACCCCGGTCCGGATGTGCCTGCATTACCCTACGGCGAAAGGCCTGTTTTACTGTTGAAAAAGTATCAGGAACTGAATCGAATCCCAGGGCCCTGGCAGCATGGAGGGTGTCTGTATCGTCCGGAACTGTGTGCCGGTAACCCGCCCAGAAATCATTCATCATCTGCTGAACAGAATCGCCGGGCAGTTCGTACTGTGACAAATCCAGATAAAAATCCCGTAAATGGTCCCGGGTGCCCGGCAAACCGTTTGTTGTGCCCGTAACCGGCTGTTCAATGCGGATGCTCAGGGGCGATATGCAGACACTTTCGCCCGTCTCAGCCAGCATATCCCTCAGACGGTATAGTACATGGAAAAGCAGGAAGTGCACCGGGTAGAGCTGTACGGGGTCATGAAACTGCACAGCACCGATCAGTCTCCAGGGTGGTTTTTGCAACCGCTTTATCAGACCGAGTTCGTCAACGCCTGCAGGTGAGCGGCGCAGTTCATGCTCCACTGCAACAAGCATATGCTCGACCTGTTGTTCCAGTAGTATTGTACTCTGCGTCTTTAAATGCGCCGGTTCTGCTGCTTTTTGATTGGTTATGGCCCATTTCATGGCACTCATGGTAGTCCACGGGCATCGCGGGGGGAAGGGCAGCTGCCCTGTCCTGAAATGGCCGGGACGCGTATAATTCCTGCACCATTCTCCCACTGAACAAAGTTTGATATGCCAGAAGCAAAGATTGACAACCGTGAAACCGGATCCCGCTCAGAGCATGAGCGTCGGCAGAAGCAGGAACTGAACAAGTTGCAGAAACGCCTGCGCAGGGATGCAGGCCAGGCGATTTCTGACTTCTCCATGATCGAGGCTGGCGATAAGGTTATGTGCTGTCTGTCAGGGGGCAAGGATTCTTATGCCATGCTGGACATCCTGCTTAACCTGCAGAAAAGCGCTCCGGTTCCGTTTGAGCTGATCGCGGTGAACCTGGACCAGAAACAACCGGGTTTCCCCGAAGATGTTTTGCCGGATTACCTGGCTTCTATGGGGGTTGAATATCATATCATCGAAAAAGACACGTACAGCATTGTCAAAGAGAAGGTACCTGAGGGTAAGACAACCTGCGGGCTGTGTTCGCGTTTGCGCCGTGGCATCCTATACAACTTTGCTGCAGAGCAGGGTGTGACCAAAATTGCACTGGGCCACCACCGCGATGATCTTCTGGAAACCCTGTTTCTGAACATGTTCTATGGTGGCAAGCTCAAAACCATGCCTCCGGTTCTGCACAGTGATGATGGTCGCAATACCGTTATCCGGCCGATGGCGTATAGCCGCGAGAAAGACATTGCCCGTTATGCAATCCTCAGAGAGTTTCCGATTATTCCGTGTAATCTCTGCGGGTCCCAGGAAAACCTGCAGCGTCAGGTTATCAAGGATATGTTTCAGCAGTGGGATAAACAGCATCCCGGCAGGCTGGAAACCATGTTCAGGGCTTTGTGTAACGTTGAACCTTCACATCTTGCCGACCCGAATCTTTATGACTTCCGGGAGGGCAAGCGTCTTGGTGGAAAGCGGCAGGCTGTACAAACGGCCATGCCCGCAGAGCCGGAGCAGGATTTTGGCCGGCTGGATGTGCTGAACCTTTAAGCATCCGGCCAGAGACGGTACCGGGTCAGTGGCCGAAAAAAGCCATTAACGGTATTGTCCAGAGCCCGAATGCGATCAGCAGGGCACCGGTCACCTTCCGGAATGACCGGTTTCCCTTCAGGCTGTTGATCCAGGTGGCTGCATACCCTGTGGCAAGCATTGAGGGCAGGGTGCCAAGCCCGAAAAACATCATGGTGAGCGCAGCGGATCCCACTGTGGGCTGTAACGCTGCCCAGCCCAGAGTGCTGTAAACAAGCCCGCAGGGTAGCCAGCCCCAGAGGGCCCCAAGTGCAAGAGCTTTAGCGGGATGGTTAACGGGAAGCAGGTGACGGGTAAGGGGCGAAAGTCGTTTCCACAGAGGGGCGCCAATGCGTTCCACGTAACGAATGCCCTGCCACCACTGCCCCATGGACAATCCCATGAAAATCAAAAGTACGCCGGCAATCGAGCGCAGGACGATGCCCAGCCCGGCCCACTGACTGGCAGCAGACGTGCTTAATAATGCAACCAGGGTAGCGATCAGTGCATAGCTGGCGATGCGGGCCCCGTTGAACGCCAGTAATAATACTGTCTGACGTGCCCGGAACCCCTTGCCTACCGGCAGGGCCATGGACAGAGAAGCGCTGATTCCACCACACATGCCAAGGCAGTGAGTGCTGCCCAGCAGGCCGATAAGAAATGCACTTGGGTAGCTGAGGTACAGTTCCGGAGTCATGAACGGTCAGCTTTGTCGCCAGACCCTGTATCTTTCCCTTCGGGATCTCCGTCCGGTGGGGTATCTGTTTGCTGCCGTTTGTCCACGCGCGCTTCTGCCGGAATCATGTCTTCGTCATCATCATAAAGAATACGATGTGCCGGGCCTTCCAGATCGTCATACTGACCACTCCTTACCGCCCAGGAAAACAGGAAGATACCGATCGTGACCAGAACCAGCATCAAAGGTACCAGAAGCATTACGATTTCCACGGGACAACCTCATAAATAAAGCCAGATACTTACCGTATCAGGGAGTAACCGGCGCGCCAAGCTCCGGCTTCCGGGTGCGATTTTGCGCGCCAGTACGGGTACCCAGACGCAGCGCGTTCATTACCACAATCAATGAACTGAGTGACATGCCTATGGCAGCAGCCCAGGGCGGGACCAGGCCAGCTGCGGCCAGTGGCAGGGCGCAGAGGTTATAGCCAAGTGCCCAGATCATATTCTGGCGGATGACCTTTCGTGTCTGGCGGCTGGTATCCAATGCGGCTGCCAGCTGCATGAGCTGACCATTGAGCAGTACTGCATCCGCCTTGAGCTGGGTCAGGTCCGCCGCTGTGCCCATGGCCACGGAAATGCCGGCTCCAGCCATGGAGGGCAGGTCGTTAAGGCCATCTCCCACCATCATCACCTGATGCCCTTCGGCTTTAAGCTTTTTCAGAACTTCCAGCTTTTGTTCTGGTGAGGCCTGGCCAATCGCTTCATCTATGCCAAGAAGCTCTGCAATTTCACGCACATGCCCCGAACGGTCGCCACTGAGCAGTAACGTGCGTATCCCAGCCTCCTGCAGAGTCTTAACCGCTTGTGCAGCATCCTCGCGGGGCTGATCATCAAGTCTGAAGCTCGCCAGCCACTCAGACTCTGAAGCCAGCCAGATTTCCATCCCGGAACGAGATTCCGACTCCGGCGCAGGCGCACTGACACGCTGTGCCACAAAATCCTGATGGCCGATAAAGAATGACTGGCCATCAAGTTCACCGGAAAGTCCGCCACCAAGGTGGTTCTGGACATCGTTGATTGCCACGGCTGGACGGTTATGGAACACCCGGGCAATAGGATGCTCAGAATGTTGCTCCAGTCCCGCTGCAAGCCGCAGACAGGTGTTTTTATCCCGGGTACCAGTCACCGTTGTTTCGATCAGACTCAGCTCCCCCCGGGTGAGCGTGCCGGTTTTATCAAAAATCACGGTGTCGATCGTGTTCATGGTTTCAAGGGCATGGCCCCGGGTGGGAAGAAACCCCAGCCGGCGCAGTTTAACCGTGGCCGAAGTGATTGCCGTGGGAGTCGCCAGTGACAGGGCACAAGGGCAGGTCACGACAAGCACTGAAAGGGTAATGTCAAAAGCGTTATCAGCGCCCGCAAGCCACCAGCCAAGCCAGACGACGGGGGCCAGGATAAGCACTCGGCCAACAAACTTGCCGGCTATACGATCCGCCATGCGTGCGACTGGCGGTTTTTCTGATTGCACGCGGTCCAGTATTCGCAAAATGCCGGACAAACGGGTCTGGGCGCCGGATTTTTCCACCTGAACGTCCAGCGGGTTTTCACCGTTCACACTTCCGGCATGGACCGTGTCTCCGGGCAACCGGGTTTCGGGCAGGTACTCCCCGGTAAGGGCTGACTCGTTAAGGGTAGACTGGCCCTGAAGAATCACGCCATCCACGGGCAGAGTTTCGCCTGGCCGGATGCGCACGACATCCCCCGGCTGCACCTGATGGGCCGGAATCACTTCCGTTTCCTCTCCGTTAACCCGGGTGGCGACCGTTGGATGAAAGCCGGCAAGAGCATTTCCGGTCAGCCCCGCCCGGTATCTGGCCTGCACCTCAATGTAGCGCCCGAGTAACAGGAAAAAAGTAAACATGGAGACGGATTCAAAATACACTTCTTCGCCGCCCATAACGGTTACCCAGGTACTGGCCAGGTAGGCAAGCCCGATGGCGATGGCAACCGGGACATCCATGGTCAGGTGCCGGGTTCGAATGTCCCGCAGGGCGTTCCGGAAAAAAGGTGCGGCACTGTAGAAAACCACGGGGGTGGCAACGAGCAGGCCAAACCAGCGGAAAAATGTAATAAACCAGGGGGAAAGGTCAGGACCCACCTCAAAGTAAAGTGGGAATGCCAGCATCATACTCTGAAACGTTCCGATACCGGCAACGGCCAGGCGAATCAGCATGGAGCGGTTTTCCGCTTTCAGCTGATCTTCAACGGCATCCGGCTGATAGGGGCGGGCAGTGTAGCCAAGTTCATGAATAGCGACCAGCAAATCACTGAGCGCAGCTTTATCCTGTGCCCAGGTAAGCCGGGCGCGCTGGGTTGTATGGTTCACTGAAAAAGACAGCACGCCCGGCTGTTTTTTCATATGGTTTTCCAGCAGCCAGATGCAGGCCGCACAGGTGATACCGCCAATCAGTATTTGCGCCTCCTGTCCGCCTTTAACGGGAGACACAAACGCCTGTTGTACCAGAGGGTGGTCCAGCTCCCTGAGACGGTCCAGCTCAGAGTCGGTGAGTTGCCTGGGTGTAACGGCGTTTTCCGTGCGCAGTTGATAAAATCCGGTCAGGCCTTCGCTGTGAATGGTTTCACATACAGCCTTGCAGCCCTGGCAGCAGAAAAAACGCTTGTGGCCATCAAGCTCAAGCGTGATCGGCGGCTCCCCATCCGCCGGTTCGCCGCAGTGGAAGCAATCCAGGGGGGTCACCCTTTTATGGAGCCTTTGGCGCTCAGGTGCAGGTTGTCTTCAATGGGTAACCAGGCTTCACCTTTGAGGCGCCAGCTGTTATCAGGGCCACGCAGTTCGTAATACCAACGCCCGTCAATGTCTTCATGCATAGTGCCAGTATAGTGTCCGTTACCATCGCTACGGAGCTGAATGGTGCGATCTTTCTGCGCCAGGGTCGGATGAAACAGGTTCAGAACCAGATAAGGAAAGGTTGCCGGATCCTGGCCTGTGCTGATATTCATCAGAATGCTGCGGTTTTCAAACGTTATGTCTGCGTTAAGGTTCATATCTGCAGCCGCCTGATCACGGGCTATCTCAAGGTTAATACCCCGGCCTTCCTTGGAGTAATCATCTGTGACCATTGTATCTTTCATGTTTGCAGCCACCACCAGCATGAACATGCTGAATGTGATGGCAGACAGGGGCGCTATCGTGAGAAACCAGAACCAGGGTTGCCGGTACCAGGGCGCTATGGCTATATCTTGACTCATAATACTCAGACTCGTCTGTTTACAGATAACCAACGGTGACCCGAAGGATCACTGCGTTGGACCTACAAATCGGCTTTCGGTTTCCAGCTTCAGTGAGGCATCCGTTTCAGACTGTGCGTGGAAAATAATCTCATTGTTCGATTGCGGTATCGCTTCCGGTGAAACATCCACCACGGTAGGCAGTGAGCGGTTTTCGCCACTGTCTATCGTGACCTGTGTGTCTGTCAGTATACGAATCCCGTCAAGCCCTTCTACAGACAGACTGAAGGTCTGGGGGATTTCCGTCATATTTGCGATTTTCAGGGTATAAGAGTTTTCAATGTTGCCCTGGCCGTTAAAGCTGAACAAGGCGCCGCGATCCCTCAGAGCATCCATCTGGCCCGGGACGCGCGTAGCGATCACAAATACGACCACGCCGATCATGGTGGCCAGGACCGCGCCATAGCCAAAGGTACGGGGCCGCAGCAGCTTGGAGGTTTTACCCTCCAGCTCATTTTCAGTCGTGTAACGAATCAGCCCTCGTGGGTAGTTCATTTTGTCCATGATTTCATCACAGGCATCAATGCACAGAGCACAGCCAATACATTCGTATTGCAGGCCATCGCGGATATCAATTCCGGTAGGGCATACCTGAACGCACTGGCCACAGTCAATGCAGTCACCCAGACCGACCTCTTCAGGCTTTACACTTTTTTTGCGGGCGCCGCGCGGCTCGCCGCGACTGGGGTCATAGGAAACAATACGGGTGTTCGGGTCGAACATTACCGACTGGAAGCGGGCGTATGGGCACATGTACAGGCAGACCTGCTCTCGCATCCAGCCAGCGTTCAGGTAGGTAGCGACAGTGAAAAATGCCACCCAGAAATAGGCCCAGCCGTTGGCCTGGAACGTGAAGATATCGACAATCAGTTCACGGATCGGATAGAAGTATCCGATGAATGTAAGGCCGGTGAGCAGAGAAATTATGAGCCAGATTGTGTGCTTGGCAGACTTTTTAAATACTTTTTGCGCAGAGTTGGGGGCCTTGTCGAGCTTCATGCGTTTGTTACGGTTGCCTTCGATCCGCTCTTCAACCCACATGAAAATGAAGGTCCACACGGTCTGTGGGCAGGTATAACCACACCAGACACGACCAAACAGCGTGGTAATAAAAAACAGGCCGAAAGCGGCAATGATCAGCATTCCCGATAACAGAATGAAGTCCTTGGGATAAAAAGTTGCACCGTAGAGATGGAACTCACGGGCAGGCAGGTCAAAGTGAATCAGGGGGGCGCCATCCAGCGTCAGCCAGACGAACAGAAAGTACATGCCCAGAAGGAATAACAGGCTGAACGTACGGATGCGCTGGAACAGGCCGGTTACTTCCTTGGCATAGATTTTCTTCCGGCTTGCGTAGAGCTCAATGGTGTCCGTCTTTGGCTTGCCGTCTGAAGGCTCCGAAGGGTCTACCTGTTTAACCGGGATTTCTTTACTCATGGGTACCTCCAGAAGGAGTCATAATGCGGGAGCTGAACCTGCTCAGACGGTTGCTGATCTTCTCAAGCCTGTGCCCGCAACGCAGACACAGGGTTGAGGAAACCATGCCGGGCAAGGCCCGGCATTCAACTTAATTGGACAGGCTATATACGTAGGCGGCCAGGATCTGTATCTGATCATCAGACATCCGCCCGCCCTGGGCGGGCATTTCGTTCTGGCGTCCGTTTTCAACGGTATCCCTGATCCATTTATACGTGGAGCCGTATAGCCAGATATCATCGGTAAGGTTTGGCGCGCCCATAGCTTCCATACCTTTACCTTCGGGGCCGTGGCAGGCAACACACGCCTGTGCAAATACGGCTTCACCGGCCTCTGCAGCAGCTGCATCTTTCTCGCGCCCGCTGAAGCTCAGTACGTAGTTTACCACTTGGTCAACCTGCTCGCTGCTCATGTTCGGCATCACCCCTTTTGCAGGCATGTTGCCCTGGCGACCATTGTGCAGGGTTTCCAGAATAGCATCCGGCGTACCGCCCCAGAGCCAGTCGTCGTCTGTCAGGTTGGGGAAGCCCACCTGACCGCGTCCTGCAGAACCATGGCATACAGCGCAGTTGTTGACGAACAGACGCTGCCCGATCTTCATTGCATCGTCGTTCTTGGCAAGTTCAACCACCGGTGTTTCGCCAAACTGGGCGTATATCTCACCGTACTTTTCGTCAGCGGCCGCAACTTCTGCTTCCCACTGATTGGTTGAAGTCCAGCCCAGCAGGCCTTTGTAGTTACCCAACCCTGGGTAGAGCGCCAGATAACCCAGCGCAAACACGCACGTAGCTACGTACAGGTAGAACCACCACTTGGGAAGGGGGTTGTCGTACTCTTCAATGCCATCAAAAGAATGGCCTGTTGTACGCTCTGTCTCTACGTCAGTTGTCTGGCTCTTACGGGTTGCATACAAAAGCCACCAGCAGCCGAAAACCACCACGAGCACGAGCGTACTGATCCAGATGCTCCAAAAGGTACTCATTGTTTTTTCTCCGTTTTTTCCTGTTCGAGAGTACGCTTTTCCACCTCGTCATCATCGAACGGCAGATGGGCTGCTTCTTCGTTTGCCTTTTTTCGGTGGGCACTGAAAGCCCACCAGATGATGCCGATAAAAACCGCCATCACTAAAAGGGTGTGAATACCGCGTAACTCGTTAATATCCATCAAATCACCGTTTGTCTGAAAGTACGGTACCCAGCTGCTGCAGATAGGCAACCAGGGCCTCTATTTCAAACTTGCCTTCTACCGCGTCAGGCGCACTGGCAATTTGCTCGTCCGTGTAGGGTACGCCCAGTGTCTGCATTGCAGACAGCTTGGCAGCCGTACCCTTGTGGTTTACCCGGTCTTCAAACAGCCATGGGAACGCAGGCATATTGGACTCGGGTACGACACTGCGCGGATCGTACAGATGCTGGCGCTGCCAGGCGTCTGAGTAACGGCCGCCAACACGGGCCAGATCCGGCCCGGTGCGCTTGGACCCCCACAGGAACGGGCGGTCGTAAACGAACTCACCCGCAACGGAGTAGTGGCCATAGCGCTCGGTTTCCGCACGGAATGGACGGATCTGCTGGGTATGGCAGACGTGACAGCCTTCACGGATATAGATGTCCCGTCCTTCCAGCTCCAGCGCGGTTAAGGGTTCAAGACCTTCGATAGGTTCATTCACCTCTTTGATAAAAAAGAGCGGAACAACCTCAGCGAGAAAGCCGCCACTTATGACCAGGGTGATAAACACAATCATCAGGCCGATATTCTTTTCAATTATATCGTGTCTCATTTGCTCTCTCTCCGTTACGCCGCCTGAACTGCCGCATTATCCTGGGCAATCGCTTCTTTCTGACGCACGGTCATGTAAACGTTATAGGCCATGAACAGCATACCGCTCAGGAACAGCACGCCACCCAGGAAGCGGACGAAATAGCCTGGGTAGGAGGCCTCAAGAGCTTCTACAAAGCTGTAAGTCAGGGTGCCGTCATCATTTACCGCACGCCACATCAGGCCTTGCATAATGCCGTTAACCCACATGGCCACGATGTACAGTACGGTGCCGACAGTGGCCAGCCAGAAGTGCACGTTGATCAGGCTGGTGCTGTACATTTCCTTGAGTCCCCAGAGTTTCGGGATCAGGTGATAGATTGCACCGATACTGATCATTGCAACCCAGCCCAGGGCACCCGAGTGCACGTGGCCCACGGTCCAGTCCGTGTTATGGGACAGAGCGTTAACTGTTTTAATGGACATCATCGGGCCTTCGAAGGTGGACATGCCGTAGAAAGACAGGGAAACCACCAGGAAGCGCAGGATGGGGTCGGTGCGCAGCTTATGCCAGGCTCCGGACAGAGTCATCATACCGTTGATCATACCGCCCCATGAAGGAGCAAGCAGGATCAGGGACATAATCATACTGGCGGTCTGAGCCCAGTCAGGCAGAGCAGAGTAGTGCAAATGGTGTCCGCCTGCCCATACGTATGTGGCGATCAGTGCCCAGAAATGAACAATAGACAGGCGATAGGAGTACACAGGACGGTCAGCCTGCTTCGGGACAAAGTAGTACATCATGCCCAGGAAGCCAGCGGTCAGGAAGAAGCCAACGGCGTTATGGCCATACCACCACTGCATCATTGCGTCTGTTACACCAGCGTATGCAGAGTAGGACTTGAACGCACTGACCGGCAACGCCATGTTGTTACCGATGTGGAGTGCGGCAATGGTTATAATGAACGCACCATAGAACCAGTTTGCCACGTAGATGTGTGGCGTGCTGCGCTTGGTAATAGTGCCAAAGAACACCAGGGCATAGGTGACCCAGACAATAGCGATAGCAATGTCGATAGGCCACTCAAGCTCAGCGTATTCCTTTGTGCTTGTAAAGCCCATTGGCAGAGTGATGGCTGCGGCAATGATGATTGCTGTCCAGCCCCAGAAAGTGAAAGCCGCAAGCTTGTCTGAAATAAGACGTGCCTGGCAAGTGCGCTGAACCACGTAGTAGGACGTGCCTAAAAGAGCACTACCACCAAAGCCAAAGATAACAGCGTTGGTATGTAACGGCCTCAGGCGACCGAAGTGAGTAAAGGGCAGGTCGAGGTTGAGGGATGGCCAGACCAGTTGTGCTGCAATCAACACGCCCAGCGCCATGCCTACAATACCCCATACCACTGTCATGATGGCGAATTGTCTCACCACCTTATAGTTATATGTCAGGTTCGGATTTTGTGTGCTCATAGCCTTACCAAAGGGTTTAAAGTGGGGAATTATGCGGGCGCAAGTATGGAGAAACCATTAGCTGTTTGCAATGACACGGATCAACTTATGATATCCATCAAGCGCGCGATGACCAGCGGCATGGCGGCCTTTACGGCATTCTGACCACGCCTTATTGTGATAAATCAGGAGCCGCTCTGGGACAGAACCGTTATCTTTTCGTCCTGGTCCATCATGGGGATCAGCTCTGTCATCAGGTCGCGGCGATTGGCAGAGTGATACCAGCGATCCCAGTCCGCTTCCGAGCGCCAGTTGGCCAGGGTAATCCGATGATTGGGGTCGTGGCGGTCTACCAGTGTTTCTCCGGAAATAAAACCGGGCGCTGCCACTGCCTGTTGCAGCACCTTTCGGGAGCGGGTTTCATAGGCAGCCTCGAGTGATTCTGCGATATGGCGTTCAATCAGAACCCGGATCATATAAGCCTCCAGTCTGTTTATAATGGTATAAACAGTAATTTAGCACGTATTCCGGAAAAAACAGATCAGACAAAGGAGAGAATGAGTGAGTGCGCCTGAATATGATTCCGAACTTGATGCCTGTGGCCTGTTCTGCCCCGAACCGGTGATGATGCTCCACAATCGCATCAACGATGTGGCGCCGGGAGAGGTGTTGCGAGTGGTAGCAACCGACCCGTCTACAACCCGTGATATCCCCAGGTTCTGCCAGTTTTTGGGGCATGAACTGGTCAGCCAGGAAGAGCAGGGCGATACATTCATCTATCTTATACGCCGGGGTAGCTAGAACCTTAAAGCTCCGGGGTGAGGCCACTTATGTGGTCGAGAAACTGGGTACGATTCATTTCACCAAGTACGCGCTGTTGTGCCAGTTCATTGCCATTGCTGTCGTAGAACAGGATTGCCGGTGGTCCGAACAGCCCCAGTTTATCCAGCAAAGCCTGTTGTTCGGGGGTGTTGTCGGTCATGTCAATCTGCAGCAGGATAAAAGGTTCGAGTGAGCGGATGACATCGGACTTGCTGAAGACATTGCGCTCCATGATTTTGCAGGAAATGCACCAGTCAGCGTAGAAGTCGAGCATGACAGGGCGTCCTTCCTGGCTTGCCTGTTGCAGTCTGGCTTCAATGCTGGAAGGCGATTCGGTTGTGTTAAAGCCGGCCTGACTGCCCGCCTGACCAGCTGGATCGACCGGGGCGCTGATACCAGAAGGTGCCTTGGCAACGAACGGGGCCAGGGGCGCAAGAGGGTCGTTTGCACCGGCAGTAGCTCCGGCGAGCAATGCCAGGCCGTAGGCAAAAAGGACAAGCCCCAGGCCTTTGAAAGTGCGCCCCCAGCCAGCCCTGGCCGCTTCGAACGCGCCGAGCTGTACGCCGGTGACGGTGATCAGGAGCCCCCAGAGTGACAGGCCCACCCAGCCCGGGACCAAACGCTCAATCAGCCAGATTGCCACGGCAAGCAGCATGACACCATAAAAGTGCTTAACCGTATTCATCCAGTGGCCGGTGGTTGGCAAAAGCTTGCGGCCACCAACGGCAACCAGAATCAGCGGAACCCCCATACCCAGCCCCAGGGCAAAGAGTGCAATGCCACCAATAGCAGCATTCTGTGTTGTCGAGATATACAGCAAACTGCCGGCCAAAGGTGCGGATACGCAGGGTGATACAATCAGGGCAGACAGTGCTCCGATACCGAAAATGCTGAGAATTCGGCCGCCGGTCAGGCGCTGACTGGCGTCATTTAATGAGTCGCGTATAAATCGTGGAAGCTGGATTTCAAACAGGCCGAACATCGACAGTGCAAACATTGCAAATAGCAGTGCAAAAATGCTCAGCACCCAGGGAGACTGCAGCTGCGCCTGCAGATTAAAGCTGGCACCGAGCAGGCCGGTTAAAACGCCGGCTGCGGCGTAAGTCAGCGCCATTCCCAATACATAACTGCCGGACAACAGGAGCGCATGTCGGGTTGTACGGGTATTCTGTCCCGAGACCAGTGATGAAATAATAGGGACCATGGGCAGGACACAAGGGGTAAAAGTCAGCCCCAGGCCAAGCAGAAAAAACAACCCTGCAATTACCAGTAAAGACTGTTCAGAGAGGAAGCCCGCCAGTCCGATGGCGGAGCTGGTATCAGTCCGGCTGAATGCGCTGTCTGCGGCCGGCGTCCCGGAGCTTGCGCCTGGTCCGTCTGCCGCCTGAGGCTGGTAATACAGTACTTCTTGTGTCTGGGGTGGATAGCAAAGACCGGCTTCTGCGCAACCCTGGTAGGTTACTTCGAAGCGGGCTTCGTTCACATTATCTGGCAAGGTGACGGGGACTCTGGCTTCCACCGGCTTGAAGAAAGCCGTGGTTTTTCCGAAAAACTCATCTTCGTTCTCCTGGCCTGGGCGGGAAAACTGCGGCTCGCTTGCCTGAACGCCTTCGTCCAGTACCTTGATACTGATACGGTCCCGGTAAAGGTAATGATCGGGAGCGATATCCCAGGACAGCACAAGCGCGTCTGCATCCGTGGTGTGAGTAAAAGGGAGAGCCTCATCCACCGGCAGAAACTGGTTATTCTGACCCCCGAACAGCGAGTTGTTGCTGCCAAATGCCCAGGACGTGCTGGCCGCTGAAAACAACACGGCAAGAATAAAAAGAAGGCTGGTCGGACATGTTAAACGACGCATGTAACTGGGCCTGATAGCTGGAGCGGTCATGGAGAGTGCAGTTTTCCGTTAAAGTCGTGTCTGAAGGGCAGCGGGTTAAGCAGGCATCCGCAGTTACGCCCGGTATGCTCACGGTGCCTCTGGACACAAAGGCCGCGGAAAAGTTCCCTCTGGCATTGAGCGCGTTAAAGACGCACAATATCCTTCCAATGAAGCACAGTCCAAACGATCTTATCATGTTGTTTAATGACCTGTTTCGGGAAACGTTCCGGACAGTTCTGGTCAGAGGTGGCGAAGAGCCCGAATATCTGCCCGCTGACAGCCACAATGAACTCGCGCGCATCGTCTTTGCCCATGGCTTCTATGCCAGCGCATTGCATGAGGTAAGTCATTGGTGCATTGCGGGCAAGCACAGGCGTACACTCCACGATTATGGTTACTGGTACTGTCCTGATGGCCGAACGGCAGAGCAGCAGAAGATTTTCGAACAGGTGGAAGTCAAGCCCCAGGCTATTGAGTGGCTATTATCTGTAGCTGCCGGTTCGCGCTTCCATATCAGTGTGGACAACCTGTCAGGTGCAGGTGCCTGTGATCAGCAGGGCTTTGCTTACCGAGTGCTGCAGCAGGCAGAAGCTTACCTGGCCAACGGGCTTCCTGAACGAGCACAGGCCTTTTTTGATACGCTGACATCGTTTTATGGAACCAGCGATAGCTTCAGTAAAACCTGGCGTGAGGATGTCAGGCGAGTGGTTCCTTTACACTTTGCAAAAGAACACTACGAGGCAAACTGAGACTCCATGACATCTGACTCAAAACACACGGGTGACTTGAGGTTCGCTGACCTGAATCTCGACAAACGCCTTCTGGACGCCATCGCTGCTATTGGCTTTGAATATTGCACGCCCATTCAGGCGGAAACCCTGCCCTGGACGCTGGCATGCGAAGACCTGATCGGACAGGCACAGACAGGTACCGGAAAAACAGCCGCGTTTCTGATTACCGCCATCCAGAGCCTTCTGGAAACGCCTGTCCCCAAAGAAGACCGCTTTGCTTCCGAGCCTCGCGTGCTGGCACTGGCTCCGACCCGCGAGCTGGCCATGCAGATCGCAAAGGATGCTGAACAGCTGTGCAAGCACACCGGGCATAATGTGGTGACTGTTGTGGGTGGCATGCACTATGACAAGCAGCGTGAACAGTTGCACAACGAAATTGTCGACATTCTGGTTGCCACACCTGGCCGCCTGATTGATTTTCTCGGATCCCAGGATGTTTTCCTGGACCAGCTGGACATCCTGATTCTCGATGAAGCCGACCGTATGCTGGATATGGGCTTTATTCCGGATGTAAAGCGTATTATCCGCAAATGCACACCCAAGGATGATCGTCAGACGCTGCTCTTCAGTGCCACCTTCAATCAGGATGTTCTCAGCCTTGCATCCATGTGGACCCGTAACGCTGAATTTGTTGAGATCGAGCCGGAACAGAAAACGGCTGAGCGCGTTGAGCAGACTGTTTACCTGGTTGGCGACGATGAAAAACTGCCGGTACTGGTGAACTATCTGAAACGCCCGGAAGTTGAAAAAGCACTGGTGTTTGCCAATCGCCGGGACCAGTGTCGGGACCTTGAGGAGGATCTGCGTAACCAGGGTGTCAGGGTTGCACTGATGTCCGGCGAGATCGCTCAGAACAAGCGCCTGAAAACCCTTGAACAGTTCAAGAAAGGGAATATTCAGGTGTTGGTGGCCACAGACGTTGCCGGGCGCGGTATTCATGTGGACGGCGTTACCCACGTATTCAATTACAACCTGCCGGACAGTGCTGAAGACTATGTGCACCGGATCGGACGAACGGGCCGGGCCGGCAAAACCGGCGTTTCTGTGAGTTTTGCCGGTGAAGACGACTCTTTCGGTCTGCCCGCCATTGAGTCCTACATTGACCAGAAGCTTAAAACAGAAGTACCCGACGAGGCTCTGATGGCTGAACTGGATAATCCGCCCATTACCCGTAAGCGTGGCCGTCGCCCGGCTCAGGGGCAGGGCGGTCGCGGGCCGGGTAATCGTGGCTCTCGCCCCAGGCGGAACTGACAGATCGATCGGGGGTTAGCATGCTGATTGTCGCAGATGAGAATATTCCGCTGCTGGAAGCGTTTTTCGGCGACATGGGCCAGATCCGGCGTGTGTCCGGGCGTACCATGAGTGCGGCGGATGTCCGCGATGCAGATGTACTTCTCGTGCGCTCGGTGACCCGGGTCGATAAAGCTTTACTTGAAGGTAGTCGTGTACGTTTTGTGGGTACCGCGACGATAGGGACGGATCACGTTGATCTGGCGTGGCTTGAGCAAAACGGAATCCGGTTTTCCGCTGCGCCAGGCTGTAACGCCAACAGTGTTGCAGAATACGTACTGGCAGTACTGTCCCTGTATGCCGAGCTGCAGGTCATGGATGACTGGACGCAACTCAGCGTGGGAATCGTGGGTGCCGGCAATGTAGGGTCTGAGCTGGCAGAAAAGCTGCTTCGCCTGGGCTTTACTGTCAAACTGTGTGATCCGCCCCGGGCCATGCAGGAACCCGATCGTGAGCACGCCTTCACAAGCCTCGAAGACGCACTGACGTGCGATGTTGTTACGTTGCACACTCCGCTGACCCGCAATACGGCTCACCCCACTTACCATATGGTGGACACCCCCGAGCTTGCGGGGCTGACACCCGATCAGCTTCTGATTAATGCCGGGCGTGGTGGCGTCATCAGTAACAGTGCACTGAGTGAACGACTGAAGCAGCCGGATGCGCCGCTGGTGGCGCTTGATGTCTGGGAGCAGGAGCCGCAGATCAGTGCAGAACTCCTGTCTCAGGTATGGCTCGCGACACCTCACATTGCCGGGTACAGTTTTGAAGGTAAAGTCCGGGGAACCGAGATGGTCTATCAGGCGGTCTGCCAGTTTCTGGGACTGCCTGTCCGCAAGAAAGCCGGTCAGTTCCTGCCACAGCCGGCCCTCAGCAAGGCTGTGTTTACCAGTGCCGCTGACGAACAAACCGCAGTATGGGCAGCGCTGCGCGTCTGTTATGATCCGCGCTCAGACGATGCACGTTTGCGTAAGGTGATGAGGCTGGCCCGCTCCGGGGAGGAGCAGGGCGTTGCGTTCGATCGCCTGCGTCGGGATTACCCTGTGCGCCGGGAGTGCTCCAGTCTCAAGGTCGAGCTCAAGGGGAGCAGTCGGTCCCTGCAAGACAGTTTTCGCGCGGCAGGATTCAGGCTTCACGCGTGAACAGAGTCGCCCGGACAGCCTCCCGGATTCGCCGGGAGTGCCGGCTTCTCAGTGCACTGCGCATGATGTGAATATGACTGGAGAGGTCTTCCTGAACAGAGGGCGGCAAGCTTGTATCTGAGGGGCTGTCCTGTCCGCTGAGCTGCTGCACAAGATGGTCCGGCGCAGGCGAACTCAAGCGGGAAAACGCCTCCCTGGTGAGGACCGCCTGATCAAAAGCCTCTTGCCGGATCGTATCAACATAGCGCATAAAACCTTCTTCCTCCAGCCACAGCAGTGCGCCAAAGCAGGCCATATGCCGTCTGCTGTGCAGCCCGAACTCGTCTGGTTCGTCCGGCCCTGCAATGTCTTCCACGAACAGGGTTGCCCGCCTGGGAAATGCATTATACAGCTGAGTGAGGGCAATGGCTGAGTCTTTGTAGAACTCTTCAATGTGGATGTCGGCCATAAAAGGACCCTTACTGTCTGTAAGTTGACAGGAAGTTGCCCAGTCTGCCCATAGCATCTTCCAGTGTTTCCTTTCGTGGCAGAAAGACGACCCGAAGGTGCTGTTTGTCACTGACATTGAAGGCAGAGCCCTGCACCAGGAGAATTTTCTCTTGCAGCAGCAGATCAAGAACCAGCTTTTCATCGTTCACAATAGGGTGAACCTTCGGATCCAGTCGCGGAAACAGGTATAAGGCACCCTGAGGCTTTACACAACTGACGCCGGGGATGTCATTCAGCATACGCCAGGCAATTTCCCGCTGCTCGTAAAGGCGCC
Source organism: Marinobacter piscis (assembly GCF_007671655.1). Classification (GTDB taxonomy): domain Bacteria; phylum Pseudomonadota; class Gammaproteobacteria; order Pseudomonadales; family Oleiphilaceae; genus Marinobacter; species Marinobacter piscensis. Next base: position 676,502 of record NZ_VCGX01000002.1, on the reverse strand, counting down.
CCTCAGGCATGACCAGATCGCTGATTGACTGGTAGCCGCCCAGTGCCGTTTGTATGGCCAGCTGTGCAGGAACGTTGGCGCACAGGCGCATGTTCGACAGCATGTCGATGCCTTCAATCAGGTCCGTGGCCCGGTGTTTGGCACCGCTGATGATCATCCAGCCTGAACGGTAGCCAGCGGCGCGATAGTTTTTGGAAAGTCCATTAAAAGTAAAAAACAGCACGTCATCAGCAAGAGACGCCGTAGGTATATGCTGGGTGCCGTCGTACAGGATTTTGTCGTAGATTTCGTCAGAAAGCACAATCAGGTTGTGCTTGCGTGCAAGCTCAATGACCTGCTCCAGCAGTTCCTTGCTGTAAACGGCACCTGTCGGGTTGTTCGGGTTGATCAGGACAATAGCACGGGTGCGGTTGGTGATTTTTTTCCGGATATCATCAATATCGGGATACCAGTTTTGCTCTTCATCGCAATGGTAGTGCACCGGCTTTCCGCTCGAAAGGGTCACGGCGGCAGTCCAGAGAGGATAGTCTGGTGCGGGGATCAGCACTTCGTCGCCTGTGTTGAGCATGGCCTGCATCGACATGACGATCAGTTCGCTGACACCATTGCCCAGGTAAATATCGTCAATGTCAACCCTTTCGATGCCCCTTTGCTGGCAGTAATGCATAACCGCCTTACGGGCGGAAAAAAGGCCTTTGGACTCAACGTAGCCCTGGGCCTGATGCATGTTGTAAATCACATCCTGCTGAATTTCCTCGGGAACGTTCAGCTCAAACGTTGCTGGGTTGCCAATGTTAAGCTTCAGTATGCGGTGGCCTTCTTCTTCAAGTCGACGCGCCTCACGCATCACCACCCCACGTATTTCATAACACACGTTATCCAGCTTCCCGGATTTGTAGTAGTTTTGCATAAGACGCAGATTTCCTCAGTCAGTAAACATATAACAAGCAAGCGACTATTCTAGCGGAGGCAGGGCTAACGGCAACAGGGGAATTGTGATCAATTATGGAGTAAGGCCCGGAATTGTTTCAGAGTTTGCCCAGCGATGCCGGGTATAAGCCGGATTTCTTTCACTCGACGGGAGCATTATGCACAATACAAGCAAGAAGCTGAGCACGATTCTGCAAGTCAGCAGCCATTCAAGGTTTATGCTAAGGAGAAGCCTGTGACGACACAGACGGTTTATGAGTTCACTGCCCGGGACATCAATGGAAATGAGCAGGCGATGTCTGATTACCGGGGGAATGTACTGCTGATTGTTAATACGGCAAGCAAATGTGGGTTCACACCACAGTTTGCGGGATTGCAATCGTTGTATGAGGCGTTTGGAGATCAGGGACTGACCGTGCTCGGGTTCCCGTGCAACCAGTTTATGAACCAGGACCCGGCTGATGAAGATACCATTAGCCAGTTCTGTCGACTGAATTACGGTGTGGATTTCCCCATGTTTTCCAAGATAGACGTTAATGGGGAAGCGGCTCATCCACTTTTCGAATTTCTTAAAGCTGAAGCAAAAGGAGTATTAGGCTCAGAGAAGATCAAATGGAATTTCACCAAGTTTCTGATAGGTCGTGATGGGCAGGTTGTCCGTCGTTATCCGCCTACTGTTAAGCCTGAGCAGATAAAAGAAGACATAAAAAAACTGTTGTAGGGGGTGTCCTGTCAGGAGCGAGTAGGGCGAATGGAGCCCCAGCGTGTAATCATGTCTCTTAGCTGGTGACGTTTGTATGGTTTGGTGATGTAGTCGTTCATGCCGCTGGCAAAGCAGTCATCCTTATCCCCCTGCATCACATTTGCAGTCACGGCAATGATTGGCAGGCTCTGCCAGTCCGGGTTCTGGCGAATTCTGCGGGTCGTTTCGTAGCCATCCATAACCGGCATCTGGCAGTCCATCAGTATCAGGTCGTACTGAGTCTGTGCAAGTGCTTCAAGCGCTAGCTGCCCGTTTGCAGCAACGTCAGGGTGATGTCCCATTTTTTTCAGAAGGGAGCTTGCGACCATCTGGTTTACTTTATTGTCCTCAACCAGCAATACCCGCAGTGACTTTGCAGCAGAGGGGGTGGCCGGGTCAGCAGGCCCCGAGTGCGCTTCATCTGTGTCAGCATCCGTTTGCTGAAAGACAGGCAGGGGCAGTGTAACGGTAAAGCGGGTTCCTTCCTGTTCTTTTGAGTCTACGGTGATTTGACCGTGCATGCGCTCGACCAGCTGGCGACACAGAGCCAGACCCAGTCCGGTGCCACCGTACAGGCGGGTAGTCTGCGTATCAGCCTGAGCGAAAGGAGCGAAAAGCCGCCGGATGCCTTCCTGGCTCATCCCTATCCCTGTGTCGGTTACGGTGAGAGTTACAGAATCTGCAGAGTAGGTCGCTGCAACCTCAACCCCGCCTGTCTCAGTGAACTTTATCGCGTTGCTTAGCAGGTTGTTCAGAATTTGCCGGATCCGGGTCGGATCACCCAGAAGCTGGTCCGGGAAGTCCGGGGTTATGTCTGTTGTCAGCTCAATATCTTTAATGCGCGCCTGCTCGCTATGCAAAGTGGTGCATTCTTCAATAATGCGCGGTAGCCCGAAAGGAATATTCTCAAGGTAAAGCTTGCCTGCCTCAACCTTGGAAATGTCCAGAATGTCGTTGAGAATGCCGAGAAGACTTTCACCGGCAGACAAGGCAATTTCAAGGCGGTGGCGCTTGCCGGGATCCTGCTCATTATCCAGTGCCAGTCCCAGCATGCCCAGAAGTCCATTCAGAGGCGTGCGAATCTCGTGACTCATGCTGGCCAGGAAACTGGCCCTGGCCCTGGCCCTGCGCATGGCGTCTTCTTTGGCTTTTACTAATGCGCGGTTACTTTGCTGTAACGCGCTGTTCTTGTCAGATATTTCCTGGGTTCGGCTTAAAACTTCGTGCTCCAGTTCAATAGAGTAATTCTTGATATTGCTTTCTGCGCTGCGCAGCTTGGCCAGGGTTGAGTCTATGGTTTCCAGGTGTTGGTTGATGATCCCTACCATCGTTCCGATTTCATCCTGTTGATGGCCCCGGGGTACAGGCAGCCGGATTTTTTCCGGCGAACTCGCCCTGACTTCACTCAGTGCATTGATAACACTGAGCATCGGGCGGGTAAGGACTACGTAGAAAATACCAAGAAGTGATACAGAAAGAATCAGGCTTTTAAACAGACCGCTGACCACCGTGTAGCCGGAGCGTTTGAGGAACTGGAGGCCGTAATGGTAGGTGTCAATCGTTACAACCAGCCGCCCAAAGGTAAGATTGTTGAGCTGCTCGACGCGTAATTCCCGGCTAAAGACCTGGCGGCTCCCGAATAACCGGTCACTTATCCAACGGTAGGGAGATTCGGAGGCGCGTTTGCTGGCAGCCGCCATGACCTCGTCTTCATTTTCAACAATTCTGGCATCAATGGTCGCCGGATGCCGGAGAAGGCCGTCCAGCAATTCACCGGCAAGGCGCACATCAATGCTGTACGCAATCTGTGCAGCAGGGTTGTGACTGATCTCCATAAGCGCCTCTATATCTGCACTCATGGCTTTGCTGGCACTAAAGTAATCCAGCGTGATCTGGACAATATTCAGGGCAAGTCCCAGAACCATGGCAATCAGCACAGTATTGCGGCTAAGCTTGTAGGAGAGCCGGTTCCTGAAGCCTTTTAGCACGGGTGTCACGTTCCCTGTTTATGGTGGGCGCAGTTCATTTCTTAGTCGTCATAGTCTGGTTTTTTCTTCCAGTCATCCTCGTGAAAAAACCTGTCCCATTGTTTGTCGAGCTCGGAGTCCGGCTCTGCCGACCCTGTGCTTTCCCCTTTTTCATTCACGGCTTCCAGTTCAGCAATGCGCTTGCGAAATGCTTTGACAGCTCGGGTGGCCAGCGGGTTGTCCCGGGATTTCCCCATCTCGGTGCTGGCCATATGATACGCGTGGATTGCCTGGCGTATCTGGTTCTTGCGGATATGCTCCCGAGCCTGAAAGACATGCAGGTCGGCGTGGGTTTTATGCACTAAAAACAGAATGTATTGTTGTTTTTCCCGGGAGGTTTCTCCGTCGATACGACCGCTTTTATGCATACTTGTAATGAGCTTGAACAGGCTTTCCAGCAATTCTTTTATATAGCGGGACTTTTCAGGCGTATCAATTGCTACCGGCGTCGTCGTGTCCTGTTCGTCCTGTATACGTGCTTTTTCCTGTGTTGCAGCCTCACGCCACTTCTCTACAGGCAGTCCCGTGCTAAGCGCCGCAAGGTTGTCGCAGGCGGCTTCCATCTCATTGAGCAGCAACAGCTTTAGCTCAGGCGTAAGATACTGCGCGGGTAACTCGGTGAGCAGCCGCTCACATCGCTTGTATCTGTCCTCCAGTGCCGTGATTTTACGAGCTCGCTCAATGCGGGCTTTTTCCCGTAACTGACTCGCCACAATAATAATAATCGAGACGGCTACCACGGCAGCCAAAGCGAGTATGAGAGTAATGCTGTTCATTTTTGTAAGGATACTCCGGCTTTCTGGCAGGCCAGGCCTGTTACAAAACGATGGTCCGACATGCCGGCATATACGGCTAAGACAAGAAGGTTAGCAGAAACATGGCCTTGAATCCGTCGCCAAATGTAAAAGCTTGTCTTGGTATTAGCTTGGTGAATTGTTGTTGGTTTGGGTATAATGCATGTGAATGCCGGGTTTGCTTCTTGAAGTCTGCCCGACGAGTCGTTTAACTGTGTATCGGAGCTTTTAATGGATATTTCCCGCATCGACCTGAATCTTCTTGTGTCTCTGGATGTGTTGCTCCGGGAGCGCAATGTTACCAAAGCTGCAACCCATGTAGGTATTACCCAGCCCGCGATGAGCAACAGTTTGCGGCGACTGAGAGAGTTGTTTGGCGACCCGTTGCTGGTGCGTACCAGTGAGGGTATGACAGCAACCGAGCGTGCTCAGGAGTTACAGCCTCTGGTCAGGAGTATACTTGCAGATATTGAGCAGGCGGTGCAGGAGAAAACACCATTTTCAGCCCTGGAGAGTCAGCGGGTGTTTCGCATAATGGCCAGTGACTATGCCGAGTCGTGCCTTATGCCCAGGGTGTTGCGTCGTATCCGGCAGGAAGCGCCCCACGTAACGCTGGATGTGCTGACCCCAAGTGATGTCAGTTTTCTGGATGTGGAGCAGGGGCGCCTGGATATGGCCATTAACCGCTTCGATACCCTTCCGCAGTCGTTTCATCAGAGAACCCTGTGGACAGAGCATTTTGCCTGTCTGATGAATGCCCGCAACCCGATACTGGAGAAGCCATTTACGCTGGATACCTATCTGGATGCAAGTCACATCTGGGTAAGCAAAACCGGCTTCGGTGTGGGCGTGGGAGTTAACCCGAAAGATGTGCAACGCCTGGGTTGGGTAGATGAAGCCGTCTCGCGTCTGGGGCGTAAGCGCCGCATTTCTGTATTCACTCGCCATTACCAGTCGGCCATGCTGCTTGCGGAGCAGCACGACCTTATAGCGACGTTACCGTCAAAGGCGGCCTGGCTGCAAAAAGACAATGCCAACCTTGTTGTGAAAGTACCACCTTTTGAAATTCCGCCGTTCGAACTGAAAATGGCCTGGAGCCCACTACTGCAGCACAACTCGGATCACCAGTGGCTTCGCAGGCTGATTACCGATGTTGCCGAAGAAGTGGATGAGGAGTTCGCCCCCTTCGGAGCCCGCTTCGAGTCCGGGGACATACCGGATGTTGGCTCTTTATAGACGTAACTCACGCAGTTCAAGGGAGTTGCGTCCTGCATCCCACATACGCTGGTAGGTGTCCGACAATAATCTTACCCGGCCGCTGCCGGCAAACTCCGCAAACCCTGAAGGTCGGGTAAAGTCATGCCTGCACAGAACGCCTTCCCGGTCTGCGAGCATGAAGGGCCGGTCATCGTGGGGGTAGTCACGGTTAACGAGCTTCAGTTTGACGTGACTGGGTAGCCTTCGCATCAGCTCAACAAGCTGGTGCCTGCGTTTTACCAAGGGCTTGTCATCATGGATAAGCAGGCGGACGTCGCTGAGATGGTGGCCCCGGGCGAGTTCGGAGATAAGGTCCCGTAACCTGTTTCGATCGTAAAGGTCAGGATCCAGCAGCTTGTCATACAGCCACAACCGCCGTCTGGCCTGGCCGACTATGGAGTCCATCAGCCCCAGCATGCTGGATTCATCATCGAACAGCCAGGGCTGTGTATCTGTACCCAGTAGCATGGGGTGATGCCTGATGGAAACTGCCTGATCACTCAGAAGTGCGGGCGCAAGACAACGCATGTCCAGGTGGGGGATACCGGCGTCCTGGTACGGTTCTGAACAGATGTGAAAACCGGCCCGCTGGTAGAAGGCTATCGCGTGTTTCTGGGCTGATAGCTTCAGTTCCTGGTAGTGCTCCGACGATTCCCTGATCAAATGTTTCAGCAGGGCTTCACCCATGCCCTGGCCGCGGAACCCGGGAAGAATGGCCATGCGGCCGATATGACCGGTTTCATCAGACGTGGAGAACAGGCGAGCCACACCCACCGGTGTATCATCGGGCAGCACAGCGAGAAAATGATCGGCAATCTCATCGGTGGCGTCCCATTCCAGTTCCGGCGGTACGTTTTGTTCTTCAACAAACACCTTGTGCCGGATGTCCCGGATCTGAGGTGGCGCAAATTGCCAGCTGTATTTTTGAATCCGGATAGTCATGACGTTACTCGAAGTAAACCGAGCCCTGATTATAGAGGTTTGTCAGCAGACCAAGCAGTGCAGGGTCTCCGGTAAACAGAGCAAGTGCGTTCATGTCAATACGGGCACCCGCACACAGGACAGGGGCAAGCGGGCGGGCATCGCCTTTGAGTAAGAACTGCTCGCCATCTGCAAACAGGGCCGTTTCATTTTCGTTTTCATGGTAGGCAAAGCGGGAACCTTCGTTCCAGCGCAGTTGTGCGCCCGAGCGAACGGCATCGGCAAATTCGTCTTCCGAGGCTGGCTCATCCGCAGGAACCACAATCTCGAGGCTTTTGGGAGCAGTGGCATACTGACCGAACCACAACGACAGCTGGCGCTTGTCGCTGAGTTTGTCCATAAGAATTGAGTGTAGCCGTTCAATAACGTCCGGCGCTATGGCGCCCGGGTTGTCCTGCACCTGAAGGTCCGGATCGTTCAGATGGCTGGCAGCATCTGACTGACTGCAAAGGAAATCGGTAAACCCTGTGAGAACATCGTCGATGGTGGGAGCACGGAAGCCAACCGAAAGGGTAATGCAGTCATCTTCCGCGACGCCATGGTGACCAATTCCCGGAGGCAGGTACAGCATATCTCCCGGCTCCAGGGTGACGGTTTCATCGCCTTCCCAGTCACTGAGTATACGCAGGGGAGTGCCTTCTACCCGCGGCGAGCTTTCGTCGCAGTGGCCGCCGAATGCCCAGCGACGATGCCCCTGGGCCTGCAGCAGGAATACGTCATACTGGTCGTAATGGGGGCCTACGCTGCCGCCTTTTGGGGCATAGCTTGCCATGATGTCGTCAAGGCGCCAGTTGGGCACGAAACGAAAGTGCTCCAGGAGATCGGCAACCTCGGGAACCCAGTGATCAAGCCCTTGTACCAGCAGCGTCCAGTCCTGTTGGGGCAACTCACTGAAACGTTCTTCGGAAAAAGGACCGTTATGAAGCTGCCATGGGTTACCGTGATCGTTTTCAATAACAATGCGGGACTCTACGGCTTCTTCACAAGCCAGCCCGGCCAGTTCGTTGGCATCGACCGGGCACTGGAAGCCGGGAAATGCCTGGCGAATAACCAGTGGCTTTTTCTGCCAGTAGTCCCGCAGGAATTCTGAAGGCGAGAGGCCGCCAAGCATGTCCATGGTTGTGTTTCCTTTATTCAGATGTTGCGGGCCTGATCCACGGCGTTCCCGGTGTAGTTGCTTGGCGTCAGTGCCATCAGCTCAGCCTTGGCACTGTCGGGAATCTCAAGATTCTCCACAAAGTTTCTGATCACCTCAGGTGTCATGGCTTTGCCGCGGGTCAGAGTCTTCAGTTTTTCGTAGGGCTTTTCGATGTTGTACCGGCGCATGATGGTCTGGATGGGCTCGGCCAGCACTTCCCACGCATGGTCAAGATCTTCATCCAGGCGCGCCGGGTTGATTTCCAGTTTGCCAAGTCCCTTCAGGGTTGCCTCATAGGCAATAAGGCTGTGGGCAAAGCCAACACCCAAGTTCCGCAGCACAGTCGAGTCTGTCAGGTCACGTTGCCAACGGGAAATTGGCAGCTTGGCTGACAGATGGCCAAGGATCGCATTGGCAATGCCGAGGTTGCCTTCCGAGTTTTCAAAGTCGATCGGGTTAACCTTGTGGGGCATGGTAGAGGAGCCTACCTCGCCTTCAATGGTCTTTTGCTTGAAATAACCCAATGAAATATAACCCCAGATGTCCCGGTCAAGATCCGTCACGATTGTATTGAAGCGGGCAACCGCGTCGTACAGTTCCGCGATATAGTCGTGGGGCTCAATCTGTGTTGTGTACGGATTGAAGTTGAGGCCGAGGCTTTCAATAAAGGCTTTGGCGTTGGCAGCCCAGTCCACCGCCGGGTAGGCTGAAATGTGAGCGTTGTAGTTGCCAACGGCGCCGTTGATCTTACCCAGAATTTCAATGCCCTGTACTTGTTGTATCTGCCGCTGCAGGCGGTACACAACGTTAGCCAGCTCCTTGCCTACGGTGGTGGGAGACGCAGTTTGACCATGGGTGCGGGACAGCATGGGTTGTTCGGCATGTTCTTTGGCCAGGGTCTTCAGCTTGTCGGTAAGACGGTTCATGGCGGGAAGAAGGCCATTGTCCAGACCTTCACGGAGCATCAGTGCATGTGACAGGTTGTTGATGTCTTCCGAGGTACAGGCAAAGTGAACAAACTCGGTGACCGCATGCAGCTCCGGAACACTGGCAATTTTTTCCTTGATAAAGTACTCAACCGCTTTGACATCGTGATTGGTGGTGCGCTCAATGTCTTTGATGCGCTCAGCGTCAGCCAGGCTGAATTCGCTCACCATGGTGTCAAGGAACGCGTTTGCGTCGGCACTGAATGCTGGAACTTCTTTTATGCCCGGGTGATCCGCCAGCTGTTGCAGCCACCGGATTTCGACCGTCACGCGGTTCCTGATCAGGCCATATTCACTGAAAATGCCACGAAAAACGCTGACTTTGTTGCCATAGCGTCCATCGACCGGGGAAATGGCGGTCAGGGCGTTGAGTTCCATCGAAAACCTCACAAATGATCAAAGAGACGGTTGGGAAAAACAGGGACATAATACACCAGCTTTGCCGGCGACATCAGGGGTCTCAGGTCAGTTATCAAAAGACGTGTTGGCTTTATCGGCGAGCTCCCGGGCATACCTGACCACTTTACGGCGTGAAAGTATCAGCTGCCAGCGCCGGCCGCCGGTTTGTCTCCAGAGCACTGCAGACCGGATGCCCGCCAGAAGAAGAGCTCGCACTTTAGCGGCATTCTCGTCCCGCTGAAGCAAGCTCGGATTGCCGCTTACCTGAATACGCAGGCGAAAGGTGCTGATGGTATCCGTATAAATGGAGGCGAGATTACTGATCAGGTTTGCATGTGTGTAGCCAAAGTGGCTCGCAGTATGCCTTGCCTGATCAATGCGGCTGCCAATGACTTGCAGCATATCTCCGTGGCGGTTGAGCCGTGACTCCAGGTGAATCAGGTTCAGTACGTAGCGCAACACTTCAATGTCCTGCTGTTTGTTCTGCTCGCTCAGAACGGAAGACAGGGTAATCAGGCCCTCGCGCAGATCGGTCAGCTCACCGCCATACACATCCAGCGTCGTGGCCGGGTCGGTGGCAAACAAAGAGCGCAGGCTGGTTTCCATGCTGGTTTCATTGCAGTGCCCGTTGTTCGCGATTTGCTGCACCAGGTCAGCAGCCTGGAAGACGCCGGCCAGTGCCAGGGTCTGATCATGCAGGGACCGGCTCATGATACTTTGTCCGCAGCGTCCACGCAGTGCAGGATGCGCTCTGGCAGAGCTTCACCATCGCGCCAGGTTTGTGTGATGACGGCGCCTCCAAGGCAGACGTCACCGTCATAAAACACAACGGATTGCCCCGGGGTTACTGCTCTTTGAGCATCATCGAACACAACTTTTACGCCGCCTTCAATAACCGTAACCTCGCAATCCTGATCTGGCTGGCGGTACCGGGTTTTGGCTTTACAGCGGAAACTGTGTGCCGGAGGTTCTCCCGAAACCCAGTCTACCGGGTCGGACAACAAACCGCGGGAAAACAGCAGTGGGTTCTGTTTTCCCTGCACGGCAGTGAGGACATTACGTTCCAGATCCTTACCTGCAACGTACCAGGGGTCGTCTGCGAATTCGCTGAGTCCGCCAATGCCCAAACCCTGGCGTTGTCCGATGGTGTGGTACATCAGCCCCTGGTGGCGACCAATCTTCGTGCCGTCGGGTGTCTCGATATCACCCGGCTGCGCAGGCAGGTACTGCTTCAGAAAATCACTGAACTTCCGCTCTCCGATAAAGCAGATGCCGGTAGAATCTTTTTTATCGTGAGTCACAAAGCCCTGTTCTTCGGCGATGCGGCGTACGTCCGGCTTTGCCAGTTCGCCTACCGGAAACAGGGTGCGTGCCAGGCGTTCACCAGAAACCGCGTGGAGGAAATAGCTCTGGTCTTTGTTGGCATCCAGCCCCTTCAGTAAAAGAGCTTTGTCGGAGCCATTGGCAGCCGGGCGCTGCCGGGTATAATGGCCGGTGGCAATATAATCAGCACCCAGGGTGATTGCATAATCGAGAAATGCCCGGAATTTGACTTCCTTGTTGCACAGTATGTCCGGGTTGGGAGTGCGGCCAGCCTGGTATTCTGAAAGAAAATGCTCGAATACCCGGTCCCAGTACTCGGCAGCGAAGCTTGCGGTATGCAGCTTTATGCCGATTGCATCCGCAACAGCCTGGGCGTCTTCGAGGTCTGTCATGGCGGTGCAGTATTCGGTACCGTCATCTTCATCCCAGTTCTTCATAAACAGGCCTTCTACCTGATACCCCTGGTCTTTAAGCAGCCAGGCTGCGACCGACGAGTCGACACCGCCGGACATGCCAACAATGACGTGAGTATTTCTGGGGGAGTGAGCTTCGGGCAACGTATTGGTCATGGTAACTCTGGGCACCGGTGAAAAAGGCGTGAGTATACCATTTTGTGGTTGCTACGTCTGCGAATCGGTAATGACATCCAGCGGATAACGTCGTCCGTTTCGGTAATCTTCTATGCTTTTAATAATCAGTGGGCTCCGGAGTTTGTCACCTAGCTGTCGGATGTCATCCAGCGATAACCAGTGCGCGGCAATAATCCCGGTATCGAGCTGATCGGTTATCCGCTCTTTGGCTCTTCCGATAAAACAGAAACGGTAGTAGGTCACGCCGTTTGCCGGTGCTTTGTATGTATAAAACCCAAGAAAATGTTCCGGTTCTATATCCCAGCCGGTTTCCTCCAGGGCTTCGCGTCGGGCTGCATCCGGAATCGCCTCGTCTTCCTCAACGTGGCCGGCGGGCTGATTGAATACAACCCGGCCACTGCTGCGTTCTTCGACCATCAGAAACCGGCCATGGGCGTCTTCAACAACTACGGCTACTGTGGCATGGGGTGTCCAGGTCATGATCTTCGGGCTCTCCTTGGTTTCCTGCTTGCCCGGGAAGGTGTCGGGCGCTTTCGACGGGGCGGGGCAGCGGGCAGGTTAACGTGGGTGGTTCGATACTCCCCCGGGCCCAGGCCCTCCAGCGACCAGTCGCCAATACGATAGCGGATCAGCCTCAGAGTTGGAAACCCGACGGCTGCCGTCATTCGCCGTACCTGCCTGTTGCGGCCCTCGGTAATCGTCAGCTCCAGCCAGCTGGTGGGGATTGTATCCCGGCTGCGTATCGGGGGTATGCGGGGCCAGACCTCTGGTGCCTGTATCCTGCGCGCCTGTGCCGGCTTTGTGGGGCCGTCTTTCAGGGTGACTCCGGCTGCGAGCTTTTGTACTGCCCCGGCTGTTACATCGCCTTCAACCTGAACCCAATAGGTTTTTGGCGTGTGTCGGGCTGGCGAGGCAATGCGATGCTGCAGTGCGCCATTGCCAGTTAACAACAGGAGACCTTCAGAATCGTAATCAAGCCGTCCGGCAGGATAGATCTGCGGAATATGAATCCAGTCCGCCAGGGTTGCCCTCGGCTGCCCTTCGGTTGCGGCTCCGGGGTCTGTAAACTGGCTGAGTACCTGAAAGGGTTTATTAAAAAGTATGAGTTCAGCCATCCAACAGTATCTCCCGGTTAAGTGTTGAATCAGGTCAGGGAGAATACGATGAAAATGCAGGGTTTTAAACCGGGCGTCTGCGGACCGTGTACAGTGCTGCCACCACAGGTCCGCTGACTTCAGACCAGGTAGCGACCGGCTTCGGCTGACTCTCGCTCTGAAGAATCCGCTGCAGCAGTACCGTTACCGGGCTGTTTTTTGTTGCCGGAGTCTTCAGGGACAATATTAACCGCGTGTATGCCTTTGTCGCTCGGCTTTTTTTCAAAGCTGACTGCCTGGCCGGCTTTCAGTGTCTTGTAGCCGTCCATACAGACGGACGAAAAGTGAGCAAACAGGTCTTCATTGCAGCCGTCTTCAATAATGAAGCCGTACCCTTTGGCATTATTGAACCATTTTACTGTGCCTCTTGGCATGATGAACTCCCTTGTACTTTTGCTGTCAATTGTTGTTGTTTGGTTCAATGGCCGGTCCAGTCGATCCAGGACGACGGCTCTGTCACATGAACTACTTATTTTTTTACATTACTTTACACTTACAAAGTAACTGTCGACGAAACCTCGGGTCTAGTCAATAGTTTCTATTGCAGTAATGTGTGGTTGAACCCAGTCTGGAAACGGTATCATGTTCGTATTGACTATTATCCAGTCCCCGGGTGGGTGCGGACTTGAAAACCCGGGGTTCGACAACCACATTAATGAAGGACACCGATAACCGGTAAAGAATGATGCGGACTATCGAAAATTCTCTACTAGTATTTAATCAGGGGGAGGACGAACAGCCGGGGCGGCAGGACGACCTCAGCGTTGCTCCCGAAAAACCTGAGCTTAAGCGTCCATCGCAGTTCAAGGTGGTGCTTTTGAATGATGACTACACACCCATGGATTTTGTTGTGGATGTGCTGATGACATTCTTCGGAATGAATGAAGAAAAGGCGACACAGGTGATGCTGCTCGTCCATACTCAGGGAAAGGCAGTATGCGGGGTATATACCCGGGATATCGCGGAAACAAAGGCGGCACAGGTGAACCAGTATTCTTCGGAATGCGAGCATCCGCTCCTTTGCGAGATTGAATGTGCGGACTGATAGACGTTGGGGTGGCCCATGCTGAGCAAAGATCTTGAAATTACGCTGAATACAGCTTTCAAAAGTGCCCGCGACAAGCGCCATGAGTTCATGACCGTAGAGCATTTATTGCTGGCTCTGCTGGAGAATGAATCGGCAGTGGGGGTTTTGAGAGCTTGTGGTGCAGACCTCAAGGAACTCCAGGATGAACTGATTGAGTTTGTGGATTCCACAACGCCGCTGATTCCGAGTAGCGATCACGAGCGTGAAACTCAGCCGACTCTGGGTTTCCAGAGAGTGCTGCAGCGTGCAGTATTCCATGTGCAGTCCTCAGGGAAAAAAGAGGTAACGGGCGCGAATGTTCTGGTCGCAATTTTCAGCGAACAGGAGAGCCAGGCTGTATACCTTCTGAAAAAGCAGAATGTTGCACGCATTGATGTGGTTAATTTTGTGTCCCATGGGATTTCCCGTGTACAGGGCGCAGAAGATGAGGAGGGAAGTGAGCATATCTCACAGGATGAGGCTGCCGAAGAAGGCGGTCAGTCCAGCCCGCTGGAAGCCTATTCATCCAACCTGAATGAGCAGGCACGTCAGGGGCGCATCGACCCGCTGATTGGCCGCGAACACGAAGTTGAGCGTGTGGTGCAGATACTCGCGCGTCGACGCAAGAACAATCCGCTGCTGGTAGGAGAGGCTGGCGTCGGTAAAACCGCCATAGCTGAAGGGCTGGCCAAACGGATTGTCGACGGGCAGGTGCCCGACGTTATTGCAGATGGTGTTGTATATTCGCTGGATCTGGGCGCCTTACTGGCCGGAACCAAATATCGGGGCGACTTTGAGAAGCGCCTGAAAGCCCTGCTCGCAGAGTTGAAGAAAGAGAAGCACGCAATTCTGTTCATTGATGAAATACACACCATCATTGGCGCCGGTTCCGCATCCGGTGGTGTAATGGATGCCTCAAACCTGCTCAAGCCCATGCTGGGTTCCGGTGAACTCCGGTGTATCGGCTCTACCACCTATCAGGAGTTCCGGGGTGTGTTTGAAAAAGACAGCGCACTGGCCCGTCGCTTCCAGAAGATAGATGTAAACGAGCCGAGCGTGGAGGATACGTTTCAGATACTCAAAGGCCTGAAACCGAACTTTGAAAAACACCATGACCTGAAGTATACCGATCAGGCTTTGCGTGTGGCTGCGCAGCTGGCTGATCGTTACATCAACGACCGCCATCTGCCAGATAAAGCCATTGATGTTATTGATGAGGCAGGGGCACGTCAGCGCCTGATGTCAGAAGACAAGCGCAAGGCAACGATCGACGCTGCTGAAATCGAGGAAGTGGTGGCAAGAATTGCACGCATTCCGCCGAAAAGTGTATCGAGCAGTGATAAAGACCTGCTGCGCAACCTGGAGCGGGATCTCAAAATGGTTGTCTTCGGGCAGGATCCTGCTATTGAGTCGCTGGCTACGGCGATCAAGCTGGCCCGTGCCGGCCTCAAGGAACCGGAGAAGCCGGAAGGTTCATTCCTGTTCTCAGGGCCGACCGGTGTGGGTAAGACAGAGGTCACCCGACAGCTGGCCAAAGCGCTGGGTGTGGAGCTGGTCCGGTTCGATATGTCCGAATACATGGAACGCCACACAGTCTCCCGTCTTATCGGCGCACCTCCGGGGTACGTCGGTTACGATCAGGGCGGGTTGTTAACCGAAGCGGTTAATAAACATCCGCACTGTGTGTTGTTGCTGGATGAGATTGAAAAGGCGCACCCGGAGGTCTTCAACCTGTTACTGCAGGTGATGGATCACGGCACGTTGACGGACAACAACGGGCGTAAAGCTGATTTCCGCCACGTGATTCTGGTAATGACCACAAACGCCGGTGCCGAAAGCATGGCCCGCCGCTCCATTGGCTTCAGCGAACAGGATCACAGCAGTGATGGCATGGAGATTATCTCAAAAACCTTCACCCCCGAGTTCCGTAACCGGCTGGACGGTATTATTCAGTTCGGTGACTTGCGCAAGGATACTATTACTCACGTAGTGGACAAGTTCCTGACGGAGTTGCAGGCACAGCTGGATGAAAAGCATGTTGTTCTGCATGTGGATGAAGACGTTAAATCCTGGCTGGCTGACAAGGGGTACGACGCAACCATGGGTGCGCGTCCGATGTCCCGGCTGATTCAGGACAAGATCAAACGGCCGCTCGCTGAACAGATTCTGTTCGGCCGCCTGTCTGAAAAAGGTGGGGATGTTTTCATTCACCTTGAGGATGATGAGCTGGTCTTCGACTATGAGGACGAACCCGCTGAAGTGCTCTGATGACCTGTAGAGCCTTGATTGTCAGGGCTCTACAGGATTATTCCGGTCCCGCCTCGGTTAGCGGAACTCAAAGAACTCATAATGGAGGTTTTTTGCAGGGATGCCATTTTCTTTCATTAATTCTTTAACCCGTTTCAGCAGTCCCTGGGGGCCGCAGAAGCTGACCTGAACCTGATGTGGGTCTACTTCTGTTGCGGACTCGCGAATTGCTGTGGCTAATGCTTCTCCACCACTTGGGTTAGGAATAAGTCGCACGCCTGCCTTGTCCGCCATTTGCTGCATTCGTTCCAGGCTGGGGAAAGCGCGTGATGGATCAAAACAGTAGACCAGGGAGGCGCGCTCGAAATGGCCGTGGGCTTTATCATCCAGCCAGGAGATAAAGGGCGATATGCCTACGCCGGCGCCTATCCAGATTTCACGTTTTGCACCTGCGATCCGTTCAAAGCGGCCATGAGGGGCAAACACGTTGGCTGACATACCTACTTTGACCTGTGCTTTCAGTTTTTGCGTGTAATCACCTAAAGCCCGTATCACAAAATGAAGGTTTCCGGTGTCCGAGGGCGCATTTGCAATAGTGAAAGGGTGCGGCTCGCGCAAACCGGCTTCTTTCATGGCCAGAAAGCCGAACTGACCTGCCTGAAAGGGGAAACCTGTCTTCACGGGCGCAAGTTCCAGATGCACAGCTTTATTGCCGTGGGACACGGAAGCCACCTTGTACTCACCTCCCGGTGCGAAGAATGGGTACAGCAGCAGCCTATAAAACGCAGCGATGATCCCAACGGTGCAAAGCCCTGCCAGCCATATGCCTGACGGGCTTGCCAGAATGATCGGGGATTTAAAGCTTAGCCAGTGCAGGATGACAATTAAAAAAAGAGGGCCGGAGAGCTTGTGTAGCCAGCGCCAGCGGTTGTAGGCGATATTACGATTCAATGCCAACAGGATAATCAGCCCAAGCGCGACAATGCTGAGTTGGCGGGCCAGTCGAGTCCAGTATCTGGGCAACTCCAGAATTGGAACAATATCCCAGGAGTCCAGTTTGGCTTTGAAAACCAGGTGGTAAGCCGCAAAAACCAGAGCCCAGATGCCGAGCCATTTGTGGGTCTGATAGAGCTGATCCAGGCCGCCAAACATTTGTTCTACTATGCGCCAGCGACTGGCCAGGATGCAGGACATGGCCATACATGCCAAAGCTGTTGCGCCTAATATGAGGCTGATGGTTGCCGAGGTCGCCCAAGTGTCTCTGGGTATCTCGATTAATACGGTAGCAGCGGTGATTAAAGTAATGCCGCTAATAGCCTGCCAGGCTTTTATAATCACAATAACTCCTTGTTTCCTGGGTTTTCACCAGCCACTTGGGGCGATGTTTCGTCGTGCCAAAATACCACAGGCAGGCGTGGATATAATGATGCAGGTCAAGGTGTTTGAGGTTAGGTGGCTAGCTAAGTAGAAGTGCCTAAATCGAGTCCGGAAGTGTCAGCACTTATGGTAACGAGGAGAGAGTGCGGGGGGGTGTAGAATCAAAAAAGGCCATCAATGATGGCCTTTTTTGATTCAGTCTACATTCTAAAAAATCAGCGGGCGCGGTAAACAATCCGCCCTTTACTCAGGTCGTAAGGTGTCAGCTCAACCTTGACCTTGTCGCCGGTCAGAATACGAATATAGTTTTTGCGCATCTTTCCGGAGATGTGAGCAGTCACTACGTGACCGTTGCTGAGTTCAACCCGGAACATGGTGTTTGGAAGGGTATCAAGAATAACGCCCTCCATTTCAACGACATCTGACTTCGCCATTCAGTAGAAACCTCTTATTTGGAATACTTTCCGTAATTATAAATTGCGTAATTCTGCCTGATTTTTACAGGTTTGGCAAAACGCGTTAGTACGTATGTGTGCTAAACATCATCCAGTATCTGCCATTGGCCGCCACGCAGGGCTTCAATGGGCTTGAATCGGGTTTTATAATTCATTTTTCGGCATTGCTTTATCCAGTACCCCAGATAGAGATAGGGCAGGCTGCGCCGACGTGCTTCCTGTATTTGCCAGAGGACCGCAAACGTGCCCAGGCTGCGGTTTTCATATACGGGATCAAAGACTGTATAGATGGCAGAAAGACCGTCATCCAGGGCGTCCAGAGCAGCCAGTGCTATCAGTTCCCCTTCCAGCCGCATTTCCAGAAACCATGAATCTGTAGCGCCATCTACCAGAAAAGATGTGAATTGTTCCCGTGAAGGTGGGTACATGTCGCCATCTTTATGTCTTAATTCAATGTAGTTGGCGTATAACTGGTAGTAGTCTTCATTGAAGGCCACAGGCACCAGGGTGCATTCGAGATCGCTGTTTTTGCGTGAGACCCGGCGCTGGCTTCGGTCCGGGCGAAAATCGTTTACGCTCAGTCGTACCGGAATGCAGGCGTTACAGGCTTCACAGTGGGGGCGGTAATAGTGTGACCCGCTGCGGCGGAAGCCGAGTGTTGTCAGCTGGCTGTACAGTTTTTTATCAACGCTGGCGCGCGGGTCCACGAACATGGTTGTAGCCTCACGCCCGGGAAGATAGCTGCAATCATGGGCAGGGGTTGCAAAGAACACCAGTGTTCTGAGGCTACTCATTCATGCCTCCGGCCCGCACCATTGCCAGTGAAAGTTCCAGTCGGGCTGTTCGGGTTCCTGGTCGATGTATGTACTGATTATAGCCAAAAAGTCGCTTCTGGCCAGAGTGCTTGCGCCCATACTGAGCAGGTGGTCGCTTTCCACCTGGCAGTCCATGATGTAGTAGCCCCATTCCTGTAGCTGACGGGCGAGGTGGACCATCACTGCCTTGGATGCATTGGTTTCAAGAGAAAACATGGATTCACCAAAGAAGCACCGGCCTATGGCCAGCCCATACAACCCCCCGGTCAACTCTCCGTTTTTATTCCATGCTTCTATTGAATGGGCGATGCCTTGTCGGTGCAGTGCCGAGTAGCTCGCGATCATGTCATCCGTGATCCAGGTGCCTTCGCTGCGCGTGGAGGCGCACAGTTGCATAACCTGCCCAAAGGCCTGATCAGCGGTGATCCGGAAACGTCCTTGATTGAGTGTTCTGCGCAGGCTCCTGGAAATATGGATGTTTTCAGGAAAGAGGACACAGCGAGGGTCCGGGGACCACCAGAGTATCGGCTGATCGTCGCTGTACCAGGGGAAAATCCCGTTGCGGTAGGCAAGGATCAGGCGCTCTGTGGAAAGGTCGCCCCCCAGGGCGAGAAGACCGTCGGGATCGTCGAGGGCTTCCTCGGCCGGGGGGAACCACAGTTGGTCAGGGTCTAACCAGGGCAGCGGGGTCATTCAGCTCAGTCTTGCTGATCCAGAAATTTCTCCGCATCCAGGGCTGCCATGCAGCCGAAGCCGGCTGAAGTTACGGCCTGCCGGTAAACATGGTCGGCAACATCGCCGGCAGCAAACACGCCCGGGATGCTGGCCTGGGTCGCCATGCCTTCCAGACCTGAGCGGATGTGAATGTAGCCGTTGGTCATATCAAGCTGGCCTTCGAAAAGGCCGGTGTTGGGCTGATGCCCGATAGCAATAAAGACGCCGGCGAGATCAAGATCCTGGGTGGCGCCGTCTTTCGTGCTTTTAACGCGCATGCCGGTTACGCCGGTTCCGTCACCCAGGACTTCATCAAGCGTGTGATCCCACAGGATTTTAATATTGCCGTTCTCCACCTTATCGAAGAGTTTGTCTTGCAGAATTTTTTCCGCACGCAGGCTGTCACGGCGATGAACCAGAGTTACTTCCGCTGCAATGTTCGAGAGGTACAAGGCTTCTTCAACAGCCGTGTTGCCGCCACCGATAACGGCGACTTTCTGCTTTTTATAAAAGAAACCATCACAGGTGGCACAGGCAGATACACCCTGGCCCTTGAAACGTTCTTCGGATTCGAGCCCCAGGTACATGGCAGATGCGCCTGTGGCTATAATCAGAGCGTCGCAGGTGTATTCGCCGCTGTCGCCCTTGAGTCGGAAGGGGCGGCTTTCCAGGTCGGCTTCGTTGATGGTGTCGTAAACCACGTTGGTTTCAAAGCGCTCGGCGTGCTTGAGCATGCGCTGCATAAGCTCCGGACCCTGTACGCCATCGTTGTCACCCGGCCAGTTATCGACGTCGGTGGTTGTAGTCAGTTGGCCGCCCACTTCAATGCCTGTAATCAGTGTGGGATTGAGGTTGGCGCGGGCTGCATAAACGGCCGCAGTATAACCGGCCGGGCCGGAGCCTAGAATGATGAGCCGGGAATGTTTTGTATCACTCATGGGATGTCTCACTGAATCAATAGGTTGCAGGCTCTCTTGGAGCCATTAATATCAAGAAAAAGAAAAGCTTATCATGAAAGCGGCAGACCGCCAGTTGTTTTGGGCAATGTCGTTGATAAAGCCTTGCTATCTGCTCCGGTTATTCCAGCACAGAGGTTGAGCTCAACAACTGGCGTACACGTTCTGCGCCTTTTCCAGCTTCCCCCTGCTCCAGGCGATGCCCGGCAACGGCCGGGAAGACTGCCTGGATATCATCGGGAAGTACATGTTGTCGGCCTTCCATAAGAGCCCACGCTTTTGCGGCCCTGAGCAATCCGAGCCCGGCCCTGGGGGACAGACCATAAAGCAGCCCGGGCATACGCCGGCTTTGTTCCAGCAGGCGCTGCAGGTAGTCCAGCAGTGCCGGGCTTGCGTTCACCTGGCGCACATTTGCCTGAAGCTGCATCAGGTCGCTTTCCGACAACAGGGTGCTCAGGCGGTTAGTCATGATCTGACGATCTTCGCCTTCCAGAAGCTCGCGCTCGGCCCGGGGGTCCGGGTAGCCCAGATGCAATCGCATCAGAAAGCGATCAAGCTGTGATTCCGGCAGAGGGTGAGTACCGCCTTGCTCGGTTGGGTTCTGGGTGGCGATGACAAAAAACGGCTGCGGCAATGGCCGGGTCTCACCCTCGATAGACACCTGGCGTTCCTCCATAGCCTCCAGTAATGCGCTTTGTGTGCGTGGCGAGGCACGGTTGATTTCATCCGCAAGGACCACCTGGGCAAAAACAGGACCCGGATGGAATACCAGGCCTCCGGATTGCTTGTCGTATATGGAATAGCCCAGCACGTCAGCAGGGAGCAGGTCGTTTGTGAATTGTATGCGCTGGTAGCTCAGGCCCATAACCCGGGCCAGGGCATGTGACAGGGTGGTCTTGCCCATGCCGGGGATGTCTTCAATAAGCAAATGCCCGCTGGCAAGCAACCCGCACAGAGCAAGGCGAACCTGCTCGTCTTTGCCCAAAAGAATCTGGTTCAGCTGGTTGACGGTGGTATCTACCAGGTTTTTCATGCCGGGTTGTAGCTCATACAGGGGTGACTCCTTCAGGAATCTGCATGGTAACACTGTGCAGGCTGCCGTGTTGCTGCAGCAGCGCCAGGCAGTTGATCGGAATTATCTCCCGGTCCGGAAACAGGGTGCTCATTACGTCTATGGCTTCCTGGTCCTGGGGTAAGTCGTAGACCGGCAACAGGATCGCGCCATTAATAATCTGGAAACTGGCGTAAGTTGCCGGAAGGCGCTCACCTTTTTCACTGAATACGGGGTCTGGCCATGGCAGAGCTGTCAGCTTGTAGGGCTGGCCGTCGCGTTGGCGATAATTCTGCAGGTCTTCTTCCATGGCCGCCAGGGCGCTGTAGTGTTCGTCTGCCACATCCCGACAAGCCACATAGCAGATATGGTCCGGGGCGCAGAACCGGGCCAGGGCGTCAATATGACTGTCAGTGTTATCTCCCGCCAAATACCCATGGTTGAGCCACAGGATCCTGTCTGCCCCCAGTGTTTCAGATAACGTCTGCTCTATGGCGCCGCGGTCCAGGGAGGCGTTCCGGGTAGATGTCAGCAGGCTCTCGCTGGTGGCAAGCAGGGTGCCTTCGCCATCGGAATCAATGGAGCCGCCTTCCAGAACGAAGTCTACCGAATGCACAGGGGCGGTGCCAAACAGGCTGAAGTTGGCAAGGTGACGGTTGAGTGCATCGTCTTTTTCCCAGGGAAACTTGCCGCCCCAGGCATTAAAGCGGAAGTCCAGCACGGTTGGCTGACCTTCATTGAGGATCGTAATCGGGCCATGGTCCCGGCTCCATATATCGTTTGCCGGTGCCGGGGCCGTGTGTACGCGGCCCGGAAGCTCGTGAGCGGCGGCCCAGGCATTAAGCTCGCGTTCCAGTTCCTGGAGACGGATAACATGTTCGCAGCTGATAATCAGGTTCTCAAAGCGCAGGATCGCCCGGGCAAGTTCCAGGAAAACCGGCTCTGTATCGGTAATATCTTTTCCGCGGCTGGAGCCTGGGTGAGGCCAGGTAAGCATAATAGCGCTCTGGGGGGCCCACTCGGCGGGCAACACGCATCGGGATGTCACGTTAAAGTCACCTTGCAAATTTAAAAGCTGTCATTGTAAATATATGGTCTGGTATTGCCAGTGAGCTCACTTTGCAGGGGCAGGCCTGACCGTTTGGCGCTCCGGGCTCAGAACGGAGTGGACAGTGCGGTTTCCTTCGAAATAAACCACGAAGTTCTCATAGTGCCACTGGCTGATCGGAGGAGTGCCGACTGGCCCCTTGATTGAGCGAGGCGGCCCCCAGGCAGCTCGTACCGAATCCTGGGTTGTGCCGACTCTGGGCATATACTGCTGGCTTCTGTCTGCCTGATTACCCACAGGCACTCGCAGGTCTTCAGCAACGACGGTTGCACTCAGACACAGAGCAAGAGTAGCGCCCAGTGCGCCGGCCAGGGTTCGTTTTATCACCATTGGGGTTTCTCCGTTAAAACAGACGCTTCCGGCATTCTGCCGGGAAGGTGGATAAAGCGTAATGACTGAAGATACAGGTAAATTCAACCAAAATGCCAGTTTACAGGTTCAGTTCTGGCTTATCCGGTTGCAAGGGATTTTGGTGACAGGTCATAATGCGCGCTCGCATACATCAGCCGGCTGAAAGCAAAATCTTCCAGGCTTCCCGACCACGACCAACCCGAAGGTAGCGACAGGCACCTCTTCATGTTCAGACCCTTATCGTTTTATATCGGCCTGCGCTACACCGCGGCCAAAAGGCGCAACCACTTTATTTCATTTATTTCTCTCACATCCATGATCGGGCTGATGCTGGGTGTTGCCGTATTGATTATCGTGTTGTCAGTAATGAACGGGTTCGACCGCGAATTAAAGCAGCGCATTCTGGGGATGGTCCCCCACGCCACGATTCAAGGCAGCGGACCGCTGGATGACTGGGAATCCATAGATGCCCGGGTGCAGGAACATCCCCGGGTGCTCGCAGCGGCTCCGTTTATTCAGGGCCAGGGCATGGTGACCGGTGGCGGGGATGTGCGTGGGGTCATGCTCAATGGCGTGTTGCCGGAGGAAGAGCGCACAGTTTCAATCATCGAGAATCACATGATTGAAGGCACACTGGATGATCTGGTCTCGGGGGAGTTCGGAATTATTGTCGGTCGTACCATGGCAGCGAGCCTGAGACTGCAATTGGGAGACAAGGTAACGGTCGTGTTGCCGGAGGCTTCTGTTACTCCCGCGGGGGTCCTGCCCCGTCTCAAACGCTTTACCGTAAAGGGTATTTTCAGTGTTGGGGCAGAGCTTGACGGCAATTACACGCTTATTCATATGGATGATGCGGCCAAACTGATGCGAACCGGCGGGAAAGCAGAAGGTGTGAGGCTTCTGGTGGATGATCTCTTTGCAGCGCCCAAGGTGGCTGAAGAAGCCGCCCGGGAGTTGCCGGGCCGCTATTACATTTCGGACTGGACCCGCACCCACGGCAATCTGTTTCAGGCCATACGCATGGAAAAAACCATGATTGGCCTGCTGTTGATGTTCATTGTCGCCGTCGCCGCTTTTAACATCGTGTCGACGCTGGTCATGGTGGTTACGGACAAAACCGCCGATATCGCCATTTTACGCACCATGGGGGCAACGCCCGGGCGCATCATGCGGATATTCATCGTGCAGGGGGCTGTGATTGGCCTTTTTGGCACCCTGGTGGGCACAGCGCTTGGTGTTCTTGGGGCGCTCAATATCAGTGCCTTTATCTCCTGGCTGGAGGCCGCTCTCGGACATCAGTTCCTGAGCGCCGATGTATACTTTATCAGTTACCTGCCTTCTCAGTTGCAGTGGCAGGATGTGGCCGTAATAAGCGGTGCAGGTCTGGCCATGAGTTTATTGGCCACCATGTATCCGGCCTGGCGAGCGTCACGGGTAGATCCTGCGGAGGCTCTGCGTTATGAATAAGGAAAACGGTGCGATGAAAGAAACCCCGTTGGTGATTGATTGCCGCCAGGTTACCCGGACCTACACACAGGGCCCGGAAAAGCTGACGATATTCTCGGATATTTCTCTGCAGGTCAGTCCGGGCGAAACTGTGGCGATTGTGGGTAGTAGTGGCGCCGGTAAAACAACCCTGCTTAACCTGCTGGGCGGCCTGGATAAGCCCTCCTCAGGCCAGATTTCGATTTGTGGTAAAGACATTCATCGTTTGTCAGAAGCCGGCCGTGCACGTTTCCGCAACCGCTACCTGGGGTTCGTGTACCAGTTTCACCACCTGCTACCTGAGTTCACGGCGCTTGAAAATGTCATGATGCCCTGCGTGCTTGGCAATATGTCGGTAAGCGGTGCGCGCTCACGGGCGCAATCGATTCTGCAGCGAGTGGGACTTGGGGAGCGTCTGGCACACAAACCCGGTGAACTGTCCGGGGGTGAGCGCCAGCGTGTTGCTATCGCGCGTGCGCTGGTGAATGAGCCAGACTGTGTTTTGATGGATGAGCCCACAGGTAATCTCGACGAGCAGACCGGCGAGGGTGTCCAGGCGCTTATTGAGTCCCTGCGGGACCAGCTCGGGATTGCGTTTGTTATGGTCACCCATGACATGAGGATGGCCCGGAGCCTTGGCAGGGTGTTGCGGCTGGAGCAGGGAAGGCTGGTTCAGGAGGCCTGATTTCGGGAGGGTGGACGGACTTCCTTGCGGGCCTGCCGGCGATCACGCCAGTCGGTGCGTATTTTCCGGCGCCAGAGGTATTGTATGGCCAGATAGGCCACGCATGCGGCGAGTGTGGCCACAATCAGTGACCCCAGATACAGCGGAATGCCAATGTCCAGCAGGCGCTCACTGATCCATGGCCAGGAGAGCTGGAAATCAAAGCTCAGTACCGGGCGGTTCAGCGCCCAGGCGCCCACCTTGTAATTAAAGTAGAACATCGGGGTCATGGTGACCGGGTTACTGATCCATACCAGAACCACTGCCAGCGGCAGGTTGGCGTTGACCCAGATGGCAAAGAAAGCAGCGGCCAGCATCTGGAATGGCATAGGAATAAAGCAGAAAAAGACGCCAATCAGAAACGCCCGGGCAACGCTGTGGCGGTTAATATGCCATAGGTTGGGTTCATTGAGGATATCGCCCAGAAAGCCAAGCGATTGCATCGCCTGCACTTTTTCCCGTGAGGGCAGATAGCGTTTCATGAACTTCTTTGGCATGTGAAGCTCTACCTTCAAGTAGAATGAAACTCCGGCGCCAGGGATGTCGCCGACGGATAACATCATCGGGAGGACATGGATTGTCCAAACACTCCACAGTACTGGGCGTCTTCGCTTTTTCCTGCGGCGTCATCTTACTTTATAGGCTGACAGTGTTGCCAGCTCAAGTGTGGCTGCTGGCTGCGGCTGTGTCCGTCGGATTGATCGCGTTTTTAACGCGTCGACTTGATTCCGGGCTGTACTGGTTCCTTGTTTTTGGGCTGGTGTCAGGCCTTTTCTGGGCTGATCTATGGGCCCACGAGCGCCTGGCAGAGCGGCTTCCAGCGGACCTGGAGGGTGAAACAGCAGAGGTGTCGGGTTACGTCTGTGGCCTGCCGTCTGAGGGTAGCTTTGACAGTATCCGGTTCAGCTTTTGTGTGACCGGCTGGTACGGGCATTCACGGACCCGGAGTTCCGGCCAGCCCCTGCCCACAACCCTGCGCCTGGCCTGGTATGGCCAACCGCAGGGTCGGCTTCCGGGTCACAGGTTACGGCTTCAGGTGGTGCTGAAAAGGCCCCATGGCACGCTTAATCCGGCGGGTTTTCGTTACGAGGACTGGCTGTTCCGTAAGGGGTACCGGGCGACCGGGAGTGTACGCAGTGCCGTGTCCGATTCCTCTGTCCCCTGTGGGGTTGCATGTCACTACCATGATCTTCATAGCCGGCTGGCCCAATGGGTTGATAGCCGGTTTTCCGAAGCCCGCCAATACCCCCTGATAGCCTCGTTGCTGATAGGCAACCGGGGGCACCTGTCTTCCGCCCATTGGGAGACGCTGAAGGCCACCGGCACTATTCATCTGGTGGCCATTTCCGGTCTCCACCTGGGCCTTGTTGCCATAGGAGCCGGGTTTGTTGCCCGCCGGATCCTGCTGGCGGTGCCGGCAACACGGATTACTGAGCGCTCTGTTCGTCTGGGGGTGTTTGTGATCGTGCTTGTCTGCTGTCTGTGGTATGCACTGGCCGCGGGTTTCACGGTGCCAACCCGAAGAGCGCTGCTCATGGTGACCGTGGGAAGCTGGTATGTACTGAATGCCAGGCAGGTGCCTGTCTGGCACTCACTCGTAATGGCTCTTGGCCTCGTGCTTCTGCTTGATCCGTTTGCACCGCTGGATCAGGGGTTCTGGTTGTCGTTCGGGGCGGTTTCAATACTGATCTGCGTTTTTGCAGGCAGGCTGGGAGGTCCGGGCTGGCTCGCGGGTCTGTTGCTGGCTCAGGGTGCAGTTTTTGCCGGGCTCTGGCCCTTGCTCGTGCAGTTAGGGCAGGGGCAGCCGGTTGCAGGTTTGCTAGCCAATGTTATTGCGATTCCCTGGGTTTCGTTAATAGTGATGCCGGTGCTGATCATTGGCGCTCTGGTAGTTGCGCTGGCGCCCTCACTGCTGGTGTTTATCATTCCCATATTTGATGCAGTGCTTGGCGGGTTGTGGGGCACTCTGGAGTGGGTTGCAGGTATGCACTGGCCAGCGCTGAATGGCACGGCTCTGGAAATTTTCGCGTTTGCTGTGGTGGTGTTGTTGATCGCAACGCTGCCGTTCCGGGCGTTTCAGGTAACAGCCGGCCTTCTTGTCCTGGGGTGGGCGGTGGCGTCGGGTTCGCCCGCTGAGCTTGGCAACCCTGATATCGGGGAGCCGGAAGTGACGGTGTGGGATGTCGGACAGGGGCTTTCTGCCATGGTGAGGTCGGGCGATCAGGTGTTGCTTTACGACACCGGGCCCGAAGTAAAGGGCGTCTTTTCCGCGGCGGAGTCTGTGCTGATTCCAAACCTCAGGGCGCTGGGAGTGCAGCGCATCCACACGCTGGTTATCAGTCACGCTGACAATGACCACTCGGGTGGCATTGATCTGTTGCTGAAGGCGTTTGATGTGGGAACGATCATAACCGGTGAGCCAACTGCAATTCACGCCAGGTTGAATAACGAGCCTTCAGTAACAATTCAGGGGTGCGCAGGTGAAGGGACACTGGGAGAGAAAGTATCCTTGAGTTTCTGGCAGGCAGGCCCGGGTGTTGAAGGTAATGACGCCTCCTGTGTGTTAACCATGCGCACCAATGGTACAGCCGCAGAATGGGTATTCCCGGGTGATATCAGTGCCGGTATTGAAGCGCGTTATCTGACGGCTGTGCAAAACCGGTTATCCGCCGTCCAACCACAACAGCGGATCGTAATTGCGCCGCATCATGGCAGCAAAACCTCGTCCTCAACGCGTTGGGTTGAGGGGCTGAGTCCGGATCTGGTGATTTATACGGCCGGATACCGGCATCGCTATGGTCATCCCCATGAAGATGTAACGGCTCGCTACCGACAGGCGGGTGCGCGGGCGCTCAACACGGCCTGTTCCGGCAGTCTGGTTATGGCAATGGCTGAAGGGGAACTGAGCATCCGGGAGGCGCGGCACACAGCTCCCTTCTGGATTGCCGGTCCGGGCCTGACCAGGGCTCGATGTAAAATACCGTGACACTGCGGGTGTGGCCTCAACCTGCAGCTATGCTAAAGTAGCGCCGCTTGCCAATAATCAGGGAGATCAAGCGTGTTCGAGCTGTTGAAAGCCGGTGGCATTCTGATGGTGCCAATTGTTGCCTGTTCCATTCTGGCGCTTGCGATTGTGCTGGAGCGTTTCTGGACGCTGCGGGCGTCCCGTGTTGCTCCCCCCCAGACGATTAATGAGCTTTGGCGTTCGATTCGGAAGAAAGAGTTGAACAGCCGTAAGCTGAAAACACTGCAGGGTTCGTCACCGCTTGGGCGTGTGCTTGCCAGTGGTCTCATGAATGCCAGGCATGGTCGGGAGATCATGAAGGAGAGCATTGAGCATGAGGCCAGCCAGGTCATCCATGAACTGGAACGCTTCCTGAACCCTCTGGGCACAGTGGCAACGATAACCCCCTTGCTTGGTTTGCTGGGCACAGTGATTGGCATGATCAAGGTGTTCGCGGAAATCCAGCTTGCCGGCGTGGGTGATGCAGGCAACCTGGCTGGCGGTATTTCCGAGGCTTTAATCACAACAGCGGCGGGTCTGAGTATCGCTATTCCGGCTTTGATTTGTCATCGTTATTTCATCCGGCGGGTTGATGAACTGGTGGTCGGTATGGAGCAGGAGGCGATCAAGCTGGTTGAAGTTGTACACGGTGATCGTGAAATTGCTGAAGAAGGGGCCTGAACGCCGTGAAGTTCACTCGCCAGAGAAGTCAGGAAGTCGGGGTTGACCTCACGCCACTGATAGATGTGGTGTTTCTGCTGCTGATTTTCTTTATGGTTTCCACCACGTTCACCCGGGAAAGTCATTTACAGGTGGAGCTTCCCGAGGCCAGTGGCGAGCCTGCAGCCGCGTCCGAAGTAAAGCAGATTGATGTTGTTATCAATGCTGAAGGCCAGTATATCCTCAACGACAAGGCGCTGGTGAATAACCGCCGTGAGACCCTGGAGCGAGGTGTGGGTGAACTGGCCGAAGGGGATACCTCTCTGCCATTTATTATTACCGCAGATGCACGGACCCCCCATGAGTTCGTTGTCAGAGCCATGGACGTGGCAGGTCGTCTGGGCTTTGCCCAGTTAAGCATTACCACAGAGCGTGAGGTGGAAAGCCAGTGAGTCAGGCAGGGCCGATACCAGATTCCAGACATGTGAAGCCGGGGGACAGCTGGCAAACCTACAAGCGCTTACTGGCCTATGTAAAACCTTTCTGGCTGGCGTTTTCCCTGGCTGTGATCGGTAATATTATCTATGCGGCAGCGTCCACGGGTATGGCTGCGGCCATGGAGTATGTCATTGCTGCCATTGAAAATCCGACCCAACAAAACCGGGTGTTGCTGACTGGCCTGATTGTGGGTGTCTTTGCGTTCCGGGGCGCCGGCACGTTCATGAGCCAGTATTTCATCAGCTACGTTGGCCGGCAGGTGATCAACGCCCTGCGTGGCGACGTCTTCAACCGGCTGATGACGCTTCCTTCCCGTTATTTTGATGATAATGCCGCCGGTCGACTGGTTTCCAAGCTGACGTTTAACGTAGAGCAGGTGGCAGAAGCCAGTACCAGCGCTATCACCATTACTTTGCGGGAAGGGCTGACTATTATCGGCCTTCTCGGCTTTATGGTGTATACCAACTGGAAACTGACTCTGGTTTTTCTCGCCGTCGGGCCGCTTATCGGGGCTGTTGTCTCCTATGCCAGTAAGCGCTTTCGCAAGATCAGTCAGCGTATTCAGGGGTCAATGGGCGACATAACCCACGTGGCATCCGAGTCTATTTCCGGGTATCGGGTCGTGCGCACATTTGGGGGCGAAGGGTATGAAAAAGCGCGTTTTCAAAAGGTTAACGATAAAAACCTGAAGCAAAGTCTCAAGATGGCTTCTACACAAGCAATCAGTGTTCCGGTGATTCAGCTTCTGGTGGCTGTCGCGATTGCCGCACTGGTATGGACCATGCTAGCTCCGGAAATTCGGGGAGAAATGACAACAGGACAACTGGTCGCATTTATTACCGCTGCAGCCACTATGGCCAAGCCAATCCGTCAGGTAACGTCTGTGCACGCGAAAATCCAGAAAGGTGTGGCTGCCGCCTATGACGTGTTTGAAACCATAGACGAAGCGCCGGAACAGGATCCCGGCACCTATGCGCCTGATCGTGTTGAAGGGGAGATTGAGTTCAACCGGGTATCGTTCCGTTACCGGGATCAGCTGGATGATGTTTTAAAAGAAATTTCTGTCACGATTCCGGCAGGGCAGAGTGTGGCCCTGGTAGGGCGTTCGGGCAGTGGTAAGTCGACACTGGTGAGCCTTCTGCCCAGATTTTATGAGTATAATTCAGGGGACATTCTGATCGACGGCCACTCACTGAAGGATTTCTCCCTCAAAGCACTGCGCTCCCAGATTGCGCTGGTCACACAGAATGTTGTGTTATTTAACGACACCATTGCGGCCAATATAGCCTACGGAGCCCTTCGGGATTGCAGCCGGGAGGAAATCCGTGAGGCCGCCGCCAAGGCCCATGCGCTTGAGTTTATTGACCGAATGCCGGACGGGCTGGACTCAAAAATCGGTGATAATGGTGTGATGCTGTCCGGTGGGCAGAGGCAACGTCTGGCCATCGCCAGGGCACTGCTCAAAGACGCACCGATACTGATTCTTGATGAGGCGACGTCGGCACTGGACACTGAGTCAGAACGAAACATACAGCAGGCTTTGGAAACCGTTATGCAGGGGCGGACCACGCTGGTGATTGCACACAGACTGTCTACCATTGAAAAAGCCGACCGGATCCTGGTAATGGATAACGGCCGTATTGTTGAATCCGGCAACCACAGTGAGCTTCTCGCCAGTAATGGCGCTTATGCTCAGTTGCATCAAATGCAGTTCAGTGAGCAATCATGACTTCACTTGTCGATCGTCTCTGGTACGGAAAACGCAGGCCCTTACTGTTTCTTGCGCCATTCGCCTGGCTTTACCGGTACATTGCTGAAGCAAGGCGGCGTAAGGCTGAAAAAAAACGGGTCTCACGATTATCCGCGCCAGTGGTCGTGGTGGGTAATATAACCGCCGGAGGAACAGGTAAATCTCCCCTGACTGCCTGGCTGGTCAATGAAATGCTGTCTGCCGGGTGGCGGCCGGTCATCCTGAGCCGCGGTTATGGTGGCAAAGCGTCCGACTATCCCTTGCTGGTCACCAAAGACACCTTGCCGGCCCTGGCAGGTGATGAGCCTGTGATGCTTGCACAGGCAACGGGTGTTCCTGTGGTCGTTGATCCTGACCGGTGCCGGGGCGCAGAGTTTGCGCTTGATCAGGCACTGGGGGATATTCTGATCAGTGATGACGGATTGCAGCATTATCGTCTGCCCCGCGATATTGAGCTGGCGGTGTTTGACGGTGCCCGCGGTGTAGGCAATGGTGCGCTGATTCCGGTAGGCCCCCTGCGCGAGCCGGTTAGCCGGCTGAACAGCGTCGATTTTGTGGTGATTAACGGAGGAAGCGAGGCTGGTAGCGACGGACAGCGACCGGAAAACGGCGCCGCTGACATCGAACATCCACAGTTATACGCCATGAAACTGGAGCCGGGGCAACTGGTGAATCTTAAAACCGGCGAAACCCGGGCCCCGGCAAGCCTGCTGGGAAAACGCGTTCGTGCCGTTGCAGGTATCGGTAACCCGGACCGGTTTTTTAATACCCTGAAGGGACTGGGTGCGAGGGTCACAGCCGTGCCTTTCCCGGACCACCATCGTTTCCGTCCCGAAGATCTGGGGTCTGACTCTGACCAGGTTCTGGTGATGACAGCCAAGGATGCAGTCAAGTGTCGTGGCTTTGCGCCAGACAATGCCTGGGTGCTGCATGTAGAGGCAACACTGCCACAACAGCTTTCAGACTCAGTGCATGCGAAACTGCAGGCGTGCGTCAGGCCCTCCACCTCTTAACTGTCAGTGAGATTGTATTATGGATAAAAAACTTCTGGCCATGCTGGCCTGTCCGGTTTGTAAAGGTGACCTGAAACTTAATGAGGCCAGAACGGAACTGGTGTGTTATCAGGACGCCATGGCATTCCCGGTCCGTGAGGGAATTCCGGTGATGCTTGCAACGGAAGCCCGCACCCTCTCCACCGACGAGCGCCTTCATAAAAGCTGAGTCACATTTTTCAGGATTGAGCCCCCATGTCTTTTACGGTTGTCATACCGGCCCGCTACGCCTCTACCCGCCTGCCTGGCAAGCCATTACTGGATATCGGCGGCAAGCCGATGATTCAGCATGTGTACGACAGGGCATTCGAAAGCCAGGCAGCCCGGGTCGTTGTCGCCACAGATGACCCGCGTATTTATGAAGCGTGCCAGAAATTTCAGGGTGAAGTCATTATGACATCACCCCATCATGCCAGCGGTACTGACCGGCTGGCCGAGGTTGTTCAGACGCTCGGACTCGACGGGGATCACCGTGTTGTGAATGTGCAGGGAGACGAGCCTCTGATACCGCCACAACTGATTGATCAGGTGGCGGAAAACCTGGAGCGCTACCCGGAGGCTGCCATCTCAACCTTGTGTGAGCGGATACACGATGTGGATCAGGTTTTTAATCCCAATGTGGTGAAGGTGGTTTTTGATCTTGAGGGAATGGCCCACTACTTCAGTCGGGCGCCTATTCCCTGGGCCCGTGATTACTGGGGCGATGTAAGCAAGGACAGTTTTTCTACGTTTAATGCCGGAGCGGCACTCAAGGCGGGTGCCGGGTATTTTCGTCATATAGGCATTTATGGGTACCGCGCCAGCGTCCTTAACCAGTTTGTCAGCTGGGCCCCCGCACCTACAGAGCAGGCCGAATCCCTGGAGCAGCTCCGGGCTTTGTATAATGGTGCCCGGATCCACGTAGAGGTGGCGGCCGGAACACCACCGGCAGGTGTTGATACAGAAGTGGATTTACAAAGAGTCAGAGCCTGGATGGCGGAACGCAACCAGAAAGGAGAGAGCAGTACATGAGTAAACGTGCCAGTGTGCTTTTTGTGTGTCTTGGCAATATCTGCCGGTCACCAACCGCAGAAGGTGTGTTTCGTAAGCTGGTCGAAGATGCAGGGCTACAGGAGCAGGTGTACATTGATTCCTGTGGCACCAGTAACTGGCATATAGGGAAGGGGCCAGACCCCCGCTCACAGGAAGCGGCCAGTAATCGGGGCATTGATATCGGTGGGCTGAAGGCGCGCCAGTTTTCGGAAAAAGATCTGGATACCTTTGATTATGTGGTCGTGATGGATCGCCAGAACCTGGCGGATGTCAAAGACATCTGGCGCCAGAATGGCGGCACAGAGCCCACGCTGTTCCTGGAATACGGAAGCACCGGACTGGCGGAAGTGCCTGACCCTTACTTTGGTGGTGACGAAGGCTTTGAGCACGTGCTGGACCTGATTGAAGAAGCCGGCCAGGGGCTGCTCCGGAACATACAGGAGCGCATGGCGTGAATCCGGCGGCGGAGGTACAGGAGTGGGTTAGCCTCTTCGGACTCAACACCCTCGGTGTCTCCGCGACCGCACGCTATTATATCGAGGTGAAAAGCCTTGATGACTTGCACCGCGCGCTGGCATGGGCGCAGAACCGCGGGTGCAAAACACTGGTGCTTGGCAGTGGCAGCAATCTGGTTTTTTCCGGAGACGTCGATGGTCTTGTCATCCACATGCAAATCCCGGGGCGTTACTGGGAACAGGTTGACGAAACAGGTGCGACTCTGGTGCTGGGTGCGGGTGAAAACTGGCATCAGGCCGTACTGTACGCTGCCGGCGCCGGCTATCGGGGCATCGAAAACCTGGCTCTTATTCCTGGCACCGCCGGGGCTGCGCCGGTACAGAATATAGGCGCTTATGGCGTTGAGCTTTGCGACACCCTGGTCTCGGTCACAGCGCTGGACCGTGAATCCGGGCAAACCTTGCGTCTCGATAACGCGGCGTGTGATTTCACCTACAGAGACAGCGTGTTCAAGCGTTCGCCTGGCCGCTATATTATTACTGAAATCCGGTTAAGGTTATCCCCCACAAAGCCCTTGCAGCTTGGGTACAGAGAGCTGGAAGATTATCTGGAAAGTGCTGCCAGCAAGGAGCTGACCGCCCTGAAGGTGGCCGAGGCAGTGATAGCTATCCGCCGCCGCAAGCTTCCGGACCCCGAGACAATTCCCAACGCCGGCAGTTTCTTCAAAAACCCCGTGGTGCCGGTTGCGCAGTTCAAGGACATACAGTCGCTTTACCCGAAGGTCGTAGGGCATCCCTATAATGGTGCAATAAAGCTGGCAGCTGCCTGGCTGATTGATCAGTGCGGCTGGAAAGGCTACAGAAACTCACGGGTCGGTGTTCATAGTCGTCAGGCATTGGTCCTGATTAACCACGCGGGTGGTTCAGGCCATGAGGTGCTGGAACTGGCTGCGGCAATCCGGGCGTCGGTTCAGAGTCGTTTTGGAGTAACGCTTGAAATGGAGCCGGGCGTGGTTGGTACCTGAACAGGGCTTGTCTAAAGCGCCTGTTCAGGTGGTTAACAAACCCGGGTTACAGGTTTTTCAGCGGTGAGGCCTTGGCAAGATGCGACAAGGCATCACTGATGCTTATATCCTGCTTGTCTGTATCCCTTCGACCTTTGTATTCAAGGGTGCCCGCTGTCAGCCCGCGCTCGGAAATAACGAAGCGGTGCGGAATACCGATAAGTTCCATATCGGCAAACTTTACCCCGGGGCGCTCTTTCCGGTCATCCAGAAGCACGTCATAACCTGCCTGCGTTAATTCCTCGTGAAGCTTCTCCCCGGCTTCCGCCACGCTGGGCGTTTTGTGAGCATTCAGGGTTACGATAACCACCTGGAAGGGGGCAATAGCATCTGGCCAGATTATGCCCTTGTCATCATGGTTTTGTTCGATTGATGCCGCCACAATGCGCGATACGCCGATCCCGTAACAGCCCATTTCCATGGTTACGGTTTTGCCGTTTTCATCCAGAACGGTGGCATTCATAGCGGTGCTGTATTTGTTTCCCAGCTTGAAAATATGCCCGACTTCAATGCCTCTGCGGATCTCCAGGGTGCCCGAACCGTCCGGGCTGGCGTCGCCTTCGACGACATTACGAAGGTCCTCAACACGATCCAGCGGTAGATCACGCTCCCAGTTCACGCCGGTCAGATGATAGCCCTCACGGTTAGCGCCACAGACAAAGTCCGCAAGGTGGGCAGCACTGCGATCCACAATAACCGGAACTGGTAAATTCACCGGGCCAATAGAGCCGGCTTTGCAGCCCACGGCCGCTTCGATTTCTGCATCGGTGGCCATGGTCAGGGGTTCTGCAATGCCAGCCAGATTTTCAGCCTTTATCTCGTTCAGTTCGTGATCGCCCCGCAGTATCAGAGCCACAAGGCCCTCATGGCCTTCTGCATCCGGTTCGGCTTTCACCAGCAGGGTTTTTACCGTGCGGGTTGCATCAATAGCCAGAAACGCTGAAATGGCTTCAATGGTGCGTTGATCCGGGGTTGCAACTTCCTGCAGGTCTTCAGCAGGTGCCGGCCGCGCGCCGGCCGGAGCAACGGCTTCCGCTTTTTCAATGTTGGCGGCGTAACCACTGTCTGTGCTGAATACAATGTCGTCTTCACCGGAGGATGCCAGCACATGGAACTCATGGGAGGCACTACCGCCAATCGCTCCAGAGTCTGCCTGTACCGGGCGGTAATCCAGACCCAGGCGGTCAAAAATAGCGCAATAAGTGCGGTGCATAACCTGGTAAGTATCATCCAGGGAGTCGGCATTCACGTGGAAAGAGTAGGCATCTTTCATGATGAATTCCCGGGCGCGCATGACTCCGAAGCGGGGCCGGCGCTCGTCGCGGAACTTGGTCTGGATCTGATAAAAGTTGGCGGGCAGCTCTTTGTAGCTCTTGAGTTCGTTACGGATCAGGTCGGTGATGACCTCCTCATGAGTGGGGCCAAAGCAGAACTCACGGCCGTGGCGGTCGCTCATACGCAACAGCTCACCGCCGTATTCGGTCCAGCGCCCGGACTCTTCCCAGAGTTCCGCCGGCTGAACGGCCGGCATCAGCAGTTCCTGGGCGCCACTTTTATCCATTTCTTCACGAACAATCCGTTCGACTTTGCGCAGGGTTCTCAGGCCCATGGGAAGCCAGGTGTAAAGACCGGCTGCCAGTTTCCGGATCATGCCGGCACGCAGCATTAACTGGTGACTGACAATCTCCGCATCAGAGGGTGTTTCTTTCTGGGTTGCAATCAGATAACGGCTTGCTCGCATTATGGTTTCCGTTCATTAGTGTTTCATAAAACAGTGGTTTTAAAGTGGCGTTTATTGTACGGAGCCTGTCTCATAAGGTACAGATGGATACTCCGGTATCAGGACAAATAGCCCAGCGGCAGGGCTGTGCTATCAATAACCCGTTTCAGTACAAAGCTGGAGTGTACACCGCTCACGCCTTGAATCCGGGTAATCCGGTTGAGCAGAAAATGGTGGTACTGATCCATATCCGGCACCACAACTTTCAGCATATAGTCTGCGTCGTGGCCAGTCACCAGATAGCATTCCAGAACCTCCGGGTAGTCGGCTACCTGCTCTTCAAACGCCGCAAAGCGCTCGGGGGTGTGACGGTCCATCCCGATCAGGATAATAACCGTGAGGGAAAGGCCAAGTTTTTTGTGATCAAGAACGGCCACGGTGCGCACCAGGATGCCGGATTCCTCAAGTGCCCGTACTCGCCTGAGGCAGGGTGAGGGCGACAGGCCGACTTTTTCCGCCAGTTGCTGGTTGGTGAGAGAAGCGTCTTCCTGTATCAGGGCCAGTATACGCCGGTCGGTTCTATCGATTTGTATGAGTGGTTCTTTGTTTGTAAGCATAAAATTGCCAGAGTTGCCGGAAAATGACCATATACCGTTATTAATCTAGGTTTTTCGCTGTAAATTAGCAATCGTGTGCCCGGATAAACGCGGTAAACTTATTCCAGTCGTTAAAGACATCTGATTCGCTAGGGAGAATATTCACTATGGCTTTTGATCATCGCAAATACACGGCTTTCCGGCCGGTCGCAAAACCTGATCGCCGCTGGCCCGACCAGGTTATCGAAAAAGCACCCACCTGGTGCGCCGTTGACCTTCGCGATGGAAACCAGGCTCTGGTAAAGCCGATGAGTGTTGCCCAGAAACAGCGCATGTTCGATTTGCTGGTAAAGCTTGGATTCAAAGAAATTGAAATCGGCTTTCCGGCCGCGAGTCAGCCGGATTTCGATTTTTGCCGCAAGCTGATTGAAGAGAACCGGATACCTGACGATGTGAAAATCCAGGTCCTGACACAAGCACGCCCGGAACTGATCAAGCGTACCTAT
Organism: Marinobacter piscis; assembly: GCF_007671655.1. Lineage (GTDB taxonomy): Bacteria > Pseudomonadota > Gammaproteobacteria > Pseudomonadales > Oleiphilaceae > Marinobacter > Marinobacter piscensis. The sequence goes on along the minus strand of NZ_VCGX01000002.1, from coordinate 639,495 downwards.
GAAGCCTTGCAGGGAGCGCAGCGTGCCATCGTTCACGTGTACAACTCCACCTCAACCGTGCAGCGGGAGCAGGTATTTGGCCTCGACCGGGCAGGTATCCGGGAGATTGCAGTTAATGGTGCTCAGCTCGTCAAAGAGCTGGCCGAACAGTATCCGGATACAGAATGGACGTTCCAGTACTCGCCCGAAAGCTTTACCGGAACCGAGCTGGATTTTGCCGTAGAGGTGATTGATGCGGTGTCGGACGTCTGGCGTCCGGATGAAGGACAGCCTGTTATCATCAACCTGCCGGCCACCGTTGAAATGGCTACACCGAACGTGTTCGCCGATCAGATAGAATGGGTTTGTGACAACATTCGCCGGCGAGAGCATATCAGTATCAGCGTACATACCCACAATGACCGTGGCTGTGGCGTAGCCGCTGCGGAACTGGCCGTTATGGCCGGTGCGGATCGTGTGGAAGGTACGCTCATGGGCAATGGCGAGCGTACGGGCAATATGGATCTGGTCACGATGGCCATGAACCTGTACTCCCAGGGCATTGATCCGACGCTGGATTTGTCTGGCATGGCCGAAATCACCGAAGTTGTGGAAGCCTGTACAGAAATCTCCACCCACCCCCGTCACCCTTACGCCGGGGAACTGGTATTTACAGCCTTCTCGGGAAGCCACCAGGATGCGATCCGTAAATGTCTTGCGCGCAGAAAAGACGGTGACACCTGGAACGTTGCGTATCTGCCCATAGACCCCTCCGATCTGGGGCGTCGATATGAAGAAGTGGTGCGCATCAACAGCCAGTCGGGCAAAGGTGGTGTCGCCTATGTTCTCGAGAGAGACTACAACATCAGTCTGCCGCGCTGGCTGCAGATTGAGTTCAGCAAGGTTGTTCAGGGCGCTGCAGAAACCAATGGCGGTGAGGTGGATTCAATGACCGTTCACAGCCTGTTCGAGCAGCGGTACCTGAAGGTGCACGAGGATTGGGCGCTGCGAGCCTATGATCTGCGCCGGGACGAGGACGGCGTGCATGCCGAGTTCACTTATGGTCGGGAATCCGCGCCTGTTCGTCTTGAAGGGCAAGGACTCGGTGCCGTAGAGGCTGTGTCGGATGCTCTGGAAAAACGCTTTGGGATTGAGGTTGCGGTTGATGCCTACGACGAGTTTGCACTCGGAGAGGGCACCCGGGCGAATGCGCTGGCTTGCATCCGTCTGACGGCGGACGAGCGGCATTGCAGTGCTGCAGCGCTGGCCGAGGATACCACCTCCGCGACTTTGCAGGCTCTGCTTTCAGCAGTGGCCCAGGTGGTTTCCGGAGATGAGGTAAAAGCAGGCAGTGAAGAAAGCGCAATAACCGCCTGAATAAAAACAACAAGCCGGCAGTGATGCCGGCTTGTTGTGTACTCCTGTGCCCGTGAGGGGCAGAGGGCAAAAAGGTAACCTCATACCGGGGTTACATTTTCTGCCTGTGGACCCTTCTGGCCCTGTGTCACGGTAAATTGTACTTGCTGGCCTTCGGTCAGAGTGCGAAAACCACTGGCATTAATGGCACTGTAGTGTACGAAAACATCACTACCACCATCCTGAGCAATAAAGCCGAAGCCTTTGGCTTCGTTAAACCACTTTACGTGGCCGGTTTTTGTATCGGACATGAATCTTTCCTGTATTCTTATGATTTGCCCTCACGGGGCACTGCAGACTTTCCGCAGCAATTTCAGTATAGACCGACTTTTTGGGGCGTCAAAATATTACTGATGCAGCTGGTCGTTTATCTCTTCAAGGATTGACGGGTCGTCAATAGTGCCCGGAACGGAATACGCCTCGCCGTCGGCAATCTGGCGGATGACCCTTCGCAGAATCTTGCCGGATCGGGTTTTGGGCAGACGGTCGACCACCAGCGCTCTCTGGAAACAGGCAATGGCGCCAATGTTCTCGCGAACCATTTCCACAAGTTCTTCTTCCAGTTCGTCATGATCGATAGTGGCGCCGTCTTTAATAAGTACCAGGCCCAAGGGAACCTGGCCTTTCAGGTCATCGTGTGCGCCTACGACGCAGCACTCGGCCACGGCCGGGTGCGAAGCAACAACTTCCTCCATCTCGCCGGTGGACAGGCGGTGTCCGGCCACGTTGATGACATCGTCTGTGCGGCCCATTACGAAGACATAGCCATCTTCATCTATAAATCCGCCATCCCCGGAACTGTAAAAACCGGGAACAGGATTGAGATAACTGTCCTGGAAACGCTGATCATTTTCCCAGACGGTCATCAGACATCCCGGGGGAAGTGGCAGTCTGACCGCTATCTGACCCTGCTCTCCTGCCGGCAGCTGGCTGCCACCCGGGTCGACCACCTGTACGTTATAGCCAGGTGAGGGCACGGTTGCCGAACCGGGCTTGGTCGCCAGTGTTTCAATGCCAACCGGGTTGCAGCAAATGGCCCATCCGGTTTCAGTCTGCCACCAGTGATCGAGCACCGGGAGTTGCGTGTGCTCCCTGAGCCAGTCATACGTTGGTGGGTCCAGGCGCTCCCCGGCGAGAAAAATGCGCCTGAGCGAGCCTGTGTCGTAAAGCTGTAACTGGTCGGCTTCCGGGTCCTCTTTACGCACGGCGCGAAAGGCCGTCGGGGCGGTAAACAGCAGGTTTACGTTGTGGTCCTGAACGACTCGCCAGAAGGCGCCGGCGTCCGGTGTACGTACGGGTTTGCCTTCATAGAGAATGGTTGTGCAGCCGGCAAACAGAGGGGCGTAAACGATGTAGCTGTGACCTACCACCCAGCCCACATCAGAGGCCGCCCAGAAAACGTCGCCCGGTACAGCGTCGTACACCAGCTTCATGCTGTATTTCAGTGCCACCGCATGGCCGCCATTATCCCGGACAACCCCTTTGGGCTTGCCGGTGGTGCCCGAGGTATAAAGTATATACAGCGGGTCGGTTGCGTTTACCGGAACCGGGTCAGCAGGGTCAGCGCCTGCGACCAGTTCTGTCCAGTCAAAGTCCCGGCCATCATGCAACTGGGCCTGCGCCTGGGGGCGTTGATAGACAACACAGAATTCAGGTTTGTGGGTAGATTGCTCAATGGCTTTATCCACCAGAGGTTTGTACTCGATGACCTTCGCAACCTCGATTCCACAGGAAGCTGTGATCACCGCTTTTGGCCGCGCGTCCTCGATGCGCACGGCAAGTTCGTGTGCCGCAAAGCCACCAAAAACCACGGAGTGAACTGCTCCGAGCCGAGCGCAGCCAAGCATTGCTATAACGGCTTCCGGGATCATTGGCATGTAAATAACAACCCGATCGCCTTTGGTGATTCCCCGGGCGGCCAGCGCACCGGCAAAACGGGCCACCTCCGCCGTCAGCTCATTGTATGTATAACTGCGTTTGGCGCCTGTGACCGGTGAATCGTAGATGAGGGCTTTCTGCTCGCCCCGGCCGGCTCGAACGTTTGCGTCCAGAGCAATATCCGAGGTATTCAGGATGCCATCAGGAAACCAGTCGCCGTGGCCGTTATCGGTTGCCTGCCAGATGGTTTCGGGTGCTTTAATCCAGTTAATGGCGCCCGCCTGGTCTCGCCAGAACTCTTCCGGGTGGTCAATAGAACGCCGGAACTCTGCGTTGTAGCCCATACGTCTGCCTCTTTGTGTCTTTTGTTATTTCTGTTGTTGGTCAGACTAACTTTAGGCGCTTTGAGGTGACGTTCCAGTAGACCATTGGATAAGTGGGAAGGGGCTTACAACCAGGTGTTATCAGGGCTGACAGTTTTAACCTCGGCTGAGAGGCTGCCACTTGCTACGCTGGCGGTAATCCGGTCACCCACAGCAACGTCGGGGGCGTTTCGGAGAATGTTGCCTTGCTCATCGCGAATGATGGCATATCCACGCCCGAGCGTGGCGAGGGGACTTACAACGTTGAGGGTTCCCGCCGTATGCTCAAGTTTTTCCTGACGTGCTGCCAAAAGGCTTTGCATGGCTTTTTCCAGCTGCAGAGTGCTGCGCTCAAGCAATTCACGATGGTTTGCCAGTTGCTTGCCGGGCGATTGTAAGCTGAGCCGTTGTAGCAAATGAGTGCTGCGTACCCGGGAGCGTTCAATATGTTCGAAGACGGACTTGCCAAGACGCTGCTCCAGGTCGTCAAGGCGCTGGGCTTTTTCCAGCAACTCCCGACGGGGATCGCGCAGGCGTGCCGTAATGTGTTCAAGGTGGGTATGCAGTCGCTGAAGTGCCCGTCGGGCTGCATTTGTCAGGCGGAGTTCGCGATCCTTGAGTTGCCGTAGCAGATCCTGTTGGTCAGGTGACACCTTTTCAGCGGCTGCAGAGGGTGTGGGGGCGCGAAAGTCCGCCACAAAGTCGGCGATGGTAATGTCCGTCTCATGTCCGACCGCGCTGACGGTCGGGATGGGGCAGGCCGCGATTGCCCGCGCCACAGATTCTTCGTTGAAGCACCAAAGATCCTCCAGTGAACCCCCACCGCGACCTATAATCAGCACATCGGCGGCGCCGTGTGTTTGCGCAAGTTCAATAGCCCGTACAATTTCAGCTGTGGCCGGCTGCCCCTGGACTGTTGTGGGATAAAGGGTGACAGGTATCGCCGGACAGCGTCGCGACAGAACGGTCAGTATGTCGTGAATGGCTGCGCCGGTAGGGGAGGTTACAACCCCAATATGGGTGGGGAGTGCCGGCACCGCCTTTTTACGTTCAGGTGCGAACAGACCTTCTGCATGCAGTCGCCGCTTCAGCTCCTCAAACGCCTGCTGCAAAGCACCCAACCCTGCAGGTTCCACGTGCTCAACAATAATCTGAAAATCGCCACGATTCTCGTACAGGGTCACTTTGCCCCGGATACGGACTTTGTCGCCCTCTTTGGGTGGGGTACGAACGTGACGGTTCATGCCGCGGAACATGGCGCATCGTACCTGGCATTTACGATCTTTCAGGGAAAAGTACCAGTGACCGGACGACGGGCGTGAGAACCCGGAAAGCTCGCCCTCAACCCAGACTTGCATAAAGCTGGATTCCAGCAGGTGCCTGGCCTGACGGTTGAGTTCACTGACAGACAGGGCCCGGGGCCGGACATCCTGAAGTACGTTGTTCACCAGATAACTCCTGACCGGCTTATACGCAATAGCCGAAAAATGTAAGTGTAAAGTGCCGGAATTTCAGATAGATGCACTATCAGGCGATGAAATGCCTGGTTTACTGGCCTGCAACACCTCTTTATAATAGGCCGATTACGTATTTTACTTTGCTGTAACACTCTTGCGGTGTCGAACGGAAAGTATAAATTTAGCACGTTCAAAGGGCCTATCCCAATGCTGCGAATTGCCGAAGAAGCTCTCACTTTTGATGATGTTCTGCTGGTTCCTGGTTATTCCGAGGTTCTGCCTCATCAAGTGGACCTGCGCACTAAACTGACCCGGGGAATTACGCTCAATACGCCCCTGATATCGGCCGCCATGGATACAGTGACCGAAGCTGAACTGGCGATTGCCATGGCACAGGAAGGCGGCATCGGCATCATGCACAAAAGCATGAGTGTTGAGCAACAGGCGGCAGCTGTACACAAGGTTAAAAAGTTTGAAAGCGGTGTGGTTCAGGATCCGGTAACGGTTCGGCCACAGAACACGGTTCGTGAGCTGGTCGAGATCACCATGGCCAACAACATTTCCGGCCTGCCGGTTGTTGATGAGAACGAGCTGGTGGGTATTGTGACCGGTCGTGACATCCGTTTTGAAAGCAGCATGGATACGCCGGTTCACGAGATCATGACGCCAAAGGACAAGCTCGTTACCGTGCAGGAAGGCGCAAGTCTGGATGAAGTCAAAGAACTGCTGCACCGTCACCGGATTGAAAAAGTGCTTGTGGTGAATGCCGACTTCCAGCTTCGGGGTCTGATCACTGCCAAGGATATCCAGAAATCCAAAGATTATCCGCTGGCCAGTAAAGACAGTCACGGCCGTTTGCGGGTTGGTGCTGCAGTCGGCACAGGCGGCGATACGGAAGCGCGCATTATTGCTCTGGCCGAGGCTGGCGCAGACGTGTTGGTTGTGGATACGGCGCACGGCCATTCACGGGGTGTGGTTGAGCGTATCCGCTGGATCAAGCAGCACTACCCGGACCTTCAGGTTATTGGAGGCAACATTGCCACCGCCGATGCCGCCATCGCGCTGGCCGATGCTGGCGCCGATGCAGTGAAAGTAGGCATTGGTCCCGGGTCCATCTGTACAACCCGCATTGTGGCGGGTGTCGGTGTTCCGCAGATCTCCGCCGTATCCAATGTTGCAGAAGCGCTGAAAGATCGCGATGTGCCTCTGATTGCTGACGGCGGCGTCAGGTTCTCCGGCGACATTGCCAAGGCTGTGGTGGCCGGAGCTCACTGTGTAATGATCGGCAGCCTGCTCGCCGGCACCGATGAGGCGCCCGGGGAGATTGAGCTCTACCAGGGACGCAGCTATAAAGCGTACCGTGGCATGGGATCGTTGGGTGCCATGGGGCAGGGCTCCAGCGACCGTTACTTCCAGGATGCAAGCAAGGGCATTGAAAAGCTTGTGCCGGAAGGCATTGAAGGTCGCGTTGCCTGTAAAGGGCCGATGCGGAACATCATCCATCAGCTGGTTGGCGGGTTGCGTGCAGCCATGGGGTACACTGGCAGCGCAAACATCACAGAGATGCGTACCACGCCGCAGTTTGTCCGTATTACCGGTGCCGGCATGCGTGAAAGCCATGTGCACGATGTCACCATCACCAAAGAAGCGCCAAACTACCGCGTCAGCTGAGTGCAGACAAACCGGGCGCGGCTCTGAGAAGAGTCGCGCCGTTTATATTTTGAGGAATCTATGGCCCACAACATTCATGACCACCGCATCCTGATTCTGGATTTCGGCTCCCAGTACACACAACTGATCGCGCGCCGGGTGCGTGAGATTGGCGTGTACTGCGAAGTTCGCGCCTTCAATATCACAGTTGACGAACTGAAAGCCTTCAACCCCAAAGGTATTCTGCTGGCGGGTGGTCCTGAGTCTGTGACCGAGCTGGGTGGGCCACGGGCACCGCAAGGATTGTTCGATCTTGGTATTCCGGTACTGGGTATCTGCTATGGCATGCAGACCATGGCTGAGCAGCTGGGCGGACGGGTCGCCAGCTCTGAAAAACGTGAGTTCGGTTATGCACAGGTGAAGGTACGCGCCAAAAGTCCGTTGCTGCAAGACATTACGGACCACCTGACAGCGACGGGCGAGTCCCTGCTTGATGTGTGGATGAGCCACGGTGACAAAGTGGCTGTTATGCCTGAAGGTTTTGAATTGCTGGCGTCTACAGAGAGTGCACCTGTGGCGGCGATGCAGGACGTATCGCGGAATCTTTACGGCCTGCAATTTCACCCGGAGGTGACGCACACCTTGCAGGGCAAACGCATCATTGAGCACTTTGTTCTGTCTATCTGTGGCTGTGAAGCGCTATGGACGCCCGCCCGGATTGTTGATGACGCAGTTCAGAAAATCCGCGACCAGGTGGGTACAGACAAAGTCCTGCTGGGGCTCTCCGGCGGTGTTGACTCCTCGGTCACCGCTGCGCTGCTGCATAAGGCCATTGGGGATCAGCTCACCTGTGTATTTGTTGATAACGGACTGCTGCGCCTGAATGAAGGTGACCAGGTCATGGATATGTTCAGCAGCAGTATGGGTGTAAAGGTGATTCGCGCCGATGCCGAAGAGCGCTTTCTCCGTAACCTTAAGGGCATCAGCGACCCGGAGCAGAAGCGCAAGGTGATCGGCAATACCTTCATTGATGTATTTGATGAAGAAGCGGTGCGCATTACCGATGTGAACTGGCTGGCCCAGGGCACAATTTATCCGGATGTAATCGAATCAGCAGCATCTAAAACCGGAAATGCTCATGTCATCAAATCCCACCATAATGTGGGAGGGCTTCCGGAAACCATGAAGCTGAAGCTGGTAGAGCCGTTGCGGGAATTGTTCAAAGACGAAGTGCGTCGCATTGGCCTTGAACTGGGCTTGCCTTACGACATGGTTTACCGTCACCCATTCCCGGGGCCGGGGCTGGGTGTGCGCATTCTGGGTGAGGTTCAGAAAGAGTACGCAGATATTCTGCGCCGGGCGGATGCCATCTTCCTGGAAGAGTTACACCGCGCCGACTTTTATCATAAAACCAGTCAGGCCTTTGCCGTATTCCTGCCAGTAAAGTCCGTAGGTGTCGTAGGAGACACCCGCCGCTATGAGTGGGTCATTGCGCTGCGCGCTGTGGAGACTGTCGATTTCATGACCGCTCGCTGGGCCCACCTGCCGTACGAACTCCTGGAAACCGTGTCTAATCGCATAATTAACGAAATCAGCGGTGTATCGCGGGTTACTTACGACGTGTCCTCCAAGCCCCCTGCAACGATTGAGTGGGAGTAGGGAAGCTCCAGACAAGGCGATTAACCACCCGCATCGGTAGATAGTCCTGCTAAAGTGACCATCATGACTTTCGAGCTGATCTGTGTTTTGGTCTTGTTGGCAATCGCCGTTGGTTTGTTCACCCGCAACCGCCCGTCCGTGGATGCTGTTGCGGTTATTATGCTGGTGGCGCTGCCGTTAAGCGGAATTCTGACCGTTCCTGAGGCGCTTGCGGGCTTCAGTGATCCAAGCGTGATTGTGATTGCCGCCCTGTTTGTAATTGGTGACGGTCTGGTGCGTACCGGAGTCGCCTACCAGTTGGGCGAACTGCTGATGCGCCATGCGGGCCAAAGTGAAGCCCGTTTGTTGGTGTTGCTGATGCTCACTGTTGCGGGGCTTGGTGCCATTATGAGCTCCACCGGCGTGGTGGCCATTTTTATGCCTGTTGTACTGAGCATTGCCGCCCGGCTGAAAATTCCGGTGAGCCGCTTGATGATGCCATTGAGTTTTGCGGGCCTGATCAGCGGTATGATGACACTGGTTGCCACTCCGCCCAACATGGTAGTACATAGTGAGCTGGTACGCAGCGGTCTGGCGGGTTTCAGCTTTTTTGCCTTTGCTCCCATAGGGCTCGTTGTGTTGGTGCTGGGTATCGGTTACATGCTGCTGACCCGTCGCAGGCTCGCCTCCGGAGTCATCGAGGCCAAGGCCCATGAATTCCGTCATGGCGTCCTTGATCTGGTTAGAGAATATAACCTGACAGAGCGTCAGCGCTGCCTGCAAGTCAACAGCAACTCTCCCCTGGCAGGCAGAATGCTGAACGAGCTGCAGCTGCGTAAGGAATTCGGGATAAATGTGATCGCGGTGGAGCGGCAGGGCCGCTTCCGCACTTTGCTGCTTGGCGCCACCGGATCGACAGAGATTCACCCTGGCGACTGCCTGCTGGTCGACATGGCCAGCCCGAGCAATGATTTTGTCGAGGATTTCAGCGGGTTGGAGCTGCAACCCGTTGTCCAGGTGAAAAATCATTTTGTGCGACATCAGCGGCAACTCGGCCTTGCCGAGGTTATGGTGCCTTCTGATTCGTCCTTTATAGGGAAAACCATTCAGCAACTGGCGTTTCGTAGCAAGCACAAGCTGAATGTTATCGGTCTGCGCCGCCAGCGACAGGCGTTGGATGGCGTCCTCGTTGCGGAAAAACTACAAGCGGGGGACACCTTTCTGGTTTCTGGAAACTGGGCGGATATTCGCCGCTTACAGGGACATAGCCGCGACTTTGTGGTGTTGACCCTGCCGGCGGAAGTGGAAGATGTCGCCCCCGCTCTCAGCCAGGCACCCTATGCGTTATTGAGCCTCACCGTTATGGTTTTCCTGATGGTGACCGGCCTGGTGCCCAATGTGTTGGCAGCATTGGTCGGCTGCCTGCTTATGGGGCTATTTCGCTGCGTTGATATGACCAGTGCCTACAAAAGCATCCACTGGCAAAGCCTGATTCTGATCGTAGGCATGTTACCCTTCGCTCTGGCCCTGGAAAAAACCGGTGGTATTGATCTGGTGGTAGCAGGTTTGCTGTCAGTTCTCGGTAGTGCCGGGCCTCACGCCATTCTGGCCACGCTGTTTTTGGTCACATCATTCATTGGTTTGTTTATTTCGAATACCGCCACTGCGGTGTTGATGGCGCCGGTCGCAATTGCCAGCGCACAAGCCCTGAGCGCTTCACCTTATCCCTTCGCAATGACTGTTGCCATCGCTGCCTCGGCGGCCTTTATGACGCCGATTTCGTCTCCGGTGAATACGCTGGTTCTGGGCCCTGGGAACTACCGCTTCATTGACTTTGTTCGTATCGGCGTGCCATTCACGGTACTGGTGTTGCTGGTGACCGTGGTGATGGTACCCCTGTTGTTTCCCCTGTAAACAGGCCTGCACCATCATCAGCTTTCAGGACTTTTCTTTGAAGTCGTCCTATCATCAAAGGGACGCAGAAAAGGAGAAGCAATGAAAACGCATTACGAACTCTCAGGTTATTTGCAGAAGCGGGGAGTGCTGAAGTCTCCCGGACTTATCGAAAGCTTCAACACGATTGACCGCAAGGATTTCGTGAGCCCGGGACTGGAAGCGGAAGCTTATGAGGATCACCCGCTTTCCATTGGCTCCGGCCAGACCATCTCCCAACCTTATACCGTTGCTTTTATGCTGGAGCTTTTACAGTTAAAAGAAAACGATCGTATTCTGGATATTGGCTGTGGTTCGGGCTGGAGTACAGCGCTTCTGGCCCAGGTTGCCAAATCCGGTTCGGTGACCGGGGTTGAACTGGTTCCCGAGCTTTTGGAGCTGGCACGACACAATCTCGACAAATACTCGTTTACCAATATCAGGTTGGAGTTAGCCGGCGAGGCCCTTGGTATTCCAGGGCAGGTGTTTGACAAAATTCTGGTATCTGCCGCTGCCGACGAACTTCCGCAAGAATTGATCCTGCAGCTTGCCCCTGGCGGCCTCATGGTGATACCCGTCCGGAACGACATGGTTGTGATCCATAAGCGTGAAGACGGCAGTATTGAGCAGAACCATTTCCCTGGTTTTCGTTTTGTACCGCTTATCTATTGAACTCAATCAACCGGTCAGTTGCCCCGGTTGCCGTTGTGTGAGCGCTTGCTTGCGGAAAAGATAGTAATTAATTACTATCAATGTAGTGAGGGCTGTTTATAAGGGAAGGTGCAATGACTCAGGGGAAGTTTCGCAGTAGAAAAGTATTTGCGCTGGCTGGTCTGATAGTCGGCATTGCTGTGCTTGCACTTCTTGTTTTCTTTGCCGAAGAGCCCGAGCGCAGCGAAGCAAACTCCCGGCCACTGCATTTGAATGTCATTGATGTGCAATCCATGCCTTTTGTGCTGAGCGCACGAGGTTTCGGGCTGGCGCGTCCGGTACAGACCTGGCAGGCCGTAGCAAACGTTTCGGGTCGGGTCGTTGAGCGTCATCCCCAGCTCAACAGCGGTACCTTACTGCCCGCGGGCACACTGTTGCTGGCACTGGATCCCAGCCGCTATGAGCTGGCCATTGCTGAGACAAAAGCGGAACTTGCATCACTGGAAGCCGAGCAGGCCCAGCTTGAGGTAGAAGTACAAAATACCCGTCATTTGTTACAGCTGGAAAGTGAGCGGTTGCAGTTATCCGAAAGTGAACTTGAGCGCATTGAGCGCCTGCTCAAAACCGGCGCTGTGTCCAGATCGCAATTTGATGATCAGCGCCGTGCAACCCTGGCGCAACGCCAGCAAGTGCAATCTCTGGAAAACCAGCTTTCCGTCCTGCCGTCGAAACAACAGTATCTTGAGGCTCAGATTCAACGGGTGAACACACGCCTGGAGCAGGGGCGTGAGGACCTGGCCGATACACGGTTTACAGCCCCTTACGATTTGCGTGTGCGCGATGTTGATGTGGAAGAGTACCAGTTTGCAAGCCAGGGGCAGTCGCTTTTTCTGGCGGATAACATTGAGCAGGCCGAAATTGAAGCGCAGGTGCCGCTGGCCATGTTACGCAGGCTGATGACTGCGGTGCTGGTGCCCGTTGATCCCCAAGAGCCGGTTCTGGATATCACCGAGCGCATGGATTTTTCGGCCATTCAGAGTGAGGTAAAGCTGACCGGGTTCCCGTCGGTGAGCTGGCCCGCAACCGTAACCCGGGTCGCCAGTGGACTGGATCCCGCGACGCGCAGCGGGCGGGTGATTGTAAAAGTAGATGAGCCCTACAGCATGACCCATGTGTCTGAGCGTCCGGCGTTGCAGCGTGATATGCATGTTCAGGTAACGTTTTCTGCAGACAGTCCACAGCCACTTCTGGCAATTCCATCCTCCGCTGTGCACCAGGGAGAAGTTTACCTTCTGGATAACGACCACCTGTTGCAGCGGCGCCCGGTAACAGTTGCTTTCGAACAGAATGGTCTCGCAGTGATTGCGGAGGGACTGAGCCCCGGAGAACAGCTGATCGTTGATGATCCTGCGCCTGCAGTCACTGGCACCAAGGTTGTGCCGCATCGTGACGAGGCTTTGGAGCAGCGCCTGCGGGAGCTTGCACAGGGTGCAGCCCAATGATTCGCTGGTTTGCTGCACATCCGACGGCCGCCAACCTGCTGCTGATACTGCTCCTGGCTGCAGGCTTGTATACGGCGCCAGGTCTGAAACGGGAAACCTTTCCGGATTACCGGCCAGTTGAGGTCAGTGTTGATGTGGTCTATCGCGGAGCCAGCGCCAGGGATGTAGAGGATGCGGTGTGCAGGCGCTTGTATGATGCCGTCAAGGGTGTTGAGTTTCTCGATGAAATGGAATGTGTTGCACAAGATAACCTGGCCCGGGCCATTGTTTCCATGGAAGCGGCCGGCGACGCCGTCCGGTTTCTGAGTGATATTGATACCGAAGTCAACGCACTGACTGACCTGCCGGCACGAGCGGAGCCGCCCGTAGTGCGGGAGCTTCACCGCAGTGATCTGGTGGCGGCAGTTGCCATTCATGGTGATGTTGCGCCCAACCAGCTTGAGGATTATGCGCTGCAGCTGGAGGAGCGCATCATGGCGCTGCCCGGTACGGCTGAGGTAAAGCTGCAGGGACTTTCCCAGCGCCAGTGGCAGGTCGAGGTCTCCCGGGCGGTGCTTGCACAGTATGGGTTATCTGCCCGTGACCTCGCCCTGCGACTCAGGCAGCAAAGCATCGATGTTCCCCTGGGAATTCTGGAAACACCCGAGCGTGATATTTTGCTGCGATTTACCGATCAGCGGCGCAGCCTGAAAGAGCTTGCGGACCTGGTGGTGGTTTCTGGCAGCCGTGGTGGGGAACTTACTCTGGGTCAGATCGCGACGCTGCGGGAAACCGGGGAACAGCCAGAGGCGCAGATCCACTTCAATAATCAGCGTGCAGTGGTGCTGGAGGTCAGCAAGACCCTTCGGGATGACTCGCTGAACGTGCTGCAGGAGCTGACCACGTTAGTCGAGGCAGAACGCGAACGCCTCGATGGACCGCTGCAGCTTACTCTTACCCAGAATATGACCCGCATAGTGCGCGATCGACTGCAGATGCTTGTCAGTAATGGGATTGCCGGGCTGGCATTGCTGATTGTGGTAATGGCGCTGTTCTTCCGCCCACGCCTGGCGCTCTGGGCAGTGCTTGGTCTGCCGGTCGCATTTGCCGGCGCCTTCTTTGTTATGAGTCTGGTGGGGCTCTCGCTGAACATGATTACACTGGTGGCTTTGTTGATGGCGATTGGTATCGTCATGGACGACGCCGTTGTGATAGCCGATAACATTGCAGTTCAGGCCAGAGCCGGTGCTTCACCTCTGGAGTCTGTGGTAGCGGGAACCCGGCAGGTTTTGCCGGGGGTGCTGTCCTCGTTTCTGACAACCGTGTGGGTGTTTGCGCCTCTTGCCTTTCTTGTGGGCGAACTCGGGGCCGTGCTCAAAGTGTTGCCGGTGGTGCTGATTGCAGCTTTGTTTGCCAGTCTTGTAGAAGCGCTCTGGATATTGCCGCATCACCTCAGGGGCAGTGTGCGCTCGCTGCAGGCCGATAAACAGTCCCGTTTCCGAACGTCCTTTGAGCGCCATTTCGGCGCCCTTCAGGAGCGGGTTGGCAAACTGGCCGACAGGGCGGTGAGCTGGCGCTATGCAGTGCTGGGCGCAGTGCTGTTGATTCTGCTGGGTACCGCAGGGTTTATGGCAGGCGGGCATGTAAGTACAGAAGCCATGCCGGATCTTGACGGCGATACGCTGGAGGCCCGGATACTGTTGCCCCAGGGTACACCGTTATCACGCACCGAGAAGGTAGCGGCGCGGGTGTCAGACGCCATGTGGCAATTAAACGACGAGTATACCCCACAGCAGCCGGATGAAGCTCCGCTGGTCGATGCCATTCAGGTGCGCTTCAATTATAACCCCAGTGCCCGGGAGGCAGGCAGTCACGTTGCAACGGTGATGGTTGACTTGCTGAACGCTGAGATTCGAACCATGACTCTGGATGAGTTAACGGAGGCATGGCGTGAGAAAATCGGCAATATTCCCGGGCTTTCAGGGCTGATTATTCAGGAACCGGGTTTCGGGCCTGCAGGCATTCCCATAGAGGTTCGCCTTCAGGGGGCGGAACTCGGAGACCTTAAAGTAGCCGCACAGGAGGTAAGCCGTTATCTGGCGGGCTACGATGCTGTGTACAACATTATTGACGATCTGCGTCCGGGTAAGCCCCAGCGAGCCTTTACCCTGAAAGAGGGTGCACTGGCATCCGGATTAACAGCAGAAATGGTTGCGTCACAGTTGCGGGCGGCGTTTCTGGGGGAAATTGTTGACACGCAGCGAATTGGTCGTCGCGATGTAGAGATCATGGTGCGTCAGACCAGGGACGACAGAGCCAGCCTGGATGACCTGGCTGAGCAGACTATCCTGCTGCCTGATGGCCATCAGGTGCCGCTGGAAGTGGTTGCTGATGTGCAGGAGCAGCGGGACTGGGGAATGATTACCCGTATTGACGGGCAGCGTACTGTGACCGTGCAGGCAAATGTGGATGCCCGCGAGGCAAGCGCTCAGGCCGTCGTCAGTGACATGCGCCGCAAATGGCTGGCGGAATTCGAGCAGCGCCACCCGAATATTACCGTCGGTTTTGAGGGCCAGGTAGCACGCTCAGCTGAAACCGGTGGCTCTATCAGGCGTGGCCTGGTTATTGGTCTGTTGGGTGTGTTTGTAATCCTGTCTTTCCAGTTCCGCAGTTATGCAGAGCCGCTGATCGTTATGCTGGCGATTCCACTGGCGTTTGTGGGCGCGCTTTGGGGGCATGTTCTGCTGGGCTGGTACATTTCCATGCCCTCGATGATTGGTGCGGCGTCCTTGGCGGGGATTGTGGTAAACGACTCCATTCTTCTGGTTCAGTTCATCAAGGAACACCGCAGCAAAGGGATGAGTGCCATTGTAGCCGCCGGCCAGGCCAGTCGTGACAGGTTCCGGTCCATACTGATTACATCGACAACCACTATTGCGGGGCTGCTGCCTTTGCTCGCAGAGACCAGCGTTCAGGCCGCGGCCATCAAGCCATTGGTGATCTCTGTCGTATTTGGTTTGTTAACAACAACCGTGCTTGTGCTGGTGATGATCCCGGCGGTATACGTGCTGTTTGACGACTGGGGCTGGACCCGGGGTACGTCTGCCGGGGCTGAGTAATGCATAACGCCACTGAGAGGATGTGATGGAAAAAACCAGGCCCGGAAATCTCCCGGCAGAGCAGCGCCGCAATGCCACTGTCGAAGCGGTCGTTGATCTTGCCGCAACGACAAATCCCGGTGATATAACAACCGCGGCAATTGCCAGGCATATGAAACTGACCCAGGGGGCGCTGTTCCGGCACTTCCCTAACAAAGACGCGATCTGGCAGGCGGTCATGGAATGGGTGGCGAAGCACCTGATGTCTCGACTCGACAAGGCCGCAACAGGCATTGAGTCACCTCTTGCGACAATGCAGGCCATGTTTATGGCCCATATTGCTTTTGTTTCCGAGCACCCGGGCGCGCCGCGCATGTTGTTCGGAGAGCTTCAGGGCGCCAGGGCTACACCGGCAAAGCGCCTGGCCCATGCGATGCTTACACAGTATGCCGGGCGCCTGAACACACTGATTGAAACTGCGAAACAGCGGGGCGAGTTGCCACCGGATACCGACAATCATGCGGCGGCCATACTGTTTATCGGAACAATCCAGGGGCTGATCATGCAGTCGCTGATGTCCGGCGATATGGACCAGATGCGCCGGGACGCGCCGGGCGTATTCGCTATCTATCGGCGCGGAATTGTCAGTGAAGAGCCGGGAGGGGACCAGGAAACATAAACGGCTGGTCAAGTGCCTTTAACAAACGGGCATCCTGCTGGTAGACATCCGGGCGAAAAATCAGTTCGCCGTCCTGCCCTGGATGGACAGTCCAATAGTGCAGAATAACCGGCACCGAGCGCTTCAAATGAATGTTGCGGGTTTTACCTTCGGCAATCAGTGAATCTACATCTGCCTGGGTGCCGGTATCTTCAAACAGCATTTGCGCAAGCTGGAATACGCCCTGGACACGAATGCAGCCGGAGCTGAACGCGCGCTGTTGCCGGGAAAACAAGCCCTGGCTGGGGGTATCATGAAGATAAACCATGTGATTATTGGGAAAACGCAGCACCACTTGCCCAAGAGCGTTTGTCGGGCCCGGACCCTGGCGCAGCATGATGCCGCCCGGATTCCACCAGTCAATTGAGTCGGGGTCCAGTTGCTGGCCTGAAAAGTTGAGCACGCTGATATTCTGCCGGTCCAGGTAGGTGCTGTCGTGACGTATTTTGGGCAGCATGTCTTCATTGAGTATGGTGGGTGGCACGGTCCAGGTCGGGTTGATTGTCAGATGGGTAATCATTGAGCGTAGCGATGGCGTGCGTCTGTAAGGCTGGCCCACGACGATGCGAGAGCGCCATATTTCGCCGTTCGGACGAAAATAACTGATGCGATAGCCCGCGATATCGACCAGTACAAATTCTTCGGCTTCACCGTGCAACAGCCAGCGGGCGCGCTCCAGGTTTACCCGGATCTGATTGATACGCTCAGTGACCGGTACATTCAGTGCAGCACGGGTTCGTCGACCAACGACTCCATCTTCTTCCAGCAAATGGTGCCGCTGGAAGCGTCGTACCGCATCAACAAGGTGGTCAGTGTATTCATGGGTGGCCGGTTCACCGGTGATAAGCAGCCGTTTGCGTAGCAGGGCCACATCTTTATGAGTATCGCCGGGCCTGATCGGGCGTTGGCGGACCGGGAGCCGGGGCCAGCCACCCTGTCGCTCCAGCTGGCGGTATTGCGCAAGCCCGGCGCGCAAGCGTTGATAAGGTGCTGCTTCAGGCCTTGCCAGAGCAAACGCTTGCTCAAAGCGTTGTGCATCCACCGCCTGGGAAATTGCCTGCATGTTAAGAGAGGGCGCTGTGATAGGCGTTTCCCACTCAGGGTCAACACTGTAGGGGTCAACTTTGCCGCGCTGAAGGTGGTGGAGTACTGTCATCAGTGTGCGGCTGATACGTAACTCAAGCCGGAGGTGATCTTCCAGTGTTCCGGTTTGAGTTTGGAGTTGACGGTGCGACGACATCAGAGCATCTGGCCGGTAATCCGCTGCATTCAGGCCGTCGCTTTCTATGGTGCTGAGTGCGGCAGCAAAACCGGCAACGGTTTCGGCATGCTGCCATGCAGGGCGTCCCTGTCTGGCAGCATAAAAGTCTTGCAAGTCAGCCTGCTCGGCCGGTAAACGGTCTGCCAGGGCTTCGAATAGAATGCGGTCGTCTTCCGATGCGTAGGTGGCTGGCGTCAGGAGGAGCAGGAGCAAGATCGATATACTTGCAGCGATTACCCGGGTACCTGGCGTCATCCCTCTCTCCTCTATGGTGCTGTAGGCACCTTTCCATGATGAAATATATGGTTATAATGCTACACGATTTCAAAACAGGTTTTCTCAATGCCCATGAAACTCCTGAACCGATGGCTTTTCGGCACACTTTTATGCGGCCAGCTTTTGCTGGGTAATCTGCCTGCGCTGGCGGATGACTATCAAACTGAGGCTGCTGTGGTGCATTCTACGGCACGTCAGTTGGTGCTTGATAAGACGCTTGCCAGACTGGCACCTCAAGCCAGCCCCGATGTTATGCAGCTGGCGGCCAAGGCAATATCTTGCGCCGCTCCCGATGCGGAGCGTTTAGCGGTCATCGACTTCTCTCTGCCCTCTGAACAACCCCGTCTTTGGGTGTTTGATCTGAAAAACGAGGAGCTGTTGTTTAAGGAGCTGGTGTCTCACGGACAGGGATCTGGCAATGCCATGGCCAGCCAGTTCTCCAATGTGCCGGACAGTCATCAGTCCAGTATTGGTTTGTTTCGCACGCTTAACAGCTATCACGGCAGGAACGGTTATTCCTTGCGGCTTGAGGGGCTGGAATCCGGTGTCAATGATCTCGCTTATCAGCGCGCAATCGTGATTCACGGGGCGGACTATGTCAGCGAGAGCTTTATTGAAAAGGCGGGGCGCCTGGGGCGCAGTCATGGCTGCCCGGCCGTTCGTCAGGATATCGCCAGGGCGTTGATCGACAGCCTGAAAGAAAATCAGTACCTGTTCACTTACTATCCGGATTCGGAATGGCTGGCAAGCTCCGAATTTCTGCGTTGTAACCGCAATGAAGGTCAGCTCGCTCTGAATTGATTTACCTGATCGAAATCGTAAAAAACGGAGCGAATTATCACCGAGTACCGGTAATCGGGCTACTGTATTGAAGGCAACCCGCCCTATGTCTGTTTCTGATAATAGTGATGAGTACTGGATGACCCGTGCACTTTCACTGGCTGCACAGGCAGCCAGCCTGGATGAAGTTCCGGTCGGTGCGGTGGTTGTCCGTGATGGCGTGGAGCTTGGCTCGGGTTTCAACGCCCCGATCAGTGGTTGTGACCCTACGGCTCACGCCGAGATTTGTGCTTTGCGTGATGCCGCAACAAACGTGAATAACTACCGGCTGACGGGCGCAACCCTTTATGTCACGCTGGAACCCTGCACTATGTGTGTCGGGGCGATTGTACACAGCCGCATCAGTCGGCTGGTTTATGGGACTTGTGAGCCTAAGTCTGGTGCCGTTGAGTCGGCGCGCTGCACGCTGGATGAGCCCCACTTGAATTGGCAGGTGGAAACAAAGGGGGGCATCATGAAAGATGAATGTGGCCAGATTATAAGTAATTTTTTCAGCCGCCGGCGAGCCGAGATCCGGCAGCGGCGCAAACAGAGTTCAGGGAAGGAGTAGCTTCGCGTGAAAGTACTGGTAACCGGTGGAGCCGGATATATAGGCAGTCATGTTGTTCGTCAGCTGGCCGAGGCAGGGCATGATATTGTCGTTTTCGATAATCTTTCGACCGGGTACCGCTGGGCGGTAACAGCGGGTGAGCTGGTGGTGGGTGATCTGGCGAACGAAGCTGAGATTGATGAGGTGTTCTCGAATCATCAGTTTGAAGCAGTTTTGCACTTTGCCGCCAACATCGTTGTTCCGGAATCTGTCGCCAATCCGCTCAAGTATTACAGCAACAACACCCGTAATACACTGAACCTGCTCAAGGCCGTCGATAAGCACAAAGTGCCTTACATGGTGTTTTCTTCAACAGCTGCCGTTTACGGAATGCCCGAACAGACGGTTCTTACGGAAGATCTCCCGCTCGCTCCGATCAATCCTTACGGCGCATCGAAAATGATGAGTGAACGTATGATCATGGATCTGGCGGCTGCATCCGACCTTAACTACGTTGTGTTGCGCTACTTTAATGTTGCCGGAGCCAACCCGGATGGCTTGCTGGGGCAGGCGACACCCGAGGCAACGCACCTTATCAAGGTGGCGTGTGAGTGCGTAACCGGGCAGCGAGAAGGCATGAGTATATTTGGAACGGATTATGACACCCACGACGGAACCTGTGTGCGGGATTATATTCATGTAGAAGACCTTGCCAGTGCCCACGTTATGGCTCTTGATTATATGGCCGAAGGCGGAGACTCCCGGATCCTGAACTGTGGTTATGGTCGTGGGTTCAGTGTCCGGGAGGTAATCGATGTGGTGCGCAAACACTCCGGTGTCGACTTTCCGGTAGCGGAGGCAGGGCGCCGAGCCGGTGACCCCGCCGCTTTGATGGCGGATAATGCGCGCATCAAAGAAGTCCTGGGGTGGCAGCCTGCATACGATAATCTTGATGTTATCGTGCAGACAGCGCTTGCATGGGAAGCCATCTGGCTGAAAAAGAAGCAGGCCGCCTCCTGAGCCCGGGCAGACAGCTACCGGATGGAGGGGTGCTTGGCCATCATTTGCGAGCCAATCAGAATCATCCTGAGTTCGGCTTTCAGTTTGCCTGCCAGTTCAGCCCGCTCTCCGGGTGTTGCGTCCAGGGCGTCTGCGCCCTGGTTGAACACCAGGGTGACCATGGCCTCGGCTACCACTCTGGCATCGGATAGTGGTTTTTGTCTTTCATGACCAAAACGCCGCAGGTCGTCGGCAAGCTCCGTTACGAAGTGATCAATTTCAGCTTTTATCGCCGTACGAAAAGGTTTGGAGCCCCCGGTGCGCTCGCGAAGCATCAACCGGAACAGGTTTGCGTTGTTGCCAAGGTACTCCATAAAAATCTCTACCGATGTGGAAATCGCGCTCCCGTTGCGGGCAATGCGCTTGCGCGCCTGTCGCATCAGTTGCCGCAGCGCAACACCGCCTTCGTCTACCAGCACCAGCCCCAGCTCATCAAGGTCTGCAAAGTGCCGGTAGAAGGATGTGGGGGCAATTCCGGCTTCCCGTGCGACTTCCCGCAGGCTCAGGCTGCCAAACCCACGATCTGCACTCAGCTGGGCAAGCGCAGCATCCATCAGGGCGCGCCGGGTGAGAAGTTTCTGCTCGGCTCTGGTAGACACACTAAAGACTCCCTAACATGATGAATACAATAGTCTAGCGGTCTGTTACCCCTTGGGGAACCGCAAGGTAAGACCCTGGCATTCAGCCGTCGCCAAACGGGTCTGATTTTCGCCACCATTATGTTTATAATAGGCCGCTTTTGCAGTATGGTTCCTGCCTGCTCTGCGGGCAGGGCCTGACCGACATCAACATTAATCTCAGACACCAGATACAAACGGGAACCGGTATGCGCAGTCATTATTGCGGTGGGATCAACGAATCCCACATTGATCAGGAAGTTACACTCTGCGGATGGGTACACCGCCGCCGTGACCATGGCGGGGTTATCTTCCTGGATCTGCGCGACCGGGATGGTATCTCTCAGGTGGTGATAGACCCGGATACACCTGAAAGCTTTGCGCTGGCCGAAAAGGTGCGCAGTGAATTCGTGGTGCAGGTAACCGGTCGTGTACGTCGCCGGCCGGCAGGTACTGAAAACAGCAACATGCCAACCGGTCAGGTTGAGCTGCTGGGCAAACAGGTGGCTATTCTGAACGCCGCAGCAACACCGCCATTTCCACTGGATGAACATGTGGATGTGGGCGAGGACGTTCGCTTGCGCTACCGCTTTGTCGACCTGCGCCGTCCTGAAATGCTGAACCGTCTGCGTTTCCGCTCAAGGGTAACCAGTTACATCCGCAATTACCTCGACAGCAACGGTTTCATGGATGTGGAAACCCCCATTCTTACCCGGGCGACTCCCGAGGGTGCCCGCGACTATCTGGTACCCAGTCGCACACACGATGGCTCATTCTTTGCGCTGCCCCAGTCACCGCAGTTGTTTAAACAAATGCTGATGGTTTCCGGTGTTGATCGTTATTACCAGATTGCCAAGTGTTTCCGTGATGAAGATCTGCGGGCAGACCGGCAGCCTGAATTCACCCAGGTGGACATGGAGGCTTCCTTCGTCAGCGAAGAAGACCTGATGAACCTGAACGAAGACATGATCCGTGCGCTGTTCAACGATGTGATGAGCGTAGAGTTGCCGGAGTTTCCGCGTATGCCCTATGCCGAAGCCATGGAGCGCTTTGGCAGTGATAAGCCGGACTTGCGTATTCCGCTGGAGCTGCAGGATGTGGGTGAACTGGTTGCCGGCGTTGACTTCAAAGTGTTTGCCGGCCCCGCCAATGATCCTAACGGCCGTGTAGCGGCTTTGCGTGTGCCCGGAGGCGGTGAGCTGAGCCGCAAACAGATTGATGAATACACCAGATTTGTCGGTGTCTATGGTGCAAAAGGTCTGGCCTACATAAAGGTGAACGACCTGGCCAAAGGTGTTGAAGGCCTGCAGTCGCCCATTGTTAAATTCCTGGGTGACGATGTAGCCATGGCGGTTATCGAGCGTACAGGTGCGGAAGACGGTGATATTGTCTTCTTCGGCGCCGATAAAACCACGGTCGTCAATGAAGCCCTTGGCGCGCTCCGGATCCGCGTTGGCCATGATCTGAAGATGCTGACTTCTGAGTGGGCACCCCTGTGGGTTGTGGACTTCCCGATGTTTGAAGAGCTGCCAGATGGTGGACTTACAGCAATTCATCACCCGTTCACAGCGCCTGCGTGCAGCCCTGAAGAGCTGGCGGCAAACCCGGCTACAGCCTTATCCCGTGCCTATGACATGGTTCTCAATGGCACCGAGCTGGGTGGTGGGTCTATTCGTATCCACAGCGAGCAAATGCAGCAGGAAGTGTTCCGTATTCTGGGCATTGGTGAGGATGAAGCCCGGGCTAAATTCGGGTTCCTGCTCGATGCACTGAAGTACGGCTGTCCACCTCATGGTGGCCTGGCCTTCGGTCTTGACCGGCTGATCATGCTGATGACGGATGCCAGCTCCATTCGAGATGTGATCGCGTTCCCCAAGACCCAGAGTGCAACGTGCCTGATGACTCAGGCACCGGGAGAGGTGGATGAAAAACAGTTGCGAGAGCTGAATATACGCCTGCGTAAGAAACCGGCAAAAACCGCTGGCGACCAGGCATCTGACTCCGACGCATCCTGATCGCCCACAAGATGGCAATTATTCTGGGTGTCGACCCTGGTTCGCGGATTACTGGCTACGGCATTATCCGGGCCGAGGGCCGGCACATAGAATACATCGATAGCGGGTGTATCCGCATGGGTGAGAAACCTATGGCGGAGCGGCTGAAAATCATTTTTCAGAGCCTGGTAAGTCTGATTACCGAATATCGGCCCCAGGAGTTCGCTATAGAACAGGTTTTTATGGCGCGTAACCCCGACTCCGCACTCAAGCTTGGCCAGGCCCGGGGTGCCGCCATTGTCGGTGCTGCAACCAGTGGCCTGGCCGTACACGAGTATTCCGCACGGCAGGTTAAACAGGCGGTGGTCGGCAAGGGCGGCGCTGACAAGTCGCAGGTTCAGCATATGGTGCAGGCGTTGCTGTCACTGTCCCGTAAACCCCAGGCAGATGCCGCCGATGCCCTGGCTATTGCGTTGTGCCATGCCCACATGAACCAGAGTATTCTCCGGGTAGCCGGCAGCGCGGGCAGAGCGCGCAGTGGGCGTGTGCGACAAAAATAAACAGCTCTGCGGAGCGGCAGGAGGTTATCCTTGATAGGTCGTATCCGAGGTATTCTTATCGAAAAAACGCCCGGGCAGGCACTGATTGAATGCAGTGGCCTGGGTTACGAAATTGACATTCCCTTCACTACCTTCTACAACCTGCCGGATGTCGGGCAGGAAGTTACCCTGCAGACACATTTCGTAGTACGTGAAGATGTCCAGAGTCTGTATGGCTTTGCTTCGCGCCTGGACCGTGATCTGTTTCGCTTGCTGATCAGAGTCAACGGCGTAGGTCCCAAACTGGCTGCCGGCATTTTGTCCGGCCTGGACGCCCATCAGTTTATTCATTGTATTGAAGCGCGGGATGTTAAGGCGCTGGTGAAATTGCCCGGGGTAGGCAAGAAAACAGCCGAGCGGCTGCTGATCGACATGACAGACCGTATCAAGCAACTGGAAGGGCAGTTTACACCGGCAGCCGAAGTTGCAGATGGCTCAACGGCCAGTGAGCCAAGAGCATCAGCAAACGCGCACAGCCCGACCGATGAAGCGGCAGAGGCTCTTATCGCGCTTGGGTACAAACCTCAGGAAGCCGAGCGTGCGATTGCTAAAGTAGCGGACGAGGGGATGACCAGTGAAACCCTGATACGGCTGGCATTGCGCAACATGATCCCCGCCTGATGACGCAGTTTTAATCTGTCGCCCGTGTGGCGCCCAACCTGTAGAGAGCGTAACGTGACACGCAGAAGCTGGTTTGTACAATTGGGTCACTTCTGGCTTGAAAGTGGCAGTCCATTGATTTCCGACGAACGGATAAGAACATGATTGAGTCCGACCGACTGATCTCAGCGCGGGCCGGTGATCACGAAGAGGTACAGGACCGCGCTGTGCGGCCGGCATTACTCTCGGAGTATGTGGGTCAGCCTGCAGTGCGGGAGCAAATGGACATCTTCATCTCAGCGGCACGCGGCCGTCATGAAGCTCTGGACCATGTTCTGATTTTTGGCCCTCCGGGTCTTGGCAAGACGACGCTTGCCAATATTGTCGCCAATGAGATGAACGTGTCGATAAAGACAACGTCCGGGCCGGTGCTGGAAAAAGCCGGTGATCTGGCGGCCATGCTGACCAATCTGGAAGAGGGAGATGTCCTCTTTATTGACGAAATTCATCGCCTCAGCGCTGTTGTGGAAGAGGTGCTGTATCCTGCGATGGAAGACTACCAGCTGGATATTATGATTGGTGAGGGGCCGGCAGCCAGATCAATCAAACTGGATCTGCCCCCCTTTACGCTGGTTGGTGCCACAACCCGGGCGGGCCTGCTTACCTCACCGTTAAGGGACAGGTTTGGCATAGTTCAGCGCCTTGAGTTCTACAATACAGCAGACCTGACCCACATTATTGAGCGCACAGCACGGCTTTCCGGCGTGGATATTGATAAAGAGGGTGCGTACGAGATTGCACGGCGCTCCCGGGGTACCCCAAGGATTGCCAACCGCTTGCTGCGACGGGTAAGGGATTATGCAGAAGTGCGTGCGAACGGGCACATTAACGCTGCCACTGCCGATCAGGCCCTGAATATGCTAAAAGTAGACAGCGAGGGTTTTGATCACATGGATCGGCGACTGTTACTGGCAATGATTGAGAAGTTCGATGGCGGCCCGGTGGGTGTTGAAAGTCTGGCTGCCGCCATCAGCGAAGAGCGCGGAACCATCGAGGATGTCATTGAACCTTTCCTTATTCAGCAGGGCTTTATGGTACGAACGCCCCGGGGGCGCATGGTCACCTCCCATGCGTACCTGCATTTCGGTATTGAAAGGGAAGCTCCGGCTTCTGAAGGAGGTCCGGCTTGAGTCAGGGCGAATTCACTCCGTTTGAATGGCCCATCCGGGTCTATATTGAAGATACGGATGCCGGCGGCATAGTGTTTCATGCCCGTTATCTTCATTACATGGAGCGGGCACGAACGGAGTGGGTACGCAGTTGCGGTGTAGAACTTCGTGCCGGAATGGCCGAAAACATAAGCTATGTAGTGCAGCGTTTATCGATTCACTATGGCGCAGCTGCTGTTCTGGATGACGAGCTTGTGGTTTCTGCAGAACCCGTAGCCTTTGGCCGGGTCTGGATGGAGTTCCGCCAACAGGTACGTCGCGTGAAAGACGGAAAACTGCTGTGTGAGGGAACAGTAAGAGTTGCCTGCATAGCGCTGGACAGCAGCCGGCCAAGACGCTTACCTGAAAGCATGCGCGAACTGCTGGAGCGCGACAGTGGCTCACGCGACTAAGAGTAATCACGCAAATACGAAACAAACCAGGAAATAACCCAGGAGTAAGTGGTGGATTCGGAACTATCAGTCTGGAGTCTGATTGCAAATGCCGGTGTGTTGGTTCAGCTGGTCATGTTGTTACTTGCCGCCGCATCGGTGGTGTCCTGGGCGCTTATTTTTCAGCGCTTGCAAGTGTTTCGCAAAGCCCGGCGGGCTCAGTTAGCGTTTGAAGAGCGCTTCTGGTCCGGCATGGACCTGGGGCAGTTGTACCGGGAAGTAAGCTCGGAGCCGACACCCTACTCGGGAATGGAAGCCTTGTTCCGCGCCGGGTTTAAAGAGTTCTCAAGGCTGCGCCAGCAGAGCCGGGATGCTGATGCGGTTATGGAGGGCACGCAGCGGGCCATGCGAGTCGCGTTCTCACGTGAACAGGAGCGCCTGGAAACTCATCAGCCGTTCTTGGCGACTGTTGGCTCTACCAGTCCTTATGTGGGGCTGTTCGGGACAGTATGGGGCATCATGAACTCGTTTCGTGGCCTGGCTCAGGTTCAGCAAGCCACACTTGCAACCGTAGCCCCCGGCATCTCGGAAGCACTTATTGCAACGGCCATGGGGCTGTTTGCGGCCATCCCCGCAGTGGTTGCGTACAACCGCTTTTCAGCCAGATCCGATGCGCTGCTGAAAAACTACGAAACCTTTGCAGAAGAGTTTTCCAGCATTCTGCATCGGCGTGTCCACAGTGCCGAAAAGGCAGGGGCCTGATGAATTTAATTGTTAACAGCCGGAGCACACCGCTATGAAAGGGATGGGAATGATGCCCGAACAAAGGCGTAAGCCGATGTCGGAAATCAACGTTGTTCCGTATATTGATGTGATGCTGGTGCTGCTGATTATATTTATGGTGACAGCACCGATGCTGACGCAGGGTGTAAAGGTAGATCTGCCGGAAACTGCATCCGACCCGATTCAGACCGACAAAAATGTGGAGTCCATTGTGGTGTCGGTAGACTCCAACGGCGCCTATTATCTGGAGGTTGGTGATGAGGGCAGTGACCCCATGTCCCTGGCCAGGGTGCGTGATCAGGTGGCGAAGATACTTTCCCAGAGAACCTCGGGTGACATTCTGGTGCGGGGAGACGAAAACGTCGATTACGGCACTGTGGTGCGTTTGATGGCAACACTTCAGGGTGCGGGGGCAAGCAGTGTCGGTTTGATTACTGATACGGTCCCGGATGAAACGTGAGATCAGTGCAGGCGGAGTGGTTGTGACAGGTCAGGAACGGGAACTCAGTAGTACGGGGGCGCCGCCGTGGAAGTCGCCATTGGCGCTCTCGATTGCAATGCACCTGCTTATCGCGGGCATTGCCCTTGCTGGCTTTTCCTGGTCCTCACCGCCCCCTGAGCCACCGCCAAGCAGTATTTCTGCCCGCCTCATTACTCAACAGAAGCCGGAGCCCAGCCCGGTTACTGAACCTGTTGATGAGCCGGACAAAGACCAGGAGCGCGAGCAAGAAGAGAAACGAAAGCGGGCGGAAGCAAAACAACGCCAGCAAGAGGAAGAGGCACGCCAGGCGGCTGAAGAACAAAAGCGCGAAGAAGCCAGACGCAAAGAGGAAGAGCAGAAGCGTAAACGGGAACAGGCAAAGGCCGAGGAGCGTAAGGCTCAGAAGGCACGGGAAGCCGAAGCCGCCCGGCAAAAAGCAGAAGCCGAAGCTAAAGAGCGTGAACGCCGCAAAGCAGAAGCCGAAGCGGAAAAGCAGCGAAAACTGGAAGAAAAACGCAAGGCTGAAGCTGAAAAGCGCAGGCAGGAAGAACAACGCAAGCGCGAAGAAGCGGAACGCAAAAAACAGGAAGAACAGGCTCGCGAAGAGGCGGAGCGTAAACGCAAAGAAGCCGAACGTCGACTCCGCGAAGAGCAATTGGAAGCCCAGGCTGAGCAGGCCCGGGAAAAGCAGGCTGAAGAGGCGCGCCGCAAAAAGCAGGCGGCAGCTGCCAAGGCACGACAGGCCCAGATGCAATCTGAAAGCAGGAAGTATCAGGCCCTGATTCGTGAGCGCCTCAGTCAGGCCTGGTATCCGCCTTCGTCGGCAACAGAAAATATGACGGCCCGACTGCAAATTACGTTATTGCCAACCGGCGAGCTGGCAAGTGTAAAGCTGGTGTCCAGCAGCGGGAATACCGCTTTTGATAACTCGGCTCTGGGCGCCGTAAAATCTTTAAACCGGTACCCGGTGCCATCAGAGCGGGATACGTTTGAGAACTATTTCCGCCAATTCACGATTGAATTCAATCCTCGAAGATTGAGATAACAAGCGGGTAACGCCATGAAACAGAAACGTTCGTTCAGCCCATTAAAGACAATGCTTGCGGCGGTTGCCCTGGTGTTTATGGTTGTTACCAGCGCCCGGGCAGAATTACTGATCCGTATAACCGAGGGAGCTGACTCTGCAATACCAGTTGCCGTGGTACCGTTTGCCGAGAATGGCAACATGCCGGCCGGCGACAAGCTGAGCAGTATTGTGCAGTCAGATCTGACCATGAGCGGCGAGTTTCGTCCTTTACCTCCAGAGAAAATGCTGAGTCTGCCGTCACAGCGATCCGATGTGCATTTCCGGGACTGGAAGATGCTTGGCCAGCGCTATGTACTGGTCGGTCAACTTACCCGTAAAGGCGATAGGGTGCAGGCGCGTTATGAGTTGTTTGATGTTAACCGTGAGCAGCGGATTCTTGGTCAAACTGCAACTGCGCCGGCATCCAACCTGCGCTCACTGGCCCATCATGTCAGTGATAAAGTGTATGAAGCGATCACCGGTGTGCAGGGTGTATTCTCCACCAAGCTGGCTTACGTTACGCTTGACAGGGTGAATGGCAAAGCCCGTTACCGTCTTCAGGTAAGCGATATAGATGGCAAGCGTGCTGGCATTCGCCTTGAAAGCCAGGAACCCATTATGTCACCGGCGTGGTCTCCGGATGGGAAAAAACTGGCGTATGTTTCTTTTGAGACCGGAAAGCCCATTATTTATGTTCATGAGCTGCGCACGGGTGAGCGCACGGAAGTGGCAGATTTCCCCGGCCTGAACTCGGCGCCTTCATGGTCCGCCGATGGCCAGTCATTGCTGATGACATTATCAAAAGATCGTAACGCTGAGGTATACCAGATGGATCTCGGGTCCCGTAAGACAACCCGGCTTACCAATCACTGGGCAATTGATACCGAAGCCACCTGGGACAGCTCCGGCGACGGGGTGTTCTTTACCTCGGACCGCTCCGGCGGGCCCCAGGTGTATTACATGAACAGGCCGGGGGCCGAACCCCGCAGGGTTACGTTCGGGAGTCGCTACAATGCGCGCCCGCGCCCCGACAATCAGGGCAAGTATGTGTATTACGTACATCAGCGGGACCGGGCATTCCACATTGCACGCACTAATCTGGAAACTGAGGAGGAAACGGTTCTCACGCGCACAGAATCCGATGAGTCACCCAGCGTCTCGCCAAATGGCCGCATGCTTATTTATGCCACCAAGCGCGATGGCGACAGTGTGCTGACGGTTGTCGCAGCAGATGGCGGGGCGGCCTACAGCTTGCCCGCCGCCGAGGGCGATGTCCGCGATCCGGCGTGGGGGCCGGTTGCCCGATAGGTGCAGACAGGATAATTACCAGAGAAAACGCATTTACGTTAAACATCAAGAAGGAATGAGTTATGAAACTTTCAACCCAGACCAAAGTAATTGCACTGTTATTTTCCGCTGGCCTTTTCGCCGGCTGTAGCTCTACCGGTGAGCAGCCTGAAGAGGGAGGTTACGGGTCCGACGTAGCACCGATTGACCAGGAGGGTGGTTCTACAGTTTACGGCGCAGATGATGACGGCGGGATTTCTTCATCTTCAATGACCGAAGACGAGCGTATGGAAGCTCAGCAGCAGGCGGAGCAGGACGCCCTGCGTGAAGTTACCACTTTTTACTTTGACTTCGATACCTCCGAAATCAAGGCTGAAGCCCGCGACGTGCTTGTGGCCCACGCCCGTTATTTGTCTGACAACCCGCGCCAGAACGTACGCCTTGAAGGGCACGGCGATGAGCGTGGTTCTAAGGAATATAACCTGGCATTGGGTGAGCGCCGTGCCAAAGCCATCGAGCGCTTTCTTGTTGTAAACGGTGCTTCTCGGGGGCAGATGGAAACCATAAGCTATGGTGAAGAGAAGCCGGCGGTTATGGGGTCTTCTGAAAGTGCCTGGGCCCAGAACCGCCGTGTGGAACTCGTATTCGAGTAAACACACCAACAAAGTCAGGTTAAGCCCATGAGAAAAGAGCTCATGGCGGCAGTGATCTTCCCGCTTGCCCTGGGGCAGGCGGGAGTGACGCTGGCGCAGTCAACAGTCAATGCCTTTCAGACTACTGCCTCAGGGAACTCCGGTCAGGCTACGTCCGAGTTGTTCTATATGATTCAGCAGCTCCAGGGGGAGGTGCGACGACTCAAGGGTGAGACAGAAGAGCAGCGGCACCTAATAGAGCGCCTGCAAAAACAGGGCAGGGATCGCTACATCGACCTGGATCAGCGGATTCTGGACCTGTCAGAAAAGCTCTCCGAGCAGTCGCAAGCCGCCCCGGCAAGTGTCAGTGCAACAGATGAGGACAGCTCTGAAAACATACGAGAGTATCGTCAGCCGGATGCTGAAGAGCGGGAAGCCTATCAGGAGATCCAGGACCTTATCCAGAAACAGAAAAAATACGATGAAGCCATCAGCAGGCTTTATGAGTTCATCGATAATTACCCCGAGGGCGATCTTACGGTTAATGCCTATTACTGGCTGGGTGAAGTCTATCTGGCAAAGCCTAAACCGGAACAGGCGCGGCAGGCATTTTCGATTGTCGCAACCCGTTATCCGGATCATCGAAAAGCGCCGGATGCAGTTTACAAGCTGGGTGTAGCGCTGGATAAGCTCGATGAGAAAGCCGAAGCGCGGCAGCATATGGAGCGGGTTGTAAAGGACTATCCGGATACCGGCGCTGCACAATTGGCCCGGAAGTTTCTGGACTCAGAGGGCACGTAAGACGGTAAATGCAAAAAAATAATAAAAAACATGGCGGAAGGGGTTGATCGCCGCCAAAAAATCATTACTATATGCGCCTCGCTTGGGTCGTTAGCTCAGTTGGTAGAGCAGTTGGCTTTTAACCAATTGGTCGATGGTTCGAATCCATCACGACCCACCATATTAGACATTCCAGCGCTCAGCTGAGCCGCGCTGGGATCGATCAGGGTCCGGGTACTGATCACCAGTTTTGGGTCGTTAGCTCAGTTGGTAGAGCAGTTGGCTTTTAACCAATTGGTCGATGGTTCGAATCCATCACGACCCACCATATTCAGCGATTTTTTTCAGTGTAAAGTAGAGACTTAAAGGGCTGCAGCGATGTAGTCCTTTTTTTTTGGCTGTTCGTTTTCCAGTCAGTTGCCGGGAATTGCAAGACTCGGAATACTTCGTACATTCGAACTCGTCCCCGAAGTGATATACTCGGAGTCAGAACGTAGTGGCGGAAAGTAACTGATGCTAAGTAACTGAGAGTATCCGTAAATGACAAAAGCTGAAGACCGTATCCTTGTTCAGGAACATTTGGCCCACGCAGCGGAGCCCAAACAGCTCAGTGCTGATGAGAAAACCTGGCTTGAGAGCCGTATCAAGGCTGTCCTTAAGGAAAAAGACGCCGTTCTTGTGGCTCACTATTATACAGACCCGGATATCCAGCGCCTCGCGGAAGAGACGGGCGGTTGTGTGGCAGACTCGCTTGAAATGGCCCGCTTTGGCAATCAGCATCCGGCTTCGACCGTGGTTGTAGCTGGTGTGCGATTCATGGGGGAAACCGCCAAAATCCTGAATCCCGAAAAGCGAATTCTTATGCCGACTCTCGAGGCAACCTGCTCGCTGGATGTGGGGTGCCCACCCGATGAGTTTGAAGCCTTCTGTAATGAACACAGTGACCGTACTGTTGTGGTGTATGCCAACACCTCAGCCGCTGTGAAAGCGCGCGCGGACTGGGTGGTAACGTCCAGCTGCGCCCAGGCTATTATCGAAGACCTGGATGCAAGGGGAGAAAAAATTCTCTGGGCTCCGGACAAGCACCTTGGGCACTATGTACAGAAAACAACCGGTGCTGACATGTTGCTGTGGGATGGCTCCTGTATTGTGCATGAAGAATTCAAATACCGCGGGCTGGAAGATCTCAAGGCTCTTTACCCTGAGGCAGCCGTACTGGTTCACCCGGAGTCGCCGGATGCCGTTGTAGAAATGGCCGACGTGGTTGGCTCAACCTCGCAACTGATTCATGCGGTGCAAACGTTGCCGAATCAGGAGTTTATCGTAGCCACCGATAACGGCATTTTCTACAAAATGCAGCAGCTGGCGCCCAACAAAACCCTGATTGAAGCCCCCACTGCCGGTGACGGTGCCACTTGTCGCAGTTGTGCCCAGTGCCCGTGGATGGCGATGAATGGGCTGAAAAACCTGCTGCATGTGCTTGAGCATGGCGATCAGGAAGTACTGGTCGGGCCAGACACCCGGGAAGCAGCGCTCAAACCCTTGCGGCGTATGCTTGACTTCACCTCGGGGATGAACCTGAAGGCTGCAGGTAACGCCTGATATCAGCTGTTTCTGCGTGCCTGGAGGCGGCTGGTGATTTCCCCCAGCCGCTCACTCACAACCTGCCTTTGGGCGGAGCCGGCGGGTAGTTTTTCCTGAGCCTGCCGCAGTTGTCTCTGGGCAGACTCCAGGTCGCCCATCAGTGCATTGTATTCCGCTCGTGCCCGATGAACCCCCACGATATTTCTGGCCATGCCCTCGGCCTCTGCCAGCCTTAACCATATATGTTCCTGTTGTGGCATGTTCCGGGACAGCTGGGTGAGGTGTCTGGCAGCCTGTGTGCCATTACCTGCCGCTATCTCCACATCTGCCAGGGTTGAGGTGATCGGGTAATTACCTGGATTTCGGCTCAGGGCTTCCTCAAGTATCGATCTGGCCTTACTCAAATTGCCTTGCTCAATATTGATTTCGGCCTCGGTAACCTGCAGCGTTATTCGCCCCGGGGCGCGTTTCAGCAATTCACGAATGATTTGCTGGGCCTGATCCGGCTGATCATTCTTCAGGTAAGCCATTGCCAGTCCGTATTGAATGGCCAGGTTGTTCTGGGCGTCCGGCTTTTCAAGCCGGTTTTCAAACGTGCGTACCGCGACATCCGGAGAGGCTGCGTAGTGTACCTGCAGACGGCTGCGAATCAGATGGTATTCCTGGCTGTCGTGGACGGTTTTATCCGGGTATTGCTCTGCCCGGTTGCGAGTGTCAGCCACCCGGCTCTGCGTCAGGGGGTGCGTAGAAAGATATTCTGGCATGTTGTTACCCTGCAGCCGGTTTTGCCGCATCATGATCTCGAACATCTCGGGCATGCCTTTGGGATCAAGCCCGGCGCTGGCGAGAATGTCCATGCCGACACGGTCAGCTTCCTGTTCATGGGAGCGGCTGTAAGCAAGCATGTTCTGTATAGCCAGAGCCTGAGTGCCGGCAATGGCTGCAATGCCAATATCTGACTGAGTGACGGCGGAAAGCACAATGCCCGCAATCATACCGGCGATCGTAAGAGGCGTGCTTGTTTCCTGTTGCTCCAGTCGGCGGGCAAAATGTCTCTGGCTCAGGTGGGCAAGCTCGTGCGCAAGTACAGATGCAAACTGCTGCTCTGTGGCAGCGTTAAGAAACAGGCCGCCATTTACGCCAACAATTCCGCCGGGTACCGCAAAGGCGTTAATGGCCGGGCTGTCAATCAGGGCCAGGGTGATGTCCGGGCTTTCCAGTGGCGCCGAAGGGACGAGCCGGTAGGTAATGGCACTCAGGTAGTCGTAAACCAGAGGGTCTGTGATCCTTGGTGCAGACCTGCGGATTGAGACCATTACCTGCTGACCGATATCGCTTTCCTGCTGCCCCGAAATAAGGCCGCCACTAGCGCCACCTATACTCGGAAGGCGGCTTTCCTGGGCCACTGTGGCAGGGCCGGAAACAAGGGCAAAAGCCAGCACAGTAACCACTGCAAGCGTTCGGTACCAGCGATGCTTAGTCAGAATGTTTTTCATGTAATACGTCAGGCTCCTGATTTGGGCAGCTTCTTCAATAACCGGGTCGGGTCACAAGTAAACCCCGGGTTAACAGGTATTGTGGTGCAATACAGTGTTACTGGGGGCATAATGCCGACTTTCGAAATTTATGTCTTGTGATGGTGTGTTTTTTATGGCTGATCGTACATTGAATGCGTCCGGTTTGCGTTGCCCGATGCCGCTGCTGAAGACAAAGCTGGAGCTCAATACCATGTCTCCCGGCGAAACACTCGAAGTGATTGCTACGGATGCCGGCTCCGCCCGGGATATACCGGCGTTTCTGGAGCTGTCTCGTCATCACCTGGTGAGCACGTCGGAAGCGGATGGGCATTTCCGGTTTGTGATAGAGTGCAGCGATTGAATTTCCGGAGTCCCTGATGGTCAGAATTTTACGCGGTCTTGCACATAAATACTTTTCAGATGACGAAGCTGTCATTCTTTTCCTGATTCTGGTAGCCGGCACAGTCTTTTTTGTACTCTTCGGTGCCATGCTGGCACCGGTGATCGGATCCCTGATTATAGCCTTCATTTTGCAGGGTCTTGTTACCCGGCTGAACAAACTCGGCGTGCCCGAGGGGCTGGCCATCCTTCTTGTGTTTCTTGTATTTCTGGGCGTTCTGGTAAGTTTTATCTTTGGTCTGTTACCACTTGTCTGGAGTCAGGTCAGCACACTGGCAGGGGAAACGCCCAGAATTATCCGAGAGTTGCAGACGTATCTTGCTCTGCTGCCTGAAGAGTATCCACATCTTATTTCAACCCAGGCAGTCAGTAATATCTACCAGCAGGTAAGTACAGAAGTAGGAAACCTGACTCAGTGGCTGGTTTCCTTTTCATTGTCGAGCATCCCCGACCTTGTAGCTCTGCTTATTTACATGGTGCTGGTGCCGATACTGGTGTTCTTTTTTCTTAAAGACCGGGGGGTGCTGCTCGACGCCATTGCCAGGATGTTGCCGCCTCAGCGCCCGATGATGCTCCAGATCTGGCACGAGGTGAATCTGCAGTGGGCCAGATATGTCCGGGGGAAAGCGCTTGAAATTCTGATAGTCGGGGGCTCTACATACGTTGCCTTCAAGCTTTTGGGGCTGCCGTATACTGCACTGCTTTCGCTTTTGGTCGGTCTGAGTGTGGTTATTCCGTACATTGGTGCGGCCGTTGTGACGATTCCAGTGGCAGTGATCGCACTGTTTGCGTTTGGTTGGGGAACGCACTTTATATGGGTGATGGTGGTCTATGGAGTTATCCAGGCCCTGGATGGCAACGTCCTCGTACCTGTTCTGTTTTCCGAGGTGAATAACCTGCACCCGGTTCTTATTATTATATCAGTGCTGTTTTTCGGGGGTGTATGGGGATTGTGGGGTGTTTTCTTTGCTATTCCGCTGGCGACCATGCTTAAAGCTGTTTTTTCGGCGTGGCCGGTGAAGGAGGGGGCTCCTCCTTCAGCCGATCCGGATCAGGCGTAGCCGCCCGGACTCAGAGTGCCTTCACGGCCTCGAGCACTTCCTCGACGTGCCCGGGCACTTTGACCCCGCGCCACTCCTGACGCAGTACGCCGTCCCGGTCAATCAGGAATGTGCTGCGTACAATGCCCATATGTTCTTTGCCGTAGAGCTTTTTTAGTTTGATAACGTCAAACAGGCGGCAAAGTTCCTCTTCTTTATCCGAGATCAGGTGAAACGGGAACTCAAACTTTTGCCGGTAGTTTTCATGGGCCCTGAGCCCGTTCCGTGAGACGCCCAGAATTTCTGTATCCAGTTCAGTGAATTCTTTCATGTTATCCCGAAAGTCTTCGCCCTCTGCGTTACAGCCGGGGGTGTTGTTTTTCGGGTAAAAGTAGATCACCACATTCTTACCCCGTAAATCTGCGAGGCGAATGGTTTGATCACCAGTGGCTGGTGCTTCAAAATCAGGTACAGGCTGATTCAATTCAACAGATGACATGAGATCTCCTTTAATTCACTTGTGTCAGTTCGTGCCCAACATTACCATATCCATTTTATTCGGACGGAGCATTTATGATTACGGGTAGCCTTGTCGCACTGGTCACGCCCATGCATCCAAACGGTGATATTCACTGGGAGCATCTGGACGCACTGGTGGACTTTCATATTGAAAGCGGTACAAACGGTATCGTTGCTGTGGGAACCACCGGCGAGTCTTCAACACTCGACCAGAAAGAGCACTGCCGGGTAATTGGTCATATCATCAAGCGCGTGAACGGACGCATACCGGTTATTGCCGGTTCGGGTGGTAACAGTACCCGGGAGGCTATCGAGCTGACAACCGAAGCCCACAGGCTTGGGGCAGACGCCTGTCTGCTCGTTGTGCCTTATTACAACAAGCCGACTCAGGAAGGCCTCTATCAGCACTATAAGACCATTGCAGAGGCAGTGCCTGGAATCAACCAGATGCTTTATAACGTGCCCGGACGAACCGCCTGCGACATGCTGAACGAGACGGTTCTGCGCCTTGCAGATATTCCCAACATTGTTGCCATTAAAGACGCCACAGGCAATATTCCCAGGGGCGCCGAACTCATTGAGGCGCTCGACGGGCGTCTTGCGGTGTATTCCGGTGATGATGCCACTGCGGCGGAACTGATGCTGGCAGGCGGCCAGGGTAACGTTTCAGTGACCGCTAACGTTGCTCCTAAAGGAATGGCTGAACTGTGTGCGGCTGCCGTTGCCGGTAATCGCGAAGAGGCAGAGCGCCTGAATGAGCGTCTGATGCCTCTTAACCGCAAGCTGTTCCTTGAAGCAAATCCGATACCGGTTAAATGGGCGCTTCAGCGCATGGGTATGATCGGGGAGGGCATACGGTTGCCCCTGACCCAGCTGAGCGAAAAGTTCCATGCAGAGGTTGAAGAAGCGTTAGCAGAGTCAGGAGTACTCTGATGCAGGATCATTCAGGAGCCCGCAAGTTCAGTACATTTCGCCCCGTGGCCGCTGCGTCCGGGCTCTTGATTGCTGTTGCACTCTCCGGTTGCAGCCTGCTGGAAGACAGATCTGAGCGCTATGTGAACGAAAAGCCGGGCGAGCCTCTGGCATTGCCAGAGTCGGCCGATAGCTCCCGGATATCACAGGCAATGCCCATTCGCCAGATCAACCCGGCAGATGCCAGTAAAATGTATCCGTCTGATATCCCCCGTCCGCCGGACATGACCTCTGAGATTCTTGAAGAGAATTACGTGATAGAGGAGCTCGATGGTCGGGCCTGGCTGCTGATAAACGATGTGCCCGGCCGTATCTGGCCCGGTGTTACAGCGTACATGAATGAGCAGGGCCTGGGTGTCGCCCGTGACAATCCGCAACTTGGCCTGTTGCAAAGTGAGCTGGCAAACTTCAGCATGCGCGCCCGCGAGCTTCTGGAGTTACCTGAACAGCCTGCCAGCGCAACAGCAGCTGAACCTAAAGCCATCATGCAGGTTCGCGTAGCACCCGGGGTACGGCGCAAGACAACAGAGATTCAGGTGCGAAAGCTCACGTCTGCTGGCGAATCAGACGACAGTACCGGCTGGCCCGGAGAGCTGGTTTCCTGGAGCAGTACTGGCGATCCGTCCGCTGCCCGACTGGCGCTGCAAAAACGCCTGCTTGCAGATATTGGTGAGTTTCTGAAAGCCAGGGAAGAGAGTAAATCATTCTCCCGTGCAGCTTCAGGTATGGAAACCAAACCCCTGGTTAACCTGGTGTCTGAAAATGATACGGCTCAGTCCATACGAATGGACCTTGATTACGGTCGGGCCTGGGCTGAGGTAAACCGCGCACTCACTGAACTGGATAACCCGGTCCTCGACCTTAACCGCAGTGAAGGCTGGCTGTTTGTTGATTTCCGTACGGCCGATGAGCGTGATCCGGGCTGGTTCAGCTGGTTCAGCAATAAAGACAAGCCCCGCCATACCCATACGATCAGCCTGGCTGAGCGTGACGGCCAGGTGTATGTGACAGCAGAGACTACTGACGACTACAACGGCGACAGGAAGGCCGAAGACGCGCTGACTCAGCTGTTCGATTACTTATACTGATCAAGAAAGGAGGCTGTGCGACAGGCCTCCGTCCCGGAGATTTATGATGGAAAAACGCGAAGAACTCTACGCAGGTAAAGCAAAATCTGTGTTCCGTACTGACGACCCCGAGCGTTTTGTACTTGTGTTTCGTGATGATACATCAGCCTTTGACGGCGAAAAGAAAGAGCAGCTTAATCGCAAGGGAATGGTTAATAACCGCTTCAATGCCTTTGTAATGGAAAAGCTCGAAGCCGCAGGTATACCTACCCACCACGAGGGCCTGCTGTCGGCTACCGAGTCACTGGTCAAGAAACTGGACATGATTCCTGTGGAATGTGTGGTGCGGAATATTTCTGCGGGCAGTCTGTGCCGCCGTCTTGGTGTGGAAGAAGGGTTAGAGCTTAATCCGCCCACCTATGAGTTGTTCCTGAAGGACGACGAGTTGCACGATCCGATGGTTAACGAATCCCTGGCTGTCAGCTTCAACTGGGCAACCGAGGCCGAGCTTGCACGCATGAAAGAGCTGACCTATAAGGTCAACAGTGTGCTGAAGAATCTGTTTGATGAAGCCGGGATGCTCCTGGTCGATTACAAACTTGAGTTTGGCCGTAGCGGCGATGACATTGTGCTGGGAGACGAATTCAGCCCGGACGGTTGTCGGGTCTGGGATAAAGAAACCCGCAAAAAAATGGACAAGGACCGTTTCCGGCAGGGTCTGGGTGATGTTATCGAAACCTATGAAGAGGTGGGACGTCGTCTTGGAATCAACTTTGACTGACACCCAGCTGTAAACACAAAACGATAAAAACCCACAGGTGTACTCTTATGCGTAAACTGACACTTGCCACAGGCAGCTTCTTGATCCTGGCCGCGCCTCTTGCTCAGGCGGATATCCTTGGCCTGGGTGCCAGTGTGAGCTACTGGGATTCAGATCTGTCCGGAAACGTCGCCAAAGACAGCAACTCTGTGGATGTAGATGACGAACTGCGGCTGGATAACGACGGTAACGCCAACGCCGGCCTTTACCTTGAACATCCGGTGCCGCTGCTGCCCAACGTAGCCTTGTCGTACACAAAAATTCAGCAAAGTGGGCGCGGACAGTTATCTCAACAGTATGATGGTGTAGACCCGGGCACGGTGTATTCCGAGCTGGATCTTGAACAGCTGGATCTGACCCTGTACTACGAGGTGCTGGATAACTGGGTAAATCTTGACCTGGGACTGACAGTACGTGATTTCTCTGGTGAGTTAAGGATGCAAAGCCGCACAAACTCAACCCAGTCAAGCCGCACGGAAGCCGATGCTGTGTTGCCTTTGGGCTATATTTCAGCCCGTTTCGATTTACCATTTACCGGCGCATCTGTGGGCGCGGGGGGCAACTTTATCAGCTACAGCGGCGACTCCATGCGCGATTTTAATGTGTATGGCCAATACCGTATTTCAGTGTTGCAGTTGCGCGCAGGTTACCGTCAGATTGCCGTGGACTACGAAGACGGCGACGACGTTTTTGATGTGAAACTCGACGGACCGTTTGTAAGCGCTGGCGTCACTTTTTAAGTGCCGGCTGAGCTGTAAAAAAGGAGCGAAAACTTGAAGATTCTGGTAACAGGCACGGCAGGGTTCATTGGTTCTCAGCTGGCTCTTCGTTTATTGGACCGGGGTGACGAAGTCATTGGCGTTGATAATGTTAATGACTATTACGATGTTAACCTCAAAGAAGCCCGGCTGGCGCGTCTGACCGGCCACGCCGGCTTTACTGAAGTACGTGAGGACGTTGCCGACCGCTCGGTGATGGCAGACATCTTTGAAAAACATCGCCCCGAACGGGTTGTGCATCTGGCGGCCCAGGCCGGTGTGCGTTATTCACTGGAAAACCCGAACGCCTATGTGGATGCCAACCTTGTTGGTTTCATGAATATCCTTGAAGGCTGTCGCCATAATGGTGTTAAGCACCTGGTGTATGCTTCCAGCAGTTCTGTGTATGGTGCTAATGAAACCATGCCGTTCTCTGTCCACGACAATGTGGATCACCCTCTGAGCCTGTATGCTGCGTCGAAAAAAGCCAATGAGCTGATGGCGCATACTTACAGCCATCTCTACGGGTTACCCACCACCGGCCTGCGCTTTTTTACGGTATATGGCCCCTGGGGACGTCCGGACATGGCGTTGTTTATCTTCACCAAAAAGATTCTTGCCGGCGAGCCCATAGATGTCTTCAACCATGGCAACCACAAGCGTGACTTCACCTACATTGATGATATCGTTGAAGGCGTTATTCGCACACTTGATCAGGTAGCGCAACCAAACCCTGGCTGGGATGGAAAAAGTCCGGAGCCGGGTACCAGTAAAGCGCCTTATCGCATTTATAACATCGGCAGCAATAACCCGGTTGAGCTGTCCCGGTTTATTGAAATTATTGAAGAACGGACGGGTAAGAAAGCGCAGAAAAACCTGCTGCCCATGCAGCCCGGCGATGTGCCGGCTACCTACGCGGACGTTGATGACCTGATCAATGACGTAGGGTATAAGCCGGCAACCGATGTGGAAGAGGGGATTGCCCGTTTCGTTGACTGGTACCGGGAGTTTTTCCGGGTCTGATTCAGGCTGTGTTCCCGAAGCGCTCTTCCAGCCAGTTATTGATGTCACTGGACTCGTAAAGCCATTGCTCGCTGCCATCTGCATTTCGAATGCGGAGGCAGGGCACTTTAATATTGCCGCCGCCCTGTTCAAGGTCGGCGCGATGGGTTTGGTTGTGTTGTGCATCACGCTTCTCGATATTCAGGTTCAGGCGCGCTATCTGTTTGCGGACCTTCACGCAGAAGGGGCAGGTTTTGAACTGATACAACGCCAGGTTTTCACAGGCCGCATCTACTTTTTGTTGAGCCTCAGTGCTGCGTTGTACGGGTTTTCCTCCGCCCAGTTTTTCGCTCAACAGCACGAAAGGCGTCAAGATA
Source organism: Marinobacter piscis (assembly GCF_007671655.1). Taxonomy (GTDB): domain Bacteria; phylum Pseudomonadota; class Gammaproteobacteria; order Pseudomonadales; family Oleiphilaceae; genus Marinobacter; species Marinobacter piscensis. The sequence goes on along the minus strand of NZ_VCGX01000002.1, from coordinate 598,776 downwards.
AGGCGCAATGTCCGGAAAAAATAACGGATAACGACTCGCATTGAATAAACCTCTGATCTGATACATGGAATCCGGCGCACAGTATAAAGCAAAAAAGGTATCAATCGGGCCAACTGCCCGAATCTGTAGATGTTTTATAAGGAAATGGAAATGAAGTCGATCTCACTTTGGGATTTGCCCACCCGGCTTTTTCACTGGTTACTGGTACTTGCAGTGACAGGCGCGCTGGTATCGGTAAAGCTGGGTGGCACCTGGATGGTCTGGCACGAGCGCCTGGGGCTGGCGATTGTTGGCCTGCTCAGTTTCCGGCTGGCGTGGGGCGTTGTTGGTTCAACCTATGCGCGGTTTGTTCAGTTCGTTCCGGGCCCGGCGGCCATTACAGCCTATCTGAAAGGTGAATGGCGAGGCTTGGGGCACAACCCGCTGGGCGCTCTGTCCGTCCTGGCGATGCTGGGTTTGCTGGGCTTTCAGGCAGTTACCGGATTGTTTGCTACGGATGCCATCGCGTTTAATGGCCCCCTTTACCGGGCAGTTTCCTCTGCCTGGAACGATACAATCACATCCTGGCACAAGAAGACAGAGTGGTATATTTATGGATTGATCGGCCTGCATGTTGCCAGTGTGTTTTTCTATACGCTGATCAAAAAAGACAATCTTGTTACGCCCATGATCAGTGGTCGCAAAAAGGTCACAGAGACACAGGGCAGGGATAGGGCAGGAGGTGGTCTGTTAGCGTTAATTGTGGCGTTGGCAGTTGCAGGGTTTGCCGTGTGGGTAGCAAATGGTGGGCTACTGGCACCACCCCCACCGCCACCACCCGATTTGGGGTGGTAAGCGGGGACTGCTTGTGAGGCTTACTACTCGGCGCGGAAGTCGTCGTGACAGGCCTTGCAGGTTTTGCCTACTTCACTGAACTGAGCAGCGACAGCGGCTTTTTCTGCACCGTTGGCTGCGATTTCCTGAAGCTTTGTTGCTTCCTGGGCAAAGTTAATAGCAACTTCGCGGGCCCTGTCCGGCTTATCGAAAAACTCTGGCTTCAGTCGTGTGTTGTCATTTTCGTCCAGAGCAGTACCCGGACCAAAGAGGGAGCCTAGGCCAGAATTTGCAACGGATGCAATAGCGTTGGCAGCCGCCAGCATTTGCTGTTCGTTGTAGGCAACAGCGCCATCAACAGCCTGAGCCTTGATCTTGCCCATGTTCCATGCAGCGAACGTAAATGCGCTCTGGCGGGTCTCAATCTGATCCTCCACATCCATCTGGGCCACTGCGGGTGCTGAAACGGCGGCACTCATTGCCAAGGCTAGAAAAAAACGTGATTTTCGCATGGTTCACTCTCTTAATATCTGAAGTGTTGTGATTTACCGCGGTAATGATTCCACAGATGCGGGCAGAATTACAACTTAATACCGTAAAGTCGCAGGCCCTGCGTTGTGCCCAGTGCAGGGCCTGCTGCTCTATAATCAGGCAGGAACATCGTTAGCAGCGTTGTCACGGGACCAGACTCGATGTTGGCCAAGCGCAGTTTTGAAGTCATCAAATAGATCATCGATATTCTGACCTTTGAACACTCCTTCACCTTCAGGCACGTTTGCAGCATGAAGTAAGTCTTCGGCTTCGCCCAGAAGCATAATGACCTTCAGATGCTTGTAAGCTTCTTGCAGGTAGTAACGACCCTGACCGGATTTTGCTAGCTCTGCGACGCTGTCTTTGCCCCCAGGAACGATTACCGCGTCCATGGTGACCGATGGCAAGCCATTCAGCATGGCATCACTTTCAAGAAGGCTTCCGTCAGTCCCTTTAATTGATGCCATGGATGGCGTGATCACCATCGCATTAGCACCTTCGGCTTCGAGATTTTGCTGCAACTGACGTATCTGATTGGCGTCTACCCCATCAGCCGCGAGAATCGCGACGTGGCGATATTTGATGTTCCCGGGCAGGCGCGCCATCAAGCTAAGGGCCGGAGACTCATCCAGCGAGCTTTTGCCCAGCTCATCAGCAGACGCCGTAGGTGAAGAGGGCGCTTCTATGCCATGCTTTTCCCCGACCGCCTGAGCGAGTTGCCCCGAAATGTTTGGCAAAATCTCGGTAATAACCCGTTTGCGAATATAGGGTCGCTGCACTTTCGACAACTCGAAAACATAAGCGTCGATAATATGTGCTTGTTCAACTTCAGTCTGGCTATTCCAGAACAGTTGGGCCTGGGAATAATGGTCACCAAACGAGTTGCTTCGGGCTCGTACTTTGTTGGCATTCACCCGCTCATGGTAGCTTTCAAAACCGCCATTCTCCGGGCCTGCGGGCGTTTCCTTCGGCCAACCGCCATCAATAGAGTTGGGCTCGTAAGAGGCCTGGCCGGTATTGATAGTTTGGCGGTGCATACTATCCCGCTGGTTGTTATGAAACGGACATACGGGGCGGTTGATCGGGATCTCGTGAAAGTTGGGCCCGCCGAGACGGAGCATCTGAGTGTCCAGGTAGGAGAAAAGCCTGCCCTGTAACAGTGGGTCATTGGAAAAATCAATACCGGGAACTATATGACCGGGACTGAAAGCTACCTGTTCTGTCTCGGAAAAATAGTTATCGGGATTGCGGTTAAGCACCATTTTTCCGATTGGGACCACAGGAACCTGCTCCTCCGGAATAAGTTTGGTGGCATCAAGGATGTCGAAGGCGAATGAGTGCTCATCTTCCTCTTCAATGACTTGAATACCCAATTCCCATTCAAGAAAATCTCCATTTTCAATGTCTTCCCACATTCCGCGGCGGTTAAAGTCCGGGTCTCTCCCCCAGAGTTTTTGAGCTTCGTCCCATACCAGCGAACATGTACCCGCTAGAGGTTTCCAGTGAAACTTAACAAAGCGCGACTTTTCTTGTTTGTCGATCAGGCGAAAGGTGTGTACCCCAAACCCTTCCATCGAGCGGAAATGCCGGGGGAAGGCCCGGTCTGACATGGTCCAGAGAATTGCGTGTGTGGCTTCTGGCATCAGGGAAACAAAATCCCAAAGCGTGTCGTGGGCCGACTGCCCCTGCGGGATTTCATTATGCGGCTCGGGCTTCACCGCATGAACAAAATCCGGAAACTTGTTGGCATCCTGTATAAAGAACACGGGGATATTATTGCCGACCAGATCCCAGTTACCTTCGTCAGTGTAGAATTTTACCGCGAAGCCGCGTACATCGCGAACCGTGTCGTTCGATCCCCGGGATCCTTGCACCGTTGAAAAACGGGTAAATACGGGTGTTCTTTTATCCGGATCCTGAAACAACCCGGCTTTAGAGTATTGGGCGGCGTTTTCGTAGGGTTGGAAATAGCCGTGGGCGGCGGCACCACGTGCGTGCACAATGCGCTCCGGAATGCGCTCGTTATCAAAGTGGTTCATCTTCTCCCGGAAGATGAAGTCTTCCAGTAGCGTTGGCCCACGCTCGCCAGCCTTAAGAATGTTGTGGTTATCTGAAATGCGCACGCCCTGGTTGGTGCGTAAATCGTGTTCTTCTGCATTGGAGCGTACAGCTTCCAGCTGCTCGTTTTTGCTGTTTTCGTGGGTTTTTCCGGTGTCGTTAGCCGGTCCGGAATTACTTTGAGTATGTGGATTTTTAGCCATGTCAGCACTCCTTAAGGAAATGCCGGCAACTACAAAATACCGACTCTGGTATTCACGTATACGGCAAAACTGCTATATACCTGAAAAGCTAAACAGACAACGGTGGCACCCCTTGATTGGCTAGTTCTGGAAAATCGTCATGCATAGATAGAGCAGCGCAATTTTTCCGGGCTGCCAAAAATTCAGGGCGCTCATGTTTGGCTGCAAAAGGTTCCACCAATTTATTATCTACGCTGTTATAGACGAAAAACAGGTTGGAGCGCGGCCAGGGCGACATGTTTTTGTTCGATGCGTGCAAGGTGTTGCATTCGAATAGTAGTAACGACCCGGCTGGCCCTTTCGGAGCTTCTATGCCCCCTCGTTCAGCCAATCTGGCCAGGGTTTTACGGTCAGGAACACCTACCCGTTGGGACTTCAGCGAATCCTTCCAGTTATGGTCCGGCGTTTCGCCCACACACGGCACAAAGAAATGGTGTGAGCCCGGTATAAGCATCAGCGGACCATTGAACTCGTTGTTATCTGTGAGCATGAGTGAGGCACTGACTGCTCGCATCCGTGACATGCCGTCTTCACTGTGCCAGGTTTCGAAATCGGAGTGCCAGTTAAACCCGCTGCCTTCAAACCCGAATTTGTCGTTAATGCGTGACTGGTGAATATAGACTTCACTGCCCAGTAATTTGATGATATCGTTGAAGGCGTTATTCGCACACTTGATCAGGTAGCGCAACCAAACCCTGGCTGGGATGGAAAAAGTCCGGAGCCGGGTACCAGTAAAGCGCCTTATCGCATTTATAACATCGGCAGCAATAACCCGGTTGAGCTGTCCCGGTTTATTGAAATTATTGAAGAACGGACGGGTAAGAAAGCGCAGAAAAACCTGCTGCCCATGCAGCCCGGGGATGTGCCGGCCACCTACGCAGACGTTGATGATCTGATCAATGACGTAGGATATAAGCCGGCCACGGATGTGGAAGAGGGTATCGCGCGCTTTGTTGACTGGTACCGGGAGTTTTACCAGGTCTGATTCAGGCTACGTTCCCGAAGCGCTCTTCCAGCCAGGTATTGATGTCACTGGACTCGTATAGCCACTGCTCACTGCCATCTGCATTTCGAATTCGGAGGCAGGGCACTTTTATATTGCCGCCACCCTGTTCAAGATCGGTACGGTGGGTTTGGTTGTGCTGTGCATCCCGCTTCTCGATATTCAGGTTCAGGCGCGCGATTTGTTTGCGGACCTTCACGCAGAAGGGACAGGTTTTGAACTGATACAACGCCAGATTTTCACAGGCCGCATCTACTTTCTGTTGCGCCTCGGTGCTGCGCTGTACCGGTTTTCCGCCGCCCAGCTTTTCACTCAACAGCACGAAAGGCGTCAAAATAAGGCGCAATGTCCGGAAAAAGTAACGGATAACGACTCGCATTGAATAAACCTCTGATCTGATACATGGAATCCGGCGCAGAGTATAAAGCAAAAAAGGTATCAATCGGGCCAACGGCCCGAATCTCTAGATGTTTTATGAGGAAATGGAAATGAAGTCGATCTCGCTTTGGGATTTACCCACGCGGCTTTTTCACTGGTCACTGGTGCTTGCAGTGACTGGCGCGCTGGTATCGGTAAAGCTTGGTGGCACCTGGATGGTGTGGCACGAACGCCTGGGTCTGACGATTGTTGGTTTACTCAGTTTCCGATTGGCATGGGGGGTTGTTGGTTCAACCTATGCGCGGTTTGTTCAGTTCATTCCGGGCCCGGCGGCCATTACAGCCTACCTGAAAGGTGAGTGGCGGGGCCTGGGGCATAACCCACTGGGCGCTCTGTCCGTAATGGCCATGCTGGGTTTGCTGGGCTTTCAGGCAGTCAGCGGGTTGTTTGCTACAGATGCGATAGCGTTTAATGGACCCCTTTACCGTGCTGTTTCATCTTCCTGGAACGATACGATTACGTCCTGGCACAAGATGACTGAGTGGTATATTTATGGATTGATCGGCCTGCATATCGCCAGCGTATTTTTCTACACGCTGGTCAAAAAAGACAATGTGCTTACCCCAATGATCAGCGGTCGCAAAAAGGTCACAGAGGCACAAGGCAGGGAAAGGACAGGAGGCGGTCTGTTGGCATTCGTTGTGGCGTTGGCAGTCGCAGGGTTTGCCGTGTGGGTAGCTAACGGCGGTTTACTGGCACCGCCTCCACCGCCACCACCCGATCTGGGGTGGTAAGCGGGGACGGGCGAGGGTGCCTGTGAGGCTTACTCGGCGCGGAAGTCGTCGTGACACGCCTTGCAGGACTTACCTACCTCACTGAACTGCGCAGCGATAGCGGCTTTATCTGCACCGTTGGCAGCGATTTCCTGAAGCTTTGATGCTTGCTGGGCAAAGTTAATCGCAACTTCGCGGGCCCTGTCCGGTTTATCGAAAAACTCTGGCTTCAGTCGTGTGTCGTCATTTTCATCCAAGGCTGTGCCCGGGCCAAAGAGGGCGCTCAGCCCGGAGTTTGCAACAGACGCAATGGCGTTGGCGGCAGACAGCATTTGCTGTTCGTTGTAGGCAACAGCGCCATCAACAGCCTGAGCCTTGATCTTGCCCATGTTCCATGCAGCGAACGTAAATGCGCTCTGGCGGGTTTCAATCTGATCCTCTACATCCAACTGGGCCACAGCGGGTGCTGAAACGGCGGCACTCATTGCCAAGGCTAGAAAAAAACGGGATTTTCGCATGGTTCACTCTCTCAATATCTGAAGTGTTGTGATTTACCGCTGTAATGATTCCACAGATGTGGGCAGATTTACACCTTAATACCGTAAAGTCTGATGCGTTGCCGCCGGAAGAACAGCTGGGAAAGAAAGCCGGTGGGATCTGACACCACCGGCCTGACTCAGATATAGCATGAAGACTATTTGGAAAGTTTATCCCATTCCCTCTCGGCCTCATCTCTCTTCATGCCGTATTTTTCCTGTATCTTGCCGACAAAGTTCTCTTTTTTTCCCGCAATTTCATCAAAATCGTCGTCAGTCAATTTTCCCCAGTTTTCCCGCACTTTACCTTTGAGCTGTTTCCAGTTGCCTTCAACAATATCGTTATTCATAACGCATTCCTCTTTGTGGAAAGTTGCATGTTGGCTTGGAAATGCCTGGCAGAATTTCCGGTTTTCGTGATCGCGCCAGGCAATCCCGGAAACGTATTGTGATTCCGCCATCTTTTAAACTGGCATACAAAAGCGCCACTGACAATAAATGAGTGGGTAACTCGTGACTGGCAGGCACGACGCCGGGAGGATGCTCTCAGTTAGCGCACTGTCGCTGGTACCGGGTAGGGGAGCATATTGCGAAAGACTTCAGGAAGAAGGTTGCAGTATTCAAATAACGTTTTGAAAAGTGGTAGGACCACCCAGATTCGAACTGGGGACCTCTACCATGTCAAGGTAGCGCTCTAACCAACTGAGCTATGGTCCTGCGATCTGCAACGGAGAGGGAATATACTGCTTCAGGCCTTATTGGTCAACCTCTTTTGCTTCAAATTTCGTTTTTTCAGAGCGATTTTAAGGGTGCGGCTGAGAGCTCCCCATCGATTAACGATTAGAGCCGCTAAAATCAGCCCGCAACCCGCCAGCTGCACAGCACTCATGGTTTCCCCAAACCAGCCAGCGGCGAACAGAGAAACCCATACGGGCTCAAGTACCAGGATCACCGCCCCGTGGCTGTGGGAGGACAGGCTCTGGGCGTAGGTTTGCACCAGGAAGCGGCCTGCGGTACCTATAATCGCACTGGCCAGAACCCACCAGATTAACAGTGGCGGAGGGTTGCGAAAGGTTTCCTGCCAGGAAGACTCAAAAAACAAAGATTCTACCAGGGTCAGTAGTCCGACGGTCAGCAAGGCAATGGCTGTCAGAGGGAGCGCCGGAATGCGGTGCTTTTCGACGTATTGCCCCTGATGGTTGATCACCGTACGCTGATTGGCAGCCCGGGTATTGAGTGTAAAGTACAGCGCAAAAATAGTGGCCGCCATGACAAAGAACACCTGGCCAGGCTCGGGTTGAAAGCCGTTTCGAAGGGAGAGCAGGGCCAGCCCGGCTACGGCAACCGGAAGAGCAAGCCAGGTGCTTACAGGCTGTGCTTCTTTGAAAACCACCCGGGCAATAACCGGGACAATCACAACACCCAGGCTGGTAATAAAGGCGCCTTCACCCATGCTGCTGGCATGAAACAGGCCCATTACCCAGAAACTCATGGCAATACCAAAGACCAGCCCAACGCCCACTCCCCGTTTAAGCTGGTCGCGGCTCAGGCGGGCCAGAGGCCTCCGGGCAAAAATCGCCAGAAATCCGCCCGCGATCAAAAACCGCAAGGCCATAAAAAGGAGCGGTGGCATCAACAGGATGGACTCTTTCGAGAACATCCAGCTGATCGCCGCAAGCAGGGTTACGGCGATCAGTAGCAGGTCGGATTTCCGGGGGTCAGACATTCTTGCGCCAGGTTCTATTTGTTATACACATTCTCATAGACGTAGTTTGTGGCCTCCACAAAACCGTCGATGCTGCCGCAGTCGAAACGCTTACCTTTGAACTGATACGCAAGTACGCATCCGTTTTGAGCTTGCTCAAGTAACGCATCCGTAATCTGGACTTCTCCGTTTTTGCCGGCCGGGGTGCGCTCAAGAATCTCAAAAATGTCCGGTGTCAGAATATAGCGGCCGATAATCGCCAGATTGCTCGGTGCATTTTCGGGAGCAGGCTTCTCCACCATATCGGTTATGCGGTAGAGGCCATCTTTCATGGATTCGCCGGCAATAACACCATACTTATGAGTTTCATCGGCCGGAACTTCTTCGATAGCAACAATTGAGCAGCGAAACTGGTTATACAATTTTACCATTTGCGCCATCACCCCGTCTTCGCCGTTGCCAGGTCCAACGCAGAAGTCATCCGCCAGTACAACTGCAAACGGGTTGTCTCCGATGAGGTTGCGGCCACTAAGAATGGCGTGGCCGAGTCCTTTCATTTCAACCTGACGGGTAAATGCAAAGGTATTGTTATCAATCAGTTCGCGAATAGACGTGAGCAGGTCTTCTTTGCCCGAACCGGCAATCTGGTGCTCAAGTTCGTAGTTGGTGTCAAAGTGGTCTTCAATGGCCCGTTTGCCCCGTCCTGTAACAAAACCAAATTCATGGATACCGGCATCTGCAGCTTCTTCAACACCGTATTGAACCAGCGGCTTGTTCACAATAGGCAGAATTTCCTTCGGCATGGCCTTGGTGGCTGGCAGAAAGCGGGTGCCATAACCGGCAACCGGGAACAGACATTTTTTGATCATCGTTTGTGTCCTTTCGTTGGGGTTCGGTGCCAGGCAGGCGCAGCAGCAGGCCTGCCGTTTCCTGTTAGAACCCGCGAGTTTAACAAGTTCTGGTATGAAGCGAGAGATTCTTTACGCTTGGTAATTGGTCGCATTGAGTGTTTAGGCCTGCGAGCCGGTACACCATGATTTCATGTAGTACATTTAACTGTAGTTATAACCTACTGTTTTGGATGAATTAAAAAAATTAAATTTCAGGTTTGCTGTGGATTATCCGGCGGTTTTTTTCTAAAGTACGGCCATCCGGATTCTTTGTAACCATGAGGCTTTTTTGTGAGATATGTTCTGCTGACAGCTTTGGTTCTCAGCTTTGTTGTCGGCCCGGCCTCAGCTAACAACAGGAAAATAACCCCCGGGTCTCCTTTGTGGGACCTTTACCCGGCGGATCTGCTCCAGTCGGTCAGCCGTTATGTTGCATCCCACGTCGAATTTTCCGGGGATTCCAGGCAGACCCGTGATAAAGCGGACGGCCGCATCCAGCTTACCAGCAATAACCTGATCTGGTCCCAGCACGAGTTGGGTCTCGATTTTAGTGATTCCGTCACTCGCGAAGGGGGGGAAGAATCAACAACACTGGCACTGCGTTACTCCTTTCCTGTAGCAGGCGCGAATTTTCGCCTCGAACTGGAGAACAGTGATTACTCCGGAGCAGAGAGTGGCGCCGGGCAGCGCTATGACGTTCACGGGGAGCAGCAGGTTTTTAAAATAACCGGTAACCGGCCTTTGTGGTCATGGGAAGGGCTTGAAGTAGGCAGTGTGTTCTCCCACTCCAGTGGCAGTAACAGCGAATTTGAAGATGCGATGTGGGTTGAGGATTCAACACACCAGCTCTCAAGCTTCGGTCTCGAAGGCCGGGTGTCCATGGATCTGGCAGGCGGGCTTTACGCCACTACGTCCTTCACAGCAATCAGCGGGATGGACTCGGAAAAAGTTGTCAGCCCCTCGGGTTATCGAAGTGACATTGACGATTTTTACAAACTGGCGTTAGAGGCGACTCTCAGCCGGGAGGTGTTGGACTGGAATCTGGGTTTAAACGGGCGGTACCAGTTTGCACCCGACGATCTGCCGTCTTCCGAATACCTGACGGTGGCCGGGCCGGGCTTAATACGCGGGTTCAACAACCAGACCGTTGAGGTAGCAGAAGGCGGTTTGCTGAAAATGCAGGCACGCAGCCCTGGTTATCACTGGCCATTTGCATCCAGGTTTAACTCCGCTGTTACCTTCTCTCTTCTGCAAGGCTGGGCGCCATACTCCGCAGCCCAGGCGGACCGCTATGGCAGTACCAGCAGTGGCGAGATTTCTCTGGAGCTATACTCCCGTGACTTTCGTGCCGACATGAGCATTGGGCAAATGCTTAATGCGTCAAATACGGCGCTGCTGATGCCGGTTACGCCAGACCTTTCTTTTTCAGTGTCGGTTGGTATCTGAACGCTGTTTTTTCTGTCATTACTCCTTCTTGTTACTAAGATGTCACTTGAGGCCTGCCATATTGCGGGTGGTACATTCTTAAGCTTGGTTTGCAAGGAGTGTCACAATGACTGGTTCACGGCTGGCCCTGGTTTGTTTTCATCTGATGTTGTTGGCGTATCCTGGCTACGCAATGGCGTTCGGGCTTGACGACGTTGCTGATAAGGCCAGAGCCCTTGCCGGTGAGAAGTACCAGAAGCCAGAAGCAGCGCCGGATTTTCTGAAAAACCTGAGTTATTCCGATTACCAGTCTATCCGCTTCAAATCTGAACAAAGCCTGTGGCGCGCAGATGAATCCCGATTTCAGGCAATGATGGTTCCACGGGGGAATGTGTACAGCAATGCCGTTCAGCTCAATGTTATCAATGGCAAAGGTGTCGGCCCGGTGGAGTTTGATAAGAGCCGGTTTGAGTACCCCAGCCAGGAGCTGGCGAAACGCATACCTGCGGACCTGGGTTACGCCGGATTCAGGTTAACCTATCCACTGTCGGGTGGTGAGGCGCGCAACCAGTTTCTGGTTTTTGCGGGGGCCAGTTACTTTCGCGGCGTCGGCGCGGGGCAGACTTTTGGACTTTCCGGCCGGGGTATAGCGGTGGACACTGGTTTGCCGTCCGGTGAAGAGTTTCCGGCTTTTACAGAATTCTGGATGGAGCGCCCGAGCACCGACAGTAAATCCATGGTGGTTTATGGGCTGCTCGATGGCCCCAGCCTGACCGGTGCCTACCGGTTTGATATCCATCCGGGCAAAAGCCTGAAAATGGATGTTACAGCGAAACTGTTTTTCCGCAATGACATTGAGCTGCTTGGCCAGGCCCCGCTCACCTCCATGTTTTACTATGGCGAAAATACCTTGCGACCCACGGGCGAATGGCGGCCGCAGGTGCACGATTCTGATGGTTTGCTGATCCATGATGGCAAGTCCGGGGAGTGGCTCTGGCGCCCGTTGGTTAACCCCACTCAACTGGAGCGTAACTACTATCACGTGGAAGACCTTAAGGGTTTTGGGTTGTTGCAGAGAGATCGGCAGTTTGCTGAGTTTCAGGATAACGAGGCCCGTTATGACCGGCGGCCGAGCATGTGGGTCACACCCCGCGGCGGCGAAGGAGCAGGCTGGGGTGAGGGAGAGGTTGTGCTGGTCGAGATACCCACCCGTGCAGAGACAAACGATAATATCGTGGCTTTTTTCAAACCCCGCCGGTCAGTGAAATCCGGCGAAACCCTGGAACTGTCATATTCGGTTACCGCCGGTGAGCCGGGAATAACCGAACAACCCAATGGAAGGGCCGTGCGCACGTTTGTAGGCGCTGCTTCCGATGACAGTACACTGCGCTTTATTGTTGATTTCAAGGGTGGTGAGCTGACCGGGATTAAACCGGATGCCACAGTTGTCAGCCAGGCAAGTGGTGGCGACGGCACTGAGGTCATTGAGCATTTCGTGGAGTACGTTGAAGCCAGTGATGTCTGGCGCCTTTCCATGCTGGCAAAAACGGCCCCCGGAAAACGGCTTGCCTTGCGGGGGGCGTTAAAAATGGATGGCAAGCCGGTAACCGAGACATGGACGTATATTTTGACGCCCGGAACTGGCCTGCTAGGTAAGTCGCAATAAATAGGTGGGCAGCGGACGTAGTGCTTCGGTAACGGACAGGAGACAAACATGGAAGATATTTCCTTCCAGCAGGTATTCAGCCGTGTGTATAGCTATCTGTGTGAGGCCGGAGTTGAAATGAACAGTACCCAGTGCCGGCAGTTGCTGCAGCTTATGGATGACGCTGTTGCAGGTATTGGCACAAATCCGGAGCAAAAGGAGGGGGTTGGCAAATTATCAGGTACGCCAGCACCAGATTCACGGGGGCACAGGCTGCTGGAAAGCGCCATGAACAGGGTACCGGACTACTTTACGCTTCCCGAATCACATATTGCTGTTCCCACGCCCGCCCTGTGCCGGGGAAGTATCGGGTACCGTCGTCATGACTAAGAGGCAGACAAAAGAGCCCGGCCGGCATCGCTGGCGGCTGGTTGCTAATCTGCGCCGCGCAGTGTTCATGCTGTTTGTATTCGGGCAGACCGGCATTGCCTCGTACTATTTGCTATGGGTTCTGCCATACCATGGTGGCACAGCGCTGGAAATCAGCATGCTGGTGTTGTTTGCCATCCTTTACGCATGGATTGCTGTAGGTTTCTGGACCGCTGTATTGGGTTTTGTAATCCGTCTCATGGGCGGAGACAGGCACTCCATAGTAAAGCGCCATACCAAGGCGCAGCTGCAGCAAACGCCCATGGCAAAAACCGCTGTGCTGCTGCCTGTTTACCACGAGCCGGTTCACTGGACCCTCAGCGGACTGAAAGCTGTTTACCGGGACATTGAACGCACGGGGCAGATTGACCATTTTGAGTTTTACATACTCTCGGACAGTCGCGATCCCGATGTGTGGCTGGAAGAACAGGTCGCCTGGAACAAGCTGGCGCGGGAGCTTGGAGGCGAGGGCAGAATCTTCTATCGCCGCCGGCCAGTGAACCTCAACTATAAAAGCGGCAATGTGGCAGATTTTCTCCGCCGTTGGGGTAAGCGCTGCACCTACATGGTGGTACTGGATGCCGACAGCCTGATGACGGGGAGCTCGATTGTTCGCATGGTCCGACTCATGCAGAGGGAGCCGGGCGTGGGCATTCTGCAGACCAACCCAAACATCATCAACGGCCAGTCTTTATTCGCCCGCATCCAGCAGTTCGCCAACCGTTTTTACTCCACCCTGTTTGCCAGTGGATTGGCCGCAATCCAGATGGGGGATGCGGCCTTCTGGGGACATAACGCGATTCTGCGTATTGAGCCGTTCATGAAGCATTGTGGTTTGCGCAAGCTGCCGGGTATCGGAATTTTCGGTGGCCCCATCATGAGCCATGATTTTGTTGAAGCTGCGTACATGGGACGTGCCGGGTACGAAGTCTGGCTGGAGCCGGCATTGGGTGGCAGCTACGAAGAATCGCCGCCAACCCTGGCCGACGAACTTGCCCGGGACAGCCGCTGGGCCAAAGGAAACCTGCAGCATCTGTGGATTATGTTGACGGAGCCGGGGTTGCGCTTTGCTCACCGGATGGCCTTTCTGAATGGCATCATGGCGTACGTTGCGTCGCCTTTATGGCTGGCGTTTCTTGTTCTTACCAGCATTGCCGCAGCCAATATGGCGTTGTCACCCATTGAATACTTTCCAGACGGGCATCAGGGCCTGTTTCCTTTATGGCCTGAGTGGCGACCGGAGTGGGCGCTTGGCCTGGCTTTAAGTACTCTGGCCCTGCTGTTTTTCCCTAAATTTCTGGCCATCTTCGATGCGATTATTCACCGGTACACCAGGGCGTTCGGCGGGCTGCCCCGTCTATTCCTGAGCGTAGTGCTGGAGAGCCTTATTTCGGTGTTGCTGGCGCCGGTGCGTATGTGGGCGCACAGTCGCTATGTTGTCTCTGCGTTGTTGAACGTTTCACTGCAATGGGCCGGCCAGAACCGCACGGAAGAAACCGGCTGGAAAGAAGCTTTCATTACGCAGTTGCCGGGCATGCTTCTGGGTGGTGCCTGGTCTGTTTTTGCCTGGAGTCTGGATACCCTGTTTTTCTTCTGGTCTTTGCCTGTGGCTTTGCCCCTGGTACTGGCAGCGCCTACCGCTGTGTATCTCAGCCGGGTCTCACTTGGACAGGCGCTCAGAGAGCGCCGCCTGCTGCTGATTCCTGAAGAAGACAAAGCCATGATCCTGCTTCGGGAGGCGGTCGACTACCGGGCCCGTGAGCCATCTGAGTCAACCCTGACACCACTGGAGCAGGCAGTACTCAGGCGAGACCACAACCGTCTGCACCAGGCACTGGCGTGGGATCACCGGCGAGGATCGCGTGCCGTTGAGCTGGAGCGGTGTGTAGCTCAGTGCCTTGAACAGGGGCCGGAGGCCCTGTCCCGCTCCGAGATGAGCCAGGTTGCCAGAGACCGGCAGTCTCTCAAGGCTCTGCATGCTGGTGCCTGGCGGGCCTCTCCGGATAATTACTGGGGCCGTGCCATAACCCGGCTCAGCGCTGAAACATACGATACACAGGTTTAATACGGCTGCCAGGTTGTGCGCATAGTTGTGGGCAGACGTTTACAGGAGGAAGGACTATGGACCGACGCACGCTGATGAAGCATCTGATCGCAGGGCTCGGTGCCAGCGCTTTGCCAGTGGCGCCACTGGTCTGGGCGCAGGACCCTGAACCGGGTGATGACTACAGTGCAAAACCGTTCAGCTATGGATGGCTGAAAGGCTATGCCCGCGAACTGGCCGGGCGCCCCTATATTTCCCATGAAGGCGAGTTGCCGCAAAGTCTTAAACAGCTGTCCTGGGATGATTACCAGGCGATCCGGTTTCGCAAAGCGCATGCGCTGTGGGCCAACAGTGAATCTGCGTTTCAATTGCAGCTTTTTCATCTGGGCCTGTATTTTCAATCCCCTGTAACACTCCATGAAGTCGTTGATGGCCAGGCCAGGCCAATTCGTTACAACCCTGACTTCTTTGATTACGAAGGCGAGCAGCCTCTCGGCGATCTGCCTGGCAATCTGGGTTATGCCGGTTTCCGGCTTCATTACCACACAGACTTTTCCCGGGATCTCGCAGCCTTCCTCGGTGCCAGTTACTTCCGTGCGGTAGGTTCTGAAATGCAGTACGGCATGTCCGCGCGAGGTCTGGCTATCGATACGGCAGTAGACGGTGATGAAGAGTTTCCCAGGTTCAGCGAGTTCTGGCTGGAGAAGCCCGCGCCCGGAAGCCAGGTTATGCGTGTATGGGCGTTGCTTGATTCCCCCAGCGCCACTGGTGCCTACGCCTTTGTTCTGGATCCGGGCCGCAATATGGTGATGGATGTGGATGTCGCTCTTTATCCGCGTACCCAGATTAAGAGAGCGGGCATCGCGCCTCTTACCAGCATGTATCAGGTAGGTGAAAACGACCGGCGTATGGATTACGACTGGCGCCCGGAAATTCATGATTCTGATGGGCTGGCTATGCTGTCGGGCAGCGGCGAGTGGTTGTGGCGCCCGCTGGTAAATCCCGCCACGCTTCGTTTTAACAGCTTTAGTGACACAAACCCCCAGGGGTTCGGCTTGCTGCAGCGGGACCGGAACTTTGACCACTATCAGGATGACGGCGTGTTTTATGAGCGCCGCCCCAGTGTCTGGGTACAGCCGAAAGGTGAGTGGGGTAAAGGCAGTATTGACCTGGTTGAGATCCCGACCACGGATGAGACATTCGACAACATCGTCGCGTTCTGGCATCCGGATGAGCCATTGAAACCCAACCAGGAGTATCTGTTCTCGTACCGTCTGCACTGGGGTGCTCATGCGCCCGTTAAGCCGGAGGAATTAGCAACCGTACAGGCAACCCGCACAGGGCTTGGGGGTGTCATTGGTCAGAAGCGGGAGCACTTCTCCTGGCGCTTTGCGGTCGATTTCGCCGGTGGTGCGCTGAGTATGCTGGGTGAACGCGCCGGGGTGGAACCAGTGATCACGGCCAGCAGGGGCGAAGTCGAGATAACGTCTGCGCGCCCGTTGGCGGCCATCGACGGTTACCGGGCCATGTTTGACCTGGTGCCGGGCGAGTCCGGGGAGCCCATTAATATACGGCTGTATCTGCGTCTGGGGGATCAGACACTGACCGAAACCTGGTTGTACCAGTACACGCCGCCACCGCTTTCAGAGAGGAAGCTTTACTGAATCGTTTTTTCTCTGGCAGGTAAAACGACTGGATTGTTAACAATGCACGTTGCAGATTGTTGACAATATCCAGTTTCAGGCGTAGATTTTGAAAATATCAGTCACTTATTGTCGACAAACTATGCCGGAACTCACCTCTCAAACCTACACTCGCGCCGATGAAGCTTTCGATTGTCTGCAAACGGCCATCGTAAAAGGTGAGCTAGCACCCGGGGATAAAATTGGTGAACTGGATCTCTGTTCCCGTTTCGAATTAACCCGGGGCCCGCTTCGCGAAGCGCTTGGGCGCCTGGAGTCCCGTGGACTTCTGGTGCGTCGCCCTCATGCCGGTGTGAAAGTTGTCTCACTGAGCGCATCAGAGCTTGTGGAGTTGTATCGCATACGGGAAGTCATGGAAGGTCTGGCTGCCCGCCAGGCTGCTGAACGTATGACTGACCAGGAAATTGCGGATCTCCGGGCGACTCTGGACGCCCATGAAGCCATGATTGAGGAAGCCCGCGGGCAGGCCTATTATCAGGCAGAAGGGGATTATGATTTCCACCACCGTATAGCCACCGGCAGCCGCAATACCAAACTTGCCCAGATGCTTCTGGGCGATCTTTATTACATGGTGCGAATGTACAGGTACCGGTTAAGCACTTCTGCTGGCCGCCCCCATCGCGCTCTTGGAGAACACCGCCGCATTGTTGAAGCTATTGCTCATCGCGATGGCGAGCTTGCAGAGTTCCTGATGAAAAGACACATCAACGCGGCTCGCAGGAATATCGAGAAAAAGATTCAGCAAGGCGATTTAACTATCTGACAAAAAGGGGAAATACAATGTCCAGCCAGCAATCACCGGGCGCACGTTTTCGCAAAGCCCTCAAAGACAACCAACCACTGCAGATTGTGGGTGCAGTCAATGCCTACGCCGCGATGATGGCAGAGAAAGTAGGGCACCAGGCTATCTACCTGTCTGGCGGCGGCGTAGCGAATGCTTCCTATGGCCTGCCGGACCTTGGCATGACCACAATGAACGATGTGGTAGAAGATGTGCGTCGTATTACAGCTGCGTCCGACCTGCCCCTGCTGGTAGACATTGATACAGGGTGGGGCGGGGCCTTCAATATTGCCCGCACGATCCGCGAAATGGAGCGGGCAGGTGCAGCCGCTGTCCATATTGAGGATCAGGTTGCCCAGAAGCGCTGCGGACATCGTCCTAATAAGGAAATTGTTTCCAAAGAAGAAATGGTTGATCGTATTAAAGCAGCAGCAGACGCCCGTGTAGATAAAGACTTTTTCATCATGGCCCGCACCGACTCGTTCCAGAAAGAGGGGCTGGAAGCGGCCATTGATCGTGCCAAAGCCTGCATTGAGGCAGGTGCGGACGGTATTTTTGCGGAAGCCGTTAACGAGCTTGAGCATTACGAAGCCTTCTCTGAAGCCCTGGGTGATGTGCCCATTCTCGCGAATATCACTGAATTTGGCGCAACCCCGCTTTATAACCGCAAGGAGTTGGGCGAAGCCGGAGCTGCCATGGTGCTGTACCCACTGAGCGCCTTCCGTGCCATGAACAAGGCAGCGGTAACCGTGTATGAGAACATTCTGGAAAAGGGCGACCAGAAAGATGTGGTTGACCTTATGCAGACGCGTATGGAGCTGTACGATTATCTGAACTATCACGAGTTTGAGCAGAAGCTTGACCAACTGTTCCAGCAGTCCAAAAGCTGAACAGATACCAAATTACCTCCCGGGTGTCTGAACAAAAACGAGTGACCCGGGTAAACAGGAATAAGGGAGAGTAAACAATGGCAGATACAAAGAAAGTCGGTGGCGCTGGCCTGCGTGGCCAGGTAGCAGGTGAAACCGCCCTGTGTACCGTGGGTGAAACCGGAACCGGGCTGACCTATCGTGGATACGACGTCAGTGACCTGGCCGCAAACGCCCAGTTTGAAGAAGTGGCCTACCTGCTGTTGCGGGGCAAGCTGCCAAACCAGCAGGAGCTGGATGCTTACAAGAAAAAGCTTCAGAGCCTGCGCGGGCTGCCGGCTGAACTCAAAGCCGTTCTTGAGCAGATTCCGAAAGACGCGCACCCCATGGATGTTATGCGTACGGGTTGCTCTATGCTGGGCAACCTGGAAACCGAGCAGGATTTCAGTGAACAGGACGATAAAATCGACCGCATGCTGGCGGTTTTCCCGTCTATCATCACTTACTGGTATCGATTCGCCCACGAAGGCGTAAGAATCGAAACCGACAGTGATATCGATTCTATCGGCGGCCATTTCCTGGAACTGCTGCATGGCAAGAAGCCCAGCGAACTGCATGAACGGGTCATGAATGTATCCCTGATCCTTTATGCCGAGCATGAGTTCAACGCCTCAACCTTCACCGCCCGGGTGTGTGCCTCCACCCTGTCGGACATTCACAGCTGTGTAACCGGAGCCATTGGCACACTCCGTGGACCGCTGCATGGTGGTGCCAACGAAGCTGCGATGGAGCTGATACAGAAGTTCAAGACCCCGGATGAAGCTGAGGCCGGTCTGATGGGCATGCTTGAGCGCAAAGAAAAGATCATGGGCTTCGGACACGCTATCTATCGTGAATCCGATCCGCGTAACGTGATTATCAAGCAATGGTCTGAAAAGCTCGCAGAAGAAGTGGGGGATACCGTGCTGTATCCGGTCTCTGTGCGCTGTGAAGAAGTTATGTGGCGAGAGAAAAAACTGTTCTGCAACGCCGACTTCTTCCATGCCTCGACGTATCACTTCATGGGCATTCCCACAGAACTGTTCACCCCGATTTTTGTGATGTCGCGGGTATCTGGCTGGACGGCGCACGTGAAGGAGCAGAGGGCGAATAACCGGATTATCCGCCCGAGTGCCGACTATACCGGGCCAGAGCATGCCGAGTGGCTGCCGATTGAGAAGCGGGCTTAAAAAGATCACCCCCTCTCCCCAGGCCCCTCTCCCGCGAGGGGAGAGGGGAGTTTAACTGCAGCTCTCCATCTCTCGGAGTTGACTGTCCTCTTTTCTTAGAGTTGACAGCGTTCTATCTCTGGGGAGTTGGGAGTCCAGTCTTTATTCCCTCTCCCCTTGCGGGAGAGGGCCAGGGAGAGGGGGCCAACCTATTTTTATCAAGAGTACCTTCATGAACACCAACTACCGCAAACCCCTGCCAGGCACCGACCTGGATTATTTCGACACCCGCCAGGCCGTGGAAGACATTCAGCCTGGCGCTTACGATAAACTCCCATACACCTCCAGAATCCTCGCGGAACAGCTGGTTCGTCGCTGCGATCCCGACGCGCTGACCGATTCCCTCAAGCAGCTTATCGAACGCAAACGCGACCTCGATTTCCCCTGGTACCCGGCACGGGTAGTCTGTCATGACATTCTGGGTCAGACAGCCCTTGTGGATCTTGCAGGCCTTCGTGAAGCTATCGCCGAGAAGGGTGGTGACCCGGCTAAAGTAAACCCGGTAGTTCCCACGCAGCTGATTGTGGATCACTCTTTGGCTGTTGAGCACGCAGGCTTTGAGAAGGACGCCTTCGAAAAGAACCGTGAAATTGAAGACCGTCGTAACGATGATCGCTTCCACTTTATCGACTGGACTAAAAAGGCGTTCAAGAACGTCGACGTTATCCCACCGGGTAACGGCATCATGCACCAGATCAACCTCGAGAAAATGTCTCCGGTGGTGCAGGCACGTACCGATGGTGAAGGCAAAAAGGTGGCGTTTCCGGATACCTGCGTAGGCACCGACAGCCACACGCCTATGGTTGATGCGCTTGGTGTTATTTCCGTGGGCGTTGGCGGTCTGGAAGCCGAGAGTGTCATGCTTGGCCGTGCCTCCATGATGCGTCTGCCGGATATTGTGGGTGTAGAACTCACCGGCAAACTTCAGCCGGGTATCACCAGCACCGATATGGTGCTGGCCCTGACAGAGTTCCTGCGCACGGAACGAGTGGTAGGTGCTTATCTGGAGTTCTATGGCGAAGGCGCTGACAGTCTGACTATTGGTGACCGTGCCACGATCTCGAATATGACACCGGAATACGGCGCTACAGCTGCAATGTTCTACATTGATGGCCAGACCATCGATTACCTCAAGCTCACCGGTCGTGACGACGAGCAAGTGGCTCTGGTAGAAAAGTACGCAAAGCATACCGGCCTGTGGTCTGATTCCCTGAAAACCGCTGAATACGAGCGTATTCTCAGGTTTGATCTCTCCACTGTTGTTCGCACCCTGGCAGGCCCATCCAATCCCCACGCACATCTGCCAACCTCTGAACTTGCGTCACGCGGCATTGCCAGTGAGTGGGAGCAGGAAGAAGGTAAAATGCCGGATGGGGCTGTTATTATCGCTGCCATTACCAGTTGCACCAACACCAGTAACCCCCGCAACATGGTTGCTGCCGGCTTGATTGCCCGTAACGCCAACAAACTGGGCCTCAACCGCAAGCCCTGGGTGAAAACCTCTCTGGCACCAGGTTCCAAAACCGTCGAGATGTACCTTGACGAGGCCAAGCTGTTACCCGAGCTGGAGGATCTTGGCTTTGGTGTAGTGGGCTTCGCCTGCACTACCTGTAACGGCATGAGCGGTGCGCTGGACCCGGAAATCCAGAAGGAAGTGGTTGAGCGTGATTTGTACTCAACAGCAGTACTTTCCGGTAACCGGAACTTTGATGGGCGGATTCACCCTTACGCCAAGCAGGCTTTCCTGGCATCGCCACCACTGGTGGTCGCATACGCCATTGCAGGAACCATTCGTTTCGACATCGAAAAAGATGTGCTTGGCCATGATAAGGACGGTAACCCCGTTACCTTGAAGGACATCTGGCCAGACGATGCAGAAATCGATGCCATCGTACAGGAATCGGTAAAGCCAGAGCAGTTCCGCAGCACCTACATACCCATGTTTGACTTAACCCAGTCAGCTCATGCGAACGTCGA
The DNA here is from genome assembly GCF_007671655.1 of Marinobacter piscis. Taxonomy (GTDB): domain Bacteria; phylum Pseudomonadota; class Gammaproteobacteria; order Pseudomonadales; family Oleiphilaceae; genus Marinobacter; species Marinobacter piscensis. The sequence continues at coordinate 577,706 of NZ_VCGX01000002.1, read as the reverse complement.
TCCATTGTACGACTGGCGGCCCATGAGCACGTATATTCGTCGCCCGCCCTACTGGGAAGGTGGAATGGTTGGCGAAAAAGCCCTTAAAGGCATGCGCCCGCTGGCGGTGTTGCCCGATAACATCACCACGGACCACTTGTCGCCGTCCAACGCTATCCTCATGGACAGCGCCGCCGGTGAATACCTGCACAAAATGGGCGTGCCGGAAGTGGATTTCAACTCCTATGCTACCCACCGGGGCGACCACCTCACCGCTCAGCGCGCCACGTTTGCCAACCCGAAACTGTTCAACGAAATGGTACGGGATGAAAATGGTGAAGTAAGGCAAGGCTCTCTGGCGCGAGTCGAGCCGGAAGGCGAGGTGACCCGCATGTGGGAGGCCATTGAGACCTACATGGAGCGCAAACAGCCGCTGATTATCATTGCCGGTGCTGACTATGGTCAGGGCTCCTCCCGCGACTGGGCCGCCAAAGGCGTTGCCCTGGCAGGCGTAGAAGCCATTGTTGCGGAAGGCTTTGAGCGTATTCACCGCACCAACCTGGTGGGCATGGGTGTTATGCCGTTGCAGTTTGAAGAAGGTACCACCCGCAAGACTCTTGAAATCGATGGCTCTGAAACCTTTGATGTGGAAGGCAAGGCAGCGCCCGGGGCCAAACTGACCCTGGTTATTCACCGTAAGGACGGCCGCTCTGAGCGGGTACCGGTGATCTGTCGTCTGGACACCGCAGAGGAACAGTCCATTTATTCTGCGGGCGGCGTTCTGCAGCGCTTTGCCGAAGACTTTCTGCAGTCGGAAGGTGCAGCGTGAACCATAAGGACAACACTATGAGCTACGCTCCACAAATCCGGGTGCCTGCCACGTATATGCGTGGCGGCACCAGCAAAGGCATGTTCTTCCGCCTGGATGATCTTCCTGAAAAGGCCCGGAACCCAGGCCCTGAACGGGACCGGCTTCTGCTCCGGGTGATTGGCAGCCCGGACCCTTACCAGAAGCATACCGATGGTATGGGCGGAGCCACGTCCAGCACCAGCAAAACAGTGATTCTGAGCAAAAGCACGCAAGAGAATCACGATGTGGATTACCTGTTTGGTCAGGTTGCGATTGATAAGCCTGTGATCGACTGGAGCGGCAATTGCGGCAACCTGACGGCCGCCGTGGGTGCATTTGCTATCAACAGTGGCTATGTGCCCCAAGACCGTATTCCTGAAAACGGAACAGCGGTTGTACGCATATGGCAGGCGAATATCCGTAAAACCATCATCGCCAACGTGCCTATCACCAACGGTGAGGTTCAGGAAACCGGAGACTTTGAGCTGGACGGGGTGACTTTCCCGGCTGCAGAAGTGCAAGTGGAGTTCATGGACCCGGCCGATGCGGAAGGCTCCATGTTCCCCACAGGAAACCTGGTGGATGAGCTGGACGTGCCAGGTATCGGTACCTTGCAGGCAACCATGATCAACGCTGGCATTCCCACGGTATTCATCAATGCAGAAGCCGTGGGCTACAGTGGCACAGAGCTGCAGGATGCTATCAACAGCGACCCTGAAGCACTGGCAATGTTTGAGACCATTCGTGCCCACGGCGCGGTCAAAATGGGTCTGATCGAGACCATCGACGACGCGGTTGCCAGACAACACACGCCAAAAGTCGCTTTCGTCGCGCCACCAGCAGGCTACACTGCATCCAGTGGCAAGGAGATTGCCGCCAGTGATATCGATGTGCTGGTACGTGCGCTGTCCATGGGCAAACTGCATCACGCCATGATGGGCACAGCGGCCGTTGCCATTGCCATTGCGGCGGCCATTCCCGGAACACTGGTGAACCTTGCAGCCGGTGGTGGCGATCGCACGTCGGTAACCTTTGGTCATCCCTCTGGCACCCTGCAGGTTGGCGCAGAAGCCAAAGAAGTCCAGGGTCAGTGGGTGGCGACGAAAGCCGTGATGAGCCGCAGTGCGCGGATTCTGATGGAAGGCTGGGTACGTGTACCTGACGTAACCCAGGTCTGACTTCAGTTACCTGTAAACGTAAACCGGATAGGAGAAACAAGATGTCTGCAACATTCGATCTTAACGAGCGGCCCGACTACGATGACGTTCTGCAGCGAATTGCAGACTACGTTCTGACGTATCGGGTGAAAAGTAAGGAAGCGCTGAATACCGCCCGCCTGTGCCTGGAGGACACCCTCGGGTGCGGTTTGCTGGCGCTGCGCTTTCCTGAATGCACCAAGCATCTCGGGCCGATGGTGGAAGGTACTGTTGTGCCCCATGGCGCCCGTGTGCCGGGAACGTCGTTTCGACTGGACCCGGTTAAAGCAGCCTGGGATATCGGCTGTATTGTGCGCTGGCTGGATTATAACGATACCTGGCTGGCGGCCGAGTGGGGACATCCCTCAGATAACCTGGGCGCCATCCTGGCGGTGGCCGACCATCTGTCGCAGAGGCGCGTAGCCGAGGGTAAAGACCCGATTACGATGCGTGACGTTCTGGAAGCCATGGTGATGGCCCACGAAATTCAGGGTGTGTTGGCGCTGGAAAACTCCTTCAACCGGGTGGGTCTGGACCACGTAGTGCTGGTGAAAGTTGCCTCAACAGCGGTTACCGCCAGGCTTATGGGCGCCAGCCGTGAGCAGCTGCTTTCCGCACTTTCCCACGCGTGGGTGGATGGGCAGGCGCTGCGAACCTATCGTCACGCACCCAATGCGGGCTCCCGGAAATCCTGGGCGGCCGGGGATGCAACCTCCCGGGCTGTTCGCCTTGCAGACATTGCCATGCGGGGTGAAATGGGCATCCCCAGTGCCCTGACTGCGCCCCAATGGGGCTTCTACGATGTGCTGTTCAGTAAAACCAACAAGGACCAGGCGCTGAAGCCGGGAGACAAGCGGCAGTTTTCAATACCGCAGGAGTTTGGCTCTTATGTGATGGAGAACATACTGTTCAAAGTGTCCTTTCCGGCGGAGTTTCACGCCCAGACAGCGGCAGAAGCTGCCGTAACGTTACACCCGGAGGTACGGAACCGTCTGGATGACATTGACCGGATCGTGATCACCACCCATGAATCTGCCATTCGTATTATTTCCAAAGTCGGTGAGCTGTCGAATGCGGCAGACAGGGATCACTGCCTGCAATACATGACGGCCGTGCCGCTGATTTTCGGAGATCTGGTGGCTGAGCATTATGAGGACAGCTTTCACGAAGCCAACCCCATCATTGATCAGCTCAGAGAGAAAATGGAAGTGGTTGAGGATGAGCGGTATACCCGTGAATACCTTGAGGAGGATAAGCGCTCGATTGCCAACGCCCTGCAGGTATTCTTCAAGGATGGCTCAAGTACCGAGCAGATTGCTGTGGAGTATCCGATTGGCCATCGCAGGCGCAGAGAGGAAAGCATCCCGCTGCTTGCAGACAAGTTCCGGGCCAATCTGGAATCACGCTTTCCGGAGCAACAGTGCGATCAGATAATATCTGTGTGTGACAGCCAGAAAAAACTGGAAAAAATGCCGGTTCATGATTTCGTGAGTATGTTTGTCATTTGATCCGGCAAACACAGACTTACTTGCCCCCGGGGGACAGTGGCTTAACATTGTCCCCCGCACCTACGCTTTTTCTTCGGGCTGACTGCCCAGCCGGAAAAATCGTCGCCAGCCGGTTATCAATGCGCTCAAGTGCTTCTGCCATGCGCAGCAGGGCACTGGTTGCAGCGCCGAAATCGTCCGGGTCGGGCGTGTTTTTTACCACGGGCACCTCGTCCCCATCCCCCAACAAATCCCTGCTGATATCCTTCAGATCATGGGGGTCAATGAACGGCCTGTCCTCGGCGTAGGCGCACATCATCATGCCATCGCACAGTTTGTTGATCAGCCGTGGAATACCCCGGCTGAGTTTGTGTATCTGGCGGACCGTATCAGCATCAAACAGCTTGTTACTGCCGTGACCGGAAACCAGAAGCCGATGCTCAATATACTCGGTGGTTTCTTCAAGTGTGAGGCCTTCGAGATGGAAAAAAAGTTTCACTCTCTGGGCTAGCTGAGGAATACTCAGAACAGCCTGCTTCAACTCTGGTTGCCCAAGCAGAATGACCCTCATGGATGGACCACTCATACTTTCCATCCCGGCCAGCATCCGGATGTCCTCCAGGTTTTCCCGGGTAAGGTTCTGTGCTTCATCAATTGTCAGGACAACCGGTGTACCGGCGGCCGCCATTTTCTCCAGGTAATCTGTCACCTGGAACAGCATAGAAACCTTGCTTTCTGTAGTCGCTTTTATACCCGCCTTGTGCAGAATCAGACCAAACAAGTCTCTGGATTCGAGGTTGGTGTAGGCGATATTGATTAACTTCAGGTTGCCATCGAGATTGCGAAGGGTTTTCTTCAACAGGGTTGTCTTGCCGGACCCTATTTCGCCACTGACAACCACAAAACCTTCCGAGCTCCAGATTGCGGACGACATGTACACATACGCACGTGAGTGCTGCTTGCTCATGTAGATGAAGTCGTCTTCCGGAGTGATGCGGAACGGATGTCTGTGAAGACCAAAAAACTCGAGATACATAGTCAGTTCCTGTTTCCTGGATCAGGCAAGGCGAACCATCTGATCGCTGCGCAGCAGAGTTTTGTCCGGATCATAAGTATTGTAGCTGTCGCTGACAGTTCCGAACCTGAAATCTCCCAGCAAGCGCTCAAGGCGCCCATAACATCGATCCAGGTTAGTGTAGTGGCGAAAACGGGAAAACCAGCTTGCGTTAGTGTAACGGGGCTGCCCCGGGTCAATCTCCCAGGGGTGCAGATAGAACATCTGCGGCCGGGCGCCAGACCCTGAAGCATTATAAAACAAGTAGCGAAACAGCGGGTAGGGAAACTGGCGAAAATAACCGCCCCCGGCCGCAGGTATTGAAAGCCCCATAATATGAGCGGTGGTCAGTGGAAACTCACGAATAACGGCACCGCTGGCGGTTTCAATTGAATAGGGTGCAGACGGCGAGTCCGGTATGCCATAGCGGTCGTGGCGTATAGGGAAAATGCTTGAATCCCAGGTAAAACCCGCTTCGCTGAGAATATCCAGAGCCCAGAGAGAGCGTCGGGTTATAGAATAACTTGCTGCACGGTAACCCTCCACGGCCGTGCCAGTGATGTCTTCAAGCAGGGCTTTGGAGCGAAGTGTCTCCTGCCGGAATTCTTCAGGGGGCTGGTTGTAAATCAACTGGTGACTGTATCCATGAGACGCGATTTCATGACCATGATCGGATAATTTTCGCACAAGCGCGGGAAATCGCTCGGCTACCCACCCCAACACAAAAAAGGTCGCCTTAACCTGGTGCTTATCAAACAGCATGAGCAGGCGTTCGGTATTCTGCTCTACCCGGGAAGGGAGGCTGTCCCACTGGTGTGGCCGGATCACATTGGAAAGTGCAGCAACGTGGAAATAATCCTCCACGTCTATACTCATCGCGTGCAGGGGGGATTGTCCTGTATTTCTTGGTCGTGCGTCCGAGCCTGGCATGGGTACTCCTTCCCAGTCATTCCATTTGGTTAAGTTTTGCTCACACAGCGCATAAATACAATTATTGTGGTCTGTGATTCGCACTCACTGTCAATCTAGTGTAAGTTTATGTTACAGCAAGATACAATATGTTGAGTTTAAGTTTTTATCGGTACAGAATAGGCCATAAATAAAAAAAAGAACCGGTGGTTAGGGGTCGTTCAGCAGAAGTCTGAACGTGGGCTGCCGGAACATTTGCAGTTGGTCTGGCGCAGGTATCTGTGCGGACGACAAGGAAGTTCGACGTGTCGTATATACGGTTCAGAACGCATTACCTTCATACTCCCTATCTGGTGCTGGCGGCGCTGGAGTTTCTCGTATTATTTGCCATTTTTTCCTTTCTTGCGCTGCTGCTCACGCTGGCAGGCGTGGGTTATCCCTCCGTTGATACCAATTTTCTGTCCGCCATTCTGTTTGCGCTCATTCTGAGTTGTGGAACCCTTGCCATGGGCGGCTATCTGGTCATGGTTTATGAAAGCACTTCAGCACTTTTCTTCCGCACCCTGGTTGCCTACTGCTTTGTTGGCGGAATAGGGCTCAAGCTGCTTTATCTGGTTTTTCCCTCTGCCAATCCCGGCAGCACAAATCTGTTCTGGGCGGTTATTGCCGCCTCCATCATCGTGATTGTGATGCGGCTTCTGTTTCTTCGGGTCGTCGACTCGGAACAGCTGGTCCGGCGTGTGGTAATTTTTGGTGCCGGTGACTTTGCCGCCAATCTGCTGGATGAGTACGAGCAAAACATGCGGGCTCTGGGGGTTCGCATTATAGGCTGTATTGCAGAGAAACCGGAGGGAGCGGTTGCTGCGGACAACTTGCTGCCTACACCCAGTAATTTGTACAGGTTTTGCCGCCAGAACCGGATTTCCGAAATTGTGATTGCGCAGCAGGAGCGCCGTCGCAAAGAAGGTGGGTGGCTGCCGGTTCCGGATCTGATGGAGTGCAAGTTGCGAGGAATTGCAGTAACCAGCGGCGTAGATTTCTATGAGCGGGAACTGAAAAAAGCCAAACTGGATATGGTCCATCCCTCATGGATTGTTTTTTCTGACGGGTTTAAAGCTTCAAAGACCCGGGCTTTGGCCAAACGTGCCCTTGATCTGTTAATCAGCCTTACGCTTTTGCTGATCACGTTCCCGTTCATCATTCTCACCGCACTTGCGGTATATCTGGAAACCGGGCGGCCCATACTTTACAGCCAGACCCGGGTTGGTGTGCTTGGCAAAGAGTTTCGCATCTATAAATTCCGCAGCATGCGGCAGGATGCTGAAAAAGATGGCAAAGCCCGCTGGGCCTCTGCGAATGACATCCGGGTGACCCGGGTCGGCGCTTTCATACGCAACACCCGGTTAGACGAGTTACCACAGCTTTATAACGTAATTAAAGGCGAAATGAGCATTGTAGGACCGCGCCCGGAACGGCCCGAGTTTGTTGCGGAGCTGAAAGAAAAGATTCCTTTTTATGATACCCGACATTATGTGAAACCTGGCTTAATGGGCTGGGCGCAGCTTAAATACCCTTATGGGGCATCTGTTGAAGACGCCCGGGGGAAGCTGGAATACGATCTTTATTACTCTAAAAATCACAGCCTGTTGATGGATTTCCTGATAATGATTCAGACAGTGGAAGTCATTCTTCTGGGCAAAGGCGTTCGGTAACCGAAAACAAAGAACAAAAAGGCGGAGAGTGTTTATGAGTATCACCAAGCTTATTCAGGCTGTAGTAGTCGCTTGCATTACATTGCTAATGGTTGCCTGCTCCGGGTTGCCATCGTCTGCCCAGATGCCTCCGGTATCCGAGCTGGAGAGTGAGCCTTATGAAATCGGAGTGGGGGATACCATTGCTATCCATGTATGGCGTAACCCTGAACTGGGACAGTCTATCGTGGTACGGCCGGACGGTTTTATTTCCATGCCTTTAATGGGTGATGTCAAAGCTGAAGGTAAAGAGCCGGAGCAGCTGGCATCGGAAATCAGCGACACGCTGGGCGAGTTTATCCGCACCCCGGAGGTAACGGTGATGGTCACCAGCCCCCTGAGCAAGGAGTTCAGAAACCGTATCCGTATTACCGGGCAGGTTGCATCACCCCAGTCTGTGGCCTTTCAGCCGGGAATGACTGTTCTGGACATTGTGCTCATGGCCGGAGGTGTTACAGATTTTGCCGCTGATAACCGCGCTGTACTTCACCGCCAACTGGATGGTGAGTACCAGAGTTTTGGTCTGGATCTGGACGCCATTCTCAGTGATGGCGACATGATGACCAATCATGCTCTGCAGCCGGGTGACGTGATCAGCGTTCCACGTAAGCAACTGTTCCGGGGCGAACTCTGATGGATATACAGTTCATTCTTGATACCCTCCGGGCGGTAAAGCTAGAGCTTTACCGGTACAGGTTGGCAGCGGTCATCATATTTATGGTGGTGACGGCCGGGGTGTTGACGCTGGGCTATGTAACACCAAAAAGCTACACCTCCCAGGCTGTTTTATACGCCGACCAGTCGAATATTCTTGAGCCACTGCTCCGGGGTAAAGCAGAGCTGACACAGCTTGACCGCATAAACGAAGCTCGAGAGATGATGCAGAGCCGGTCCTTTCTGGAGCAGATATCGCTGGATACAGGGCTGCTCAAAGGCGGCGAGACAGACGCCGCCCGCAATGAAAAAATCAGCAGTCTGCGTAAACAGATCGGGATTCGGGTATCAAACCGGAACTTTCTCGAGCTGAGTTATACCAGTGACAACCCTGACACATCCTTTCAGGTACTCAGTGCCGTACTCAACCGGTTTGTTGAGCGCACAGTACGTAAAAAGCGCTCCGAGAGCCAGGGCGCGTTTGCGTTCATCGACTCACAGGTAAAAACCTATCAACGCCAGCTTGAAGAAGCGGAGCAACGCCTGAAAGAGTTTAAGTCCGGTAACCAGGACGGTACGGAAGGCAATGTCCTGTCCAGAATCGAGAACCTGCGGCGCAATATTGAAAACCTGAAGCTGGAAATTCAGCAGACCGAGTCGGAAGTTGAGCTTACGCAGAAACAGCTCGCTCAGGAGCAGCCGGTACGCCGCATTACTGTAGACCCAGGGAAGTCTTCCGCTGAACGGCGACTGTTTGCGATGCGTCAGGAGCTGGACTCTTTATTGCTGCGTTACCACGAGCGGCATCCGGACATTATAAGCATCAAGGGTCAGATTGCCGATCTTGAAGAGCGTGTCCGGACCCGGCCTGATGACGCAAGAGAAGGCGGTGTGACCGAGGTGATGGAAAACCCGGTTTACGAAAACCTGAAAATCCAGTTATCTGAAAAGACAACCCAGCTTGCAGTGCAAAAAAATCGCCTGGCCTCGCTGGAGCGATTGCTTGATGAAGCGTTTGAGCGTTCTCAGCGTGTTGCGGAAAACCAGGCAGAACTATCAGAGCTTACACGGGATTATGATGTTACCCGTGGGGTATACGAGGACATGCTGCAGCGCCGGGAGAAAGCACGGTTATCCATGACGCTGGATGTGCAGGGTGAGGGGGTAAGCTACAAAATCCAGGAGCCAGCCTCATACCCGACTCAATGGGACGGCCTCCAGCTTTATCAGGTTGGACTTGCAGGACCGTTCCTGGGCAGTGCCATGGTGCTGGGCTTGCTCGTTTTGCTGGTCATGTTTGATCAGCGTGTCCGCTCACCACGCACACTGCAGCTGGCATTGCCTGCTGGCATTTCTGTATTAACCACGATTCCCCATTACCGAAGTACCTGGAAAGACCGGCTGTTGCGCAAGGATGTCTGGTTGATTCTGGTTGTACTTACCGTCTTCATGACCGCTTACCTTGCTATTCTGGTGTTCAGTGTCCTGGGCATTACCCCGGAGCAGCTGGTTAATAAAGCCGGTGAAATAACCGGGCTTGGGGGTAATTGATGGACGATAACAAACTATACAACGCGCTTCTCAAAAGCCAGGGCGAGCGCAGTCGTTCCGGGAGTGAACGGGGTGAAGCCAGCGTTGAGGACAACTTTCGCAAGGAGCGTCCTTATGCCGATTCGGAGCAGGGCCGGCCGAACTGGATCCGGGTGGACAGCAACGATAATGAGCATCCCCCTACGCTATACGATTCGTCTGTCTCCCTGTCACTGATTGCCAACCCCAGACCATGGAGTCGGGAGCAACTGCGTGAACGGAAGATCATTTATTCCGGCATGCCGGACAAGAAGGTGATGGATGCGTATCGGGAGTTACGCATTCAGTTGCGAAACCTGGCTCACGGCGACCGCTTTACGGTGATGTTCAGTAGTCTGGGCAGTAACGGTTCGGAAGGCGTGTTGACAGCGTTTAATCTGGCCACGGCACTTGCACTGGACTCTCACACCTCCGCTTTGCTGGTGGATTGCGACCCATATAACGATGAGCTCGACAGCCTGGTTTCCAGCCCGATGGACAAAGGCGTTACGGATTTTGTGTCCGATCACACCCTGAGCATCCGCTCGATCCTCTATCCAAGCGGTATTGAGCGGCTGTCAGTGGTTCCTGCGGGCACCCAGGCATCGTCGGCGGTTGAACTGTTTGCGTCGGTTCGCATGCGTGAGCTGATCACTGAGTTGCAGACCCGTTATCCGGATCGTTGCATTGTGCTGAACGTGCCGCCTTTCCGGGAAAATACGGAAGCCAGGATTATTGAACGATTTGCCGATCAGGTCGTCTTCGGTGTCCCGTTCGGGGAAGTGACCGGAGAAACCATAGCAGAGTCAGTGGATGCACTGGATTCTGATAAATTCTCCGGCCTGATTTTTCAGGAGTAACCAATGGACTGCACAGCAGGGAATGCCAAAAAGTACAGCCTGATTACCTTATGTCTTGGTGTAACGTGTGCAGCCTGGTCGCTGGCGGCCAGCGCTCAGGGGCTGAGTGACGATGTAAAAACACTTTCCGGATCAGCCTCGGTATTCACCGGCATCACCCACACCCGGACCGACCGGGGTACTGGCACTGATACCAATACAGAGCCCAGTATCGGCGTTTCTGGTCGCATTGGCGGATCGCTGGAGCGAGGCGCTAACGCCCTTGCTCTGCAGTATGGAGGCACGCTGGAAACCAGTCGCGATACAGCAGACGGAGGCCAAACAGATAACAGCTCTATTACTGGTGCGTCCCGCTATGACTATTTCGATCCTGGTAGTCGCTTTGATTTTAATCTGGGGCATACGGTCCGTTCGGTGCGTGACGATACCGGTTTTGTGGTGAACCCGTCCAGTTACGAGACCCGAAACACACTGAGTGCGGGCGCTGGGGTAAGGTTTTATCCAGGGGAGCTTTCAACACTGAGATTTTTCGGGCAAGCGGGCCGTAGCTTCGGTGAAGGCGACCTGAATGACCAGGAATCCTACACGGTAGGTAGCGAGTTCTCACGAAGGCTGAGTACACGCTCTACAGCTGGGTTGAACGTAAGTCGAAGCTGGTCTGATGAACGTGACACCGACATTACCATTGATTCTGCGCAACTGGTGTACAACCTGCTGCTGGAAAACGGAAGCTTCAGCATAGGCGCCGGAGGCAGCTGGGCTGAAACCGACTATGGCGGCGGCAGCACAAGCGATTATGACGCAGTTACCGGGTTTGTGGAGCGCAGCTGGGAGACGACTGACTGGAGTACCGCTGTGAAATACAACCGGAGCATGTCTGACAGCGCCACCGATTTGTCGCTGAATATGCCGCCGGCTTTTTCCTTTATGCCAGACAGCATCCGGTTACGGGAACTTGTGGTCAAAGACTCTGTAAGGATCAGCCACCAGAACCGGCGGCTTTGTAATGGCTGCAGTCTGGGGTTGTATGCAGAGGGTTCGCTTCTGGAATCTCAGAGGACAGGCAATACCCGCCATGAGTATCGTGGCGGCGTCAACCTGGGCTATCAGTTGACCAACCTTCAGAGATTGAACTTTGGTTATAGCTGGCAAGGTGATGCCGATGACGATGCCGACGTAATTGTTGAACAGATCCATCGGATTAGTACCGGCTGGATGCGGCAGCTTGATGAGAATACGAGCTTTGGAGTGCAACTGATTCAGTCTTACCTGCGTTCGGATTCAACCAGAGACGATCAGGACCAGTTCGAGTTGCGCTTTATTCTGAGTCGTGGCTTCTCCATGAGCGGACAGCGTTGAGAACCGGACAGAAAGGACTGCGTAGTAATAATAAAACCAGGAATGGAAGCATGTTTGAGCAAAGGAAGGAAATAAGGCTGCCACCGGAAACCCCGCCACAGCTGATCGTGGTTATCGATACCGAAGAGGAGTTCGACTGGAACGCTGAACCGGATGCGAAAGCCAACCGGGTTTCTGCGATGGCCCATATTGACCGGGTCCAGACGATTTTTAACGAGTATGGCATCCGCCCCTGCTATGTGATTGATTATCCCGTGGCAAGCCAGCCACGGGGTTATGGATTACTGAAGCAGTTTGCAGAGAAGGGGCAGTGTGAAATCGGCGCCCACCTGCATCCCTGGGTAAACCCGCCTCAGGAGGAGGTACTGTCGCGTTCCAATATGTACCCGGGCAACCTTCCCAAAAGCCTCGAGCACGAAAAACTGCGTGTATTAAGCAACACGATTCAACAGAACTTCGGCCAGGCGCCGATTGCCTACAAGGCAGGGCGCTATGGCTTCGGTCCCAATACCACCGACATCCTCCAGGATCTGGGGTTCAGTATAGATTTGTCTGTGTGCCCGCCACTGGATGCCCGGAGTGATGGCGGACCGGACTACCGCCGGTTTGATGCACACCCATTCTGGTTTGGCGGCACTGATGCCCCTATTCTGGAGATCCCTTGCACAGGCGGTTTCATTGGCTGGGGGCAGCCTGTCGCGATCCCACTGTTTGAAGCTGCACAGAAACTGCGCCGGCTCAGGGCACCGGGCATTCTGGCCCGGGCCGGGGCTGTTGACCGGCTTATGTTATCGCCGGAGGGGTTCACGCCTGCAGAACACATAAAACTGACTAACGCGCTTTATAAACAGGGTGTACGCACGTTTACCTGGAGCTTCCACAGCCCCAGCGTGGTGCCTGGAAACACCTCGTATGTGCAGAACGAGGCGCAGCTAAAGGCGTTTCTGGACAGCTTCCGGCAATTCTTTGATTTTTTCTTCAATAAATTAGGTGGGCAAGCGTCATCGCCTGCGTCTATTCGCACGTATATGGAGAGTATGGCATGAAGGTGCTCGGGATATCCCCTCTGGACAAGGATTCAACCGTCTCGATTGCGGAAGATGGACACATACTGTTTGCAGCAGGTGAGGAACGCTTTACCAGAACCAAACAGCAAACAGGCTTTCCAAGACACGCCCTGGAAAAAGCACTGTCATACACAGGGCTTTCCATGAGCGATTTTGACCAGGTCTGCTATCCGTTTCTTACCTGGGAAAACGAACACAAACTGTTCACAAAAAATCTGGAAGACGAAAAGACTTTTATAAAAGAATTTCAGCCTGCAGACCTTGGCCCACAGATCAGGGAAGCGCTGAGTCGGGTGCCTGACCGGAACCAGCCAATCCATGGCCTTGAGCATCCGAATGCGATTATGGAAAAGGGCTTTTTGCACAATTCCTACTACAACATGGCAGGGGTCCAGAAACTGTCGTCCAATAATGCCGCACTGAAATCCTCCAGGCATTGGGGCGAAAGTGCCACAGAGTCTTTCCGCCAGTGGGAGAATGAACTGGTTCAGGGGTTGAGTGAAAGGGGCTGGACCGGGCCTGTTAAACGCATGGAGCATCATTTGTCCCATGCCGCCAACAGCTTTCTGTGCAGTGGGTATGAGCGCGCCTTATGTGTAACTCTGGATGGTTATGGCTCGGGGCTGGCCGGCTCGGTCAGTGAAGCCCGTGATGGCAAAATTCACCGCCTGCATGGGCTCCCATACCCGAACTCCCTTGGCACTCTGTATGAGCATGTAACCTCCAGCCTCGGGTTCAAACCCAGCAGGCATGAAGGCAAAATTGTGGGTCTGGCCTCTTACGGCGATCCGCAGATTCTTGGCGACGTACTGCTCTCCCGCATACAGCAGACACCGGGAGATTTCAGAATCTATGAAGCGAACAATGTGTTTTTCTCCCGCTATCTGGCTTCAAAGTTTCCCAAAATCGACGTTGCTGCAGCTTACCAGTATGTGCTGGAGGAAGTGGCAACCAACTACATACGCTACTGGGTACAAAAGACTGGCATTGATACGATTGTGCTCTCTGGCGGTGTTACTGCGAACGTAAAGCTGAACCAGCGCATATTTGAGATAGAGGGTGTGAATCACATCTTTGTGTACCCGAATATGGGCGATGGTGGCTGCGGCACGGGTGCTGCGCTTTATCACAGCTGGCCGGGGGGTGTGAAACCGTCCATTACCAACGCTTATATGGGGCCAGACTATTCTGAAACAGAGCTTGAAGCAGCACTGAAAGCTCAGAACCTCCAATATCGCCGGCCTGAACATCTGGCAGCAGAAGTGGCTGCACTGATTCATGGGGGCGAAGTGGTCGCCCGATTCGACGGACGCATGGAGTATGGCCCCAGAGCTCTGGGTAATCGCTCCATTCTTTATCATGCCCGCGAACCTGAAGTGAACCAGTGGCTTAATAACCGCCTGGGTCGTACGGAGTTTATGCCATTTGCTCCGGTAACTCTCTACGAGGCCCGGGAAAAGTGCTATCACAATATTAAAGGCGCAGAGCACGCCGCTGAATTCATGACGATTACCTTTGATTGTACTGAGTTTATGCGGGAGAACTGCCCGGCCGCGGTACATGTGGATGGCACGGCACGACCACAGCTGATACGCCGGGAAGCGAATCCGGGCTATTACGACATACTGGTTGAATACGAAAAACTTAGCGGTATACCCAGCCTGATCAACACCAGCTTCAACATGCATGAAGAACCCATTGTGAATTCACCGGACGATGCGGTGAGGGCCTTTATGCAGGGAGCTCTGGATTATCTGGCGATAGGCCCGTTTCTGGTAAAACACCCCAATCCAGTCCACTGATCTGGCAAGGATGTAACGCCATGACAGCAGGAATGCTGGCAGTGACAACAGAACCCGCCGCCGCGTGCGCAGTACTGCGTGACGAATGGCTGGATCTTGAGCAGCGTGCAGAGCCCACGGTGTTTCTTTCCTGGCAATGGCTCGGGCACTGGCTGCGAGTTTACCGCCCGGATGCGTTGGTGCTTCGGGTCAGGGAAGAAGGCCGGCTGGTCGGGCTGGGCCTGATAGTGGAAACCGAGGAGCGTCGCCACGGCGTTCTGAAGTCCCGTTGTCTTCGCCTGCACCAGACGGGCCACAAGATGCTTGATCAGATCTGGATTGAGTACAACGGCTTCCTGGCTGAGCGAGGCAAGGAAGATGTTGTCGCCAAAGCCTGTCTGAATCACCTGTGCCGGAACATGCCGGGCTGGGATGAGTTTATCCTTGGCGCCATTGATGCCGACGAAGCGGATCAGTATGCCCGGATTACCGGGCTGTACAAACACCTGCGCTGGGAAGCGCCTTGCTTTGGTGTGGACCTTGAGGGCCTGCGTCGTAATGGGGAAGGGTATCTTGAGACACTTTCCCGCAATACCCGATACCAGATTAACCGCGCTCACCGGCGGTATTGCAAGCGTGGCACAGTCAGGCTTGTACGGCCTGATTCAGTGGAAGAAGCTGTAGCAACGTTTGATCAGATCGGCCCGAGGCACCTTGAACGCTGGGGCAGCGGTCCTGACCAAAGCGGGTTTGCCAACCCGGATTTTGTGCGCTTCCACCGGGAGTTGATTCGCTCTGAGTGGAAGCAGGGTGGCGTTGATCTGGTTCGTGTGATGGTGGGAGATGAACAGATCGCCTGCTTTTACAACCTGCTACATAATCAGGTTGTGTATTTTTACCTGGGCGGCATGGCTGTGGAAGCTGATAATCGCCTGAAACCCGGTTTGCTGGGGCACAGCCTGTGTATTGAGGACTACCGGGAACGCGGTTTCAAGTATTACGACTTTATGGGCGGAGACGAGCGTTATAAATCCAACCTTGGTCAGTTCCACCGCAATCTGGTGCAGGTTGCCTTACAGCGCCCGCGGTTCAAGCTCAAGCTTGAGGACGTTGCCCGCCGGGCAAGAAACCGTTGGCTTGGGGAGGTAAGTGTCAGTAATGAACGCTGAACTGCAAGCCCGGTCTTCCAGGTTTAACCTGTTTCCGGCGTCGGAATACGATAACTATGTGGCCGGCCACCCTGAAGCAACGCCATACCACAGCAGTGCCTGGCTGCAGGCTGCCGAATCCTCGTATGGCCACCCGGGCTGGCTGGTTACCGTAAACCGTAACGGACATCTTTGCGGTGTGCTGCCCCTGCTTGAAGTAAAGCGCCCATTCGGCGCGAAAAGCCTCGTGTCCCTGCCGTTCTGTGATCTGGGTGGTGTGCTGGCAGATAACGAAGAAATCAAGGAATGGCTGATTGCCGAGGCCTGGGTGCTGGCTGACGAAAAGCGTATTAACACTCTGGAAATTCGTGAAGGTGGCTCTGTCGTCGAGGGTCCGCAGCAGTCACTGCCTGTCGGTACAAAAGTGCGGATGCTGTGCGACTTGCCCGATACCAGTGAAGCATTATTTAAAAGCTACAAACCCAAGCTACGCAGCCAGATACGGAAGGCAGAAAAGAATGGGCTTCGGGCGGAATTGCGTACAGACGCAGACGCCGTCAACCTGTTTTATCAGGTGTTCACCCGGAACATGCGCAGACTTGGCTCTCCGGTTCACAGTGCACAGTGGTTTCAAGAGCTGAAAGCGGCCTATGGAGACAGCCTGCTGGTAGGTCTTGTCTTTCACAACGGGCAACCTGTAGCCGCCGGTATTGTGCTGCTGGCTGGCAAGGAAGCCTGTATTCCCTGGGCCTCCACATTAGAAGCATTTAACCGGCTTGCGCCTAATATGCTGCTGTACTGGACTCTGTTGAGCCATGTTTGTGATGCAGGCTGCTCCCGGTTCGACTTTGGTCGCTCCACTATCGGAGAGGGCACTTACCGCTTTAAAAAGCAATGGGGCGCTGAACCCCATGGATTGAACTGGGCGGAATACCGCGGTGGTATAACAACCCCCGCTGTTGTATCAGATGGCGGTAATAACGCAGCGATAGCTTCGCGGCTCAGGCCATTCATTGAAGGAGCCTGGCGACAGTTACCACTGCCAATTGCCAACTGGCTTGGCCCTAAACTCCGACGGTATATAACCTTATGACACTTTTATTGCTGCTAACACTGTCGTGTCTTGCCATGCCTGTATATGTGTACCTGGGGTACCCGGCCATATTGTGGTTACTCACTAGAGGACTGCCGGAGATTACTCACCGGCGGGGTGAGATGAAACCGGATGTTGCGATGATTATTTCCTGCTATAACGAAGCAGAGGTGATCTCAAAAAAACTAGAAAACACCCTGGAGCTGGATTATCCGCAGGAGCGGTTTCAGATCATCGTGGTGTCAGACGGCTCGGATGATGGTACCGATGAAGCGGTAAAAGCGTTTAAAGATGAAAGGATTCAGTTGATCCGGCAAGAGGGCCGGCTGGGTAAGACTATGGGGATCAATCTGGCCATGGAACAGGTCAGGGCCGACATCACAGTATTCAGTGATGCCAACGCGATGTACGCCCCGGATGCCATTAGCAAACTGGTACGGAACTTTGCGGATCTGGATGTGGGTTACGTAGTGGGAGCCGCTCTTTATACCGACGCTGATCTGGGTGCCAGCGCCCGCAATGAAAACCTCTACTGGCGTTATGAGCTGGCCATTAAAGCCATGGAATCCCGTCTGCATTCCGTGGTGGGCGGAGACGGCGCTATTTACGCCATTCGCACCAGACTTTGGGAGCCGTTGCAGCAGCAGGATATCAATGATTTTGTAAACCCACTGCAAATCATCGCCAAAGGCTACCGGGGTGTGTTCGATGCAGATGCAAAGTGCTTTGAAGAAACCGCCGGCGACTTTGGCCGGGAAGCCGCACGCAAGGAGCGCATCGTTAACAGAAGCATTCGCGGTCTCATGCGGGTAGGGCGAGTAGTAAACCCGGCCGCAACTGGCGTGTTCGCGTTTGAAGTTATTTCCCACAAACTACTGCGCTGGCTGATCCCGCTGTTCCTGCTTCTGGGAGCGGCGGGCAGCTTCATTCTGGCGTTTGCGGGCGTCACGCTGTTCAAACTTATAGCGGCAGGCATGTTGCTGGTTTTGCTGCTAACACTTGTAGGACACCTGTCCTCAGACCGAAACCAGCTGCCCGCCTGGGTAGCCACACCTTATTACTTTGTGATGGTGAACGGCTACGCAGTGCGGGGCATAGTGAAAGCGCTTCAGGGACGGACTCAGGTAACCTGGAACAGCGCCAGAAACACCCAGAAAAGGAATTCGGGAGTATCCAGTCGATGAGCACATTACGCGTACTTCAGTTCATAACCCCTGCCGGCTTTTACGGTGCAGAGCGCTGGGTACTGGCTCTGGCAAATAACATGAACCGGGATAGTGTTATCTGCGACCTGGCCGTAACCCGAGAATCGCCGGAGCAGGACCTGTCAGTAGCTGAATACTACCCCCGCAGTGAGGACCAACAGATTCACTACCTCGACATGCGTGGACGTTTTGATATCCGGGTGGTAAAGCGGTTGTGTGACGTTATTCGTAATAACGGCATTGATGTAATTCATACCCACGGCTATAAGTCGGACATCCTTGGGCTTCTGGCGGCGAAGCGAACGGGTATTGTCTGCGTGAGCACACCGCACGGTTTTTCCGGCAACGTCAGTTTCAAGCTTGCGACCTTTATCCGCATGGGTACCCATATGCTGCGCTACTTTGATCGGGTTGTTCCTCTTTCTGAGGAGCTGATGGAAGACATGAAGCGATTTAAAGTGCCGGCACACAAAACAGTGTTTATCCGCAACGGTGTCGACCTCACTGAAATTGACGCCGTTATGAAAAAGCTTCCGCCAGACCAGAAGGCCGATTCAGATTCACGAGTTATCGGCTTTATCGGTCAGATGATACCGAGAAAGAACATAGCTGACCTTATAGATGCATTTGATCGCCTTTATAAACAAAACCCGGATCTTCGCTTACAGCTTCTTGGGGATGGCAGTCAACGATCGGAGCTGGAAAGTCAGGCTGCGGAGTCGGGCTGCGCAAATGCAGTGGAATTTCTCGGGTTTCGCAGCGACCGTCTGGAACTGCTATCCAGGTTCAGCCTGTTTGTTATGACCTCCTCCTTAGAAGGCATTCCCCGTTGTATGATGGAGGCCATGGCGGTGGGTGTGCCCGTCGTTGCCTACGATATTCCAGGGGTTGATCAGTTGGTGGAGCATGGCAAGACCGGAATGCTTGCGCCGTTTGGAGATAAAGCCGCACTGGCAGAGTGCTGTAACCAGGTTCTTGGTGATCCGGCACTGGCAGACCGCCTGAGCCATAATGCCCGGGAGTTGGTCAATGCGCGTTTCTCCGCTGCCCGGATGGCCGATGAGTATGAATCGCTTTTCCGAAAGCTGGTGGGTGAGCCGACAGCGGCGTCCCTGAAGAAAAAGGAGGCCAGCTGATGTGTGGTCTGGCGGGCTTCCTGCGTACTGCAACAACGCCTGACCGGGGCAGTCATCAGCGTTGGCTTGAGGCTATGGGGCAGGCCATTGTTCATCGGGGGCCGGACGCGGGTTCAACCTGGATTGACGAGAACGCAGGTCTTGCGCATCGCAGGCTGAGTGTTCTTGACCTCAGTGATGCTGGCAGCCAGCCAATGGTATCGAACTCCGGACGTTACGTTATTGCCTATAACGGTGAAATTTATAATTTCAAAAAGTTGCGTGGTGAGCTTATGAGCCAGGGGCAGAGCTTTAGAACGCGCACCGATACCGAAGTCTTGCTGGCACTGTACGAAGTGCATGGACCCGCTTGTCTGAAGATGCTCAACGGCATGTTTGCTCTGGCCATCTGGGATCGTACGGCCCGAAAGCTGTTTCTGGCGAGAGACCGCCTTGGGAAAAAACCACTGTATTACTATGCAGCCAATGGTCAGTTCGCATTCGCGTCGGAACTGAAAGCCTTAACTCCGGCACCGTTCGTTAAAACCGAATTGCGCCATGATGCCATCAAAGACTTTTTTGCCTACCAGTATGTACCGGATCCCAAAACCATCTATAAAAATATCCATAAGCTGGCGCCAGGTCACTGGTTAGTTACAGATGGCAAGCATACCCATCAGGAACAGTACTGGGATGTGTCTTTCGGATCACCATCGACCGCCAGTGCTGAGGAACTGGCAGACGGTCTTTATAATTTGATTGATGATGCCGTTCAACTGCGTATGGTCAGTGATGTCCCTCTTGGAGCCTTTCTCAGTGGCGGCATTGACTCCAGTGCCGTGGTTGGCCTCATGACTGATCACGCCAGCAAACCCGTGACAACCTGTGCTATCGGGTTTGATTCCGAACGCTTTGACGAGGTGCACTGGGCTAAAAAAGTTGCAGATCAGTTCTTAACAGATCACCACGAGTTCACCGTTAAAGACAATGTTGCGGATCAGCTCGGCAATATCGCCCGCTTCTTTGATGAGCCTTTTGCCGACCCTTCCTTTGTACCCACCTATTTTGTATCACAGCTGGCGCGGCAGAAAGTCACTGTGGCTCTTGCAGGCGACGGTGGCGATGAAAATTTTGCCGGCTATAACAAATACGAGACAGATCAGCTGGAGAACCGTTTGCGGGGTCAGTTTCCTGCTGTGTTGCGCCGCATGTTTTTCCCGGGCCTGGCCAATCTTGCAGGACTGATGAACACCCGGCCAACGAGGAGGGCCAGATCACTGCTGGCAACTCTGGCTATGGACCCGGATGAAGCATTTTATGTCACCAACAGCTTTTTCCGCATCGATGTGTGGAACAGCCTGGTTACGGGTGAACTGAAGCGCGAAACCCGCGGTTACAACCCTGCAGACATTACCCGCGCCCATTACCAGAACGCCGATACCGACGACCATCTCTCCCGCATACTTTACACCGACCTTAAAACCTACCTGCCGGGCGACATTCTGGTGAAGGTCGACCGGATGAGTATGGCTAATTCGCTGGAGACCCGCGCTCCACTTCTTGATTACCGGGTGGTGGAATACGCAGCACAGATACCGGGCGCACTGAAGCTGAACGGTAAAGAAAAAAAGTACATCCTGAAAAAAGCCTTTGAAAGAATGTTGCCCCAGGATGTTTTGTACAGAAAGAAAATGGGTTTTTCTGTGCCGTTGGCTCACTGGCTGCGCAATGAGTTAAAGCCTGTTGTTGAGCAGACAGTGCTCTCAGAAGACAGCGGGCTGGCTAACTTCTTTGAGCCAGCAAAGGTAAGAAAACTCTGGGAAAAGCACCTTGCAGGTGACGATCAGTTTACCCAGGAACTCTGGTCTTTACTGGCGTTTGAACTCTGGTGGCAACAATATCAGGTGAGCGTATGACAGCCGGGCACGCTAAATCAACAACATTGCCACGCCAGAAGCCACTGAAGGTACTTCATATTACCTTCAATATGGGCATTGGCGGAACAGAACAGGTTATCCGGCAGCTGGTCCAGGGAATGGCCCGGAACGGTGTCGAATCGGAAATTCTGTGTATTGATGGCCATACAGGACCTGTCGGCGAAGCCCTAAGGGAGCAGGGAGTAGCCGTTCATACGGTGGCACGTAAACAAGGATTTGACCGCTCACTGATTACCGCCATTCGGGAGCGACTGAAAGCAGGGCGTTTTGATGTGCTGCACTGTCATCAATACACCCCCTGGCTCTATGGGCGGCTGGCATCCCCGGGAACAGGAGCCAGAGTTGTCTTCACTGAGCACGGCCGCTTCTATCCGGACAGATACCGTTATAAAGCCATGCTCGTCAATCCGGTTATGGCAATGATGACCCCCGCTATTGTTGCGATTTCCGGGGCGACCAGAGATGCCCTTGTACAATACGAGTTCCTGCCAAGGCGCAAAATTCAGGTTGTTTATAATGGGATTGCACCTATAGAGCGGGATGACTCCGAAGCTCAAAAAGTGCGTCGCAGCCTGGGAATTCCCCAGGATGCGTTCGTAGTCGGAACCGTATCGCGTCTGGATCCGGTAAAAAATCAGGAGATGATGCTCAGGGCTTTTAAAGAATTCACCGATCGTAACCCGAATACTTTTTTGCTGATGGTGGGCGATGGGCCTGACAAGAACAAGCTGGTTTCACTGGCAACTGAGTGCGGGATTAGAAAAGAGACGATCTTTGCCGGTTTTATTAATAATCCCGTACACTATCTCTCAGCTATGGATGTGTTTCTGTTGTCCTCACATACAGAAGGCACATCAATGACTTTGTTAGAAGCCATGAGCCTCGAAGTACCCGCAGTGGCCACTCGGGTAGGGGGAACCCCGGAGATTGTTGAAGATGGGGTGACCGGCCTGCTAACCGATCCCGGAAAGGCGTCATCTTTCTCAGCCGCCATCGCCACCCTGTATAAAAGTGACACCCTCCGGAAACGTATGGGTAAGGCTGCGCGGGGGCGCTTTGATGCACGCTTCAGTGCAGGCGCCATGCTTGCCGGCTACAATCAAATTTACGCGGCGCAAAAAACGGCTCCACACCCCTCATTCTCTGCACGGATTGATTAGAGTATGGGTAAGTTTGCGCTTCTCTTCCTGTTTTTATTTACCGCTGGAATCTTTGCGGCACTGATGATTACGCCTGTCTCGTCCGTGCTGGTTTATCAGCTTGTGTACTTTGTAAATCCGGATACCCGCTGGTGGGCGGCCAGCATCCCCGGTCTCCCATACTCCTTTATCGCAGCTCTGGTCATGCTGTTTACGCTGACCGTACGCTATAAACAGCTGTCCCCTCTGGCCCCATGGAAGCAGCAGCCGGTCTTCAAATGGATGCTGGCTTTGCTGGCAATGTACGGGTTGATGATTGTTTTCGCGGTTGTTCCTGCTGCCCACAAATCCTTTACCTATGACTTCGCTAAGCTCGTAATTATTATCCTGGCGGCGTATAAATTAGTCTCCACAGAAAAAGCCCTGGATGCCTGCCTGTGGGCCTATACTGCCGGCGCTACCTATATTGGTTATATCGCCTATTCCGTCGGCAGAGATGGTCAGGGGCGGGTAGAAGGTATTGGAATGGTAGATACTGGCGGTGACGGAAACATGACGGCCGCAGCCATGGTGCCTGCCTTAATCCTTCTCCTCTACAAAGCCTGGATGGGTAACAAAAAGATTCGGGTTCTGGCCATCTTTTGCGGCGCATTTATCGCTAACGGTGTGGTGCTTATTAACAGCCGGGGCGCGTTTCTGGGAGCGGCATGTGGCGCCGTATTTTTTCTGTTTTACATGATTTTCTCCCGATACCAGAGAAAAGGACAAAAGGGCACAGCCGTCCTGATTATTCTGATAGGGCTTGCCGGTACTGCCTATGTTGCTGACGAAGCCTTTTGGTCGCGGATGGAAACAATAAAAGAGGTTGAGGATGGCGGGAAAAGCGGTTCCCATCGTATCGATTTCTGGATGGCCACATTTGATGTGCTTGAGGATTATCCTATGGGGGTTGGCATCCAGGGGTTTATTGAGTTGAGCCCAGGCTATTTGCCCGAGCGTTACTTTGAAAGGCGTAAAACAGGCAAGGCAACTCACTCTACCTGGTTTCAGGTTTTATCAGAAATTGGGTGGGTCGGCTTTTTCTTTCTTGTAGCGCTTCTTGTTTCAACCTTCAAATTGTCCAGAAAAACAAAAAGCTATTTGCTCGCGACCGAAAATTACGATGCCTATTTCAAAATGCTTGCGCTGGAAGGAGCTCTGTTGAGCTTCCTGGTTGCTGCCAGCTTTATTGATCGGGCGCGAGCAGAGATGCTCTATTGGCTTGTTTTGTTTATTGCTATTGCGTCTAACCTTTACTACCTGCGCTATGTTGACCAGGCAAATACAAACACTCCTTATAAAAGGGGTATACGCAAACAATGAAACCATTAGTGTCCGTTATTGTTCCTGTATATAACCGTGCTCACCTCGTCTCGGAAACGATTGAGAGTATTCTTGCGCAAACCTGGGAACCCCTCGAAATCATCCTGATCAACGATGGTTCTACCGATGAGTCCCTGGCGATACTTCGGGATTACGAGCAGCGCTTTCCAGAAAAGGTCCGGGTTTGTGATCAGCCAAACCAGGGTCAGATTGTCGCCAGGAACAATGGCATCAACGCAGCTACAGGCGACTACGTCGCATTTTTAGACAGTGATGATCTGTGGGTTGAAGACAAACTGGAACGTCAGATGCCTTTGTTTAAAGACGGGGTGGGGCTGGTGTATTCAGGTACGGAGGTCATGGACGAAGAAGGCAGAACAATTCGGGTGGAGCCAGCCGACAAAACCATATCGGGTGACATATACGCACTGCTACTCGTAAAAAACCGAATGACTGGCGGTACCGTTGTGGTAAGCGCACAAGCCTTGAACCGCGTAGGTGTTTTCTCCACCGACTTCAAGGCAGCGGAGAACTGGGATCTTTGGCTGCGAATATGCACAGAGTACAGCGCACGAGTTGTGCCTGAGCCATTGACCAGATACAGGCTGCATGACAGCAACATGTCAGGAAACGCACAGTTGATGTTGGATGCGAAGTTGCAGATTATAGAAAAACACTGTGATCTCCAGTCGGATGATGCCGCTATAGCGCGGTGTTCACGCCTGGCCTGGGCTGATTATCACTACCGTCTGGGGATACATTATTTTTCAGCCGGTGATTACAAGTCGGCCCGAGAGTCTTTCCTCTCTGTATACCGGTTTGCCTATCGATATGAGGATGTCTGGGTTCGTCTGCTGCGAAGCTTTCTTGGCCGCAGCGGTAACGATTTTCTCCGCGCACTTAAGAGGAGTTAGCCACCACCTGGTGAACACACAGTCAATAACAAAGCAGACAACCTAACCCAATAAACCGAAGAACCGTTTATGTCTGAAGTAAGAGCCGCATTAATTTATTCGTCGCTGGGTCGTTATATTCTTATGGGGCTGGGACTTGCCAGCACCGTCATCGTTGCGCGCTTATTAACCCCCGAAGAAGTTGGTACATTCGCTATCGCCAGCTCCATTGTTATGGTGATGGCTGAGTTTCGTATTCTTGGAGCCAACACCTACCTTGTTCGCGAGGCAGAGCTAACCGAGGATAAAATCCGGTCAGCTTATGGTTTAACCATATTGATATCATGGAGTCTGGGGTTAGCTGTAATGGTAGCCGCAGTACCTTTGTCAATATTTTTTGATATTGACAGCCTGAAGTATATATTTTCCATACTGGCTATAAGCTTTATTTTTGCGCCTTATATAAGTATTCCCCATGCATTTTTGAGTCGTAATTATGATTTTAAGAAAATAACTATTGTACGGATAGCCTCTGGGCTAGCTGGTATTTTCGCAACGGTAGTTTTTATAAATCTGAGATTTAGTTATTATTCGCTTGCAATTGCTAATGTTTTATCGGTTGTCGTTCAGTTCGCTCTATATCTTTATTTTACTAATGATATAAGAGTCTATCGACCTCAATTCAGAAACCTAAAACCTATAGCGAAGCTTGGTATCTTTACTTCTGTAAGCCATGTCTTGCGTAAAATGCAGTACACAGCCCCTGATATGGTGATTGGTAAAATGGGCACCGCAGGCCAGGTGGGGATATTTTCTCGGGGTTTGGGGTTAATGGTATTTGCATCGGAAGCGCTTCTCTCAGGAATATCTCCGGTTGCTTTACCTTATCTAGCTGACGTCCGGAAAAAAAAGGGCAATATTGCCAGTGCATACAATCGGGCCGCACAGCTGATTACGGGGTTCGCCTGGCCTGTCTTGGCTGTTATAAGTATAGCCAGCTTGCCTGCTATCCGTTTTATGTTTGGTGACCAATGGGATCAGGCTGCGCCAGTTGCTACGATAGTAGCTTACTGGGCGATGTTGCGTGCAGCCAATATATTAGCGCCACATGCTCTTATTGCGGTTGGTAAAGAATCTTCTATGCTGATTAAAGAAATAATTGTGTTTTTGTTTTTTGTTTGTTCAATTGTGATTGGATATTTTGGATGGGGGTTGAGTGGTGCTGGGTACGCATTTGTTTTTTCGGGGTTAGTTGACTTTATCGCATCTGTTTATTTTCTTAAATACAAAGTAGGGGTAATGGTTATGCCTTACTGTTTTTCCCTTTTACCCTCAGCAATTATAGCCGTTATATGCTGGATAACAACTTGGTTGGTTTCTGTAGTCTCGCCATTTTCTACTACAAACCCAGGTTTTACCATCTTACAGATTACACTTGTTTTACCTGTAGTCTGGCTAGTTAGTGTATTTATAGTAAAAAATCCAATAAGAGTAGAAATTATAAGAGCTTATAATGACAGCTTTGGAAGAAAAAGTATGGTTACTAAGAAGTGATGGGGGAGATAATTGAAAAATTTAATAAAAACAAATCTAGTTAAATACCCAAGACTTTATGAAGTATGTAGGAGGTCTTATCACTTTGCAAACTTTCGCTCTATTGCAAAAAATAAAATTAAGATTGCGGAAAGAAATTTGCGACTGTACAAGTATTTTGAATATGTTTACAGTAATGAACTAGATTACTTGAGGCAGCACTGCAAAGACTTGGAAAAAAGTTTTGAAGAGTCAAAATCTATCACACATAAGTGTCTATACTTTCCAAAAGTCGACTTTGAAAAGTCAACTCCTTACAGCGAGTTCTGTTCAGGATCGGAGAACAGCTACATCAAGCATTATCTCACAAAGAATCGCTGGGCTGGCTTATCTTCAGATCAAGCATTCTACCTGGAAGCGACTAGTTTAAAGAGGCTATGGGACATAAGGGAAATCAGTCGGCTACCACATTTCCCTTTTCCCGTCCTACATGGAGTTTCTGAGCAAGAATTTATAGTAAAGATGAGCTATTGTGGATGGTCACTTGATCAGTTACCAATTCCTCGTAAACCGATAAAGGTTAATAACCATATCCAGCAAATTGAAAATATAGTAAATATGCTGATCAAAGCAAAGATTATGCATCTGGACCTGCGTTCTGATGGTAAAAACTTATGCATCGAACCATCTGGTAAATTATCACTTATAGATTTTGACATTGTAGTAATAAATAATGAGTGCCCTTTGAGTTGGCAGATCGCACGGCGGAAGGCGATTGTGAAGCGGTTTCCTGAAGGATATTACAATTGGGCGTTTAACAAGATTAATCGGGCATTGTTAAAACACAAAGATAAGCTCGAGTTGTTGTAGTCAGGTTTAAGGAAATGGGTCATTAGTGTAGTTTTTTAGTTGTTGATCAATAAATTCATCCAATACTTTATTGAGCCACGCACGATAGCGTGTACGCTTACCCCCAGCACTCCAAGGGCCAAGACGAAGTAGTAGATGATGGAAAAAATGCCAGCGTATAGTTGCCTCCGCTACTCCATAGTGCTTAACAATACTAATAATTTTCGGGTGAGTAAATGCCTGAGCTGCATTGCTTACTGAGTTATCGAATGAGGGTAGTGTAAGGGTGAGGGTAAATGCATCGTACAATGGCATTCGTGTTATTTCGAAATCTTCAAAGTCTATCACTGTAATGTGGCATTTATCGATGATGAGGTTATTCAGGCAGAAATCGCCGTGTTGTGGTATAGATAAGCACGTTGGCGTGTAAAGCAGCTCTTTAAAAGCTCTGTCTGCAATGCTTCGAAGCTTCTGTGGTGACCTTTCTCCAGCACTCTCGTACGCGGCTATCGACTTTTGCAACTCAATATGGGGTACGACCCTCACCTCGCTATTGGCCTGTGCTCTGCGCACAGCTGCGTGAAAATCATATAATGACTGCCACATTCTATTTTCAATGCTTACGCGCGCCTTATGAGTCCGTACCTTGGATTTCAACTGAAACCATGGATAACCGCCGACGCCACGCTGAATATCATAGGTTTCGCCATTGAGCTTATAAACACCCAATGGAGTAGGTACTAGGTCGCCAGCTATTTGATGCATATACCTATCTACCTGACTGGCCTTCACCTCGTCGGCGCCATTGACTTTTCGAATAATAAGCAGCGGCTGGTGTTGGTTGTGTCCAAACACAAGGTAAATAGGCCTAGTGGTATTGATACAGGCAACTGACGGCTTGGTCAAAAGTTCATTTTCTAGCCCAGAAGAGTCAAGTAAATGTTTGACAAACAACATGTTAATCCTTATAGATGCTGAGTGCGACACTGCCGACGGCTGGATGAACGCCAACAAACTTGCCGATTATCATCTTGACTATTCTTTTGAACCAGCCTGGATCAACTGGAAGAACATTAGTAGTTACGTAGGAGTCCGCGTTAGTACCAATCTCATATACACATATGGGTTCATTTATTGATGGATAAATTGCAATAATAGCTACGGTTAAATTAGGATTGTCCTCGTAAATAAAATGTTTTAATACTTCGAGAGTCTTTAATCTGCGCCTTAACGAAATCAATTTTGAAACTTTATTTCCGTATGAATTTCTTGAATAAATAATAGTGCAGCATCCAAATTTTTCGAGCATAGCCTTCGCTGCCGACCGTGCCGACAATGGAGCTGAAAGGTCTAACTCTATTAACGGTGTCTTTAAAATGTGTGCTAACTGCACAAGACTCGTTCGAATCGGAATAAAGTCATCCATTATTGATACCTATGAAGGGCCTGTAATGGCTCGCCGGTCCCTGTACCCTCTTACAGGACTTAGGTCGGACGTGCTACGGATATTGCATTGTTTAGAGGCTGATCCGTACGTCTGCTAGTCTAGTGCCCCGCGTTTTTCAACTCAATGATCAATTGCTAAGCTAGTTTAGCTCATAGATCCAAAATGAGGAAGTTAGATACAACTTTCCATTAATAAGAGCAAGAAGTGATCGATAATTCGTGTTTTTCGTTAGATAAGGTGGTGTATGTATTTGCGTCAAGCCATAAGCCTTCACCGTGCCTGTGTAGTGGTCGCTTTTAAAATCTTACAGCTGCCATTATTTATTTATCGTTAGCCCGCGTACAAACGTTAATAATTACCGCAGATAATTCGTCAGAAGGTGACGTGACTAATGACATACTTTTAGCACGAGGTTCTAAGCCCAATGGCTGCATACTGACATGTTATTAAAGGTAGTGCATTAGATAACTTTTAGTTATACTTCAACTTGCCTGCCCCATCAACTGCATAGTTTGATGCAACAACGTAAATCGATTTTGAAGTGCTATAAAGCGTGCTAAATCCTCACGGGATCTTGTGGATGAAAGTAACCGAATCAATTCTGGCCATAGATCGGTTACAGGTATTTTTTCAGAGTGCAATCTCAGTGCCTTCAATACCGTAAATATATTGTTAAGATGTTCTTTCATACTGGGTAGGTTGGTGATTTTATTGCCGGCATATGGCAAATGGGAGTAATGAGGATAACGATCCGAAATTGTTTTTGTGTGAAGGTTTCGTGCTTCATGGATTTCAGCAGGAAAAGATACAAGGAGTCGATGTAGATCTGCAGCTATAAATGGTGTAACTACATGGTTTTTGTGACCAAAAAGATTCCAGCAGCTTGGTGCAATGCATCTTCTTGTGCGGTTTCTTAGATAGAATTCGATAATTGGATTGTTGAAGTCTTGATACTCTTTGAGCTTATTGGAAACTTTTTTAAGTGCGATGTCGTAGGTTAGTCGATGCCTGAGATTGGGCGTAAGAGTTTTTTGCAAATAATCACTGCTCCCCAGCATAAGTCTGGCCAGATCGGTGAACCGTCCCTGTCTGTATAATTTATAGAAATCCTTATCTAACTTTGATTCAGAAAGCCGGTCTCCACCCAGGCCATCCAATATAATATTGCCACCTTGTGCCGACAAATATTCCACCGTTGGGATGATCCACCCGTGGGATTGGCTCTCGTAGTTCAGAAGAGTATTTTTATTTTTCTCATCGCCTAAAATGTCAGATGATTTGTTTAGTATTTCATGGTTGAAACCTAGGGATTTACACAGGGTTTTGGCACAGATATAGTCGTCGTCGGGAGTAGGCGGTAAATGTCTTTGGGTGATGCAAAGTTTTGGTTGGATATTTAACCGATCCAACGCCAAAAGAATATGACGTGAATCTCGGCCGCCAGAAGCAGGAACGATAAGATGGTCAGGATTATTGTAGAACAGGTTTTCCATTAACTCATCAAACTGCTCGCCGTATAATTTTATTGCTTCCTCGACCCTGATGTTGAGCATTGGATTTGGAGCTTCTGTTCGGAATGTTGTTTCCAGCCCGTTTCCAGTGAATTTAAGGATAGCATTGGCTGGAAGCCGCTTGATGTCTGTAAACGCAGTATCATCCCCAAGAAAGTGACCCAAGCGAAGTTGTACCGATAAAGCAGCGTAATCAAGCTGGAAGTTATGACTTGGCAAGCTGTCCAAAACTTCGTGAATGTTGTCGCTGATGACTATTCGGTTTGGTTTATAAAAAATAAAATAGGGAAGCATCCCCAGACGATCTGTTGAAATAGTTACGGAGTCGCCGTCTGCCAGCCACTCAACAAATACTCCGTCCCCTGGCACGCCGGATTCAATTTTGTAACCGTGAAAATGTTTCTTCGGCCCCTTAAACGCAAGGTTTCCATTACTGAATGTGGCGCTAAAAAAACCTCCCTGGTGGCTACCGAGATTCAACATTAAAAGCCTCCTTGGCATTGAGCTTCACTCTTCCGATAAAGATTGCACTGATTCTCGAGAATGTCACAATTTTTGGTTGAAACGCTCTTATTATCCGTGGTCGGGACAAACTGGAAGCTGTAGCTAGGCATGTTTCAGCGTGTGAAGTTATGCACATTTTTTAATTGCTTATGCTTTTCTGCTAACCGAGCCAAAATATTGGCCAGTGTCTGGCTGATTTTCTCAATAAGGAACCGTTTGCGGTTAGGGTACTCTTCGGTAATAAGTTCTCCACGGGCTAACTCAGTGGCTTTCGAAGAGAGGTAGTTCTCAAGCTCTTCCGTGGATTCGAATTCGATGCAGGTACCCAGTTGGTACCTCTCCACTAACCGCCCCAATGCACCTGTTTTCGGGGTGAGGTGTAAAATAGGTCGGTTGATTGCCAGGTAATCGTATAGTTTTGATGGAATCTGGGTTTTTGTGCCCGATTGGATATTGATGACTATATCGGCAGCAGCAAGTAATTGAAGGCAGGCCTGGTAGGGCTTGGCTGGCTCAAGTACTAAAAGCCCTTTTTCGATCAAGTCGGAGTAAGTGTGCCGGATGTCATAGTCTAGGGATACATCACCAATCTGAGTAAAGGTGATTCTCTGGCCTTTTCCTTCAAGAGCCTTGTTTATTTTGCGCAAGGCATCCAGTAAGGGCGCGGGATCTCTTACGCCGTAAAGAAATCCTGCATGGCACAGGGAAAGGGTGTTTTTATCCCGTTCTTGGTGGGTTTGTTGCCTGACGTGTTCAAAATCACGTTGATCAATACCATTAGGCATCACGAAAAACTTATCGCTCTCCAACTCTGGGTAACGCTGAACGAATTCCTCCATTAATGGCTCGGTATTCAGCGAAACAGCTGCTGCATGATTTACTACCTTTTTCTCAAGGGCCGCCCCCCAGCGATCCAGAAGTTTGCCCTTCGATTGATGAAAGGGATTGTTCACCCATGGGTCTCTGAAGTCCACAACCAGGGGTTTGCCGGTGGTTTTACTGATCAGGTAGCCTGTGATCAAGCCAGACCAGGGAGAACCGGTGGCAAAGATCACATCCAGGTTGTGCTGGCGAACAAGTTTTCGGCCTTTCAAGAAAGCCGGAACAATCCAGGGGCCGGCCTGGTCAGGGAAGTAAGACAAGTCGTAGACAAAATCCTTTAACTTCTGGCTCCGGCTGATTTCAGCGGAATCAGCACTGCTTTTAAATGTGGATTTGGCCGGGGTATCTCTACCCTGAGTCTTTCCAGACTGCTTCCCTTTGCCAATCAGGCGGCGCAAGCCGCTGCGAATAGAAAGTAGCAACCGAAAAATGTCCCAAGCGGCGACTCTGTGCACCTTCTCACCGTTTACAGGTAAAGACATGTGGGCCAGTGCATCTGCCTCCTGCGTCACTCTTTCCGGGGTTGTCAGCACATGGCGTTCGCCGTTCTCAAGGTTGCGAATAAACTTAACGGTGCGCATGCTTCCAGGAACACCCGTACTTTCTGTGGGTGGGTAGAAATAGGCAATGAACAAGACCTTTGTTCCTTGAAGGTCTGCGGGGGTGGTTGCCATGTGCTTGTATTCTCCTTGAGTCAGAATAACTGTGCTGGACAAGTCAGCCTGTGAGTCCGACGGTATCGATCAGATGACTGGCTCCCATGAAGCGTTCTCTATGCTTATTAAACGGACTATGTCGCACGAGCACACAAACCACATCGGCATTCTTAAGTGCTTCATTGATGGATACATGTCGGATGTTGTCAGCAGTCAGGCTCTCGGGAAGTTCCTTGGCATTAGGTTCAACCACCAGCACTTGGCAGCCCAGATCTGCAATACTGCGTGTGATTTTCAGAGCAGGGCTTTCGCGAAGGTCATCAATATTGGGTTTGAAGGCAACACCAAAGCAGGCCACACGGATGTCGCGCCTGGTTCTACCTGGGAGCTCTGCATGTAGGGTATCTACTGCCTGACGGACTTTATTCAATACCCACTCGGGCTTAAAATCGTTGACTTCTCGAGCAAGCTTAATGAGTTTTGCTTGCTCTGGTGCACTATCGACGATAAACCAGGGGTCAACCGCAATGCAGTGGCCGCCTACACCCGGGCCGGGAGTAAGGATATTGACTCGTGGGTGGCGGTTAGCCAGTTCGATCATTTCCCAGGCATTAATACCAAGATGGTCACAGACCAATGACAACTCATTAGCAAATGCAATATTCACATCACGGAAACTGTTTTCTGTCAGCTTTGCCATCTCTGCTGTGCGAGCTGTTGTAGTGATACAGTCGCCTTGTACCACTCGTTTATAGAGCTGTCTCGCTGACTCTGAGCATTGAGGCGTCATTCCGCCGATTATTCGGTCATTCTCTACCAGTTCACGAATAACTTGCCCGGGCAATACTCGTTCAGGGCAGTGGGCTATACGAATATCTGAATTCTCTCCAGCCGTATGGGGGAAGGTGAGGTCGGGCCGCTCTTCTGCAAGACAGCCAGATACGAATTCGGTGGTGCCGACAGGCGAGGTGGATTCAAGTACTACAAGGTTGCCGGGTTTTAGCACTACAGCAATGGCACGTGCCGCCGCCTCAACACATGCAAGATCTGGTACTTTGCCATCCTTGAATGGTGTTGGTACAGCGATCAGGAAAGCATCGGCGGGTTCAGGGCGGGTGGCGGCCCTCAGATAACCCTCGGTAACCGCTGCCCGGACCACAATGTCCAGGGAGGGCTCGACAATATGAATGTTGCCTTGATTAATAATATCCACTGCTCGTTGGTTGACATCAACGCCAAGCACGTGAATTCGTCTGGACGCAAAGACAGCGGCCGTAGGAAGGCCTACATAGCCGAGGCCCATGACAACAATCGCCGGTTCGTTCATGCTGAAATTCCTTTTTCTCGGGTTTTCATGCTGAGGTGTTCTGTGGTGAGCTTAATAGAGTCTCAATGATTCGCTCACATGCTTTTCCGTCTCCATAAGGGTTATGTGCAAGGCTCATCGCCTTATAAGCCGAATCGCTGGACAGGAGCTCACTGACCGCATTAGTAATCGCGTCTATATTGGTACCCACCAGGCGAACAGTGCCGGCGCTTACAGCCTCAGGTCGCTCGGTTGTATCTCGCATGACGAGCACTGGTTTGCCCAGTGAAGGCGCCTCCTCTTGAATACCTCCCGAATCTGTCAGTATTAAGCAAGCTCGCTGCATAAGATAGACAAATGGTAAGTAGTCCTGTGGCTCTATCAGATGAATATTGCTTTTATTGCTCAAAAGGCGCTTTACTGGTTCTTGCACCTTTGGGTTAAGGTGCACAGGATAAAGGATTTCACAGTCCGGGTAGTTCAGAGAAATGCGGGCCAATGCCTCACAGATACGTTCAAATCCGCCACCGAAGCTTTCCCGTCGATGCCCTGTAACGAGTATGAGTCGCTTTTGGTCATCCAGAAAACGGAAACGTTCCGCCTGCTCAAGGCGCAGGCCTTCGTTCTTATCAAGTTGTTGGGCGACGGCAAGAAGTGCATCTACAACCGTGTTTCCAGTGACGGTGATTGATTCACCGGGTATACCTTCGTCCAAAAGGTTTTGACGAGAAGATTTGGTTGGAGCGAAGTGCAGGGCGGTCACTGCGGTTGTTAGTTTGCGGTTGCCTTCTTCCGGCCAGGGGGAGTAAAGGTTACCTGTTCGCAACCCTGCCTCGACATGGCCCACTGGTACTTGCTGATAATAGGATGCAAGGCTGGCAGCTAGTGTTGTGGATGTATCGCCATGAACCAGAACGATATCTGGACGAAAATCCTGAATCACGGATTCGATTCCGGTCAGAATTCGGCTGGTGATTTCTGAGAGAGTTTGACCGGGTGTCATGATGTCAAGGTCGTAATCAGGGCAGAGTTGAAACAGACTGAGCACCTGATCCAGCATTTCCCGATGTTGAGCGGTTACGCACACCCGAGACTCAAATCGCGAATCATTCGCTAAAAGTACGGCAAGCGGGGCCATTTTGATAGCCTCGGGACGGGTGCCGAAAATTGTGAGCACTTTCATTATTATTTTTCTCCCTTCCATGGATAGCGAAAGCTTAGCATATTTTTAACAAAACAAATGACTATAGAAATCAATTTATCTGTGTAGAGCATCACTGGGTGTAAAGCATGGTTCAATAATTTTTCTATCAGATTGGTTCAAACAGACTGCCCTGAGAAGGTGGGCCTCCTTTGGTTGTGGTGAAATACACACCGTCGGGCATATGGCGCCATGAGATTTCCCTGCTACCATTACAGTAGCTAACCTGAGCCTCTTTGCATGACTGAAGGCAGAAATGCCTATTGCTTTGGCTGGAGGAACTCTGCGATTCATATCAAGTGAAGGACTACGCCATGTGTTTGAGAAAAAAAATAATTATAAATAGCATCTTAGCCACTTTTTTATGTTTAGGAACAGCGTTATCGCATGCAGAATTGATCTTCTCCGAGAACTTTGACGAACAGCCTGACTGGGACAAAACAATGGACTCCAGCCCGAGTTCCAAAAGTGCCCGGGTGGGTGCTAAGGGAGACTTGATCCCAGAGGGGTGGGACCTTGTTCGTTCTGAGGCCACATGGGCCCCATCACGAGGCCATATGGATCGTCATGAATCCTTTGAGATCAAGGCTGCCGATTCTGATAAGGCCCGTGGCGGTAAAGGCAAGGCGATGGTGAATTGGCGTGATAGTCATGATCCAGGATGGAAGCGCTGGAACTCTGACAGCATATTGTTAAAAAAAATCGGTAACCAGAAACAGGTTTACGTTGAGTTTTATATCGCCTTCTCCCCGGAAATGTATCAAACTTTCGTAAATGGCGGATTAGGTACCTCCAAGATATTCCGCATATACGGTTTCACAGGTGACTGGAGCGATCCGTTTAATTACTTTGCCGGCGCTACGCACCCAAGTCTTATATGGTCAGTCAGCGGTGCAATGAGGTACGGAATTCGCAACAAACTGTCCTTGTATGGAATGAATAACGATCCCGAAAATTACCCGGATATGCCCGGCGGCTCCCACCAGGGCGACCACTCTCTTAGCTATGTATCAAACCTTAAGGGTATGGGGCCTGGCGGAAAGGATGCCAAGCTACCGGATAAACAAAACGGGGGCTATATTATTCCCGGAAGTGGCGCTGCAACGATGGAGCGTGTGTTTGGCTCTCCCGGCAGTTATACAAAAATGGCTTTTTTTGTAAAGCTCAATTCAGAGAAGGGAGTGCATGATGGTGTGATTACACAATGGGTTGATGATGTGCAAATTTTACATGCAGACACGCTGAACTGGGTACCCGTTAACAAGGACGCGACTGGCTGGAACGTGGTTGGGTTCGGCGGTAACGACTACTTCCAAGGATACCCAAATTCAGAGCGTCATGAAGAGTGGTATGCAATTGATGACATCAAGATACTGACTGAAGTACCGGACTATCTTAAGGCCGATGCAGAAGCAAAAGATGCACCGAAACCGCCTGCGGATTTGTCTGTAGAATAGCTACGCCGCTCTGTTATCAGTAGCGGGAATACCACAGAGAGCTACTTAGGCTTCAGCTCAACTCTTATACATTCCAGGGAAGGAGAAATAAATGGTCCGTCGTACCCAACAGGTGGTTTGGAACTATTTTCGTCCCCACTTACGCTCCTGTGTCCATTTCTTTCGATTTTGGTTGGCATTTACCTTAACTCCGAGAAGGAAGAGCGTGTGTTTTGTTGGTATAACCGGAAGCGCGGGCAAAACCACAACGAAGGATCTCTCTGCGAGTATTTTGAGCACAGCAGGTAGAAGTTTCAGCACCCCTGAGACTCAAAACTATTCCCATAGCGTAGCCCGGCATGTGCTCAGGATTGGAGTCCGGCACCGGTTCGCCGTTCTCGAGTTATCAGGGGGAGAGCCCGGCGAGTTGGACACCCCTCTAAAGTTATTTGTCCCCAATATCGCCGTTTTGACATTGGTGGCGAGGGATCACTTCAAAGCATTCGGAAGCCTGGATGCGATTGCAAAGGAAAAAGCGAAGCTCATTTCCGCCCTTCCTGCTGACGGTGTGGCGATCCTGAACATTGACGATCCGCTTGTGAAAGCTATAGGAGAAACATGCAGCAGGAAGGTGATTTGGGTAGGAGAAAGAGAAGGGGCGACTTTAAAGCTTCTTGCTGCTCGATCCAGGTGGCCAGAACCTTTAAAACTTGACGTTCAATATGAAGGCGAAGTTTATCAGGTGAAGACTGGTTTTCATGGCAAACACCTGGCCCTACCTGTTCTTTCCGCTTTGGGGGTTGGTTTAGCCGCAGGGGTACCGTTAACTATCGCAATCTCTGCTGTCACTGACGTGAAACCGGCACAGGGAAGAATGCAAGTCGAATCCAATCGACATGGTATTACGTTTGTTCGTGATGACTGGAAAGCGCCGCACTGGTCCCTATACGCCCCACTCGAATTTATGGCCGAAGCAAAGGCACGCAGAAAGATCATTATAATCGGAACGCTTTCCGATTATTCTTTGTCCGCATCCAAGCTTTATCCCAAGGTAGCCAGGCAGGCAATGGAAGTGAGTGATATTGTCATTTTTGTTGGTCCTAACGCACCGAGGGCAGCGAAAGTAAAATGTGATGATAGCAGCGCTAAAAACCTTTATACATTTAAAAATATTCAGGCAGCATCGGAGGTATTGAATTCTCTACTAGAACCAGGTGATCTCGTTCTTCTGAAGGGGTCAAATAAAGCGGACCACCTCGTCAGACTAATGTATAACACAGAAAAGCCTGTGCGTTGTTGGGTTGGTCGGTGCGGCGTTAACAATTTTTGTGGTGGTTGCCCAATGTTATACGAGGCTTAGCGCTGAAAGTGCTATTTGAGTTCCGTTAGTAACTTAAGAACCAGTGGGCCGGACACAGGCATAATGCTCTATTTTCGCTACTGATGATTAGGAGAGGATAATAGAGAACCAAGCACTGCTCGCGACAGGCTTTTCGCCAAACCCGCGGTTCGCCCGACCAGATATACTAAATCCAGAAAGTATATCGCGGGCAGGTAAGTAATATTTTCTAAGGCGTTTTCAGATCTTAATAGCCTTTTTGCAGTGAGGGCAGTAGGTATGATGAGTGTGATTGTCAAAAAAATAAGAGCTAATGCTGACGAACGAGAAAGAACGCAGGCTATAAATGAAGTGGTGCTTAGAATAAACATCAACAAAAGATAAAAAGTTGGGTCCTTTATTGTGTCAGGCCAGTTTTGAAAATAATTTTCAGAATGCCATACTTGCCGGTAAAAAAAATGTTTTAATGTAACTGGGTTTCCCAAATGAATAATGTTGAGATCTGATATAATTTTAACGTCGTAATTGTTTTCCCTTAATGTTTGGGAAAGTTTTGTATCCTCTCCTGAAGTAATCGTTTCATCAAAGCCAGATATGTCAAAAAATACCGTTTTCTTTATAAAAATGCAGCCGCCTAAAAGCTCCTTTGGTAGAACTCTGGGTTCTAATAGCCACGCTTTTTCGATCCAATACGGAGAGTTCCTGATAGAATAACCTCCACCGTAAGTAGCATTTTCCGTTTCCATTGCATTAACGGCTAACGACAACCAGTTAGGCTGAACAATGCAGTCTGCATCGATAAAAGCCAGATACTGACCTCTCGCCGATTTAGCACCAGCATTTCTTACGGCACCTACGGTACCAATAGGTTGATTTATGACATTCACATTAAATTGTTTGGCAATTTCAGTGCTTTTGTCAGTTGAATTGTTATCAACTGCAATAACTTCAAACAGCTCTCTGGGATAGTCTTGGGCTTCGAGTGCCGATAGGCACTGTCCAATAAATTGCTCTTCATTATAAAAAGGTATAATAACGCTTACTTTTATAGTATCCATAGCACGTCCACGATATCCATATGCGACCCTTTCCCTGAAAGGGGATTAGTTAAATCTTATCACAGAGCGAAACTTTCCATTGCTGCTTCTGGGAATATAACTTGTGTATTGTATTTCAATACCGAATTCTTCACCAGCCCTGTTTCGAAGATTATTTATAAGCTGTTCTTCATTTATCGCTTCAAACCCATTCGCGACAATTTTAATTGTAGCTTTTCCAGGAGAGTGTTGTTGGATTTGTGCTTCTTGAACCCCACTCACACCTTTAAAAATGTGATCAACGCGCCCGATCAGCCGGCCATCGCTTGTCTCGATATAGTCGTCAACTCTACCGTTGATAGATTTTAATCCGGGCGTGCCGGTTGTTGGTAAGGCACAGTCTGCTAATGTTGCTGTGTCGCCGAGATTGTATCTGAGCAATGGCATTTGTTTATTTGTTAATGTTGTGGCGATTAGTTTGCCTGCATCAACTGAGTCTGCACTTGTCTCAACTTCTGTTATACCAATTATCGGATTGGGATTGTAGATCCCTGTTGAGTCTTGGCCGGCAAAGAGCACATATTCAGCAGTACCGTAATAGTCATAAACCTGGCAACCAAATACTGATTCAATCTTTTCTCGTTGCCACTGAAGGAGTGTCTCGGAATTCGTAATAATAGTTTTTGGCTGAAATCCAGGCCTTGTATTAGATTTCTGGTACTGAGTGGCAAGATCATAGATTGCTGATGGATAGCCGATAAGCTCTAGAGGCTGGAATTGATTTAGTTCTTTCTGGTAGTAAGGAAACGTTTTTTCGCTGAGGTGGTAACTTGAAAAAAGCCTCTGGTTTTCAGCTCGGTTGAAACGGGAAAAGGGTGGTTTCATGTCGTTAGCAGATTTGAGCATTCTTCCTGCGAAGGTAGCTCGTTTCGCTCCAAAGGGAACACCATGATGTTCTTCGTGATCAACCAATAACGCCATAGCCAACTTGTAAGTGCACTCATCAACTTCAAGTGCTAGAGGGGTGCCGGTGCTGCCGCTTGTATGCTGAACCATAAAAGGTTTTGGTGCATTTTTTGGTCGAAAATTATGGCCCTGCTCCAGCAGTGCCTGTTTATTCAGGACAGGCAGTTTTTTGAGGTCTTGAATCTGGGTGATGTCTTTTGGGCGTAGGCCAAGCTCGGCAAAGAGTTTTTGGTAGTAGGGGATCTGGCTTGCACAGTAGGCCACCATATGGTGCAGGTGTTCATCCTGGTATTCTTTTATTTTTCGATCACTGAACCCTTTTATATCTTCAATTTCTTTTCGTATTTCATGATATAAACCTGTGTATCGCTTTTGATAAAGCTTATAACCATACGCAGATATCAGAAAAGTCTGCAGCATTGGGGGGCTACGAAAGTACAGCTCTTCAGCGAGATTCATTGTTAGTGGTATCCCTTTCCCTTATCGCATTTTAACGGGTGGCCGTAATCGACGGTTTTTATCTAACTCACCCCTCTTTCAGACTGACTGGCCCCCGACTCGATGCTAAACTCTCAAGGAAGCGAAGCCATGCCAAGAGACCTCCATGACCCGTTCATCAGAACCAGGGCCACAGAGGCAAGGGTGTCTCGCAAAACTATCACGTTGTACTCTAATTATACTGGGTAGCGCAGCGGCAGAACAATGGAAGGTTGACTTGGTTTAGCGAGCCTACAGACCTGCATGAATTAGCTGTGGAGATTTGGGATGCGATTGTCTTAAAAAATTAGTTATAACGCACTTTCACTAATGAACAAACAAAATATTTGAACGGTGGCTTTATGATAAACTACCAATGCTAAACCTAAGTTAAGGACAAGTATGGCTAATTTTAAAGTAAGTTCTGGTCTTGGTTTTATAGCGGGTACGTTGATGGCGAC
This sequence comes from Marinobacter piscis, assembly GCF_007671655.1. Taxonomy (GTDB): domain Bacteria; phylum Pseudomonadota; class Gammaproteobacteria; order Pseudomonadales; family Oleiphilaceae; genus Marinobacter; species Marinobacter piscensis. The sequence goes on along the minus strand of NZ_VCGX01000002.1, from coordinate 537,693 downwards.
AACTGGCGCATGGGCTGACGTAATCTTTGAAGAAAATTTTGATAGTCAGCCAGATTGGACAAGCGCTATGCACTCTACAGACACTGTGCAGCGTGCGGCTACGCATATTATTCCAAAGGGTTGGTACTCTATAAGGCAAGCACCGCAATGGGCACCCTCAAAAGGGTACGCCAAGAAGCACGAAGCCATTGAGATACTGGCTTCAAACGCAGACAAAAGTCGCAATGGGTCAGGCAAAAGTTTTGTTAGTTATCGAGACTCTTACGATGCTGGATGGAACTATTGGGCCTCTGAATCCATATTGCTCAAATATCTGCCGGAAGGTTATGATCAACTTTATGTTGAGTTCTGGATACGTTTTGGCCCAAATTGGACGCGCACTAAAGTAGAAGGTTTAGCCAGTGCTACATCCAAGATTTTCAGAGTATCCAGCTGGAGTGGTGATGGCTCTGAATATGGTGCGTTCTCAGATGGTAATATCGGACCTATCGCGCTATGGGATCACAAGCTCAATAATTACGGCATGCGAGTCGGCCTTGCTCTCAGAGGCGGCCCCCACAGTGACAACTACAAGTTCACTAAAGAAGATATATCTGATCTAGGGCGTTTCATTACGGCAGGCAGCCTCGGCGATTTGAATATGAGCTATAAGAGCAGTTTGGCAGGGCTAGGGAAGGATGGTAGTGATCCCAAAATCGTTGATCGTGTAAATGGAGGTTATATTACAAAGAACTCAGAAAAAATTGAGCACGATAATATTTTTGGTCCAGATGATTCTTGGACAAAGTTAGGTTTTTTCGTGAAAATGAACTCAGCTCCTAATGTAAAAGATGGTGAGTTTCGGATGTTTTTGAGCGATCAGCAGATCGTTGTCAGTACTAAAGTGCCCTGGATTCGCTCATCAATGAGCCGCGACGAAGATGCTAAATGGAACCTTGTAGCTATAGGTGGTAACGACTTCTTCCAAACGTATCCGAACGAGAGTCGTCACGAGGAATGGTACTCTATCGATGACATAGTTATTCGTACTGATATTCCAGATTATGTGAATTCAGACGTCAGTGCAGGTGACGTAAAACCTGCATCGCCTAACTCCCCTATTAAACTGCAGGTTAGGTGACATTAAATCTCTTTAATTGTATAGGGTTTTGTTACTAAATATTGATGCTAGTGCCGAAAGAAATATGTGTCTTTTAAATATTTAATTAATATTTCTTTGGAGCGTTTAAACTATTTATTGATCAAGCTTTTAACCGCCTTAAATTTACCGTTTTTGCTTTTTTTTATATAGTCCAGGTAGCTCAACTTAAAGTAAATTTCGGCTCCAAACTTGCTTTTGAGCTTCTCTATAATCTGCCTTTCAGGAAAGTTTGAATATTTTTTATCCTGCACGATAAGTACTTCGCAATAGTCAGCTCTATGTTGAATTATTTGTGCTTCTTTAATATTTTCAAAAAAACCAAAAACTTCTCCGGTTCTTCCGATTCTTCGGCCATCTGGTGTATGTATTTGGTCATCTATTCGTCCAGTAAAATTTTTTATAGAAAAGTCGCTAAGCGCCTCAGCGGTATCGCCAATTTCATAGCGAAGCAGCGGCATAACAGTGTTTGTCAACGATGATCCTATCAACCGGCCTGAGGTTGAAGCTAGACCTTGGTCATCTATAATCTCATGGACACCAAGAATTGGGTTAACGGAGTAGGACCGGTTTTTCTCTTGCCCGGCAAACAGTATGTACTCTGCCGTTCCGTAATAATCGTAAATAGTACAGCCAAATACACGCTCTATAGCGTTTCTTTGCCAACTAAATAATGTTTCAGAGTTTGTAACGATAATTTTTGGTTTGAAGGATGGGCTTCTTTTAGATTCAAGATACAGCGTTGCTAAGTTATAAATAGCAGAGGGGTAGCCAATTAACTCCTCGGGGTCAAAGACCGCGAGCTCACTATCGTAATGCCTGAGTGTGCTATGACTTAAATGATACGTAGAAAAAATAGCTTGATTTTCTGATTTATTAAATCGATAAAAAGGAGGCTTGTTGTCAGAATACTTTTTTATCAGCCGCCCGGCGAAGGTGGCTCTTCTTGATCCGAAGCAGACTCCATGCTTATTTTCATGAGCGACAAGCAGAGCCATTGCTAACTGGTAGGTACCTTTATCCATGTGGATGGTAAATGGCGTGCCTGTTGTTCCGCTGGTTTTCTGTGTAATGTATTTTTTTGACGCAGGGTTCATTAAACTATCAATATTTTTTATCACGGTTCTTTTTGTAAGCAGGGGTAGTTTTCTTAGGTCTCTCTTAGAGGAAATTTGTTTGTAATTGATGCCGTAATTGGCAAAAAGCTTCTGATAGAATGGGATATAGTCACCACAGAAGCGGATCATTTTCTCGATGTTTTCATTTTGAGAGTCTGTTTTTTTTCTTTCGCTAAGAGCATTAATTTGGTCAATTTCTATAATTTGTGAATGAAGGTTTTGATAGCGCTTTGAATACTGTATTTTTCCAGCGAGGCTAACGAGAAAATTTTGAATAGTGGCTGGAGACGAGTAGTATATACGCTCTTTTAAGTTCACTGTATTGCCTCTTTGACCTTTGCCATATTTCTACTGTTTCTTGATAAGTAGTAATCTATAGTTTTTATTTTAGTGATCATGTCCATAGTAGAACCGGCATCTATATTATTATTTTGATTGGAGGCAATGGTTCTTAACATCCGATCCTTAGACCAGATGTCAGATTTTAAGGAGTGAATGATTGTTTTGAAGAAATCTCCAGTATAAAGGTGTTCATAATTAAACCATCCAAGGCTAGGGCGGTTATGTTTCAGTCGATAAAAGGATTTTTCATATATTATACGGGCAACTCTTGAAAGCTCCTGGATGACGATCGGGTGCTTTGCTTTAATAAGCGTTGCTGCCATCGGAAAATGCAGTAAGGTATTGTTTAAGTTTTTAATAACTTCTTTTGTTAAACGATTTTGTAACCTCTGCTTAAAGGGGGTGGCGTAGACTATTTTTAAAAGATCAGGATGACTTAAAGGTGAGTAATATCCGTGGAATGGTTTCGCCATGCTGGGCTGTTTCATCATATATTGTCGGCTCGTATGCTCGTAATTAAACATTTCGATGCCGAAAGAGAAATCTTCCGCCTGGACAATAAAATTGTCTAACTGTTCATGAAGACATATCTCCAAATTAGTTCCTGAGTTTTGAAAAATAGCGGCACCTTTGTTGCTGGTAAACCAAAATTGTTGAGGGGGGCTTAAGGTTCTTTTGAAGTCCTTAACGATCTTACGCTCTGAAATAAGTCTTGGGCTGAAGAAATGTAACGAATTGATGGATTTATTAAAGCGGCTTCCGGTGCTTGAAAACCCGTTATGCCCCCCTAGTCGAGCACCAATAACCCCTCCTGATATGGGTAAATAAAACTGCTCAGAGATCAATTTGCTGGATAAGTGCCAGATTGGGAAAAGGCAGTGCCCATGCTTCTCAAGCATAATATCAAGAAGTTCGTTGTTGATAAGTAGCGACTTAACGTCTTTAAAGTAGTGATCGGTTCGGACAGCGCCCGAAAGCCGCTTTGCAATTGTGCATTCGCGACTGGAGGTGTCTCCGTGGGTGTAAGTCAGACAGACGGGGGAATCAGCTGGAGCCAGCAGGGTTCTTGAATCCCAGCCTGCGGACATCATTAAAGCCATTGGCTCGTACTGTTGCATGATATTGGTTAGCTGGTGGGCGAACTGCTTGCCTTTGTTTTCAGGGCTGTTCGTGGCTTGGTTATGTTCCGAGATATCGCTAATGTGCTTCGTGACACTCAGTGTTCGAGTATCAATTTTGATGGTCTGATTTGATAGGGTTTGGAAAACGTCTTTAAAAAATGTGCTTTCTCCTGGTGTGTAGCCGAAGGTAAGGTAGCAATGTATCCCACTCCAGTCGGGCTCGTCGCTGGTACCAATCAGGTTTTCCAAGCGGTTTGAGAACAGCATGCCGCTGTTAGTAGAGCGGTAGAAAAGGGGCTCAGCCCCTGCCATGTCTGAAGTAACAGTCAGTGCGTGGTCTGCTGTTGTGTAGATCACGGAGGTTCCGTTGACAGGCGTCAAAAAATCGAAAGTTTTTGCATCTTTCCTTTCTCCAAAAAATAGCTCGAAGCGCCCGTCATCATAGGTTTTGTGTCGTATATAGTAAGGGTTAGCTTGTTGTATTTTCAGAGTTGTATCTGCACCGGCGTTCATTTGACCGTTTGAGTAATTATCCGGCACACTTATCGTTACAAGAAATGAGTTAGGCTTTAACATGCGCTAGTTTTCCTTCATCCGTGAATTAATTCTAGTGACAGGGTTTCCTGCCCAGATAGCCCCTGAGGTCTCAATGGGCCGTGTGACCACTGAAGCAGCTGCAACGATGGATCTGTTGTTGACATCTGCCATAACAACCGCATTGTTTCCGATCCAGCAATCCTCTCCAACGCGTATCTTTGTGAAGGTTCCGCCTTGATCCTGTATGGGTTTGGACAGATCGTTGAAGTTATGTTGTTGCTTCCCGCTCAGAATGTGTACGCCGCTGCCCAGGAGTGTATTTTTTTCAATCAGACATTTTCCGATATTACTTTGTGGCCCGATATAAACCCCTTGGTGAATAGTTGTATCACGGTGAGAAAGTACGGTTAAAAAGCCGATCAAAATATCATCTGAAGTGTTAGGGCAGGCAAGGCGGTAAAAGGCAGCCCGGGTATAAGCTCCCGTTCGTCCGGGAATAAGGCTTAGCCCCTGGGAAAATGACTGAAATGTACCGTCTGGAGAACTCAAAAAGCTCAAGAACCTGTACAGTACGTAGATAGGCATGACGAGTAAAAGGAAGATTTTTTTGATGATTTTTTTTATTAACTTACGCATATCATGACCTATCCAGCCGGGTACGCAGCCATCGCAGTTCCCGCATCGGGCGGAAACTCAGCAGACCTTTTAACATCCGGGTGCCTATGCGCACAGTAAGCAAGCGCCATGTCATAACAGGTAGTGCCTTGTGATTAGAGAGTACGGCCGGGCAGCTATCCGCCAAAGGTTCTGAAAGAATAGACTGAGGTCCGTAATTCTGCATTAAAATTACGAGAATCCGGGTGAAGTGGGCCTCCTGGCTAGCCAGTAGTGCTGTGGTTACGTTATCAAGCCACTGCTGGCCGGCTTGCAAATATTCATTTGAGTTTTCAGAGTCAAGTTCAGAGGCTTGGAATAGGATCATGGCTTTGCGTACGTCCTGAGCAACCCAGGTATCGTTTGCGAATTCAAGCCCGGCTTTGCTCACTAAAAAAGGGCGTTCGTTTAGGTGTATCCACTGTGTATAGTGAAGTACAGATGCTCTGGCATATTGGTACGCTTCATCTTGAGTATCCATCTGTCGCTTGAGCCAGAGATATCGTAAAAGGCTACTGAGCAGAATTAGATAAGACCAGCCAGTTTCAATATTTAGCAGGTTCCGGTATTGGATTTGGTCTTCAGGATGAATAGTGTCCTTGATGACCGCTTCTGCTTGCTCAAGCCATGCTCTGTCACCATCGACCAGCCAGGCATCCAGAAGCGTATTAAGGTAATTACCAGTCCCGCGAGTAAACGGGTATCGGTGGGTTGTTGTGTGTTCGCCTTTGATCATTTTCCTGAGTAATGGAATTTCTCGTTTCTTCAGCTTCAGCATTTGTGAAAGCAGACCACTCTGGCCTTCATACAGTCCGGTAATCCACCGAGCTAAGCCAAGAACCGCCTCCCGAGAGTTTTGATTGCCTGTGAGATAGTAGTGGTAAAGAAGGCCGGTCGAATAACAATGCTCTTCAGCCGGTCCACCGCCGGTTTGTCCCGGCGTAGAGCTTGTATCGTTGTGTTTTGAGAAGGTTCTGTGTGTTGCTGTGTGGGCATCCAGATAATGGTCTGTGTGCCAAAATAAGCCGTTGTTGTATTCGGCCCGGTCCTCATCGGTATGGTAAATGTCGATGTCTACAACATGTCGGGCCAAGTCGTCCATTAACTGAAACCAACGTCTATCCCCAGTCAGGGCAAACTGCCTTGCAAAGCCGTATATGGGATCGTATTGGTTATTGTAGTGGGAAATGTAGGGCGGTTCTTCCGGGCTCTGGTAAAGGGTTTCGTGATCCGCGAAAATATCACCAAAATTGCGCCAGCCAAATTCATCAATTATTTCTCTTTTGGCGAAGAAGTTTGAGTTCCCGTGCAAACCTTCCGCGATGAGTTCGTCGAGAGCGCCGGTCTGACTATCAGCTTTGAACCACGGAAAAGAATCTGCGCGCTCATAACACTCTGGGGCAATTACTGGTATCAGGGGTGTATAAGCCGTTGCATGGATACTGTTGTTCCTCTGATAGGCCATCAAGCATTTTAAAGTCTTGCTTTCGCCACCCTGTAGCTCATAGGGGAACTTGGCATCTTGAGGGAACAAGCCGATTATTACCTGATTTTTTTCCTTACGCAGGCAGGTTGGGAAGTTCTGCCAAAAGTCGGGTACTGCCAAGTTGAGCTGTCCGCACTCATGTTTAATATTAACAAGTGGGTTAGCGCGTTTACCGTCTTGCTGCGGTTCGGTCAAGCTGGTTAGCTTATAACCGCAAAACTGGGTCGTTATTTGGCCAGTAGCACCGATGTGGTTCCGGCTTTGCCAGTTCTCGCCGCCGCTGGAATCTTGGTAAAGGTTGAAGTCGGTAACATGAAAAATGCTCGGGTTTTCATCTGTAGCTTGTGGCGTAACCTGGGCATTGCTCGAGTCTGGCAGGGTTGTTACTACAGAGAGTTCGCGGAAGTAAACCGAGCCAGGGTCTCCTAAATCCCACAAACCACCAGGATGACGGGCTCGTTTGGGGTTGTGGGTTGTCAGCTCTACTTGAACGAGTCCGGTTTCTGGAAAAATACGCAAGCCACACTCAAATCGGGCCAGAAGTACGTTGTTTTGATTAATCCAACGACCTTTTAAAACCGCTGTAATAAACACTGGCCCCTTGTGTGTGATAACCCAATCTGAATCTGCCTTATCTAAACCGCGGGACTTGTTACTATCACTGAGCGTTATAACAGAAGTCAGTTTGTCATTGGTTGAGTGACACATCTGCCAGGCAAGCTTGTTTGATTGTAGAGTAATGTGGCCTGTAGATATGTTAATCATCTGCCCGGCATTGGTTCGATTGATGACCCATTCATCATGTATGGGTGAAGGCGCTTCCTGGTACGTTAATATCAGGTCTTTGGTGCTGTTTGGCTCGATGGTAACCAGGGCAGTCGCATGAACCCACCGAAGGCTTCCATCTGGCCACTGGGCCAAGGGTTCCAGTTGCATAGCCAGTGGTTTGTTGCCATCCATCAGTGCTAACTGCTGGGCTTTATGTACAGCCCCCCTTGGTAATGGAATGCCCAAATCAACAGGTTCACTGGTACGCTCAAAACCTTCATGCTCTTGAACCCTGATGGCCACTGTATACATATATTTCCCTACTGGCTGTTTTTCTGAAGATGCCTGAAATAACTCACCGGCGTTTTACCATGCCGCAGTTCTCAAGTACTTTATGCAACACAAGCCTGCTCACTCCACTGTTAGGTTTCCTGGCTGCAGTGGAGGATTATGAGCGCGCTCAAGTGGACCTATGGAAGAAGAGCCCAGTCTGAGATTCCCATAAACATCCCTTGATTGTCTTTTGATCGTGGTGCTTGGCACCTCACTCATGGCCTCGCTGACTGTAGTAAAAGCAGGGGAGCCTATAGTCAGAGAAATTCTGGCGTTGTGAATGCTAATACCGGGGTCGCTGGTAATTGCACTATTGTCCCAGGCTGGAGCCATAGCAGAGACTGGGTTGTTACCGGAGTAATACCAGATGTTGTGCTGACCAATAACATTATCCAGCTTATTTTTTGCCTGGTAGCCATGACCAACAAAGGCAAAGTCTTTGTGTGTGAAGCAGATATTCTTATCCCATATCACGCTTATGCTATCGCCACTACCCTGGAAATTCAGGCACCCACGGGTACTGGAGTTTCGGTCTTCGGAATACCGGTAGATGAGATTGTTACGAATGAAGTAACTACCGGTCAGGCCTTGTGAACCATTGTCTCTCAGCGAAATTCCACCACCTTCCGGGCCGTTAGAAGTTGCTGGATTTATACCATCCCAGTCGGCTGCAAGGCCTACGTTTATCAATACATTATTTTCTATCACAACATCCATTGACCAGTTGCAGGATGCCCCAACGCTAATGCCTGCACCACCCTGATCGGTAATGACATTATTATGTATTTTCAAAACCCCCTTAAGATCTCCGCAATCGGCACCTTCATCGTAATTATGAATACCAAATTTGGCTTTATTGCCATGCAGATAGTTGTATCCCCATTCCCAGGCATCGACAATAAGGTTGGTTTTGCTACGAACGCTTAGATAGGTCGTGTGATGCAGTTTTGAAGCACCATTGCAGCCATAATCATAGATTTCATTGCCAAAGATTTTAACGCCATGGGCTCGTTCCTGCGCGCCACTTATTGCCCCTGCCCATTTGCTTGCACAGCCTCCGGGCAGGTCGCCAATGCGGTTAGCAATAACACGTCCGTGTTTGCTGGTCTGTACACCAAATGTGTCTCCCGGCGAGGTTTCAATAACCGGGCCCTGCGGTTGCCCGTAGGTATCCACTTTTTGGTAGTTGGATGCATAGATATCTAACTTGGAGACTACCATGCCGGTTACCCGGTAATTTTCAATGGCTTTCTGCGCAATAGCTTTGGGCTGGTGTCCGGGGTAGGCCACAAGGGCAAACTGTGACTGCAGGTCGCCAGAGGCTTCGGAGTTATTCCAGTAGATAGCGCGGGGTTTGGGGTTTGAAAAACGACCGGTGTCTACATCGTGAATAAATAAGGTACTCCCCTTAGGTGCACGCTTCAGTGCATGCGGTACGGATGGCCAGGGTGCACTCCAGGATCCGGCATTATTGACGCTACCGTTTGATTTTACGTGGTAAATTGAGCCTTTTCGCACGTTAAATGGGAGAGAATTTGAACGCTCACCGTTTACAGAAATATAAAAATAACCTGGTCCTTTAGGGGCTTTAGGAATTGAAAACGCGATTTCTCTCATTTTGTGCGAGGCGTAAAGGTTAGCCGGGCCTGAGGGTAGGTCACCGTCGGCTAATTTCCAGTAATACACGGTAGGCTCATGGGCTTTGCCTTTTGAATCTACAAAAGTCAGTTTTCTTCTATCTGAATCACTTCCAGTATTTTGAGCCCAAGCAGTAACAATCACACCGCTACCTTTGCCATCACCAAGACCTGTAGAGGGTCCGGAAATTAAATCAGAAAATGCTAGAAAGGGCTGAGCCTGAGCTGACATTGACAGCAAGGTGAATAGGGTGCCTATTAAAAGATTTCTCATTATTATATACATCCCTTTAATATACAAAACAATTATCAAGTTTCGGGTGTTGCAGTTTTATTGTCTGGTAAACATTGGGGGTGCCAGAGCGCCAGGGTACGGCTAAATAGGTAAACCTGAATAACCACAAGCTGTGCTGGTAAGTGTATTAGGTGATAAGGGCCATCCAGTTTCATAAAAATAAAGCAGAGAGAGAGTGTGAAAATGGCCAGCACGGCTATGTAAGCGATGCTAGAACCGAATAAGAGAGCGACCACTAATAAAACAAAAAATAATGAGTTAACAATAGCGGCATTAGCCGTTCTGGATGTGATAAAATGTCTAAAGGACTGAAAATCTTCACTTCCGTGCCATATTTCCCGTTTTGCAAATTGAGTGAGCGTTTTGGGATAATTATGATGAAATGCTTGAATTGAGGGGTCATTAAAAACTTTAATGTCTTGCTTTATCGCACGCTGACAAAAATCATGATCTTCGCCACTGTGCAGCGTTTCACTGAATCCGAAAACCTTCTTAAAAGCACATTTGGTGGTTATGCAGTGTGCGCTGTTTATATAGGTGTTTTTAGTTCTTTTTAGGTTCGAGAACCAGACAGTTTCAAGGTAACTTGCATCTGGCGGGCTTTCAACTTTACTGCCGGTAATTATCAAACTGGTCTTGGGCCAGTTGTTTGAAGCGCTGCGAAGTTGGTCAAGCCAGTCTGGTGATAGCGTTACGTCGGCGTCTAAAAACACTAACAGGTCGCCTTCAGCATGTTGAACTCCCAGGTTTCTGAGTGCTCCGATGGTGGCGTGGGGCGCTATATAGGCTTTAGCCCCGGCACTTCGAGCGAGGCTCAGGCTGCTGTCAGTTGAACCGTTATCAACAATAATGATCTCGTGAGGCTCATCACCCATGGCAGAATGGATGGAGGCAATCAGGTTTTCAATATTCTTTTCTTCATTAAAACAGGGAGTAATAAACGAAATTTTAGTAAAATCAAAACTCACGGTGAATGCCTCCATGCCTGGTACACACTAATCCAATCGTTTTTCAAGCGCCTGACAGGCTAGAAAACGTGGCTTGACCGAAATTCAAAGATTAAGTGTTAATAAGACGCATAGTCAGTGCTCCCATATTTTAATCGCTTTAAAAATCTATGGAGTTCAGGGTGAGAAATAATTAATTTTTTTATCTCATACCTCGCTATGGCTAATCTGGAAAAACGATACTTTAAGCCTTCCTCCAAAGTAGAAATGCAGGGGTTACATGATCCGCAAGGCTCATCGAATAGCGGTTGGTGACAAAACCACGTCATATTCAGGATTTCTGCAACCCCCATATTTTCGGATTCTTTTAACATATCCAGTTTAGTTAAGTGGAGGACAGGAAAAGAAAACTGGTTAAACAAACATAAAAGATCTTCGTCTGAACCCTCCGCGATCACTCGACGGTTTTCACTATCTATTTCAGTTTTTCTCAGACAAGGCATAACGTTTCGCTGAGAGTCACTTATCTTCTCTATAGAAAGCTCCAAACTGTGTAGGTTTTTCTGTTTGCAGTAGGATGCTATGTATATATATTGAGATCCAACCCACTCCTTTGACAACAATCTTTTATGTGATTGAGTGAATTCTGGGAAGACGATAATTTCAGACTGGTTGATCAACTCAACTTCATGAACGAACGATCCAGGAAATTTTTCATTTACTTTTTGCCTGATTTTGTTCATTGCTTGCATTTCTTTTTGCAAAGAGTCTCTGGTTTTTTCTTGTATATAATGAGGTTGTATTTCAGTACCTTCGTAAGCAAGCTGAAGTAACCTGAAGGTCGAGTCCCAGCCCCCAGTCCAAAGCAAGTGAATCATTGCCATCCTACCTGTTTTTATTCATCGTGAGAGTCCTTTCCAGCACAGCATAGCAAAGATCCTAAACTGCCATAGCATTCTTTGGAAGCTTCATTTTCAGGTGTCAGCATACTTTACGCACACTATGGTCAGCACCTCGTGAACGGATACGTTTAGTCCAAAAGCAGCTATAAACTGAGTTCTTTAAGAAAATTCGTTCTATCTAGTGCCGTTAAATAAATCGTGCAAAAGCACATGCCGTTTCAGACGATGCATTTGCGTTGTTTCAGTGTCGAAGATACTTACATTCCAACGGTAGTCTCATTAGAGGAAAGCTCTAACGATATTTTATGTTGATGAAATAAAAGCAGAATTTTGACGTGGCATGAAAGGTGCAGCCTATGTTTTTGCGGGCATGCTGATTTGAATTCCAGTTGCCAGCGCCTATATTCAAGGAGAGAGAACAATGAATAAATCCTTTAAGAAAACGCTGTTAGCATCAGCTCTCGTACCATTGGCATTCGGTGCACAGATTGCCAGTGCAGACCCGATTGCTGAGTGGGGGTACAAGGTTGATAGTACGTTCACAAATGCATTATCTGAATCGAATGGACCTATTTCGGGAAATAATACTGACACCTTGATCTGGGGTAAAGGTCCGGAGTCCTCCGTCACAATCGGCCAGGTCGACGAGGCGAGTGGTCTCGAAACCGGCGGCGGCTTTGTTAATGGAGGAGTATTCACCCATATCAATAATGCAATACCGGCCTCAGATGACTCTCTGAGTAGCTTTGATCTGGTCTCCACGTTAACACTGACCCCATTCGACCCGAATGGTCCTTCGTTGTCTCCATCAGCAACTACTTTCGAGAGTTTCTTTATAGAAACGGGCAACAGTGCCCCCTGTGTCGAGACGGCTGGCGATCCCTGCGCGGATATATTCACCATTGGTGATGTCTCTGGTGCAGAGCTGAATGAGTTTGGTAACTACCAGTTCAACACATCCTTCGACCACACGGACGGCTACACATATACTGTGTTTCTTGAGCTTGATGGCCTGACTGGTTTGGCCGATGCCAGTTGTTCGGAAGCTGGTGCGCCCAACGGCTGTATAGGTCTGGTCACTAAAGAGAACAGCACAAACGATTTCCAGACACGTTTCCGCATAACGGCTGCAGAAACAGTACCTGAACCAGGCACCCTGGCACTGCTGGGCCTGGGCCTCGCGGGTCTTGGTCTGTCACGCAGAAAAAAAGCCGCAAAGGCGTAATATCTGAATAATCAGATTGTTAAGTAACTGAAGCTGTAAAACAAAGCCCCCGCTCTCAGAAGCGGGGGCTTTGTTTTGGGGAGGAGTCAGGCAACTTCCTGTTCGCCAGTCTTAAGTACTGTACTGGTTCTTTCTGGTAAGTAGCGTCCATTTTCTGTAATTAACGACCAGACATCCGGTCGGCACTGTTTTATTCGATCAATCAACGATGCGGCTTCAGTGAATGCCGGGCGTCGGCGGCCGTGGTAGTTCATCAGGGGGCCCACATGGTCAAACTCCACGCCGAAGCGCTTCAGCAGGCGCAGTTGGGCGGGCTCCATAACCGCCATCCAGTGAGTGATTCGGTGTTTAACCGACATTTGCAGAATGGCGGCAAAAAGCCCGAGGCTGATGTAGGGCATGGCTCTTTTGCCATTTTCCGAATCACTGTAATACGCGGGCTCGCTGATGCCTGAGACTGCTTTTTCTTCATTCAGGCGCCGCCGAAACTCCCGGCTGACGGCCATTCTCGATATCTCGGCGACCCGGGTTCGAAGCGGGCCTGCGACGGCATCCTGAATCTCTCTTCCCAGCCGACGAAGACAGGGGCCTTCCATGGGAAATGCACATTGTGTGGCGTCGTCGCCTGCCATTACGAGGCGGACCGCGGCCACGCTGTCTTTGGTAAGGCGGTGCTGAATTAAAGCGTGTGCAGAGTGCGGGTCGAACTCATCGTGCTCACGTTTGTCGGCAAAGCAGTTAGGGTCTTCAAACGGGCGGTCGATGCAGTAAACCTGGTATCTGACTGCAAACACTTCGTCGGTCAGTTCGGGCGTGGTTGCCAGCTTAACAGTGAAGACCGAGTTGAATATATTGCTGACATTTATGTGCTGTTGCTGGAGTGGGTACATTTCAGGTCCTCTTAAGCGTCGGAACGTGCGTTTTGGGAGGGCACGTAACGGCCCGGCGACAGAATAAAGTTGGGGTCTATTGCAGCCTTGAGGTGGCTGGAAAGCCGGGAATAGGTGGTCCCACTGGTGTTGAGGATGTCCATCGCGTTGACGTTGAGGCGATAAGGCAAAAAGCCTTCTTCCTGGCCCGCCTGGTAAAGCGTGCGATAGCATTCGTTAGCCTTTGCAGTGGCATCCGGATCATTTCGATCAAAGAGTAGGGGAACGGTTGAGTCGAAGCACCGGTCATTGATGGTCGTCAGGGTAATGAGCGGGTTAACGCCATATTGGGGACAAATACGTTCAATCATCTCAGTGTAGCGACGTGCGTCTGTGCCACGGATCGGAACCAGCGGAGCAAACCATATAAGGCCGCAACCATCCTTTGCCGGATTCTTGGCCTGCCCGGGTACGGGTAAGGCTCCTGAACGCCAATACGCCAAAGCAAGGGCAACATCGTTGGGCGCACCATTCATGATTTGCAGTGCGCCCGATAGTGTGTCTGCCATGCCCTGGATACGCGTGGCCAGGCTGCCGGGCAGTACGCGGGCAACAGACCGAGCCATTTCAACTTTGCGCTGATTGATAAAGATGAGACGGTCGGTTACCGGGCCAAGAAGCCGTCGCAGGGTGCGGCGAGCCGCGCGGGCAACTTCCTTTGATGCGTAAATGGCGCCCACACCGCTCCATGCGGGAACGCCATGTCGATGAGCGATGTGCTCAGCTTCGGCAGCCGGGAGAAAGCCATCTACAGCCTTGTCTTCAGGAAAAGGGATCATCATTGAGAGCATGCGCTGGCTGTTAAGCAGGTTAATGGCAACAACCGTACCGCCAAGGGATCTCAGTACTTCTCTGACCGTTGGCACCAGTGCTTCCAGTTTGGCGTCGTCTTTTGTAGAGAAAAAGAACGCCGTCACGGTTTCTGGCGCGGGAGCCAGGGCAATGGTCATGTTTACCACCACGCCAAAATTGCCCTGACTGAACAGTCCGTCCATGTAAGGGCCCAGGCCCCACTTGAAGAGCCCGTCTATCTCTTTACCCCCAAGCTCGCTGAGCGGTGTCCGATAGAGGGAGCCATCGGGCAGGATCGCTTCAATTTTTGTAACGGCCGCGAAGTGATCGGTGATGGGCGTGATGCCGTAGCCTCTTTCAAGGGCATTACCCAACAGACTGCAATTAGGGCCGGCGCCGGTTACCGGAACCAGGTAGTCACCCTCCTGTTGGTCAAGGAACTCTCTTAATTCGCCCTGGGTTACCCCGGGCTGGACGGTGACAACGCCCATTTCAGGGTCAAAATCTGATATCTGGTTAAGCTGGCTGAGATCAAGAACAACACAGTCATCCTCAACCGGGTTGGCACTGCCATAACCCCAGTTGTTGCCCGTAGACACGGGATAAACAGGAACCTTCCAACGTTGCGCAGTTTCCAGGATTTTGGCGACCTGCTCTTGACTCCAGGGGTGAAGGGCGGCAGGAATAGAGCGCTTGACACCAATGGTGGAGGCGCCCAGCTCCCCACTTTCGGCCAGAGTTACCCCGGAATCCCCCAAAAGGGCAGTCCACTCGGCGATTGCCGAGTTAATAGAATCAAAATTCACAGGTGTTTCCACAATTGATTTATGAGTGGTGCTGACCAGCAGCTGGTATCAGCTGCCGGGACCTTTTCAGGAACTGTAAAAATTATAGGCCAGTTGAGATTGTCAAAATATGTCGTTTCGTTAGGGATTCCGGCAGGGTAAAAATTAATATTAATGAATAAAAACAGAGTTCTGCGAGGATTTTTTGAGAGGTAAGGTGAGTGTCGATTTGTTAAATAATGTTAAATCGGTCAGTTTTTGTACAGATTGATCTTGTTTGCAATATGATGCGCAGGCATCAGATTTGCTTTTCGATATCGGTAACCGTGCTGAGCATCCGGGGGATTACTTGCGTGCAATCCCGGGAGTTACAGGGTGTCTGTATTGTAATCAGGGCAAACTGTGTTTCGCCGGTAAGTACGGCTGGCACCTGTAACAGTTTGGCGTTTCGGTAGTTCCAGCTTTTTCGCGACCCGACCTGGAACCATTGCGCGACCAGCACCTTATTTCTTGTCAGTATGTTCCGGTAAACCTTAAGGCCCGCTTTTGGCTGTGCCTCAACATGCCAGACGGAGGTGTTAAACAGAGGTGGCAGGTAGGGGACAAGCTTTTGCTGGGCGTTTTTTTTCTGGCTCTGTGCTAATGAGATCCAGCTGGAATCCGAACGCCAGACCTGTTCCCGAAGGCTTGTGGGAAGAGAGAGAGGCAGGGGCAGTTGGCCAGTGTGCGTCTGCCGGAATTCCGGAAGGTTAATCACCCATTCCGTTTGTTCGTTAGCCGTGTGGTGTGCAGCTAACAGAGCAACAGGGCCCAGGATAAGCGCTGCGCTGATCGCAATGAAACCTTTTCTGTAAATGGCGTTGGCCCGCGTATGCAAGGCGTCTTTCCGGGCACGTCTGCGAACCGGCGAAAAATACAGCGCCGGAATAATGAATGCACCGAACACCATCCAGCCCATCGTTTCGTGATCGGATAGCAGGTCACTTTGCATATCCGTCTCATAGGCCACCACGACCAGAATGGTAATTCGCACCCAGTTGGCCAGAAGGCCGAGTGCTGCGGCGGCCAATAGAGTGATAAGCCAGCCCCGCCAACGGTAGTCGTTGAGTATTGCGGTCATCATTGCCAGTAAAATGGAAATCGCAAAATAACGGATACCAGAGCAGCCATCTGCGATAAGCAGTCGCCCGTAGGGCAGAGTGATGCTGTTGCCTTCAATGAGAGCGGTCATCCCGAACCAGCCTACCCAGGTTCCGACAACGATGCTTGCCAGCTCCACCAACGCTGGAACCAGGTCAGCCCAGATGGGCAATGAAAGCGCTAACAGGATAACGTAGGGGGCGAATGAGAGTGTTCGCGAAAGCCCCAGCAGTGCCCAGGCTGTTGTGATGATTCCGGCAGGAAGCAACAGGTACGCCAGAGTGTCAATACGCACCAGCTCCAGCAGGGTCCAGGCCAGGGTGGTGGTGATCAGCAGGACAGCACCGGCCAGCTGGTGTTGTTTGCGCTCAGGTCCAGGCGCCACCTTGGCAGGCGGATGAATCAACAACAGCCCAATGAAAATAACCGCAGTGGCCAGGCCGTGTGCCAGAACCTGCGAAAACTCTAGCCAGGCCCCCGCCAGCCGGGCCCAGGTCGGGTAGTAAATGACAACGGCAATGCCGGTAGCCACCAGATAAGGCTGGGCATCGGGCAGGTTTTTAAATGTCTTCCTTAACATTTCAGTCCCGCCTTACCGGTCACAGTCTTTTTTTCACGGTTTCAAGGTGCGCTTCTATGTCGCTATTCTCAGGTGACAAGGCCAGAGCTTTTTCGATCATCGCCTTGGCTTCCGCGTGATTTCCATGCAGGTGCAGAATCCACCCATAGGTATCCAGCACGGCAGAGTTGTCAGGTGCAATTTGGTTTGCTTGTCTGGCCAGTTGCAGTGCACGCTCCGGATTATCTTTGCGAAGTGCCCAGGCCAGGTTGTTCAGGGCGGCAATGTTTCGGGGTTGTTGTGTGAGAATCTGCTCATAGAGGGGAACAGCCGCCACTTCCTGATTATTGCTCATCAGCCACCCGGCTCTTGCCATGTGAGCCGCCGGGCTCTGCGGGGCAGCGTCCAGCCAGTTTTGTGTAAGGTGATCCTGAGCTTCCGGGTCTTCTTTTGCTGCCAGCCTGGTCAGTGTGGGCATGAGCTCGGGATTTTTGGTGGCATCCCACCGGGCAGAGAGATATTCATACGCAGGCACCGCCCCCTTTTGATGGTTGAGCAGTTTCGCCCGGGTCAGCATGGTAACCGCCACCTCTCCATACGTTTCTTCCACTGCATCCAGTGCAGAAAGCGCTGCTTCAGGCTTGCCTTCCATTTGAGCAATCTCAACCGGCAAGAGTGCAAGCCGGAGGCTTTCCGGCTCAAGGGCAATGGCTTCAGCAGCTTTCGCACGCGCCTCCGCCCATTGCTTGTTGTTTATCGCAGCCTGGGTTTCAGCCAGTAATAGTTGGCCATAAGCACGTATTGCAGTAGGTGATTCAGAATTGGCACCCTGAGAAAGAAGGGGTCTGGCTTCTGCCAGATCTCCCTGGTTAATAGCAATAACCGCTCTAAGCGTATCCGTATCCGTTTTCAGTTCAGGATGGCGCTCGGCAAGATCATCGAGCCAGAGCTTTGCCTCGTCTACACTATGATCTTGCACGTAGATTCTGCCAGCCTGTTGTAGTGGGCGTATCGAGCCGGGGGCGAGGGTGGCTGCATCAACCAGCAGGTCTATCGCTTTTTCCCGTTCTCCGGACTGGGCATAAAGGCTGGCGAGGGCAACCTTTGGGGCCTGCCACTGAGGGGTTTCTTCAACAAGGGTTTCAAGTCGCTTTGTTGCTTCATTCTGGTTGCCAAGCCGGACATCAGTCAGGCTTGCTAGCAGAACTGCGCGTGGCTGATCGCCATAACCGTTCAGTAGTGAGTCGCGGATCTCAACGGCTTCCTGCTTTTCATCCTGCTGAAACAGCACACTCAGATAGGCACTGGTTGTCTCCCAGTCTGCCGGGTTAGAGGTAAAGGCCATTCGAAGCTGGCCGAGTGCCTGCTCAGGCTTGTCGGTACGTATGTAATGTCTTGCCAGGGCCAGCCGGAATCGCACGCGGTCGGGTTCGTTGCTGATCGCTTTACTAAGACTGGCAACGCCGCTGGCCTGATGCTCGGGAAGGCTTAATGCAAGAATGCCGTGCATTGCCAGTAGCTCGTTATCGTTCGGCCGGGCTTTTACAGCACGTTCCAGAGTTTCAAGGGCCGCTTCCCGCTCACCGGCGTCTATCTGCGCCATGGTGGCGGCTCTGATGAACTGGGTCGAGGTTGTTTCCGGGTCCAGGTTTTCGGTGAGCAGCTGGGTTCCTTCTTCCAGTTGCCCCGTACCTGCAGAAATGGCGCCCAACAGCATGGCCGCCTGTTCGTTTTCAGGGTCGGTCTTCAGCGTGTCTCGTAATATAGACTTGGCCTCGTCGAAGTTGCCATCTTTCAGTGCGGCAATCGCCGCTTCAGCCTGTTCCCTTGCGTTTGTGTCTGTGTTTTCGGCCAGAACCCGGTTATAAATCTGGGCTTCGGTGATTTTACCTTGCTCAGTCAGTACCCGGGACAGGGCAGACAGCACACTGCGGCGTATTGGCAGGAAAATATCCGATGTTGGCAACACGCCAACAGCATCTGTAAGGGTGTCTGAAGACGCCTCAAGCTGGTTCTGGCGATACTGTGCCACGCCTTTCCAGTACAGGACTTCTGCCGCCTGCTCGTTTGCCGCTAACCATTGGTCTGCAGTCTCTATCACTTGTTCGGGCTTTCCCATGCTTATCTGGGTTTGCAGAAGGCCGGTAATTGCCTCAGTACTGGAGGAATTGCTGGTCACCAAGTTGTTGTATAATGCCAGTGCTTCAGCCAGCTCTCCGGATGTACGCAGAATTTCCGCACGGATCAAGGAAGCTTCAAGCTGTTCTTCGGGCGACGCTGGCGTATGCAGGGCAAGAGTTTCTGTAGCGGAGAGGTGTTTTCTCTGCTCTACATAGGCGCGGGCCAGCAGGAGAGCGACCGCATCGGGCTGTTCGCTTAACCAGGGCTCCAGCAGTTCGGTTGCCTGTTTCGCAGCACCGACCTGTAAGTAGAGATTGGCCAGACGAACCGTATTTTCCACCTGGTCCGGGTCTTTCTGAATGGCATTTTTAACTTCCAGCACAGCAGAGCGGTACTGCCCCTGATCTTTGTACGTCTCCGCGCGGGTAAGGTGAGACATGGCTTCAGATGAATTGGTGTTATTATTGCACCCCCCCAGTAGGGGCAGAGTAGCCAGCAGACTGTAAGTCAGTACTAATCCCGGAAGTGACTTGTGTGTTGTTTTTCTTGTAGTCATCTGCATCTACTCCTTGTGTCAGCCTGTGCCATTCATTGCCTGGGAGGGTTCAGGCTTCCGTGGCATTTGCTGAGGTATCAATTTTATATTTGTCGGTAAGGTTATAAAGGGTGGGGCGGGTGATCCCCAACAATCGTGAAGCCTGAGCCATATTGAACCCACTGGTTCGAAGCGCCTGCAAAATTGCTTTGCTTTCAGCGTATTCGCGAACCTGTCGCAGGTTCAGATGATTCACTTCCGGCCGGTCACTGCCAGGCAGTTCCAGGTCTTCACTGGTAATACGCTTGCCATCAGCCATGATGGTGGCGCGCTTTACCTTGTTGATCATCTCCCGCACGTTCCCCGGCCATGAGTAATTATTAATGGCATTGATGGCGTCTTCTGAAAAGAACAGGTTGGGCCTGTCCATCTGTTTGCCCAGGGATTTCAGCAGCGACTGAGCCACAACAAGGGCGTCTCCATCGCGCTCACGAAGCGCGGGTACATCAAGGGTTATCTCGCTGATGCGATAATAAAGATCTTCACGGAAGTCGCCGTTTGCAATCAACTGGCCGATCGTTCTGTGGGTGGCGCACACAACGCGTACATCTACCGGGATGGGTTTTACCGAGCCGACTCTGTCGACAACCCGCTCTTGCAGAAAGCGCAAAAGCTTTGCCTGAAGCGCCATGGGCATGTCGCCAATTTCGTCCAGAAAAAGGGTGCCACCGTCAGCACTTTCAATTTTGCCTTTCTTTGCCTGGGTAGCGCCGGTAAATGAACCTTTCTCAAAGCCGAACAGTTCGCTTTCAAGGAGGTTCTCGGGGATAGCAGCACAGTTGATGGCGGCAAAGGCGTTCTTTGCCCTGGGGCTCAGGTCGTGCACAGCGCGGGCCAGGAGTTCTTTCCCGGTGCCGGTTTCGCCGGTAATCAGTGTGGTTATGTCTGTAGGTGCAACCTTTTCCAGCGTTCGGCAAACCGCTGTCATCTGCGGGCTTGCGGCCACAATGCCTTTAATGTTCGTGCCGTTTCCCTGATGCACCAGACACTGGTTTTCTTGTTCAAGCTCCGCCAGACGAAAGGCACGGTTGACCACAAACCTGAGGATATCGGCATCCAATGGCTTCTGGTAGAAATCGGAGGCGCCCATACCTATCGCCTTTACCGCATGCTCTTTATCTTCCCGCCCGGTTACGACAATGACTTTGGTTGCAGGTGCAAGCTTCAGGATCTCTGAAAGCAAAGCAAAGCCCTCTGTTGAGCCGCCCGGATCGGGTGGAAGGCCAAGGTCCAGTGTTATCACGGTGGGTTCGTCGCGCCGCAGTGTGGCAAGGGCAGTATCCCTGTCCGACGCAACCGTTACTTCCAGGTTTTCGCTGAAGCACCAGCGCATCTGACTTTGCAGGCCTGGATCATCCTCTACGATTAACAGTCGTCTAGTCACAACAGCCACAATTCCTTTGTTTTTGTATTCCGGTAACCCTGATTCTTAACTGAATGTTGCCAATTTGCAACAAAACGTTACATTTCGATGGGTGCCGGTCTGTCAGTTGATGGCCTTTGGTCGTGCTCCTGCTTCTCCGCAACCGGAATGCGGATAGAAAAGCAGGAGCCGGTTCCTGGCTCACTTGTGGCATCAATGGTGCCGCCCAGCTGCTGGATATATTCCCGCGCCTGATACGCGCCAATTCCCATGCCGGTGAGGCCTTTTGTGCTTTCAAAGGGTTTAAAGAGCCGGTTGTTGAGGAAGTCGTCCGTCATGCCGGATCCTGAATCCTGGATGAACAGCACAGCATGATCTTTAGCTTTTTTCAGGGACAGGGATACCTCGCCGTCCGGCGGCGTTGCATCCAGCGCGTTCTGAATGAGATGGCCAAGTACGCTTTTCAGTTGCTCCTCATCTGCGTTCACGGTTATAGGGGGTGCCTCACCTTCCTGGCGCGGTACCGGGCGCTGGTTTTCGTATTGTTCCAGAAGGTTGGCGACGAGGTTGTTCAGATTCAGGGGGGTTGTGCCTGCCTTCTTGGGTGGCTTGCGGATATGCTCCAGCAAGTTGGTCATTTTGCGAACCGCATGCTCAGTGGTGTTGATCATGTCATCAACAAACGCAGGGTTGTGTTTGTGTGTTTGTGCGTTGTTGACGAGAAGAGACAGTTGCGCGATGACCGTTTTCAGATCGTGAGCCATAAAAGCGGAGGCTTTACTGACTGCCTCAAACTGCATCGCACGGGATAGTCTGTTTTGCGCATCGGCTTGCGCCAGCAGGTTACAGGTCTGGCGTGCCACAACCTTGATCAGGTCAAAGTTCTCCCAGTTCAGCTCAATGCGGGCGAGGGGGCGGCCTGTGATCGCGATGCCGTAAAGCTCATTATCTAGGAATAGGGGAATAATCAGCCAGGTATCGGGCGTTTTGGCGATGGCCTCCGGAATTTCGAGCAAATCATAAGCCAGTGGGTCAGCCTGGTATTCATCCAGGTTAATGATCCATTCCTTGCTTTTGAAAAAGGTGACCAGTTCGGCGTCCTCATCGATCACCGTGTATTTAGGGACAGCAAGATTGGAAGTGTCTTTCAGCGTGTAGGTGCCGGTGTCGCTCCGCAGCCAGATGGCGCCAGCGTTGCTTTCAACCAGGTTAGCCAGAATACGGATGACACGTTGGGCAAGGGGCGGATCCTGGCTCAGATCCGACAGCTCTTTGGTCATCTTGAGCCATTCGTCCCGATAATCGTATTTATAATCAAAGAAGTTCTGGCTGATGCGAACCATTAACCGCGCCCGGACGCGCCTTGAGGCGATCAGTGTGGTGAGAAAAACAAGTGCCACAGCCGACAGTATGACCTGTAACGATTGTCCCCATTCTCCGCCGAGTGTGCGCACGTAGTAACCCGTGATTGAGAGGATCACCAGATAAATGCCAGCCAGAATAAACGTGCCGGCGTGAAACGCAGCAGAGCGGGACAGATGGAAGCTGACAGGCTGCCGGCGTGCATTGATGACGTTGACGGCAAACAGAGGCACAAGTGCCGCATTGACCAGCCCGCGGGCATTCCAGAAAGCGTTGGAGATCTCGCCGAACAGCAGGGCATCGGCATACATCAGGAAATCAAATACGAAGACTGTGGCGATGCCAATGCACAGGTACTTCATGCTTGCGCGGCCAAAAGCCGGGGCATTACGCCAGATCTGTTCTACCAGGGAAAGCCCCAGAAGAGACAGCGCCAGCTGGCCGATGACTTTGGTTTTTCCGCCCAGAAGCGCAACCCCGAAAACAAATTCCAGGCTGCCGAGGGTGATCAGCGTAACCAACAGGCCAACGGCCCCAACACCCATAAACTTTTTGATTTGCCCGCTCAGGTGCCCCTGGCGGAGGGTGTTGCGCAGCATGGCGAACAGCAGGAAAATCCAGGCGGTGTAGCGAAGGAGCTCCAGCAGGTATCGGACAAAAAATCCGGGAGTGCCCCACACACTCTGGGTAACCAGGGTTGATGCCCAGACCAGGGTGACCAGCGACGCGAGCAGTAAGGCACGGTCAACGTTACGCCGTATATGGTGGGTGCCTAAAAGCACGGCAAGTATGGCGTATACAGCGGCCGCGGCACCGTAGCTGATCACACTCAGATCTGAAAGCATGCAATATCCCCATTCCCTGGACAGATCTTAGTGTGGGTCGGGTTCTCAGCTTGTGCAACGTCAGACAGGTGTTTTGTTGTCCTTATAGAAGCGAAAAATCTCTTTTAAAGGCCGCCTGGGCGTGAAATTAAATTCCCTGGCAAACGTTCGGCCATCAATAACAACGGGGTATTTAAAAAAGGCGATGAGGTAGGCCGGAAAACGTTTCAGGCGCAGTGTGCGCAGTATTACCCGTGGCAGGACCGGAGGGATAGAGGGCACTGGAACGCGTGCACAACCGGAGAGCGCCAAGGCGTGCTGATAGGATACCCAGTCCTCCGGCGCCACATTGAACACTCCGCAAACCGGCTTTTTGTACGCCAGCACCACGGCATCCGCCATGTCATCAACGTGGATGAACTGCATCATGGGAGAGAAACCGGCCAGCACCGGAGAACGGTGACTGGCAAGAAGCGTACTCATGGTATTGCGGACCCCCGGGCCTACGATGTTGCAGGGGCGCAAAATACAGATGTTCAGCTCCGGGTAGCGCCACTGGTAAATATTTGCCAGGTTTTCAAGTTCGACTGAGTCCACCAGGTCTGAGCTTAACCCGGCACTTTTCATTGCCGTAGACTCGTTGATCAGGGCGGGGTTGTATGCCATTGCCCCATACACGTGGTAGGTGGACAGCACGACTACCCGGCGGATGCCGTATTTATGGCTCAGGTCGAGCAGTTTTTGTGTTCCGAGAACGTTCGCGTTGTATCGCCGCAGGCGTGTGAGCTGGCTGGAGCGGATACGGCCAAGGTGAATTACGCCGTCAAAATGGTAACGGCGGAACAGGTCTTCAAAACTGCGCTGATTGAAATCGATGCAGTAGCTGGGGATTGTATCCCCAAGGTCTGCCGGCTCGCGGCTATCGACAGCCACCAGGTTGCAGGAATCCTGGAGCCGCTGGATAACCTGTCGGGCAAGCGTTCCGGCTGCACCGGTTACCAGAATGCAGGGTTTGTGTTGTTTTGTTTGTTGTTCAGTCATCAGAACACACTCTCGCGTTCTTGCAGGCCTTTGGCAATAAGGCGGTTTATTTCGGCTTTTACTTCTTCAGTCTGTTCTTCTATCCGGGTTTCTGATGTGTCCGTTCCAGTGAAATACATGGGCGAGCCAAAGTTAAGGTGCACCTTGCTGGGAAGTACAACCGGAAGCGCAACAGGCACGTAGGGAAGACCCAATAGTTTCGCCAGAGGTTTAATATTGGCAATAGCCGGAATGGATTCCTCACAGCCAACAACGCCAACCGGCACGATCGCTGCGTTGTACTTCATTGCCAGGTGCATGAACCCGGTACCGAACCGCTGGAGTTTATAGCGATCCCGGTACAGTTTGCCGGAGCCACGCACGCCCTCGGGGAAAACAATGATAGCTTCGTTATTGGCAAGCATGCGGGCGCAATTGACCGGGTCGCCCAGCGTACCGCCTACTTCATTCAGAAGGTTGCCAAGCCAGGGAACCGTCGGGAAAAACCGTTCAATCATGGCTCGGGGAAAACGTGGGCTTTTCTCTCGGGAGGCCAGGGCATAACCAACCAGCAAGCCGTCAATCGGGAGCTGACCGCTGTGGTTTCCCACTATAAGTACCGGCCCTTCAGCGGGAATATTGTCGACCCCCGAGGCTTCCACACGAAAGTATTTTTCATAAATGGGCTTTGCCAGCGAGAGGCCGTACCTGGCGGTTTCATTATTATAGCCCCAGGGGTCGTACCCCAGTGTCCCTATAAGCTTTTGCATGTGGTGGATATGTTTTTCCTGCTCCGTGGAAACCAGCCGGGATTTCAAAAAGGATACCAGGCCCATGTGCACTCCCTCTCTAGCGTATTTGCGGCTACGCCCGATAGTACCCTGTGGGGCGTTCGTCCGTATTAAAGACTGAGTAATGCCCGGTTGCATTGGCACAGCCGACACATTGCGTTGTCTGTAAGGCAGCACGCAATGCCTGTTGTTCTCAGTGTAGTCAGAGTTTGGCGTTGTACTCTGTAAATCCTTTTGTTAGTATTCGCGCCGCTTCCGGAGATATTGTCCCGGAACGCCGTTATGGTGGCCCTGTTGGTGCCTCCGCAACATGAAGCCGCAAACCCGGTCAGGCCCGGAAGGGAGCAGCCGTAGTGGTGGAATTGTGTGCCGGAGTGTCGCTGATGGGGCCACCCCCAGTATTCTCCCTTCCCCTCTGAAAAGCCCCCTGAATCTGTTGCGGCCCTTATGGCTTCTTACAAACCCCTGTCCGTGCTAAAGTTACAGCCGTTTTTCTCAGCATTTGGCGGATCATGAGCTATCAGGTACTTGCCCGTAAATGGCGCCCTCGCACCTTTGAAGATATGGTGGGCCAGGAGCACGTTCTCCAGGCACTGATTCACGCACTGGAAAACCAGCGCCTGCACCATGCCTATTTGTTTACCGGCACCCGGGGTGTAGGTAAAACCAGCATCGGCCGGTTGCTGGCCCGTTGCCTGAACTGCGAAACCGGTGTTACACCGCGCCCTTGCGGAACCTGTTCCAGTTGCGTGGAAATCCAGGAAGGCCGGTTTGTTGACCTGATCGAAATTGACGCTGCCTCCCGCACCGGTGTGGACGATATGCGGGAGCTGACGGATAACGTTCAGTATGCGCCCAGCCGCGGCCGCTACAAGGTGTACCTTATTGACGAGGTACACATGCTCACAACCCAGTCCTTTAACGCGTTTCTCAAAACCCTCGAGGAGCCGCCGGATCATGTCAAGTTTCTGCTGGCGACGACGGACCCTCAAAAGCTGCCGGTCACTGTGCTGTCGCGCTGTCTGCAGTTTAATCTGAAGCGCATGACGCCGGAGCACATAGCAGGGCACTTGCAAAACGTGCTGACGGCTGAAGAAATTCCCTTTGAAGAGCCGGCTCTCTGGCTGTTGGCCCGCGCTGCTGATGGCAGTATGCGTGATGCCCTGAGCCTTACAGATCAGGCAATTGCCTTCGGTGACCAGAAGCTGTCGGCCAGCGACGTCAGCAGTATGCTGGGGACGATTGATCAGGGGGATGTCGAGCGCATTGTGAACGCCCTGGTAGACCGCGATGGCCCGGGGTTGCTGGCGGAGACAAGCCGGATAGCCGACTTTGCACCGGACTACAGCATCATACTTGCGGACTTGTTGTCGCTGTTCCATCGGGTAACGATGGAGCAGGTGGTGCCAGGCAGTGCCGACAACGCTCTGGGTGATGCCACTCAGGTGCAAACACTGGCTCGCAAGCTTAGCGCCGAAGACGCGCAGCTGTTCTATCAGGCCGCGCTCATGGGCCGTAAAGATCTTGCAATAACGCCCGATGCCCGGATGGGCTTCGAGATGACACTGCTTCGCATGCTGGCCTTTCGCCCGGGGGCCGGCCGTTCTGCTCCGCCTGCAGTCAATACGCCCGCAAGCAGCACTGGCAGTGGTGAAGAAGAGGGGCGGGATGAACCCGGGCCAGCCGCCGCCCCGGAATCGACAGAACCGGAGCTTGCAGCGCCAGAGGCAGCAGAGCCAGAGCCTTCCCGGATGCCACACCCGCAGGAAGAGGTCAGCCAGCCTGAAGTCAGCTCGCCGCCTGTCGATGACTCCTGGCTAGCAAGCCTGGATGCTCAGGCCGAATCTGTGCCTGACACTATTCCAGAACCAGAACCAGAACCAGAACCAGAACCAGAACCAGAACCAGAACCAGAACCAGAGCCAGAGCCAGAGCCAGAGCCAGAGCCAGAGCCAGAAGCGCCTGCTGAACCTGACACGGAAGCTGCGCTGCCAGAGGGCGAATTTGTGTGGGAGCGGGATTTCCGCACGCTGGGCATTGTTGGCATGGCAGGGAACCTTGCCAGTCACGGCGCCATGTCCCGATCCGGCGACACCATTACGTTGCTGATCGACGAAGGTCACGCCCGGTTACTGAACGCCCGTCACGAAGAAAAAATTCTGGCGGCCTTGAGAAATTACTTTGGCGACGCCATTCAGTTAACTATAACGCAGGGTAATCCAGGCTCCGGAACACCGGCCGCGTTTGAAGAACGTCGGCGCCGGGAGCGCCAGAGTGCTGCAGTTGATTCTATACGCAATGACCCGTTGGTGCGGTCTATTGTTGAACGATTTGAGGCAAGGGTAGTCGAAGACAGTATCCGGCCCACAGAGACGCGCAGGAGAGAATAGTATGCTGAACGATATGGGCGGCCTGATGAAAAAGGCCCAGAAAATGCAGGAAGAAATGCAGAAAGCGCAGGAAGAGGCAGCCAAGGCTGAAGTGACCGGTGAAGCCGGTGCCGGCCTTGTGAAGGTCACCATGAATGGCCGTCACGATGTCCGCAAGGTAGACATTGACCCTAGCCTGCTAAGTGAAGAGAAAGAAGTGCTGGAAGACTTGCTGGCTGCGGCTGTGAATGATGCCGTGCGGCGTGTCGAGGCCGAACAGAAAGAAAAGATGTCGGGAATGATGTCCGGCATGGGGATGCCCCCCGGCTTCAAGATGCCGTTTTAATCGCTTTTTAAATGTTCAGCCTGAGGAAGTTTCATGGCCTTCAGCCCTCTAGTTGATGAGCTTGTCGAATCTCTCCGGTGCTTGCCGGGAGTGGGCCAGAAAACAGCGCAGCGCATGGCGTTCCACCTGCTTGAGCGGGCCCGTTCCGGCGGGGTCCGGCTGGCAGATGCGTTGAGTAACGCCATGGACGGCGTTCGTCGTTGTGAAAGCTGCCAGAACTTTTCCGACACCGAAGTGTGCGGGATCTGTGAAAACCCGGAGCGCAGTAACGGCACTCTGTGTGTGGTTGAAAGCCCTTCCGACCTGCTGGCTATTGAGCAGACAAGTGATTACAAAGGAAGCTACTTCGTTCTTATGGGGCATCTATCACCCATAGACGGTGTCGGGCCCGATGATATTGGAATTGAGCGGCTTCTGCGTCGGGTGCGGTCGGAAGGTGTTACCGAACTGATTCTGGCCACCAACCCCACGGTGGAAGGCGAGGCTACGGCTCATTATATTTCTGACCGGCTCGATGGCTCCGGCATTCTCATTACCCGACTGGCCCATGGTATACCGGTTGGTGGCGAGCTGGGTTACGTTGACGGCTTTACTCTCACCCACGCGTTCCGCGGCAGAAAACCACTGCTGGACTGACTGCGCCCAGGCGCCGGCAGGCGCCTCAACTGATTTTTTGTGCTTCTATGACTGCTTCTGTAACTGAGATTCATATACCGCCTGCACCTGAGCGTATTGACTGGATGTCTACGCCCGATGAGCTGGACGAGTGGCTGAACAACACGCCGGGCGAACCACTGGCACTGGATACCGAGTTTGAACGAACAACCACCTTTTACCCTGTTCCCGGGCTGGTTCAGCTTGGTCTGGGTGAGCGCTTCTGCCTTGTCGATCCGGATATTGCAGAGCAGTCCTCCCGCTTTCGTGAGATTCTTGCAGATCCATCCGTGACCAAGCTGCTCTACGCCATGAGTGAGGATCTTGAGCTGTTTCGTGACTGGCTGGGAATCAGCCCGAAGGGGGTGATTGATTTGCAGGTGGGCGTCGCGCTTGCGGGCGCCGGCTTCTCCGTTGGCTATGCCCGGCAGGTTGAAGCCCTGTTTGGTGAAGAGCTGGACAAGTCCGTTACCCGGTCTGACTGGATCTCGCGGCCCTTAAGTGACGCGCAGCAGCGGTACGCGATTGATGATATCCGGTTTCTGGCTCCGATGTACCAGTGGGTAACAGTGCGTCTGCGAGAGCGGAAACTGGAGGCGGCCCTTGCAGAGGAGTCCCAGCGGTTTGCAGATGAGCTCGCAGGGCAGGACGATCCGGACCAGTATTATCTGCGAATACGGGGTGGCTGGGCGCTAACCATGCAGCAGCAGGTTGTACTCAAAAAGCTGGTTGCCTGGCGGGAGCAGACCAGTCGACAGCTTGACCGCCCCCGGGGCCGGGTGCTGGCCGACCCGCTCCTGATTTCGATCGCAGAGCGTCTGCCGAAAAATCTCAACGAGCTGGCGGATATTCAGGGCGTGCCAAGTGGCGCAGTGCGCCGGTACGGAGAGGAGCTGCTGGCGCTTATCAAAGAGGGTGTCAGTGCCGATACAGCAGGGCATCAACCCATTATGCCACCGCTGACCCGTGATCAGCAGGCGGCCTTTAAAGACTTGAAAAAGCTGTTTAGAAGAGCAGCGGAACTGGCTGATATACCGGTAGAATTGCTGGCTCCCCGGAAGCGGGTTGAAAAGGTTATGCAGGACCAGACGCTTGCTGACAGTGCCTTTTTTCAAGGTTGGCGTGCCGAGGTTCTGGCGCCGGTAATAAATGATATTGAGGGCTACCTGAAATCATGAATGAGCGGGAGTTTGTGTCTGTTTTCCGAAGCAGCAAAAAGAGCGATACTTATATTTTCGTCCGGCGTGGCCAGGATTGGGATGAGCTGCCCGAGAGCCTGAAGCAGGTTTTCGGTCGTCCGGTGCACTCCATGGACCTGATTATGACCCCGGAACGCAAACTGGCCCGAACCACGGGTGAGGAAGTGCTGAGCGCCATTGCTGACAAAGACTTTTATCTGCAGATGCCCGAAGAGCAGGATGCCTACGTTATCAACTTTCGCACAAAGCCAGGACTGAGACACTCGTGATTGCTCAGATTCCTTTCTGGCAACGCAAGCGCCTGAGTGAAATGACACCACAGGAGTGGGAGTCTCTCTGCGACGGCTGTGGCAAGTGCTGCCTGAACAAGCTTGAGGATATTGACACCGGCGAGGTGTACCATACCGATCTGGTCTGTCGCTATATGGATGAAAACACCTGTCAGTGCACGGTTTACCCTGAGCGGCTGGAAAAAGTACCGGGATGCACCGTACTGACACCGGACACTGTGTCCGACTATGGCTGGCTGCCGCACACCTGTGCCTACCGAACACTGGCAGAAGGCAGGCCGCTTCCCGACTGGCATCCGTTACGCAGCGGGTCTCCCGACACGGTACACGAGGCAGGCGTTTCCATACGCCACAAAGTGATCCGGGAAGACGCAGTGGCAGAAGAAGACTGGGAAGAACACATCATTCACTGGGTTTTGTAATGATCGATACTGACGCACATCTTGCTTACGGCATTTTCTGGGCCGCCTACGCCATCGCTTTCGTCGTGTTTTTTTATATGATGAAGGCGCTGTTCCGGTTTTTGCCGCTTTACGGTTTACGCACCCTGCTGCTGGCCGCACTGGTTGCCTTGCTGTTGACACCTGTAGAGTCTCCCGAACTGGCCGGGTGGTGGATTCCCGCCTGGCTGTTCGGCGGATACGAACTGATCCTGGGTGATGCAACCGATGCGGGCAGGGCAATGTTCAATCTTGCGCTTGGCGGAGCTGTTATGCTGCTGGTCTGGATTCTTGATATGGTCCGCTATCGGCTTTCAAGGCGCTGACGTTTACTGACAGACCCGGAATTGCGGGTTCAAAGACAAAGTAACCAACAGGAATTATGCACATGAAGTTTACCGGTACCGAGAAGTACGTAGCCACCGATGACCTGCAAATGGCCGTAAATGCGGCTATTACGCTGCAACGTCCACTGTTGATCAAGGGTGAACCCGGCACCGGCAAAACCCTGCTGGCCGAAGAGATGGCAAGCTCCCTTGGTATGCGCCTGATCCCGTGGCATATCAAATCCACCACCAAAGCGCAGCAGGGGCTGTATGAGTACGACGCGGTGTCGCGTCTGCGAGACTCTCAGCTGGGTGATGAGAAGGTTCATGACATCAGCAATTACATTGTCAAAGGCAAGCTCTGGGAAGCGTTCGAGGCGGACGAGCAGGTTGTACTGCTGATTGATGAAATCGACAAAGCAGACATTGAGTTTCCAAACGACCTCCTGCAGGAGCTGGATCGTATGGAGTTCTTTGTCTATGAGACTCAAAAGTTTGTTAAAGCAAAGCATCGTCCGATTGTGGTGATTACCAGTAACAACGAAAAAGAGCTTCCGGACGCGTTTTTGCGTCGCTGCTTCTTTCACTACATCAACTTTCCTGATCATGACACCATGCAGGAAATTGTGGATGTTCACTTCCCCGGCATTCAGCAGCAGCTGGTCAGGGACGCACTGGACGTATTTTTTGATGTGCGGAAAGTGCCCGGCCTGAAGAAAAAGCCTTCTACCTCGGAACTGATTGACTGGCTTAAGCTACTGATGGCAGATGAGCTGACCGCCAAGATGCTGCATGAGAAAGACAACAGTTCTGCGCTGCCACCTTTGTACGGTGCCCTTGTAAAAAACGAGCAGGATGTACACTTGTTGCAGAAGCTGGCGTTCATGATGCGTCGTCGCGGCTGAAATTCAGCAAGGGTGCGATTTTATGTTGATTGATTTTTTTCTCGAAGTGCGGCGGGCCGGAGTGCCTGCCAGCCTGCGTGAATTTCTGGATCTGCTGGAGGCGTTGCAACAGCGGCTGGCGTTCGCCGACATGGAAGAGTTTTATTACCTGTCACGGTTGTGTCTGGTAAAAGACGAGCGTCATTTCGATAAATTTGACCGGGCATTCAAGGTTTATTTTGATGGAATCGAACACCTTGATGATCTTCTGGAAGCGCTGATTCCCGACGAATGGCTGCGCGCCGAGTTCGAGAAAAACCTGAGCGAAGAAGAGAAGGCCAAAATTGACTCGCTGGGTGGTCTGGAAGAGCTGATTGAAACCTTTAAAAAACGCATGGAAGAGCAGAAGGAGCGCCATGCGGGCGGGAACAAGTGGATCGGCACCGGCGGTACGTCCCCGTTTGGCGCTGATGGCTATAATCCCGAAGGCTTTCGTATTGGCCAGAAAAAAGGTCGCCACGGACGAGCCATCAAGGTCTGGGAGAAGCGCGAGTTCAAGGATCTGGATGACAGCGTGACTCTGGGCATCCGTAACATCAAGGTTGCCTTAAGACGCTTGCGCAAGTTTGCGCGACAGGGGGCTGCGGAAAAACTGGATATGGACGACACTATCCGGTCGACCGCCCGTAACGCAGGGTACCTGGATCTGAAAATGGTCCCCGAGCGCCACAACGCGGTAAAAGTGCTCATCTTTTTTGATGTGGGTGGCTCAATGGACCCGCACGTTCGCGTCTGTGAAGAGCTGTTTTCCGCCGCGCGCCTGGAATTCAAGCACATGGAGTATTTTTACTTCCATAACTTCATTTACGAAAGCGTCTGGAAAAACAACATCCGGCGCATGAACGAAACCACCAGTACCTGGGATATTCTTCATAAGTACTCGCCGGACTATAAGGTCATCTTTGTAGGCGATGCCACAATGGCACCGTATGAAATTTCTCATCCCGGCGGTTCCATTGAACACTGGAACGAGGAGGCCGGTGCCACCTGGTTCCAGCGGATCACCGATCATTTCGATCGGGTTGCCTGGATAAACCCGCTTCCGGAAGCCTATTGGGGAACCGGAGGCTCTCTCGGTATGACCCGCCAACTGGTTGAAGATCACATGTACCCGCTGACCGTAGAAGGCCTGGAGTCGGCGATGAAGTTCCTGAGTAAATAAAAAAAGGCTGGTGCGAGAAGCGCCGGCCTCTTGTCTTTAGGGCGACGGCGCTACCTCATCGTTGCTAAAACTGCTATTCTCTCCCCTCTTTTGAGACTGAGACTTATGTCGGGTTGATTTTTTGCCCGCCCGGCGTTTGTGCATCATTACAAATAGAAGCGCCAGACAGGAGATGGTGATGGATTTTGAGACGTTCTATCAAGACAAATACCCTGCCAGTGTTCCCCGCGACGTTGACCTGGATAAGTACAGCAGCATGGTGGAGGTATTTGAACAGGCGGTTAAGAAGTACTCAGACCGCCCCGCCTTCAGTGCGGTTGGTGTAACCCTCACCTATCGTGAACTGGATACTCAGACCCGGAACTTTGCGGCTTGGCTGCAGAATAAAACGGACCTTCAGCCCGGCGACCGCATTGCGGTACAGATGCCGAACCTGACTCAGTATCCCGTGGTTGTGTTTGGCGCTATGCGTGCTGGCCTGATTGTGGTCAACACCAACCCCTTGTACACCATCCGTGAAATGGAGCACCAGTTTAACGATTCCGGTGCGAAAGCCCTGGTTGTGCTCGCCAATATGGCTGAAAATGCTGAAAAAGTGTTGCCCCACACCAGCATTGAGCATGTCATTGTGACCGAAATTGCAGACATGCACTCGCCAATCAAGCGGACGCTGATGAATGCCGCGGTTAAGCACATCAAAAAGATGGTGCCGCCTTTCAATATACCTCAGGCCCATAAACTACCTGCCGTACTGAGTGCAGGTGCCCGCGAGAAGTTTACGCCGGGTGAGTACAAAAAGGATGACATTGCTGTTCTTCAGTACACCGGGGGCACAACCGGTGTTGCCAAAGGGGCGATGCTGACCCACGGTAACCTGGTTGCAAACCTGCTTCAGGTGCGCCCCATGCTGGAAAACACCGTTGTAGAAGGGCATGAGGTTGTGATTGCGCCCCTGCCGCTGTATCACATTTATTCGTTCACCCTGAACTGCGGGATTATGCTGGAGGGCGGTGCCCACAACATTCTGATACCTAACCCGCGGGATATTCCAGGTTTTGTCAAAGAGATCAAAAAGTTCAAGTTCACAGCATTTCTGGGTCTGAACACGCTTTTTGTGGCGCTGTGCAATAATGAAGAGTTCAAGAATCTGGACTTCAGCCACCTCAAGCTTACGTCGTCTGGCGGCATGGCCCTGACCAGCGATGCCGCCAAGCTGTGGGAGCGGATAACAGGTTGTCCGATTTCTGAAGGTTACGGTATGACCGAAACCTCGCCGGTGGTTACGTTCAACCCACGCAGTGCCATTCAGCTTGGCACCATTGGCTTGCCGGTACTGGAGACCAAGGTCAAAACGCTGGATGAAGATGGTAATGAAACCCCTCTGGGTGAGCCTGGCGAACTGTGTGTGAAGGGCCCTCAGGTAATGCGTGGTTACTGGCAGCGTCCGGAAGATACCCAGAAGTCGTTTACCGAAGACGGGTACATTCGCACCGGTGATATTGCCGTTATTCAGGAAGACGGGTACATCCGCATTGTTGACCGCAAGAAGGATATGATTATCGTGTCCGGGTTTAACGTGTTCCCGAATGAAATTGAGGACGTTGTCAGCGCCCACCCCAAAGTGGTGGAGTGTGCTGCGGTTGGTGTTCCCGATGCCAAGAGCGGGGAGGCCGTAAAGGTTTATCTCGTAGCGTCATCTGAGGGTGTTACCGAGAACGAACTCAAAGAGTTTTGTCGCGAGCGCCTGACAGCTTATAAAGTACCGCGCCACTTCGAGTTCCGTGATGAACTGCCGAAGACCAACGTGGGTAAAATTCTGCGCCGTGAGTTGCGCGACGAACCGGAAAACAAACAGAAAGGGTGACCTTGCAACCTGATGCCCAGGCCGCAGTGAAGGCGATAAAGGAGCAGCTGGATACCTGCAACCAGCAGGAAGCTGCCCGTATCGTCAAGCTGCTGGCGAGAACCAGGGGTAAGCCTGGCCAGAAAGACCTGCAGAAAATGGCACACTGGCTTGAGCGTGGCCTTTTGAAGGTGCAACAGCGCCAGGCCAGGCACAAACCGGCAGATTTTCCTGCAGGATTACCGGTTTCTGACCGTGTCGACGATATCCGCAAAGCAATAGAAAACCATCAGGTTGTCATTGTGGCGGGGGAAACCGGTTCCGGTAAAACCACTCAGATCCCCAAAATCTGCATGAATATGGGCCGCGGTATCCGTGGCCTGATCGGGCACACTCAGCCCCGGCGGCTTGCGGCCCGTACTGTCGCGGCCCGGGTGGCTGATGAAATAGGCGAACAGACCGGCCAGCAGATTGGCTACCAGGTGCGCTTTACCGATAACACGTCTGAACAATCCCGGGTCAAAGTCATGACAGACGGGATTTTGCTGGCGGAAATCCAGCATGACCGTTTCCTTGACCGGTACGATACGCTGATTATCGATGAAGCCCATGAGCGCAGTCTGAATATCGACTTCCTTCTGGGTTATCTCAAGCAACTCCTGCCAAAACGCCCCGACCTCAAAGTCATCATTACGTCTGCCACCATTGAAGTTGACCGGTTCAGCGAGTTCTTTCACCAGGCGCCTGTGCTGGAAGTCAGTGGGCGAACCTTTCCGGTTGATATTCGTTATCGCCCGCTCACAGGTGACGAAGACGATCGTGACCAGGGTTGGAGTGATGGTGTGTTGTCTGCGCTTGAGGAGATTGAGCAACATGAGCGCAGTGAGAAAAAGCCTCCCGGGGATGTGCTGGTTTTTCTCCCCGGAGAGCGGGAAATCCGCAACCTGAGCAAAGTGTTGCGCCATGCTGAACTCCGGCATACAGAAGTTCTTCCTTTGTACTCGCGCCTCAGCAACCAGGAGCAGAACCGGGTATTCCAGAGCCACCGGGGACGCAGGGTTGTGCTTTCTACCAACGTGGCGGAAACCTCACTGACAGTGCCGGGCATTCGCTACGTAATTGATACCGGCGTTGCGCGCATCAGCCGCTACAGCGTGCGCTCGAAGATTCAGCGCCTGCCCATTGAGGCTGTTTCCCAGGCCAGCGCTAACCAGCGGGCGGGGCGCTGCGGGCGTGTGGCTCCGGGCATCTGTTTCCGCCTGTACGACGAAGCCGATTTTCTGGGCCGGCCGGAATACACAGATCCGGAAATACTGCGTACCAATCTGGCCTCCGTCATTCTGCAGATGGCGACCTCCGGCCTTGGCGAAATCCGCAACTTTCCGTTCCTTGAAGCGCCGGACAAGCGGCTGGTGAACGATGGCTACAAATTACTGGAAGAGCTGGGCGCGGTTGATAGCAAACGCCGGGTATCCAGGCTGGGGCGTACCATGTCCCGGCTGCCGCTTGATCCCCGGCTGGCCCGTATGCTGGTCACTGCGTCGGAGCAGGGCAGTCTGGCAGAAACCCTGGTGGTGATTGCCGGGTTGAGTGTGCAGGACCCCCGCGAACGGCCCCAGGAAAAACAGCAAGCGGCGGATCAGGCTCATGCGCCGTTCAATGACAAGGAATCCGACTTCCTGACGCTGCTGAACATCTGGAACTTCTACGAAGAACAGCGTCAGGAACTGTCCCAGAATCAGCTCAAAAAGGTCTGCCAGAAAAGCTTTCTCAGCTGGATGCGTATGCGCGAATGGCGGGATATACACCGTCAGCTCACTCTGATCTGCCGGGAGCAGAAGTTGCAGCTTAACAAGCAGGCTGCGTCGTACCAGAACCTGCACAAAGCGATCCTGGCAGGACTATTGGGGCAGGTAGCGACCAAAATTGAGAAGAAAGAGTATCTGGCTACCCGTAATCGTAAAGTGATGATCTTTCCCGGCTCAAAGGTGTCGAAAACCGGGCCTAAATGGATTGTGGCCACAGAAATTGTAGAAACCAGCCGGGTTTTTGCCCGCATGGTGGCCGCCATACAGCCTGAATGGATAGAACCATTGGGCGGGCATGTGGTTAAGCGCCATTATTTCGAACCACACTGGGAGCAGAAGCGGGCCCAGGTGATGGGGTATGAAAAAATCACCCTCTACGGGCTCGAAGTCGTCCCCAAGCGGCGTATTGCATTCAGCAAGATAGACCCTGTTGAATGCCGTAACCTGTTTATCCGGCACGCCCTGGTAGAGGGTGATTATCGTTCCCGGGCACCGTTTGTGCAGCGAAACCGGGAAATGCTGGAAAGTGTGGAAAATCTCGAGAGTAAAACCCGGCGCCGGGACCTGCTGGTTGATGATGAGGTACTGGTTGGTTTTTACGATGAGCGCTTGCCCGCAGACATTGTCAGCGGTCGTCATTTTGAGAGTTGGTGGAAAACACTGTCAGCCGAAGAGCTACGCAATCTGGAGCTTACCGAGGCGGATGTCCTGCAGCGGCCCATTGATGCCGCCTCAGCCGACCTTTACCCGGATTATCTGGAATGGGAAGGGGTAGAGTATCCGCTGACGTATGAGTTTGAGCCCACCAGTGAGCGTGATGGTGTAACGCTCCAGGTGCCGCTTATGGCACTTCGCCAGATTCCATCCCGGCGCCTGGAGTGGCTGGTTCCCGGTTTACTGAGAGAAAAATGCATTGCCTTGGTGAAAGGACTGCCAAAAGCCCTGCGCCGTAACTTTGTGCCGGTGCCGGATTTTGTTGATGCGGCCGTTGCCAACCTGCAACCTTCCAATGAGCCGCTGGCCCTGCAGCTGGGCGAACAGTTACGCCGAATGACAGGCGTCCGCATTGACCCGGAGGCGTGGCCACAGGATGAACTCCCGCGGCATTTGCGCATGAACCTCCGGGTGCTGGGTGATGATGGTAAGGTTATTGCGGAGAGTCGGGAAACCGGCGAGCTTCAGAGTCAGCTTGAAGAGCGGGCAGAGGCCGCACTGGCGTCTGCTTCCAGTAATCAGCGGCAACAGGTACCGGAAAGTGCCTACACGGACTGGCAGTTTGGCCCTCTGAAACAAGAGGTTCAGACAGAAAAAGGCGGGATGCAGATAACTGTGTATCCGGCACTTGAGGATATGGGAAAGCAGGTGCGGGAAATTCGCTGCCTGGACCGCCTCACCGCTGAAGATACAACCCGCAAAGGCATTGCCCGCCTTATACTCAACCGCTTTGGCAACACCCTGGATGACCTGGAGCGCAAACTTCCGCGCTTCCAGAAGTCGGCGCTGATGTTTGCCCCCGTCGGGCAGGCCAGGGTGCTTCTGGATGATTTGCTGCTGGCAACGGCTATAGAGCACTTTTTAAACGATGAGATGCCGGATAGCCGGGAGACTTTTGATGCGCTGTTTGAAGCCAGGCGGGCAGATTTTATACCGGCTCTGGAACAGGCGGATGAACGCCTTTATCAGGCAATGACCGGATACCAGAAGGTAGCGAGAAAGCTCAAAGGTAAAATTAATCTGGCGCTGGCGAACAGTATGTCAGATCTTAAGTTTCAGATGCAGAACCTTGTTTACCCGGGGTTTCTCGTAGAAACACCTTCCAGATGGCTGGCAGAGTTCGGGCGTTATTTTGAAGCAGCGCTGGTACGGCTGGAAAAAATGCCGAGAGAGATGGGGCGTGAGCGGGAATTCCTGCATACCATGGAACCCCTTTGGACACGGTATGCCAAAAAGCGGGATGAGCAGAAAAAACAGGGCGTAAGGGACCCCGAACTCGAGCTTTATCGCTGGATGCTGGAAGAGTTCCGGGTCTCGTTCTTTGCGCAGCAGTTGGGAACAGTGATGACGGTTTCCACCAAGCGTCTTGAAAAACAGTGGCAGCTTACACGGGTCTGATCGTTTGCGCCCCGCCTTTTGTCGGGGGACAGGGGGCGCGAAAATTCCGGAGACTGTGTTAGTATTTCCGCAAGTGCGATATTTATCTCCTTCTGTTTTCACACCATGACGTGGGGTTAGCGTGATTAAAGCCGTCATTAGCGGAACTGGCCTGTATACACCGCCGGCGACCGTAGACAACGATGAACTGGTAGAAGCTTTTAACCAGTATGTAGAAACCTATAATTCAGAGCATGCGGATGCCATTGAGCGGGGTGAGGTTGAAGCTCTGCAGCCATCGTCTTCGGAGTTTATCGAGAAGGCATCCGGCATCAAGCGCCGGCATGTTATCGATAAAACCGGCATTGTGGATCCGGAGCGCCTGGCGCCCTATATCCCTGAACGGGGCAACGACGAGCCATCGGTTCAGTGCGAAATGGCCGTTACAGCCTGTAATCAGGCGTTGGAGCAGGCCGGCAAGAAAGCCAGTGATGTTGATTTTGTTATCGTTGCCTGTTCCAACATGCAACGCGCCTATCCGGCCATTTCGATTGAAGTTCAGGCCGCGCTCGGCATTGAGGGCTTTGCCTATGACATGAACGTAGCGTGCAGTTCGGCTACGTTCGGGTTACAGGCAGCACTGAACTCTGTGGAGAATGGTTCGGCCCGGGCCGTTTTGGTGGTCAGCCCGGAAATATGCTCCGGTCACCTGAACTTCCGTGATCGCGACAGCCATTTCATATTCGGGGATGCCTGCACCGCTATTATGGTTGAGCGTGAGGAAGATACCCGGCCCGGGCAGGGGTTTGAGATTCTTGGAACCCGCCTGAAGACCAGCTTTTCCAACAACATCCGGAATAATTTTGGTTTCCTGAACCGGGCGGATGAGTCCGGGGTAGGTAAGCCGGATAAACTGTTTATTCAGCAGGGCCGTAAGGTGTTCCGGGAAGTTTCACCCTTGGTGGCGGAAACGATTCAGGGCCATCTGGAGAGCCTTTCGCTTAAGCCTGAAGATTTGCGTAGAATGTGGCTGCATCAGGCTAACCTGAACATGAACCAACTGATTGCCCGCAGAGTGCTTGGCCGGGACGCGTCCGAAGATGAGGCGCCGGTCATCCTTGATGAATACGCCAATACCAGCTCGGCAGGGTCCATCATTGCGTTCCATAAACATAAAGATGACCTGAGTTCCGGCGACACCGGGGTCATCTGCTCCTTCGGCGCTGGTTATTCTATTGGCAGTGTTGTAGTGCGCCGCCGCTGATTGCGTTTGCAGCAGTGCGTCAGTGCTGCTGTAAAACCAACATCACCCATTCAAGAGTTGAGCATGACAAACTACTCACCCAGGGGCAGTCTCGCAGCACTGCCCCTTGTTGTTCTGTTAGCCGTTGTAATGTTTTCTGTACCCGCAATGGCACAGAGTACTGCGGAGCCTGTGCCCGAGGGCGCTCCGGAAGTGAACCCTCAGGATCCGTATGAAAACTGGAACCGGAAGGTTTACAGCTTTAATGAAAGTGTTGACCGCTGGGCGTTGAAGCCCGTCGCCAAAACCTACCGTACAGTAATGCCGGACTTCGCCGACCGGGGTGTTACAAATTTTTTCAACAATCTGTCCGAGATACGGAACTTCATTAACAGCATTTTGCAGCTGAAGGGTGAATCTGCGGTTGTTGCCGCTGGCCGTTTTACCTACAACACAGTATTTGGTCTGGGTGGGCTGATAGACGTTGCCACAGCCTTTGACCTGCCGGAAAGGCCGGAAGACTTCGGGCAGACACTGGGCTATTGGGGCGCAGGGTCCGGCCCTTATCTGATGCTGCCTTTGCTCGGCCCATCCAGCCCTCGTCGCCTCAGTGGAATGGGGATAGATGGTTTTGCATTCCCATCGTTGTGGCAGGAGGCGGACAGGTCTTATCGCTATGCCGGGCGAGCACTTCAGGTTGTAGACAAACGGGCTGATCTGATTCCCGCGGAAGGGTTTGTCTCCGGCGACACCTACATATTTGTGCGCAATGCGTTCATGCAACGTCGTGAGTTTCTGATTAATGATGGTAAGGTGACAAGTGATCCATTTGCCAGTGATGACGACGATGATCTGATGCTGGACGATTTCTGATTCCGGCTGTTGGTTGAGGGAGGGCACAGAGTGCTCAAAGACCCAAAGATTAACAAGTTCCGCAAGATGTTGTCCGAGGCGCCGGACTACGAGTCGTGGAAGGCTGCGGGTCTGGAACTGGATTTTCTGGAAGGCAATGCTGAGTGGAAAGAGGATTTCGCCTCTGACCTCTACAACTACGAATTGCTGTACGATCGCCTTACCAGCATCAAACAATACCGCCAGCAAAACGATTTCGACCGCCTGAAGCGCGCTCTTCGGGAAGGCCTGCATCACGACCTGGGTAACATGGGCAACCCCGCGCTTTACACCCGTTCCCGGATTGGCACCAAACACCTGATAGAAGAGTATATTACTCAGGCTTGTGAGGCCCTGGATTTTCTGTGCGACCACCCGGTACCTGGTTTTCCGGTTGCTGAAAAACTTCAGTTTTTCCGTGATACCCTCACCAGTTACGGCCGGCCTACGCTCCTGTTGAGTGGCGGCGCCAGCCTCGGCATTTTTCACTTCGGGGTCATCAAGGCGCTCTGGGAAAAGGGGCTGCTGCCCCAGGTGATTACCGGCTCCAGCATCGGCGCCATTATTGCCGGCATGCTGGGCGTTCACACAGACGCCGCGATCCCTGAAATGCTCGTACCGGAAAACCACAACCTGAAAGCCTGGAAGTGGCGTGGCTTATTGAGCGCCATGCGGGGCGAAGGCCTGATGGATCAGGCGCAACTACGGGCCTGTCTGAGAAGTAACATTGGTGACTACACCTTTGAAGAGGCCTATCAGCGCACCGGACGCTCCATTAACATGAGCGTGTCCCCGGTACAGGCGCATCAGAAGGCCCGGCTGCTATCCGGCTATACTTCACCCTATTTAATGGTCTGGAGTGGAGCCCTTGCCAGCGCCGCCGTGCCGGGTATTTTTCCACCTGTTACGCTGATGAAAAAGGACATGTATGGGCAGTCGCTGCCTTACATACCCAAGCTCAGGTTTGTCGATGGGTCGGTTGTCAGTGACCTGCCCATAGACCGGCTGATGCACCTATACGACGTAAATTTCACCATTGTCAGCCAGACCAACCCCCACGTCGTGCCTTTTCTTAACGAACGCGGCGAGGACGAAAAGCTTTCTCTGGCCAGTCTGCCCTGGCACCTGATGAAATCCGAGGTGCAGTTTCATGGCCAGGGTGTGTTCGATTATCTTCGTAAACGGGCCCGCCCGGAGCTGTTTCGGCAAATCTCCGGTCAGATGTACACCATCATGGCCCAGCGGTATTCCGGCGACGTAACCATTGCACCCACCTACAGGTTCAGACATTACCGGCGAATGCTGGCTGATCCCAGGCCTGAATTTGTGCGGGAAATGATTCTGGCGGGGGAGCGGGCAACCTGGCCAAAAATATCGATGATTCAGTCCCATGCGCGGATTTCCAAAACCCTGGAACGTTGCGTGCGTCGCCTGAAACAGGAAAACTACCGCAAATGAGTATTTGACTGGACGCCCATGTATTCTGATTTCTTCGGCTTCAGAGAACCGCCGTTCTCGATTGCGCCCGATCCCCGTTACCTGTACCTGAGTGAGCGCCATAAAGAAGCGCTTGCTCATCTGATGTATGGCGTCAGGGGCCAGGGTGGTTTTATTGTGATCACCGGCGAAGTGGGCACGGGAAAAACCACCGTAAGCCGCTGTTTTATTGAGAATGCTCCCGCCCATGTCGATATTGCTCTGATTCTCAATCCCCGGCTGTCTGCCAGGGAGTTGCTCTCCGCCATTTGTGACGAGCTGGGAATCGCGCACCCTGGCGGCGCATCCATCAAACAGATGGTCGATCTGATTAATCAGGACCTGCTCAAGGCTCATGCGGCCGGGCGCCACAAAGTGTTGTTGATTGATGAAGCCCAGAACCTGTCGGCTGATGTACTTGAGCAGTTACGGTTGCTGACCAACCTGGAAACCGCAGAGAAGAAGCTGCTGCAAATTGTGTTGCTGGGGCAACCAGAACTGCAGCAGAAACTCGCACTTCCGCAACTTCGTCAGCTGAACCAGCGGGTAACCGCCCGTTACCACCTGGATGCCATCAGCCGGAGTGAATTACCGGCGTACCTGAGCTACCGGCTGGGTGTTGCCGGAATGCGGGGGGATGTGTTTTCCGCATCTGCAGTGCGTAAGCTATACCGTTTAAGCCATGGTATACCCCGCCTGATCAACCTGATCAGTGATCGCGCGCTCCTGGGTGCTTACGCAGAGGGCGAACATGAAGTCACTGCCGCTCACATTCGACAGGCTGCCAGAGAAGTTGGCGGTGGTACCCGTATCGAAGCAGGTGCTTCGGGTTCCGGCAGAAAAGGCAAGTTGTCTGATTATCTTGTGGTATTTGCCTCCTTGTTGCTGGCCGTGATCAGTAGTGTCTGGGTTTACCAGCAGTGGACAGGCACGCCCATCATAAACGGTGCCGAAGCGAGAGAGGACAACCAGGAAGGCCTCGTTGAACGCGCTGCTATGCCTGAACCAGAGCCGCCCGGGTTCCGCTTTGCGGAGCACAGTGGGAGTGAGCATGAGGCCTTTGCCAGACTTTTCGATATCTGGGATGTCCGTTATCCCCCAGAAGGCGAAGCCGCGGTCTGCGACTTTGCCCGGGCTTCGGGCCTCGGGTGTCTTGAGCGCCAGGGCAGCCGCCGCAGTCTGGCATTTCTGGACAGGCCCGCTATCCTGCGACTGCTGGATGACACAGGCACCGAAC
Organism: Marinobacter piscis; assembly: GCF_007671655.1. GTDB lineage: Bacteria > Pseudomonadota > Gammaproteobacteria > Pseudomonadales > Oleiphilaceae > Marinobacter > Marinobacter piscensis. The sequence goes on along the minus strand of NZ_VCGX01000002.1, from coordinate 494,590 downwards.
GATTTGTCGTGTTAAGGCGGCTTGACGGGCAGATGGCTGATATTGTGCTGCCAGACGGCGTTGTGCAGGTGCCATTCGACAGCCTGGAGCCCTACTGGTTTGGTGAATATCAGGTGCTGTGGCAACTTCCTGACTATCTTGCCAGTCCGCCGGGTGAGGGCGAGCATGGTGGTGAAGAATTGTGGTTGGGCGTACGAATGATGGAGCTCGCCGATATTCACAGCAACTCACCCGCCCGGAGTGCCGAAATCAAACGCATGGCGCTGAACGAGCAGATTCGCTGGTATCAGTCCGTGCGAGGGCTGACAGTCGACGGGATTGCGGGTGCAATGACAGTCATACAGATAAATAATGATCTGGATGCCGGAGTACCGAGACTCGCCAGCCCAGGCAACAGGGGCGGGGAGTAGGTATGTCCTATATTCTTGATGCACTCAGAAAGTCTGAAACCGAGCGCCGTCAGGGCAAGGTGCCCGACCTGGGGCAACAGGTACATCTGATCCACCGGCCGAAGAAACGCCGGGTGTCCCCGGTACTCTGGGTGGCACTGGCGCTGCTGGTGAACGCCGGCGTATTGGCGGTTGTCTTCTGGCCGGAAATGGCAACGGATAAACCAGCGCCCACGGAGCCGGAAATAAAGCCGGCGGAAATTGACCCCCGGCCGGTCGCAGACCCGTCGCCGGTGCAGCCGGAGCCGGTAAGCGAGCCCACAGCAGAGCCGGTTCGTGAACGACCCGCGATTATCAGGCCTTCAGTGCGCCAGGAACGCCCAGCGCCGCCGGTGAGCGACAGCCGCGCCGAAGGCCGGGTGCCGCACCTGGTTGAGCTACCGCTTTCATTTCAGAAGAGTGTTCCGGATCTGATGTTTAACAGTCATATCTTTTCAACGGACCCCAGTGCCAGCCGGGTTATGATTAATGGTCATTACCTGCGCCCGGGCGAGTCGTTTTCGGGGATTACCGTAGAAGAAGTAACCGAGGATGGAGTTGTATTGAGCAAACAAGGTGAACGCTTCCGTGTGGGTACGGTTCGTGACTGGGTGAGCCCGCGCTGATGGCACTGACTGACGCTATAAAACAGGAAATCCAGCAAAGCTACCGGGAAGTGCTGGCAGGTAAGGGCGTACGTGCCCGTTATGGGCAGCGTTTGATGATCGCTGAAATCGCAAAATACATGGGCGAAATCACCGAGAACGATGGTCAGCGCACCTCGCCACCGGCAACCTGCGTGGTGGAGGCAGGCACAGGTACGGGTAAGACTCTGGCGTACCTGATTGCAGCGATTCCTGTCGCCCGGGCGTTAGGCAAAACGCTGGTGATCTCAACCGCCACCGTTGCGCTGCAGGATCAGATTGTTCTTAAAGATCTGCCGGATCTGAAAAAACACAGCAAAATGAATTTCAGCTGGACTCTGGCCAAAGGCCGGGGTCGGTATCTGTGTTTGTCCCGCCTGGAATCCCGGTTACACGATGAAGGCAGTGGCGACAGCGACACCATGCCCCTTTTTCTGCTGGATAATCCAGGGGCCGAAGAGCCGGGCACCCGGGCATTTTTCGAGGAAATGTTGGCAAGCTATGGTTCCCGGAAGTGGGACGGTGACCGGGACCACTGGCCCGAGCAGATACCCGATGATATCTGGCGTCAGGTCACCACCGATCATCGCCAGTGCACAAACCGGCACTGCAGTTATTTTGACAGCTGCGCGTTTTTTGATGCCCGTAAAGATCTGGACGAAGTGGATATCGTGGTCGCCAACCACGATCTGGTGCTGGCTGATCTCGCTCTGGGTGGAGGTGCAATTCTGCCTGAGCCTGAGAATGCCTTGTTCATTTTCGACGAAGCTCATCACCTACCGGATAAAGCCCTGAACCACTTCGCTGCGTCTGTACCACTGAACTCAACCCGGCAGTGGCTGAAACAGCTTTCTCAGGCACTGGTTAAGATGCAGCCGTACCTTGCCCCCGGAACCCAGGGCGCAAAAACCCTTGACCGGATCAGCTCCGCCGCTCGAGATGTGGATCTGGTACTGGCACGGGTCTACGAAGAAACCGAGCAGAATACCGGCTGGGACTTCAATGAGGAGCGGCGCTCCGCCCAGTGGCGTTACCCGGAAGGCGAATTGCCCGAGGCACTGGCCGAGCTGGCGTCTGAAAGCCGTATTGCCACGGCCGGCTTGGTACGCCACTTGGGCGCACTCGCAGAAGAGCTTCAGGGTGCGTTTGACGAACGCAAACAGCATGAAATTGATCGTGATACAGCCGAAGCCTGGTATCCGGTGATCGGAGCCTTCCACAGCCGCTCTGAAGACCAGTTGCGGCTCTGGACCGCCTGGACCGAACAGGTGGGGGGCAATTCGGAAGATTCGGAGTCTCAGGGACGCACAAACAAAAGCCCGCCGCCGGCGCGCTGGAGTGTCCGGCAGAGGTGGGACCATGCTGAAGACATTACCCTGTTCAGTTCCCCCGTACTTGCCAACAGCCTTCTGTATACACGCCTGTGGTCCCGTGCCTATGGAGCGGTGCTGACCAGTGCCACACTCACGGCGCTTGGCCGTTTTGACCGGCTCCAGGCACGGGCCGGGTTGCCGGAGGCCAGCCGCATGCTGGTAGTGCCCAGCTCGTTTCGCTATACCGAGATGGCAACGGTGGAAGTGCCGGCCATGCGCTGTATGCCTACAGATGATGGTTTTGCGGATGAGCTGATCAAGCGTCTGCCGGGTGTGTGGGCCGGCGGCAAAGCAACACTCGTTTTGTTTACCTCGCGACGCCAGATGCACCAGGTTCGTGATGCACTGAGTCCGGAGTATCCCGGTCTCATTATCACCCAGGATGATATGTCCCGGGGCGAAGTGCTGCGTCAGCATCGGGACCGGGTTGATGAGGGCCGGGCGAGCGTGTTGTTTGGTGTAGCCAGTTTTGCTGAAGGCATCGACCTGCCCGGGAAGTATCTGCACCATGTGGTGATCACGCGGCTGCCTTTTTCAGTACCCGATGACCCCATTGAGGCTGGGCTGGCCGAGTGGATTAACCAGCGCGGTGGCAATCCGTTTATGGAAATTACGGTGCCCGATGCTTCTATCAAGCTGGTGCAGGCCGTCGGACGGCTGCTGCGCACAGAGGAGGATACCGGCAGAGTCAGTATTCTTGATCGCAGAATTGTGGCCCGGCGCTATGGGCAGCTGCTGCTGGACTCACTACCGCCGTTCCGGCGGATTATTGAGCCATAAAAAAAGAGCCAGTCCGGAGACTGGCTCTTGCAAAAGGGCTCTTTAAGAACCCAAGCGTAGATACAACGCAAATCAAGAAGTCTGAAAGGCCTGAGTTTTCAGATTTCAGGGTGAGGGCTTGCCTCACCGTGGATACAATCATAGAGGCTCAGAGGGCGTAGACGAATCGTCCAAAGGGCGTAGCGCCGTAAAAAAACATCTCCCGAATGTGATGCCGGTCACAAATCGCCCGGGTTAGACGGTGAGAATCCCCAGCTCCCGCGCCCGGGCAAGCGCTTCTGTCCTGCGCCCCACACCAAGTTTTCCATAAAGGTTGCGTATATGCGCCTTTACAGTGGCAGGTGCTACCCCCATATGCACGGCGATGTCCTTGTTGGCGTGGCCCGCATTAATCAGCTCCAGTACTTCCCGCTCCCGCTGACTTAAAGGCTCTGCAAGTGCCATGGCTTCGGCACCCGGCGCCGAGCCTGTGGGTGTAGACTCTGTACTGTCATTCTGGTCCTGATCGGCAAGCATTTCGGCCACACTCTGTTGCCAGTAACCGCCACTGTTCAGGAATGCGTTCGCACGCACTAACCGTTGCAGGCGGGGGCTTTCCTCGGTCAGCAGCCGCATAAAGCCGGAGTCGGCTGCAAGCGACAGGGCACGGGCAATCCGCTCCTGGCTCTGTTCTGTTCGGTTTTGCAGGGCAAGGGCGTCACCACACACCAGTAAAGCCTCTACTTTATGGCGAATGTGCTCGTTATCTTCGGTATCGGGGATAAGAGCGGTGACCAGCGCCAATGCCGGTTCCGGGCTGCCTTCCGCAACCAGCAGCCGGGCATAACTGATGCTGTTCTGCTCCCGATTCAGAGGGTTCGTAACGGCCCGGGTATCTTCAGCCTCCAGAATCTGTCGCGCCCGGGCCGTCTCACCAATGGCCAGATAACAGCGGGCAAGGAGCGCCGAACTGGCGGGTGGCTCGAACACAATGTGTTCCCGGCGTTTACGAGCAACTGTGTCAGCGTCTTCAAGAAACTCTATGGCCTGCTGATAGCGCCCCTCACTGAATGCGAGGTGCCCGCGCACGTGCTGAATGATGACGTGTTGCCCGGGTTCTGCGCCTTTGTTGACATGCTCCAGCAAGGGCCCAAGGTGCGCTGCAGCGTCCTGAAGCTGGTTACACTCGCGGTGAATTTCTGTCAGTGCGGCGCTCAGCCAGCAGGAAATAAGACGGGGCTGCGTCGGATCGGCGTAGTGCCGGTCGACCCACTGACGTACTTCGGTACAGGTTTGCAGGGCAAGGTCCATATCGCCGCGATTGTACTGGATCCAGGCCAGAAGGCCGCCACTGGAGAGGACTGTGCTCGGCTTGCGTTCAATCTGTCCATAATGCACGGCTGCCTTCAGTGATTTTTCCGCACCGGTCAGGTTGCCACTGCCGTAATCATCCAGGCCTAGACCGTAATAGGTGACCGACTTCAGGGGAATGCGGGTGTGGTCAATCTCTGCAAGTACCTGACGGGTCAGGTCACTGGCATTTTTATCGGTGCTGCGGGAGCGTGCCAGGTAGGATCGTATCAGTGAGATTTCACTTTTCAGGCCAGGAGCACTTTCTGTGTCCTGATTCAGGGTTTCGCTGCCGGGTTGCAGCAGGCTCTCCACATGGCTCAGTAGAGGTTCAAGCTGAACCAGCCGGTTGGCAAAGAAAAGGCCCCAGACACGCAGCATCTGCAGTTGCGCATTATCCGTGATCTGGCGCTCCGGTAAGGCGTTCAGCCAGTCCAGGACCGGAAGATGAAACCCGCCGTGAATAAGTTTATTGCCGTGGGTCGCCAGGACCTCAGCCAGCCAGGGCCAGTCTTCCTTTTGCACTATCTGGGCAATGGCTTCCTGAATCTGGCCGTGGTGAAGAAGCCAGGTTATTGCCCGCTCCCGGAGTTGCTGAGCGCGGAGCGCGTCTGTGGCTGCAAGCTTCTGTAAGAGAGCGTCGCGGAACAGATCATGGTAACGAAACCATTCATTGTGATTATCCAGGGGGACCAGGAACAGGTTCTTTGCGAGCAGGTGTTCCAGTTTTTCCTGGCTGTCATCGGCATGACGAATGCTGTCGCACAGGGAGGCGCACAGGCGCGTGCAGCAGGCAGTATCCAGAAGAAAGCTGACGGTTTCCGGCGGTTGCTTATCGAGCACCTCGGTGAGCACGTAATCGCTGATGTGCTGTTGGTTCAGGCTGAGTGTCGGTTGCTGGCTGGTTGGGGCTGGTTGATCCCTGGGCGAGCCGGTCTTATGCCCCGAAAGAGCAGTCAGCTGCATGGCCGCCACCCAGCCTTCTGTACGCTGGAAAATGGCCTGTACCTGCGCTTCGGAAATCGCAAGCCCCATCGTATTGTGGAAAAACTCGCGACTTTCGTTTTCTGAAAAGGCCAGCAGTGCCGGATGTACCTCTTGCAGCCACCCGCGTACCCGCCACCGTGCCAGAGGCAAGGCCGGCTCTGTGCGGGAGACCAGGGTGATCGTGACACCTGCGGGCAGGTAGTCAATAAAGTAGGCGAATTGTCTCTGTATTTCGTTGGCGAAGATAAACTGAAAATCATCCAGTACGAGAACCCAGGGGGTGTCGTCAGTCGCCAGTGCATTAATCAATGCAGTAATGGCATTTTCCAGGCTGTTGTCCGTGCTGTTAGCCAGATTTTGATGGCAGGCATCCAGGCCGGTCAGCCCTGCATTCTCAAACGCACTGGCAACATACTGCCAGAACCGCCGGGGTTCATTGTCGTGCTCATCCAGAGACAGCCAGGCAATGGAGCCGGTGGTACGTGCGCACCACTGGCTGGCCAGCGTTGTCTTACCAAACCCTGCGGGCGCAATGACCAGGTTAAGGCGTTTGGGCTGACCGGGAGTCAGTAACGCACTCAGCCGCTCTCGCTGTACTGCGCGCGAGTCAGAAGCTGGTCGTAGAAACTTGGTGGTGAGTAGCATCGGCGTCCCGGAAGCAGGGTAAATGTTGATATGAAATTGTGTGCTTTGTCTCAGTCAAGTCAAGGGCTGGAGAGCCTGTGGGATACGTCATAGGCTACTATGCTGAAAATCTGAACTAAACTGAACCTGACAGCGCTTATATATTAAAAAAGAATGAATCTCGTGTTTGTTATGCGTATAATCTGGGTCGTTTTACTTGCCGACATTCAATGGCAGCCCGTCACAGGCGGGAAACTCACGGAGCAGCAAAGCCAATGAAATTACAACAGTTGCGGTATATCTGGGAAGTTGCACATCACGACCTTAACGTGTCGGCAACCGCACAGAGCCTGTTTACCTCTCAGCCAGGCATCTCCAAGCAAATCCGGTTGCTTGAGGACGAGCTGGGCCTGGAAATCTTTGCCCGCAGTGGCAAGCATCTTACCCGTATTACACCCCCGGGCGAAATCATCGTTCGCGAGGCCGGAGAAATACTCAGGCGTGCGGAAGGCATCAAGAAAATTGCCCAGGAGTTCAGCGATCAGCAAAAAGGTGATCTGAGTATTGCGACCACCCACACTCAGGCGCGATACGCCTTGCCGCCAGTCATCAGTGGTTTTATTGAGTTTTATCCGGACGTTTCTCTGCATATGCATCAGGGAACGCCAATGCAGATTTCGGAAATGGCAGCCAATGGGTCAGTGGATTTTGCCATTGCCACAGAAGCTATGGAGCTGTTTAACGATCTTATTATGATGCCGTGCTACCGCTGGAACCGCACGGTGATAGTGCCCAGAGACCATCCGCTGACCCAGCTGCCGAAGCTGACTCTGGAGGCGCTGACTGAGCATCCGCTGGTCACTTATGTATTTGGCTTTACCGGCCGGTCAAAACTTGATGAAGCGTTTAAATCCAAGGATCTCACGCCCAAAGTTGTGTTCACCGCAGCCGATGCGGATGTCATTAAAACCTATGTACGCCTGGGTCTCGGGGTAGGCATTATCGCCAGTATGGCGTTCAACCCGGAAACCGACACCGACTTGGTTGCACTGGATGCAAGGGATCTGTTCGGTGCCAGTGTCACCCGCATCGGTTTCCGTAAGGGCACCTTCCTGCGCGGGTATATGTACGAGTTCATTCAGCGCTTTGCCCCGCACCTGACAAAAGAGGTGGTGGATGAGGCGGTTGCGCGCCAGAGCAATCGCGGTGAAATAGAGGCCCTGTTCAAAGACGTGGAACTGCCCACCTTTTAACAGGGCCTCCCGCGCCGGGTTGCCTGGCCGCCTGGCGCGGATTACTGCCGGGCGATCAGATTGTCGGCATGCAGGCCGCACTCTTTCTGTGTGGCTTCTTCCCACCACCACCGGCCTTCGCGCTCATGCTGCCCGGGTAATACCGGGCGAGTGCAGGGCTGGCAGCCAATACTCACAAATCCCTTCTCGTGGAGTGGGTTGTAAGGGGCTTCTGACATACGGATGTAGTCCCAGACCTCTTTGGAGCTCCAGTTTGCCAGCGGGTTGAACTTCACCAGGGTTTTCTCCGGAGTGGAAAAGGCATCGTCTGCCTGCACCACCGGAACATGGTTGCGGGTGCCCGGGCTTTGATCCCGGCGCTGGCCGGTGATCCACGCATCCACCGTGGCCAGCTTCCTGCGCAGTGGGTTTACCTTGCGGATGCCGCAGCATTCCGCATGCCCATCTTGATAAAAGCTGAACAATCCTTTGTTATTCACCAGCTCCTGAACCTCTGCAGAGTCCGGAAACAGCACGTCAATCTGGATGCCATAATGCTGGCGAACATTTTCAATAAACCTGTAGGTTTCCGGGTGCAACCTGCCAGTATCCAGGGTAAACACCTGCAGGTTGTCGGTCAGCTTATGGGCCATCTCGATCAATACCACGTCCTCGGCACCGCTGAAGGAAATGGCGATGTTGTCGTACCTGGCCAGAGCGGCTTTCAGAATAGCTCGTGGGCTCTGGTCTTCAAGCCCGGCACGAAGGGATTCGATATCAGTCATGTTGCTCCAGCATTCCTTTGAGTGATGCGCTAAGGCTAGCATCAAAGGGCTAATAACCTGAAGGAATTACAGTCTATATAGTTATGCCTTCATTGCAGGCCCTGAGTGTTCAATTTCCCATGCAATCCGGCGCCGTTTTACATATCATAGCCGCACGAAACAGGAGCACCCGGAGTGCTCCCTGACATTTATTCTATTCAGGAGACCGTTGTGGAACTCGCATGTCTTGACCTTGAGGGCGTACTGATCCCGGAAATCTGGATCGCATTTGCAGAAAAAACCGGCATTGAAGAACTCAAGGCGACCACCCGGGATATTCCTGATTACGACGTACTGATGAAGCAGCGGCTGCGGATTCTGGACGAGCACGGATACGGCCTGCCAGCCATTCAGGAAGTGATCAGTGAGCTGGACCCACTGCCGGGCGCCCGCGAATTTCTGGACTGGCTGCGCGAGCGCTTTCAGGTGGTGATCCTTTCTGACACCTTCTATGAATTCGCCATGCCGTTGATGAAAAAGCTGGGCTACCCGGCGCTGCTTTGCCATAAGCTGGAAGTGGCGGAGAACGGTCAGATCACCAACTACCTGCTGCGCCAGCGTGACCCCAAACGTCAGTCCGTTCGCGCTTTCCAGCTGCTGAACTACCGTGTAATTGCCGCTGGTGATTCCTACAACGACACCACCATGCTGGGTCAGGCCGAAGCCGGTATTCTCTTCCATGCTCCGCAGAACGTCATCGATGAGTTTCCACAGTACCCGGCGGTGCAGGAGTTTGACGATCTCAAACAGGCGTTTCTGAAAGCCAGCGCCGTGCACAGCGCCTGACTTTCGCGAAGACCAGTCCAGCCGGTGCCGCTGCGGCAGAGCGCGGCGGCATGGGTTACAGCTTCAGATTTTCCAGAAAATCCATCAGCGGCTTTACCTTGGTCAGGGTTTCCTGATACTCCGCTTCTGGTTCCGAATCCGCCACAATACCGCCACCACCCCAGCAGCGAATGGTCCCGTGCTCCACGCCTGACGCGTCTGTGTTGTCACGTTCACAGAGTAGGGTGCGTATCGCAATGTTACTGTCCAGCCGGCCATCCAGCCCGTAATAGAACACCGACCCGCAATAAGGCCCGCGCCAGTGAGGTTCCAGCTCATGAATAATCTCCATGGCGCGGATTTTGGGTGCACCGGTAATGGAGCCGCCGGGGAAGGCGTCGAACAAAGCCTGAAGCGGGGAAACACCCTCGGCTAACTCTGCCCGTATATGACTGACCAGGTGGTGTACGTTCTCGTAGCTTTCCAGGGCGAACAGCTCATCCACTTTTACCGAGCCGGGGCGGGCGTTAACGCTCAGGTCATTGCGCAGCAGGTCCACAATCATCAGGTTCTCGGCTCGGTCTTTTTCTGAGGCTTCCAGTTCAGCTGCGTAAGCCACATCTTCAGTAGGTGTCTTGCCTCTCGGGCGAGTGCCTTTAATGGGGCTGGTATTAACCGTGCCGCCACGAATTTCCAGAAAACGTTCGGGGGAAATGGATAGTACAGCACCGGTGCCGGTTTTAAGGAAAGCGCTGTAGGGGGTGGGGTTGGCGTCAGCCAGTGCTTTAAACGCCTTCCAGGGGTTTCCCTTATAGCTGCCCTGGAATTCTTGGGAAAGGTTCGCCTGGTAGCAATCACCGGCATTGATGTAGCGCTGAACAGCATCGACACCAGCCATGAATTCTACAGGGCGCTGTCGCGACTTAAACGGAGAAGTCATCTGCCAGTTGGTTGTTTTGCCGATGGGCGCGCTGGAGCGCCAAGACTGAATAGTGGCTCGGATGTGTTCCGGGCATTTGGGGTGGACCCATAAGTGAAAAGCACCGGTGGCCTGGTTGTGACTAGCAGTCCACAGATAAAAACCGGCAAAGAGCAAGGGAGTTGCAGGTACAGGGCAGAGTCCAGAAAGGCGCTTTTCTTTCATGTACCCGAATTCGTAACTCAAAAAACCAATCCAGCCGCCCGTTAAAAAGCTTTGTGTTTTCTGCTCTGGAACTTTGTAGTGCGCAATCAAGTTCTCTATTTGAGCGGAAAGCTTACTGGTATTCAGAAGCCCTTTATCCGCTGCACTCAAACTCTTCGTTGCGATAGCGCATGCTGTAAAACCACTGAGTAAGCCGCGTCCGTCGCCCGTACCGATACTGCCAAGATGGGCAAAGTCGGTCTCATCAGAAGCGTGGGCAAGCAGTGTTTCGTATTCTTGGCGACTAAGCAGAGCTGAAAAAGACACTGACAAATTAACTCCGGTTAATTAGAAGAATGATACTTGGGCCACAAAATCGACATTGTTTGAATGATATCAACCCTGAGCTGGCCCCATTATTAATCTCTCTGCCAGCGTGATGCCAACCGCAGTGGCAGCCAAGCTTTATGAATTTAGGAAAATCAACAGGGGTGATTTATGGCTCAGCGATTCTTGGTTGGAAAGGTAGTTATTGTATTGTTTCTTTTCATAGTTACCAGCGCAGTTGCTCAGCAGCCGCGGAACTATGATGACCATATCCTTTCGGATGGGAAGCTCGAGCCAGAAGAACTTGCTGCCGTAGTGAAGATTGCGAGAACTGACCTTAAGCATTTGACGGAAAAAGCTTTGGGATCAGTTGAGAATGACTTAAATGCATCCGGCATTTTCTCGCCTGAAGCATGGATGCTTCTTAAGGGGGGCACGATTAAACAGCTAAAACTTGATCAAGATGCGGAAGCGAACGCCCCGCCAAAAATTAAGGTGGTTATGTACAGAACAGCGCTAAGATCTGTTGCACGCCACGGGCAAATCCACGCTGCCGTTATTGCTTACCCGGGGGCGCTGGAAAAAGAAGGTGAAAAAAAACGGGTTGTCGTGATCGAGCATGAGCATCGGTTAGGTGTCTCGGGTTTGAAACTTGTTCCTATAAAAATGGAAAACGGTGTTTCTCATTTTGCAGCACACATCTCCCAGAAAAAACCATTTGAGTTCTTCTACGACGGTGAATAAACGAAGGCTCCGATTAAAAAGATCAAACAGTCTTTGCGGTGTTTAATGTAACTAATCATTACAAAGTGTGAGTCTGTTCACTGAATCGGAGTGTAAAACAATCTTAAATGAAGGCGTGGGGCATCGAACCTCACATCCAAATTAAAACTCAGACAAAAACAAAATGAGTTTATTAAGGAGATAATAATGAAAGGCCTGAAAAAGATTGCTTTAGCAACAGCGGTAGCCGCCGCACCCTTTGCAGCCCACGCGGAACTGCAAGCTATGGACGATACGGCCATGGGCGCGGTCACCGGTCAGTCTGGTGTAACTATTGAGCTTGAGACTCGTGTGTCAATCGGCGAGTTCACGTATAAGGACGAAGGTACATTTGCGGTGAGCGACATTGTGATTGGCGGTGCTGCCACTAGTGATTCTGCTAGTGCTGATGGTTACATTCAGAGTGGCGCTACAGGTAACGATGGTAGATTGCTCGATGACCTGAAGATCGATATTGATATTGCCGACGACGGCGACGCGATTATTCATGTGGGCTCTTTGCAAGAAGATGGCAACGGCGACGCCGTACCCATTGACTGGGGTATGACTGCAGGCGCTATGGAGCTGCGTGGTAACGGCGGTCAAAACACCGTTCTTGTATCTAACCTTGATGCGTGGGGCCTGCTTGGTGCTCTCGATATTCGAGTAGATACTGACGATGTTGGCGGTCAGGCTGGAACTGGCACCTTGAACCTTGATGCGGCATTTACTGTGCAGGAGATGAGCTTTGATGCTGACTTCCTAGCGCTTGGCATTAAAGAAATGAGTATCAAAAGTTCTGAGGCTGGTGGTGAAGTCCTTGGGCAAGATGGGCTGGTAGCGATTTTGGCTGAAGACCCTAGCGCTCCAACAGCGGAAGAGCTACGAAAGGTTGGGCTGGCTCAAAAAGGCTTTGCGATCGCTGGTATCAGCGTATACAAGGGTAACGGGCTAGCTGACAGTACTTCGTCGCTTGCTAAAACCGATGTCCTGCGTGTAGATGTTGATGATGTTCTGATGGATGTCAATATTGGGCAAACCATTATTGGTGGTGCTAACATCGGTACTATTGGTATCGATAACCTGCACATCAGTGAAACTAGTTTAGCTGTATACGGTCACTAATCTGACCTAGCAACTAGTAGTGTTGAGACGCCCCGCTCCGCGGGGCGTTTTTTGTTACTGCAGGAAAAGACGGGCAATAAAACCGGCCGCTCAGGGATAAAAGCGGCCGGTTTTTGAAATTGTCTAAGGGAAATGATTACCTACTGATCCGGCACCTGAATAGAAAGATCAAATCCACCCCCCGGCCTCGGCGTCAGCTGAACGGGCCCCTCATTGATACCGTGCGGCAGATTAACCCGGTCTATCCCCGGCGGGTTGCCGATGGAGAAATTCAGGTTCTGCCCATCGAAGCCAATACCCAGCTGATCGTTAAGAAACGATTGTGTGAACGGCTGATCCGGAATCTGCATCTGTTGTCCGAAAATCAGCGGCGGAATATTTGGTGTGAAGTCCACTCGTGGCTGGGCTCTGGCCAGTTCTTCCTGGGGCAGGAGCAGTGCCCGGCGCAGAAACTCCGCCTCGGCATTGGCCAGGGCGTCGGATTTGCCTTCCTCTGTAAAACGCTGCAGCGCCTGGCGATAGGCTTCTTCTTCGGCTTCAGTAATAACCGGCTCCCCGGGAGAGATGGTGAGGGCGCGGATTATACGTTTGCGGTCGGCTTCTGGTTTGCGGTTCTCCCTGGGAACGACAATAACCGCGGAGTCTTTAACGTAGGTTTCAACCATCTCATCTGAAGTCATTGACTGAACGTCCCCGAAAGCCGGCGCGGCAAGAACGGCTGTCATAGCAGCGGCAAGGACTTTCGGGGTTGTTTTTGGCAGGTTGTAACTGGTCATAATGTAGCCCTTTGCCGCGGCATTATCAGGTGTGAGGCGTATGTGAGGTTACAGCAATCAATACGCATCTCTTCAGGGTTAAGTATTCGGGTTGTCAGACAGTATTTCAACTATCCGGATCTGAGTTTGTGAACAGGGTGACTGTGGTGTCAGGTATGATGGGCAAAACGTTAATAAACTTTTTCGCTTCTTTGCCATAGGGTCTTAATGAACAGGTTTATTCCCCGTCGCTGGCAGCGCTGGATCAATCGTCGAATACCCAGGTCGGATGTGCAGCTGCTTACCCAGAAAAACCTTTTTATATTGCCCACATCTGCCGGTGTGGTTTTCGCAATGCTGTTACTGCTTATGCTGATTACCGGCATTAACTATCAGAACAGTCTCATTTATCTGGTCACGTTTTTATTGGGTGCCGTGTTTATAGGCGCTATGTACCAGACGCATCGTACGCTGGCGGGTTTGGAACTCACCCTGGTGGAAGCAGGTGAAGGGTTCGCGGGCGATGACGTGTTGTTTCATTTACGTGCCACCGCCGGAAAGCAGGATGCCGTAGCCGTCATGTTGTCGGTAGATGATACGGGCGTTGGTATTGGCCATGTACCTGCCGGACAATCCAGAGAGGTGCGGCTTCCGGTTACGAGTCTGTCCCGGGGATACCTGCGGCCGGATCGGATCCGTATTGAAACCCGGTTCCCCTTTGGTTTGCTTAAGGCCTGGTCGTGGATGCGGCCGGTGACCGCTGGCATTGTGTTTCCCCGGCCTGTCGCAGCGCCTGAGACGCCGGGCGTGGCAAAGGAGGGCGATCAGACAACCGCCGCAACCCGTTCTTCAGACGGTAATGACCATGCCCAGCTCAGGCCCTGGCGGGAAGGTGATCTCAGCCAACGGGTTCTTTGGAAGCGTTATGCACGCAGCGGCCAGATGGTGGTGGCAGACTGGGAGGCTGATAAAGGCAGCCCTCACTGGCTGGATTTTGACAGGTTTGCGGGAGCGGAGTATGAGTTGCGGCTAAGCCACCTCTGCTGGCTCGTGGTTGAGCGTGGCAAGAGCGGTGCCAGATTTGGCCTGTCTCTGCCGGGACAGGCAATAGAACCGGATGCAGGCCCGGCCCACACAGTTCGCTGCCTGCGGGCGCTGGCAACCTGGGGTCAGCAAAAGCCGCGGGATGCGGTTGGCCTGCGCCATGGCACACGCCAGGATCCGGATGCCAAAGCAAGCGCCAGTATCGCAACAGGAGGCGGGTTGTGATTTCAGGGTATTTCGCGCGCAAATCGCAACTGAAAGCAGATAGGTTGCCTTCGGGGGCCTTGCTTTGGCTGGTTGCAAGTTTCGCACTGTTGCTGACACCACAGGTTGGCCGGCTTCCGCTCTGGCTACTTTCGGTATGCGGGCTTCTGGCAGGCTGGCGCTGGCTTGCACAGAAGGGCCGTGTCCGGCTGCCCGGGCGTTGGCTGCGCACAGGCATTATGTTGGCGTTGGTGGCGGTTTATCTGGTGCGTGTTCAGGGAAGCTTTACTGTCGATACAGCCGCCTCGTTCTTTGTGCTGGCAGTGGGCCTGAAGTGGCTTGAAACCCGCACGGCCCGCGACTTCTATGTGCTGTTTTATATTCTGGTTTATCTGGTAGCCGTAAACTTTCTGTTTCATCAGGAAATTCACTGGACACTGGTGAATCTGGGAGCGATTTTTTTATTGTTGACGGCCCTTCAGATGCTGAATGCGCCGGACCTGCCCGGAGGCGCCATGGCCAGTTGGCGTCGACTTGGGGGTATGTTGCTGAAAGTGCTGCCTGTTGTCGTGCTGCTATTCCTCTTTTTTCCCCGTGTAGCGCCTTTGTGGAGTGTGCCGCTGGTATCCGGTCAGGCGCGCAGCGGTATCAGCGATACTATGCGCCCGGGGGATATATCCAGCCTCGCGCAAAGCAGCGAGCGGGCATTTCGGGTCACGTTTGCCGGTGAATTTCCACAGAATCGTGATCGTTACTGGCGTGGACTGATTCTGGATACGCTTAAAGACGGCACCTGGCATCAGGGTGATACTGAATCCTTCCGTCCTCCCGGCCGGGTTAACCTGGATGGTGGCGTTGGTGAACTCCAGGTCCGGGAATATGACGTTCTGATGGAGCCAACGGATCAGCGCTGGGCCTTCGCCCTCAACGATTCTGCGGCGGTTTCTGACAATATTGCAGAGAAAGGCGACGGCCTGTTCCGGTTTCGCCGGCCTGCGGACAGCTCTGTACGCTACCGACTGGCTCTTGAGTCTTCGAATAACCCCGTGCCGCAAGACAGTGCGCTGAAACCCGGTGAAGCCAGTCGATACCTGCAGCTTCCGGCATCCGGAAACCCCAGGGCCCGGGCGCTGGCGGAGGATCTCCGGCAGTCAGCCAGCGATCTGGAAGTAATACGCAGGTTGATGAACCGGTTCCGGGAGCAGCCCTATTTTTATACGCTGAGGCCACCCAAAATGCCGGTTGATGGTGTCGACAGTCTTTTGTTTGCAGAGAAACGCGGTTTCTGTTCGCATTATGCTGGCGCAACAACCTTTGTGCTGCGCTCGGCTGGCATTCCGGCCAGGGTTGTTGTCGGGTACCAGGGCGGTGAAGCAGGCGCCGGAAATGAATATCTGGTCGTACGTCAATATGATGCCCACGCCTGGGTGGAGGCGTGGGTAGAAGGGCAGGGCTGGATTCGCGTTGACCCGACAGCGGCCATCGCACCGGACAGGATTGAGTCAGGGTTGCGGGAGGCTGTGGCCGGGGAAGGTTCATTTCTGGAGAATAACTGGGCGTCTGCCCAGAAGTATGGGAATGTGCCCCTGATTCAGTGGGCGAGTCAGCAACTCGATCGGATTAACTATAAGTGGCAGCGCTGGGTTGTCGGTTATCAGGGGCAGAGCCAGCTCAATCTTATGTCGCGTCTGCCCGGTGGCATCACCATGAAAGAACTGGGGTATATCACGGCGGGTATTGTCGGGCTGGGCTTGTTGGTGGCCGGCGCGGTTTCTGCGTTCCAGATGCGCCGGGGGCGCCGGCGGGATGGCTATGGGCGTGTCCTGAGTGCCTGGTACCGGTTATGCGAGCAGGCAGGCGTGCCAATAAGATACGGGGAGACACCGGCGGCCCAGGCGCTCAGGCTGGCTGAAGCCGAGCCGGCGGTGGCGGATTCAGCCCGGCTTTTTGCCCGGATGATCAACAGTCATTATTATAGGCCCCGATCTGGCCGGCGCTCGGTACAGGAGAGTAAATCCGAACTCAAACGTTTACGCAGGCTGCTGGTTTCAATGAGACGGCAGTTGCGCAGAGCAGGTAAAACACAGTGACTGATATTGCCGTTGATATGCCCTGGCTCAAGACCTCCTGGCAGACTGTCCAGGAGCGCCTGGCCGATGGCCGGTTCCCCCATGCTCTGCTGGTAACGGGGGAGAGTGGGGTTGGCAAGCGCGCCTGGGCCGATGCCGTGTCTGAACTATTGCTATGCACTTCACCTCTGAACAGCGAGGCAGGCGCGCCTGTTGCCTGTGGCCGGTGCCGGCAGTGTGAGTTAGTGGCTGCATCCAGCCACCCGGATGTGCGTGCTTTCTCACCGGAAAAATCCCGCATGATCCGTGTGGATCAGGTGCGTTCGCTTTCAGAGTTTGCGGTGTCATCGCCCCAGGTTGCAGAGCGGAAAGTTGCCATTATTGATCGTGCTGACCAGTTGAATATCAATGCCGCGAACGCTCTGCTGAAAACCCTGGAAGAGCCGGCTCCGGACTTTGTATTGCTGCTTTTGCAGGAAAGTGGCCGGCCCGTGCTACCAACCATCCGCTCCCGGTGTCAGGTTGTGCCTCTGCCTGTACCGTCTGCCGGGCAGGCTAATGAATGGCTCACCCGCAAGGTCGCCGGCCTCGACAGCGAAAACAGACCGTCGGCCGAGCAGTTGGCAAAAGCGCTGATGCTGGCGGGCAATGCGCCGCGGCTGGCTCTTGAGTATGCGACCGGTGAATTCCCCGGTCTGCGGGACGAGGCGTTCAACAAGTTTCGCGAATTCATGAGGGGGCAGGTTGCCGTAGCGGATGCCGCGAAGGCATTCAAGGCGCTTGGGCTGGAGGATATGCTCTGGCTGTTCGAAGGCTGGGCGGCGGATCTGGCACGTTTGTGTGCCGGCGGGCAGCCGGCGGACCCTGAGGCCGTGGAAATGCTGGGTTTTCTGGCCCGCAACAATCCTGCCTGGTGCGCCCATGAGTTGCTGGACCAGGTACGGGATGCCCGGGCCGCTGGGGTTTATAATGTGAACCCGGAGCTTGAAGCGAGTCGCTTGTTGATTGCCTGGCGCAACCTGATGCCCCGGAAACGCCGGGGATGATGTTTGCGCTTTTGCCGGGAACACCTGCTATGATTCGGAGTTATCATGGGTTTTGCTCCCACAGATTTGGATAATTACTAAAACGTTCATTTTGGAAAGGTGTCAGATATGGGGCCCGGAATTGGTGCACGCAGCGGCATACTCACCCTGACAATCAAGGATAAGGCCGTTTTGTACGCGGCTTATATGCCCTACATCCGTAATGGTGGATTGTTTATACCCACACAGAAACCCTACCAGCTTGGTGATGAGGTGTTTCTGCTGCTGAACCTGATTGATGAGCCCGAGAAGCTGCCTGTTGCAGGCAAGGTGGTGTGGATTACGCCAAAAGGGGCCCAGGGCAATCGGGCGGCCGGTATCGGTCTGCAGTTCAACGGTGAAGATGAAACCGCAAAAACGAGAATAGAATCCTACCTGGCAGGCTCTCTGAGTTCTGACCGTCCGACCCACACAATGTGAGGCAAGTGCACCAATGACTAATCTGGCTTTATCCTCCGATGCTCTGGCCGGCAAAGCAGAGGCCCGGGAAGTGCAGTGGCCGCTGCAGCACATTACCCTGGCCGGGCTGAACTGGGGGCCGGACGAGAGCAAAGCAGCGTCCGGCAAATTGCCCGTTATCATGCTTCATGGCTGGCTGGATAACAGTCAGACGTTTTGCCGCATTGCCCCGGAGCTGGCGGGAACGTTTTCATTACATGCCGTTGATTTCGCCGGTCATGGACATTCCGGCCATCGACCACCAGGGCAGGGTTACCAGTTAACGGACTATGTTGCTGATCTTGCTGAACTGGTTGAGCTGCATTTTGGTGGGGAGGATCAGGCCGGGCAGGTCGATATTGTGGGCCATTCCCTGGGCGGCATTGTGGGGACTCTTTATGCAGCAGCATTTCCCGAGCGGGTGCGCAAGTTAGTCATGATTGACAGCATCGGCGCTATGAGTCGCCCCGCCAGTGACACCGTGCCGCAGTTGCGCAAGGCGATAAAGAAACGCATGACCGGCTCCGGCCGGCCCGCGGTGTATCCTGATGTGGCCAGCGCAGCAAAAGTGCGCGAAGGTGGGCTCAGCCCCCTCAGTCATGAGGCAGCGCTGGCGTTGATGCCGCGTAACCTCAGGCCTGAGGGTGAAGGATACAGCTGGCGCACAGACGCCCGGTTGAGGCACCCGTCGCCGTTAATGATGACCGAAGAACAGGTATTGGCGTCCCTGAAAGCAGTAGAGGCCCGGACGCTGTTTTTACGGGCCCGGGAAGGACTGCTGGCCAGACGTGAAGGAATAGGCGCGCGGCTGGCAGCCATACCTCAGCTTCAGGTACTGGACATGCCGGGTGGGCACCACTGCCATCTGGATGGAGATACCCGTCCGGTCGCCAATGCTGTCAGAAACTTTCTGGAAAGTGAGTAACATCTTGCCCGTTTTGCTGATATTCAAACTGCTTGCTTCTGTAGTGCTGTTTACCGGATCTGCTTTTGCCAGTGCTGCATTGCCTGAAACCTTGCCGCAGCCTTTTCCCCAATCCAAACTGGAAACCTCGGTTGAGATTGAATCCTCAGGCCATCTGGTATTGTTCAGCCCGGTGCGGGAGGTCAACAACCAGATCCGTTCTGAAACCATGGCGCGTTTGCCAGTGACCGGGGAAGGGCGTTTGTATCAGATATCCCGGGATGCCAGTCGTCAGCAAGCTCGCGAGCACTACAGGCGTATATTACGGGAGCGGGGAGCGCAGATATTGTTTGAGTGCTCCGGAATCCGTTGTGGGCGGAGTAATGTCTGGGCTAACCAGATTTTTAATCAGTCCGTTCTCTATGGCCGCGATGCAACTCAGGATTACCTGGTTGCCGCGGTCACAACTGCTGATGGCAGCCGCTGGCTCACGTCTGTGTATACGGTTACCCGGGGAAACCTGAGAGAGTATGTATGGATGGAACACCTGCAAGTAGCGCCAGGCGCTCTTATTCCTGGTCTCGGGTCTTTGAGTGACCGGGTTTCCGGGCCGGTGGTTGTTCCCTGGCAGGGAGGAGTCACGTATCAGTTTGACTGGCAGGCCACAGACCGGCGAAGGATCAGTGAGCAGGCCCGGGCAAAGGGCGCTGTTGTTGTACTGGTAGGATATTCCGAACTCGGGGCCAGTGAGTCCTACGATGAATCAATGCAGCGCGCACGGGAGGCAGCCGAGTCACTATCCGAAGTGCTGAATAAGACCGGTGTCTCCAAACAACAGCAAGAGTTGGTGATTGTAGGGCCGTCGGTTGTCGTGACTGACCCGGGGCGCCAGGGTGATCGGGTGGAAGTAATGGTTATAACGAGGTAAGCCCATGTCGGAAAATGACGTCTCAAAGGTTGTCGAGAGTTCTGACCTGTCGGCCACAGAATCTGGCTCCGGCACTGACACCACACCTTCCGAACCCCGCCGTCAAACCGTTGCTCTGGCTCTGGGCAGTGGCGGTGCCCGGGGCTATGCCCATATAGGGGCAATTGAGATCCTGGTGGAGCGTGGTTACAACATTGTGGCCATTTCCGGCTGTTCCATGGGTGCGCTTATCGGTGGCATGTTTGCAGCCGGTAAAATGCAGGACTATAAAGACTGGGTCACCGGGCTGGGTCAGTTTGATGTACTCAAATTACTGGACCTCACGTTTAACCCGGTTGGCGCCATCCGCGGTGAAAAGATCTTCTCGGTTATGCGGGAAATGCTGGGCGATACCCGCATTGAAAACCTGCCGCTGCACTACACAGCTGTGGCTACGGATCTTCTTGCCCATAAAGAAATCTGGTTTCAGGAAGGGCCGCTGGACCGGGCCATCCGCGCATCTGTGGCCATTCCCAGTGTGGTTACGCCCCTGGTGCTTGGCAACCGGGTGCTAGTAGACGGTGCTTTACTTAATCCGCTGCCTATTATTCCTACAATTTCGGCCCACGCGGATCTGGTCGTGGCGGTCAACCTCAGTGGCGAAGATGACCGCAGTCAGCGAATACCGGATGCAGCTTTTTCTGGCCCCAAAGTCGATGGCGAGATGGACGAGTGGATGGGTGCGCTTCGGGAAACAGCATCCAGGTGGTTCGATTGGGATACCATAAAGTCCATGGGCGCGAAAAAAATGGCCGGAGCGGATAAGGACAGCGCGGAAGAAAAGATTTCCAGAGAAATGCAAAAGAAAGAAGAGCATAAGCGCAGCGATAAGGCGCTTGAGGAAGAGCGCGAGACCATTGACTGGGATAAACTGGGTATCGGCAAGTTTGATGTAATGAACCTCACCATTGAAACCATGCAGAATGCGCTGATTCAGTACAAGATTGCCGGTTATCCGCCGGACTTGCTGGTTAACATTCCGAAAAACTCTTGCCGGACTTATGATTATCATAAGGCGCCGGAGCTTATTCAGTTGGGTCGGGCACGCATGGCTGCGGCTCTGGACCGCTTCGAGGAAAATCAGAGCAGCTCAGGCCCCCTGGCCTTGTAAACCAAATCCGACATTACAGGAACCCGTGTTTGTGACCAGCCCAATAGACGATCTTCATACCGTTCGGGATTATCTCCGCTACGCTTCATCACAGTTTGCCGCTTCTCCGGTTTTTTTCGGCCATGGCACAGACAATGTGTGGGATGAGGCTGTGTATCTGGTGATTCGCAGTCTTCACCTTCCGGTAGACAACAACGCCGTGTTTCTGGATGCGCGCCTCACGCGTGCTGAGCGCCAGCTTGTGTATGAGCGTATCCGGCGTCGCATTGATGAGCGGATGCCGCTGGCGTATTTATTGGGCGAGGCCTGGTTTATGGGCATGCCATTTCATGTGGATGAGCGTGTGCTGGTGCCGCGTTCGCCTATTGCGGAACTGATTGAGAACGGGTTTCAGCCCTGGCTGGGGGATAAGCCGGTTGAGAGGATTCTTGATCTTTGCACCGGCAGTGGCTGTATAGGCATCGGCGCAGCATCCGTATTCGAGGATGCCAGTGTGGACTTGTCAGATGTATCGCCGGAGGCGCTGGCGGTTGCAGAGTCCAATATTGATCTTCATGAACTGCGGGGCCGGGTACGTACCGTACAGTCGGACGTATTCAGTCACATCAGAGGGCGCTACGATATTATTGTCAGTAATCCACCGTATGTTGATGCTGAAGATCTGGGCGACATGCCTGAAGAGTTTCATCATGAGCCTGCATTAGGCCTTGCGGCCGGGAATGACGGCCTGGATATTGCCCACCGGATTATTGCCAAAGCTGCTGACCACCTGACACCCGGTGGGCTGTTAGTGGTTGAAATGGGGAACAGCTGGGTTGCGCTGGATGAAGCTTATCCGGAGTTGCCGTTTATCTGGCTGGAGTTCGCAAACGGTGGCGACGGTGTGTTTGCACTGACGGAGCAGGACCTTCGAGAGTACCAGAAAAACTCTTGATCCTTTTTGTTAATATACGCTAATAAGATATTGAATTATGTCTGGAAACTCGTTCGGAAAACTGTTTACTGTTACCAGCTTCGGTGAAAGCCACGGCGCGGCTCTGGGCTGCATTATTGATGGCTGTCCTCCCGGAATTGAATTGTCTGAAGCCGATATGCAGGCTGATCTGGACCGTCGCAAGCCGGGCACGTCGCGGTATACGACGCAACGCCGTGAGGCAGATGAAGTTCGTATTTTGTCGGGGGTGTTTGAAGGGAAAACCACGGGCACACCCATCGGCCTGGTGATTGAGAATACAGATCAGCGCTCGAAGGACTACTCAAAAATCAAGGAGCAGTTCCGTCCGGCCCATGCCGACTATACGTATATGCATAAATACGGTGTTCGGGATTATCGGGGCGGGGGCCGTTCGTCGGCCCGGGAGACAGCCATGCGTGTCGCGGCCGGTGCCGTGGCCCGGAAGTTTCTGCAGCAGCGTCTGGGAATAAGGATTCGCGGTTATTTGTCTGAGCTTGGTCCCATACGTGCTGAAAAGCTGGACTGGGATCAGATACACCAGAATCCGTTTTTCTGTCCCGATGTGGATAAGGTGCCGGAAATGGAAGCGTACATGGATGCGCTGCGCAAGGAAGGCGACTCGATTGGTGCGCGGATTAATGTGGTTGCGGACAATGTGCCTCCTGGTCTGGGGGAACCGGTGTTTGATCGTCTGGATGCGGATCTGGCGCATGCGTTGATGAGTATTAACGCTGTTAAAGGCGTGGAGATTGGTGCCGGTTTTGGTGCGATTACGCAAAAAGGCACAGAGCACCGTGATGAGATGACGCCGGAGGGCTTTTTGTCTAATCAGGCTGGGGGTGTGCTGGGTGGTATTTCATCGGGGCAGCCTTTGCTAGCGAGTATTGCTCTGAAGCCGACGTCCAGCTTACGGTTGCCGGGGCGTGGTATTGATGTGCATGGTAATTCGGTGGAGGTGATCACCACGGGACGGCATGATCCGTGTGTGGGTATTCGAGCTACGCCGATTGCGGAGGCGATGATGGCTATTGTGCTGATGGATCATTATTTGCGCCATCGGGCTCAGAATGGGGATGTTGTGGTTTCTACTCCGGTTATTGGGCAGCTCTGAACCCGAATGCCTGGTGAAACGATTCAGTCAGGTGAAGCTGTTCAAAAAACGCCCGTAGATACATCCCTGTAGGGCTTCGTCGCGCCATCCCTGGCGCTCCAGATTTTTGAACAGCTTCACCTGACCAAATCGCTCTAGTTCGCGGTTTGCCCGACCAAGGCGGGCGGGCTGCGGGTACCGGTTACTTCTTACTCTTACCTTCCTCTTCCTCTTCCTCTTGAACAATGGCTAACAGCGCCTTTGCGGCGTTGCCCGGCTGTCGGCCGGTCAGGCCTATGCCCCCGAGAACCCGGGTAACAGAAGTTACCCCCTCAAGTACCTTCAGGCTTTCATCGATTATGCGCAGTGGGAGTACGCTCCAGCCGAGGCCAACGCTGGTCATCATTTTCAGGGTTTCCAGGTAGTTGGTGGGCATTTGTGGGTGCAGGGGCAGGTTTGCTTCCAGGAACAGGCGGCTGACTACCCGGTAGGTTGAGGTGGCGGTGTCCGGAAGCAGGGCCGGGTGTGGCGCCAGGTCTGCGAGTTTTGGTTTTTTCAGCGACGCCAAGGGGTGGTCGGTTCCTGCCACAAAGGCCATGGGGTCAGGCCATTGGGCAAATACCTGGAAGCTGGGAGGCATGCTGTCGCTCAGGGTGACGAACGCCAGTTCGGCGTTGCGTTTGCGCATTTGTTCGTAGGCGGCATCGGATTCCATGAATTGCAGGTTGATGGCGACCTGAGGGTGTTCGCGTTTGAAGCGTCGCAGCCATTTGGGCAGGTGGTGCAGGCCTATGTGGTGGCTGGCTATGATGTGCAGTTCGCCTTCTATCTGCGTCGACTCGGGAGACAGGGCTATGCGGGCGTTGTGGATTTCATCCAGGATTTTCCGGGCGTGGGGGAGCAGTCGGTTTCCTGAGTCGGTTGGGCGGATGTGGCGGTGGCTGCGTTCAATCAGGGTTGTGCCAAGCTGGTTTTCCAGGGCAGCCAGGCGTTTGCTGATGGCTGGTTGGGTGAGGTGTAATTGCTCTGCCGCTTCCGAGAATGAGCCTCGGTCGACGATGGTGAGAAAGGCTTTGAGCGCATTTGAGTCCACGGCTGTGCTCCTTCGGTGCGGAATAGCCCGAGGTTATCGCATAACTGAATGGAATGCGATGAATGAAATTAATGAATTGCGGTTATCCGGGGGCGGGCGGTATGATAGGTGTATTATTAATCAACAGTGTGCAGTACGCTCAAGGGTGCTGAACTCTGTGCATAAAGCAAGTGAGAGAGTGTAATGGCGGGTAAGACTTTATACGACAAGTTATGGGATGACCATCTGGTTAAGCAACGGGAGGATGGTTCGGCCCTTATTTATATTGATCGTCACCTGTTACATGAAGTGACGTCTCCTCAGGCGTTTGAGGGTTTGCGTCTGGCCGGGCGTAAGCCGTGGCGCATCGATGCCAATCTGGCGACACCGGATCACAACGTGCCCACAACTGACCGGGAGAAGGGGATTGAGGGCATTGTTGACCCTGTGTCCCGGATCCAGGTGGAAACCCTGGGCAAGAACTGCGATGAGTTCGGGATTCTTGAGTTCAAGATCAAAGACAAGCGTCAGGGGATTGTGCATGTGATCGGGCCGGAGCAGGGCGCAACCCTGCCTGGTATGACCATTGTGTGTGGTGATTCCCACACCTCCACCCATGGTGCGTTCGGTTGTCTTGCCCACGGGATAGGGACGTCCGAGGTTGAGCATGTTCTGGCTACGCAGTGCCTGGTTCAGCAGAAAATGAAAAACATGCTGGTGAAGGTAAACGGCCAGCTTGGTAAGGGTGTGACCGGCAAGGACGTTGTACTAGCGATTATCGGTAAAATCGGTACCGCCGGCGGCACCGGCCATGCCATTGAGTTTGGTGGCGAAGCCATTCAGAACCTGAGCATGGAAGGTCGGATGACTATCTGTAATATGGCGATTGAAGCCGGTGCCCGGGTGGGCATGGTGGCGGTTGACGGCACTACCATAGACTATGTGAAAGACCGGCCGTTCTCGCCCAGGGGTGAAACCTGGGATGCTGCGGTTAAATACTGGCGGACGCTGCACAGTGATCTGGATGCGGAGTTTGACAAGGTCGTTGAGCTGGAAGGCTCGGAGATTCTGCCGCAGGTGAGCTGGGGCACGTCTCCGGAGATGGTCGCAGACGTTACCGGCAATGTGCCGGACCCGGCCAAAGAAGATGACCCTATCAAGCGCGAAGGTATTGAGCGCGCGTTGAAATACATGGGGCTGCGGCCAAATCAGGCGATTACCGACATCCAGCTCGATCGGGTATTTATTGGCTCCTGTACCAACAGCC
Source organism: Marinobacter piscis (assembly GCF_007671655.1). Taxonomy (GTDB): domain Bacteria; phylum Pseudomonadota; class Gammaproteobacteria; order Pseudomonadales; family Oleiphilaceae; genus Marinobacter; species Marinobacter piscensis. The sequence goes on along the minus strand of NZ_VCGX01000002.1, from coordinate 469,306 downwards.
GTATTGAGGACTTGCGTGAGGCAGCCGTTGTTGTCAAAGGCCGTAAGGTTGCAGACAGCCTCAAGCAGGCAATGGTGGTGCCTGGTTCCGGTCTGGTTAAGGCCCAGGCTGAAGCGGAAGGTCTGGATAAGATATTCCTCGAGGCGGGTCTTGAATGGCGCGATCCGGGTTGCTCCATGTGTCTGGCCATGAATGCCGACAAGCTGGGGCAGGGGGAGCACTGTGCTTCTACCTCTAACCGTAACTTTGAAGGCAGGCAGGGTTTTGGTGGTCGTACGCATCTGGTAAGCCCCACCATGGCAGCGGCTGCTGCCATCCACGGTCATTTTGTTGATGTTAGCGAACTGCTGAACTGAGCCACAGGAGAGAACTGAACCATGCGCGCATTTACGCAACACCAGGGCCTTGTGGCCCCCATGGACCGTTCCAACGTGGATACGGACATGATTATTCCCAAGCAGTTTCTGAAGTCCATCAAACGCACCGGTTTTGGTCCGAACCTGTTTGATGAACTGCGATACCTTGATGAGGGAAAGCCCGATCAGGACAGTTCCCAGCGTCCGCTGAACCCGGACTTTGTGCTTAACCAGCCGCGCTATGAGGGCGCCAGTGTTCTGCTGGCCCGGAGTAACTTCGGTTGCGGCTCCAGCCGGGAACATGCCCCCTGGGCGCTCGATGACTATGGCTTTCGGGTAATTATTGCCCCCAGTTTTGCGGATATCTTCTACAACAACTGCTTTAAGAATGGACTGCTACCGATTGTTCTTGAAGAGAAAGTGGTTGATCAACTGTTTCAGGAGACAGAGGAAACTGAAGGTTATCAGCTGGCCATCGACCTGGAGGCACAAACCGTAACCACACCTTCCGGTGAGTCATTCAGCTTTGACGTTGACAGTTTCCGGCGTCACTGTCTCCTGAATGGGCTGGATGATATTGGCGTGACTCTGGAGGATGCAGAGCTGATCAAATCCTATGAGGAGCAGCGGCGCCAGACGGCCCCCTGGTTGTTTAACGCCGGACAGTAGGCTGTGTTTATCGCCCGGAAGCGTGATGCGTTACCGGGCAATGTTTAATTTGCCGGGGCAGTACAACCTGGCACAGAGATTTGGAAACCATCATGTCCCGAACAGTACTTCTTTTGCCCGGAGACGGCATTGGCCCGGAAATAGTTGCGCAAGCGGAGAGAATTCTGCGTGCGGTGAATGAGAAATTTGATCTTAATCTCACGTTTGAGTCAGCCCTGGTTGGTGGCGCGGCACTGGACGAGATGAATACGCCTCTGCCGGATGCAACTCTCGACAGAGCCACGAAAGCAGATGCTATTCTGCTGGGCGCAGTAGGCGGCCCCAAGTGGGATGGCCTGCCCATGGCGGAGCGTCCCGAGAAAGGGCTTCTGGGCCTGCGCTCAAAGCTTGAGCTGTTCGCCAACCTGCGCCCTGCAGTTCTGTACCCGCAACTGGCGTCGGCGTCTTCCCTTAAGCCGGAAGTGGTTTCGGGGCTGGATATCATGATTGTGCGCGAACTTACCGGCGGTATTTATTTTGGCCAGCCACGGGGAGTCCGGCAGCTGGAAAGCGGTGAGCGCCAGGGGTTTAACACCTATACCTATACAGAATCAGAAGTCCGCAGGATTGGCCGGGTGGCATTTGAAGCAGCGCAGCAACGCAATAAAAAGTTGTGCTCGGTAGATAAGGCCAACGTTCTGGAAGTAACCGTGATGTGGCGTGAAATCATGAACGACCTGCAGCGTGAATATCCCGACGTTGAGCTGTCCCATATGTATGTGGATAACGCAGCCATGCAACTGGTCCGCGCACCGAAACAGTTCGATGTGATTGTGACTGGCAACATGTTTGGTGATATTCTGTCAGATGAAGCAGCTATGCTTACCGGTTCGATTGGTATGCTGCCGTCGGCGTCGCTGAACTCCGAAAAACAGGGCATGTATGAGCCTTGCCATGGTTCAGCACCGGATATCGCCGGCCAGGGTATGGCCAATCCGCTGGCAACCATTATCAGTGCTGCAATGATGTTGCGGTACAGCCTCAATGAAGAAGAGGCTGCGGCTGCCATAGAAGCAGCTGTAAACACAGTATTGGATCAGGGGCTGCGCACAGCCGACATCATGTCGGAAGACGGCACCCGGGTATCCACCAGCGAAATGGGTGATGCGGTACTGGCTGCTCTGTAATTAATGCTTATCTCCGACAGCAACGGGATGCGGTTGCTGCGGTGTCATTCATCCCGTCCCTGCCGGCGATAGAGGCTGAGGGCGGGCATAAAACGAGATTCAAAGGTCGCACATGAAGCGAGTTGGACTTGTAGGTTGGCGCGGTATGGTGGGCTCAGTCCTCATGCAGCGCATGCGTGAAGAAAACGATTTCTCTGATATCGATCCGGTGTTTTTCTCGACGTCCCAGACTGGTCAGCCAGCACCGGACGTAGGAAGAGAAGGGGTGCCTCCGCTACAGGATGCTTTCGATATCGAAACCCTCAAAACCCTGGATGTTGTACTTACGTGCCAGGGCGGTGATTACACCAATGCAGTTTATAATAAACTGCGCGATGCAGGCTGGAACGGCTACTGGATTGATGCCTCTTCCGCACTGCGTATGGCGGATCATTCCGTTATTGTTCTGGATCCGGTCAACCGCAATGTAATCGACAGCGCCCTTGAGAGTGGCGTGAAAGACTATGTTGGCGGTAACTGCACCGTTAGTCTGATGATGCTTGCGCTGGGTGGCTTGCTGGAGCAGGACCTGGTTGAGTGGGTATCCCCGATGACCTATCAGGCAGCGTCCGGATCCGGTGCCAAGCACATGCGTGAACTTCTTAACCAGATGGGTGAGCTGAATCAGTGTGCCAGCGATGAACTGGCAAGTCCGTCGTCAGCCATTCTGGACATTGACCGCAAGGTTATCGACACCATGCGTTCAGAGAATTTTCCAACAGAGCACTTCCAGGTGCCTCTGGCAGGCAGTCTGATTCCGTTCATCGACAGCCAGCTTGAGAATGGCATGAGCAAGGAAGAGTGGAAAGCCGGAGTAGAGACAAACAAGGTTCTTGGTCGCTCTGACAACCCGATACCTATCGATGGTATCTGTGTTCGTATCGGTGCCATGCGCTCCCACAGTCAGGCGCTTACGATCAAGCTGAAGAAAGACCTGCCAGTGGCTGAAATCGAGTCAATTCTGGCGAACGCTAACGACTGGGTGAAGGTTATTCCCAACGATCGTGATGCCAGCATTGAAGAGCTTACACCGGCTAAAGTGACCGGAACTCTGAGTGTGCCGGTCGGGCGTATTCGCAAACTGGCTATGGGTCCTGAATATATTTCCGCATTTACGGTTGGCGATCAGCTACTGTGGGGTGCTGCAGAACCCTTGCGTCGTATGTTACGGATTCTTCAGGAAGGTTAAGAATTGTTACACACAGGCAATTAATGCCAACTGCGTCCGGTTTCAGGAAGCCGGTTAAGGGGCGGAGGCTGATTTCAGGCTCCGCCCCTGTTATTTTCCGGGGTGCTAACAGGTTCCGCTTAGATGATGATGTGCTGAAAGGATTACGGCTGAATAATTGATAAATGAGGCTTTATCACTAATACTTGCCGGGTTTTACATTAATAATGCGAAAGGTCGAACATCCCCCCTCGTCCGACTCTGTTTTACAAAAAAACAGTCACGCATAACCGAGACTGGAAAGGAATAAGCATGAAGGTACGCAAGCTTGCGGTTGCACTGGCCCTTGCGGGAGGGTTGGGGTCTGGCATCGCTCAGGCTCTTGGGCTGGGTGAGATAGAGCTAAGATCCTATCTGAATGAGCCCATGAACGCTGACATTGTTCTGCCCCAGAGCCGTGGTGTTGATTCCGCAGATGTGTTTGTGAATGTAGCTCCCGAAAAAGCCTATCGACGACTGGGTCTGGATCGTAACCAGTTTGTGGGCAAGCTTCAGTTCGATGTGGAAACCCAGCCCGATGGCAGTCTGGTCGTAAACGTTTCTTCCCGTGAGCCTTTGCGGGAGCCGTACCTCAATTTCCTGCTTGAGTTGACCTGGCCCAATGGCCGGTTGATGCGTGAGTATGCGGTTCTGGTGGACCCGCCGGTTTATGCTGAAGAGTCCGGGGTGAAGGAGCAGGTTCGTGCTCCCTCGAGCAGGCAGGCAGATAACACAGCTGCTCCTTCGGCGCGGAATTCCGGAACCGCAAACCGGCAGCCGCAAAATCAGTCTTCACAGAGCACCAGATATCAGCGGGAAACCTTCGGTCCCACGGGCGAGGCTGACACGCTCTGGAGCATTGCCTCTGCTTTACGCCCGGACAACAGTGTTACCACACAGCAGGTTATGCTGGCATTGCAGGATCTGAACCCTGACGCATTTATTGATAATAACATCAATAAACTCAAGCGCGGGCAAGTGCTGCGCGTTCCCAGCGCCGACCAGATTCGCAGTCGGAGTCACGCCCAGGCATCGCGCATGGTGGCTCAACAGAATCAACAGCTTGAAGATACGCGCAGAACCGTCGATGCCACGCCCACCCGGCAAACAGACAATGACACGGAAAAGGCGCAAGCCGGAACCGATGAGCTGAAACTGATTGTAGCCGACGATGAGGGTCGCCGCAGTGAAAGTGAAGGCGGCTCTGCGGGTGGTGATGGAGCACTCGCAGGAGGTGCTGATGCGGGGTCAGCCGTTGCCATGGAGGAGCTTGACCGGGCTCGCCGCGAAAATGCGGAGTTGAGTGAGCGTCTGGACGATCTGCAGGAGCAGGTTGAGACCCTGCAGCGCCTGCTTGAGCTCAAGAACAGTCAGCTTGCAGGAATGCAGGAAGGCGTTGCCAACAGTGACCCGGATTCCGGGCGCAGTGACGCTGCAACGGAGCAACCATCGCCGCAGAGTGAGGGCAGTGCTGATACTGCAGACCCCGCGGGCGAGGCCGAAGCCAATGACCCAGACGCGTCTGTGCAAGCAGAGGACATCGCTGATCAGCAATCAGAGCCGAAAACTGATGAAACGGACACTCCCGCAAATACCTCAGACGTTGCTGCCAGTGAAGGTGGTGACGACAGTGAAAGTGCTACTGGTGATATAGCTGAAGAGGAAAGTAGTGACGCCGGGGCGGTGACCGCAGCGCCTGAAACTCTGGCCTCGGCGCCGGAGCAAAATACACAGCCAGAGTCCAGGCCTGCCATTGATAAAGGCTTTCCGGCTAACATGATTGATGCGGTTATCAATAACCGCACCTACCAGTTTGCCTTGGGAGGTGGACTCCTTGTTTTGCTCCTGATTCTGCTGCTTCTTGCTCGTCGCAGTGCCAGCAAGGAAAAGGAGTTTTACGAACAATTCAACCGGGAGTCTGATGACTTTGATGACACGCTCGACCTGGGACTGACTCAGGCCGGAGCAAAGGAAACTGCTGAGCCAGAGCCTGCTGAAGAACCGCAAAACGAAGAGTCCTCAGCATTCTTTGACAACAAACTGTTAGCGGATCAATACGATGCCGGGCAGGAAGACGAGGTTGAAGAAGAGTTCAGCGATTTTGAGGCGGAACTGAGCAAAATAGACTCTGGAACCATTGAAAACGCAGAAATATCTGCAGAAACATCCGCTGACTCGAATCAGGGTGAGGAAGACGTTTTCGACCTGGATCTGGACGAGTCGTTCCTGGATGAGCTGGATGCTGAACTCGATAAGGTTGCAGGTGAAGATAGCGAGCCCGAGCCGGAACTGGAGCCCGAGCCCGAGCCCGAGCCTGAGCCTGAGCTCGGCGGTTCTGAAATGGAAGAATCCACCCTCGATGATTTTGAAATGGATCTATCCCATGACGATCTCGCTCTTATGGATGAGTTTACAGATTCGGCAGACCCCGCCAGTGAAGTGTCGGCTGAAGACGACCTTTCACTGGATGAGGAGCTGAACTTGGAAGATGCGCTCGAGTCAGAAAGTGAACCAGAGAGTGAGCCTGAGGCAGAAAGTGCAGAGCCGGGTCTGGACGACGATGACGAATTCGACTTTCTCGCCGGAACAGATGAAAACGCAACAAAACTCGATCTGGCCCGAGCCTATGTGGAAATGGGGGATCAGGATGGTGCCCGGGATATCCTTGAGGAAGTTGCCGTGGAAGGGGATGAGTCACAGAAGGGCGAGGCGCAGGAATTGCTTAAAAACCTGAACTGATTCGTTATAATGAGGTAATCAGGCAACAAGCGCCGGCTTGTCGGAGGCTACTCCGGCACTCAGCCGGCGTTTTGTTTTATCGTAATATATATTTCTGGACTCACTCTTGTTTCTTTACCCTCAGCAACTGACAACGGATAACGCCATCGGTGATGGGCGGGTTGTGCTGTGTTTTGAGTACGATGGCCGCAAGTTTCATGGCTGGCAGCAGCAAAAATCCGGTGTCAGGTCAGTGGAGGCGGAGCTTACCAAAGCTGTTGCTAAAGTAGCGGATCATCCGGTAGAACTCGTAAGCGCAGGCCGTACGGATACCGGCGTGCACGCCAGCTACCAGGTGGCACACTTTGAGACAACCTCGATCCGCAACCTTCGCTCATGGGTTATGGGCATTAACACGGCTTTGCCATTTGATATAGCCGTTCACTGGGCGGGGAATAGCACAGAAGACTTTCACGCCCGTTTTTCTGCCACCTACAGGCGTTATCGGTATATTATTTACAATAATCAGGTGCGTCCCGGAATACAGCGAGGCCAGGTGAGCTGGACTTTTCGGGAACTGAACGCGGCACGCATGCATGAGGCTGCCCAGGCTCTTGTGGGCGAGCATGACTTTTCAGCCTTCCGGGCCGCGGGTTGCCAGTCGCGGACGCCCGTTCGTTTTCTGGAGCAGATCAAGGTAACCCGAACCGGGGATTTCGTGGTGATTGATGTGCAGGCGAATGCGTTTGTACACCACATGGTCCGTAATATTGCCGGTGCCCTGATCGCTGTTGGAACGGGGAAGCAGTCAGCGTCCTGGATTCGTGCGATACTGGAAGGCAGGGATCGTACTCAGGCTGGAGTGACTGCCCCATCCGACGGTCTGTATCTGGTTGATGTCGGCTACCCCGGGAACTTCGGCATCCCCGCAGCGGAATGTGGGCCAGGCTTTGTCAGACCCTGGTTCAGCCGGGCCGAAAACACCCCGGTGGATCCGACGCACATTCATCAGAAGCGAAAACCGATGCAGGTGTCATGAGTACACGCGTTAAAATTTGCGGTCTGACCCGGGCTGAGGATGTCCACGCATGTGTTTCCCAGGGGGCAGACGCGCTTGGTTTTGTATTTTACGGGCCCAGCCCCCGCGCCGTAACCCCGGAGCAGGCGGAGCGCCTGGCTCGCGACATCCCTGCATTTGTTTCTGTTGTAGGGTTGTTTGTTAACCCTACGGAGGCAGAGGTCAGGGAGGTTCTTGGCCGCCTGCCGCTGGACTTGTTGCAGTTTCATGGCGATGAATCTGCGGAATTCTGTAACCAGTTTGGCCGCAGATGGATAAAGGCCGTGAGAGTGCGGCACGCCGGCCAGATTGAGCAGGCCTTTAAAGATTATTCCCGGGCCTCAGGGCTTTTGGTAGATGCCTGGGATCCGGACCGTTATGGAGGCACCGGGCAACAGTTTAACTGGGACCTGATCCCGGCAGAACGTGCTTTGCCCCTTATATTGGCCGGTGGATTGTCATCTGATAATGTAGCTGGCGCTATAGGAAAGGTGAGGCCCTGGGCTGTTGATGTCAGTGGTGGTGTTGAAAAGAACAAGGGTATCAAGGACATCGAAAAAATTTGCGACTTTATAAAAGAGGTTCACCGTGTCTGAAAAACTGACTGAAGAAATGCTGACGGCACTGCCTGATTCCCGGGGGCATTTTGGCGCCTTCGGTGGACGTTTCGTTTCTGAAACGCTGATGGACTCCCTGATGACCCTTGAACGGGAATACCTTCGGTTGAAGAAGGATCCTGAATTCCAGGCCACTTTCGATCAGGACCTTGCTGATTACGTGGGTCGGCCGAGCCCGCTGTATTTTGCGGAACGTCTGACCCGGGAGACAGGGGGGGCGCAGATCTGGCTGAAGCGCGAAGACCTGAACCACACCGGAGCTCACAAGGTAAACAACACCATCGGTCAGGCGCTGCTGGCCAGCTTTCTGGGCAAAAAACGCATCATTGCCGAGACTGGCGCCGGTCAGCATGGTGTGGCTACGGCCACAGTCTGCGCCCGTCTGGGTCTTGAATGTCATGTGTTTATGGGAGCCGAAGACGTCCAGCGCCAGTCGCTGAATGTGTACCGCATGAAGCTCCTCGGGGCTGAGGTCCATTCCGTTGAAAGCGGAAGTCGTACCCTCAAGGACGCGATGAATGAAGCCATGCGTGACTGGGTCACGAATGTAGACGATACCTTTTATATTATCGGAACCGTAGCGGGTCCCCACCCTTATCCCTTGCTGGTACGCGACTTCCAGGCGGTCATCGGTCGGGAGACCCGGCGCCAGTCGCTGGAAAAAACCGGAAAACTCCCGGATGCTCTGGTGGCCTGTGTCGGTGGTGGATCCAATGCCATCGGAATGTTTTATCCGTTCCTGACTGATGAGTCTGTTCAGCTCTATGGGGTTGAAGCCGGAGGTCACGGGATTGGTACCGGTGAGCACGCAGCACCTTTATGTGCCGGTCGCCCCGGGGTACTCCACGGCAACCGTACTTATCTGATGGAAGATGAGCATGGACAGATTGCAGGTACTCACTCAGTCAGTGCGGGGCTGGACTATCCGGGCGTAGGACCAGAGCACAGCTGGCTCAAGGATATCGGACGCGCCAACTATGTGTCGGTAACCGACGATGAGGCGCTCGAAGCCTTCCGCATGCTGACCCTGGTTGAGGGCATTATGCCCGCGCTGGAATCCGCGCACGCGGTTGCATATGCTGTCAAGCTTGCAGCGACGATGGATAAAGACCAGATGATAGTGATCAACTTGTCCGGTCGCGGTGACAAAGATATTCATACCATTGCCCAGTTGGACGGTATCGAACTCTGAATAATCGACAGGAGCAGGCATGAGCCGAATTGAAGGGGTTCTCCAGACCCTCAGAAGTCAGGGCCGTAAGGCACTGATTCCGTTTATTACCGCGGGTGACCCTCACCCGGACGAGACTGTGGGCCTGATGCATACGATGGTCGATGCAGGGGTGGATATCATAGAACTGGGAGTGCCTTTCTCAGACCCGATGGCGGACGGTCCGGTCATTCAGCTTGCCAGTGAGCGGGCACTGAAGCAGGGTACAACCCTGCGCCGGGTGCTGGCGATGGTGAGCGAGTTCAGGCAAAGCAATGACACGACACCCGTTGTGCTGATGGGCTACCTGAACCCGATTGAAGCCATGGGTTACGAAGCCTTTGCCGACGCAGCGATTGAAGCCGGTGTAGACGGCGTACTGACGGTGGATCTGCCGCCGGAAGAAGCGGACAAGGTGGCGCCTCTGTTTGCTCAGAGGGGGCTGGACCCCATCTTTTTGCTGGCACCGACAACCACCGATGAGAGAATTCGGGCAATTTCCGGGCACTCTTCGGGATATGTGTACTATGTTTCATTTAATGGTGTTACCGGCGCTGCCAGAATCAACGTAGAGGAAGTTGCTGCCCGAGTGGCCCATATTCATGAGCTGACCGCTTTGCCGGTAGGTGTGGGTTTCGGTATTCGCGACGCAGAAACGGCGGCGGCCGTCGGGCAGGTATCCGATGGTGTAATTGTTGGCAGTGTCCTGGTCGATACAATAGCCAGAAATCAGGCAGATATCGAAGCCCTTAAACTGGCACTGACGGATCTGCTCAACCCGATGCGTGAAGCACTGGACAGCCTGGCTTCCTGACCCGGAAGGTGAGGGCAGACCGGAACCAAAAGACAGGATAAAACATGAGTAACTGGCTGGATAAAATAATGCCGGGCAAGATCCGCTCGGAATCCAAACGCAGAACAGGCGTTCCTGAAGGGCTGTGGAAAAAATGCCCCAAATGCGGGGCCTTTCTTTACAAGCCGGAACTGGAAAAGAACCTGGACGTTTGCCCGAAATGTAACCATCACCACAGAGTTCCCGCGCGCCGTCGTCTCGATATTTTTCTGGATAAGGATGACCGGGAGGAAATCGGCGCCGACCTGGAGCCCTGGGACCGACTGAAGTTCAAGGACACCAAACGCTATAAAGACCGCCTCGTCCAGGCCCAGAAAGCAACCGGCGAGAAAGACGCACTTGTCGCCTTTAAAGGCAAAACTCTGGGTGTGCCACTGGTTGCTGCCTCCTTCGAATTTGGCTTTATGGGTGGGTCCATGGGGCAGGTGGTCGGCGAAAAGTTTGTACAGGCCGCCAACGTTGCGCTTGCAGAGCGAATTCCTCTGGTTTGTTTTTCAGCCAGTGGTGGCGCTCGTATGCAGGAGGCCATTTTGTCCCTGATGCAGATGGCTAAAACTGCAGCCGTACTGGAGCGTATGAAACAGGAAGGCATTCCTTATGTTTCTGTGATGACCGACCCGGTCTTTGGCGGGGTCTCCGCAAGCCTGGCAATGCTGGGCGATCTCAATATTGCTGAACCGAACGCGCTGATCGGCTTTGCCGGCCCGCGTGTTATCGAACAAACTGTGCGTGAAAAGTTGCCAGAGGGTTTCCAGCGTAGTGAGTTTCTGCTGGAGCATGGGGCAATTGATATGATTCTGCATCGGCATCAGATGCGTGAACGCATTGCGCACCTGCTGGCGAAGTTTAACGGCCAGGAGCGTCCCGGCACCGATGAGCCCATTGAGTTTGAAATAACGGAAAAACCAGACGTTGACACACCTACCGAGTAATACGGGGTTGCAAGCCCCCGCAGCCCCGGAGGCGGGGGCCACTGTCGGGCAATGGCTGTCGTGGCTTGAGTCCATTCACCCGGCCGAGATAGACCTGGGACTTGAAAGGGTACTCGAGGTTTTTCAACGGCTGTTCCCCCGCAGGCCGACCGCCCGGGTCGTAACTGTTGCCGGCACGAACGGCAAGGGCAGCACCGTTGCGGCCCTTGAAGCGCTTTTGCGAGCTTCCGGTCGCCAGACAGGTGCTTACACCTCTCCCCATCTGGTGAATTACAACGAACGCATTCGCATTGACGGTACGGATGTGAGTGATGCAGCGCTCATTGCTGCGTTTGAAGAAGTTGAGGCCGCCCGTGGCTCAATTACGCTTACCTATTTCGAGTTCGGCACCCTGGCGGCCTTTGTTGTGCTCGCAAACGCGGGTGTGCAGGACTGGATTCTGGAGGTGGGGCTTGGTGGTCGGCTCGATGCAGTTAATGTGATTGACGCTGATCTGGCGGTTATCACGTCGGTGGATGTTGACCATGTGGCTTTTCTTGGTACTAACCGCGAGATAATCGGACTGGAGAAAGCCGGTATTCTTCGTCCCGGTATGCCGGCGATTGTTGCCGATACAGATCCGCCCCGCTCAGTGCTTCAGGAAGCGGTTGCCCGACAAGCGAATCTTACCCGTGCGGGTCGGGACTATACCATTGAGGAATCTTCCGATGCCTTATCGGCGACGCTGAATTTTCAGGACCGGACCATCCGGCTGCCCGCCGGGCCCTTGCCCGTACAGAGTGTAGCCGCAGCTGTTGTAGCCGCCCAGATACTAGAACCGGCTACAACGGATGCAGACACTGAGGCGGCTCTGGCAGGGGTTAGTGCGCCCGGCCGTTTCGAGCTTCTGGCGCGCCACCCCGATGTATATGCAGACGTCGGCCATAACCCCCATGCCGCACGTTGGCTGTGCGAGCGCCTGCAGAGCCTGGAAACCAGGGGTCGGAAGGTTCATGCAGTGTATGCTGCGCTGGCCGACAAGGATGTGCAGGGTGTTGCCCGGGCTATGGCCCCGGTTGTGGATTGCTGGTACCTGTCAGGACTGGACGCACCCAGAGGCCTGACCCCGGAAGCTCTTGAAACCCGACTCGCACCCTGCAAATTGAATCAGGTGCAGAGCTGCAATTCGGTTGCGGAGGCTATCACTGCCGCTAAGGGGCAGGCCGGGGTGGATGATATCCTGATTGTGTTTGGCTCGTTTTTTACGGTTGCTGAGGCGCGCACCCTGCTTTTGTAAACCTGTGGCGAGGGCCTTAAACTTTGTTCATAGCGGGGTCCGGAGCTTTGAGTTCTGTCAGGCTGGCAGTTAGTATGTTTCAGTACAAACGAACGAGGAGCCAAGAAACGTGGATGGACTGAAACAAAGAATCATTGGAGCCCTGGTTCTGATTTCACTGGCTGTTATTTTTGTGCCCATGGTGTTCGATGAGCCGCATTCCGAACGCACATCCACGTCTATAAATCTCCCTGAAGAGCCACCCTTTCCTGAGGTGGATGCTCCTGAATCAGCCGCTGCAGTTTCGCCTGAGAATCAGCAGGATAAGGCAGAGAGTTCAGGCTCGGATGTACCGGATTTCCGTATCCGTGAAGAAGACTCACCGCAGCCCGAGGCGTCGCCCGAACCTCAGGAAAATAACGTCGTCGGCGATGCAAAGCCTGCTGCAACCGAAAGCACTGAACCAACGTCAGCGGTTACCACACCGGCCAAACCTGAACCGGTTGCAGCTGAGGAACCAGCACCAGAGAAAACCGCGCCCGTTGCAGAGCCCGAACCGGAAAGCACCGAGTTTACCCGTTCGCTGAAGGGTGCATGGGTGGTTCAGCTTGGAAGTTTCGGTGATGGTGATAACGCCCGGAGGCTTCGGGACAAGGTGCGCGAAAAGGGTTACAACTCCCATCTTCAGGAGGTTGTTCGTGGTGGTAAGACCTTAACCCGGGTATTCAGTGGACCCTTCGCGGAAAAGTCCAAGGCCGAGGCTGCCAAAAAGACCCTGGACGAGACGTTCAGCCTGAACAGCCTGGTGGCCTCCGGCGATAAATAGCGCTTTTTCTGCTTTATATCATTCTGGCAGTTTGGCCCGGCGGGGTTTCCTGATAGAATCCCCGCTTCCTTTTCTCTACCGGGATTTCCATGGAAGCGCTGATCTGGATTGACTGGGTCATCATCGCCCTCATTACAGTATCTACACTTATCAGTCTTAAACGCGGCTTCGTTAAGGAAGCCTTGTCTCTGGTCACCTGGATAGGTGCCTTTATACTTGCCCGTACCTTTCATCCCCAGATGCAGGCCCTGCTTGAAAACACGGTTGAAACGCCACTGGTGCGGCTTATCGCCGCCTTCGCGATTCTCTTTTTTGGAACCCTGATTGTAGGTGCCATCATTAATAATATGATCGGGCACCTGGTTCGCGCCACCGGGCTTTCTGCGACGGATCGCGTTCTGGGCATGGGCTTTGGTCTGGTAAGAGGTCTTGTTGTGGTTGTTGTAGCAATTGCGTTCATTCGTTACACCCCACTGTCTCAGGATACCTGGTGGAGAACCTCTGTCATGATTGACCGCCTGGCAGTGGTAGAAGACTGGTCCCGTCGAACATTCGGTGATGAATTCGCCCGTTTTCTTGAACCCGAACCCCAAAAAGGCGCGGAACCCGCCTCCGCGTCTCGTTAACATTCAGACCTAACCCCCGGAGATCTCGTTATCCATGTGTGGCATTGTCGGCATCGTCAGTACTTCCAACGTCAATCAGTCGCTTTATGATGCGCTGACTGTACTTCAGCACAGGGGGCAGGATGCAGCAGGTATTGTAACCTTTCAGGATAACCGGTTTTATCTTCGTAAAGATAACGGCCTGGTGCGGGATGTCTTCCATACCCGGCATATGCGCCGGCTGGTTGGTAACGTGGGCATCGGGCATGTGCGTTACCCGACGGCAGGTAGTTCAAGCTCGGCTGAATCCCAGCCGTTTTATGTCAACAGCCCTTACGGTATAACGCTGGCCCATAATGGTAACCTGACCAACGCTGACGAACTGAGCCGTGACCTGTTTCGTACAGACTTGCGCCACATCAATACGAATTCCGATTCGGAAGTGTTGCTCAACGTATTTGCTCACGAGTTACAAAAACTGGGCAAACTTGATCCGACCAAAGAAGAAATATTCTCGGCCGTGCGCGCCGTACACAAACGATGTCGTGGTGCCTATGCAGTGATTGCCATGATCACCGGGTACGGGATTATCGGCTTTCGTGATCCCAACGGGATTCGCCCGGTCTGTTACGGCGAAAGAGTGTCCGAGAGCGGGGATAAAGAGTACATGATTGCCTCGGAAAGCGTTGCCCTGAGTGCGGCAGGCTATACTCTGGTTAGAGACATAGCCCCGGGTGAAGCTGTGTATATCGAGACAGACGGCACCCTATACACACAGCAGTGCGCCCGCGCCCCGAAGCTGCTTCCCTGTATTTTTGAACATGTTTATTTTGCCCGCCCTGATTCCATTATGGATGGCGTTTCAGTTTATAAAGCACGGTTACGCATGGGGGAAACACTGGCCGACAAAGTGCTGCGGGAGCGCCCGGATCACGATATTGATGTTGTTATGCCCATTCCGGATACCAGTCGCACATCGGCTATGCAGATGGCACACAGGTTAGGGCTGAAATTCCGTGAAGGGTTTATCAAAAACCGCTACATCGGGCGCACCTTCATCATGCCCGGCCAGAAAATGCGCAAAAAGTCTGTACGCCAGAAACTGAACCCGATCGATCTGGAATTCCGTGGAAAAAACGTCATGCTGGTGGACGATTCCATTGTGCGTGGTACGACGTGTAAGGAAATTGTGCAGATGGCCAGGGATGCCGGAGCAGAAAACGTCTATTTTGCGTCGGCGGCTCCCCCGGTCCGCTACCCGAACGTATACGGTATCGACATGCCATCCGCTACTGAGCTGATTGCCCACGACAGAACGGTCGAGGAGATTCGGGAGCTGATTGGTGCTGACTGGTTGCTGTATCAGGATCTTGAAGATCTGGTCGCCAGTGTCAGCGATGTTAATGACAACATTGAAGGCTGGGAGTGCTCGGTATTCACCGGAAATTATGTAACGGGTGATATAGACCCGGGTTACCTTGAGCGCCTTGATCAGGCGAGAAATGAGACCATCCGCACAGGTGCAGAGGATGTCGACTCTGACGACAATGGTGTTATTGATCTGCATAACGACGAAGATTGACTAAGGAGCCTGCAAGGAGACGCCCATGACTCATCACCGCGAAGAATTTGTCCGGATTCCCGAATCGGACCTTGAGGGCATGTTGCCCGATACACTGGCGGTGAGGGCAGGGCAGCTCCGTACTGCCCAGCTTGAGCACAGCGACGCCATTTTCCCCACTTCCAGCTTTGTGTATGGCAGCGCCGCACAGGCAGCCGCCCGGTTTGGGGGTGAAGAGCCCGGCAACATCTACTCCCGGTTTACCAACCCGACGGTGCAGGCGTTTGAAAGACGGATCGCTGCCATGGAGGGCGGTGAACGGGCGGTTGCGACAGCATCCGGCATGGCTGCCATTCTGAGTACCTGTATGGCTCTTCTACAAAGTGGCGACCATGTTGTGTGCTCCCGGGGCGTGTTTGGCACCACCAGTGCCCTGTTCCACAAATACATGGCAAAGTTCGGTGTCACAACAACCTTTGTCAGCCTTGTTGATGGGGAAGAGTGGGCGTCCGCAGTGCGTCCGGAAACCCGTATGTTATTTGTGGAAACGCCTTCCAACCCGCTTTGTGAAGTGGCTGATATGGAGTCACTGGCGAAGCTTGCCCATGAAAATGATGCCCTGTTTATTGTCGACAACTGTTTCTGCACGCCGGTACTGCAGCGGCCACTGGATTACGGTGCCGATATAGTCATTCACTCCGCAACGAAATACCTTGATGGACAGGGGCGCTGCGTCGGGGGCGTGGTTGTGGGGCCGGATAAGCTGCTTGAGCCGGTTTATGGTTTTTTGAGGTCGGCCGGGCCTACCATGAGTCCGTTTAATGCCTGGGTATTTCATAAGGGATTGGAAACCTTACCAATTCGTATGCGAGCCCATTGTGAAAATGCGTTAGAGTTGGCGGAGTGGCTGGAACAGCAGCCTGAGGTAGAGCATGTATATTACACCGGGCTTGAAAGCCACCCGCAGCATGCTATTGCAAAAAAGCAGCAAAAAGGGTTTGGTGGCATGTTGTCGTTTTGCCTCAGAGGAGGTCGCAACGAAGCCTGGAGGTTTATTGATGCTACCCGGATGATTTCGATTACCGCCAACCTTGGGGATGTTAAAACCACGATTACGCATCCGGCCACGACAACCCATGGGCGGTTATCTCCGGAAGACAAATCGGCAGCAGGTATAACTGAAAGTCTCGTTCGCCTTTCTGTGGGCATAGAAGCGGTTGACGATCTGAAAACGGACCTACAAAGAGGCTTTCAGGCGCTGCAGAACGCAAGTAACACTTAATCTTTGAGCATTCATGGCTGAATCCGCAAAAGCGAATAAAACACCAAAAGAGCTGACGGAAAAGCAACTACGCTTTCGTCGTCTCGCCGCCCAGGGAGCCCGGGAAGGTGCTGTGATCGGGCTGGTCGCACTGAGCATTTATCTGTTTATGGCGCTGCTCACCTTCAACCCTGCAGATCCGGGTTGGGCCAGTATCGGGCATGACACCAGTGTGCACAACGCCGCAGGGCGTTCCGGTGCCTGGCTTGCGAGCCTGTTGATGGACTTCTTTGGCCACGTGGCTTATCTGTTTCCTTTAATGGTTGCAGGCTATGCCATTATGCTGATTCGTCGCCGCAATGACTCTCTGGACCTGCACTGGCCGTTGTTCCTGATGCGGTTCGGCGGTTTTTTATTGATTCTGTTATCAGCCACCAGTCTGCTTTCCCTGTACTCGGTTTTTGGTCTCAGCGCCTCCTCAGGCGGTGTTCTGGGCACATCAGTCGCCGAAGCCATGGTGCGCTTTTTCAACCTTCCTGCAACAACGCTTCTGTTGATTGCAATTTTCCTGTTTGCACTGACAGTGACCGTTGGTCTGTCCTGGTTCTGGCTGATGGATCAGTTAGGCGGGCTGGCCATGCAGCTGGGACAATCCGTAAAAAGCCTGGTAAAACCTGGCGAATCCCGGGCATCTTCTGCAGAAAAGCCTGCTGCCCAGGCGCAGAACCCGGTTGCTGCACCACAGAAACGTAAGACTGCTCCCGCCGGATCGGATACGCGCTGGTGGCACAAGATTCCCGGATTTGGGCCCGGCAGAGCAGCCGGGCGGAAAAAGAGACAGGAACAGCGGCTGGAGCCGGGAATGGAAGGTCTGTCCGCCACAGAAGACCGGGAACCGGCACAGCTTGAGAGTTTCAGTTCCCGGGATGATACGCCAGTTCCGCAGCCGGCCCCTTCGCAGGCTGCGGAGGGAGAAAAGCAAGCGCCTGCGAGCCGTTCTCTCAAAATCTCGCCTTTCAAAAAAGACGAGCAGCCCCCGAAGAAGAAGGAAGGGAAAAAGGCGCAGGGATCGTTACTGGAAGATGTTGAAAGTCCTATTCCTCCAGTTTCATTACTCGATCCCCCGGATGAAAACAAGGAAAGTGGTTATTCGGAAGAGTCTCTGGAGCATATGTCTCGCCTGCTGGAAGAGAAGCTTGCGGACTTTGGGGTTTCAGTGGAGGTGGTTGAGGTTAACCCGGGCCCGGTGATCACCCGCTTTGAGATTAAACCGGCGGCGGGTGTAAAGGTCAGCAAAATTTCCAACCTTGCCAAGGACCTGGCGCGCTCACTGGCTGTTCTTGCCGTCAGGGTTGTTGAGGTAATCCCCGGCAAGTCAGTGGTGGGCATCGAAATTCCCAACGAAAAGCGTGAAATTGTGCGCCTCAGTGAAGTGCTGGGCGCGAGAGTGTTCAGCGAATCCAAATCTGCGCTGACAATGGCGTTGGGGAACGATATCGGGGGTAACCCGATGGTGGCAAACCTTTCGAAAATGCCCCATTTGCTGGTAGCGGGTACCACAGGCTCGGGTAAGTCGGTGGGGGTTAATGCCATGCTGCTGAGCATGTTGCTGAAGGCCGGACCTGACGAAGTTCGCTTTATCATGGTTGACCCCAAGATGCTTGAGCTCAGCATCTACGATGGCATTCCACACCTGTTGGCACCGGTTGTGACCGATATGAAAGAAGCCGCCAATGCACTGCGTTGGTGCGTCGCCGAAATGGAGCGCAGGTATCGCCTGATGGCGACATTCGGTGTGCGGAATCTGGCCGGCTATAACCGCAAAGTGAGAGATGCCGCTGCCGCCGGAGAGCCGCTTCTTGACCCGTTCTGGAAACCTGAGGAACATCTCTCAAACGATGAACAGGAGCGTCCGGAACTGGAGCCCCTGCCGTATATTGTTGTTGTGATCGATGAGTTTGCCGACATGATGATGATTGTCGGCAAGAAGGTAGAAGAGCTGATTGCCCGTATTGCCCAGAAAGCCAGGGCTGCAGGTATTCACCTGATCCTTGCAACTCAGCGGCCATCTGTGGATGTAATCACCGGTCTGATCAAAGCCAACATTCCTACCCGAATGTCGTTTCAGGTATCTTCCAAGGTTGACTCCCGCACAGTTCTGGATCAGGGCGGGGCCGAGCAGCTTCTGGGGCATGGTGACATGCTGTACCTGCCGCCCGGGTCGGGCTTGCCGGTTCGAGTCCATGGCGCGTTTGTGGATGACGATGAAGTACACCGGGTCGTCAGTGCCTGGAAAGCCCGTGGCGAGCCTGTGTACGTAGACGATGTACTTACCGGCGCTGAAAGTGAAAACCTCCCCGGCGTTCCCAAGCTATCGGATGACGGTGATAACGAAAATGATGCATTGTTTGATGAGGTTGTGGTGTTTGTAACAGAAGGGCGCCGGGTGTCCATTTCTTCTGTACAGCGAAAATTCAAAATAGGTTATAACCGGGCGGCCAACCTGGTTGACGCCATGGAAGCTGCCGGAGTAGTCAGCGCAGCCGGCCATAACGGCGCCCGTGAAGTACTGGCCCCGCCCCCACCAAGAGATTAGGAGTTGTTCTCTATGCAACAATTATTGGTTAAGCGCTTGCTGACGCTTCTTGTCATGCTGGTGTTCAGTAGTGTTCTGGTTGCTGATGAAAGCCAGGATGCGGCAGCCAGCCTGGCGTCGCTGCTGAAAAGTTATGAGACTTATCAGGCCGACTTCATCCAGATAGTGGTTAATGAAAACGGTAACAAGGTCCAGGAGACCCGTGGGTCCCTCAAGGCGAAAAGACCTGGCTTGTTTTACTGGGAAACCCGTGCTCCTTTGTCACAGTTCATTGTCAGCAATGGGGATCAGGTAGAGGTATACGACCCCGACCTTGAGCAGGTAACCGTGCATAACCTGGACGAACAGGTTCAGACCACGCCTGCACTGCTGCTTAGTGGGGAAGTTGACAACCTGGAGGAAACCTATCGGGTTTCCACTCGGGAAATGGAGGGGGAGATCCGGGAGTTCACACTGAAACCCCGAAGTGAAGATTCATTATTTGTGTCTCTGCGCCTGAGATTTGACGGCAACGAATTGCAGGAGATGCGAATGCAGGACTCCCTGGCCCAGCTTAGTGTGCTTAGTTTTGACAACATTCAGCTAAACCAGGCTGTGAAAGATACCGCATTTACTCTGGACTATCCGGAGGGCGTAGACGTTATCCGGGACGAAAACTGAAATGCAGAACAACCTGTTTGCTGAACAGACCGGTTTCCGGCCTCTGGCTGCGCGTATGCGGCCGGAAAGCCTTGACGATTACGTCGGACAGACGCACCTGGTCGGGCCAGGGAAGCCGCTGCGCCGGGCTGTAGAGCAGGGTCAGCTCCACTCGATGATTTTGTGGGGACCGCCGGGGGTGGGCAAAACGACGTTCGCCCGGCTTCTGGCGACAGTGGGAGATCTCAGCTTTGAAACCGTATCGGCGGTTCTGAGCGGCGTGAAGGACATACGCGCCATTGTTGAGCGGGCTCACAACCGCAAGGTTGCCCAGGGCCAGGATACGCTGTTATTTGTGGACGAGGTGCACCGGTTCAACAAAAGCCAGCAGGACGCTTTTCTTCCGCACATTGAAGATGGCACGTTTATATTTGTGGGTGCGACCACAGAGAACCCCTCGTTCGAGCTGAACAGTGCGCTTCTTTCCCGTAGCCGTGTGTATGTGCTGAAAAACCTGGAAGAGGACGATATTCTTCGTTTGCTGAACCGGGCATTGAGTACCCCTGAAGGTTTTGACGGGGAGCTTCTGGTCGCAGATGACGTATTGCAGGTTATGGCAGCGGCATCAGGTGGCGATGCCCGCAAAGCCCTGAATATTCTTGAGGTATCGGCGGATCTGGCGGAGCCGGACAGTGACGGAAAAAACCGGGTCACCGCCGAACACCTTGAGCAGGTGATGCAAACCAGTCTGCGTCGTTTTGACAAAGGCGGCGATGTTTTTTATGACCAGATCTCCGCGCTACACAAATCTGTCCGGGGGTCGGACCCGGATGGTTCGCTGTACTGGCTGTGCCGCATGCTCGATGGCGGTTGCGATCCCTTGTACGTTGCCCGCCGCCTGGTGCGTATCGCCAGCGAAGATATAGGTAACGCCGACCCGCGCGCGCTGCACCTGAGTATGGATGCCTGGGAAGCGCTGGAGCGCCTGGGGAGCCCGGAAGGCGAACTGGCCCTGGCTCAGGCGGCCACCTATCTCGCGCTGGCGCCCAAAAGTGACGCCGTTTATAAGGCGTTCAACCAGTGCATGGCCGACATCAGGAAAGATCCCGACTACGAAGTGCCTGTGCACTTGCGAAATGCGCCCACAAAACTGCTCAAAAGCATGGGCCATGGGGATACCTACCGATATGCTCACCATGAGCCGGAAGCGTTTGCGGCAGGGGAGTCGTACCTGCCCGAGGCTATCCATGAGCGCCGGTACTATGAACCCGTCAGGCGCGGTCTGGAAATCAAACTTGCCGACAAGCGCCAGCGCCTTGATGCGCTTAACGAACAAAGCCCCAGAAAACGCCATACCTGAAAACCGGACACAGACCGGAGGCGCTAGCCAGACGTGCCGCTACAAGTATAATGGCGTGTTATTCTACATACATCGTAAACCGGAAAATCCAGGATAATCATGCTCGACCCCAAACTCGTCCGTAGCCAGACTGAAGACATTGCCCGCAAACTGGCGATCAAGAATTTTGTGTTTGATACAGCTGCCTTTGAAACGCTTGAGGAGCGTCGCCGCGCACTTCAGGTGAGCACAGAGTCTTTGCAAAGCGAGCAGAACCAGAAATCCAGATCTATCGGAAAAGCCAAGGCCGCTGGCGAAGATATTCAGCCGCTGCTGGACGAAGTAGAGAGCCTGAAATCCCGCAAGTCCGAAGCTGAAGAGGAATTGCGCACCCTCCAGCATGAGCTGAACAGTTTCCTGGCCGGCATTCCGAATCTGCCGGATGAAGACGTTCCGGCGGGCGATAGTGACGAAGATAATGTTGAAGTGCGTACCTGGGGCACACCCAAACACTTCGACTTTGAGCCGGCAGATCACGTGACTCTGGGTGAAAAGCTAGCTGGCCTGGATTTTGAAACAGCGACCCGGCTGGCGCACTCTCGGTTTGCGGTGATGCGCGGACAGGTGGCACGCCTGCACCGGGCGTTGGCGCAGTTCATGCTGAACCTGCACACCGGCGAACACAATTACTCCGAAGTCTATGTACCTTATCTGGTTAACCCTGATGCACTGTACGGTACAGGTCAGCTGCCAAAGTTTGAGCATGACTTGTTCAGAATGGATGGAGAGCATCCGCTTTACCTGATTCCGACGGCCGAGGTACCGGTGACTAATCTGGTGTCCGACACGATTCTGGATGCCGGTGAATTGCCCCTGAAAATGGTAAGCCATACGCCGTGCTTCCGCAGTGAAGCTGGCTCATACGGTCGTGATACCCGGGGCATGATTCGTCAGCATCAGTTCGATAAGGTAGAGCTGGTGCAGATTGTTCGCCCGCAGGATTCCGAGGCAGCACTGGAAGCATTAACAGGTCATGCGGAGAAGGTTCTGCAGCTGCTTGAGCTTCCCTATCGACTGGTAACTCTTTGCGGTGGCGACATGGGCTTTTCTGCCGCGAAAACTTACGACCTTGAGGTCTGGTTGCCGGGTCAGAACAAGTACCGGGAGATTTCATCCTGCTCCAACACACGCGACTTTCAGGCGCGGCGCATGGGTGCCCGCTGGAGAAACCCGGAAACCGGTAAGCCGGAGCCGGTGCATACCCTCAATGGCTCCGGCCTTGCGGTCGGCCGGGCTCTGGTTGCCGTAATGGAGAACTATCAGCAGGAAGATGGCAGCATTGTGGTTCCGGAAGTGCTGAGGCCCTACATGGGCGGTGTTGAGCGTATTCAATGAGTGCCACGACCTCCCAGAGCACAGGCGCCGGAATAGCTGCCACACCGGCGCCTGTGAGATACAGAAAAAACCCGGTGACATCCAACCCGAACAGCTCCGCCGGCGAGGTTGCTCTTGTAGGGGCAGGCCCCGGAGATCCGGAGCTGCTCACACTGAAAGCCTGGCGCCTCATCACCTCTGCTGAAATCGTACTTTACGATCGCCTGGTTTCGCCCGACATTCTTGGCCTGGTTCCAGACACTGCAGAAATGGTGCATGTGGGTAAACAGCGGGCGAATCATGCGCTACCGCAGGATCAGATTAACCAGAGACTGGTAGACCTGGCCAGACAAGGCTACAAAGTGGTTCGGCTGAAGGGGGGAGATCCGTTTATCTTTGGCCGTGGCGGCGAAGAAATTGAAACACTGGCCAGTGCCGGCGTCCGCTTCCAGGTTGTACCAGGAATCACTGCTGCCTCCGGTTGTGCCGCCTACGCCGGAATCCCGTTAACCCATCGTGATTACGCTCAGTCGGTACGGTTTGTGACCGGGCACCTGAAGAACAATACCTGTGATTTACCCTGGAAGGATTTTGTTCAGAATAACCAGACCCTCGTGTTTTACATGGGGCTGATTGGTCTGCCCATTATTTGCGAGCAACTTGTCAAGCACGGTATGGCCGCGGATATGCCGGTAGCCCTGATTTCCAAAGGGACCACTCCGGAGCAGCAGGTCGTTACCGGCAATCTGACAACCATTGTTCAGAAAGTGAATGAAGAGAAGGTTCAGGCACCGACCCTTGTTATTGTGGGTCATGTGGTTGCACTGCGAGACCGGCTGGACTGGGTCGCGGGACTGCCAACCCAGCCGGTCTGATCTGGGCTATCCGGTTCAGCCGGCTACGCGTTCGGGCAGTACGTTTTTGAGCTTGCCGTGCATTTCGCGAATGGCCGTTTCGGTGGCCTCCCAGTCAATACAGGCGTCCGTCAGAGACACACCGTATTTCAGGTCTTCCAGGTTTTCCGGGATTGACTGGTTGCCCCAGTTAATATTGCTTTCAATCATCAGGCTCTGAATGGACTTGTTGCCTTCCATAATCTGCAGGCTGACATCGTTCATAACCAGAGGCTGAATGGACGGGTCTTTGCTGGAGTTGGCATGACTGCAATCCACCATGATGGATTTGCGTAAGCCGGCCTTTTCCAGCGCCTGCTCGCAAAGCGCGACGTTCACCGAATCATAGTTGGGCTTGCCGCCTCCGCCGCGCAGGACAACATGCCCGTAGCGGTTGCCTTTGGTACGGATAATGGCCCCTTTACCCTGCTGATCAATCCCCAGAAAACTGTGGGGGTAAGAGACTGATTTCATCGCATTGACTGCGACATCCAGGTTGCCATCTGTGCCGTTTTTAAAGCCGATCGCGGTGGACAGGCCACTGCTCATCTCCCGGTGAGTCTGGGACTCTGTGGTGCGGGCCCCAATTGCTGACCAGGAAATTGTATCCTGCAGATACTGGGGTGAGATCGGATCCAGAGCTTCGGTGGCGGCCGGAAGCCCGAGTTCGTTAATGTCGAGCAAAAGGCGGCGCCCGAGATGCAGACCACGTTCAATATCGAAGGTGTCGTTAAGGTGCGGATCGTTGATCAGCCCTTTCCAGCCTACGGTTGTTCTGGGTTTTTCAAAGTACACCCGCATAATAATAAGCAGCGTATCACTGACTTCATCAGCTAGCTTCTTCAGGCGCCTGGCGTAATCGAGAGCGGCTTCCGGGTCATGGATAGAGCAGGGGCCAACGACCAGGAATAAGCGATGATCTTTGCCATCAAGAATGTCGTATATGGCCTGACGGCCTTCAGCGACGGTTTTTGCTGCTTTATCCGAGAGCGGCATGCTGTTTTTGAGCTGCTCAGGCGTGATCAGTGTTTCCTGACTTGCGACGTTCAGGTTTTCAAGACTATTGCCGGACATGTTTTGTTACTTCCCCGATTCCTACCTTTGCGCCCAGCTGTACGGTTAAAAGATTCAACAAGGCCGCAGGTTAATGCGAATAGCACCGGGCCCGGTTATGTAACCGGTTCCGGTGAATTTTGCTGTTTCAGGCTGTTACTCTTCCAATTCGCCCATGCCGGTAATATTGAACCCGGCATCTACGTACATGATTTCACCCGTAATACCGCTGGCCATGTCAGAGTTCAGGAACGCTGCGGCGTTACCAACTTCATCAATGGTGACGTTGCGACGCAGCGGTGCACGCCTGGCGTTTTCCGCGAGCATTTTCCGGAAGCTTTTGATTCCGGATGCCGCCAGTGTGCGGATAGGCCCGGCAGAAATGCCATTCACCCGTATGCCATCACGGCCCAGGCTGGCAGCCATATAGCGGACGTTTGCTTCCAGGGAGGCTTTTGCCAGTCCCATCACGTTGTAATTCTGCAGAACCTTTTCAGCACCCAGGTAAGTCAGCGTGAGCAGTGAGCTGCCTTCGTGCATCATTGACCGGGCCCCTTTGGCCAGGGCAACAAAACTGTAGGAGCTGATGTCATGAGCGGTTCTGAAGCCTTCACGAGTGGTGACATCCACGTAGTTGCCGTCAAGTTCATGACCCGGCGCGAAGCCAACAGCGTGGACTATGATATCAATGTTGTCCCAGTGTTGGCCAAGCTCTTTGAACACATTGTCGATTTCTTCATCACTGGCAACATCACAGGGGAAAATGAGGTTGCTGCCCCAGCCCTCGGCAAACTTTTCAACTCTCGGCTTCAGCTTTTCGTTCTGGTAGGTAAAGGCCAGTTCGGCGCCTTCGCGGGCAAAGGCGTCCGCAATGCCATATGCGATGGATAGTTTACTGGCTACGCCAACAATCAGCGCTTTCTTGCCACTGAGTATTCCCATGATATTCTCCGTGTGTTCCTGATTTTAATGCATTATCCCCGAAACCTTCTGGCCGGGGTAACGCTCAAATAGTCGTAGTATCAGCGGTGCTGTCCTGCCGATAGAAAAATGCTGCTTCAAGCAGATTCCGAGTGTATTCCTGCGCAGGCGCCCTGAAAATATCAGCAGCGTCTCCGTACTCCACCACCGTTCCGTGTCTCAGAACCAGAAGCTGATGGCTCAGCGCCCGGACAACGGCCAGGTCATGGCTGATAAAGATATAGCTTAAACCATAGCGAGCCTGAATATCACGAAGCAGTTCGATCACCTGTTTTTGCACCGTGCGATCAAGGGCCGATGTGGGCTCATCCAGGATAATCAGATCCGGTTGTAACACCAGAGCTCTGGCAATGGCGATGCGTTGACGTTGTCCCCCTGAAAACTCGTGGGGGTAACGGTGTCTTGCCTCAGGGTCCAGGCCCACGTCTTCAAGTGCGGTAATTACCTGTCGGTCATGGCTCCCGGGATTGTCCGGGCTGTGTATCTCCAGGCCTTCGCAAACGATTTCCGCCACCGACATGCGAGGGCTCAGGCTACCAAAGGGATCCTGAAAAACAATCTGTATGCGGCGGCGCCAGGGGCGGAATGCCCGTTGGTCCAGTGCTGACAGCTCCTGATTGTCTATCTTTATGCTACCGGTGCAGGCTGTCAGTTTTAGCAGGGCATGGCCAATGGTTGTCTTGCCGCTGCCGCTTTCGCCTACAATACCGAGCGTCTGCCCTTTATCCAGGGTAAACCCCACCTGCCGGACTGCGTGAAAGTATTCTTTTACCTTACCAAACAGCCCTTTGCGTGTGGGAAACCGGACATCGAGGTTACTCACATTCAGAAGCGGCCGGGAAGCCTCCGACTGACTCAGAGGTGCCGGCGGTGGCTCAGCACCGAGCAGTCGACGAGTGTATGGGTGCTCCGGTGAGGCGAACAGGGTTTGTGTGCGGTTCTGCTCAACCAGTTGCCCATGCTCGAGAACGGCAACGCGGCTGGCGTACCGCTGCACAATGCTCAGGTCGTGGGTGATCAGCAAAATTGCCATACCCAGTTTTTTCTGCAGACTCTGAAGCAACTCCAGAACCTGCTTTTGCACAGTGACATCCAGCGCAGTGGTCGGCTCGTCAGCGATCAGCAGCTCGGGCTCGTTTGCCAGCGCCATGGCGATCATCACCCGCTGTTTCTGACCGCCCGAGAGTTGATGTGGATACGATGTAAGGCGGGTTTCGGGGTTTTCGATACCAACCAGCTCCAGAAGCTCAAGGCAGCGCTTCCGGGCCTGTTCTGCGCGCATGCCCTTATGCAGTTCCAGAGTTTCACCAATCTGCCTCTCAACGCTGTGAAGTGGGTTCAGAGAGGTCATGGGCTCCTGAAAGATCATGCTGATCTTACGCCCACGAACCTGGCGCAAACGCTTGTCTGATGCCTGCAGGAGGTCTTCGCCATGGTAGCGGATCTCACCGCTGGGGTAGGTCGCCTGGCGCTCATCCAGAAGACGCAGAATCGACAGGGCTGTGATTGACTTGCCGGAGCCGCTTTCTCCCACCAGCGCCAGAGTTTCACCCGCCTTCAGGCTGAGCGACAACGAGTCCACGGCTTTTGTGCCCGGACTGAAGCTGATTGAGAGATTGGATATCTGCAGGAATTCAGTCATATCAACTCGCTCTTAACCGTTCTTGCGGGGATCAAAGGCATCCCGCACGGCTTCGCCCACAAAGACGAGCAGGGTCAGCATCAATGACAGGGACACGAATGCCGAAATGCCCAGCCAGGGAGCATGGAGGTTGGCCTTGCCCTGGGCAATCAGCTCTCCGAGGGAGGGGGAGCCGGAGGGCAGACCAAAACCAAGGAAGTCCAGAGAGGTCAGGCCGGTGATGGCGCCCGTAAGAATAAATGGCAAAAAGGTAAGTGTCGCCACCATGGCATTGGGCAAAATATGCCGGAACATGATTTTGCGATTACCAAGCCCGAGCGCGCGAGCCGCTTTCACATATTCAAAGTTGCGTGCACGCAGAAACTCTGCACGCACAACATCGACCAGTCCCATCCAGCTGAACAGCAGCATAATTCCCAGCAGCCACCAGAAATTTGGCTGTACTATGCCGGAGAGAATAATCAGGAGGTAAAGAACGGGCAGGCCTGACCATATTTCAATAAAGCGCTGTCCGAACAAATCGGTTTTGCCACCGTAAAACCCCTGTATGGCGCCGACCGTCACACCGACAATGCAGCTTGCAATCGTGAGTGTCAGCCCGAACAGGACCGAGATACGAAATCCATAAATAACCCTTGCTGCCACATCCCGTCCCTGGTCGTCGGTGCCCAGCCAGTTTTCACTGCTGGGCGGGGCAGGTGAGGGCACATCCAGGTCGTAATTTATGGTGTCATAGCTGAAACGGATAGGAGGCCAGAGCATCCAGCCATTGGCCCGGATCTCATCCGCGATAAAAGGGTCCCGGTAATCTGCAGCGGTTGGCAGGAAACCGCCAAAGGTTTCTTCCGGCACATTTTCGATCACCGGAAAATAGAGACTGTCCTGATAGTACACAACCAGTGGCCGATCGTTGGCAATCAGCTCCGCGGCAAGAGTCAGGCCGAAAATAAACAGGAAGAGCCACAGAGCCCAG
The DNA here is from genome assembly GCF_007671655.1 of Marinobacter piscis. Classification (GTDB taxonomy): domain Bacteria; phylum Pseudomonadota; class Gammaproteobacteria; order Pseudomonadales; family Oleiphilaceae; genus Marinobacter; species Marinobacter piscensis. Next base: position 441,484 of record NZ_VCGX01000002.1, on the reverse strand, counting down.
AAGCCCCGGCGGTTATTGCGAAAATTCCGTAAACGACGTTGCTGAATCGGGGTGAGGGTTTTCATGCTACGCCCCCTCCCGGCTTTCAAAATCGATTCGTGGATCAACCAGTACGTAGGTGATGTCGGAAATCAGTTTGAGGATCAGTCCCATCAGGGTAAAGATGAAGAGGGTGCCGAAGATCACAGGGTAATCCCGGTTAAGTGCCGCTTCAAAACCCAGCAGCCCAAGACCGTCCAGGGAGAAAATGACTTCTATCAGCAGAGAACCGGTAAAAAACAGGGAAACGAGTACCCCGGGCAAGCTGGCAATTACAATCAGCATGGCATTACGGAATACGTGGCCGTACAGCACCTGTTTTTCATCCAGGCCTTTGGCCCTGGCCGTGACGACATACTGTTTGCCGATTTCATCCAGAAATGAGTTTTTGGTCAGCAGTGTCAGGGTGGCAAAGCCACCGATAACGTTTGCGGTTACCGGTAACGCGAGGTGCCAGAAGTAGTCGGCAACTTTCTGATACCAGTTGAGTTGTTCGAAGTTGGCAGAGGTGAGCCCGCGCAGGGGGAACCAATCAAAATAACTGCCTCCAGCAAACAGGACAATCAGCAGAATAGCAAACAGGAAGCCGGGAATGGCGTAGCCGATCACGATTGCAGAGCTGCTCCAGACATCGAAACGGGAGCCGTCTGAGACGGCTTTGCGGATACCCAGAGGGATGGAGATGAAGTAGATAATCAGGGTTGACCAGAGGCCCAGGGAAACAGATACCGGCATCTTGTCCAGAATCAGTTCGGTCACGCTTTTTTCACGAAAAAAGGAGTCCCCGAAATTGAACGTGGCGTAATCCCTGAGCATTTTGAAGAAACGCTCATGCGCCGGTTTGTCAAAACCGTACAGCGTTTCGATCTCTTTCAGCATTTCGTCCGGAATGCCCCGGGAACCGCGGCTGTCACCCGATGAGCTGGAAACCTCGCCTCCGGCCCCACCGCCCGATGCCCGGGCCAGGGCGCTGCCCCCATGGCCTTCCATCTCCGCAATCAGCTGTTCCACCGGGCCACCGGGTGCTGCCTGAACGATTACGAAATTGAGCAGCAGGATACCGATCAGGGTAGGAATAATCAGCGCCAGGCGCCGTAATATGTAGATCCCCATTCAGCGGTAACTCCCTCAGGGCTCAGCCCACCAGTTATCCAGGTCGGTACCGTTTTTGGGTGTGTCTTCCGGGTGCTTCAGGTGGCTCCAATAGGCAACGCGGTCTTTTGCAAGGTGCCAGTGGGGCACAACATAGTGACCGTTGAGTAAGACTCTGTCGAGGGCCCGCGTGCGCTGGACCAGTTCTTCCCGGTCCGGAGCCTGTATAACCAGCCTGACCAGCTTATCGACGACAGGATCGTTTACACCGGCGTAGTTACGGGAGCCATTCACATCGACCGTCGATGAATGCCAGTACTCACGCTGCTCGTTGCCCGGAGAGTCTGACTGACCAATGGCCTGGGTAATCATATCGTAATCGAACTGGCGTACACGCTGGACGTATTGATTGCTGTCCACAAGGCGCACGGACACATCGATACCCAGCCGGGCCAGGTTGTTTTTGAAGGGCAGTACAACTCTCTCAAAGGTTTTCTGGAACAGCAGGATTTCGAAGCTGAGTGGCTTTCCGGTCTCTGAGTGAACCATTTTGCCATCACGGATTTCGTATCCGGCCGAGCGCAACAGCTCCATGGCGGTTCGCAGGTTTTGTCGGAGACCGTGCCTGCCGCTGGTGGACGGTGCTTCAAAAGGCTCAGTGAAGACACGCTCGCTGAGCTGATCCCGGAATTGATTCAGTATTTCCAGCTCCCGGCCCTCCGGCAGGCCAGTGGACGCCAGTTCGCTGTTTTCGAAATAACTGTTTGTACGGGCATACTGACCGTAGAACAGGTTTTTGTTGGTCCACTCAAAATCAAATGCATACGAAAGTGCTTCGCGAACTTTGGGGTCACTGAAGACCTGTTTGCGGGTATTGAATACAAAACCCTGCATTCCCGTCGGGCGGTGGTGTTCAATGGCTTCCTTGGTAATGGTGCCGTTATCAAACTTGTCGCCGGTGTAGGCCGTTGCCCAGTTTTTTGCGGAGCTTTCCAGCCGGAAGTCGAAGCTGCCCGCCTTGAAGGCCTCGAGCGCAACCGTGTCATCTGTGTAGTAATCGTATCGGATTTCGTCGAAATTAAAGCGGCCTTTGCGGACGGCCAGGTCTTTCGCCCAATAATCCTCAATCCGTTCATAGACAACAGAACGCCCGGCCTCAAAATCAGAAATCCGGTAGGCACCACTGCCCACGGGCGGGGTCAGACCGTTCTTGTCAAAGTCGCGGTCTGCCCAGTAATGAGCGGGCAGAATGGGCATTTGCCCGAGAATCAGCGGCAATTCCCGATTACTGCTCTGCTGAAAATCAAAGCGAACCCGGCGCGGACCTTCCACCGTTACTTTGCTGACGTCTGCATAATAGTTCCGGTAAAACGGATGTCCCTTGGTGGTCAGTATCTCAAATGAAAACTTGACGTCTTTTGCAGTGATGAGCTCGCCATCCTGAAAGCGGGCGGACGGTCTGAGGTTGAAGGTGACATAGCTGCGATCTTCAGGTGTTTCTACTGATTCAGCAATCAGGCCATACATGGAAAACGGCTCATCGGCAGAGTATTCAAGAAGGGTGTCGTAAAGGTAGTTGCTGATACCGGCCGCGGCTACACCACGAACGCTGAACGGGTTGAAAGAGTCGAAGCCGTTAGCGACTACGGCCATCTTCAGCGCGCCGCCTTTAGGGGCATCCTTGTTGACATAATCGAAGTGGCTGAAACCTTCGGGGTAGCGAGGCTCCCCGTGCATGGCCAGTCCGTGAACGGCTTCGGTTTGTTCAGAGGAACTATCAGGGCTGGCGTCAGCTGCTGACACAAAGCCGGGAAGGCCCAGCAGAGCCAGAAAGGAAAGGGTGCTTACAAGGCGTGGGACGATTCGGGTTGTTGTCATGGGTCTCGCACATTCTGAATGTTTCAGGCCGGCGCGCCGGGCTTCCTGCCAGGCGCCGGACCCGGCAGCCCTCAGGGGCTGTTCCGGATATCAACGTAGAGTACCAGACTTTGCCCTGGTTGCAGATAACGTGCTGTATTGAGATCGTTCCAGCTTGCGATATCCCGCACATTTACAGCAAAGCGGTTCGCTATACGTGCAAGTGAGTCGCCTTTACGAACCTGATACCCGACTTTACGAACCATGGCTTTACCACGGCTGTTATCTGCGGAAGTGGCCGCAGGTTGGGCGGTTGCTGACCAGATGACCAGCTCCTTCCCGGGAATAAGCGGGTCGCCGGGCGCCATATTGTTCCAGGCTGCAACCTGGCGCACAGACACCCGGTGCTCGCGGGCGATATCCCAGAAGGTATCACCACGACGTACCCGGTAGCGCACTTTGGTGCCGTCCCGTTTTTTGCCCTGTTTGCGTTCAAGCCGCCTGGAAGCACTCAGGGCGTATGCATCAGATGCTTTTGACGCCGAGGGTATCAGCAGGCGCTGACCAACGCGGATCAGGTCACTGTTAAGGTTGTTGACCTGCTGCAGCACAGCCGGGGTGGTAGAGAACTTGCGGGAGATGGTACTCAGACTGTCGCCGGAACGGACCGCATAATTGCGCCAGGACACCCGTTCTTTTTGTGGAAGTTCAGCCAGAGCCGTGCGGAACTGTTCAGCATTTGGCCGTGGCACAAGCAAGCGGTGTGGGCCATCCGGGGCAGTTGCCCAGCGGTTATAGGAGGGGTTGAGCAGGTAAATTTCATCGATATCAACGCCCGCCAGTTCGGCAGCCTGTGCCAGGTCGAGCTGCCCTCCGGTTTCTACAATTTCAAAGTAAGGCTCGTCTGTCAGGCTCGGGAGTTCAACGCCGTAAGCTTCAGGGTCATCGAATATCTTCGCCAGAGCGATCAGTTTAGGAACGTAATGCCGGGTTTCCTTTGGCAGCTGCAACGACCAGAAATCCTGGGGTTTGTTGCTTTGCCGGTTTCGGCGCATGGCCTTGGAGACTGTGCCACCGCCGGCATTGTAGGCCGCAAGGGCCAGTGTATAGTCGCCGTCAAAACGCTGTGTGAGCCGGTCGAGATACGTCAGTGCCGCATCTGTGGCAGCAATAACATCGCGACGCTCATCATGCCACCAGCTTTGGGTAAGGCCAAAGTATTTGCCGGTAGAGGGGATGAACTGCCAAAGTCCGGCGGCCTGGCCGTGGGAGTAGGCGAAAGGGTCAAAGGCACTTTCTACAATGGGCAACAGGGCAAACTCTGCAGGCAAGCCACGATTTTCGGTTTCGTTAACAATATAGTGCAGGTAGCGGCCCCCACGCTCAACAACCCGGTTGATATAGTTCGGGTGCTTTGAATACCGGTTTACCAGACTGCTGACCCTGGGGTTGTCAATCGTATGGTCAAGGGCGAAGCCGGCCCGCAGGCGGTCCCATAAATCCCTTGGCTGCTCGCTTTCTTCGGCTGCATCATCCTTTGGGGTGTCCAGTTTCTCCCGGGCTTCTCTGGCGGCGGCCTTGAGCTCTGGCGATATGGATTCGTCGAGGGGCTGGTCACGCACAGCCTCGAGGTTATCGTCACCAACGGCGACGGTTACCCTGTCAGATTCAAGAGGGTTTGCAGTTTTTGTTTCAGTGGCCGGAAACAATGAGGTGCAGCCACCTGCCAGTAAACTGAAGAAGAACAGCAGGGGCAGTCTTTCAACCGACATAGGCACGTCCGGGTGGTGGCCGGGTCTGATCTTGAAAACCCGGCGTATTTAACAGGTTACGCGAATAAAGTTGGGCAATTCTATGGGAGTCGCTTTCTTCTGGTCAATATGCCTCTGGTTACGACAGTGACAGGAAACGCTTACCCATCAGAAATTGTCTTTGCCATGGCGTATAGCCGCAAATATGGCGCTGTCTGAATCTGCTGGCAGGCCATGTTTTGCGCAGTAGGCTTTTGCAACACTCACAACCGCCGGATCGTCCCAGCGCAGAAAAGGGTTGAGCTGTTTTTCATCTTCAAGGACGGATGGCACGGTTGGCTCACCGGCGTCCCGTTTTTCCTGACACTTGCGCTCAAAGGCTTCAAGGTCCGGGTCATCAGGAAGCCAGCTGCGGGCGAATTTCAGGTTTGCCAGCGTATATTCGTGGGCACAGTACACAGCCGTCTCGCCTGGCAAGTCCCGAAGGGATCTGAGTGACTCAAGCATCTGGGCGGGCGTGCCCTCAAACAGACGACCGCAGCCACACACAAAAAGCGTGTCGCCGCAAAACAGCACTGGCCGGCCATCAACATTCACATCGGAGTAAAACGCGATATGGTCAAGGGTATGACCCGGGACTCCCAGTACTTTAAACGTAATGTCCTCCCATACGACTTCATCCCCCGGGTGGACTTTATTGGTGCTCTCGGTAAAGGGAGACTCAGCCGGACCGGTTATCCGGCAGTCAGGAGTGTCCTGTACCAGGGTCTTTATACCGCCTACATGGTCAGGGTGGTGGTGGGTAACCAGAATGGTGTCGAGTGTCAGTCCGTTTGCATGCAGGTGTTCCTGAACCGGCTTCGCCTGGCCGGGATCCACAATCAAAGCTTTACCCGTGTCTGAATCTGCAAGACACCAGATGTAGTTATCATTGAAGGCCGGGATGGCAGAGATAGTAAGCATCAGATATCCCCGTGTATGCTTGGCATGTGTGGCTGGTATAATAGAACATAATGATCAGGGTCCCAACAACTCTCCCTTAGAGAGGCGCCACCAAAACCGTTGAACGTGGGAGTGGAAGCAGTGTGAAACAGGGTCAGGCCATTGATTACTCATCCCGGAACAAAAGTTTTGAGAACTGGTTCCAGACCCCGTTAGGGCGCCACCTCCTGGCAAACCAGCGCGCACATCTGGAGCGCAGTCTGGCGCATCTGACCGGGGCAAGGCAGCTTCAGGTGGGTGTGAGTCACCGGCTTCCTTTAACGAACAGCACAGACTTTACCCAGAAGATAATAAGCACACCTGAGCACTGTGCCGGCATACCGGACGGTGTGGTCGTTTGTGATGCTGACGAACTGCCTTTCCCCGGAGACTCCATGGATCTGGTGTTGCTTCACCATACGGCCGACTTTTCCCCTTACCCGCACCAGGTGCTGCGTGAGGCCGCCCGGGTTCTTCGGGGAGAGGGCACAATCGTACTTATAGGGTTTAACCCGCTGAGTACATGGGGTGTGCGCAAGGCAGTGTCGCAACGCAAAGCAGGTCCGTGGGGCGCGCGGTTTCTGTGGCGCCGGCGAATGGAAGACTGGCTGTACTTGCTGAACTTTAAAATTGAAGCCTCAGGTACGCACTTTTTCCGGTTACCTGTTCAGCGTGTCGGTGGCCGCTCGTCTGGCGGGCTTTGCGAGAAATTATCAGGCTATGGGGTTCTCCCTGTGGGCGCATATTACTGTATCCTAGCGAAAAAACGCGTATGTGCCCGAATCCCGCAAAGGACCGTCTGGCGCAGAAACAAGGTGATTGGATTGGTTCACACACGGGAGTATGAATGTCCGGAAAGGTAATTGTTTATACCGATGGGGCCTGCAAAGGCAATCCCGGTCGTGGCGGCTGGGGTGTGGTTTTGCGTTACGGTGAGGCCGTGAAGACCATGCACGGTGGTGAGCGCCACACTACAAATAACAGGATGGAATTACTGGCCGCTATTAAAGGGTTAAAGGCCCTGAAACGCAGCTGTGAGGTGGAGTTGTATACTGACTCCCAGTATGTACGCAAAGGTATTACAGAGTGGATGGCAGGCTGGAAGCGCAATGGCTGGAAAACCTCTGCAAAAAAGCCGGTCAAAAATGAAGACCTGTGGCGTGAGCTGGACTCGGAAACAGCCAGGCACACCGTAAACTGGCACTGGGTCAAAGGCCATGCGGGCATTCCGGATAATGAGTTGGCAGACGAGCTTGCAAACAAGGGCGTTGCCGAAATGACAGAAAGCTGAGTGCAGATCGGAATCGGATCAGTGTGGAGAATATGAGACAAGTTGTACTGGATACGGAAACAACAGGTATAGACCCGGCAGAAGGGCACCGGATTATCGAGATAGGTTGTGTGGAAATGGTGGAGCGCCGGCTGACCGGGCGAAACTACCATGTCTATATTAATCCTGAGCGGGAAGTTGAAGCAGAGGCTATCACTATCCACGGGATTACCAACGAGTTCCTTGCAGACAAACCAAAGTTTGCGGATGTTGCTGACGAGTTCTTTGAGTTCATAAAAGGTGCTGAGCTTGTCATCCATAATGCTGCCTTTGATATAGGCTTTATGGATTCGGAGTTCGGTCGGCTGAAACCGGTTCGCAAAACCGAGGATTACTGCGGTGTGGTCGACTCACTGGCAGTCGCCAGGGCGAGACACCCCGGCCAGAAAAATAACCTGGACGCCCTGTGCAAGCGTTACGGGGTGGACAACAGCAACCGGGAACTTCATGGCGCGCTGTTGGACGCGGAGATTCTGGCAGAAGTATACCTTCTGCTTACCGGCGGCCAGACGGCTCTGTCTCTGGACGCTGGCTCGGACAATGAAGGCCTTAACGGTGGTCTCCGCAGGTTGAGCGCAGATCGGCCAGCGTTACCGGTCATTTCCGCTACGAAAGCAGAGCACGAAGCCCATCAGAGCTTTATGTCAGCGCTGGAAAAGCAGGCGGGAACAACCGTCTGGAGTAAGCTGGAGGAAAGCGTGTAAGTGTAACTGTGCTTTAACCAACTGTTACACTACGGGTTTGCCGGGGCTCCGGAGTTCTATGGTATAAGGAACGCTGGCCAACCCTGCCTCACCAGGAAGGTGGGAGGTTACCGCAATTTGACAGGAAAAGTTTATGGTTCAGTCGTCTCTGGCCACAAAGTCGCAATCGTTTGACCTTGTAAAAAGTGAAATTGAGCAGACGATTAAGCAGGCAGAAACCAGTCTGGAGCGATTTCAGGAAGATCGGGAAAGCGGGCAGGATTTACAAAACTGTCTCGATTTCCTGAACCAGCTCCGCGGAATTTTTACGCTTGTAGAGCTGCGTGGCGGCACATTGTTATGCCAGGAAGCGGTTGCTATCGCTAACGATGTACCGGTTGGTGCGAGTGATGACAAAGACATTCTTCTGATTAAACTGAACAATGCGCTGTTCATTCTGCAACGCTATGTCGAGTATCACCAGCAGCAGCGTGCAGACCATCCCGAACTGCTGCTGCCGCTCATTAACGAGCTGCGCGAAGCACGTGGGGAAAGGCCTTATCCTGAATCCTGCTTCTTTGATCTGGATATAAAACAGCAGCCTGACTTTTGCGCCGGCTTGCCGGAGTCTGACGCTGTGCGCACGAACAGTGACTACGATACAACCAGCCGGCGCATGCGCCTGACGATGCAGGTAGCATTACTGGGCATGCTGCGCGACCGTGACCCGGTGATCAGCCTGAAGCTCATTGGCCGCGCAGCCAGAGGCTTTGCCCGCTTGTGTGAAGGCGCTCCTCTGGGGCAAATGTGGTGTCTGGTTGCAGTTACCGCCAACACCATGCTCGATCGGTCGATGGCTATCACCAGGGCTCGAAAGCGCATGTTCATGCGCGTTGAGAAGTATGCCCGGGAAATGGTCTACGTGGGCAGGGTGGCAACCACCAAGAACGCCCCGGACTCCCTGGTTCGCGACCTTGTTTACCTGTTGTACTTCAGTGGGTCCACTGACTCTGATGTTACCCGGATACTCTCAACTTACCAGCTAGCCCCGGCCGAATTCACCGACGATGTGATGGAAGCGCATGCGCAGCGTCTGTATGGGCCAGGTACAGATGTGCTGACTTCCTTGTCAGAGGCATTGCAGGATGAACTGAACCAACTTAAAGACAAGCTTGATATTATCGAGCGAGGTATTGAGCCGGATCTGGCCGAGTTCGCTGCCATAGCTGATTCCCTCGAACGCCTCGGAAAAACACTGATCATGCTGGATTTGAATCGCCTGGCTGCCAGTGCGCAGGAAGAGGCAGGACGGCTACGGCAGTGGGAGGCTGAGTCGCGCTTGCCAGACAGCGACGAGATTTCGCAGCTTGCTGACTCCCTGCTCGGGATCGAAGATGCTGCTATGCAGCTGGTCAGTCGTGGCATTACAGCTGAAACCGATACGCTGGCGGCAACCGGGCAGGCACCCCGGGAATCTGTGTATCTGCAGGAGGCTTTATATGTAGTGGCTGAAGAGGCTCGTAATGCGCTTGTACTTGCCAAACGTGCCATCACGGCCTTTGTAGAGTCCGGTTACGATAAACTCAACCTGGCAAACCTGCCCACAACGCTGCACAGCATATGGGGAGGGTTGCAAATGGTGAATCATTCGGGGGCGGCCAGCATACTGGAACGGGTTGCCAGCTCTATACAGGACCGTCTGCTGGATGCCGGAGGCGACCCTGAACCCCAGGTCCTTGAGGCGGTTGCAGATGCGCTGACCTCTCTTGAATACTATATCGAGAATATTGGTAAACGTGATGAAGACAGTGGGGACCTGCTCAGGCTGGCGCAGGCGTCACTGGACGATATTGGGCTGTAATCAGACCTGAAAGATCCGGGCTGAAAATAAAAAACCGCGCCAAATGATTCATGGGCGCGGTTTTTTTGAGCTCATTAAATGGGGGGGACACTCAGCCCATATTGAACAGCTCACCCAGCTTGGTTGCCAGCATCATGTCGCCTTCAGCGCGCAGCTGCCCGGCCATGAAAGCCTGCATACCGTCGGTTTCGCCAGAAACGATACCCTGCAAGGTTTCAGAGTTCATAATCAGCGTTACGGAAGGATCGTCGTGAGGGCCTTCATGCAGTTTGCATGTGCCGTCGTTGATAACCAGGTGATAGGTTTTGTCGTCTTCTATATCAAACTGAAAGACCAGATCCAGGCCCTGAGCTGCGTCTGCGTTGAAATTCTGTTCGAGTTTTTCAAAGATTTGATCTACAGACATTATTTTACCCTTTTAAAAGATTGTCTTGTCTTGATTACGGCGTTACATGCCTGGCTATGCAAGCTCAGGCGGCAGCCGGGTGGAGCCGACTTCAAGCTCCGACTTTATGGTGAGATGTGTAGGCTGTCAAGGTCGATCGAACGCTTGTTTTAATTTTTTGCTCTGCTTATCACAAGAGTTTCGGTAAGTTACACTCTCGTGCTTGCAAAACTGGCTGGAGAAGCGAATTGGAGTTCCTGACTGAGTACGGTTTATTTTTGGCCAAAGTGATCACTTTTGTGGTTGCTGCAGTGGTCGTTATTTCTATGGTTGTTTCTGCAACCCAGAAAGAAAAAGGGGAGGCTGAAGACGATGGTGAACTGCAGGTTCGTAAACTGAATGAAACCTATCGGAAGCTGAAAGAATCCATTCAGTCACGCCTCATGTCGGATCAGGAGCGCAAAGCCTGGAGCAAGGTTAAAAAGAAGAAAGACAAGCTCAAGAAAAAAGCTGGCAAAGCAAAGAAGGCAGAAGGCGAGGGCGCCGGGGCCAGTCCTGCCCGGATCTATGTTCTGGATTTTGATGGCGACATAAAAGCAAGCGATACTGAGCCTTTGCGGCGGGCTGTTTCCGCGGTATTGAGTGTCGCAGAACCCGGGAAGGATGAAGTGGTTATTCGTCTGGAAAGTGGTGGCGGGCTGGTGCATTCCTACGGCCTGGCTGCTGCGCAACTGGATCGCATACGTAATAAAGGCATTCACCTGACCGCTTGTGTCGATAAAGTGGCGGCCAGTGGTGGTTACATGATGGCCTGCGTTGCAGATCGCATTGTTGCGTCTCCTTTTGCAATCCTGGGCTCCATCGGCGTGGTAGCACAACTGCCCAACTTCCATCGTCTGCTGAAGAAGAACAGTGTGGACTTTGAAGTGCTGACCGCGGGCGAGCACAAGCGCACCATGACAGTTTTTGGGGAAAATACAGATAAAGGTCGCCAGAAGTTCCTCGAAGATCTGGATGATACTCACAACCTGTTCAAGGACTATGTCAGTGAGCGTCGCCCGAACGTTGATATAAACGCAGTCGCCACCGGCGATATCTGGTTTGGGCAGCGGGCTCTGGAGGTGAACCTGATTGACGAGATTAAAACGTCGGATGAATACCTCATAGAGGCCTGTGATAAAGCAGATGTGGTGTCTGTAACCTTCCAGCGCAAGAAGAAACTGCCGGAGAAGCTGGGGCTGGCAACCAGTTCTGCGCTCGAGCACACTGTATGGAAAGTGCTGAGTGCTTTTCGTAACCAGAAAATCCAATAGTCGATAATAAAAGGGGAAAAGGCCATGAACAATACTCAATTCAAAGCCTGGCGGGTGGAAGAAGTTGATGGGGGATATGAAGGCTCCGAACAAACGCTGGCCATCAGCGATCTTCCGTCGGGTGACGTGCTGATCAGGGTCAGTCATTCCTCTCTTAACTATAAAGACGCAATGTCCGCTTCGGGGAACAAGGGGGTGAGCCGTTCCTTTCCCCACACGCCCGGCATTGACGCGGCAGGTGAAGTGGTTGAGTCGGCCACCGGAGATCCGGCCATAGGCACTCAGGTATTAGTCACGGGCTATGATCTGGGTATGAATACAGATGGTGGTTTCGGCGAATACATTCGTGTTCCATCCGACTGGTGCATCCCTATGCCCGCTGGCTGGAGCGCAGAGACATCCATGATCTACGGTACTGCAGGTCTTACTGCCGGACTGTGTGTACAGAAACTCCTGGCTATGGGTGCACAGCCGGAGCAGGGCCGTGTTGCCGTTTCCGGCGCCTCCGGAGCGGTTGGCAGTGTTGCTGTGGAACTGTTGGCAAATCTCGGATTTGAGGTGGTAGCGATCAGTGGTAAAGCAGACCAGGCTGAACACCTCAAAGCCCTGGGCGCTGCAGATGTGGTGGGGCGTGATGCACTGGATCATGATAAAAAGCCGGTGCTGAAGCCGGCTTTCGCCAATGCCGTGGATACGGTTGGTGGCTCGCCTCTGGCTGAGCTATTAAAGCAGATTCAACCCGGCGGTTCCGTGTCGTGCTGCGGCCTGGCTGCCGGGCCGAAGCTGGATACCACTGTCTTGCCTTTCATTCTGCGCGGTATAAATCTGCTGGGTGTGGATTCGGTAGAGATTCCGCGGAACGAGAAAGAAGCCGTCTGGAAAAAGCTTGCCGGGGACTGGAAATGCCCGAAAACCGAAGCTTCGGTTAAAAAGATCGGCCGGGCAGATCTCGACAGTGCGCTCAAGGCCTTCCTGAAAGGTGAGTCCGCAGGAAAAATTGTTCTGGACCACGCCATCTGATAAAGTCGCGTCCGGAGACCTGCCACCGCAGGTCTCCTAAGACGCCCGTCGGCGGAACAGTGGCACGTCCGTGTCCGTAGCCGCCTGATACCCCTGACTGAAAAAGTTCAGGGATCTTGCCGCCTTACCAATATCCTTATCCGGGCGCAGTTCATAAGAGTCAAACCCACAGCGCTTCATGAACTGCAGCTGGTCCAGCAAAACGTCGCCAATAGCCCTCAGCTCCTTCCTGTAACCAAAACGCTCCCGTAACAAACGGGCTATGCTATATCCCCGGCCATCACTGAACCTGGGGAAGTTAACCGCAATCAGAGGCAGATCATTGGCGTACTGCGCCAACATTCCGGGTTCATCATGGCTGTCGAGCCACACCCCCACGTTGGCTTTACCCGCAAAGGTTTCTTTATCCGCAACCCAGAGGTCGGCCGGGATCAGTGTGTGCTGGTCTGTGGGCAGGCTCAGTGATTCGCCGTTTTCCGGCCGGGCCTGTATTACCCATGGGTTCTTTCGGATGTTGCCATCACGGTCGATAATGTCAGGCATAAACCCGCTCCTTGAAAGGCTGGATTCCAATACGGCGATAGGTGTCGACGAAAGATTCCTCTTCCGTGCGCGTATTGACGTACACATCAACAATTTTTGAGATCACATCAGGCATTTCAGCCCCGGCAAACGATGGTCCAAGAATCTTGCCGATTGAAGCATCATGCTGGGATGAGCCACCAAGGCTCACCTGATAGAATTCCTGGCCTTTCTTGTCTACCCCCAGAACCCCGATGCTGCCAACATGGTGATGTCCACAGGCGTTCATGCAACCGGATATGTTCAGGTTGATATTGCCCAGATCATAAAGAAAGTCGAGGTCGTCAAAACGTTGCTGGATAGCGTCTGCGATCGGGATCGACTTGGCATTGGCAAGGGCGCAGAAGTCCCCGCCGGGGCAGCAGATAATGTCTGTAAGCGTATTCAGGTTGGCTGTACCAAAGCCCATCGGGCCGAGTTGTTGCCACAGTTCCAGCAGGCGGTCCTGACGCACATCTGCCAGCACGACGTTTTGGTGGTGTGTTACCCGGGCTTCCCCGAAACTGTATTCATCGGCCAGGTCGGCAATCTGTTCCAGTTGCTGGTCGGTTACATCACCTGGCGGAGTTCCGGTCTTTTTCAGGGTCAGTGAGACTATGGCGTACCCGGGTTTTTTGTGAACATCAACATTGTGCTTCAGCCACAGGTCGAAATCCCGTTGCTCAAACCGCTGCCGGGCCAGAAGCTCCGTTGCATTATCCAGGTCCGCATAATCGGGCTCGGTGAAGTGCGCCTGAATACGCGCTATGGCTTCCGGTGTCAGTCGGCTCGGAGAATCTTTAATGTGTGCCCACTCTGCTTCAACTTTTTCCGCAAACCCTTCCGGGGTCAGTGCTTTGACCAGAATCTTTATCCGGGCTTTGAACTTGTTGTCACGGCGGCCGTAGCGATTATAGGTTCTCAGGATTGCTTCCAGATAAGTCAGCAGGTCCAGTTCCGGCAGGAACTCGCGGATGACCGGGGCCACCATGGGTGTGCGCCCGAGCCCGCCGCCCACGTGTACACGAAAACCCAGTTCGCCGGCCTGGTTACGTACAATCTGCAGGCCTATATCGTGTACACGGATGGCGGCCCTGTCTGTTTTTTCAGAGGCATTTACGGCCACTTTGAACTTTCTCGGAAGGTAAGCAAATTCCGGGTGAAAAGTGGACCATTGGCGGATGATCTCACAGTAAGGCCGGGGATCCGTCACTTCGTCTGCCTGCACGCCGGCAAACTGGTCTGTTGTTGTGTTCCGGATGCAGTTGCCGCTGGTCTGGTTCGCGTGCATTTCCACTTCCGCAAGCTCGGCCAGAATGTCCGGCACGCTCTCAAGAGCAGGCCAGTTGAGCTGCACATTCTGACGGGTTGTGAAATGCGCGTAGCTCTTGTCGTAATCCCGGGTGATCCGGGCCAGGCGTCTTAACTGGGCAGACCGGAGCATGCCGTAGGGAATACAGATGCGAAGCATGGGTGCGTGGCGCTGAATATAAAGTCCGTTCTGGAGACGCAGGGGCAGAAACTCGTCTTCTGTCAGCTCTCCGTCCAGTGCGCGTCTGGTCTGGTCCCGGAATTGTGCAACCCGCTCGACGGCCATTTGCCGGTCGTGCCTGTCGTATACGTACATAAGCAGATCCTGGATAGTGTCGTTCTGATACCAGCTCCGGGTAACGGAGCCTTATAGCTAAAAGTAAGGCTATCAGTAACCTGTTATTCCGTTTAACGATTAATTTGAAATAGGCTTATCGATTCAGGCGATAACGGGGCGGCCCGGAATGGACGAATAGAAAATGTCTGCTTAACTGAAAGAAGATATAAGGGTGGGGTGGCCTGATGTCAGGTACCGGAAACGATAAAGGAGCGGGCAATGAAGAAAAAAATGGAGTCCTCCGATAGCCGTGCCGATGCGATTGCGGCTGTGGCCGTTATTGCGCTTGTTGTTATTTTTGCAGTGATCTGGGTCTCTGGCCAGTAAACCTACTGGCCAGAGAGTACGGCTTGCACAATCAGAAGGAGGGTGCCCACAAAAAGGGCAGTAAACAGCAGACCGCCCACTATATACGGCCAGGGGCTATGGCTGCCGAAGTCTTCTTCCCGGCGCTTACTGGACTGAACTCCGAGCGCCCCGGCGGCTATGCCTTGCATGACTTTCAGTAAGCCAGGGCTTCCGGGCTTTCCATTTTTATTGTTTTCGGGTGTTTTCGCCATAATACCCCTCTCTTCAATGCATGCGTGGGGCCTTTACTCCGCCGGATCATAGGCAAGGCTTGGGGCCAGCCACCGTTCAGCTTCCGCTTTCGTCAGGCCTTTGCGTTCAGCATAGTCTTCCACCTGGTCTACGCCAATTTTACCCACAGAGAAAAACTTGGACTCTGGGTGTGCAAAGTACCAGCCGGAAACGGCGGCGGTCGGAAACATGGCGTAGTGCTCGGTCAGCTCAATGCCGGTTTTTTCTGTGGCATCCAGAAGCTCAAAGAGAGTCGATTTCTCAGTATGGTCCGGGCAGGCAGGGTAGCCAGGTGCGGGGCGAATACCGCGATAACGTTCTTTGATAAGGTCCTCGTTTTCCAGCTGTTCGCCTGCGTCATAACTCCAGAACTCCTTACGCACCCGCTCATGCATGTGCTCGGCAAAGGCTTCTGCAAGACGGTCGGCCAGCGCCTTCACCATAATGGCGTTATAGTCGTCGTTGGCATTTTTATATTCCATCGACATTTCTTCTGCACCAATACCCGTGGTTACGGCAAAGCCGCCCACATAGTCACAGTGCTCAGAACCTTCTTCTGCCACAAAATCGGACAGTGCCATCATCGCCTTGCCAGGGGCTTTATCATCCTGCTGACGCAAATGGTGCAGCGTGGTGAGCTCTTCTGTGCGGGACTCGTCTGTGTACACCACAATATCATCACCCCGACGATGGGCCGGCCAGAAACCGATGATACCTGAGGCAGTTACGCGCTTTTCATCAACCATTTTCTTCAGAATAATCTGGGCGTCATCGAACAGGTTGCGGGCTGCTTCCCCGCGCTTGGGGTCGTCGAAAACCTGCGGGTATTTTCCGGCAATGTCCCAGGAAATAAAGAAGGGCGTCCAGTCTATATAGGGCACTAATTCGTTCAGGTCGTATTCTTTGAAAACACGGGTGCCGGTGAATGCCGGTTTGGGTGGAACATAGTCTTCAAAGCTGATTTCCGGTGCCCGTGCACGGGCCTCGGCAAGGCTGACCAGTTTGGTGCGGTCACCACGCTTTTTACGACGTTCGCGGATTTGGTCGTACTCAGTCCGGGCGGCTTCTACCAGTCCGGATTTTGCGGTTTTGCTCAAAAGCTGAGAGGCAACGTTAACGCAGCGCGACGCATCAGAGACATAAAGCGCAATGTCGTTTTTATAGTGAGGTTCAATTTTAACCGCCGTATGGGCTTTGGAGGTGGTCGCACCACCAATCATCAGCGGCAGCTGGAAATCCAGGCGCTGCATTTCCCGGGCTACATGGACCATTTCGTCCAGCGACGGTGTAATCAGTCCACTGAGGCCGATAATATCCACGTTATGCTCTTTGGCGGCCGCAAGAATCTTGTCGCTGGGCACCATTACGCCAAGATCAATCACGTCATAGTTATTGCACTGCAGTACAACACCGACGATGTTCTTGCCGATATCGTGGACATCGCCCTTCACGGTGGCCATAAGGATTTTGCCCTTGGCCTGCTGATCCTCGGACTTTTCCGCCTCAATGTAGGGGATAAGGTGTGCCACAGCCTGCTTCATGACCCGGGCACTTTTAACCACCTGGGGCAGGAACATTTTACCGTCGCCAAACAGGTCGCCAACCACGTTCATGCCGTCCATAAGAGGGCCTTCAATCACATGGATAGGGCGTTCAGCCTGTTGCCGGCACTCCTCGGTGTCTTCGATGATATAGGTGGTAATGCCTTTGACCAGAGAGTGCTCAAGCCGTTTGATAACCGGCCACTCCCGCCAGGCCAGGTCTTCTTCCTGGGTCTTCCCGCCTTTACCTTTGTAGCGCTCGGCTATTTCCAGCAGGCGGTCGGTGGAATCCTCACGACGGTTGAGCACCACGTCTTCAACCAGCTCTTTCAGTTCCGGGTCTATCTCATCATAAATCACCAATTGACCGGGATTTACGATACCCATGTTCATACCTGCCTTAATGGCGTGGTAAAGAAAGACTGAGTGAATGGCTTCACGTACAACATCGTTGCCCCGGAAGGAAAAAGACACGTTGCTTACGCCGCCGGATATTGACGCGTGGGGGAGGTTTTCCCGGATCCAGCGGGCAGCGTTGATGAAGTCAACCGCGTAGTTGTTGTGCTCTTCAATACCCGTGGCAATGGCAAACACGTTCGGGTCGAAGATAATGTCGCCAGGGTTGAAACCAATGCTGAGCAGGATGTCATAGGAGCGTTTACAGATCTCGGTTTTACGCTCAAAGGTGTCAGCCTGACCCTGCTCATCAAACGCCATAACGACAACCGCGGCGCCGTAACGCATGCAGTCCCGGGCTTGCTTGATAAACGCTTCCTCGCCTTCTTTCAGGGAGATGGAGTTCACCACCGCTTTGCCCTGGATGCAGCGCAGGCCTGCCTCAATCACTTCCCACTTCGAGGAGTCGAGCATGATGGGCACACGGGAGATATCCGGCTCTGAGGCGACCAGGTTCAGAAAGGTAACCATCACCTCCCTGGAATCCAGCATGCCCTCATCCATATTGATATCGATAATCTGGGCGCCGTTTTCCACCTGGTCCCGCGCCACGCTCAGGGCTTCCTCGTACTGTTCTTCTTTGATCAGACGCAGAAAGCGTTTGGAGCCGGTTACGTTGGTGCGCTCACCGACGTTGATAAACAGGCTGTTTTCATCCGCTGTGAACGCTTCCAGGCCGGACAGTCGCAGTGCTTCCGGGCGCTCGGGTATTTTCCGTGGCGGGTACTTGGACACAGCTTTGGCAACTGCTTCAATGTGATCCGGACGGGACCCGCAGCAGCCGCCGATAATGTTGAGAAAGCCGTCCCGGGCAAAGCCTTCAATAACCTCTGCCATTTCTTCCGGCGTCTGGTCGTACTCACCAAACTCGTTGGGTAGCCCGGCGTTCGGGTGTGCGCTGACGTAGGTGTTGGCCTTGCTTGCCAGTTCTTCTACATACGGGCGCAGGGCATCTGCACCCAGAGCGCAGTTCAGGCCCACGGAAATCGGGCGGGAGTGGGCAACAGAGTTCCAGAACGCTTCCGTTGTCTGGCCCGACAGGGTGCGACCGGAGGCGTCTGTAATGGTGCCGGAGATCATCAGAGGCAGCTCTGTACCACTGTCTTCGAAATACTGTTGTACTGCGTAGATTGCCGCTTTTGCGTTAAGAGTGTCGAAAATGGTTTCGATGAGGATAATGTCGCAACCACCTTCAGTCAGACCGGCAACGGCTTCGTAATAATTATCGACCAGCGCCTGAAAATCGACGTTACGATAACCCGGATTGTTTACATCGGGTGAGAGGGACGCTGTGCGGGAGGTCGGTCCCACCGCACCGGCCACAAACCGGGGCTTTTCCGGGTTCTTTGCTGTAAACTCATCGGCCACCTGCCGCGCCAGTTGTGCGGCAGCGACGTTCAGCTCTTTGGCGATATCTTCCAGTCCGTAGTCGGCCTGGGACAAACGTGTTGAGTTAAAGGTGTTGGTTTCGATGATGTCTGCACCGGCATCCAGATACTCCGCGTGAATATTGCGCAGAAGGGCCGGTTGGGTAAGGTTCAGCAGGTCGTTGTTGCCCTGAACTTCCCGTTCGTAGTCGGCAAACCGATCGCCCCGGAACGCTTGCTCATCCAGCTTCTGGTTCTGGATCATGGTTCCCATACCGCCATCAAGAATCACAATGCGATCTTGCAGAGCTTTGTGAAGTTGTTCCAGGCGAGTGTTGCGATCAGTCATAGTCAGTATTCCGGATGTCTATTTTAACGGCGTGTTTGTTTAACTTGTGCGGGATAATAGCAAAAATGCCCGGGCGCGTCGTAACTGCGACAGAAATTCCCTTAACTTACATCAAGTACGGTTCGCGCCCGAGTGTAGGGGAAACTCATTACGAATCGAAAGACCCAGTAACGCACTTGGTCTTTCATGTTAGCGCAAACTCCCTTAAACTGAAGCTAAACTTAACAAACGGGTTGAAAACATGGCATCGGTTACTGTGACAGATCCCGCACGGGATTACCTTGCACAACTTATTGAAAAACAGGATGTGGAAGGCATGGGTGTGCGTATTTTCGTCACCCAGCCAGGCACCAGGAACGCTGAAACCTGTCTGGCTTACTGCCCACCTAATGAGATCGTTCCGACAGATGAACAGGTGGATCTCGAGAAATTTACGCTGTATCTGGACCATAACTCCACCCCTTTCCTTGAAGATGCATACGTGGATTACTCCAAGGATCAGATGGGCGGGCAGTTGACTATCAAGGCCCCGAACGCAAAAGTTCCGGCTGTTGATGAAAATGCGCCTTTGCCCGACCGGGTGAACTATATTCTGGCTTCGGAAATTAACCCGAACCTGGCCGCTCACGGGGGCGATGTGTCGCTGGTGGAAGTTGTCGATGGTTCAGTGGCAGTGCTGCGCTTTGGCGGCGGTTGCCAGGGCTGCTCTGCGGTCAGCCTCACTCTTAAACAGGGTGTTGAAGCGACGCTTAAAGAGCAGGTTCCGGAAATCACTGCAGTTCGCGACGTAACAGACCACACCTACACTGAAAACGCTTACTACCAGTAAGCCTGTACCGCCCTTTTCAGGGCGGTTACCTGCCGCACATGGTCAAAGGCAGTTTGTCGGACGGGGCAATCCCGCTATCCGGCAAGCTGTTTTTGCCGGCGTGCCAGTGAACAGCTGCATCAGATAAATACTGTTCCCCCGCTCTTCACCCAACGCCTCCTTCACAGCTTTCACAAACAGCCGATTTGACGGCGGTGACATGTCATGCTGTTTATAGAAATTGCGTAGAAACTCGATGATTTCCCAGTGGTTTTCATCAAGTTGTATGTTCTCATCTGCGGCAATAACCATCGCAATATCAGGCGACCAGTCATTCGCATTTTCAAGAAAACCTTCATTGTTTCTCGCAGGCATTACAGGGCGTGTCATAGATCACCAGCTTATTACGTTCTGAGCGGATGCTGTCAGGTTCACCATCACGGGAAAATCCACCAGCGATGCCGATGCCCCGCGAGGGCTCTGACCAAGGCCGCGGGCAACCACGTCCGGTGCCAGTGCGAAAACGGGAACAGCGACTTCTGCCTCAACTGACATTGTAATAGCCAGCACCGCATTTTCGATCAGCAGCAGTGCATCTCCGGGATTAAGCGCTTCCAGACATTGCTGGGTCCGAGGGTGTTCGGGAGGCTTGTTGAGTATGTGTAGAGTCTTGATATCGCTCATAACAGATCCTGGATATAAGAGAGGGCAGCACAGTCGGGTGGTCAGCCCGCAAAGGCCACATGAGAGTGCTGTCTCAGAAGGGCTGCACGGTCTTTTATCACGGTTACCCCTGCCATTGTATTGTCTGGCATAAGCCGATAAAGACGGCTCGCTGCTTCATCTGCATAAATTGCTTCAACCCCGAAAACAGACGCAGCTGCGAGGTTTCGTTCAACTGATTTCTGTTGGATTTCCTGTGTGTCCTGGTAGGTTCGTAACCAGTTAACGCCTGCCCCGGTAAACAGCAGTGATACAGATTGATCGAATGCCGCTAGTGAGAAAGCCATATCAAGGGCTTCACGGCCGGCCCAGCTCCCATAGGGTGGCTGGTCAATCACGATTAATGTACTCACCCTCAGCCTCCACTATGAAAATAAAGCGTGCGTGATGTCATTGTGCCTTCCACCCATTCGCCCAACCCGGCGATGACAAAGGGGCTAAGCGTGTTGCTGGCCGATAATTCATAACGCGCCTGCTCGGATTCATTAACCAGTCCGCGCCTCAGAGCCGAGGCAATGCAGGCAACGCCCGGAATGTTATTTTCATTGAGGAATGCTGCCCACTCAGTCGACCAGTGAGCCTCATCGGATGGCGGTGCTGACAGTGCAGAAGCCAGATGAACGCCGTCACCGTAGAGAAATACCCGGTCTACTGTATGACCCGCCGCAATTGCTGCACGAGCAAAGAACAGGGCGGTTTGCGGTGCCTGTGAAGAGTAGGGCGCTCCGGTAATGACCAGAGTGTAGTGTTGCGGAGGTGTAGCGGCCATGATTGCGACTCCTGCCTGAGTTGAGAGCAGTGTACCAATAGCAAAACCCCGGCAAAGGCCGGGGTTTTGCAAACTGGCTGGTGTGAACTGCCGGGTATTAATCGTTGCCTGAGAAGGCTCCGATAATATGCAGCAGGCTCACGAACAGGTTATAGATGTTCAGGTACAGGCCGGTGGTTGCCAGAATGTAGTTGGTTTCGCCACCGTTTACGATACGGCTGGTGTCGTACAGGATGAAGCCGGACATCAGAAACACGATCGCGGCGCTGATGGCCAGGCTGAAGGCGGTTGTCTCAACACCGAACATAGCGGCCACAATAGACCCCAGTGCGGCCACAAGGACAACAACCAGGCCAGCAACCAGCATGCCACGCATGAAGCTGAAGTCTTTCTTGGTTGTCAGCACATAGCCGGACAGGGCAAAGAACACCAGTGCGGTGCCACCAAGGGCCTGTGTAACAATCTGACCACCGTTAGAGAACTGCAGGTAGTACAGCAGGATTGGCCCCAGGGACAATCCAAGCAACCCGGTGAACGCGAATACGACGGCGATCCCGGCGGAACTGTTGGCGGTACGTGGCAGAACCAGCCACACCAGCGCGAGAGCGCCAAGGCTGCATACAAGGCTGGCGCCCTGGCTGAGCCCGATGGACATGGACACAGCTGCCATAACAGCACTGAACATCAGAGTCATTGCAAGCAAGGTATAGGTGTTGCGCAAGACCTTGGTCGCTGAGCCGCTGATAGGTGCCGTCGCCGAGCCACGGGCAATCATGCCTTTGTGGTTCTGCTGAGCGTTGTAATGTCTGTTTTGCATTCTGATCTCCGCTTTGATGCAGCTTATTTGACGAAGACATACATACTACAGTATTAAGTATGTGTTCATCATCTGGAATTAAACTTTATAATAATATCGAATTCCCAACTTTCAATGCCTTATGACTGCAAAAAGCTGACTGAATTCCATTAAAAGCAGTTAATGTGACGGTCTTGCACTGAATTTTATTCCGGGCGTTGACAGCGCAGGCAATTCCGGTATGATGCACACCGCTGTCGCAAGACAGTAATGGAAAAGGTGGGCTGGCTGAGTGGCTTAAAGCAGCGGTCTTGAAAACCGCCGACGGTTTGTAGCCGTCCCGGGGTTCGAATCCCTGGCCCACCGCCATTTTCCATGCCTTCCGGCAATGCCGCATTTATTCAAAGGACTTCATCAGCTAACTTTCGTCAGGAATCAAAAAGCTCGTTTTCTATTTTCGATAGTAACCAGCTATAGCCCTGATACCTCCCTTTAAGTTTCACCGCGATACCCCCATTATGTACTTAGTGATAAATAATCAGACGCTGTGTTGTGTGCGTCTTGGTGAGGGAATAGGTTATGCCAGAAGAGAAAGCACCCACTAAAAAAGACATCGACGTTATCGAACGTGGCGATCGCAAGCTGTCTGTGTCGAGTAACCGTGGCAAGGCGAGCCACAGAGTTCGCTATGTTGAGGTAGGCGGTGCAGCAGTGGATGTTGATGAATGCACGTTTTGTGAGTCTGTGCCAGACCTTTCGGATACAGCCGGCACAGCCAAAAAATAGTAAGGGTTTAGGCTCAGCGGTATGCCACCGCTGAGCCCTTCTTATTACAGGTCTCTGCCGGGGTAGACAGCCTCTTTCTGCGCATCTGCCCGTTCCTGCCGGCTGGCCAGGGTTTCTGGCTGATTGTCAGGCAGCGCCCAACCCTGAAGATTCTCTTCAATCAGCTGTACCAGAGCGTCGATGTGGTCAGGTGTCGCATTCAGTGCACTGATATAGCTGAATCCTTCACCACCCGCTTCCATGAAGTACCCGCGGTTTTCTTCATCAATCTCTTCGATGGTTTCCAGGCAGTCTGCAGAAAAGCCCGGACAAAAGACATCAATGGATTTTACACCCTGACCGGGTAACGCCTTAAGGGTTTCATCCGTGTAGGGCTTCAGCCATTCCTCTTTACCAAAGCGAGACTGGAAGGTGGTCATGTAATCGTCTTTTGCCAGCCCCAGACGTTCGGCCAGAAGCCTGGAGGTCTTATGGCACTCGCAGTGGTAGGGGTCGCCTTTGGTCAGATATTTTAATGGCACCCCATGGTAGGATAAAACAAGCTTCGCGTTACGCCCGTGCTCGGCCCAGTGATTTTCAATATGCCGGGCCATCGCCTCAATATAGGGTGGATAGTCCGGATAATGGGAGATAAAGCGGAAGTCGGGCAACCAGCGGCGTTTTGCGAAGTTTGCCGAAATCGCATCGAAAGTGGACGCAGAAGTGGAGGCAGAATACTGGGGGTAAAGTGGCAAAACCAGTAACTTTCTGACGCCTCGCTCGTGCATCTGATCCAGAACTTTGGGGATTGAGGGGTTGCCATAGCGCATAGCAAACCCGACAACCACGTCGTTGCCATATTTCACTTTCAGCGCCTTTTCTATACCTTCCGCCTGTCTGGCTGTATGCAGTAACAAAGGAGACCCTTCCGGTTGCCACACACCCGCGTAAGCCGCTGCGCTGCGTTTGGGCCGGATGCGCAGAATGACACCATGCAGAATCAGCCACCATAAGGGGCGGGGGAGTTCCACAACCCTGGGGTCGGAGAGAAACTCTCCGAGGTATCGCCGTAAAGCAGGCGGTGTCGGAGCGTCGGGAGTGCCAAGGTTGGTTACCAGAACACCTATACGTTCCGGCTGATTATGCCGGAAGTTCTCTGAGCCAATATATTGCATGGAAGGGGAAGTCCTGAGTGTTGATGTCTGTAACTGGAGAAATTATTGGTTCGTGGACTGTTGCGCCATACGTGGGGCCAGGCCGCTTATATCGTAACCTGCGTTACGGGCCTTGGTGAAAATTTCCCGGGCAGGTGTGGTTCGCGCCGCATCCAGGGCCCACAATACGGTGCAACGGGTGCCGCTGCGGCAAAATGCCAGGACTGGTTTTTCTGCCTCCTGGAATGTGGCACTGAAGTGCTGCACATCTGTATCTCTTACATTTCCCGACTCTACGGGCATGTACACCCACGTCATGCCGTTCTCGCGTGCAGCCGCCTCAATATCAGCCATGGCAGGCTGGCCGGGCTCTTCCTGATCGGGGCGGTTGGCTACAAGGGTTTTAAATCCCAGTCTGGCAGCTTCTGCTACATCATCGCGGGTTATCTGGGGGGCAACGGAAATATCGTCATCAATTTTTCGGATGTCCATGGGGGCTCCAGAGTTGGGTAAAAAAGACAGACGCCATCATCTCATAGCTGATGGCGTCTGTCAGAGGGGTGCCAATTTTATCAGCTTATTTGTGAGCCGGCAGAGCCCTCGTAACCTGTGCCTTTTCGTGCGCCTGCACGCGCACGCTCAATCAATTCAAAGATACCCATCCCCGCGACCATCGCGGCGACAAAAACAACGGACTGAATTTTACCAGCGCCCAGCCCGACAATTCCCGGACCGGGACAGATTCCGGCAATCCCCCAGCCAACACCGAACAACAGGCCGCCAATAATTAACCGTTTATCAATCTGCGACTGACCGGGGATTTTCATGGTAAATCCGAGCAGGGATAGGGTTCTTTTCCGGGCTATGGAAAACGCCAGGATGCCAACAAGTATTGCGCCGCCCATAACGAGCGCGAGGGAGGGGTCCCAGGGACCGGCGAGATCAAGAAAGCCAAGAACTTTCTCCGGGTTTGCCAGCCCCGAAATAAGCAAACCAAAGCCAAACAGCAAGCCTGCAGCAAATGAAGCGATAACCGATCTCATGGCATTAAACTCCCAATACGTGACGGATGACAAATACGGTGACAAAGCCGGCAAACATAAAACTCAGTGTCGCCATCAACGACCTGGGGGAAAACCGGGATAAGCCGCATACGCCGTGACCACTTGTGCATCCTGAACCATAGCGGGAACCTATCCCCACGAGGAGGCCCGCAATAATAATGGCAGGGTAGCCAGCTTTAATTTCGATTGGGGGCACTTGTCCCACCAGCATCCATAAAACCGGAGCGCCAACGAGGCCTGCCAGAAAGGCTACTCGCCAGCTGATGTCCCCACCAGAAGGCGTCAGTAAACCGCCAAGAATTCCACTGATGCCGGCAATTCTTCCATTTAAAAGTAAAAAACACGCAGCCGCCAGGCCGACAAGCACGCCGCCAAAGAGCGCGGACCAGGGAGTAAAATTACTCCAGGCAATATCAATCATTCGGACATTCCTCCATTACACGGTGTTTTGAGCTGGATAACAGACATTTTCTGATTATACAGTCATTTTGGAATAAGCATATAATAAAACGAGATAGCGCCAAAAAAAAGCCCGACGGGAAAGCCGGGCAAAAGCGTGCGAGTCGTATCCATGAAAGACTTCCAGACAAACCGGCGTCAGCAGAGACCCCGGTATCTTCAAGTATTGTCTAAAATTTGCACAGTTCAAGTTTTTGACAGCTGTATCTGGAAACCTTTTCTCATATTAAAAGAATCTTTATGCCTCAGCTGGATTGTGCAGGCAGCGTTATAGCCACTGAAATTGCCAGCCAGCTGTCATATACTATGGCCATAGTGAACTTACGGCTTTTCAGAGGATGCTGCATGTCTGACGAGAACGACAAAAAGCCCGAAAACGATCCACAGCTGGCTGCAAAAATTAAAGGCTCCGCCCGACAGATCTGGCTTGCCGGCCTGGGCGCGTATACCAAGGCGGAAGAAGACACGGGGCGTTTTTTTGAGCGACTGGTGCAGGAAGGCGAACAACTGGAAAACAAAACCCGCGGAGTTGTGGAGAAACAGATCCGGTCGGTAGAGGGTCGTGTAGAAGGGGTGCGCGAGCGTGCTACCGGCACATGGGACAGGCTCGAGCACCTGTTCGACGAGCGAGTGTCCGGGGCTCTGCGTCGGCTCGGCATTCACCGGCGGGAAGATATTGAAGCCCTGGAGTCGAGAATCGCTGCTCTGGAGGCGGAAGTGTCAGAGTTGAGGGCAAATCACTCCCGGGACGAAGAAGAGTAACATCAAAGGTAGGTCAGGCTCGTCAGCCTCATGCGCTCCTGAATCTCGGGCATGTAATAGGGCAGCATCAGGTGCAACATCTGGTACACGCCACGTCCGGGGTCCACGGCTTCCCGGTCATCAAGGTGAGACAGGGTATCGTATGCGCTCCAGTAACATGCGGTCAGTGTGAGCTGCTCGCACAGAGAATCCAGTTCTTCGGGGCTGATCACCATCATCTCCTGGCGCTGAAGACTTTCACAAATACCCCTGAAAGCCGCTGTTTTCTTTTTCAGAACCCGTCTGAATCGGGTCTGCAAGCGTTCATAACGGGTCAGAACATTAACCAGGTCCTGATATAAAAACCGGTAGCGAGCGACCGCCTCAAACAAAAGGTGCAGAAAAAAATCCTGCTGCTCCAGGCTGACTGTCACATCGTCCGGTACTGCCAGCAGGTCCAGCATTTCGGCTTCAAACGCCGAAAACAGCTCTTCGACAATATCGCCTTTGCTTTTGAAGTGGTAATACAGGTTGCCGGGGCTGATCTCCAGCTCATCGGAGATCAGCAGGGTCGTTACATTGGGCTCTCCCAGACTGTTGAATAACACCAGGCTGGTATCAAGAATGCGGTCGCGGGTTTTTACTTTTGTCATGTCGCGCCATCTCGTTTTCAGAGGTCGAAAGCTGCCCATACCGGACAGTGGTCTGATGGCCGCTCCATTCCCCGGAAGCCCAGGGAAATTCCTGCCTCACGGGCTTTGGGAAGCAGGCTGTCGCTGGCAAGGATGTGGTCAATGCGCAGGCCGCGTTTTGGGTCTTTATCAAAACCTTTACTACGGTAATCAAACCAGCTGTAGGTCATGTCTTCCGGGTTGAGATGCCTGAAGACATCAGTATAGCCACGGCTTTCAACCTGGCTGAACCATTCCCGCTCTTCCGGCAGGAAGGCGCACTTTCCTGTACGCAGCCACCGCTTGGCGTTCTCCGGACCTATGCCGACGTCATGATCCGTAGGTGCAATATTCATATCGCCCATTACCAGGACGTGGCCGCTCCGGGACTTCAGCCCGTCGAGGCATTTCATCAGATCTGCGTAGAATTTCTTTTTGGCCGGAAACTTGATCGGATGGGTGCGGGCTTCGCCCTGGGGGAAGTAGCCATTGATGACGGTGATCTGCTCGTCGCCTACCGTGAACTGGCCGGTAATCAGCCGTCGCTGGGCGGTCTCGTCATCTCCGGAGTAGCCCTTCATTATCTGATCCGGCTCTGTGCGGGAAAGCAGGGCGACCCCATAATGGGTTTTCTGGCCGTGAAAGGAAACGTGGTAGCCGAGCTTGTGGATGGCATCCACCGGAAACTCTTCATCTCTTACTTTGGTTTCCTGCAGCCCGATCACATCCGGTGAATGGCTTTCTATCAGTGCTTCAAGCTGGTGCAGGCGGGTGCGTATGCTATTAACGTTAAAAGACACAAACATCATAACAGTGTAGCTCTCCGGTGTTGGGTGCCGCAGAAGTCTACCACACTGCAGCTGAACGGCTCCCGGAACGGGTTATAAAACCGTTGTCTTTGTGCTTTCAGGACGTGTGTAAAAATGCGTGATAGTCCCATCGCTGAACTTGCTGAAAAAAGCGCTGACATCGGTGATTTTTTTCAGTGAGCGCGTCCGGTTTACCGGATCCCGGATCAATACTTTGATACCACTGAAGTTATCCTGGATATTGGAAAAGCGGGCATGCATGGAACAGGCCACCACGTGGGCCGGGTCCAGCTCCATTTGCTCAGCCAGCCAGGCGCTGTGGCGGCTGATAGCATTGTCGGAAAGGTCTTCCCGGGTATCCAGATAGTTCAGTTTTATCCGGTTCACGATGCAGTATGAAAAGCTCTCCGGACGTCGCCGGGCTACTTTCCGGAAGGCTTCCCAGAAAAAGTTATCTGTAAGTTCTGCAAAATACTGCATGTTGCTCAGACAGGTATCTATCCATTCAAAGCTTTCCGGATCTTCCAGAACCTCATTGATAGCTTCCCGCAGCAACCAGTCAAAGCCCAGTGCGGTTTTGTGGGCATAGACCTTGCGATACATCTGATAGCGGCTGTAAACAAAATCTTCAAGAGCGCCCAGGCCTTTCTGTGTGATGGCAAGCCCGAGCCAGGGCTCGGATTTGTCCCAGCCGAAACGCAGGTTGCTGAGAAGGTGGTCAAGGTTGAACCCGCCGATGGTTACCGAGGAGTGAAAACCATCCCGCAGCATGTAGTCGGCACGGTCAGCGTCAATTTCTCCGGATACAATGGAGGAGAGCAGATCCAGCACCAGACGGGGAATGTTCTCGCTGATCAGTTCACCGGCTTCTGCATCTGCACCTGCAATAAACTCCCAGAATGTGCGAGCGTGGCGGCAGAATATCTCGCTCGGAGCCACATCGGTGGTCTCCATGATGCCGATAACATCCCGGGCATGGAGTCCTGCGCTGTCCAGGTCTATCGCCGATAAGACCTCGTGAGCCACCCGAACTGAATAATGCTCATGCTCGAGCTCTTCTGGCTCCGCGTTATGGTAAGCGGAGTAGTCTACGCCTTCCCATAAATCTGCAAACCGGCCAGGCCGGCTCATAAGGTCGCGAATTCGCCGGGCCTGGGTGAACTGGTGTGAGAAGCTGGAGTGGCCGCTGTCATGGAGAAGGCAGCCAAGGCGGATGGTTTTGGCTAGATAATCAATGGCGTCCAGCTGATCCAGGCTCAGCTCAGTTTGTTCATTCAGCTGGCGTTCCCGAAGATACGCGTTGATCATTGACCGGAACATCCGCGTGCCCACATGCATTACACCAATGCTGTGTAAAAAACGGGAGTGGGTTGCACCCGGGAACACCAGGCTGAGAATATCGTTCTGGCAAATGTTGCGCAGTCGCTGGAAAAGCGGGTGGTCAATGACCTGAATTTCGTGGTGGTAGAGTGGAATTGCACCATGGACCGGGTCCATAATCAGCTTGTCGTAACCGCCTAGCAGGTCATTTACGGCTCTTCTCATTTGCAGGAATCTCCGGATTTTGTCAGACCGCCCTTGTTATATCACAAGGGCGTGCCAAAATAGCTGTTAAAACATTGATTTTCTTCTACCGATGGTAGTTTAGGGCAACAGCCATGACTTCGCGCACCGGGCACTTACTCATTCGAGTATTGATTATTGACGCAGACGAGCAGGCTTGCACGGAGCTGGCGCGTTACCTGGAAACCAAAGGGTTTTATATCTCCGGCTACCGTGATTTTGCCACGGCTTGTGCAGCAATTGACGATAACATGCCGGATGTGATCTTTGCAGATCTTGCGCCTTCCCTGATTGAGAGCCTTGCAGACCGGCTGGAGGAAGCCGAGTCTCTTACCCCCATTGTTGCGTTTTCATCGACCGACTCCAGTGCCGATGTTGTGAATGCCCTCCGTGCCGGGGCCGCGGATTTTGTACTCAAACCTTTCAGTTCCGACAAAAAAGCACTGAGCAATGTCATACGAAAGCTGCTCGACCGGGTACGGCTGGGTCGTCTTAACCAGTTGTACCGGCAGGAGCTAGAGGATGCCAACAGCGATCTGCGCGACGGGATTGCGGAATTACGCGCAGACCAGAAAGCCGGGCGCGAAGTGCAGTTAAGGATGTTGCCAGAGAAAGAGCAGTATACCGGCGGTCTGTTTGTGGACCACCTGGTAAAGCCTTCGCTTTTTCTCAGTGGCGACTTTCTGGATTATTTTCCTTTGAATGAGGACAAAACACTGGTTTATATTGCCGATGTTTCCGGCCATGGAGCCAGTTCCGCGTTTGTCACCGTATTACTGAAAAACCTCACCAACCGTTTGCAGCGTAACCTGCGCCGAGGGTCCAGTGACGATGTCTTTTACCCGGATCGGTTTCTCCAGCGCATAAACACCGAACTGCTGGATACCGGCCTTGGTAAACATGTAACCGTGTTTGTCGGGATTTTTTCCCGTAGCGAGCGTAAGCTAAGGTACTCGGTAGGGGCTCATTTCCCCATGCCGGTGCTTTCATTCGAAGGGGGTGAGACCCTCTTTCTTGAAGGCAACGGGTTGCCCGTAGGGCTGTTTGAATCACCCGAATGGGAGGTGTATGAAGTCCGGCTCGACCGGCCTTTTCATCTGATTCTGTTTTCAGACGGTATTCTTGAGGTTATTCACAACACAAGCCTGGATGAAAAGGAACACAGACTACTTGAACTCGTATCTGGAGGTAGTCACACTGTCGCATCTCTTAGCAGGGCGCTTAACCTTGAAGAGATAACAGAGTTACCGGATGACATCGGTATTGTGACGGTTACTGATGCAATGAACGTATCAGGCAATGCGTCGTCGACATAGTGGCAGTATAAAACATGGCTGGTTATAAAATCCTACAGGCTGAGAAACAGGGTGTTTATATCCTGAAGTTTATTGGGGAAATCCGGCTGAGCCTTTGCTGTACGCTGGATAACCTGGTGGACTCCATCACTCTGGATCCGCAGTTTAAAACGGTGATGATTGACCTCAGTGAAACCGAAGTCATCGATAGCACCACACTTGGCTTGCTTGCCAAAATTGCGATGGCTGCCCGAAAGCAGAGCCATTTTCTACCTACGCTGATATCCACCAGACCGGATATTGATCGGATAATCACCTCAATGGGCTTCGATAAGATTTTCATTATTGTGCGCGAGCCCGCCTCCCGCATCGAAGATCTCGAGGAAATTCCGGTGCTGATGGCCAGCGAGCAGGAAGTTCGCGATAAAGTACTGGAGGCTCACAAGGTACTGATGGGGCTGAGCAAAAAAAACCAGGAAGAGTTCAAGAATCTGGTGCGCGCCCTGGAATGCGAAGAGCCAGGCTGAGATACCCGGGTTGTGCAGCTTGCGGGTAAAGCGCTCAGCCCTGATTCATGACAAACGGAAGATCTATGCCAGAAAGCAACAAACCTGTGGCTGAAGTAGCCGTTCTTGGGGGTGGCAGTTTCGGCACCGCCATGGCGAAAGTGCTGGGGGAAAACGGGCACCGCGTTCATTTCTGGATGCGTGACGAGGCCCAGGCCGAAGAAGTCCGCACAACCCGCATAAACAGCCGCTACATGCCGGGTATAGAGATTACCGGCGATATCCTGCCCACCACCGATCTTGCAGACGCT
Source organism: Marinobacter piscis (assembly GCF_007671655.1). Lineage (GTDB taxonomy): Bacteria > Pseudomonadota > Gammaproteobacteria > Pseudomonadales > Oleiphilaceae > Marinobacter > Marinobacter piscensis. The sequence goes on along the minus strand of NZ_VCGX01000002.1, from coordinate 410,237 downwards.
GTAAGCAAGGCAGAGCTTGTCTTTGTGGCCATCCCGAGTAAGGCCTTTCGCACGGTTATCCGGGAAAACAGCGAGAAATTCCGGGAAGGGCAGGTTGTTGTCAGCCTGACCAAGGGGATAGAAGCCCATGGCTTCAAGCTCATGAGTGAAATCCTCCAGGAAGAGATCCCCCGTTGCCGCATTGGCGTACTGAGCGGCCCCAATCTCGCCAGCGAGATTGTTAATCATGACCTCACGGCTACGGTTATTGCTGCCAAAGACCCCGATGTACGTCACAAGGTTCAGCAGCTGCTGGGGTGTGAGTACTTCCGGGTCTATGCAAACGTCGATATTTACGGCGTTGAGCTGGCCGGGGCACTCAAAAACATTTATGCGATTGTTGCCGGTCTTGCCGCCGCCATGAATATGGGGGAGAACGCTAATGCCATGCTGATTACCCGTGGCCTGGCGGAAATGAGTCGCTTTGCAGTCAGTCTGGGTGCTAACCCGATGACTTTCATGGGGTTGGCCGGCGTAGGTGACCTTATCGTTACCTGCACATCGTCAAAGAGCCGTAACTATCGCATTGGTTACGCCGTTGGCCAGGGGCAGAACCTGGAGGATGCTGTGGCCGAGCTGGGGCAGGTAGCAGAAGGCATTTATACGCTCGAGCTGGTAAAGAAAAAAGCCGAGGCCATTGGAATCTACATGCCACTTGTGCGCGGCCTTTATGAGATTCTGTATGGAAACTCATCCATTAACGCCGTGATCAAAAGCCTGATGACATCTGTGCAGAACTCCGATGTGGAGTTTATTTTGCCCCGTACTATCGTTGAATAAACACTTACTTCCGGAGGTGAACTGTGCAACTGCTTATTATGCGCCATGGCGAAGCGGCTTCGCACTCTGTGGATCAGGAGCGGACACTCACTGACTTTGGCCGGCAACAGGCTGCCGAAACTGCAGCCAGAATTGCCGATTCCTCCTGGCGGCCCGCAAAAATCTGGAGCAGTCCTTATGTGCGGGCACGGCAAACCGCAGCGATTGTTTCAGAAATCCTGAACTGCCCTGTGGAAGAGAAAGCCTTCATTACGCCAGAAGACGACCCCGGGCTTTGCCTGAATGCGCTCCTCGAACATCAACAGTGGCCGCTGCTGTTGGTTTCCCACATGCCACTGGTTGGCACTCTCTCTACTTTGCTGATTGATGGGCACCGTGAAGGTGTTGCGTTTGCAACTGCTCAGGCCACAGTTCTGGACATGCCTGTGGTTGGCCCCGGCTGTGCAGACTTGAAAACCCGCTTTGTGCCCTGATGTGCAGTGTATGGCATAACAAACTTATTGACTGAGTCAGGCTATGTACAGCTTTCCTATTGATTATGTTGAGCCGGTTTTCCGTCCGCCCAGTGAAGCAAAATCGCTGATTTTACCGGTGACTAACGGGTGCTCGTGGAATAAATGTACGTTCTGTGAAATGTATACCCAGCCACAGAAAAAGTTCCGGGCCCGAAAGCCGGATGATGTTCGCACAGACATTGCAAACGCTGCTAAAAGCCTCGGAGGCGTCAGGCGTGTGTTTCTGGCAGATGGTGATGCCATGGTGCTGCCAACCCGCCGGTTGCTGGAAATCATGGGGGAGCTGAACGCAGCGTTTCCGGATTTACAAAGAGTCTCCAGTTACTGCCTGCCGCGAAATCTTGCCAAAAAGACGGTCGAGGATCTTGTACAGCTGCGCGAAGCCGGTTTGAAAATTCTCTATGTTGGCATGGAGTCGGGGGACGATGAAGTCCTGAAGCGGATCAACAAGGGTGAGACCTGGGAGTCAACACGGTCTGCACTGCAGAAAATCCGCGAGGCCGGGCTGACCAGTTCGGTTATGGTGCTTAATGGCCTGGGCGGCGAAACCCTTTCCCGTCAACACGCGATAAACACAGCAACATTGTGTAATGAGACCCAGCCGGATTATCTGTCTACACTAGTAGTAAGCTTCCCTCAGGGCGAAGAGAGGTTCCGCGCAGGTTTTGGTGAAGATTTTATTCCGCTTTCCCAGCAGGGATTGTTCGAGGAGATCCGAATGTTTCTGGAGCACCTTGAGCTTGAGCGAACGGTGTTCCGGAGTGATCACGCCTCGAACTACCTGGTTTTGAAAGGGACGCTCGGGCGGGACAAGCAGACGCTGCTTGACCAGGTTAATCTTGCCATTACCAGCCCGGGTGCGGTGCCGTTACGGCCTGAATGGCAGCGTGGTTTATAAAAGCCGGTTTGCGGAGAACAGACATGAGTCAGAATCCGGAACATCTTGTTGAGCAAGTTGAGAAAACTGTCAAAAAACCGGGCTTGCCCCCACTCGATAAGTGGAGCCCGGATCTTTCAGGTGATATGGACCTGCGTATCAACCGGGACGGCCAGTGGATTCACAAAGGCGAACCTCTGGGGCGCGAAGCCATCGTCAGGTTGTTCTCAACGATACTTCGTCGCGAGGAAGATGGTCAGTATTACCTGGTAACGCCGGTGGAAAAGTGGCGGATACAGGTAGAAGATGCGCCACTGCTGGCTCACTCCCTCGAGAAAGAGGGCAGTGGCGAGCAGCAGATACTCAGGCTGACTACCAACATGGGAGAAACTCTGGAAGTTGGCAGGGAGCACCCTCTTGAGGTGGGTCAGTATGAAGAGTCCGGGCAGCCCCGGCCCGTTGTTTACGTGCGACACGGAGTGGAAGCGCGCCTGACGACCTCTGCGTATTACGACCTGGCCGAGCATGTTGTAGAACAGGAAGTCGACGGAAAAACCGTCCTGGGCGTCTTCAGCAATAAAGTTTTCTACAAAATCGGTCAGGGCGGTTGAAAAGCCGGGGGGCACCCCCACAATTGTCGGTAGAAAACATATAAAGCCACTTGCTAAACTGTGTTTTCGTTCTTGTTGCGAGCCCGGCTCTCGAACGAGGCCCGGTGGTCGTCAGTCCCTCTGTTCAGTCTGGCTGTTCATGATTACTTGCGATTACCCTCAATCAATCAAACAGTCATAGCGACACTCAAGGAGATCACATGGCCCAACCTCGCGTTGTCACCATTCATTATACGCTCACCAACAACCAGGGCGAAGAGCTGGACTCTTCCCGTGGCGAAGGCCGTGAGCCTCTCGCTTATCTGGAAGGCGCGCAGAACATCATTGGTGGACTGGAAAGCGCCCTGAACGACAAGAGCGCAGGCGACCAGGTAAAAGTGTCTGTAGAGCCCGCCGAAGGCTACGGCGAAGTCAACGAAGAGCTGGTGCAGCCAGTCCCGCGTACCGCGTTTGAAGGCGTAGAAACCATCGAGCCGGGTATGCAGTTCCAGGCACAGACACCGGGCGGCCCTCAGGTTGTTCGCGTTGTCGAAGTGGGTGAAGAGACAGTTACCATTGATGCTAACCACCCACTGGCTGGCGAAACCCTGCACTTTGATGTTGAAGTTGTTGAAGCACGCGAAGCAACTGATGAAGAGCAGGAGCACGGCCACGCCCACTAAGGGTGCAAACCGGCTTTTACAGGTTCTGTTGATGTGGTGCCTGTTACCGATGTAACAGCTCTGCACAATAGACCCCGAAAAGCGCCATACATCTGGGTGACCAGACGGTATGGCGCTTTTTTTTGGCATACGGACTTTAGGTCAGTGTGGATATAAAGGAATCTGAACGAATGAACTTACCTGTACTGGCCGCCGTGCTTGCGGCCGTTTTTATGGGCACCATCGGTGCAATTTCTGTTTATGCCGGTGTCAGCGCCGAAACAGTGACATTTTACCGACTGTTCATTGGTGCTGTGCTAATGGGCGGATTCCTTCTGTTTACCGGTCAGAAAGACAAGTTGCTGACCTGGCCAGGCATAAAAGTTTTACTGACCGGGGCCTTCCTCGCAGGCTTTGTAGTTTTTTACGTTATGGCTATGAACCATACCAGTATGGCTAACGCTGTCATGTTGCTGTACCTGGCGCCGGTAACCGCGTCGGTGATTGCCCACTTTTTTATGGGCGAGCGATTGTCAGCCGCCAGCGCATGCCTCATCGGCGTCGCACTGTTTGGTTTCGCGATGATGATGGAGTTCAACTTCAACCTCTCCGGGCAAACAGCGGAAGCACTCGGGCTCTTTTACGCCTTGTGTGCCATGTTGTGCTATGCGGCGTTTATTCTGACCAACCGGCTGATTCATGAGCGGGTGCATGTGCTGACTCGAAGCGGTTATCAAATGCTGGCCGGTGCGTTATGCATGCTGCCATTCATGCTGCAACAAAGTGAGAGTATTGATGGAGCTCAGTGGGGCTGGCTGATTTCAGCAGGCATTTTCCCGGGGTTCCTGGCAATTATGTTTGCGGTCATTGCCTTGAGAGCACTCCCAGCGGCTACCTACGGCACCCTTGCTTACCTGGAACCGATCACCGTGGTTGCGTTGGCCTGGGTGCTTTTCGGCCAGAGTCTGAGCATATTGCAAATGGCTGGGAGTGCGTTGATTATTATGTCCGGCGTGTTTCAGGCAGTACTGTCGCAGCGGGAATCACGCCTGAGCGAGGCCAGTCTTTGTCCTGAGTAATGGGCTTCTGCGCTTATCAGGTCAATCACGCATATACGCGTTGCAACTTTGCGCTACCATAGCGCGCCAGTTTTCTATTACCAACCAGCGCACACAAAACGCGAGGTTTTCATGTTTTCTGCTTTAAGTGCTGTTTTCAGACCGGTTATGCGGCTGGGGCTTGTGTCGCAGATAGTAATAGGCATTATTGCAGGCGTGTTGCTGGTGGTTGTTTCGCCAGAGACAGCTGAGTCGGTTGCGTTGCTTGGGCAGCTGTTTGTAAAAGCTCTGAAGGCAGTAGCGCCCGTGCTGGTTTTTGTGTTGGTGGCCGCGGCAATTGCCGGCCATACGAAAGGGCAGCCCACGCACATCCGTGGCGTATTGCTTCTCTACATCATCGGAACACTGGCAGCGGCAATGGTTGCCGTGGTAGCCAGTTTCTTGATTCCCACCGAATTGTCTCTGGATCTGAAAGGGGTGAGTGGTAATCCACCCTCGAATATCGGAGAGATTATGCAAAACCTGGTGCTTAATGCCGTGAGCAACCCGGTTACGGCGCTGATGGAGGCTAACTTTATCGCCATACTGGTCTGGGCGGTGGGTCTGGGTTTCATGTTGCGTAATGCCAGTGGTCCCACCCGCCAGGTGTTTGAAGATCTTTCAGAGGCAGTGTCCGGGATTGTGCGTGGGGTGATCCGGCTTGCACCTTTAGGCATATTCGGGCTGGTCGCCAATACCCTGGCTGAGTCCGGTATCGGGGCTCTTCTTGGCTATGGCCAGCTGCTCGCGGTTATTGTTGGCTGTATGCTGTTTGTGGCACTGGTAACAAATCCGCTTATCGTATTCTGGCAGACGCGCCGGAACCCTTACCCTCTGGTGTTTGAATGCCTGCGTAGCAGTGCCATTACCGCCTTCTTTACTCGCAGCTCCGCAGCCAACATCCCGGTTAACCTGGCGCTGTGCGAACGCCTGAAACTGGACCCGGATACCTATTCAATCTCTATTCCTCTGGGCGCGACCATCAATATGGCGGGGGCCGCCGTCACCATCTCTGTGATTACGCTGGCTGCTGCCCATACCCTGGGCATCCCCGTGGACTTCGCAACTGCGTTACTGCTGTGTGTGGTTTCTGCGCTTGCTGCCTGCGGTGTTTCTGGCGTTGCCGGTGGTTCGTTGCTTTTGATCCCCCTGGCAACGAGCCTTTTTGGTATACCCGCAGAGGTGGCCATGCAAGTGGTTGCCATCGGGTTTGTGATCAGTGTGGTGCAGGACTCAACTGAAACTGCACTCAATTCTTCTACCGATGTGCTTTTTACAGCAGCCGCCTGTCGTCGCGCCGAAGCTGTTTCGGAGAAATGACATGAGTTTAGGCTCGCAAAACCTTGTTTTTGTTGGGATGCCTGGCAGTGGCAAAAGCACGGTGGGCGTTCTGGTCGCGAAACGACTCGGGCTGGGTTTTATCGATACAGACTTGTTGATACAGCAACACACCGGCCAGACATTGCAGGAAACGGTGAATCAGGAAGGTTACCTGGCGCTTCGGAAAATTGAGGAGCAGGTTCTTTTACAGCTGGATGTGCAGCAGCATGTTATCAGTACGGGTGGAAGCGCTGTATACAGCGACGCCGCCATGAGTCATCTTAAAAGCGGAGCTAAGGTGATATTTCTCGACATCACCCTGAATACAGTGCTCAGGCGGATTGGCGATTACAGCCTCAGAGGAATCTCCAAGAGACCGGATCAAACCCTGGTTGAGCTCTATGAAGAGCGCTCCGGGCTGTACGCCCGTTATGCTGACTATACAGTTCAGGGTGATACCCTGAACCAAGAGCAGGCGTGTGAAGCTGTGGTACAGTACTGTAAACATCTCTGAATAAAATTTACCGGCCGGGCCTGTATGGCGTCGGCCGGAATGCGGGGTTCAGAAGAAGCCTATGCTGACCACAGTCTCTGTTCTGACGGCTTTCATCGTTTTGGCTACACTCTTACCTTTGTGGCGCAACCCTCACTGGAGCGTTCGCAGCTTCGATTTCCCGCGTTTGCAGTTGTGCATACTGGCGCTGTTTTTAATTATTGCACAGCTGGTGTTTCTGGACCTGACCCGACCCTTGAGCCAGATGCTTGTCGCTGTGACTGTGCTGGCACTGGCCGTGCAACTCTGGTGGATCCTGCCGTACACAATGATCTGGCCGAAAGAGGTCAAAGATGCGCGGGTGTCCATCAGTCCTGATCAGACCCTGACCATTCTCACCTCCAATGTGCTGACCCCGAACCGCAATGCCGCCGCGCTCATAGCCCTGGTCCGGGAGTACAAACCGGATATTCTGGTAACACTGGAATCCGATCAGTGGTGGGAGGACCAACTCGCGGTTCTTCAGAGTGATATGCCGTACACCATCAAGTGTCCGCTGGATAACCTGTATGAAATGCATGTCTTTTCACGGTTGCCATTGCATGAGTCCGAAGTGCAGTTCCTGATCGAGGAGAAGGTTCCCTCAATGCATGCACTGGTGGAGCTGCGTTCCGGGGATACGGTGCGGGCTCACTTTGTACATCCTGCACCACCCAGCCCTACGGAAAATGATGAATCCAAAGAGCGAGATGCAGAGCTTGTAGTGGTCGGGCGAAGCGTGGCAGACAGTGACGAGCCGGTGATTGTGACCGGCGACCTGAACGATGTAGCCTGGTCTCCCACTACACGCCTGTTCCGCAAAGTCAGTGGTTTGCTGGACCCAAGGGTAGGGCGTGGTTTTTTCAGTACGTTCCATGCAGATTACTGGTTTCTACGGTGGCCTCTGGATCACCTGTTTCATAGCCAGGAATTCACAGTCGTGTCTGTCGCGCGGCTTCCGTCGATCGGCTCTGATCACTTTCCATTTCTGACGTGTCTGGCTTTTGCCCCCCTGAGAGGGCGGGATCAGGAACCACTGAAACCTGATGCTGATGATCAGGATCGTGCAACAGAGCTTGCCCGGGAGCAGCGGGCGAGTAAGCACGATGTGCCAGAGCCGGGAGAGTCGGATCCACACTGATTTATCCGCAACCAAAAGGATTCTCTCAATGAAAGTGCCCAGCCTGCTTGCATTCGCGATAGCAACAGCACCCCTGGTAGCTTATGGAGATATTACCTCAGCCACTCTGTACCCCTCCCACGCTCAGCTTACCTGGGCACATACGGCGCAGATAAACGCTGGCGCCGGCACTGTAGAAATCTCCGGGTTGCCTGTCAGTCTGCAGAACCAGAGTCTGTACGTGGTCGTTGACGGCGTTGCAGATGCACAGATCCGGCAGGTGCAGGTTCAGCGCGTGGAACAGAGTGAGTTTGTTGCTGAAGAAACCCGCGAGCTCCGGGATAAACTGGCGAAGGTCACCTTGCGTATTCAGGAGCAGGAGGATGAAATCCGGGCCTGGAATCAGCAGCTTACCTTGATGAGCAGCGCGGCCGAATCACCGCGGGACGTTCCGGTCTCGGAGCTGAACACTATGGCGCAGACTCTGAGGGAGAGCACCCGGGGCGCACTGACGGAAATACGCAATATTCGTGAGCAGATGGCTGATGATCAGGCCTTGAAGGACCGTCTGGAGCGGGAGCTGACCGCGGCAAAACAGAAAGCTCGTGCTACAAAAACAGTGCAGGTGCGGTATCAGGCATCAGAGGGAGGACAGCTCCAGGTGCACCTGAAATTTCAGACGCCGGAAGCACGCTGGTTCAGTGAGTATACAGCTCGCCTGAACACAGACCCGGAAAACCCGGCCAGCGGTAACGTGGCCCTTGAACACATTGCCGTTGTGGAGCAGTCCAGTGGTCTGGACTGGGAAAACATTGAACTGCAGCTGTCGACGGCCAGCGCCCGGAGTGGTACCGAAATTCCGCCGGTTAACGCCTGGATTGTCAGCCCGGAACAGCCTCAGGCCTATCGCGCCAAAGCCTCAGCGCCGGCCGCGGACTCGGAGTCGGCTTCGCTGATGGGGAACGTTGCGACTGTAGAGCAGCAGAGCATCTTTGCGCAGCAGTACCGGTTACACCAAGCGACGGATATACCCAGCGGCGCATCCGCGCAGCGATTAACCGTATCCACGCATCAGGTGCCAGTAAACGTGGCTACCTGGACAGTACCGGTTATGGATACAGCGGGTTATGTGCAGGCTACCGGTTTATTTGAGACCGGTATGACCCTGCCTTCCGGACGTGTAACCCTGTTCAGGGATGGTCAGAGTGTGGGCGAAAACCGGTTGCCCAGCCTGGCTGATGGTGAAGAACTCACCCTCGGGTTCGGGGTCGATCAGGGTGTGCGTGTTGAAGTGATCAACGAACTTGAGCGTAGTGGCGAAGAGGGAATCTGGAAGAGCGAAAATGTGCAGCGTCGCCAGAACCGGTTTGAGGTTACCAACCACCACAAGCAGGCTGTTCAGGTGCGAATCCTTGATCGCCTTCCTGTATCACAGGAAGACATTCTTACGGTTAAACCTCTGGATATCAGCGAGCCGGTACGCCGGGATGTGGAAAACAAAAAGGGCGTACTGGCATGGGATCGCAAAGTGCCGGCGGGAGAAACGGTGAGCGTACAATCCGGATTTGAAGTGCGCGTGCCTGAAGGTACGTCTCTGCCACGTCTGTAACCCTGTTACTCGGGATAACCGGTAATGTCCCGGATTTTCTGATACAGCGGTTGCAGTTGTGGGTACATGCGCAGGTATACCTCTGAGTACAGTCGCTCGTACAGGGCACTGGCGTCTGGATCGGGCTGGAATACATCGCCAACCCGCGTCATGGCGGCGACTGCGGTTTCAAAATCCGGGTGCAGTCCCAGGCCCACAGCGGCATCAATAGCGGCGCCCAGACCAGACGTTTCATAGGTATGAGGGCGTTCTGCCGGCAAACCAAAAACGTCAGCCGTCAGCTGCATGGCGGCATCACTCTGGGAGCCACCGCCAGCGACCCGAAGTCTGGTAATTTTTGTGCCGCTGCGTTTTTCGATCTTTTCCTTGCCTTCACGCAGGGCATAGGCCAGGCCTTCCAGGATAGCGCGATAAATATGAGAGCGGGTGTGAACGTCGCCAAAACCGATAATCGACCCTTTAGCCTCGGGACCTGGCTGCCGCACGCCGGGAGACCAATAGGGTTGAAGCATCAGCCCCATAGACCCTGCAGGTACGTCCTTGACCAGCTCATCAAACAACTCTTCCGGCGCTATGCCTCGCTCATCGGCTATTTTTTGCTCCCTTAAACCAAACTCACGTTTGAACCAGCTCACCATCCAGAAACCCCGGTAAATCATCACCTCTGTGGAGTAACGGCCCGGCAAAGCAGAAGGATAGGGCGGCATCAGCCTGATGGGTTCAACATAGCGCTTATTGGTGGTGTTGATGGTCGCTGTGGTGCCGTAGCTCATGCAGGCGGTCTCGGGGGTCAGTCCGCCGGAACCCAGTATTTCGCAGGCTTTATCAGAAGCGGCGGCGATGACCGGCAAGCCTTTCCTCACACCCAGGTGGCTGGCTGCCTCGGGCGTGAGGTGCCCCAGCGTAGCGCCGGGGCTGACCAGTTCGGGCAGCATGGACTTTTTAACGGGCATGGCTTTCCATTTAAAGTCCCGTTTATTTTCCCAGCGATGTCGCTTGTAACTGAATGGCAGGTACCCTACCTGGCTCCCGATGGAATCCCGGAGCTGGCCGGTAAGACGGTAATTCAGATAGCCGGAAAGCAACACAAAGTGCCGGGTTTTGCGCCAGATCTCAGGCTGGTTCTGAGCAATCCAGTTGGCCTGGGTTTTCTCCCGGAAACGCTTGATTGTGTCTTCCAGCCTTGCCACTTTGAATAACCAGCCCCAGGGCCCTTTTATCGGCCCATCTACGCGGGCATGGCGCTGGTCCAGCCAGATAATGGCAGGGCGCAGAGGGTTGCCGTGTTTGTCGAGGTTGATCACCGTGCCACGCTGCGTGGTAACGGTTACGCCTGCAATCCGGTCTGGCGTTACGTCGGTTGATGCCCAAAGCCGGGAACAGGCTGTACCGAGATTTTTCCAGAAATACTCGGGGTGCTGTTCAGCCCAGCCCGGGTGCTCGGAGAAATAGGGCTGGATCTCCTGCTTGCCTTTGGCAACCAGGTTACCCCGGGTATCGAACAGCAGGGCACGCACACTCTGGGTACCGTTATCGATGGCAAGAACAAGCGGATCAGAGGACATTGCCCGACTCCCGATCAATCGGCAGAGCGTAGGCTTCCTTCCAGAGTGTAAGGTATCTGCGCTCTTCCTGATGCCATTGTTCATCCGTCCAGTTCAGAGCCGACTGACAGTGTTGCTTCAGGGTCGGCAGCAATGCTTTTCCCCCGTGCGGGAGGGTCAGGCCAAGACGGGTGCGGCGGAGCATCAGATCGTCCAGATGTTGCACGTCTTCCTGCTCGCAGGCCCATATCACCTCGGCCCAGAGTAAGGTTCCCGGGTTTGCCTCGCTATCACGGACAGGTTCTGTTGGTCCGGCCGTCAGTACGTCGTTTACGAAAGAACCGTAAAATCCGGTGAGCCGTTCGCGGTTCTGGTGGCTCAGCTGCCCGGGCTGCTGTAAAGGGGGCGGAGGCTGGAATACCGGGTCGGAATCCGGCCGCAACCGGTCTGCACCCTTCAAGCCCCGGGTGAGGGCTTCACGGGCAATCAGACGAAAAGTGGTCAGCTTGCCTCCGGAGACACTGATCAGGCCGTTGTCTTCATGAAACTCATGTTCCCGGCTTTCTTTGGAGGGGGAACGGGTACTGTTGGTGGGCTTTTGCGCGGTAACCACCGGGCGTACACCGGCCCAGCTGGAAAGTATGTCGTGGTGCGAAACCTCAGCGGCAGGAAACAGGTTGCTGGCTATTTTCAGCAGATAGTCCACCTCTTCCTGAGCAATCCGGGGTTCGTTGTCCAGGCTGTCAGTATGGTCCAGATCTGTGGTTCCAAGCACGGTTGTGCCTGACCAGGGAAACGCAAAAACCGGCCGCTTATCGTCCGGGTGAAGCAGGGAAACCGAACAGGACACGGGCAATTTGTGCCAGGGGAGAACCAGGTGGCTTCCGCGCAGTGGCCGGATGCTCATGGTCTGTTTTCCGTCTCCCGGGTCCTGAAGCCGGTCGGCCCATACCCCGGTTGCATTGATCACCAGCGATGTATTGACGGTAAAGCATTCGGCATCTTCTTCAGCCTGCAATTCAAGACCGCTGACCCTGCCTTCTGTGCGTTGGACGCTTACCGCCTTGAGGTAGTTGAGGCACCAGGCTCCGTCCTGACGTGCCTCGGCTATAACCCGTTGTAACAGTCGGGCATCGTCGGTTACCGCGTCGGTAAAACCACTGGCGCCCGTGAGCCGGGTTGGATTCAGACCGGGCACCCATTGCATTAGCTGGGCCGGGGTTAAAAACTGACGGGAGCGGGAACCGGAAATCCGGTCGTAAACCCGTAACAGGGTCTGGAAAAGCAGTGGCCCGGGAAACTGACGCTTAAAGTGGGGCATAATAAAACACAGAGGGTCAATCAGCCCGGGTGCTTCGGACATCAGACGCTGGCGCTCGCTGACGGCATCCCGGGTGAGCCGGTATTGCCCACTGCCCAGGTACCGCAGGCCTCCGTGCACCATTTTTGAGGAACGGCCGGAGGTGCCCCAGGCGAAATCTTTCTGTTCAACCAGTAAGGTTTCAAGACCACTGCCAGCTGCCTCACGGGCTATCCCGGCACCGGTAATACCACCACCGATCACGACAACATCAAAGGTCCGCGGGGTGTCCTTCAGCTGTTGGAGCAGTCTGTTGCGACGACGCATTGTATTCACTCCAGCAGGGTTCCGGGGTTAAGTAGACCTTCCGGGTCGAACGTATTGCTGAGAGCATGGATGGCGAGCATTCCCAGCTCACCTTTCTCGACCGGCAGAAACGGAGCGTGATCTTTGCCCACACCGTGCTGATGGCTGATGGTGCCGCGATTGTTAACAATCAGCTCGGAGGTTGTGTTTTTCAGGTGTTGCCAGCGGGCCAGGGTTTCGGAGTAGCTGTCTGCAACGCGAAAAACATAGGTGGTGTAGATGCTGCAACCCTGGCTGTAAAAATGCGACAAGTGAGTGAACACATGGGTGCGCTCATCCCGGCTTTCCGCCCGGGATTGAAGGGCGGTACGCAGGTTGTTTTCCATCAGGTCCAGGAGGTTATCCACGTTGTCCCAGTCGGTGGCGGTTTCCAGAGTGTCCACCGCGTAACCCAGGTGCCAGAGTGCTTCGCGCAAATAGGGCATGGTAAAGCGTTTCTCTGCCCATTTTTTGCCCAGTCGTGTGCCGGTATAGACACCTTTGTGTTCCGAGCAAATGCGCTTTGCTTCTTGTCTGGCGCTGGCGCACTGGTGCTTACTGCCGGTAAGGCCGAAGGTCATCATGCACTTGCCGTCGCTGGCCCCGCGCCAGGAAAGCAGCTTTTCCATCAGGCCAATCAGGTGTGGCTGACCCGCCAGAGCCAGCTGGGTTTCTGTTTCGATGGCGTTGCTGAGTCTGAGCATGGAAAGCTGAACACGGTTTTGAACCAGTTTGCGGCATGCCGTCCGGGCACTATCCCAGTCAGGAAAAAAGACGACGTGGAAGCTTTCCTGTTCCGGTAAAGGCGTCACCCGTACCTTAACGTCGGTCACCATTCCAAGACGCCCTTCCGATCCGAGAATCATTTCGCGAACATCAGGACCGGCACTGGAGGCGGGTATGGTCGGAATATTCAGGGTACCTTTGAGGGTTTCGATACGGCCCCCGGCAAACAGCTGCTCAATCCGGCCATAGCGCAGTGACTGCTGACCACTGGAGCGGGATGCCACCCAACCTCCGATGGTGGAAAGTTCGAAGGACTGGGGGAAATGGCCAAGGGTGTAGCCATGAGCCCGCAACTGGGATTCCACAAGAGGGCCGGGAGTGCCTGCGCCGAAGGTGGCGATCTGACTGTCCTTATCCAGATCGATCAGGCGGTTCATTTTCCCCATATCGATGGTAAGAACCGGCCTGTCGCCGGCAACGGGGTTTATATGTCCGGCAACGCTGGTGCCACCACCATAAGGAATCAGTTCGACATTGTGGTTGCGGGCGTAGTGCAGCAGGCTCTGCACCTCCAGACTGCTGTCAGGGTTGGCGACGCCATCAGGAAAGACGTCAGGCTCACCACTGCGCAACGCCAGCCAGTCGGCGAGACTCTGACCACGAGCGTGGCGTACCCGTGTTTCGGGGCTGGTATCAATCAAGGCGTCTACCTGGGTGTCCGCTGGCAGCCTTGTTTCGGGCACCTTTGCGCAGACACTCTCCAGGGTTGCGTCGGTCAGTGGTTTGGCAGCCCCTACGCGCTCGGAAAGAAAGCTTTGTCCCTGTGCCGGCAACTCCAGATTAAACTGTTCGTCGCCCCAACCATTCCAGCGTCGCATCAACATACACTCCCGATTTTAGGTGAATGCAACGCACCTTACCGGGTTGTGCGTACATTACCTATGTCTCATGGCGCCATTCGCAGTGTCATTTGCCGCCATGAGACATGGCTAGCCGTTGGTGCGTAACCGGTTGCGGAGTTGTTCCAGGCGTTTGCGGATTTCTTCGCGGCGCTGTTGCTGGTTTCCATTATCCCGTTGGGTGCTCCCGGCAGATTTCCGGGCATTCCGTTCAGGTTTTGGCGCTCTGCTTGCGCGGGAGGATAGAGCCGTGGAGGCATAGTCATCCGGTTCCGGGAAAAACAGGTTTTCCAGCTTTCCGGAGCGATCAAGAATAATACGATTGGGTTGTACGGAATGCAGTGTGGCATTACCGGGCAGTTCATCGCCTACCAGGAAAACGTCTGTATTGTTTTTGCCATCTTCCACCAGCGCACTGCCCGGAAAATCACCGTCTGCGGCTAGTACGCCCCTGAGAACGAGCTTGAGGTTGGTTTCTGGCAGGTTTTCAGTGTTTTCTTCCGTTTCGGTTTCATTGGCATCAGCGGCGCCAAAAAAGTCCAGAGAGGCAAGAGGTATGGCAGGAGCACCGGGCTTTTCTGCCAGTGTCCGGGGACCATCGTGGGGCGCGCGGACCGTCTGGCGATTTTCATTTTGCCAGAAGCTGTAACCCTGCCAGGTGACGGCACCCACCATGGCGCTCCCGACTATAAATGCCAGAATAACAGGGACCTTTGGATTTATTGAAAGCATTAACGGTCTCGAGTGCTGCAAGGAAAGGTTCACAGGTTAGCAGAATCGGATCTTTTATTGGGAGTATAGTGTGGAGGTTATTCAGCAGACAGGCCTCCTGTGATAGCCTTCCCGCGTAAATCTGAACAAGAACGAGGATAACCTTGGCCACTGATACCGACCAACATTCGCAGGATGCTCCCCTGGGCCGCCTTCCTTTCACATTTGCTAAGCGCAACGGTGTCATACTGACCCGTTCTGAAGAAGGCACTCCGGTTATCCTGGTCCGGTCTGACGCGCCACATTCGGCCCTGGCAGAAGCCAACCGCATCAGCGGTGGCAGGGCGCAGTTTACCCGGATTGAAGCAGAAGACTTCGATCAGGCGTTAAACTCCGCCTATCAGAACGATTCCGCCGAAGCCATGCAGATGGTTGAAGGCATTGGTGATGATATGGATCTGGCTTCCCTGGCAGAGTCAGTCCCAGAAACCGAAGACCTTCTGGAGCAGGAAGACGATGCACCGATTATTCGTCTGATCAATGCGATTCTCACAGAAGCTGTTAAAACCAGCGCCTCCGATGTGCATATCGAAACTTACGAGAAACGCCTGGTTGTACGTTTTCGTGTGGATGGTGTACTGCGTGAAGTGGTGCAGCCCAAGCGGGCGCTGGCGCCATTGCTGGTGTCGCGGATCAAGGTTATGGCCAAGCTGGATATTGCCGAGAAGCGGGTGCCGCAGGACGGCAGGATTGCCCTCAGGGTAGCGGGGCGCGAAGTTGATATCCGGGTATCGACCATGCCGTCGTCCAGTGGTGAGAGAGTGGTGTTACGGTTGCTGGACAAGCAGGCCGGAGCCATACGTCTGGAATCACTGGGCATGGCACCGGACGATCTCAGCATTCTTCGCAAGCTGATTTACCGGCCTTATGGCATATTGCTGGTTACCGGGCCAACCGGCTCTGGTAAGTCCACCACTCTGTACGCTTCGTTACAGGAAATAAACGACCGCACCCGTAACATTCTCACGGTCGAAGACCCGATTGAGTACAACCTGCCGGGCATTGGCCAGACACAGGTAAACCCGAAAGTAGAAATGACGTTTGCGCGCGGGTTGCGGGCCATTCTGCGCCAGGATCCGGATGTTGTCATGATTGGTGAAATCCGCGATCTTGAGACGGCAGAAATTGCGGTACAAGCCAGCCTTACCGGTCACCTTGTGTTATCCACTCTGCACACCAACACCGCTGTCGGGGCCATTACCCGTCTGATGGATATGGGGATCGAACCCTTCCTGATTTCGTCAAGCCTGGTAGGGATTGTTGCCCAGCGACTCGTGCGGGTGTTGTGCAAGGAATGCTGTGAACCCTATACACCCTCAGAAGAGCACTGCGAATTTCTGCAGCAGGATATTGCAGACCCACCCACGATCTACCGTGCCAAAGGGTGCGAGCACTGTAACCATCTTGGCTATCGCGGCCGGATAGGCATCTATGAGGTAGTTGAAGTAACCGAGGAGCTGGGCGCTTTGATTCACAAACGGGCAGGGGAGCTTGACCTGGAAAAAGAAGCGCGGCTCAAGGGGCCAAGTATACACGCAGACGGTGTGCGCAAGATTCTTGAAGGGGTTACCACCGTGGAAGAGGTGCTCCGGGTAACGCACCGGGGCCAGTAAGCCATGCCTGCATACGAGTACAAAGCGCTGGATGCCAGGGGCAAACAAAAGCAGGGTGTGGTGGAAGCGGATGCGCCCCGGGCCGTTCGGCAGCAGCTTCGCGAAAAAAGGCTGACACCTCTGGCCGTTGAGCCTGCAACTCAAAAACGGACAGCTACCAACCCATTGAGCCGTGGTGGTTCCCTGGCCGCTGCGGACCTGGCACTGGTAACCCGTCAGCTCGCAACGCTGATCCAGTCGGGTATCCCTATTGAGCAGGCCCTGTCAGCCACAGCCCAGCAAACGGTGAAACCCCGCATCCGCAGCATGCTGATCGCTATCCGCGCAAAGGTCATGGAAGGGTATACCCTGGCAGACAGCCTGGGTGAGTTTCCCAGAGCCTTTCCCCGCCTGTACCGCTCCACAGTTGCCGCCGGGGAGCATGCCGGACACCTGGATCTGGTGCTTAATCGCCTGGCGGACTACACCGAAAGCCGGCAAGAGGCGCGGCAGAAAATCCAGCTTGCAGCGATTTATCCGATTATTCTCAGCTTTGTGGCGATTGCCATTGTTGTCTTCTTGCTGACTTATGTCGTACCGGACATCATTGAGGTGTTTGTTAAGCAGGGGCAGGAGTTGCCTGGGCTGACGGTTGCCATGCTGGCGGTGTCGGAATTCCTGTCCGGCTATGGTATTTATCTTTTAATCCTGATTGTTGCAGGCGTTCTGGCGTTCCGCTTTGCCCTGACCAAGCCTCCTGTACGGCTGCGCTTCCATAAGCGTCTGCTGCACTTACCCCTGTTGTCCGGGATGGTGAGAGGCGTAAACACGGCCCGCTACGCCAGTACACTGAGTATACTGACAACCAGTGGTGTTCCCCTGGTCGAGGCCATGAAGATTGCCGGCGAGGTGCTTTCCAACGACTACCTGCGCCAGGAGCTCAGGGATGCGGCACGCAAGGTCAGTGAGGGCGGCTCTCTGCACCGGGCCCTGGATCAGTCAGGGTATTTTCCGCCGATGATGCTGCATATGATTGCCAGTGGAGAGGCCAGCGGCGAACTGGACAATATGCTGGAGCGCACGGCGACCATGCAGGAGAATACCCTGCAGTCGAAAATCGCTGCCATTGTCGGGCTTTTTGAGCCCTTGATGCTCCTCGTTATGGGCGTGGTCGTACTGATTATTGTGATGGCTATCATGCTTCCCATACTGAACATGAGTAACCTTGTCGGTTAACCTCTCTACCCGGATACCCGTAAGCCAACGTTCAAAGCCAATGATGAGTAATACAATGACGATGAAATCTATGAAAACACTGCAGTCCACCCGGGGCTTTACCCTGATCGAAATTATGGTGGTCATGGTGATCCTTGGCCTGCTGGTGGCCGTAGTGGCGCCAAACATTATGGGCCGGAGCGACCAGGCGAAGGTTACTGTGGCAGAAACTCAGCTCACAAATATTACCAAGGCGCTGGACCTTTATCGGCTGGATAACAGCCACTACCCCTCGACTCAGCAAGGTCTGGAAGCTCTGGTATCCCGTCCAAGTGGCACTCCCGAGCCCAGGAACTGGAATCCGGATGGCTACATGAAAAGCATACCTGAAGACCCCTGGGGAAATGATTTCCAGTATGTAAGCCCGGGCATCGAGGGTCCTTATGATCTTTACTCCTACGGCTCCGATGGTCAGGAAGGCGGCGATGGAGATGCAGCAGACATCAGCGCCCGGAACGTCGGCAACTGATTGATGGTGCACCCCGGACCGAACCTGAATAACAGGGGATTTACGCTGATTGAGATACTGGTTGTCCTGGTTCTTGTGGGGCTGCTGGCCTCTCTGGCGGTGTTCACAATGGGTGGAAACAGCCAGCAGCGAGCGCTGAAGAACCAGGTGCGGGAGCTGTATCTGTTGATGCAGACTGCGTCGGATCAGGCGGTGCTGAACAACCTGGAACTGGGGCTTGTGCTTGAGGAAACCGGATACAGATTTGTTGCTTATGCGAATGAAACCGGCAAATGGACAGCCTCAGGAGAGCGAATATTCCAGGCCCGGGAGTTTCCGGAATGGTTGGTTGCTACCCGGTTTATTGAAAGTGAGGCCCCCCGACTGGCCACCGCAGAGGACGAATTAAAACCGGATGTGGTGTTTTTCTCCAGTGGTGAAACCACCCCGTTTGAGCTGGAGTTTACAGTTGGCAGCGAGACGGACTATACCCATGTTCTCGCTGCGGACGGTGTGTCCGCCATTGAATGGCGTCGCCCCGGCGACGATGGAGGGGGCTGGTGAGGTTACCTGACTCCGCCAGACCTGTGGGGTCGTCCAGAGGTTTCACCCTGATTGAGGTGATGATTGCGTTACTGGTGTTTGGCCTGATTGCCACGGCGGCGGCGGAGGTGGGCAGCCAGTATATTTCCAGCTATGAACGGGTTCGCGACAAAACCCTTGCCGCCTGGATTGCTGACAATCGTATAGCCGAAATACGACTGCAGAAAAAACTGCCCGCCATCTCTGAGAACGCGAAAGATGCCGACTATGGCCCCTACCGCTGGCAGGTAACCACAAAAGTGCTTGCGACGGCTGAATCGAAAATGCGACGTGTGGAGGTGGAGGTTGCCCGCTACCGTGAAGGTCGCACGAAACCTTACCCGGTGCATACGCTTTCTGCGTTTGTAGGAGGAAGCTGAGCATGCCGGTTAGCCAGCGGGGTTTTACGCTTCTTGAGGTTCTGGTTGCTATAACCATCACTGCGGTTATCGGACTCGGCGTGTGGCAGGTTTTAAGTGGCGTGATTATGTCCCGCGACCGGGTTGATGAACTTGCGGAACAATTTGAAGGCCTGCAACGTACCATGTTGCTTCTGGAGCGGGATATTACCCAGATCGTAAACCGGCCGGCCCGGGATATATACGGGGATTTTCAGCCGGCGCTGACCAGCCGCGAGACGGACTTTTCCCTGATGCTCACACGCCAGGGCTGGCGCAACCCTCTGGGTATCCGGCGCAGCCGTTTGCAAAGGGTGGCCTGGGAGTACACAGGCAGCGAATTACGGCGCCGTTACTGGCCGGTTCTGGATCAGGGCCAGGAAGAAAATAGTCGCGACGTACTACTGCTTGAAGGGGTAACTGCTTTTGACGTGCGTTTTTTAAACGAGCAGAACGATTGGGCCGCCGAGTGGCCAACTGAGAATGCCATGACCTCCCTGAGCCCCGGCAAACGACCCGATATTGTGTTACCGCAAGGAATAGAAATTACTTTGGAACATGAACGGTTCGGCGATCTGGTGCGCACATTTGTGTTTCCTGACTTCGATCCGGGCGATGCCCAACGTCTGGTTAACCAGACAAATGAGGCTCGTCGCAGTGCTGCTGAAGATGCTGACGAGGATGCAGCAGAGCAGGGAGGTGAATAATGCATAAGCAGCAGGGTGTTGCCCTGATCATGGTGCTGCTGGCCATGACACTGATCGTTATGCTGGCCTCGGGGATGACACAACAGCAGAATATAAGAGTGTTCAAGGCCGGGCACTATCTGGCACAACAGCAGGGGCAGAGCATAGCTCTGGGTGCCGAAGCCTTTGCCCGCCTGATCCTGCTCCAGGATTTTGAAAAAGACAAAGAAGATAATCTGATGGTAGACAGCCCGGACGAGTTCTGGGCCATGAATGCCGCTATCCTGCCGCTGGAAGACAATGGGGTGGCTGAAGTACAAATCGACGATCTGGGTGGCCGGATTAACCTGAACGACCTGGTGACTGGCAGTGGTCAGGTCGATCCGGTGACCAAAGACCGCGTAAAGCGTTTGTTGATTGCGCTCGGGATCACCGGCCTCTCGGTGGATGCACTGGTGGACTGGATAGATGCTGACGACCAGACCATCAGTGCCTATGGCGCGGAAGACGGGCAGTACCTGATGGCGGACCCTGGATTCCGTGCGGCAAATCAACCGTTTGTGAGTGTCTCGGAATTGCGGCTGATTGAAGGTATGACCGAAGAAATATATACCGCTTTGCGGCCACATGTCACCGCACTGCCGGTGAGTGGGCTGGGCATCAATGTGAATACGGCCACAGCGGAAGTTCTGATGTCATTACATGATGAGCTGACTGCGGTGCAGGCTGCATCCATTATAGAGAACCGCGAGGAAGAGCGGTTTGAAAGCCTGCAGGATTTTCTGGCGCTGCCGGAATTTGCGGGGCTGGGTCTGAAACCTGTAGGTCTGGGACTGCAGACCCGTTTTTTTGAAGTTGTTTCACGGATTACCTACGATAATCGTGTTGTTAATATGGTGAGTAAGGTATTCCGGAATCAGGACGGTAATGTCCAAACGATACACAGAGATACCGGACAGAAAAACCGCATAACCAAAGAGCCTTACGCCATCTCGGAAGGATAGCCATGTCTTATCGCCTCTATGTGCGACCCCTGCCGCCTTACGCGGATTCGGAAGAAAACCGGGAAAACTGCCTTTTCAACTGGGTACTGTATGATGCCGGAGGCGATACTCAGGCTCAGGGAAACAATGATAGCCGGAGTACCGTGGAGCAGACACTCAGCCAGAACGGACTTGAGGATGTTTTGCTTACAGGCCTGATTCCGGGGGACGAAGCCGTATTCTGCCTGGCTGATATTCCAGCCAGACAAAGCCGGTTTATCAATCAGGCGTTGCCTTACGCCGTTGAAGAGCAGGTTGCCCAGGACATCGATGATGTGCATCTGGCGCTTGGCCAGCATAGCCAGGAAGGCTACCGGGTGGCTGCCGTTGACCGGAGCCGGATGGCGCACTGGTGGGCACTGTTCAATGGCTGGCAACACACCAGACTGGACGCCCTTTACCCGGACGCCGCATTGCTTCCGGTAACAGAGGGCGGTTGGACAATATGCCTGGACGGTGACTCGGCAATGATGATCAGCGACCGGGGTGAGTGGCTGAGCATGCAGTCTGCCAATCTTGAGATGTTTGCCCATACTCTGGCAACACCATCGTCGGAGGATGTGACAGCAGAGGTACCCGTAGTTATTTACGGCACAGAGGCCGGGCTGGAAGAACACCAGACCATACTGAGTCAGCTGATGGTCCCGGGTCGGCTTTCGGTTCGCCAGGAAGCACTGCAACTGATGCCTCTGGAACTGTTGGCTCACGCTCACCACCACCATCTTTGCCAACCGATCAACCTGTGTCAGCGAAGCTTTTCCGTCAACGGCGGAAAAGCCAGCCCACTGAAACCCTGGAAGCCGCTGATTGCAGTGGCAGCGGTATGGTTTGTGGTTCAGATTGCACTGGAGGCCGGTATGGGTTTTTACTACAAGCAACAGGCTGAAACGCTGAAACAAGAGGCAATGTCGGTATATCGCGGCGCTTTCCCGGAGGATCAGCGAACCCATGCGGGCAACGTAAGGCGCGTTATCGAAGGCCAGCTGCGGGTGGCAGGTACACAGGGGCCGGACGCAGATTTTGTTGCGCTGATGAAATATACCGGGCAGCAGTATGCGAAAGTGTCCAGCACGGGCTCGGTGAGATTTAACTCCATCAACTATAGTCAGTCCCGTGGAGAACTGGTTGTTGATGTGCGTGCACAGAACTACGACAGCCTGAGTGCGCTACGCAACGGCCTGACAGGCCAGGGACTGAATGCCAGAATTGGCTCTGTGGTTAACGAATCCAGCGGCGCTCGCGGGCGTCTGACAGTATCCGGAGGCTAAGCTGATGTTAACCAGACTGAAACAACAACCGGCGGCGGGTAAGCTGATCGCCCAGTACGACCAGCTACCGAGGCGTGACCAGCAAGCCCTGACTATACTGGCTATTGCTGTCTTTCTCGGTTTTCTCTATTTTGCAGTATGGAGACCGGTAACAGACTTTCACAATCGGGCCGAGACCAGCAAGCAAAGTGCTTCTGAACTTGTAGCCTGGATGCAGGCCAACAGGCCGGCTATCAGACGCCTGGCCAGCAATGGGGGCGGGCCGGCATCGGTCTCTGCTGAAGTGCCTGCCGATGGCCGTGAATTGATGGGGCTGGTCACCCGCTCGGCACGAGAGTCTGGCCTGACATTGCAGCGTTTTGAACCCAGTGGTGACAATGCCATCCGGGTATGGGTTGATTCTGCTGTTTATGCGGAAGTTGCGGCCTGGCTGGAGATGCTGAGCGATCAGCATGGTGTGACGATTGACCAGGCTGCTCTGGATCGTGCAAACAAGCCAGGCCGGGTATCGGCGCGGTTAACGCTGGCTATCTGACACTGAATTACCGGGCTCCGGGGTCGCTGCCCCGGACAATCGCAGGAGCGAAATCATGAGTAGCACTACAAACAACAAACCGGAACCGATCATTGTCCGGCTGGATGTCAGCGCCCTGAATGAAGTGAAGTCAATTCTCTATGATGCCTACCGGAATGAGCCCACCTTCCGATACCTTTTTAATCACCGTCAGCCCGGCTATGATCAGCGCGTGCGGGCTACCATCCGAGAGCTGGCCAGATTGTACTTTGATCTGGATCAGGAAGCGGTGGGTGTACTGGTTGATGATACACTGGTTGCAGTGGCACTTATCGGCGACCCGGATCTGCGGCTGAATCTGGCGAATCAGGCAGGCTGGCGCCTGCGTATGGTGCTGACGGCAGGTTTTGCTTCAACCCGCAGGTACCTGGAGTATCATCGGAGGCTGCGTGCCATGCTTCCACAGCCACTTGCCCACCAATTGCCCTTGATGGGGGTTAACCCGAAATATCAGAACCGGGGATATGGGCGGCTTTTGCTTAAAGCGGTTCAGCGTCTCTGTGCAGATAACCCACGGGGAGGCGGCCTGGTGCTGGATACTGGCAATAACCGCTATCTGCCATTTTATGAATCAGAAGGCTTTCGCAGCCTTGGAAAAATGCGTGTAGGGGATTCACTGGACCATATTCTTTACCGTGAGATGCATTCCAGCCCCTGACTAACACTAACATTGTAAAAGCAACAGGAGACTCTGTGTCTGACAGCCAGGATTTCGATCTGATCATTATTGGTGCCGGCTCCGGCGGTGTTCGCCTTGCGCGCACCTCAGCTGCGCGTGGTGCACGGGTAGCCGTTGTGGAGTCCCGCTACCTGGGCGGTACATGCGTCAACGTTGGCTGTGTACCCAAAAAGCTTTTTGTATACGGGGCCAGCGTCAATGACGAACTGGAGGATGCATCGGGTTATGGCTGGAACGTACCGGTGGACGATGTCAGTTTTGATTGGCCCACACTTGTTACCAATAAAACCGCAGAGATAGAACGACTTAACGGCATTTATGGCCGCATGCTCGAGAATGCCGGCGTAACCGTCATTGAAGGCACAGCATCCATCAAAGACCCGAATACGATTGTTGTGGGTGACAAGCAATACACTACCGCACACATTACAGTGGCCACAGGCAGCTGGCCTGTGGTGCCCGACATTCCTGGCAAAGACCTGGTTCTTACCTCTAATGAAATGTTCTATCTGCCACAGTTGCCCGAAAAGGCCATTGTGTGGGGTGGCGGGTATATTGCTGTGGAGTTTGCCGGCATTCTTGCAGGCTTGGGTGTCGACACCACGCTACTGTACCGGGGCGACCTGTTCCTGCGTGGATTTGATGATGATGTGCGCCGGTTTACAGAGCAGGAAATGCGCAAAAAAGGCGTGCACCTGGAGTTTGGTGTAACCATCGAGTCAGTACGCGAGGAAGGCGCTCACTATCAGGTTCAACTGAGCAACGGCGATGTAAGAGAAACCGGTCTTGTTATGGCTGCAACCGGCAGAAGGGCGCTGGTAGATGGTCTTGGCCTGACCGAACTGGGTATTGAACTTAGTGCCTCAGGGCATGTCGTTGTCGATGATTACTTCCAGACATCTGTTCCTTCAATAACCGCGTTGGGCGATGTGATTGGTACCCCGCAACTGACCCCGGTAGCGCTGGCGCAGGCTATGGTGCTGTCCCGCCGCCTGTTCGGTGATGGCAAGGGTGAAATGGATTATACCGCCATACCGACCGCCGTGTTCTGCCAGCCACCTATCGGAACCGTCGGGTTAACGGAAGAAGAAGCGCGGGAAGCTGGACACAGTCTGAAAATATACCGCACTGAATTCCGGCCAATGAAGTACACGCTGAGCGGCCGCGATGAGCGCTGCATGATGAAGCTTGTTGTTGATGAGCCAACAGACCGTGTACTCGGTGCACATATGGTAGGTCTGGATGCCGGTGAAATCACTCAGGGCTTGGCTGTGGCCATCAAGGCAGGTGCCACCAAGGCCCAGTTTGACGCGACTATGGGGATACATCCGACCTCAGCCGAGGAGTTTGTAACCATGAGGGAACCGGTTCGCTGAGAGATATGCGGCGCCCAGGGAAGGGCGCTGTCTTCAGACACTGTCTTTTTGCGATACGTGTTTCAGCGGTAGCTCGAAACAGAAAGATGCGCTCTTCCCGGGGCCGGTATCGACCTGAACACGCCCGCCCAGAAGCTCAACAAGGCGCTGTACAAGTGACAGCCCCATGCCGGAATTGTAAGTCCGGTGAGTTTCATCAGAGGCTGACTGCTCCTCGTTACTGACTACATCTGTAACCTGTTCGTGGGCAAGGCCACTTCCGGAATCACTGATAGCGCACCTGAGCCATAGACCGTTATCATCAACCCCAAGGCAGCCTACCTCAACGCTCACCATCTCGTTACTGGTAAATTTAATCGCATTATCAATCAGGAACGCAATAATCTGCCGGATCCGGGGACCATCACCAGAAACAAGCGGAACCTCTGGCCAGTCGCCATAAAACTGCAGCCTGAGAGTCAGTTTGTGCTTCTCGGCCACGTGACGATATGAGGCGACACAGTTGGTGATCAGTGTACGCAGATTGAAGGGCTGGTATTCTCTTATCAATCCATCACTGTCCAGGCTGGCGTAATCAAGAATATCGCTTATCACAGTGAGAAGGTCTTCCGTGGATTGACGGGCTGTTTGCAGGTGTTGCTGTTGTTCCTGGCTGAGTGGTTCCTGTTCTGTCTGGTCAATCATGGCCAGCACCCCGGTTAAGGGGATGCGCAGTTCCTGACTCATGGTGGCCAGAAAGTCCGACTTGGCGTTGCTGGCACTCTCGGCTTTATCCCGCGCCTGCTCCGAAACTGCCAGTGTCTGGTCTCTTGATGCTCTCAGGTTCTCAAGGTGCTGCGCCAGTTCGTTGAGTTGTTGTTCAATCGCAATGATCTCACGGGTGTTGCCTCGTTGATTGACCGTGTTGACCTGATAGTCGCCCTCGATCAGTCGACCGATACGCCCGGATACTGCCTTAATGGGGGAGAGGACCGGCTTCAGGGTGTACTTGATAACCACGATGGTGCATACCAGTAGGAAAAGGCCCATGGCCACGGACGACCAGAAGATTTCGTTACGTCGTTCATCAAGAACACTATTGCTCACACCAACCTGCACCATACCTACACGCAGTACCCCCAGGCCCATGCCTTGTTCGGGCTGAAACCACAGCGTTTTCTGGTTGTGATCCCCCAGCGTTACAGGCTTTTGGAGGATTTCCGCCTCATAGACCTGAAACCCGTCAGCCTTGGGAGCCGGAGTGGCACCACCGGCGGACGCCATTCCAACCTGCTCCCCGGCCACGTCAATAACGCGGATCCAGTTAGCCTTACTGGAGCGGACAGACCCGGAAAGTATGTCCTGCAGAGCGGAGGTATTGCCAGAGACGACGGTGTACTCAAGCGATGGGGCCAGGCTGTCCGCCAGTAACTGGTGAGTGTCTGAAAGATCCCGCTGGGCATCGTCAAGCCGTGCTGAGGTAAAAAAGCCCATAAGCGCAACGAACATTACGATAGAAGGTACGGCACCCAGGTATAAAAGCCGGCGTGACATCGACGGAGCTTTGTAACGCTTACTCATTGCCTGCTCTCCCCTGATTGCGTCAACCAGAGTTCTACGGTTTTCTGGATGTGTTCCCGGGTTGCGATAGGTATATTCAGTGAGCGCGCAACCTGTCGGTTAACTGAAACCCGGAACTCTGCTGGATAATCCGGCTCAGGGAATTGCCCGGTTTCATTAAAAACGTTCAGGTAGGTTGCAGCCATTCGGGCCATGGCAGGATAAGGTGCATAGCCTGAGGCGAGGGCTCCGGCTTTCACGTATGCCTGGCTCGGGCCGATAACAATGCGGTTCCGGCGATACGTGGTCAGCAAAACATGCTTTATGGTTTGTGGGTTGTAGGTACTGGTATCCGGTGCTGCCAATAGAAAATCGCCGTAACTTAACGCTCTGTTGAGTGCGGGAATAAGCTGCTGCGGCGTGTCTGCGACGAACAGCCGGGCCTCCAGGCTATATTCCGCAAGCTGATCAAGGAGCGCGCTGTAAAGATCGGCACTGGCAGTTGTTGAAACCAGTGCAATCCGCGTTGCCTGAGGCAGAATAGCTTTACCGATCAACGCCTGGTGCAGGAGTGGTACGTTATGGTAAACCCCGGAAACCCGGCCCGGGGAACGGTAAATGAACTCCTCCAGGAAGTCCTGATCCACCAGTAGAGCGAGTACAGGGGCGTTGCGGCTGATTTTCTGAATTCGTGAAAACGCTCCCGCTCCTATCGTGACAATAGGAATGTCTTCAGTAAGGCTTGCCTGTTTATCTTCAATGGGAATCAGGATGCTGCTGTTACCCAACTCTTGTTCCAGCAGTGTCTGTACATGTTGATCGAGAATAAGGTTACCAGAGCCAACGACGTACACAGGGGTGGGCTTACCGTCCTTCGCCAGGGCGGCGGGGTATCCGCCGGGCATGATTGCTGTGATAATCATGCAGATTATGAAAACGGTAATATTTTTCATACCATCCCGGGTCCGAAACCTTCCTTGATCAGAGTTCAGAAGCGAACGCCCGCTTCCAGAAAGAACTGGTTTTGGTCTTTAATGTTATTATCACGACTCATAAAAGGGTCGGTATCAAGATAATGCTGCAGGGTTGCGGCCAGTTCCACCGTGTACCGTGGCTGAAAAATACGTTTCGCCAGACGAAGATCCAGTCGCTCAAAGCGGGTATCTTTAAGCTGATCCACCCAGTAGTAAGCCGTTGATGCTTTCACACCCAAGGGCAGGTCCTTAATAACAACCAGACTGCCAGAGTGCCTTGCTGAGAGGCGTGCCAGAAGGTCCACTTTTTTCTGTTGATCCGCAGCTGAATCGACACCTGTGTACCAGCCTTCCTGGTCAAGATAGCCATAACTGGCTCTGACGGTGGTTCCCGGATATTCCAGGGCAGCTTCAACTTCAGCGCCTTGCTGATCCACGCCCACGTTGTTATCAATTGTCCAGCGATCAAAGCGGATAATGCCGCTGATCATATCCCTGAGTTCGTCTTTGAACGCCCGCACCTCCAGAGTGAACTGGCCGCGGCTCATGGGGAACTGGCCAAAATAACTGATTTCACGAGATGTTATGGTTTCTTTTTCAAGTGTTCTGTTAAGCGTGTGGTAAGTGCCGGGCGGCATGATGTCTTCGCTGTTCACCCTTAAGCCTTCATGTTTTTTGTACTGGGCCGGGCGTATATTACGCAGGGTGTAGCCGTAGTCCGGGTTTTGTTCAAATTCATCGGGCGTTCTGACTGCGCGGGAATAGACAAATCGTACGGCGTGGTTTCTGGTGAAAATAACATTGGCTGCAACGCGGGGGGAGAAGTATCCTTCATCTGTTGTTGTCGTTTGTTCCCAGTTACCACCGCCATTGAGCGTAAGCCAGTTAACAGGGGAGTATTCAATATTGCCGAATAACCGGGACTGGTAACTGTTATCCCGGCCATTAAAATAGGTCTCGGAGCGAAAGGTGTTTTCCCGATAGCCCAGTCCACTCACCAGTTTCAGGTCTTCGCTTATCAACAGTGTGTCCTGTAATTCGAACTCCAGCCGTGAGTCCTCATAGTCAGCATTCACGTCAATAATAACGGGTGCTCCACCACTGTTATTGCAGGCCTGTGGGTCTTCCAGACAATGAATCGCCGATTCCGGAACAGAAATGGGCCAGCGCTGTCTGCGATCGTAGTTTTTGAAGCTCACCTGCAGGTGAAAAAAATGGGTTTTTGACGGGGTAAAGTTCAGTTGTGTCTGCAGATAATAATCCCGGACATCAATGTCGGGGTTTTCAATGGCCGGGGGCTCACTGCTTTTGTATGGGTCCTCCTCATCTGTGCCATCCACAACACCTGCACGGATATCAGCATCAATTCCGGGTTTGATCCTCAGGTTGGAGTCATAATTAAAGGTGTTTATGTCGTGACCATTGTGGAAGGGAATCTCGCGGCCATCTTTAATCTGAAAGTCGAACCCATCAAACTGTCGCTTTTCATAAGCCAGGCGCCAATCATGGTGTTCGCTGGTATTGCCAACGGATCCAAAGGTACGCAGGTAACCCCTGGAGCCAGTGGCAACCCGAACCTCTGCACCTGCAGTATCTGCAGGGTGACGGGTAATAATATTGATGGTCCCCAGAAAAGCGTTGATCCCGTAAGCTGCCGAGTTAGGCCCCCGGCTGACTTCGATTCGTTCAATGGTTTCCAGAGGCACCGGCATGGTGTGCCAGTCCATGTCAGACAAGGTTGTACGATAGGCTGTGCGACCATCCACCAGCACCTGCATGCGGCGCTGCTCATAGTGTACCGTGCCGTGATAGGTCGTCACCGGTTTATTACTGCCAACATTTGCCACAACCATCCCCGGAACCAGACGAAATACTTCAACGAGGCTCATGACACCCAGATCCCGGATCATTTCGCCTTCAATAATGGTCGTTGTTCCGGGGACGCGGGTTTTCGACTGCCGGAGGCGGGCAGTGGTAAGTACTTCCGGTACGTCAGCAGTGGCGCCATACAATTCCACAGCTTCCTGGCCCGGGGCGGAAGCCGGCGTGGCGTCGGCTGCGGGGGTAAATATTACCCATACACATAAAACAGCGCTCAGAGCGGCGGTGCAGCAGGAGCGGACAACAGGCAGATTCACAGCAAAATTCGTAACTGGCATGGGTGTCGTTCTATAATCAACGCATAACGGTTGAAACAGTTGTTGTTTTTGATGTCCTTACTATCGTAGTTGACTACATGCCGTTTGTCTCTCAAAAATGTAATGAATGCACGGGGGAGTACGCCTGATATGACAAACTCCACAGAGAGGGAGCTTGATACGACTGAGAACCAGGTTGTCCGGGAGGTAATAATTCAGGTTAAAGCGCTTCTGAATGATTCTGGCAGAAGCAAAGATGCGGGAATCTGGAAAGCAATCCTCTGCGAGCCACCCGCCGATAAGCCGCCTTTACGCCAGGAAATTGCCCGGCAACTGGAGCCACGCCTGCGACCCATGGCAGAAAATGGCAGTTTGCCGGGGCCGGTTACCGGTTTTCTGGGGGAGTGGTTTGACTGGCACAGCCTGCAAGATGTCACATTCCAGGAAGAAGAACAGGATATGTCTGGTGCAGACAAGGACAGTGAGCCTCTGGATTCCGAAGCACCGCAAATTGTTAATTTCTGGCCTGCGGTCATAGGCTGGATTGTCGGCCTTATTATACTGGCCATTCTTTTTGGTGGCATGGGAGGAGGCTGACCGGCGCGGTGCTTATTACCGGAGAGTGGTTATTCTGTCCCGGTATTTCTCGGCCAGCACAGCGCCTACAATAATCTGAACCTGGTTGTAGCACATGATTGGCAGGACGATCATGCCAAACCCCGGATGCCCGGAAAAAAGCACCTTGGCCATAGGCAACCCGGAGGCCAGACTCTTCTTGGAGCCACAGAAAACAACCGCTGCTTCATCTTCCAGGCTGAACCCGAACCTGCGTACCAGAAACCTCGCAAAGAACATGAATACCGCCAGCAGCCCGATACACAGAACAATGGTGAGCACAATAGCTCTGACAGGCAGGTTCTGCCAGAGACCACTTTCAACTGAGTGTGAAAACGCAGAGTATACAATCAGCCAGATCACCCCTTTGTCGTACCGTGTCATCAGGTTCTCGTTTCGCGCAAGATAACCTCCGATCAGTGGGCGCATGGCGTGTCCGATCCCGAATGGCAGTAATAACTGCAACACAATGTCTTTCAATGCCTCGCCTACGGCGAAGTTCCCGTCGCCCGCGGAACTGACCAGCAACAACAACAGAAAGGGCGTCAGCATCATTCCAAAGACGTTGGAGGCCGCGGCGCTGCAAATAGCAGCCGGTACGTTACCGCGGGCGACGGCCGTATAAGCTATGGAAGAAGAGACTGCAGAGGGCAGCACCCCGAGATAGAGAAATCCAAGCCCCAGATCCGCCGGCATCCATGAGGGCGCAAGGCTGCTGATGCCATTAATGGGAAGAACAATGAGCGGGAAGAAGCCGAAGGTGAGCGCTGTGATCAGTATGTGCAGCTGCCAGTGAGAAGCTCCGGCAACAATTTGCTCCCGTGAGAGTGCGGCGCCGTGGAAAAAGAAGAGCAGGGCAACCGCGACCGTTCCCGCAGTTGCCAGTGCGTTGCCTGCCGTGCCTGTGGCCGGCAGAAAGGAAGCCAGGGCAATAGCGCCAAGCAGAAGAAGTGTAAAGGTGTCAGGACGGAACCGCATTGCTCAGGGCTCTCTTTTACGCAGGGCAATAAGGCTGGGGGCAAGAAGATCCCGGGCCAGTTTTTCTGCTTTTTCCGGATCCTGGCGGCGGATAGCCGCGAGCAAAAGCTCATGGTCTTCCTGTGAGGGCTCCGGTAAATCCGCGTCGTTTTCAGTGCGCTCGATTGTTTCCGTAATGGCATGGGAAAAATAATCATACAACTCAGTCAGCGCTGAGTTGTGGGAGGCAGCGACGAGAGCATGATGAAACGTCTCGTCGTGACGAACGCGTTCGGCAAGTGAGTTATCGGCTCTGCCCCGGGCATCCAGCGCCGCCGTCATGGCGCGAATGTTCGGATCGGTTCGCCGCAGTGCAGCCAGTTTTGCCGCTTCGGTTTCCAGCATGATGCGCACCTCCAGCTGATCTGTAAGCTGTGTGCGGGCTATGCGCCTGAGGGTCTCGCCGGCATCACGGGTCGCTCTCACATAAGTGCCGTCTCCCTGCCGGGTTTCCAGCATGCCTGCGTGTGCCAGTACCCGCACCGCCTCCCGCACAGTATTACGACTTACTCCCAACGCGTCGGAAAGCTCAGATTCCACGGGTAATCTGTCGCCAACCTGCCACTGCTGGTTTTCTATTGCGTGTCTCAGGCTTTCTATGGCGGTTTCTACCAGCGAGCCTTTCTGAATTCGCTTGAGCATTGGTTTTCACCCGGTTAACCGATCATCCACTTAAATGGTCATCCAATCATCCTATGATTTTAGGCGAATAAGAAAATTAAATACAGTAACAAAGTGAGAAGGTCAGATTGTCCGGGCCGAAGGCCCGCTGCCCGGATTATTCCTGAGCAGCGTTCAGAAGCCCCGGTTTTTTGAGCGCTTTGTGGAAGAGGTCTTTGTCTTCGGCAATGGCCATGGCACATTTTTCCGCCATATCTTCGCCCAGCCCCTCAACTTCACGAATGAGGTAAACCTGAATTTCTTCCGCCAGCTCCAGTACTTTATCGCGGGCATCGGCCTCTGCTTTTGATGTGAAAAGCATGGTATCCGGATTTTTTAATGCCATATCCAGGCCGTCCCTATCAGAAAAATAAACTGCTTGTACTGCCATGGTTGTTCCTCGCAGTGAATGCTTGCTTTACTGTATAAAAAAACAGTATAGCGAATTCGCACAGAGAAATACACCCGAATGCAGGCAAAGCAGTGTTACGGGACAGTGCGGAAAGGGCGTCAGTCAGTAACGCAGCAGCGCCGAGCCCCAGGTAAAGCCACCACCAAAAGCTTCAAGCAGGACGACATCGTTGCGTTGGATACGTTCATCCCGCACCGCCACGTCGAGTGCCAACGGAATAGACGCGGCAGATGTGTTGCCGTGCTTATTGACCGTCACCACAACCTGATCCATTGCCATGTTCAGTTTTCTGGCAGTAGCGGAAATAATGCGCAAGTTCGCCTGGTGGGGAACCAACCAGTCGATGTCAGACTTTTCCATCTGGTTGGCGCTAAGGGTTTCATCAACAATCTTTCCCAGAGTGTTTACGGCAACCTTGAACACTTCGTTACCCTTCATCTCCACAAAGGCTTCTCCGGCTTTAACCCGGTCAAACCCATCCGCAATGCCGCAGGGCACATGAAGCAGTTCTTCGTATTGGCCGTCGGCATGAATATGGGTAGAAAGAATTCCGGTTTCTTCAGAGGCTTCAAGCACAACGGCGCCGGCCCCGTCTCCGAACAGCACACAGGTGCCCCGGTCTGACCAGTCAATAATCCTGGAGAAAACCTCGGCACCTATCACCAGTGCCTTTTTGCTGCTTCCGGTTTTTATGAACTTGTCGGCCACTGAAAGGGCATAGACAAAACCACTACACACCGCCTGTATGTCAAAAGCGGGACAGCCCTGAATACCCAGTCGGGCCTGGAGAATGCAGGCGGAGCTCGGGAATATTTTGTCTGGAGTGGAGGTTGCGAAAATAATCAGATCAATCTCGCTGGTATCAATGCCCGCCGCTGCAATCGCTTTTCGTGCAGCGGGCTCTGCCAGATCAACTGTTGTCTGGCCATCCACGGCAATATGTCGTTGCTCAATGCCGGTGCGTTCACGGATCCAGGCATCCGTGGTATCCACCGTCTTTTCAAGGTCTTTGTTGGTAACAATATTGTCTGGTAAATAAGAGCCGGTGCCGGCAATGCGTGCAAAGGTCATTCGCAAAAATCCCACGGTGTGTCCGATTGAGGAGCTGTATCTACTCCCTGGCTTTAGACCATGCTATACCTCTGAACCATTGTCTGTTATTAGCTGTTTGTCAAAGACGCTGTCTAAAACACTTGAAGCACCGGCTTTTTTCCGACAATGTTTGGGCCAGAACCGGGGTATTACAGGAGTTACTATGCCGTCATCCGACTCTATGCTGAAGCGTACAGGTATTCGTTATCCCATCATTCAGGCGCCTATGGCCGGGGTCTCCACACCCGGGCTGGCAGCGGCTGTAACCAATGCAGGCGGGCTGGGCTCGTTAGGGATAGGCGCCAGCTCTGCCGCAAAGGCCCGGGACATGATTGAACAGACCCGGGCACTTACAGCCGGGCCGTTCAATGTGAATGTGTTCTGCCACAAGCCGGCGCGCCGTGATGAAAGCGCAGAAGCGTCATGGCTGCGGTATCTGTCTCCGTTGTTTGAGGAAGCAGGTACTGTACCCCCGGATTCGCTTAGTGAAATCTACACATCATTTGTAGAAGACACTGAAACTCTGAACATGTTGCTTGAAGCAAAGCCTGCGGTTGTCAGCTTCCATTTCGGCCTTCCCTCCGCCCAATGCATTGCACGCCTGCAGGAGGCCGGGATCTATACATTGGCAGCAGCAACATGTCCGGCTGAGGCTGCGATGATTGAAGCCGCTGGCGTTGATGCCATTGTGGCGCAGGGTATTGAGGCCGGCGGGCACCGGGGAGTGTTCAACCCGGATGCTCCGGATGAAGGCTGGAGCACGATGGTGCTTGTTCGGGCTCTTTCAGGTCAGACAAAGCTTCCGATCATCGCCGCAGGTGGAATCATGGATGGTTTTGCAATGAAAGCCGCTCTGGAGGCAGGCGCAGCAGCCGTACAGCTCGGCACCGCGTTTGTGTTGTGCCCGGAGTCATCCGCAAACGCTGCCTACCGGGACGCACTGAAAAGTGAGAAAGCTGCGCAGACCCGTTTAACCAAGGCACTGTCCGGCAGGCCGGCACGTGGGATAGTCAACCGGCTGATCTCATTCGGCGAGGCAAACGATAGCCCGGGGCCTGCAGATTACCCGGTGGCATACGATGCGGCCAAACGCCTTAATGCTGCTGCTTCAAAAAAGGGTAATCACGAATTTGCAGCCCACTGGGCAGGCCAGGGGGCGCCTCTGGCACGGGAGCTGCCAGCGGCCGAACTGGTTTCATTGATTATGCAGGAAAGCGGTATGCAAAGGGGCGGCTAGCGACCGCCCGTCAGGCCAGCCATTCGAGAACCTGATCATGGACCACTTTGTTGTCGAGCAGGTCCAGGTGATTCAGGTTCTCGAACACCCGGCAGTCTTGCGGGCGTATGGAGAGCCTTTTTAGCTCATCACGATGATGGCCTTTGGCGCTGTCCAGCCGCACCAGGAGATCACCTATTATAGCACTGGTGAAATCGGTTGTTTTATTGCCAACGGCAGCGGCAATGAAGAAGTGGCGGGTGCCTGCAGGCAATGGCACAGGCTTGCGAGCGTCCGGAGAAAAATCGTCCGGGTTGATACCTTCCCAGTCTTCGTCCAGAAGGTTACCGTGGCGCAGGTCTTTGATGCCGGCGCTGGTATGCTGTCCCAGGGCGAAAGGACGGGCATAGCGGAACTTTTTCATGGTGGATGTCAGCAAATGACTCGCTTTCGCCAGAGCTGCGCCATGGTGCGGAGAGCCAAGGTAAACCGCTTTCTTCAAATGGTCGATCCAAGACAATTCAGGTTCACTGGCATACCAGCAGGCACTGCGGATAACCAGCCCACCCATGCTATGGCCGACCAGAATTAATTCCTCAACATCTACCGGCCAGGCTTCAATCATATTCTGAAGTTGTTGGCTTAACTCCCTGCCATTAATGGAAATATGCTTTCCGGTATTGTAAGTCAGGTACAGCGGGGTGATGCCGTGCGCACGCTCCAGTTCGGTCCCCAGATTGCCCTCATTATGGCCTTTCCAGTAGTCATGCGAGAGGCACAGGCCATGGACCAACACCACGAGACGGGAGCTGGCACCGGGTAATCTGGCACGGATATGTTCTGAATCAGACTGTACTATTTCCCCCCGGCTGTTCCGGAAGTGCATGTTTATTGCCAGGGGGTTATTGCTCGCTTCGAGATGATCCCCGCACACTCCGTTCAATGCAGCCGCAACGTTCATGTTTTGCGGTGCGGGTGAACGCGTATCCTCCACAGCAACTGTATCAAAGGACATATCCACCCCTTTCTGTAGCAAGGACAGGGTCGATTGAATAACCCGATACGTGTGCCCTTGCGGTCCCTGAGGCTCTTCAGGTGTCACGCCTACAATATCCCGCAACCGGTTCAGAGGGTTAACCTCGCGGACAATCGTGCGATGAGTCTGTTCCGTAATCCGGGTAACACCACGGGTAACATCCAGAAGCAGCCTGGCGGAGCCGTGCACCGACCTGATGGATACCATTTTGACGTACTCCCCAATAAAGACTCAGGGCGCATTAACCACGCGCTGCACCCATTATCCGGCAAAACCGGGCTTTCGCCTATGGCTGCCGCTACATCAGAGCCGGGCAGATCAGCAGTGTCAATTTTGATCGAATGATTCTATATTGTTCATATGTGAACATCGTTAAGCAGTGGGGTGCGTCATGACAGCGGTTATTGAGCGAAAGAGTGCAGAGAGTGATCGCGAGGCCGAGAAAGGCCGCGTCGCGCTTAAAGGGTTCTTTCGGATTACGGACGAATGGGGCTGTACCACTGAGGAGCGGAGCAGACTGCTTGGAGGTCCCTCCAGAACTACACTCTATAACTACGCAAAGCTCAAGCCGGTCAAGCTTTCCCGGGATACAATGGAACGCATCAGTTATATCCTGGGCATCTACAAGGCTTTACAGCTGTTGTATCCGACCCATGAACGAGCAAACCGAAGAATTCGCCTGAAAACGTCGGATATACCTTTTTGTGGCAAATCAGCCATGGAGTTCATGACCCAAGGCTCCATGATGAACCTGATGCTGACCCGTCAGTATTTCGATGCCAAACGAGGGTGGTAATGTTCGCCACCCCGCCGTTACATCGTCCCGAATGGGAAACCTACCGAATCATTCCCAGTCATTACCCGCCGATTGATCTTTTCGAGCGCATCTATGAGCCAGACGAATTTGAACTGGCGTTTGAGATTGAAAGCATGACCAACCCCCGACTGCTCGACGAAGCAGGGGATATCCGGTTGGTGCAACCCGGCGACCGGATCAGTGGCCCTGGCAGCTCACCTGTCATGGCATCGTTCACGCATATTGGGTTTGGAAGCCGTTTTGCAGATCGGCACTTTGGAGTGTACTACGCTGCCAGTTCGCTGGAAGGTGCTATTCGCGAGACGGTTTTTCACAAGGAGCGGGAAATGGCAGCCGCCAACGAAGATTCGATTGCGCTGACTATGAGGGCTTACATAGGCTCCGTAACCATGAGTATGCACGATATCCGCGGACCTGAGTTCAACGATCTGCATAATCCGGATGCGGACGATTACAGCTTAAGCCAGACGTTTGCGAGCCGATGGCGAAAAAAAGGTTCAAATGGACTGGTGTACAACAGCGTTCGCCATCCCGGCGACGAATGTATCGCAGCTTTTAAGCCGAAAGCGGTTTCCATACCCGTACAAGGACCGCACCTGAAGTACTTCTGGGATGGTGACAAGCAACGTATCACTCATTGGGCGGAAATAGGGGAGGCGCATTCCCTGCGCTAAACTGAAATCAGCCTGATTGATAAATACTCCGGGATTTTCAGCAAGAATTCAGTTTGGTGCGCGATAGTATCAAACGTTATAGCGATATATCCGCGTAGTTTCGGCTAGTCAGGCTGGCTTCAAATTCAGTTATTTTACAGGGGAAGGTTCCGACGTTAGAGTCGAGTGAAAGTGACGAAATCATCTGGAAATTCACCCAGGAAAGCATTGAGTTTGCCTACAACGTACCGGGCCACTATCAGGCAGGTATGCATGGAAATGTTAAATTTAAGTAATACTGTAAAGAGAGGTTCGCAATGAAGCGCTTTACCAAAATAATTGCAATATCTTTAGTTATGGCCACACCTGTCGCCCTGGCACAGGGAGCAGGAAATCAGCGGGGGCCTGGCGCTATGATGTCGCCGGAACAAATGCAGCAAATGCATCAGAACATGTCTCGTATGCAGGAAATGGGACCCAGGATGCATGAAAGTTCCGGGAAAAACCGACAAAAACTCATGTATCAGCATATGGGGCAAATGCAAGAACATATGCAGATGATGCGTGGCGGAATGATGAATCACCGGGGGTCGGGCCATCACCAGGGGATGATGAGTGGCCAGGGCATGCAGGGGAATTCAGGCCAGGGCCAATCCACCCGCAACTCAGGGGATCGTATTGAGCTAATGGAAGAGCGGATGGATCAGATGCAGCTGATGATGGAGCAAATGCTGAAACATCAGCAGGAGCTGCAAAAGTCACTGGAATAATTCACTGACCATACCCGGGGACCTGATCACGGTCCCCGGTCAATACACATCTTCCAGGTATCGCCCGTTGGTTTTCAGTGTTTCTACATCCAGGCCCAGCGGTTTGAGAATTGATTCAAATACCTGTTTTACTCCTGCGGCCATGTCCCGGCCGCCGCACACCAGAACCTGGGCACCTTTCATAACCAGCTGTTGCAGTGCGATTTCATCAGCAATAATGGCATCTTGCACATACGCTTGTTCCGACGATCGGGAAAAGGCAGTATTCAGCCGGGTAAGCCGTTGATCATTCAAATATCGGCCAAGCTCTGGCTGATAGAGAAAATCCGATTGCCGGTTACGACCGCCCCAATAAAGGTACATGGGGTTGCGCTCGGTATTTTTCCGGATGAAGCCGGCAAGTGGCCCGATTCCAGCGCCAGCGCCCACGAGAATAATGGGGGTTGCGCCGCCCGCAGGACGAAAGCCCGGGTTTTTCTGGATAAAGCCGCGAATCCGGTCGCCTGGTTCAAGGCTGTGCAGGTAGCCTGAACAAAGGCCATTTGTCTGTTTACGGACACAGATTTCCAGTACCCCATCCGTTGCTGAGGATGCCAGGGAATAGAACCGGGCTGCGTGATCCCCGGGAGGGGCAACTCCGAGCAGATCACCCGCCTCAAAATCCGGCAGATTTTTACGATTTCGGACCATCAGTCTCTGCAGAAAACCTGTGTTATCCTGCACCGGTTTGAACCGTAATATAGTAGTGGGTGCATTTACTGCAACGCCGTAGTCCACGCGCTCGATAAGCTTAAACCCGAAAGCGACAGCGGGTGCAGGGTTATGGGTCAGCTCCAGTGAAATACCCATATGCTCACTGATGGACTCACCCCATTCCCGGAATTGCTGCGCGGAACCGCAATTAATCCGGGTAACGGGTTGCATTTGTTTTAACCCCTTCTTGCAGAGAGCCGCATCCACATCCTGCGCGTACTGGCAGAATTTCGGGAATTGCCGGTCGCCAAATCCGAGAACCACAAATTCCAATCCGTCATTCGCCTTGAACGATTCAAGCCGGGTCATAAACTGGCTGGCAGAGGAGGGCGCATCACCGTCACCATAGGTGGATGTGAGAACGAAAAGTACGGAAGCTTGCGGATAGCATTCCGCCAGGTCATTCATTGGCGCGCAGTACACTTTCTTTCCTGCCTGGTTGAGCTTGTCCTTAAGGTCTTTCGCGAACCCCCAGGTGGAGTTGCTTTCAGAACCCACGAGCACAACAACATCTGCCGCGTCTACAGGGGCATTTTTACCCAGGTGTACGGCTGAGGAGCGTCGTTTCCACCAGATCTGCAGGCCGGTAAATGATAGCGCCGGCACGGTCAGTGCTGCTATTCCGAGGATCAGACCTAACCACCACAAGCCTTCACCCGTATGCAGGCGAACCATCCAATGCTGAAACTGGTTGCCAGCCGAGCGTGACTCATACTGCAGCAGTTCTCCGGTTGACTGATCAATGAACCCGGAGCCTCGAGTGGTGCTCAGCGAATAGACATCTTTGGGGTCATCCGGATAGGGAAAGACCAGCTCACGCAGTTCATTGACATCTACGCTCTTTAGCGCGCTCAAAGAGTCCGCCGGCGCCGGTGTGCCGCCTGAGACTTGCGCCGGAAACGATGGCTCTGTATTGGCACCTTCCGGCAACAAGCCAAACCTGATGGCAGACATGTAGGTGCCAGTCAGTGCCGACAGTAGTAAGCCAATTATCGCAAACCGTGCCAGTTCAGCATGAATCCGCGGACTACCTGAACCTGAAATGGGCCGTAACACAGACTTCCAGCCCCCCAGACGCCGGGCCAAAAGGAACATGCCAGACAGACAGATCAAGACCATCAGCGCTGCGAGGATTCCTGCCAATACCCGCCCGGTATCATCAAACAGAAATGACCGATGCAAGTTCTTTACCCAGCGCAACCAGGCCGCTGGCTGATAGGGGGCAACGCCTTCTCCAGTCAGGGGATTAACTTTATCCGCACCTGGCTGGCCATTGCGGCTGTAATAAACGACGACTTCGCCGGAAAGAGAGCGGGAGATTTGTTCGGTATCCGGGTAATGCTCCAGTACGCGGCCGGCGAGCTCGGCCGCGTTCAATTCGCCCGCTGCGGGGACAATCGAGGCCGACCGCTCAAGTGCCGGCACTATGGACAAGACAGCTCCGGAGGTCGCCAGCACCACTAATAACAATGCGGCAACCAATCCAGGCAAACCATGGAGTTTACGCAACATTAATGTGTCTCCCGTCGGTTACTTGAGGTTATAGACAAAGGACTGGACATAGCCACGGCCAGAAACCGTCTTGCCAGAGCCCTCAGTGGTCAGAGGTACAACCACATCCGAACGGTTGTCACGCATGTCTTCAACAGCGGTATCAACACGAACCTGGTAACCGGAATCAATCAGTGCGTCATCAAGTTCCAGGGTCACTTTCAGGGCGCGGCCGCTGGTTACACTGGCGCCGGTCAAGCCGTCGTATTCAGCTCGATTCAGACCACTGCCTCGCGCCCAGTCCCGCAGGTGCTTGTAATATTTGTTTTTCTCACCAGCAATCCAGAGGGTGCCCTGGTAAGTGCCATTGGCATCGGTGAGGTAGAGCGCCAGGTAAGCTCCATCACCACCATAGCTTTTCAACTGCGTGTTAAAGGTGACTTCCCGGGCCTGCGCATAAGCCGGTAACGCCATTACCGTCGCAAGTCCCAGTGCAAACAGAATCTTTTTCATGATGTAATCTCCTCGTCGTCGTCTTCCCGCTCTATGTCCATCAGCTCAAAGGTTGCCGGAGAGTACTCGGCTTCCACGCGATACCCATTCGGGTGCCTCCCTTTAACCTCGTAACAACCGTCATCCACCTTGATGCGGAACACCTTCCATCCTTCGGCTTCCAGTTGCTTTCGCAGATTTTCCCGGGGTTGCCATTGGGCAACCGGGTCATCACAGTCATCATCAGCCAGGACGTTTCCACTCATAAGCAGTAATGAAACGCTGATAACAATGGGTTTGAGTTTCATAGCGTGTCTCCAATTGAATCCGTTCAATCAACCTTAAGACTCTTACCTGACACTGACCTGAACGAGTTGTCAGGTGACAGATTGGCAGGAAGGTTATCTAGGGCATTCAGGCTGCTGTCAGGTGCGGCCTGTAGTATCTTTGAGTCGTGATCAGTTAAAGGTGACAACATGCGGATACTGTTGGTTGAAGATACAACCGGGCTGGGCGAGGCCGTGCGGGATCAGATCAGTGAAGATGGTCATGCAGTTGACTGGGTAGAGAGCCTCGGTTTTGCTGAAAGCAGCGTAAAAACCACCGAATACAACCTGATTCTGCTCGATTTGATGCTGCCGGATGGCCACGGTTTTGATTTTCTGAAGAAGCTACGCGCCGCCGGTGATGTAACTCCCGTCATTATTCTGACGGCCAGAGATCAGGTGTCAGACAGGATTGCAGGGCTGAATGCCGGTGCCGACGATTATCTGATTAAACCGTTTGATTTGTCGGAGTTGTCAGCAAGAGTGGCAGCAGTAGCACGGCGGTACCGAGGCAACCCGAATCCCGTTGTGCAGGTTGGCGACTTTGATGTGGACCTTCGTGATCATCGCATCAACCGTAACGGCCAGCCCGTGGAGCTCACCGCCCGGGAGTGGGCGCTCTTTGAGGGCTTTTTGCAGCGACCGGGAATCCTTTTATCGCGCGCTCAGCTTGAAGACCGTCTGTACCAATTCGGAGCCGAAATTGAGAGTAATACCATAGAAGTTTATATCAGTCGCTTGCGCAAAAAGCTGGGACGGGATGCCATCGTTACCGTCAGAGGTATGGGATATCGTTTAGAGTCTTATGACCACTAGAACCAGCTTACAGAAAACACTTGGCACCTGGCTGACCCTCGGGGTGACGTTACTCTGGTTGCTGGGCGTTATTGCTTCCGGAGTCATTGCGCGACATGAAATGAATGAAGTTTTTGACAGCGCCCTGGAAGAGACCGCGCAGCGTATCCTGCCATTTGCGGTGACTGATATTCTGAACAGAGAAAGCGAGACAGGCAGTCAGCGGGCATTGACGCTGAAAGAACACGACGAGTACCTCACCTACCTGGTCCGCGACGCATCCGGCGAGCTACTGCTGCAATCCCACGATGCAGACCCCCACGTTTTTGGTGCCAAACCTCAAGAAGGGTTCACCGATACGCCAACTCACCGTATATATGGGGAGGGGGCGATCAGCGATACTCTGTTCATTGAGGTAGCCGAGCCCCTGGACCACCGTCGTGAAGCCATACTGGATACCACCCTTGCATTGCTTACGCCACTGATACCTCTGATCCCTATCAGCCTGATTGGGGTGTGGTGGGTGATAAAGCGCTCGCTTCGTCAGGTGGTTGTACTGCAGCAATCAATAGAAACCCGTGGTGGTAGCGACCTTTCTCCGGTAGTGGTAGAGCGCCTGCCAAAAGAGTTTGAGCCTACCATGGTTTCGGTTAACCGCTTATTGGAACGCTTGCGCAGGGCACTTGAAACAGAGCGAAGTTTTACCGCAAACAGCGCCCATGAGTTGCGAACACCACTGGCAACGGCGTTGGCCAAGCTCCAGCGATTAAGGACCGAAACCCGGGATGCCGGAGTTAGAGCACGAGCCGGCGAAATAGAAGAATCGCTTCGCGCTTTGTCCAGGTTGTCGGAGAAGTTGCTGGAACTGGCGAAGGCCGAAGGGGCCAGTACACTGTCCGAACAGGACAACGACCTTGTGCCCATCCTGCAAATGATCGCCGACGACTACGAGCGTGAGGCACCCGGTCGCCTCCGACTGCAATTGCCAGACAGTCGCGTAATGTCATTACTCGATCCTGATGCCTTTGCCATCCTGGCAAGAAACCTGATAGAGAACGCACTCCGGCACGGTGATGCCGGCCGGCCAGTCAATATCAGCCTGACAGGTGTGGGTACCCTGAGAGTAGCCAATGCAGGTGAGATTGTACCGCCGGAAAAACTCGCCATGTTGCGCCACCGCTTTGTCCGCTCCGATACAAAAACACTGGGCTCTGGCATCGGGCTTGCCATAGTGGAAGCCATTGCCAGCGGCGCGGGTATGACTCTGAACCTCCGCTCACCCGCGTCAGGCCAAAGCGACGGTTTTGAAGCAGAAGTAAATATTGTCGTGCCGCACACAGACGTTTAAGGCTGGTGTCAGGTTAACCCTGCAGAATTCAAACAAACCCAAAACCGGAGTTTGTTTGTGCCTAACCTACGAACCAGTGTCACTCTTCTCTTACTTTTGGCGGCCCAGGTCAGCTTCTGGACGCCGGGGCTGAGCTATGAGCTGTTTCTGACACTCAGTGGCTATCTTGCCATCAACTTTATGTCCATCACCATGTTGCTGGCGACCCGGCCTCCATGGCTGGAGTCGCCGCTGGGTGGTCTGGACAGAATGTACCAACTGCATAAGTGGACCGGCATTCTGGCCGTTACTTTTGCGCTCTCACACTGGCTGATCGAAATGGCGGACGATAGCCTCGAAGCGCTGTTTGGCACCGATCGAAGCTTAAAAGAAGCTGATTTTTCGGGCCTGCTGGACAGCCTGCAGGATGGCGCTGAAGACCTGGGCGAGCCCGGACTGTATCTTCTCGCGTTTCTGGTAGTTATTACTCTCGTCCGATGGGTCCCGTATGGTTTCTGGCGGTACCTGCATCGGGTAATGCCACTGATTTATCTGGTACTGGCCGCCCATGCACTGTTGCTGGCCCCGCTCAAATGGTGGCAACAACCCACCGGTTGGCTGATGGCGTTATTGATAACGGGCGGTGCCGTCGCCAGCCTGCAATCGTTGACGGGGCAGATAGGAAAGAGTAGACGCTATAAAGGTCTGGTTCAGGCCGTGAAGCAGACATCGGCCAACATTACGGAAGTTGTGTGTGATATCGGCAACCAATGGCCTGGCCATAAGCCCGGACAGTTTGCCCTGGTAACGTTCAACCGCATTGAAGGAGCCCATCCTTTCACTCTCTCCAGTGCTGACACTGGCAGCGGACAAGTTGGCTTTCAGATCAAGGCATTGGGAGATTACACTCGCAAGATTCCGCAGCGGCTACGGAGTGGGCAGGCGGTTACGCTTGAAGGCCCTTATGGGCGTTTCGATCCCGGCCGTGGCCGAAAAAATGCACAGCAGATCTGGGTCGCCGGAGGTATTGGTATCACACCCTTTCTGGCTGCAATGGAAAGCCGGCTGACCACAACTGACCCGGAGTCTTCACCGGTTGCTCTTCATTATTGCACGTCGGGAGCGACGGAAGATCCGGTGGTGGCTCGCCTGCAGGATCTTGAGAAGCAACTTCCGGAACTGGCCCTACATATCCATGACAGTCGGCAAGGCCAGCGATTGAATGCAGACGGACTGCAAATCCAGAGCCAGAAAGTCGACATCTGGTTCTGTGGGC
This sequence comes from Marinobacter piscis, assembly GCF_007671655.1. GTDB lineage: Bacteria > Pseudomonadota > Gammaproteobacteria > Pseudomonadales > Oleiphilaceae > Marinobacter > Marinobacter piscensis. The sequence goes on along the minus strand of NZ_VCGX01000002.1, from coordinate 366,191 downwards.
CGCAGGGCCTCGCCAAAGCCTTACGACGTGGACTGAAGAACCGTTCACTCTCGTTACAATTCCATCAGGAGGTTTTTGAGTTTCGTTGAGATCAGGTCAGCCATGAACAGGCTGTTTCTTTAGCTGATGTTGCGCTACCAGAAATATAATCAGGCCACCCACCGCGGTGGCCGAACCCACGTAACCGGTGACCTGCCAGCCCATGCCAGCGCTGATGGCCATGCCACCCAACCAGGGCCCGAGCGCATTGGCCAGGTTAAAAGCGGCATGGTGTGACGCTGCAGCCAGGGTTTGGGCACCGTGTGCCACATCCATCAGGTGAGTTTGCAGGGCAGGGCCCATGGCCACCATGAGTGCGACCAGAAAGCAGGCGATCAGGATGCTCCAGATAGAGCCTGTGGCCAGTGGAAACAGGGCCAGCATAACGGCGGCCCACAAAAGTATCAGCCCCACGCTTCGGAACTGGAACCGGTCAAACAGCCAGCCACCAAGCATGTTGCCAAAAAAACCGCCCAGGCCGAATACAAACAGGGCCACAGGAATCCAGAGAGGTTCTGCCTGAGTCACATTCAGCAGTGTTGGCGCCAGATAACTGAAAACACAAAACATGCCGGCAAAGCCAATGGAGCCAATCGCCAGTGGGTACCAGATTTGCGGCCGGTTAAACGCACGCAGCTCGCTCAGGGAGCTGTGGCGCACTTCGTCGCGGTTCAGAGGAAGAAAAACAGACACAAGAACCGTCGTCAAAGTGGCGATCAGTGCGACAAAAGCAAATGCATACCGCCACTCAAGGCTCTGCCCCATAATGGTGGCCAGCGGGTTACCGAACAATAGTGCCAATGCCAGCCCCATCATAATAAAGCTCACCGCCTTGGCTCGCTTATTGAGTGGCACCAGCGAAGCCGCCATCAGCGCCGCAACCCCGAAGTAGGCTCCGTGGGGCAGCCCGGCAACGAACCGTGAAATCATCAGTGTTTCGTAACTTCCGGCTACAGCGCTGGCAAAATTACCCACGGCGTAAAAGGCCATAAGCGCAATAAGCAGGTGTTTGCGAAACAGTTGGGCGCCAAACACCGCAAGCAGTGGGGCGCCAATGACAACGCCCAGTGCGTAGGCACTGATGAGGTGGCCAACCTGGGGTTCGGTAACGCCGAAATCCTGAGCCACATTGGGCATCAGCCCCATAATGGCGAACTCACCCGTGCCAATCCCGAAGCCACCCATGGCCAGGGAAAATATAATCAGGATGACTTTTTGCGGTGAATAATCCACGTCGGATGAGCGGGCAGACATGCAGCGACAGGCCTCGAGGGTGAAACTAAAGCCGGCCATTGTAGCTTAAGGCTGCCCCACATACGACCAGGTAAGGGTTACAGCGCACTTATCCGGACTCCACCTCGAAGTCCTGCAAATCCAGATTGGCAGTGGCCTTGCGGTAACTGAACGTGAACCCCGGCCAGTTGTTGGTGTTCTTTCCCGACGCTGTTTTATACCAGGAGCTACACCCGGCATCCCAGACACTTCCCTTGAGCTTCTCCTGTATACGTACCGAAAAGTCATCCTGACGTTCCGCTTTTACATGCAGATAGCGTCGTTCGGAACCCAACACCGCTTGTATGCCCTGAACGACGTACCGGAACTGCGACTCCAGCATGAAAAGAATCGAGTTATGGGCGAGGTTGGTGTTCGGCCCATAAAGAATAAACAGATTCGGAAAACCATTCACGCAGACGCCTTTATACGCTTCTGCGCCTTCAGCCCACACCTGGTTGAGCTCCCGCCCGTTGAGCCCGGTGATGTTCATGGGCGCAAGAAAATCAGTGGCTTTAAAACCGGTTGCATAAATAATGGTATCGACGTCATAACGAGTACCGTCTTTGGTAATAATGGCGTCTGGCTCAATGTGGTCGATGTCATTGGTAATCAGGTCGAGGTTATCCCGGTTAATGGCTTCATACCAGTCATTGGAGATGAGGATACGCTTACACCCAATAGGGTAGTCGGGGATGATGTTCTGGCGTTTTTCCGGGTCCTGGATTGTCCTGCGGGCAATCCACTGTGCCTGCCACTTGAAAATATTCAATATGAAGCTGAAGCGTGTGAATGCCAGCGCCCGGCTTTCGTTTTTCCAGTAAATTAACGCCCGGTACAGACGATCTGCTAGCGGGATCGCTTCAAAAACCCGCTTCTCCAGTCGGGTGAATGGCCGGTCTGGCTTCGGGATCACCCAGGCGCCGGAGCGCTGAAACAGCTTCAGTTCTTTTACGGAGGAAACAATCCGGGGCACAAACTGAATGGCGCTGGCGCCGGTTCCGACCACCGCGACCTTATCGCCGGTCAAATCATAGTCATGATCCCAGCGGGCGGAGTGAAAGACCTTACCTTTAAAACGCTCCATTCCTGCAAACCGGGGATAGGCAGGCTGGTTTAACTGGCCGGTTGCCGTGACCAGCGCACGTGTATAGACGGTGGTTCCATTCTTTGTTTTGACGGTCCACTGGGCATCCGCCTCGTTAAACGCGGCGGATGCCACTTCCTCTTTGAAGCGGATATGCTCGTGCAGTCTGTACTTGTGGGCACAGCGTTCAATGTACGCATGAATTTCCGGCTGGGCGCCAAATTTACGGCTCCAGTCACTCTTCGGCTCAAAAGAATAAGAGTAAAGGTGCGATTGCACATCGCAGGCGGCTCCCGGGTAGGTGTTGTCGCGCCAGGTGCCCCCAATGCTGCCTGCTTTTTCCAGAATGATGAAAGATCCAATGCCGGCCTTTTTCAGCTGAATAGCCATGCCCAGGCCGCCAAAGCCCGCTCCGATAATAACAACATCGATTAGCGGCGAACTGAGTGTCTTGTTATCTTTGTTGCTCACGCACACATCTCCGATACATAAATTATTCAATGTCAGACTGTTACACTTTACGACTCCGTCCCTCAATGCGTTTACGGGCCTGATCCGAGTTAACGTACACAGATTCTGTAAAAGCAGCACTGGCGTGGCCCAGTTCTTCACTGATATGCCGGATATCCGCACCGGATTCGATGGCCTGACTGGCACCGGTATGGCGCAGGTAGTGTGTTTCCGACCTGATAGCTTCTAACTGGTCGGCTTCTTCAGTGAAATCCTGATCACGCATCCGATCCACCGCAAACATGACCGCCTGTTCGTAAAGTCTCTGAATCTGCCGTTTGCCTAGTGCGTTGCCGTGGCTTGAAGGAATGATGGGATTGCGTTCGTTTTGTTCCGGCATGGCGCCAGACAAACCCAGATAGCTGCGCCAGCGCCGCAGGTAGGGCAGGTAGGCGTCCGGCAGGGTAACCGAGCGCGCTTTGTCGCCTTTACCAAAAACAAAACAGGACCAGTATTCTTCTCCCTGAATGACCTTGCGCCGGAAATCCCCGAAAACAGGCGTACGCAACACCCCATCTTCAAGCGGTCTTGGCGCAAGCTCGCCAACCCGCAGAAACAACGATTTCATGGTGACAATGATAAATAAATGCCGCTCATACCGCGGGTTTTGCGCAGCGGCGTCAGTCAGGGTTTCCAATATAAAAGACCATTGCCAGTCCGTCAGCCGGCGCACTTCGGTCTCTACATCGCTGGCCAGGCTGGCCTTTGCCTTACGGTCCCGCTTGCGCACTTCTTCAAGAGGGTTGGAAAGCAGGACGTTCCGCGATACCAGGAACCTGAAAAATGTCTGCAGTGCCGTGCGACTGGCATTCAGGCTTGCTTGGCTTGCGCTATACCGCGCATTCTTCTCCTTTGACCGCAGGGCAAAAGGGCGCCAGGCTTCATTGGGCGTGCGCAAAGTGCCTGAACCCCTGAAAGCCGCGAAAACTCCCGGGCTTATCCAGGATTCCGGCGGGGTTTTCAGGGTTTTAAAGTAGGCTGAAACCACCTCAGTATCTGTTTGCGAGAGGGTGCGCCCGGCGATCACCCAGAGGTAGTTGAGAAACCGCTGGATTTCGCTTCGAAATCGCGTAAACGTGCCTGCAACGTCACAATACCGCAGAAGAAACTGGCGACTGACTTCGTAGTCCTGCCGTAAAGTGGTCGCGGGCAGGGGCAGAGACTCGATAAAGCGTGGCACCGATGGATGGCAGTGAAAGTCGGACAGATCTTCGAGATACCGGGAGGTATCAAATAGCGGATGACCGGTAAACGCTCTGGACACGTGGATCCTTGATTAATCGGGACTTTGCAAAGAGAGTATAGTTTCAGATCAAAAATGTCCAATACTCTTAAATATTGGACATTATAGAGAGGGCGTTACTAAGGCATCTGGCGCCCGTTTTGGTTTTATTGCATGCACCGCCTGTGCCGGACGATTTGCGCATTAGCAACGCCATGCTGACCACTTTGTTGGATGTGTGCACCTGGAACTATCGTATCGGCTGCATAAAAATGAAGGACCGTTCGAGCTGCTACTTCGGGAATGTTCCAGATCGCTCGCCATTCGCAACGCTTGCTGCAAATACAACGGTACGATAGAGCCCGTCACATCACGCTGCCGCAATCATTTTGAGTACGGCTCCTTATATATGAAGAAAAGAGAACACAGGGTGTTGGTTTAATGAAGTATGCCAGCAGGACTGCCGTAGCTGTGGGCAGTATCGGTATACTGAGCTAGCCGCTTGTACGCACAGATGGTTGGAAGTTCAGACGCGTTGTAGCGAGCCTCGCTCCAGGGTTAACAGGCAAGTGCCGGATGGCAGACGGGCACACCTCTTATCTGAATATACTGCAACACCGCACTGCGCATAATGTATATTATGTTAAATATGGTATTTAATTATACAAAACACGCGGGTTCAGCCCCAGGCTTACATGGAACAGCTGGCCCTTGGGTGCTAGTCTCAAAGCTCAACTAAACGGGAAAAGGATAGCGTTTATGAAGCTGACCATCGTACTCACCAGCACTCGTCCTGGCCGTATTGGTAAATCCGTCGCCGACTGGTTTCATGAGTATGCCAAGTCGAACCCTGCCGGGTTTGAAGTCGGTTTTGCTGATCTCCAGGAGCTTAACTTGCCACTACTGGATGAGCCCAATCACCCGGCCATGCAGAAATACGAGCATGCGCACACAAAACGCTGGTCAGAGATCGTCGACGGTTCGGACGCGTTTATCTTTGTACTACCGGAATACAACTTCAGCGCGCCGCCCTCTTTCGTTAATGCCGTTGATTACCTCTACAACGAATGGAATTACAAACCAGCCGGTTTTGTGAGCTATGGCGGAGTTTCTGGCGGTATTCGTTCAACTGAAACTGCCAAGCACCTGCTGACGACAGTGGAAATGGTGCCGGTCAAGCAGCAGGTTATGATTCCGATGGTGGCGGAGCATGTGTCGGATGGCACCTTCACACCGGCGGAAATTCACGAAAAGAGCGCGCAGACGTTGCTGGAAACCCTGGCTCGCTGGGCGCAAGCGCTGCAAACCATGCGCTAGTCAGCCAAAGGCTGACCGCACGCTGATTGTTTTCCCTTTAGCCGGATCATTCCGGCAAAGGGATAAACTCTCTTTCATCGCCGATTACTTTCGGAAAAGTCCGGGCCTTCCAGTCCTTTTTCGCTTGTTCTATACGCTCGCGGCGGCTGGACACGAAATTCCATTCCACATAACGCTTGCCCAGGTTTTCACCACCAACGATGGCAATGCGGGACTCCCGTGTTGCTGTCAGCTCGATATCGGGTTTGTCTGATAAAACAGCCATCGCATGTTCGGGGATCTGTGCATCGCCTGTGCTTAGCTCGCCCTCAGCAATATAGATTGCCCGTTCATCGGCACCCGGCACAGTGATCTTTTGGCCGGGGTGCAAGTGAGCTTCTACGTAAAGTGTGTCTGCAAACGTTTTTACGGGCGATGTTACCCCATAAGCGCTGCCCATGATGACACGGATCGGAACTCCATCGACGTCAACGGCGGGTATATCAGCACTCGGGTAGTGATGAAAGGCCGGATCGGTTTCTTCATCGGCCTCAGGCAGCGCCAACCAGAGCTGAAGGCCGTTCAGCCGGTGTGCAGTCTCGGTCACTTCCGGGCGTTCACGCTCGGAATGGGTGATTCCACTGCCTGCCACCATAAGGTTTACATCACCAGGGCGAATTGGCTGAAGGCTCCCGAGAGAGTCCCTGTGTAGTATTTCGCCTTCAAACAGGTAGGTAACCGTAGCAAGATTGATATGCGGGTGTGGCCGCACGTTAATACCGTCACCAGCGGCGAAGTCCGCCGGACCCATATGATCAAAGAAAATCCAGGGCCCGACCATGCGGCGCTGCCTGGTTGGCAGCACACGCCTTACCGAAAAGCCACCCAGGTCCTTGTCGCGTGGCTCAATCAAAAGCTCAACCGTTTTGCACCCGGCTGGCTTTGCACAGTCCTGGTAAAAGGCTTCATCGGGTTTGAGAGTCTCGGTGCTCATTATGTGTCTCCGCTGTGCTGTGCATTACTTTATAATCGAAGCGCGCCTTCTATGGCGTTCAGGAATCCTGCCATATCCACCACCTGCTCCGAGTCCGGGTCAACGGTTTTTCCTTTCAGATCAGCAGTAACAACACCACTGTCGACAGTCTCTGTTAACGCTGCCTTAAGGTTAACGGCATATTGCGTCAGTGGCGCATTACCCTCGCGGTGGCCCAGAGTTTCCAGGGCGTTGGCAACGGCAAAAATCAACGCCGAGGGGTTAAAGTGGGCTTCGCGCCCTTCACTCTCCAGGTACGTCAGGTACAGATCATGGGCTGTGCCATGGGGTGCCTCAAACAGCATGGTGCCGTCTTTACTCTCAATGATAGAACTGGCTGTGGCCAGGCTGCCACCCAGAGCCGCCGAGATGTCGGAGAAGATATCGCCATCCAGGTTCTGGGATGGGTAAAGCGCATTTCTCGGGGGGTCCGAAATCATTTTCTTCAGCTGACTTGAAGGCCGCATAATCATGAACGACGGCGGTGGAGTATCTTCCAGAGCCAGTTTCCGGCGCACCTCAGTGATAACATCACTGAACACCTCGTCGTACTCCATGTATTCGCGCTTCAGGCCGAAGTAAACCTCTTTATCCTTGCGGGATGCGTCACGGAAGACCTGAGTGACCCAGTCTTTGATGGCCTGGCGGTCATTGGACATGAGCAGTATGGGGTCGCCCTTGCGCACGCGCCGTGCATGCTTTTCTTCACCATCAACGACAACCTTGAGCAGGCCGTCTTCCTGTGCCGGCATATTAAAGCTGCCGTACTGGTCACCACCGCCGGCGCTCATCCGCGAGATAGACACATGAGCACTGCGTGTCGGAATACCAAACCTGCGCAGCTCATTCACAAGCTTAAACAGTTTACGTCCGGTATTGTTATCGGGCACACCCCAAAGCGCGCGCTCTGGAGGATTAGCAACGATACGCGCAGCCTGGGCATCGATGAGTTCGTAGTTATAGCTAAGCCCCAGGTCCCCGACCTGTTTGCTATAGTGGTTCCGGTATACCTCTTCAATCACGGCACGCATAGCGCCATCGTAACCAGGGATAACCGTATCCTTGAGACCCAGGTAAATATCCCGCTTTTCATCGATCGCACGCTTAAAAAAATTGTGCGCCCAGGCTCTGATATCGTCCAGATCATTCGTCGCCAGCAGCCAGGGATCTCCTTTCCAGACACTACGGCGGTGGAGCTCAACCGGATCACCGCTGCTGCCAACAAACATGAGTTTCACCACGCCGGATGCATGTGCAAGCTGATTAAAGCTGCTTTTAATACCGCCAAACTCCATGGTTTCAACCTCAATATCCCGGTTAACCCATTCAGGCCGGCGGATCTTCAGGTTGCGAAACTGGATGTCTTCACGGGTAATGTTGCCACTGATACCTTTACGAATAGCGCCGTTCGGGGAGTTTATAGCCAGAGGATGAAGGGAGTCAGAGTCTACATCCGGATGCTTACGCAGCAACTCTTCCAGTTGCTGGCTATTGACGGTCATCCCGGCGTTTTTTACACCTACACCGTGGCGCTGGAGCGCATCAATTGCATCCGTCACAGCCTGACCATTGGTTAGCAACCGGTTTTCGGCAGACAGATCAATTTCCTCAAGCTTGATATCCAGGTGTGCGTTCACAAACTTCTCAAGTATCTGCTCAAATGCTACCTGAGCCATTTCATCGCCATGAAGGATAACCAGTGGCGACGTTACATTTATTCTGCTGTCCATAAATTACTCTCCCCCTATATAGATCGTATTGTGCGTTCCGATTAGGCCTGTGGCTCAGTGATTCCCAGCTGTTTGTTCACGGCATCGCGAATTTCCCGGTAGCGATCCGGGTTGTTAATCAAGGTGTCCAGGTCATCTTCGGGGAACATCTGGCGTTTCTTTTCGCGGGCGTCTTCTGTCACAAAAGCTGAAGGTAACAACTGTTCCAGGCAGCGCAGCATCACCTCGGGCGAAACTGAAGCGCCTGGTGATGCCCCCAGCAACGTCCCATAGGTTTTATCCTTGGACACAAGGATTTCTGTGCCCATCTGCAAATGCCGGTCTTTGATAATCTGTACCCGCTGGCCGGCATCGATCGGTTTCCAGTCAAAACGCTTACTTAACCCCGGAGCAAACTTTTCGAGTTCTTCAAACATGCTTTTTTCGCCCTTGAAGGTCTCTGAAATCAGGTATCTGACCAGGTCGGCATTCTGCAGGGCGACATTGAGCAGGCCGGGAATGTCGTGAAGACGGACCGAGCTCAGGTAATCGAAAAATCCACGGCCTTTCTCAAGAAGTGGCCTGAATGATGCAAAAGGACCAAACAGTAAATAATGCTTGCCATTCACCGCTCGCAAATCAAGATGCGGAACCGACATGGGAGGGGCGCCAACTTCGGCTTTGCCGTAGGTTTTGGCTTTGTAGTGGCGGGCCTGCTCTTCACTGATGGGCGCCTGCAGGAATCGTCCGCCCACGGGGAAACCAGTATACCGGTTCCGGAACGGCAAGTGACTTCGTTTCAGTATCGGGAAAGCACCGCCGCCGGCACCTACAAAGAGCACATCCGCTTTGTACTGTGCCGGCCCTTCTTTGCCATCTGTGCTGACAACCCATTGCCCGGTGGGGCTTCGGTGTGCCCTTTTTACGTGTGTGTCGTATTTAATAGTAACCCCGAGGCTTCGGGTTGCGTAGAGCGCCATCTGCTCTGTTAATGCGCCGAAATTTACGTCGGTACCGGTTTCAATCGAGGTGGCTGCCATTTTGTCATGGCGGGGTCGCTCATCCATGGCAAGGGAAATCCAGCGTTTGATTTCGTCGTAGTCTTCTGAAAACTGCATGTTTTCAAAAAAATGGTGCGCGGACATCTCCTCAAACCGCAACCTGAGTTCATCAATCGACGGCTCGTTAACAAGGGTGCAGTGTCGGGTCTGATTGATAAACGTGGACGGCTGTTTGATGGCGCCCTTTTCGATCAGATACGCCCAGAACTGCTTGGCAACGTTAAACTGTGCGTGAATTTTCAGGGCCTTATCAACGGAAATAACTTCGCCGTCGACGGGCGTATAGTTCAGCTCGCAGTTTGCTTCATGGCCTGTACCCGCGTTGTTAAATGCCCATGAGTTGCCTTCCCCGGCACCGCTCAGCCTCTCCAGAATGGTGATCTCCAGATCCGGGGCCAGCTCTTTTGCCAATGTGGCAAACGTGGTTCCCATAATGCCAGCGCCGATGATAACGATTTTCATAAAGCCCGCTCACCAATGTCAGATTTCTGATAGATGCCCCATAGAATAGCTCAACTCTGCATTCAGGGCTGTTATAAGATCATAACATATATAGAGTCAGGCACTTGCAGCCACAGTCAGTCCTGGCTTATCTTGCCTGCTGATTTCTGACCCTGACAGGAACCAAATTCCATGCCTTCAATCGACACCAACGAGCGCTACGTCGCAACCCCCGCCGGCAGTGTTTACGTTAAGAGGTGGGCACCAGCGACCGGATCTACTGCGTCTGACCAGAGCACCAAAAAATACCATGGCGAAAAGGCGGAATAGGTACTTCAGGCCTGGACGGGCACCTGGCTTTCAGGCGATCTTGATTCCAGAGGTGGTGATCGGGTTGGCTGTAGAAGTCCTGAGAAGTGCCCGGGCGGCACAGCGTTGCTGCATAGCCACCCGGCCCTGGCAGATTAATCCTCAGGCATTGGGGCGTGAGTTGCCCTGGACTGTCTTCCAAACTCGGCTGCGAGGTTGATCGCCATATTCAGACCACGCCGGGCATCCTCATCTTTGCTCAGTCGACGCAGGCTTTGCCAGATGGTGGGAGGAGTATCGTCTTGTGCGGCCTGGGCTGCCGCGTAACGCATGGCATTGCTGATTGCCCAGGCACCACCAATCCCTTCTTCATACAGTGCCATCAGTTTTTGCACCATTGCGTCGTCGGCCATCTCAATGACATCGGAGGTGGCTGCCAGCAGGTCAATGATGTTGTGCAAGCGCCTGCCCTGAATTAAGGGTGCTGCTTTCGTGATCAGATCCGACAAGCCGTCCAGTGTCGCCTGGTCCTGAAGTGCCGGAACGGTTTCCAGTAGCTGTTCAAGTGACTGGGTTTCTGCTGTTGTCATGGATTCGTTGCTCATCTTGTTATTCTCCTTACACCAGACCACGGGCGACTGACCAGTAAACGCCACGGTTAAAACCCTTGCGCATCAACCCACCGATTTTGGTTGGCGGGGTTGGGATGACGTCTACGTCGTAGTCGTACCAGAGCGGCATGCCAACCTCCATGCCCATTTGTGCAATTGCCTGTACTCTGCCGTCGTACTCAGCCGGTGTTTCACCAAAACGCATCAGACCGGCGATGTTGTTACAGATAACGGGCGACTGGTTGTGGCAGCTTCCACCTGCCTTACTGATGGGCAGATCGACCGTGTCGCCCATCACGAAAACGTTCTCATAGCCATCAAGCTGCAGGGACTCCCGGTCGGTTGGCAGCCAGCCTTCGTTGTTTGGCGCTTCGGAAACACCGGAATTAAGTACCGCATCCACGGCACGAATGGGCGGGGTCTGCATCAGGATGTCAAAATCTTCCTCTTCGCCCTCCTCCGAAATTGCCACCTTGCGTTCAGGGTCAACACTGGCGAGGGTGAAGCCACGCTTGTACTTGATGTCTTTGGATTCAAAAATAGACGGCAGTACTTCACCTGTATCTTTCTGTAAAAAGAGGCAGTTACGGACAAGTTGTGAAATGGTGGGATAGGTGTAAACAATCTCTACCTGGTCTCTGACACCTCGCTGACGCAGGAAGTCATCCAGCATTAATGTGGTTTCCATGGGCGCGATACCACACTGGTGCGGAACGTTCGGTGTTGTTGGGAAAGTGACCCCGATAAATATCCGCCCTTTCTCGATGGTCGAGATCTTTTTATAAAGCTCCCGGGCAGGGTCATGCTGGTAAAAATGATCGCCGGCCTCTTTGAGGCCGCTGATGCGTTCAGGTGACGGGATGCAACCGGTTGAAACAACCAGGTAGTCATAGTTATAGGTTTTCCCTGAAGACATCCTCAGACGGCTTTCTTTAAACTCGAACCCTTCCACTTCATCAAGGACGAAGTCAATCTCCGGGCGTAGCAGTGATGCCTGGGGGCGGCGCAGTTCGTTTTTGTAAAATGCGCCGAAGGCAACGTACATAAAGGCAGGCTTGTAGTAATGCCAGGGGCTGTTGGATATCAGGGTAACCTTTGCCTTGCCCCGGCTTATCTCCGGGTACAGTTTTGCGACCAGGTTATTTGCAGTCATGGTACCGCCGATACCGCCGCCAACAACGATAATATTCTGAATCATCTTTTATCTCCTACCAGGATATGGGTATCCTTTACTTGTTGTTATTCGGGGTTTGCTTTATTCCTCCTCTGCAAAAAGTTCCTGTAGTGCACGAAAGGGCAGCAACGCGGAGTCATGCCGTGATGGCATAGGCGCCGCATGCTGGAAAATGGCTAACTCGGGCCAGATTAATTCGGCTTCCGGGGGAACATCATTTTTCAGAATCCGTTCCAGCTGGTCCTGAACCGGCTGAAGCTCCCGGGAATTCATTCCGGGCGCGCGTTCATAAACAATAGCCGTAGTCGCCTGCCCCAGCGAGCAGGCCCTGACCCTGAACCCCAGCGCCTGAACTCTACCTGCCTCAAAGGTCGCATCCAGGGTCAGACGACTGCCGCACAATTGCCGGCTGTGTACGGTGGTTGTCCGTACATTGTCACCTGATAGCCTGCGATCACGCCGCACTCTGGTAATGTACTGTTTCAGGCTGAGCACGAACTCTTCGGCGCTGAGAGCGCCTTGCACACTCTCTGGATTTGCCAATGTCTGACCTCACCCGTTTGTTAGTCACCTTACTAATACACTAGCAAACCGCGCAAAATTTAGACAACTATTCGTTATATCTTAAATCAGTCTGATTTCCCGTCTTTTTGAATTTGCGCCCCGTGCTGCTCGGCAAGCTCTTCCAGACTAATGTATTCACATTCTTTCTCGGCAATAAAACTGTTCGCGGAGTCGATCAGAATGTTGTCGTCTCTCATAAAGCGGCGCCCGAGCAGCACCGGGTAGGAAAAGTTGCCGCGATCGGTCAGTGAAAACTGGGTTTCATGGCTGGTTCCGGCAATGCAGAAGTCCATCATAACCACATATCGCCTCTGGGACGGGGCACCTTTACGCTTGATTAAAACGGTGCGCTCTACCGGACGCTCCAGCTCAATAATGACCTCCTCATGGTCGATGTCACCTTCGGCCGGATGGTCCTTGTGATCCGCCAGAGGGATCTGGAACTTCACCCATTTCTGGTCGTCTTTTTTGAATTCTTCTACGTTTACAGCGTGAAGCGATGATGTTTTGGCGCCCGTGTCCATGCGTGCTTTCAGTTGCAGCCCTGTATCATTCATCACCACCCACTCTACGAAACCAAGGGTTTCTGGAACGGAGGCTTTCGTTGTTGCCGGCGATTCTGCACGTGCACCAACAGGTAGAAGGAGCGTTGTCACCAGTAATGCGGCCGTCAGTCTTTTCATTCAATCTCTCCTGCAAAGTCCTGTAAATCAGGGAAAAATGATAAAAAATGTGCTTCAAGTTCTGAGTGTAACGGTCGGATTTCTTCAATAATTCCGGCGAATGCATTCGGAAACCGGATGCGTGCTGCCACCCTGTCCAGAGCGTAGCCGATGTTCTCAAGGTCGCGGTAAGAACCAAACCAGTCGTAGACCACCAGGTGCCGGGTTGTTTTGCACATGTCAGGTGTCATCAGATTTTCATTTGTCTGCAGTTCCATATAAACGGTGTTGATAAAGGCGTGCTGATCCGCATCAGTGAACTGACTCCAGTGGCGCAACAAAAAATGGTCATAGAGAATATCCAGGGCCACGCCTGCAAACCGGCGACGCTGAGGGGAGAAAAGGCGTTTACTGGCCAGCACATCCGGGTGTTTGTCGGTGTAACTGTCTACGGCCAGGTGATGACGTACCCCCAGCCGTACCGAAGGCGGAAGTGCTTTCAGGTCCAGCCCCCGGGTAAAGTCGCCCAGCAGGCTACCCACGCGAGCTTCAGGCGAGTCGGGAGCAAGAAAAAGGTGGGCGAGATGATTCAATGTCGGGCTTCCACTTGAGTTCAGAGTTGTTAAACAGTCAGGTTGCATTAATATGCGCTACTTTTCCACACAGAGCAGCGCTTGCTGACGGTCTTTTAATGGGCAGGAAACCTGTCGCAGGCCAGCTGTTTTCTTGCGGTAGGAGCGCCTCACAGGTATTCTGTCGCCCTCTCTCGGTTCAGCTGGCGCGAGCATCCATTGAGAAACCTTTATCCAGTCGTATTTATTGTCAGCATCATGTTTGTGCTTCTGAGCATATTCATGACGTTGCCCATGCTATTGATGTTCCGTTCAGAAGCGCCCAATGCGGCAACGTTTCTGGAGTCGGCGGCCATCGTATTCAGCATCGGCCTGCTCGGTATTGCCCTCACCTACCGCAAGCCCCGGGACCTGAAGCCAAGGTTCATGTTTGTGCTGACTGTGTCGTCCTGGTTTATTGTTTCCCTGCTTGCATCGCTTCCGTTTTATCTCAGTAATGACGGTATTTCGGCAGCGGACGCATTTTTTGAGGGTGTCTCCGGTATTACCACTACCGGCGCCACGGTGTTCAGTGGCCTGGACACCATGGACCGGGACCTGCTTCTCTGGCGCTCGATTCTGCAGTGGATAGGTGGCGTCGGAATAATCGGCATGTTTGTGGCTGTACTTCCGTTTCTTCGGGTCGGGGGCATGCGGCTGTTTGCGACTGAGTCGTCGGAGTGGACCGATAAAGCACTCCCCAGAATGAAAACACTGAGCCGCGGGCTGCTGTTTGTGTATGTGACTTTTTCCGCCACTGCGGTGCTGGTGTACTGGCTGTCGGGCATGTCACTGTTTAATGCCTTCAACCATGGGCTCACAAGCATCGCGACCGGTGGCTTTTCTACGTCAGACCTGAGTATGGGTCAGTTTGACGACCTCATACTGTTAGAAGCCTCGTTTTTCATGATGCTTGGCAGTCTGCCTTTCTTTCTCTTTGTGAGGGAACTGCACGGCCAGCGTGGTGTGCTTTTCAGGGATCAGCAGGTCCGGCTGTTCCTGACCATTTTGCTGATTATTCCAGCTCTGTTGACACTCTATCGCTGGGCCGTTTCGCCTGTACCCTTTGATCCGGTTCACAACTATATTGCCACGTTATTTAACGTTACCTCGGTGGTAACAACGACAGGGTATGCATCAGAAGACTATTCAGCCTGGGGCCCCTTAGCCTTTGTGGTGTTCTTCTTTCTGATGTTTATGGGCGGGTGTTCCGGTTCGACGTCCGGTGGTATGAAGGTCTTCCGCTTTCAATTGTCGCTTATGGTGCTGCGGGAGCAAATGATCCGCCTTCTCCATCCTCGCGCCGTCCTGACTCGTAACTATAATGGACGTGCCGTCGGCGATGACATTATTGCATCAGTGATCGCGTATACCTTTATATTTTTCCTGTGCCTGGCACTGATCACTGTTGCCCTGGCTGCCATGCAGCTGGATTTTATTACGTCTTTATCGGGAGCGCTGACCGCGCTTACGAACGTTGGGCCCGGGCTGGGGCCTATTATTGGCCCGGCCGGGAATTTTGCACCCCTGCCGGACCCTGCCAAGTGGGTCCTGGCTGTGGGTATGCTTATGGGCCGGCTGGAGATTCTGAGTGTGGTGATTGTGCTTTCACCAGCCTTCTGGCGTAGCTGATTACTGATTCAGCGCAGGACCACCATGGGTTTTTTCGCCGTTTGCAGCATCTTCGTTGTGGTGCTGCCGACCAGAAAGCGACGAATCCGGGAGTGCCCATAGGCTCCCATAATCAGTATATCGATATCATGCTCTTCCTGATAAGCATGCAGTGTCTGCTCCACATTGCCATCACGAATAGCGACATGAACATCCAGGCCCTGGGGGGCAAGCGCATCCTTTGCCTGCTGAAGCTGAGTCCTGTGTTTTTCCGTATCAGCGCCAACCAATAGCAGGTGAAAAGGCATACCCTTGAACACCGGGGTACCTGCCAGTAACTCGATACTCCTGAAAGCGGTCGGGCTGCCATCAAACGCAAGCATGGCACTGCGGGGGGCAGTAAACTCATCCGGCACAAGAAACACCGGCCGATGCACGCTGCGAATCACTGTTTCCAACTGACTGCCAACGCGCCTGCCTGCCGCGGCACTGCTTTCGCCCGACAGGCCCAGCACAAACATTCTGGCATCCGGCTCCAGCTCCACCAAAGAACTCGCCAGCTCACCATGGCGCTGGTGTTTGCTGGCATCCTCAATGCCTGACTCCCGGACACGCTTTTCTGCTTCATCCAGCATCACACGGCTGTGCTCTAATGCCAGCTTACTGCGCTTTGCATCCAGGTTAACCAGCTCTTCCTGAAGTTGTTCACGGCTGCCAAGCCCGATATTGCCTGACATGTCTGTTCTGACCGGGTATTTCTCCTTGTCCAGTACATGCAGAAGCAGCAAGGGGTCACCCATGCGGCGACTTGCCCAGACAGAATAATCGCATACTGCCAGTGCTGCGCTGGAGCCGTCGATACAGGCGACCACCTGGAGAGGGCTCTGGACTTTGTTTTCCCGTGTATTAGGCGTCATTGCATTAACTCCGTCGCCCTGATTAGCGGAGGGCATACTTACGAATAAACTTCCCGATATCCTGAACTTCTTCAAGACACACGCTGTGCTCCATCGGGAAAGTCATATAGGTTGGTTCGTACCCCATCTGTTTCAGGGTTTCTGCGCTGCGTTTCCCCAGTACTTCCGGGACCATCGGGTCTCTGGTGCCGTGATAGATGCTGATCGGAATCCCGGCGTTTGCTTCCGAGGGCTGCACAGTCTTCTCTGTGGCAAAGTAAGTAGACAGTGCCACAATGCCGGCAAGACGCTTCGGGTAAGTCAGGCCAATTTCGTAAGCAACCGCCCCACCCTGAGAGAAACCTGCAATGACAATGTTCTCGGGCGGAATACCGCGTTCGATTTCCCGGTCAATCAGTTTTCCCACGGCCTGAGCCGAGTTCATCAGCTGGTCAATATCCACGGACCGGTCTATATCCATCGCTTTAATGTCGTACCAGGCGGGCATGGTCATGCCGCCGTTAACGGTAACGGGCAGGTTAGGCGCATGGGGGAAGATAAAACGCACCGCAGCGTCGTCCGGCAAACCGAGTTCTGGCACCACCGGCTCAAAATCGTGACCGCTGGCGCCCAGGCCATGCAGCCAGATAACGGCCGCTGTTGGGTTGGGTCGGGTTTCCAGTTCAATATACTGAAGATCCTGCACGCAGTACCTCGTTTATCAGTAAAAAGGGATTATCCGGATTAATGCGGTGTGCTTTGTTTGTGGTTCGCATCCAGCGCAGTTTTTACCGGGTTGGCATACATATCTAATAAATAGGGCCGAATAGCCGGATCACAAGCTTCCAGCCTTTTTTCCATCTCCGTACGGGCGGCCAGTAATTCGGCGTCTGTGTAGCGCCCGGCTGTTTCTACAGAGTCGGGAACCAGGTCTGTAGTCTCGTCAGTTGCACCAGCCAGGGCTGCGCGTTTCTCATGAGCCACCAGGTTGGATGGATGCAGATGGTAGTTGGCATGCACCTCGTTGTCGATCCGCGCAGCCAACTCCTTGGCGTTATCCGGCGCGTCAGTAATCGGCGTACCAAAGTGAACATGTACATGGCCTTTGAACTCGGTGAGGCCCTTCATGATTTGCTCTGTATCTTCCGTTTCCGCTTTTTTGTAGCCACCCGAGCGGGCTTTTGTTTCCAGCTCCCGGGCCTTGTCAGTGTCGCAGGGATCGTATTCGTAGGAAATGGAAACAGGCACAATGCGCAGTTTATTCATGGCCTCGGCAAAGCTCAGGCCACCTTTTTTGCAGCTCATATAGAACATCTTGATGATTGCTGCATCTGTTAAATCCAGGCCATCTTTGGCGCGCCCCTCACGCTGGGCAATCCAGATGTTTTCATTATTGGCAATGCTGTGGTTAATAAACCCCGAGAGTGTAATGTACGCATCACGCATTTCACGGGGGCTGGTCATGTCACGGCGAACAATAAAACTTTTGTTCAGCCGCATCATTTCAGCAAATACCCGGTTGGCGAGCAGGTTATCACCAATCGCTATACGGGTCGTACGCAACCCATTGCGGAACAACAGGTAGTTGACCACCATAGGGTCGAACACAATGTCCCGATGGTTGGAAATAAAAAGATACGCTCCCTCATTGCTCAGGTTTTCTATACCGCTGGTTGTCACCCGGGAGGTCGTGTTTTCTATAAGATCGCCGATGTAGCCGGATAACCCGGCCTGCAAGTCATCGGCGCACGTAAAGTGGCCAAAACGCCGGCTTAACCAACGACGTGTAAAAAAACGTAAAAGTGCCGGGGCCCACCGGGAAAGCACAGGCGACTTGAAGCGCCCGACCATGTCCAGAAACTCGTTGTCGTTAAGCAACCGCTGTATAGCCGGGCCGGTTTCCTCATCCGAATAGGGACGAATGGCGTCAAAATCCTGCATGTCTGCCCTGTTCTTGTGTGTAACGTCTATAGTTTTGCCGTTAAACGGTAGTTTGAAAACCGCGGCATTGTATCGTTTTTCCCTTTGGTTTGCCTCCTGAAAAACCGCCGTCCGGGCCATTACTTTTGTGGGATCTGGTATGATCCGCACACTGATACGCCTCCAGATTCGCGAGCAACCGGTTATTCTATGTATCCCGATCAGCACTTTGAACAGCTTTCTGCCGAGAGGCCTGCCACCTCGGGCAAAACTCCTGAGCAGGTTTTGCATGAGGTGTTTGGCTATGACGCCTTTCGGCCATTGCAGGGCGATGTTATTCATGAGGTAACGTCCGGTGGAGACGCCCTGGTCCTGATGCCCACGGGAGGTGGTAAGTCTCTCTGTTATCAGGTTCCGGCTCTGGTTCGCACTGGTACAGCCATCGTTATCTCACCTCTCATTGCTTTGATGCAGGACCAGGTTGCAGCACTTCGTGAACTGGGGGTTAAAGCGGCGTTTTTGAACTCAACGATGGATTTTGAGCAGGCCCGCCAGACAGAGTACGCACTGAGCACCGGCGAACTTGATCTGCTGTACTGCGCTCCGGAGCGGCTGATACAACCTCGTACTCTTGAGCTTTTGCACAATGCATCTATTGCTCTGTTTGCCATAGATGAGGCTCACTGTGTTTCCCAGTGGGGACATGACTTCCGTTCCGATTATCTGCAGTTGGCTGTTCTGGCAGACGAGTTCCCGGGCATCCCCCGGATCGCTCTCACCGCAACAGCGGATGAGCGCACCCGAAAAGAAATTGCAGAGCGGTTGTCTCTGACGGAGGCGCGGCACTTCATAAGCGGGTTTGACCGACCTAACATTCAATATCAGATATCGCCGAAAACGAATGCAAACAAGCAGCTACTGGAATTTATTAAAGCAAAACATGAAGGTGAATGCGGCATTGTTTACTGCCTCTCCCGCAACAAGGTAGATGCGACCGCGAAGATGCTCGCGCAAAAGGGCTACACGGCTCTGCCCTACCATGCCGGACTGCCGGCTGTTGACCGGGCACGCCATCAGGAGCGCTTTCTGCGTGAAGACGGCGTTATTATCGTAGCGACAATCGCTTTCGGGATGGGCATAGACAAACCCGATGTACGTTTTGTCGCGCACCTCGATTTGCCGAAAAGCCTGGAAGCCTATTACCAGGAAACAGGCCGAGCAGGCCGTGACGGCAAACCATCAACAGCCTGGATGGTTTACGGGCTTCAGGATGTCATCAAGCTCAGACAAATGCTTGAAGCCTCTCAGGGCAATGAGCACTTCAAGCGTATTGAACGACAAAAACTGGACGCTATGCTGGGTCTGTGTGAGGTCACAAAATGCCGGCGTCAGGTTTTGCTGGCCTATTTCGGCGATAAGCTTGAGACACCCTGTGGTAACTGCGATACGTGCCTCGCGCCTCCCGAAACCTGGGACGCCACGGTTGCCGTGCAAAAAGCATTGTCTTGCGTTTATCGCACCGGTCAGCGCTTTGGCGTCACCCACCTGATTGATGTTCTTCGGGGTTCAGAGAATAACCGGGTTGTAGAGCTAGGACATCAACAGGTATCCACCTACGGTATTGGTACCGAGTTGAATGCAAATGAGTGGAAATCCCTTTTTCGGCAGCTGGTTGCCAACGGTTACCTTCGGACCGATCCGGATGGTTATGGTGCACTGCAGCTGACAGAGCAGTGCAGACCCTTGCTGAAAGGCCAACAGACCATTGAATTGCGCAAAGACCCTGTTCCTCAAAAATCAGCCAGCCGGTCCCCGGGTGGAAAATCCGGAAGTTCCGTAAAAGACCTGATAACAGATCATGCCGGGTGGGAAGCACTGCGGGCGTGCCGCAAAGAGTTGGCAGACAAGCAGGGAGTGCCGCCCTACGTTATTTTTCACGACACCACCCTGTTTGACATGCTCGAACGCAAGCCGCAAACACTGGAGGAACTCGCAGGCGTAAGCGGCGTTGGCGCGGCGAAGCTGGAAAAATATGGCGAAATATTTCTCGCCACTTTGGCCCGGCTTGATCCAGCCTGAGTTAAAAGCCCGCCGGCAACAAGTCAGACCCGAAACCGGGAGACGTTCTCGTTGAGGGTATGGCCTATTTCCTCAATCTGCCCGCTGTAAACATCGTTCTCGCTTGTGGCTTCCGACGCTTCCTGGCCTTGATCCGCAATACGTGTAATTGAGGCGTTCAGCTCTTCAGTTACAGACGTCTGCTCTTCAGATGCGGTTGCGATCTGTGAGGTCATCTGACTGATGGAAGTGATGGCTTCAGCAATACGGTTCAGAGAATCCATAGCGTCCTGCGCCTTTTCCATACTGACGTTGGAAACCGCCGTTGAGGCTTTCATCACTTCCACTGCGTCATGGGCGCCCGTCTGCAGACGCTCGATCATATTGTTGATTTCTTCAGTGCTTGATTGCGTGCGCTGGGCCAGATTTCTCACCTCATCCGCCACAACCGCAAACCCGCGCCCCGCATCGCCTGCGCGCGCTGCTTCAATAGCGGCGTTAAGCGCTAACAGGTTGGTCTGTTCAGCAATGCCCTGAATCACCTCCAGAACGGAGGTAATCGAAGCAACATCTTTACCTAGTGTATCGATCACTTCGGCAGCTGCACTGACCTCATGGGACAGCTTCTGCACCGCATCACGGGAAGCCGAGACCGTGCTCAGAGACTCACGACTATCCTCATCGGCTGTATTGGCGGCATCTGCGGTTTGCTGAGCGTTTTGGGCAATCTCGTTGGCCGCAGCCGACATCTCATTAATCGCCGTCGCCACCATATCCACTTCTGCCTGCTGTTTCTCAACACTGGTGCGGCTTGTTTTTGAAGTGTTTCTGAGATCAGCTACATTCGTAGCGAGCTCCGTGCTTCCCTCCCGCACTTCGCTAACCACCTCATGGATTTTTTCGACAAACTTGTTGAAGTTCGCAGCCAGCTCACCAAACTCATCCTTCGCACTGTCATCAAGGCGTTGGGTGAGATCTGCCTCATTTGATGAGCCAATGTCCGCCATAGCAATATTCAGCCGGCGTACCGGGGCCATGAGAATACGAATCCCGAGATGCAGAACAACAAGGGAAACCAGGAGCCCAATGATTGCAATCACGATCCCCGTGATAACGGCTGTACGTACCGGCGCATTTATTTTGTCTTCATTCACAAAGGTTCCCAGGTACCAGTCTACGCCCCGTGCATCACTGATCCCATGAAAGCTGGCCGTCCAGGGCATCTCTCCGTCCTGAAAACTGTGCACTTCGCCATTAAGGTCGGGGGCTGCGCCAAGCAGATTGTTGATATTTTCACCAATCAGGCTTTCCCGTGGGTGGTATAGCACTTCTCCGTCACGGCTGATCAGTGCAGCGTAACCATTGCCCCCCAGGTCGATAACCGAAAGCATATCTTCAATGGTGTTCAGAGTGATATCTGCACCTGCGACCCCCTGGTTTTCTCCGCGCCTGACCGGTGCAAGCGCTGTAATCAGCAGTTCACCGGTGTTCGCATCGCGGTAGGGCTCAGTAAATGATGAGTGACCCAGCTCCATCGACCGTTTATACCAGGGCCGTGATCGCGGATCATAATCCGATTGCAGACTCTGCTCATCTTCTGCCGTTTCCATCAGCATATAGCCATCACTGCGCCCCACATAGACATCCTTGAACCTGCCACCGGTGGACGCTGCCTGTAAGAGTGTGCGCGCCTGACGGTCACTGGTTGATTGCTCCAGAGCTTTGGCGGTTGCTTCGGTCATGTTGAGCCGAGTATTAAGCCAGTCGGCAATACTGGCCGTATTCTGTGCAGCCGTATTTTTGATTAAAGAATCAACATAACGCTCAGTTGTGTTTTGCAGGCGAAGATTGCCCGCGATAGTAAACGCGGCCATCACCAGAATGAGCAGAACACTGAAGGCGATCAACAGTTTTTTCCCGAATGTAAGGTGCACGATGAACTCCCGGCATTGATTTACACCTGTTTACGGCCACCGCTACGAACTCTTTAATATCATCTGATAAACTGGGGTATCTATTCACCCCTACGCCATACTGGAGTCCTGCCTGATGGCCCATGAAGAACTGTATCTGAACCTCCGGAATCTCACCCTTGATGACTATGACCAGCTCCGGGTGCTCATGGACCAGGTGTATGATGACATTGGCGGCGCCTGGCCAAGGGATACAATTAAAGCCCTGGTGGAACAGTTTCCGGATGGCCAGATCTGCATTGAGGACAATGATCAACTGGTTGCGGTTGCCCTCACCGTATCGGTTAAGTATGAGCGGTTCAGCAACCCTCACACCTACGATGATTTGATTCTGCGCAATGAGCAGATCTGGCACAATCCGAAGGGTGATTCGCTGTATGGCCTGGATGTATTCATTCATCCGGAATACCGCGGCTACCGGCTGGGACGCCGTTTGTATGAAGCTCGTAAGGAGCTTTGCCGCTCGATCAATCTGCGCGCGATACTTGCCGGCGGGCGTATACCCGGTTACCACAAGTATTCGGATCAGTACTCACCGGCGGAGTACATTGACCGGGTCGACCGCAAGGATATCTACGACCCGATTCTGAGCTTCCAGCTTTCCAATGATTTCCAGGTAACCCGGCTGATGCACAAATACCTGCCGGAGGATGAGAAATCACTGGGGTACGCAACCTTGCTGGAATGGCGCAACATCCTTTATACGCCCCCCTCCTCCGTACTCAATGAGAAGAAAACCCAGGTACGCATGGGCGCTGTACAATGGCAGATGCGCGAGTTTGCTTCGGTTGAGGAGGTGCTTGAGCAAGTTGAGTACTTTGTAGACGCCCTCTCCGATTACAAAAGTGACTTCGCCCTGTTCCCCGAGTTCTTCAACGCTCCGCTAATGGGCCTCACTGACCAACTGGACCAGACCCGTGCCATTCGCTTTCTCGCAGGCTTTACAGAGCAGTTCCGGGATCGAATGTCGGAGATGGCCGTAAGCTATAATATCAATATCATCACCGGCTCCATGCCCTTGCTGGAAAATGACCGGGTGTATAACGTGTCGTACCTCTGCCATCGTGACGGCCGGGTGGATGAACAGCGCAAAATCCATATTACCCCCCACGAACGTCGCGACTGGGTCGTAGAAGGCGGTGATCAGTTTGAAGTGTTTGATACAGACGCAGGGCGTGTTGCAATCCTGATCTGTTACGACATTGAATTCCCCGAACTGGGACGCATTGCGGCCAGCAAGGAAGTGGATATTATCTGTGTGCCTTTCTGGACAGACACAAAGAACGGCTACCTGAGAGTCCGCCACTGCGCCCAGGCGCGGGCCATCGAAAATGAATGTTATGTGGTGATCACCGGCAGTGTTGGCAACCTGCCGAAAGTGGAAAACCTGGACGTGCAGTACGCTCAGTCCTCAGTGTTTTCTCCTTCGGACTTCTCATTCCCTCACGACGCTGTGATGGCAGAAACAACACCCAACACCGAGATGATTATGTTTTCTGACATGGACCTGGAAAAACTCACCCTGGTGCGCAACGAGGGTTCGGTAACCAATATTAAAGATCGCAGAACAGACCTTTATAAACTCAGCACCTTAAAGGAAACACCTCATGGCGAGAAAATTAACTGATGCAAGCGCCTGACCAGCCTGTTTTAAGGGATATCGTCTTGATTGGCGGGGGGCACAGTCATGTCGGGGTACTTAAACGGTTTGCCATGAAACCTGTTCCCGGTGTGCGTCTGACCCTGATCTGCCGTGACACTCACACCCCCTACTCCGGAATGCTGCCAGGTTATGTGGCAGGACACTACAGCTACGACGAAGTTCACATAGACCTGAGCCGCCTGGCAGAATTTGCCGGCGCCAGGTTCTATCGCACGGAAGCAATCGGTCTTGACCGGCACAACAAGCGGGTAATCTGTAAAGGCCGACCGGATGTCCCATACGATACCCTGTCCATCAATATCGGATCCTCACCCAGGGTGAATGAGGTAGAAGGCGCCTCCCGTTACTCAGTCCCGGTAAAACCCATAACCGGATTTAACAACCGCTGGCTGGCCTTGTTGTCGCGCATTGAGAATCACGACGGCCCATTAACCGTCGCGGTTGTGGGCGCAGGCGCCGGAGGTGTTGAGCTGACACTGGCAATGCAATACCGTCTGAAAAACGAACTGGCACAGCGCGGCCGGGATCCCGGGCAACTGCACTTCCATTTACTGGATGCGGCCAGTGAGATCCTGCCCACCCACAATCGCAAAGTTCAGGATGTGTTTCGCAGGACCCTTACTGAACGAGGCGTTAAATTGCACCTGGGGTCGCCCGTGCAAAAAGTCAGTGAGGGGGTGCTCCAGACTGCAGGGGGCGAATCCCTGCAAGCCGATGAGGTTCTCTGGGTAACCAAAGCCGGCGGCCCGGCCTGGCTGAAAGACACAGGGCTGGCGCTGGACGAAGGGTTATTTTTACGAGTCCGAGACACTCTGCAGGCAGAAAATGACGATGACATTTATGCGGCAGGGGATATCGCCAACATGATCAATCACCCCAGAGAAAAAGCCGGGGTGTTTGCTGTACGTCAGGGGCCTCCCCTTGCGGATAATCTGAAACGATCAGCATTGGGCAAAGCACCCAGGGATTTCCACCCCCAGAAATCCTGGCTGGCCCTGATCACTACAGGCGATAAATTTGCAGTCGCCTCCCGAAGCGACAGGTTTTTCCAGGGGGCTCTGGTCTGGCGCTGGAAAGACTGGATCGACCGTCGATTCATGAAAAAATTTACGGATCTTCCTGCCATGGAAGAATCAGCAAACCTGCCCGACACGTCCGCCGCCCAGAACCCCGAGGAAGCGTCGCAAGCCATCTCAGCTGTTGCCATGCGCTGTGGAGGATGTGGTGCCAAAGTCGGCAGTACGGTTCTTTCCAGGGCCCTGGGTGAACTCCGGCCCATTGAGCGCGATGATATTCTTGTGGGGCTGCACGCGCCGGATGATGCCGCGGTTCTGCAGGTACCACCAGGCAAAGCCGTGGTGCATACCGTCGATTTTTTCCGGTCGTTTATTGATGACCCCTATACATTTGGCCGTGTTGCTGCCAACCACAGCCTGGGCGATGTTTTTGCCATGGGAGCGGAGGCGCAAAGCGCAACGGCGGTCGCGACTGTTCCTTATGGCATTGAGTCCAAGGTGGAAGACGTGGTCTACCAGATGATGTCCGGTGCCGTTGAAGTGCTTAATGAAGCCGGCTGTGCACTGGTGGGTGGACATACCGGCGAAGGCCGCGAACTGGCTTTGGGCTTCGCAGTAAACGGACTGATTGACCCGGATGAGGTAATGAGCAAAGGCGGCTTACGGGCCGGAGATGCTCTGATACTCACCAAACCCGTGGGCACCGGAACCTTGTTTGCAGCTCATGCCCGGTTAGCGGCAAAAGGCCGCTGGATAGACAGCGCCCTCGCATCAATGATCCAGTCCAATAAAAAAGCAGCAGACTGCCTGCGATACTTCGGCTCCAGAGCCTGCACAGATGTAACCGGTTTTGGACTGCTGGGCCATCTCGTTGAAATGACCCGGCCCTCCGGCGTAGACGCCGAGCTTGATCTGTCTGCTATCCCGATTCTTCCCGGCGCAGAAGAAACGGCAGCCGAAGGTATCCTGAGCTCTTTGCAACCGGCCAACGTGCGGCTGCGCCGCGGCATCCGGAACCAGGAAAAGTGGGTAAAGCATCCACGGTACCCGCTGATTTTTGACCCCCAGACAGCGGGTGGTTTGCTGGCAAGTGTGGCTGCAGACAAAGCCGAGGCCTGTGTCCGTGAACTCAAAGCACTGGGTTACCCCCACACGACGATTATCGGGCGGATAACACCACAGGATGAAACCGGGCCAATTGAGCCGATTACCTTGAGAGACTAGGTTCAAAAAGCCTTCCCGGAGCAGCGTTTGAGGGCCAGGGAAACCGCCTGCTCCAGCGAAGCCTGTTCGTTTTCCGGTGTAAACAGGCCGGCCAGCTGATCAACCTGGCGACGCAAGAGCTGGAGAAACCCATTGTCCTGTTCAGTGCGCTCCATAAGCGCTGCAAGTGAGTGAGTGTCACCCACGGGGTAATAACCTGCATAGTCCTCACCCAGCAACCCGATGTTGCCGGGAATATCCGAGGCAATAACCGGCAGGCCTGCCCTGCATGCCTCGGATATTACATTGGCTCCGCCTTCCATAACCGAACTCATAACCAGAACCTGGCTCCGCACCATTAACTGCAGAGCTTCTGCCTTTTCCAGTTCGCCAAGCCAGCGGAACCTCGGGTTACTCTGCATTTCCTGCTCCGCAAGGGTTTGCCAATTGCGGTTGTGTGGCTTTCCCGCACAGGACACCCGGATGCGCGAGCCAGGCGATAACAATCTGGAAGCAAACGCTGCCCGCAATGAATCCTTTTCGTCCCGGAGATGCCCGATCACGCATACTTCGAAAGTATCAGCACTGGTTTCGGCGTTACCAGGGGGCTTCCTGTAACCGGCAGGTGGTTCAGCAGACTGATACAGGGTTAACAGTTTTTCCCGAAAACGCTCCGGTATATCATCACCAACGTTCGCATGAAGGCCTATGAGTGCGTCTGCGGCCTGCATGGAATGCAGGGTTTGCTCCGGGTACTCTTGTTGGTGCCGGTATATGTCCGTTCCTGTAAGAGCAACAATCAGGGGTTTATCGGGCCAGAACTTTTCAAAGATGCGTATTGCCTCATGACTTCGCCAGGCATGAAGTGCCAGGAGCAGATCACAGTGCTCACCTTTGTACTCTGTAACAACCGATACACAGTACCCTGCCTGCACAAGGAGCCGCTGCCAACGCTCAGCTGTCGCCCTGTTGCCGGCTTTGGAGCCCTGGCCGGCAGGCGTTATTATAGTGATATACATAGTCTGATTTAGTATAAAAAGCCCGTGCAGCCCTGTCTGTCCCCTGCTTATACTTGATCTGTCTGAACTTGCAACCCAACACAGCGGTTCAGGCCTGTGCAGAATCAGAGTATCCTGTTTGCCACTAGTGCAGCCCGTCTGTCTATTTTGCCTTTTCAACAAGACAACCGACAAAGGATTTCAAATGGCGTTTAATACTATACGGAAGTTGGCGCTTGCTGGCGTGTTATGTTTCACCGCTGCCTCTGCGGTTGCCGAAACGTTTGTGTTCACAGCGATTCCTGATGAAGACGAAACAAAGCTGGTGGAGCGTTTTCGGGGCGTGGCAGATTACCTCTCCGGGCAACTGGATGTCGATGTACGTTATGTTCCGGTTAAATCCTACGCGGCTGCCATCTCAGCA
This sequence comes from Marinobacter piscis, assembly GCF_007671655.1. GTDB lineage: Bacteria > Pseudomonadota > Gammaproteobacteria > Pseudomonadales > Oleiphilaceae > Marinobacter > Marinobacter piscensis. The sequence goes on along the minus strand of NZ_VCGX01000002.1, from coordinate 338,828 downwards.
TTCCGTAACAACCAGGTCCAGCTGGCCTGGTTTGGCGGCCTTTCCGGTGTGCAGGCCCGCAGGCTGGTTCCGGGCTCTGAAGCCATCGCCCAGGGCGTGGAAGACGAGGCCTTTCAGACCTATTTTATCGCCAACACCCATACAGGAATTGAACCGTCGGACACATTGGCAGAGTTACGAGAGCCGCTAAAGGGTAAAACCTTCACATTTGGCTCCAAGGGCTCAACGTCCGGTCGTCTCATGCCCGAGTTTTATGTGCGTGACACGTTCGACAGTAAACCTGCCGACTTTTTTAAACGAGTAGGGTTCAGCGGTAATCACACTCGAACACTTCGTCTTGTGGAAGCCGGCACCTATGACGCTGGCGCATTAAACTTCAAAGTCTGGGAAAAAGAACAGGCCGATGGAAACATTGACACAGAAGCCGTTCAGGTGGTGTGGAAAACACCCGCCTACCCGGATTATCAGTGGACCATTCGCGGTGATGTCAACGATCGTTTTGGCGATGGGTTCAAACAGCGCGTGACCCAGGCTCTGCTTGATCTGAAGGATCCTGAATTGCTTGAAAGCTTTCCGCGCTCTGGATTCATCCCGGCATCCAATGAGGACTACGAGCCCATTCGCAAAACAGCGGAAGAGATCGGAATCCTCGATTGATGTCAGGCTTTGATCTTTCTCATCTTACGGCTTCATTCAGCGGCAAGCGGGTTATTGGTCCGTTGTCGCTGCAGGTCAGCCCGGGTGACAAGGTGGCGCTGGTGGGTAAAAGCGGGGCGGGAAAATCTACGCTGATCCGGCTGATCCACGAACGTGTTAACCGTGACGCGTCACTCATTCCGCAGGAGCTTGGGCTGGTCAACGCCTTGTCTGTGTTCCATAACGTGTTTATGGGGCAGCTGGATCAGCATGCTACATGGTACAACACGCTAACGCTTGCCCGCCCGTTCGCCCGGGACCGCACCGACGTGCAGGAACTGCTTCAGGCTCTGGGTATGGCCGAAAAACTCCGGTTACCTGCAAGCTCTTTGTCTGGCGGACAGCGTCAACGGGTTGCCATTGCCCGGGCAATCTACCGTAACGCCCCGGTATTATTAGCGGATGAGCCTGTTTCGGCACTGGACGGACCTATGGCGAACTCGGTCATGACTCTCCTTCGGGATCGCTTTACCACCAGTATTATCGCCTTGCACGATGTAGAACTGGCATTGAACTACTGCACCCGGATCGTCGGGATACAGAATGGTCAGGTGGCACTGGACCAGCCCCGGGAAAACCTCGTGGCGTCTGACATCATGTCTCTTTACTAGGTAAGCCGGCCAGCTTCATGTTTACTTCCCCGACCGTTCGAGTCAGCTTTATTTTTTTAGCCATTGCACTGGCCGGGCTTCTGTTTGCCGATATTGCCATCACGGCCTCTAATCCATGGCGAGATCTGGGCAACTTCTTTCTGGGTATTATAACTCCCAGCTTTTTCAGCACCGAAGGGTTGCTTACGGCGCTTTTGCGAACCGTTGCGTTTGCGTTCGTCGGGGTTGTGCTTGGAGGCGTCGCCGGCTTCCTGCTGGCTTTGGTGTACCGGTCTCTGCCTGTGCGAATTTTCTGCGCGTTCGTCAGGGCTATTCATGAGCTGTTCTGGGCACTGATCTTTCTGCAGTTCTTTGGTTTTCATCCCCTCACCGGTGTACTGGCCATTGCCATTCCTTATGCCGGAATTTTCGCCAAAGTATATTCGGAAATTCTGGATGAAGCCGACCCGGACCCGGGCCGTGCCCTGCCTCCCGGAACCGGAATCGTCACCACATTTCTTTATACCCGGATTCCCGATTGCTGGGTGAAGATGCGCACATACACAGCATACCGGCTCGAATGCGGGCTGCGTTCCAGTGCCATCCTTGGTTTCGTTGGTTTGCCGACACTTGGTTTTTATCTGGAATCGTCCTTTTCCCAGGGCATGTATTCCGATGCCGGCGCCATGCTCATTCTGTTCTACGTGCTGATAGCCACAATGCCGCTGTGGGTACGACCTAAGCTGCTGCCGGTCTACATCATCGGGGCGCCTTTCTTTCTTGGTGAGGGCATGCCCATTATCTGGGGCAATGTGCAGCGGTTCTTCACGGAAGACATTGTGCCGGCCCCCTTGCGCAGCGGCGAAGGCGTGACCGGCCTTATGCCCTGGCTGAACGATCTGATGATTAACGAGGCCCTGCCGGGAGTCTGGAATACCATTGTACTGACCCAGATTGCCCTGGCGGCCACAGGGATTCTGACCCTGCTCGCGTTTCCTCTGATCTCAAATCATTTCGGTGGCCCCGTCCGGAGAACGGCAGGGCATGTGTTTCTGGTGATTGCGCGCTCCACCCCGGAATACATTCTGGCGTACATTCTTCTACAGCTTTGGGGACCCTCAATGCTACCGGCGGTTGTGGCTCTGGCATTGCACAATGGCGGCATTATTGGCCACCTGATTGGCCGGCAAACCAACACCATCCAACTCCGTGCCGACGCAACCACCGGGTTTAACCGATACAGCTGGGAACTGGTGCCTCGTGTATACCATTCATTTCTGGCATTTTTGTTTTACCGGTGGGAAATCATCATGCGCGAGACTGCAATTCTCGGCATATTGGGGATCTACACCCTCGGGTTTTATGTAGACAGTGCAATCCAGAACATCCGCTTTGACCGGGCTATGGTGCTGATTCTGATCACCGCCCTGCTTAACATCGGTGTGGATGCGCTCGGGCGATATATCCGTCGCAAACTGGCCCTGCAAACCATGCCTACCTGCTAAGACGTCAATGTATTTTCTTCAACGCTTACATTCGATGTGACCGGTCACCATATCCGAGCCGCCCGAGACGTTACCCAGAATGTCTGACTTGGCAAATATGCCGGAGCGATGCAACAACGACAGACCCACGTAACAGTTTCTCACGGCTTTGTTATCAAACATAAGCCGGAGTGGCACATCAAACTGCCCTTCAAGGTAGTTAAGAAAATGGGAGGTGTTACGCTCCCGCTCAGCTTGCTTCACCTTTTCTATATAGGGAACCCGGGAGGCATAGGAAAAGCCGAAACCAATGCCAAAGCGAAACCATTCTTCGTGGCTCCATGGAGAATGTGCAGTGGTCATGGCCATTACATAAGCGTTGTATTCACCAAAATCACTCTGGTTGCCATTTTCGAAGCGACGGTTCAGAGACAGCCTTCCCCAGTAGTCAATATACTTGCCATCGGAAATCAATTTACCGAACGTCAGCCCGCCCACATAAGCCTCAACGTCGTCACTGTTTCGCAGATCGCCAGTCAGCGTTCGGGTAAAGGGGCCCTCTGCCTGGTACCCATAATTCAGGCGCCATGACCACTCTCCAGAGCGTTCTGAGCTTGGCTGTTTGGTTGAATCGTTCAAGGCGTTACCAAACATATAAGCAAAGCCGAGGGTCGCAGAGTTTATCTGGGGCTCATCCACCAGCGGGCTGTTCGAGATTTCGCTATCAACATGCTCAGAGGCCATGTTAGCGAACAGCATCAGTCTGGGGGTGGCGCGGTAGGAGACATTCAGGCCAGAGCGCCAGAATTCCGCTGAGCCAGCCTGATAAAGAGGCCGGTTATCAAGCGCCTCATGCTCCTCCACTCCGTAATAGTAATCGGTCAGATCACTGTCCTGGTATATATAGCTGACAAACGGCGTCAGTGACCAGCGTCCGGATTTCCAGGAGTAGCGATAAGTGAGATCCAGCTCATAGCCGTTATGAGTGCCAAAGATGTCATTTACCCAGGTAGCAGACAGCGCGCCCCAGTTGCCGTTAACCGTGGCGGAAAAGCCTGCATCCACGGTCTGGTCCCGGTCACGCAGGCCATTAAAGTAGGTGTTCGCATCGGCTTCGAGGCGATCAAACCGATACTTTGCCAACAGGTCAACTTCCAGCCAGTCATGCTTTAAAAGGTGCGCCCCCAATGATGTACCGCGCACAAACAGATGCTTACCTTCATAGAGGTAAAGCGGAACCAGATCTGCCTTTTCACTACTGAGCACACCGGAAATATTGTTAACCCCAACGTATGGACTGGATCCTTTGCGCACAGCCGCGCCCAGCCCCACCGTACCTTCCGGTACACTATTAACATGGACGAGGGTATCGGGAAGGCTGGCAAAGCCCTCCCCGGCAACCAGAGACAGCGCCAAAAGCACACTGCCTGTTGTTAAACTTCTTCGCATTAAGCACTTCCAGTGTTTTGTACCACAGTTTTACAGAACCGGGCCGATGGTTGCGATCACGTTATGCCAGATCCGCCTGTGGTAGTGCCAGCGAAGAACAGTGGACAGTTCAACGACCTCGGAACGGCTGATGTAAGTCTGCTGACGACCGGCAATGGCCTGGGTTGTGGCCTCATCCTGTAGCAGGATGTTGTTTTCGTAATTCAGGTCAAAGCTGCGCAAATCCAGATTTGACGAGCCAATCAGACTGATTTTTCCGTCAATGGTCAGTGTTTTTGCGTGCAGCAGCCCTTCCCCGAACTCATAGATTATGCAGCCGGCATCAAGCAGCCGGTGATAATAACTATGGCTGGCCGCGGCCACAATCCAGCTGTCATTCTTTTTGGGAAAAATCAGCGACACGTTAACCCCGCGAAAGGCAGCTGCGCAGAGCGCTTCCAGTACCGTTGCATCCGGAACAAAGTAAGGGGTGGTCAGGGTCAGCTCGCTCTGAGCGCAAGCAATCAGGTTGGCAAAGAGATGTGGCGTGGCGCCGTGGCGCTCGGTCGGGCCAACTCCCATAACTTGCGCAGGAAACCCGCCTTCGACCGGTCCCCGGGATAACGCAATACCATCCAGGGATTCACTGGTGGCGTGCATCCAGTCACTGGCGAACAAAAGCTGGTTCTGCACAACAACCGGCCCGGTAAACCGGAGCATAATATCCACCCAGGGCGCATACTTGGCTTTAACTTCGAATTCCGGATCCGCCGAATTCCGGCTGCCGCAATAGGTGATACGGGAATCGATCACAGTGATTTTTCGGTGATTACGAAGGTCCAGGCGGCTGGTGAGAATGGTACGAATGGGGTGCTTCAGCGACAAAGCTACAGCCAGCTGCACCCCCGCCTGTTGCATGCGCTGCCAGAGTTCCGACTTGATCAGTTTGCGCGAGCCCAACCCATCAGCCATAGCCCGGCAGGTAACACCCCGACGCGCCGCCCTCATCAGAGCTTCCGCAAGCGCCCGCCCCGTGCGGTCATCCAGCCAGATGTAATACAAAACATGAACATGGTCTGTCGCTGCATCAATATCGGCAACCATCCGGGTCAGGGTTTCGTCGCCATCACTCATCAGTTCCGCCCGGTTCCCGGCAGATGGGTGGAAGCCATTGATAGAGGCTGCATACCGGAAACCCGGCTGATACGTAGGCTCAATCAGGCTATCTGTATTGTCCGGCTCCCCCATAAACCAGGACGCTTTAGCCCGGATTTCACGGAATATTTCCTTGTGACGCACGTCCGCCCGGTTACCGATATCGGTTTCACCGAACAGGAAATAAATCGCGCTGCCAAAATAAGGCAAAAGGTTAAGCACAACAAACCAGGCGAGGCGACCCGGAGGTGACAGGTCATCACGAAGCAGAATCCGGATGGTAAACGTGAGAACCAGAAGTGTATGCAGTGTCAGAATAATGGTCATCAGATTTCCTGTAAGGAAACGAGCGTCTTAATGCTGCGCCTGGAATATCAGTTTGATTGGTGAAGGTTCAGGTAGAGGCTCCTGCCCGTTCTGAAGCTCGATACGCCAGATCATCGCTGCATCTTCCGTGCACAGGGGCGCCGAGAATCTGGCAGAATACTGTCCATCCGCTCCTGGCTTTAAAGGCACAGGGTATTCGCCCATATACATAGACTCACCACGCAGGACCGCGAGAAAGCGCGACTGTGACGCAGGCGCATCAACCGTAAGCTGGTAGTCTGCTTCCGCGCTGCTACCGCCAACCATCTCCAGACGGACTTGCCAGGCCCCGGAGGCGGTTTCCCATTCGCAAGGCCCTGCGAGCAGGTCACAGGCGTGCTTGCTGGTCTCCGTCGTATGTTCTTGATCATTACGGAGCCCTTCGGCGCCGAAAAAGGCGATCAGGATGAGCCCTGCAATCACTCCCACTACTGCGATGGTGCGAAACATAACGATACCCAGTTGAATCCCGTATTGAAAACACAGGGCATTATGGACACTATCCCGCTCAAGGCAAAGATTTCTAAATCGGCGCCATACATGAGAAAATGCCACGCTTTATCGCTGACCCACTTCAGAAACAGGACACGGTCGTGCAGCCGGACATATCCGTTAAGAACCTGAACAAGGTTTACGAGGGTGGTTTTCAGGCCCTTAAAAATATCAACCTGGAAATAAAGCGCGGCGAGATTTTCGCCCTGCTCGGCCCTAATGGAGCCGGAAAAACCACAATGATCAGTATCATATGTGGCCTGGCGAACATGTCGTCCGGTGAAGTAAAGGCGGGCGGTCACGATATAGTAAAAGACTACCGCAAAGCCCGTGAGTTAATCGGGCTGGTGCCGCAGGAGCTTAACACCGACGCCTTTGAGACCGTGTGGAAGGCAGTGTCTTTCAGCCGGGGCCTGTTCGGAAAAGCACCCAACCCCGGCCATATCGAGAAGGTATTGCGGGCCCTTTCGCTATGGGACAAGCGCAATAACCGCATCATGACCCTTTCCGGGGGCATGAAGCGCCGCCTGATGATTGCCAAGGCCCTCTCCCACGAACCCCAGATCCTGTTTCTGGATGAGCCGACCGCGGGCGTAGACGTAGAGTTGCGCCGGGATATGTGGGAAATGGTACGCAAGCTCCGTGAAAACGGCGTCACCATCATCCTGACCACCCACTACATTGAAGAAGCCGAAGAAATGGCTGACCGTATTGGTGTTATACGCCAGGGGGAAATCATTCTGGTGGAAGACAAGGCTCAGCTGATGAGTAAGCTGGGTAAAAAAGAGCTTCGTCTGCAACTGCAGAACCGGCTGGAGCAAATCCCGGGACAGCTCATGCTGGAGCCGGTGGAGCTTTCCGAAGACGGCCATGAGCTAATCTACACGTTCGACTCCCAGCAGGAACAAGCTGGCGTGGCTCGCTTACTGCGAACCCTCGGAGACCTTGGCATAGATTATCGCGACCTGCGCACCCGGGAGAGCTCACTGGAAGAAATTTTTGTAGGGCTGGTTCATGAGTGAGGTTGCGGTTAACGGGAGAAAGGCATGAATTTTTACGGCATTAAAGCCATCTACAATTTTGAAATGTCCCGCATGGGACGCACTCTGATGCAAAGCGTGCTCTCTCCGGTCATCTCCACCTGCCTGTATTTTGTTGTTTTCGGTTCCGCCATTGGTTCGCGCATGGGTAATATCGATAACATCGAATACGGTGCCTATATCATTCCCGGGCTGGTGATGCTGTCACTGCTGATGCAAAGCATCTCCAATGCGTCATTCGGCATCTACATGCCGAAATTCTCCGGCACTATCTACGAGGTTTTATCCGCCCCCGTATCCTACGTTGAAGTGGTACTCGGGTACGTGGGTGCAGCCGCCTCCAAATCGGTCATACTGGGCCTGATCATACTGGCAACCGCACGCCTGTTTGTGGACTACAGCGTACTGCACCCTGTGTGGATGCTTTCCTTTCTGGTACTCACGGCCGTGACCTTCAGTCTGTTCGGGTTCATCATCGGGATCTGGGCCGACGGTTTTGAAAAACTGCAGATTGTGCCCATGATGATTGTGACCCCGCTGACCTTTCTCGGTGGCACTTTCTACTCCATCGATATGCTCCCGGAAATCTGGCAGGCCATCAGCTATTTTAATCCGGTGGTGTATCTGATCAGTGGGTTTCGGTGGGCATTCTATGGTGTTTCTGACGTGCATATCGGAATCAGTGTCGGTATGACCCTTATGTTCCTGCTGGCCTGCATGGCAGGTATCTGGTGGATCTTCAAAACCGGTTACCGGTTGCGCCCCTGATGCGAAACCACTGCATCTTCCTTTATTTTTCGGCATTACTGGCAGGCTGTACTGCCGGCTCCGGGGCCGCAGAAACGGCTTCCGGACTGCCGGTTGTCGCCGGATGCTTTGTAACGGATTCAGATGCAGTCAACGTCAGTCTGGAACTCGCACAGACGCCACAGGAGCGCCGTAAAGGCCTGATGGGTAGAGACTCATTGGCCCGTGATTCGGGCATGTTGTTTCAGTATCAGCAACTGCAAAGCCCGAACCATGGCTTCTGGATGTACCAGACCCTCATTCCACTGGATATCGCCTATCTGGATGAGAGCGGGGTCATTGGTAACATCCGGCACATGAAGCCTTGTGCATCCTCTAGCGGGGCAGATTGCCCGAGCTACCCTGCCGGAGTCGAGTTTATAATCGCGGTCGAAATGAACGCAGGCTTTTTTGCGGCAAATGGAATTGAATCCGGAGACCGCCTCACGCTGGGGGAACAGAACTGCATCGAGCCAACGCCTGGCCGGGATACACTTTAAGGAATCAGGGTTGTGCTTGCTGCACACTGGATTTGTAACAGCAAGCACAGGTGGCTAATGCCTTATACCTTCGAACATCCACGCTACTTTTTCGTTGTCGTTGCGAGTATAAAATATGAGTTTGTTGGTATGCTCGTCAAATGTGCCAAGACCAGAATATTCACCCTTTAGGTCATCGCCCAACACTTCTTCACTGGGAAGCCCACTACAATTAAAAGCTTCAGCTTTGTAGGTCACTTTAAAAACATTAATACTTGTATCAGGTATGACAACTTCTCCCAGGATGTTGCTGCAGGAATGAGCGTCTCCTGTGATTTCGCCATTTTCAGTTATCGTTATAGCTGACGTGCTATCGGGTGTAGAATATGTGGCAGAGAGTTTCTCTAAGGTTATTCCCGAGTCACTAACTCCCGACCTTCGCAGAAGCACACTAATCGAATTCACTTTTCCATTCTTTGAGGCGATCAGATCTGCCCTTTCAGAAGACACAACGTCTCCGGATAGAGTACCCTCGATTAGCTTCCATGGGCTAGGGGTTGCTTTGTATTCCACGATGGAACCTGAAATTTTTCCGGAGGAAAACTTTATATTACCGAAAGCAAAGGCTTTAACCTCCGAACCTTCTACATTGTCGACAAAGCCCGAGACAAACTCGCCCGTTGTCGGACTAATCAGGCTAAGCCCTTCCCTAAGGACCCCACCCATGTCCGTGCCAATGTCGTATACACCTGGCTTCAGCTCAGTCGACGGACCGCCCGAACCACCGCTATCGCTATCATCGCCGCCGCCGCACGCGCTGAGCATAAGCGCAAATGATACAACGACTATCCCACCAGTACTGGCTTGCCTTAGTCCCTTAAGCATTTGCCTGCTCCATGCAAGGTTTATTGTTGTTGTCTTAAATCATAGCCCTGTCTTAACGATAATCAAGAAAAACCGCCTCAGGTTGGTAAAACACTAAAGCAACGACTGTTAACTGTCTTTCCACTCAGGCTCGCGTTTATCGAGAAACGCACAGATGCCTTCCCGCGCGTCGTCAGCGCGCATGTTTTCTGCCATAACCCTTGCCGTGTAGGCGTAGGCTTCGTTCAGTGGCATTTCAAGCTGTTTGTAGAACGCGCCCTTTCCTATCTTCAGCGTATGCCCGGATTTCCCGGCAATCGTGCGGGCCATGGTAAAGACAGCCTCATCCAGTTCGGATTCATCTACACAACGGTTGATCAGGCCCAGCTGTTCCGCACGGGTTGCACTGATCATGTCGCCGGTAAGCAGCATTTCCATCGCATGCTTACGGGAGACATTGCGGGATAAGGCCACCATAGGGGTTGAGCAGAACAAACCAATGTTGACGCCAGGGGTTGCAAAGCGTGCTGTATCCGCCGCCACGGCCAGATCACAACTGGCCACAAGCTGGCAGCCTGCTGCGGTCGCCACGCCTGCCACACGGGCAATAACCGGCCTGGAGAGATTTACAACCTGCTGCATCACCTCACTGCACCGGTTAAACAGCGCCAACTGGAAGGCCTGGCTATCCAGCTGGTCGCGTATTTCTTTCAGATCGTGGCCGGCGCTGAATACTTTACCAGAGGCAGCAAGAACCACGACTCGCGTGGCGCCATCGGCTTCAATATCTGTAAGCGCTTGCGATAACGCATCAAGCATGTCCATGGAGAGGCTGTTGCGCCGCTCAGGCTGATTGAGCGTCAGTGTCGTGATACCGTTGTCGTCAGTGTTACGCGTTAGCAGGTCAGACATGTTTAACTACCTTGTATGACAGGAACCGGAAATTAAATGAAGAAGCATCAGTATCGGACAGGATATCCGGGTTGTCGAACCTGAGGAAGATTCAATCATTTCAGACGCAGGAGGAGCCAATGCTGAACTCCAGAATACTGAAAGCACTTGTTGCCATTGCCATCATCGTAGGTGGGATTTACGTCATCATGGGTGATGATCCGGCGGTCCCGACAGGCGACATTAATAGCATCCAGCCATTACCTGAACAGGACGCTCCCTGAAAACAACGCAGGAAAACTTGAGATTAATGGTGCTCCGGGCCGGAATTGAACCGGCACGCCATACGGCAGGGGATTTTAAATCCCCAGTGTCTACCTATTCCACCACCGGAGCATGCAGGAAGGATTTAACGGTCGGGATTGTATAAGGCCCTGGCTGATAACGCAATTCAAAACTGCCGCCAGACCAAAAAACTGGCGGCAGTCCAAAGCTACTCAGCGGTAAAACTGCGTGAACGCAAAACTTCCGGCTTCAGAAAGTCTTTTTCCCCGCCCAGGTTTTCGTGATCCCCCAGCAACCTGCCGTTCACCTCCAGGCCATAATTTGTGTGCTTATGAAAGGTCTCAAGGTACTTTTCCCGCGTTTCCTTCACATCGCCGGTATAGCGTGGATCCTGGGGCCGCTCATGACTGTTGATATAATAGGCAACATCCCAGGACTGCTGATCTGTCAGCTTGTTTGGCTGACCCAGCGGCATGTTGTGCTTCACGAACGAGGCCAGGGTAAAATGACGGGTAATGCCCGCTCCCCAGTTATAGGAGTCATCACCCCACACCGCCGGAAATACAACCTCACCGTTCTGGACCAGCCCGCTGCCGTCTTCCCCGTGGCAGATAGCGCAGCTTTCCTGATACACCTGCTCACCCCGCTCAAAGCTCATGCCCTCTTCCGGCTCAGGAAGCCTGGGGTAGCCACGGCCATACATAGTGCTGCCGTCCTGATAGCGTGGCACGCCTTTGGCCAGCCATTGGTGATAGGCGGCCAGCGCAACCATGTCATCGCTGCCATATTCAGGAGGCTTGCCGTTCATCGAGAATGAAAAGCAACCGGCAATCCGCTCTTCCAGGTTGTTTACATGGTCATTCTTGCCACGATAATTCGGCAATACAACAGCGGCCGGCCAGACAGGTGCTGAGAATGGCAAGCGCCCTTCTCCCATATGGCAACTGTTGCAGTTCATGTTGTTGAATACGTTTTTACCACGCAATTGTTGAGTATTTACAAACAGATCGCGCCCACGCCTGATAACGCGCTTTAACTCCGGGTGCATGTCATTGTTTTCAAGATCGTCCATGGTTGGCGGAACATGGACAAATTGACCTTCTTCAGGCTGCGGTACATTCGTTGGTACCCGCGGGCTGGTCTCGGTTCCATAAACCCCTGGAGCCAGCACACCGGCTACAAGAGCCACCAGAAGTCGGCGCATGCTCAATAAGCTAGCCATTATTTTTCTCCTCCCTGCACCGCTGGCTGACGGGACAGCCACTGTGAAACCGCAAGTATGTCTTCATCGTTCATGCGCTCGGCAATCGCCAGCATAAGGTGCTGCGGGTCATTATCACGCCTGCCACTTTTCCAGGCCTGTAACTGATCGGCAATATAACCTGCATGCTGGCCTGCAATTGCCGGGAAATGATCACCGGCCCCCTGGTTGTCCGGGCCATGACAACTACTGCACGGCACAATATAGCGATCCCAGTCTCCCTCGGTGGCCAGTTTTTTCCCCAGGGCCAGCTGCTCTTCCGTTGCATCTGTATCACCCTTGCCTTCAGTTGATTCAAGCTGACTGTAATACAGGGACACATCTTTCATCTGCTGGTCATCCAGCATGCTGACAAAGGGCTGCATGGTTGGGCTTGTGCGCGTACCCTCTTTTACATCCACTAATTGTTTGTAAAGATAATTGGCATTGAGCCCTGCAAGCTTTGGCCAGGACTCACCACCCGGTACGTTAACCCCAGAGCCATCAGGCTGGTGACAGGCTACGCATACCGCCGCTGTTGCCTCGCCGGATGCAACGTCACCCTCTAGTCCGTACACAGTACCCGTGCCTAAAAGCAAGGTTGCAAAAGCAGTACTAACTCGACTTTTCCACCTCATCTAACCTCTCCCTTTGTTTATTTTAATACAGCTGTTTCGGCCATAACCTGTTTGCGCGCCACACCGGTATAGATATAACCGGCTATCCGGGGTGCCCGGGGCATATAAAACGTCTCCAGCGTCTCCAGCTCAAATCCGGCCTGACTGATAAGGCTTGCGATATTGCGGTTCAGGTTGCACCCGCCCGCAATTTTCTTCCAGCCAGGGTTGATCCGGTTTTGCCATTTACGGACAGTGTTATCCGGTGACTCGCCATGCTCCAGAAAAAGCAGTTCGCCACCGGGCTTGAGCACCCGTTTCATTTCCTCAAGCGCCGTATGCCAGTCGGGAATTGTGCACAGCGTAAACGTCAGCAAAACCGTATCAACGCTTTCATCTTCAAGAGGAATTGTTTCACCGGGCAGCCCCAGCCACTCGACCGGCACCGGTGAGTAACTCAGGTTGTGCTGCGCTTTTCGTCGCATACCTTCGGAAGGCTCAAGGCCATAAACCAGTTCTACGGCTTCCGGGTTATACAGCGCCAGGTTAATCCCGGAGCCCATACCAACTTCCAGTACGCGCCCCCGGGCGCGCGGTACAAGCTGACGTCTCAGCTTCATGACCTGGCCGACGGAACAGGCACGATCTATGATGTGCGGCAGGACCCTCTCTTGATAGATGCGCATTCTTCCAGCCTTATTGTGTTTTATCAATGTATGCGACAATTTGTCCTTTCTGCTTTGCTATCATATCAGGTAGCATACTTACCACCTGCCAGTACTAACAATATAGCTGTTAGTTCTATGGCGGCGAATGAACGGGTGTGCTGTCCTCGCTTGTTGTAACGATACCTTACCGGAGGGTTCCTATGGAGCTTGATCCTCTCATCCTCTCGCGAATACAGTTCGCGTTTGTGGTGTCATTTCACGCACTTTTCCCGGTGTTTACCATCGGACTTGCTTCTTATATCGCCGTACTTGAGGGGCTTTCGTACAAAACGAAAAACCCGGTATGGATGAAGCTATCGTCGTTCTGGACCACAGTGTTTGCGGTGGTTTTCTCAATGGGCGTAGTCTCTGGCATCGTTATGTCGTTCCAGTTTGGCACCAACTGGAGTAACTTCTCCCAGGCATCTGCAAACTTCCTGGGCCCGATGCTGAGCTATGAGGTTATTACTGCCTTCTTCCTTGAAGCGGTCTTCCTTGGCATATTGTTATTCGGGCGAGACCGCGTTCCGCCGGGCGTACACCTGTTTTCTGCAATTATGATAGCCATTGGCACCTTCCTGTCTGCCTTCTGGATTCTTTCTGCCAACAGCTGGATGCAAACACCGGCCGGCGCAGAACTGAGAGACGGTGTGTTTCACGTTACCTCCTGGAGTGAAGCAATTTTTAACCCATCCTTTCAGTTGCGCTTCTTTCATAAAGTCACGGCTTCGTTCCTCACCGGTGGATTTGTTGTAGCCGGCGTCAGCGCCTGGTATCTGCTCAAAGGCCGGGAAGTAGAAGCCAACCGCAAGGCATTATCAATGTGCCTCTGGCTGCTGCTGATTCTTGCTCCTGCCCAGCTGGTCATCGGAGACTTCCACGGGCTGAACACCCTTGAGCATCAGCCAACAAAAGTGGCGGCAATGGAAGGTAACTGGGAAACCTCCCGCAACGTACCGCTGCTGCTGTTTGCCATTCCGGACCAGGAAAGCCAGTCAAACCTGTTTGAAATCGGGGTCCCGGGGCTTGCCAGTCTTATCCTTACCCACGAGTGGGATGGTGAGGTTCCTGGTCTGAAGGAAGTTTCAGTCGACGAGCAACCGCCTGTCGGTATTGTATTCTGGTCGTTCAGAATCATGGTTGGCCTGGGGCTGTTGATGATCCTGTTTGCTGTCGCCGGCCTTATTTTGCGCTCCGGTGGCCGCTACTGGCGCTCTGGTTGGTTCCTGCAAGGTATGCGCTTTATGAGCGTCGCCCCCTTTGTAGCTGTGCTGACTGGCTGGTTTGTGACCGAATTCGGCCGCGCGCCCTGGCTGGTTTACGGCCTGATGACTCAGGCTGAGTCGGTCACCCCTTCACTGACGGGCGGCATGGCTCTGTTCACACTGATCGGTTATATCGTGGTGTACTCGCTCGTGTTCTCTGCCGGGGTGTATTACCTCATGCGGGTTCTGTATGAAGGGATGGAGAGCTCTGAGGCCGAGCCTGATACCCAGTCCGAGCGTCCCAAGCGCCCGCTTTCTGCCGCACACACATCGTTTGAGCTCCACGATCCCAATGAGCAGCCGACCAAACAGGGAGGGCACTGATTATGGAACTGCTTGATCTTGCATTGATCTGGGCATTTATTATCGGTTTTGGCGTCATCATGTATGTGTTGATGGACGGCTTTGATCTGGGGGTGGGAATTCTGTTCCCCTTCGCCCCATCGGAGCCGGACCGGGATATCATGATGAACTCGGTTGCACCGGTATGGGACGGTAACGAAACCTGGCTTGTCCTTGGCGGCGCCGGGCTCTTGGGCGCCTTTCCCCTGGTGTACAGCATTGTGATTCCGGCGCTGTATATTGGCGTGTTCCTGATGCTGGCCGGCTTGATTTTCCGTGGCATAGCCTTTGAGTTCCGCTTCAAGGCACGCAGCTCCCGTTACCTCTGGAACTGGGCGTTTGCCGGTGGCTCTACGGTGGCAGCCTTCGCCCAGGGTGTGGTTGTCGGCACCTATATTCAGGGGTATGAAACAGCCAATGGTGTCTTTACAGGCGGTGCCCTGGACTGGCTTACACCCTTCACCGTCCTGACAGGCCTGGGCCTGCTGGCAGGCTATGCACTGCTCGGTTCTACCTGGCTGATTATGAAGACTGAAGGTCAGCTACAGGAGTGGGCCTATAAAATCACCCTGCCCCTGCTGATTGCTGTACTCGTCGTATTCGGCATTATCGGTATATGGACACCGTTTGTTGACGATATGGTTCGTGAACGCTGGTTCAGCAACCTGGGCATTATCTGGGTATTGCCTGCGCTGACGCTGCTGTGTGCATTCCAGGTGTTCCGGTCTGTGCGCAACCGGTCCGAAGGCATGCCGTTTGTGGCCACTATGGGGCTGTTTATAACCACTTATCTCGGCCTGGTAGCCAGCCGCTGGCCATATCTGGTGCCACCTGAGTACACACTGTGGGATGCAGCATCTGCGTATGATTCACAACTGTTCCTGTTGATAGGCCTGCTGATTGTGATTCCCTTTGTGCTGGTGTACACCGCCTGGACCTACTGGGTATTCCGGGGCAAAGTGCGCGCTGGCGAGGGTTATCACTAAGTGACAGCGCCTGTACCTGATCAGCGCTCAGTCAGGCGCTGGCTTTCAGGGCTTACACGCGGCAACCGACACTGGATTCAGGGTACGGTTGTCGCGGGTACCCTGGCCGGCGTTGCAACCATCGTCCAGATGGGCTTCCTGGCGAAGATTGTTCACTTGGGCGTTGTCGAAAAAGAACCAGCCTCCGGGCTGGTTCCCCTGTTTATCGGGCTGATTGTAGCCGTTATATTCAGAGCACTGGCACAAGGCGTTCAGACCCACCTGGCAGCAAGATGCAGCGAACAGGTACGGCACACTGCGCGCAATCAGATCCATCAGCACTGGCGCAAAAGCGGCCCGGTTATTCTGGGGCAAGACTCTGCGGGCAGCCTCGCCCGGGAGTGGATTGACCATGTCGATGCTCTGCACGGTTACTTCGCCCGTTTTTTGCCCCAGATGGTGCTGTCCCTGATCGTTCCCCTGCTTATTCTGATACTGGTCTTCTATCTTGACTGGCTTGCCGGAATTTTCCTGCTGCTTTCCGCGCCCCTGATCCCGATATTTATGGCTCTGGTGGGTATGGGGGCAGAAAAACTTAACCAGCAACATTTCGAAATTATAAGCCGGCTTTCGGGTCAGTTCCTGGACAAGGTCCGGGGACTGACCACACTGCAACTGTTCGGTCAGACTGAGAACGCGGCAACAGTTATCCAACAGAGATCTGACCAGTACCGCAGAATTACCCTCAAAACCCTGCGCGTTGCATTTTTATCGTCGGCCGTTCTGGAGTTTTTCGCTTCGGTTGCGATTGCTGTCATTGCAATTTACATCGGGTTCGGACTGCTTGGATACATAAGTTACGGCCCCTCTCCCGACTTAACCCTGTTTTCGGGGTTGCTGATTCTGCTTCTGGCGCCAGAATTCTTTCAGCCGCTGCGAACACTGTCCCAGCACTACCACGATCGGGCCGAAGCGCTGGGTGCTGGTGCCGAAATCCTGGCGCGACTGAGTGAGGAGTCGCCCAGGCGCCCAACCCGGGCCGCCTGCAGCCAGAATGGCACACAGCGCACGACAAACACGATAAAACTGGACGCCGTATCACTTGCGTTCCGGCCGGAACACAGTGTCCTGAACAAGGTTTCTCTGGATATTGCCAAAGGAGATATTGTGGCTCTCACCGGCCCTTCAGGCGGAGGGAAGTCCACACTTTTACACCTTCTGGCAGGCTTTCTTGTGCCAGACAGCGGCAGTATTCGAATTTTTGGCAACCCGCCGGGCGCCGCTCCTTTTGGCTGGCTGGGGCAAGGGCGTTTTTTTGTACAAGGCACCTGGGCCGACAACCTGCGACTCACCAGCCCCGGGGTGTCTGATGCTGTTATCGAGCAGGCACTCCGCATCGTCGGTCTCGGCCCGCTTTTGGATAGCCGGAATGAAGGCATCTACAGCAAGGTTTCGGAAGGCGGACAGGGTTTATCCGGAGGTCAGGCGCGACGCCTGAGCCTGGCGCGGATTTTTGTCGCGGATTACGATCTGATACTGCTGGATGAGCCAACGGCGGGTCTGGACCGTGAAAGCGAAAGGATCGTACTGGAAGCTCTGCGCGAGCTTACCCGCAGGGGCAAAACCCTGATCTATTCCACACACCACCAGAGCTTGCTGGCACTGGCAAAACGGCATCTCGTGGTCCGCGATGGCGAGGTAAACGATGTCTGAGCTGAAACCCTGGCTAAAACTGATTTTTGCCCGGCCGGGGCGCTTGCTGGCCGGAGGCCTGCTGTTGCTGGCTGCCCTGCTCTCAGGGCTGGGGCTGCTGTCGCTTTCCGGGTGGTTCATTACTGAAACGGCACTGGTCGGTATTCTGCTGGCAGCAGGGTTACCCGCCACTATTAACCTGTACGTACCTGGCAGTGGCATTCGTTTTTTTGCGGTGTCGCGCACGGTCTCCCGGTACTTTGAACGCTTGTATAACCACGATACAGTACTACGGCTGTTAACCGACATTCGTGTTGCATTATTCCGTAAGCTGGCCGCGGCCGGGCGCAACCAGCGGCATGAGCTCTCCGGTGCTCAGTGGTTATCAAGACTGACCAATGATGTGGATGCGCTGGACACCCTCTATCTACGCCTGATTGCCCCAGCTGCACTGGCAGCGTTGGTGACCTTGCTTCTCTTCGGGCTATCTGCCCTGTTGTTTGATTTGTGGATAGCCACACTGATTGCCATCATACTTGTGGCGGCGTTTTTAGTGGCAACCCTTGCCGTTTATCTGCAAACCGCAACCCTTGCCTCACGCCAGAGTGATCAACAGGAAGCATTAAGAACCGCGGTTATTGAGCACCTTGAAGGCTTCGCAGAAATCACCGCCGCAGGCCGTACCGGGCAACACGGTGACTGGCTTCTGGGCCAGGCGTCTGAGGCCTCAGCAGAGCAGGTTAAAGCTGATTCCCGGATGGGTTGGTACCAGGCAGGTTCGCACTTGCTGATTAACCTCTCTGCGGTGTTTGCCCTCTGGGCCGGATTTGAACTGTTTCACTCCGGGGCCATTTCCGGCCCGGTTCTGGTTTTACTGCCCATCGCCCTGCTTGGTCTGGCCGAGGTTTATGGAATGCTGCCTGAAGCGTTTGGAAAACTGGGCGCCACAAGAGCCTCGGCTGCCCGTCTGAACCGGGACTGCAGGAATCCTGATCCTGGTAACAACGCCTCTACAGTTGTAAGCCTGCCGGAACCCCTGGCCTTGTCCGTGCACGACCTGACTATTAAACACTCTGATAACGCGCCTTTGTTTACCGACTTTAACCTGCAAGTGAAAGTCGGTGAGCGAGTAGGCATTCTTGGGCAATCCGGCAGCGGTAAATCCTCCCTTGCGGATGTTTTTACGGGACTTCTGGCGCCAACTCAGGGTGCCGTTAGCGCCCGGCCCTGTGCCTACCTTACCCAGGAAACCGTGTTGTTTGAGGACACCTTGCGGGCCAATCTTCTGCTGGGCGCGCCCGATGCAAGCGATGCCGAACTCTGGCGTACTCTGGAAGTGGTGGATCTGGCAGAACGGTTCAGTACCGAACCTGATCAACTGGATACCTGGCTGGGAAGTTCAGGCAGCCGGCTTTCTGGCGGTGAGGCAAGGCGTGTTGCGCTGGCAAGGGTACTGATAAACCCGGCGCCAGTACTGATACTGGATGAGCCTTTTACCGGTGTCGATGCAACAACCCGGGCAAGAATAGCCAGACAAATCGACGCCTTGCTTGAAGGCCGCACAGTGATCAGCCTGGCCCATGGGCCGGAAGCCCTTCCGGGCACCGACCGCATCATTCAGGTTGGAGGTTAAAACTGGCTATTAGCGGGTTTCAACCACTTCAAAAGTCAGCCCGGCTCTGCTGGTTAAACGTTCCAACAGCTGACTGTTCAGAACCGAGGCAGGCGTCCAGAAACCACCCGGCTGTTCTGCCGGGATATCGAACGCCAGGCACATGCCGGCTTCACCCAGCATTTTACTGGTAGAACCATACCCCGGATCGGCATCACCAGTGACCTTTGTAATCATGGTTTTACCGCTCCCGGTGCGCCCCACAAAGCGCATATCATAGAAACCTGCCTTCTGATCTTCCGGGCTCGGCCCCTCCCCCGGCTGAGGTACAAGCTTTTCGACAAACCAGCGGCTGGGTTTGATAGCCGATGCCGTCAGAAACCCTGCCAGTGCTGCAGTAATGCCGTAAGCGGTAAGCCGGCCTTTGGCGCCTCTGCCGGTCATCATGGCTTCATCGTAGGTAAACTCCTTACCATAGCGCGCATTCTGCATGGCGTTGGAGCGGTGCACGATACGGGTATTGATAGCACCCATTACAAAGGGCGCCAGCCAGACATTAAAGGTTTTATCAAATTCAGCGCCTTTGAGGTTAGGCTGGCGCACCTTTGAGCGATGCTCAGGCGGGCAAATGGAGAATGGATTCGCCAGTTGCTTGCGTAATTTCGGGTCTGCAGCCGCCTCTTTGGCAACGTTGATCATGGACGCAACCGTTCCGCCGGAGAGACCGCCCTTTGCAACTTTCACGCGCATACGCACGTCCTGGCACACCTCGCCAAAGATTTTTTCCGCCTGCTGCTGCAAGAACCAGACACCCATATCCGACGGAATCGAGTCAAAACCGCAGCAATGCACAATCCTGGCGCCAGATGCTTTTGCCTGATCCTCATAACGCTCAATCATGCGGCGGATCCACTGCACTTCACCCGCCAGGTCGCAGTAGTCGGTCCCGGTTTCCACGCAGGCTTTTACCAGAGGCTCGCCATACAACGCGTAAGGGCCCACAGTAGATATAACCACGCGGGTCTGCTCACACATGGTTTTCAGTGCCTGTTCATCTGTGGCATCCGCGAGAATAACCGGTAACTCACCGGCGCCTTCTCCCAGCCTGGATTTAAGGGTGCTGAGCTTGCTTTCTGAACGCCCGGCAATCGCCCACGTTACCTCACCATTTACACCATACGTGTTAAACAGATAATCCGTGAGTATCTGACCGACGAAGCTGGTCGCACCAAAAATAACCAGGTCGTAGGTGGTTTCTGTTGATTTGGTCATTGATTGTCCTTTTGTCAGTTTTTTTCCAATCTCCGGATAGTAGCTTCCACTGTAACACTGAGTGATTCAAGTTCTTGTATACGGGCCAACCCTTTTGTACTGCCCCGATAAAAATGAGGTGTCATGGCCAGAAGGTCGGCAATGGCGTTTTGATCAGGAAGTTCCAGGCTGAAACACACGGCAGACTTTTCCAGAACTGAAAACCCTTCCGGCGCTGTATCCGGAACCTGTCTGGACTCCTTCAACTCCGGGTAAATGATTTCCCGCAGCTCGCGCAGATGATCTGAGCCAGACTCTACCTCAATCAGCTCACCACCAGCCCGAAGCACACGGGAAAACTCCTGATAAACCGGGAAACCAAACAGACAAAGAATACGATCCAGAGTTTCTGGCAACACCGGTAAGTTGGCGTTACTTCCTACCACCCATGTCGGGTTTTTGTCTTGCCTGGCTGCGGCCAACACTGCCGATTTGGAGATATCCAGCCCGAGCAGCGTCAAGCCAGTACCTTCCGGCGCACTGTCTGAAAGGCACCGCAGGTAATAGCCTTCACCACATCCCGCATCAAGGCAGCTCAGGCTGCGGATGCTGGCATCATCCTGGAATACTGCCCGGCAAACAGCGTCGGCTATGGGTTGGTAATACCCGGCATTGAGAAAACGCTGGCGGGCGGCAACCATCTCTTTATTATCGCCAGGGTCTTTCGAGCGTTTGTTCTGTACCGGCAATAGATGAACATAACCCTGGCGGGCAATATCAAAATTATGACCGGCACTGCAGTGCCAGCTTTTCCCGTTGCAATGAAGCGCGCCCCCATCGATGGGACAGGCTAAAGAGGTAAACGGGCTTGAGGCCATAGTATGCAACCGGGCAGCAGCGGGTTATGGGTAACAAACTTACAGTTTATGGTGCCCCAACAAAAAAGACACCCGAAGGTGTCTTTTTTGAGGACTGGATAGAGTTAAAGAACTTTCTTCAGCTCTTCTTCCAGTTGCGGCACTGCTTCAAACAGATCCGCTACCAGGCCGTAATCGGCAACCTGGAAAATCGGTGCTTCTTCGTCCTTGTTGATCGCAACGATCACTTTGGAGTCAGACATACCCGCCAGGTGCTGAATGGCACCGGAGATACCCACTGCAATATACAGCTGTGGCGCAACAATTTTACCGGTCTGGCCTACCTGCATGTCGTTCGGCACAAAGCCGGCGTCAACAGCGGCACGGGACGCACCGATACCAGCGCCCAGCAGATCAGCAACCTGCTCCAGCATCTTGAAGTTTTCGCCATTCTGCATGCCGCGACCACCGGAGATAACAATCCCGGCGCTGGCCAGATCCGGACGATCAGACTCAGCCATCTGCTCGCTGACAAAGGCAGAAACGCCGGCGTCTTTCACTACGTCGACCTGCTCAACGGCGGCAGAACCGCCTTCAGCGGCAACCGGATCAAACGCTGTCGGACGTACCGTGACAACCTTGATGCTATCGCTTGCCTTGACCGTCGCAATTGCGTTACCGGCATAGATCGGACGCGCGAAGGTATCTTCAGATTCAACACGGATAATGTCAGAGACCTGAGCAACGTCCAGCAGCGCCGCAACGCGGGGCATGAAATCTTTACCATTGGTTCCGGCGGCAGCCAGAACGTGGCTGTAACCTTTACCCAGCTCTGCGATCAGCTCGCCCAGGTTTTCAGCCAGGAAGTGGCCGTACGCAGCGTTGTCAGCAACCAATACCTTTGCAACGCCGTCTGCCTTGGCAGCAGCTTCGCCTACAGCACCACAGTTTTCACCGGCAACCAGCACATCAATATCGCCGCCGATAGCCTTGGCAGCCGCTACAACGTTCAAAGTAGCCTGATTCAGGGTGCTGTTGTCGTGTTCAGCAATTACAAGGATGCTCATTTAGATCACCTTCGCTTCGTTCTTCAGTTTGTCGACCAGCTCAGCAACGTCTTCCACTTTCACACCCGCCTGACGCGTTGCAGGTGCTTCTACTTTCAATGTGGACAGGCGCGGCGCCACTTCAACACCCAGGTCTGCCGGGCTCATTGCATCAAGCGGCTTCTTCTTGGCCTTCATGATGTTTGGCAGAGACGCGTAACGTGGCTCGTTCAGACGCAGGTCGGTGGTTACGACCGCCGGCAGGTTCAGCGCAACGGTCATCAGACCGCCGTCTACCTCACGGGTAACATTCACTTTTTCGCCTTCAACAACAACTTCTGAAGCGAAGGTGCCCTGCCCCATGCCAGTCAGTGCAGCAAGCATCTGACCCGTCTGGTTGTTATCTGTATCGATGGACTGCTTACCCAGAATAACAAGCTTGGGCTCTTCTTTCTCAACAACCGCTTTCAGAAGCTTGGCTGCGTCGAGAGACTGAACATCATCCTCGGTTTCAACGTGGATACCACGGTCTGCACCCAGCGCCAGAGCAGTACGGATTTGCTCCTGGCAAGCCTTGGGGCCCATAGACACCACTACAATTTCACTGGCAACACCCTTTTCTTTCAGGCGAACCGCTTCTTCAACAGCGATTTCGCAAAACGGGTTCATTGCCATTTTGACGTTGGCGAGATC
The DNA here is from genome assembly GCF_007671655.1 of Marinobacter piscis. Lineage (GTDB taxonomy): Bacteria > Pseudomonadota > Gammaproteobacteria > Pseudomonadales > Oleiphilaceae > Marinobacter > Marinobacter piscensis. Next base: position 315,985 of record NZ_VCGX01000002.1, on the reverse strand, counting down.
AACACCAGTGTTATCCGGCTTGACACGTACCTTTACGTTGTAATCGATTACTCGTTTTACAGCGACCAGAACCTTCATAGATTCCTCGTTCTTCTACGATGGGTTAATGACTCTCAATCAAAAACACTCCACAGCAGGCCCGGATAAGGGCGGGCAACAAAGCGTTCTCAATTGCTTCATTTCGGCTGCATACCCGTAAACCGGTATACAGACCGAACGTTACAAACAGCGGCCTCGCACTGGGGCCATCCGTCACGGCGAACTAATACTGAAGGCAAAGAGTAAGCGGGTCAATAGCCTGATCAGCCGTGTCGCGCGTGATTTCCAGACCAGTCCGCTGCGCTTGTCGCCGCTTCATACAAGAAGTACATACGCAATAACCGGCCCAGAGTGCTGAAATACAGCACAAAACTACCTTGCCAAAGCGCCCGCTACATTTCAAACAAACGTTTGTTTGAAATGGTAAATACGGTATGATTTATATGTAAAAAGCTGGATTATCAGGCTTCAGGTAGTCGTCTGGGGATACTTTTAACGGTATGATGGCACTCCGGAATTCAAAAGCCTGCGGGCATACAATATCCATTAAAGATGTTTGAGGAGACCAACGTGGAACGCGAATCGATGGAGTTTGATGTTCTTATCGTCGGCGGTGGGCCGGCTGGCCTGTCGGCAGCCTGCCGTGTCAAGCAGCTGGCGCAGGAAGCCGGCGAAGAGCTGGAAGTGTGTGTAGTAGAGAAAGGCTCCGAGATTGGTGCGCACATATTGGCCGGTACCGTTTTCGAACCAACCGCCCTCAATGAGCTTTTCCCCGACTGGAAAGAAAGAGGCGCCCCGCTGAACACGCCGGTGACCCGTGACGACATTTTTCTGCTGAAGAACCAGGAAAAGGCCACCAAGGTCCCGAATGCGTTTGTGCCCAAAAACATGCATAACCAGGGCAACTACATTATCAGCCTGGGCAACCTTTGCCGCTGGCTCGGAGAACAGGCAGAAGAACTGGGTGTCGAAGTCTATCCTGGCTTTGCCGCGGATCAGACCATTGTTGAGGATGGTCAGGTCAAAGGCATCATTACCGGCGACATGGGCGTAGCCGCCGACGGCTCTGAAAAAGATGGCTACATGCCAGGCATGGAGCTGCGCGCCAAGTATACCCTGTTCACAGAAGGCAGCCGCGGCCATCTTGGCAAGCGCCTGATCAAGGACTTTAAACTGGATGAGGGCAAAGACGCCCAACACTATGGCATTGGCATCAAGGAGCTGTGGGACATAGACCCGGCCAAACACGAGCCCGGTCTGGTTGTTCACACAACAGGCTGGCCTCTGAGCGAAACCGGCACAACCGGTGGCTCCTTCCTTTACCATCTGGAAAATGGTCAGGTGTATGTCGGCCTGATTACAGATCTCTCCTACAGCAACCCGCACCTGAGCCCGTTCGATGAATTCCAGCGCCTGAAGCTGCATACGGAATTCCGGAAGTATCTTGAAGGTGGCAAGCGTGTATCCTACGGTGCCCGCGCACTGACCAAAGGCGGATATAACGCCCTGCCGAAGATGAGCTTTCCGGGTGGCCTGCTCCTTGGGTGCGATGCAGGTACGCTGAACAGCTCCAAGATTAAAGGCTCTCACACCGCGATGAAGTCCGGCCTGCTTGGCGCAGAAGCCGTGTTTGAGGCGCTGAAGAGTGGCCAGACGGGCGAAGAGATCACCAGCTTCGCTGACCGCTATGAAAACAGCTGGCTATACAAAGAGCTGTACGACGAGCGTAACTTCGGCCCGGCCATGCATAAGTTCGGTAACTTCATCGGGGGTGCAATTGCCTTCTTTGAGCAGAACATTCTGCGCAGAAGCCTGCCGTTCACCTTCCGCGATCTGACGCCGGACTACGCGACCATGAAGCCCGCGGCTGAGAGTAAAAAGGTGGAGTATCCGAAGCCGGACAACAAGCTGACCTTTGACAAGCTATCCTCGGTGTTTATTTCCAACACCAACCACGCGGAAAACCAGCCGGTTCATCTTAAACTGACCGACCCGGACATTCCGATCAAAGAAAACCTGCCGAAGTACAATGAGCCTGCTCAGCGTTACTGCCCGGCGGGGGTTTACGAAGTTGTGGAAGCCGAAGACGGCAGTGGGAAGAAATTCCAGATCAACGCTCAGAACTGTGTTCACTGCAAGACCTGTGACATCAAGGACCCTGCACAGAACATTACCTGGGTACCACCGGAAGGTGGTGGCGGGCCAACTTACCCGAACATGTAAGTTAGCCGTGCAATGTGAGCACCAGCCTGGCTGGTGCTCAGGAAGGCGGGAATGTGGCTCTGCGGCATTCCCGTTTTTTTATTTCCGCTCCACCCCGGGCATCGCCATGGGCATGATCGTCTGCAGTATTTTTCCTACCGGACCCTGAGCGTCGAACATTGTTGTTTCTACCAGCCCGACACCCACCTCTTGCATACGGCTGCGGGCATCCACGCCCAGCCACTCGCCCACCGGTCGGCGGTGGAGATACAGACTTACATCAGCATTGATGCAGCCGGTATCGTCGCTCAGCCTGAGCTGACCTACCCCGTTCCCGAAGTCACAGAGCGTCGCGGCCATTACAGTGGGGCTCGTTTCAATCCCTTCAACCAATGGCACCGGTAATTTCATCCAGGCCAGGCCATGCCCTTCGCCTTTAATACCGTCAACAATCACTGCTTTGGCAGTACTATGCAGACCCACCGGGCTGTACTGGTTTTGCCAACCCGCCACCCCGGACAGAGTGGTTTCAACCGACCCGGTCGGTGGCGCAAGCTCTGATGCCGGAAAGCGCCCATGATCCGGAACCGGGACAGATGTGTTCTCCAGAAAAAGGGCGCTGGCCCGGGCAACCTCTGTATCACCGGCTAATAACGAAGCTTCCATAACCTGAATACGCTTACCTCCGCGCACCAGCCGAGTCGACAGTGACAAGGGTGCCGAAGGGGCTGGCCGCAGCAAATCCACCGTGAGCCGCGCCATATGTAAACTTGCATTATCGGTCGCCTGTTCCACGGCATGGGCCATCAGGCCCACCACCGGACCGCCATGCAAATGCTTAGGGCTCCAGGGGCTGCCACTTGCCGGCGTTGGCACAAAAAATTCCCCATCCCGCTGAAAGAGTGCTTTAGTCATGAACCTTCCTTATTGATATTGTAGTCGTACCAGACTCAGGATATTGGACAATGCGCGGCTCGCCTGCAACAACTAACCCGGGGCCGAACAACTCGCACCGTACCGGTAACAGGAAAAACACCGGTGGTGCCGCAACATGACACGCTCATCCATACTCTGCGCCAGTGATCCGCCCAGATCATACTGAGGGTCGTCATCCACCAGAGTACACGCATAAACCCGGACGTCGTCGCCTTTCTTCACCAGCATCCGTGTATAGGTGCACATGAAATGTGATCGGCTCTGAGGGGTCGGGTATTTCTCCATGCAGTTTTCGGTGATCTCGGGGCTGCCATCTTCCGACCCCGGCGTTCCCAGATCCGGGAATGCCGTAAACGCCAGATTCTCCGGAATCTGCCACTCGCGGAATATACTCCGAAAGGCAGCTTCCACCTCTGCTGGCACTTCATTGGAATCTGTCTGGCGGGCAACCGATACCTTAAAGCCCTGCTCCAGTAACCAGTGAATCCCCTCCAACGCCTGATCAAAACTGCCCTCCCCCCGGTCCTTGTCGTGACGGGCACGGTCTGGAAAGTCCAGGCTTACACGGAAGTGAATCGGGTACGGGTTGTTCAGCAATGGCAACACCTGGTGCCGGCGCTTGAGCAAAGGTTCTGTCGCGTTCGTCAGCACAAAGCACGGGCGGTGCTGGCTGGCATAATCAAGGATGTTTACGAAGTCGCGAATCACGAACGGTTCACCGCCTGTAAATGAAAACTGCTCTACCCCCATCTCCAGTGCTTCGTGGAGAAATGGCTTCACATCACTCAGTTTCATACCGGAAATACGGCCATCGCCGGGGTGACTGCCTTCCAGACAGAACGGACAAGCCAGATTGCAGGCGGTACCAGTATGAATCCACAGTTCTTTCAGCGTGTCCGCATCAATGTAGCCTCTGGGGGCACCATTGCGGGTGTGGGTCCAGCTATCGAACGCTCTGGACCCCAGCACTTCCACCGCCGGAATGCGCTTTCCGGCAGGTCGGGTTTCGGTCAGGGGCATGGATGCTCCTTGCTGGTTCATGAATCATGATGCTCTGACACAGATTGCACCGTTTGGTTTCCGTTATGGGTCCGGGGTTTACCCCGGCGCCAGCCATGCAATGTCTCGAGCAACTTCAAAATACTTTCAGGGGCGTTCGCACGTTTCCACTCACCGGCTGCGAACCTGGCCGACTCATTCCAGGTCGGGTACGGATGAACGGTACCGAGGATCTTGTTCAGGCCCAGACCGTGTTTCATGGCCAGTGTAAACTCTGCAAGAATTTCACCCGCGTGAGAGCCTACAACAACGGCTCCCAGAATTTTATCTTTGCGCGGTGGCGTAAGGACTTTTATAAAGCCATAGTCTTCGCTTTCCGCAATGGCCCGGTCCAGGTCATCAAGGCCGTACCGGGTCACTTCAAAGGCAATACCTTGTGCCCGGGCCTCCGTCTCACTGAGACCGACACGAGCCACTTCCGGCGAGGTGAATGTTACCCAGGGCATCACCCGGTAATCCACCCGGAAGCGTCTGAACGAGCCAAACAGGCCGTTCACCGCCGCATACCACGCCTGGTGAGACGCTGCGTGAGTAAGCTGATAGGGGCCGGCCACATCGCCACAGGCATACACATTAGGATAACGAACGCTCATATCCGCGTCAGCCGGAACCACACCGTTAGGAAGGGTTTCCACACCTATACATTCCAGATTCAGGCCTGTAGTATTTGCCGCGCGACCAACAGCCACCAGCACCTGATCAAAGGGAATCCGGACCCGATCACCACCCTGCTCGCAGTAGGCAACTTTTTCCCCTTCCTCCATACAAAACTCAACTGCAGAATGTTGCAGGCGTACGTCGATACCATCCGCCTCAAACTGCTTAAGTACCAATGCGGCAACATCCTCGTCTTCTTTTGTCAGCAAACGCTTATCACGCTCAATCTGAGTAACCCGGCTGCCCAGCCGTGCGAAGGCCTGGGCGAGTTCAGAGCCGATGGGGCCACCCCCAAGAACCAGCAACCGCTCCGGTTGCTCCTGAAGCGCCCAAAGGTTTTCAGAGGTGAGCGGTTGCATGTCTTCCAGGCCTGGAATAGCGGGCAGAGCCGGCTTGCCTCCCGTGGCGATTATAATGCTTCGCGCAGTCAGGCGTTCGCTGCTGCCGTCAGTGTGCTTTATTTCCACCTCCCAGGGAGACACGAAACTCGCTTCACCGGCAATGCAGTCCACGCCCAGTTTGCGATAACGTTCCGGCGAGTCATGTGGTTCAACTCTGGCAATCACCTCTTTTACCCGGCTCATAATCTTCCTGAAAGAGCCAGTCACGGGTACAGATTCTAGTCCATAACGATTGGCGTTGCGCATGGTATCTGCGACGTTAGCACTACGAATCAGCGCCTTGGATGGCATACAGCCCGTGTTCAGGCAGTCACCCCCCATTTTGTCCTTTTCGACCAAAGCCACTCTGGCTTTCACCGCGGCGGCAATATAGGCCGACACCAGCCCGGCAGAGCCCCCGCCTATCACAAGCAGGTTATAGTCAAAGCGCTCCGGCTTCTGCCAACCCGCATAGACTTTTCGGCGGCGGACAAAGCCCACCACAAACCTGGCAATCAAAGGGAACATCCCCAGTAGTACAAAGGACAGCAGTACATCGGAAGAGACGATGTCCGCCGTTGAGCTAATCTGTCCCAACTGGGTACCCGCGTTCACATACACAAAGGTACCCGGTAACATGGCAGCCCAGCTTACAAGCGCGTAGGTACGCAGTTTCATGCCCGTCAACCCCATGGCCAGATTGATCAGGAAAAAAGGAAATACCGGCACCAGCCTCAATGTGGCCAGGTAAAATACACCGTCTTTTGAGATGCCCCGATCTATCTTCGCCACAGTCTCCCTGTACCGTTTACGAAGTGTGTCACGCAGTAAATACCGGGCCACCAGAAACGCCACAGACGCCCCGACCGTCGAGGCAATGGACACCGCAACCAGTCCGAACAGGTTGCCAAAAAAAGCACCGCCTGCCAGAGTCATTATCGCGGCGCCGGGCAAAGAAAGGGCCGTTACAACAACATAAATCGCAGCATACCCGGCAATCGCAATGAACAGGTTCTGATCAATCCACGTAGCCAGAGCTTCCTGATGCGCCTGCAGGTTTTCCAGTGTAAGCAGTGTGTGCCCATCAAACCCCAGAAAAAGGCTCACAATTACAACGATGAGCACCACAAGAAAAAACTTTTTACGATTCATATTGAAACTGTTTTTTTGAGAGTGAGAGTAATTCCTGCAGAATACCGGAACTTATCCGGATTCTGAAACTGAGCCCGTCATTGCCCAATTGTCACGTCCGGCTATGCTTCAGGTACGGGCTCGCTAAAACGGAGGCTTTATGAAAACGCTATTGATCAATACAGTGCTTGCTATTTCTCTACTTGCAGGCGCGCCTGCACTTGCACAGGAGAAACCATTAAAAGTCGGGATGTCCGGCCAGTATTTTCCGTTTACCTTTGTGGAACAGGATGAGATCAAAGGTTTTGAAGTGGATATCATGGACGCTCTGGGCAAGGAGATGGGGCGCGATATTCAATACGAAACCGCGAATTTTTCCGGTCTTTTCGGCATGCTGCAATCCGGTCGTATCGACACAGTAGCCAACCAGATCACCATCACCGACGAGCGGCAAAAAGCGTATATCTTCAGCGAACCCTACGTTTACGATGGTGCGCAGGTTGTCACAAAAAAAGGCAACACTGAGGTTGAGAGCGTGGAAGATCTGAAGGGAAAAACCGTCGCGGTGAACCTGGGGTCCAACTTTGAAGCACTGCTGAAAGAGCTTCCTTATGCGGATCAGATTAACATCAAAACCTATGAAAGCAATCTGGAGCGGGACACAGCGCTAGGGCGCGTGGATGCGTTCGTAATGGACAGGGTCAGTGCCAGCCAGATCATTAAAGAGAAGCCTCTGCCCCTCGAGCTGGCAGGCCCCACCTTCTCACAGATCACCAACGCCAACCCCTTCCATGACACAGAAGAAGGACGGGCCCTGCGGGATGAGGTGAACCAAGCTCTGGCAACTCTGCGGGAAGATGGCACACTGGCATCCATTTCAGAAAAATGGTTCGGTACCGATATCACCCAACCCTGACAGGCGCGCTGAGGGCTGACTAATATGGACGTGTTGAACGTCGAATACATGCTTGGCCTGGTACCTGTTCTGCTCAGGTACCTGCCTCTTACCCTTCAGCTGGCGGGCATCGGAATGGTGCTTGCGTTGATTCTTGCCTGCCTGTTTGCGGTTGTGCGAGTGCTGCGCATTCCGGTGCTCAATCAGCTGACCATTGTGTTTATTTCCTTCTTCAGGGGCACGCCGTTACTCGTACAGTTGTTTCTGTTCTATTACGGCTTGCCGCAACTGTTCAGTGCCTTAACGGTGATTGATGGCATCACAGCGACAATCATGGGCCTGACCATGCACTTTTCCGCGTACATGGCGGAGTCTATCCGTGCCGCGATCGTTGGGGTTGATCGTAGCCAGACGGAAGCTGCCTTGTCGATCGGTATGACCAATGGCCAGTTGATGCGGCGAGTGGTCCTGCCCCAGGCAACACGGGTAGCCCTGCCGACTCTGATGAACTACTTCATCGATATGATCAAAGCCACGTCCCTTGCCTTTACTCTTGGAGTCACCGAACTGATGGGCGCCACCCAGAAAGAAGCAGCCGGCAGCTTTCTGTACTTCGAAGCGTTTATTGTTGCCGCCATCATGTACTGGATTGTGGTTGAACTGCTGTCCAAGCTTCAGAACTATCTGGAGACCCGTCTGAACAAGGCTTATAACCGATGATCAAACTGTCGTCACTGAGTAAACATTTTGGCGAGACCGTAGTTCTTGACGAAATAGACCTTGCTATTGAAGAAGGTGAGATTGTGGTGATCATCGGTCCTTCGGGAACCGGCAAATCCACCCTGTTACGCTGTATCAATTTCCTGGAACAACCAACGGCAGGCACCATGACCGTGGGCGACCTCACAGTGGATGTAAACCGTGCCAGCCGGGCGGATATTCTCTCGATGCGCCGGCGTACCGCCTTCGTCTTCCAGAACTACGCGTTGTTTGCCAACAAAACTGCACTGCAGAACATTGCTGAGCGCTTATTGGTGGTGGATAAATGGCCCAAAGAAAAGGCTTACCAGAGGGCTCGCGAGATTCTGGATCAAATTGGTCTGGCTGATAAAGCAGATGCGTACCCCGCTTCCATGTCGGGTGGCCAGCAGCAGCGGGTGGGTATTGGCCGGGCCATGGCTGCCGGCGCTGACGTCATCCTGTTTGACGAGCCTACATCCTCACTGGACCCCGAGTGGGTGGAAGAGGTGCTGGGGCTGATGAAGCAGCTGGCGTCGGAGCGACAGACCATGATGGTGGTTACCCATGAAATGTCTTTTGCACGGGACGTAGCAGACCGGGTGATCTTTATCGACGGTGGTCATATAGTAGAACAAGGGCCGCCCGGCGATATCTTTCACAACCCGAAAGATCCCCGGACAAAAGCCTTTCTGAAGAAGATTCTGGCCACCAGCCCGGTGTAGCTACTGCAGAAAACGAGTCAGCCAGGAATTGGGCCGCCGGCTCAGGTACAGCGGCAACGTGCTCATTACCACAAGAATTATGCCAGCCGCTGTTACCGTTAACAGCGGGCTCAGCTCAAAGCTTTGGCCCAGTCCTGCAAATACGAAGGTCATAGGAAGCATGCCGACGGTGGTTGCAAGTGCATAGCGCCAGAGCGTAATCGCTGTCACCCCGGCGGCGTAACTGACCAGGGCAAATGAAAACACTGGAATCAGGCGCGTAAGCGTTACCGCTATAAATAAAAACCGCTGGGACCCGGAGGTCGAGAACACCGGGTGGTCGCCCAGCCTGCGTTGGACCGCCTCACGACCCAGAACCCGCGCAAGATAAAAAGCGATAATAGCCCCCACCAGGGCGCCTGCCACTGCGATTACAGTTCCGGTAGAGACACCGTAGACCAGCCCGGCGGCCGCACTGATGGGCAGTGTCGGAATGGGCCCGACAACCACAGCAAGAATCATCAGCAGCATCAGAAGTGCCGGCCCGTATATACCCTGCCCATGAAACCATTCGGCCAGGACTGCCGGCGCAATACTGGCAGGCATTCCCAGTTGCCGAAGGACCAGCCAGATACCTGCCATTACAAAAGCAACAGCGATCAGAACAGTAACGCGAAAAGTCCATTGTGAGCGGTTCATCCGCGCATTCTACCGGGCACACCAGGAGCAGCAACTATTTGGGTGGACCAGGAAGACGGCCTTGTTGTCTTTTACGCATCCGCCTAAAAGGACTGTATATCGGAGCCCATCGCCTCTTTCGCTTCCTTCTGCTGTTCAAGGCTCGCGCAATGTGCAACCACCGTCCAGCGGCCCGCTTTGTTAGCCATACGTGTCTTTTCTATGACGGGATCATGGTCAGGACGTATGGATATCGCCCCCGCAAGCAGAAGCGCCACTATGGGGCATAAAAAACCCAGAGCAATGAAGGTCATCACCGGACTTGACTGGGTTAGTGTTGGGCCGACCGCCACCAGCAAGGCCGCAAGCACGAGACCAAAAACAAGTCCCGCCACCCCGAGTACCACATGGGTTTTCGCAAGGGACCTCGCGACACCCTGAACTTCAGGCTCTACTTTTATGGCCATGTCTGGATCATCAGGCCGTACAATTTCCGTTTGAGAAGCGGGTATGCCGGCCCGCACCAGAACGTCCACTGCATTGTTGGCCGCAGATTCACTGTCAAACTCTGCACTGATTTTATGGGAGTAATTTTCGCCTAGCACTGAATCAGACATTGTGTCACCTCTCATAACCGTGAAACTTTCACTGTTTCACCTTGTGTCCGCTGTGCCGTGTATTTTTTCCATCTTCAGGCCTGAATTTATACGTTTCAAGTTAGTAGGCAGCAGAGGTTTATGCAATCTATAATTCAATGGCGTTGCTGATTCCCTGTGTTGACCCTACCAAGGCCCGTACATGATAAAACATGCTAATGAACATAAGCTGAAATGGTTCGCGCGACTGGGGTACGGAGCTCGGGGACTCATTTATACTGTCATCGGCGGGCTGGCGGTTATGTCAGCAATTGGCGTCGGCGGTGGTACAGTGGACAGCAAGGGCGCGATTCAGAAGGTAATGCAGCAACCTCTGGGCCAGACACTGTTGGTTATCCTTTTAATTGGCCTGCTGGGCAATGTGAGCTGGCGCGCAGCCCCTATGGCAACTGGCTTCTTGGCATTGTGGCTTTGGGGCTGTTTGCTTTCGGGGTATACAGCTTTCTGGAAGCAGCCTGGCGACGGATTGATGCCTGAAGCCTCCTAACCGGCTCTGACATTACGAAGAACAACTGTAATGGGATGCACCCCCAACGCCAAACAACTCCAACGGCTTCAACCGATAATATTTTTCTTCAATCTGCTGTGACTGCTCTGCGTAAGGCTGTGTCATGACACTTTGCAGTTCTCGCAACAACTCATAGTCTCCGGCCTCCGCCTGTTCGTAGGCGGGCACCACCAGCCAGTCCCGCAGACTGTATTTCGGATTCACTCGCTTCATAGAGTTGGAGATCTCTTCGCCGGAACGCGCCGCAGAGCTGTCAACGCCCACCAGAGTTCGCCACTGGTTAAGCCAGGCAGACCAGCGTTTATCAAAGCTTTCCGGGTCTTCTGCGTAAGCCGGGCTTTTGTAAAAGCTCTTTTTCAGCGGGCCTATAGTGTCCGGCAGCGCGGAGAGCTCGCGGAAAAACAGCGTGTAGTCCACGGCTGTTTGCATCATCAATCCTGCCAGATCACGAAACAAATCTGAGTGAAACGTATCCAGTCCGAGCTTTTCAGCCCACATTTTCTCCATTTCAGCCTGCATCACTCCGGCAAAGCCTTGTTCAACTTCATCAAGCTGCTGCAGGCAGTCGGGGTGCCCTGCCAACAACGGCCGCAGCGCCACACAGAACATGTGGAAGTTGGCCTCGGCGGCCACGGGCTGGTTCAGAAACGCATAGTGATCTCCCCCACCCGTCCATGGCTGAAAGCGCGGATTGAACAGATCACAGAAGCCGAACGGGCCATAGTCCAGCGTATAGCCACCGGCAGCACAGTTGTCACTGTTAAAGTTGCCCTGGCAGTAGCCGACACGAATCCAGTTCGCCACGAGAGAGGTCAACCTGCCCCGAAACGCCTGAGCCAGCGCCACGACTTTGTCCTGCAGCGCCAGTTCGGGTTTAATCTCCGTGTCGTACTCGCGATCAATCAGATGCAGCACAATCTGTTCAAGCTCTGCCATCGCTTGCGGGTGTTCATTCTTGCGTGCACGACGCCCGAACAGCTCAAGCTGGCCCACTCTGATAAACGAGGGCGCCACCCGGGTCGTAATCGCCACCGGCTCCTGGACCAATGTATCCGGATCTCTCGAACGCGAGCCCTCGGAGTACCAGGGCCGCCGGACTTTCTCGGTTTTCGACACGTACAGGCTTAAAGACCGGGAGGTAGGCACACCCAGTGCGTGCATGTGTTCCTGTGCCAGAAACTCCCGCACGCTGGATCGTAAAACCGCGCGCCCGTCGGCCCCACGGCAGTAAGGCGTGGGGCCGCCACCTTTTAACTGCATTTCCCAGCGCTGACCGTTGATGACGGCTTCCAGCACCGACATAGCACGGCCATCGCCGTACCCGTTGCCGGTCTGAAACGGGCACTGCTGTACGAACTCGGTGCCCATAATGGACAGCGCGTAGCCGCAGGCCCAACCTACCTGACGCATGGGCTCAGGGAGGCGCGACAGGTCACCGGAGAAGAGGCGCATAAAGTCATCAGACTGTGCCAGATCATCGGCAAACCCCAGGTCGCGGAACAGGTTGAAGCTGTGCGCTATATACTCGGGACTTTCAATCGGCGTCGGGGCTACAGGCACATAGTGCCCGCTGAAGACTTGTCGTGGCGCGTGGTCGCGGCCATCAACGGTTCCATCCGGATCGCAGTTCAGGGAATCCATCAGTGAATAGTCAGCCAGTTCGGCCAGCTCGTTAAGGGTTTCAACCTTTGCGGTGACAGTGTGTGGCTGGTTTTTCATCATGGCGCTTCTCTCAGGGCCGGGTTCACAAAGCGTGAACGTGATATGTGTCAGTGTGTCGGGCAGCACCTATTACTATCATAAATGACAGAAAAGGGTTGAGTAAGGAGGAATTCCGGAATAACCTTCTATTTTGTAGGAGTAACTGAATCCGCGTAGTATAACCCTACTATCCCGTACCCATGTGGTTGCAAGCCCGCGAAGAGACACTTTACCAATGATTCGTTCAGGAACGCATACGTCGATCCATGCAGCTTTACTAGCTGGTGCAATTTCCCTGATTTTAGCCGCCGGCGTCTGGTCTGCTAAGAGTGAGTCATCGACCAACATCAAGAACATCAAGCCTCTGATCAAACAGCAGCAAGGCCCCGCGGCGACAGATCCAGCATTACAACCAGACTCGGTGAAGCCGGCTCAGGCAACGCCTGTTGTGCACCATACCGTGCAGGCGGGGGATTCACTCAGCAGTATTTTTAGCCAAGCCGGAGCATCGCAGGCGGACCTGAACCGGATCATGAAGGCCGATGTGGAATATCTGGCACTGGAAACATTGCAGCCGGGAACGGAACTGAAGCTTACCTTCAATGAGCAGGGTCAGTTCCGACAACTGGCACTGGATCTCGACCCTGCCCGTTCGATTACCTACACCAGGGTGGGTGAGGATACATTTGAGTACCAGAAAACGGTACAGGACACGCACTGGGTGTCAGAAGTCCTGAAGGGTTCCATTCATGGCAGCTTTTATCAATCAGCCATGAATGCCGGGTTGTCCAGGGCACAGATTGCATCGATCCAGCAGCTCCTCGAGCATCAGCTTAATTTCCGTCGGGAATTAAGAGCTGGCGACACCTTTTCCGTGATCATCGGCCATGAAAGAACAGCCTCGGACAGTACCGGAAACACTCGTATTGAAGCTGTCTCGCTTGAGCGACACAACCGGACTCACACGGCGTTCCTGTTCGAAGACGGCAATTATTATGATCAGAATGGCAAAAGTGTATTGCCTGCATTCCGGCGCCTGCCTACGGCCAACTCCTTCCGGGTGAGCTCACACTTCAACCCGAACCGGCTTCACCCTGTTACTGGCCGCACCTCGCCCCACAACGGTGTCGATCTGGCCACACCTGTGGGTACGCCCGTGATGAGCACCGGGGACGGGGTTATTGAACGCGTGGGCAATCACCCCTACGCAGGTAAATACGTTGATATTAACCATGGCAACACCTACAAAACCCGCTACCTGCACCTGAATAAAATCTTTGTGCGCAAGGGGCAGCAGGTCCGCCGTGGTGAAAAAATTGCCCATTCCGGCCAGACTGGCCGCATCACCGGCCCTCACCTGCACTTCGAACTGCATGCGAACCGCCGACCGGTAAATCCGTTGAAAGCGGATATTCCAACCGCCGCCGATGTACCTGAAACGGCTCTCAAGCGATTCGAACAAGTTGCCCAGTACAAGCTGGCGGTGATGAGCGATGCCGCCAGCCGTTCTAATCTGATGCTGGCGGGCGTCGATACCAAATTCGATTAAGGCACTGGGTGGTAAGGAGCCAGTAACACCCGGGCAAGCTCAATCAACCCATTGGCCCCAAGCCCCAGAGCCAGAACCAACAGCCCGGTGACAATCATGGTGGTGCCAGCCGCCCAGCCCATATCTGCCGAGTGCTGGTGCTCGCGGGGCAGCACCAGCACGGCAATCACCCGCAGATAGTAAAATAGTGACACCACCGTGTTGATCACCGCAACAACGGCAAGCCAGGCATAACCGCCTTCAATCACGACGCTGAATAACAGGAACTTGCCAAAGAAGCCCACCAGCGGTGGCAGCCCCAGGAAGGACAGCAACACCAGTATGATCACCGCCGCTGTCCATGGGCGCTGACGGGCCAGCCCGCGGTAGTCGGATAAGTCGGTGCGCCCTCGCAAATACACCACCGCTGAAAATGCCGCCAGATTGGCCACGGCGTAGCTGGCGAGAAATACCAGCAACGCCGCCAGAGCCTGATCCACCACGCCGATAACCACAATGGCCATGAGCGCGTACCCCGACTGGGACACAGCCGACCACCCCAACAGCCGGCGCAGATTGGTTTGCCACAGCGCCGCCAGGTTACCCCAGATCATGGTGACTGTAGCCATGAGGGCTATGGCCCACGGCCAGGCTATGTTTTCGGGCAATAACAGAGTAAACCGCGCTAGTGCAACGGCGGCCCCAACCTTGGTAATGATGGTAACCAGAGCCGCGACCGGGGCCGGGGCAGCCTGGGCCACATCCGGTACCCACATGTGCACGGGCGTAGCCCCCAGTTTGAACGCCAGGCCAACCAGTATGAATACAAACGCAACGGTCACTACCCATGGGTCAGGGTTGGCCGCTAACCCGGCACTCAGTTCGCGATAACCTGTGGCCCCGGTCAGACCGAACAGCAGCACGACCCCGACCACCAATAAGGCATTGGCCAATGCGCCGATCAGGAAATATTTCATCGCCGCTTCCTGCGCCGGACTCCATTGGCGGTGATAGCCTACCAGCGCATAACTCGTCACCGACGACAGCAAGACCCCGATAATCAGCTCCATGGTGTCGGCCGCAGCGGCCATCATCACAGCGCCCAGAGCTACGAATAGCAGAAGGCCATAATACTCACCGTGGCGGCGATCGGTGGCCATCCATTGCGGGGAAAGCGCTGAGGCGGCAATGGCACTGCCAAAAATCACCAGTTTGGCAAACCCGGCCCCGCCGTCCAGCGCCCAGATGCCTGAAAATGTCAGCTGAGCTGGGTCATTCCAGCGCAGGCAAACCACGACGGAGCTGGCGAGTAACACTGCGATTGCTGCGACAGCACACAGCCAGTGCAGCCGGTGCGGTAAAAATGACGCACTGACGACAATGGCCGCCGCACCTATCAATACCATCAGCTCCGGTAGCAGGTCGGAAACGGGCATTACTGGCCTCCTACCAGCCAGACGATGGAGGTTTCGACCAGATCAATCAGAACGGCAGGATAAACGCCAATCAGCACCACCAGCCCCAACAGAACCCCCAGTACGGAAACCTCTATGGCATTCAGGTCCGGCATGGACTTCCAGCGGTCAGGGAGTTCTCCGAAGAACAACGATTGCAATATGCGTAAGAACAATGCAGCGGAAATCAGAAGCCCCAACAAGGCAACGCCAGCGAGCCATAAATAACGGAAATCAGCGCCAGAATACCGAGAGGCAAGGCCCACCGGGTGAAGGTGTCGGCCATCATGCTGTACGGGATCCGGATCAGGCCATAGGTCCCCATTTTCAACAACACGCCGGCCAGAATGGCGGAAGCTGGCGCCGGCGCGTCTACGTGGGCAGCGGGCAGCGGGCAGCCAGGTATGAAAACGCGCCAGTGGTGTTTTTATCAAGAATCCCAGAAGGAAAGCCGCCATCACCACACTGGCGATGACGCCGGCACCGGCCAGCGGCTGTTGGGCAATCAGTTCGCGCATATCGAAGGTGAGCGGATCGGCTGCAAGGTACAGACCTAAAATCGCCAGCAACAAAAAGAGCGACCCGAACAGCGTATAGATAAAGAACTTGAGCGCAGCCCTTTCCGGTTTCCCGTGGCCCCAGCCGGCAATGAGGAAATACATACCCACCAGGGTAAGGTCGAAAAACACGTAGAACAGCAACAGATCCAGCGTCAGAAACACCCCTAATGAGGCCGCCTCCAGAAACAACAGCCAGGCATAATACTGGCGTGCGGAACCACGGGTATCCACCGGATAAGCTATAGCTGCCGTGAACAGCAACGCCGACATGGCGGCGACAGCCAAGGCAATACCGTCCACCCCGAGGCGAAAGCCCATACCCAGGGTGGGCACCCACTCCACCTCCTCCACAAGCTGGAACATGGCGCCGTTATTATCAAAGCGCCACCAGGCTAATGCCATCAGAGCCAATGGAATGATACTGACTGCAACAGCCCAACGCCGGGCTGCAGATTGCGACCAGCCGGTCCAGAGTGCCAGCGCCAGTGCGCCCAGTAAGGGAATGGCCAGTGCGGCAGTGAGTATCACAATAACCCTCCTTTAATAATAGCGAATAGCAGTGTGAGCACAAAAACGCCCACGCCGGCGGCCATCAGACTGTAATAGTGGTGCAACATGCCCGATTGCAGCCGTCGTATCTGGTGTCCGGCCAGGCCGGACAAACGGGATGGCGCTTCGGGCAGTTGGTCAGATAACCATTCCAGACAGCGGCTGCTGGTCGCGGCGAGGGCCAGGCCAAACCTGGCACCTCCCCTGGGCAACAGATCAGACAGTGACTCCCCTGAGCGCACACCAACACTGGCCAGCCAAAGAGCAAAACGGGCGCCAGCGCGAACAACGGCATCCACGGCTTTATCATCAAGGGTCGCCAAACGCCGTGATAACGCGTCCACCGGCATAACAACAAAACGCTGAGCAAGTTGCGGCAGAAACAGCCAGCGAGCCAAAAAGTCGCGCCCGGCGCTGAGCCTGCGCCCGCCCTGCCCCAGCTCAGTCGTCACCATGCGATAACCTGCGAACAGGCCTAGCAATACCAAAACCATTGAGACGACAAACTCCCACAGCCTGATCCCCGGAAACGAAGATGCCAGCCAGGCACCCAGCTCGCGATTGACCGTCGGCAACCATAGAACACTGCCTGATAACACCAGGACGGCGAGCACATATAGCGGCCCGTGCTGTTGCCAAGCAGGACCGGATGTAGATGAGTTACCCGGTTGCTTTTCTTTATGGCGGAGGAACAGACTCCACTGAAAACGCGCTGCATAAACTGCACTCAGCCCGCCCGCGAGCATCACCACGATTGCCAGCCATGGCGCTACGACTCCTGCGGCAGACACCACGCCCTCTTTTGTCCAGGCAGCACCCAGTGGAAACAAACCGGCCAGCGCCAGGGCCGCGATAGCGCTGGTGTATATCAGGCTGTCAGGCAAACGAACACGGGCGATATTCGCAAGGTTATAACTACCGGCCTGATGACCCGCAATGCCCGCCACCATGAACAGCGGCGCTTTCATGAGTGCGTGCAAGGCAAAATGCAGCAACGCAACCACGGGATAACCTGCACCTATAGCCACAAACATCAAACCATAATGGGCTGAAGTAGAGCCCGCCAACAGGCGTTTTGCGTGGGGTGATGCCGCCGCCACCAGCCCCCCGGCCAACGCCGTAGCCAGCCCGACGGTCATCAGCACAGGCCCGAACCAGCTGACATCCGCCAGCATTGGCTGCAACTGCATCAGCAGCACCACACCCGCGGCGACCATGGTTGCGGCGTGCAGCAGCGCCGATACCGAAGCGGGGCCAGACATGGCAGCGAACAGCCAGGGCGAAAACGGCAGTTGAGCCGACTTGCTGAATGCGGCGACCGTAACGCCTGCGGCGAACAGACTGGCCGCCACAGGGCTCATCTGATCAAGGCCGGCATAGGCCAGGTTTCCGGCTTGTTGAAAGGCTACAAAGGCAGCCAGGTATAAACCAAGATCCCCTGCACGGGTCACCAGAAACGCCTGGGACGCGTTGCGGCCGCGCTCCGGATCCTGAAACCGGTGGCCAATTAATAACCATGAGAAAGCACCGGCAATTTCCCAGGCAATCAGCAGGCTGAGCAAATCCCGCGCGAGAATAATCAGCTGCATTACGCCGACAAAACCCACCAGCAAGGCGATTAAACGTCCCAGCCTCTCAGGCTCTTCATGGGCAGCGGCGAAGAACACAATAGGCGCAGCCACCACAGGTACCACCAAGGCGGCTAAAAACGTCAGCGGCGTAAAACCTATGCCAAGTTGCAGATGGCGATTCCAGTTGAGCACGCCGCTCCAGCCCGAAGCTTCTGCAAACCACACAATTGCCAGCTCTAAAAACACCACGGCCGCAGCGGACCAGGCAATGGCTAACCGGGATGGGCTTGTTGCCCAGAAACGGTACAGCAACAGCGCGGCGATAATGGGAAAAAGCGGGGCCAGCCAAAGCATCAGTGTTTCAGCCCGTCCAGCGCTTCCGTGGTATCTGCCTGTTTGGCGCGGAACACGGCCACCACCAGCGCAAAGCCCATGGCCATCTCGATGGCCATCACTGCCATCGCAACAATCGTCAGCAGCTGGCCTTCAGGGGCACCGGCAGCGCTCAGAGCCCAGAAACTGACCGCCGCGAGCATGGCACCATTCACTATTAACTCCAGGCCCATCATCAACATTACGAACGACTGCTGTGACAGTGTGCCGTAAATACCAATGCCGATCAGAGCGGCCGCCACAATCAGAAGTGTTGTCAGCGTCATACGTCTCTCCTTATGACAGAACCATTCACACTCATTTAATGGTGGTGGTGATGATGGTGGTGATGCCCACCCTCTTCTGTTTCTTCCGGTTTATCTGCAGGGTCACCCCCCGGCTCCAGACCCGGTGGCTGCGAGCCATGATTGGCGTCGCCATAGCGACCGCGATGACTGGTCAGCATAACCACAGCAATCATCGTCGCCAGCAGGGTAACGCCGGCGGACTCGAACACCAGCATGGACTTCCCCAATAACTCATGGCCAAGAGAGACCACTGGTTGTAACCCTTCCGGTACCGGTCGTGAGGGAAACTCCCCGAAAACCGCCACGGCACTCAGCGCTGCAAACACCACCACGCCCACGCCAATGGCTACCTTCTCCTGGTGCACCATTTTCATCGGGTTCAGCCCTGCGGGGTTCATCATGAACATCACCATAAACAGCGCCATCACCATCATCTCAACCGCCATCATGAAAAACAGTGCCACCCCCAGATACACCGCGGCCAAAAGCAGCATGATCACGCCCACCGCCAGAAAGGAAATAAGCAGAAAAAACGAGGCCCGCACCATGGAATCGGTGACGAACACGCGCCAACCCGCAAAGATGGCAACCGCGGCATTAATGAAAAAGGTAATATCAACAGCGCTCATAACAAGGCCTCCACACCCGCCCAGGCAAGATCCAGAAACGCCAGCGGCAGCAAAATCACCCAGGCGATGGTCAGGAACCGTTCCGGCGATACCCGAGGAACGTAATGCCCCAAAGCAACCAGCATCCACACCACCGCCAGGGTTTTAACCATCAGCCACACCGGGCCGGGCAGCCAGGGGCCGTGCCAGCCACCCAGAAAAGCCGACGCGGCGATGGCCGAGAACGCGAATAACATCGCCGCGCGGCCCAGGCCCCATAACAGCTGAACCCGCCCCGCCTCTTCCGAGGCTGCACCGCCGTGCAGGTCCTCGGCGTCAACAAAATTCAGCGGGCCCCAGAAACTCACGCCCAGTCCCACAATTAAAAACAGCGGCAGGCCCAGCGGCTGGCGAACCACATTCCACAGTTCCGATTGCGCTTCAACAACGGCACTCACCTGCAACGATTCGGCAGGCAGCGCAACACCAATCAGCACGAACATGCTGACCAGAATGTATGATAAACCCAGAGACACATAGCGGTAGCCGCCCAGCAGAGGGAAATGAGCGTTGGACGCCCATCCTTTGAGAAAAATCAGCACCGTTGCCAAAGGTTCTATGGCACCCCAGAACACAATGCCGGTGGTCAGGTCGACCGGCACAAAGTCACGGCTCCAGGGCACCAGCGCCAGGCCCATGGCCGCCAGCACCAGATACAGTACCGGCGCCAGTCGCCAGGCGGACCGGTCCGGGGTTTCAGTTTCATTATGGGGGGCGTGCCACAGGCGCGCAGCGGTGTGCAAGGGAGCCAGCAACAAGGGGCTGCGTGGCTCACCCGTAATGCGCGCAGCTACCGCACGATCAACCGCTGTCACACAGTAGACACCGACCAGCAGCGCCAGCAAAACGGTTCCGACAGAAGCCAGTAACAGCGTTATCGTCATAGAGCGCCGCCTCCTTGTACTTGCATGACATCCGCATAACGCACAGCCGGGACATCAAGGCTGGCAAGTACAGACATGGCCTCACTCCACTCCAGACCGATCAGCATCGAAGGCAGAAGGTCGCTGATATCCGCCGGTGGTGTAGATGTTGTCAGCTCTCCCACCGGCGACTCCACTGCTCCATAGGGCGAGCTCATGGCTTGAGTTTCAGCCGCCGCTGCAGCTAATGCCAACGCCTGGCCGGCTTCGTCCCGCCACTGTTTCCAGCGCGCTGCACAGTTGCCCTGTTGCTGAACCACTGGCTCAAAACCAAGTGCTGCATACGCGGGATCATTCAGCCGTGCATCCCGAGGGTCTCCGGTGGCACGCGCGGCCGGCCCACGCAAACGGACCTGGCTTTCATGGTGAACTACACCTTTGTCGGCCCCCGCCACCCAACGTAATGACTCCAGAATATGGGCGTTAGCTACCTCAGTAAGGGTCTGACCGCACGTCAGTCCAGCCACCTTGTGCCGAAGGCGCCGGGCATGGGCGCCCAAGCCATTTACCTGGAGAGCACCAGCCAATCGGCGCAAATGAAAAGCCGCCCGGGCAAGTTCCAGTTCTTCAATGGCGACCGGTTGCTCAAGGGCTTGAAAAAATACAGACGGCAGTGTCAGTTCGTAGGGCTGTGAGGCTATCTCCCAGCCTGCGATAACATCCCCATGCAGCCTAACCTTAGCCACCATGCCCGGGGGTAACAGTGACGAAAATGGCCCGAATGAGAACGCCAGCGGATCAAGTTGCAGGCCATCGCGAAGGTCATCTTCTGGCATGGCCATGGGCCGGCCATAAGGTTTACCGCCCATCATGCCCTCGCCGCCATGGCCGTCGCCTACGCCTTTCCACGGCGCTGGCGGCTCATCGGGACACAGGTTCGGATCAGAACGCCGTTGGCCAGCATCCAGTGCGTGAACGGCTTGCTGAACTTGTGTCCCTAACTGATCGGCAGACGCCACTACAACCGCGGTATCTGATAATTCCTTCGGCAGGGCCATCGTACTGCACCAGCCGGTGACCCTCGGGGCAGGTACCTGGTCGTGGACGCGACGGAACGCCGGCTGATCTTGGTGGTCGATACAACCTAACACAGCCAGAGCGCGCGCCTGCTTAGGTGATTGCACGATCGTTACTGCTGGCGACAAGTGCAAAGCCTCAAGCGCGGCTTCACCGTTTTTGCCTACCAACGGAAAAACCGGAACGGGGGCCTGATTCCCGAGCTTGCGAAACCAGGTTACTGCCACTTGAACGCCCCTTCACGCCAGCCATAAAGAATGCCAATCGAAAGAATGCCCAGAAACATGCCCATCTCAGCCAGTGCGATGATGCCTTCAGAAACATAGACCACCGCCCACGGGTACATGAACATCATCTCCATCTCAAAGGCGATGAGCAGTAGCGTCATAGGGTAGTAACGAACGTGGAACCGCGACCAGGCATGGGCTTCTGGCTGGCCGCCACCAAGAAAAGGGGCTCGTTGAGGCCAGGGAATGATTTTGTTCGGCCGCCCCGGAATGTATTGAAACCACACTCCAAATCCGGCAGTAATAAGAGCGATGAGCGCCAATACTGTGAGCTGTTGTAACTCCATGGCGTGGCGATGGGTCTCCTGAGAGCTTCAGTATGTTCCCTTAAAGTAGTTCAAAGAAGGCCACAACGAAAATGACTGCTTTTTAATATGAGCCCCCAACTAAAAAGGGTTTCAAACATGACGCACACGTTCTATACCGTAGGACACTCGACGCGCACACTCGATGAGTTCTTCACGCTCTTACAGGCCGGGAATATCGATCACATTGTTGATGTTCGGGCTATGCCGCGCTCGCGCAGTAATCCGCAATTCAATTACGATACGCTACCCGGAAAGCTGGAAGCGGTTGGTGTCGGCTACACCCACTGCGCAGCGCTCGCCGGACTGCGTAAGCGGTCTAAAGATGTAGGTGATGAAGTGAACGGGAACTGGAGAAACCGAAGTTTTCACAACTATGCGGATTATGCATTGTCGACTCCATTTCAGGATGGGCTCAATTCGCTCGTTCAGCTCAGCCACCAGCATACCTGCGCCATTATGTGTGCAGAGGCAGTATGGTGGCGTTGTCATCGACGAATAATCGCCGACCATTTACTTCACCATGGCCACACAGTCTGTCACCTAATGAATAAAGACCAAGTCGTACCTGCGAAGATGACTGACGGAGCCGCCACTCGTGAAGATGGTGCGCTGATCTACCCCAGCGCCCGCTCTCTGAAATGAAATGCCTCTGGCGGTGAACGAAGGAAGCGCCCTGCGAGAGGGCACTTCCTGGCGGGCGTGAGTTACTTAGTCGCCTCCTTGGCTTTGTCGCCCATTTTTTCCGCACCCTGCTTGACGTTATACCAAGCTGAAGAAGTGGCTTCTTTTGTGTTCTCCCAGGCACTCTCACTGATGTCCTTGGTGTTTTCCCAAGCCTGTTGCAAGCTTTTGCTTGTTTTATTCCACCAATCCTCGCTGTACTCGGGTAATGCCTTCAATTCATCCTGAGTCATTTCCATGTGCACTTCGTACTCAACATTGTCGAAGCGGGAGTTATCAGACGCTGTCTTAACGGTAAAAGTGCCGCGCTCCGCAACAACTTCACTGCCTCCCAGACCAAGCACCTCCCCGGTCTCGATAACCAGCGAATGCACCGACATATCGTTGCTCATCAGAATGTCTTCAACTTCACCGACCTCTTCACCATTACTATCGAAAACATTCGCATCCGCCAGATCGTCCAGGGAATACAGCCCTTCTGCCGCAAATGCTGAAAGGCTCATTGCCATTCCGCCTGCCAGCAATGAGGCCCCCATTGTGCGAGTAATAAGGTTACGCATTGTCGTACTCCTGTAGATCGTTACTTTTTGCGACCGCCCAAAGTAAAAATGCAACTGGGCGCTCTTGTGGGTAAACACGATCAATGCCCGGACCTGATGATCCGGCACAAACTACGTCGCACTTTAAACTTAGCAAAGGATATGGTGCTGTCCAAATGACCTTCAATTAATGCACCTCCCGGATGCCCATGCTTTTTCAGGACTTAGTGAGCCAGGCCAATAGGTTTAACAGACTTAAGAAGGGGCGAGAATGCTGTGCGCTCCCTTTTCGGCAATCATCACCATTGGTGCATGAATGTTGCTGCCAGTGATGGTGGGCATCACAGACGAATCGATAACCCGCAACTGCTGTACACCATGTACCCGTAGCTGTGCATCCACCACTGCCATGGTGCCCTGCCCCATCGCACAAGTGCTTCCGGCTCAGTGTGATAACGCCAGTTATATCTGCGGCTGTTCATCAACATCAACATGTTGAGGGGATTGCAATTGCGTATCCAGCGGGTGCGATCGCTGGGCCCAGCCTCCAACAGGCAGACCCGGTTAGCCGGGTCGGCAGACAGCCGGTTGGCTAAAACACAGCCGGCAGAGCCGGCCCCGATGATGATGTAGTCGTACATTGCAGTTCCTGTTTTTGTTGGCTATTTTGGTAGCGATGCGTTACTGAACGACGATGACACAGTGCCCAAGCCATAAACAGCGATAACCAACCAACGACGCTACACGGGAGAGCCCTATGAGCCAAAAATTCAAAGTTGGCGATCACGTCAGCTGGAATTCAGAAGCAGGCCGTGTCAGCGGCAAAATCACGAAAGTTCATACTCAGGATTTCGATTACAAAGGCCATACACGGCGTGCGTCATCGGATGAGCCGCAATATGAAATCAAGAGCGACAAAACGGACCATATTGCGGCGCACAAGGAGAGCGCTTTGTCACTGATTAAGTAATCAGCGTGGCTTGCTGAAGAAGATCCGATTGTTGGGATGAATCAGGCGCTGCAGCTTCAAACTGCAAAATCCCATCATCTACCGGGTCTTTAACCAGCATTTTCTTATCCTTGCCATAGTGCATGGTTATCCTCCAGGGATCAGCCTTACCCTGACGGGGCATTTTATCGATTGCCCGTGCGATGTAACCCGGTGTAAATCCATCAAGTATGCTGGCATCCGTCGCGCTGTTTTTTGTATCGACGGGCGTTGCGACCGAAACGCCGGTATTCTCCATATGGGCAAACAAGCGGCACAAATAACGCCCGCCAATATCGCACTTGAGAGTCCATGGCGCGTTGGTATACCCGAAAATCCATGCGTAATTGGGCACGTCCTGAATAAGAATACCTTTGTACGCCATTTTCCTGGGCAGGTTCACTTCTTCATTGTCGATACTGAGCGACGACCCGCCCATCAACTGAATCTCCAGCCCTGTTGCTGCAATAACAGTATCGGCTTCGAGATGCTGACCGGACTTCAACACAATACCCGTTTCATCAAAGCGTTCGATGTGGTCAGTTACAATTTCCGCTTTGCCCGAGCGCAAGCTCTCAAAAAAGTCTCCATCCGGTGCAGCGCACAGACGCTGATCCCAGGGCATGTACTTAGGTGTAAAGTGGCGTTTATCGACGGTTGGGGCATTCTTGTACATATGGGACAAAAGCAACTTTCGCATCACCTTGGGCCAGCGCTGGCACGCCAGGTAAAGCGCGCGCTGGATGAGAATATTGCGCCGGCGTGCCATTTGAAACACCCAGGATTCGGGCAATATTTTACTCAGCACCTTTGATGCTTTGTCGGTATCGGGCAGGGACATAACGTAGCTGGGTGAGCGCTGTAGCATCGTGACCTTTTCAGCTTTATCCACCATCGCCGGCACCAGGGTTATTGCTGTTGCACCACTGCCGATAACCACCACTTTTTTGCCGCCGTAGTCGAAATCTTCCGGCAGTTTCTGCGGGTGCAGGATATCTCCGGTAAACACTTCTTCCTCAGGGAAGGCTGGGCGGTAACCCTGATCAAAGTTGTAGTACCCCGCACAGTTGATCAGAAAATTGCAGTTAAACAATTGGGTTTCGCCGGATGCTTCCTGCATACAAGAGACGGTCCACTTTTGGTCCTTGCTTGACCAGTCAGAGTTGGTAAGTTTCAGGCCAAACCTGATTTTCTCATATAGCCCGAACTCTTCTGCGGTTTCGCGCACATAGTTACGGATAGCACCACCCTGGGCTAAGACTTTGTCCGAGAGCCAGGGTTTAAAATTAAACCCGAAACTCGCCATGTCCGAATCGGAACGTATGCCGGGATAACGGAAAAGGTCCCAGGTGCCACCCACATTCTCACGACGCTCCAGTATCGCCAGGGACTTTCCGGGGTATTCCCGGGCAATATGGCATGCAGTGCCAATGCCGGAAAGCCCGGCACCAATAATAATGATGTCGTAGTGTTTGATGGCCATGTGGACGTCCTTTTGTTGTTAGTGACCTACAGACATAACCGATTATCACAGAGACTTTCTTAATATGATTGACCAAAGAGGCCAATTATTTTCACCCATTTAACTGACAGCAAGCAGGACGATGCCGCAGCCTGGTGCTAACATAAACCACAGTCTATCAAAGGCGCGCTTTTCAGAACCCCGAAGAACACTCATAAAAAAAAGGAAAGCAGTATGAATATTCAGAATCGCATCGTTGTCGTCACTGGCGCGGCCGGCGGCATTGGCAAGGCCCTCGCCCTTCGTTTCGCGAAGGCTGGAGCCAAAACCGTAATCTGTGCCGACCGGAATCAGGAAGGTGCAGAAGCCACAGCAGCAGAGATTAAAGGCGTAGCCCGCAAGGTCGATGTGGCCTCAGAAGAACAGATCAAGATCCTGATCGATGAGGTCGAAGGGGAGTACGGCCCTATTGACCTGTTCTGCTCCAACGCCGGCATTATGGTACCGGGTGGCCCGGAAGCCTCCAACGATGACTGGCAGAAGATATGGGATGTGAACGTTATGTCCCACGTCTTTGCCGCTCGCCACCTGGCACCACGAATGAAAAGTCGCGGCTTCGGTTACTTTCTGAATACTGCCTCTGCTGCCGGCCTACTCTCTCAAGTAGGGTCCGCGCCCTATGCGGTGACCAAGCATGCAGCTGTAGCATTGGCTGAGTGGCTGGCGTTCACCTACGGCGACGACGGCATCAAGGTATCGGTACTCTGTCCCCAGGCAGTGCGTTCTGCCATGACCAAAGGACACGAGGACGGCGTTGCCAGTCTTGATGGCATGCTGGAGCCGGAACCAGTTGCCGACGCCTGTCTCAAAGCTATTGAGGAAGAAACCTTCCTCGTACTGCCCCACTCACAGGTGCTGAATTACTTCCGCAACAAGGCAGAGAACTATGACCGCTGGATCGGCGGCATGAAAAAACTCAACCGCGCCTACAAATAAACTCGACAGCGATAGTTTGCTTTGAGTAAGCCGGGTGTCTCCAATGAACCGCAAGTGTGATTACGGGCAACAGTTGATATGAAACCCAGCATTGCCATCATTGGTGCCGGCTTAGCCGGCTTGACCTTAGCCCGTGAGCTGAACCTTCACGCCGACATTACTGTATTTGAAAAAGCGCGCGGCATTGGGGGACGAATCTCTACCCGGCGCAATGAACCCCATCAGTGGGACCATGGCGCCCAGTTTTTTACGGCGCGAACCAAACCGTTTCAGAGGTTACTGGCGCCACTTATTAGCAGCGGGATTGTTGCAGAATGGTGGCCAACGATTATCAGCTTGGAGACAGGAGAAATGCCAGTCAAACGTCCGTGGTTTGAAGCGCATTACGTTGCCGTGCCCGGAATGAACCAATTACTCAAGGCTATGGCGACAGACCTGAACATACAGCTCAATACCCGCGTTGTGGAAGTGCAGCGACGACGAGATAAATGGCAATTACTGAACGAACACGCGGAGTTACTGGGCGAGTATGACTGGGTCGTAAGCTCAGCACCTTTACCGCAAACCCGGGCTCTACTATCGGCAGAATTACCCGACGAACAGTTTTCTCACTATCGCATGTTGCCCTGCTACGCGCTTTTACTTGCTGTTGATGATGCCGTTTTACCTGACTGGGATGCAGCTAAAGTGAACGGAACTCCTATTCGCTGGATTTCTCTTAACCACCGATTACCAGGTCGCAATCCACAAGCAGGAGCGGTTGTCGTGCATAGCACACCCGAATGGGCAACAGCTCATCTGGAAGGTGATCAGGAAGAAGTAAAGCAGCAGCTCATGACAGCGTTTTGTGAACTCAGTGATGTTACACCTCAGTCCATCACCAAGTCCCAACTGCACCGCTGGCGATACGCTTTAAGCGCTGAGGTAACTGAGCCAGAAAATGAATTCGTATTGGATCAACAACAGTGCCTTGCGGCCTGTGGCGATTGGTGCGTGGGCGGGCGTGTAGAGGCAGCCTTTACCAGTGCATTCCAGTTGGCCAAGGCCATTCGCAAGCAACTGACTTAAAGCTGAAAAGGGAAATAATGGAGGCGCGGGTCGGAATCGAACCGGCGTACGCGGAGTTGCAGTCCGCTGCATGACCACTCTGCCACCGCGCCTTTAAAGACCGAAGGAATCGGACCTTTTTGCTCTCAGGTGGATTGAGAGACTTGAAGTAATTGGAGCGGGAAACGAGATTCGAACTCGCGACCCCAACCTTGGCAAGGTTGTGCTCTACCAACTGAGCTATTCCCGCTCTTTGTTTTCGAAGCATTGCCTCGACAACGGATGCGTATTCTACGGATTCCGGGAGTTTCGTCAACACTTTTTTTAAGTTTTTGTTTTTTGTGGCATTTCTGAGCATTTTTTAAGCAGTATGACTTTCCAGCTTTAGTGCTTCCAGATCCCGGGGCTCTACGCCCAGATCGCGCCATTTTTCCGGGTGGCAGGTAAACAACAGGATCTGGTGGCGTTTTGCCGCATCAAACAGGATACGCTTCATACCATCCAGACGGTCGGCGTCACTGTGCACCAGGGTATCGTCGAGAATGATCAACGTCGGGCGCCCGGCTTCCTGTAACAGGTCGGCATAGGCCAGGCGGCTGATGAGCCCCATTTGCTCCCTGGCCCCGAAGCTCAGCTCTGCCATCTGGCCCAGCTCAGTTCCCCGGGAGAACTTGCCGGGTATCAGGTTTTCATCCACCTCAAGGCTGGCGTCCGGGAACAGTACGGTAAGGTAATGGTCCAGGTGTTTCTGCAGTGGTGCCTGCAATCGGCGCGTCAGCGCCTGGCGTTTTTCTTTCAACAGATTCAGCAGCAGGTCCAGCGCTTTTGCGCGCCGGTCGAGCTCCAGGTAGCGACGATTCGCGTGCTCCAGTTCTGTAGACTTTTCGTTGTACTGCTCTTCCAGACCTTCCGCCCCCCAGGCTTGCAGCCTGGCGCGGATTTCACTCAGTTCCAAAGCCCGCTTCTGGCGAGCATTTTCCTGGTGCTCTGCGGTGGCCCGGTAACGCTCTATATCCTGCTTCAACAGTTCCGGGCGTGCCTGGCTGATCCTGGCTTCACGCTCTTTAAGATTCGTTTCCAGCTCAGCCTGCTGTTTGCTTACGCTGGCAATTTCCCGGGCCAGTTCTTCCATTTGCTGCTGGCGTTCGGGGTTCTTCAGCTCATCCTGCATTCGCTGCCATTCGCTGTGGGCGGTATTACAGGCGTGCCTGGCCTGTAGCAATTCCGTTTCCTGTTGATGCTGTCGGGACTCGGCCTCGGCCAGCCTGGCTTCAGCCTGTTTCAGTGCGGCTTCTGCAAGGCTGAGAGATGGTATCTCTGTGTCCGAATCCATCGCGGGGAGGGCTTCCAGTTCGCTATTACGGGCCAGCAGTTCGGATTCTGCTTCAGTTTTCAGAGACTCCAACTGCCCGACTCCATTGGGAGCCAGAGACTTCAGCAATTCATCAAAGCGCTGTATTTGTGCCTCGGCATTCTGCAGGCGGGCTAATTTCTGTTCCCCGGCCTCAACAGATTCAACCGCCAGGTCTGTCAGCTGCTGGGCAACAGACTGCTCCAGCCGCTCAAGCGTACGGCGAAGACTGGCGAGGTCATCGCCGCCAGGCTGTATACCAATGCTCCCTAAACCGGGAACCGTGAGTGTGCCGGACTCCAGAAGCAGCTTTTCGCCCTGCCCCTCAATGCGGTCTCCGTCCAGAGACAGGCTTTTTCCGGACTCAAGACTCCAGCTCACCCGGGTTGCAACGGTCTGAAGACGAATGCGTGCATCATCAAGTTCACGCTGATTTTGACGAAGTTGTCTTAATGCGTTGATGTCAATCAGGTTATTGCTTTTAACCTTGCGGGCACTCTCCAGATGGGTCTGGGTCTCTACGGCCTTTTTCTGGTTTTGCGTGAGTGTCGCAAGCTCAGTTTCCAGGCGGGCGTGTTCTTTCTGTAAACGCTCGCGCTTTTCCCTCAGATGCGCCGTTTGCACGGCCTTGCTGGCACTTTCGTATTGATGACGTGCAGTCTCTACGGCTTTCAGACGTTCAGGGCTTGTGCGCTCTTTGTGTTCCAGTTCACTTCTGGCTTGCTGGTAGTTTCGATGACGCACATCCAGCTGTTCGTTCTGGCTGTGCCAGTGAGCCTGGCTTTGCTGCAGCAGAGCCAGGTTTTGCTGTAACTGTTCCAAAGAACTCCGGCCCCGGGACTGCTGCTCCTGCAGGGCCTCGACCTCCCGGTATTTTTCTTCAGCGCGCTGCATGCCGCGTCTGGCCTCTTCCCAGGGGCGGTCCAGCTCTGCCTGTTCGTGTTCCGTGGTCAGGCTACCCAGGCGATCAACCTGAGCCCTGTATTGCTCAATGCGGGTTTGCAGGTCGGCTACTTGTTGCTGAAGCTCCTCCCGTGTATTGGCAAGGGTCTGGTAATCACCTCTGGGCCTGCCGGTGGCGGTCAGCAATTCCTTGCGTTGCTGCTCCACCGCCTGGATAACTTCGTCACCTCCACTGCTGGCAACCTCACCCACCAGGTTGTTCAAAGCGGATTTCAAGTGACCGCCTGCGTGCTGGACCGCTTTTTCGATGTCCTGTCCGGAGCCTTGCTCAACCCACAGCAGGCCGGGTATTCCCCAGTGTTCTTCTTTACTGGCGCCCTTTTTAGGGAACTGGTAACCCAACAGTTCTGCCAGCTTTTCTTCGGCTTCTTCACCACTGAACGTGGTGTCGCCCACCTGTAAATCACAGCGGTGACGTTTCAGGAAACGCTTGTCCAGTTGCCAGTGCTGCTGGTTATGCACAAACACCAGTTCAACCGTAGGCGCAGCGGAGGAATCACCCCAAGGTGCCAGATCCTCAGCGGATTTCGACCGGTAGCGCTCAAAAAATGCGGCCCGAATAGCGCGTACCAGAGTACTTTTACCGGATTCGTTGGGGCCGTGAATAAGATTAATGCCCGGCTGCAGACTATCCAGTTCCAGACCCTGCCTGAACTGGCGAAACTGCTCGACTCGTAACCGTTGAAGTTTCATCGGGCGGCCTCCGGGTCTTTGGATGTGAGCAGACCCGCAAGAATAGCGAGTGCGTCCCGGGCGATCTCTGCGCCCTCACTATTGTCTGTTTCCTGCTGGCTCTGGCGCAATTCCTGGACCACTTCCCCCAGATAGCCGTCGGCCTGCAGCGCGGCTATGTCATCGTCTGTTGGTTCCAGCTGCAGCCCGCTGCGGTCGCAGGTCACACTGCGAAAGCGGGCTTCCGCAATGGATAGTGCTTCAGTCAGCTTCTGCTCGCCCGCAAGTGTCAGGGTGCCATTGAGTTTCAGGTCCAGAACCGATGCTTCAGGCAGCTGGTTTATGCGCTGTATCAGCTCATCCAGATCTGAAGCTACAGACAGAGTCTCCCGCCACTGATGCCAGCGATAGCGCGCGGTCTCGTGGGGAGTCACTCGAGGTGCTGCACCCGGCTCTTCAATATCAACAACTAATACGTAACCGGCCTCGTTATTTCGAAAACGTTCCGGTTCGGGGGTGCCGCTGTACCAGGTTCGTTCGTTGATTTCCTTGAGGCCATGCCAGTCACCCAGGGCCAGGTAATCCAGGTTTGCGGTTTCTGTCCGGTCGGGGGCGATCGGGTTGGTGGAGTCTATGTCATCCGGCAATACGCCCTGCACACTGCCGTGGGCCAAGCCTATGCGTAGCAGTCCCGGCGGGGTTGTCATCTGCTCGAAAGGTTGTGTGAGGTCACCGTAAGTATGGCGCTGGGTCAAAGGCGCCGCCAGCACGGCAAGGCCCTGTTCCGGCAGCGGGGTCGTGCCGGACTTCAGAGCGAGGTGCACATTCTCTGGCACAGCATCCAGTCGCTTTGCCCGGGTCCATACGCTTTCTGCCAGAGCTGCATCGTGGTTGCCGGGCAGCATTACCCAGGGGCCGGAAAAACCTTGTGTTGCATTGAAAACGCGCCGGATGGTGCGATCAGACACGGTTTGTGCATCGAACACATCACCGGCGACCAGCACCGCGTCACACTGGTGTTCGGTCGCCAGTGCCGCCAGCCGCTCTATGGCCTGGTAACGGGCTTCAGACAATGCCGCGCTGTCTTCTGTCTCAAATCGGCTGTATGTGCGGCCCATCTGCCAGTCTGCTGTGTGTAAAAATCTCGGCACCTGCGTTCTCCTTGCTTCACTTACCCTGACTATCCGTGGGCATGGTACACTTTATTCAACTCAACGGGGTGCCAGGCAAATGCCGGGCTGAGACCATACCCGCGGAACCTGATCCGGATTATACCGGCGAAGGGATTGAGCACTCACCAGCACACACTGGTGCGCCCCGCGACCTGGCAGCCCTGACTGACGTCCCTGATCCGTTGCGGAGGTTACAACATCATGCTCACTCGGGCATTCACACTGCTCTTCCTTACCCTGATCGCTGTGCCTGCGTTTGCGCAAAGCACACCCACGCTCACCATTTATACTCACCCCTCATTTGCCGCTGATTGGGGCCCGGGCCCGGCGGTTAAAGACGCTTTTGAGAAAACCTGTGATTGCCAGGTAAGGTACGTGGTTCTGAGCAGCGGCGGCGATATTCTCCAGCGCTTACGCCTTGAAGGCAAAAGCACGCAGGCAGATCTGGTGCTTGGCCTGGATACAGGCACCATGGAAAACTCCCGGCAAACGGGTTTACTCGGCCACCACGAGACTGATCTGTCGGCGCTCGATTTGCCCATAAACTGGCAGGACCCGGTATTTGTGCCTTACGACTGGGGCTACTTTGCCTTTGTGTACGATACGGAACAGTTACCCAACCCGCCCGAAAGCCTCGACGCCCTGATTGCCGCACCGGATGACCTGAAGATCATTATTCAGGACCCCAGAACCAGCACGCCGGGCCTGGGTTTGCTGCTCTGGATGCGCCATGTCTACGGTGATCAGGCTTCAGCCATGTGGCAGCAGCTTAAAGACAAGATACTTACGACCACCAAAAGCTGGAGCGACGGCTATTATTCGCTATTCATGAGTGGCGAAGCGCCACTGATTCTCTCCTACAGTACGTCACCTGCTTACCATATGGCGGTGGACAATACCGACCGTTACCAGGCCGTTGCCTTTGAGGAAGGTCATTACCTGCAGGTTGAGGTTGCGGCGCTGGTGCAGTCGTCTGATCATAAGGAACTGGCCCGGGACTTCCTGGAATTTATGTTAACCCCGGATTTTCAGCGCCACATCCCTTTAAAGAATGTGATGTACCCTGCCACCGACCTGGGTGACGAACTTCCGGAAGTATTCAGCCACCTGATTCAGCCTTCAGAAGCCCGTTACTTTGACCCGAAAACGGTGACCGACAACCGGCGCCAGTGGCTGAATGAGTGGCTGGATGCCATGACCCGCTAAACAGGCATGGGCAGTTTCATGAAGCTTCGGCCTACGGCACCTTTCAGTCACCCGGCCTGGCGGCTGCTGCCAGGTCTGGGCATTGCCAGTGCGCTGTTATTACTGGCAACCGCGGGCCTTGGCGCCCTGCTCTGGGAAGCATCGTTACCGGATGTCAGCCAGCTCTGGGGCAGCCGCTATTTGCGCACCGTGATTACATTTACAGTGTGGCAGGCATTTCTCTCGGTTCTGCTTAGCCTGTTAGTGGCTGTTCCGGTTGCGCGGATGCTTGCCAGGCAACCTGCGTTTCCGGGTCGCGGCGGGCTGCTGCGACTGATGGAGCTGAGCCTGGTGCTGCCTTCGATTGTCGCCGTTTCCGGCCTGGTCAGTGTATACGGACGCCAGGGCTGGTTTACCGGTATTGCCAGCGACTGGCTGAATGTTTCCTGGAACATTTACGGCATTAACGGCATTGTTCTGGCCCATGTATTTTTTAACGCTCCACTTGCCGCACGCATCCTGTTGCAGGCCATTGAAAGCGCCCCTGCTTCACAGCGGCGGGCGGCAGCTCAGCTTGGCCTTGGTCGCTGGTGGTATTGGCGCGCCGTGGAATGGCCGGCCGTCCGGCCAGTGTTACCCGGCCTTGCGGCTTTGGTATTCACCCTGTGTTTTACCAGCTTTGCGATTGTGATGACACTCGGCGGCGGCCCGTCAGCCACAACCATTGAGGTTGCCATTTACCAGGCCCTGCGTTTTGAGTTTGATGGCAGTCAGGCGGCACTTCTTGCCGTGGTGCAGCTGTTGATCTGTGGTTTTCTCTGGTGGCTGGCCGCCCGTTACGGACTCACTGCGTCACTGCTCCCGGACAGACGGGTTGCGTCCCACAGCAGTCGGGCCGGGCGTTCGTTCTGGTCGCGGCTAACCGATGGTCTGGCTCTCGGCGTATTTGCGCTGTTTCTGGTCATGCCTCTGGCGGCCATTTTACTCAGAGGGCTTCCGGGCATGGGATCGGCTTTCTTCCCCCAGGGCAGTTTCTCGGTGAACCCTGCGTTGCTTGATGCCACCCTGAGAAGTCTGGCCATTGCCCTCCCCGCCGGTCTGATGTCTGTGGGTGCTGCCCTGCTGATACTGGCCTCGGGTACGGCAACATCGCGGTCGACCATACGTCGGGTTACAGATGTGACCGCTTACCTGCCATTGATGATTCCCCCCCTGGTTCTTGGTACCGGGTTGTTCTTGCTTTTCCGCCCGAGTCTGGGCAACTCCAGTGAAGGACTGGTGCTGGTGACGTTGATCAACGCGATGATGGCCCTGCCCTTTGTGTTGCAAATGCTGAGAGGGCCGCTGGGGCGTCTGGATTCTGCCAGCCGTCAACAAGCGGACCAACTGGGGATACTGGGCTGGTATCGCTGGCGCTGGCTGCACTGGCCTCGAATGCGCCGGCCTCTGGCACTGTCGATGGCCTACGGCACCGGGTTGTCGTTGGGGGATTTTGGCGTTATCGCCCTGTTCGGCAGCCCGGGCCAGCCAACGCTGCCGGTACTGTTGTATCAACAACTGGGCAGTTACCGGGTCGATGCTGCGGCCGCAACCGGCCTGTGGCTGGTTCTTTTGCTGTTGCTGCTGTTCAGCGTGTTTAACCTGCTGGGCGCCTCCCGGCTCAGCCTCCGCCGCACAGCAAACTCACCCCGCACAGTTCAGGAGCCTGAGCATGCTTGAGGTAAAAAATCTGGTCTTTGCCTACTCTGGTCAGACAGACCCCTGGTCGTTTCAATTCGCAGCTGCACCCGGACAATGCATTGCGATTCACGGGGCCAGCGGGTCGGGTAAATCCACCCTGCTGAATCTGCTGGCGGGTTTTCTCGAACCTCGCTCCGGTGACATCCTCTGGCAGCAAGAAAGCCTTCGCAACTGCCCGCCCTGGCACCGCCCCATGACCAGTGTGTTCCAGGAACACAATCTGTTTGAGCATCTGAACGTAGAAACAAACATTGGTCTGGGGATTCACCCCGGACTGAAGCTCACACCGCAGGACCGCCAGGCGATCCGCGAAGCATTGCAAAGCGTGGGTCTTGAGGGTTTCAGCAAGCGCTTGCCCGGCGACCTTTCCGGGGGCCAGAGGCAGCGTGTCGCACTACTGCGCGCAATACTTCGTCGCCAGCCCATTCTGCTTCTGGATGAGCCACTGACCGGGCTTGATCGCGAGGCGCGAGACACCCTCAGACAACTGTTACTGGAGCAAAAAGCCAAGGGTGTGTTGATGGTGCTTGCCAGCCATGACGAAGATGACCGGCGTATACTGGCAGACAGCACCTATAATCTTTAAGCTAGTGAGCTAATGGACCATACGAACCAACAGCACCCAGATCCGCTCATGGCCCGCCGACAAGCTGGCTCTCTGGAAAACGACAACGGAACCCTCGCTATCCGGGGCGACTGGACGCTGGCTGATTATAAATCGCTCAGACAGACGATCGAGGCCTGGCCCGAGCAGCACACGAGCAGCGACAACGTTGATCTGCAGGATCTGGGTCGGGTAGATACCGCAGGCGCCTCGCTTCTGGTGAACCTGTTGGGGCCGGACACCCTCAGTGCTCTGGTGAAAGATGAGAGCACCCTGCCCCGGGAACAGAGCGCGCTACTCCACACCGTTGCACAATCCATGGTGGAAAAACCCGCCGAGGAACCGGAACAGCTGGCCCCGGTTGCACGCTTTCTCACTGAAACCGGTAAGAAAGTGGAAGCCATCTGGCACCTGTCTTACCTGCTGGCCGGGTTTGTTGGTCAGGTTATCGCAACCCTGTTTGCTATCCTGGCCAGACCCGGGCGCTGGCGGATGACACCGTTTGTAGCCGCCATTCACAACACCGGGCTCAACGCACTTCCGATTGTCGCCTTGCTCACATTTCTGGTGGGCGCCGTCGTGGCCTTTCTTGGCGCCACGGTTCTCAAGGACTTTGGCGCCACTATCTATACAGTCAACCTGGTGGCGTTTTCATTTTTACGGGAGTTTGGTGTTCTGCTTGCGGCTATTTTGCTTGCAGGGCGCACAGCCAGTGCCTTCACCGCACAGATCGGGGCCATGAAGGTAAATGAAGAGCTGGATGCCATACGTACACTGGGGCTGGACCCGGTTGAACTGCTGGTGATTCCCCGGGTTCTGGCCATGATGGTCAGCCTGCCCATTCTGACGTTTGTCGGGATGCTTGCAGGGCTGATTGGCGGTGGCCTCGTCTGTGCCGTTGCTCTGGATATTTCACCGTCTCAGTTCATGGCCATCGTAGAACGGGATATTGCGCTCAAGCACTTTCTCGTGGGCATATCAAAAGCCCCTGTGTTTGCTTTTCTGATTGCCGCCATTGGCTGTCTGGAAGGTTTCAAAGTCGGCGGTAGCGCTCAGTCTGTGGGTGTACACACAACATCAAGCGTGGTTCAGTCCATTTTTATGGTCATTCTGCTGGACGCCGTCGCGGCACTCTTTTTTATGGAAATGGGCTGGTAACGGATGAAAAACTCAGCACCTGTTATTGAAGTACGCGGCCTTGATAACCGGTTTGGCAGCCACGTTGTCCACCAGAACCTGGATCTTGATCTGTTCAAGGGGGAGATTCTGGGTGTTGTGGGTGGCTCAGGCAGCGGCAAGTCAGTGTTACTGAGAAGCATTGTCGGGCTGCTGCGGCCTTCCGGTGGACAAATACGGGTGTTCGGGCAGGATCTTGACGAGCTCACCAGCCAGGAACGCTCACAAGTAGAGCAACGCTTTGGCGTTCTGTTCCAGAGGGGCGCACTGTTCACTTCTCTGGACCTGCTACAGAATATCTCCCTGCCATTAATTGAGCACTGCGGTCTGGCCCGCTCTGATGCGGAAGAGATTGCCCGTATGAAACTGGCTCTGGCCGGCTTGCCGCCTGATTCCGCACTTAAGTACCCGTCGGAGCTCTCCGGCGGTATGGTCAAACGCGCGGCTCTGGCGCGGGCGCTGGCACTGGACCCGGAAGTGCTGTTCCTTGATGAACCTACAGCCGGGCTCGACCCCATTGGTGCCGCGGCTTTTGATAGACTGATTGTTACCCTGCGGGACGCACTGGGGTTTACCGTATTTCTGATTACGCACGATCTGGATACGCTGTATACAACCTGCGATCGTATTGCGGTGCTGTCGCAAAAGAAAGTTCTGGTCGCAGACCGGATTGACAAGGTGGCCGCAACTGAGGACCCCTGGATTCAGGATTACTTTCAGGGGCCGCGCGGCCGGGCGGCCAGCTACGCATTCCAGGCCCTGGAACACAGCCGGTTACAGGAGTAAGAGTTTATGGAACCAAAGGCACATCATCTGCTCATTGGCCTGTTTACACTGGTTGCGGTGGTGGCAGCGTTATTGTTTGCGCTGTGGCTTGGCAAATCATCTGCAGACCGCGAGTGGGCCTATTATGAGATTGTATTTGATCGTGCAGTCGGTGGGCTGGCCAAGGGCAACCCGGTGCTATACAGCGGTGTAACTGTGGGCGACGTACTCGATCTGCAGCTGGATCTTGATAACCCGGGCCAGGTGCGGGTTCTCGTGCGGGTTGAGCAGTCTGTTCCGGTACGGAATAACACCCGGGCAGGCCTGGTTCTGACCAACATTACCGGTAGTATGAGTGTTCAGTTCAGTGGAGGCACCAGGGACAGCCCGGTTCTGAAAGGCACAAAAGATGAGCCAGCCCGGATTACTGCAGAGCCCTCGGCGTTCAACAGCCTTCTGAGCAATGGTGAAATATTGCTGACCAAGGCTGAACAACTGCTGACCAACGCCAACAATCTTCTGTCTGCCGAGAACGCAGAGAATCTCACGGCTCTTTTGCGCAACGCCAGAGACGCAAGCAACGCCCTGATAAGCCGGCGTGAACAACTGGCGGCGCTTCTGGATCGTATGGATGAGGCCGGCCAGCATACCTCAGAAGCCGCCCTTAAAGTGGCTGAGGTCTCAGACAGCGCTAACTCTCTGCTACAGAACGAAGGCAAATCGGTGCTGACCAGCATGAACGCAACCATGAACCGGGTCGAGCAGACCGCCGCCCGCATTGATGATTTAACCCGGGATAATCAGGGTGCTCTGGACTCCGGACTTCAGGGCATGAGCGAACTGGCGCCGGCACTGAGAGAGCTGCGTAACACGCTCAGAAACCTGAACCAGTTTACCCGTCGCCTGGAAGAAGACCCCACGGGCACCCTGTGGGGTGGCCCGACCATCAAGGAGGTTCCCCAGTGAGCAAGCCATTCGCAAAGACTTTCAGTTTGGTGGCCATAGCGCTGGTGGCTTCCGGGGCAATCACCGCCTGTACGGTGTTCCCCACTCCGGAGGCTCCAAGGGTGATGGATTTCCCCGTCTCTCCAGCCCTGGAGGCTTATGAAAACCGCCGCTCCGAAAGCCTTCGGGTGGATACGCCCATTGCCTCCGAGCCCTATAACAGTACGCGAATTCTGGCCAAGCCAGAGCCCTGGGAATTTCAGGCTTACGGCGGGGTCCGGTGGCGGGATACGGTTCCGGTCCTGCTGCGGGATATGCTGGTGGGCGCCTTCAGAACCAGTGCCGGCTTTGAGAATGTGACGGCCGATACAGGACCAGGGAACGCGGACCTTTCGCTGTCAACGGAAGTGACTGCATTCCACGCTGCCACCCAGGGCGATCGCACCCGGGTTACCATTGCGGTCTACGGGCAACTGATTGATAACCGCTCACAGGTAACGCTGTGTTCGGAAAATTTTGTGGTGTCTGAACCTGCCTTGGACCAGGCAATAGATTCGGTTGTGCAGGCCTTCGGCAAGGCCGGGGAAAGTCTTGCCGACGACGTGATCGGCTGGGCTCTGCAGTGTGATAATACCAGCCCGGACTAATCCTTCCGGGGAAACAGGTCCGGCCAGGCTGCCTTGAGGTAAAGCCCCATCGACCAGAGCGTCAGTATGGCCGCCACATACAACAACCCGATAGACAGGTCCGACAGAAACTGCCCCGGAGGGAACGCCAGCAGGCCAACAATGGCGGCCATTTGCGCAGTGGTTTTGATTTTACCTATGTAGGAGACTGCCACACTTGCACGGCTGCCGATTTCTGCCATCCACTCACGCAATGCGGAAATCACAATCTCCCGGCCGATAATCACGGTCGCAGGAATGGTCAGCAAAATCGCCGAATATTCCTGAATCAGAACCGCCAGTGCGACTGCAACCATCAATTTATCGGCGACCGGGTCAAGGAAGGCGCCGAACGGTGTACTCTGATCAAGCTTGCGGGCCAGATACCCATCCAGCCAGTCGGTTAACGCCGCCAGCCCGAAGATGCCCGCACTGACCATATAACTCCATTTCATGGGGAGAAAAAACACCACCACGAAAACCGGGATCATCAGGATACGGGAGAGTGTGAGCAGGTTCGGTAAGTTCATAGGTTTGTTACTCGTTGTGCAAAGCTGCGTATATATTTTCAGCCAGCGCCTTGCTGATGCCCTGAACCTTGGCCATCTCGTCAATGCTGGCTTTGCGTAGTTCCTGAATACCACCAAAGTACCGTATAAGTTCCCGGCGGCGTTTGGGGCCGACCCCTTCTATGCCCTCCAGCGTCGACTGGCGGCGCTTTTTGTCCCGCCCGGCACGGTGGCCGGCAATCGCAAAGCGGTGGGATTCATCCCTTATATGCTGGATCAGGTGCAATGCCGGCGAGTCGGCTGGTACCCGAAACACGTCGCCGGTCATGGCATCAATCAGTTGCTCCATGCCGGCACGGCGGGTAACGCCTTTGGCCACACCTATCAGCGGAATATCCGAAATTCCTAATTCGTCAAACACTTCCCGGGCAATGTTGAGCTGGCCCTTGCCCCCATCAATAAAAACAAGATCCGGGCGCTTGCCCTCACCGGTCACCATTCGACGGTAACGGCGGGTGAGCACCTGGCGCATAGCGCCGTAATCATCCCCGGCGGTTACGTCGTTGATATTATAAAGCCGGTAGTCGCTTTTTCTGGGGCCATTTTCATCGAAAACCACACAGGATGCGACCGTGTGTTCACCATGACTGTGACTGATGTCGAAACACTCCATTCGCGAGGGTGTTTCCACCAGCTCCAACATATCACGCAGCGCCAGCAAGCGACGATACACGGTTTCTTTGCTGGCAATGTGGGTAAGCAGCGTTTGCCGGGCGTTCGTCATGGCCAGTTCCAGCCACCGCCGACGCTCGCCCCGAACATTTTTACGTATGCGCACCTCGCGGTTTGCGGCATCGGACAACGCCTGGGACAGCAACGCCTGCCCCTCTACATCCACCGGAACCAGAATATCTCTGGGAATCTCACGACGGGTGTTGCCCCCAAAATAGTACTGCCCCAGAAACGCGCTTAACAGATCCCCTTCTGACTGCTCAAGCGAGTATCTGGGAAAATAATCTTTCGTGCCCAACACTCTGCCGCCACGCACAATAATTACTACGATGCAGACAACGCCGGCATCCTGGGCAATGGCGACGACATCGGCATCTCCGCCCTCACCCTCAATCGACTGCTGCTCCTGAACATGGCGCAGATGATTAATCTGATCCCTGTAGGCTGCGGCTTTTTCAAACTGCAGATTTTGGGAGGCGGCTTCCATGGCGTCCATCAAATCGCGAATGATAGCCGGGTTTTTGCCTTCGAGAAACATGGTGGCGTGGCGTATATCCTGCTGGTAATCCTCAGGAGAGATAAACCCCACGCAGGGCGCAGTACAGCGGTTGATCTGGTACTGCAGGCATGGGCGAGACCGGTTTCTGAAAAAGCTTTCACTACAGGATCTTATACGGAAAACCTTCTGTAATACATTAAGGCTTTCCTTTACCGCTCCCGAGCTTGGAAACGGGCCGTACCAGGTTCCCCCACCTTTTTTTGTGCGCCCACGACGGAACGTCAGTGATGGATAGTCCTTGTGGGAGGATACATAAATATAAGGGTAGGATTTATCGTCCCGGAGCAGAATGTTGTAGGGAGGTCGTAACGATTTAATCAGGTTCTGCTCCAGCAGCAGAGCCTCGGTCTCGCTGCCGGTAATCGTGACTTCAATGGATGCAATCTTCGCAACCAGGGCTTCTGTTTTCGGCGCCAGGCCGCTCTTGCGGAAGTAACTGCTGACCCGCTTTTTCAGGTTTCCGGCTTTACCTACATACAGGATGGCGCCGCCGTCGTCATACATACGGTAGACGCCTGGACGTTCTGTAAGCTGTTTCAGAAAGTTTTTGCTATCAAACTCTCTGCGGCTCTCATCGGTGCTGGGGTCAGACTTGGTGGGCATCGAGCAATCCAAGCCGGACAGCCATCAAGGCCAACTCAACATCACTGGAAATGTCCAGCTTCTCAAAGATGCGGTAGCGATAGCTGTTCACGGTTTTCGGGCTCAGGCATAATTTATCGGAAATATCCTGAACCTTCTGGCATTCGACCACCATCATGGCAATCTGCATCTCGCGCTCAGACAGCCGGTCAAATAGGGTCAGTTCGCCATCTTCTTCCGGTTCACCGGACAGTTGTTTAAGTGCCATTTTCTGGGCGATTTCCGGGCTGACGTACCTCTGCCCCGAGTGGGCCATGCGAATAGCCCGAACCATCTCACAGATATCCGCCCCTTTGGTGATATAGGCGGAGGCGCCGGTTTGCATAACGCGAACCGGGTATGGATCGTCATCGCAGACAGTCACCACAATAACCCGGATACTGTCATCAATACGCAGGATTCGACGAGTGGCTTCAAGGCCGCCAATGCCAGGCATCCGGATGTCCATCAGAACAATATCCGGGCGCTCATTGCGCACGAAGTCGATGGCGTCTTCACCAGAGGAGCACTGGCCCACGACATCAATATCGGGATTATCAGCCAGCATCCGCGTTATGCCGGAACGAACCAGCTCATGATCATCAACTACCAGTACTCTGATCAAATTCTACCTCGCCCACCGCTTTGAAAAGTCAGCGCGATTGTACCGCTTACTGCTGCGCCCGTGTAGGTGTAAACCGCAATCTCTGTCAGGGTTTACGACTGCTCAGGCACCCCCAGGCTTGCTGTATTTTCAACCGGGTCAAACCAGACCACCAGATCGCCCCGCGTTACCGCTGCCAGCACCCGGCTGCGCTCATCCATGGGGTTTTCCGTATCGTTCAGACCATGGTAGCGGGTACAGTACTCTTCAGCCAATCCCAATAGCTGATCTTCGGACAGTAAATCCTTGTCTACAATAAATTTTTCTTCCCGGGGGTCTGGTTGCGGCTGGTGCCCCGCTTCGTGATTCATAGTGTCTCCTTTCTATAGATGTATCTTAAGGATTATGCTGCCTCAGGAGAAGTCTTTCCCACTTTCAAAAACCCGAGTGATTCTTTATTATTGCCGGTTTTCAAACTGTTTGGATGCTAATGAACTCTCAGGTCTTTCGCCTCACACTGCCTATTCTGTTCGGCTATATCCCCCTGGGCATGGCCTTCGGGGTTTTGTTTACCACGCAACTGGATTATGCATGGTGGGCCGCCCCGCTTATGGGCCTGGTCATTTATGCGGGGGCCGGTCAGATTCTGGCGGTGAGCCTGCTGGCAGCCAGTGCCGGCATGCTGGAAGTATTCATTGCCATGTTTGTACTCAATGCCCGCCACCTGTTTTTTGGACTGTCGCTGCTCGGGCAGTTCCGCGGTGCCGGTTGGCGTAAGCTGTATCTGATTTTCGGCCTCACTGATGAGACCTACTCCATGCTTACCACCCGCATTCGGTCGCATGATAAGGCCCATGAACAGGATATTGATTTTCGCATAACCGCATTCAACCAGGTTTACTGGGTGATTGGCTGTACCCTGGGAGCGGTTTTAGGCCGCAATGTAGTATTCGACAGTACCGGGATTGAATTTGCGCTGGTGGCACTGTTCATCGTTCTGACCATCGAACAACTCAAGGCTCTGGGCGACGCTTTTCCGGTCTGGACCGGGGCGGCGGCAGCCGGCGTTGCCATGATTCTGTTGCCAGCCGCGCATCAGCTGATCGGTGCCATAGCCATTGTTACGGCGGTACTCCTGCTTCAATACCGTAGCATGCGAAGCAGATCCGGTACGGAGAGCAGCCATGTCTGATACCACCTACCTCATCGCTTTTATTACGGTGTCTGCAGTTGCCACGTTTGCAACCCGGATCATACCGTTTCTGTTTTTTGAGCGTCATACCGAGCACCCGCTGATCAAGCATCTGGGCCGGTACCTGCCCGCTGCGGTTATGGCACTGTTGGCCACTGTGTTTTTACAGCGTTCGGCAGACTGGTCGGCAACAGTGCCAGGGCTGGATGCCATTCTGGCAGGCGCACTTGTGGTAATTGTTCACCTCTGGCGCCGCAACGCCCTGCTCTCTATAGCCGCAGGCACGGCTGCCTATATGCTGATACGCCAGACTGGCATTCTTGAGTCTGGCGTCGTCGGATGAAAGTTTCTTCAGCCTGGATGCCTAAAAGTAATTATATCAATATATTATGAACTACTTTTAGCAATACTTTTTAACTCTGAAAAGCCACGCCGGCATTCTTCCAGATACCCGGAGCCAAACAGATTCAAGTGGTTCAGATAATGGTACAGGTTGTAGATTTCCCGCTTCTGCCGGTATACCCCTGAACGGGGGTATACCCGGTCATACGCCTCATAGAACGCCGGCCCGAATCCGCCGAACATCTCAGTCATTGCGATGTCGGCCTCCCGGTCGCCACAGTACACCGCCGGATCAATCAGCCAGGGGTTCCGGGTATCAAACAGCGCATTGCC
Source organism: Marinobacter piscis (assembly GCF_007671655.1). GTDB lineage: Bacteria > Pseudomonadota > Gammaproteobacteria > Pseudomonadales > Oleiphilaceae > Marinobacter > Marinobacter piscensis. Next base: position 272,313 of record NZ_VCGX01000002.1, on the reverse strand, counting down.
ACTCCATAGATCACCGTGCAACAAACTGGGGTGGGCACAATGCTCTGTCAGCCAGCGGGCCAGAGCGTCCCCGTAATTGTTAAGAATGTCACCAAACAGCGTTCTCAGGGAAGGCTCCCGGAGCAGAGAAACCTGGTAGCCCAGGCGGTCCTGCACAAAAAACTCACCCCAGTTCCGGGACCAGCGATTTGGCTGCACAGACAGCCCAATGTAATTGTCCCGATCCCAGCCATAGTGTGACCAGGCCGCTTTGTGCATATGCGCAAGCCCCTCACCCAGCATCTCAAGCGTGGCGCGGGAAGCAGGCCCGGACGCAATCGCAGTAATCTCCATCTCCGATTCAGTTACACTCAACACCTCGGGAACCCGGATGTCGCATACTGCGGCATCGTGAAGGGCCGATCTCAACGCCTCCAGCCCCTGCGCCTCACAGGTCAACGCATCCGCATGCCCGGTATGATTGTGTTTGGTAAAGACACCCACCATGATTCTCCTTGGACACTAAGGCCTGCAAAGGTTAGATTCCTGTACAGTCTGTTTTCTCAAGCGCTCAGCAACAATGAGGATCACCCATGTCTGAAAATAAACCCTACTCCCAAGCCTGTGAGAATAACAAACAGGTGATTCTCGAAAAACTCACGGCCGTATTCACCAGCCCGGGTACCGTGCTGGAGATAGGCACAGGCACCGGTCAGCACGCGGTGCACTTTGCCCGGCACCTGCCCCACCTGACCTGGCAGCCCAGTGATCATCCGGATAATTACCAGTTGTGCCTGCCCTGGATTGAAGACTCCGGCCTCGACAATATTAATACACCCCTGGCTCTGGATGTTAATCAGAGCAACTGGAACCTGCCGCCCATCAATGGTGTGTTTTCTGCAAATACAGCCCACATCATGTCATGGGAGGATGTTAAGGCAATGTTCAGGGGCGTATCTGCACACCTGCAGCAAGGAGAAGCCTTCTGCCTGTACGGCCCCTTCAATTACAACGGGCAGTTCACCAGCGCCAGCAACCAGCAATTCAATAGGTATCTGAAGCAACAGAATCCGGCTATGGGAATCCGGGACATCGAAGATCTGAAGGAAGTCGCTGATCAGAACGAGCTGGTGCTGGAGGCCGATTTTGAGATGCCGGCGAATAACCGGGTGCTGATCTGGAGGCGACTCTGACGGCATAAAACGAGCCCTGGCTGACACCCCGAAAGCGTCAGGCCGGGCTCTACCCCTGAGCCCAGAGCTACTTCAGACAGCGGAGGCTATTCCGGACACTCGTCGCTGAATAAGTTTCACACCAATAAGGGCAGGCAAAATAAGAGCCGCACTTATAAGTGACAGTTGTACATTACTCAGAGGGACAGGATCACCACCCGGGACAGCCAATAATAACCCTCCAAAGATCAGAGCAATTCGGACAAGCCACTGCAATGCCCCGCCTCTGGCCAGAGTGCCTATTCCAAGCAGCCAGCCCTGCATAGAACCGGCAATCAGGAATACGCCCAACAAAGCCTGAACCATAACAATGGAAATTTCGGCCCAGCTGCCCTGGAAAATCAGCGCAGGGTTCAGTACAAACAAGAAAGGTATAAAATAAATAACGCTGCCCAGACGCATTGCGTGAAACCCGGTTTCCATGGGTTTGGCACCGGCAACGGTTGCAGCGGCAAAGGCGCCAAGCGCCACAGGCGGCGTAATAAAACTCAGCATACCCCAGTAAAGTATAAACAGGTGAACGGCCAGGGGTTCCATACCTCCGCCATTGATAAGCGCAGGCGCCAGCGCTACGGCCAGAAAGATATAAGCGGCCGTTACCGTCATCCCAATCCCAAGAATGAAGCTTGTCAGCGCCCCCATCAATAACAGTACTAAAGTATTGCCACCCGCCAGGTAGATCAGATCATTAGCGATTGTGCCTGAGAGCCCTGTTACCGACAAAGCGCCCACTAAAAGACCGACCCCCGCAAGGATTGCAATAAGTTCCGCAAACAACTTTCCGGAATCAAAGAAGAAGTCTTTAACGTCCTGAAAAGCCCAGCGTTCATAAGGTAAAACCTGATTGATGATAAGCAAGAGCGCCGTTGCATAGAAAGGTGCGGTTGCCTCCTGACGCAGGAAAAAGAGCATCCAGATCAACAAACCGAATACAAAAATAAAGTACCACCCTTCTTTGAGGGTGCGACTTAATGAAGGCAGCTCTTCTGCTGACAGCCCTTGAAGATTATAGCGAGCAGCATAGGCATCGATCTGAATAAACAATCCCAGAAAATACAGCACCGAAGGCACAACGGCGGCGAGCGCAATGGTTCCATAGGGTATGTTCAAAAACGCAGCCATAATGAAAGCTGTCGCCCCCATGACCGGCGGCATCAGTACGCCCCCCGTTGAGGCACACGCTTCCACGCCTGCAGCATACGACTTGCTAAACCCCACACGGCGCATTGCCGGAATGGACATTACCCCGGTAGTCATGACGTTCGTAATGACACTGCCGCTCATAGACCCCATTAATCCACTGGAAAAAACCGCCACTTTCGCCGGTCCGCCACGTACATGTCCCAGCAGCGCAAAAGCCAGATTAATAAAAAACTTCCCCCCACCGGTTTTTTGTAAAGCAACGCCAAACAGTAGAAATCCGATAACCAGGTTGGCAAAAGCCTGAAGCGGGATCCCCATGATGCCTTCGCGGCTCATGGCCAAATAAACGGCTGTCTGTTCCGGGTTTGATGGAAAGCCCTGTATCGGGCCGGGGACCACATCTGCAAAAATAGGGTAAAGACTCGCTAACCCGACAATAATCGCGATAGGCAATCCGCCCGCACGTCGAATTGCTTCCACAACTGTAAGCCAGAACAAGAAGCTCATTACGACAGCATACTGCGGCGCACTGTACTCCCATCCGCGGTCAAGTATTTGCCCTGCATTAAGAACAAAAAAACTACAGATCGCGAAGGACGTAACAAACAGTAAAATGTCGTACCAGGGGACCTTGTGTGTTGCTGCAAAGCGGTTCATCGGCCACAAGAGAAAAACCAGCGGCAGCATCAGCGCTACTACAACATAAAAAAACTGACTTTCAAGCTGCGTCACCAGGTTTATCAGCTGCAGATTGAAAAGATAGTCGATTGCCAGCAGGGTCAGGACAAGGGTAAAAACACGGGGCACCCAGAGCCAGCCCTCTGGTAATTGCCGAATGCCGGAGACTTTCTGTTTCGCCTGTGCAGATGCATGCGTCATTATGCGGAACTCCAGTGAAAATAATGGCAGGGACGCGGCTGCGCCCCCGCCAGAGTTAGAATCAAACTCAGGTAAAGATTGGATCCAACCCTTCCGCTTTCAGAGCTGCTGCTCTCGCTTTCATCCACGCATCCCGAAATGCATCTTCCGAATCGGGAGTGTCGCCGGAAGTAAACTCCGCCCACGCATCCAGTAACGTGTTTTGCCTGTGTACAAGCTTGTCCTGGTGCGCCTGCATTTCCTCAGTCCAATGACCTATTTCCTTGTAATACTCGACAACCGCATCATGGAAAGGCACAACCCATTCCATATTCTGGCTTTCAAGCGCATAGCCACTATTACCCGGCGCCGCATCTTTGTATTTGTCATAGTCTTCTGTAAAAACCTTTACAAGACTTTTTGCCAGTGCTTTGTCGGTATCTGCGTTAGCAACCACGATAGGGTACGGATAACTGGAGCCTGTCCAGGGATTGTCCTCATCTATCCCCGCACCCTGGGTAACCTGGTGCGGCTGAAAATAAGGAGCAACTTTTTGTAACCGTGCCCAGCCCTCTTTGTCTTCCGGGTCAAGAGTGAGCCAGGTGATGCCACGGGGGCTGGCAGCAAGTTTCTGAGGGCCACCAGCAACGGTTACGGTAAAAGCGGTATCACTTTGATCAGCAACCATGCCATCAAAGGAGCGTCCGTAGCCCGGGAACTCGACGCGCTCGACGTCATCCCAGGTCAGGTCACCAAATGCCAGCATGGCTTCAGTGCCCAGGTTGTTAGCATCATCACCACGCAGATAACTAACGCGCTTACCTCTCAGATCATAGGGCGTTTCTGCCTCTACATCACCTGCTACGGCGATGCTCAGGCCAAAATCAGCTATCGACGTGGTAATCACGCGCAAAGGCTGAGGCCCCCAGTTTTCATCGGCAAATAACAGAACCCCCTCTGCGCCATAAAAAGCGGCAATACCACACGCACAAAACGGAACGCGGCCCAACTTCAGAGGCGTCATCCGTGAAACATCATTCTCGCCGGGCAATATCCTCAGGGAAACGTCGTACTCATTTTTCAGCAAATTGCCTATCGACACCATCTGGCTATAGCCGGCGGAGTTTGTGCCGTACGCCGTCATGCCCAGCGTGTCGGGAAGCTCAACTCCTTCTGCTCCGTGCGCAAAAGCAACGGGCATAGCGACAGAAACAGCAAGGATTGCTCTTTTAAGGTTAAGCATTGTTATCGCTCTCTTTTATTGTTGATATATGAGATTTCACGGTGCAAAACTTAGTTTTGTTATTCAATTAAACTTTAGTTTACGTTCAGAGAGCGTGTCAATTAAAGGCCTTACCGGAGCTATTCACTTCACTAACAGATCGGTATTGATTTCAGCAACACTCCGGGCCCCGGTCAGCACCATGGCAACCCGCATTTCTTTTTCGATCAGCTCCAACAGGTTGTGCACACCGGCCTCGCCACCGGCAGCCAGAGCGTATATGTAGGCACGGCCCAGCATGGCGCAGTCTGCGCCCAGTGCGAGCATGCGAACAACGTCCAGACCGGTACGAATACCCGAGTCTGAAAAAATCCTGATCTGGTCTTTCACCGCGTCGGCAATGGCCGGCAACGCCTGGGCAGTGGATAATGCACCATCCAGCTGGCGACCGCCGTGGTTTGATACCACAATGCCATCGGCTCCGAAGGTAACGGCATCCCTGGCGTTGTCAGGATCAAGAATACCCTTGATCACCATAGGGCCATCCCAGAACTCACGAATCCATTCCAGATCTTTCCAGCTGATTGAGGGATCAAAGTTGTCGCCCAGCCAGCCAATATAATCTGCCAGCCCTGTTGGGCTTCCACGGTATTCGGAAATATTGCCAAGATCGTGCGGCTTACCCAAAAGGCCCACATCCCAGGCCCAGCGCGGATGGGTCAGCGCCTGAAGCAACCGCCTCTGCGCAGCATAGGGGCCACTCATGCCGGAGTGCGCATCACGGTACCTGGCCCCGGGCACGGGCATGTCCACGGTAAAAACCAGAGTGGTTACGCCTGCTGCCTTAGCCCTTTCAAGTACATTGCGCATGAAGCCGCGGTCTTTCAAAACGTACAGTTGAAACCACATGGGGCGCTGTATTACAGGTGCAACTTCCTCAATCGGGCAAACAGATACGGTCGATAAGGTGAAAGGAATACCTTTGGCGTCTGCCGCCTGTGCCGCTTTTACCTCTCCCCGCCGTGAATACATACCTGTGAGCCCCACCGGAGACAGGGCCACCGGCATCGACAGGGTTTCATCGAACACACGGGTTTCCAGGCTAAGCGCCGACATGTCATTCAACACACGCTGACGCAGGGCGATGTTGGATAAATCTTCTACGTTGCGCCGCAATGTGTGCTCGGCATAAGCACCACCATCGATATAATGAAACAGAAAGGGAGGCAGCCGGCGCCGGGCAGCTTTACGGTAATCAGTCGAGGCAGAAATAATCATCGCGCAGTTCCAGGGTTAATACAGGCGGGTTCCCGGCTCGGATGCGGAAACCACCTAAGTCTCGCCAGACAAAGTATCAATAATCCGGCAGTCCATAATGACTCCACCTTCGCAACAGGCACTCAGCCTTTCCAGCTCTTTCTCCATGGCATGCAGGTCTTTCAGCCGGGAGCGCACCTGTTCTAACTGCTGTTCAACTTTGGCGTCCACGCCAGCGCAGGACTCCTGCTGCCTATCAGCTAGCGAGAGCAGCTCACGGATATCATCAAGGCTGAATCCGAGCCTTCGGCTTCGCCGTATAAACAGCAGTCGCAGATGATCCGCTTCCGAGTACAAGCGATAGCCGGACTCCGAGCGGGTTGCTTCAGGCAACAGGCCAATTTTCTCATAATAGCGGATGGTTACGGATTTGATATCCGTATGCGCGGCCAGTTGCCCAACCGTATAGATTTTCTCGCTCATTGCCATTGACCTTATAGTAACTACAACCTTTAGTGTATCGCTATATTATGAGTTTTAGGAGGGTCCATCGTGGATAGCTGCTGCGAAGACAAGGCAGGTGAACTGGCACAACTCAGAGCAAGCCAAAGCCGGGTGCTTTACATTGCGCTTGCCATTAATGCGGTGATGTTTTTTGTAGAATTCACCGCCGGCTGGATTGCAGGCTCAACCGCCCTGCTCGGCGATTCGCTGGATATGTTTGGCGACGCCTCTGTCTATGCGCTGACGCTTTTTGTTCTCGACAGAAGCCGTCGCGCCCGAGCCGGCGCAGCCCTGATTAAAGGCGGCTTTATGCTGCTATTTGGTATTGTCGTTGTTAGCGATGCGGTACGTAAGCTATTAATTCAGGAGGTACCTGATGCTCAATGGATGGGAGTTATCGGTGTTCTGGCCCTGATCGCCAATGGTATTTGCTTCGTGTTGCTCTATCGGCACCGTGCAGACGACCTCAATATGCGCTCTACCTGGCTTTGCTCCAGGAACGACCTGGTCGCCAATACCAGTGTGATCATTGCGGCAGGACTGGTCGCCCTCACCAATACCCTGTGGCCGGATATTATTGTAGGTGTCGCTATTGCCGCCCTTTTCCTGCACTCAGCCTGGCAGGTGATCCGTGAGAGTATCGAAGAATGGCGTGCGGGCGGTGAGAGTTCTGACGGGGACGGTTGCTGCTGAGCACGCGCTTTTGCAGCGGAATCAAAAACGCCCTGGTTTTAAGGAAAAGCCAGGGCGTTAAATTGGCGGAGAGGGAGGGATTCGAACCCTCGATACGCTATTAACGTATACACGCTTTCCAGGCGAGCGCCTTCAGCCACTCGGCCACCTCTCCAATAAACTGTTCCAAATCAGCGATATCGTCGCTCATTTGAGGGCGCAAACTTTAATGCTTTTGTGGGCGTTTGGCAACTCCCCTGGCCCGATTCACGGCAATTTTTTTATTTTGGATCCATAATAGCTTTAAGGCATTCATTTCTTTGGGGGCAATATCGTGCCTGTCTGGCCCGCTGAGCCTGAAAAACTACTTGTGGAGGCTATTCATGCTTATAAAATCAGAACAATCAACGCTGTTATTAATCGATGTTCAGGAAAAGCTGATGCCTGCCATTACTCATGGCCGGGAGGTTGTAGCCAGATGCGTTACGTTGGGTAAAGTTGCCGGACTTCTGGATATACCCGTTGTTGCTACCGAGCAGTTACCGGAAAAGCTGGGGCCCAACGTTGAGGCCGTGAAAGAACTTTGCGATCACACCTTCGCCAAGCATCACTTTGACGCCTGCCCCGACGGCCTGGTTGAGAACCTTCCCGGGGCCCGGCAACACATTGTTATTGCCGGATGCGAAACCCATGTGTGCATGATGCAAACGGCGCTCAGTCTGGTCGATGCCGGCTATAAGGTCTGGGTGGTTGCGGACGCAACGGGTTCCCGCAATGAATTTGACCGGGATGTGGCCCTTGACCGCCTCAATGACAGTGGTGCCCGCATAGTTACCGCTGAGATGGTGGCTTTTGAATGGATGCGCCACAGCAAACATCCCGCCTTCCGGGATATCCAGCAGCTTATAAAGTGAGCAAGTTACGGCTCTCTGATCAGGGCTTTACCGCGTGTAAGCCATAGCGCCATCAATACACCATGAACAACCAGCAGTGGCACGGCCACCATGACAAGCGAGGACCAGCCAAGCCAGGAAAGAATGACCCCGGCTGACAAAGCTGCAATGGCCTGTGAACCAAAAACGAACAGGTCGTTCAGCCCCTGAACCCGGAAGCGCTCTGCGTCTGTATAGCCCCGGGGTAACAGTGTGGTTCCGCCCACAAACAGGAAGTTCCAGCCAATACCCAACAATAACAGTGCTGACAAATAATGCTGGAAACTGACACCGCTGGCCGCGAGAATAATGCACCCCAGGTATGCGAGAAGGCCGGCGGCCATCATCAGGGGTATACCAACAACCCGGGTCAGCCAGCCACTGATCAGGGACGGCAGGTACATGGCCACAATGTGCAGTTGAATAACACGCTTTGCCGCATTTAGATCATGGCCGGCCATTTCTGTCATGCTCAGGGGCGTTGCCGTCATGATAAAACTCATTACCGCGTAGCCAATTGCCGCCGCGCTCATTGCTGCCCACACCAACGGGTTGCCCAGAATTTGCCGCAGCGGCCGGCCACCGCCGGTGTGGATTTCACGCGCCCGCTCAGCTTTTGCCCGATAGCCCAGGGCAAGAACCAGAAGGGCAAGAAACTGCACCGCTATTAAACCAACCCAGCTCAGAAGAAACGGATACTCTTCTGCGGTGCCACTGCCCAGAGCAGCTATTTCAGGGCCCAGCCAGGCTGCAACAAGACCTCCCAGCAGTACCCGGGCTGCTGCGGAACCGGCCATGTTATCGGGAACCGATTCCATGGCAGCAAAGCGGTACTGGTGCACAACCGCTAACCCTGTGCCTCCAACAATGGCAGCCAGGCACAATAATGGGAATAAGCCCAGCCAGGACGCCAGTGCGCCAAAGCTACCAGCAAGCATTCCCATGCAAACACCCAGCAGCATGACACGCTTACGGCCCAACCTCTCCATCAGCCAGGTAGCAGGTTTTATGGCAAGTACGGTGCCCACAACCACAAGCCCGACCGGCAGCGTGGCATACTCAGGCGCCGGAGCAAGAAGGCGCCCCTGAATACTCCCGATAAACACAATGAACGGCGCTGTGCACATGGCCAGCGACTGCGCAGCCACCAGAACCCAGACGTTAAGCGGCATAACCTATTTTTTCCTGTAGATGATTCCAGGGCTACACTGAACCATCTCGTAAAGGTCGGATAACCCATTGAGTGACTCAGATGCACCGAGAATCAGGTAACCGCCGGGGTTCAGAGTCGCGTGAATTCGGGTAAGAATATCTTTCTTGAGGTCGGCGGAAAAATAAATCAGCACATTTCGGCACAACACAATATCAAACCTGCCGAACATGAAGCGGTCAAGAAGGTTGTGCTCCCTGAATTCCACCATATCTTTTATCTGAGGCCGGATTTGCCAGCTACCACTGGCCGAGGCCGAGAAAAAATGTTTCTGACGCTCTGGTGACAAGCCACGGCCAATGGCAATCATTTCGTACTCACCACGCCGGGCGACGTCCAGAACGCTTTTTGAGATATCCGTTGCCACGATCTGGACATCTCTCAGAGATCCGGGCTTCTGGCGCCTGAATTCATCAACAGCCATAGCAACAGAGTACGGTTCCTGCCCTGTAGAGCAGGCCGCTGACCAGACGCGCAAAGGCGCAATGCCGGGACGCTCTACAAACTCGGGAAACAGTTTTTCGCGCAGAATACGGAAAGGATGGTTATCGCGAAACCACAGGGTCTCATTTGTGGTCATTGCATCAATGACCACTTCCCTGAGGCGCGCCTTACCGGGTCGGCTCATCAGCCCGTTCAACTCCCCCAGAGACTTGAGCTCATTCTCTTCCAGTATGCGACGCAACCGGCTTTTCACGAGATATTGTTTGTTATCACCCAACAATATACCACTTGCATCCAGCAAGAATGATTTGAAAGCCTCATACTCCTGTGGCGCTATTTCCGCTTTCATTTGATCCCGGTACTGGTTAGAAGGTTGATTGCTGCTTAAACGTTGGCTGTATCAATAATTTCCATCACCCGCTCAGCAAGCTCATCGGCACTGAATTTCGCCATAAAATCGTCTGCACCGACCTTTTCAATCATGGCATTATTGAAAACGCCACTCAGTGAGGTGTGGAGCATGACGAAAAGCTCGCTGAGCGCAGGGTTATCCTTGATATGTGTAACCAGGGTATACCCATCCATCTCCGGCATTTCCACATCTGAAATAACCATCGAGAGATGATCGATTGCGCGGGAACCATCCTGTATCAAACCCCGAAGATATTCCAGTGCCTGCTTGCCATCATTTCGTATGACAACTTCCATACCAATTGCTTCAAGGCAGCGGGCTATCTGGCGGCGGGCAACAGATGAGTCATCAACAACAAGAATGGGCAGATTTCCTCGAACCCTACTCGCACTTTCCTTCAGAACCGACTCAGTTACATCTTCCCGTAACGGAGAAACCTCTGAAAGAACCTTTTCTACATCGATGATTTCGGCCAGTTTATCATCTATTTTGGTAACCGCTGTCAGGTATATATCCTTACCTGTTCCTTTTGGAGGAGGCAGAATGTCTTCCCAGTTCATATTCATGATCCGGTCGACACCGGCAACCAGAAACCCCTGAGTTTTGCGATTGTACTCAGTAATAATTACAAAGCTACTGGCCAGGCTTTCCGGGGAAACTCCAGGCAGCCCGATTGCCATACCCAAGTCGATGATAGGTATGGTTTCTCCGCGGATATGCGCAACCCCCCGAACAACCGCAAGACTGTTGGGCAGAGAAGACAGCCTGGGACAAGGCAATACTTCCTTTACTTTGAACACGTTAATTCCGTAAACCTGCCTTCCTCGCAAACGAAAAAGAAGGAGCTCCAGGCGGTTTTGCCCCACCAGCTGCGTACGCCGGTTAACGCTGTCCATTACCCCTGCCATATATTCACTCCTGACGCGCCGGGCCTGCCGGCATAGATTTTGCTTAGTATTCAGGCAAGCTTTCAAGTGACGTAACAAGATCGCCTGCAATCATACACTGCCTGTTTAACGGCCGGAGAGTGAATAACCTTAGCCCAGGTCATAGGCAGATTTGCAGCGCCGGCAACAGCATAGGACAAAACAGCATATATGCGTACCCAGCTTTTAGTCGCGCTCTTCCTTATAATTCAGACATTCGCCAGCCTGGCGCAGGAAAACACTACGGCTGACGAGATAGCGGCGGCGACCACCCGTTTTCTTGAGACATTTGCGGCAACACAGGATGAGCAAGGTTATAAAGTGACATTCAAGACCGGCAATATTGACAGCCGGCTGGCACTTGCGTCCTGTTCTGATGAGCTTTCAGTGGAGTTTACGGGCGACCCCTGGAAAAGTGAGCACCCCTCCATTCAAGTGTCTTGCCAGGGTCAGCGGCCCTGGCGCATGTTTGTGACCACTACAGTTACTATAGAAGGGCCAGCGGTAGTAGCGGCTCGTCCATTGGGGCGAGGCGAGAGGGTAACCGGCAGCATGCTGGAAATGCGTCCGGTTACAGTGAACGCCAGTCGGCGCGGCATCATAACCGATGCGACGCTTGCCGAAGGAATGACCGTACGCCGGCCGGTAAATGCGGGCTCTGTGCTTACTCCGGATCACCTGGAGGCGCCAGATGCTGTTGTACGTGGCGATCATGTTATTATTACTGCACGTAATGGTACTTTTTCGGTTCGTACTCGCGGCAAAGCGCTGGCAAACGCATCCGTTGGAGAGCAGGTGTTAGTGGAAAACCTGGGCTCATCCCGTACACTGAGAGCAAATGTTGTTGGTCCGGGACATGTAGAGGTGCCCATGTAACCAACCCGGCCAGGCAAGGGCTTTCCGCCGGCAATAAGCTGCCGGACAAATAGTCTTTGCCGGCAACGCATCACCTGGAACAGTTACAGAAAATTTATTGTTCCTGTTTTCCCTAAAGTATGTAAACAGCGCGCCGTTAAATAGGTATAAACCCAAGATTCTCCGCAAACATGCGGCCTAACAGTAAAGCAGGTATTGATATGGCAGTTGACTTAAATGGAATTGGCCAGGGCCAGGTCAACACTCACAGGTCCACGGCTGAAAAGCCCTCCAGCAGCCAAAGCGCCCGGCAAACAGCACCTGAACAAACAAATGCCAGAGCCGAAAAGTCTCAAGGGGATAAGGTAAACCTGAGCAGCCAGGCCAGGAACCTTAAGCAGCTTGAAGAAAAGCTCGGAAGCTACCCCGAAGTGGACGATAACCGGGTGGCGGAAATTCGGTCAGCCCTGGAAAACGGCACTTACAAAGTCGATGCTGAAAAGCTGGCCCAGAAAATGCTTGATATGGATGAAAGCATTTTCGGATGAGAAAACTATGGCTGCAATCGATGAACTAAGAAACCTGCTGGGGCTGGACATTCAGCAACTCGAGGTGTTGGCTGACGTTCTGCAAAAAGAAAAAGACTGTCTGACCGACCCGGATTCCAGGGTTCTGGAAAGTCTGACTCAGGAAAAAAATGAGTTGCTTGGGGGAATCCGGGAACGAGCGAAACAAAAGATCCATGCTTTGGTTGCCATGGGCTATCAACAAAACAGTGGCGACCCATCGCGGTTTATTCGCAGTGCCGGTCTGGATGATCTTTATGCTCTATGGCAAGAAGCTGACACAAAGCTTCGAGAGTGCCATGCCCTCAACGAAAACAATGGTCGCATTATAAGCCACCTGCAAAAACGCCTGACCAGGCTTGCAGACATTTTCCGCGGTGCTTCTGGCCAACAAAAGCTTTACGGGGCATCAGGCCAGCAAACAACGGTTTCATCCCGTACAGTTCTCGCCAGCGCCTGACTAATACGCCCTGATTCTGGCAGAATGGCCCTTTACGGCTAACAGAACAGACAGAGAGCCAGACAATGATAGATCTTCCGAAAAAGTCAGGGCGTATAATTCAGACCACACTTCTTGTGTGCAGCCTGGCGCTTCTACCCTTTCAGGTACACGCCCAAAACGGTAACGATACCACCAATGCTGACTTACCCAAGGTGCGGGTACTAACCAGCGAAGGGGCTATCACAATGCAGCTGCGACCGGATGTGGCTCCCAAAACCGTTGAAAACTTTTTGCAGTATGCTCGTAACGGTTTCTATGAGGGAACAATTTTTCATCGCGTTATTCCCGGCTTTATGATTCAGGGCGGTGGTTTCACAAAAGGCATGAAACGCAAGGAAACCCGCTCTCCCATTGATAATGAGGCATCCCCCACTCTTCCTAACCTGCGGGGCACCATTGCCATGGCCCGCACTCAGGCGCCCGATTCTGCAACCTCCCAGTTTTTTATTAACGTTGCGGACAATGATTTCCTGAACGCAGGCGTACGCGGAGCCGGGTACGCCGTTTTCGGGAAGGTTACTTCGGGTATGGGCGTGGTAGACGAGATTGCCGGCGTAAAAACAGCCCACGCCAAGGGAATGGCTGATGTACCGGTAACCCCCATTCTCATTGAAAGCATTACTGTGCTTGATTAATCACCCGATGCAACCTGCAAATACGCTGCCTTCCTCCCCCCTTCCCTCGATAGAACCGGCGGATCTGGAGTGGCATGAGGGTGTACCCGAATCAAAACAGTTCGGTGATATTTATTTCAGCCGGGAAAACGGTCTGGAAGAGTCCCGCTACGTGTTTATCGACCATAATAACCTTCCGGTACGCTTTGCGACGGTTCCGGAAGCGGGTGCGTTTGTGGTGGCAGAGAATGGGTTTGGCACAGGCCTGAACTTTCTCGCGACGTGGCAAGCCTGGAGTTCCTATGGGCCATCTCACGCGGCGACCCTGCACTTCATTTCAGCAGAGCGCTTCCCACTCACACCGCAAGACCTGGAAAAAGCCCTTTCATTCTGGCCTGAACTCAAAGAACTTGCGCACGAGTTGATTGCCAACTACCCGCCCCTGGTCCGGGGGGCTCATCGTTTGGTTCTGGGTAGTGGCAGAGTACGGCTGACCCTGTATTTTGGTGACCTGAACGACGCCTGGAGCAATCTCAGATTCAAAGCTGACGCCTGGTTTCTGGACGGGTTTGCACCCGCAGTTAACCCGGGCGCCTGGCAGGAAACAGCAGTGGAGCACATCCGCCAGCACAGCAAGCCGGGTACCACGCTGGCCACTTTTACGGCTGTTGGCTATATCCGCCGCCTTTTGCAAGGTGCCGGTGCTCAGATGCAAAAAACCAAGGGCTATGGGCGCAAGCGGGATATGCTCAGTGGGGTTTTCTGGCCGGATAGCCTGCCGTCTTCAAAAGCCACAGAGACCGTCACGCCATCTGTAACGATTGTCGGAGCCGGAATTGCCGGCTGCCTGCTTGCAAACAACCTGGCTCAGCGGGGCTACCCGGTTACGCTCATCGACTCTGCCAGTCAGGCAGGTGCAGCTGCCTCAGGCAACCTGCAGGGCGCCCTGTACGTTAAGCTCGGTGTTGAGTTTAATGCTCAGACTGAGTTTGCACTGTCTGCATTGACGTTCAGCCAGCGTTACTATGAGACTAATGGCGGTGAGTTCTGGCATCGGACGGGCCTGTTACAGTTGGCGTGGAACAGCAGCGAGGAGGATCGCCAACGCCGTTTTATCAGCCGCAACCAGTATCCGGAAGACATCCTGTACCCGGTCACCAAAAAAGCAGCTGAAATACAGGCCGGGATACCCCTGAGCAGTGGCGGGCTCTGGTTTCCCCGCAGTGGCTGGCTGGAACCGGCTGAGCTTTGCAGAATGCTTAGCACCCATCCGGCCATTCAAATGGTCTATAACTTCCCTGTCACACAGATGAGCCAGTCTGATGGCCAATGGCGTCTGTCTGGAGATACACCCGAACATGCACCTGTTTACACAGATTCCGTGGTGATCTGCGCTGGCCACAAGACGCCCGAAGTCATACCCGGCCAGAACCGTCTCCGCTTCAAGGCCATTCGCGGACAGGTAACTCATCTCCCGGACATATTATCCGCCAACCCGCGGGCCGTTATCTGTGGCGCACGCTACCTGAATCCTTTTTACACTATCGAGAACCAGCGGCAGGCGGTTATGGGCGCCACGTTCGACCTGCACGATAACACCCCTGAGCCAACGGCTGAGAGCCATCAGGAAAACCTGCATGCTCTTTCGGCCATGGTTCCGGCAGTGCTGCCTTCGGACAAAGCAGCGGCTATCGAGCCAGAACAGCTAGAGGGGCGCGCAGGGTTCCGTTGCACAACCCACGATTATCAACCTGTTGCCGGGCAGTTTTACGATAGCGAAGGAACACCGACGGACGGCCTATATTTGCTGACCGGGCTGGGCAGCAAAGGTCTTACCTATGCGCCACTGCTTGCAGAGTTTCTGGCTGATAAAATCTCGGGGCAACCCCTCGCCTTGCCGGCTTCCCTGATTAAACGGGTAGCAACCCGACGTATGCACCGGCTGCGAACAGCAAACAAATAGCCAATTATTGTTAATGTTTTTGGCCCAGATGCCGATAGCCTGTCTGATAACAATGTTTACTGAGGGTATGCCAAGTGTCCATTCATGTCAGCGAGCCGGGCCGGCCGGTCGGCACACGAATGCCGGAAGTACACGGCAGGCGCCGCGTGGGCGATGTCAGTCAGCTTGTTGGGTCTGCGCCGGTTAATCCGGAATATAGTGAAGCAACGGATGCAGAGCTTCAGTCAGCCCTTCATTCTGAGCGAACCCGGGCTCTTGAAGAATATGGTGCGGCCGCAGGCGAGCGTAAGGCTCAGCGACCCTACTTGCCAATTTCGTCGATCTACTCGCCAACGCTCCAGGTTGTGCAGGCCACTGCAACCATTGCAGACGCGATCACTTTAATGAAGGAGCATGACACCAACCATCTGGTGGTGATGGCTGAAGACAATGTCGCCGGGCTTTTGTCACAGCAGTGGTTGTTAGGCTGGCTCTATGAGCATACGGCCAATCCCTATACATCCATACTGACTCACATTGAATTACCGGCATTTTTAACCGCAACCCCTGAAACCGATGCGCATCAGCTTGCCAGACTGATGCTGGCCCACCAGCTTAATGCCGCTCTGGTTATGGATGCCCAGGCCTTCCCGGCAGGCGTTGTCACAAGCACAGATTATCTGCGGCTTTATGCCAGGTCGGAACAGCAAGGCCGTGTTTAAGAGCGGCTGGTATTAATTTGGCGAGTTTAAAAGCCGGCCTTCCGGGCTGAACAGGAGGATTTTCCAGCTTTCGCCTTCGCGAGCCAAGGCCACCACTTTGTCGTCCCGATAGTTACCAAGGCGGATGATGTCTGTCTCGCCGTCCAACTGGTAACGCCACTGATTCCGGAACACGGGCTCTTGTGCGTCCGGCTCGACATCTGGTGTCAGTGATATCCGAGTGACTATGCCTGAAATGGAACCATCGGCAACCCCATTAGCGGTAAACGCTCCATCCGTACTGCCGGCAGCAATCAAATCACCGGCAAAACTGGTAAGCGCTGCAAATGTTTCCCTGGAGCTGTCCGCCGCGTCGTCCAGATTCAATGCCCTGATAACCTTGCCGCCGGCTGTGTAGCCCAGAACAAATCCGCCCTGGCTGTCACTGCCTGAACTTGTCAGCGCAAGATTGTCATCGGGACCTGCCGTTACTGTATAAGTATGCGTACTGTTGCCCAATAACCACAGCGTACTGCCTTTTACCAACCCATCGGTGATCTGTTCATCCCCCTCTGTGCCGCGCTGGTACACAGTCAAAGGCCCACTCCCCGATGCAGTGGTGTAAAAATAGGCATCTTCACCTCCCAAGGAAGGTTCACCGTTAACCTGCCCTGCGGCGGAGCCAAACAGTAACGGGCTGGTACCTGTCGTGCTGGCACCTGCAACATGGTCATCACTGGAAGAGCCGGTCTGGCGCGTCCATTTTATTTCTGGCTCAACTCCCTCTCCGTCAGTATCCTTTTCAGGCAGTGAGTCAATGCGTTGGAGGAAACTGTCGACACCACCGGCTGACCTTTGCCCGGGCCAGGTGCCATTAGTCTCACCTGCAAGCACCACATATCCGCTTGCTGCTATGCCCGCCCAGCGAACAACATCCTTGCCCGCTGTGCCGGTGCGTAACGGCGAAGACCAGGTTTCGACATAGCGCTCTGCATCTCCATAGTGGTACAGAGCAGCAGCAATGTTCTGAGCACCTGCCTCGGTGCTGCCGGTAACTGGCTCATCCGTGTTATAAGCTACCACCAACTCGAAGCGATGGTGTGTAACCCTCCCTTCTGCAATCTCGCGCTTTGTGAAACCAACAACAGGATCAGGCTCGGATAAAGTCTCGCCCCCTGACGATACCTTCAGCGTCTGAACCGACTCTCCTTTTTGATTGAAAATGCGTAGCTGGACGCTATTATTCTCACTCGGGAGGTAACCGGCTACAAACAGTCTGCCGTCATGACCCACGGCGAGGTCTGTTACCTTAAAATCCTCTTGCCCCGCCACATCCAGCGGATGGGTCATTTCATTAATGCTTATTCTCAGCGGGTCACCGTCCCCTGCCCTGGCATAATTTTCACGACCCAGTTGATAGCTTTCATTCAAGCCCAACAAAATAACGCGGTCGTTCAGCCCCGTATTGGAATAGGAAGCTTTATCTATTCTGACCTCGAACTTAACTTCGTCGACCCCCTCAGGAAATATTAACTCGTTGCTGTTATTTGTCTGACCGCTGTCATCCGGCAACCCGATGCGGAACTCCTGGCCAATGGAGGCTGTGGAACCTTCCACCTCTCCTAGCTTTGCCCTGATTTCTCCATCACGCTTTCCTGTCAATCGGGCAGCATACAAAGGGGCATCGCCTATAGTCTGAGCAGCCCGGGTTCCACCGTTAATGGTTTCAAACCTCACCCGTGGCTCATTATCATTAATGACCAACCGCGTACTTGCCCCGGTATCATTTTCCCCCAGTGAGGCCAGACCAGATCGCACTTCCGTAAGGTTCAGGAAGGCTGCCTCCGCAGGTTCGGGGAAGCTGTCGTCCACCACTTCCAGGCGGATGTAGCACTCTGTGATACCCGGCTCGAGGGTAATAACACCACCCAGGCCGTCATCGCGATAGGTCAGATAGGAGGGAGCCTGAAGGGTGGAAACACCTTGCTCTTCATCACCACTTGCCAGTGCCACTATGTCCTTCCCAGGTATTGCCAAACCTGCATTGCCTTCACTGTGGTCACACTTTTGACTTCCCTCGCTCTCACCCGGATCACAGTTCCGGGGGTCATAGTCCGAGGTGAGCTCAAACGCAACGGCTACCCGGGTGACCGATGGCTGATCCAGCACCACTTTCACAAAAACCGGCCGCGTAGGAAAAGAAACTACCTTGGTCCCTGAGTTTTTTCCTTCGTTATCGTATTCGTTGATGCTGAAGCTGTGTTGCCCCTGGGTTTCCAGATCAGGCAATTCACATTGCGTCCTGCGGGAGTTGGGTATGGTTGAGGATGCACCTTCGATAAAGGTGTCTGCTTCAAGCGAAAGAGGGTTGCGCTTAACTTTAATATCGAAGGACTGGAACCCGGCCATGTCACCGTCGGTGGTGACAATATTGATGTCTGTGTACTCGCCCAGATCAGCATCACCGCGTGCGCCGCCGGTCAAACCTGGTACGCCCCGCATAATGATACCCTGGCGGGCTTTATTGCTGGTGTCTTCCAGTGCCAGCCAGGGTGGCGCATTGGTCAGACTGTAGTCGAGGATGCTCTCGCCACCATAAGCACCAAAATTATAGTAATATTCTACGCCCAGATACGCTGTGCCTGGCGTCGCGCCCAGAATGGTTGGCTGGTCCGGATCTTTCTCGGTTTTACAGCCGGCTATAATAAAGGTGAACAGTAACACCGTGGCTGTAGCCAGGTGTCTGGAAATGGCGGGACGAAAAACCAGCTTGGCACGCATGAAATAATCCGTTTCAGAACATTGTTGTTATGGCAATGGATGCCATGTTAACCAGTTTCGAAAACGGGGTATCTGCGCGAGTTCGCAGATTCGCCGGCCCGCCCGACGTTACATCAGGTTATGCTCCGCCAGCATCTCCAGTAACGCCGGCTCGTCGAGAACCCTGATACCCAGCTGCTCAGCTTTTGCCAGTTTGGAGCCGGCAGCTTCGCCGGCCACCACACAGGCTGTCTTTTTGGACACACTGCCGGCCACTTTGGCCCCCAGGGCTTCCAGTTTTTCCCGGGCATCACTGCGGGTCAGCTCCGCTAATGTACCGGTCAGTACCCAGGTTTGGCCCTGAAGCGGCCTGTCACCCGCAACTCGCTCCTCTTCTTGCCAACGCACTCCTGCTTCTTGTAAGGCTTCGAGAGTTTCCCGGTTATGGGGCTGCTCGAAAAAGCTGCGAATGTGCCCGGCCACAATCGGGCCAACATCAGTTACTTCCATGAGCGCGTCTTCATCTGCTTCCGCGACGGCTTCAAGGGTGCCAAAATGGCTCGCCAGAGATTTCGCCGTCGCTTCACCAACTTCCCGGATACCCAGTGCGTACAGAAAACGCCACAGTACGGGTTCGCGCGCGCCATCAATCGCGTCAAGCAAGTTACCCGCGGATTTTTCACCCATACGCTCCAGGCGCAGCAGGTGTTTTTTGGTCAACCGGTAAATATCCGCTACGGTTTTTACCAGGCCCTCATCGACAAGAATATCAATCCACTTGTCTCCCAGACCTTCGATATCCATCGCTTTCCGGGACGCATAATGGCGGATCGCCTCTTTTCTCTGGGCCGGGCAAAACAAACCACCGGAGCAGCGGGCGACAACTTCGCCCTCAATCTGGATGACGTCTGAACCACAGACCGGGCACTGCCCGGGAAGCTCCACCTGTTGCGCGTGTTCCGGGCGCTTTTCTGTCACCACTTTCACAACTTTCGGAATCACATCACCGGCCCGGCGAATAAAGACGGTGTCGCCAATACGGGCGTCCAGACGGCGGATTTCATCCATGTTATGAAGTGTTGCATTACTTACCGTAACGCCACCGACAAAGACGGGTTTAAGGCGGGCAACCGGGGTTACAGCGCCTGTGCGCCCAACCTGAAACTCCACATCTTCAATCACCGTCATCTCTTCCTTGGCAGGAAACTTCTGGGCAATTGCCCAGCGTGGCGCCCGGGACACAAAGCCCAGCGCCTGCTGCTGATCCAGACGGTTAACCTTGAAAACAATGCCGTCAATTTCATAGGGCAGGGACTCACGTTTTTCCATGAGTTCCTGGTAGGCCTGCAAGCACTCTGTTGCCCCATGGGCTATACGCATCTCCGGGTTTATCCGGAACCCCCAGCGTTCAACCTGCTTCAGGTTTTCCCACTGGGTGTCCGGCAACAGGCTTTCGTCTGTGACTGCGACACTGTATGCGCACATTTCCAGAGGGCGTCGTGCGGTAACCGTAGACTTTTTCTGCCGCAGGCTTCCGGCCGCCGCATTCCTGGGGTTTACAAAGGTTTTTTCACCTTGCCCTGCGAGTCGGGTATTCAATGACTCAAAACCGGCTCTGGGCATATATACTTCGCCCCGGATTTCTACCAGGTCAGGCACATCCTCACCCCGAAGCTGCAAGGGTACTGACGGAATGGTACGGATGTTTGCTGTAATGTCTTCACCGGAATAGCCGTCGCCCCGGGTCGCCGCGCGTGTCAGTGCACCCTGCTCATAATGCAGACTGACGGCCAGCCCATCGAGTTTGGGCTCACACACGTATTCAACATCTGTCTCAACGTTAAGGCGGTCTTTCACCCGGCGGTCAAAATCACGGAGTTCTTCGTCGCTGAAGGCGTTATCCAGCGACAGCATGGGCAGCCGGTGTACCACTTTTTCAAAACTGGTTTCTGCCTTGGTTCCCACTCTTTGCGTGGGCGAGTTAGCCGATGCCAGCTCCGGGTTCTCTGCCTCCAGTTCCTGCAATTCCCGGAACAGCCGGTCATACTCAGCATCCGGAATCCCCGGATCATCGAGCACATAATACCGGTAGTTATGTTCATCAAGGGCAGTTCGCAGCTCGGTTACCCGCCTGACGATATCCGGTGATGTTTCACTCATAAACCTGTGCTCTCAGCTATCAAAAAAATGCCCGGAATGATCCGGGCATTGCTGTTTCAGTCCTGATCCCGGTGGCCTCAGTAGCGCGGGGACCGCTGTTTGCGTTCAAACTCACGTATACGTTGCCGGCAATGTTCAACTGTCTGGGCTGTCATAACGCTGCGGCGTTCATCCTTCAGCTCGCCGCCCAGGTTGCGCACAACACACTGTGCTGTCTCATACATGAAATCAAACGCCTGCATGGCGTTGGTGGGCCCGGGCAGGCTCATAAAGAAGCTGATCCCCGGTGTTGTCATAGCGGCAACATTATCCGGCACAAATGTGCCTGGTTCCACAGCATTAGCAACGCTGAACTGTACCGGTGTTGTGGTGTCCTCGGCTTCATGGCGATGGTAAATCTTCATATCACCGTGTTCCAGACCACAGGCTTCAAACAGCTTCTGTAATGCTGTTCCACTGAACTCTTCTCCCTGGCGGGCAAGCACGTTAATCACAATGACTTCCCGGGCTTCGGGACGGTTAGCGCCAGCTAATGGTTGTTCCCGGCCTGTTTCCAGGGGCTCGCGCCGGGCGGTATCTTCTTCAACATTTACCGGCTCGTCCGAATTTTCTTCCGGGAACTCCGGGTCCTCACTTTCTGCGCCCCAGCCGGTATCGGCGATGGGTTCGTTCTCCTGGAAAGAAGAAAGGCCCGTTTCTTCAGTTTCAACCTCGTCATCAAAGCCAGTTGCTCCGCCCTCTTCTTCGACAAAAGAGGGGGCGCGGGCAGGCTCGTGCACGGGTCGGGTCGGCTTCTGTTGCGGCGTGCGGGCAGAAGATTTTTCTGCACGTCGAACGTAGCCACGCTCCTCCAGAGAATCTTTTGATATGCTCCTCGCTCCACCGTTCGGAAGCTCAGGGTTATGGTCGTCATCCAGTGGCGACGACTCTTGCAGATCATCGGCACCCATTCCGGAAGAAATCGCACTGGACTCCTTGCGGGCACGATGCATACGTCTTAAACCGTCAATGACAATACCGATGATAACCAGGGTACCGATGGCTATTAACCATTCCCTTAGTGACATAATTCTGCTGTCCTGTTTACAGATCAGATCCGGGAGCGAATTGGGGGCTCCGCGTGATACTCTAAAAAAAGCACGGCCTGAATACAACGCAAAGCCGCTTCACATGGCCTTTTTGTCATGGTTGATGATTTTCTGAGCCGTTGTTTTTTACGCCTCGGCCAGTGCTGCGGCTTCCTCCACATCGACCGTTACCAAGCGCGAACATCCGGGCTCGTGCATCGTAACCCCCATCAGTTGATCGGCCATTTCCATGGCGATCTTGTTATGGGTTATATAAATAAATTGTACCTGTTTTGACATTTCCTTAACCAGGTTGGCGTAGCGGCCTACGTTCGCATCATCCAGAGGCGCATCAACCTCATCAAGCATACAGAAGGGCGCCGGGTTAAGCTGAAAAATGGAGAATACCAGTGCGATGGCAGTCAGCGCTTTCTCGCCACCGGACAACAGATGAATGGTGCTGTTCTTTTTCCCCGGGGGGCGGGCCATAATGGCGACACCGGTTTCCAGAAGGTCTTCGCCGGTCAGTTCCAGTGACGCGTTACCCCCACCAAACACTTTCGGGAACAGTGCCTGAAGGCCGCTGTTTACCTGATCAAAGGTTTCGCGGAAGCGCTGGCGGGTCTCACGGTCGATTTTCCGGATGGCCGCATCCAGGGTTTCAAGCGCCTCGGTCAGGTCATCGTACTGACTGTCGAGATAGGTTTTCCGCTCACTCTGAACCTGGTACTCCTCAATCGCGGCCAGGTTAATGGCGCCCAGTCGCTGAACCCTTCTTCCAATTTTTTCCAGCTCGTCAGCCCATTCTTCCTGACTGGCATTGTCAGGCAACTGTGATAACACGTCCTGTAGTTTTACATCGAGCTCTTCAAGCTGCTCAAGATGATTACCAGAACGGATCTCGAGCGCCTGAGATTCCATTTTCAGTTTTTCCAGGGTTGCACGGACTTCCTGAATCCGTTGATCTGTGCGGCTTCTGCCCTGCTCTTTTTCCCGCACATCACGGTCAATTTCCTCCAGAGCATCCCGGGCCTGGCCAAGCTTCTCCTCTTCCGCTACACGGCGATCAAGCAGCCCTTCAAGCTGCATCTGAAGATCTTCAATGGGTTCTTCAGCACTTTCACGCGATTCTCTGAGCATTTCCAGGCGCTCTTCCAGTCGCTCTTTCTGCAACCGGGAGCGGTCGAGGGTCTGACTCAGAGCCTCCCGCTGACTGGTGAGTGTCTGCAACTGTAACTGCAACTGATGTGCGTGATCCCGGTCGTGACGGGCTTGCTGGCGCAGGCCATCCAGCCTCTCTCTCAGCGTGTCCCGCTGTTCGAGCAAGCGCTCTTTTTCCTCATCACTGTCTTCGGTCAACGCCAGTGCCTGCTGCCATTCCTCCCGGGTAATGCCAAGATCTTCCTGATGGGTCTCCAGGCGCTGTGTTATGTCTGATACATCTTCGTGAATCTGTGCAAGCCGTGCCTCTATCTGCTCGGCACGGGCACTGAGACCACTGATGTCGGAGGCCAGTTTGCTGAGCTTGCGGTCTGTTTCGCTTAATCGGGCCTGAGCGTCCTCTTTATCTGCCTCAGCCCTTTCAGTTCGCTCCTGAAGTGTTTCGCTAACGGCTTTCACTTCTTCCAGATTTTCTTCTGCCAGCGCCAGCTGCCCGGTCAGCTCAGAGACTTTTTTCTGTCGCTCGATAACGCCAACCTGGCCGGTATCAGAATCCGGCATCAGCACCCAGCCCCGTGCAACCCAGACTCCTTCACGGGTAATCAGGCTCTGGCCTTCTTCCAGATACTCCCGCTGTGCCATGGCTTCGTGCACAGACTCCGCCGTATCGATCCCCGCCAGCAAGGACCTGAGCGGACCGATCCCGGTTACCTTGGCTGCCAGCTCCCCGGCTGCCGACTCTGTTTCTGCATCCGTAGGTGATGCAACCAGAACCAGCCCTTCAGGTGCTGTCTGCACAGCCCGGGAAAGCGCCCCCAGGTCCGGAGCCAGAAGCCCCTGGCTGAAACGGCCGATCACCTGCTCCAGCGCAAACTCCCATCCGGACTCTATTTCCAGCTCGCCTGCAAGACGGGGAAGCTCGCCAAGCCCATGTTCCGCGAGCCAGGACTGCAGAGCGTTATTGTGTCCGCCCATCTGCTCGGATAACAGGGATTGCTGGGATTCCAGTGCTGCTTGCAGGCTCTGCACTCGCTGCTGAGCCTGCGCCAGCTTATGTTCGGTTTCACGCTGACTATGCCGCGCATTCCGGAGTTCCTCCTGAACCCTCTCAATGCGTTCGGATGCCTCTTCCCGTTGCAGATTGAGAACTTCCTCCTGCTCTCGCAGATCTTCCAGTTCCGAGCGGTCTACCTGAGCGTTCAGCTGCGTTTGCTCCTCGTTGAGCTTACGCTGGCGTGTCATTAACTGTTCTATCGCTTCCTCCAATGACCGGATACGCGATTGTGCAAGCTCAGCCTCGCGGCGGGCATCAGCAGAGCGTGAGCTGAATTCTTCCCAGTGCTGCTGCCATTCCGCCATGGCTTCTTCCGCCAGCTGGAGTTTTTCGCCTGATTCTTCAGTCTGAAGAGTCAGCGACTCCTGCTCAGGCTCAAGCATTTCCAGCTCTTCCTGAATGTGCTCTAGCTTGTCCTGATCCAGACTCAGCTCCCGCGCCAACTCCTTTTCGCTGGCCATTGCCTGGTCGAGCTCTGCTGCTGTCTGCCGGCTACGTTCCTGTTGATGCTCAAGGCTCTGCTCAATACGGGCGATGTCGGCACCGGCTTCATAATAGCGGGCCTGGGCCCGGTTGAAATGTTCGGTACGCTCGTGATGACTGTCCCGCAGGGACTCGAGGCCGGTTTCAAGGCTGATTCGCTCGGTGAGCAGCTTTTCAAGCTCAAGCTCGGTTTCACGAATACGACTGCGCCAGCTATGAAGATCGTTGTCGAGTGACTGCCAACGCAAAACCGTCAGTTCGGCCTTCTTCTGGCGTTCCTCTTGTTTCAGGGTCTTGTACTTTTCTGCCGCAGCGGCTTGCCGTTCCAGGTGTTGCAACTGGCGCCCCAGCTCTTCCCGGAGGTCCGTCAGGCGCTCGAGGTTTTCCTGGGTGCGGCGCATCCGGTTTTCTGTCTCCCGCCGCCGTTCCTTGTACTTGGATATCCCCGCGGCTTCCTCAATATAAACCCGCAGTTCTTCCGGCTTGGCTTCAATCAGCCGTGAAATCATCCCCTGTTCGATAATGGCATAGCTGCGCGGGCCCAGGCCGGTGCCCAGGAACAGGCCGGTAATGTCCCGACGACGGCACTTGGCACCGTTAAGAAAGTAGTCAGACTGCCCTTCACGGGACACCCGGCGGCGCACGGAAATTTCGTTGAACTGCACAAACTCACCGGGTGCCGACCCATCACTGTTATCAAAGACCAGCTCGATAGAAGCCTGCCCCACCGGCTTGCGAGCGCTGGAGCCATTAAAGATAACATCGGTCATGGACTCGCCACGCAGGTATTTCGCGGAACTTTCACCCATGACCCAGCGCACGGCATCAATAATATTGGATTTGCCGCAACCATTAGGGCCCACCACGGCAGTCATATTGGTGGGGAATGGAACGGTGGTAGGGTCAACAAAGGACTTGAACCCTGCAAGTTTGATGGACTTCAGGCGCATATCATGCGCTCTCCTCCATAAGAGTGCTTAGCACCTGCTGGCGCTGATATTCGCCGAATGCCTGTATGGCTGACTGTAGACATTTTGCGTCGCCGCTTTGCGCGGCTGCACCCAGGCGTTGAAAAAAGACGGCGGTTTCGTCTATGCCTTCCTGAAAATTTTCCAGGGCAAGAAAGCAGGTACGGCTGATTGCCGGCCGGAAGTTTTCCAGGGTTTCTTCGAGAAACGGGTTCTCAACCAGGCCGTAAGCGTAACGCACAACACCAAAACCGGCATCAATCACTCGCTCAGCTGCATCCGGGCCGGTTGAGTTTAACGCCTGAATGACGGCCTCTACTTCGCGAACCCGACTCAGTACGCCGCCCAGCTCATCACTTGCCCAACGCTCAAGCACCTTACGGGCAAGCATGCACAGCAGGTTAATGTAGACGTCATACAGGTTGTTAACGCTGGCAACCGTCAAACTGGATACAACAGCCCCCCGACGCGGAAAAATATCCACCAGATGCCGGCGTTTGAGAATTAACAAAGCTTCTCGCACAGAACCCCGACTCACATTGAGATCGCCGGCAACCTTCAGTTCCTGAACCCGGACTCCGGGCTCCAGTTCCCGGGTGACAATCCTGTGACCCAGATGCTGAGCGATTTGTTCAGAAAGGCTTTCCGGGGCCTGAAATGTCATAGGGTGTCATGCTCACTTTTACGGTGGTGTAAATACAAGTTCCGGAGTTTACCACAGGGATTCGTCAGCCCCAGCCCCTGCACCCCGGGAAGGCACCGTCAGTATTCTGTCAGTTACGACCTGTCCCGGGCCGCCGGAACCTTAGAACCCCGTCAATTATACACAAGCTATTGATAAGATGAATAATTTTCGTTTCCGGCATGAGCCTTGCAAAGGTTATTGCAATTTTGACCAACTTGCCAAAGAGACAATCTCAGTGAAACACACTCCATCGACTCCACGAACCATCAGCCAACCAAACGATCTGGCAATACTACGGCAGGCTCACCAGGAGTGGACGCATAGCACTGACCCATTCACCCGACTTACACGCCGCCTTTCCAGCAGCCTTTCTCTGGAAACGCTGACGGGCATCCTCGCTGAAGAGCTGGGTAATGTTATCCCGTTTGATTCCCTCACCTATCGCCATCAGATTGCAGACCGGGATTTTATTTATGCTACCGGACTCGGTGGGCCTCACAGTTGTGAATACCGTCTGAACCTGGAAGGCGTCAATTATGGAATCCTGACACTCAAGCGCCGCAAGGCTTTTTCAGAAGACGAGCTGGAGGGCATTGAGATGGTCATCAGTGCTGCCATCCTTCCATTGCGCAACGCCTGCCATTACATGACCATAGAGCAGGCAGCTCTTACTGACGCCCTGACCTCTGTCCCCAATAAGCGGGCTATGGATGAACAATTACAACGGGCAAGCATGCTGGCAAACAGGCATGGCGGAGACTACTCGTTAATTCTGTGCGATCTTGACCGTTTCAAAAACGTAAATGACCAGCATGGTCATGTGGTGGGCGATCACCTTTTGCGACTGACCGCAGAAGCGCTTGAAGGTGCGGTCAGGAATTCTGATACAGTTTATCGATTCGGAGGTGAAGAGTTTGCCGTTCTGCTTCCCCATACGGGTGAGCGGGAAGCGAAAGCCGTAGCCGAGCGGATACGGACAGCGGTGGCTGCCATATCCATAGACTGCGGCGACAGCAAGCTTTCCGTAACGATTAGTTGCGGTGTTGCCCGGTACTTGCCGGATGAAGGCGCTGATCAATGGAAAACACGCGCCGATCAAGCTCTCTACATTGCAAAACGCGAAGGCAGAAACTGCACCAGAGTCTTTGCTGGTATTCGTTAAGCAGCCAGGCCAAACCCTTGCCCCGGCCACCCACTTTGAGCCTGTTACTTGCGAGGTGAACCCTTTCTTTTTTGGGGTCTGTCACTGCCACCGCGCGACTTGTCGGCCCCCTTTTTACGGGCGGGCCCGGTGTCACTGACATCCCAGCGCCGGGCGCCAGGCTTTCTGCCGCCTCCCGGGCTTTTCTTTCGCTGCCGCTCCTGGGAGGCACGCTCATCCGGCGTTTTTTGCGGTATATCCAGGGTTGCCAGACCTACAGTACGGCTGAGAGTATTAACCGCCTTCTGGTCCAGCTCCTCCCATTTGCCCAGCGTCAGGCGGCTGGGTAAAAACACCGGCCCGTACCTTACCCGTTTGAGGCGACTCACACGCACCCCCTGCGATTCCCACAAACGCCGCACTTCACGGTTACGACCTTCAAGCAAGGTAACGTGGAACCAGCGGTTCATTCCGCTACCGCCTGCAGGGCTGATATCGCTGAATTTGGCCATACCATCTTCAAGCAATACACCGGCTTTCAGGCGTTCAATCATGGCTTCGTCCACCTCCCCGAATACCCTGACTGCGTATTCGCGGTCAATCTGACTTGAGGGGTGCATGAGGCGGTTGGCAAGCTCGCCATCTGTGGTGAACAGAACCAGGCCCGTAGTGTTGATATCCAGGCGGCCAATGGAAATCCAGCGGTTGTCTTTCAGCCTTGGCAGTCGGTCAAATACCGTGGGACGCCCTTCCGGGTCTTTGCGGGTGTTCACCTCACCTTCGGGCTTGTTATAAATGAGAACCCGACGCACGGTTACCGCTGCAGACGCAACGTCCAGCTGCTTGCCATCCAGCTCAAACCTGTCACTGACCGTTGCTTTCTGTCCCGGTGAAACCGTGTGACCATTAACGGTAAGGCGCCCTGCTTCCATCCAGCCTTCAACCTCCCGGCGCGAACCCACTCCTGCACGGGCAAGAAGTTTTTGAACCCTTTCAGGGCCCTCATTAGTGGCTGTATCCGCCATATACCTGATCCTTAAATGCTAACTGATACCAGAACGGTGTCAGTGAATTGTCTGAGCTGATGATTGAATATTTTTTTCTATCTCCCGCCCGATTTCTTCCAGATCCCGGATTTCCGAGAGAGGAGGAAGCTGATCCAGACCGGACAAATTGAAGTAATCGAGAAATTTCCGGGTGGTTGCATACATGGCCGGCCGTCCCGGAACATCACGGTGGCCGACGATCCGTACCCACTCTCGCTCAACAAGGGTGCGGATGATATTGCTGCTTACCGCAACACCCCGAACTTCTTCTATTTCGCCTCGCGTAATCGGCTGCCGATAGGCAATCAAAGCCAGGGTCTCGAGCAACGCCCTTGAGTATTTCTGGGGCTTCTCTTCAAACAAACGACTGACCCAGGGCGTAAACTCTTCACGCACCTGAAGACGATAACCGCTGGCCACTTTAACCAACTCAAATCCACGCCCCAAGCAGGCTTTTTCCAGCAGCACCATCACATGCTCCATGTCCTTCCGGGCGGGGCGCTCATCCTCGGTAAACACACTCCTGATTTCATCAAGGGAAAGGGGTTTACCCGCTGCCAACAAGGCAGCCTCGACAATCATCCGAATCTTCTCAAGCTGTTCTTCACTCATGATGGCTCCCCATCAGCCTGAGCAGAAGCCTCGTGATGTGCTGTTCTTGCACGCACATGGATCGGGCCCATTACGTCTGTCTGAACCACGTCGATCAGTTGTTCTTTTACCAGTTCCAGTGTCGCCAGAAACGTGACGACTACCCCCAGGCGCCCTTCCTCATAAGAGAAGAGGCTCTGAAACGTAACAAACGCCTCGCCCTGTAACTGCGATAAAATGGCGGACATTCGCTCGCGGGTGGACAACCGCTCTTTTTCCACCTGATGACTGGTGAACAGATCGGCACGCTTGAGCACGCCCTGCAGAGCAAGCAGCAGGTCCCGCATATCAACGTCCGGGTGAACCTGTGTTGACGGCAACCGGGGCAGGTCTGCAGAGGCAGAAAACGTGTCGCGCTCCATACGCGGTAAACTGTCAATATCTTCTGCAGCTTGCTTAAAACGCTCATATTGTTGCAGACGGCGAATCAGCTCGGCCCGGGGATCCACTTCGTCCTCATCCTCGGACTCATGGCTTGGCAACAACATACGGGATTTGATTTCCGCAAGCGTTGCCGCCATAACCAGGTATTCCGCAGCCAACTCAAAGCGCATGGCCTCAACAGCCCCGATGTATTCCATGTACTGTTGGGTTATTTCACTCACGTCTATATCCAGAATGTCCATATTCTGGCGCCGTATCAGATACAACAACAGATCCAGAGGCCCCTCAAAGGCCTCCAGGAATACCGCAAGTGCATCCGGTGGGATGTACAGGTCACTGGGAAGGTCGACAACCTCTTTCCCGGAAACCCGCGCCACCGGCACTTCTTCCTGCTTATCGATAGTTCAGACCCATTGCTGACCGAACTTCTTCCAGTGTATCCCGTGCTGCGTCTCTGGCGCGTTCACGCCCCTCCTGAAGAATGGAGTACACCAGATCGGGGCTGTTTTCGTATTCAACCGCCCGCTCACGTAGTGGACGCTGTTCTTCCAGCACCGAATCAATCAACGGTTTTTTGCACTCAAGACAGCCAATGCCGGCGTTACGGCAGCCAGTTTCTACCCAGTCCCTGGTTTCTTTATCAGAGTACACCTGATGCAGTCCCCACACCGGGCACTTCTCCGGCTCCCCCGGATCAGTCCGGCGAATGCGCTGGGGGTCTGTCTGCATGGTACGGATTTTCTGCACCACGCTATCCGGTTCTTCCCGCAAGCCTATGTAGTTGTTATAGGACTTGGACATCTTGTGACCATCAAGCCCCGGCATTTTCGAGTCGGGCGTAAGCAGTGGGTGTGGCTCGGGTAATATGATCTTGCCGCCACCTTCTATATAGCCGTACAGGCGCTCACGATCCCCAATAGAGATATTTTGTTGCTCCATCAGAAGGGCACGGGCTGTCTCCAGCGCGTCCATATCGCCTTCTTCCTGGTAGCGCTTTTTGAGCGTGCGATACAGTTTGGCGTTTTTCTTGCCCATTTTTACAATCGCAGCTTCTGACTGTTCTTCAAACCCGGGTTCCCGGCCATATACATGATTGAAACGGCGGGCAATCTCCCGGGTAATTTCTACGTGCGAGACCTGGTCTGCGCCGACAGGCACCCTACCCGCCCGATACATCAGGATGTCTGAAGACATCAGCAGCGGATACCCCAGAAAGCCGTAGGTTGCCAGGTCCTTTTCCCGCAGTTTTTCCTGCTGGTCCTTATAGGTAGGCGTGCGCTCAAGCCAGCCCAAAGGCGTAATCATGGACAATAAAAGGTGCAGCTCCGCGTGCTCAGGTACCTGCGACTGTATGAACATGGTGGACGAGCCCGGGTTTACGCCTGAGGCAAGCCAGTCGATGACCATGTCCCAGACACTGTCTTTAATACCGGACGGATCATCATACTGGGTGGTCAGCGCATGCCAGTCGGCGATAAAAAAGAAGCACTCGAATTCGTGCTGGAGTTTCACCCAGTTTTTCAGCACACCGTGATAATGACCTAGGTGCAGCTTGCCGGTTGGACGCATACCGGACAAAACCCGTTGCTGGGAATCTACAGAACTCAAAGCACAAACTCCTTCTATTGAATAGGGACTCGCCTATGATAGATCAGGCGAACAGGCATTATAAATAAAAAACCCCCGCTCTGCAGAACAGAAGCGGGGGTTTCCGGAAAGAAACCAGCTTACCAGCCGGTTACTTCCTTCAGAGCCTTGCCAATTTCGGCCAGACTGCGCACGGTTTTAACACCGGCGTCGTTCAAAGCAGCAAACTTTTCGTCTGCGGTGCCTTTACCACCAGAGATAATGGCACCTGCGTGTCCCATACGTTTGCCCGGAGGTGCGGTAACACCGGCAATGTAGGCAACCACAGGCTTGGTAACATTCTCTTTGATGAAGGCTGCGGCTTCTTCTTCCGCAGTACCGCCAATTTCACCAATCATTACGATCGCTTCGGTCTGGGCGTCGTCCTGCAGCAACTGCAGGATGTCGATAAAGCTGGAGCCCGGGATCGGGTCGCCGCCAATACCAACACACGTCGACTGGCCGTAACCAAAGTCTGTTGTCTGCTTAACCGCTTCGTAAGTCAGGGTGCCCGAACGGGATACGATGCCGACCTTGCCTGGCTTGTGAATATGGCCCGGCTGAATGCCGATCTTTGTTTCTCCCGGAGTGATAACACCCGGGCAGTTGGGCCCGATCATGCGCACGCCTTTGCTGTCAACATACTCTTTGGCGTACAGCATATCGATGGTCGGAATACCTTCAGTGATACAGACGATCAGCTCGATACCGGCATCGGCCGCTTCAATGATGGCGTCCTTACAGAACGGAGCCGGAACGTAAATGACTGAGGCTTCCGCGCCCGTCTGCTCCACGGCTTCCCGTACTGTGTTAAACACGGGCAGACCAAGGTGTTCAGTTCCACCTTTGCCCGGGCTCACGCCACCGACCATTTTGGTGCCGTATTCGATAGCCTGCTCAGAGTGGAATGTACCCTGCGCGCCGGTAAAGCCCTGGCAGATTACCTTCGTGTCTTTATTAATCAGGATGCTCATTATTTACCCCCTGCGGCTTTAACGACTTGCTCTGCAGCATCAGCCAGACTGCTGGCCGCAATGATGTTCAGGTCACTGTCAGCCAATACCTTTGAACCCACGTCAGCGTTGTTACCTTCAAGACGCACAACCACGGGCACTTTTACACCAACTTCTTTGACTGCACCGATGATGCCTTCTGCAATCATGTCGCAGCGGACGATACCACCGAAGATGTTAACCAGTACCGCCTGCACTGCATCGTCAGACAGGATAATCTTGAACGCTTCCGATACGCGCTCTTTGGTCGCACCGCCACCAACGTCCAGGAAGTTGGCAGGTTCACCGCCGGACAGTTTGATAATGTCCATGGTGCCCATGGCCAGACCTGCGCCGTTTACCATGCAGCCGATATTGCCATCCAGCGCAACGTAGTTGAGCTCCCAGGCTGCTGCTTCCGCTTCACGGGCATCTTCCTGCGAAGGATCACGCATTTCCTGCAATTTCTTCTGGCGGTACAGGGCGTTGCTGTCTGCGCCAATCTTGGCGTCCAGGCAGTGCAGATCACCTTCCGGAGTGATGACCAGCGGGTTGATTTCCATCAGTGCCAGGTCATAGTCTTCGAACATTTTGGCCAGACCCAGAAAGATCTTCGTAAACTGACCAATCTGCTTGCCCTCAAGGCCCAGCTTGAACGCCAGTTCGCGGCCCTGGTATGGCTGCGGGCCGACCAGCGGGTCGATCTCAGCCTTCAGAATTTTTTCGGGTGTTTCTTCCGCAACTGTTTCAATTTCAACACCGCCTTCTGTAGACGCCATGAAAACAATGCGGCGAGTACCACGGTCAACAACAGCGCCCAGGTACAGCTCCTGATCGATATCCGTCAAAGACTCAACCAGAATTTTGCTGACCGGCTGACCGTTCTCATCAGTCTGGAAAGTGACCAGTTGCTTGCCCAGCCACTGTTCCGCAAAGGCGCGGATGTCGTCAGTGTTCTTGACCAGCTTTACGCCACCTGCCTTACCACGGCCACCGGCGTGTACCTGAGCTTTTACCACCCAGCCGTCACCACCGATTTTTTCTGCAGCGGCTACTGCTTCATCCGGAGTATCACAGGCAATGCCCTGGGATACAGGCAAGCCATATTCAGCAAAAAGCTGTTTGCCCTGATATTCATGCAAGTTCATAGTTTATGTCCCGCTATTTGATGGAGGATAACCACGTACGGAAGAGGACCCGCAGCTCCCCGAACGGAGAGCACAAGACGCGAATCCGGTTCTTTTAATGGCAAAGGGGCGCCATAGCGGGCGCCCCTGTATCCTGGTTTGCGTTACTTCTTTTTACGACGGTTCGCAATATGAATTGCACCGCCGTCAACGGCCAAAGCTGCTTCATGCACAGACTCAGAGAGAGTCGGGTGTGCAAAGCAGGTCAGTGCCAGGTCTTCTGCACTGGAGCCAAACTCCATGGCAATAACGCCCTGGGCGACAATTTCAGATGCCTGGGGCCCTACAACATGAAAACCGAGAATCCGATCGGTCTTCTCGTCTGCAATAATCTTCACCAGGCCAGCCGTCGAGTTTGCAGCCATGGCGCGCCCGTTAGCGGCAAACGGGAACGTGCCTACTTTATAGGCTTCGCCTTCCGTCTTCAGCTGCTCCTCGGTCTTGCCTACCCAGGCAACTTCCGGAGAGGTGTAAATCACGTTAGGTATGCAGTCGTAATTAACCTGGGGCTTCTTCCCGGCAATACGCTCCACAACCATAACGCCTTCTTCCATGGCCTTGTGTGCCAGCATAGGCCCACGAACCACGTCACCAACTGCCCAGACGCCAGGGGCTTCGGTTTTGCACTGATCATCAACAAAGATAAAGCCACGCTCGTCCAGGCTGACACCTGAATCCGCAGCCAGCAGATTGTCCGTTAATGGCCGGCGGCCAACGGCGACAATCAGCTTATCGACCTTCAGCTCTTGTTTGCCTTCGCTGTCTTCGTAGCTCACATTTACAAGCTTACGCTTGACCTCGGCACCGGTGACACGGCCACCGAGTACAATATCCAGGCCTTGTTTACGGTACTGCTTAAGCGCTTCTTTGGCCACCTGCTGGTCTACTGCAGGCAGGAAGGTATCCTGTGCCTCAAGCATCGTCACTTCAGCGCCCAGACGCGCCCAGACGCTGCCCAGCTCAAGTCCGATCACGCCGGCACCGATCACGCCCAGACGCTTGGGCACTTCTTCAAATTCCAGTGCCCCTTCGGAGTCGACAATGTGGCCTTCCGTCATCGGCGCGGGTGGTATCTCAATAGGCTTCGAGCCCGTTGCGATAACGACGTTTTCCGCCTCGTATGTCTTGGTCTTACCGTCTTTGTCCGTTACTTCCACCTGACGGTTAGCCAGCAGCTTGCCATGGCCGTGAATGGAGGTAACGCCATTGGCCTTGAACAGTCCGGCAATACCACCGGTCAGCTGTTTAACCATGCCAAGCTTACGCTCCATCATCTTCGCTACATCAATTTTTACATCTTTAGCGATGATGCCCTGCATCTCATAATCGTTACTCGCTTCCTCAAATTTATGAGAAATCTCCAGTAACGCTTTGGACGGAATACAACCTACGTTAAGACAGGTGCCACCCAGCACCTGACTTTTGCCATCCTCGGAGGTCCACGATTCGACACACGCGGTTTTCAGGCCCAACTGCGCTGCCTTGATGGCTGCAACATAGCCACCTGGCCCTGCGCCAATAACAATTACGTCGTACTTATCAGACATATTTGATCCTGTTTTCCGGTTCGGTAAATATCAGCTCAGACATCCAGCAGAATACGCGCCGGGTCTTCAAGCATCTCCTTGATGGCCACAAGGAACTGAACCGCTTCCTTGCCGTCGACCATGCGGTGGTCATAAGACAAGGCAAGGTACATCATCGGACGAATTTCAACCTTGCCATTCACCGCCATGGGACGCTCCTGGATTTTATGCATACCCAGAATAGCCGTTTGTGGCGGGTTCAGTATCGGTGTAGACAGAAGCGATCCAAAAATACCGCCGTTGGTGATGGTGAAGGTACCGCCGGTCATGTCTTCAATAGCCAGCTTGCCATCTTTCGCTTTTGTACCGTACTCAACAATACTCTTTTCAATATCGGCAAGGCCGAGGGCGTCTACATCACGCACGACGGGTACCACCAGCCCACGGTCTGTGGAGACTGCAACACCGATGTCCTGGTAACCATGATAAACCATGTCGTTACCGTCGATAGAGGCGTTCACCGCAGGGAAGCGCTTCAGGGCTTCGGTGGCTGCCTTGGCAAAGAAGGACATAAAGCCCAGCTTGATATCATGGCGCTTCACGAAGCTTTCCTGGTATTGCTTACGCATCTCCATAATCGGCCCCATGTCGACCTCATTGAAGGTCGTGAGCATGGCGGCTGTCTGCTGCGCATTGACAAGTCGCTTGGCAATACTGGCGCGCAGGCGGGTCATGGGGACGCGCTTTTCCGGGCGCTCGCCTGCAGCCACATTCACTTCAGGCATGCCGGATGCAGAAGACTCTTTTGAGGAACCGCCTGAAGACTTGGCGCTATCAATATGATTCTGAACGTCTTCTTTGGTGACTCGCCCATCTTTACCCGTGCCTTTTACAGCGCTGGGCTCGACATCATTCTCATCGGCCAACTTGCGCGCAGCAGGGCTGAGAATCGGTTCGTCAGAACCTTTCTTTTCCTTCTCTTCTTTGGCTTCACTGTCTTCAGAGCTGGATTCCGCACTGTCTTCCTTGCTTTCCGCAGCAGGAGCTTCGCCTTTGGCGCCTTCTTTGAAGGTGCCAACGACCTCACCACTTTCTACAGTGTCGCCTTCGTTTTTAACGATTTCTTCAATCACACCGTCGGCCGGTGCAACAACTTCCAGAACGACTTTGTCGGTTTCAATATCGACAATCAGGTCATCACGTGAGCACGCCTCGCCCGGCTGTTTGTGCCAGGTTGCTACGGTCCCTTCTGCGACCGACTCAGGGAAAACGGGGGCTTTTATCTCAGTTGACATCTCAATTCCTTAGCTCGGTAGCTCGTCAGACTTCAAACGCGTCGTTAACAAGTTTTTTCTGCTCTTCAATATGCACAGACATATGCCCGGTGGCCGGAGAGGCGGAAGCCGCACGACCGGCGTACTGAAGCTGCAGCTTGGGGTTCAGGCGATGCAGCGCATTGTGCATGTGGTGCTGACTGCAATACCAGGCGCCCTGGTTCATGGGTTCTTCCTGACACCATACTACGTGTTTGACTTTGGAGTATTGAGCCAGAAGTTCATCAAGGTCCTGCGAAGGGAACGGATACAGTTGCTCAATACGAATAATGGCAACATCTTCGCGCTCGTCGACCTTCTTTTTCTCCAGCAGGTCAAAATAAACCTTGCCACTGCAGAGAATAACCTTTGTTACTTTCTTTGCATCCGGTGCTTCTTTTTCAGGAAGTACCGTTTTAAACGTGCCCGACGTCAGATCTTCCAGGTCGGAAGTCGCTTCTTTGTGACGCAACAGACTTTTCGGCGTAAGGGCAATCAGGGGCTTACGCAGTGGGCGCTTCACCTGACGACGCAACATATGGAATACCTGTGACGGCGTTGTCGGCACGCACACCTGTATGTTCTGCTCGGCACAGAGTTGCAGGTAACGCTCAAGACGCGCAGAGCTGTGCTCCGGGCCCTGGCCTTCATAGCCGTGAGGCAACAGCAGAGTAAGACCGCACAGGCGTCCCCACTTGTGCTCACCGCTGGTTAAAAACTGGTCAATAACAACCTGGGCGCCGTTCGCAAAGTCACCGAACTGTGCCTCCCAGACAACCAACGCATCCGGAGTTGTGGTCGCAACGCCATACTCGAAGGCCATTGCTGCTTCTTCGGAAAGCAGTGAGTCGTAAATCTCAAACTTTGGCTGATCGTCCGAAAGCTGCGCCAGTGCAATGTGCTGACTGCCGTCCTTCTGGTTATGCAACACAGCGTGGCGGTGAGAGAACGTCCCGCGGCCAACATCCTGACCGGTAATCCGGATTGGATGGCCTTCTTCCAGCAATGTGGCGTAGGCCATAATCTCACCGTACCCCCAGTTGATCGGGAGTGCGCCGGCGGTCATCTTTTCGCGATCGCTGACGATTTTTGAAACCTGACGCTGAACAACGAACCCTTCCGGTACATCGGTAAGCTTCTTGCCCAGCGACTTGATGCTTTTCAGTGTCACACTGGTTTTACACTTGGCCGTCCACTTGTGCCCCAGATACGGAGCCCAGTCGACATACAGTTCTTTGTTCGGCTCTTTAACCAGTGATTTGACCACGTGATCCCCTTTGTCCAAGGCATCCCGATAGTCGTCTTCCATTTCCTTGACTTCGTCTTCGGTTACAACACCGGCAGCGAGAAGCTGTTCCGCATACAGAGTGCGTGTTGTTTTACGCTTGCGAATCTTCTCATACATCATTGGCTGGGTTGCAGCCGGCTCATCTGCTTCGTTGTGTCCCCGGCGACGGTAACAGACCAGGTCGATCACCACGTCGCCTTTAAATTCATTGCGATAATCCATCGCCATTTGGGTGACAAACACGACGGCTTCCGGATCATCCGCGTTCACATGCAGGATTGGCGCCTGAACCATCTTGGCGACATCGGTGCAATACTCAGTAGAGCGCGCATCTTCCCGCTTACTCGTGGTAAAGCCCACCTGGTTGTTAATAACAATATGGACCGTTCCACCTACGCCATAACCACGGGTCTGGGACATCTGGAAGGTTTCCATAACCACACCCTGCCCCGCAAAGGCGGCATCCCCGTGCATGATAACCGGCACGACCTGGTTGCGATCGGTATCAGCGCGGCGCGTCTGGCGGGCACGGACGGAGCCTTCCACTACGGGTGATACGATTTCCAGGTGGGACGGGTTAAAGGCCATCGCCAGATGTACTTCACCACCGGGCGTCATGACGTTGGATGAAAAGCCCTGGTGGTATTTGACGTCGCCGGAACCATAGTCGGCAAGTTTCTTCCCTTCAAACTCGTCAAACAGTTCTCTCGGGTTCTTGCCAAAGGTATTAATCAGTACGTTCAGGCGGCCCCGGTGGGCCATGCCAAGAACGATTTCCTTGGCGCCGTAAGAGCCGGCACGCTGAATCAGTTCGTCAACACAAGCGATCAGGCTTTCGCCGCCTTCAAGGCCAAAGCGCTTAACGCCCGGATAGCGGGCACCCAGGTATTTCTCAAGGCCTTCTGCGGCAATCAAACGTTCCAGGATGTGCTTACGTGTTTCAACCTCAAACCCGGGCTCGGAGCGTACGGGCTCCATACGCTGCTGGAACCAGCGCTTAACGCGGGTATCAACTACATGCATGTACTCGGCGCCAATGCTGCCGCAGTAGGTTTGCCGGAGGCCGTCAACAATATCGCCAAGTTTCATGGTCTCAGCACCGAAGCTCAAAGAGCCTGTCTGAAACTCAACTTCGCGATCGGCTTCTGTTAAATCATGAAAAGACGGGTCCAGATCCTCTACGTCGGGACGATTCCAGACGCCGAGCGGGTCCAGTTTTGCTTCCTGATGTCCACGGAAGCGATAGGCATTGATTAGCTGGAGAACCCTGATCTGTTTCTTGTCGCCTCCCGACGTAGCACTGGCAGGTACGCCATTGCTGGCGAGGAAACGCTGATTGCGGGAAATATGCTCGAACTGCTCCCGGATTGCTGCGTGACTCACATCGCGACCATGCTGGCCGTCAACACTGGGAAGCTTGTCAAAATAGCTGCGCCATTCTTCAGGAACGGCGTTAGGGTCTGTCAGGTAGGTTTCAAAAAGCTCTTCAACATAGGCTAGATTTCCACCTTGTAAGTGGGATGTCTGCCATAACTGCTCCATGATGCTCTCTTGCATTTTGAATAACTCACCTTGGGCTGGTGCGGGGGAGCCTCGTATCGTCGGTCAGGCGCATTTCCCAGTCAATACGGGTTTTTACGGGATCGACTATGGCAGCCTCACCTGACGCCCGGGCATTTTCCCCATTGATGTTTTTACTCAGCAATGCCGCAAGAAAACACAGTGAGTTCCCGCTACGGCTTGCCGTAGTGTGCACCCGGCTAAGACTTTTGACTATAAGCCTTTGGTTGAAGGCCCCGCATGATCGCGAGGCCTTCCGGGTTCCAACCTCTGCAGGTCAGTATAGCGTCTGTTTCTGGTTTTGCTGCTTATGTAGCCCTGTGCAGCAACAGATTGCGAATATGACCTATCGCCCTTGTCGGGTTGAGGCCTTTCGGACAGACACTGACACAGTTCATGATGCCACGGCAGCGGAACACACTGAACGGATCATCCAGATTGGCAAGCCGCTCTGCCTGGGCAGTATCGCGACTGTCCGCCAGAAACCGGTATGCCTGTAGCAGCCCTGCGGGACCGATAAACTTGTCCGGATTCCACCAGAAAGACGGGCATGATGTTGAACAGCAGGCACAGAGAATGCACTCGTACAGGCCATCCAGCTTTTCACGGTCTTCCGGGGTCTGCAGCCGCTCAATTGCGGGTGCCGGCTCGTCGTTCACAAGGTACGGCATTACTTTTTCATACTGCTTGTAGAACAGGCTCATATCCACAACCAGATCGCGGATAACCGGCAACCCGGGCAGCGGACGCAGTACCAGCTTGTCCTTTTTCACAACCTGCGAGACCGGTGTAATGCACGCCAGTCCGTTCTTACCGTTCATGTTCATGCCGTCTGAACCGCACACACCTTCACGGCATGAGCGGCGATAGGCCATGGACGGGTCGCCTTCTTTAATGAGATTGAGCACGTCAAGAACCATCAGATCCTTGCCCGCCGGAAGCTCAATTTCCACGTCCTGCATATAAGGGGCGTTGTCGGTTTCCGGGTTATAACGGTAAAGGCTTACCAGCATAGTGTACGTTCCCCTTTAGTAAGTCCGGATTTTGGGCTGGAATGTATCAACGGTTTTTGGCGCAAAGTTAACATCACGCTTGCCGATACGCTTTTCCAGCGGGAAATAAAGAGAGTGCTTCAGCCAGTTCTCATCATCACGCTCTGTGTAGTCATTGCGGGCGTGGGCGCCGCGACTCTCTTTACGCTCATGGGCTGCAATCGCGGTTGCCAGCGCCACCTCATACAGGTTGTCCAGCTCCAGCGCTTCAATACGGGCAGTATTGAATGCATTGCTGGTGTCGGCCAACTTGGTGTTACGCACACGCTTGCCAATCTCGTCCAGCTTTTTCAGCCCTTCTTCCATGCTCTTGCCGTCACGGAACACGCCGAAGTACAGCTGCATGCAATTCTGGAGATCTCTGCGCACGTCAGCCACGTCCTCACCATCTGAAGCACTGTTCAGACGATCCAGGCGCGCCATCGCTTGCTTGATATCTTCATCCGTTGCACTGTCTGTTTCAAATCCGCCGCGAAGCTGCTCTTCAATGTGCAGGCCAGCGGAACGACCAAAGACAACCAGGTCAAGCAACGAGTTACCGCCCAGACGGTTTGCACCGTGAACAGAAACACAGGCGGCTTCACCGCAGGCAAACAGACCCGGGATGGGCTGGTCGTTGCCGTTTTCGTCCTGAGTCAGCGCCTGACCACCCACGTTGGTCGGAATACCGCCCATCATGTAATGGCAGGTCGGAACCACCGGAATCGGCTCTTTTACCGGGTCTACGTGAGCAAACGTACGAGACAGTTCGCAGATGCCCGGCAAGCGCAGGTTCAGGGTTTCTTCACCCAGGTGATCCAGCTTCAGCAGCACATGGTCTTTTTCCGGGCCACAGCCACGACCTTCCAGAATTTCCAGAACCATGGAGCGCGCAACAACATCGCGCCCGGCCAGGTCTTTGGCGTTTGGTGCGTAGCGCTCCATGAAACGCTCGCCCTCGCCGTTGATCAGGTAACCACCTTCACCCCTGCAACCCTCGGTAACCAGAGTACCGGCGCCATAAATACCGGTTGGGTGGAACTGCCACATTTCCATGTCCTGCATCGGGAAGCCGGCACGCAGCGCCATACCTACGCCGTCGCCGGTATTGATCAGGGCGTTGGTCGTGGAGGCGTAAATCCGGCCCGCACCACCAGTCGCCAGAACCGTTGCCTTGGACTTAACGTAAACAACATCACCGGTTTCAATTTCGATAGCGACAACACCAACTACGTCGCCTTTGGCGTTCTTAACCAGGTCTACTGCATACCATTCGTTCAGGAACGTGGTGCCACCTTTAAGGTTTGCCTGATAAAGCGTGTGCAGAAGTGCATGCCCGGTACGGTCCGCTGCCGCACAGGTACGGGCTGCCTGAGTGGGGTCATCCGGCCCCTTGGACTGACCGCCGAACGGACGCTGATAAATGCGCCCCTGCTCGGTACGGGAGAATGGCAACCCCATGTGCTCCAGCTCAAACACTGCCTGAGGCCCGACAGAGCACATGTACTCAATCGCATCCTGGTCACCGATGTAGTCGGAACCTTTAACCGTATCGTACATGTGCCAGCGCCAATCGTCGTTGGGGTCGGCACTGGCGATGGCACAGGTAATACCGCCCTGGGCAGATACCGTGTGCGAACGGGTCGGAAATACTTTGGTAATACACGCTGTGTTAACGCCGGACTCAGTGAGCTGCAGGGCAGCTCGCATACCGGAACCGCCGCCGCCGATAACAATCGCGTCGTATGACACGGTTTTGATATTAGCCATCAGTTAAAGCCCCCAAATAATCTGAACACCCCAGACCACATACACGAAAATCACGAGAATGAATGCCGCCTGAAAAAGAAAACGCTGCATGGCTGACTGCATATAGTCAGTCGATACCGTCCAGA
Organism: Marinobacter piscis; assembly: GCF_007671655.1. Taxonomy (GTDB): domain Bacteria; phylum Pseudomonadota; class Gammaproteobacteria; order Pseudomonadales; family Oleiphilaceae; genus Marinobacter; species Marinobacter piscensis. The sequence continues at coordinate 230,364 of NZ_VCGX01000002.1, read as the reverse complement.
GCCCGACCCAAGCGTGAGCTGCTATTGAAAGTAACGCCAGCAACGAAAAGATTCTGAACCACCCCTGATCAAACAGAGCAGACCAGGACTGGTAATCAACATCGTTGGTCATGAAAAAACCAAGCATGAACAACGTATAGAAGGCTAATACGTAGGCAGAAACTCGCTGGAGTATCCAGTCCTGGATACCGTTCTGACCAAGATTGGTTACACTGTTCATGCCCATACCCAGACTCCTGCCGCAATAATTAGGATGACGGAAATTGCAATTGTGAGCTTGGCGGCCAGACGCCCGCTTTCAAGCTCTTCACCAATACCCATATCCATGAGCAGGTGTTTGATACCTGCAACCAGGTGGTACAGCAGAGCAGACAGTATGCCCCAGGTAATCAGCTTGGCCAGGAAGCTGTTCAGCAGTTCACTTACCTGACTGAAGCCCTCTTCCCCCGACAGGGAAAGCTGCAATCCATAAAGCATGAACGCAACACCAACAAAAATGATGATGCCGCTGATGCGATGAATTATGGATGTAATGGCTGGCAGCGGAAAATGAAACTTGCCGAGATCGAGATTTACTGGTCGTTTGCTATTCACAGCGCTCTCACACTCTCTATTGGTACCGCAGGACCGGCAAGCCGGCAGCGGATGGTTGGTATGTAAGGACCGGTGTTCGATTTATTATCGGCAACCGATTGGTTCAGGAGGGCGGACACCAACCAGGTAGCTTGCTATTCACAAGCGCCCATGAAGATGAATCCCCGATTCCGGGCTAGGGATTATAAGGAGCCTCCCGTATAATTACAAACGTGCAACGCAAGGCAGGACCGCGCAGAAGCCTCAACCGGGCAATCCATAAGGCTTATTGACACTCACTCGAACTCTCTGCAGGGCGCTGAATGCGTGATACCCCTGATTTACACAAAGGGTGTTTTTATGTCGGTTCTGCACTCTTTCATTGACAAAAAAAGCTGACGCCCTATATTTTGCGGCCAGTTTTGCGATAATAAGCGCCATCTCGCGCATCTATTAAAGACAGCCAGCGCTGTCAAAGCTGATTAACAGGAGAGCACTATGACCGACAGGAAAGCCACGCTCTCGGTGGGGGAACAGTCCATTGAGCTACCGGTTTATTCCGGCACCGTTGGCCCTGACGTTATTGACGTAAGAGGCCTGGTCCAGCAAGGCGTTTTCACATACGACCCGGGGTTTGTCTCGACAGCCGCCTGCGAGTCTGCGATTACTTATATTGATGGCGCAAACGGCGTTCTCCTGCACCGGGGTTACCCGATTGAGCAGCTTGCAGAGCACTCAGACTATCTGGAGCTGTGCTACCTGCTGCTGAATGGCGAGCTGCCCAGCGCAGAAGAAAACAAGAAGTTTCATGAGACCATTAAAAACCACACCATGTTGCACGACCAGATGCGCAATTTCTTCCACGGCTTCCGCCGGGACGCGCACCCAATGGCAATCATGTGTGGTGTGGTGGGCGCACTGTCTGCGTTTTATCACGACCAGATGGATCTGAAGAGCGAAGAGCAGCGCGAGATCACGGCACACCGCCTTATCGCCAAGATGCCGACCATTGCCGCCTGGTGCTACAAGTACAGCATTGGACAGCCGTTCGTTTATCCGCGGAACGATCTCTCCTACTCGGAAAACTTCCTGCAGATGATGTTTGGCGTTCCTTGCGAGGAGTACAAGCCAAACCCTGTCCTGGCCAAAGCCATGGACAAGATCTTTATTCTGCACGCAGACCATGAACAGAACGCTTCAACCTCAACTGTCCGCCTGGCCGGTTCCACCGGCGCCAGCCCGTATGCCTGTATTGCATCTGGCATCGCAGCTTTGTGGGGTCCGGCTCATGGTGGTGCGAACGAAGCCGTTCTCGACATGCTGAATGAAATCGGCGACGTCGATAATATCGAGACCTACATTGCCAAGGCTAAAGATAAAGACGACCCCTTCCGGTTGATGGGCTTTGGTCACCGCGTTTACAAGAACTTTGATCCGCGCGCCAAAGTAATGGCCGAAACAGCACACGAAGTCCTGTCCGAGCTGGGCATGGAAGACGACCCTCTGCTGAAAATCGCGCAGCGTCTTGAGAAGATTGCCCTTGAAGACGATTACTTCATTGAGCGCAAACTCTACCCGAACGTGGACTTTTACTCCGGGCTGATCCTGAAAGCGATCGGCATCCCCACGTCCATGTTCACGGTCATCTTCGCCATGTCCCGTACAATCGGCTGGTATTCCCACTGGAACGAGATGGTCAGCGGTGATTACCGCATTGGCCGCCCGCGCCAGCTGTATACCGGGTCACCCAAAAGGGATTATCCGACGAAATAATACCCTGCACCACACCTGAGACAAGAAGGCCGCTGATTCAGCGGCCTTCTTCATAATCCGCTCACATCGCGCAACCCAACGAAAGAACAAGCACCCGGGTGCCGCCCGGACGCCCAGTTATCCGGAACGGGAGAGGCGCTATACCAACCGAGGTTTCGCGTGCTCATTTACATCTACCTTATTGCCATAACCGCTGAAGCCATGTCCGGCGCCCTGGCGGCCGGGCGACGCAATATGGACTTATTTGGCGTTGCACTGATTGCGTTTCTGACGGCCCTTGGCGGGGGCACGGTTCGCGATGTACTCCTGGGTAACTTTCCGGTTACCTGGACCCAACACCCTCCGTATATTTACCTCACAGTATCCGCAGGGCTGCTTACCATGCTGCTTGCACGCTTTATGAAGCACCTGCACCAGCTGTTTCTGATTCTTGACGGAATGGGACTTATCGCCTTCACCATCATCGGCTGCAACGTCGCTCTGCGGCTGGACTATGAAACCCCGGTGGTTGTAATGGCGGGTATTACCACGGGGATTTTCGGCGGCATTCTGCGGGATATCATGTGCAACCGAACACCCCAGGTGCTGCGCCACGAGCTTTATGCGAGCATATCCCTGCTGGTTGCGCTGCTCTATCTGTTCCTGATGAATCAAGGCGTGGATCAGGACATCAACATGCTTGCCTCATTCAGTGTCGGGCTTCTCATCAGGATGACCGCCATTCGCTATCAGCTGTCACTGCCTGTCTTCTCTTACGCACCAAATAAATGGACCGATTGAGCCGCAAAAGGCTCGAAGGAGAAAACCATGTCCACTGTAACCTTTATTGGTCTCGGCGTTATGGGTTACCCCATGGCCGGACATCTGGCCAATGCTGGACTGACCGTACGTGTCTGGAACCGCTCCACTGAAAAATCCCGGAAGTGGGTTGCAGACTACCCGGGACGCGCCTTTGAAACCATCGCAGAAGCCGTAGAAGGCGCAGACTTTGTGGTGACCTGCGTTGGGGCCGACAAAGATCTTGCAGCGGTGTATGAGGGGGCTGACGGCGTTCTGGCGCATGCTCAGACCGGTGCCATCCTGATTGACCACACCACTGCCTCAGCCGGATTTGCAGAAAACCTGGCCGGGAAAGCCCGCCAGTCCGGCCTGGGCTTTATCGATGCCCCTGTCTCCGGAGGCGAGCAAGGCGCTCAGAACGGCCAGCTCACTATCATGTGCGGGGGAAGTGATCAGGATTACCAGCAGGCGCAACCACTGCTTCAGCACTACGCCAGAGCACTGAATCTGATGGGGCCTGCCGGCAGTGGCCAGAAAACCAAAATGGTCAATCAGATTGCCATTGCCGGGCTGATTCAGGGCCTGTCGGAAGCCCTGCATTTTGCCGGACAGGCGAATCTTGATATCAAAAAAGTGGTGGATGTTATTTCCCAGGGAGCCGCGCAGTCCTGGCAAATGGAAAACCGCTCCGAGACCATGATTAAAGGTGAATTTGACCACGGTTTTGCCGTTGACTGGATGCGCAAAGATCTGGGGATATGCCTTGAAGAAGCGCGTCGGGTTAATGCTTCATTGCCAGTCACAGCCCTGGTGGATCAGTTCTATGGGGACATTCAGAAGATGGGCGGAAATCGCTGGGATACGTCTTCACTGATTCAGAGACTGAAGTAGCAAGGCGTGAGCTGATACACGCTGAAAACAAAAAAGGGGCCAGAGTCGATGCTCTGCCCCCTTTTCGTTACTTAACAGTCACAACGGTTACTTCTGCCGTGGCTGCCACTTTCCGTCCACATACCAGGCAGACCACCCTGTCGCCTTACCGTCTTTTTCCGACATAACATACTGCTCTTTGGTTTTGCGACTGTAGCGGATGACGGTCGGGTTGCCTTCCGGATCTCTCTCCGGCGCATCCATCAGGTAATCATGCTTCGGGTCGATCTCCTTGCGATGCGGCTTTATTTCCATCACCAGAGGCGGCCGGGTTTCCCGGTTTTTCGGAAATTTGCTGGCTGCCAGAAACAGTCCGGACGCACCGTCACGCAGTACATAGGTGTCATCAACTTTGCGGCACTTCAGCTCCGGCATAGGCACCGGGTCCATTTTGGGCGGTGCGGGCTCACCACTTTTCAATAACTTACGAGTATTTTTGCAAGTATCACTTGTACACCCGAAATACTTACCGAAACGCCCGGTTTTCAGCTGCATCTCGGAGCCACACTTGTCACACTCCAGGGTCGGGCCATCATACCCCTTAATCCGGAAGGTGCCTTTCTCGACTTCATAACCTGAACAGTCCGGGTTATTACCGCAGACATGCAGCTTGCGGTTTTCGTCCACCAGATAACTGTCCATGGCAGTGCCACACTTGGGGCAGCGGCGCTTTTTACGCAGCAGACGGGACTCGCCCTCACCTTCCACGTCATCATCAACGCTGGCCACCTCATCACCGGACACCAGGTTAATGGTGGTTTTACACCGTTCCTTGGGCGGTAACGAGTAACCCGAGCAACCCAGGAAAACACCGGTACTGGCGACCCGGATCTGCATGTTCCTGCCACAACTGGGGCATGGAATGTCTGTTTCCGTGGGGATATTCGGGCGCATGCCGCCCTCGGGGTCTGTTGCTTCCGCAGATTCCAGTTGCTGCCTGAAGCCTGCGTAAAAGTCATTGAGGACTTTTTTCCAGTCCACATCCCCGTCGGCAATGTGGTCCAGGTTGCCTTCCATTTTCGCCGTAAAGTCATAGTCCATCAGATCGGAAAATGACTCGCACAGCCGCTCGGTGACTATCTCGCCCATTTTTTCGGCGTAAAAACGACGGTTCTGCAGGCGAACATAGCCCCGGTCCTGAATGGTCGAAATAATCGACGCATACGTCGAAGGCCGGCCGATGCCCTGCTTCTCCAGCTCCTTAACCAGGCTGGCTTCCGTGTAACGTGGCGCAGGCTTGGTGAAATGCTGACTCGGGTCCAGCTTTTCAAGGCTCAGCGCGTCGCCGACTTTAATGTCCGGCAAGGACACATCCTCGTCTTTTTTGGAGGACTGGGGGGCAACCTTCAGGAACCCTTCAAACTTGATGATACGACCACGGGTGCGCAGCTCATAATCGCCGCTGGCGACCACAATGGATGTGCTGAGGAACTCGGCCTCGGCCATCTGACAGGCAACAAACTGGCGCCAGATCAGGTCGTAGAGTTTTTCCGCATCCTTCTCCAGGCCGCTTATGCCAGCAGCCTTCCGGGTTACTTCCGTTGGCCGTACAGCTTCGTGAGCCTCCTGCGCGCCCTCTTTACTGCCGTACACTTTCGGCTTTTCCGGCAGGTAGCGTCCGCCAAACTGCTCCTGGATATAATCGCGGCAGCTGCTGATAGCGTCCTGACTCAGGTTGGTGGAATCCGTACGCATGTAGGTAATGTAGCCCGCCTCATACAGGCGCTGTGCCAGCATCATGGTTTTCTTGACACTGAATCCGAGACGGTTACTGGCAGCCTGCTGCAGCGTGGAGGTAATAAACGGCGCGCCCGGGCGCGACCGGGTTGGCTTGTCCTCTCTTTTAGCAACCTTGAAACTGCCGGCCTTGAGGCGCTCGACATGCTCGGTGCTCTGCTGCTCGCTAACCGGGCGGTAGGGCTTATCGTTGTAGCGGGTTACCTCAAAGCGCACCGGCTTCGCCTTTTCCCCGGCGCTGAGGCTGGCAAACAACTGCCAGTACTCTTCAGGTATAAAAGCGCGAATCTCACGCTCGCGCTCGACAATCAGACGCACGGCGACGGACTGTACCCGACCGGCTGAAAGGCCACGGGCCAGCTTGGCCCACAAGAGCGGGGATACCATATACCCCACAACCCGGTCGAGAAAACGCCGCGCCTGCTGCGCATTAACCTGATTCGTGTCCAGGGTGCCCGGGTTTTCAAAGGCATCCTGAATGGCACGCTTGGTTATTTCGTTAAAGACAACACGACGATACTTATCCGGCTCACCACCTATCGTCTGCTTCAGATGCCAGGCAATCGCTTCCCCTTCCCGGTCAAGGTCCGTTGCCAGGTAAATATGATCGGCACTTTTGGCGAGCCGCTTCAGTTCGCTGACCACCTTTTCCTTACCCGGAAGAACCTCGTAGCGGGCACTCCAGTTCTGGTCCGGATCCACACCCATGCGCGCAACCAATTGCTCCCGGGCTTTGCGCTTTTTGTGGGCAGCCTTATCTTCCGGGCTCAGTTTGCGGGTGATTGCGGCCTGCCTGGCGCGTTCCTTGGGATCTTTTTGCGATCCGCTGCCACTAACGGGAAGATCACGAATGTGCCCGACACTGGACTTTACGATAAAGTCAGAGCCCAGGTATTTATTGATGGTCTTCGCTTTCGCTGGTGACTCGACAATTACGAGACTTTTACCCATATCGGAAATCTGTATCCTTGGCGATAAATCGGTCAATACACAAGGAGACCGTAAACGCGCTGTAAAATCAATCGGCTGGAAAAAATATAAAAGCCGTCGTTATCTTAAGGCACACTGTTTTACAGGGTCAGGAATAGCAAGACAACCCTTAGTTTGCCCCGAAAGCAGGAAGGCCCGGCGCATTGCCGGGCCTTCCATGAAAGCGTTACTGCGATCTGTTAACAGATCACAGACGCTCCCAGACCGTTGCAATGCCCTGACCCAGGCCGATACACATGGTGGAGACACCAAGCTTTCCGCCTTTGTCCTGCATTACATTCAACAGGCTTGTTGAGATACGTGCACCAGAACAGCCCAGCGGATGCCCCAGAGCAATCGCACCACCGTTCAGGTTTACCTTCTCGTCCATTACATCCAGCAACTTGAGGTCTTTCAGAACCGGCAGAGACTGGCCAGCAAAGGCTTCGTTCAGCTCCCAGAAGTCGATATCTTCAACTTTCAGGCCTGCACGCTTGAGCGCCTTCTTGGTTGCCGGCACCGGACCGTAACCCATGATTGCGGGATCACAGCCTGCTACCGCCATGCTGCGGATCCTGGCAATTGGCGTCAGACCAAGCGCTTCTGCACGCTCTGCCGACATCAGTACCATGGCAGCAGCGCCGTCGGTCAGCTGTGAAGACGTACCTGCAGTCACGGTACCGTTCTTCGGATCAAAGGCCGGCTTCAACTGGCCCAGTGACTCCACAGTGGTATCCGGACGAATGGTTTCGTCTTCTTCAATCAGCTTCACAAAGCCATTTTCATCATGACCTTCGATAGGAACAATTTCGTTCTTGAAGCGCCCTTCCAGTGTGGCCTCGTGGGCCAGGCGGTGAGAGCGGGCACCGAATTCGTCCTGCTGCTCCCGGGTGATACCGTGCATCTTGGCCAGCATTTCTGCCGTGAGGCCCATCATGTTGGACGCTTTAGCAGAGTACTTGGATGCAGCCGGGTTGTGGTCAAAGCCTTCGGTCATGGGTACATGCCCCATGTGCTCCACACCACCAACCATGAACATATCACCGTTACCGGTCATGATAGCCTGGGCCGCCGTGTGAATAGCGCTCATGGCAGAGCCACACAGACGGTTAACAGTCTGGGCTGCAGACTCATGAGGGATACGGGTCAGCAGGGAAATCTGCCGGGCCACGTTAAAGCCCTGCTCTTTGGTCTGGTTTACACAGCCCCAGATTACATCTTCAACTTCTTTCGGGTCGAGCTTCGGGTTGCGCTCGAACAATGCTTCGATCAGCGCAGCCGACAGGGTCTCCGCACGCACGTTACGGAAACAACCATTCTTGGCACGACCCATCGGAGTCCGCACGCAATCGACGACGACAACGTCTCTCGGATTAAGGCTCATAGATCTTTCTCCGTTCGGAAATCTCGTTCAGGGTTAGCCAAAAAACTTTTCGCCAGTTTTGGCCATTTCACGCAGCTTCTCGGTTGGATGATACAAAGGACCAAGATCTGCAAACTTGTCTGCCAGTTCAACGAACTTGTCTGCACCCATATCGTCGATGTAACGCAGGGCACCTCCACGGAACGGCGGGAAGCCGATACCGAAGATCAGACCCATATCAGCATCCGCCGGGTCTTCAACAATTCCGTCTTCAAGGCAGCGAACGGTTTCAAGGCACAGCGGAATCATCATGCGAGCGATGATATCTTCGTCGCTGAACTCACCTTTACCCTGAACAACCGGCTCCAGCAGCTTGTAGGTCTCTTCATCGACCACTTTCTTCTGCTTGCCTTTACGATCCAGCTCGTACTTGTAGAAGCCTTTATCGTTTTTCTGACCGTAACGGTCATTCTCGAACATGACTTCTACAGCAGATTTGAAGTCGGCCTTCATGCGATCCGGGAAGCCGTCGGCCATTACCTCGTTCGCATGCTTGGCGGTGTCCATGCCAACCACGTCGAGCAGATAGGCAGGGCCCATAGGCCAGCCAAACTTCTCCATGACCTTGTCGATTTTCTGGAAGTCGGCACCGTCACGGACCAGGCCGGAGAACCCGCCAAAGTATGGGAAAAGTACACGGTTAACCAGGAAGCCCGGGCAATCGTTTACAACGATCGGTGTTTTCCCCATTGCCTTGGCATAGGCAACCGTCGTTGCAACAGCACGGTCAGAGGTTTTTTCACCGCGGATAACCTCAACCAGCGGCATCATGTGCACCGGGTTGAAAAAGTGCATACCGCAGAAGTTTTCCGGACGCTTCAGGTTCTTGGCCAGAAGGTCGATTGAGATCGTAGAGGTGTTAGACGTCAGAATGGCGTCATCACGCACCATCTCTTCGGTCTCACGCAGAACCGCATCTTTCACTTTCGGGTTCTCAACAACAGCTTCAACAACCAGGTCTACGTTCTTGAAATCACCGTAGTTCAGGGTTGGTGTAATGCTGTTAAGGACATCCGCCATTTTGCCGGCGTCCATCTTGCCCTTGTTAACACGCTTGGTCAGCAGGTTCTTGGCTTCTTTCAGGCCCAGGTCGATACCGTCCTGGTTAATATCCTTCATGATGATGGGCGTGCCTTTCAGTGCCGACTGATAAGCGACACCGCCACCCATGATGCCCGCGCCCAGTACGGCTGCCAGATTCACGTCGGAGGCTTCTTTGCCCCAGGCACTGGCTTTCTTCTTCAGCGCCTGATCGTTCAGGAACAGGCCTACCAGACATGCCGCCACGTTGGTCTTGGCCATTTTAGCGAAGCCTTTGGCTTCTACTTCAATTGCCTTGTCACGGGTCATGCCGGCGTGCTTCTGCATCACCTTGATAGCTTCAACCGGCGCCGGGTAGTTCTTGCCAGCCTTACCGCCGACGAATGCCTTGGAAATCTCGAACGCCATCATGCTTTCCATGGCGTTCAGCTTGATCTTGCCTTTCTTTTCTTCACGACGGGCTTCGTAATCAAGCTTGCCTTCGTTGCACTGATTGATGATTGCAACGGCAGACTCTACCAGCTTGGCTGGCTCAACAACTGCGTCTACTGCGCCGGTTTTCAGAGCTGCATCGGCACGGTTTTCCGTACCACCGCAGATCCACTCAACGGCGTTGTCTACACCAATCAGGCGGGAAAGACGAACCGTGCCGCCGAAGCCCGGGAAAATACCCAGCTTGACTTCAGGCAGGCCCACTTTCGCTTTAGGTGCCATAACCCGGTAATCGGTTGCCAGGCACATTTCAAAACCACCGCCCAGTGCCATGCCATTGATAGCGGTAACGGTGGGGAAAGGCAGATCCTCTACCGCGCTGAAAATCGTATTGGCTTTCAGGTTGTTCGCGATAAGGTCTTCTTCAGAGCCGGCAAACAGATCGGTAAACTCTGTTATGTCCGCGCCCACGATGAAACTGTCTTTAGAACTGGTTACCACCAGCCCCTTGAGTTCCTTTTGTGCGTTAAGTGCGTCAGTCGCGGCGTTGAGCTCTTCAATTGTAAGGCGGTCGAACTTGTTTACTGACTCGCCTTGCAAGTCGAAGTTCAACTGAGCGATCCCGCCTTCGATCTCTTTAACCGTGATGGCTTTACCTTCGTAAATCATCAACTGATCTCCAGTCTGTTTTTGGAACTGCTTCCAGTCCTGGATGCTCAGTTCTGGCTGAGCTTCCGGGACTGTTTGTGCAGCGAGATTTCGGTCACTGCCCGATTAATCGACCCAAAATTCATACAGTCGTTTGAATCGTGAGGGCACACGATGTGAAAAAATCACTCGTTTGTCAATTTGTTTCTTTCGGGCGAGGAAGTACTACACAGGTAAAAACCGGAACCCGGTCACGCAAATTCAACGAAGTTTGCATTTATCGAGTGCTGCTCCCGCGGAACACTTGCCTGCCCGGAGAACTTACTCTACCGTCAGTATCAGACTCAGGTACACAATAATAAACGTTTTACGGAGACTCAATCCGATGATCGCCAAGCACCTGCGTATGCGCTCGCTGGTTACCGCCCTGCTTTTTTTCGCCCTCATTCCTGCAAGCGTAAAGGCTCAGGATGCTGACGACTTCCTCGCTCAGCTCCATAGCTTCCGGGTCAGCAACTATATCGCCCTGGACGCCTATTACCGCTTCATCGGAAGCGGCAGCACAGACACCCTGAACGAGATCGTCGCCGGCATCAACGCGGCCAACACTGCCATGAAAAGCCTGGAAGCAAGCACCAGCGATGTGCTGACCAATGAACAGACCGGAAAACTGAACACAGAGTTTCGCAGCTTCAAAAACCTGATGCGGGACAATATTAACGATGTTCGCACCACCGGATTTCCCGACCTGCGGCTGGTTTCAGATATGGCAAACCAGGCGGTTGTCATGAATGATATGGCAACCGGTTTTTACGAGATGGCTCTGGAAGATTCCCTCACGAACACAGACCCCCGCATTGAAGCAGCCCGGATGGGCGCCGTTAAGATCGCCCGGATGATGGCCAAATACGCGGTTCGCACAAACTCCTCTGTCTCCCAGACATTTCAGGGGTCAGCCACCGACCTGCCACTGGACGAGCAGGCCCGGGAATTCGACCGGTTGCTGGAAACAATAGACAGCGGGGAGAGCGCGAACGAACTGACAAACCTGTTAGGGGATGTCAGTTCGAAGTGGCAATTCATCCGTGGATCCTACATCAACTATAATGAAAACAACGTGGGCTTTGTTATTGACAGGTATTCCAAGCACATCCTGGAAGGCCTTACTCAGGTGATTGATATGCTGGAGCACAGTGCATGACCCTTCCCCCGGTCGCGCTCCCGTATTATGCTGTAACAAAGTCGATCGATTAAGGAGTTAGGGATGTCTGCTTACAAAAAGATGCTGGTCTCCATTGACCTTACCGAGGAAGCCCCTCAGGTTCTGGAAAAAGCCAAGGCGATGAGCGAGGCGCACGGAGCGAGCCTGTTGTTGGTGCATGTTGTAGAGCCTGTCGGTTACGCCTACGGCGGTGATATCCCGATGGACCTTACCGAGCTGCAGGACCAGCTCGATAAAGCGGCCCGGGAACAGCTTGCAGCCTATGGCGACACCTACGGGGTTGATAAAGCCCACCAGGTTGTGGCGGTAGGCCGCCCGGAATCCGAAGTTCATCGCCTGGTAAAAGAACATGAGGCCGACCTGGTGATTGTGGGCACCCACGGGCGGAAAGGCTTTCAGCTACTTCTGGGCTCCACAGCCAATGGGATCCTGCACGGAACCCAGTGTGACGTTCTGGCAATCAGGATTCACTAAGGCCCGCTTCATCCAGCCACTGCAAGCCTGGCGCAAGGATTTGTCGCCGGGCTTGCAGTAGCTGCATAATTCATTCAGAACCTGCCTGCTCTTCCAGCTCCATCCATCGTTCGATGACTTTCTCAAGGCTGGCTTCTTTCTGCTCAAGCTCTTCCAGAGTGGCTGCAACCTCATCCGGTGCTCCAGCATAAAAGTCCGGCGCAGCAATACGCTCCTGAACCTCAGCCACCTCCTGCTCCAGCACTTCTATTCTCCCGGGCAACTGTTCAAGCTCGAGTTTCAGTTTATAGCTTAGCTTGGCTGGCTTCGGCTTGGGCGCACCGGCTGACTTTGTGCTGCGTTCGGGTTTATCAGGCTTTTCCGCCTTGTCATGCTGGTCAAGACGGGCACCACTTGCTTCGGCAGGAAAACGACCACCCTGGTCGCGCCAGTCGCTATAACCGCCCACATACTCACGAACACGGCCAGAGCCATCGAGAAAGATCACATCGGTGACAACATTATCGAGAAACTCACGATCGTGACTGATAACAATCACCGTGCCTGCGAATTCGGCCAACTGCTCTTCCAGCAGTTCAAGAGTTTCCACATCCAGATCGTTCGTGGGCTCATCGAGCACCAGAATGTTTGCTGGCTTGCTGAACAGCTTCGCCAGCAAGAGCCTTGCTCGCTCGCCGCCCGAGAACACCCGTACAGGTGAGCGGGCACGCTCAGGGGTAAACAGGAACTCCTGCAGGTACCCGAGCACATGTTTGCTCTTGCCGTTAATTTCAATAAACTCACGCCCTTCTGAAAGGTTATCCAGAGCGTTTCGGTCCAGGTCCAGCTCGCCCCTGAGCTGATCAAAATAGGCAACCTCAAGGTTGGTCCCCAACCGCACGGCCCCCTCGGTCGGCTGAAGGTCGCCCAACAATAAACGCACCAACGTGGTCTTGCCCGTTCCGTTCTCACCGACAAGCCCGATTTTGTCACCCCGAAGCACCGTAAGGTTCATATCGCGGATGATCGGCGTGCCATCCGGATAGGCGAAGCCGGCATTAACCGTTTCTGCTACCAGCTTGCCGGAACGCGCGGCATCCTCTACAGCGAACGTAGCAGTGTCACCCCGGACGCGGCGCTGCCGATGTTCTTCACGCATCGCCTTAAGGGCTCTTACCCGGCCCATGTTGCGAGTACGGCGAGCCTTGACGCCCTGGCGAATCCAGGCCTCTTCCTGCTTCAGCCGCTTATCAAACAAAGCATTCTCACGCTCTTCTTCCTCAAGAGCCTTTTCCTTGAGCTTAAGATAGCGATCATAGGTCGCCGCAAAACTGATCAGCTTGCCCCGGTCCAGCTCGACCACCCGGGTGGCCATGCGCCTGATAAAGGCACGGTCGTGGCTGACAAACAGCATGGCGCCCCGAAACGCCCCAAGCGTTTCCTCAAGCCAGGCAATAGCTGGCACATCCAGATGGTTAGTAGGTTCATCCAGCAGTAAAATGTCGGGCTCAACGACCAGGGCCCGGGCCAACAGTACCCGACGCTGCCATCCGCCGGAGAGTCGGTTCAGCCTCTGATCCGGGTCTATTCCATACTGCGCCAGTATGGCTGTTACCCGTTGATCAAGCCGCCAGCCGTCAAGCGCCTCTATCCGCTCCTGAACCTTCATCATTCGGTTAAGGCTGGCTTCATCTGCCTGTTGCGCAAGTGTGTGAAACTCAGCCAGCAGCTGTCCGGTTTCCGGAAACGCGCCGGACACAATCTCGTAAGCCGTTCTGTCGTCATCCGAAGGCAGATTTTGCGGTAACACAGCCAGCACGGCGCCATCCTCAAGGCGAACCGTGCCACTATCAGGCACAACCACACCGCTGACAATTTTAAGCAAGGTTGACTTACCCTCGCCGTTCCTGCCCAGCAGGCACACTCGCTCCCCTGCATTAATGGTTAGTGACGCCTGATCAAGCAGCGGGTGCATCCCGTAGGCCAGGGAAATCGAATCCAGCGTTAACAGTGGCACGTTGCTTTCTACTCCGATTCAATAACAGTGACGGCGTCACCCACGTGGACGACACCGCATGATTCGTGAATTGCATTCTGGCCGAACACCACACCTTCTTCGGTTCTGCGATAGCCAGAGAGCGTTCTTAGTGGTTGCTGGCCAGGGTGCTTTACCCCGGTATCCGGATCAACGGTGGTCAGAATGCAGCGGAAACAGGGCTTAACAATATCAAAAGAGGTCTCACCTATCTTAAGCCTCCGCCAACTGTCCTCCTGCCACGGATCCTCGCCATCGACAACAATGTTAGGGCGGAATCTGCGCATATCGGCTGCAACCTCAAGGCGGTCATTCAGCTCTTCCAGAGACGCCTGATTGGTGATCAGGAACGGGAAGCCGTCCGCAAAGCCAACACGACGATATTCACTCACGCGACCGGCATCAACCCGTCGAAACGTTGAGTCTGGCATATAGACCAGCCGCAGATTCTGGCTACAGAAACGACTTAGCGCTTCACTTGCAGCCAACTGCGCTTCATAAGCTTTGACCCAGTCGCGCCAGACCAATACTCGCGACTCGCGCTCAGTGCTCTGTAATAGAAAGTCGCCCTCACCAGGAATATGAATACTTACAGACGTTCGAGACAGAGACGTCGTTATCCGCGCGAGTTCAGGAAGCTTTCGCTGGGTAACAAAACGACGATCTTCGTCGATAATCATCCAGCGTCGGTCGCCTTTCGGGCCGAAGTCGTCCATCTCAAAAGAGCCAACCTGGATGCCAGCGAGGGACTTGACCGGATATACATAGAGTGAACGAACTTTCAAAGCGCGACTCCGGTGCGAGAAATATATGGACGAAGCGGCCAGTATACCCAAAAACAAAAAGCCCGGCCTCTTTCGAGGCCGGGCTTTGGAATCTGGAGCGGGAAACGAGATTCGAACTCGCGACCCCAACCTTGGCAAGGTTGTGCTCTACCAACTGAGCTATTCCCGCAATGCTGATCGGTGCTTACCGACAACGGAAGCGTATTGTACCCACTTTTATTGTTTCGTCAACTACTTTCGTGAACGATTTACTGCCCATAGCGATGGGCCGTGGCCAGATAAGCCTGCTCTGCTTCCGTAGAGTGTCGGCCCAGCGCCTGATTCCGGTGCGGGAAACGACCAAACTCTTCGATGATTTTTTTATGTCCCCGGGCATACTTGAGGAACTCTTTCATAAACTCCTGAAGCTCTCCGGATGTAGAGGCGACCAACTGTTCAAAGCATTCTACGGCAAGGGCCTGATCCTCAAGACGTTCTGAGTGCTCAAGGGGCATATACATGAATGCTCTCTGTATCGGAGGGAGCTCCATATCATGCCCTTTACGCATGGCCTCTTTGCATAGCCTGTTTGCCAGTTTGTCCTGTTCAAATGCAAGCGCCCCGCCCCGGAATATATTTCTGGAAAACTGATCCAGCAATATAATCTCCGCCAGCCGGCCACCTGGCTCCTTGCGCCAGTGATCCAGCCCCTGCTCCGATGCAAACAGAACCATGGACAGAAAGCGCCGGCGGAGCTCCTGATCAAACTTCCTGCTGGAGCGAAACCAGCGATTGCTATAATAGCTGTCAGGCAACCCGTTTTCATCAAGGTCGCCAAACCAGAAATTCAGAACTTCATTCCAATCGAACATCAGAAGACACCCTGTTATTGTATTCGCAAAGACATTAGCACTATTTACAGAAACTCCGGGAGCCTTAATGAACACACACAAAATCATTTTGTTGGCGCATGGCAGTAGCGACAAGCACTGGCGTGATACGTTCGAGGCTCTTGCAGAGCCTACGCTGAATGCCATCAGCAATTCCAGCATTGCCTATATGGAGTTGGCGGAACCATCCCTGGACACAGTGATTCATGAAGGTATTGCAGAAGGAGTTCGCGACTTCAGGGTTGTCCCTCTGTTTCTGGCCGCCGGGCGGCATCTGCGCAAAGATGTCCCGGCCATGATCGAGGCCCTGGAAAAATCGACAGGGGCCAGCATTAATCTGTCCCCGCCCATCGGAGAAAGCCCGCTTCTTGGACAGGCAATCAAAGAAGTTGTAGAGCTGCATCTGGGGCACGAAACTGAAAAATAAGGAGCATACCCATGAACAGGCACGTATTAGTCACAGGCGGTACGGGGTTTATTGGCGGTGCGCTTTGTACAGAGATGCTTGCACAGGGTTATGAGCTGACCATCTTAAGTCGGCAGCCAGCAGATCAGGTTCGCAAATTATGCGGCCAGGTTAACGTTGTTCACACTCTTGAAAGCCTGCGAGGCCACGAAGGGTTCGATGGCGTTATTAACCTCGCGGGTGAAGGACTGGCGGACAAGCGGTGGACAAAGCAACGGAAGAAAGTGTTGCGCAAAAGCCGGATCAAACTGACCCACACCCTCACAGATGTCATAAGAAGCTGGGCCCGGTTGCCCAACGTGCTGGTTTCCGGGTCGGCCGTTGGGTTCTATGGCAACCAGAAGAATGCGCTGGTGACAGAAGAGACAATGCCCCATGACGAGTTCAGTCATCGGCTTTGCAAAGACTGGGAGAATGCCGCCCTTGCACTGGGCTCCGAAAACGTTCGTGTATGCCTGTCCAGAACAGGCGTGGTAGCCGGCCCGGACGGAGGGTTCCTGAAGAGTATGGTTTTACCTTTCAAACTTGGCCTGGGCGGCAGAATGGGCAGCGGCCATCAATACATGCCCTGGGTTCATCGCACGGATGTTGTCGCGGCTCTGGTCTGGATGCTGGAAACACCGGAGGCATCGGGTCCGTATAATGTTGTCAGCCCTAATCCGGCAACCAATCGCGAGTTTACGCAGTGCCTGGCCAGCACACTCGGGCGGCCGGCACTATTTCCAGTACCCGCGCCGGTGTTAAGGCTGGCGCTGGGGGAAATGTCACACCTTCTGCTCACCGGCCAGCAGGCTATACCTGCACGGCTGACAGACGCAGGATTCAGCTTCCGATACCCTGAACTCGGACCAGCTCTCGAGGAATCGATACATTAAACGGATCTTTTTGAAAAAAGTCGTTGACACACGGCGAATGCTTACCTAATATACGCGCCACCTCGACGAGGCAAGGTTTTAAACGATGCGTCCCCTTCGTCTAGTGGCCTAGGACTCCGCCCTTTCACGGCGGCAACAGGGGTTCGAACCCCCTAGGGGACGCCATTTTTAAAACATCCCTGCAGCCAACTCAGGCTGCCTCTTCTTTTGCCTCTTCCTTGATGGCTACTCGCTTCTCACCGTGAGCTTTATGATCACGCATTATAAAAAA
This sequence comes from Marinobacter piscis, assembly GCF_007671655.1. Lineage (GTDB taxonomy): Bacteria > Pseudomonadota > Gammaproteobacteria > Pseudomonadales > Oleiphilaceae > Marinobacter > Marinobacter piscensis. The sequence goes on along the minus strand of NZ_VCGX01000002.1, from coordinate 213,082 downwards.
GCCCACGCCTGCAAAAAATGCGACCATCAGCAATACAGTTGCAACGCCTGCGAATACGACAACGTCCATATACATAGTTTTACTCCTGCCACACATTGAACTTGATTAAACTCAGGTTACGCGAGCCGGCAAAACAGTTGTTGACCTGAATCAATAGTCAGAGCTCTTCACCACTGCCCATCAGTTAATTAAACTCTCTCGTGCGCGGTATTTGCGCAGTTACGCAAAGCGTTTGCATGCGCGCCCTGCTATATTCTGTTATCAATGGACTGTCTTTTTACTTATCGGACTGAGTCGCCGCACCATGCTGAAACTGCTGACACGAGTTCAACGCTTTCGCTCAGGCTTTCCTTTATCCTTCCACTTCCTTGGCTGGGTCGTTCTTTTCAGCTCAGTGCTCACACTGGTTGTATCTTCGATACTCATTTACACCGACCACCAGGCAAGACTGACCGAAATGGATCAGCGCCTGCAGGCGATTGAATCCGAGTACGCGGCCAGCCTCACAGCAAGTCTGGAAACACTGGATCAGGAGCTGCTGCAGACCCAGCTGAGGGGCATTTTGAGCCTGCCTGACATTGTTCATCTGCGACTGAACATTAAACCAGACTCAGAGCTGATAATGGGCGTAGCTCCGCGGGAAGCCCGGGTAGACTCGTACAAGCTTGGCTTGCCCCCGGCTGGCGAAGCCCCCTCTGCCCTTGGAGAGCTTACCGTTACCGCCAGCCTTGAGCGCATCTACCAGAACACAAAAAACCGAGCCTTCACCATCCTTGCCACTCAGTTTTTTATAACCCTTCTGGTTGCTGTCCTGGCGGTATGGGCTTTCCAGCATTTCGTTGCCCGCCACCTGGCTGCCATGGCCGCCTACGCCAAAGACTTTTCCCTGGAGCAGACCTGCATACCACTGACCCTTGACCGCCGGGATACAGCGCTGCGTCGTACGGATGAAATCGCACGCACAGCCGATGCGATCAATCAGCTGCGTGAACGCCTGCATAAGGATGCTGCTCGTCAAAAGCAGGATGCCGCCAAAATTCGAAAATTCTCGACAGCCATTGAACAAAGCCCGTCGTCAGTGCTTATCTGCGACCGCCAATGGCGGATTGAGTACGCCAACCGCAAGTTTACTCAGCTCACCGGCTATGCACCCGAATCAATTATTGGAAAGAAACCCGGTTCCCACAGTGAGAATGAGCAGGAAATTCGCGGTAGCCGGTACCTGTGGCAAGGTATCCGTCTGCAGGTGCAGCGGGTGGGCGTCTGGCAGGGCGAGGTTAACAGCATACGGCGTAACGGAGAGCGGTTCTGGGAGCAGCTGATTGTCACCTCAATGAAAGATGATGCCGGGCACACGACCGGCTATCTGATTCTGGGGGAAGACATCAGCATACGAAAGCGCTACGAGCAACAATTATTAAGGCAGGCAAACTACGACATTCTTACAGGGTTACCCAATCGCATGCTGGCCCTCGACAGACTCAAGCTTGCGCTGGCACAGGCACAGCGGGAAGGCTCCATGGTTGCCGTCATGTTTCTGGACCTGGACAATTTCAAACATATTAATGACACCCTGGGGCACGATGCCGGAGATAGCCTTCTGATAGAAGCCGCCCGCCGAATATCCAGCTGCCTGCGCGGGACCAGCACGGTTGCGCGTCTTGGTGGCGATGAGTTTCTGGTAATTCTTCCCGGTCTTGCTGGCCCGGAGGCGTCTGCGCAGGTGGCAGAACGAATCCTTGAGAGCTTTACACCAGCTTACTCCCTGAGCGATCAGGAAGTGTTTGTAACGACCAGCATTGGTATCGCCGTTTACCCGGCCGACTCTGATAACAGTGGCGCACTCCTTCAGCATGCAGATGCGGCCATGTATCAGGCTAAACGCCAGGGTAAAAGTTCGTATGTGCATTTCACACCGGAAATGCATGAACAATCCCATGAGCGCCTGCAAATGGAGTCCCGACTGCGCAGGGCCCTGGAGCTGGAGGAGTTTGAGCTGCACTTTCAGCCAATCCTGGAGACGGCTACAGGCCAGCTGCGAACCGTTGAAGCCCTGTTACGCTGGAACAACCCGGTTATGGGCATGACACTGCCTGACCGCTTTATTCCACTTGCCGAAGAGACCGGACTTATCATTCCGATTGGTGAGTGGGTGTTTGAGGAAGCCTGCCGTGCAGCAAACCGGTGGAAGCTGCTGACTGGCAGAGACATTGATATATCCGTCAACGTATCCCCACGACAGTTTCGGGACCCCAGGTTTACGGGCTCAGTCAAGGCTGCATTGTCGAGAAACGACCTTGCGCCGGAAAGGCTGGAGCTGGAAATCACCGAACGACTTCTGCTCGACAAGTCTATTGAAACGGCTGACATCCTCTGGCAAATGGACAGAGAAGGTATTCGCCTGGCCGTCGATGATTTTGGCACAGGTTACTCTGCCCTGAGCTACCTTAAGGGTTACCCATTTGATACCCTGAAGATCGATAAATCATTCATTCATGACGTGACTCAAGAGCAGGAAGCGGGCGCCCTTGTGCGCGCAATAATCAACATGGCGCACAGCCTGGGTCTGACAATCACTGCCGAAGGCGTTGATGATGCATTACAGGCAGAGTTCCTGAAAAAAGAAGGCTGTGACCTGGCCCAGGGTTACTTTTACAGTGTTCCCCTTCCTGACCGGGACTTTACCGAATGGCTGAAAATTCACTACCTTGATTAACCTGACACCCGGGAAGTTTCCAATACATGAAACAATCAATTCTTGTCGTTAACTGCGGCAGCTCGTCTCTCAAACTTGCGCTATTCAACGGCAAGGAAGAAAAACTCGCATCTGCGATAGCTGAGCGACTTAACGAACAAGATGCGTTTGCGCGCATTGATGGCAGCGACCGCCCTGTTCCACTGCCCGGCAGCGCGACCCACAAGCAGGCATTAGAGGCACTGGTAAAAGCTTTTCAGGAATGGGAACTGATGCCGGAAGCCCCTACAGCCGTTGGACACAGAGTGGTGCATGGCGGAGAGACTTTCCGTGAAGCCGTGTTGATAAACAACGATGTGGTTGAAGCCATCAACCAATGCGCTGACCTTGCGCCTCTTCACAACCCCGTTAACATAACCGGCATTGAAGCCACCCGTAAGCTCTTCCCCGGCACCCCTCAGACCGCAGTGTTTGATACCGCCTACCATCAGACACTGGAACCCCACGCTTACCTCTATGCCCTGCCCGAAGCCTATTACCGCGACTGGGGCGTCCGGCGGTATGGCTTCCACGGGACAAGCCACCACTTTATGGTGAATGAAGCGGCGCGCCTGCTTGGAAAAACACCGGCAACAACGTCAGTCGTTTCAGCCCACCTGGGCAATGGGTGCAGTATCACTGCAATAAAAGATGGGATCAGCGTAGATACCAGCATGGGTCTGACCCCCCTCGAAGGATTGATGATGGGCACGCGTAGTGGTGATATCGACCCGGGTGTTTTCGACTACCTCAATTCGCAGGGCATGACCTTAGCTGACATTCACAAGCTGCTGAACCACAACAGTGGCCTTCTCGGGGTATCCGGAAAAACCAACGACATGCGCACCCTGTGCGAACTGGCGGATCAGGGACATAAACCCTCCGCCATTGCCATCGATATATTCTGCTTTCGCCTTGCTAAGTATGTGGCCGCCATGATGGTCTCCCTGAGCCAGCTGGACGCTCTGGTGTTCACCGGAGGCATTGGCGAAAACAGTGTTCGGGTAAGGGAAAAAACACTGAACCATCTGAAACTCTTCGGATTCGCCGGCAATGCAGAGTTAAACAAACACAATGGCAGCCACAGCGATGGCCGCATAGATGCTGCGGATTCCCGTTACCCGGTGCTGGTTATCCCGACCAACGAAGAGCTTGTTATCGCACGTGAAGCTGGCCGACTGGCCAGTAGTCACTGAAGAACCTATGAACACATAAACACTCTGAATTTTTAAACAGAACTATCCGGAACCCTTTATGGCCAAAAGTCTTTATATTGCCCCTACATCAATGAATTCGGGGCTGACCTCCACTTGCCTGGGGCTGCTACGCGCTATGGAGCGTGTAGGCGTCCGTGTCGGATTTTATAAACCCTTTCGCCAGTCTATAAACCGGGGCGAATCTGTCCATAATAACGGCAAGGACTCATCGGTAACCTTTGTTCATTCACGCAGTCACCTGCGCCCTCCTGAGCCAATCTCTCTCAAAAAGGCCCAGCAGCAGCTTAATCAGGGTAAATCCGACCTGCTGATGGAGACCGTCATCGGCGAGTACCAGAAAGTCGCAAGAGACGTAGATGTCGTCATAATCGAAGGCCTCGTCCCCGACCGGAGCGAGGCATACATTGCCCGGCTTAACGTCGAGGTGGCACGCAACCTGGGCTCTGAAGTGGTGCTGGTGAGCACCCCTGGCAACAGCAGCCCCCAGGAACTGGATGAGGAACTGAACTTCTCCGCCCGCCTGTTCTCCGATATCGCGGCAGACAGTGTCATTGCGGTTATTCTTAACAAACTCGGCGAACCAGAAAGGTCAGGACTGCAGCCTTACAGCAATATCAGTCAGACCCGGCAGGAAACCCCGGACTACCGGACTGAGTGCCAGGTGTTCCGTAACAACCGCTTCCACCTGCTGGCTGAAATACCCTGGCAGCCTAACCTGCTGGCGCCCCGTGTCTCTGATATTGCCCGCGAACTCGACATACCCGTATTGCACGAAGGCCAGATAGACAGCCGCCGGGTGCAGAAAGTCTCCGTCTGCGCCCGCTCGATTCGCAATATGACCCAGACACTGAGTCCGGGCACGCTCATGGTCACCCCGGGCGACCGGGAAGATATTATCGTCGCTACAGCCGTTGCCGCCCTGAACGGGGTACCACTGGCAGGTCTGATGCTGACAGGCGGGCTGATACCTGACCAGCGTGTTATTGACCTGTGCTCCCGCGCACTGCAGTCCGGCCTGCCGGTTCTGAGCTCACACACAAACACCTATGAATCGGCACATATGCTCGCAAACCTGTCCACCAGCATCCCCACCGACGATGCGGACCGGATCGAGAAGGCAATGGAAGCGGTTGCAACGAAGATCGACACAGAGTGGCTTCAGGAGCATCTGCGCGTAGAGATCCAGAGCCGGCTGTCTCCTCCGGCTTTTCGCTACCAACTCTCCGAGCGTGCGCGAGCGGCCAATAAGCGGATTGTTCTGCCAGAGGGCTGCGAGCCCCGCACGGTTCAGGCCGCTATTATCTGTCACCAGCGGGAGTTTGCCCGCTGTGCCCTGGTTGGTGATGCGGCTGAAATCCGTAATGTGGCTGCCTCGCAAGGCCTTGAGCTGCCCGCCGACATTGAAATCATAGACCCGGCCGACGTGCGCAAAAACTATATCGCCCCCATGGTCGAGTTGCGCAAACACAAGGGACTGGCCCCGGACATGGCCGAAGCCATGCTTGAGGACAATGTTGTTCTGGGCACCATGATGGTTGCTCTGGATGAGGCCGACGGGCTTGTCTCCGGAGCCATTCATACTACGGCCAATACGGTCCGCCCCGCCCTGCAGCTGATAAAAACCCACGAGCAGGCCCGGGTTGTGTCTTCTGTGTTTTTCATGCTATTGCCAGAGCAGGTTCTGGTCTATGGCGACTGCGCTATCAACCCCGACCCCAACGCCCGGGAACTGGCTGACATTGCCATTCAGAGCGCTGAGTCAGCCGAAGCCTTCGGTGTTGAGCCTGTGGTTGCCATGATCAGTTACAGTACCGGCGAGTCCGGAAGTGGCGACGATGTGGAAAAAGTGCGGGAAGCCACCAGGATTGCCCGCGAACGCAGGCCGGACCTGCTCATTGACGGCCCCCTGCAATACGATGCCGCCGCAATTGAAAGCGTTGGTCGCAGCAAGGCACCCGACAGCAAAGTGGCAGGCAAAGCAACCGTCTTCATCTTCCCGGACCTGAACACCGGTAACACCACTTATAAGGCGGTGCAGCGTGCAGCGAACGTGGTCAGCATCGGGCCTATGCTTCAGGGGCTGCGAAAGCCGGTGAACGACTTGTCACGAGGTGCTCTGGTAGAGGATATTGTCTTTACGATTGCGCTGACTGCCGTTCAGGCGAAGCAGGTAGAGGATGCGGGGCTTGCCTGACGGCTGCCCCGGCGGAGGAAAAGCCTGTCAGCGTTTCAGGCTTTTCTGACGGGGCTTTTTCACCCGACGCCCGGCTTTCATGTCATTATCCTGTTTGACTCTCTGGCGGGGCGTTCTCCGGTCAACCTTACCGGCAAACGGGTTATCGCTGGAGCGGAACTCGAAGCGAATGGGAGCACCGGTTACATTCAGGACTTTACGAAAGGTGTTTTCCAGGTAGCGCTTGTATGAACCCGGGAGTGCGTCTGTCTGGTTGCCGTGGACGACGATAACCGCGGGGTTAGAACCACCCTGGTGCGCGTAGCGCAACTTGATACGGCGCCCCCGGATCATTGGCGGCTGATGCTGAGAGATTGCATCCTCAAGAATGGCTGTTAATCGATTGGTGGGCCATTTTGCCATGGCCGACTCATAACAGGCGTGTACAGAATCGTACATAACGCCAACGCCAGATCCGTGCAGTGCTGAAATATAATGTTTGTCGGCATAATCTAGGAAGTCCAGCCGACGCTTGATCTGCTCTTTAACCTTTGAGCGATCCTCAGGGTCCATCCCGTCCCACTTGTTGACGGCAATAACCAGTGACCGGCCGGCATCAAGCACAAAACCAATCAGGTGCAGATCCTGATCCACCAGACCTTCCCGGGCATCAATCACAAGGATCACCACGTGGGCATCATCGATGGCCTTGAGGGTTTTGATAATAGAAAACTTTTCCACAACCTCGTTTACATTTTTACGACGCCGCACGCCAGCGGTATCAATCAATGTATATTGCTCGTCGTGACGCTCATAAGGAATGTAAACACTGTCGCGGGTGGTACCGGGCATATCGTAGACAATAACCCGCTCTTCCCCCAGCATTCGGTTCACCAGGGTCGACTTGCCAACATTAGGACGGCCTACAACACTGATCCGGATGCCAGGATAGCGGTCAGCCCGGTCGGGCTCAACGCGGTCCTCTTCCGCCGGCAACAGGGCTTCCAGCATTGAGCGGATACCCCGGTTATGGGATGCAGCTACCATGTAGATGGACTCAAAACCGAGGCTGTAAAAATCAGCCGCGGCAACATCCGGGTCCTGGCCATCAGTCTTGTTAACCACCAGATGCGCCGACTTTCCTGAGCGGCGCAGGTGATCTGCAATTAACGAGTCTCCCGCTGTTAGGCCGGAACGGCCGTCCACCAGAAACAGAACAATGTCTGCTTCCTCTACAGCCTGCATGGACTGCCTGGCCATTTCGGCATCAAGCCCGGCCTCAGTACCGGTGAGTCCGCCGGTATCGATAACAATGAAGGATTGCCCTTCATAATTGCCCTCACCGTATTTCCGATCCCGGGTAAGGCCCGGAAAATCAGCGACCAGGGCATCGCGGGAGCGAGTCATCTGGTTAAAGAGTGTGGACTTACCTACGTTGGGGCGTCCGACAAGGGCAATTACTGGGCTCATAATAATTCGCTATACAATCGGTTCAGGCTTTGCCCATGGCAAAGCGTTGGGGTTAGCGGGTCAGTCCCGCTCCCTCAGTGTGAGAGCAGACAGTTTGCCGCCGTTGCCAAAGACCATCAGATTACCATTGGCCAGGCGTTGCAGGGAAACCCTCAAACCATCACCGTCATAGCGGGTCTGCCCTGCCAGGCTGCCGTCGTCTGCAGAGAGTACGTGCAGGTAACCTTCATAGTCTCCAACAACCAGATAGTCTTCAACCGCAGCCGGCTGAGTTGGCTGGCGCCAGGAGAGCTTATCCTGACGCCAGAGTTCCCGGCGGTCAGAGCCCCGGTACGCAATGATATCGCCGTTTGCTGCGGACAGATAAATGTTGCCACCGCCAATCATCGGGGCGTGCAGGCTCGACGCCTTGCGGCTCCATATTTCCTGGCCTGTCCGGATGTCGATCAGAGCCAGCTTGCCCTGGTATCCCGAAACCATTATTGCCGTATCCAGTACCAAAGGCTGGCCCGCAACGTCCACCAGCCTCTCAAGCTCTGTGCGTCCCTGGGGCTGCCCCACTTCATACTGCCACAGGGGCTGCCCTGCCTCCGCAGACAGTGCCATGATTTTACCATTGGAGAACGAAGCAATGACCACATCCCCGCCAACCAGAGGCGCGGCTGCCGCGCGCAGTGACAGGGCGGGTACAACGCCATCGTACTGCCAGCGCTTTTCACCGCTGTCGGCGTCAAACGCAAGAACCCGGCCGTCGGTTGTCTGTGCGACAACAATACCGCCATTAGACTGGGGCGCAGCCAATGCTTCTGTCGGCAGCGAACGGCGCCAGAGCTCTTCTCCGCCTTCGCGGGAAAGCGCAACCAGATCCGCCTCCCGGGTTACGAGATAAAGTTGCTGCCGGTCGCCACCGACGCCGGCGAAAATCCGCTCTTTCAGATCCCGCTTCCAGTGCAGTTTGCCGGACTCTGCATCGACAGAAACCAGCTCCCCATCCGCAGAGGCAGCGTAGACGGTATCGCCGGCATTCAGCGGTGCCAGATACAGGAAGTCGCCATCATGCCCGTCGCCGACGGACATTTTCCAGACCGTCTTAAAGTCAACGGAGCGATCCTTGACCTCCGGGACCGGAGCCGGCTGCTCGAATGTGTCGGTTGTACTACAGCCGGCAAGCGCCAGTACTGCGGCCAGAACCAGAAAAACTCCGTGCCGGAAAAAGCTTCCGCGTGCCAGCCGCATCAGGCCTCCTCTCCAATACCCAGATCAGACAGTTTCAGTTGCAGGATGCCACTACCACCCTGCTGACTTTGTTCACGAGCAGCCAGATAGGCTTCCCGGGCACCTTTCCTGTCGCCCTGAGCGCGCAGAATATCACCCCGCAATTCGGAAAATATCGCGGCAAAAGCCCCGGTTTGCTCTGCACTACCGGCACCGGAAATGGTTTCCAGCGCTGCTTCATAGCGTTCTGCAGAGAACTGTGCCCGTGCAAGGCGATTGCGTACAACCAGGGCCAGCGCCTGATGATCTTCAACTTTATCAAGCGCCCACTGCAGCGACCCAATGGCAGCTTCAGCATCGTTGTTTTCAACCAGCTGCTGGCGCGCAAGAATCAGATTGCCATAAACCGCGTAAGCGCTGTCGGAGTAGTCTTCACGCAATTCATTAGCAACAAAGGCGACGGTTTCTCCAGCAGTGTCGTCTTCCTGATTAGCGAAGGCGTTCAGCAGGGTCGCAAACTGATTTGCAGCCTCCGCCCGTTGCTGTTCCTGATGGCTCTGCCAGGCCTGCCAGCCAAACACAATCGCAAGCGCCGCACCGATACCAATGAGCAGTGAACTGCCATTCTGTTTCCACCAGTTCTTGATCGCCTCGACCTGTTCTTCTTCGGTGCGCATTTCCGCCATGTTGACTCCTGTAATAATTGTTACTGTTAACGTGTGCGACTCAGTTTGCCAGGGTATCGGCCAGCACGGTTGCCAGTTCACTCTGGGTTACGGTGGTCTGCTCCTCACCTGAGCGCAGGGGCTTGAGACCAACCGTTGCATTCGCAAGTTCGTTTTCGCCCAGGATCACTGCGTAGCGGGCGCCACTCTTGTCGGCTTTTTTCATCTGGCTCTTAAAGCTGCCACCGCCACAATGACTGATAATAACCCGCCCGGGCAGTTCGTTACGCAGTGTCTCTGCCAACGCCAGTGCCGGTGCGATTGTTGTAGCTCCCATGGCTGTCACATAGACATCCGCGTTGCTATTCGCCTCGTCCGGGACCAGCCCAAGTGTTTCAAGCAACAGGATAAGGCGCTCCAGCCCCATCGCAAAACCCACCGCTGTTGTGGGTCTGCCGCCGAGCTGTTCCACCAGGCCATCATAGCGACCGCCTGCACAGATCGTCCCCTGGGCACCCAGACTGTCAGTTACCCACTCAAACACTGTTTTTCCGTAGTAATCGAGGCCACGCACCAGAGAAGGGTTAACCGTGTACGCAATGCCAGCGGCATCCAGAAGTACCTTGAGCTGTTCGAAATGCGCCCGGGAGTCATCGTCAAGATTGTCTTCCAGGCGCGGTGCGTCTGCAAGCAGCCTGCGTGTTTCCGGATCTTTGGTATCCAGAATACGCAGTGGGTTGGTATCAAGCCGGCGCTGACTGTCTTCATCGAGCTGGGTTTTATACTGGGACAGATAGTCTACCAGCGCACTCCGGAACTCTTTGCGCGCTGCCGAAGAACCAATCGAATTGATTTCCAGACGCGCATGGTTACCAAGCCCCAGAGCCTCCCAGAACCGTGCTGTCAGAATCAGCAGTTCTGCATCAATGTCGGGCCCTGGCATTCCAAAGCACTCAACACCAATCTGATGGAACTGTCGATAACGTCCTTTCTGTGGCCGTTCATGCCGGAACATAGGCCCGGTGTACCAAAGCCTGCGTGTCTGGTTGAACAGTAGTCCGTGCTCCTCCGCAGCCCGTACACAACCGGCGGTTCCTTCGGGGCGCAAAGTGAGGCTGTCACCATTACGATCTTCAAAGGTGTACATCTCTTTTTCTACAATATCGGTTACTTCGCCGATAGAGCGCCTGAACAGGTCCGTTTGCTCCACGACAGGCATCCGGATTTCCTGGTAACCATACTGATGCAGCACTTTGCGCGCTGTGGACTCGACAAACTGCCAGACAGGAGTCTCCTCGGGCAGAATATCGTTCATTCCGCGTATCGCCTGAATCTTAGCCAATGTAAACCCTTAGTTCTTTCTGGATATTAGTACCTGACCGGTATGGCCGATCACTTATCAGAACGCGCTATAATCGCATCTTCCTGCTCTTTACGACGAGCAACCTCTTCACGAATCAGCCGCTCCAGATCATCGGTAAGCGTGGCATTATCAAGCTTCTGATTCGGCTTCCCTGCTCTGTAGAACAGGTTTTTAGGACTTCCGCCAGTCAGGCCCATATCCGCTACTTTGGCTTCACCAGGTCCGTTTACAATGCATCCGATAATGGCCACATCCAGAGACTCGTTCACATCTTCCAGACGTACTTCCAGATCGTTCATGGTCTGAATGACATCAAAGTTCTGACGTGAGCAACTGGGGCAGGCAACAAAGTTAATACCCCGGCTGCGCAACCGAAGGCTTTTGAGGATATCGAAACCGACCTTGATTTCTTCAACCGGATCCGCGGCAAGCGAGACCCTGAGCGTGTCGCCAATACCATCCATTAGCAACATGCCAAGACCAATGGACGATTTCACGGTACCCGAACGCAGTCCGCCTGCCTCGGTGATACCAAGATGCAGTGGCTGCTCAATCTGACTCGCAATGCTGCGGTATGCGTCGACTGTCATGAAAATTTCCGACGCTTTCAGGCTGACTTTGAAATCCTGGAAATCATGACGATCAAGAATGTCGATATGGCGCATCGCGGATTCAACCAGTGCTTCTGCAGTGGGCTCCCCATACTTGCGCTGAAGACTTTTCTCCAGAGATCCGGCATTAACCCCGATACGCATTGGAATGCCACGGTCACGGCACGCGTTGATGACTGCACTGACCCGGTCTTCACGACCGATATTACCGGGGTTGATCCGCATGCAGTCCACACCCAGTTCAGCAACCCGCAGCGCAATTTTATGGTCAAAATGGATATCGGCAACCAGCGGCAACGATACCTGTTCACGGATTTTCCCGAAGGCTTCCGCCGCTTCCATTGAGGGTACAGAGACCCTGACAATATCCGCACCCGCATCCTGCAACGCGGTAATCTGCGTCACTGTAGCGGCGACGTCACTGGTGTTTGTGTTCGTCATGCTTTGTACGGCGATCGGTGCACCGTCACCAACCGGTACATCCCCTACCATGATCTGGCGGGATTTGCGTCTTGTGATCGGAGATTCCTGTTTCATTTGCGTACGACCAAGCAGGTAAATTCAAAAATTATCAGATTGTCAGTGTGAACTCAGAGCGATTGTTCCTGACCGGGTAATCCTCTATTTCCACTGGCTCTCCCTGAAACTGAATGGTGTCGACAGCATCAACCGCACCAATCACCACTTGTAAAGGCGCGGCACCCGATACCCGGAGTGTATCACCGCCTGTTTGCAGGGAGCTCTCAAGACGGTTTCCACTTTTGTCCAGAACCTGCACCCAGCAGCTATCGTTGAATGTTATTTCGAGAACACCCGATGCCGGGCTTTGGTTATCCGTCATTGGGGCTTCTGCCAGTATCGGCTCTGCTGTTTGAGCAATATCCGGTGCCGGATCCTGTACCGTTTCAACGGCAGCTTCAGGCTCGTCCAAAAGGGCTTGCTCATCGGCTCCACCCACATCCGTCTCCGGCGCCTCCGGTGTAACGTCCGGGGTTTCTGCACTGTGTGTATCAGGCTCACCCTGGTAAACACTTGTTTCCTGAGCGGCAGTGCCCTCAACATCCGATGAAGACTCCAGCTCAGATGTATTCCTATCCTCAGCCTGCGATACAGTTTCTGATGCAGCTGCTGGCGATTCAGCATCGGGACTGCCGGAAGTAAGTTTGGGTATGGCCACGGTTACGACAGTTGCGGCCACAACCAACGCCACGATAATTGCAACAACGATTTTAGCAATTCTACGCTTCTTGCGCTTTTTGCGCTCAATATCGACCAGAGGATTGGCTTCAATCTCCCTCTCTTTCTCAATCCGCAGCGGTTCCAGCTCCTGATCCAGCTCGGAAACAATGGCATCTGCATCCAGCCCTACCTGGGTTGCATAGGTACGGACATAACCTTTTATGAAAAGCTCATTATCAACCTGGCTGTAATCACCTTTTTCCAGGTCCGAGATAATGCAGCTTCGCAGGTGCTGTTTCTCGGCAATCTGAGCAACGCTCAGACCTTGCTTTTGCCTGGCCTCTTTCAGCTTTTCGCCAACCGTCTGTTTGGCTGCGCTTGGCTGGGAATCATCACTAGTCATTGGATTTGAGCGCCTTATATTGTTGGTACTCTGCTGACTCTGGGTAGTTGTTCCTCAACTGCAGTGCCAGGCTTGCCTCCTGGTCCCTGTTGCCGGTATGCCGCGCAATACGAATACCTGTAAAAAGGCTCTCGGGAGAGTGTTGCAAGCGTGGATTGCGCTGCATAACCCCTAAAAGGCGATCGTAATAACGGGCAGCTCCGGCAACATCGCCGGACTCCACCATCACCCGGGAAAGAGAAAGCAGGGAGCGCGCATCACCACGGGTCAGTTCGGAGGCCCGGCGGTAAGATGCGATGGCTTCGTCCTGTAAACCAAGGCGTTCCTGTGTCATACCCAGATTGTAAAAAACAGATCCGCGGTCTTTATACTCTGTATCCCGGGACGCTGCGCGGAACTGATCGAGGGCATCATCCAGCCTGCCCCGGGAATAAAGAAAAGCGCCGTAATACACCCTTGCACGGGTGTAGCCGGAGTCTTCAGAAATAGCCTTGCGGAAATTCTTTTCCGCAAGCTCTGCTTCACCGTTGGTATTATACACCAGCCCCAGCGCCGCAAGTGCGCCGGGGTTATCAGAATCGAGTTCCAGGGCACGATCCAAATGCTTCCGCGCCCGCTCCATGTTTCCCTGGCCAATATACGCAGTCGCCAGCTGAACATAGTTTTCTATGGCTTTCTGACGGTCAGCCTCACGGGAGAAACGACTGTCGGTAGTTGTAACACATCCGGTAACCAGCAGTGTGACCAACAAGGCCGCAGTAGCAGCAATATACCCACTCACCCGTTTCACAGCCACAAACTGCACCCCTCGCTGATTAAACCATGCAGGCGCCTGATCAGGCGTTGACCTGCTGAACATTAATGTATCGCTGGCTGCGGCGGGTCCGATCCTCTACCTGGCCAACCAACTGACCACACGCTGCGTCGATATCATCACCGCGGGGCGTCCTGATCGTTACCACATACCCGGCTTCGCTCAAAATCGTCTGAAAGCGACGGGTCGCATTCATGCTCGGCCTGCGGAAATCGCTTTCAGGAAACGGATTAAAAGGAATCAGGTTAATCTTGCACGGCACATCCCGCAGCAGCCGGGCCAGCTCCCGGGCATGCTCCGGCTTGTCATTCATGTTTTCAATCACTGTGTATTCGATGGTCGCTTTGCGCTTTTCAGGCAAACGACTGAAGTAGCGTTTGGTCGCTGCCAACAGTTCCGCAATCGGATACTTTTTATTCAGTGGCACCAACTGATTACGCAGCTCATCATTGGGCGCATGCAGCGAAATGGCCAGTGAAACATCAGTAACTTCTGATAGCCGGTCAATGGCCGGAACAACGCCGGAGGTACTCAGAGTAACCCGGCGTTTGGATATACCATAGGCCAGATCATCCATCATCAGGCTCATGGCATCGACCACGTTATCAAAGTTCATCAGGGGCTCGCCCATCCCCATCATGACAACGTTGGTAATCGGGCGATCCGGTCCCGGCTCAAAGGGCATAAACGCTTTGCGCGCCACCCAGACCTGGCCAATAATTTCAGCCGCCGTCAGGTTGCGGTTAAAGCCTCGCTTGCCGGTTGAGCAGAAGGTACAGTCCAGCGTACACCCGATCTGTGATGACACGCACAGTGTGCCCCGTTCCCCATCCGGGATCAGAACCGTCTCAACACTGTTGCCGTTATCCATCCGCATCACCCATTTACGGGTGCCGTCTTTGGAGGTTTCATCGTAGATCACTTCCGGGCCGCGGATAACGGCGACCTGCTTGAGCTTTTCCCGCAGCGATTTGCTGACATTGGTCATTTGATCGAAGTCATCTACCCCACGCTGATGCATCCACTGCAACATCTGCGTAGCGCGAAAACGCTTTTCCCCCAGGGTTTCAAAGAAAGCCTCAAGTTTGGCTTTCGGCATCCCCAGCAGGTTGGTTTTTTCGGCAGTGGTTGTCATGTGTAATAACCTCGATCAGATAACCAATGCGGGAGCTGCCAGTGACAGCCCCCGACCAACTGAATCAGCCTCGTGGGCAGATTTCGTTGTCATTGAAAAAATAGGCGATCTCACGCTGTGCAGACTCTGCTGAATCAGAGCCGTGCGCGGCGTTTGCATCAATGGATGTAGCAAAGTCAGCGCGGATGGTTCCGGCTTCTGCCTCTTTGGGGTTTGTTGCGCCCATCAGGTCACGGTTTTTCATGATGGCGCCTTCGCCTTCCAGAACCTGAACAACAACCGGGCCTGAGGTCATGAAACCAACCAGGTCTTTGAAGAACGGACGCTCTTTGTGTTCTGCGTAAAAGCCTTCTGCCTGCTCCTGAGTCAAGTGCATCATACGTGCGGCAACAATGTTCAGGCCGGCCTTTTCAAAGCGGCTGTAGATTTCACCGATCACGTTTTTTGCAACTGCATCGGGCTTGATGATAGAGAGCGTGCGCTCTTTAGCCATGGTATTTCTCCTGTTGGGTTTGATTTACTGAAAGCACGGATAAATTTCAGGCCTGCGATTATACGCAGTCGAAGGCCTACTGCCTACCGCACTGCACGAAGACGGGTAACAACATCAACAATGTGCCCGCTGGCGAATTCAATTTCTTCAGCCGTTGTGTAGCGCCCGAAAGAAAACCGCAGCGCCCGATGAGCCAGTTCATCACTCAATCCGATACCACGGAGCACGTAGGATGGCTCAACCGTTGCCGAGGCACAGGCAGAGCCAGAAGAGACAGCGAGGTTTCTGAGACCAAGCATCAGGGACTCACCATCAACCCCTTCAAATGACAGGTTAACAATACCAGGCACGCGGGACGCTTCGGAGCCGTTCAGAGTAACCCCCGGCAGATCGTGAAGCCCTTCAAGAAACAACGTGCGCAGGCGCTCGAGTTCGTCAGCTTCATCCTCAAGACAAGACTGAGCGAGCGCAAAAGCCTTACCCATGCCAACAATCTGGTGCGTGGGCAAAGTGCCTGAGCGCATTCCCCGCTCGTGCCCGCCACCATGAATCTGAGCCTGAACACGAACATCCGGAGAACGCCGCACATACAGTGCACCTACGCCTTTGGGGCCGTATACCTTGTGACCGGACAAGGACATAAAGTCCACAGGCATGGTGGTGACATCAACCGCCATTTTGCCCGCAGCCTGAGCCGCATCAACATGGAACAGAACACCCCGGCTTCGCAACTCAGCGCCGATCGTTGTTATATCCGTGATACAGCCCAACTCGTTATTGACCAGCATCAGGCTGACCAGAGTTGTTTCCGGTTTCAGCGCTGCGAACACCTGTTGCGGCTGAACAATGCCATCACGACCCGGCTCCAGCCAGGTAACCTCCACACCTTGCTCTTCAAGCCATGCGCAGGTATCAACCACAGCCTTATGCTCAACCGTTGAGGTTATGATGTGTGGATTGTCGTGGCCGGCAACCGCGCCTTTAATCGCGAGATTGTCAGACTCGGTTGCGCCTGAGGTCCAGACAATTTCCCGGGGATCGGCGTGAATCAGGCTTGCCACCTGATTTCTGGCGGACTCTACTGCTGCTTCGGCCTGCCAGCCAAAGCCATGGGAGCGGGACGCTGGGTTACCAAAGAAACCATCCGGGGTAAGGTAGCGGAACATTTCATCAGCAACGGCGGGATCAACAGGCGTTGTTGCTGCGTAATCGAGGTATACAGGTTTTTTCATAAATACAGAGGCTTGAGTCAGGCGGGCGCCTGATCAGTCAGACGCTCGGTATTAATGGTGTCGGAGCCACCATCTGCCTGACGGCGGCTCTGCCGGTCCGCAACCTGGCGGATTTCGTGTCGCTCCATCAGGTCCTTGAGACTGATCCCACTGAGAAACTGATGAATCTGGCTACTCAGGTCAGACCAGAGGTGATGGGTCAGACACTTTTCACCGTTCTGACAATCTCCTTTATTTCCACACTTTGTGGTATCAAGGGATTCACTTACCGCGTCAATAACATCCGCAATATGAATGTCAGCGGCGCTGTGGTTCAGGCGGTAACCACCACCAGGCCCACGGGTACTGTTGACCAACTGTCGGCGACGGAGTCGGGAGAAAAGCTGCTCAAGATAGGAAAGCGATATTTCCTGACGGGCTGAAATATCCGCAAGCGTCACTGGCCCCTGCCCTCCGTTCAGAGCAAGATCCAGCATTGCCGTAACAGCGTAGCGGCCTTTGGTTGTCAATTTCATGGTATCAGCCCCAGCTTGGGAGTGAGTCTCGGTCAGATACACCGATTATGAATTGACCAAGTATTTCAGTCAAGTATTCAGCCGCGCTCCTCAGTCTCATCACGTACGCAATCAAAGTCTTCTTCGTCCAGAACCGGCAACTCGCCATTCTGGTAGTCGCTGCTAACCTTACGCAGTGCCTGGCACATGTTTTCAAGGCGGTCATCGACGACATGCATATGATCCAGCAAGGCGCGCATTGAACGCGCCATGGGGTCTGGCATTTCTTCTGTAACACCGTAGGCATCAAAGCCCATGCGCTCTTCCATGACCTTGCGGCGCGCGTCATCTTCGGACTTCTTTTTCACCACAACTCTACCAGGAATCCCAACAACCGTTGCCCCGGCAGGCACCTCTTTGGTCACTACGGAGTTGGAGCCCACTTTCGCGCCTTCTCCCACCTCGAAAGGTCCCAGTATCTTGGCTCCGGCACCAACAACCACACCATTGCCCAACGTGGGATGGCGCTTGCCTTTATGCCAGCTGGTTCCACCCAGTGTAACGCCCTGATAAAGGGTAACGTCATCGCCTATAACGGTGGTTTCACCAATCACTACACCCATTCCATGGTCAATAAAAAAGCGGTGACCAATGGTTGCACCCGGGTGTATTTCAATACCGGTAAACCACCGCGCCAGGGTGGAAAGGGTGCGCGCCAGCCATTTCAGCCCTAAATTCCAGAGCCAGTGCGAAAACCGGTGAATAAGCAGCGCGTGCAGCCCGGGATAATTCGTTAAAACTTCAAAGGTATTCCGGGCAGCAGGATCCCGGTGAAAAACGCTGTTGATATCTTCACGCAAGTGCCTAAACATGGCCACCTTCCTGTTTGGCCGACTGGGATCCGGCCTGGGTTGGTTCTGTATTGTCTGTACCTTCCGCTTTTCCGGCGGTTTTCTGAACTGCAGTCAGAATGCCCCGGAGAATATTAACCTCCAGTTTATCAAGCCTGGCCCGCTGAAACAGCCGGCGCAGGCGCGACATTAACTGGCGAGGATTCTCCCGGCGATGAAACCCTACATCGTAAAGCGCTTGCTCAAGGTGCTGGAAGAAGCCTTCCACATCTCCCGCCCGGGCAGCCGGTACATCCCAGCCCGGATCGCCGGGCGAGGTCATTGGTTTTAGATAAGGGCTACCCTCACCGCCTTCAAGGGTACGCAGGAAAAGCATACGCAATTCATAACACATTACCTGAACCGCCATTGCCAGGTTCAGCGAGCTGTAATCAGGATTCGATGGGATATGAATATGGTAGTGGCACAAGTGCAGCTCATCGTTACTCAGCCCATGATTTTCCCGGCCAAACACCAGTGCTGCCGGCGCTGCCTGACTGCTTTGGGCTGCAATTTCAGCCGCTTGCGGCGGGGGCACAACCGGCCAGGGCAGCTTGCGCCCACGGGCGCTGGTACCCAACACCATTGTGCAATCTTCCAGCGCCTCTTTCAGGGTGGGTACAACCTGCGCCCTGTCGAGAATATCGGACGCGCCCGCGGCGCGGGCATAGGAAGCTTCATCCGGAAACGAGTGAGGATTGACCAGCCACAGGTTCGCCAGCCCCATATTCTTCATCGCCCGCGCAACTGCCCCGATGTTTCCGGAGTGAGACGTTTCAACAAGCACAATCCGGATCTGATCCTGATACAGGTCCGGCCCTTCCAGAGGCGGTGATGGCTTATGCATTAGCGGCTGATCCAACGTTAAAATTTAAGGCGGCAATGATAGCAGAAAGTGGCCACTGTCTGCGCCCAGGATAACCAACGATACCACCTTATCCGTGGTTATCCTGAGTCAAAAAACATACAAAGCGGAAGAGTTTTGCTATCATGCCCGCCCTTAACACTCGCGGATAATGAATTCTCAGATGCAACCAGCTATTAAAATGGCCCTGCGCGTCGCACGCCAGGGATCGGACTACCTTAAAGCCCACTTTGAGCGCCAGGAACCTGTTGGCAAGGAAGACAGCGAACGTCGCGCCCAGTTAGGCCGCGTTGAGCAGTCAATTTACGACAACTTCGCTGAGCAGCTCGAAAAGGCGTATAAAGATCACACCATTGCAGCTCTCAATGAGGCAGATGCCGGTACCAGCGATAAAAGCTGGCACATCTTTCCGGTTATGGGACGTGAAAACTTTCTCAGGGGTATTCCCGAGTTTGCTTTGGCACTGGCCCAGAAAAAGAATAACCGCACTGAAAACCTGCTTCTGGTAAATCCGGTAACCGGCGAGGAATACTCCGCCAGCCGAGGCCGTGGCGCGGCGCTTAACAGCAGAAGAGTCCGGGTGTCTGAAGTGAAGCATGCAGAAAATGCCGCTCTGGCGACCAATCTTCTGGATCAGGCCCGGCACAGCGAAAACCCGCTTCTATGGGGAGAAATGGCCGCCACTCTGGCCCATAACTCGTCCATGTTCCGCACCTCAGGCTGCGCTGTTCTGGATATAGCGAGAGTGTCCGCAGGCCTGCTGGATGCAGCGGTTATCTTTCGCCCGGAGCCCGCAGACCTGGATCTGGGCATAACCCTGGCCATGGAGTCAGGCGCCCTCTCTGCTGATTTTTCAGGCAATCCTGCAGCGGACAAGGCCCGGCAGTTAGTCGTTGCCAACCCGAAGCTGTTCCGGGAGCTGCTAAAAATTCTGCACCCGTTTCGCGAACGCATCCCCGGTTAAACTTCAGCCGGGAATCAGACACAAAAAAACCGCCAAATTATCAATTGGCGGTTTTTTGTGTCTGGCTTTCTTAGGAAGCCACCAGGTTACATGCGGTCGAGCCACTCGGGCGGCTCTTCGTCCTCCTGCGCATCCGCTGCGCCTTCTTTTGCTGGCAGCATGAGATCCTCACGGGAGACACCCATCGCCATCAGAAGGTTCGCGGAGACATAAACCGAAGAATAGGTACCCACAACCACACCAATAATCAGCGCGAGTGCAAAATTATTTATGGCTTCACCACCCAAGAAGTACAGCGCCAGCAGAACCACCAGCGTGGTACCTGAGGTGTTGATCGTCCGGGCAATGGTCTGATGGATCGACTCATTGATAATTTCCCAGGAGTTACCGACACGCATTTTGCGGAAGTTCTCACGGATGCGGTCTGCCACTACGATCGTATCGTTCAGTGAGTAGCCTATAACCGCAAGCAGTGCTGCCAGAACAGTAAGGTCGAATGTCCACTGGAACAAGGCAAACACACCAAGAACAATGATTACGTCGTGGGCCAACGGCAGCACGGAAGCAATACCAAACTTGAACTGAAACCGCATGCCCACATAAATGAGAACCACCGCCAGGGCCAGCAAAAGCCCCAGTCCACTCTGCTCTTTCAGTTCGTCGCCCACCTGCGACCCGACAAATTCAGAGCTGATCAGTTTCAGCTCGGCTCCACCTTCTGAGAGAGTCGCAGTCACTTCCTGAGCCAACTGGTCATTGCCAGCCTCTGCCAGTCGCACCAGCACAATGGTATCCGCGCCAAAGTTCTGCACAACAAACTGCTCGTATCCTGCCTCTGTCAATGTGGTGCGCACATCGTCCAGCTCGGGCGCCTGGGCATATTCCAGCTCCACCGATGTACCGCCGGTAAAGTCCATACCGAAATTAAGGCCACGAACCCCCAGAAGCGCAACAGACGCTATCAGGAGAATAATGGAGATCGCGGAAGCAAGCTTCCGGAACCCCATAAAGTCAAACGCTTGCTTCTGATCTTCAGACATTGGCGAGCTTTCCTCCGATCGACAGTTTCTCGACCCTGCGGCCGCCATAAACCGTATTGACGATACTCCGGCTGACCATCAGCCCGGAGAACATGGACGTCAGAATCCCGATACACAGAGTGACCGCGAACCCTTTCACCGGACCGGACCCCATGGCAAAGAGAATAACCGCAACCAGCAGTGTGGTGATATTGGCATCGAATATGGAAACAAACGCACGGGAATAACCCGAGTTTATTGCCAGTTGTGGTGACACCCCTGCTCTCAGCTCTTCCTTGATACGCTCGAATATCAGTACGTTTGCATCCACTGCCATACCAACGGTCAGAACGATACCGGCAATACCCGGAAGGGTAAGTGTAGCGGACAGGATAGACATACAGGCAATGAGCAGCATCAGGTTGACCGTGAGGGCGATATTCGCCACAACCCCGAACCCTCGGTAATAAGCCAGCATATAGAGCAGAACAAGAACAAAACCGAGGCCCACAGACATCATGCCGGCGTCGATGTTTTTCTGTCCCAGGCTTGGCCCGATGGTGCGTTCCTGAACGAAATACATGGGTGCTGCCAGCGCGCCGGCCCGCAACAACAACGCAAGCTCCGATGCCTCGGGGATGGAGTCCAGCCCCGTGATCCGGAAACTGCTACCCAACGCAGACTGCACCGTCGCCAGACTGATAATGCCTTTCTCTACAACACGTTCCTCGGTTTCTACTGGCTCACCGTCAACGATGGTTGTTTCGGTTTCAGTACGGAACTCAATAAACACAACCGCCATGCGACGGCCAACGGCGTTACGGGTGGCGCGGTTCATCAGGTCGCCGCCCACCGAGTCCATGGTGATGTTTACCTGCGGCTGACCATTTTCATCAAAAGCCTGCTGCGCATTGGCCACGTTATTACCCGTAGCAATGACATCACGCTCAAGGCGCGCTGTCCGCCGGGGCTCGTCCCGGAAGCTGAACTGTTCGGTTTCTCTTGCTGCGGCATCCTGACGGGCCTCCATCCGAAACTCGAGATTCGCTGTCGCACCCAACACACGCTTTGCCTGCGCGGTATCCTGAACACCCGGCAGCTCAACAATAATCCGGTCTGACCCTTGCTGCTGCACCAAGGGTTCGGCAACACCAAGCTCGTTTACCCGGTTGCGGATCGTGGTCAGGTTTTGCTCCAGCGCGTACTTGCGGATAGCACTGACCTCACCTTCGGAAAGGGTCAGTACAATCTGAAGCTCATCATCCGTAGTCTGACGGTTCAGCAAGAACTCATTGTACTGTCTTTTGATCAGATCAAAGGCTTCTGAGCGGGCCGACTCATCCCGGAAACTGAGAACAATATCCCGGTCGCCTTCAATATCACCACCACGGTAGCGTATACGCTCCTCGCGCAGTTCCCGCTTGATTTGCCCGGAGACCGCTTCAAGCCTCTGCTCAATGGCGGTTTCCATGTCGACTTCAAGCAGGAAGTGAACCCCGCCCCGCAGGTCAAGACCAAGCTTCATCGGCCCTGCCCCCAGACTCTTCAACCAGGCGGGCGTTGACGGCGCCATGTTCAGTGCAACCAGGTAATCTTTACCCAGTGCGGCCTGAACCACAGGCCGGGCACGCAACTGGTCATCCGATGTCGTTAAACGGATAAGAGCATCCCGATCTTCAAGCGTACTGCTTTTAACCTCAATGCCATCCGATTCCAACGCCTGCACAGCTCTGTCAAGCACTGTAGCGCTCACTTCTGTGCTGCCGCGGGCACCGGTGATCTGCACGGCATAATCATCCGGAAACAGGTTGGGCAGAGCGTAGATAAACCCGATCACGATTGCGACCAGGATAATCAGGTTTTTCCAAAGCGGGTACTTGTTAAGCATGGGATCCTTTGTAGCCGGCCCGAAAGCCAGCCTTGGTTTTTCAGCCAGGAAGGTTCAGGCCGGCAGTCTCAGACACCCGGCCCGTGTGTCCTTGCTCAGATATCTTTGAGCGTACCTTTAGGCAGTGCAGCTGCAACAGCCACTTTCTGCACTTTCACCTCAACGTTATCGGCAATTTCAACAACAATGAAATCGTCGGACACTTTTGTGATTTTCCCGGCCATACCACCAGAGGTAACGACTTCATCACCTTTGTTCAAACCAGACATGAGAGCCTTGTGTTCCTTGGCACGCTTTGACTGGGGACGCCAGATCAGGAAGTAGAAAATCAGAATAAAGCCGGCAAAGAAAATCACCTGCCCCATAACACCCATACCCCCTGCTGCACCCGGGTCCTGCGCCATTGCCAGCGCGGGCACCATTGCCATAAGGGCGGCCAAAAACAACTTGACTGATTTCATCCAAACTCTCCGTTGATTAACTGAACTGTTTACCCATTACCCATTGCTGGCACTGTTTCGCCGCGCAGAGCATAGAAGTCGGCTATAAAGTCCGACAATGTACCTGCTTCAATGGCCTCGCGCAATCCACTCATAAGGTTCTGGTAAAAGCGCAAATTATGAATTGTATTCAGCTGGGCGCCAAGCATTTCTCCACACTTATCCAGATGATGCAGGTAACTCCTCGAAAAGTTCCTGCATGTATAGCAGTCACAACGCTCATCCAGCGGCAAGGTATCGTGACGGTGCCGGGCGTTACGGATCTTGACGATGCCGGTTGATGTGAACAGGTAGCCATTGCGAGCGTTCCGTGTAGGCATCACGCAATCGAACATGTCCACGCCCCGGCGCACAGCTTCAACAATGTCTTCCGGCCGCCCCACACCCATCAG
Source organism: Marinobacter piscis (assembly GCF_007671655.1). Classification (GTDB taxonomy): domain Bacteria; phylum Pseudomonadota; class Gammaproteobacteria; order Pseudomonadales; family Oleiphilaceae; genus Marinobacter; species Marinobacter piscensis. The sequence continues at coordinate 189,366 of NZ_VCGX01000002.1, read as the reverse complement.
ATAGCGGGGTTTGTCGGCGGGCATCTTCGGCGGAAGATGGTCCAGTATGCGGATCATGTCTTCTTTCGGCTCGCCGACCGATAACCCGCCAATGGCGTAACCATCGAACCCTATGTCTGTGAGACCCTCAAGGGAACGGTCCCGTAATGATTCATACATACCACCCTGAACAATACCAAACAGGGCTGCCGGATTACCCTCATGAGCCTCTTTGCTGCGCTTTGCCCAGCGCAGTGATAGCTCCATAGAATCTCTGGCCTGTTTTTCTGTTGCCGGGTATGGAGTGCACTCGTCAAAAATCATCACAATATCAGAGCCCAGATCGCGCTGAACCTGCATCGCAATTTCCGGTGAGAGCGTCACCGGAGAGCCGTCTACCGGGGAACGGAATGTGACTTTTTCTTCGGTAATCTTGCGCATTTCGCCAAGACTGAACACCTGGAAGCCGCCGGAATCGGTCAGCATCGGCCCGCTCCACTGGGTAAAATCATGAAGATCCCCATGGGCTTTCACAACGTCGGTTCCCGGGCGCAGCATCAGGTGAAAGGTGTTGCCCAGTATGATTTCAGCCCCTGTTTCATGTATATCCCGCGGCAACATACCCTTGACAGTTCCATAGGTGCCCACCGGCATAAACGCCGGGGTTTCAACCGTACCCCGCGGGAAGGTCAGCCTGCCCCGCCGGGCCAGACCATCTTCTCCCAGCTTCTCAAAAGACATAAAACAGGACTGGCTCACAATATATCTCCGGAATTGAAGTGTGATAAACGATCCGCCTGGCGGGTTAAAAACATGGCATCACCGTAGCTGAAAAAGCGGTACTTTTCGGCAACCGCCTCATGATAGGCCCGCATCAGATTTTCATAGCCTGCAAACGCGCTTACGAGCATGATCAGGGTGGATTCGGGCAAGTGAAAATTAGTCACCAGGGCATCCACTGTCTGGAACCTGTATCCCGGGTAAATAAATATGTCGGTTTCACCCTGATAAGCTTTGAGCTCTCCGCCACGGCTTGCCGATTCGAGGGAGCGTACTGAAGTGGTGCCTACAGCTACCACTCGCCCGCCCCGGTCCCGGGCACGTTTGACCGCATGCACTGCAGACTCGGGTACATGCACGATCTCACTGTGCATCACATGCTCGTCTAACCGGTCTACGCGCACTGGCTGAAATGTTCCGGCCCCCACATGCAAGGTCACAAAGGTACTTTCTATTCCCCGGGCTTTCAGGGACTCCAGAACCGTCTGATCAAAATGCAGCCCGGCTGTCGGCGCTGCCACAGCGCCTGCTTCCCGGGCATACACAGTCTGGTAACGCTCGCGGTCAGCGGATTCGTCAGGCCGGTCAACGTAAGGCGGCAAGGGCATATGCCCGATACGCTCAAGCAGCTCCAGTACAGGCTCACCCGTCTGGCTTTCGAGGTGGAACAGCGCGCCGGACCGGCCGGTCATGCCCAAGGCACTGCCGTCCTCCAGGATAACCTTCTGCCCTTCTTTGAGTGCTTTAGAAGCGCGAACATGGGCAACCAGGTCGTGCTCGCCGGTTACGCGCTCAACCAGAATTTCCACCTGTCCACCGGTTTCTTTTTTACCGAACAAGCGGGCTGGTATTACCCGGGTATCATTAAATACAAGCAGGTCGCCTGGCTGGAGTAAATCCGGAAGCTCACTGAACACCCGGTGTTCCGTGTCACCAGTGGTGCCATCAAGGCACAAAAGACGGGAAGCACTGCGCTCTTTCAGGGGGTACCGGGCGATGAGTTCGTCCGGGAGGTCAAAATGAAAATCGGAGACGTTCATGGGCCGGCTTTTCAGCGCGCCGCATTATGCGACTTGAATATGGTAGCGGCGGGCGGACTCGAACCGCCACGGGTTTTACCCCAACGGATTTTGAATCCGTCGTGTCTACCAATTTCACCACGCCGCCAAGGAAGAGTGGGGGGATTATACTGAGCCTGATCATGAAATCAATACGTCAGGCCTCTGACTTTCCAATCAAACCCGGTTTTATATCCGATCGAATAACGACAACTGGGAAACCTGCGCAAACGACTGCTGTGCAGCCTGCAGAACGAAGCTCTGAAAGCTCAGGTTACTGATGGCTTCAGCATAATCCACATCCTGCAACTGCGAGCGTATTTCGTTGGTATAGACCGATGAGTCAGCAAGAAAGTCCCGGGTGGACTCTACCGCATTCATCCGCCCGCCCAACTCAGTCTGCTTGAGAATAATACTTTCCTGAGCGTTATCGAGATTCGTTAAAGACTGGGCGATCAGGTCATCATACCGGGCACGACTTTCGGGAGAATCCTTCCCCAGTGAGTCCAGACCGGCAATCAGGTTTTCCACAGTACCGAAAACTGACTGCTTCTGTCCGACCTTAAGAGTGAACTCGCTTTCCTCACCCTGCTTTATATCGGAGAGGGTGGCCTCAATCCCGGCGACCGTAAACGGCTCACCACTTTCATAGTCTTTGGGGCTCACGGCAAGGTTCTCACCTGTAGCAGAGGTGGCCGTTATCTCACCCTGGCTGTCTACCGTCAGGGTAATGTCGTCAGGATACGAACCGTTATAGGCCGCCTTCAGATCAGCTTCATTAACCACAGAGACTCCTGATACATAGCCGCTTGTATGGTTCTCACCAGGCTCTCCGGTCGCAGCGGCCGGTATATTGACAAAAATCTCCTTGCCGTTGTCGCTGATCGGCACCGTAACACCATCATCGATTTCCAGAACTCTCTGGCCCTCATCCCCCTGATAGGCGTATTTTCCATCCTCCTGCTGCTGAAACGCCGGAACTGAGCCCTGAAAACCGCTAAAAATATACTCCCCGGACGCATCCCGGGTATTGCCGAGATTAACCAGCTGCCCCAACCTTTCTTTCAGCTCCGAGGAGATGGACTGCCGGTCATTCGCTGAGAGAGAGCCACTGCCCGCCTGCACGGTAAGCTCACGGATACGCTGGAGCACGTCGACAGAACCTGACAGGGCACTCTCTTCCTGCTTCAGACGGTTGTCTGCAAGGTTGACGTTGCGTTCATAGGTTTTTACCCGTGACAGCTCCTGATCAAGCTTCAGTATTCGGGCTGCTGCCACCGGATCATCAGATGGCTTGTTCACTCGCTTTCCGGAAGATACCTGCTCATACGTGTTGTTCAACGTGCTGTTCAGCTTCTGCAGCTGGTTAATGCCGTTTGCGAACACCTGCTGTGATGAAATTCGGTTCATACCACACCACCTTTACCTGTTACCGGAACGTCTGCAACAGCGTATTAAACAAATCCTGGGCAACGGAAATGACCTGTGCCGAGGCGTTGTAACCTGCCTGATACTGGATAAGTTTGCCGGCTTCTTCATCGAGATTAACACCAGAGACAGATTCACGCTGCGCCGACGACTGCTTCAGTAATGTCTCGCCAGCCTCCAGACTGAACTGGCTCTGGCGGGTCTTAACGCCAACATCTTCCACCAGACCAGCATAGCCCTCTGTAAAACTCTGGCTTTTACCGTTCAGCGTATTGGCGGTTCCCAGCCCGGCCAGCAACTCCGCATTACGGTTATCGGAAACGCCATTACTGTTAAGCCCTATTTCAAATGTATCACCTGCCGCCGGCTTACCCGTCAGTTTGAACTGAAAGCCCTGATACTCGTCTCCCTCGGCAGGTTCATCGCTGAACACTGTATTTATCTGTCCTTCCTTGTACTCTTCAGGGCCTACGATAGGGGGCGCTGTATCATCCGGGCCTTTCACCTCATACATCATTTTTCCGGTATTCGGATCCTCATGGAACGAAATGGTCAACGGACCGTTAGCCATCTCTCCACTGGTCTTAAAACCGGGCAATAAAGAGCCTGTATAGGGGTTACGCACGTTCAGCATGGTCCCCTGATCAATCTGTGCCGTGCCTTTATTACCCTCACCGGACGTGGCCCGTACAGGGCTGGCAAACGCAAGATCTTCCTCCCGGTTTACTTGCATACCAATGGCTTCTGCCGCATTACGGCTCGGCTGAATCAGATATTTATCGCCAGCGTTAAAGCTGCCCCCTTCCACCCGTATATTGAACCCTGGCATGGATATTTCAGACTGGACCGGATCTGGCAGGCGCCCCTGGTTAACAATGTCCCCTGTGGCCTTATCAATCAGCTCAAAGCTACGGCCATCACCACTGAACTGCAGTGTCCAGGCGCCGGCCGGAAGCTTGCTGCTGTCTGTAATCTCAACAGCCAGCTGCCCGTCTTTGGGCAACTGGTTGTCTGCATTAGCAACAACCCGGCTGCGCTGCGTCGCCGGGTCGTTAATATCATTAAAAAACAATCCCCCAAGATCACCTTCCAGATCCATCCCTATTTCGTGCTGATGGTTCATCGTATCCGCAAGGGCAATCGCTATACGTCCCAGCTCATTGAATGCCGGCTTGAGGGCTTCATTGTCGAAACGCTTCAGCCCGCCCAGTTTGCCGCCGGTAATCTGCTCATCTATGTTCAGCGTTCTTCCGCTGCTGGTAAGCGTAAACGACAGCCGGGTCGGGTCTTCCGGGCTCTCACGGGAACCAAACTGGGCTGCCTGGTCACCCACCACAAGTGACTGGCCGTTGGCGAGGGACACATTGACCTGGCTGCCTTCCGTTTCGGTTACCCGGATATTGACCAGCTCAGACAGCTGCCGTAGCTTTTCATCGCGCTGATCCAGTAACTCGTTGGGCATCCGCCCCTGGGCCAGTCCCGGCGATTCCGATATCGCCAGATTCAGATTTGCAATGTCGGTCATGAGGGTGTTGGCGTCCTTCACCCCTTGCTGCATTTGTGTTTTTATGGATTCTCGCTGCTGAATAAACTCCTGATTCAGCGCCTGGAAACGGTTTACCACCTGCTGTGCCTCGCTCAGAACAAGCTGTCGCTGGGGTAAAGAGGCGGGGTCTTCGGCCGCGTTCTGTAAGCTGGCAAAAAAATTGTTCAGTGCGCCATTCAGCCCGGTGGTTTCTCCGCCCAGCAGGTTGTCCAGCCGGCTCAGCTCGGAATTCAGCGCCTGCTGTTCGCCGGTCAGTGTGCTGTCTTCGCGCACTTGCTGAACAAGGTATTCGTTTGCCAGCCGGCGGATATCGGATATTTTTACGCCGCTGCCGATAGAACCGGCACCTGTACGCTGGCCCGGCTGGGTTTCAAACGTTACTTCCTGACGGCTGTAACCGGGCGTATTTGCGTTGGTAATATTATTACCAGTGGTATTGAGAGCACTCTGATGGCCAAGAATACCCGATAAGCCAACACCAATCAGTCCTGCCATAATTAGGGCTCCCTGTTTGCTTTATCCATTGAAAGCGTCATCAATGAATCGCGATTCATGATCTGCCTGATCTTGTTTCCGTACTGAGGGTCGGTCGCATAGCCAGCTTCCTGGAGTTTGCGCGCAAACTCGGCTGGCTGATCAGCACTGGCCAACACATCCCGGTAGCGGGGGTTTGCCTCAAGAAAAGCCACATAATCCCGGAAACTGGCCTCATAGTCGGGGTAAGCACGGAAGTTTGCGCGCTCCTTCATTGGAACACCTTCACGAAACTCGGTGGTTGTGATGGTTACAGCTTCACCTTGCCAACGACTGTCAGCCTTGATGCCAAAAAGGTTATAACTTGCTTCATTGCCGTCACCTTCAATCATGTGACGCCCCCAACCGGTTTCCAGAGCCGCCTGGGCAACCATCAACCGGGGACTGATGCCGGTTTCATCTGCAATTGTTTCGGCCACAGGCAGTAGCCTGCGGACAAAGTGCTCCGGTGAATCAAACTGATCCGGCAACTCAAGGGATTCTGGCACAGCCTGCCCGGGCCTGGCTTGGGCAACATCAGCCACTTCCTCCAAACGACGCGGCAACTGCGGCGACAGCTTAGGCAATGTGCGCTCATAGTCTGCCAGCGAGCTTTTACCATGAACGGGCAAACGGCTCTGCTGATCCACACCGGGAATGTCTTTTCCTAACTGTCTTACCAGCGCCTCTGCCAGCCCGGTGCCCTGCCCACCTGTCATAGACAGACTCAACTGACTGTCGAACATATCCTGATACATTTGTGACTGGTCTGTATTCAGATAGTTACCCTCGGCAAACACCTCGCCAGCTTTACGCATGGATTTCAGCATTTCCGACAGAAACACGCTTTCAAACTGACGAGCCACTTCTTCAAGTGCTGCTTTCTTATCAGTCTGAGCGCCGTGTTTCAGTGCGTTCAGGCCGCTGAAGTCGGTGTAAACCCGGGCCTGCTGCAGCTGGTAGTCCTGCATAATTCCACCTAGATAACAATGAGCTCAGCGCGCAAGGCACCGGCTTGTTTGAGCGCTTCCAGAACCGCCATTACATCTCCGGGCGCCGCCCCCACCTGATTCACCGCCTGAACGATTTCATTCAGGGTAACGGCCGGACCAAACCGGAACATCCGGGCCGGGTCTTCTGTAACCGCTATCTGAGAGTCGGGCTCCACCGCGGTTTCACCACCTGCAAAAGGGTTCGGCTGTTGGACTTCAGGGTTCTCCTGAATGGTTACCGTAAGATTGCCGTGGGTGACGCCTGCCGGGCTGACCTTTACGTTCTGACCTACAACAATCGTACCTGTGCGGCTGTTGATCACGACTTTTGCCGCATCCTCTGCCGGGTCAACTTCAAGGTTTTCCAGTATGGACAGAAAGCTTACCCGCTGGGAGGGATCCCGAGGCGCACGTACCGATACCGAGGTAGCATCATGAGCGTAGGCCATGTCCGGGCCAAGATGCTCATTGACGACCTCCACAACACGCCGCGCAGTAGTGAAATCGGGACGCAACAGGTTAAAGGTGATTGTGTCACCCCGGGTAAACGGAGACGTTATTTCCCGCTCAACCGTGGCCCCATTAGGAATACGACCAACACTGGGCACGTTTACCGTAATGCGGGAGCCATCCTGCCCCTGAGCCCCAAAACCGCCAACCACGAGGCTACCCTGGGCCATGGCATAGACATTATCATCAGCGCCTTTCAGAGCTGTCATCAACAGAGTGCCGCCGCGCAGGCTGTCCGCATTTCCTATCGAGGACACCGTGATATCAACTTCCTGGCCCGCCTTCGCAAACGGGGGCAAAGTAGCACTGACCGTAACGGCCGCCACGTTGGCCAGCTTCGGGTCCACGCCATCGGGCAACGTGATTCCGAACTGGCTCATCATGTTGCGAAAGGTCTGATTGGTAAACGGTGCCTTGTCACCTGTGCCATCAAGCCCCACCACCAGCCCATAGCCTACAAGCTGGTTATTACGCACACCCTTGATTCGGGTCAGATCTTTCAGACGATCCGCCAGAACCGGAGTCGCCATAAAGGCCAGCAATACCGTGTAAACAAAGGCTCGACGCAAGGTCATAGCGGCCACCACTCACTATTGAAAAACCGGGCCAGCCAGCCCATCTGGTTTGCCTGATCAAAATCACCTGTACCGCCATAAGCAATGCGGGCATCCGCAATACGGTTGGAGGCCACCCGGTTTCCGGGATCTATGTCCTGCGGGCGCACCAGCCCTGTAAGACGCACATACTCATCGCCATTGGTGAGCGACAGCCACTTCTCGCCCCTCACCTTAAGTACACCGTTGGGCAGGACTTCCGTTACCGTTACGGTAATACTGCCTGCCAGGCTGTTACTCTGATCAGCCTCGGCCTTGCCCTCAAAATCCCGTTCGTGCTTGATAGACGTTGCGACACCAATGTTGTTTTTCCCGAGAACATTGGGCTCAGGCAATGAAATATCACTGTCTTTATTTATATTCGTTTCGGCGTTCTTACTGGCCCGGGTGGACTCGTTCAATGTAACCGTCAACACATCCCCGACATTCAGCGCCACAGTGTCCCCATAAAAATTATAGTTCCGGGAGCTTTGGTAAATCGCGCCAGACTCGGGATCACGCTGCATCATTGCCTGGGCACGAACCGGAGCATATTCAGGGGCATCCGGCTGGGCCCTCGGCCGACTCATTGCGGTACACCCCTGAACCAGTATCAGCAGCCAGACCAGCACGAGCGTGCCAGCTGGCCGGCGTAACCAGGTAGTCACTGTCAATTTCATGAGCCTGCTCCTCACTTCCTGTACTTTTTCAGGGCACAATGCAATAAAATTCAATAAGTTAGCCTATATTATTCGTAATAAACTGAAGCATTTGATCGGTTGTTGACACCACTTTGGAGTTCATCTCATAGGCTCTCTGAGTGGTAATCATATTAACCAGCTCTTCCACGACTTCTACGTTGGAAGACTCCACCATTCCCTGCTCCAGCGTACCCAGGCCTGCCAGCCCTGGTTCACCTTCAGCCGGGTCGCCGCTGGCATTTGTTTCCTTGAACAGGTTATTGCCAATGGCCTGTAACCCCTGGGGATTAATGAAGTCCACCAGGGTTACCTGGCCAAGGTCTATGGGCGCTGCCTGATCATCCGTTATGGCAGAGACAGTGCCATCCTTACCGACCGTCACGGTTGTGGCGTTATCCGGCACATTAATATTTGGCTCAAGCAGGTACCCATCCGGTGTAACCACATCACCATCAGCGTTCAGCTGGAACTGACCGTCTCGCGTATAAGCCGTTTGTCCATCCGGCATCTGGATTTGCAGAAAACCACGGCCATTCACTGCAAAATCCAACGGCTGCTCGGTAACTTCGAGATTGCCCTGACTGAACTGCTTTGCAGTACCTACCACCCGTACACCTGTACCCAGCTGCAAACCGGATGGGAGCTCCGAGTTCTGCGTATTCATGCCGCCGGGCTGGCGATTAATCTGGTATAGCAAATCCTGAAATACGGCCCGGTCCCGCTTAAACCCCGTCGTATTAACGTTTGCCAGGTTGTTTGAAATGGTGGACATGTTGGTGTCCTGGGCGCTCAGCCCGGTTTTACTGACCCAAAGTGCCGGATGCATAGTGACTACTCCTTGCCGGTGCCTGCCAGCGGCTATAATTTGCCGCTAACTCGCAGAGCTGGCTTTATTTCATTGATTATCAGAGGTTCCGCAACAATCGTGCCGCTGCTTCAGAATTCTCGTTTGCGGTTCGCATAACCTTCACCTGCATCTCGTATTGACGCGATAACTGAAGATTGGAAATCATTTCCTCAACCGCATTAACGTTGGAACTTTCCAGGAAGCCCGATGCTATCCGCAGAGCTCCGTCTGCCGGTTCACCGCCCTCAACAGCCGCACCGGGCTTGCGATGAATAAACCCATCCAACCCCTTCTCAATAGCGTCTTTTGGAGGGTTTACTAACTTCAGCCGATCGATCTCTACCAACTGATCCGGTGGGCCACCGACCGGAACAATGGATACCGTGCCGTCAGCACCTAGCTGTACATTGTCAAACGGAGGGAGAGCCACCGGCCCGCCATTCCCCAGGACCATCTCACCACTGGAAAGGCGCACCAGCCCATTCACATCAACTTGCAAGCTGCCCGAGCGCGTAAAAACCTCTTCACCCAGGTCGTTCTGAACAGCCAGCCAGCCGTCACCTTCGAGAGCAACGTCCAGCTTGCGACCTGTCTGCATCAGCGCCCCTGCAGAAAGATCCGTACCCGGGCGCTCAGCCATGGCATAAGCACGCGTGGGATGATGCTCGCCAAAAACCGGCATACTGCGGGCCTGCGCAAAGTCTTTCTTAAAACCAGTGGTATTTACGTTTGCCAGATTATTGGCATGGGCGCGCTGCGACAGCATGTTCTGCTTAGCGCCCGACATACCAATGTAAAGGGCTTTATCCATGGGAAAACTCCTGCCGGAATCTTGACTGTTACCAATATCCAAGCAGGAGTCGTGCCATGTTTATCTGAGGCGGTTAGCGGAGGTTGATAACGGTCTGGGTGACCGCATCGGAGGTTTCAATGGTTTTAGCGTTTGCCTGGTAATTTCGTTGCGCAATAATGAGGTTAACCAACTCTGCTGAAAGGTCCACGTTGGATTCCTCTACTGAGCTGGCCTCAATACTGCCCAGGGTGCCCGTATCAGGCCGCCCGATAACCGGTTGCCCTGACTCAAACGTTTCCACCCAACTGGTATCCCCAACGGGGGATAAACCGTCTGTATTGCTGAATGCTGCAAGCGCAACCTGTCCGAGAGCTTTTGATTGGCCGTTGGTATACCTGGCAAACAGCACGCCTTCGCCGGACACATCCAGACCTGACAGCCGGCCGGTGGTATAACCATTCTGACGCTGGTCATCGACACCAAATGCGGCTCCATACTGAGTGGTGCCACCCAGGTTCACAACAAACGCTGATGTCTGGGGCGGGTCAGGAATCGGTGTAACCACATCGGCGCCAGGCAAGGGCGGACCGTCAGCACCGTTGGGCAACCCGTTTTCATCTTTGGGGACCCAGTCGGAGACAACAATCTCGCCATTTGCATCACCATCAACAGACTGAAGGGCACCATCCTGATTAAACCTGGCTGTAATCGGAGTTGTGTCTGTACCCGCAACCATCTCACCATCAATCTGCAGATACACGGACCATTCACTCACCCCTACGCCATTTCCTGGCGACGGCTCCTTGACAAAAAACTGCGTCAATTCGTGGGAGTTACCCAGGCTGTCGAAAATGGAGGTGGAGGTCGCATGGTTATACGTGCGCTGATCTGCCGGATTAAACTCATTGGTGATACGGATCGGCGACTGGTTATACTGGGTCACAAATTTATCGCCAGGCGAATCATCACTCGCCGCTACACTGGCGATTGTCCTGTCACCGGTCAAATTAATGCTGCCCTTCTCAGAGATAGGATCGTCAAGACCCGCAAAGTCGATCTCAAGATTTTCACCCTGGTTATGGCGGATACGCAATCGCTTTTCACCCGCGTCATTGGTGATAACCGCCGCTGAAATTGCCGTATCGTTTGAGTCATTAATGGCTGCACTCAGCTGATCCAGCGTCTTTACATTACTGGTGTCAATTGTCAGCGGCGCATTATTAACCTTCAGGCTGAACTCAAACGGAATGTCTGCAGCCTCAATGTCCTGATTCGATAGCGGCAGCGTCGCTGAGGTTGTTGCAGAAGCGCTGAGCCCGGGCGCGGCTGTCAGCTTATCTGCCAACTGGCGAGCCGTGTCACTACCACTGAGATCGACAGAGTACCCGGGGGTACCATCAGAATAAGCAATACTGAACTTCTCACCACTGATGTCTCCGAAAGGCAGTGAGCGGACATCCCGCACCCGGGACTCGAGTACCGACTCGCGGGAATCCAGATTGAGCTCAGACCTTAGGTTCGTGGTCCGCCTTGGCGACAAATTGTCGGTGGCAATTTCAAGATCACCACGAATGCCTGAGAGGTTACCGTCGCCATCTGCCGTATAGCCCTGAACCCGCATAGACTGATTATTTACGACAAACCCGTCTTTATCGATGGTGAACTGCCCGGCCCGGGAATAACGAGTCTCACCGCCATTGTTCAGAACAAAAAAACCATCGCCGCTGATGGCCATATCCAGCCCACCGTCGGTAAAGCTGATGTTACCCTGGCCGAACGACTGCTTTACATCCTGCACATTCACGCCATCACCAATCGGGTTGGTTCCGGCGCTGAGAAAACCGCTTGCGTACAGATCACCAAACTGTACTTTACTGCCCTTGAAGCCAACCGTGCTGGCGTTGGCAATGTTGTTGCCGGTTACGTCCAGATCTACCGCTGCCGCTCTCAGACCACTTAAACCCGTATTAAAAGCCATGTTTCACCTCTGATCTGAACCGGTATCAATTGATTTGTTTTACATCGGACAGCGCAATAGAGCCCATGCCCGCCAGATTTAACGTTACAGAGCCACCCTGCCCCAGAGACACACTGTCAACATTGGCACTGACCATGGTCGGAAGCTGCACACTCCCCTGAGGGTAAGAGCCTTCAGCGACAATCTTGTAGGGGCCGTCCGGCAACTTGTTGCCGTTACCATCCTTACCGTCCCAGCTAAAGGATTTAACCCCCGCGGAACTGCTGCCCAGGTCGATTTGCCGTACCAGCTCACCGTCGGGGCTTTGGATAGACAAGCGGACGCCGCCGGTAGAGGCAGGCACCTGAATATTGCCCATCACTTCCCCCTCGGCCCCGAGCATGCCCACCTCAGACGGAGCAAGAACTGTTTTGCCAACCATGGCAGAGGCCTGCAACGCCTGCGTAGAACGGAACTGCCCGACCACGTCATCAACTCGTCCGGACAGTGCCTGCATCTCTTCCAGCGAACTGAACTGTGCCAGCTGCGAGATAAACTCGCCGTTATCCTGGGGCTCCAGCGGGTTCTGGTTCTTAAGCTGCGCAAGCATCAACTCCATAAACTCGTTTTTACCGAGTTCGCTGTTGCCGCTGGCATCCTGCTGTTGCCGGGATCTGTACTGACCCAGTACATCGGAGGCTTCTGTTGCGTTGATTGCACTCATGATTCGATCTCCGACCCTTTACTGCTGACCAAGCGTGAGAATGCGCTGCATCATGGATTTTGCCGTATTCATAATGTCCACGTTCATCTGAAAGCTCCTGGAGGAGGACATCATGTCTGCCATTTCTTCCACAACATTCACATTGGGATAAAAAACATAACCATCTTCGTTCGCCGCCGGATGTTCAGGCTCGTAACGCATCTGCAGTTCCGTGTCGCTTTCCACAACACCTTCTACCCGAACACCGGCACCGGCCTGTTCCTGTCCCAGACCCCAGTGGGCCTGCTGATCCGGATTGAGTAGCGACTGCTGAACCGCTGAAAATACCGGCTTGCGTGCACGGTAAGTACCCTCTGTGCTGGAGCTGGCCGTCTCCGCATTCGCAATATTCGACGCAGTTGTATTCAACCGTAAAGACTGCGCCGTCATGCCCGAACCGGCTATGTCAAAAATACCACCCAATGACATGATGTCTCTCCTTCGCTAATCGTGTAACGGTGGCTTACTCGCCCTTCAGGGCTTTAGTCAGGCCGGTGAATTTGCTGTTCAGGAACTGGAAGCTGGCTTGATAATCCATGGCATTACGCATGAAGCGTGTCTGCTCGGACTGGGCGTCAACCGTATTGCCATCAACCGACGGTTGCTCAGGCACCCGGTAAAGCAAATCCGCGTTTCCAGCTCCGGCCGAAGAATCCATGTGCCCTGCATGAGTCTTCTCCATACCAAAACCGCTCATGTCATTCTGGGCTTTCTGCATCATAGACTTAAAGTCCAGATCGCGGGCCTTGAACCCTGGTGTGTCGGCGTTCGCCATGTTGTTTGCCAGGACTTCTGCTCGTTTGACCCTGGTTTCCAGTGCGTGCTGGTGAATGCCAAGGGCCTTATCAAATGTAATTGCCATACAACCTCCGGAGTTCGGCACCGGCCACTCAGGCTTTGCCGGATTTTTTCCATACCCAACTGCAAGCAAAGGCAATGCCAGCTTTGTTAAATATGAAAAAATTGTTTAATTACAGAGACATGAAAGATAAAGACTAGAGTGAAGCAGAAAGATGAGCGGCTATCTTCGGTAAAGCGGCAATGTGTTTCCCCCCGGACTAATCCGGGGGATGAGCAGGATTAGAAGCCCGGGCAGCTTCACGCCGGCCAGCGTGTTACAAAATCAGCCACCTCCGGCCTGGGAACGCTGGGTTTTCTGGACGATACGGTACCTGTATACAGAAAGCCGGTTACGGACTCTCCCGGCTTTAACCCTAGCCCTTCAAGCACAGCTGGGTGATACGCAACGTCTCCAGTACGCCACATTACGCCATATCCGGCGTCCTGCAATGCCAGCCCCAGAAAACTCATACTTGCGCCAGCAGAAAGCAGCTGCTCTGATTCCGGTACCTTAGGGTGCGGCCTGGGTGAGGCTATTCCGACAATCACCATTGGTGCTCTCTGCGCCTTTTTCCGGGCTTTCTCCAGCTTCTTCTCACTACCACTGTCTGTGTGTACAGCAGCAAACAATTCGCCCAACGCTTCCAGGCCCTCACCCTCAATTACGAGATAGCGCCATGGACGCAGTAAGGCATGATCAGGTGCCCGGGAAGCGGCTGCGAACGCTCTTTCAAGTACTCCAGCGCCTGGCGCCGGCGCTTCCAGCCGTGGCTCAGATGCCCTGTTGAGCAAAAAGTCAGTGACTGAACTCATGTTAATAGTCTTCCAGTTATAGTGAATCTGACCAGGAACATTTCAAAACAGGCCAGTTAATTGTGGGTTATACGTAATACTGTTAGTCTTTAGTCGTATTTTCAGGGTCCAGCGCCATGAGTGAACAGCTTACATGATGAGTGCTTCGGCAGATCTACGCAACGCCAGCGACAGTGCAGAAAGGTCACAGATGCCCGGTCCCCGGGACAACACTGTAGCCATTCCCCCCATGCCCGACTACAACGGCCGTGTACTGTCCTACACTGCCACCGCCATAGTAATTGTTGCGGGGGTCTTACAGGGAGCATTCCAGCAATGGCATATGTGGCTGGTGGCTGGCGCTTTGCTCTGGCCGCACATTGCCTACTTTCTTACACGGCATACGTTTCTTAAAAACACCCCTCGAATTCGTCAGAAAATGCTGACCGCAGACTGTATTATTGGCGGTGGCTTTATCGGCTGCATTGGTCTCGTTGCCATACCGTCTGCGTCAGTGGTCCTCATGCTGATGTTCAGTGCCCTGATCATAGGCGGTATACGCCAATGGCTTATTGGCTGCGTACTTATGACAGCTTCCATTCTGGGCTTTCTGGCTCTTAGCGGGCCTGCACCGTCTTATCAGTCGCCCTTGCTTACCAGCATGCTGTCTATACTCACAACCGGGGTTTATATCTGTGTTACAGCCTTCTACGCGCACCAGCAGGCACGGGCCCTGATGCTGGCCAAATCGCAGATCCAGAGCCAGCGTGAGCAGTCCATCGCACTCTCCCATAAACTCTCAAAGTACCTTTCACCGCAGGTATGGCAGTCCATTTTTACCGGAGAAAGAGACGTACGCCTCGAAACCCAGCGTAAAAAACTTGCCATTTTCTTCTCCGACATAAAAGGCTTTACGGAACTTTCCGAAGAAATGGAGCCGGAAGCCCTCACAGAACTGCTGAACCACTATTTTAACGGCATGGCAGAAGTCGCGCTTCGGTATGGCGGTACAATTGACAAGTTTGTGGGCGACTCCATCATGGTTTTCTTTGGTGACCCCACCAGCCGTGGCCCACGGGAAGACGCCTTTGCTTGCGTATCCATGGCCATTGATATGCGCAATCATATGAAGATCATGCGGCAGAAGTGGCAAAGCCAGGGTATAAAAACGCCGCTGGAAATTCGTATGGGCATCAGTACCGGCTACACCACCGTGGGTAACTTTGGCGCTGAAAACCGTATGGACTACACAATCATTGGCAAGGAAGTGAACCTCGCCAGCCGCCTTGAATCTCTGGCCGACCCCGGGGCAATTCTCATATCCTACGAGACCTTCTCGCTGGTTAAAGACCGGATTATGTGCCGGGATAAAGGTGAAATCACGGTTAAGGGTTTCGGCCGCCCCATTCCCATTTACGAGGTTGTGGATTTTCGCCGTGACATGGGCCCCAACCGCAGTTTTATGGAACATGAGCATAACGGTTTTGCCATGTACCTGGACTCCGATAAAATTACCGAAAAAGAGCGCAAGAGCATTCTCGCCGCACTGGACGATGCGGCTGAGCGGCTGCGGCACGAAGGAGACCCGGGCAACTGATCTACTGCCTTACCAGCCTTGGCCCCACCTGCTCTTCGGGTTCTGTACTGCGCCAGGGGTTAATATCCAGCCCACCCCGACGCGTATAACGCGCACACACGGTAAGACTTTCCGGCTGACACAGGTTCAGCAGATCGGTAAACAACGTCTCCACACAATGTTCGTGAAAATCCTGCTTTTGCCGAAAACTGACGAGATACCGCAACAGCCCCGCGCGATCCACCGCCGGACCGGTATAGCTCACCAATACCGTCCCCCAGTCTGGCTGGCCAGTAACGGGGCAATTACTCTTCAGTAGGTGCGAGCAGAGTTTCTCAGTTACCACAGGCCCCGAGGCAGTAAGCGATTCCGGAGCATAGCTGTACACCACATCGTCTACCACCTCATTATCAATCAATTCGTAGCCGGCGGGGCGCCCGACCGCCGTATGCGAGTGATCTACACTGTTAAAGTGCACACTCACCGCTGCCCCGCAAGCGCTTGATAAATCGCGGGTTACCGTTTCCACAACCTGATCAGAAGAAGAGAAAACCGTCTGATTCAGGGAGTTCAGGTACAGCTTCAGCGACTTGGACTCAATAATGGCAGGCGCTGCAGCCGGAAACCGGATCTCTGCCCACGCCAGATCAGGAATGCCGCTGGGGCGCAACCAGGAAACCTCCCACGCCTGCCAGAGATCGCCTCCAAACCAGGGCCAACGCCCGTCCGGGAAGCCCAGGCGACGCCGGTTTTCCTCCCGCGCCACGGGGAAAAGCAAAGAAGGATCATACTGATCCGGATAGTCACTGTTTTTGCCAAGTGGCGCGTTATCGAGTGCCATAAAATTCCCAAACTAAACTATATCTGGACCAGAATCTGGTATCAGTGGCGTATGCCTTTACCGCGAGCCAGCAACTTAAGGGCAATCGCAGAAAGCACCACAATAAAGACCAGAATCATCACAAGCGAAACAAACGGGTTCACATCAGACACACCCAGAATGCCGTACCGGAAACCATTCACCATATACAGAATCGGGTTAACCATAGATACGCCCTGCCAGAAATCCGGAAGCAGATCGATACTATAGAAAACCCCGCCCAGATAGGTAAGCGGCGTCAGGACAAAGGTCGGCACAATGGACACATCATCAAACTTGGTTGCCAGCAAGGCGTTAATAAAGCCACCCACAGCGAACAACGCCGAGGTGAGAAACACCGTAACCACAACCATCGGCAGGTTATGGATCTGCAGTCGGGTAAATGCCAGTGACAGTAGGGTCACGATAACCCCGATTCCCAGTCCCCGGGCCATACCGCCGGTTACGTAACCTGCGAGAATAATCCAGTTAGGCACAGGGGAAACCAGTAGCTCCTCGACACTGCGCTGGAATTTCATGGAGAAAAAAGACGAAACCACGTTGGCGTAGGAGCTGGTAATCACCGCCATCATGATCAACCCGGGAACAATGAACGACATATAATCAAAGCCGCCCATTTCACCAACACGGGAACCTATCAGGTTACCGAAAATAATAAAGTAGAGCGTCATGGTCACTGCGGGTGGCAGCAGCGTCTGCGGCCAGATGCGGGTAAACCTGCGAACCTCTCTGACAACAATCGTACTGAATGCAACAAACAATGCCTGGGGATTCATTCTCTGCCCTCCGTGATCGATTCCGCGGCGGGCGTAGTGCTCTCTACCATGCGGATAAATAACTCCTCGAGCCGGTTTGCCTTGGTACGCATACTGACGACTTTTACGCCCTGTTGCTCCAGCTGAGAAAATACATGGTTCAGCGCCTGACCTTTCTCCACATCTACCTCAAGCACACCTTCATCGCCCAGGCGACATTCAAAGCCGTCCAGGTGTGGCGCTTTCGCCAGAGGGGTTTCAGTATCCAGCAGAAAAGTCTCAAGGCTTAGCTGTTGCAACAGCTCCCGCTTGCTGGTGTTCCGGACAATACGGCCATGATCAATAATGGCGATATTCCGACACAGGGCTTCTGCCTCTTCCAGGTAATGGGTCGTCAGAATAATGGTGGTCCCCTGTCGGTTCATCTCCTCGAGAAAAGACCACATGGAGCGCCTCAGCTCTATATCCACACCCGCGGTAGGCTCATCCAGAATCAGCAGTTTGGGCTCGTGTACCAGAGCGCGGGCAATCATAAGCCTGCGCTTCATGCCGCCGGACAGCATACGTGCCGGCGTATTGCGTTTATCCCAGAGACCCAGTTTTTTCAGATACTTCTCTGCAGAAATCGCAGCTTTTTTCAGTGGAATTCCATAATAACCGGCCTGAATGGTGACAATATCAAACACCTTTTCAAACTGGTTAAAGTTAAACTCCTGGGGAACAACGCCAAGATTGAGTTTGGCATCTGAAAGGTGGGTATCAATATCGTAGCCAAACACCTTTACCTTGCCGGCGGTTTTTGTGACAAGAGAACACACAATACCCAACGTGGTGGATTTGCCGGCACCATTGGGTCCCAACAGTGCAAAAAAATCACCTTCTTTCACACAAAGGTCGATTCCTTTCAGAGCCTCAAACCCACTGCCGTAGGTTTTCGTAAGCCCCTCAATTTCCAGCGCATTGGTCATAAAAGGTTCCGATTTAAAAAAGCGATATACAGGGATGTTCCTCTATTGAGGCGCATTCATCTTTTTCAAGGCTGGCGCCCACTACCACACCCGGGCGGCAAGATCCGTAATCTGCGACAGGTACCCCATTATACGCAAAGCAGCCTGCTTATAATGTGGTTACAACAAATTACAAAAGGTTGGTCATGACTGCAGTTACTCCCTGTCCGGTGTTAAGCCTGCCCAGAGCCGTGCTTGCTCTGGTGTTGATAAGCCTCCTTCTATCCGGATGCTTTAGCGGCGACAGCGACAGCAGCAGCAATGATACAGAAACAGGACAGATAAATGCGCTCGGCATCCGCGGCCTGACTTACAAAACAAACAGCCAGCACGGAAAAACCGACACTCAGGGCCGGTTTCAATACTACCCAGGTGAAACCCTTGAATTGAACGTGGGCAACCTCTCTCTCGCAGAAGGGGTTCCGGCTCAGGAATGGGTAACACCGCTGGAATTCTTCCCCGATATCCGGGCGCAACTTTCAACCGTCTCTGTTAACGATCAGGGATTAAGTACTCACCGACCCACAGAGAAAAAGCTCATTACGCGCACTCCCCTTCTGAACCTGACCCGTTTTCTGATTGCGCTGAACTGGAACGAGAACCTGAAGGACAATGAAGGCATTGAGATACGTGACCGCGTTATTCAACAGCTAAACGCGGCCCTGCCGAGCTTGAGCAGCCCGATAGACTTTAACGTAAGTGAGGCCGAGTTCACTAAAAATAATAAAAACGATATGTCGGCGGCAAACCAGCTCCTTGCGCAAATCTGTTTTTACCCGAAAGACCATGAAATCTGCGGCGCCCCTCCCACCGAGGCAGAAATACAAAACGCAGACGAACGCCCCAGGAATGAAAATAACTGGGACCCGGACATTGAGTACAAACAGGACCTGGAGAACAAAAGAAACCGTATTTTCGAAGCTGTCCGCTCACTGGACGACTTCGATACCGAGCAGGCCCGCAGTTATCTTCGCCGCGAGCTGAACCGCATCTCTACTATCATCGGCAATCGCTATTACCTGGATGATCATATCGCTAAGGTAAAAGCAGACGATACAGATTTGAAACAGGTGAGTATCAGTCGAATTGGCGGTAAACCTGAGCTTGCAGATCTGGAAGCCATCACAACCCGCCCTCAAGACGTGGTCGTGCATTCTTATGGCAGCCAGACAGCAGAGGTGGAGTATTTTGTGTCAGGTGATGCCGGAGGAGAGTCAGAAATTATCACCTCATTTTTGCCAGAGAACACATACAGGTGGGTGCAAAAAAGCCTGCGGGTAGTGATTACCAACTAAGCACGGGGCGTGCCAGGCAGCAGTGCTCGCATCCTGGCTTACTGAGCACTCGTCACTCAGCACTCTCCTTAAACTGCAGACCGAAGCCGTCGTTGGTTTCACGCACAACCAACATCTTCAGGATCGGTGCCGGAACGGGCAAGCCTTGCACCTGCACACTCACTTCGTCGCCGAGGGCAGGCGTAAACGGAGCATCTTCTACAACAATAAACACACCACCATCCGACACATCCCGGGTTGAGAATACAAACTCACCCTGCGCTTCATGGCTGACTTTTACAACCGCGTTCATGGCTGTACGGCTGTGCTCTCTACGGTCACCAGAGTCCATTAGAAAAAATCCACTATATTTCTGTTTTTATTTTGCAGAAGGCGACTGCGTTGTCTGTCATCAGCCACTCCAACTCACCACTAAAAGGGTACCACCTTTTTCCTGAATATACGCCCACGGTAATGTTGACTTCTCTGCCGACACAAATGAGAATGGTTGCCGTTACCAGGCGCTGGTCACTCTCACATGTCCTCGCGCACTTTTAACCAAACACAGTAAAGGATGGCTCAATGCGCACAAAACTCACTGCAGCAGCGGCAATCGCTCTCACCGCCCTTCCGCTTTCGGCATCAGCAGACGGCGAGGTCAACATTTATTCTTATCGGCAGGCTTACCTTCTGGAGCCTTTGCTGAATGCCTTTGAGAAAGAAACCGGCATCGAGAGCAACGTAGTGTTTGCCAAAAAAGGACTGGCAGAGCGCCTTGAGCGAGAGGGCCGTAACAGTCCCGCAGACGTCGTGATGACCGTTGATATTTCCAGAATCAATGAACTGGTTGAACGCGACCTGGTGCAGGGTGTGGACAGCGAAACACTGGAAGAAAATGTTCCGGAAAACCTGCGTCACCCGGATGGAAAGTGGTTTGCTCTGACAACCCGCGCCCGCCTGATTTACACCTCCAAAGAACGTGTGGATGAGGGTGAGATTACCACCTACGAAGAACTGGCCGATGACAAGTGGAACAACCGCATCTGTACCCGAAGCGGTAAGCATCCGTATAACATTGCGCTGATCTCTTCCATGATCGCCCATCACGGTGAAGCGGAAACCGAAACCTGGCTCAAGGGCCTGAAAGACAACCTGGCCCGCAAGCCTCAGGGTGGCGACCGTGACCAGATCAAAGCCATTGCCGAAGGCGTCTGCGACGTTTCCATTGGCAACAGCTACTACTATGGCAACATGCTGCGCGATGAAAACCAGCGCCCGGCTGCAGAAGCTGTTCGTCTGGTCTTCCCGAACGCCGATGGCCGTGGAACGCACATCAACATCAGCGGCATTTCCCTGACCAAAAGCGCACCCAACCGGGAGAACGCAGTAAAACTGATGGAGTTCCTGTCCTCGCCCGAGGCACAGAGCATTTACGCCAAGGCCAACACCGAATACCCGGCAAACCCGAACGTCGAGCTTACCGGCCTGGTTGCCGAGTGGGGCCCGATTCAGCCGGACAGCCTTTCGCTGCAGGAAATTGCAGAAAGGCGCAATGCCGCAGTCAAGCTGGTTGACCGTGTAGACTACGACGGCTAATCAGATCCCTGGCGAGGGCAGCCCGCCTGCCCTCGTTACTGCCTTGATACACCTGGTAAATGACGCCTGTCATTGCAGCAATCAAGTGAGCTGACTACAATCAGTGCCTTTCATCAGCACCATCCACACTTTTTAGCAACAGGAAACCTATGAGCGAGGCCGCGACCAGCGTTAATCCCGGGCTGACTCAGCCCCTGCTGGCAAAGCGAACCTCTCGCCGCTGGCTGTTCAGTGCGATACTGACCACTGCTGTTGTCGCCCTGCCGGTTCTCTCCGTTATCATTCTGGCCTTTTTCCCTGAAGAAAATATCTGGCCACACCTGATACAAACCACGCTGCCCCGCTACCTGATCACCACAGGAAAGCTGATGTTCGGGGTCGGGGTGATCACCCTGGTGATTGGCCTTGCAACAGCCTGGGCTGTCACCATGTGTGAGTTCCCGGGCCGGAAGTATTTTGAATGGGCCATGTTACTGCCGTTTGCCGTACCGGCGTATGTCATCGCCTATGTTTACACCAGCCTGCTGGACTACGCAGGCCCGGTTCAGAGTGCCCTCAGGGGCATATTTGGCTGGAGCAGCGCGGCCGATTACTGGTTCCCCGAGATCCGCAGCCTCGAAGGCGCCACACTGATGCTCGGCCTGGTCCTGTATCCCTACGTTTACCTTCTGGCCCGCGCGGCTTTCCTTGAGCAGTCGCCCTCCCTGTTTGCGGTCAGCCGCAGCCTGGGGCATTCCGCCCTGAGTACGTTTTTCAAAGTGGTTTTACCCATTGCCCGCCCCGCTATCGCGGTAGGGCTGTCACTGGTGCTCATGGAAACACTGAACGACTTCGGCACCGTGGACTTTTTTGCGGTACAAACACTGACCGCCGGCCTGTTTGATACCTGGATGAACCTGGGCAACCTTGGCGGTGCCGCGCAGATTGCCACCACCATGCTCATTTTTGTTGTGATTCTGGTTACCCTGGAGCGTTACTCCCGGCGGCGTCAGCAACAGTTTGCAGCCAGGGATAACCGGGACCCGATCCGTCGCTTTACCATGTCGTTTCCCCGCCAGATGATCTGTGTTGTTGTATGCGCTATCCCGGTAGTGCTGGGCTTTATTGTTCCCGGCGTAACCCTGAGTGTTTATGCGTGGGAATACTTTGGTGAAAGCTGGACCCCGGACTTCATCGCCAACACATTCAACAGCCTGTTTCTGTCAGGAACCGCAGCCCTGACCACCCTGCTGATTGGTATTACTCTGGCCTACAGCCGTCGGCTTCACAATACCCGGGGTATGCAGGTACTTATGCGCCTCTCAAGCCTGGGCTATGCCATGCCAGGTGCCGTTCTGGCGGTGGGCGTGATTGTTCCTCTGGCGGGTTTTGATAACTGGCTGGACAGCCTGATGCGGGATTATTTTGGCGTAAGCAGCGGTCTTCTTCTCAGCGGCTCTGCTTTTGCCCTTGTGTTTGCCTACACCGTCCGCTTTCTGGCGGTCTCTGCCGGCAGTGTGGAAAGCGCGCTGCAAAAGGTCACACCCAGCATGGATATGGCGTCCCGGTCCCTGGGTAACAGCCCGGGAAAAACCCTGGTTAAGGTGCATCTGCCGATGCTGCGGGGCACACTGGTCACGGCCGCTTTGGTGGTGTTTGTTGATTGCATGAAGGAGCTGCCAGCCACGCTGATTCTGCGGCCTTTCAACTTTGAAACACTGGCAACCTACGTTTACCAGTTTGCGTCAGACGAACGCCTGTATCACAGTGCCCTGCCCGCCCTGATTATTGTGCTGGCCGGCATTATTCCAATCATCCTGATGAGCAAATCCATTTCCAACACCCGCTCCATGGCGTGATACTGATCGCCTCAGAACTGCAGGCTGGGTTTCGAGCGGGCATTCTGAACCACAAACCTGCCCTGGAATACCGCAAC
The DNA here is from genome assembly GCF_007671655.1 of Marinobacter piscis. Taxonomy (GTDB): domain Bacteria; phylum Pseudomonadota; class Gammaproteobacteria; order Pseudomonadales; family Oleiphilaceae; genus Marinobacter; species Marinobacter piscensis. The sequence continues at coordinate 166,271 of NZ_VCGX01000002.1, read as the reverse complement.
CGGGTCTGCTTGTGGGGAGCTGTCAGGCGCACCACAAAAGACTTCCGCAATCAGATCCAGCCGGCCTTTTCCGTGCCTTGCCAGGCTCTTACTGAAGCGCTCGGGAATTTCTTCACCAGGCAGGCGACAGATTGCGTAAAAGTCTGAAGTAACAGGGTCAAGATAATCAATGCTGCCAGTCTGCACCACCACACTCCCTTTTAAACCAAGATCTGCCAGCGCCAGCTCAGTCAGTCCCCAGGCAGCAGTTACTGCTACTGAGTAGACGCTGCCGCCGAAGCCTGTGCCCTGGTGGTTGGTATTGGGGGCGAGCGGCGCACTGAGAACCAGCGAGCTACCGTCCCAGGAATGCAGTTCTATGCCCAGTGCGCGGGAAAGCGGAATCTCTTCATGAATGCGCTTCTGGAACGCCGCAAGCTGACTCATACATTACTCCTGAGCTAAAAAAACAGGCCCGGGCGAGACCGGGCCTGTGCATCATAACTATTTTACTGCCAGATAACTTTCTTACGCTGTGCGTACCAGTCGTTTATCTTTCCTTCGTAGGTGTCCTCCACAACGTTCCGCTTAAGCTTAAGTGTGGGCGTCAGGAAGTTATTTTCAATTGTCCACTCATCACTCATAACCACAATAAAAGCCAGCTGTTCGTGGGGATCCACTGTTTTGTTTACCCGATCCACCAGCTGGCTGAATGTGGTCTCCAGCTCTTTGCGATACGCTTCATCTGCAACCTTGTCCCGAACCCCCTCTGCGAGCTGAACCAGAGCAAACGGCTGTGTCTGATTGGCACCGGATACGCACACCTGCTCAATGCTCTGGTTTGCCATCAGCTGGTTTTCAATCGGTGCCGGGGCAATGTATTTCCCTTTGCTGGTTTTGAAAATCTCTTTCATCCGCCCCGTAATCCGGAGCCGGCCCGCCTCATCGATTTCCCCAACGTCGCCCGTTTTCAGGAAGCCGTCTTCGGTAAAGGTCTCTTTGGTTTTTTCCTCATCCTTGTAGTAGCCCAGCATGGTGGCCGGGCTTTTGATCAGGATCTCGCCCTCAGGGCTGATTTTCGTTTCAACGCCCGGCATGTTCTCACCCACATACCCGGTACGGGAGCGCCCTGGTTTGTTGATATGGGAATACGCAAAGTTCTCGGACATGCCGTACCCTTCCAACAGCTCCAGTCCCAGGTTCCGGTACCAGTCGAGCACATCCCCGGCCAGGGGAGCCGAGCCACTGCCGGCCAGCTTGACCTTATCCAGCCCGAGTCCCTTGAGAATTTTCTTCTTGATCAACTTGTTTACCACTGGAATTTTCAGCAGCGTATCAAGTTTCTTCTGCGGCAGTTTCTGCAGAACCCCCTGCTGAAACTTGACCCACAGCCGGGGCACAGAGAGGAACAGAGTTGGCTGAGCCCGCTGCATATCTTCCACAAAGGTATCCAGCGATTCGGCAAAAAACAGATGAAAGCCAGCGTACAGTGAAGCCAGTTCAACAAAAGTACGCTCGAAAACATGCGCCAGCGGCAGGTAGGACAACATGCGCTCATCGGAGCCCACCTTCAGGACCTCCATGCCGCCCTCTGCTGCATAGGCCATATTCAGGAATGTCAGCATAACACCCTTGGGCTTACCTGTACTGCCAGAGGTATAGACAATGGTTGCCAGTTCCTCCGGCTCACGCTGAACGTTCTCCTCCAGCGGCGAGCACCGGGCAATAATGTCATCCCAGGTTTCAAAATCATTGGGCGGGCTCAGCGGGAACGAAATACAACGGACCGAGTCTGGCACCCCGGGTTTCATCATCTCCCAGTCATCCAGCTTACCCACAAACAACACATCACACTCAGCATGATTCAGAATGTAGTTCACCGTCTCCGCATTCAGAGTCGGGTACAGAGGAACAGATATATGCCCGGCCATCCAGATGGCCCAGTCGGTCATTATCCAGTGTGCACAGTTCTTGGAGATCAGCCCGATGCGGCTTTTCTCCGGCAGGTTGAGCGACTTGAGATACGACGCCATGCGGCGAGCCTCATCAACCGCCCTTCCCCATGTATACTCAACGACCTGGTCATTTCCCACCGGCTGCGTGAGATATAATGAGTCCGCCTTGGTGGCCTCCCAGTGGTAGACCATATCCAGGGGAAGTGTGTTGGTTGCTTGCATGGATCTTCCTATATTTTCGTTGTTTGAGTTATATGGGTATTATCGAGACTTTAGTAGGGTATTCCAACATATTATGGTCCGTCAAAGCGTGACGTGTGCCTAAACACGTTACCCTGCGCCACTACTAAAGCAGTGCAGCTGTGATAAACTCCCGCACCCGCTTACTGCTACTACAACAAACCACGGAGATGGGCATATGGCCACAAAAACACTGCGCACCCTGCTCGGGGCCTCAATAATGGCAATGGCAAGTCTTTCACTGGCGGCAGAGCCACCCCTGGTTGCGATTACACAGATTGTTGAACACCCGGCGCTTGACGCCACCCACGAAGGCGTAAAAGACGAACTGGCCGCGCGCGGCTATAAAGATGGCGACAACCTGCAGCTGATGCACGAAAGCGCCCAGAGTAACTCAGCCATTGCGTCCCAGATTGCCCGTAAATTTGTCGGCGAAAACGCCGATGTCATCGTGGCCATAGCCACCCCCTCCGCCCAGACAGTGGCCGCTGCCGCCCGCAACATTCCGGTTGTCTTCGCCGCCGTAACCGACCCCGTGGGTGCCAAGCTGGTAAAAGGCACAGACGCACCTGGCGCAAACATCACCGGGGTAAGCGACATGAGCCCCATTGAAAAGCATCTGGATATGCTGCAGCGCATCATGCCGGATGCCAAGCGCATTGGTACCGTATACAACCCGGGTGAAGCCAACGCTGTATCCCTGGTTGAGTTGCTGGAAGAGCGTATGGAAGCCCGCGGACTTACCCTGGTTAAGGGCGCAGCCACCAAAACATCAGAAGTGCTGGGCGCAGCTCGCTCACTGGTTGGCAAGGCAGATGCTATTTATCTGACCACCGACAATACCGTAATCAGCGCTGCTGAAGCCGTCATCTCCGTGGGTGAGCGTGCCGATATTCCGGTGTTTGCGGCCGACACAGCCACGGTTGACCGGGGTGCCGTTGCCGCCATGGGCTTTGACTATTACGACCACGGCCGCCAGGCCGGCGTTATGGTGGCCCGCATACTTGAAGGCGAAAAGCCTGCGGACATGCCCTTTGAGACCATGGAAAAGGTCAAGCTGTTCATAAACCCCGAAGCTGCTGAGCGCATGGGCATTACCCTCTCCGAGGATGTGATTGCCGATGCCGATCACGTAGTAACAAGCTCCAAGTAACGCCTGACTTACACGGACGGGTCCTGTATAACGGCCCGTCCGTTTTTCTTTCACAGTGAATTATCCCCATGCTCAGTGAAATTGCATTTTATGGCGCAATCGAAACCGGCCTGATTTACGGCCTGGTTGCGTTCGGAATCTTCCTGTCCTTTCGGGTACTCAACTTCCCCGACCTGACGGTGGATGGCAGCTTCCCTCTTGGCGCTGCGGTTGCCGCGGTCCTTATCATGGAAGGCTGGGACCCCTGGATTGCCACAGGTTGCGCCGTTCTGGCCGGCATGGCAGCGGGTGCCGTAACCGCCATTCTTAACGTTAAACTGAATATACTGAACCTGCTGGCGTCCATTCTTACAATGACTGCCCTGTATTCGGTTAACCTGCGGATAATGGGCCGGCCCAACATCGCCTTGCTGGGCGAAGAAACCGTTCTTACCCCCTGGTACTCTCTGGACCTGGCCTATCATCAGGTACCGGTGCTGCTGTTTATTATTGTTATCTTTGTCTCCCTGATCCTTCTCTGGCGCTTTATGAAATCCGAAACCGGCCTGGCCATGCGCGCCACCGGTGCCAACCCGAGAATGGCCCGCGCCCAGGGTATCGCGACCGGCGCTATGATTATCCTCGGTGTGGCCATTTCCAACGGCCTGGTCGGCCTGGCCGGTGCACTTTTTGCCCAGAGCCAGGGGGCTGCGGATGTCACCATGGGTGTGGGTGTTATCGTAATTGGACTGGCCTCACTGATTGGCGGTGAAGCGGTTGTAACGCCCGCCACCGTATTGCGCGCCCTGATTGGCTGCGTCGTCGGCGCCATAATTTACCGCCTGGCCATTGGTTTCGCCCTGAACGCCGACATTCTCGGCCTGAAGGCGCAGGACCTGAACCTGATAACCGCCGTTCTGGTCACCCTCGCGATTGTATTGCCCGGCGTTCGCAACACCGTGACCCATAAACTGACCCGCAAAAAGGCCTGAGGAGACAATATGATCAGTGCAACCGACCTCCGTCTGACCTTTGGCCAGGGAACGCCGCTGGAAAACCCGGCGCTCCAGGGCATGAGCCTCACCGTTAACCAAGGTGAGTTCGTCACCGTGATTGGCAGCAACGGCGCCGGCAAATCCACCTTCCTGAACGCTCTTGCGGGGGAAGTGATCGTGGATAGCGGCACCATTATTGTCGACAACGTCAACGTGACCCGGCTACCCACCCACAGACGCGCCAAACGCGTTGCCCGGGTGTTCCAGGACCCTTTGGCGGGCACGTGTGAAGGCCTGAGCATTGAAGAGAACCTGTCTCTTGCCATCAAGCGCGGCCAGCGCCGGGGCCTGGGTTCCGCTGTTAAAAAACAGTATATGGAACAGTTCCGGGACAGCCTGTCTTCCCTGAACCTGGGGCTGGAAAACCGCCTGGGCGACAAAATGGGCCTGCTCTCTGGCGGCCAGCGCCAGGCTGTCAGTCTTTTGATGGCAAGTCTTACCCCGTCCTCCATTCTTCTGCTGGATGAGCACACAGCCGCACTGGACCCGAAAACCGCGACCTTTGTGCTCGAGCTCACCACCAAAATCATTGAAGAACAGAAACTGACCACGCTGATGGTTACCCACAGCATGAAACAGGCTCTGGAAGTGGGTTCCCGCACCGTTATGCTGCACCAGGGACAGGTAGTGTTTGATATTCATGGCAAAGACCGGGAAGGCCTGGAAGTGAAAGACCTGCTGGAGCTGTTCGAGCAACAGCGCGGGCTGTCAGTAGACGATGACAGCCTTCTTCTGGGCTGACACAAGGGCGGACATCCGCCTTTGTGTCTGAAGACCCCGGGGCTGTGCGCTTTGCCAGCTTTCAAGCTTTTTTCCATTGATTTTCTTTGCGCTAAACCTGTTATCAATAGCCCGCCTTGAGTTCACAAACCACTATATCCTGTTATACTCACCGCAAATTCACCCATATATAGGGTTGAAGGCCAGCGCAAGCTTTACAATTTCCATAAGTACAAGCACCACTAAACGGTGCTGTCGTCAATCGTTTTTTGAACACCGAGGGTAGTGATGAACGCAAACGCTAAGGCAGAGACAGAAGCAGTGGTTACAACGATTCCCATGCAGGAAACGTCGCTTGATATCTGGAACAGCAAGTATCAGCTGAAAACCAAAACCGGCGAAGCTGTAGACAAAGACATCAACGCAACTTACCAGCGTGTTGCCACTGCCCTGGCACAGGTAGAAAACAAAGCCGTGCGCAGTGAGCAGAAAAAGAACTTTGTCTGGGCACTCAAGCACGGCGCCATCCCTGCCGGTCGCATCACCTCCAACGCAGGTGCCGAAGCCCACAAACCGGCCACATCAACGATTAACTGCACGGTTTCCGGGTCTGTTGAAGACTCCATGAACGACATTCTGGAGAAAAACCACGAAGCCGGCCTAACCCTCAAGGCTGGCTGTGGTATCGGTTATGAGTTTTCTACGCTGCGCCCCAAAGGTGCCTACGTAGCCGGCGCTGGCGCAACCACCTCCGGCCCGCTGTCGTTCATGGATATCTTCGATCGCATGTGCTTTACCGTATCGTCGGCCGGTGGCCGTCGTGGTGCGCAGATGGCAACCTTTGACGTTCACCACCCGGACGTGATTGATTTTATCCAGGCAAAACGCGAAGACGGCCGCCTGCGCCAGTTCAACCTGTCACTGCTGATCACAGAAGACTTCATTGAAGCCGTTCGCAACGATGATGACTGGCATCTCTCCTTCCCGGTCACCGAGAAAGAAGCCGAAGACGAAGGCCTGGACCTTAACGACGCCAGCCAGTTTGTGTATCGCGACTTCCCGATACTCGACGGCTACGTGGTGAACGATGAAGGCAAGGTGGCGTGCCGTATTTACCGCACCCTGAAAGCCCAGTTCATCTGGGACACCATCATGACCTCCACCTACGACTACGCCGAACCGGGCTTCATCCTGATCGACAAAGTGAACCAGATGAACAACAACTGGTTCTGCGAAGACATCCGCGCCACCAACCCTTGCGGCGAGCAACCCCTGCCCCCGTACGGCAGCTGCCTGCTCGGCTCGGTGAACCTGACCATGTTTGTCGACAACCCGTTTACCGACAAGGCCAGCTTCAACTACGAAAAATACCGCAAAGTTGTGGGCATCTTTACCCGCATGCTGGATAACGTTGTAGAGATCAACGGCCTGCCTCTGCCCGAGCAGCGCCACGAAATCATGTACAAGCGCCGCCACGGCATGGGCATTCTGGGTCTGGGCTCAACCCTGGCGATGTTGCGTATGCCCTACGGCTCAGCCGACTCTGTACAGTTTACTGAAGACGTGGTTCGGGAAATGGCGGTGGAAGGCTGGCGCCAGTCACTGGCCCTGGCCGAAGAAAAAGGCGTTGCCCCCATCATGGACGACGACTTTGAAATTACCCCCAAAATGATGAGCAAATGCCCGCAACTGGCGCAGGATGGCCACAAAATTGGCGATAAGCTCAAAGGCCGCATTCTGCACGCCAAATACAGCCGCTACATGCAGGACATTGCAGCGGTGGAGCCGGAGCTGGTGGAAAAACTGGCGGAGAAAGGTGGACGCTTTACCCACCACACCTCCATCGCCCCCACAGGCACCATCAGCCTGTCGCTGGCCAACAACGCCAGTAATGGTATCGAGCCAAGCTTCTCGCACCATTACGCCCGTAACGTCATCCGCGAAGGCCGCAAGACCAAAGAGAAAGTGGATGTGTTCTCCTTTGAACTGCTGGCTTACCGCCACCTGATTAACCCGGGTGCCATGCCGTTCTCCGATGACGCCGACAAAAAGCTGCCCAGCTACTTCACAACCGCCGACGATGTTAGCCCGGCGCAGCACGTAGACATCCAGGCAGCGGCACAAAAGTGGGTAGATTCCTCGATTTCCAAAACGGCCAACGTACCGACAGACTTTGCGTACCAGGACTTCAAGGACATTTACCACTACGCCTATGACAAAGGCCTGAAAGGCTGCACCACATTCCGGTTTAACCCGGAAGCCTTCCAGGGTGTGCTGGTAAAAGAGCAAGACCTTGAGAACACCCTGTACGAATTCACTCTGGACGATGGCAGCAAGGTTAACCTGAAGGGTAACGAACAGGTAGAATACGATGGCGAGATTCACACCGCCGCCAACCTGTTTGATGCCCTCAAAGAAGGCACCTACGGAAAGTACTGAACCGGAACACCGACACAGGACGATAGAAATGACAGTTAAAATCAGCAACAAAATTGTCGGCTACCGGGTTAAAAAAGCCGACACAGACGCAGCCGCCGAACAGGCGGCTGTACCAGCAGAGAAAAAGCCCGTAGAGATGAACGAATACATCGAGCGGCCTGAATTTCTGGTGGGCACCACCTATAAAATCAAGCCGCCGGTGGCCGAGCACGCGATGTACATTACCATCAACGACATCCTGCTCAACGAAGACACAGACCACGAATGCCGGCAGCCCTACGAAGTGTTCATAAACTCCAAGTCCATGGAGCACTTCCAGTGGGTTATCGCCCTCACCCGGGTAATCTCAGCCGTATTCCGCAAAGGCGGCGACCTGACATTCCTGGTGGAAGAGCTGCGCTCTGTATACGACCCCAACGGCGGCTACTTCAAAAAAGGCGGCGTATTCATGCCCTCCCTGGTAGCAGAAATCGGCGCCGTGATTGAAAAACACCTGAAGGCCGTAGGCCTGATGGAAACCGAGGAAATGAGCGAAACCACCAAGCGCATCCTCGCTGAAAAACGCGCCGAGTTTGAGGCCAGCACCTCCCAGGCCACCAACGACGAACAGTCTGGCGACTTCCCGCCCAACTCCACCATGTGCGGCAAGTGCAACACCAAGGCCGTCGTAATCATGGATGGATGCGCCACCTGCCTGTCGTGCGGCGACAGCAAGTGCGGCTAAGAACAAAGACTGAAAGAAGTTAAGCGAGAAGGCCCGGAGTTTGCGCTTCGGGTCTTTTTTGTGGGCACTGCCCCTACCCCCGCCTGTATTCGTGTGATGGCTTCGTTATTGCGGGAAGATATTACAAAGTTTGACTGGGTTGCGATGTTAACGTGTTGTTTATTTGGTAGGTTTGTAGTTTTAGGGGCAACGTGTTGGCGTAATCATAGAGCGGGCAAAAGGAAATGTCGCGATGATTGGATCTTTGTGGCTTCAGTCTAATTGCTTTTAAAATTCAAAATTGGAGTTTCTTAATGGAGAAAGAGGTGTTTGGAGCAGCTGCAACAATAATAGCTGCTTTAGTAACGTTGTTTGGGGCAATCTACACACACAGAAAGACAGCAGAAAATGCCAAAATTTCCGAATCGTCCAGCAGAGAGCTGGTACGAATTTCAAGAGAGTCTGAGGAAAGGCATGATAAGAGCCTATCCATGCTTAATTCCCGTCTAGAGCAAGCCGTTCACAAGGCAAATAGCATTTACTCTAAAAAATTGGATGTGCTCAGTGGTGCTTTCAACATTCTAGGAGAAATTCGATTTTTAGTTGAGAGCTATTTGACCCCGTACACGGAGCATTCTGGCTCCGGGTGCACCGAAAAAATGGAAGAGGCGTGCTTCAAATTTGAAGACCTTCGGAAGTATCACATGGCGAACTCCATTTTCTTTGACTCGGATGACGTTCTCGGCGAATCCATGGGAAAGATAATGGGAGAGCTCAACCGGATCAACAACTTAAATACGAATAATGGAAAAGAGCCCGAGTATTGGGTTAAGCAAGTTAGGGCCTTTCAAACTGTCATCGAGCCAGCGGTTGAGTCGGTTAAAAAACAGTTCCAACGGACCCTTGAGCTATCAGACTGATTTTTAACAAGGCCAGGCACGGCGACGCCTTTTTCGTTGCGGCTTTGCCTCCACTACAAAGTCGCGCATGCTGACATGCGTTATAAATGGAGAATAAATCATGAAGGTAATATCACTCTTTAATCATAAGGGCGGAGTCAGCAAGACAACCACAGCATTCAATCTTGGGTGGATGCTGGGAGAGCTTGGCCACAAAACCCTTGTGGTTGACGCAGACCCACAGTGCAATCTTACCGCGTTAGTTCTGGATTATAATTCAGTCGATGATATCGAAGATTACTATTCAAATAATCCTGGGTGTGACCTTTCAACAGGACTTCAACCGGTAATGTCTGGAAGATTAACTGGTCTTGTTGCTGGAAGCCCTGCAAAAACTGAGAACCCGAATCTATACATCTATTGCGGTAACTTGGCGCTCTCGGAGATCGAAACGCAAGTTAGTGTTGCTTTAACTACCAGTACTGCAATACCCGCGATTAAGAATCTGCCCGGAAGTATTGGAGAGTTGCTCAGAATAACCGGAAAAGAGTATGAATTCGACTACATAATAGTTGATATGAGTCCAAGTGTTGGTGCTCTAAATGAATGTTTACTGATGTCCAGCGACTATTTTATTGTCCCAACATCTCCTGATTTCTTCTGTGCTCAAGCTATCAAGTCACTTTCAAGCGTGGTCCCCCGGTGGAATGCTGATGTTGCTCCGTTCAGAGACGCGACGGTTGACTATCGGTTGCCAGAAGATCCACCAAAGTTCATTGGTTTTATTTCTCAAAGGTATCGGCCCCGCAGCGGCGCACCAGCGAAATCTTTTCAACGATGGATTGATGTTATTAAGGAAACCGTTTCTAGCAAGCTGATTCCATCGCTTCATCCGATAGGCATGACAATATCTGAAGATGAGTTTAACAAATATTCGAACACTGGAGAGCCATATAATCTTGCTAATGTAGCAGATTTTAACTCGCTGATAGCACAATCTCAAAAATTCAACGTTCCAATATTTGCATTGACTGATGAACAACTTGAGCAAGGCGGTGTAATACTTGACAACATGAAAGAGAGTAGAGACAACTTTAAATTGGTATTTCGGAAAATGGCCGAGGGGATTCATGAAATGACAGAGAATTTATAACTAGGCCAAGCATAGCGACAGCTTTGTCGTTGCGGTTTCGCCTCCACTACAAAACTGCGCGTGTTAGCGGCGTTAGAATTTCACAGATCATAGGGAGTTTCTGGTGAGAAGAGGAAGATACTATCTTGGCCGAGTGGTAAAAATAAATCTTGACCAAGAAAGATTGATGGATGCTATTGCCGGCGCTCCTATAGTATCTATCGGAAAGTTTGACTGGACGATAACGGATGTCGCCGACAATAGAAACGAAGAAACCCCTTATGTCTTTGGTAAGCTGTCTAAGTATGCAAAGGAAGGCCATGCCAAGGTAATTGATGAAATCAGTCGCTCTCAGGTCGATGCAGATGTGCCAAACCTTCTTGAGGCCAGCTCTTCATTTATATATTTGCCAGAGTATTCGGGCGTTGCATTCTTGCATGTGTGGAATGGTATTCAGGAAGACGTGTTTCCAAGAAGATTTAAATCCGTAATTGAGGCTGCCTTTGACGGTTTCTTTGTGGCTTGCGATGTAGAGCCCGTGTCAGATTATCGTGCTTTCACATCACGTCTTAAAAAGCTAAGCCATTTCACAGAGTTTTCGGCAACAGTACACCCCCCAAACCCTCTCTTCGGGAGACTATGGGGTAGTCTCAACGACTACATTGAAAATAGAAACGCTTCCGAAGTAACAGTCAAAGAGCAGACTTCTAAGGCAAAAGGTTTGAAGTCTAGAATCATCGAGCTTATGGACCGAATAATGGATTTGCCGGAGTACGAACCGGGTGAGCCGCCTGCAATTGGTGATGCAGCAATTTTGATGGCCGCTGATGGGTATGGTAGGGGAAAAGTAGTTGGGATGGAAAATGACGATGAAGTCGTGATTAAAACGAGTGATACACAAAAAAGCTTTCTTCACGACAAAGAGCCAATCCCCAAAGAGCTTGCGGTGAAAACAAAAATTCAGTTTGAAAAGATCTCCAAAGAGCGGGATATGAAGCACTGATGAAGGTGCTTTATTTCTTGAGAGTGCTTATTGTCAGCTACGAGTTCGTATTCCTTGCTTTTTGTTTAGTTGTCTACATGCTCTCGCAAAAAGTTCTTTCAGGGAGCTTCCCATTGTCGTCGCTGAATGAGGATGCGATTAAATGGGCAATGATCTTTCCCGTTGGAATTGCAGGATGGACTTTGAAAGAGGGTGTGGGAGTTCTTTTTCCAAGCGCGAAAAACGAGAAGGTTTTGCATGAATGGCCTGATTACTGGAAGCTTAAGATTCATTTTGATGTCGGCATGACCAACAGCATATTGTTTACTGTTCCGTGCTTTATTGTTTGGCTTCTGAGCATATTGAATACGTTGGTTGGGGCTTGGGTTTTTTTCGGCTTCGCTGGAGCTTTATCAATAAATGCACTCAGTTTCTACACTGCAAAGATACACTTGAGAAGCGCCTTAATTCGACTAGATGACGCCAAGAATTCTCATACATATGAGTCTTCTCGGAGTCAATAGGCAATAGTGATTTTTTTGACCGCGCCAGCGGCCAACCTAATTCCAAGCGCGAGAACGCCTGCTTCGCTAGTCTCATCGAGCTGTCAGGCACTTACAGCAAACACATATAGGGGCTCGCTTAGGTGGCTTAGGCTACTGCTTGACCGGTCGTTCCATCAGTGGGTCAAGGGCACCAGACATTCATCGGTTAACCGGTCTCTGGCACTATTCAAACGACGGGCTGCAGGGCTTCAGTTAGGTTCAGGCTCAGGACCGGTGTAAGCGCACTGGCTCATGGTATTAAGGCACGTCCACGGGCTGGCTAATCAAATCGCTCTGGCTTCAACATCGGTGACAGAGAACTGCTTCGGTATCGGGTACCAGTCAGCGGACTCGCAGTCTTCACAGCCATCCTCTCTGATCCAGTTAGACCTCATGCTCAGCCCGTGGCGTGACTAACCTTTCAGGAATCGTTGTTCATCGAACACCCCCTTGTCTGTGAGCATGAAGTAGGCCGCCCCAGTTTGTGGGCCAGCGCAGACAGGGCTGTGGGTTTGTTCATGCGCTTCTGAAGTTTTTCGACGTAGCGCTTGGCTTTATCGCTGTTACGGATAAACAGCACCGCTGCTTCGGAGAAGGCCCACTTCAGGTGGGCATTGCCAATTTTGTTGCCCTGGGTGCCGTAGACCTTGCCGGCAGATTCCGCTTTGCACTTCACCAGGCGAGCGTAAGAGGCGAATTTCTGAACGGATTCGAAGCGTTGAATATCGCCGACTTCGTAAAGAATGGTCAGTGCCAGGGTTCGGCCCACACCTGGAATGGTTTCCAGTACCGTGAGTGAGGCGGGGTCGTGTTGTTTGGCTTGCTGTTCCAGGTGCCATTCGAGCTTTTTGAGCTCGTGCTGATAGCTGTCGACAATAGCAAGATCCAGATCTACGTTGCGTTGAACGTCTGGATCGCTAAAGGCCGAGGTGAGCTGTGACCGACCGCCGGGATTGTTGAGGTTGGCTTTGCTGGGCGGCAGATTATACTGGCTCACGGTATTGACGACGTGGGCTTTGAGCATGGCACCATGCCGGACAATGCGGGTGCGACGCCGCAACAAATCACGTGTGGCCCGCATCTTCTTGGGATAGACATAGGCCAAGGGGAAATTACCACCACGCATGAGCATCGCAATCTTGAAAGAGTCGATGCGGTCATTCTTGGATTTGCCGCCGTGGATGGCCTTCATGTAAAGCGCATGGCCCAGGATAAAGTGGATGCCGTGCTCTTCACACAGATCCGAGATCCAGTACCAGCAGTGCATGCATTCAACGCCGACCACCAGGTCATCGCGAAAGGGTTCGAGCAGTGCCAGTAGTGGTTCCGGTCGGGCCTTAATTTCTTTGTGCAACAGCACCTCGCCTTGCTGGTCGAGGATGCAGACGTACAGGCTGCGAGCGTGCAGGTCGATTCCACAATAATGACGGTGAGTGCTATGGTAAAAGTTCATGAGTCTTCTCCCTTGTAGTGCTTGGTCGCCTTCCAGCTTAGCGGGTAACCGCCGGGCTGAGGAGAAGGCTCAATCAGTATCAATCGGCTGCACAGCGACCGATTTTCCGCCGCTTCGCGGCTCCAAACCGGCGCGTGAGCCGGGCGTTAGCCAATGGGAGGAACATATGAGCAATGAACTAGTCGAGGCTATTAAATTGGCTATGCCCCCAGACGCTGAACTGAGGGTTGTCAATCGTTTGCCGGGCTTTGATGTTGATGTCTCATGGAAGTTGGATGACGACCCTGAACGGCCAAACAAGCCATCAAAAACAATCGCAATTTCCGTTACTGATGAAGCCGCAGAGGATTTTGCCAATGCATCAGGCCCGATGAAGCACGATGCTCTGGCGAGGCTTCAAAAGTTCTTGACGGAGAACCTCCGAAGGTTTGATCCAGCCCATAATACTCCGAAGTATGAGCCGCCCCCGGTCGAAAGGTGGCGGTTAACAAACTCGGTGCTATTTGGCTAACAAGTTGTTCCAGTTAATTTCGGACCTAAAGGCCCTCCACCGGACGCCCTTTTCGCTGCGCTACAAGGGCACCACTGAACAAAAGCGTTAGCTGCCCACCATAACGAAGGAGTATGAATGAACTTTGATAGCTTTTGGGCCGATATAATAGCTACATTGATTGGCGGTATCGGCTTAACATTCCTTTTCTTTTTTGCTAGAGAAAAGCTATTCCCTTTGCCAGATGTTACTGGCCGGTGGTACTTGGAAATGGCTACAGTAAACACTGCGTACAATCCATACGAAGGTATGATCTTACGATACGTAATAATGATCTGGCGAGAAGGGAATATTCTCAAGGGCAGTGCTGAAAAAATTTACGAGAACTCTTCGACAGGAGAGCGAGAGTATGTTGGAGAAAATAGAACTAGAGCAGTGATCGAGGGATATAACGAAAAGAACTACCTTGGCAAGGACAGAGTTTATCTTCACTCAATAGAGAATGGCCATGGCCGTGAATCCACAAGTTTTTATGAATTATTAATAAAATCTGATAAGGAAATGATCGGAGCGTTTAATTCAATGGTTGCGAATCAAGATGGTACAGCAAAATGCCAAAGAGAAGCATTTTGAGGTTCGTCTACTTTCTGATAACCATCCCTTTAAATGTATTGGGGAGCCTGTTATTGACGTTCAATTTCTTTCAGTTGAGAGAAAAATTAGAGAAGTGCGTCAAAGTAGTCGATGAAAAACGTTCAGAAATTCCTGATCTCTATATTTCTTATCTTGTTGCAGCTGAGGATTACAGATCAAGCTTTCATTATGGAATTGATCAAGTTGGAATTTTTAGAGCTCTTTATAAAAGAGTCTTAAGTTCTGAAATTCAAGGAGCGAGCACAATTGAACAGCAGTTTGCTCGAGTCGTAATTGACGACTACGCTTATTCTCTTCAAAGAAAAATTAAAGAGCAGTTATTAGCTATTCTTCTGGCCAACAAAAGAAATAAAGCTGATATAGCAAAAGCATATTTAGCTATTGCTTACTATGGTCACGATTGTGAAGGGGTTAAGGGTATTGCTAATATAGTTGGTACTAACCTTATGCTTGCGTCAGAAAACCAAATTATTTCAATAGTGGCTAGATTGAAGTACTCAAAACCTTATTCCAATGTAGCAAAATGGGAAGTGCGGTTTAATCAACGTATATCTTATATCAAGAAAAGGCATCAAAAAGCAGCTAACAAGTCAAGGCAGCGGATGCTGGGCTTCCCCCAGTTCAGTGGACACGCATCGATAACTCCGCAGGAGGAGAAAACCGATGCCGAAAATGATCACGGGGAAGAAAACCCAACAGTACGGCACTGAGTTCAAAGTCAAAGCGGTGGAGTGGAGTCACCAGGCCCACCGCAGCGTCAAAAGCGTTGCCGAAGCACTGGATATCCACCCCTTCATGCTGTCACGCTGGCGAAAGGAATACCGTGAAGGAAAGTTCGCCATGAAACGGGTCAAGAAAGCGCCAGCAAAAGCCAAAAAGAAAATACAGGAACAAGATGAGATTGCCCGCCTGAAACGCCGAGTATCGGAGCTTCAGGAGGAAAACGACATTTTAAAAAAGTTTCAACGTTTTCAGGCCGAGGAACGACGGAAGCGTTCCAGTTCGTCTGGAAACACCGACGAGAATACAGCGTGAAAGCGCTGTGTCGGCACTTGAAGGTGTCGCGGTCCGGTTATTACGCCTGGGCAAACCGGAAGCCCGGTCAGAGAGCCGTTGAGAACGCCGCACTTCTGTTAAAGATCCGTCGTGTTTACGACGGTAGCAAGGGCCGCTATGGCAGCCCTAGGGTCTATCAGGCCCTGCGCCGGGAAGGCGAACAGGTTGGCGAGAATCGTGTGGCGCGAATGATGCGAGTGTATCGCCGAATGAGCAAGCGCCGTGACGAGCTCAAAGCCCTTCCCAACCACCGCTTGAGCGTTGAAAAGCCTGTGGAGGTGAATCAGCAATGGAGCAGTGACGTTACCTACATCAGCCGGGTCGAAAGTACGTGTTCCTAGCGGTGGTTTTAGACCTGTTCTCCCGCCGGATCGTCAGCTGGCGCTTGGATGAATGCTTAAATGCAGCACTGGCCAACAGCGCTTTGAGAGACGCTTTTGCAGCAAGGCAGCCGAAAGCGGGTCTGTTGTTCCACACAGATCGTGGCACGGAATATCGTGCCCAAAAAACACAGGCATTTCTGAACCGGAACAACGTGCGCCACAGCATGAATCGACCGGGACAATGCACCGACAACGCTGAGGTCGAATCATTCTTTAAAACCCTGAAGGGAGAATTGCTGCATGCGACTAGCTTTGTGACGATGCGGCAATTACGGAAACATATAAAAGACTATATTGAGTGCTTTTATAACAGCCAACGGCTGCACAGTGGCCTTGGTTACCGGACTCCGATAGAGTTCGAGGGAATTAACTGATAGGGCGTGTCCAATTTATTGGGGGAAGTCCAGCAGCTCGGAGCCGAGTTTCCTACAGACCCGTGAGGCATTACGTTGGAGAAGTTGATGAAATTGGGTGAATTCGTAGCGAATGAGCATGAGGTCCCGCTGGAAAACGTTATGTTTCTGCGGCATTCCGATCGAACAGTGAAACAGTTGCAAGATGCTGGCGTTACTTTGGAAGAGTACACCTTCATGCAGCCTATAAACTCGCCATACGATTATCGGCATCCTGATCACCCTCCGACTCATCTTTTAGCAGTGATCGTTCATGACCGAGTTTATGGTGTTTTTAAGGTTCTGGGCGTTGATGCTGAAGGCGACACTTATTCTCTATCTAGCGCGGAGCACCAGCAGTTTGACAAGGCCAGAGAAAAACCACCACGGCCTGCACGCCGGTTCCAAATGAAGCAGGTCCATAGTGCAACCGAAGGCGTTGCCGTCTATGGTTGGGAACATCGACAACGAACCGCAGTTCAACGAGCTTCGGGTAGCTTTTTTGGCGAAATCTCCATCGCAGTTCCTGACTTGGGTGAGCTAAACCGGCGCTTGGCCGGGAAAATCCAGGATTCAATTTCTGATACTGCGGCAGCGCGGCACAGAAGACTTGAGTCAGCCCCAGTCAAGCCCTCCCCCACTCTAGTGACTACTACCGCGTTCATACGTAACGCTGATGTTATTGCAGAGGTACTGTCCCGAGCCAAAGGGAACTGCGAGCTTTGCCACCAAACTGCTCCATTCAATCGTCGCTCAGATGGTACTCCGTATCTTGAAGTTCATCATAAGGTACGGCTCGCAGATGGCGGGGAAGATACTGTAGAGAATGCCATTGCGCTGTGCCCGAACTGCCATCGCAGAGAGCACTATGCCTGACACGTCCGCAGGTTTACCTCCCACAGAGCATCACCAATTCTGATGGCTCGTTTCGATGTCTTTGAAAATGGAAGTATATGAAACTGTTCGACTGGTTACCGTTTGGCCGTGTTTCTGAAATCTCGCCCGAAGCACTTAATGAGCAATTGGAGAGTGTTCAGGTCGTCGATGTAAGAACGCTGGTAGAGTTCCAACAAAGCCATATTCAAGGCGCTATCAATCTACCGATTACCCAGTTTTCAACGTGAATTCAGATAATAACTGCAGCACTTTGGTGTAACCAGGTAGAGATGGGAGGGCCGTTGCCGGTACCCTCACGGACTTTACCGACCAAAGTGAAGCAGTGATGAAGTACCGACAACTGACCCAGACACAACGATATCAGATTTCGGCCTTGCGTGTGGCCGGCAAAAGCCAACGACAGATCGCCGGAATAATCGGTTGCCACAGCAGCACCGTTAGCCGTGAGTTAAGGCGAAACAGCACTTCGGGCTATGATCCCGAGCACGCGCAGCAACAGTCGAACGCCAGGCGCAGCCAAGCCTTCAAATGGCACAAAAGAGTGCAGTGGCTGACAGAGTGGGTCAGCACACGATTAAAGCAACACTGGAGCCCTGAACAGATCGCCGGCTTCATGAATCGCATGGAGGCGCCGGTTCGTGTCAGTCACCAGTGGATCTATGAGCTGATGCGTCGTGACCGGCTCAGCGGCGGCAATCTCTGGCGCTATTGCCGGCACAGAAACAGTCGCGACCGTAGGCGCAGTGCCAAGGATGCAGGCTTAGGCAAAATACCCAATCGTACGGGCATTGAACATCGCCCGAAAGAAGTTGAAAGTCGCGGCACGCTGGGGCACTGGGAAGGCGACACAGTTCTTCAGGGCCACAAGCAATCTGGTGTAGTAACTCTGGTTGAGCGCCGGAGCGGCTACTTGCTTGCAGGTCGTTTACCCGAGTTCACAGCCAAGCAAACGGCGCGAACAGTGATTCGTCTTCTGCGGCCAATTCGGGGCGCGGCTCAAACTTTGACTCTGGATAACGGCAGTGAGTTCTCAGAGCACGAAAGCATAACCAAAACGCTGAACTTATCCACCTATTTTTGTGATCCGTATTGTTCGGGCCAGCGAGGCACCAACGAGAACACGAATGGTCTGCTGCGCCAGTACTACCCGAAAGGGACGAACTTCGCCAAGCTGTCCCAAACACACATCAATCGAGTGGTTGAGCAACTGAATAACCGACCCAGGAAACGGCTGGGTTACCGAACACCGGCAGAGGTGTTCTGGGGTGAATATTCCGGAGCATTATAAATGAGCAGTGCTGCGGTTATTGGTTGAATCCACGAAAAAAGGCAATCAGTGAGCTGTCGCTGGATCAGAGCATTCCGGTTGTAACGATCTGTTTGTCAGCCCACCGGAGCATCCCTGCCACCCGCCGACTAAAGCAGCTAGGATATGACGCGAAGCAACTACAAGGGGGTATGAAGGCCTGGTGGAACAGACGTTTTCCAGTGGTTAGTGGGAAATAACTGAACGGAGGCCTTTCCACAGGAGACTTGCACCCCATTCGTTCATGCTCATGCTGGGCGTACACAAAGCGCTCGTTCCGATGCAAACTCCATTTCATCAACCCATCAGGTGAATAATGTCCCCCTCAAACTATCTTGCCATATGCCTTCTGGTCCTCACCACTGCCGCCTGCACCGCCCCGGATACTCAGTCGCTGGAAACTCAGGTATGCTCAGAAGAATGGTTTGAGAAAGTTGAACGCCAGATTCCAACGGGCGACGGTCAGGGGCATGGTCCGGATACCGGGTCTTTGGAGTGGCGTTCAGTTGTGGAATTCAGGCTGGGCATCAGAGGCAATGAAGCGGTGCCCGCCCGTGATTCAGACCAATGGTGCAATTATATTGATGAGCAGTTTATCGAATAACAAAGGAGTGCATCATGACCGCCACCGAGATGCTTGAGCGCCTGGTGGGCTTTGCCACTGTATCCCGCAAATCCAATCTGGAGCTGATCGCCTTCGTTGGGGAGTGGCTGCATCGCCACGGCGTCGAGTCATGGCCTATCACCAGTGATGATGGCAACAAGGCCAATCTGCTGGCGCGTATCGGCCCTGCGGTGGAGGGCGGCGTGGTGCTGTCGGGCCATACCGATGTGGTGCCGGTAGACGGACAACCCTGGTCCACGGACCCTTTCACACTGGTCGATGGCGGCGATGGCCGTTTGTATGGGCGCGGAACCTGCGACATGAAGGGCTTTATTGCCTGCGCCCTGGCCGAGGTGCCCACATGGGTCACGCTACCACTGAAGAAACCAATCTATCTCGCCCTTTCCTACGATGAAGAAGTGGGCTGCCTCGGCGCACCGCGCATGATTGAACGCCTGATGAGCGATCAGCCCCGCCCGGCGGCGGTGATCGTGGGCGAGCCCACCACAATGCAGCCGGTCGTTGCGCAAAAGGGCAGCACCAACCTGCGCACGGTTGTTACGGGTCGCGCTGCACACTCAAGCCAGGTTAATCAGGGCGTGTCTGCGATTCACGTAGCGGCTCGCCTGATCACGCGCATTGAAGACATTATAGCTGATCTGCGTGCCGAAGGCCGGGTCGATGAAGCCTTTAACGTCGCCCACTCGAGTCTGCATGTGGGCAAGATTCAGGGCGGCACAGCGATTAATATTATGGCTAGGGAATGTCAGTTCGAGTGGGAAATTCGCCATCTGCCCGATGACCGCTTCGCGGACCTGCTGGCCCAGGTGAACGAGTTTTCCGCCACTCTGGAAGCCGAAATGCAGCTGCGCTCGAGAGAATGTCGTATTCAGACTGAGCAACTCACGAAAACAGTGCCGGCGCTGGCTGACCAGAATAATCAGGAAGTGCTGGACCTGTGCCATGCATTGCTGCCCGATAAGCAACCCCCGGGCGCCGTGGCCTACGCCACTGAAGCCGGCCAATTTCAGCAAGTGGGGCTATCGACGGTTATCTGCGGGCCAGGCAGCATCGCCCAGGCCCATCAGCCTGATGAATATATTGAACGTGAGCAGCTTGAGGCCGGCAGTGAATTCATGCGTGCCCTGGGTACAAGACTGGCAACGAAAGACTGACTTGCCTTCTCGCCCGAACCCCGGTGGCCTGTATTACCCCGGATACTCAGGCGCCGGGATCTCAGGTATGCTCACGCAATGGCTGAAATAACACCCGAACAACACTCCCCTACCGATTCCACAAAAGATCCGATTCGCTGGCGCATTCTGATTGTTGTGCTCATGGCGATTGTGATGTCACTCATCAGCGTCAGCGTGGTGAATGTGGCGCTGGCGTCTATCCAGGATGCACTGGACGCCAGCCAGTCCGCCCTGCAATGGGTGCTGTCCGGTTATGCCCTTACGTTCGGGGTGGTTCTGGTCAGTGCCGGGCGCGCCGGGGATCTGATGGGGCGTGGCGGTTTTTTTATTCTGGGCGCGGCCCTCTTTACGCTCTCATCTATTGCCGCGGGGCTGGCTCCGGATACGAACTGGCTTAATGCGGCGCGTTTTGTTCAGGGGGTGGGCTCCGGCTTTCTGAACCCCCAGGGCATAGGTTTGATTCAGCAATATTTTCAGGGGTCGGAACGGGGCCGTGCTTTTGGGTATTTTGGCACCACGGTCGGCGTGGCGGTGGCCATTGGCCCGGTTATGGGCGGGTTTCTCATCGGGCTTGGAGGCGAAGAGTTTGGTTGGCGGCTCACGTTTTTGATCAACGTGCCGGTGGGCATATTAACCATTGTGCTGGCGTGGTTGTGGTTTCCGCGCCCTTTGATACACAAGCCCAAAAGCCAGGAGCATTCCGGCCTGAGCTCGCTGGATCCTGTCGGCGCCCTGTTACTGGGCCTGGGCGTGCTGGCTGTGCTCTACCCTTTTGTGGAATCCAACCCCTCCGGGCGTCTGTGGCTGTTATTCCCGGCGGGCCTGCTTTTGTTTTATCTGTGGGTGCTCTGGGAACGCTGGTATACCCGGCGTGGCTACAGCCCCATGGTGGATTTAAAGATTTTTGCCACCAATAGCTACCGCAATGGCAGCATTATTATGACCCTGTATTTTCTGGGCATGACCAGTGTCTGGGTTCTGATTCCTCTGTATGTTCAACAAGGCATTGGTTTTTCTGCGCTGGAAGCCGGCGCTGTCAGCATTCCCTCGGCGCTGCTTTCGGCCTACTCGGCTAACTGGGCGGGTAAACGGGTGAATCATTATGGCCGCAAAGTGGTGATTGGCGGCCTCATCACGGCGGTTTTCGGCGTTGTTTCCAGTATCGCCGTGGTGCTTTTGCATGAGTATGCCGGGGTGAGTGTCTGGTGGCTATTGGTGTCTCTGGCCTTTTTTGGGCTTGGCCAGGGCTCTGTGATCAGCCCCAACCAGACCCTGACATTAGCGGAGGTACCACTGGCCTATGCCGGCAGCTCCGGTGCCATCGTGCAAACCGGTCAGCGTATTGGTACCTCGGTGGGCATTGCCGTGATCACCGCGATTGTGTTCGCTGTGCTGCCCCGCAGCTCCTGGACGGTTGCGGTCAGCATAGGCTTGCTGACGATTACGGTGATCATGCTGTTGGCGTTAACCATGGCCTTCAAGGATTTACGCGACCGGAGAGAGAAATCCTACCTCTCGGTCAGGCAATGACCACACGGTTGCGTCCTGAACTTTTAGCCTGATAAAGCGCATCGTCTGCCCGTTTGAGCAGTCTCTGGTAATCAGGGTGACCGTCAAAGCAGGACGCGCCCGCGCTGATTGTCACGTTCAGTGTGTCGTCCCCCGGCAACCTGAAGGTCTCACGCTCTACGCGCTCCCGGAGTTTTTCAACCAGCCGTTTTACGTGGTGCTCTTTCACTTCTACCGCAAGCAGAAGGAACTCCTCGCCGCCCAGGCGGAACAGGTAATCACCCGAGCGGGTATTATTAACCAGTAGCAGGGCTAACTGCTGTAAAACACTGTCGCCGGCCTGGTGCCCGTAGGTGTCGTTCACCTGTTTAAAGTGATCAATATCCAGGGCGACAACAGCAAAGGAGGTTTTCTGCTTCATTGCCTGCTCGACCTGTTTGCTGAACACAACCGGCATAAACTTTCGGTTGAGCAGACGTGTCAGCACATCACGACCGGACTCCAGTTCATTATTCTGTTCAAACAGGCTGTCCAGGTTAAACAGAACCCCTCTTACTTTGTCCCGCAATTCATGCAGTAAGGTTACACGCCCGGCCGGGGGAAGTGTGTTTTCGTTCTCACTTCCGAACAAGGGCAGCAAGTCGTTGTCTATTCTGTCCATTGCCTCAAGAATTGCAGCTGCTTCTGCTGTTCCTTCAAAGGCATGCAGCCCTTTATGGCGAAACCATAACCCGAACTCAGACGTTTTGATCGGAGACAAGCCCGTCTCGGCCACGCCTATTGCCTGATCAAACATCAACTGGTTTTCCCAATGCAGGACAGCGGCACGTTGCTGTTCTTTTTCATTTGCGATGTTCTGGGTAATTGAAAACAGTCGGTAGGACTCTTCTGCCCGGGAGTTCCGGGCATGGGAAATGGAATACGATTGCCCCATGATTTCCATCGCAAGGTCGATGGTATCAGACGCCAGGCTGACAGCCTGTGCCCGCTGCTCACCGGAGAGCGCTTCGTTTTCCAGCAACACGCTGACGCTGTTTTTCAGGTTGCGAGCACCCCGCAGAACAAGATGCAGCGGTATGTCTATTCGGGCATGCACCTCGCCGACTTTTCGTTGCTGGGCGATCAGCGTGTCGATGGCTTCAAGATCAGACGATACAAACAGCCCGGACAGCCAACGCTGCATTGAAGCCCCAAGCCGTTGCTGAACGTCGTCATTCGACAGGAACTTCGAAGCACCAGGATCAGCAAGCATGACTTCATAGAAGCGTTCAGCAAGCGTCTGGGCATTGTCCTGAAAAAAGTTCAGCACGAATTGATGGGTAAGGCTTGAGTGCTTTGCGTTTAATGATTGCCATTCTTGCGAAAGGCTTTCCAATGACATGTCCGGCATAAAGTGCAGTCTGATTCAGTGATGTAGTGGACAACTATGATAACAGCCTGCCGGTTAAGACAGTATCACCAGGTGGTTGGGCAGTTCGTTTTTCTGCTGCGTTGCGGGCACTTCGGTTTTCAGGTGTCTGCCACAGGCTTCGATACAATCCATGAAACCCTGCAGGGTTTGTCCCTGTCTCACCCGCTCGGTAAAGTCCGCAATGATAGCTTCCCAGGCGCTGTTGTCTATACGGCTGGAAATGCCCTGGTCCACCAGTATCTCCACATATCGTTCGGCTTCCGACACGAAGATGAGCATGCCGGTGCCACCGGCTGTGTGGTGCAGGCTCTGCTCCAGAAACTGGCGCCGTGCCAGGTTGGAGGCGCGCCAGTAGCGTACCGCCCGGGGAATCAGCCGCCGGTTGATCGCAGGCACCCGGAATATCAGGCTGAGCACGATGAATACGCCCCACTGCCCGAGCAGCAACAAGTCTGCGTTCAGCCAGCTGGTAAAGTAGTTGATTACGCCAGGTACCAGAAGGGCCAGAAGTCCGGCCCACACCAAGGGTATGTAGGCGTAATTGTCTGCCTGGGAGGTCAGTACTGTGACCAGCTCGGCGTCGGTTTCCCGTTCAACGGCACTGATGGCCGCCGCAACCTGTTCCTGTTCCTGCTTACTCAGTAATGTCATGCTGTACCGCTTTTAAATGGGTTAAAGGCTGTTCCAGTGTTACCAGCCACCGGAGGCTCCACCGCCGCCGAAGCCGCCGCCTCCGCCGCCAAAGCCACCACCACCGAAGCCGCCGCCACGGCCGCCGAGGCTGGCACCCAGCAGCGCACCGCCTAACAGGGCGGCTGTGCCACGGCCACCACGGCCGCCGCCTACGAAGAAGATAACCGCCATAATAATGATAAAGAACAGCAGCACCAGAGCGGGATTGGGCTTTTCCTGGCCACCGGCTGTGCGCTCGGGTGTGGCCAGGGGCTCGCCTCCCAGAACCTGCACCATGGCCGCTGCACCGTTGGCAATTCCCTGTTCAAACTGACCTTGCTGGAAGGCAGGGGCCATTATCCGATTGATAATGGTTGAGGCTGCTGCATCGGTCAGGCGTCCTTCCAGGCCATACCCTACTTCAATCCGGATTTTCTGTTCCTGGCTGGCCACAATCAGCAGTGCACCATTGTCTTCACCCTGCTGCCCTATGCCCCAGTGCCTTCCCAGCTGATAACCGTAATCTTCAATGGCGTAGCCTTGCAGATCAGGCAGCGTGACCACCACCACCTGTTCAGTGGTGCTCTGTTCATGGGCCTGAAGCATCTGGGTAATCCGGGATTCGGTTGCTGAACTCAGCATGTCGGCCTGATCGACAACCCGCCCCGTCAGCTCCGGAAATTCCGGTGTCGACTGGGCCAGCACAGCCGAGGCTGGCAGTAACACCAGCGCCAGAACCATACTGACCCAGTAGCGTGCTGTTATCCGCATTTAAAACTCCACCGCAGGCGCTTCGTCGGCGTTTTCTGTGGTGGCTTTGAAGTTCTCACGCTGTTCCAGATCGCTATACAGAAGGCTGTGCCAGATTTTTCCGGGGAAGGTGCGAATTTCCGTGTTATACCGCTCCACCGCCTGGATAAAGTCTCGGCGGGCAACGGATATGCGGTTTTCTGTACCTTCCAGCTGCGACTGCAGTGCCAGGAAGTTCTGGTTGGATTTCAGATCCGGGTAACGCTCGGAAACCGCCATCAGTCGGCTCAGGGCGCTGCTGAGTTGCCCCTGCACCTGCTGAAACTGCTGAAGCTTCTCAGGGTCGTTGAGGATGCTTGCGTCTGCCTGAATTGAGGTTGCTTTGGAGCGGGCTTCGATTACCGCTGTCAGCGTCTCTTTTTCCTGGGCTGCAAAACCTTTAACCGTCTCCACCAGGTTGGGCACTAAATCCGCCCGGCGCTGGTACTGGTTTTCCACCTGCGACCAGGCAGATTTTACTTTTTCGTCGTACGTGGGGATGTTGTTGATGCCGCAACCGGCTAACAGAAAAACCAGCATCAGCAGTGCCATCAGTTGTGCCACTGAACGCTGGGGTGTGAAGCTTGGCTGTTTTTGCATAGTCTCGTTCATTCTCTCGAGTAATTGATGGCGTTTTACGCAATGGCCGGCAGGCGGTTATGCCTCATCCCGCCAGAACCTCAGAATATGGCCCTTGTAGGGCTCTTCCAGATAATCTGTCTCTTCGGGCTTGTCGTGGGACCAGCTGTATCCGTGTTCTTCCATTCGCCGGCTGAACTTGGTTTTCCGGCCCCGGCCCGGGTCTACGATGATCACTTCGCTGGTCGGGTTGGCGTGTTTATCAATAAAGTCGGCCAGAAGATGTATATGTTCATCTTCATACAGCACATCGCTGCCGATAATAAGATCAAACGCGCCAAGATCGCTGGTTTTGTCGGCCCAGTCAACCCGCTGGTAACCAATCGGCCGGCCCTGGTTCAGTTCGGTATTCCGTTCCAGAAACACGCCCACTTCAGGGTGGTAGTCGGTGGCTGTAACGTCATCGTTTCTTTGGTTGAGCAACAGGCTGGACAGGGCCATACCGCAGCCTACTTCCAGAATTCTTTTTTCTGCCGTGTCGTAGTTAGCCATGTAATGGGCCAGCACCAGGCTGGATGGCCAGATGATTCCGAACAAAGGCCAGGTGGCAGATGAGATTCCCAGCCTGAGGGCGACATTGCCCGGGTCACTGTATTGCTGGTTGTCACGTAACGTACAAACGTGGATGTCCACGTTTTCAAATTCGATGGTCTGATAGCGAAGACGCACTGGTTTATTCATTATAGGTCACACTAAGATAGTCAGGCCCGCCAACCTGTTATAAAGCAGCGGAAAAACCCACTCCCTCAGAGTATACCCTATTGCTGTTGCGGGGTTTTTATAACCGCTTCAGGTCCTCAAGAAACAGCTGGATCCTCTCTGCGTTGGTTCCGATATCACTTTTGCCGACCCGGGACGCCGAGCGCATATCAACCTGTACGCCGTCCTGTGTCTCTGTCATACGGAGAACAACGTCGTCTTTAAAGCCAAACCAGCGCGTGGTTGCGGTCGCCTCAATGGTGTTGTCGGTAGTACCGGCCAATGTCCAGCCGCGGTCCCGGATGGTGGCAAGCGCTGCATCCATTGCATCCGGCAATGGCATGTCCAGCGTCACCGGCTTCAGTTCAGGATACGCCGCCCGCTGCTGGCGCGCGGTTTCAGCCCCCGGGTATTCCACAGCATTGGGTGCTGCCTTGCGGGCCTGTGCCAGCATGTTAAAGGCAGGTGGTGCCTGGGTATCCGTTGTTATGTCGTGGATAGGCGGGACACTCTGGGCGCGCTGCTGCATCTGTACTGGTACGGCAAGCATAGCCACAACAGCAAGGCTTACCAGGGCTCCGGCCAGTGCGGGCCGCCAGCGCCGGAGTATGCCGGCCAACACCAGGGTAATCAGCCCCACGACCGCGGCTGTCACTGCCAGCTGCGCACCTTGTCGCAGCCAGGTGAACGCTGTGCCAAGGCTGACCCAGTCGGCCTTATAGGCGGGGCCTGCTGTTGCCATAAGAAGGCTGGCAATCACCAACAGGAACACAGCGACCCAGGCTACAACAACCGGCCACTTTCCGCCCCGGCGATGCGTACCTTTTCCTGTGCGCATGCAGTCCTCCTGTGCCCTGGCGCAACCGGTTCTTAGCCCGGTCATCTGTTACTTGGTATAATAGGAACTGGTTCAGAATGATGAGCTAATTTGTTCACAGGAGCAACAGTATGGCTGGTGGTTGGACCCGCGATGGGGCTGTTCAGGATCAGATTGATGCGAGTGTGGAAGATGCAGTTGCCGAGGCGCGCAGCCGGCTGGGCACAGGTGAAAGCGCCGAGTTCTGTGAAGAGTGCGACTGCCCTATTCCGGAAGCACGGCGAAAAGCCATTCCCGGTGTACGTCTGTGTGTAAATTGCCAGGCGGAACTGGAAAAACAGGAAAGGGACTACAGCGGCATTAACCGTCGCGCCAGTAAGGACAGCCAGCTCAGGTAACCAGGGGTTGTTCCAGGCAGGCCAGTATGGGCGCCACGTCGCGGATTTTCCGGGCGGTGGGCCAGAGGCGTTCTGCTTCCGGAAAACCGAGGCGGAGGAAGTTCAGCCACTGCTTGATGCGCCCGGTCACAAAACGGTCTTCCAGCCAGCCCTGCAAAACTTCCGCATATTCCCGCACCAATGCCACAGCTTCTGGCCAGGTCATGTCGTCCACTTCCGTACCCTGTTGGCTGGCCTTGATTCTGCGGGCCAGATCCGGCCTGGCAATCAGGCCACGGCCAATCATTACATCATCGCACCCGGAAACCTCGCGGCAGCGCCAGTAATCCGCCACTGTCCAGATTTCACCGTTGGCGATAACCGGTGCCGACACGGCTTCGCGAACTCTGGACACTTCTTCCCAATACGCCGGTGGTTTGTAACCATCGACCTTGCTGCGGGCATGAATCACAATTTCCGCAGAGCCTGCGGCCTCAAGTGCCTGGCCACAGGCGACTCCCATGGAACGGTCGTCATACCCCAGGCGCATTTTTGTGGTGACCGGCACCTCGGCAGGTACGGCCTGTCGCACAGCTGCGGTGATCTCATGCATCAGCTCCGGCTCACGCATTAACACACACCCGCCCTTGTGCTTGTTTACGGTTTTCGCCGGGCAGCCAAAATTAATGTCTACCTGTGTTGCGCCCAGCTCTACGGCTTTGCGGCCATTCCGGCCCATCTGTTCCGGGTTGGAGCCCAGAAGCTGAACAGCAACAGGTACTCCGGCCTGTGTCAGAGACTGGTTATAAAGCTCTGGTGCAAATTTGTAGAAGATTCTTGGCGGCTGGACACCCTGGGTTACCCGAACAAATTCAGTTACGCATCGGTCAATACCCCCTACCCGGGTGAGAGTTTCCCGTATAGGCGCGTCTACCAGGCCTTCCATAGGGGCAAGAATTATTCGCATAAAGGCTCCGGAGGCTTAAAGCCTTTCAATGCTGGCAAATTTCCCCTGATCATCGAACAGAATGCGGAAACTGCCCCGCACACCGTCTTTCAGATAAAACCGGGAGAGGATTCGGGCCGGGAAACGAACGGAGCGTCCGTCCCGGGCCGTTGTGCGAACATCGGTGGCAACGCCCTGATAGAGCTTGATCCACTCATCAGGGCTGATGCTTATGTCCACAATAATCTGCTGCACAGGCGTTAGTTCGCCAGTTCCAGCAACAGACGGTTCAGGCGGGTAACGTATGCACCCGGATCATCCAGCTGTTCACCACTGGCCAGGGTGGCCTGGTCCAGAAGCACGGCAGACAGTTCGCTGAAGCGTTCTTCGCCCGCTTCACTTTCCAGACGCTGAACCAGCGGGTGATCCACATTGATTTCAAAGATCGGCTTGCTGTCCGGCACTGGCTGGCCTGCAGCTTCCATGATCTTCTTCATCTGGGCACCCATATCAAAGTCGCCCACCACCAGGCACGCCGGGGAATCCGTCAGACGGTTGGTTACCCGCACGTCCTGAACCCGGTCTGTGAGAGCGGTTTTGATGCGCTCCAGCAGATCTTTGTGCTCTTCTGCGGCTTCTTCCTTGTGCTTCTTGTCTTCTTCGGTTTCCACTTCGCCCAGGTCCAGATCGCCACGGGCAACATCCTGGAACTGTTTGCCGTTGTACTCACTGAGATACCCCATCATCCACTCGTCAATGCGATCGGACAGGATCAGTACCTCAACACCTTTCTTGCGAAACACTTCCAGGTGCGGGCTGCTCTTGGCGGCCATGAAGTTATCGGCGGTGATGTAATAGATCTTGCTCTGACCTTCTTTCATCCGCTCGATGTACTGGTCAAGAGAAACGTTCTGAGTGCTCTCGCCAGTGTGGGTCGTGGCAAAGCGCAGCAGTCCGGCGATTTTTTCACGGTTGCTGAAGTCCTCTGCCGGGCCCTCTTTGAGCACCGTGCCAAACTCGTCCCAGAACTTCTGGTACGCATCCGCATCCTTTTTCGACAACTTGGACAGCATATCCAGAGAACGCTTGGTAAGCGCGGTGCGAATGCTGTCGACCGTGCTGTCGTTCTGCAGAATTTCCCGGGACACGTTCAGGGACAGGTCGTTGGAATCTACAACACCCTTGGTAAAGCGCAGGTACAGTGGCAGGAACTGCTCGGCGTCATCCATGATGAACACACGCTGTACGTACAACTTCAGGCCCCGGGGCGCTTCGCGGTTGTACAAGTCAAAAGGCGCACGGGCGGGGATATACAGCAGACTGGTGTAGTCCAGCTTGCCTTCCACCTTATTGTGAGACCAGGTGAGCGGGTCTTCGAAGTCGTGGGCAATATGCTTGTAGAACTCTTTGTATTCCTCGTCTTTGATTTCGTTACGGGGCAGAGTCCACAGTGCAGTTGCATCGTTAACCGTTTCGTCTTTTACCTCTTCCCCTTCTTCGGTGGGCTCGGACTTCATGATCACCGGGAAGGAGATATGGTCAGAGTACTTCTTGACCAGGTTGCGCAGACGGAAGCCATCTGCAAATTCGGTGGCATCCGGCTTCAGGTGAATAACAATTTCGGTGCCGTGCTGCTCGCGGGCCACCTGCTCGATGGTGAACTCGCCGTCGCCCGCTGACTGCCAGTGCACACCCTCTTCGACCGGGGCACCTGCGCGGCGGGTATACACATCCACCTTGTCAGCAACAATAAACGCTGAATAAAAGCCCACACCAAACTGGCCAATCAGCTTGCTGTCTTTTTGCTCATCGCCCGAAAGCTGCTTGAGGAATTCTGCGGTGCCGGAACGGGCAATGGTACCCAGGTTCTGGACGACATCCTCACGACTCATGCCAATACCATTATCACTCAGAGTGATGGTGTTGGCCTCTTTATCGAAGTCCAGGCGGATATGAAGATCGGAGTTGCCCTCGTACAGGCTGTCATCTTTCAGTGCGGCGAAGCGTAACTTGTCCGCAGCGTCAGACGCGTTGGAAATCAGTTCCCGGAGGAAGATTTCCTTGTTTGAGTACAGGGAATGGATCATCAGATGAAGTAGCTGTTTTACTTCCGTCTGAAAACCCAGAGTCTCTTTCTTGGTTTCAACTGTCATTTGTTTGTCTCTCCTGCTGCAAACATTGGGGGAGGTTTGTCCTGCTGCAAAAATGGGGTCTCTCCGGGGCATTTCAAGCCCTGACACAAGAACAGGGTTAACCTTCCAGCAGGAAATGCGCCCTTGCGGTGGCGATGGGCCGGGACCGGGACTTTTGCCAAGCGGTGATCATTACGTTCGCAACCCGATTCCCCTGCCGGGTGAGCTGGCACTCCGCATAGGTTTCCTGATTGAGGCCCGCGCGAAGGTAATCCAGTGAAAAGTTCACAATGCGGGGCATGCGGTTGGTTTCCTGGGCAAGCATCAGGTAGATGGCCGCAGACAGCTCCATAAAACCGCCAATGACCCCACCGTGAATGGCAGGCAATATGGGGTTGCCCAGGTTCTGCTCCTTTGCCGGCAGACGAAAAATAAGGTCATCGCCAAAACGGTCGCATTGCAGCCCTATGTGGTCAGCGTAGGGAATGCTGGCAATCAACTGGGAAAAGTCACCGGTTTCCCGTGTATAGCGTAGAATTTCGGGGTCAGTCACAACACGTCTCCAGTGATTTTGTCACGGTACGCTTTTGGCAGTGCTTCCGGGCCAATGCGCATAAAGGTGGCCACGCAATTCGCTACGGTTTCACCGCCTTCCTGATAGGCCTCGCAACGGGTAAAGATGATGTTGCGGGTCATTCTGTAAATTTCTGCCCGGGCGTACACCGGCTTGCCGGGTTCGGCAGGTCGCATATAGTCCACCCGCAAATCCAGCGTGGGACACAGCTCGAAAATATCCAGGGCGCAGATCATCACCGAGCCGGACGTAGTATCCATCAGCGTGGTAATGGCGCCTCCGTGAATCACTCCGGTATCCGGGTTGCCGATGATCTGGTTACTGTATGGCAGGCACAGTGTCAGACTGCTTTCTGTGGTCCCGGCAACCGTTACGCCCAGTTCCCTGGCCTGATTCAGGGATTGAATAAACCGGGTAACCCGGTCTGCTCGGATTTTATCGTTCATTCAAAACAAAACCTTGGTTCAAGTGTTGATTTTGCGCCGCCAGTGTTTAAAGCCGGCATCAGCCGTGTAATTATATCCATCAGGATCTCAATTACAGGAGTCGAGAGTGAAAATCACCGCCTTGCAACGCTGTTTTCCCATTATCGCGCTAATGCTGCTGCTTACCGGATGCTCTGTAAACCCGGTGACCGGCGAGAAACAACTTTCGCTGATTGGCGAGAGCCAGGAGCTCGCGATGGGCGCTGAGCAATATACCCCGACCCAGCAAACCCAGGGCGGCCAATTTTACATAGATCCTGAGCTGACGCTATATGTCAGTGAGGTTGGCCACAAACTGGCCGAGGTAAGCGACCGCCCGGATCTGCCTTATGAGTTCGTGGTTCTGAACAACAGTGTTCCTAATGCGTGGGCCCTGCCGGGCGGCAAGATTGCCGTTAACCGCGGGCTGCTCACAGAGCTGGATGATGAAGCCCAGCTTGCTTCTGTGCTTGGCCACGAAATTGTCCACGCAGCGGCCAGGCACAGTGTTCAGCGCATGCAACAGGGGATGCTGATCAGTGCCGGCGTTGCCGGGCTGGGCTTTGCACTGACCGATAACGAGTGGGCAGGCCTGCTTATGGGCGGCGCCGCTGTGGGTGCTCAGCTTGCACTGGCGCAATACGGTCAGGGCGATGAGCTTGAATCCGACCACTACGGCATATTGTATATGAAAGAAGCGGGTTACGATCCCCAGGCCGCGGTAGAACTGCAGGAATTATTTCTTGAGATGTCCAAAGGCCAGCAGGCGGGCTTTATAGATGGATTGTTTGCCACTCACCCACCGTCTGCCAAGCGTGTGCGCGAAAACAGTGAACTGGTCAGGAAAATAGGCGGCGGAGGCTACCGGGGCGCCGACGTTTACCGGCAGAAAACCGCGACTCTGCGCAAATTCAAGCCGGCTTATGATGCCCACGATGAAGCTATGAAGCTTGCATCTGAGGGCAACCTGGATGCCGCCCTGTCAAAAGTTAACGAGGCCATAAACATTCTGCCTCGCGAAGCCATGTTCTACTCACTGCGCGGGCGTATCTACCAGGAGCAGAACAAACCTGAAAAAGCCTCGGCAGACTTCGACAAGGCCGTCGAAAGATACCCTGAAATGTTTATGTACCGGTTGCACAATGGCCTGAATGCGCTGGCGCTCAACCACCTGACCGAAGCCCGGGAAAACCTGGTCCGCGCCAATGAGGTTGTGCCTACCTCCATTGCGTTTCTGCGCCTGGGAGACATTGCAGTTAAAAATAATAATCGCGATGAAGCCATCGCCTATTACAGTAAAGCCGCCGAAGCCAGTGGCGAAGTTGCAGAAGAAGCCCGCCAGAAGCTGGAGGCGCTTACCCGGTAGTCACGACTAAAGCGAATTGTTAAAGGCCGGAATCATCAGATGATTCCGGCCTTTTTCGTGGGTGCAGACAAGGTTTGCTGCACACACAGAGTCTTCCGTCATCAGAAGCATTGACTTTCTAGAGCAATCACTCTAAAAAATGGTTATCAATACACAAAACGGATGACGGCCATGGTTATAAAACGGTTCCAGCCCATCGCATCCCGGGCGAAACGCCAGTATGTGGCGCTGATGTTCCAGGTAATGGGGCGGGCACTTCAGGCAGTGAGCGAAGTGGATCAGGAAGTGCAACAGGAAGCACAGGCACTGCCGGAGGGATTCCTGTTTGAGATGATGGTCATGCCGGATGGCGCCAGCCTGGTGGTCGAGCACGTGGGTGACGGCCGCCTTCATTACCATGGCAGCTCAGCTCCGCGACCGGTGAATGTATCCATCCGTTTCAAGCATATTACCCATGCTTTCCTGGTGCTGTCTTTTCAGGAAAAGACCTCTGTTGCCTTTGCCAACGACCGTATGCTGGTGGATGGCGATGTGAGTTACGCCGTACGGATGACGCGGGTGCTTAACCGGCTTGAAGCCTTCATTTTGCCCAGATTTGTCGCCACACGCGCGATAAAAGAGTACCCGAAAAACCTGCACCTTCCGGAAAAGCTGATTAGTGCTGCACAGATTTACCTGAAAGTTGCTACTCACTTTATCCAGACAGCGAGAGCCTGATGACCAACACATACTATGAGTTCTTCTGCCCGGTGAAAGTTATAGCCGGAAAAGCCGCCCTTGAGCATATTCCTTACGAGCTTACCGGGCGGGCCGCCAGGCGGCCGATGATCATCACCGATAAAGGCGTTCGCGCCGCCGGACTTCTGGACCCTGTGATCATGGCGTGCGAGGAAAGCGGCCTGGATATCATCAGTATTTACGATGACGTTCCCCCGGACTCCTCAACCACGGTGGTACGCGATATTGCAGCCATTTACCGCGAAAAGAGCTGTGACTCGATTATTGCAATCGGTGGCGGCTCGGCGATTGATACCGGCAAGGCCGTGAATATTCTGGTGTCAGAAGGCGGAACTGACATTGCGGAATATACGGGTGCAGGGTTGATCAAACACCCTCTAAAGCCATTTTTTGTTGTGCCTACAACCGCAGGCACCGGGTCTGAGGTTACCTCTGTGGCCGTGATTACCGACGAGAAAAAAGGCATTAAACTGCCCTTCAGCTCATCGTTCCTGCTGCCCGATGCTGCCGTTATCGACCCCCGCATGACGCTCACCCTGCCGGCCCATATCACTGCAGCAACGGCGATGGATGCCATGACCCATGGCATTGAATCGTTTACCTGCATGGCCAAAAACCCCTTGAGTGATGCCTATGCGACATCCGCGATCAGGAAGGTCAGTGAATCACTGCTGCATGTCATGGATAACCCGAAGGATACAGACGGCCGGCTGGCGCTGGCCCAGGCGTCCACCATGGCGGGCATTGCGTTTTCCAACTCCATGGTCGGGCTGGTGCACTCTCTTGGCCACGCTACGGGTGCCCTGTGTCACCTGCCCCATGGTTTATGTATGAGCGTGTACCTGCCCTATGTGCTGGAGTACAACCTTGAGACCATTCGCGGGCCACTGGGCGAACTGCTGTTGTATCTCGAAGGCCCCGAAGTGTATGCGATAACTCCGGCAGAGCGCCGGGCCGAAGCCAGCATTGCCGCCGTGCGTAAACTCAGAGACGCCCTCTATAAGCGCTGTGAACTCCCGCGAACGCTCAGGGAAACCGGCAAGGTAAACGAGAGCCAGCTGGATCAGATAGCTGAAATGGCGCTGGACGATGGGTCCATTATGTTTAACCCGAAAGAGGTAACGCTGGCAGACGTGCGCGCTGTTCTCAATAACGCCTGGGGTTAAACGTGTAACCCACCTATGGGTCATTGAAATAAAAAGATAAAAAAGTGACAATTAAGCTCTTACTGGCAGGGATATAGCCGGATTCTGTTATACAGAGACAGCGCTGTAACCCGTAAGCCCAATAAGAGCCTTATCCGATGAAGCACCTGAAACACCGCAGTCTTTCTGCTTTACTGCCCCCCTTCATGTGGTTTCTTTGGCTTGCGTGCGCCCTGAGCGTAAATACAGCTGTTGCCGACGATGAACGCGTCTTTCGTTTCAATATTTCCCCAAGTGGTTATCCGCCCTACCTGATTGTGAATCAGGAGACCCCCTCCGGTATCATGTGGGATGTGGTTGCCTTGATTACTGAGCGTCTGGGCTACCGGCTGGTGGCAGAAAAAGTCCCCCGCAAGCGCGTGGATCACATGCTGATGGAAGGGTATATTGACGGCACCCCACGGGCCAGGGAGTGGACGCATAAGCCAGAAAAGTTTCTGTTTACAGATCCGGTCGTAGAGGTCCGGGAGGTGTTCTTTACACCCGTAATGTCCGGCAAGACCTACCAATCCCCGGACGACCTGCTATCAAAAACCCTGGTCACCCATCTGGGGTATGTTTACCCAAAACTACAACCCCATTTCGAGTCTGGCGCCATTCAGCGATTTGATGTGTCCCGGGACCGGGATATGTTTAACTTTTTACTGCACGGTGAACACTTTGACGCAGCGGTGGCTGACTTGCTTGTCGGGAAATGGATACAGAGAAAGGAAGGCCTGCGGGGGCAGTTCAACGTATCCGATAAGGGCATAAGCTCTTACGGTTTTCGCGTTATGCTGCATAAGGACAATCAGGCATTTGCCCGCCGGTTCAACGCCGAGCTTGCACATATCCGTGAAAATGGCGAACTCGATGCCATTCTTGCAAACTACCGGTAAGCACCCGCAACCGCTTACCGGCCGTTTTCCGCTTACTCAAGCCGCCGCAACAGCAGCATGGGCGACACACTCAGTACAGGCCGAAGCTGCCAGCGACCGAATAATGCCAGCACCACGGCGCTGATTGCAGGTATTGGCAATACCACCTGCCAGTGCCAGCTGAACGTTCCATCGAACATTCTGACTTGCAGGGCCCATACGGCTGCCTCAGCCGCTGCAACGCCAAGAATCCCGGCAAAGCCACCCAGTAAGGCAAACTCTAGCATCGTGCTTTTTACCAGCAGGTTCCGGCGTCCACCCAATGTTCGTAAAAGCGCGCCTTCCCTTTGCCGATCCTGAAGTGTGGCACTGACAACGGCGGCCATCACAACCAGGGCTGCCGCGAGTATCAACACCAGAATTGCTTCTATAGCCTGAGTAACCTGCCGTACGATTTCCTGTATGCGCTCAATGATGTTGTCTACCTCCAGCAAAGAGACCGTCGGGAAACGCCGGGAAAATTCATTGAGGGCACTTTTTCGGTCTCTGGGCAGGTAAAAGCTGGTTATCCAGGTGGCAGGCATGCCGGTAAGACTGCCGTCGGGCGGAAAGGCCATATAGAAGTTTGGCTTCATGCTGTCCCACTGAACGGTGCGGATGCTGGTAACCGTTTCAGTCACCCTGTCCGAACCTATGGTGAACGTTAACTCATCACCCAGGGCCAGGCCCAGTTTACCGGCCAGTTCCGCTTCGACTGAAACACCGTCGGTCTGGCCGTCCCTGAACCAGCGGCCTTGCACAATTGCATTGTCCTCAGGAAGCGAATTCATCCAGGTAAGGTTGAGCTCCCGGTTGAGCGCGCCTATGCGCTGATCCTTGCTCACAACGTCTTTTACCGGTTCACCGTTCAGCTCTGTCAGCCGGCCCCGCACCATGGGGTAAAGCTGATCCAGTGGCTGGCCACGCTCTTCCCAGTAAGCGGCCACTTCATCCACCGCATCCGGAGCAATGTTGATCAGAAAATGGTTCGGGGCATCATCGGGCAGCTGCGCCTGCCAGTCGTCCAGCAGTGAGGTGCGCACCAGTATCAGCGTTGTGGCAAGCATCAGTGTCATAGCGAACACAGCAATCTGTGACAGGCTGGCACGCCGGTGGCGATACAACCCGACCAGTGCCAGCCGCCAGGCGTGCCCGCCACCGCGGACCCGACGCAGGGTTGCCACAAGCAGCCAGCCCAGAACGCCCAGGGCTCCGAGTAGCAACCCGAGCCCGCCAAGCAAAGACGCAACCAATGAGAGATCGCCGGCGTATAACCACACAAGTCCGAACACGGCTATGATTGCAATCAGCATATCAGGCAGTGCGTCCCGGCCGGTTTCTCCAGGCTGGCTGCGCAACACCCGCATGGCCGGGACGTTTTTCAAACGCCGGATGGGCGGGTAGGCGAATGCAAACAGAGACACCAGCGCGGTAAGCAATGCCGGTGTGAGTGCAGACGAATCCAGCTGAAATCCGACCGGCCTTTCCAGTGCCTGACTGAGCAGGCGGGTAAGAAGCCAGAACAATGGAACCGCCAGCAGAAGACCACCTACCATGCCGGTGATCCCCCAGAGCGCGAGCCGCTGCAGATACAGTCGCCCTATTCCGGCACTGCCAAGGCCCAGGGTTTTCAGAAGAGCGACAGTGTCGCGCTGGGACAGCGCATATTGGCGGCTCGCCACGGCCACGGCGACAGCCGCCAGCAACACAGCCAGACTGCCCCCCAGCAACAGGAAGCTTTCAGCACGCTCAAGGGAGCGGGAAAACGTTTCCCCGTCGCGAATACCTTCCCATTGATGGCTGGGCTCAAGCTGTGGCTGCAGCCACTGATAATAACTTTCCAGCGCCCGTTCATCGCCGGCAAACAAATAAATGTATTCCGCCCGGCTGCCTTCCTGAATAACCCCGGTGGAGGCTATGTCCTCCACATGCATCATTATTCGGGGTGCAAGCGCTGAGAGACTGAAACCCCCATCCGGTTCACGCAGCAGCAAGCCTGATACGGTCAGGTTCCGGTTGCCGACTTCAAGCGTGTCACCCGTCTGAATACCCAGCAGCCGCAACAGTCTGGGGTTAACCCAGACTTCACCGGGGGCCGGGCCATGCTGCACCTGAGTGCGTGCACCGTCTGAGCCTTTCTGTATTTCAAGTTCACCGCGCAACGGATACTCATCGCTGACGGCTTTCACTGACGCCAGCTGAAAGGCCTCACTGCCGAACACCATGGTGGAAAACTCCACCATACGCCCGGTTTCCAGCCCACGCTCCCTGGCCTCTGTAAGCCAGGGCTCCGGTACCGGGCGCCCGTTCTCTGCTTCCAGCTGCCTGTCTGCGGCCAGAAAAGAACTGGCGGATGAGACCAGGGTGCTCTGTAACTGGCTGGCAAAAAGCGCAATGGTGGCCACCGTAGCCACAGCAATAACAAGCGCGGCGAGCACCACACGCACATCCCTCTGGCGCCAGTCGCGACGTACTGACATCAGTTTCTTTGCAGCCACCATCAGTCAGCGAACTCCCGCTCAGCTGCCGGCTCTGTCAACTCTCCGGCATCAATGTGAAACTGCCGTGCACAGCGTGCCGCCAGTAGCTCGTCGTGGGTAACCATCACCAATGTGGTGCCCTGCTCCTGGTTCAGTGCCATCAGCAAGTCAGATATCTCCTGCCCGGTGCGGTTATCCAGGTTGCCCGTAGGCTCATCGGCAAACAGAATGGCCGGATCTGAAGCAAACGCCCGGGCAATGGCGACCCGCTGCTGTTCACCGCCGGAAAGCTGCCGCGGTGTGTGGGTCAGGCGTTCACCCAGCCCCACCCGCTGAAGAAGCTCGCGGGCGCGCTTTTCCGGTGATTCCATGCCCGCAAGCTCCAGAGGCAGCATTACGTTCTCCAGTGCCGTCAGTGCCGGCAATAGCTGGAATGACTGAAACACAAACCCGACACGGTGAGCACGCATCCGGGCGCGCTCATCTTCGCTGAGCTGACTGATCA
This sequence comes from Marinobacter piscis, assembly GCF_007671655.1. Taxonomy (GTDB): domain Bacteria; phylum Pseudomonadota; class Gammaproteobacteria; order Pseudomonadales; family Oleiphilaceae; genus Marinobacter; species Marinobacter piscensis. The sequence goes on along the minus strand of NZ_VCGX01000002.1, from coordinate 127,840 downwards.
CCGCCCCGTCAAGCTCAACCGTTCCCGTTGTGGGAGTGTCCAGGCCGGCAAGCAATCCGAGCAGCGTGGTTTTACCGGAACCGGAGCGACCAACGATGGCTACGGATTCGCCCCGATTGATTTCAAGGCTGACACTCTTCAAGATCGTCAACGTATCTGTTTCCAGTCTCACACTGTGAGTCAGGTTTTCAGCGCGCAGCATCGGGCGCTGGTTATCAGGGTTTGTAGTCTGCATCTTGCTTACGAAGCTCCCGGACAAGCACGTTTATTAATCATGGGTATACGGTATTTTTATGCATAGGGTATTACTGTACGTCAGATCCATTGCCTTTCTTTTAGTGGCCTTCATTGCTTTACCTGCCGTCGCTGGCCCGCAGCAAACGCTCCTGATTATGGGCGACAGCCTGAGTGCTGCCTATGGCGTACCGTCAGAAACTGCCTGGGTGCAACGCCTGCGAGACCGCCTGCAAAGCAACGACTTTGACAACTGGGATGTGGTAAACGCCAGCATCAGTGGTGAAACCACAGACGGAGGTGTTCGCCGGTTGCCGGAGTTGCTTGAAAAAAATACGCCCTCTGTGGTCATTATCGAACTGGGTGGTAACGACGGCCTTCGCGGGTTCCCGCCCGATGTTATCAAATCCAATCTTGCCTCCATGATACAGGCCACCCAGGACTCTGGCGCCCGCGCCATTTTAGTGGGTATGCAAATTCCGCCAAACTACGGCCAGCGTTACACCCGGATATTTGCAGATATCTTCCCGGCGCTTTCAGACAGCTACAACACCGCTCTGGTTCCTTTTTTTCTGGAAGGTATCTATAACAAGGACAGCCTGATGCAAAGTGACGGCATTCATCCAACGGCTGAAGCCCAGCCGAGGCTGCTCGAAAACGTCTGGCCGGTACTCAGGCCTTTGCTTGAGTAACTTTTTCCAGGGACTTGACCAAGTCAAAGAAAGTGCTTAGTATGCCGCTCGACTTGATGCAGTTCCCCGATAGCTCAGTTGGTAGAGCAACGGACTGTTAATCCGTTTGTCGCTGGTTCGAGCCCAGCTCGGGGAGCCACTTATTCTAAAATGCCGCTGTTTCCTATGAAGCAGCGGCATTTTTCGTTCAGGGCCTCAGAAAATCTGTTTGCGCTGCATGAACTCTCGCAGTACGCGGAACAGCGTGTGTCCGTCCTCGGCACCAATCAGTTCACGAATCGAATGCATACCAAACTGCGGCACGCCGATATCCAGCGTTGTAACGCCCAGGCTTGCGGCTGTCAGAGGTCCGATCGTGCTTCCACACGCCATATCACTGCGCACCACAAAGGTCTGGTGTGGCAAGCCCAGCTCATCACTGATATGCCGGTATACCGCGGCTGACCGGCTATTGGTCGCGTAGCGCTGGTTGTGGTTCACCTTGATGACCGGGCCCTCATTAAGAACAGGACCATGGTTTTCATCGTGTTTGTCCATGTAGTTGGGGTGCACACCGTGAGCATTGTCGGCTGATATCATCATGGAGCGGGCTATTGCTTTGGCTTTGCCGGCACCGCACCAGCGATCAAGAACAGCATTAAGGAATGGACCCTGAGCCCCTTCCGACGAAACACTGCCGACCTCTTCATGATCGTTACATACCAACAGGGCGGCTTCATCACCTGAGGCGTCCAGTAATGCCCGCAGCCCGATATAACAGCTCAGCAGGTTATCCAGCCGTGCAGAAGCAATGAACTCATTACGCAAGCCAACATATCCGGCTTTCTGGGCATCGTAAAAGCCCAGCTCATAACCCAGTACCTTACGCACCTTACCGCCGGTTTCGCTGGCAACCTGCTGGCTCAGAAGCGAGTCGAAACTGGTTGTGTCATCTTCGGGAACCTGCATCAGGACCGGTGGCAGATCGGTCTGCGGGTTTACCGTTCGATTGCTGTTGGCTTCTCTGTCCAGGTGAATCGCCAGGCTGGGAATAAATGCCACTGGCTTGCCAAAATCCACCAGCGCATCCCTGACCCTGTCACTGCCATCAACAAAGGTCACACGACCCGCCAGTGAAAGATCCCGGTCGAACCAGGGGTTCATCAGTACGCCACCGTATACTTCCACGCCCAGTTGGAAATAGCCCTTGCGGCGCAACTCCGGGTTGGGTTTTACTTTCAGGCACGGACTGTCGGTATGCGCGCCCACCATACGAATGCCCGATGTGGCGGTGTCTTCTGCCCCTGTGCGGAACGCTACGATGGAGGAGCCATTGCGAACAACGTAGTAGCCACGGTTCTGGCCCAGTGTCCAGTCTTCCTTTTCATCTAGCTCTTCAAAACCAGCGGCATCAAGCCGGGCTTTCATTGTCGCCACGGCGTGCCAGGGTGTCGGTGATGCATTCAGAAACTTCAGTAAATCTTTGTTGAATTCAGCGTGTTCCATGATGTCCCTGATAGAATGTTAATGATTGCAACAGTATGGCATGAAGCATGAATGCCTCATACCTGAAGCCCCCAGGATTATACGTTTAAGCGGAGCCTGATATGTCAGCACCAAGATTTCTTGATATTGAATACTGTCAGACAGATGATGCCCTGTTTCCGGTTGCTATGGCCTGGTCACTGGAAAACGGGCAGATGAAAACTGTGGTGATCGCGCCAGCCGACGAATGGCTGCCGGAAGACGGCGATCTGGGCGATTTTGACCTGCACTACCTCGAAGAGCAAGGCGTTCCCCTGCTGGAGCTTATTCACGAACTGCATCAGGACCTGCCGGATCAGACCGTATACGTAGACGGGCTGGACCCGGATGAGGTTCTGGTGGACCTGATTTTCAGTGCCATGAACCAGGAAGTCCCGTTTGAAATTGCAGCCATTACCGAGCTCATCACCAGCCTTAGCGCTGATGCTCTGGAAGACTATCGACATCAGATTCTGTTCGAAGAAAGCCTGGAGCCGCAATTACCGGAAAACGGCGTTTATGCCCTGTTGCTGATGGCGCAGACATACGGGCTGCTCGATGAAGACTAAAGTGTGACACGGATCGACGTAACCACGGATTGCACAAGGCAAACTCAGCGCGTAACCGCTCACGTCAGGATATCCGATAAACATGAACAAGGTTGTGCGCTCCGCTTTCACACTGTTACTGGTAACTGCCGGTTTTACGTCAGCCCAGACCGCCCTGGCACAGCAAACCTCCAGGGAAGGCAAGCATTACACGGGTCTGCTGGTTACTGCCTTCAACCACCGCTCCATCGGCTCGGTCTCCAACGAGGCCGCTACAGGCACCGGGGGAACGCTGGTGCTGGGCACCCATATCAATAACCGGTTTCACGCTGAGTTACGTGCAGGAACCGGGATTCGCGACGCCGACGTCCCCAAAGGCGATCTGGCCCTGTCCATGGATTACTTCGCCAGCTGGTACATAGGCCTGCACTACCCTGTTACCGACTACGCCAACGTGTACGGCCAGGCAGGGTTCTCTTTTATGAAAGGCACCGGCAAGCTCAGCCACGCGGATGAGCCGCGCAACGCCCAGTTTCGGGAACTGGAAGGCGAGTTTCCCGACAGTAGCTTCGGCGTCGGCTGGATACTCGGTCTGGATATCGAAGTACTGAGCAATACATACCTTGTTCTTGAGGGTGGAAAACTGCTCAAGGATACTGGCACAGACGCCAATATCTTTCAGTTTTCCACCGGCCTCAAATACGAGTTCTAATGTAGCCCTTCCGTGGGTTACGCACTGTGCCGGATGTGCCAGCACCGGTGGATTCGCGTGTTCCTCTGAAAATCCTTATCGAGCGTACGGCTGCTGACTTCTTCCACTTCAAACTCCGAAAGCAGCGCCTCGTCCAGCCTGAAGCGCCGGAAGTTATTGGAGAAGATCAGCAAACCATCCGAGCTTAATCTTGCCATAGCCTGCCGGATCAGAGTTCCATGATCCTTCTGAATATCCAGTACCCCGGCCATACGCGCGGAGTTAGAGAAGGTTGGCGGATCCATGAATATCAAATCATACACCTGATCAGGGGCGGGTTTTGCCGCCAGCCAGGCCAGGCAGTCTTCCTGTTCAACGCTGTGTCGGCGTGGATCTGCGTGATTCAGTGCCAGGTTGTCCCGGGCCCAGCTTACATAGGTATTCGACAAGTCCAGACTCAGGGAGCGGCTGGCACCACCTGCCACTGCATGCACTGTCGCAGCGCCTGTATAACAGAACAGGTTCAGAAACCGTTTGCCATGGGCATTCTGCTGGATCCAGCGACGGACCGGCCGGTGGTCCAGAAACAATCCGGTATCCAGGTAATCTTTCAGATTAACTTTCAGTGTGCAGCCATGTTCTTGCACCTGGAAAAATTCACCGCTGACATCCTGCTTCTCGTATTGGCTGGTGCCTGCCTGACGTTGGCGCTGTTTGCAGACCATCTGATCCCGTTCAATCCCCAGCGCGTCCGGAATAACCGCCAGCGCCTCAGCCAGGCGTTCCCTGGCTGAGCGTTCATCTACCGACTTGGGTGCAGCGTATTCCTGTACGTGCACCCTGCCCTCGTAGATATCAATGGCCAGAGCATATTCGGGCATATCTGCATCGTAAATCCGGTAGCAGCTGATTTGCTGCCTGCGGGCCCACTGACCGATGGCTTTACGATTCTTCTTCAGCCGATTACGCAGCATTGCAGCACGTTCTTCGTTTGCAATCCGGGGCAGAACCTCACCCGGAGCGGTCGGTTCCCGGGGGGTGCGCACACTGGCTTCGTCTATGGTAAATAACAGCAGTTTTGCGGGAAGCTTGCCGTTAAACAGTTTGTATTGCTTGAAGCTGCGCAGGCCAATGGACTTGCCGAATTCCGGGGCGCCGGTGAACACGCCCAGGCGCCAGCCTGAGGCCGCTTTTTTAACAGCCTCACCCAAGGATTCGTACAAACCTGCCAGGGCCTGCCGCTCACTCAAACGCTCCCCGTACGGAGGGTTAACCAGAATCAGGCCGGTCGCGGCCCGGTCGTCTGCCAATGCGAACGCCTGAACCGGGCGGGCTTCAAATTCAATCAGATCCTCGAGGCCGGCCCGCCGGGCGTTGTTGCGGGCGGTGGAAATCACTCTGGCGTCCTGATCGAAACCCTGAAAGCCTGGCACCTTGCCCTGCTTACCTTCATAGGCGCGCTTTTCCGCCTCCTGCCGCAAGGCGAGCCAGGTTTCCGGCTGATGCCCCAACCATTTTTCAAAGCCGAACCGCTCCTGGCGGCGGCCGGGAGCGATATCCAGTGCCATCATGGCCGCTTCAATTACCAGAGTCCCCGAACCGCACATAGGGTCGGCAAAGTCACCGCCTTCGGCGGCGATCTCCGGCCAGCCAGCACGCATCAGCAATGCAGCAGCAAGGTTTTCCTTCAAAGGCGCAAGCCCCTGCTCAGTACGATAACCACGCTGATGCAGGCTGTGGCCACTGATATCAATACCCAGAGCAAGCCGGCCCCGGTGCAGGCGGGCCGATATGGTCACATCCGGCGCTTTTGCCTCAACAGCCGGCCGCTTGCCACCACTTCTGGTGAAGCGGTCCACAATGCCGTCTTTGACACGCTGAGCGCCGAACTGAGTGTTTCGTATCGCTTCGTTCTCACCAATGAAGTTGACGCGAAAACTCCCGCCCACGGGAATGTGTTGCTGCCAGTCCAGGTGAACAACACCATCATAAAGTTCATCGGCACTGGTGGCAGCCACCTCTGCAATGTGAAGCACAACCCGGTTGGCAAGGCGTGACCAGAGGCAGGCCCGATAGCCTGCCTCCAGATCCCCTTCGACCCAGGCGCCTGCGGGTGCGTTTCTGACCAGCCCTAAACCAAACGTGCTGAGCTCGTCCGCTAAAAGGTATTCAACCCCCTTCGGGCAGGTTACAAAAAAGACATGCTTGGACAAGTTCAACTCCAGATTCTTTGGCATTTCCAGGTAAGTACCGGAAATAGCAGCGTTCATTAGAAACAGGCCATTACTTTCTATTTCTTTTTGATCTATAAAAACTGTTTTATAGATCAAAACAATAGTGTACTTATACTCGCGGTTGAGCCACCTTGTAGGTGACGCGTCGTTCGAGAAGGGTAATGCCCTTTCGTTAACAGGATCCTGACTGCTCAGGTTCGAGCTGGCAATAGTGGGTTATTCAGAAATTAAATCCACATGCCGCGACCTTTGCAGAAGTGTACACCTTTGTTCTGTTAATCCATTAGTGAGGAACGGCATGAAAAGACAGAAAAGAGACATGTACGCTCGTGCATTCAAACGGGGTTATCTCGCTGGCGTGTCCGGTAAATCCAAAGACAGTTGCCCTCTCGAGCAGCCAGAGATTCGCCAGGAATGGATAAGCGGGTGGCGTGAAGGCCGCACGGATCAATGGGAAGGCATGACCGGGGTGTCCGGCATCCACAAAATGGCAAATATTACAACGGCGTGATGGCCCTGCTCTCCGAAAAGGGTCCGCCACGCGGGCCCTTTTCTTGTTAGCACCGGGCATTTATCACCTGAGCTGCCTTATTGCCTCAACCGCTTCCGCAATTAATTCCGGCCCCCGGTACACAAACCCTGTATACAACTGCACCAGCTTTGCACCCGCACGGATCTTTTCAGCTGCGCTTTCTCCATCGGTAATTCCGCCCACACCAATGACCGGCAAGTCATCGCCCAGTTCTGCATACAGCCCCTGAATAACCCGAAGCGAAGACTCTCGGACCGGAGCACCACTGAGCCCCCCCATCTCGTTCGCATGGGGGTGGCCGGCCACCGCCTCCCGGCTTATAGTGGTATTAGTTGCTATAACTCCGTCCAGTTCAGCTTCCCTGAGAGCGGACGCCACAAAGCGAACACCCTCATCGTCCATATCCGGAGCAATCTTTACGGCAACCGGCACATAACGGCCCGACGCCTCCTGACACTGGCGCTGCTCATCCTTTATGGCATGCAGCAGGCTTTTCAGGGAATCACCGAACTGAAGATCCCGCAAGCCTGGTGTGTTGGGGGATGATACGTTTACGGTGATATAATCAGCGCGGCTGTATACAGCCGCAATCCCCTTACGGTAATCCAGCTCCGACTCCTCAGCCGGAGTATCTTTATTTTTACCTACGTTAATACCAAGAATGCCGGGGTAGCTGCGTCTGTCTACCTGTGCCAGCAAGTGCTCCAGGCCTTCATTATTGAACCCCATGCGATTAATAATGGCCTGGTGCTCCGGCAACCTGAACAGTCGCGGCTTGGGGTTACCCGGTTGAGCACGCGGCGTAACCGTGCCAACTTCTATAAACCCAAACCCAAGTGCGCCCAAAGCATTCAGGTGGTCTGCATTTTTATCCAGACCTGCCGCAAGCCCGACCGGGTTTGGAAACTCCAGCCCCATTACCTTCACTGGCAGTGGCTCTGTTTTCGATGCAAACATTCCTGGCAGATGCATTTTGTGTGCCAGATCAAGACTCCTCAGCGTAATAGAATGAGCAGTCTCCGGGGGTAACCGGAAAAGCAGATTGCGGATAACGCTGTACATCTGAAAACTCCTGAAAAAAACGTGCCGAGAGTATACCCGAAGTTCTCCACAGCGACCCGGGTCTGTAAAAATTCGAGCCAGACACAGGTATCATGAGGCTCTGCCGGGTTTTCCACGGAATCTGTGGATAACCCTGTTGAAAATCTCGGGGCAACGCTGCCTAACCCTTGTGATCTGCGCCAATCTGCGAATTGATCATTTTTTGATCAACTTATTTTTCGTTTAATTTCAACATCTTATTTGACTTCTTTGAAAAATCAACGAGAATGTAGCCAGCCTGCTATGCAATGGCAATACTGATATGGTGTGCATAAATCAAGCAGAATTAGTGCTCTAGTGACCCGGATATGGAGCTTTTTCCCATGCAGCAACCCGACTCACCCGCCCAACGCCACCGCCAGAACCTTTCGAAAGAAATGAAGGCAGCGTCACGGGTTACAATTATAGGAATGCTTCTCGACGCCTTCCTTGGCATTATCAAGGTGATTGGCGGTGCCCTGTTTCATTCCCATGCTCTTTTTGTGGACGGCGTACACTCGTTTACAGACGTAGCGTCTGATCTTCTGGTTCTCGGCGTCATGAGACTCTCGCGCCAGGAACCGGATGAAAACCACCCCTATGGCCACCAGCGCATTGAGACCTTTGGCACCCTTGTGCTTGGCAGTGTTCTGATTGCCGTTGGTGCTGCCCTTGCCTGGCAAAACACTCTACGGCTGGTGGAAGGCGACATTAATACTATTCCCGGGTGGCCAGTGCTGGTGGCAGCTGTAATCTCGGTGGCAAGTAAAGAGTGGATTTTCCGGTACACCAAGCGGGTTGGTCTGGAAATACGCTCGGACCTGATTATTGCCAATGCCTGGCACAGTCGCACAGATGCGCTGTCGTCCCTGGTGGTTCTGGTTGCTACCGTGGGCGCCATGCTCGGCGTGCTCTGGCTTGATGTGCTGGCAGCTGTGGCCATCTCCATTATTATCATCCACATTGGCTGGAAGTTCACCTGGGACAGCGTTCAGGAACTGGTTGATACCGGACTGTCCACTGACGACACAGCCCTTCTGAAGGATATTGCCCGCAATACCGACGGTGTTCTCGATGTTCACGAACTTCGCAGCCGTCGCATGGGTCAGGATATTCTGCTGGACGTGCACCTGGTGGTGCGCCCGGAGATCAGCGTTTCCGAAGGACACCAGATTGGGATGCAGGTGGTCTCCGGTATGCGGGGCGCCCTGAATAACATCCTCGACATCCACTTCCATATCGATGCCGAAGATGATGAAGACGAGCTACCGGCCGCTGAGCAGCTGCCCTCCCGGGCTGAAGTAAGCCGTATTATTGCGGAGCGCCTTGAGGAGATTCCCCAGCGCAGCCGCTTGCGACTGCACTACCTGCGTAACAAGCTTCATCTGGAGATCTTTCTCGACGAACCGGATGCCACGGGGATATTTACCCCCGAGAATGCTCGCAAGCAACTCGAGGGATACCCCTGGTTTGGCAGTGTGCGGATCTGGATTGCGGTCCTCTGAGGCCTCGCGCTCGACCTAGCCTGTACGCAAGGCGGCTTCCCTGAGACTGGATATTTCATCCCTCAGACGGGCAGCCGCCTCAAAGTCCAGGTCAGAAGCCGCCTTGTACATTTCGTCTTCCAGACGGGACACCTCTTTGAGCATTTCCTGAGGCGATTGGCTGCCAAACCTGGCACGGTACTGCTCCGCTTCTTCCGCCGCTTTTTCACCAGGCCGGTCGGCTTTATGCTGGCTGCGGCCGCCCCCACTGGCACCTTCCATGATGTCAGCAACCTTCTTGTTTAGTCCCTGCGGGGTAATGCCATGCACCTCGTTATGCTCGGCCTGCTTCGCCCGCCGGCGTTCGGTTTCATCAATGGCACGCTGCATGGAACCGGTAATACGATCGCCGTACAGAATTGCCTTGCCATGAAGGTTCCGGGCCGCCCGGCCGATGGTCTGAATCATGGCGCGCTCGGAACGCAGGAAACCTTCCTTATCAGCGTCCAGAATGGCAACCAGGGACACTTCCGGCATATCAAGACCTTCACGCAGCAGGTTAATTCCCACCAGTACGTCGAACTCACCCCGGCGCAGATCCCGGATAATCTCAACCCGTTCGACCGTATCAATGTCCGAGTGCAGGTAGCGCACGCGAACGTCGTGCTCCATCAGAAAATCTGTCAGGTCCTCCGCCATCCGCTTGGTCAGAGTGGTGACAAGAACCCGCTCGCCAGCCTCGGTGCGGAGGCGGATTTCGGAGAGTAGATCATCCACCTGTGTAGAGGCCGGCCGGACCTCGATAAGCGGGTCCAGCAGACCAGTGGGCCTGACCACCTGCTCAACGACCTGCCCGGCATGTTCTGCCTCGTAGTTGGCCGGAGTTGCTGATACAAAAATCATCTGTGGGGCAATACGCTCCCACTCATCAAACCGCATGGGCCGGTTATCAAGGGCTGACGGCAAACGAAAACCGTACTCCACCAGCGTTTCCTTACGGGAGCGGTCGCCTTTGTACATGGCACCTATCTGCGGAATGGTCACGTGGGATTCATCCACAACCAGCAGAGCATTGGGCGGAAGGTAGTCAAACAGTGTGGGCGGTGCTTCACCGGGTGCCCGGCCGGAAAGATAGCGTGAGTAGTTCTCGATACCATTGCAGTAGCCCAGTTCGATCATCATTTCCATATCGTAACGGGTGCGTTCTTCCAATCGCTGAGCCTCGACCAGGCGGTTGTTATCACGCAGTCGCTGCAATCGTTCTTCCAGCTCAACCTTGATGCGCTCAACGGCATCCAGAACCGTCTGGCGTGGTGTTACATAGTGCGATTTGGGGTAGATGGTAACTCGGGGCACACGCCGCAGGACTTCTCCGGTTAGCGGGTCAAAATAACTGAGGTTTTCCACTTCGTCATCAAACAGCTCGATCCGGATGGCTTCTTTTTCCGATTCCGCCGGAAACACATCAATCACATCGCCGCGAACCCGGTAATTGGCACGGTGAAACTCAACGTCGTTACGAGTGTACTGCAACTCAGCCAGGCGACGCAGAATATGGCGCTGGTCGATCTGATCTCCCCGGTCCAGATGCAGCATCATTTTCAGGTAGGACTGGGGATCGCCCAGGCCGTAGATTGCCGAAACGGTCGCAACAATTATGGCGTCTGGCCGCTCCAGCAGAGCTTTGGTGGCAGACAGCCGCATTTGTTCAATGTGTTCGTTTATTGAGGCGTCTTTCTCAATGAAGGTGTCCGACGATGGAACATAGGCTTCCGGCTGGTAGTAGTCGTAGTAGGAGACGAAGTACTCGACCGCGTTTTCCGGGAAAAACTCGCGGAATTCGCCGTATAACTGAGCGGCCAGGGTTTTGTTATGGGCCAGAACAATGGTCGGACGCTGTACCTCTTCAATGACTTTGGCGACGGTAAAGGTCTTGCCGGAGCCAGTCACCCCCAGCAACGTCTGGTGTGCCAGCCCGGATTGAATACCATCCACCAGGCCTGCAATAGCTTTAGGCTGGTCCCCTGCTGGCTGGAACGGAGAGTCAACCGTAAAGGTGCCTTCTTTCGCTGAATAACTGGAGCCGTTAATGGTCATACCGGGCAGACAACCTCCACACACTTATGAACCTGTGATTTTAAACGGACTTTATCGCTGTAAAATCCGGTCTTCATGAGAAATTTATTGTTACACCGGCTTCATGGTACCATCATTGCGATCGACGGCTGGGCGAAAATCGGCCGCCATAAGGCAAGGATTCAGACACCCCGCCGGTCATGGACCTATAATAAGCAGCTTTAAGGAGCTCAAGTTTGGACCTTCAACTTTCCAGCCGAGTACAGGCTATCAAGCCCTCTCCCACCCTCGCAGTCACCAACAAAGCTGCCGAATTGCGTGCAGCAGGCCAGGATATCATTGGCCTGGGTGCCGGCGAGCCGGACTTCGATACCCCGGAGCACATCAAGCAGGCGGCCATTGAGGCGATCAAAGGTGGCCAGACAAAATACACCGCTGTGGATGGAACCCCGGCCCTGAAACAGGCAATTATTGCGAAGTTCAAGCGGGACAACGACCTGGAATACGAAGCCAACCAGATACTGGTATCAGGTGGTGGCAAACAGAGTTTTTTCAACCTTGCGCTGGCGACACTGAACCCCGGGGATGAGGCGATTATTCCTGCCCCCTACTGGGTCTCGTATCCGGATATGGTTCTGGTTGCCGAAGGCAAACCCGTTATTATCGAAACCGGTGCAGAAACCCGCTTCAAGATCACGCCCGAACAACTCGAAAATGCGATTACAGAGCGCACCCGTCTGTTCGTGATCAACAGCCCGTCTAACCCCAGCGGCATGGCTTATACAGAGGAAGAGCTGAAAGCGATTGGCGACGTTCTGAAAAAGCATCCGGATATCATGATCGCGACAGACGACATGTACGAGCCCATCCTCTGGACCGGCAAGCCTTTTTGCAACATTGTCAACGCCAATCCGGAACTGTATGACCGTACCTTCGTACTCAATGGCGTGTCCAAGGCCTACGCCATGACCGGCTGGCGCATCGGCTACGCTGCTGGCCCTGCTCGCATTATTGGCGCCATGAAAAAGATCCAGTCGCAGAGTACCTCCAACCCAGCTTCTGTGTCCCAGGCGGCTGCGAGAGCGGCACTGGAAGGACCACAGGAGTGTGTCAGTGATATGGTCAAGGCATTCAAGGAGCGCCATGACTGGCTGGCAGGTGCTTTGAATGAGTTGCCGGGCGTCGAATGCCTCAAAGGTGATGGCACGTTTTACGTGTTCCCGAGCTTCCACGCTGCCATTGAAGCTGACCCGAATGCCAGTAACGATGTCGAGTTTGCAGAAAACCTGCTCACAGAAGCCGGCGTTGCACTGGTCCCCGGCTCTGCCTTTGGCTGCCCTGGCCATATGCGGCTGAGTTTTGCGACGAGCATGGAAAACCTTGAGAAAGCCATCGAGCGCTTACGTAAGGTTTTGAGTTAAAAGTTTTAATAAGGGGTTGACGGGGCGGCGGTGTAACCTTAATATACGCGCCTCGTCACATGACGACGTTCCCCGATAGCTCAGTTGGTAGAGCAACGGACTGTTAATCCGTTTGTCGCTGGTTCGAGCCCAGCTCGGGGAGCCACTATTCTGAAAGCCCGCTAATTCTCTGAGTTAGCGGGCTTTTTCGTTTTATGGCTAAAGACCAACCAACTCCTCATGAACCGCCTCAAGGGCCGCCAGAGGGTCATCAGCCCGGGTAATCGGACGACCTATAACAAGGTAGTCAGAACCGGCCATCAGGGCATCCCTGGGGGTCATAATGCGTTGCTGGTCACCTTTGTCGGCACTCAGGGGCCGGATACCCGGAGTGATCAGCCTGAAATCACTGCCCAGCTCCGTTTTGAGCTCTGGCGCCTCCTGTGCTGAACAGACCACACCATCCAGACCACAGTTCCGGGTTAACGTTGCCAGCCTGGAAACCTGAGCCTCCGGGGAATCCTGAACACCAATACCTGCAAGATCTTCAGCCCCCATACTGGTCAGAACCGTTACCGCAATGAGCAACGGCCTGTCTGCGCCAAAGCTTTCCAGGCGCTCCCGGCAAGCCAGCATCATTTTCTCACCACCGGAGGCATGAACGTTCACCATCCACACCCCAAGGTCTGCTGCAGCGGCAACGGCGGCTGAGGTGGTATTGGGGATATCGTGGAATTTCAGGTCCAGAAACACGTCAAACCCACGCTTTTGCAAAGCCTCCACTAACTGGGGGCCGGCGCGGGTAAACAGTTCTTTGCCAACCTTCAGGCGGCACTTTTCCGGATCAAGCGTTTCAGCCAGGTCCAGTGCAGCCGTGGCTGAGGGGAAGTCGAGAGCAACAATGATTTTAGGGTTGGGTGACATTCGCACGTTGATTGTCCTGCGGGTGATGGAAAGTGTCAGTGGATACTATGATTTGGTACGTTATTCAGCTTCAACGCCCTGAATGGGGCGAACGGTTTCCCACTGCTTGCAGCTTGGGCACAACCAATGAAGCTGCTGCCCTGAGAAGCCGCAGCTTACACAGCGATACACCGGCCTGTTGGCCAGTATTAAGTGGCCGATACGACTGACAAGGCGGCCCTCATCCGTCGTCATTCCCTTTTCGTAGCCTGCCATTTCGACCAGTCTTAATAATGCACGCATACTGGGACGGTCTTCCAGTTCCCGCCGTAACAGCTCAATTGCTGCCGGACGGCCTGAACCGCGCTCAACAGACTCCACCAGAGCCAGAAGCAGACTGGTGCTCGGGTAGGTTTCATAGAGCTTGCGCAGCTTTTTTACCATCCGCCCGATATCGCCATGCTCGTGCTCAAGCTTCATCAGCCGGTCAATGGCCTCTGGCCCGAAATCCGGGTTCTGGTCAAACACCTTCAAGCCCTGATTACCCGCCTCACGGTAGCTGCCCTGGCGGCTCAGAAGAGCCATCTGTATCAAGGTAGCGCGAACACAGGAAGGGTCGTACGCCAAGGCTTCTTTGGCAAGCTTGCGGGCCGCCCAGCGGTCTTCCCGCTTCAGGGCCTCATCGGCCAATTCACAGGTCAGGTAGGCCAGCTCTTTGAACATCGCCGGATCGGCATCGTTTCTGGTTAATGCTCGCGCTACTTCAGATGCCTTCTCCCACTCTTTTTCCTGCTGATAAAGTTCGATCAGCTGCCCGGCGGCCTTGCGGCCATAGTCCGGATCTCCCATCAGTTCCTGCAAAAGCGCCTCGGCACGGTCCAGCAGGCCTGCTGAGAGGAAGTCCATGGCAAGCTCAAATGTTACCTGGGGAGAAAATCGTGGCGGCAATTCCGGGCGCGCCAGAAGGTTCTGATGCACCAGTGTTGCCCTTTCTGTTTCACCTTTATCCCGAAAATGCCGGCCAATGGAAAGGTGAAGACTTACGGTCTCTTTGTTAACCGCCAATGACTGCACAAAGTTATCAACGGCCTGATCAGAGTAGTTGGTAAACAGAAATTGCAGCCGATCTTTAACGGATTCTTCGTCTGCGATGCGGGTCCGGGATTTCTTGCGCTCACGACTTAACCGCCCCACAACCCAGCCAACGGCTACTGCCACCGTTAACAGGAGCCATTGAAGCACTGTATCCATTAAATCGCCTGGTCGTTTTGCGCCCTGGATTTCTCCAGCGCCTGCTCGGTGCGGTCAAGTCGCTTTTGAAGGGTGCGCCGGGAAACGGATGTACGAAACGTGGCGAGCATGGTCATTAAAACGCCCACAAGTGCGCCAATGATAAAAGACATGATAATCCAGACCGCAACTCCGTGGGGTTTGGTTTCAAACACCAGGAAATTGAGAGAAACGGCCATCTGATTATTAAGGGAAAACACCAGCGCCAGCAATACCAGGAAAAGCACCAACAGAATTAAAAGGATCTTCTGTAATCCTGCCATATGCCTAGCTCTCCCTGTTGCGGATGGTTACCTGATTATAGGAGTTTCTTCCTGTGGATGATAACTTAAAAGCCCTGCTTCATACTATCATTCACCTGCTCCCGCAGTTCTTTACCCGGCTTGAAGTGCGGAACGTACTTAGCGGGCAACTGCACAGCCTCACCGGTTTTAGGATTGCGCCCGGTACGGGCCGCACGGTGATGCAATGAAAAACTTCCAAAACCCCGTATCTCAATACGCTGTCCGTTCGCAAGCGACTGAGACATATGCTCAATGATTGTTTTTACAGAGAGCTCAACATCTTTAACCGATAGCTGCGTTTGTTTCGAAGCTATAAGTTCAACCAATTCGGACTTTGTCATGAGGCACTTCCCTCTTTTCTTGTTGGTTCGGCTCTTGATTGCCGACTCACCATCCTCCTAGTTTAGCCAAATCCAAAAAAAACACAAAAAAAACGGGCTCTTAGAGCCCGTTTTTTTCATACCAACCCGAAATTAATCGTTGTTGGCGTTTTGCTGCTTCATCTGCTCCTTGATGAGATCACCGATGGTGGTCGCACCAGAAGAAGTTTCTGCGGCCTTGCTACGCACGCTATCCAGTGCCTGCTTGTCGTCTTCAACGTCTTTGGACTTGACAGACAGGTTGATAACGCGGTTTTTGCGGTCGATGCTGATAATCTTGGCTTCGACTTCTTCGCCTTCTTTCAGTGCATTACGTGCATCTTCAACACGGTCACGGCTGATTTCAGACGCTTTCAGTACCGCTTCAACTTCATCGTTCAGAGAGATTGTTGCCGCTTTGGCATCAACAGCACTGACAATGCCCTTAACAATTGAGCCTTTGTCGTTCAGCTGCACAAACTCGGCAAACGGATCGCTTTCCAGCTGCTTGATACCCAGGGAAATACGCTCACGCTCCGGATCTACAGACAGGATGACGGTGTCAACATCGTCGCCCTTCTTGTATTCACGAACAGCCTCTTCGCCGGCTTCGTTCCAGCTGATATCAGACAGGTGAACCAGGCCGTCGATACCACCTTCCAGGCCAATGAAGATACCAAAGTCTGTGATTGACTTGATCTTACCGGAGATCCGGTCGCCCTTGTTGTAGTTGCTGGAGAAGTCTTCCCATGGGTTGGAAACACACTGCTTGATACCCAGAGAAATACGACGACGCTCTTCGTCGATATCCAGAATCATCACGTCTACTTCATCGCCAACCTGCACGACTTTTGACGGATGGATGTTCTTGTTGGTCCAGTCCATTTCAGATACGTGAACCAGACCCTCAACACCTTCTTCCAACTCGGCAAAGCAACCGTAGTCGGTCAGGTTGGTTACACGGGCTGTAACCTTGGTTCCTTCAGGGTAACGACCCTTGATATCTACCCAGGGATCTTCGCCCAGCTGCTTCAGACCCAGGGATACACGGTTACGCTCACGATCGAACTTCAGAACCTTAACGTTGATCTCGTCACCAACGTTAACGATTTCGCTCGGGTGCTTGATGCGCTTCCAGGCCATATCGGTAATGTGCAGCAGGCCGTCAACACCGCCCAGGTCTACGAACGCACCATAGTCGGTCAGGTTCTTGACGATACCCTTGATTTCCAGACCCTCTGTCAGGGTCTCGAGCAGAGCTTCACGCTCAGCACTGTTCTCAGCTTCCAGAACGGCGCGGCGGGAAACAACCACGTTATTACGCTTCTGGTCCAGCTTGATAACCTTGAATTCGAGCTCTTTGTTTTCCAGGTGCGCAGTATCACGAACCGGGCGCACGTCTACCAGAGAGCCTGGCAGGAAAGCACGAATACCGGAAAGATCAACGGTGAAACCACCTTTGACCTTGCCATTAATAATTCCTTTGACCACTTCTTCAGCTTCGAAGGACTTCTCGAGTACCTTCCACGCTTCAGCACGCTTGGCCTTCTCACGGGACAGACGGGTTTCACCAAAGCCGTCTTCCACAGCATCCAGTGCTACGTCGACAACGTCGCCGATAGCTACTTCCAACTCGCCTTTTTCGTTCAGGAACTGGGAGGCGGGGATAACACCTTCGGACTTCAGTCCGGCGTTAACTGTGACCCAGTCGCTATCAACATCCACCACAGTCCCCTGGACAATGGAACCTGGTTGCATGTCAATTTCTTTCAGGCTTTCTTCAAAAAGATCCGCAAAGCTCTCGCTCATTATGAGTCCTATAGGTTCAACGCAAGTACGCTCCGTGCCGCCAGCAACACGGTCTGTTAGTAAATTCCGGAATCAGCCTGCGGCTGGCAATATGTACCGACTCCGGCATTCTCAACAACAAAAAGGCGCCGTCAGGTCTGACCTGCTGCGGCCACACACCTGCCCAACACCTCTTCTATACTTAACCCCGTAGAATCAATGACTTGCGCATCATCCGCGGGCTTAAGAGGAGCTGCAGAACGGTTAGTATCCCGCTCATCACGAGCCCTTATTTCCTCTAAAAGGGTGTCAATACTAACATCGACACCGGCCGCCATCAACTGGCTGAAACGCCGGCGGGCCCGCTCCTCTGCACTGGCGGTCAGAAAGATTTTCACCGGAGCTTCGGGGAACACAACCGTACCCATATCACGGCCATCGGCAACCAGCCCGGGGGCCTTGCGGAAGTCCCGCTGACGCTGCAGAAGTGCATCCCGGACCGGCTGCATTACAGCGATACGCGAGGCATTATTGCCGCAGGCTTCCGTGCGGATTTCAGAGGTTACATCCTCGCCTGCCAGGAGCACTTTTGCAGGCTCGCCTGCCGGCGTTGGTTCAAAGGCGACATCAAGCGCTGCTGCCATACGCACCAGCCCGGCCTCATCGTCCAGTGCAACCCCCTGACGCACGGCTGCAAGTGCGGTCAGCCGGTATATCGCGCCGCTGTCGAGCAGGTGCCAGCCCAGTTTCCTGGCCAGCATCTGGGTCACCGTGCCTTTACCCGACCCACCGGGTCCGTCGACTGTGATGACCGGTATATCATTTTCCGGCATTACCTCACTCCTGCCCGTTGCCTGCAGCCGAGTCTTCAGCAGCTATACGAATACCTGTCTGGCGTGCAAGCTCGACAAACCCGGGGAATGAGGTGGCCACATTGGCGCAATCCTGAATCTCAATCTCGCCGGTTGCCCGAAGTGCAGCCATGGTGAAAGACATGGCGATACGGTGGTCGCTATGGCTGTTTACGGTGCCGCCGCCGATTGTCTGTCCACCCTCAATCACAATACCGTCTTCAGTCACCGTGGTTGTAACACCCAACGTAGCCAGGCCGTCGGCCATCACCTGGATCCGGTCGCTTTCTTTTACCCGCAGCTCACCGGCTCCGGTTAAAACCGTGCGTCCGGTGGCACATACAGCCGCAATGAACAGCGCCGGAAACTCATCAATCGCCAATGGCACCTGCTCTTCCGGGATTTCAATGCCTCTGAGTTCAGCATGGCGAACGCGCAGGTCAGCAACGGGTTCACCGCCGACTTCGCGCTCCTCGAGGATCTGGATATCCGCCCCCATTTGCTGGAGTATATTGATCACACCGACCCGCGTGGGGTTCATGCCGACATGACGCAACAACAGATCCGACCCGGGCGCAATGCTGGCCGCGACAATGAAAAACGCAGCGGATGAAATATCGGCCGGCACGTCAATGGCGTTGGCGGTGAGTCTGGCTCCTCCGGTAAGGCTCGCAGTCGGGCCCTCGCGATCAACTTTGTAGCCAAAGCCGGCAAGCATACGCTCGGTATGATCACGGGTTGGCGCCGGCTCGGTTACCGATGTAGTGCCATCTGCGTAGAGGCCTGCAAGCAGGAGGCAGGATTTCACCTGAGCACTGGCAACAGGCATGTCGTAATGAATCCCGGTCAGTTTTGTACTCTGGGAGCCGCGGATTTTCAGAGGCGGGCGACCGCCCTCTGCCGTTTCAATGACCGCCCCCATTGAACGCAGCGGATCCGCCACCCGGTTCATGGGTCGCACAGACAGGCTGGCATCCCCTGAAAGCTCGGAGTCAAACGGTTGCGCGGCCAGCAGACCGGCAAACAAACGCATGCCTGTACCCGAGTTCCCCAGGTAGATTGGGCCCCGCGGGGCCTGCAACCCTTGCACCCCAACACCATGGATGCGTACAAAACCATTATCCGGGCCCTCGATCACGACACCCATGTCGCGAAACGCCTGCAGTGTCGCGAGACTGTCTTCACCTTCAAGAAACCCTTTAACTTCAGTAACGCCATCCGCCAGAGCCCCGAGCATGATTGAGCGATGGGATATGGATTTGTCACCGGGTACCCGGATATCACCGACGACTTCGCCGCCGGGCCGGAGCCGGAACGTCACTTGCCTTTCACTGTTATTTGTCACGTAAGCCTGTCCTGAAAGCATTTTTGAAAAGTGTTCCCGCGCTGCTTTTGCGCGAGTAAATACCCGCAACAATGTAGCGCTGTCCTGATCTGCTATCGCAGTGCGCAACTGGTCCAGGTCCCGGGTAAAGTGATCAATGACCCGAAGAACTGCATCGCGATTGGAAAGAAAAATATCGTGCCACATAACCGGGTCACTGGCCGCGATTCTGGTAAAGTCGCGAAACCCGCCAGCGGCGTACCGGAAAATGTCCATGTTCTCATCCTCCCCCGCCAATGTATCCACCAGCGAAAAAGCAATGAGATGAGGCAGGTGACTGGTCGCCGCCAACACCTCATCATGGTATTCGACCGACATGGTAAGAACGGAAGCCCCGCAGGCCTCCCATAAGAGTTTCAGCCTGGCAAGGTGCGAGTCGTCGACAATATCCGGTGGCGTCAGTATGACTTTGTGGTTACGAAACAGGTCGGGGTTAGTGGCGCGTATACCACTTTTTTCAGAACCTGCAATCGGATGGCCAGGAATAATATTTGGCAAAAAACCGCCAAACACCGCATGAATGTCTTTAACGAACCCCGCTTTAGTGCTTCCTACATCGGTAAGGGTCGCATCTGCTGCAAGGCAGGGATGCACCTCTTCCAGAACCTGGCGGGTGGCCTGCACGGGTACAGCCAGTACAACAAGATCCGCACCCTGCACAGCCTCGGCGGTGCTTTTGGCAACGGTATCAATGATTCCCAGAGACTGAGCCAGTATCAGGTCTTCCTGATTCCGGTCGGCGCCAACGACTTCAGACGCCAGGCCGTTTAAGCGAACAGCACTTGCCAGCGAGCCGCCTATCAGACCAAGGCCGATGATGGCGATTCGCCGGAAGAGCGGTTCACCGGATGCCACCTCAGCCCCCATGCCCTGCTGCTGCAAGTGCCTTTGCAAGCGCATCAATAAACAGCTCATTCTGCTCAGGCAGGCCGACTGAAACCCTGAGATGGTTGGGCATGCCATAACCTTCAACGGGGCGCACAATCACACCCCGTGCCAGCAGGGCCTGATAAACACCCAGGGCCTGAGGCCCTACCTCGACAGCTACAAAGTTACCGGCTGAGGGGATATAGCGAAGCCCCATTTGCTCAAACGCTCCCTCAAGCTGTTTCAGGCCAGCCGTATTGATTTCACGAGAGCGCTGAAGGTATTCGTCATCGTCCAGCACGGCTGTAGCAGCCGCAAGTGCAACCAGGCTCACATTAAAAGGCTGTCGTACACGGTTGAGGATATCAGCAATGGCCGGTGAACTGATGCTGTAGCCGACTCGCAGACCTGCAAGCCCCCAGGCCTTGGAAAAGGTGCGACAGACAATCAGGTTAGGAAAACGGCTTAATAAAGCCACGCCGTCCGGGTCTTTCTCGCCTGTCATGTACTCACAGTAAGCTTCATCCAGAACCACCAGTACATTCTCAGGGATCTTGCCCAGAAAGGTTTCAAGGGCATCTGCATCATGCACAGTGCCTGTCGGGTTATTCGGGTTGGCGACAAAGACAAGCCGGGTATGCTCTGTGACAGCCGCTGCCATGGCATCCAGATCGTGTCCCCAGTCTTTTGCAGGCACGGCAACCGGCGTGGCGCCCACGGCCTGGGTCGCCAACGGGTAAACGGCAAATGCATACTGGGAAAACACAACTTCAGAACCTGGCCCGGCGAAGCAGCGTGCAATCACTTCCAGCACATCGTTTGATCCGTTGCCCAGGGTAAGCTGATCGGCTGTAACGTTAAAGCGCGCGGACAACTTCTGCTTGAGATCATAACCATTGCCGTCCGGGTACAGGCACGCGTCTGATAACGCCGCCTTTGCAGCGGCCATGGCTTTTGAGCTGGGGCCCAGCGGGTTTTCATTACTGGCCAGCTTGATAATCTCATCCGGATTCAGGCCAAGCTCACGGGCCAGTTCGCTGATCGGTTTTCCCGGCTGGTAAGGTGACAATGCCTGAACACCTTCTACCGCAAGGCTTTGATAATCAATGGCCATATACCTTCCTTAAAACTGACTGATTGTGAGTGCGCCCCGGTTACTGTCCGGGCTTTTAAAGTACGCCAATGGGGTAAGAACCCAGCCGCTTGAGCTCAACAGCATCATGCTCCACCTCGGCAAGCACTTTACCCGCTATCTCATCGTCCATATGCCCTTCAAAATCAATATAGAACACATAGGCCCAGGTACCACTGGGCGACGGCCGGGTCTCGACTCTCGTAAGGTCGACGCCTTGACGGTGAAACGGCTCCAGCAACTGATACAGCGCCCCTGGCTCATTTTTCATGGAAACCAGAATCGATGTTTTATCCTGACCACTTGCGGGGATATCTTCACGGCCGATAATCAGAAAACGGGTGGTATTATCCGGCCAGTCCTCAATGTTGCCCGCCAGGGTGTCCAGACCGTAAAGTCCGGCGGCCATGTCACCGGCGACCGCCGCAGTGCCTGGCTCCACGGATGCGCGCCGGGCGGCCTCGGCGTTGCTGGATACGGTTACCCTCTCGACGCCATAGTGATGGGCATCCAGCCATTGCCGGCACTGGGCAAACGATTGCTGATGCGAATAAATACGGGTTATTTCCTGACCCTGAAACTCCGGTGAAACCAGAAGGTGGTGGTGAATTCTCAGCTGTACTTCACCACAGATTTTCAGTGGTGAAGTAATGAACATATCCAGCGTATGGTTGATTATACCTTCTGTGGAGTTCTCCACCGGCACCACGCCATAGTTCGCAGCGCCTGACTCCACTTCACGAAATACAGCATCAATAGCCGGCAGCGGGACGCTGACAACCGAGTGCCCGAAATGTTTGAGGGCTGCGGCCTGTGTAAAGGTACCGACAGGTCCGAGAAAGGCAATATGCATGGGCTTTTCCAGCGCCAGGCAGGCTGACATAATTTCACGAAACAGCCGGGCCATTTCCTCATCAGGCAAAGGCCCCGGGTTAACCTCCTTGATACGCCGCAGTACCTGAGCCTCCCGCTCCGGGCGGTAAAAGAAGACGTCCTCTTCAGGATGTGCATCCGTTTTCACGTGAGCCACTTCCTGTGCACATCTGGCACGGGCGCTGATCAGCTCCATGATTCGCTGATCAAGGCTGTCTATCTCTTCCCGCAGCTCTCCAAGGCGGGTCTGCTCATCACTCATTATCAGCCTCGCTCCTGCGCAAATTCGGCCATGTACTGGATCAGGGCATCCACACCCGCTTCGGGCATGGCGTTGTAAATACTCGCGCGCATGCCCCCTACAGAACGGTGCCCGGCCAGATTCAGTAATCCCCGGGCGTTCGCACCTTCCAGGAACGCACTGTTCAGGGCATCGTCCTGCAAGGTGAAGGGTACGTTCATCCATGAGCGGAAACGTGGATCGATCGGGTTGGCATAAAACTCATGATTATCAATGAACCCATACAGTTTTTCTGCCTTTCGGCGGTTAATCTCGCCCATGGCTTTCACCCCACCCTGGGCCTTCAGCCATTTGAACACCAGACCGGCAAGGTACCAGGAGTAAGTGGCCGGAGTGTTATACATAGAGCCATGATCCGCGATGACCTGATAGTTCATCATGGTTGGCGTTTCCTGGCGAGCCTTCCCCAGAAGGTCTTTCCGAATGACCACGACAACCAGGCCGGAAGGGCCGATGTTTTTCTGGGCACCCGCATAGATGAGCCCGAATTTCGACACATCAACCGGGCGCGACAGAATGGTTGAGGACATGTCCGCCACCAAAGGCGCGCTGCCGCTGTCGGGGATAAAGTCGAACTCCACACCACCAATGGTCTCGTTCGGGGTGTAATGCAGGTAGGCCGCATCAGCGCTTACCTGCCAGGAAGACGGGTCCGGAATGCTGGTGAAACCGCTGCTTTCCGAACTGGCAACGATGTTCACGCTGGCATAGCGCTCCGCTTCTGCAATCGCCTTTTTCGACCATATGCCTGTATTGACGTAATCCGCAGATGTTTTACTCCCCAGCAGGTTCAGTGGAATGGTTGAAAACTGACTGGAAGCACCACCTTGCATGAAGAGTACGGCATAATCGTCTGATATTCCGGCTAATTCACGAAAATCGCGCTCCGCAGTTTCGGCTATTTCAACAAATGCATCGCTGCGGTGGCTCATCTCCATTACGGACATGCCGGTGCCGCGCCAGTCCAGCATTTCATCCCGTGCCTGTTTCAGCACACTTTCCGGCAAGGTTGCCGGACCTGCACAAAAGTTATACGCCCTGCTCATGATCCTGTGGTCTCTCACATCTTGCGGATTGTGTCGGTGCCCGGGGATGCTGACTCAGTCCTCGTCAGCTCCCGATTCCGGGCTGTTATCTGTGTCTTCTCCTTCGGACGCGCTTTCGCTGCCAGCCTCAACGTCGTCAACATCAACGTCATCTTCGTCTTCGTCAGCTTCGGCTATCCGTTCTACGCCTACCAGACGTTCATCTTCCTGGCTCAGGCGGATCAAGCGCACACCCTGGGTATTCCGGCTAAGAACCGAGACTTCATCTGTGCGCGTGCGCACCAGCGTACCCTTATCGGAAATCAGCATCATTTCATCACCGTCGAACAGCTGTAGCGCTGTTACCAGGTCGCCGTTACGCTCGGAGCACTGCATGGCAATAACGCCCTGAGTGCCACGACCATAGGTGGGGAACTCTTCAAGCTCGGTACGCTTGCCGTAACCGTTCTCACTGGCGGTCAGTATGATGCCACCTTCCTGGGGAATGATCAGGGAAACCACCTGATGCCCCTCAGGCATCCTGATACCACGTACCCCGCGGGCGGTTCTGCTTAGCGGCCTGACAGCCTCTTCATTGAAGCGGACAGCCTTACCTGCTGAAGAGAACAGCATGATTTCAGCGTCGCCTTCCGTGATCGCTGCACCAATCAGAGTATCGCCCTCGTCCAGTGACAGGGCAATCAGGCCGCTGCTGCGAGGACGGGAAAAGTTAGGCAACGGTGTTTTCTTGACAACGCCACCAGAAGTAGCCATCAACACAAACTGATCTTCCGGATAATCCCGGACCGGCAGGAAGGTGGTGATCCGCTCACCTTCATCTAACGGCAGTATGTTTACCATCGGTCGGCCCCTGGAGGCACGGCTGGCACGGGGAATCTCGAACACGCGCAGCCAGTAAACCTTGCCGTGGTTGGAGAAGCACAGGATGGTGTCGTGGGAGTTTGCCACCAGCAGCTTCTCAACAAAATCCTCATCTTTCATAGACGTCGCAGCTCTGCCACGTCCGCCCCGGCGCTGTGCCTGGTAGTCCTCTACTGCCTGGGTTTTGGCATACCCGCTGTGGGAAATGGTAACCACCAGGTCTTCTTCATCAATCAGGTCGGCAACGGTCAGGTCACGCTGAGAACTGGTGATTTCCGTGAGGCGCTCGTCACCAAACTCTGCAACCACAGCCTCCAGCTCTTCGCGAATAACCTGCATCAGGCGCTCGGGATCGCCCAGAATTTCCAGCAGGCTGGCGATTTTGTCCAGAATTTCCTTGTATTCATTCTGGAGCTTTTCGGTTTCCAGTCCGGTCAGGCGATGCAGGCGCATATCCAGAATCGCCTGGGTCTGCTCCGGCGACATGAAATACAGCCCGTCACGCAGTCCGTAAATTTCCGGCAGGTCGTCCGGACGGCAGGCATCCTCGCCTGCCCGCTCAAGCATGGCCAGAACATCGCCAGGGGCCCAGCCTTGTGCCATCAGCTTTTCTTTGGCTTCGACAGAGGTCGGTGAGGCTTTGATCAGCTCGATCATCTCGTCGATATTGGCCAGTGCAACGGTCAGGCCTTCGAGAATATGGCCCCTCTCGCGCGCTTTACGCAGCTCAAAGATGGTACGACGGGTTACAACTTCCCGGCGATGGCGCACAAAGGCATCGAGCATGTCTTTGAGGTTCAGGATTTTCGGCTCGCCATTGATCAACGCAACCATGTTGATGCCGAACACCGTCTGAAGCTGCGTGTGCTTGAACAGGTTGTTCACCACCACGTCCGGATTTTCGCCACGACGCAGCTCAATAACAATGCGGATCCCTTCCTTGTTGGACTCGTCCCGCAGTTCGGTAATGCCTTCGATGCGCTTCTCTTTAACCAGCTCGGCAATTTTTTCAATCAACCGGGCCTTATTCAGCTGGTAAGGCAGTTCGGTAATAATGACGGCATCACGGTTGGTTTTCTTGTCGGTTTCTATCTCATGACGGGCGCGGATATAGATACGGCCGCGGCCGGTACGGTAAGCCTCAACAATACCGGCACGGCCGTTGATAATACCTTCAGTGGGAAAGTCCGGCCCCGGGATAAACTCCATCAGCTCATCACAGGTAAGATCCGGGTTATCAATCAGCGCCAGGCAACCGTTGACCACTTCGGTCAGGTTGTGGGGCGGAATATTGGTTGCCATACCCACGGCGATACCGGAGGAGCCGTTCACCAGCAGGTTGGGAACCCGGGTAGGCATAACCTCGGGAATACGCTCTGTGCCGTCGTAGTTATCAACAAAGTCGACGGTTTCTTTTTCAAGGTCGGCCTGCAGCGAGTGGGCAATCTTGCGCATGCGGATTTCGGTGTAACGCATGGCGGCCGCATTATCGCCGTCAATAGAGCCAAAGTTACCCTGACCATCTACCAGGGGATAACGCAGGGAAAACGGCTGTGCCATACGAACAATGGTGTCGTAAACTGCGGAGTCACCATGGGGATGGTATTTACCAATAACATCACCCACTACACGAGCCGATTTCTTGTAGGCCTTGTTCCAGTCGTTATTCAGTTCGGACATGGCGAACAGAACACGACGGTGAACAGGCTTCAGGCCATCCCGCACATCCGGAAGCGCCCGCCCGATAATCACGCTCATGGCGTAATCCAGGTAAGACTGCCTCAGTTCATCTTCAATATTGACCGGCAGGATCTCTTTGGCTAATTCACCCATCGAGAAAGGTTCCTTTGCGTTAGCTGGAAGTCGTTTGGGGGCCGCTTCCCGGCCCCATAGATATTCTTTACCAAACCGCTGATTCTACCACAGTCGCGCCTTTTCAGGGGCTCCCTGTGAAGCAGCCTTAATCAAACACCACTGTCTTGTTTTCGCAGATGATCACGCGATCCTCAATATGGGAACGCAGTCCCCGGGCAAGCACGTTTTTTTCAACATCTTTACCAAGGCGCACCATGTCGGCGATGGTATCGCTGTGGTTGATGCGGATAACGTCCTGCTCGATGATCGGTCCCTCATCAAGATCCTGGGTTACATAATGGCAGGTGGCACCTATGAGCTTTACCCCGCGGCTGTAAGCCTGGTGATAGGGGCGCGCCCCGGCAAAAGACGGCAGGAAGCTGTGATGAATATTAATGACCTTGCCCGAATATTTTGCACAAAGGTCTGCCGGAAGGATTTGCATGTAGCGGGCAAGCACAACAACATCGGCTTCATAACGTTCAAAAAGCTCATCGATATGAGCAAACGCCTCTTCCCGGTTTTCTTTGCTGGCCGGTACATGGTGATACGGGATGTCATGCCACTCCACCATACGGCGCAAGTCATCATGATTGGAGATAACAGCCACAATCTCGGCATTCATCTCATTGCTATGCCAGCGATGCAGAAGGTCAGCCACACAGTGGGATTCCTTGCTGCACATAAGAATCACTTTTTTGGGCTGGGCAGAATCCGCAATGCGCCATTGCATATCAAATTCCCGGGCAATCGGCGCAAACGCAGTGCGAAACTGCTCAAGACCAAACGGAATTGATTCCGCCTTGATCTCATGACGCATGAAAAACCAGTTATTCTGGGTATCCGAATGGTGGCTTGCTTCGGTAATCCAGCCATTGTAAGTCGACAAAAAATTACTCACCTTGGCGACAATTCCAACCCGGTCGGGGCAGGAAATCACAAGACGATAGGTGTGCTCCATGAAAGCCTTTCCTTAACTGACAAACGGGAAAGCAGGTGCGCCGGGAACCATTGCCGGAGACAGCAACCGGAAAAGAACCAGATGTGATGGCACGCACCAGATTGAATAACACGCTATCATAGCTTATCTGAACATCAGAAACGAGGAATGGAGACATGGACAGAGCCCCGCACCCGCAAACACCTGAAACCCGACTCCCAGGACGCTCAGGCGCTCTGCACGTCCTGGTGCTGGCCCTGTGCCTTTCAGTTCCTGTAACACCGGCTTTTGGTCAGGCAATTCTTGAGGGTGAACGGTTTCACCCGGTCAGTGCGCAACAAGGCATGGTCGCAACCAGTCACACCCTGGCGACGGAAGTTGCACTGAAGGTACTAGAGGAAGGCGGCAATGCCACAGATGCCGCTGTTACTGCCGGGTTTGCCCTGGCTGTCACTCAGCCAAGATCCGGCAACATCGGTGGCGGCGGTTTTATGCTTATCTCAAAGGGCGACGGCTCCGCCCCTGAAGCCATCGACTACCGGGAAAAAGCCCCTTCAGGGGCCACTGAAACCATGTATCAGGATGAAGCCGGGAATGTGGTGCGCAACCGCAGCCGGTTTACTCATCTGGCGGCCGGCGTTCCCGGCACAGTCGCCGGGTTTGCTCTGGCCCTGGACCGGCACGGCACTCTCTCCCTGGAACAGGCACTGGAACCTGCCATTAAACTGGCCCGGGACGGCTTTATTGTCCCGCAGCGTTTCACTGAAGGCCTTGAGCAGGCACGGGAAAGGCTTCAGCGCTGGCCCGCCACCCTGAAGACCTTCTACAGGGACGACGGTTCTGCCTGGGAGGCCGGTGAGCGTTTCCGGCAGCCGGAGCTGGCAGATACGCTGCAGCGCATAGCAGATAAAGGCGTTAAAGGTTTTTATGAAGGTGAAACTGCACAGCTGATTGTTGAAGAGATGCAGAGGCACGGCGGTCTGATCACACACCAGGACCTTGCGGAGTATCAACCGGTCGTACGCACGCCTGTGCACGGGAACTACCGGGGCTACGACATTTACTCCATGTCACCGCCCTCCTCCGGCGGCACGCACATCGTCCAGATACTGAACATTCTTGAAGGCTTTCCAATCGCTGAACTGGGCCATAACTCGGCTGACACCATTCACTACATGGCCGAAGCCATGAAGCTGGCCTACGCTGATCGTTCGCAGTACCTGGGTGATACAGATTATGTAAACGTGCCGCTGCAGGGCCTGACCAGCAAACCCTATGCTGAAGAGTTGCGAAAAAGCATCAAAGCGGACGAAGCCCGCCCGGCAGATGAAATCAGCCCTGGTCAGCCCCCGGGTTACGAAAGCCCGGAAACCACACACTTTTCAGTGGTTGATAAGTGGGGCAATGCCGTATCAAACACTTATACCATTAACTTCAGTTACGGCTCGGGAATTACTGTGCAGGGTGCGGGCTTCCTGCTCAATAACGAAATGGATGACTTCAGCGCCAAGCCCGGCGTACCCAATGCCTATGGCCTGACTGGAGGCGAAGCAAACAAGGTGGAACCGGGCAAACGCATGCTCAGTTCCATGTCGCCCACGATTGTGCGTAAAGACGACCGCAACTTTCTGGTAACCGGCAGCCCGGGCGGTTCGCGCATTATCACCACAACCTTGCAGGTACTGATGAATGTGATTGATCATGACATGAACATCCAGACAGCGGTCAACGCACCCCGCATCCACCACCAGTGGCTTCCGGATGAAATCCGGACCGAACAGGGCATCAGCAGAGATACAGTGCGCCTGCTGGAAAGCCGTGGCCATAAGGTGGTGACTCATTCGGCTATGGGAGCCATTCAGAGTATCATGGTGGGAGAGGACGGCACTTTATACGGTGGCGCAGACCCAAGGCGCAGCACGTCTTCCGCCATGGGTTACTGATTCGTGATTAAGAACCGGAGGTATTTATGTTTTTGTCTGTACAGCTGAGCTGCTATCCCCTCAAAGATGATTACAAACAGCCTATCCGGGATTTGATTGCCCGGCTGGAAAAAACAGATCTGGAGGTTATCGCCGGCCGCATGAGCACGGAAATCTTTGGTGAGTACGATGCTGTAATGAACGTGCTTTCAGATACCCTGAAATGGTCTTTTGAAACCTACGGAAAGTCTGTTTTTGTTGCAAAAATCATGGAGGGTGACCGGAGACCGAAATGACCACACCCAACAACCCTGAAAAACAGACTCCGCCAGCAAATCAAAAGCCGGAGATACCCAAACAATATTCATTTCTCTGGCTCAGTGCTGCTATTTTCCTGGCATTTTTATGGCTTCAGGACAGCAGCACACCAAAGCTTCAGGAGCTGGCATACTCTGAATTCAAAACAGCTGTTACCAGCGATCAGATTTCCGAGGTAACGCTCAAAGAAGACACGATTACCGGTCTGTTCAGCGATCAGGGACGGGCGTCTTTCAGCTCTGAGGACACATCGCAGAACTCCAGCCCCGGGTTCAGCACTACCCGGCCGCCGATGGATGATCCGGAACTTCTGCCCCTGCTGGATACGCACAACGTGACTATCCGGGCCAAGTCTTCAGCGCTCCCCTGGTGGCAGGAGCTGATCCGCGGCTTTTTACCCTGGATTTTATTGCTGGCTCTGATGTACTGGTTCTGGGGGTCTGCACAAAAACGCATGACCCAGCGCGGCGGCATGTTTGATTACGGTCGCTCAAAGGCCCGGCGCGCGGTCAAAGAAACGTCTACAACGACACTGGACGATGTGGCCGGCATAGAGTCGGCCAAACGTGAGATTGCAGAGATCATCGACTTCCTGCAGTCTCCGGACAAGTATCGGGCCCTGGGTGCCTCCATGCCTAAAGGGGTTCTTCTGGTGGGCCCTCCGGGGACAGGGAAAACACTGCTTGCCCGCGCTATTGCCGGAGAAGCAGAAGTCCCCTTCTTCAGCGTAAGCGCCTCAGAGTTTATTGAAATGTTTGTGGGTGTAGGCGCTTCAAGGGTACGAGAC
The DNA here is from genome assembly GCF_007671655.1 of Marinobacter piscis. Lineage (GTDB taxonomy): Bacteria > Pseudomonadota > Gammaproteobacteria > Pseudomonadales > Oleiphilaceae > Marinobacter > Marinobacter piscensis. The sequence continues at coordinate 97,606 of NZ_VCGX01000002.1, read as the reverse complement.
ATGTTTGCAAATGCCCGCAAAGAGGCACCGGCACTGGTGTTTATTGATGAGCTGGATGCTATCGGCCGTTCCCGGGGAGCGGGTTTTGGTGGCGGGCATGACGAAAGAGAGCAGACTCTGAACCAGATCCTTACAGAAATGGACGGCTTTGAATCCCACGAGAACATTCTTGTGCTGGCAGCCACCAACCGCCCGGATGTTCTGGACAGCGCACTGCTCCGGCCCGGCCGTTTCGATCGCAAGATCACTCTGGACCTGCCACACAAAGATGCCCGTGATGCAATTCTTGCGGTGCACGTTCGTAAAGTTCCCCTGGCAGCAGATGTTGACCTGGAACAACTGGCCGCCCGTACCATTGGTTTTTCCGGTGCCGACCTGAAAAACCTGGTAAATGAGGCAGCGCTGACCGCCGCCCGGAAGAACCTTACTGAAGTCACGAGCCAGTGCTTTGAAATTGCCCGGGACCGCATTGTTCTGGGTGAGAAGCGCGACGCCAGGTTATCGCCAGAAGAAAGAGAAGTGGTGGCTTATCACGAGAGTGGGCACGCTATTATGGCTTACTATATGCCCAAAGCCGACCCTCTCACCCGGGTTACAATTATCCCCCACGGCATGGCTATGGGGGTTACTGAACAGACACCGAAAGAGGACCGCTACAACTATTCTGAAAGCTACCTGAGAGACCGCATCAAAGTGATGCTTGGGGGGCGCTCAGCGGAAAAGATTGTCTACGGAGAGGTGACGACCGGCGCGCAGAATGATCTCAAAGAAGCTACCAAACTGATTCGCCGGATGATTGGTCAGTGGGGCATGAATGAAAACATCGGCCCTGTAGGGCTCGGCATAGGTGAGGAGCACGTATTTCTGGGCCGTGAAATGGGAGCAAACCGGGAATACAGTGAAAAAATGGCAGAGCTGATTGACGCTGAAATCCAATCAGAACTCCTGGCAATGGAGAAAGAAACCATTGAGTTTCTGACAGACCATCGGGACCAGCTTGAAGCCCTGGCCAAAGCTGTTCTCAAGAAGGAAAACCTCTCGGCAGAAGAAATTGAAAGAGTCCTGCACGAAGAGGCTGCCCGAAAAATTGCCTGAGGCTTCCCTCCTCAGGCGTTCACTTATACAGAGCCTTCAGAATTTCCACCAAGCTTATCCTGGGTTTTGTGCTCAAAGTCGCTCGCGTCGTGGCGCTCATGAAGCTGACTTTCGGGCTCACCCCAGGCGCGATTCACCATCCGGCCACGCTGAACCGCTGGCCGGTCTTTGAGCTCCAGAGCCCACCGCACGACGTTGGTGTAGGTGTGAGCTTCAAGAAACTCGGCCGCATCGTAAACCTTGTTGGTCACCAATGCGCCATACCAGGGCCAGATGGCCATATCGGCAATGGTGTACTCATTACCCGCAACATACGGGTTATCAGCTAGCTGTCGGTCCAGCACATCCAGCTGCCGCTTGACCTCCATGGTATAGCGGTTAATCGGGTACTCATACTTCTCGGGTGCGTAAGCAAAGAAATGCCCGAAGCCGCCACCCAAAAAGGCGGCACTGCTCATTTGCCAGAACAGCCAGTTAAGTGTCTCGGTACGGCCCGCTATATCCGTAGGCAGAAATTTACCAAACTTTTCTGCCAGATAGAGCAGAATGGAGCCAGATTCGAACACCCGGACAGCCGGGGCCTGAGTGCGATCCAGCAGCGCCGGTATCTTGGAATTAGGGTTAACATCCACAAACCCGCTGCCGAACTGCTCGCCTTCCTGAATACGGACAAGCCAGGCGTCGTATTCAGCCTCTTTGATCCCCAGTTCCAGCAACTCCTCCAGCATAACCGTAGCTTTCACTCCGTTGGGGGTAGCCAATGAATAAAGCTGAAAAGGATGGTCGCCAACGGGCAGTTCTTTCTCGTGAGTGGGACCTGCGACAGGCCGGTTGATATTTGAAAAAGCACCGCCGCTTGCAGACTCCCATTTCCAGACTTTGGGCGGGGTATAAGTGGGATCGCTCATATTTACGTGTTCCTTGATTGCTGTTTGGTGATCCTCGATAAATCTTCATTCACATCAAAAATTTTGGCATTGACCTTTTCAACGCCAAGCTCTTTCAGCCTTGCCGTGTGCTTCTCAAGGTAGGCCTGGGCAGTTTCTTCCGTTTCAAAAAGATAAATACCACCGGCTTCTTTTTCTGCCGCGTTTTCCGTCCAGATTTTCCATATAAAGCCCGGTTCTTCCGTAATGGAAACTGCGAGTCCTTTCAGGGCTTCTGCCATTTCTGAACCAAACGGCCCCGTGAACGGAAAATCAATCTGTAATAATTTTGCCACCTGATAGCGCTCCTGTTTTGACAGACAATGCCATACTACGTGCCAGGGAGTGGAATATTCCGCCAACCTGACGGTCATACTCCACTATAAACAAAACCACTCCGACAACAAGGGAGCCTGAGATATGCCAATGATTGGATGGATTTTTCTGATCGGCGCAATAGGCCTGGTCCTGGGCAGCCTGTTCATGCTTCAGAGATCTGCCAACAAGATGTTCATCCCGAAAGACAAACTGGAAAAGGTGCGCAAGCGCAAGGCAGAGCTTGAAGCACAGGAGCGCAAAGACGATGATCAGTAATAAAGTGGTTTACTGTATTTCACGGTAAACCGTATCGGTTCTTGCTGCCATTATAAAATCGTTTTTGTGCAGCCCTCCAATCTTATGGGTCCACCAGCTGACAGTCGCCTTCCCGTATTCCAGAAGGATAACCGGGTGATGGCCTTCGGTCTCAGCCAGATCACCAACCCTGTATGTAAATATCAGAGCCTGAGCAAAATTACGGAACTTGAACTCCCGGCGCAACCGCTCTTCACCATCAACTGTCGTGATGCTCCAGTCCTGCACCTCGTTGTGCAGAGTGCGCTTTTCTTCATCAGTCACTGTGGGGGCATCTGAGGTACATACTTCACAGCGCTGCTCGGTCAGTCCACTCATATACAACCTCCGGGCTGATATAGAATTTTCCGTCATTGTTCACTATACAAGATGGCCCTGATTACACATTTTATCAACCAGCACCTTGAAATCAGCCTCTCACCGGAATACTGTATATTTAAACAGTATTCCGGGATTAAACCATGAGTGAGCTTCTTGAAACATTATTACAGGATGCCCGTGTCTGGCAGGGACACACGCATAAAAGAACCACCCAGGTGGCGGAGCCAACCAGTTATCAGGCTCTGGATAATCAGCTCGGAGGCCTGGGCTGGCCCCGCGGAGCTTTGAGTGAATGTTTGCTGGACACCCCTGGCATTGGTGAGCTGCAACTGCTGATCCCCTTGATACAAAGGTTTTCACAAGCCGGTAAGACTGTATTCTGGCTGAACCCGCCACATATCCCATACGCACCAGCACTGGCCCGGGAAAACGTCAGCCTGGACCAGATGGTCCTGATTCACACTGAAGACAAGAACGACTTTCTGTGGACTCTGGAAAACTGCCTGCGTTCTCCGGTCACCGGTCTGGTTATGGCCTGGCCTGAAGAGCTGGCAGCCCGTGAAGTCCGGCGCTTACAGTTAGCGGCAGAGGCCGGCAGCAATGTCTGTGTGCTGTTCCGTGAACGCCGTCATATCAGACAGAACTCTCCGGCCGCCCTGCGCCTCGAGCTGGAACCTGACGATCAGCAGGGCCTGAAGGTAAAAGTGGTGAAGCGCCGTGGCAGCTGGCCTGGTCAGCACTGCTCTCTTGCCATGGCACACCGGGCGGGGCTGCTTCAGCAAACGCCCGCCTGCGTGCTCCAGGGCCCCTGGTCCGGATCGGCCAGGTAAGTATTTCATGCTCTGGTTGTATCTGCACTTCCCGCACCTACTGCTGGACCACATTCACCGTTCCAATGGGAACAGCTCGGCACTGGTGATTGTAGAAGGCTCCGGACAGAAAGTTATGCAGGCCTGCCCCGCTGCCAGAAGCCTGGGAGTGGCTGTTGGCATGCGTCTGAAAACAGCCATCAGCCTGGCGCCTGATCTGGGTATCATCAGAGCAGACCAACAGTATGAATCCCGGGTTCTGGAAGACCAGGCCCGCTGGCTGTACCGCTATGCAGCCTACATTGTTCTGGTTCCGCCAGATGGGTTACTGGCCGAAGTCGGTAGCTTACAGCGACTGTACGGAGGCCTTCAGGCAGTGTGGCAAACACTCGAAGACGTTCTGCATGAGCGGCAGCTGACCGCCTGGCCAGGCCTTGGCCATACACCCCAGGCCGCCCGCCTGATTGCGCGCAACGGCAAGGGAGAATGCACCTCCGACAAAGACACGATACTCCGGGTTCTTGCCGCTATGCCCCTGCTCGCAGCGGAGTTTGATCAGCGCACCCGCACTCGATTGCAACGCATAGGCCTGACCCGTCTGGGCGAGGTTTTCAGTTTGCCACCAGCGGAACTGGCACGACGATTCTCTCCCGACGCCCTGAAATATATCCAGAAAATACAGGGCACCCGACCTGACCCCCAGTCCCCCTGGCAACCACCGCAGCATTTCCGACAGCAGGCAGATTTTGTGCAGGATATTGAACATTCACAGGGGCTTCTGTTTCCGTTACAGCGCATCCTTTGCGAACTGGAAAATGAACTGTGCTGGCGCCAACAGGATACTGACTGCCTGCTCCTGGTACTGCAGCACCGACAGACTGAGCCAACGCGTCTGCGCATCCGAACGTCCGGGCCGGAGCACCGGGCAAGCACATTTCTCAACCTCATCGGTCTGCGGTTTGAACAAGAGCCTCTGCAAGCCCCGGTAGTGTCTCTGTATCTGACCGTTAAGCGGTTTCTTGACCGGGAAGCACCCGGAGGGCAAGACCTGTTAGGTGAAAGCCAGGATACGAACGAGGCCTGGCACACACTCATGAGCCGCTTGCAGGCAAGGCTTGGAGATACCGCCCTGGTGCAGCTTACCACCAGGGCAGATCATCGGCCCGAACGGGCCTGGAGTACCACAGGGGTGCGGCGAACACACTCTGGTAACGCCCGGGTAACAACAAGTCAGGTCCCTCCTCGTCCCTTATGGCTCCTGCAAGGTCCGCACCCCCTGTCGGAGCCTCCTGCCGCCTGGTTCAGCGGCCCGGAACGAATCAGCGGTGGCTGGTGGGATGATCAGCGAGTGCACAGGGACTATTACATTGCTCAACTGAACAGCGGCCAGTTGGCCTGGGTATTCCGTGATGCACAGGGCGGCTGGTTTATACATGGATGGTTTGGCTGATGCACACGCCCACTTACGCAGAACTGTTCTGCTTCAGTAACTTCACCTTTCTGACCGGAGCATCCCACCCCCATGAGCTTGCAGAACGTGCGGCAGAACTTGGGTATACGGCCCTGGCGATAACCGATGTCTGCTCAGTAGCGGCCATTCCCCGTGCCTGGGCAGCGCTGAAAGAAAGCCCGGTAAAGCTGATCACCGGGAGCTGGTTTCAACTGGCTGACCACCCACCCGGCGCCAGCCTTCCCAGGTTTATTCTTCTGGCTCGCACCCGCAAGGGCTATGGTCAGCTTTGCCGACTTATTACCACCGCCCGGCGTCGTGCAGAAAAAGGTCAGTACCAGCTTTTTTCTGATGATATGGAACAACACGCTCTGGATGACTGTCTGTGCCTGTGGTTACCGCCCTCAACTGCCGAGGCTGAAGCAGAACAGGCTCTGGCCTGCGGTGAATGGTTACTCAGACTGTTCGAACACCGCCTCTGGATTGCTGCAGCCCGCACTCTGGAATCTTCCGAAGAGCAACAACTGGCCCGGATTCACTGGCTCTCTGATCACCTGAACTGCCCGGTTACGGCCACAGGTGAAGTGCACATGCACAGCCGACAGCGTCAGCCTCTGCAGGATGTACTCACCGCCTTGCGCAACCACACCACCCTCGAAAATGCCGGCCACTGCCTGTTTCAGAACGGTGAACGCTACCTGCGTCCGCTAAAGGTGTTACAACGGCTGTTTCCCGAAGCCTGGCTGAAAGAGTCTGTACAGATTGCCCGGCAGTGTACTTTTGAACCCGGCAGCCTGCGCTACGAATACCCTCCGGACCTTGTTCCGCAAGAGGAAAGCCCCGCGGGTTATCTGGAGCGGATAACCCGGAAAGGCGAACGAAAGCGTTACCCTAAAGGCACGCCCCTGCCTGTTCAGGCCCTGATCCGCAAAGAGCTTGGGCTGATTTCAGAGATGCAGTACGAACACTACTTTCTCACCATCCACGACATCGTCGACTTTGCCCGCAGCCGCGGCATTCTGTGCCAGGGCCGGGGCTCTGCCGCCAACTCAGCGGTGTGCTATTGCCTGGGTATTACCGAAGTAAACCCGGCCCAGACAGACCTGCTGTTTGAGCGTTTTATCTCCAAAGACCGGAACGAGCCACCGGATATTGACGTGGACTTTGAACACGAGCGTCGGGAAGAAGTGATTCAGTACATATACCAGCGATACACCCGGGAGCGGGCAGCATTGGCGGCAACCGTTATCCGTTACCGCCCGCGCAGTGCCATCCGCGACGTTGGCAAAGCCATCGGGTTTGACCCGGCTCTGGTAGAGCAACTTCTGGAAGGCATCGACTGGCGCGACAAATCCACAAACTGGCGCCAGCAGATACTCGACAAAGGCCTGACCCGCAACCCGAAAGTGGCCGACCAGTTCTTTACTCTGGTGAACACCCTGCTTGGCTTCCCCCGCCATCTGTCCCAGCATGTGGGCGGCTTTGTTATCAGCTCTGGCCCCCTGTCTGAACTGGTACCCGTGGAAAACGCCGCCATGGCCGACCGCACTGTTATCCAGTGGGACAAGGACGACCTGGAAAGCCTGGGCCTGATGAAAGTCGACGTGCTCGCCCTGGGCATGCTCACCGCAATCCGCAAGGCCCTGACACTGATCAGCCAACAGAAAGGCCGGCCTTTTCATATCCAGGACATTCCCCAGGAAGACCGGGCCACCTACAACATGCTGCAAACAGGCGACAGCATCGGCGTATTCCAGATAGAGTCCCGCGCCCAGATGAACATGCTGCCCAGACTGAAACCGGAAACTTTTTACGACCTGGTGATTGAAGTTGCCATCGTCCGCCCCGGCCCGATTCAAGGCGACATGGTGCACCCTTACCTGCGCCGGAAGCACGGCCTGGAAGCTGTGAACTACCCGAACGATGCCGTCCGGAGTGTGCTGGAACGCACCCTTGGCGTCCCGATCTTTCAGGAACAGGTTATTAAACTGGCAATGGTGGCCGCCGGCTTCACCGCGGGTGAGGCAGACCAGCTCCGCCGGGCCATGGCCGCCTGGAAAGTTCATGGCGACATGTCCCCCTTCCGGGAAAAGCTGATCAGCGGCATGCTTGCGCGTGGCCACAGCACCGATTTTGCTGAACGCCTCTATCAGCAAATCTGCGGGTTTGGCGGTTATGGCTTCCCTGAATCCCACGCCGCCAGCTTTGCTCTGCTTGTTTATGTATCGGCCTGGATCAAACGCCATTACCCAGCAACCTTCTACTGCGCCCTGCTCAACAGCCAGCCCATGGGGTTTTATTCCCCTTCACAACTGATACAAGACGCCAGACGCCATAACGTTGCCATACTACCGCCGGATATAAACCACAGCCTGTGGGAACACACACTGGAAGGCCCCGACCACAAACTGCGCCTGGGCCTGAGAATCATCCGCGGCTTCCCCGAAAGCGCCGCCAATCGCCTGTGCCAGCAACGCCCGGAATCCGGCTACAGATCAGCCGCTGAAACGCGCAATCTGGCAGCCCTCAACCAGCGTGAGATGGAATTACTGGCGGGCGCCAACGCCATGACCGGCTTTGCCCAAAACCGACACCAGGCCTACTGGCAGTTACTGGAACAGGAAAAACCCACCCGGCTTTTTGCGGCTGCCGAAAACGACAACGAAAGCTACCAGCCAGATACCTGCAGCCAGCTACCAGAGCCCACCGAAGGCCAGAACCTGTTTGCTGACTACAACAGCCAGGGACTGAGCCTTGAACGCCACCCACTGGCCTTGCTTAAAGCACAGGGGCACTTACAACTCTGCCTCAGCGCAGAACAACTCAAAACCACCAAAACCGGCCTCCCGGTCCAGGTAGCCGGCCTGGTCACCGGCCGCCAACGCCCCGGCTCCGCCTCCGGCGTTACCTTCGTAACCCTGGAAGACGAAACCGGCAACGTAAACGTCGTCGTCTGGCTGGAAACCGCCCGACGCCAACGCAAACCGTTACTCACCGCACGGCTGTTGCACGTAAAAGGCATTCTGGAAAGAGAGGGAGAGATTGTTCACGTCATGGCCGGAAAACTGTCAGACCTGAGTCACCTGATACAGTCGCTGCCAATCAGCTCTCGAGACTTTCATTAGAGTCACTATTGCCAGACCGGGTCCCAGGCGTTAACACCCAAGCTGATAGAGCTGGCGAGGGGGTTTCTTTTCAGGAATGTCTGTGGCCAAGGATGGCCACAGCCAAGCGCAGATGGGTGAGACAAGCGTTTATGAAGCGAAGCTTCATGCGCAGGCGAACGACAGCAATCTATGATTGCTGGCCGGACCCGCTTGCGGGTGCTCGTAGCGGTTCCTGACAGAAGATCCCTCTCCGGCTCAAACACTAAAGCTTGCAGGCCCAGAAAGCAGAAAACCCCGCACAAAGGCAGGGTTTTCAACACTACAAGAGCAACAATCAGCCAAGCAGCTTGATCATTACCCCCGCAGCAACAGCCGAGCCAATAACCCCGGCAACGTTTGGCCCCATAGCATGCATCAGCAGGAAGTTCTGCGGATTCGCCTCAAGGCCAACCTTATTGGAAACCCGTGCAGCCATTGGTACCGCCGACACACCGGCAGAACCAATCAATGGGTTGATCGGATCTTTACTGAGCTTGTTCATCAGCTTGGCCATAAGTACGCCACACGCCGTACCCACACCAAATGCAACAATACCCAGACCCAGGATACCCAGCGTCTGAGCATCCAGGAACTTGTCTGCCATCAGCTTGGAGCCTACAGACAGACCCAGGAAAATTGTCACAATATTAATCAGCGCGTTCTGGGCAGTATCGTTCAAACGCTCAACCACACCACATTCACGCATCAGGTTACCGAAGCAGAACATACCCAGCAGAGGTGCAGCGTCCGGCAGGAACAGAACAACCGCAATCAGCACCACCAGCGGGAAGATAATCTTCTCCTTCCTGCTGACCGGGCGAAGCTGAGACATCTTGATCTTCCGCTCTTCTGCCGAAGTCAGCGCCTTCATAATAGGCGGCTGAATCATCGGAACCATCGCCATATAAGCGTAGGCTGATACCGCGATTGCACCCAGAAGATGAGGCGCCAGAACACTGGAAACGTAGATAGACGTGGGTCCGTCTGCACCACCGATAATGCCGACTGCAGCAGCCTCAAGAATGGTGAAATCCAGAATCCCCAGCCAGTCCAGCAAAGCGGCACCCAGCACAGTACCAAAAATACCAAACTGCGCCGCCGCACCCAGAAGCATCGTCTTGGGGTTAGCCAGTAACGGACCGAAGTCAGTCATGGCGCCAACACCCATAAAGATAATCAGAGGGCCAACTGTACTGCCGATAACCACACTGTAGAAGTTATACAGCATGCCATTACCGTAGCCGAAGTCCTGCGCCAGGCCATTCGCCATGGCCAGCTCTGCCGAACTGGCTTCTTTAACGCTGGTCTTAAAGGCTGTGACAACCTCTGGAGTAACCGCCTGGCCTGCCTGATAAGACACATCCAGAGCGCTCGCAAGTGCTGCCAGAACTTCTGGCTTGGCAACGTGGATTGCATTCTCTACCGCCGGCAGAGCAAGCCCCGCCTCGGGAATATTTGCCAGAATGCCACCGAACCCAATCGGTACCAGCAGCAAAGGCTCAAAGCCCTTACGAATTGCAAGGTAAAGTAGTAGCAGGCCAACCGCGATCATGATCGCCTGACCAGGTGCTATATTATACAGGCCACTGCCTGTCCATAACGTCATTAATTTATCCATGGAATGCTGGCCCTTTATGCGATTGTCAGCATTTCATCATCAGGAGAGACGGCATCACCGACCTTGATGAAGACTTCGCCGACAGTGCCGGCCTTAGGTGCGCGAATCTCGGTTTCCATTTTCATGGCCTCGAGAATAATCAGCACATCGCCTTCTTCAACGGCTTCACCTGGTGACACCAGTACCTTGAAGATATTCCCGCCCAGAGGTGCGATAACAGGTTCGCCCCCGGTAGCTGCAGGCGCTGGCGCAGATGTTTCTGCGGGCGCAGAGGATGCACCACCCTCACCCTGAATCTGGGAGATTTCGCCCCCCTCAGATACAGCAACCACATACTTCTTACCGTTAACATCAACGGTATAGGTTTCGGGGCCACTGGCTTTTTTCGCCGGTGCAGTATCTTCGGCTGAAGGGACCGGCTCAAAGGCGTCCGGATTATCGCGGTTTTCCAGGTATTTCAGGCCGATCTGCGGGAACAGCGCATAAGTCAGGACATCATCAACGGTGTTATCCGCCAGCTTAATGCCCTTCTCATCTGCCAGCTCTTTCAGCTCATCCGTCAGCTTGTCCATTTCCGGCTCGAGGTTATCGGCCGGGCGACACGTGATCGCTTCTGCTCCGTCCAGAACACGCTCCTGCAGTTCCTTGTTGAAAGGTGCCGGCGCAGAGCCGTATTCACCCTTCAGCACCGCAGACGTTTCCTTGGAGATAGACTTATAACGTTCTCCGGTCAGCACGTTCAGTACGGCCTGTGTACCTACAATCTGCGATGTCGGGGTTACCAGCGGAATATACCCGAGGTCTTCACGGACTTTGGGGATTTCGGCCAGTACCTGATCAAATTTGTCAGCCGCGTTCTGCTCTTTCAGCTGATTTTCCATATTCGTCAGCATGCCGCCTGGCACCTGGGCAATCAGGATCCGGGAATCGGTACCACGCAGGCTACCTTCAAACTTTCCATACTTCTTGCGGACTTCACGGAAATAACTGGCAATTTCTTCCAGCAGGGTCAGATCCAGGCCGGTATCACGATCTGTACCTTCAAGCGCGGCAACCACGGCTTCTGTGGGCGAGTGCCCGTAGGTCATACTCATGGAGGAGATGGCGGTATCCACGTTATCAATACCGGCTTCCGCTGCCTTGATCGCCGTGGCAGTAGACAGACCTGTGGTTGCGTGGCACTGCATATGCACAGGAACATCCAGCTCTTTTTTCAGGCGACTGACCAGATCAAAGGCAACATAGGGCTTAAGAATGCCTGCCATGTCTTTGATTGCAATGGAGTCTGCGCCCATGTCTGCAATTTCTTTCGCCAGTTCCACCCACATTTCGACGGTGTGCACCGGGCTGGTTGTATAAGAAATTGTACCCTGTGCGTGCTTGCCAGTGGCGCGCACGGCCTTGATTGCCGTTGCCAGGTTCCGGGGATCGTTCATCGCGTCAAAAATACGGAACACATCCACGCCATTCTCGGCCGCGCGATCAACAAACCGCTCTACAACATCGTCTGCGTAATGACGGTAACCCAACAGGTTCTGACCACGCAGCAGCATTTGCTGAGGGGTATTGGGCATGGCTTTTTTCAATTCACGAATGCGCTCCCAGGGGTCTTCGCCCAGGTAACGAATGCAGGAGTCGAAGGTGGCTCCGCCCCAGGACTCCAGAGACCAGAAACCAACTTTGTCGAGCTTCTCGGCAATGGGCAGCATGTCATCAAGCCGCATACGGGTGGCCAGCAGGGATTGATGGGCGTCGCGAAGTATAACGTCCGTAATCCCCAGCGGTTTCTTAGTGTCAGTCATCGTGTCAGCCTTCTGTTTAAAGGTTCTCTCTAATCGGTTATCAGATCACTTCTTATGGCGTGACCGGAATTGTGCAATTGCCTTTTTGATCGCCTCTGCCGTATCAGGGTCAACTGATGCAGGCGCCTCAGGCTTGGCACGAGGTGTTTTGGCCGGGGTTGCCGGCTCTGGCGGAGTAAACCGGGTCAGCAGTTTGGACATAAGCAGGGTCGCGAATACCAGAACAACCAGAAACGCGAACACAAAACCCATACCCGCAACCATCAGATCGATGGCTTGTGACATCAGCTCATTCATATTGAATAGCTACCTGTATTGGTTCATGGATTTTCCCCGGGATCACCGACACGCGTAAGACCATGGTCGCCTATCGTATCTGAACAAACCGGGAGGCAAAATCCTGCGTAATTTACCGGTTTCGGGGCCCGTGAGCAACCAAAACACAAATGACTATACGGAGTTTCCGAGCATAATCCGGGCGTCAGATCATCCTGACTCTGAGCTTGCGCCCCTTGATTTTGCCGTCTTCGAGGCGCTTCAGTGCGCGTCTGGCCTGCGTCGCCTCAATAGCAACAAAACATTGAAAATCAAACAGATCAATCTTGCCAACGACTTTCCCATCCAGCCCGGCTGCGCCAGTCAAAGCACCGAGCACATCGCCGGGCCGGAGTTTTTCCTTACGCCCCGCCCCTATACAAAGCGTTTTCATCGCGGGCGTTATCGGCTTGGAGGGTACGCTGAGCAGAGCTTTTGTATCGCCCCACCTGGCCTGGCTCCCCCGCTCTGCCTCAAGGCGATTGATTTTGTGGCCCTGGGCCGGGCTGCATAATGTAACAGCCAGTCCGGCCTCGCCTGCTCGTCCCGTACGCCCTACTCTGTGGGTGTGTACTTCCGGATCCCGGGCAGGTTCTGCATTAATAACCAAGGGTAACGCCTTGATATCAAGGCCACGGGCGGCAACATCTGTAGCAACCAGAACCTGGCAGCTTTGATTGGCGAAACGTACCAGAACACTGTCACGCTCGCGCTGATCCAGATCACCGTGCAGAGCCAGAGCTGAAAACCCCTGCCCTGCCAGTTCGGCTACCAGCTCATCGCAATGCTGCTTCATGGAACAAAAAATCAGGCAGGAGGCTGGCTGATGTTCAGACAGCAAACTGACAATGGCGCGGGTGCGCTCCTGCGGTGAGATTTCATAAAACAGTTCCTGAATATCCGTATTCCCGCTCTCCACCTGTGCGCGCACATCTACTGGGTTGTCCTGAAAGCCGGCACTGAGTTTGCGAATGGATCCGGGCCATGTGGCTGAGAACATCAGAGTTTGCCGCTGCGCAGGTGTGTAACCCAGAATTTCTTCCATGGCTTCCTGAAAGCCCATATCGAGCATCCGGTCGGCTTCATCAAGAACCAGGGTACTCAGGCGTTTCAGATCGAGCGTTCCCTTGCGCAAGTGGTCAGCAACCCGCCCCGGCGTACCGACAACAATGTGCGCGCCATGGGCCAGAGAACCGATTTGCGGCCCGATAGGAACGCCTCCACAGAGCGTCAGAACTTTAATATTCTTCTGGGCACGAGCCAGCTCCCGCAACGCTTTTGCTACCTGATCCGCCAGCTCACGGGTCGGACACAGCACCAGTCCCTGTACTGCAAAGAGCTTTGGCTTCAGGCTTTCAATCAGCCCGATACCGAAGGCGGCGGTTTTACCGCTGCCAGTCTGTGCCATGGCAATCACATCACGCCCGGCCAGACAGTGTGGTAAGGCCCGGGCCTGAATGTCGGTAGGCACGGAAAAGCCCAGCTGGGCAAGGTTGGCCTGCATGGAAGCAGACAAATCCAGGTTGTTAAAGGATGACATACAAGAAAATCCCGGGTTCAGCGATTGCTGGTTATGAAGATAAGCGTGAGGACGTATACTATTGCGATAGAATACCAGAATTGATGACCAATTGATGGAGTTAACCCATGGCATCCCTGCAGGATCAGCTATTAAAAGCCGGCCTGGCTGATGAAAAAAAGGCCAAAGCGATTCGTAATGAGAAGCGCAAACAGCGCAAGCAGCAGCCAAAAGGCGCTGTACAGGTTAATGAAACAGAACTACGGGCCCGCCAGGCCCGTGAAGAGAAGGCAGAGCGTGACCGCCAGCTGAACCTCAAGCGTCAGCAGGAAGCCGAGCAGAAGGCCATTCAGGCCCAGATCCGGCAACTGGTGGAAACCAACCGCCTGGACCGCAGCCGGGGTGAAACCTCTTACCAGTTTGTCCATGACAAGAAAATCAAGAAGTTGTATGTGGATGACACCATGGCCGATCAGCTGGCGCGTGGCCGCCTTGCCATTATCTTCGTTGATGACCGGTATGAGATTGTTGCCGAAGGTGTGGCACGTAAAATTGCCGAGCGCGACGACACAGCGGTCGTTGTACTTCATGACCGCAAGCAGGACGATGTCGGTGATGACGATCCGTACGCAGGTTACGAAATTCCGGATGACCTTATGTGGTAAAGGTCATCCGTCCAGAGGCAGCCTGAGGGTCCAGTCCATTCCGCCGGTTTCATTATGAGCCGACCGTAAGCTGCCGCCATAGCGTGAAGTGACAGCCTCCACAATGGACAACCCCAGGCCATGACTGGCCGCAGGCTCAGACCCGCCCGAGTCCCGGACCAGAAAGCTCACCTCTGGAGCCTCTTCTGTGCCGGCTCCACCGGCTTTCTCCACCACGATAGCGCACTGGCCTGCTGAATACTTGAGGGCATTCTCCACCAGATTTCGCAGAGCAACAACGGCCAGTGTTAAAGGCACCCTGACATACTCTTCGGCTGCCTGGTTCTCAACACGCAAACGACTGCGATCAGGGAAGTCGGCCAGCACCGTCTGCAGAATATCACTGATACAACTGCGCTTTTCTTCCTGCCAGACTCCTCCCTGCTCCAGTCTCGCCAGCATCAGAAGCTGCTCCGTGACCTGCTGCAGTCTCACCACACCTTTTTCTGCATTGGCCAGTGCCCGCTGTTGCTTTACATCCGTTACCTGCCGGGCCACTTGCAGATGAGTTTTAATGCCTGTCAAAGGGGTTCGGAACTCATGAGCGGCATCGTTCGCAAAGCGTTGCTCCCGGGCCACTGTCCTTTCCACCCGGGCAAACAAACCATTCAGGGTTGTAACCACAGGTGTCAGTTCGGACGGTGCCTCGGTTATACACACAGGCTCCAGGTTAAGCGGGTCGCGCTGACGCAGCTCATCGTGCAAACGCTGCAGTGGACGAAGCCCGCTTTGTATTCCCCACCAAAGCACCGCAAGACCGCCGAGAAGTGCGAGTGTAAAAGGTACGACCATGACCAGGATAATGCCGTTTTCAAGCCGGGTTCGCTCCGACATCCGGTCTGCAGTGGTAATAAACACCCCATCCTGCTCCAGGGTATACAGACGCCACGCTTCACCATCAATCTGGCGACTGGAAAACCCTGGCCGGGAATCGCTCAGCGAGGCTCCGCGGGCGCCGGTGGTCTGAAGCAACACTTCTCCGCTTGTGGCTCGAATCTGGCACGCCACTCCCTGACTGTCCGGCTCCAGAATCAGGGGGCTCGTGTTGGTTGTAACCAGCATTTCCGGCTGTCGGGAAATCAGGCCAGCAACCATGTTAGCGGAGGAGGCAAGACGCTGATCCAGTGTTTTTGCCACTTGCTCATTCAGGTGCAAATACATTAACAGGCCAACCGACAGCCACAGGAGCCCAAAGGCCAGCCCTAACGACCAGAGTAACCGGCGGCGCAGGCTCACTCAGGGTCTCCAAGGCGATAGCCCAGGCCACGCTCGGTCAGTATCAGGTTCTTCCCGAGCTTGCGTCGTAAATGATAGATATGCACGTTCAGCGCATTACTCGCAACCTCGGTGTCCATGCCATAGAGACTGTCCTTGAGCTGTTCTTCAGACATAACCGCTCCCCGGGCATTGAGCAGTTTTTCCAACAGCGCCAGCTCGCGCCGCGAAAGCGTGACCGGTTCGCCCGCCCGGTATACCTCACCGGTTGAAGGTCGCATCCGTATATCACCGTGGTGTATCTCCGGCACTGACCGGCCGGCCGCACGACGAACCAGTGCATGCAGACGGGCCGCCAGCTCGTCCAGTTCGAAGGGTTTCAGCACATAATCATCGGCCCCGGCCTCCAGCCCCAGCACGCGGTCCTGCACGGCATCCCGGGCAGTCAGAATAAGAACGGGAATATCCATTCCCTGCCGCCGCCACTGGGACAGCAGTTCCAGACCGTCTCCGTCCGGCAGCCCAAGATCCAGAACCACCACATCACTGGCGAGTTGCTCAAGGGCTGCGACGGCTTCCCGCCGACTCCGTACACGATCGACAACACAATGATGCAGCTCCAGCCCCGCTTCCAGGCCAGATGCTACAAGGTCGTCATCTTCTACTAATAAAACATGCACGGCTGAACGTACCCTTAAAACAATTTCAGGTTGCTATTAATACTGCCTTAATCACCCACCTGCACACTGCTCTCTTCAAATTCACAGCGTCAGAGACGCTCAACGGAGCAGGAGCAATCAGTGAACCCCATCCGGTTATGGCTGTTGATGTTATCCACTCTCATGGCTTTGGCAACAGGCATTCCTGCTTACGGCCAATCCCTGCTGGGAAACAATAGCGATTTTCTGCCAGTAGATCAGGCTTTTGAATACAGCCTCGAAGAAAATGATGATGGCACTCTGAGCCTGTTTTGGGACATTGCACCGGATTACTATCTGTATCGCGAGCGCATGGAGATTGAAGGCGCTGACGCCGGGCTGGAGCAGGTAAGTTACCCGCCTGGCCGCACCATTACCGATGAGTTTTTCGGTGAGTCCGAGGTGTATTTCAACCGGGCTGAAATGCTCATTGAACCGGGCGATGCAACTGCCCTGAACCTGACCTGGCAAGGCTGCGCTGAAGCCGGGCTGTGTTATCCGCCGCAATCTGTAACCGTAAACTTTGCCGGACAGGAGGTGGCAGCAGCTGACCTTTCGGGTGCCGAAAACAAAGGGACGACAGTGCCAGCCCCGGCTGGCGATGCAATGGCCGAGGACCAGTCGCTGGCCAGTCAACTGGCGACCAGCGGACTGATATGGAACCTGGTGATCTTTTTCGGACTCGGACTTTTACTGGTGTTCACACCTTGCGTGCTGCCCATGATTCCCATCCTCTCTGCGGTGATTGTAGGCAGTAACGCCCGGCGAGGCCGTGCATTTGTACTTTCGCTGGTATTTGTTGTCGCCATGGCAATCACTTACGCCCTGCTGGGCGTTGCAGCTGCCGTGGCCGGAGCCAATTTGCAGGCGATTTTGCAGGCTCCCGTGTTCATTGTGCCTCTGGCCATCATTTTTGTTCTGCTTGCTCTGTCGATGTTCGGGCTTTATGAGCTGCAGTTACCGGCATTTGTCCGTGATCGCCTGGATAAGGTCAATCGCAGGCAAAAAGGTGGCAGCCTGGGCGGGGCCGCCGTTATGGGCTTCATCTCCGCCTTGCTTGCCAGTCCTTGTATGACAGCACCGCTGGCAGGGGCGCTGATCTATATTGCAGATAGCGGCAACGCCAGCCTGGGTGGTTTTGCGTTACTGGCACTGGGTCTGGGCATGGGCGCTCCTCTCATCGCGCTCGCTACGATCGGGTCCGGCTTACTCCCCAGGCCCGGTGCCTGGATGAACGCTGTGAAGGCGGTTTTCGGATTCATTTTACTGGGCACCGCCGTCTGGTTCCTCGAGCGTATTCTGGATGACTCACTGACGCTGGCGCTGTGGGGGGCATTGATACTTCTTCTTGGCATGTCCGTGCGGCAAATAGCCCGATCCCGACATTCAGAGGCGCCTCTGAAGGCACTGCTTAACGGTGCCGGCGCCGTCGTTATTCTCTGGGGTGCGCTGATGATGATCGGGGCTGCAGCAGGCGGCACCCAGCTCTGGCAACCCCTGACATCTCTTGCGGGCTCTGTTGCTGCCCCCCGGCAGATGACTGATACGGATTACGCCCGCTTTGAAAGCTTCAAATCCATCAATGATCTTGATCAGGCTGTCGAAAACGCCGGAGCCAGGGGCCAGTGGACACTGGTGGATTTTTATGCAGACTGGTGCATCTCCTGCAAGGTGATTGAAGAAGAAGTGTTTGGTGACCCGGACGTTATCGAAACGCTCTCCGACATGCAGTTACTGCGCGCCGATGTGACCGTTAACGATAAGCTGGACCAGGAACTCATGAGTGAGTTGCAGGTCATAGGCCCGCCAACGATTCTGATCATTGGCCCTGACGGCCAGGAATATCGCGCCCAGCGCACAACCGGTGAAGTATCCGCCAGTCAGTTCCTCGAGCGCCTGGCTGCTGCCCGCCAATCATAAAGGAGTAATGATGTTATCGGTTAACATAGGCCCGCTGAGCCTGCCCATGTCTCAGCTGTTATTAATCAGTGCATTTGTGATTGCCCTGATTGTTGGCGCTGTAAGCGGACGCAAAGAAGGTGTCCCGATCGCTGGGACGCTGTCTGATATTTTCCTGGCTTCCATGGTGGCTGCACGTATCGGGTTTGTTATCCAGTACTTCGAGCACTATCAGGAAAACCTGTGGGGCATCATCGATATCCGCGATGGTGGTTTTCACATTATCGCCGGCCTTGCGGGCGCACTGGCACTGACAGCCTGGAAGCTCTGGCGCCATGCCAGAATCCGCAGACCCTTATCGATTGCTGTTGCCTCCGGCCTGCTGACCTGGGGGTCGGTTTCACTGTTGGTCACTCTGGCAGAGACCAGCTCCAGGGGCATGCCCCAGGCCAGTTTCAAGCTGCTCGACGGTACTCCGGTGACACTGGCTGAGGTAGCCGAAGGCAAGCCTGCGGTTGTCAACCTTTGGGCCAGCTGGTGTCCGCCCTGTATCCGGGAAATGCCGGTCCTGGAAAAGGCCCAGGAAAATCACCCGGATATCACCTTTGTATTTGTAAACCAGGGTGAACACCCTGAGACCATTAATGAGTTCATGGGAGAACAAAAACTCTCGATACAGAACGTTCTGACCGACACCGGTGCCAGCCTGGGCCGGACAACGGGCAGCCAGGCGCTGCCAACAACGCTTTTCTACGATGCCAACGGCCAGCAGGTGAATGCTCATATGGGCGAATTGTCCTCCGCTTCACTGGCCCATAACCTCAAAAGCTTTACGACCGACTGAAGCCGACCCGGAGACCTGATATGCAACGATTTAAACCTGTACTCAAACCTTCTCTGCTGGCCATAGCCATGGCTGCAACCACGCTGAGCATGCCCGCACTGGCACAGAGCCAGCAGCACCCTGAGGCGGTTCAGCAACTGACCGACCGGGGCGTCACGATTGTCGAAAATTTTGAGGCGCCGGGTGGCATGACCGGCTATGTAGGTACCATGCAAGGACGCCCTGTAGCTTTCTACCTGACTCAGGACAAAGAGCATGTTGTGGTGGGCACCATGCTGAATAACACAGGCGAAAACCTGACCGAATCCAAAATACAGGAACTGGTTCTGGGGCCACAGAATGAAAAAGCCTGGGGCCAGCTTGAAAAAGCCGACTGGGTACGTGATGGAAATGCCGATGCGCCGGTGATTGTTTACACGTTCACCGATCCCAACTGCCCCTTCTGTCATCGCTTCCGCCAGGCTGCAGAGCCCTGGATTGATGCCGGCAAAGTGCAGTTACGACATGTCATGGTGGGTATACTGAAACAGGACAGCCTGCCGAAGGCGGCCACCATTGTCGGTGCCGACAATCCGCGTGCCGCCCTTAAAGAAAACCAGAAGAATCATGGTGAGGGCGGGATTTCAGTTGATCGCCGCATTGTCAGTGCCAACGCAAAAAGAATCCGGGAAAACAACAAGCTGATGTCCAGCCTGGGGCTTACAGCAACCCCCAGCACCTATTACAAGGACGATAATGGCGCCATCCAGATGAAACAGGGCGCGCCGCGCCCTGGTGAAATGGAAGCTATTATGGGCAGCCCGGAACCCTGATCCGGGCTGCTGCTTCTAGATCGCTTCAACGACACTCACTCGCACCGGCAGCCCCTGCCGGACGGATGCACCACTGACGTTTTCCAGCCAGGTTGCGGCACCGTCGTTGCGGGTGGGGTCGGAGAAGCCCAGATCGTTGATATTGATACCGGCTCCCAGGTAAGGGTTACCCGCGCGCTCTTCACCATCAATGATGTGAGAGGCTGCTCCGAGCTCCCGGTGTCCATACCCATGCTCGATCCCTATTGCCCCCTCATGCACGTTGTCCCCCACCAAAGCCAGGGCCAGCACCTTGCCCCCCGGGCTCTCGATACTGATGGTGTCACCATGACTGACTCCGAACTTCCTGGCATCGTTATGGTGCAAAAGCACGGGGTTATAAGGCTTGATCATACGCAGCCGCTCAAGACCTATGGCATAGGAGTTCATCAGGTTTGACTTGAACGAGAATGCCAGTAGTGGCCATTCGCTTTCCGGGTAGTGCTCCCGCAAAAGCGACCCATCCCAGAACCGCGGCGCATGGTGTGTGGGGGTACCCACAAGACGCTGACCACTGTAGCTGTCGATTGCCGTACCAACCGTCTCGTTATAGACACACAGAGGACGGGCCCAGGCATGTCCGAGCTTCTCACCATCGTAAGCTTTTTCCATGGTTTCGAAGCGGCCACCACGTGTATACACGTGAGCCACCGGACCTGCCTCATCTTCCGTTACCGTGCTCCTGATCCGTCCCAGCAACCGCGCAATGCCACTTGCGGCAATATCTTCTTCACTGGCGGCCGGCAGAGGTGTTCCTGACATCGCAATGTTGGCCGCTGCACGCAGATAAAAATCCTCAGCACGGTGCAGACCATGCATCTTGCCATCAGCACCCTTGATTACATTGTCCCCAAAGCCAGGCAACTCCAGACGCTTACCCAGCTCAATGAAGAAGTTATCCATGCAGACGGGCTCACCGGCCGCGGTTTTTGCCTGTCGCGGTTCAACGACGGGCCAGCAGGCGGTTGTCATTTTGGTCAGAGTACCGCTCCAGGCGCCAGTAAAGCCCCATACTTCATACATAACCGAGTCTGGCACAATATAGTCTGCAAAACGGTTGGTTTCATTAATGAAGCCATCCACTGCTACATACAAACCAATGTTTTTCGGGTCCTTCAGCCTTTCTGCGAGCAGTGAGGTCAGTCCGGCCTGGCCATACATCGGGTTTGCCATAACACCAATCATTGCCTTGATCTTGTACGGATAGCCTTCAAGGCCTGAAAGCAGATGCTCGGTCAGTATTGGTGGTGCCACCGAGCGCCAGGGTGCTTTTGCCGGATAAGGTGACTCTCCGGCCTCGACGCGGCGCTTATACTCACTGGTTTTTTCATAGGGAAAGCGTGTGCGGGAAAGAAACACACCTTTGGGGCCCACCTTGCCGGGAAAATCTGCAAGATTGTAGCGTGGGCCTGTACCTACACCGTTAAACGAGCCCCCGCCTTTGGCCACCCCACCCTTCTGGTTAAAGCTGCCGGCCAGCAGGTTGAGCATATTGATAGCGTAGGACGCATAAAAGCCCACACCGGACATCATGCCCCCGTGGGTGTCAGCCGCGGCTTTACGTCCAAAGCTGGCAAAGCGCCTGGCCAGATTGCGAATAACATCTGCTTCAATTCCGCAAATGTCTGCATAGTCTTCAATGCTATGGCGCATCGCTTCCTGGCGCAGCTTAAACAATGAACTGCGAACGGTAACGGGGCCGTCAATCGTTTCCACAGTGCGTTCAACAAACAGTTCGCCACGTTCAGCCTGTTCAGAGCTCTCAAGTTCACCGACACCATTAACCACCACAGGGTGATCATTATCGGTATCGGCATCAGCCTGGCCTATATCACTCAGGCGCAGGAAGTAGCCGGCCCTGGGGTGATTATCGTCTTCGATCACCAAGTGGGTGGCGTTTGAGTGTCCCGGCTCACCGGCCCTTTCGGCCGCCCGGTTGCCCGGAATTCGCAGATAATCTTTAGCGTAGCCTTCATTCACCAGCATCCACCGAATCAGCGCCATGGCCAGTGCGGTATCCGTACCCGGAAGAATCGAGATCCAGCGGTTACGCTCGCCCGCTGAGTGGGAAGCTGCGGCGGTTAATGCCGGATCAACCAGAACGTATTCCATATTACCGGTGGTGCGGGCCTGTGCCAGCAATCGCCCCTGGCGCTTGAACGGGTTACCGGCCTGGCTGGGCGCAGTTCCGATAAACAGCGCAAACTCCACATTCGCATAATCCGGCTTTACGTGGGCGTTTTTGGCCAGGTCATTCATCACCGCACCCGACCCCATGCGGAACGCCAGACCACAGTACGCACCATGGTGCCCATAGTTCCGGGTTCCGAAAGCATTGAATGCAAAGCGCTTAAGCAATGCTCCCCGGCCGTAATCCGTTGCCTCCATCATCAGAAGCTGGTTTGATTTGGGGCCATACTCCGGGTTATCCGGGTCCAGGGGTGTCTCAATGTCACGAATGGAGCGCAGGCCTTCAACCTCCCCCTCACCAAACAGGTCGCCACCCGCAACAATTTCGTCCAGTAATTGCTCGAAAGGGATACTCTCCCACTGATTGCTACCACGCGGGCCGGTACGCTTCAGACAGTTAAGCACGCGCTGGTCGCTGGTTAGCTGAGACATGGCGGCGTTGCCACGGGCGCACGCCGTGGACCGGTTCAGCTGGCCCTGGTCCTGAAAGCTGCTCATGCGCCGGAATGCATCCATGACCGGAGTGCTTTCATCCAGGTGCTCATCTGAAGACAGCGGGTGGTATGGGTTACCGGACACCCGCAGTACTTTTTCCTCATTGTTATCAATGCGTACCCGCACGCCACACTTGGTGGTGCAGCCATAGCAAACCGTAAAGGCAATACGCTGGTCCGGGTTCAGTGACACCTCGCCTGTTACCGGATCAACCGAGTATTCTGGCGCCAGGCTGTTACCGTGCAGGCGATCAGATGTGGCAACGCCGGATGTACCGTTTACCAGGCCTTTGCCCATTTTTTCAAGCGGGCCGGAATAGCCTGCTGCAAAAGTTGCAGCACCGCCGGCGGCAGCTGCACCCTTCAGGAAGTTACGACGATTCTTGTCCATACTATTGCTCCGAAGACGTGAATCAGTGGGCGCCTGCCTGGAAGCTCTTCTTCCAGGGCACCAGAATGTCAATAATTAAAAGCGCGGCCAGCCATAACCCGAAGGTACCGATAATGCCCAGCAGTCCACTGGACCCGGCTTCAATGGCGTATTGATAATAGCCAGCGGTATTCTTCGCGACGGTCTGCACTTCCATCAATACCATCCAGCGGAACGTCCAGCCGATGTGTACTGCTAACAGGCCTGCAATCCAGGACCTGGCAAGCCAGCCGGCGCGTCGCAACATGGCAATGGTGATCAACGTAAGCGCGACCCCGACGAGCAGGCCGTACAGTGCCACAGCGCGCCACTCCGGGTTTCTCTGCAGAGACGCAAACGCCTGTTCAACCGAGGGGCTAAAGCCGGTAATTCCTTCGGATACCCAGAGCGCCGCAACCAGGGCGGACAGGATCATGCTGACAAAGATGACCTTGAGGCTTTGCCGGTTAACATCTTCGTTGTTTCCGGTCATCAGCCGGTTAATCAGCAGAACCAGGCCGGCAGCCGCCACCAGGCCGGTCAGCACGAACATGACCGGTAACCAGTGGGTGTCCCACAGGGGCCGGGCTTTTACAATTGCAACTTCAGCCCCTGTGTAAACCATAATGCCAACCGACATTGCCAAAGCACCCAGGCCTGAAAGCACCTGCATCCAGCGCGGCGAATGCCATTGCCCCAGCGTTATCCAGCCAGAGATTCTGGCAATCCAGCCATCACCCCGGGCCTGCTCCTGCATTGCCGGCCGCCAGGCCAGCCAGGCGTAGACAACAACCAGCAAAAGGTAGACAGGCAACAACAGACTGCCGATAGACATCCAGGACCAGGGAGTCAGGTTGGCGTAAAAGTGCCAGAAGCGCAGCGGTTGATGCAGGTCCGCCAGCAAGGCCACAGGGCCAACAAGTGTGCAGCTTACCGTGACCAGTAACGCAACCCTTGCCAGCGGCTGAAAATCCTTTTTGCCAAGCAGCAGCCCCGGGACTGTGAGCAACAGTGCCGAGTAAGACACGGCAATCAGAAAGAAGTACTGTACGGCCCAGGGGTACCAGGCAATACCGTAGCGAGGCGCCAGAACCTCAATGACCGCTGAACTCATAGCCAACCTCCTCACCTTGTTGGTCGCGCACATCCCAGATAGCGGGTTTGGCATCGGGCCGTGATACAAATCGTTCGTCCATCCCCAGGTAGAACACGTGGGGTGAGGTTCCCATCTCAGGCTTGAGCACCATCAGTTCGTTGTAGTGCTCTTTGATCATGCGACTGATCTGGCTCTCCGGATCCCGAAGATCGCCAATAATACGCGCTCCCCCCACACAAGACTCCACACAGGCCGGAAGCAGACCGACATCCAGGCGGTGAGCACAGAATGTGCACTTATCGGCGGTCTGGGTATGTTCGTTGATAAACCGGGCGTCGTAAGGGCACGCCTGCACACAATAGGCGCAGCCGACACAGGCATCGTTATCCACGACCACAATGCCATCCTGACGCTGGAACGTTGCCTGTACCGGGCACACAGGCACACAAGGCGGGTTCTCACAGTGGTTGCACAGTCGTGGCAGCATGAAGGTTGCGACATCGCCGGTTTCCTCATGCTCAACTTCGTACTGCGAGACAATTGTGCGGAAGTTGCCCAGGGGCGCCTCATTTTCAATATGACAGGAGACAGTGCAGGCCTGGCAGCCAATACAGGCTCTCAGGTCGATCAGCATCGCATAGCGTTTGTCGGGATCACCTTCTCTGCGCGGCGGCTGATCATTTATGCCTGCTGAGGCAACACTGCTCAACGGAACCAATGCGGCACCGGCAGTCAGTTTGGCAATTTGCCCAAGCAGAGCGCGACGGATTTTGTCCATGGTTTCTCCATCCAATGGCACTGGAGTTAGTTAGTGAAGCAACTAACTGAAGTCTACCAAGGAGGCACTTGCCAAACTTGATGGAGGTCAATTGAAGATGGGGGAGTTACAAGAGCGGAGCTTTACCCGGGTATATGGAGGCTATACAAAGCAAAACGCCCCAGAATGTGAGATGCACAAACTGGGGCGTTCTGACTTCAATTTGGCGCGGCTGGGAGGATTAGGCGGGCCTTCGGCCCTTCCCTCACGGGCCGCCGTCGCTGCGCTCCCGCGTTCCTCAACCTGCGATGCAGGTTTCGGTCGAACCTCTTTCGGTTCAAATTCTCCCAGCTGTAGATAGCAAAACGCCTCAGGTTGCGAGATATACAAACTGAGGCGTTCTGACTTTAATTTGGCGCGGCTGGGAGGATTCGAACCTCCGACCGCTCGGTTCGTAGCCGAGTACTCTATCCAGCTGAGCTACAGCCGCCTGAAACTTGTTTCTCGCTATCGGACTGAGTCTGATCGAGAAGGGTAATTAAAAGTGGCGCGGCTGGGAGGATTCGAACCTCCGACCGCTCGGTTCGTAGCCGAGTACTCTATCCAGCTGAGCTACAGCCGCGCATTGATCACTTTTTTCTGACTGAGAACACTCAGTCTGTTCCGCTTCCTTCTACCAAAAAGGAAATGGCGGAGAGGGAGGGATTCGAACCCTCGGTACGCTAACGCGTACGGTTCCTTAGCAGGGAACTGGTTTCAGCCACTCACCCACCTCTCCTTCAGAACGGGGCGTATACTACCATAATTTTTCTGTTTTCATAGGGTTGACAGCAACTTTTTAACCCTTGTTTTGCCTGAAAAACAAAAAAACCGCTCAGGCTACGCCTGAATCACCCCTTTTCTTTGCCTCTCAGCTGTTGCCAGGCTCTGATTCGTCTTCGCCTTTCTCAGACTGAATACGCTGATAAATTTCTTCCCGATGCACCGCGACTTCTTTTGGTGCGTTCACACCAATACGCACCTGGTTTCCTTTTACACCCAGCACCGTAACAGTAATATCATCACCAACCATCAGAGTTTCACCAACCCGACGCGTCAAAATCAACATATCCTTTACTCCCTATCCTGAGCTACCTGTTCCGACAAGTAATTTTAAATTTGGTTCTACAAGATTACATGGTTTCTTCAACTGCAGGCTTCTCAAGCTCAAAAGCACTGTGAAGTGCCCGCACTGCGAGCTCAAGATATTTTTCATTGATCACTACGGAAATTTTTATTTCCGAGGTAGAGATCATCTGAATATTAATACCTTCCGCTGACAAGGCCTCAAACATAGTGGTTGCCACCCCCACATGGGAACGCATACCAACCCCTACAATGCTGACCTTGGCAATTTTGGTATCTCCGCTGACCTCACGGGCGCCCAGCTCATCAGATACCCGCTGCAGAACATCCTTGGCGCGATTGAAGTCGTTACGATGAACGGTAAAAGTGAACGCTGTTCTGTTGTCCTCACCCACGTTCTGGACGATCATGTCCACGTCTATGTTGGCATCACTTACCGGCTTCAGAATCCGCAGCGCACTACCCGGAGTGTCAGGGACACCCGAGATCGTCACTTTGGCTTCATCACGGTTAAACGCGATGCCGGATACAACCGGTTGTTCCATGGCGATATTTTCCTCAAGTGTAATCAGGGTGCCCTCACCTTCCTGGAAACTGGAAAGCACCCTTAAAGGAACGTTGTATTTACCCGCAAATTCCACGGCACGAATCTGAAGCACCTTGGAGCCCAGACTCGCCATCTCCATCATTTCTTCAAATGTGATCCGGTCAAGACGGCGGGCGCTGTCCACTACTCTGGGGTCCGTTGTATAAACACCGTCTACGTCGGTATAAATCTGGCATTCATCTGCTTTCAGGGCTGCTGCCAGTGCGACTGCTGTGGTATCAGAGCCACCCCGGCCAAGGGTGGTAATATTACCGTTTTCATCAACGCCCTGAAATCCGGCAACCACGATCACCCGACCTGCATCAAGATCGTTGCGCATGCTTTGTTCATCAATCTTCCGAATGCGCGCTTTTGTATGCATACTGTCCGTCAGTATGGAGACCTGCCCCCCTGTATAGGAGCGAGCGTCACAGCCCCTCTTCTGCAGGGCCATAGCAAGAAGAGCAATAGTTACCTGCTCACCGGTTGAAACTAGAACATCCATTTCCCGGGGGACTGGCTCTTCGGTAATACTGTTCGCCAGGCTGATCAGCCGGTTGGTTTCGCCACTCATGGCAGAAACCACCACGACAACATCATGACCCTTGTTACGGAAGCTGCACACTTTTTCAGCCACCGCTTCTATGCACTCAGTGGTACCCACCGAGGTGCCACCGTATTTCTGAACTAGCAGAGCCATTGTTTTTCCAGTATCTGTATCAAAGACCTGACAGGGCGGCAGGCCCTGTCCATTTATCTCTAAGCGCTGGCAATTATACCCTCACGACACCCTGTAACGGCAGAGGTTCATGCACTGTTTTTTTCAACCCAGTCCGGAACACCCGCCAGTGCATCGGCCAGCCTGGAAGGGTCGTTGCCTCCGCCCTGTGCCATATCGGGCCGACCGCCCCCTTTGCCATCAACCAGTCCCGCCAGGTGCTTCATCAAGTCACCCGCCTTCACCCGATTGGTGGCAGATTTCGTAACACCTGCGACCAGGGTTACTTTGCCGCCGGCAACGCTGGCCAGAACAACCACACCTTCACCCAGCTTGTTTTTCAGCTGATCCGTTGTCTCCATCAGGGCTTTCCGGTCTGCCCCTTCAAGCTCGGAAGCCACCACTTTAAGGCCCGCCACGTCGACCGCAGAGTCAGCCAGGTCACTACCGGCAGAACTGGCAAGCTTTGCCTTCAGGGCTTCAATATCTTTTTCCAGAGACCGGTTACGCTCAACCGTTTGCCGTACCTTGTCGACAACAGTATCGCGACTGCCTTTTACCAAGCGCGCCACTTCATGCAGCGTTCGCTCGGTACTGTCTATCCACTCAAGTGCGCCCAGACCAGTCACTGCCTCAACACGACGCACACCCGAAGATGTACCGCTTTCAGAGGTAATACGGAGCAATCCGATATCGCCGGTGCGATCAACGTGGGTGCCCCCGCATAACTCAACTGAGTAGCGGTCTGTCCCCATACTCAGGACCCGGACAACATCCCCATACTTCTCACCGAACAGGGCCACAGCACCTTTTTCCTGTGCCTGCTCCATGTCGGTAATTTCGGTCTGCACTGCCGTATTTGCCAGTATCTGTTCGTTTACCTCACGCTCGATCTCATGCAGCTGCTCCGGGGTCAGAGCTTCAAAGTGCGCAAAATCAAAACGCAGTTTGTCAGGGTCAACCAGTGACCCCTTCTGGGTTACGTGTTCCCCCAGAACCTTACGCAAGGCTGCATGCAACAAGTGTGTGGCCGAGTGGTTACGCCGGGTTTTTTCGCGACGCCCGTGATCGATACGGGCATCAACCTCAAGGCCCGGAAGCAACTCACCTTCAATCAGTGTACCTATGTGCAGGTGATGATCGCCGTCTTTACGGGTATCCGTTACCTTGAAGCGGCCGCCGCTCCAGGTCAGCAGCCCTGTATCACCCACCTGGCCACCCGACTCGGCATAAAAAGGCGTACGCTCCAGCACCACAATCGCTTCGTCACCGGCCTCGGCTGCTTTCTGCTCCCCGTTCACAATGACCGTACGGATGCGCTCATGGCCATCAATCTGTTCGTACCCGGTGAATTCGGTTTTGCCTTCAATCTCAAGCCCGGCGGCATTATAGTCCACGCCAAACTTGCTGGCCGCCCGCGCACGCTCACGCTGGCTTTCCATAGCTTTTTCATAGCCTTCATAGTCCAGTGTCAGACCACGCTCACGGGCTATGTCGTTCGTGAGGTCTACAGGGAAACCGTAGGTGTCATAAAGTGTAAAGATGGTTTCACCGGGAATGATCTCACCCTGCAGCCCGGCAATGTCCTGTTCCAGAAGGCGCAGTCCCTTATCTAGGGTTTTTACAAACTGCTCTTCTTCTTGCAGCAGCACTTTCTCAATCTGTTTCCTGCTGCTCACCAATTGCGGGAAAGCGTCCCCCATCAGCTCGACCAGAGCACCGGTGAGCTTGTGGAAGAACGGGCCCTCGGCTCCCAGCTTGTTACCATGGCGAACGGCACGGCGGATAATGCGTCGAAGCACAAAACCCCGCCCTTCATTGGAAGGCATGACACCATCAGATATAAGGAAGGCACAGGCCCGGATATGGTCAGCCACCACGCGCAGGCTGGCTTCTGTAGTGGCTGCGCCACCCAGTACCGCCGAGGCTGCATTCAGAAGATCCTGGAAAAGGTCAATTTCGTAGTTGCTGTGCACACCCTGCAAAACGGCGGTGATTCGCTCCAGTCCCATTCCTGTGTCTACAGAGGGCTTGGGCAGATCAAGCATCTCACCGTCAGCCGTGCGGTTGTACTGCATGAAGACCACGTTCCAGATCTCAATGTAGCGATCGCCGTCTTCGTCCGGGCTTCCGGGAGGCCCACCGGCCACGTCAGGGCCATGGTCATAGAAAATCTCGGTGCAGGGGCCGCAGGGCCCTGTGTCACCCATTTGCCAGAAGTTGTCAGAGGCATAAGGCGCGCCACCATTATCGCCTATACGTACAATACGCTCGGCGGGCACGCCGACTTCTTTATTCCAGATCTCGTAAGCTTCGTTATCATCGGCGTATACGGTTACCCAGAGCTTTTCCTCAGGCAGATTCAACCACTGTTCAGCCGTCAGGAATGTCCACGCATAGTTGATGGCTTCACGCTTGAAGTAATCCCCGAAGCTGAAGTTGCCCAGCATTTCAAAGAACGTATGGTGGCGGGCTGTATAGCCCACGTTTTCCAGGTCATTGTGCTTACCGCCCGCCCGCACACACTTCTGGGAGGTGGTGGCACGACTGTAGTCCCGCTCCTCACGACCGAGGAACACATCTTTGAACTGGTTCATTCCCGCGTTGGTAAACAGCAACGTCGGATCGTCTGCCGGCACCAGCGAACTGCTTGAAACAATGGAGTGGCCTTGCTGTTTGAAATAATCGAGGAATGCCTGTCGCAACTCTGCGGTTTTCATAGCCCTTTGATACCTTTCCAGAAGCCCTGCCGTGAAACGGCCGGACCCGCGATTGAATACGAATACTTACATGCGTGTGCAAATCCGCTACTCTAGCACACGCTGAGTACATGAAAAACGTGAAACACCACAGGAGACCCCATGCCCCGCCGCTTCCATGCCGCTGACGCCCTGCTTCCTCCGGCGACATTCCTCAAACGGTCACTGGCTATTATTTACGATGGCCTGATCAGTATTGCCGTACTTCTGGTTACCACCTGGGTGTATACCATGATAACCGGCTGGATAACCGGCTGGGATCGCCTCGAGCAAAAGGCGGAAGCGGGTCAGCTGTCTGGTGATCCCGGGCTGACCTTTGTCCTGTTTCTGGTGATGTATCTGTTCTTTGCGTACTTCTGGACACGCATAGGACAAACACTGGGCATGCAGGTATGGCGGATTCGGATTGAAAACCTGGATGGCACATCGGTGAGCTGGAGCCAGGCGCTTCGCCGGTATGTAACCGCTGCTGCCGTATTTTTTCTCGCCTTGCTGGCCGACTACTACCTTGGCTCAGTAACCCTGCTCTTGACGGTGCCCGCTATCATAGCACTGTTCTACCCGATCAACGGCTTGTCGGTGACCGACAGACTGTCAGACAGTGTTGTCGTAAGCCTTCCCCGGAAAGCTAAAACGAACTGAGCGGATTTACTGCTGTGCTGTTACGCCGCCCGGCGCATCAGCACAGCCCCCACCAGCGCGTTGACGGCGATGGGCGCGATAACCGCAAGCAACGGGCTAAACCCGTATACCAGGCTCATGGGCCCCAGCAGATCCTGCATGTACTTGAAAAGCAGCCCCACAAGCAGGCCGGTAAAAACCCGGAAGCCCATGGTGACCGAACGCAGCGGGCCAAATATAAACGAGATCGCTACCAGCACCATCACGCCGGTACCCAGTGGCATCAGCGTTTTCTTCCAGAACGCCAGCCAGTATGGAGCGCCGTTGAGCTCTTGCTCCCCAAGATACCTGGCATAGGTAAACAGACCTGACATCGACAGGTTTTCCGGCTTGACGATCAGCACACTCAACACATCCGGGGACAGGCCGGTATCCCAGCGCTGGCTCTGCTGCTCTTCGCGACGTGTGGAATCGCCTTCCAGGTGGGTTGTCGTGGTATTTTTCAATAACCAGTGATCTCCCTGGTAGACAGCCCGCTCAGAAAAACCTGCTTTGGTGAGCTGCCGCTGGTCGTTGAAATAAAACAGTGAAACTCCGTGCAACACCCCGTTTGCCTGTACGGCGTTCAGGTGCATAAACACATTGCCTTCGCGATGCCACACGCCATGAGCAGCAGCCACGTTTTGCCCTGCCCCCAGCGCAACAGCCTTATAGCTCTGGGCGGCTCTTTCAGCCGGAGGCGCAAGGTATTCCCCCACAAGAACCCCTGTCAGCACAATGACCAGCGCCGGCTTCATGGCCGACCACACAATACGCTTGATCGAAACCCCGGCCGCACGGATAACGGTAAGCTCTGAGGAGCTGGCCATCGCTCCCAGCCCCACCAGACACCCCATGAAGGCGCCAAGCGGTAAATAATCGTATACACGCCGCGGCAGTGTCAGGGCTATGTACCAGAGCGCATCCAGTATCTGATAGTTATTACGGGTGTCATCCAGCTCTGCAACAAACGCAAACACCAGGTCCAGAGACAGTACAACCACCATGACCAGAAGCATGGCACCGCCGACATTGCGCACCACATAGTGATCAATTTTACGCATTCGCGGCCCCTTCTTTCTGCGCCTTCCTTTTATTGAGCCAGGGCGGACCAAAGTGCAGCCACAGCCCCAGAGCCAGGAAAATAGCATGCACCCAGAGCATACCCAGCCACTCCGGAACCTTACCTTCTGCCATGGCATCACGGGCCGCTATGAGTAACCCGAGATAGGCAACATAAACCAGCATGGCCGGCAAGAGATGGAAAAACCGCCCTTGCCGGGGGTTTACCCGGCTCAGCCGGACCGCCAGCAGAGCCACGATGGGAACAATCAGTGGTAACGAAAAGCGCCAATGCAGTAACGCCCTGTCCCGGGGATTGTCTGAGCGCATAAGCTGGGCAGTGGTCACCCCTTCATCCAGGTCAAACTCACCATTACTGCCACTGCGTATCTTCAGCCCATAGGCCTCAAAACCGGTAATCTGGTAATCCAGCTGTCCGGGCACGCCATCGAAGCGCGCTCCGTCTTCCAGGATAAGGAAACGGCTGCCTGTCTCCTCATCAATCAACTGGGATCCCGAGTCGGCCGTAATGACACTCACACCGTTTCCACCTGGTCCATACTCAGCAATAAATACGCCTTCAAGCCGGCGTTTGTCGTCACTGAGGGCTTCGGTATAGGTAACACGCCCCCCGGAGGAGAGCTCCTGAAAACGCCCGGGCGCCAGCAGATCAAATTCTGTTGCCTGTGCCTGTTCCGCAAAAATCTTTTCAACTTTCTGCATTCCCCAGGGGGATACCACCAGACTCATACTTCCCACCACCAGCATAACCAGCAGACTGCCCACCAGGGTTTTCGCCAGTAGTTGACGATCGCTGACGCCACAGGCGTACAACACCGTCATTTCGCTCTCCAGGTACATCCGGCCATAGGCGAGCAAAATGCCGATAAACAATCCTAACGGAAGAATGAGTTCCAGGAACCCCGGAAACCGGTAGGCCATAATTTCAAACAGCACGCCGGGTGCGTATTTGCCTTCTGCGGCACTGGCCAGGTACTTGATAAAACGCCCGCTCATGAACACCAGCAAGAGAATGCCTGAAACGGCAATCATGCTGACCATAACCTGACGTATAAGGTAGCGGAAAATAATGCTCAAAACGGTTTCTCTGTCCGTGTAAGCGGAACTTGGAGGAAATAGGTAAACTGCGCGTATTCTATGTAACCTTGGGGGCGAATGACAGTGCGCAGACGTTAAGACCAGGACAGATTATACAATGCAAGCCGCCGCTCCTGCTTGATAATCGTGCTCCAGGCCCCAATATCTGAATAAACTGCATTACATCAAGCCCGCCGCGAACAAAAGCGGCTTTCAGTAACAGACAACAGGAGTTTTCATGAACTTCAGCCTCAACAGTCAACCTCTAGCCGACATCAGCGCCGATTGTCTCGTTCTTGCACTGCCAGAAGAAGGCGACTGGCCCGCTGCGACCACAGAAGCCGATGGCGCGCTGGGCGGGCTGATCAGCAAACTCCGGGACGCCGGTGATCTCAGCGGAAAAAATGAAGAGACCCGCGTTGTTCCTCTGAATGACCAACCCTGGAGCCGGCTGCTGGTGATTGGCACCGGCAAGGACGCAGACCGGGATGCAGCCAGCTTCAGAAAAGCGCTGACTGCCATGACCGCCAACCTTAAAAGCGGACCCTCCAAAAGTGCGCTGATTGCAGTCACTGACACAACTGTGTCCGGTGACGAAAGCGTGAGCTCAGAAACGGCAAAACTCAACCTGATTGGCCGCACGTTGGAAGAGCAGCTTTACACATTCAGTGCCTACAAAAGCGAACAGCCTGAAGAACGCAAACTTGGTGAAGTTCAGGTTGCAGCCTCCAACACAGAGACTGCTCTTGAAGATGCATTTAACCTGGGGCTTGCCACCGGTCGTGGTATGAACTACACCCGTGACCTGGGTAATACACCACCCAACGTTTGCCACCCTGTCTGGCTCGCAGAACAGGCGACCAGACTGGCCGCCGACCACGAAAGCATCAAGACTGAAATTCTGGACGAAAAACAGATGCAGGCCCTGGGCATGAATTCCCTGCTGGCTGTTGGTAAAGGCAGTGCGCAACCGCCACGGCTGATTGTGATGGAGTACCGCGGTGGCAACCCGGACGACAAACCCCAGGTGCTGGTTGGCAAAGGTATCACTTTCGACACAGGTGGCATCAGCCTCAAACCCGGCGCGGGCATGGATGAAATGAAGTACGACATGGGCGGGGCCGCAGCGGTTTTTGGCACCATGCAGGTGTTGGCAGAAACCCGGCCTGAGATCAATGTCGTTGCAGTGATTGCCGCAGCGGAAAACATGCCGGATGGCAGCGCGACACGCCCCGGCGACATTGTTACCACCATGTCCGGCCAGACTGTGGAAATTCTCAACACAGACGCCGAAGGCCGCCTGGTACTGTGCGACGCCCTCACTTATGCAAAGAAATTTGATCCGGAAGCCGTGATTGACCTGGCCACCCTGACCGGTGCCTGTCTCATTGCCCTTGGCCACGAAACAACAGGCCTGATGGCGAACAATGACGAACTGGCGAATGCGCTGCTGGCAGCAGGTGAGCGCGCCAGCGACAAGGCCTGGCGCCTGCCTCTCTGGGATGAGTACCAGAGCCTGCTCGACAGCAACTTTGCCGATATGGCGAACATCGGCGGTCGCACCGCCGGCACGATTACGGCCGGGTGCTTCCTGTCACGTTTCACCAAGGACTACCGCTGGGCACACCTGGACATTGCAGGTACCGCCTGGCATACCGGTAAAGCAAAAGGCTCTTCCGGTCGCCCGGTTCCTCTGTTGGTTAATTACCTGATGTCCCATGCCGGAAAATAATCCGGCTCCGGCCACTGGCAGCCCTGCTGCCGGTGGCACCGGACAGAACAGCCTGCAAGAGGATAAAAACCAGCGCTACTGGTTTCATATCCTCCTGCAGAACACTCCGTCCGCCCGTCATCTGCATGCCAGCAGGCTTGCCAACAAGGCCTGGCAGCAAGGCGACCGGGCCTGCATTGTCTGCGATACTGCGCAGCAGGCGGAGGAAGTGGATGAGCTACTCTGGAACCTGACTCCAGATGCATTCATCCCCCACAGCATTGTGACTGCGCCGGACACTCCCTGCACCGATCCTGTGGGTGTTTTGCTATGCCCACCGGCCATGGAGGACTGGGACACGGTTATCATTCTCTCAGAGAACCTCCCGGAGCATGCGAACAGGTTTCGACGCCTTGCCCTGATTGCTCACAATGACCCTGCCGCCCTTAACCAGGCCCGCTCCCATTACCGACAACTGAGAGCTCTGGGCATAGAAGCCAGGGTATACGATCAGCGAAAACGCTAATCCAGTACGTGGGTTCGCCGCAATCCCACTGACCATGTATAATCGGGCGTTTTAAATTCCCCTTCAGAATCAATCAAACGGTCGCCAGCAACCCCATGGAAAAAACCTACCAGCCAGAAAATATCGAGCGCCAGTGGTACGAAAACTGGGAATCCAAAGGTTACTTCCGCCCCAGCGGTGAAGGCCAGTCCTACAGTATTGCGATACCACCACCCAATGTGACCGGCAGCCTGCATATGGGCCATGCCTTTCAGCACACAATCATGGATATACTCACCCGCTATAAACGCATGCAGGGCCGTAATACCCTGTGGCAGGTCGGAAGTGACCACGCGGGCATTGCTACCCAGATGGTGGTTGAGCGCAAGCTCGCAGCTGAAGAAGACAAGTCACGCCATGACCTGGGGCGCGAAGAATTCATCAAGCGCATCTGGGAATGGAAAGAAGAATCCGGCGGTACTATTACAGGTCAGATGCGTCGGCTAGGCAACTCGGTAGACTGGCACAACGAACGCTTCACCATGGACGATGGCTTCTACAAGGCTGTTCAGGAAGTTTTCGTGCGCCTGTACGAAGACGGTCTGGTCTACCGTGGCAAGCGTCTGGTGAACTGGGATCCGAAACTGCACACCGCCATTTCCGACCTGGAAGTGGAAAACAAGGAAGAGAAAGGGTTTTTCTGGCACCTGCGCTACCCGCTGGCTGACGGCGAAACCACGCAGGATGGCAAAGACTATCTCGTGGTAGCCACCACCCGCCCGGAAACCATGCTGGGTGACACCGCCGTTGCCGTGCATCCGGATGACGAACGTTACCAGCATCTGATTGGTAAGTATGTGATGCTGCCATTGGTGAACCGACGTATCCCGGTGATTGCTGATAACCATGCCGACCCGGAGAAAGGGTCGGGCTGCGTGAAGATTACTCCGGCTCACGACTTTAATGACTACGCCGTAGGCAAGCGCAACAATCTGCCGATGATGAATATCCTGACCCAGGACGCCAATATCCGCGAGCAGGCCGAAGTGTTCAACAGCGACGGCACCGAAAACACCGAACTCGACGCCAGCCTGCCCGCCGCGTACGCCGGCCTCACCCGCGAAGAGGCTCGCAAACAGATTGTTGCTGACATGGAAACCGCAGGCCTGGTTCAGCAAGTAGAGGACCACGTACTGAGCGTACCTCGTGGCGACCGCTCCGGCCTGATCATTGAGCCTATGCTGACGGACCAGTGGTTTGCTGATGCAAAAACACTGGCTAAACCGGCGATCAAAGCGGTAGAAGACGGCCGTATCCAGTTTGTGCCCAAGCAATACGAGAACATGTACTTCTCCTGGATGCGGGACATTCAGGACTGGTGTATTTCCCGTCAGCTCTGGTGGGGCCACCGCATTCCCGCCTGGTACGATGCGGAAGGTAATATTTACGTAGGCCGCAACGAAGAGGAAGTGCGCGAGAAGCACAACCTCGCCGCCGAGGTAAAACTGGAGCAGGATGCAGACGTTCTCGACACCTGGTTCAGCTCCGCCCTGTGGACATTCGGCACTCTGGGCTGGCCGGAAATCACTGAGCGCCTGAAAACCTTCCACCCGACCGATGTGCTGGTGACCGGTTTTGACATCATTTTCTTCTGGGTGGCCCGGATGATCATGATGACCATGCACTTCATGAAGAATGAAGACGGCACGCCCCAGGTTCCGTTCAAGACGGTGTACGTCACCGGCCTGATCCGCGATGAGCATGGCGATAAAATGTCCAAGTCCAAGGGCAACGTCATTGACCCGCTGGATATGATTGACGGTATCGATCTTGCCCCTTTACTGGAGAAGCGCACCGGCAACCTGATGCAGCCCAAACTGGCTCAGAAAATTGCCAGGCGCACCGAGAAAGAATTCCCGGAAGGTATCTCTGCCCATGGCACAGATGCTCTGCGCTTCACCCTGGCGGCCATGGCTACCACAGGCCGTGATATCAACTGGGACATGAAGCGCCTGGAAGGTTACCGTAATTTCTGCAACAAGCTCTGGAACGCTGCCCGTTATGTGCTGATGAACACCCAGGGCGAAGATTGTGGTGTTCACGATGAGCCGGTGGAACTTTCACTGGCCGACCGCTGGATTATCAGCGCCTTGCAACAATGCGAGGAAGATGTCACGCGTCATCTGGAGCAGTACCGCTTTGACCTGGCTTCCCACGCCTTGTATGAGTTTGTCTGGGATGAATATTGCGACTGGTACCTGGAACTGTCCAAACCGTCCCTGAGTGACGACAACGCAAGCGCTGAAGCCAAGCGCGGCACCCGTCGCACCCTGGTTCGTGTACTGGAAACCGTTCTGCGTCTGGCGCACCCGTTCATGCCGTTTATTACCGAAGAAATCTGGCAGCGTGTTGCGCCGCTGGCCGGCGAAACCGGTGATAGCATTATGCTGCAGCCATTCCCGCAGCTGGACCCGGCCAAGCACGACCCGAAGGCGACGGAAGACATTGAGTGGCTCAAGGGTGTTATTGTTGCCGTGCGGAACATCCGCGGTGAAATGAACATTTCCCCGGCCAAGAAAATTCCGGTGCTTTTCCGTGGCAACAGTGCTGAAGGCCAGCGCCGGATGAATGAGAACCGTCAGTTTCTGATGTCTCTGGCCAAGCTGGAAAGCCTGGAATGGTTCGAAGGGGATAATGCTCCCATGAGCGCAACCCAGCTGGTGGGCGATATGGAAGTGCTGGTCCCCATGGCCGGGCTCATCGATAAGGCGGCGGAACTGAGCCGGCTCGATAAGGAGCTGGAGCGTCTGCACAAGGAAATCGGGCGCTTTGAGGGCAAGCTGGGCAATGAAAAATTTACCGCCAAAGCACCGGCAGAAGTGGTCGCCAAAGAGCGCGAGAAACTTAAGGAAGCTCAGAGCAATCTGGCCCGTCTTAAGCAGCAGCGCGCAGATATTGAGGCCATGTAGTTATGGTGTCTGCGGGTAACCAGTCCGGGAGTGGCGAGTTAATCGCCATTCTTGGGGCGGGTTCGTTGGGGCGGCTTTGGGCCGCCCTTTTGCCTTCCGGGCATTGTGGTTTCTTGCCTCGGCGTGAGAACGTTTCCCGACTTGGGAGAAGCGTCAGCCGTCAGGATGTCCCTCCCGAAACACGCTGTGAATACGTCCTTGTACGCTCTGTTCCGCCCTTTGGCGCTAATGCTCCTGCGTCGCGCCAAAGGTCCAGGGCAAGCCGTCCATGGCTTGCCCGTGAAGTGCTTCGCACTCCACCCATGGCTCCACAAGGTTTCGGGAGGGGGCTCCTGACGGCTTCGCCGGTCTCTGGTGATGCCCGCACTCACGTAACCCTGCCTTGGCTTCAATCAGCTGAGAATGTAGCGCTTCTGCTCGTAACAACGAAAGCCGGAGACACGCTCGCGGCTTTGGAAGCCTGGTTACCTCATATTCCGAACAGCACGCCTGTTGTTTTGTTTCAGAACGGTCTGGGCAGTCAGCAGGTAGTTGCAAAACGTTGGGCTGGACGACCTGTTCTGGCAGCCAGCACTACCGAAGGCGCTAACCGTCCCTCCCCGGATGTATTGGTTCATGCCGGGGCCGGCGATACCTGGGTAGGTGCACTCACCGCTTCTGCTGCTGACCATACAGCAAGTGTCGTGAAGCAGCTGGCGGAGACCGGGTTGCGGGTTCATTCTGTAGACAACATTTTGGAGCGGCTTTGGCAGAAGCTGGTGGTGAACGCGGGGATCAATCCGTTTACGGCTCTTCTCGACTGCCCTAACGGTGACATTCTGGCCTCAGCTCTTTACCAGCAGAATATCGATGGGCTGTGCTCGGAGATATCTGCCTTGTTGGAAGCTGAAACCTCAGAGGCTGTCGCGTCAGAGGCTCTTCGGGAGCGAATTGAAGCCGTCGCAAGGAACACCGCCAGCAATACGTCTTCCATGCGTGCAGATGTAATGACTGGGCGTAAAACCGAGATCGGTTTCATCAATGGCTATCTTGTTCAATGCGGGAAGCGCCATGGTATTGCCACGCCGGTAAACCAAATGCTGACCGAACGAGTACAAGGTCTGTAACGTTTTAGTTTCAACAATCAGGAGCACTCTCATGGGCAATCGCCTTTCAAAGATCTATACCCGCACCGGTGATGATGGCACGACCGGTCTGGCCGATGGCAATCGAATTGCCAAAAATGCTCAGCGTGTTGAGGCAATGGGCACAGCAGATGAGCTGAACTGTCATATTGGCTTACTGATTGAGACCCTCGACAGCAACGATGAGATGCTGGACACCTTGCGTCGCATTCAGCACCACCTGTTTGATCTGGGCGGTGAGTTTGCAATTCCAGGCAGTAAAGCGATCAGCGAAAAACACATAAGCTGGCTGGAGAACCTGCTTGACGGTATGAACGAGTCCTTGCCGCCCCTGAAGAACTTCATCCTGCCCGGTGGCAGCCCTGCTGCAGCCCAGTGCCACCTTGCCCGTGCCGTTTGCCGGCGCGCCGAGCGCATTGTGGTTGCGCTCAGCCATGAGGACTCCATTAACCCGCTGGCTCGCCAGTACCTGAACCGCTTGTCTGACCTTTTATTTGTTGCATCCCGTGTCTTCGCCCGCAGGGAAGATGCGGAAGAGATTTTGTGGGAACAGGACAAATCGGGGTTATAACCCCGATTTAAACAGCCCTTCAGACAATGCCGGCAATAACCAGTAGCGCCAACCCGCAGATCCAGACCAGCATACTCCGACTCAGAAGGTCCCTTACGGCACGCAGGCTGCGCCCGCCAAAGCGGGTCCACTCATCCGGGTGAACCGCTGAAAACTTTCCCGGATCAAGTGCATAGCCCGATAACGCTGCATTCGCAGACTCGATCAGAATGTCTTCGGTTGTTTTTCCCGGACTCATAATCGTCGGTCTGACTTCTCTGAGCCACCCGGACAAATCACCGGCAATTCCGAAGGTTATGGAGAGCACTCTGACAGGTATCCAGCTTACCCATTCAGCGAGGGTCGCGTACTTCGCTCTTACATCCAGGTTGGGCCATTGCTCTGTAAGAGCAACCAGGCCGCGGACAAAAACGGCCAGGCCGACACCGCCAACCACATACCCGAACGCCACAAGAAAGTAACGCCTGAACACTGTCAGCAACATCGCTTTGGACAAAGCCAGGTGCATTAACTCTGGCGTTGAGGCAGTGTCACGCTCCCTGGCCGGTAAGCATTCCCTTATATGATGCCAGGCCGCCTGCATATCTCCCCTTTGCCAGGCTTGCGCATAAGATTCCAGCGAATGCCGCCAGCCGGGAACCCCCATTAACAAAACAAGAACAAACGTCTCCAGAACATACGCAATAACCTGCCACTGAAAAGTTTTCAGAGTATAGATGGCCAGAGCCGACAACAAAGCCGGTACGAGAACCAGTAATACTCCCGTCAGGGCAGGCAGTTCCCCGCCGGATTTCATTTTGCTGAACACCTGAAACCAACGTTGCCACAAGTCGTCACTGAACACCGCATTACGATTATCAAGGCGCCGCCGGACCACGCAGGCAATCAAGAACACCACCAGAGCCACTTAAACCTCCTCTTTCCCGGAAGCCTGCACCTTCTGAATGCACGCTCGAAAGTGCGTCCAGTCAAAGGCCGGCCCGGGATCTGTTTTGCGACCGGGAGCAATATCGCAATGGCCAGTAATGCGATCACAGGTGATCTCCGGCCACGCCGACGTAATCACGGTTGCGACTTCGGCCAGCGCATAATACTGTTCCGGCGTATAAGGAATGTCATCGGCGCCCTCAAGCTCAATGCCAATCGAAAAGTCATTGCACTCTTCTCTGCCATCAAAACATGACCGCCCTGCATGCCAGGCCCTGTCCAGTAAACTGACAAACTGAACCAGGCTCCCATCCCTACGGATAAGTGCATGGGCCGAAACCTGTAAGTCGGCGATGGTAGCAAAATAAGGGTGTTCGTCCGGGTTCAGGCGGTTGCTGAAAAAGTCTTCAATGTAGGGCCCACCAAACTGCCGCGGTGGCAAACTGATGCTGTGGATCACCAGAAGGTTTATGAGTACGCCCTGGGGGCGCGGCCCATAATTGGGTGATGGCACCCAGCGGGCAGTGGTTAAACGCCCGGTTTCCTGAAGGGCAGCAATGTCTTCGCGGTGGATAACTGATCTGGTGTTTTTGCAGGTTAAATAAGACAAGATACACCCATGGTAATCAAAGCATTACAGTGTGACGCCGATTGAAGCACAAAGCTGGCTCTGTTACCACGAATCAGTCTTTACGGGTACTGCGGAGATGATCGATAATCGATTCCAGTGCCCTGTCAAAAATAAGCCCATCGTCCAATAGCGTAATATTGCCTTCCGCCATTGCTGAAGCAAGCCCGGCGCGACAATACTCGGCAACTTTGGCACCGTTGCGATTAACAAATATGTACTTTTCAGTCACTCTGATAATGGCAGCCAGTTTGCAGCGGAGCCAGACATCGTTACGACGTACCTCAACCCACGCACCCACTCGA
Source organism: Marinobacter piscis (assembly GCF_007671655.1). Taxonomy (GTDB): domain Bacteria; phylum Pseudomonadota; class Gammaproteobacteria; order Pseudomonadales; family Oleiphilaceae; genus Marinobacter; species Marinobacter piscensis. The sequence continues at coordinate 56,067 of NZ_VCGX01000002.1, read as the reverse complement.
AGACTGTCTGCCTGCTCCTGCCAGCGGGCATCAATCTGCACCTCCGGCCTGTCAGCTAAAGGCTCGTCAGCCTCAGGCTCTTCTGCAACGGGGGCCTCTGTTAAAACCTTCGGATCTGGTCGGTACGCCGGCGATGTTGCCAGCTGTGTAAACGCCTCGGTCTGTGCTTTTTCCAGATCCTGTACGGCTTTGTCGGCAGCAAACGGATCCCAGGAAATCTCCTGAAGGGCCGCACGAAAATCATCCACAATCGCGGGAGCAGCACGGAGCAAGTCGCCCCGGGTAGAGCCCTCCACCGACTGCGGATCGACACTCCATATGAGATGGCCGGTCAGTTCTTTTGCGCCTGCCCAGCGCTCACTGTCTTCACCTTCGCGTAACAGTACCCACTGCAGGTATTTTATCCAGACCTCATGCAACACAGCTAAAACGGAGTCCGGGACAGCCTTGCCGGCAGATAACGTCTGAATAACAGACTCAGCCATTGTGCTTGCCCGTTCCTGACGTGCCCGGCCTTCCTCGGCATCACGTACCCGCTGCTCTATCAGTTCGCGGCGACGGCGATCCTGGTCGGTAAAACGGCGGAAGTCCGCAAGCAGCTCGTCAAAAAGCGACACGTTATCAGTAAAGTCATTCAAAACCCGGCCTACAACTGTCTGAATTTTCTCGTGCAGCGGGTCTCTCTGGCCGGGACGCTTCTCACTCCAGCCAATCGCTGACAGCGCCAGCTCATTCAGTAATTTGCGCGCAGGATGACCACCCCGGGCAAAGAAATCCCGGTCACGCAGGGCAACCTTCAGGACTGGTATCTGCAGGCGCCCGATGAGCGCTTTCATTACCGGATGCAGGTGCCGGTCCTCGAGGATAAAATCAAACAACATCGACACCAGGTGGATAACATCGTTATCTATCTGACCTACTCGCGCCTCCCCCTGACTGACCGCAGCAAGAGCACGCGGAAGCTGTTGATCAAGCGAGGCTGATTCACTCGCTTTATTCTGGCCAAATGAGGCCTGAATTTCACTGAGCAAAGCGGTCAACTGTTCCGTATCCAGATTACTCTCACCTGTTCCAGGCGGTTCAGCCACCTGCCGGTGACCTTCCCTGTGTTGCAGAAGTGCACTAAGCTCGGCAAAGGTTGCATAGGCAACGCCCCCCTGGTCTGGTAGAACCGGAGCGGAGGTTGTCTTGGCCGGTCGCGCCTGTGTTTTTGCTGTCGGGGTCAGACCTGCATCCGGCAACACACCTGCATCAACCAGTGTGTCATTTGCCTCCTGATAGAAATCTCCGAGAGTGTTTCCCAGCAGACGGTCAAACAGTTTCAAGACCACCAGCTTTGCCCGAATGTCCATATCCAGATTATTACAGGCCTTCTCAAGGCCGCCACAGATTATCTCCGGGCTCAGTGGCACCTGACTATCGGCCAGCTCAACCCCGGGGACCAAATGGTTTACCCGCAATGACAAACGCTGAAGAGGGTCTTTATAGCGGTTGCGCAGTTTTGCAATCAGAGAGTCAATGGCAACCTGCTGCTCCAGGTCTGCATGCGCAATGAGCGACAGGGAGTTCTGATCGACATTGTCCAGTGAGCCTTCGGATTGCCGCGGACGGAACTTGCCAACCTCATTAAAAGCCTGACTTACATATTGCATTACAGAAGCAGCGATGGTTTTACGCTGTAGTCGGAGCTCGCGCATCGCGTCAAAATAAAGCGTCTGGTCCTTATTGGTTCCCGCACGATCGGCCAACTCAAAAAGTGCGTCATCAGCACGCTCAAAAAGACGTCCCAGCAACTTTTTCAGGGCACGTCCGGATGTATCCCGCAAGCGCACAAAGGCCGGCGGCAAATCAAATCGTGAAACCGCCCCCTGACCGGTAATGCTGACCACCGTATTGTTTTTTTTCATGGAATCACTCCGGGTCAAAGCACGCTCCGTATCTGTTTTTGCTGTCGACACTCCTCTGCACTACACAGCATACGGGCTACATGCGTCACCTTGTGTCAGAAATTGTCAGCGTTTGTGTCTGCCTGACTCAGGTCACGGCATCCTTTTGTCAGAGTTTGGCGAAACAGGCCCCGGCCTATAGAATTGCCACCCTGAAACACTTTACAACTTATCAGCCCCTGACCAAGCGGATACATGCCCATGACTTTTACCGAACGCCTACGCCAGTCACGCATCGAAATGGTCGCAGCAAGCCTGCGCGAGGATATCGGTGATGGCGATATAACCGCCCGGCTCATACCGGCTGGCAAACACGCCACCGGACACGTCATTACCCGGGAACATGCGAGGATTGCAGGACGCGAATGGGTGGAGGAAGTGTTCCGTCAGGTTGATGACTCTGTGTCGCTGGAATGGCTGGTTCCGGATGGGGAGTCTGCTCAGCCTGACCAGGTATTGTTCCGGATGGAGGGAACTGCCAGAAGCCTGCTGACGGCTGAAAGAACCGCTCTGAACTGGCTACAGACACTGTCCGGCGTGGCAACAACCTGTGCTGGCTATGCGGCCCGGGTGGCTCACACTGGCGTTCGACTGCTGGATACCCGAAAAACCCTGCCGGGATTACGGCTTGCACAAAAATATGCAGTCACCTGCGGCGACTGCGACAATCACCGGGCCGGCCTGTGGGATGCCTTCCTGATAAAGGAGAACCACATCTCGGCATGCGGTTCAATTGCGGAAGCGGTTACTGAAGCCCACAGAATTGCACCAGGCAAGCCGGTAGAAGTAGAGACTGAAAATCTGGAGGAGCTGGAACAGGCACTGAGCGCCGGAGCTGACATCATCATGCTTGATGAGTTCTCCATGACGGACCTGTACGCAGCGGTCAGGCTGAATGGCGGACGGGCCAGACTGGAAGCCTCGGGCGGCATCAACACGGATACGCTGGTTCCTATTGCCGAAACCGGTGTTGATTATATTTCCATTGGCGCCCTGACCAAGGATGTGAAAGCTGTGGACCTTTCTATGCGCCTGGACTGAACCAGTGTGCCAGTCGTGATCAGTTGTCTGACAGCAACTGATCAACGGCCTCAAGTTCCTGAATCAGGTTCTGCCCCGACTCGGACCGGCCGCGAAAATGCTCTTCAGCCATGGGCGCAATCCCGGCAACCTTTGGCAAAGGCTGCGCACTTTCTATAATGAACTTCATCCGTTCCAGAAACACAAACTGAACCCACTGGGTAAACTCCAGCGTATCAATACAAAACGGTTGTGTGCTTTGGAAGGCTTCTGCAGGTGGCTGCTCATGCTCCCATAACCGCAGCCTGCGAAGCTCTATCTCGATACCCAGCAACCGGTCTGCCACCTGCTTTTTTGTGCCAGTGTCTGTCATAAGCCTGCCTCACCAGTGCATAACTGTTTTCACGAAGGGAATGGTAAGGCGCCGCTGCGCCTGTAGCGAGTTCTCATCAAGCGTATCCAGAATCCCCAGTAACTCGCCCAGTCGCCTGGGGGCCCGACGCATAATAAAACCTGCAACATCATCAGTCATCGTGAGCCCGCGCTGTTCGGCGCGGGCCATAAGAATTTTCAGCCGGTCATCATCACGGTAAATACCAAGCTGCACTGTAAAACCATGGTGCAACCGGGAGATAAGGTCAGGCAGTGCAAATGGCAAATCTCCGGGTACTTCCGAGAGACTGACAATCAGCATATGACCGCCATCATGCAAGCGATTATAAAGATGAAAAACGGCCTCTTCCCAGTCTGCCTTTCCTGCTACCCGGTCCAGATCATCCAGTGCCACTATATCCATTGCATCCAGTCCGGCCAGAGCCTCTGGCCCAAAGGGCTCCAGCTCCGCAATGCTGATACATACAGCTGTTTTTCCCTCAGCCTCCGCCCGGTTGCAGGCAGCCTGCAACAGGTGGCTTTTGCCGGTATCGGAATCACCACACACAACCACAACAGGCAAGCCGGCGGGCTCGTCCAGCACAGACGAAAGGCGCAATGCAGCTTCCTGGTTGCGAGCGCCATGGAAGTTATCGAAACGTGCATCGTCCCGGAGCCTGACCCCGAGCACCAGCTGAGAAGTACTCATGACTGCCTGGACCTCCATGCCCTTGAACCCCAAATGGCAACATAGTGACAGCCGCTGTAAATCGTGGAGGTGGCCACCAGCCACAGACCGGCTTCAAGCCATATTGGTTGCACTGGAGCACCTGCTAAAACAACCATGACACCCAGAATAAACAGCATCTGAAGCACTGTGTTCAGCTTACCGGGAAGACTGGGCGCCATTTCAAAGCGACCGATGCGGTAATGGTAAACCAATGCACCTCCGACTATCAGTACGTCCCGGCCCAGAACCAATAGGCACAGCCAGACAGGCAGCACGGCGGTATAGGTTAGCAACAGATAGGCGACAACCATCAGGGCCTTGTCTGCCAGGGGATCTGCCACCGCCCCGAAACGCGACCGCCAGTTAAAGTGCCGTGCCAGAAACCCGTCCAGCCCATCCGTTAGTGCAGCGATGACAAAAATCGCCAACGCAAACCAGTATTCCTGTACCAGCAGAGCTTTGGCAAACGGCGCTATCAACACAATACGCACAAGCGTCAGAGCATTGGGAATCCAGCGCCAGGCATTAGATGTCACAAGGCTGCCTCCGATAGCGGCTACTCTCCTGCGTTATTACCGATAACCGGTTCGGGCCGCCAGTGATAATAGAGAACCTGATAGAGGGACTCAAAAGCCTGCTCAGACGAAGCAGCTGCCTCTTCTTCCTCACCGGTTGTCGATGATTTCTGGCTGGGCTCTTCCGCAGGAACAAAGCGGGCATCCAGTGCCATATACTCTTTTAGCTGATCCAGCTCGCCCGAGAAAGCAACCCTGAGCGTTAACTGGTCGCCGGTCACACTGGATGCTCCAGCCGTAACAACCGGGGTAAACTCTTCAAGCGCCTGGGTGGCGTTACCATAGTCCGCCACCGAGCCGACTCCACGCAGAACAATGTCTACCTGCGGCAGCTCACCGACCTCTCCTGCGGCGACTGCGTACCGGTCGGCATACATCTCTGCCCAACGGTTAATCACAGCGTCTGCCACCCCTTCTCGTGTGCCTGCGCTGACTGAACTCTCACTGCCGCTGAACGCGTCCCCCTCAAATATCCAGCCTGCACGCCACTGCCCCCCGGAACGGCTTACCCGGACCAGAGCGAGAGCATCACGCTCGATGCCGTCCGATGCATTTCGCACGCTGCCGGCGAACTGTCCCCAGATGTCGGATAACAGTTCCCGGTTGCCAGCCACATCCGAAGGCGGGAGGGCAACAGGAAGCCCGCGTTCACGGGCAGCCCGTGAAAAAGCCTCTGACCAGGCAGCTGCCTGCCCCTGACTGTCTTCCGTCACAAGCCGACGCACGCCATTCTCTTCAACCGCTATCCAGGCCAGGGTCAGGGGGCGGTTAGCCCCCCACACGGGCGCATCAACCGATGCCAGCGCCTGGTTTACGCCGACAGCACCAAAGGCCATACTCATTCGGTTATCGCCGTTGCTTCCACGAAGTACCTGGTAAGACAGCAGCAGCGACTCTGCATCTGCTAACAGCGCCTGTACGCCGTCCAGATCAAGCACATCACGGGTGCCGGAAACACGTACAAACACCCTGGCCAGCCCCTCTGAATAACCCTGAGCCAACGCAGACGAGTTGGTGCCAGACACAGGCACTTCAACAGAATACAGGTCTGATACGGTGACCGCAGTGGCCGGCGCAGGCAAAACAGCCAGCACCAGCATAAGGGTGCAACAGACGGCAAGCCAGAAGGCCTGCAATGGCTTGGATACCGGGTTTATGTCTGATACTGGCATAATAGTCCCTGCTGTTTGCATGAATGGCGCCTAGGATACACCATGCCCAGAAGCGTGAGTAGCCGACGATTGTTTCCAATCAGCAATCATGACCAGAGCAGAAATGCACTTGGAGCCCATCACTGCACCTGCTAAAATCCGCCGCCTGACCCACTGGCCTACGGTTTTATAACACCATGAGCGAACAGAAGCCCTCCCTGACCTACCGCGACGCCGGCGTTGACATTGACGCAGGCAATGAACTTGTCAGCCGCATCAAGGAGACCGCCGCACGTACCCGGCGCCCTGAAGTTCTGGGAGGGCTTGGCGGGTTTGGTGCCATGGTTGCAATCCCGGCCGGCTATGAAGAACCGGTTCTGGTCTCTGGTACAGACGGTGTAGGCACCAAACTCAGGCTGGCGATGCAGCTTGATAAGCACGACAGCATCGGCATTGATCTGGTTGCCATGTGTGTTAACGACCTTATCGTCGGAGGTGCCGAACCTTTATTCTTTCTCGACTATTACGCCACTGGCAAGCTCAATGTTGACATAGCGGCCAACGTGGTTGCGGGTATCGGGCAAGGTTGCGAGCAGGCCGGCTGTTCACTGGTTGGCGGTGAGACAGCAGAAATGCCCGGCATGTATGAAGGCGACGACTACGACCTCGCCGGTTTTTGCGTAGGCATCGCTGAACGCAGCCGGATCATCGATGGCAGCAACGCGCAGGCAGGGGACGTGATCCTGGCTCTGGAGTCTTCTGGCCCTCACTCCAATGGCTACTCGCTGATCCGGAAAATCCTCGAAGTCAGTAACGCCGACCTGAATCAGGCGTGCGGCGACACGACACTGGCAGATGCCCTGATGGCACCCACCCGCATCTACGTAAAAAACCTGCTGCAACTGATGCGTGAGGTTGACGTGAGTGCCCTGTCCCACATTACCGGCGGCGGTCTCCCGGAGAATATCCCCAGAGTCCTGCCCCAGGGGCTGATAGCGACCATTGACACCCAAAGCTGGGAGCTACCGCCGGTGTTCCAGTGGCTCCAGGAAGCAGGTGGCGTAGCCAGCGAAGAAATGTACCGCACATTCAACTGCGGTATTGGCATGGTTGTGTGTGTTCCGGAAAACCAGAAAGACCTGGCCCTGGACACACTCAGGGCTTTGGGTGAGAAAGCCTGGCAAGTCGGGGAGATTGAGCGCGCCGAGGATGCAGACGCAGACGCTGTAGTGCGTTATGCGCCGGGGTATCTGGCTCAATGATGGCCGATCAGCCTACCCTGCCCCGGATTCTGGTCCTGGCTTCAGGCAGCGGCACCAATTTTCAGGCCATTGTAGATGCCAGCCGTGAGCGTGACTTCCCGGGCCAGGTTGTCGCGGTGGGCTGCAACCAGCCCCAGGCATTTGTCCTTGAACGGGCGGCTCAGGCCAACGTGGAAACCTTTGTGGTCAATCACAAGGACTTTGGCTCCCGGGAGGAGTTTGACGCAGCCCTCATGGCGCATATTCTTCGTTATAATCCGGATCTGATTATACTTGCCGGCTTTATGCGTATTCTGACCACGGACTTTGTGCGGGCATTTCGCGGTAAGCTTCTGAACATTCACCCGTCGCTGCTGCCTCGATACACTGGCCTGAACACCCATCAGAGAGCCCTGGATGCAGGCGATTCTACCCATGGCACCTCTGTGCACTTTGTAACGGAAGAGCTGGACGGGGGACCTGTTATAGCCCAGGCCGAAGTCTCTGTCGCGCCGGATGATAGTCGCGACACTCTTGCAGAGAAAGTGCAACAGAAAGAACACCTGTTATACCCGATTGTTGTACGCTGGTTCTGTGAAGGCAGAATCCAGCTGGGGCGCGAACAGGTGTTGTTTGATGGTCATACTCTTGACTCGCCCATGCGCCTCCCGGATAGCTGAGGCCCGCCTTAACAGACGGTCACCCCATTACACACGCTGACCCGCTATGCTTTCACAACTCATGAAGGATGGAGGTCAAACAGATGTTTTTCAAAAGTTACACCAAACGAGAGCTGTGCCACCCTTTACGACTGGCTCTGCTGCCTGCGCTGGCTTTTCTCATAGCCTTTTCCAGTGCTGCGCAGGCGGAGGATACGCGCCCTGGCCTTTTCCCGTTCGAGGTAAGTTATGGCGCCTCCATGGAAAAGGGGTTAACACTTAATGGCAGCGCCAAGCGCAGCCTGACGTCTCAGGGCAACAATATCTGGCTATACCGCACCGATGTAAACTCATTCATCGCGGATCTGGATGAATCACTGATTCTTAAGTGGGAAAACGGCCAGGTTATCCCTCTCCGCTATCGCTATCGTCTCTCAGGCTTTCTGATAAAGGACCGGAAACAGTCCATCGATTTCGACTGGAAAGCAGGGGTCGCCACCGGTGAGTACCGGGGCAAACCCTTTCAGACAGAGCTACAGGAAGGCCTTCTGGACCCGCTCGGCTTCCAGATTCAGCTGCATCAGGATATCCGTAACGGCAAACGGGAAATGGAATACCAGGTTCTGGATCGCGGGAGCATCGACGATGAACGCTTTGCGGTGGTCAGCGACGCCAGCCGGAGCTCTGGCAAGGATAATACACCCTACCTGAAAGCCGAAAAGGTTCGCGAGAACTCGAAAAGAGAAACCCTGATGTGGTTTGACCCGGACAATCAGTACGTGCTGGTGCGTTTGTTGCAGATTGAGCCAGACGGCAGCCGCTACCAGCTCACACTGAAAGACATAGACCTGGGAGGCTAAGCCCCCCGCTCGGCCTCTGCCCAGACAGTCTTGACCTCATCTGCAATAATGCGCAGCCCACGGGCTACTTGCTCGTCATCCTGAGAGTAGGTCACACGCAGGCACTCGTGGCGATGCTGCCAGTCATCATCAAGCAGACCCGGGAAGAAGTAATGTCCGGAGACGACCAGCACGCCACGGGCTTTCAGGCGCTGATAGAGCTCAAGGCTGGTAATAGGCAGATCCGGGAACCACAACCACAGAAACATGGCTCCTTCCGGCTTATGCACATACCACCGGCAATTACTTTCTCCCATAGCATCGTGAAAGGCTGCTACAGCACGTTGCATCTTGCGCTTATAAAACGGGCAGACCACGTTACGGCTCAGGGACAGAATCTCTCCCGAGCGCACCAGCGGTTCTGCAAGCATGGCGCCGAAACTGCCGGTTGCCAGGTTCATGATGGCATTAATCCCCGACAGAGCTTTAATCACCGGTTCTGCAGCAATCACAATACCCGTGCGCGCAGCTGGCAGTCCCAGCTTTGACAGGCTCAGGCACAGGATAATCTGGTCATTCCAGGTAGGTGTGGCGTCTGTGAACAGCAGGCTGGGGAAAGGTGTTCCATAGGCACCGTCAACAATCAGAGGCACGTTCTGCCCGCGAGCCATCTGCTCCAGCCGCGCCAGCTCCTCATCGGTCACTACGTTGCCGGTGGGGTTGGTGGGGCGGGACACACAAATAGCACCCGTCTCACCGGTGACCTCAACGGCGTCAAAATCCACCCGGTACTTGAACTCGTGCGCGTCGGTGAATGAGATATCCGGCCGTACAGCACGAAAAAGGCCGGGTTCAATACCCGCATCGGCATAGCCAATGTACTCAGGGGCAAGCGGCAGCAATATGTGCTTATGCTGGCCGTTACCGTAGTCGCCACCAAACATGTTGAACAGCATGAAGAAAGCGGCCTGGCTACCATTGGTCAGTGCAATATTTTCCGGCTTCAGCCCCCAGTCGTACTCCTGGTTGAGCAGCTCCACAAGCGAGGCAATAAACTGTTTTTCGCCCTGGGGCGGATCGTAAATCCCCACCAGTCGACGCATGTCGGTTTCGCTCTGACTCATTCCGGACAGTATTTCCTGGATTCGGGCCTCAATCTCCGGAATGTGCCCCGGATTTCCACCCCCCATCATGATCATGTCATCGCCGGAGGCCATGGCATTACCCAGGTCATCCATGAGTGATGTTATACCGGCATCTGCGGTAAACTTACGACCAAAAGCGGAGAGTTTCATCGGGTTGTATCCATCCTGATCTGAATGTTTAGAGCGAGACACCGAGGTTGCTGACGCCTTCGTTAGCGGCATCCTCCCGGATTTCGGAAACAAATTGCTCGACAGGTGTCCGTTGCCGTTTGAGTGCCAGCACAAGGTCTCGCTGGAAAGCTTTGTCTTCTTTCATCAGCGGGTGCGAATCCAGTAAACGCACCAGCTCACCTTCATCAAGATCCTCACCTTCCGACAGCTCAATAAAGGTCATAACGGTGCCGGTTGCCAGCTGGGATGCCTCGGTTGCACGATGCTTCGAGGGGTTCAGGCGATTGAGTAAAGCCTGCTCCAGAAGCTGACAGAAATCAAAGGCCGGGTAAACGCCGTAGGCGTCGTAGGCTTCAACGTCCGGGGACAGGGATTCCAGCCGGGTCAGCAGTTTCGGAATAGTGGTTTCCGCTGCACTTTCCTGGAGCATGCCCCAGGCCTGATCCAGAAGCTGTCGCATTTTAGCCCCGGTTTTCAGGCCGACCGCGTCGGCAAACAGAGCATAGTTGGGAAATGAACGCTCGGCCAATGCCAGCAGGAAGGCACATTCGCGCCATCCCTGCAGCTGGGCTACGGCTTTGAGAAACTGGTTGGCGTTCATGTCCGGGGGAGTGTTACGCCGGTCTGGCCGAAGTATTTTCCGCCCCGGTCTTTGTAGCTGGTTTCACACATTTCGTCAGACTCGAAAAAGAGCATCTGAGCCACACCTTCGTTGGCGTAGATTTTTGCCGGAAGGTTGGTTGTGTTGGAAAACTCGAGGGTTACGTGGCCTTCCCACTCGGGTTCCAGTGGTGTCACGTTTACAATGATGCCGCAGCGTGCATAGGTAGACTTGCCCAGGCAGATGGTGAGTACGCTGCGGGGGATGCGAAAGTACTCTACAGTGCGTGCCAGTGCAAAGGAGTTGGGCGGTATGATGCATACGTCGCCGGTATAGTCCACAAAGCTGTTTTCGTCGAAATGCTTGGGGTCGACCGTGGCGGAATGTACGTTGGTGAAGATTTTGAATTCGTTGCTGCAACGTACGTCGTAGCCGTAGCTGGAGGTGCCGTAGGAGATGACCCGGCCGCTTTCGTTTTCACGAACCTGCCCGCTCTCGAACGGTTCGATCATGCCGTGCTGTTCTGACATCCGGCGAATCCATTTATCGGCTTTGATGCTCATGGGTGAGGTCTCGTATCCACTGGGAAAGAAAAATTGGGGCGTAGTTTACCTGTTTGGTCAAGGTCTGTCGAAGCTCTTGGTTGTTGGTTATGTGGTGGCTGCAGCCGCAGGCAAGGCGGTTCAAAAACCGCTACAAGCACATCCCTGTGCGCTTGTCTCCGGCCATCCCTGGCCTCCGACATTTTTGAACCGCCTTGCCTACGCCTGCGATCAGGCCTGATCAGTCTACTGCCCTAGCTATACTACACATCAGTGCGACTTTACGGACATGCTTGAAATGGCACCACTGAGGTTTCGCTCCCGGGTTGAAAGCTGTGCGCCGACTCTGCGTGCGATATCACAGTAGCGGCGGGCGACTTCGGAATCAGGCTCGGCGATTACAGTGGGTTCGCCGCCGTCGGTTTGTTCGCGGATTGTCATGTGCAGTGGCAGTTGACCCAGCAAGGTTGTGTCGTATTCATCGGAGATGCGCTCGCCGCCGCCTTCGCCAAACAGGTGCTCTTCGTGGCCGCAGTTGCTGCAGATGTGCACGCTCATGTTTTCGACAACCCCAAGCACCGGGATATCAACTTTGCGGAACATTTCTATACCCCGCTTGCCGTCCAGCAAGGCGATATCCTGAGGGGTCGTGACGATTACGGCACCGGTAACCGGAACTTTCTGGGCCAGGGTGAGCTGGATATCTCCGGTGCCTGGTGGCATGTCAACGATCATATAGTCGAGCTCGTCCCACAGGGTTTGCTGCAGTAACTGCATGACGGCGCCGCTGACCATAGGGCCACGCCAGACCATGGGTGTTTTGTCTGTGGTTACGTAGGCCATGGACATGGTCTGAAGGCCGTGTGCTTCCATGGGTACAAAGTATTTTTCTTCCCGGACTCCCGGGCGTTTGCCGTCGGGTACACCCAGCATCATGCCGATGCTGGGGCCGTATATGTCGGCATCAAGCATTCCGACACGGGCACCTTCCGCCTGTAAAGCCAGAGCCAGGTTAATGGCGGTGGTGGATTTGCCCACCCCGCCTTTGCCGGAAGCCACGGCAATGATGTTTTTAACCCCGGGCACAGATGGCAGGTCTTTCTGAACTTTGTAGGAATGTATTTTCTGGCCAACGTGGACGTCTGCCGATACAACACCGGCAACATTTTCCAGTGCGTTGGTTACCAGTTGTTTAAGCGCTCCGGCGATGCCTTTTGAAGGGTATGGCAACTCGACCATCAGCGTGACTTTGCCTGCCCCATCAGCCTCCAGTGATTTTACTGCCCTCAGCTCGTAAAGGTCTTTTTCCAGGTACGGGTCTCGGTATTCACGCACTGCTGCCTGCAGGGCTTGTTCAGAAATCTGTGTCATCTGGCTCTCCGGGATAAGCTTATGCTGGTTATCAGCATGAAAACAGGTGTTTCGGATGAAAATTATCTGTTCAAACGGTATCATCTGGGCCCGTTTCTGACCATACAACCCTTATCCCTTAGAAAGGTTCGGACACACCATGACGCAAGCGAGTTCAAAGCAACAGCGCGATATTCTGGTTACCAGCGCCCTGCCCTACGCCAACGGCCCCATCCATCTGGGCCACATGCTGGAATACATTCAGACAGACATCTGGGTGCGTTACCAGAACATGCGAGGGCAAAATTGCTACTACGTTTGCGCTGACGATGCCCACGGTACAGCCATCATGCTGCGTGCCGAGCGGGAGGGCATTACGCCTGAGCAACTGATTGACAGAATTCGCGAAGAGCATCAGCAGGACTTTCGTGACTTCCAGATTCGTTTCGACAATTACTACACCACGCATTCGGAAGAGAACCGGGAGTTTTCGGAATATATCTACCGCCAGTTGCAGAATAATGGCCATATAGCCACCCGCAAGATTACGCAGTCTTTTGATCCTGAAAAGAACATGTTTCTTGCGGACCGCTTTATCAAAGGCACCTGCCCAAGCTGTAAAGCCGAAGACCAGTATGGGGATAACTGCGAAGCCTGCGGTGCGACCTACACGCCCGCCGAGCTGATTAATCCGCAGTCCGCCGTGTCCGGTGCTACGCCAATAGAAAAAGAGTCCGAACATTACTTCTTCCGGCTGCCGGAGTTCAGCGATTTCCTGACCCGCTGGACCCGCAGCGGCACGTTGCAGCCGCAAGTGGCCAACAAGCTGGCTGAGTGGCTGGATGCGGGGCTTCAGGAGTGGGACATCAGCCGTGATGCGCCTTACTTTGGCTTTGAAATCCCGGACGCGCCGGGTAAGTTTTTCTATGTCTGGCTGGACGCCCCGATTGGCTATCTCGCAAGCTTCAAAAACCTGTGTAACCGCGAGGGCATTGATTTCGAGCACTTCTGGAAGGCGGACTCAACGGCTGAGGTTTATCACTTTATCGGCAAGGACATTATCAATTTCCATGCCCTGTTCTGGCCGGCCATTCTTCACGATGCGGGCTTCCGTACACCAACCGCTGTCTGGGCTCACGGCTTTGTAACCGTCAATGGCAAGAAGATGTCCAAGTCACGGGGCACCTTTATCATGGCCCGGACCTATCTGGAGCACCTGCATCCGGAGTATCTGCGTTATTACTTCGCAGCCAAGCTCACCAGTACCGTAGATGACATGGATCTGAACCTGGAAGATTTTGCCACGCGGGTAAACTCCGACCTGGTGGGTAAGGTGGTCAATATTGCCAGCCGAAGCGCTGGTTTTATCACCAAACGTTTTGACGGCAAGCTGGGCAACATCACCGAGCACGCCAAGCTCAAGCAGTTCATTGATGCCGGTGAGGAACTGGAAACCCTCTATGAAGGCCGGGAGTTTGGCCAGGCGATGCGCCGCATCATGGCACTTGCGGACATTGCCAATCAGTACGTCAATGACGAACAGCCCTGGGTGCTTGCAAAGCAGGAAGGCCAGGATGAGCAACTGCAGGCCATCTGCACCAATGCCCTGAATATGTTCCACCTGCTGATCACGTATCTGGCTCCGGTACTTCCGGAAACAGCGAAAGCCTCGGAACACTTCCTGAACGCCGCGCTTGACTGGAACAATCGCAGCGAGCGTCTGGAAAACCACAGTATCAATAAGTTCAAGCCCCTGATGAAGCGGGTCGAGATGAAGCAGATTGAGAAAATGCTGGAGGCTTCAAAAGAGCAACTCCCGGCGGGTAAGGGCACCCCCGAACAGGCGGATAATTCCGGAGCGGCGCCAGAGCCGATTGCCGATGAAATCGAGTTTGATGATTTTGCCAAAGTGGACCTGCGAGTCGTAAAAATCGTTAAAGCCGAGCATGTGGAGGGTGCGGACAAGTTGCTTCGCCTGACCCTTGACTTGGGACAAGGCGAACGCAACGTGTTTGCTGGTATCAAGTCTGCTTATAACCCTGAAGATCTTGAGGGCCGTCTTACAGTCATGGTCGCCAACCTTAAACCCCGGAAAATGAAGTTTGGCGTATCTGAGGGCATGGTTCTGGCAGCGGGCCCGGGTGGCAAGGATATTTTTATTCTTTCACCGGATTCCGGCGCAACGCCTGGTATGCGGGTTATGTAATCGAAGCTTGAGCAGAGTACCCCGATGACAGAATATTTACTGATTTTGGTCAGCACCATTCTGGTGAACAACTTTGTGCTGGTGCAGTTTCTTGGCCTGTGCCCCTTCATGGGGGTTTCAGGCAAACTGGAAACGGCCATGGGCATGTCCCTGGCAACGACGTTTGTACTGACCCTGTCTTCGGTGTGCAGTTACCTGGCCTATACTTACCTGCTCGCACCGCTGGACCTGGTATTTCTGAAAACCATCACGTTTATACTGGTGATAGCCGTGGTTGTGCAGTTCACGGAAATGGTGGTGCGCAAGACCAGCCCCTTGCTTTACCGTGTGCTGGGTATTTTTCTGCCACTGATCACAACCAACTGCGCCGTGCTGGGCGTAGCTCTTCTTAACCTGAATAAAAACAACAACTTCGTTGAATCGGTACTTTACGGTTTTGGCGCTGCCTCCGGTTTTTCCCTGGTGCTTGTGTTATTTGCCGCTATGCGTGAGCGTATTGCTGTGGCTGATGTCCCGGTCTCTTTCCAGGGCGCAGCCATTGGCATGGTTACCGCAGGGCTGATGTCGCTGGCGTTTCTGGGATTTACCGGTCTGGTCAGCGTTTAACGAGGACGCGTTTTTATGTGGACAGGCATCATTATTGCCGTTGTGGTTCTGCTCGGCCTCGCCCTGGTATTTGGCGCTTTACTGGGGTTTGCATCTGAACGATTCCGTGTTGAGGGTAATCCGCTGGTCGAGCAGGTAGATGCCTTACTGCCACAAACTCAGTGCGGCCAGTGCGGGTACCCCGGCTGTCGCCCTTATGCCGAGTCCATTGCCGATGGTGGCCCGATCAATAAATGCCCTCCCGGTGGTGAAACCACCATCAAGGCTCTGGCTGACCTTCTGGATATAGAGCCCCAGCCTCTGGACGCCGAACATGGCGTAGAACAGGCTAAACGGGTAGCCGTCATCAGGGAAGACGAGTGTATCGGATGCACGAAGTGTATCCAGGCCTGCCCGGTAGACGCCATTCTGGGTGCCGCAAAACACATGCATACCGTAATAGAGAGTGAATGCACGGGTTGTGACCTGTGTGTAGAGCCCTGCCCTGTTGACTGCATCGATATGGTTATCGTGGAGCCTGACATTCGTGACTGGACCTGGCCTCAGCCTGAACCCGTTTTGATCGCTACAGACCGCCAGGAGGTGCACCCCTGATGACTCAGCTTTGGGACTTTAAAGGTGGCATCCATCCTGTTGAACACAAACAGATTTCCACCAGCCGCCCCATAACAGCCGCCGGGATTCCGGAACAACTGGTACTGCCTTTGCAGCAGCATATAGGTGATCCGGCAGAGGCTGTGGTTGCGGTGGGCGACACGGTTCTCAAAGGCCAGTTGATTGCCGACAGCCGCCATGGTATGGGCGTACCTGTGCACGCCCCGACATCAGGCACGATTGAGCACATTGGCGATCACCCCGTGCCCCATCCTTCAGGCATGACCGATACCTGCATCACCCTCACGCCCGATGGCGCTGATCAGTGGGTGGAGCGCCAGCCTGTCAGCGACTATCGCAAGCTGGGGCGCGATGAGGTACTGAATATTATTCATCGGGCAGGCATATCCGGTATGGGAGGCGCCGGCTTCCCGACCGACATCAAACTGAAGCCTTCCCGGGACCGGAAGGTGGATACGCTGATTCTCAATGGCGCTGAGTGTGAGCCTTACATTACTGCCGATGACATGACCATGCGCGAGCGGGCGGATCACGTCATTGCCGGCCTGAAAGTAATGGCCTGGGTTCTGCGCCCGGAGCGCTGTGTCATTGGCATTGAGGACAACAAGCCAGAGGCTGCATCAGCTCTGAATAAAGCCATAGAGGGCACCCGGATTGAAATCGCTGTTATCCCGACCAAGTACCCTTCTGGCGGCGAAAAACAGCTGATCCAGATCCTTACCGGCAAGGAGGTTCCCAGCGGCGGCATTCCGGCAGATATCGGGGTGATGTGTCAGAATATAGGAACCGCTGTTGCTGTCTCGCGGGCGATCTTTGAAGGCACCCCGCTGATCGAACGCACAGTGACACTCACCGGCGAAGCCTTGACCACACCAGGCAACTTTGATGTCTTGCTGGGCACCCCGGTGGATTATCTTCTGGAACAGGCGGGGTTGCAGACAGACCGTCTCAGCCGCCTCGTGCTCGGTGGCCCTATGATGGGGCATACACTGACAACCACAACAGTCCCTGTCATCAAGACCAGTAATTGCATTATCGCCGCAACTGCCACCGAGTTACCCGAGCCGCCTCCCGAACAGCCCTGTATCCGTTGCGCACGATGCGCTGACGTCTGCCCCATGGGACTGTTGCCACAACAGTTGTTCTGGCACGCCAAAGCGGCTGAGTTTGAAAAAGCTGAGCACCTCAACCTGTTTGACTGCATTGAGTGCGGTGCATGCTCGTATGTATGCCCCAGCTCCATCCCGCTTGTACAGTATTACCGTTACGCCAAAGGCGAGATTCGCGTGCAGCAGGCAGAGCAGCTCAAGTCAGACCATGCTCGCGAGCGGTTTGAGGCCCGCCAGCAAAGACTTGAGCGTGAGCAAAAAGAAAAAGAACAGCGTCGCAAAGAGCGTGCACAAGCGGCCGCTGAAGCTCAGAAAAAGAAGACGACAGAAGCTGAAAAAGCCACAGCCAAGGGTGAAGCTAAAAATACCCGGGCCGCAAAAGCTGCCCTGGTAGAGCAGGCACTGGCGCGCAAGAAGAGCAACTCGGATAGTACCCGGACCGGGGCCGCTTCTGAACCGGAAAAAACCGACACTAAAGCCTTAGAGCAACAACTTGCCCAGGCACAGTCCAAACTGGAAAACATGCAGTCAATGCTTGATGACGCAAAAGCCCAGCAAGCAGACAACGTTAGCAAGCTGGAGCGAGCGGTTGCCAAGAACCGCGATCGAGTGAAGCGGGCGGAAAATGCTCTGGAAGAGGCTCGCAGCCCCAGGGCAGCTCAATCCGAATTCCAGTCCACCGAATAACTTCCGCACAGGCACGATTCTCATGGCGTTAGTTCAACAGTCTTCACCCCACACCCATAGTCCCCGGCCCACCTCCAGGGTGATGTTATGGGTCATATTGGCGGCCCTGCCCGGCTTACTGGCGCAGACTGTGTTTTTTGGCTGGGGAAATCTGATTAATGTGGTCTGGTGCGTTCTGATAGCACTGGTGTCCGAAGCAGCCCTGCTTGCACTGCGCAAAAAAACCGTGGCCTTTTTTCTCAGGGACAATACTGCCGCCGTGACCGGGCTGCTGCTGGGGCTGTCATTGCCGCAGTTTGCGCCCTGGTGGGTGTCAGCAATCGCCGTTATTTCTGCCATCGTTGTTGCCAAGCAACTCTATGGTGGTCTGGGGTCCAACCCCTTCAACCCGGCCATGGTCGGTTATGCCCTGGTGCTTATCTCTTTCCCGGTTGCCATGACTACCAATTGGGCAGAGCCAGCTCTGCTCTGGGCCGAAGCGCCCGGTTTTGGGGATACACTGAGTGCTATTGCCTCGGGTCAGCAAACAGTCATGGACGGGTGGACCATGGCAACTCCGCTGGACGAATACAAACATAAAATAGGCAGCCACACCTCTGTGGAAGTTCTTGCACACCCTGCCTTTGGTGAACGCATCGCAAAGGGTTGGGAATGGGTGAACGCGGCTTTCCTTGCAGGCGGTCTCGTATTGATTGCCCTGAAAATCATCACCTGGCACATCCCCACCGCGTTTTTGGCGGCACTGGTGATTATGAGTCTGGCATTTGGCAGTAATGCGGATCAGTACGCGCCACTGTCGCTCCACCTTCTGGCCGGAGGCACCATGCTCGGGGCCTTCTTTATAGCGACTGATCCGGTTTCAGCCGCCACCAGCCATCAGGGCAAGCTGATCTACGGTGCCGGTATCGGCGTGCTTATCTATCTGATCCGGAGTTGGGGTAACTATCCGGACGCCATTGCCTTCAGCGTTCTGCTGATGAACTTTGCCGTGCCTTTTATTGACCACTACACTCCACCACGCACCTATGGCCACCCCAAAGCCCGGCGTGGACACCCGGGCCGGAGCAGGAGCTGAATCATGTCAACGATGTTTCAATCTATCCGGCGCAGTGCCATCGGGTTGGGAATTTTTGCAGTTATTACCGGCGGCACTATCGCAGTAACCCAGGCCCTGACCAGCGACCGCATTAGCGAGCAGGCAGCCAGAGCTGAGGCCAAAGCGCTGTATGAAATCATCCCGGAAAGCGCTCACAATAACGACCTGCTGAAAGACACACTGGAACTTCCTGCCAGCGACCGACTGGCGACAGACGGCCCGGTGACAGTCTGGGTTGCGCGCCAGGACGGGCGGCCTGTCGGGATCATCATGCCAGCCATTGCCCCGGACGGCTATTCAGGAGACATTAAATTGCTCGTGGGCATCGCCCCTGAAGGAACGGTTCTCGGTGTACGGGTTATCGCCCATAAAGAAACACCGGGGCTTGGCGACCGGGTAGAAATACGCAAATCCGACTGGGTGAAGACCTTTGAAGGGCGCTCATTGGGCAACCCCAGGCCCAAGAGGTGGAATGTAAAGAAAAACGGGGGTGTTTTTGACCAGTTTACCGGCGCGACAATCACCCCTCGCGCCGTGATAAAAGCCGTACAGAAATCCTTGATCTATTTTCGAAAAAACCAAAGGATTATCCAGGCTCGAATGAACAAGACACCGTCCAGACAAGGCCCTGACGTTACCCCCGCAGATCTGACGGACGACCCTCTGAACGTGGAGCAATCCTGATTATGGCCACAAAAACATCCCGCGAAATCATTCGTGACGGACTCTGGGACAACAACCCCGCACTGGTTCAGGTGCTGGGGTTGTGTCCTCTTCTGGCAGTTACCAGCACGGTCGTAAATGCCGTGGGCCTGGGGCTGGCAACATTACTGGTGTTGATGGGCTCTAACCTGGCGGTTTCCCTGATCCGTAACTTTGTCGGTGAATCTGTACGCCTGCCCGCTTTTGTTATGATTATTGCCTCCTTTGTCACCTGCGCAGAGTTGCTGATGCAGGCGTACACCTACGAGCTGTACCAGATTCTTGGTATTTTTATCCCTCTTATTGTTACCAACTGCGCCATTCTCGGCCGGGCAGATGCCTTCGCATCCCGCAATGCTCCCGGCCCCGCCCTGCTCGATGGCGCCATGATGGGAGCAGGCTTTTTGATCGTGCTCGTTATTCTGGGTGGTATGCGCGAACTGATTGGTCAGGGCACGCTGTTTGCAGATATGCACCTGCTTCTGGGGCCCATGGCCGAGAACTGGGTTATCCGGCCTTTTGCCAACTACCCCGAGATGCTGTTTATGGTATTACCCCCCGGAGCCTTTGTGGGCCTTGGGTTGCTGATTGCCCTTAAAAACAGCATCGACAATCAACTCAAAAAACGTCAGGAGGCAGCCCAGCCAGCTGTAACGCCCGGCAGCAAGCGTGTCCGTGTAACCGGGAATGTCTCATAACCTGCAACCACCGTCGCTATGAAATATTATGAACAAAGCCAAACGTACTGAAATTTTCTCTCGCCTGAGAGAAGCCAACCCGAACCCGACAACAGAGCTGAATTACAGCAACCCGTTTGAACTACTGATCGCCGTTATCCTGTCAGCTCAGGCAACGGACGTGGGGGTGAACAAAGCAACCGCAAAACTCTTCCCCGTTGCCAATACTCCAGAATCGATACTGGCGCTGGGGGTGGAAGGACTGAAGAACTACATCAAGACCATTGGCCTGTTCAACAGCAAAGCGGAAAATGTGATTAAAACCTGTCGCATGCTGATTGAGAAACACAATGGTGAGGTTCCGGATAACCGGAAGGATCTTGAGGCCCTGCCCGGGGTCGGCCGTAAAACAGCGAACGTAGTACTTAACACCGCGTTTGGCAAACCGGCAATGGCCGTGGACACCCACATCTTCCGGGTCTCCAATCGCACCGGTATTGCCCCGGGGAAAAATGTTCTGGAAGTAGAGCAACGCCTGATGCGACTGGTGCCCAGAGAATTTCTTCAGGACGCCCACCACTGGCTTATCTTGCACGGACGCTATACTTGTGTGGCGCGCAAACCCAGATGCGGTGCCTGTATTATTGAGGACCTGTGTGAATTCAAAGAGAAAAACGATTATCAGTAATCAGTCAGGCCTGCGCTAAGGCCCCGGTTATCACGCAGACTGCCCCGGGCGTGATAACCGGTTGTGTTGACCGCGGGACAGAGCTGTTACTGTCCCAGCATGTCCTTTTTCAGGCTTTTCTGTGCGGGGTCATCAGAAAGCCAGATACCAAAAAGTGCTTTTTTGAATTCAAGGTCACCGACCGTGTCCTTCTCTTCACCGTTTTTCAGAACTTTTACGCCTTCACCGGGCAAATAGACAAGATCAAACACATCGCCTTCCTTGATCTCCTCTTTAAACACGGACATAAACTGATCAATGTCTGCCTGGACGGCAGACATATCGCCATCTGTGGAGGCTTCAAAGCCTTCCATGGTCGCGTCCGTCATACGCTCACTGGTGATCATCCCGGAGGTCACATGCAGAGTTATAGCCTGGGGCTCATCAGCGTCTACTACAGCATTACCGTTCTGCTGAGCTTCCGGTACGTAAAGACTGCCAATGTACAAATCCATAAAAAACTTGGAGCGGGTGCCTGCACCGTTTAACTGCAGATCTGTGTTACCGGCAGAGTAGCTTTCCGGAATATCGACCCCGCTGACAGTAAGTGCTGAGGCCGGAGATGCGAGTGTGGCCGCGAGTATCACGGATGCGACACTGGTCAGAAACGCCTTTTTCATAATCCCTTCCTTTTACGTCTTTATTGTGAGAGTTCAGTGGTCACCAGGTGCGTACGTCCGGGCCCGGCCTCCCCATTCTATCAACGATCTGAAGAACTCGGGCACCGCCTGGTTCTCATTTGCAGGGATACTAAAACACAAAACGCCGGTCATTCGATATGACCGGCGTTTTCGATGTTGCGTCAGAAAAGCTACTCGAAGAGCAGTTCTCCGGTGAGACCTTCCTTTTCAAGGATTTCGCGCAAACGCCGCAAAGCCTCTACCTGAATCTGGCGGACGCGCTCCCGGGTGAGGCCAATCTCTTTACCCACTTCTTCCAGAGTGCAGACAGGATAACCCCGTAATCCAAACCGGCGTGACAATACTTCTTGCTGCTTGGCGCTGAGCTGATCTATCCATTCCCCCAGACAGGCGCTCATATTACTTTCCTGCAGTACAGAAGCCGGATCTGCCGCTCCTTCATCAGCCACCGTATCCTGCAGGGATTTTTCACCATTATTTCCAATGGGCGTGTCCATGGAGGCAACGCGCTCATTGAGACCAAGAATCCGCTTCACATCACGAACCGGCCGGTCCACCATTTGCGCGATTTCTTCGGCCGTGGGCTCATGGTCCAGTTGCTGCGTCAGAACCCGGGCGGCCCGCAAATAAAGGTTCAGTTCTTTTACTACGTGGATGGGCAACCGGATGGTGCGGGTCTGATTCATGATTGCCCGCTCTATGGTCTGGCGTATCCACCAGGTGGCGTAAGTGGAGAAACGAAAGCCCCGCTCAGGGTCAAACTTTTCTACCGCACGGATAAGCCCCAGGTTTCCCTCTTCAATCAGATCCAGAAGTGTCAGGCCACGGTTAACATAACGCCGGGCTATTTTTACAACCAGTCTCAGGTTGCTTTCAATCATTCGCTTCCGCCCTGATTCCTCACCTTTCCGTGCGAGGCGCGCAAAATAGACCTCCTCCTCCGGGGTCAGAAGTGGCGAAAAGCCTATTTCATTGAGGTAAAGCTGGGTAGCATCCAATTGCCTGGAACTGGTGTAGTAACGTTTCTGGCCCGAAAATTTCCTGTCGTCAACAACAGTCTCCGGAGCTGTTGTATCGGTTTTTTTCTCTGCGAGTAACTGATCCTCAGAGCCATCAACATCCTTTATACGATCGACAATCATATCTTCTTGTTCTGCTGACATATCTTTGCCCTGCCTTTCATTCATCCTGGATATGTGCCCGACTCTCTTATTATTACGGGCCCGGGTTCTCTTTTTTGTTTTTCAGGACATCTTTACGCACCTGCTAAAACACTTGCCTCACGTTTTTATTCTTTTGAAAGACACTCTGTCAATTATTAGCGTGCTGGCAAGTAATGAGCCGGATCAACCGGTTTGCCATTTTTCCGGATCTCGAAATGCAGCATGGGTCTTTGAGCGCCACTGCTGCCAAGCTCAGCCACAACCTGCCCGGCTTTCACCGTTTCGCCTTCACTGACCAGAATCTTTCGATTATGGGCATAGGCGCTCAGGTAATGCTCATTATGGTTAATAATGATCAGGTTGCCGTAACCCAGCAAGCCGTTACCTGCATAGACTACGTTACCGTCTGCGGCTGCTCTTACAGAGTCTCCTGCTTTTCCGGAAATATCAACACCTTTGTTGACTTTACCCGACGCAGAATACCCTGCAATTACAGTGCCAGAGTGCGGCCAGCGCCAGGGGATACTGGCAACTGTCTGGGTGCGGGATGCCAGGGGAGCGGACGTATCCGGTTTGCTGGTAACCCTCGGCTTTTTGGGGCTCGCAGTTTGTCTTGTAGAAGCCCGGGCGGGTTGCGTTCGTGATGAAGAGCGGGAGGATGTGCTTGCATGTTGTGTCGTTGTTCCACGACTACTTCCGGAGCCTGTTTTACCCCGAAGATCCAGACGCAGGACCTGCCCCACCTGGATATTCCAGGGTGGACTTATACCGTTAGCCCTGCCCAGTTCCCGGTAATCCCGACCGTAGGACCAGGCGATGCCATACAGAGTCTCACCCTGACGAACAACATGCCGGCCCCAGTAGACCGGAGGGTTATAGATATCATCGCGATGAAGCGCCTGAGTATTACAGCCACTCAGGGTGCCTGTAAGCGCTACAATAAGAAGCAGAGAGAGGCAGGCTTTACATTTGCTCAAAGAAAACCCTGAAGTTTAAGAAGTA
This sequence comes from Marinobacter piscis, assembly GCF_007671655.1. Classification (GTDB taxonomy): domain Bacteria; phylum Pseudomonadota; class Gammaproteobacteria; order Pseudomonadales; family Oleiphilaceae; genus Marinobacter; species Marinobacter piscensis. The sequence goes on along the minus strand of NZ_VCGX01000002.1, from coordinate 32,494 downwards.
ACTCGCTAATGTATCGCACATTTCCAAACCAAATCCAAGTTACCAGGCTGTTGTTTCTGTTACGCGCTATGGTTTCTGTTACAACCGGAAACAGCTGTATGCCTGCGAAAGTAACACCGGTTTACCGCCTGAATCCCCGGGCACCCAGCCACTCAATGCCAATAACCAGAGCCACACCCACAACTGACATGACCAAAGCCATGGCGACTTGCGGGTCCGAGCCGGTGATGCTGGCAAATGTCTCCGGAGTGACACTTACCTCATTCAAAGGTACCTGTTTTCCGGAACTGTTTATTCGCCAGCTCAGTGTTTCTTTCCATGGCCAGACTTTATTCAGTGCGCCAATCATGAAGCCGGTAAGCAATGCCAGTACAGAGTCATGGTAGTTATGGAATGCCCATGTAATCAGCCGTGCCACAGAAAGCAACCCCACCAGGCACCCAACCATAAACAAGAACAGGACTCCAAGGTCAAAAGACCGGATGGCCGCCAGAACCGGTGCATACATACCCAGGATAACCAGGATAAAACTTCCGGAAATGCCTGGCAGTATCATCGCGCAGATTGCAACGGCCCCAGCCGCGAAAAATGTCAGGCCCGAAGGGTTCACCTGCCCTGCTGACAGAGTCGTAATCCACCAGGCGATGGCAACACCAACAGCGAGAGGTATAAACAGTCCCGGTCGGTAATGAATGGCCTGGCGCCCCACATGCCAGACTGATGCAAGAATAAGTCCGAAGAAAAAACTCCAGACGAGAATCGGGTATTCAGTCAGTAAAAAACTGATTCCCGAGGCCAGGGCTGCAATACTTGAAAGGATTCCCGCTAACAAAGTAGCGAGGAAAGTCGCATCACAGGCGTGCCAGAAAGCTCTCAGGTTGCCCCTGAACAAGTCCTTGCGCAACGCGCCGGGAACCGCGTTGATCGCTTCCAGAAGGCGAAAGTAAATACCGGTTATAAGCGCAATAGTACCGCCGGATACACCAGGAACAATATCCGCGGCGCCCATCGCAACGCCCCTGAAAAAAATGGTAACGGGATGCTGTTGACGAGTGTGTGCGCCTGCCGGTGATTCCGGCTGTCGCCCACTCAACGGACAACTCCGCCCAGTAAGGGCACGAAATGAACAGGCTCAAGCTCGCGGCGCTCAAACTCGTTACCATGTCGCATCACTTCCACGAGGACCTGACGCTCTTCACCTACTGGCGCTACCAGCACACCACCATCGGCAAGCTGGTCCAGGAGTTCACCGGGCACATCCATCGGTGCTGCGGTCACGATAATGCCATCAAACGGACCGCGTTCCGGCCACCCCATGCCTCCATCTGCATGTTTGAGAAGCACATTCCGGATGTTGAGCTGACGCAACCGTTCCCGGGCCCGGTCCTGTAGAGGCTTGATCCGCTCCACGCTGTATATCTGCTCAAATAATTGCGACAGCACCGCTGTCTGATACCCCGAGCCTGTCCCTAACTCCAGCACACTGGCGGGCTCATGCCTGAGCAATAACTCCGTCATCCGGGCCACAATATACGGCTGAGACAGCGTCTGGCCGTGACCGATAGGCAATGAGGTGTCCTCATAAGCCCGGTGGGACAAAGCCTCATCCAGAAATATATGACGCGGCACCTGCCCCATAACCTCGAGCACGGCGTCTGACTCAATACCAGACTCCCTGAGGCGCTGCACCAGGCGCATACGCGTACGTCTGGATGTCATCCCGATACCTTGCAGAGGACTGCTCACACACCGCCTCCGTGAACATCCGGAAGTGAGTCTGCCCAGGTTCTGAGGGACACCAGGGCTTCATGACGAGTCATATCAATGTGAACCGGCGTCAGCGAAACATACCCTTGTGCGACAGCGTGAAAGTCAGTTCCCGGGCCCGCATCACCACCCTTACCCGCAGCACCAATCCAATAACGCTCTTTTCCTCTGGGACAGGTCATGGGTACCGCGCTTTCCGCCCGTTCGCGGTTACCGAGGCGGGTCACGCGAAAGCCCGCCAGCTCTTCCCAGGGCACATCCGGCACATTCACATTCAATATTGACCGTGGCCCCAGGCTCAGGGGGCGCTCACTTTCCAGGAGCATACGGACAACTCTGGCGGCTGTATCAAAATGATTCTGCCCTTCACTGACCAGAGAGACGGCAATCGCCGGCAGCCCCAGATGGCGACCTTCCGTTGCGGCCGCGACAGTGCCGGAGTAGATGATATCGTCTCCCAGGTTAGCGTGAGTGTTGATACCGGAAACTACCCGGTCAAACGATTCAGGAAACAGGCCATTAACAGCCAGGTGCACACAGTCGGTGGGCGTACCATCAATAGAGCGGAAACCACCCGGATGATCTTCTACCGTAAGGGGGCGGTTAAGCGTCAGTGCATTACTCGCTCCGCTGTGATCCCTGTCCGGGGCGACGACTTCAAGATCACCCAGGGTTTTGAGACCTTCATACAGGGCGATAAGCCCCGGCGAATGAACACCGTCATCATTTGACAACAAAATGCGCACAATAATCTCCCGACATTATCTGGCCACGCGATGGCTAAGCCGACTGTTCAGCCATGCGTCTGTGTATGGTGGCCGAGGCTCATGTCCTCAAGCTCAAAAATATCGCTCAAAACGGTGGTTGCGTACTGCCCCGGCTCGAGAAAAAAGTCCAGTTCAAGTACATTGTCCTCCAGCCAGAGCCAGTTCAGACTCTTCGGCGTGGCGACCAAAGGGCGGCGCTCCGGCTTCATGCGGGTTGTCTGAAACAATGCTGCCAGTTCCGGAGTGCGTGCCACAATATTGCGTTCCTGCTGCCCGACGTCACCACTGGCTGTGGTGCCTCCGTCGCCCCACAGGGGGCCGGTCGCAAACGTCTCTGGCTCTCCGGGAAGTGGTGTTTGCCAACTGCCCTGCATAACCCTGTCCGCCAGCACTTCATTAAATAGCCACGAGCGGGCTGCCGAAAAGTACAATACGTTTTTCCGGCTGCCTCTGCCACCACTTGCTCGTCCCCGGCCCTTTCCATGCCTCCTGCGACGATTCAGAGTTGAAGGGTCAATATGCACGGCCCGATCCAGATTGGCTCCTCCGAAACCAAAGCGTTGAGGCCCGAAGTAATTTGGAGCTCCATGGCTTTTCAGGCGCTCAAGTGCACCGTCAACGGCTTCCCGGCTGGCGCTCACCTGCCGCAGTCTGATGATGAAGTGATTTCCCTGATGCTCGCCACGACGGAGCTTTCGTGTGCTTCGGCAAAAGGCCGTCACCCGCCAGCGCTCCGAAACCTGTGCCATTAGCGCCGCATCATCCTCGAACATACCGGGCCGGTACAGACTGAACCACTGAGTGGTTACCGCATGCCGGTCCTTAAGACCACAGAAACCTACATCAAAAGACCGACAGCCCGCCAAAGCCGCAAGCTCACCCGCCACATACTCGGTATTATCTCCGGTCTTCTCCAGCCGCAAACACAAGTGCTCTCCATCACCATCAACAACGGCCTCACCCGACAAACCTGAAAGCGACTCCGGAAACCCTTCCAATGTTTCACTTACCCGAAAGTCTTCCGGCATGGTTTTTAAACAGGCCCTGGCTACCCGTGTGCCACCTGAAACCGGCCAATCCAGCCGCCACTTGTGCACGCTGGTATCAGTCACGAGTTGACTGACTCCAGCAGGCACACTGCCTGACACGCAATGCCCTCACCCCGGCCGGTAAACCCGAGTTTTTCACTGGTGGTTGCCTTAACACTCACACAGCCCGCCGGGATTCCCAGATCCTGCGCAATGTTCAGCCGCATGGCTTCAATGTGAGGGGCCATTTTAGGTACTTGTGCAATCAGGGTTGTGTCCACGTTAACAACACCAAAGCCCTCATCCGCCACTCGCGCCATAACCTGACGTAACAGCGCCCGGCTATCGGCCCCTGCCCACTCGGCACTGGTGTCCGGAAACAACTTACCGATATCCCCCAGAGCTACGGCACCCAAAAGTGCATCGGCTAATGCATGCAGGAGGACATCACCATCAGAGTGGGCTACCAGGCCCTGGTTATGAGGTATGGAGACACCGCCAAGAATCACCGCATCCCCTTCACCAAAGGCGTGGACATCAAAGCCCTGACCTATTCGCATAAAAACTCCAGTCAACTCAGAGCCGGCCAAGAATAAAGCCGGCAAGATCCAGGTCAGCGGGTACGGTAATCTTTATATTATCCGGCCGGCCTTCCACAAGAACCGGCATGTTACCGGAAAACTCCATAGCCGAGGACTCATCCGTAACCGGCAACCCCTCTTTCAGGACCACTTCCAGGGCTTTAACCAACAGGGAATACCGAAACATCTGAGGTGTGAGTGCCCGCCATAACTGACTGCGATCCACAGTTTCCGACACCTTCGCCTCAGGCCCGGGAAGCGCCTTTTTAAGCGTATCCGCAACCGGGGCTGCCAGCAGCCCGCCCACGGAGTGATCAGACAGCGTTGAAACGAGGTTGGCCAGATCTTCGGAATGAACACAAGGACGAGCGGCATCATGAACCAGCACCCAATCATCGGCTGCCACCTGCCCGTTCAGTGCATAGAGCGCCGAAAGCACAGAGTCCACCCGCTCCGTACCGCCGCTGCAGGTCTGAATACGATCATCATTGCTGGCGTCAGACTCCGGCCACCACTGATCGGCAGCATTCAACGGAACCATGCAACCGGCAAAAAGACCGGAACCCATCAGGCGCGACAGCGTGATGTCCAGAATAAAGCGATTGTTAATACGGAGGTATTGCTTGGGATATTCTGCTTTCATGCGCTGACCAATGCCTGCGGCGGGGACAATAAGCCAGTACTTGGGAGAGGTCATAGGGCATCTGCATATGGTCTGGGGAGCGGTGGCCAAGGCTTTAACGGGAATGTCGGTGGCCAGGGATGGCCACCGTCAAGCGCACATGGATGTGCTCGTAGCGTTTCCCGTTAAAGCCTTGGCCACCGCGTCGTACTCCAGATCAAAAAACATTACTGCTCAACAACAAGAAAAAAGGTTTCATCATCACGAATCAACCCCAGATTCATCCGGGCCCGCTCCTCGACGGCACCCTGCTCATTACGAAGGTTGCGCACCTCCGCGTACAGACGCTCATTACGAGCAGAAAGCCCGGCATTTTCCTCGCGCTGTTCAGCGATTGCCTCCTCCAGAGTCCACACTTGCGCAAAGCTGCCCTCCCCGACCCACAGGCGCACCTGGAGCAGGAGAATAAGAATGACCATGATAGCCCAGAGCAGCTTCATCAGTAATGTGTCCGTTCAGGAGTCAGCCAATTCATACGTTAACTTCAGCTTGGAGTATAGATACTGACACAGGTTAACGACAGTTTTTTTAGCCCTGCCCCTTAATTTCACTGAGGCCGCGATACAATGCCTTGCTGCCCAGCGCCTCTTCTATACGCAACAACTGGTTATACTTGGCAACACGGTCAGAGCGGCACAGGGAGCCGGTCTTGATCTGGCCTGCACAGGTAGCCACCGCAAGGTCTGCAATCGTCGTGTCCTCAGTCTCCCCGGAACGGTGCGAAATAACCGCGGTAAAACCAGCGTCCTGCGCCATCCTGATAGCATCCAGAGTTTCACTGAGACTGCCAATCTGATTAAACTTGATCAGAATGGAATTGCCAACACCGGTATCAATACCGCGCTTGAGAATCCGGGTATTGGTGACGAACAGATCATCCCCGACCAACTGAACCTTGTTACCGACCTTATCAGTCAGAACTTTCCAGCCATCCCAGTCACTCTCATCCATTCCATCTTCAATAGAAACAATCGGATAGCGCTCAGCCAGGCCAGCCAGATAATCCGCAAAGCCTGCAGAATCAAAGCTCTTGTCTTCCCCGGCCAATACATACTGGCCCTCTTTATAAAACTCTGAGGCTGCGCAGTCCAACGCCAGCGTAATGTCTGTACCCAGACTGTAACCCGCTTTTTCAACCGCCTCTTTGATCACCGCCAGTGCGGCTTCGTTAGATGGCAGATCGGGTGCAAAGCCACCTTCATCGCCGACCGCTGTGTTCAGTCCCTGTGCCTGAAGCACTTTTTTCAGACTGTGGAAAATCTCGGCACCAATGCGCAGAGCTTCCGCAAAGCTCTTAGCGGCGACTGGCTGCACCATGAACTCCTGAATATCCACGTTGTTATCCGCGTGTTCGCCACCGTTCAGGATGTTCATCATCGGTACGGGCATACTGAACTTGCCGGACGTCTCGTTAAGGTCAGCGATATGCTCGTAAAGCGGCTTGCCCAGAGACTCTGCGGCCGCTTTTGCCGCTGCCAGCGACACCGCCAGAATGGCGTTTGCACCAAGATTGGCTTTGTTATCAGTGCCGTCCAGCTCAATCATGATGTTGTCCAGACCACGCTGGTCAGCAGCATCTTTTCCTTTCAGCGCATCACTGATTTTGCCGTTAATGGCCTCAACTGCCTTAAGCACGCCCTTGCCCAAATACCGGGAGGCATCGCCATCCCTCAGCTCCAGGGCTTCACGGGAACCCGTAGACGCACCAGACGGCGCACAGGCGCGGCCCAACGTACCGTCCTTCAGGATCACATCCGCTTCTACCGTGGGGTTACCACGAGAATCCAGAACTTCACGGGCTTTAATGGTGGCAATCTTGGTCATTCGAGTGATTCTCCAAATTTTCGATGTCTAAACGGTTGCAGTTTTAAAGTCAGATATAGAGCAGGTGGGGGATGGCTTTCCGAAACTGTGCGGAGCCAGGGATGGCGGAGCCCAAGCGTCACATGGATGTGCCGAAGGAGCGTGTTTCGGAAAGCCATCCCCCACCTGTTCGTACTCCCAAATAAAATAAATACCGCCAATCAGGCGGTATCGATAGGTTTAAAACTTTTCACGAGGTCATCAACTGCTTTCACCCGGTGCAAGAACGGCTCTAACTGGCTCAGGCGCAACGCACAAGGGCCATCACATTTGGCCTCATCCGGATTCGGGTGAGCCTCAAGGAACAGGCCGGCCAACCCCTGGGACATGCCAGCCAACGCAAGATCGGTTACCTGAGCACGGCGACCGCCAGCAGAGTCTGAACGACCACCGGGCATCTGCAGAGAGTGGGTTACATCAAACATCACAGGCACATTCATGGCCTTCATGATGCCAAAACCAAGCATATCGACCACAAGGTTGTTATAACCGAAACTGCTGCCCCGCTCGCACAATATCACCCGGTCATTCCCGGCTTCGGCACACTTGGTGACGATGTGCTTCATTTCCTGGGGTGCAAGAAACTGCGCTTTCTTGATATTAATGGCAGCACCGGTTCTGGCCATGGCAACGACCAGGTCAGTTTGCCGGCTTAAAAAGGCTGGTAATTGGATAATGTCACAAACCTCCGCCGCAGGCGCCGCTTGTTCAGGTTCGTGAATATCTGAAATGATCGGAACACCGTACTTGCTTTTGATATCGGCAAGTATCTGCAAGCCCTGATCGAGCCCCGGCCCCCGGAAGGAGTGAACCGAGGAACGATTAGCCTTGTCAAAGGACGCTTTGAATACGTAAGGAATGCCCAGCTTCTGGCACACCTCAACATAGCTCTCAGCAACCTCGAATGCCAGATCGCGGGACTCCAGCACATTCATGCCTCCGAACAGCACGAATGGCTTGTGATTGGCGATATCAATATCAGCAACTGTTACGGTGTTCTGAGCCATAATCAGGATTCCTTACGGTTCGCCAGTGCTGCTTCCACAAAGCCTTTGAACAATGGGTGGCCGTCCCGGGGAGTGGAGGTAAACTCCGGGTGGAACTGGCAGGCTACAAACCAGGGGTGGTCGGGAACTTCAATAACTTCGACCAGCTTGCCGTCGGTTGAACGTCCGGAAACCTTCAGGCCGGCGTCTTCAAGCTGCGGCAGGAAATGGTTGTTGACTTCGTACCGATGCCGGTGGCGCTCGCGAATGGTCTTTCTGCCATAGCAACTGGCAATGTTTGAACCTTCGGCAAGCACACAGTCCTGAGCCCCAAGGCGCATGGTACCGCCAAGATCCGATTCGTCTGTGCGCTCTTCACGCTCACCCGTAGCATCCAGCCATTCAGTAATCAGACCGACAACCGGCTCGGGTGTATGCTCACGGAATTCAGTACTGTGAGCATCCAGCAGGCCGGCTTTATTGCGCGCATATTCAATTACGGCCACCTGCATTCCCAGACAAATACCCAGGTACGGTACTTTATTCTCTCGGGCGTATTGTACGGTACGGATTTTACCTTCTACACCACGCTCACCAAAGCCACCGGGCACCAGGATTGCATCCGCGCCTTCAAGCACGTGGGTACCATCGCGTTCGATGTCTTCAGAATCAATATAGTTGATTTTCACCTTGGTGCGGGTTTTGATGCCCGCATGTAACAGGGACTCAATCAGGGACTTATAAGCTTCCAGCAGATCCATGTACTTGCCAACCATGGCAACCGTTACTTCCTGCTCAGGGTTCATCAATGCTTCGACAACCCCATCCCATTCGCTCAGGTCGGCGTCGCGGGCATCAAGGCTGAAGCGCTCAATAACCAGTTGGTCAAGACCATGTTCATGGAGCATGCGCGGAATAGCATAGATGGATTTGGCATCGCGCATCGGGATGACTGCACGCTCTTCCACATTTGTGAACAGCGCGATTTTCCGACGGGAGCTGACATCCACCTCATGTTCCGACCGGCACAGCAGTATATCCGGCTGCAGGCCGATGGAGCGCATTTCTTTTACGGAATGCTGTGTGGGTTTGGTTTTTACTTCACCGGCGGTGGCAATGTAAGGAACCAGTGTCAGGTGCATGAATAATGCGCGGGAGGCGCCTACTTCAACCTTCAGCTGGCGACAGGCTTCCATAAAGGGAAGAGATTCTATGTCACCAACCGTTCCACCTACTTCAACCAGAGCCACATCAACGCCAGCAGCCCCTTCGACAACACGACGTTTGATTTCGTCAGTAATATGGGGAATAACCTGAACGGTGCCACCAAGATAGTCACCCCGGCGCTCTTTGCGTATAACTTCTTCGTACACACGGCCGGCTGTAAAGTTATTACGCCGGGTCATTGGGGTACGGATAAAGCGCTCATAATGGCCAAGATCGAGGTCAGTTTCAGCACCATCATCGGTGACATAAACTTCACCGTGCTGAAACGGGCTCATGGTGCCCGGGTCAACATTAATATAAGGGTCCAGCTTGAGGATGGTGACCTTTAGGCCGCGTGCTTCAAGAATGGCAGCCAGAGAGGCTGATGCGATCCCTTTGCCCAGTGAGGACACAACACCGCCGGTGACGAAAATATAACGCGTCATGCAGATTCCATGATTATCAGGTTCTGTTGAAGGAGGGAGATTGTCATCTCAAGATGGGACGCCAGACTACCAGAAAGGCCTGAGTGACTCAATCAAATTCCCGTTCCACAACTAGCCTCCAACCTGCGGCAGGGGCGTCTCCACAGTATTGCCCAGAGCACCATAAACTACCGATGCCGACGAGGTCTTCACTACCTTCCGGCCCGCTGAAAATCAAGGGCAGGCGCGCCCTTTCCCAGGGTGGAACGGCCTGCTCCTGAAGCCATTTTTTCAAGAGTTTAGAGGGCCCATCAGCAGTGAAACGAACACGCTCTCCCCCCTGCCTCGTACAAACCCTTATCCGCGGCTCAGGACGTGCTTCTGACGAGGCGGGGATCAGCTGAATCTTCCACTCACCCCACCTCAGTGGCTGGCCAGACTGAAGCACCACGGGCGCTTTCGGCAACTCTGTATATTCTCCGACCAGGTATACATCACCCTGGTAACGCCGCAACACATAATTGCTGCCCCGCAATTCCGGCGATCGGTCTGTGTCGGCCTGCAACAAATCATGCAGCACCTGTGACCAGTTACTGACGGCGGGTGGATGGAACCCGGCGCGACGGACCCACCAACGCAACAGGTTTTTCTTTTCTGCCAGAGACAGTGCACGCATGCCCTCAACCGAAAGGCGACGCGCCTGCCCGCCCATTGCCTGCCACTGCAGCTGTGCCAATCGCTGATTCAGAAAGTCACTTTCGGAGCAGGCGCCGGCACTGTGCTGCAGACGTTTGATCAGGCCTGGCCAACGCTTTTTCAGGGCGGGCAGTATAGTGAGTCGCAGAAAATTACGGTCGTACTTCGGATTCGAGTTGCTGGGGTCGTCCACCCAGGACAGGCCCGCCTGACGGGCGTAGCGCTCAAGTTCAGAGCGTTCAATACCTAGCAGTGGCCGCGCAAGCCGGCCCGCACCCAGCGGCCGGCTCTCCGGCATGCCGGCAAGCCCGGCCACACCCGTTCCGCGGCACATGCGGAACAACACTGTCTCTGCCTGGTCATCGCCGTGGTGAGCCATCAGCAGCACATCACCCGGCTCCAGCAACTCTTTAAATGCCTGGTAGCGAACGTTACGGGCCGCCTCTTCAAGCCCCTCTCCGGGGCCGGAACCCAGCTTAACGGACACAGGCCGCACGGTAAGAGGCACACCAAGCCGGCTGCACAGCTCCTCACAAAAAGCCTGCGTGTCACCGGCATTGACCTGAAGCTGATGATTGATATGCACCGCCTGCACTTCAGGATGGCTAAGCGCTGCCAGATGCAAAAGGAGTGTGGAGTCCAGGCCGCCACTGAGCGCAACCCAAAGTCTTTGGTAACCCCGTACCGCAGCAACGGGGGCGCTCAGTTGTTCCGGGAAAACCTGTTCCGGGGCCGGGTCAGCGTCCTGTGTCATACCGGGTTAACCGCTCGTACCGTCGGGATACCAGCTCATCCAGCGGCAAACGACCAAGTTCTGCCAAACCATTCGCAAGAGTTTCCCGCAGGGACTCTGCCATCTCTTCCGGGTTACGGTGGGCGCCACCAAGGGGTTCGGAAATAACATTGTCCGCAAGCCCCAGGCTTTGCAGCCGGTCCGCTGTTACACCCATGGATTCTGCAGCCTGAGAGGCGTGCTCTGCACTCTTCCACAGAATAGACGCGCACCCTTCCGGCGAGATCACTGCATAGGTTGAGTACTGCAGCATATTCAGCTGATCACACACACCAATAGCCAATGCGCCGCCGGAGCCGCCCTCGCCAATCACTGTGGAAATCACCGGGGTTTTCAATCTGGATATCACTGCCAGGTTATAGGCAATTGCCTCGCTTTGCCCGCGTTCTTCAGCTCCAATACCCGGGTAGGCGCCCGGCGTATCTATAAACGTCAGAACCGGCATCCTGAAGCGTTCTGCCATTTCCATCAATCGCAGCGCTTTACGGTACCCTTCCGGGCGCGGCATGCCGAAATTACGCTTCACTTTATCCCGGACTTCACGCCCTTTCTGGTGCCCTATAACCATGACTGGCTGGCCATTCAGCCGTGCCGTACCACCGACAATGGCCAGGTCATCCGCAAAGGTACGGTCACCATGAAGTTCATCGAAGTCCTCAAAGATCATCTCGATGTAATCCAGGGTATATGGCCGGCGCGGATGCCGTGCAAGACGGGCTACATCCCAAGGGTGAAGGTCCGAGAAAATACTTTCAGTAAGGCTGACACTTTTCTTTTTCAGCCGTGCAATTTCATCGGTTATGTTTATATCAGTGTCATTGCCAACCATGCGAAGCTCTTCAATCTTGGCTTCCAGGTCGGCAATAGGCTGTTCAAAATCGAGATAGTTAGGGTTCATGATGTTCCATCATTTTATCGCCAGGCGGGACCGCAACGCCGCCCATACAGAATTTGAGACAAAGATATCAGTGGCCGGGCCACGACAAAAGCGGACATTGGTATGAGTCCGCATCCCGGTAACACTCCTGATGCCGGCCTATTCTTTGCCCTGCCACTCAATCATAGACCAGTTCTACACACTGGTCGCCTACCAGATACTTCAGTTCCAGCAACAGGGTGTCGTCCGGCCGGACACGCCAGGTATCCCCCAGTTCAATCCGCGTGCGGGCCTCCGGGCTGACATAGTCTATCCAGACCGGACTGCCTTCGCCGCGGAAGGGCCGCAGAGTACTGTCAATTTTATCCAGGAGGCCATTCTGGAGTTCACCGGCGGAAAGATTCAGCTTCAGTCCTTTGCCAAACTGCTTGCGTGCGCCGGGTACATCCATCACGGAGTTTACTCGCATTTTCATCTGGCCGGAGTAATCGTCATGGCTTACCTGACCTTCAACCACGATCACCTGATCCGTTTGCAGCAACTCCCGGTTCTCAAAAAAGGCCTCAGAAAACAAGGTGGCCTCAATCCTCGCACTCCGATCATCCAGAGTGATAAAACACATAGTCGAGCCGGTGCGGGTTTTCATGGTTCTTTGTGCAATCACCAACCCGGCTACCCGCTGCGGTGCCTTATTGGGCTTGAGTTCGGAAATGGAGGAACGCACAAACTGCCGCACTTCCCGCTCATACTCATCAAACGGATGCCCGGTAAGATAAAGACCCAGGGTATCCTTTTCACCTTTGAGTCTTTGCTTTTCGGGCCATTCCCGCACGCCGGCAACATCGGCATAAGGGTCGCCCCCTTCTCCTGCCTCAAGCATCTCGCCGAACATGTCCATCATGCCAACGGATTCGTTGCGTGATTGCTGGTCAGCCTGTTGCACAGCTTTGGGGATGCTTTCCATCAATTGCGCCCGGCTGGCCCCGAGCTTGTCCATCGCGCCCGACCGAATCAGCGCTTCCATGGCCCGCTTATTGATTTTCTTCAGATCTACGCGACGGCAGAAATCAAACAGATCCTGATAAGGCTCGCCACTGGCACGCCCCTCAACAACAGCCTGAATGGGCCCCTCCCCCAGACCTTTAATGGCGCCCAGGCCATACACCACCTGCCCGTCATCATTAACCGTGAAGGTGTATTCGGAGCGGCTTACATCTGGGAGCACCAGATCCAGCCCGAGGGTGCGGCACTCTTCTACGAGGGTGACTACTTTATCTGTGTTCTGCATATCTGCGGTTAGTACCGCAGCCATGAACTCGGCAGTGTAGTGTGCCTTCAGCCAGAGGGTCTGGTACGACACCAATGCGTAAGCTGCAGAGTGGGATTTGTTGAAGCCGTACCCGGCAAACTTTTCAACCAGATCGAAAATGTTCTCAGCCAGGGTTTTGTCGATGCCGTTGTCTTTACACCCCTCCAGGAAGAACTGCTTCTGCCTGGCCATTTCCTCAGGTTTTTTCTTACCCATGGCCCGGCGCAGCATGTCTGCGTTACCCAGAGAGTAACCCGCCATGACCTGGGCAATCTGCATGACCTGTTCCTGATAGAGGATAACCCCGTAAGTTGGTTCAAGAACCGGTTTCAGGCCTTCATACTGATAGTCCGGGTGTGGAAACGATACTGGCTGAACGCCATGCTTACGATCAATAAAGTCATCAACCATGCCTGACTGCAAAGGCCCGGGGCGGAAAAGCGCTACCAGGGCAATCATATCTTCCAGCGAGTCTGGCTGCAGACGACGGATCAGATCCTTCATTCCACGGGATTCAAGCTGGAATACCGCTGTGGTCTCGGCCTTTTTCAGCATGGTGAATGAGGCAGGGTCATCCAGAGGAATGGTGTTGATATCCAGCGGCGCCAGCCCACGGCTTTCGCGCCGTGGATTAATCATTTTAAGCGCCCAGTCAATGATGGTCAGTGTTCGCAGGCCAAGAAAGTCAAACTTGACCAGCCCGGCATCTTCCACATCATTTTTATCAAACTGCGTGACCAGGCTTCCGCCTTCATCATCGCAGTACAATGGTGAGAAATCGGTGATTTTAGTGGGGGCTATAACTACGCCACCCGCGTGCTTACCGGCGTTCCGGCACACACCTTCCAGTTTAAGGGCCATCTCCCAGATTTCCTGGGCTTCTTCATCCTGCTCCAGAAACTCCTGAAGGGTGGGTTCCTGCTCAACCGCCTTAGCCAGAGTCATCCCCACTTCGAAGGGAATCATTTTCGAGAGCTTATCCGCCAGCCCGTAGGATTTGCCCTGCACCCGTGCCACATCCCTCACCACCGCTTTAGCGGCCATGGTTCCGAAGGTAATGATCTGGGAAACGGCTTCCCGCCCGTATTTTTCGGCCACGTAAGCGATAACGCGATCCCGCCCTTCCATACAGAAGTCGACGTCAAAGTCCGGCATGGAGACCCTTTCGGGGTTCAGGAAGCGCTCAAACAGCAAATCGTATTGCAGCGGATCAATATCGGTAATCAACTGGGCATAAGCAACCAGTGATCCGGCGCCGGAACCCCGTCCCGGCCCCACTGGTACACCGTTCTCCTTCGCCCACTTGATGAAGTCCATTACAATCAGGAAGTAACCGGGGAACCCCATCTGGATAATAATATCCAGCTCAAAGTTCAGGCGCTTATAGTAGGCAGCGCGCTTGCTTTCATATTCCGGGTCGTCCTTGCTCAGGATTTTCACCAGACGATCTTCCAGCCCTTCCTCCGACACCTTGCGGAAGTACTCGTCCATCGTCATGCCTTCAGGGATCGGATAGTTCGGCAGGAAGTACTCGCCCATTCGAACAGTAACCGAACATCTCCGGGCAATCTCCACAGTATTCTGGATGGCCTCGGGGATATCACTGAACAGTTCGGCCATTTCATCAGGAGTGCGCAGGTACTGCTGATCACTGAAGCGACGCTCACGCCGGGGGTCGTCCAGGGTACGGCTTTCCCCTATGCAAACCCGGGCTTCATGAGCCTCGAAATCATCCGCCTCAAGAAAATGCACATCATTCGTGGCGACCACTGGCAACTCCAGGCTCTGGGCCAGCTCCACATTCATATGCAGGCAGTCTTCATCACCCGGGCGGCCGGTGCGCTGCAACTCCAGATAAAAGGAATCCGGGTACAGATTCATCCAATACTCAGCCCGGGACTTTGCAAGTTCAGGCTTACCGGACAACAATGCCTTACCCACATCGCCTACCTTAGCGCCGGATAAGGCGATCAGGCCCTCTGCGCGGCTTTCGAGCCAGTGCCGTTGTATGATCGGCTTGCCGAACCGCTGACCCTCGGTATACCCCAATGAAATGATTTCTGTAAGGTTAAGGTACCCGGCGTTGTCCTTTGCCAGCAAAGTCAGACGAAACGGGTTATCAGGTTCATCGGGGTTATCCAGCCAAAGGTCGGCGCCAATAACGGGTTTGACCCCGGCATTGGTGGTTTCCTTGTAAAACCGCACAAGTGAACACATGTTGGACTGTTCGGTAAGGCCCACGGCCGGCATACCAAGCTCTGCAACCCGCTCTACGAGAGGCTCAACGCGAACAAGGCCGTCCACCATGGAATACTCGGAGTGGACGCGTAGATGTACAAATGTCTGCGACATATCGTCTGCTGGTTCCTGCATGTCTATTCGTTAGATGGTCTGAAGCACGTGGCTGAACGGTTTTATCGTACCTTTCAGTCACTGATCAATGCACGTATCTCTTCTTTCGTCTGCGGGCCAAAGCGGGCTTCGAGGAGGTTACCATCGGGACCCACAACAAACGTTGCGGGTAACGCCACCGGGACTTTCCAGTCAAACTCCGGGGCCGGGTCTTCGGTCAGCATATTGTACTCAATGCCCATTCGTTTCCCGAGATCCACCAGCGCCTCACCCTTTATTTCATCAAAGTTCACGCCCAGGACAGTGATGTCCGTTGCTTTATCCAGCTCGTTCAGCTCCGGTATTTCCTCCAGACAGGGCTTGCACCACTCTGCCCAGTAGTTTACCAGTACCCACTGTCCCCGCAGGTCTTCCCACACCAGAGCCGGGCCCTCTGCCCGCTCGAACTCTGCTTGCTGGCACCCTGCAAGCATCGGCACAATAATCAGCGCAAGCCAGGTGGCCGCATTTCGCAGCAACCGGACTCTGGCAGGGTTCAGCACCGGTAAGCCTCCTGTTAGACTACGCATAACAATCACTTGCAGCTCCACTTGAATTGACAGGCCTGAAGATGACAGAACCTATCCAGATTTTCCACAATCCGCGTTGTTCGAAATCCCGCCAGACTCTTGAACTGCTCAAAGAACAGGGTGTGGAACCAGAGGTTGTACGCTACCTGGAAACGCCCCCGACTGAGCAGGAACTTTCTGACATTCTTGATGCCCTGGACCGCCAGCCCCGGGAGCTGATGCGAACAAAAGAGGCTGAGTACAAGGAACTGGAGCTGGACAACCCGGCTCTGAGCCGCGCCCACCTGATTGCAGCCATGGTAGCAAATCCGAAACTCATTGAGCGGCCAATTGTGCGTGCCAATGGTAAGGCAGCTGTCGGCCGCCCGCCCGAAAGTGTACTCGACATTCTCTGATACCCTGATCGCCAACGAAAGGAACCTGACATGCCCGAACAACGGCCCTATGTTCTGATTCTGTACTACAGCCGCAACGGGCAAACTGCAGAAATGGCCAGCCAGATTGGCCGGGGTGTTGCCAAAGCCCCCGGTATAGAAGCCAGGCTACGCTCTGTGCCTGTTGTCTCACCCGATACAGAGGCCTCACTGCCCGCAGTTCCCGATACAGGCGCACCTTATGTCAGCAAAGCCGACCTTGCGGGCTGCGCCGGTCTGGCCATAGGCAGCCCGACCCGCTTCGGGAATATGGCAGCGCCCCTGAAGTATTTCCTGGATACAACCGGAGACCTCTGGCTCGGTGGTGCTCTGGCAGGTAAACCAGCCGGAGCGTTTACCTCGACTGGCAGCCTGCATGGCGGTCAGGAAGCCACCCTCCTGTCCATGATGGTGCCACTGCTGCATCATGGCATGGTGTTGTGCGGTCTGCCCTATACAGACCAGAACCTCAGCGAAACAACCTCCGGAGGTACGCCCTATGGCCCGTCACACTGGGCCGGTACCGGCGAACAACTGCCTTTGAGCACACATGAGAAAGCGCTTTGCCAGCATTTTGGTGAGCGTCTTGCCAGGCTTGCGCTGAAGCTGGCCGACTGACAGGTATGCCGTTTTTCGGCTGATAATCTCTCTGATTTACCGGACTCTGACAATGCTGCATAACCCCAAAGCCCGCACGACCGCCCGGGCAACGCAATTCCTCTATCTGGCCGTGCTGGCCACTCTGCTGATAACAACGTTTTACCCCGAACCGATTGCGGGGGTATCCATAACCCTAATGCTATCGGTCAAGCTGTTACCACTGCTGGCACTGGGACTGCCGGTATTCCGCGGCAATAATCGCGGCTATATCTGGCTGGGTTTTGCGGTGATCTTCTATTTCACCCAGGCGGTGGTTTCAGCCTGGCTGACTCAGGGCGCGCCTGGCCCGGTCATTCTGATGATACTGACATTTTTGTTGTTTTCAGTCGCAATGGTGCACCTGAAAGTGAATCGACCGGTAACAGGCTGACAGATACTTAAACGCCCGGCCTCAGCCCACACTGTTCAAGAAGTGTTTGCCAGCTTCTGGTGTGGTCGCTGATGGCCTTGTCCAGTTTTACCCACACGCTTTCCTCGCCTTCGAGGGCGAGCGCCCACTGGTACCACTGCCTGAACGACTCAGGCATAACGGACGCCTGCATGGCCGCCAACTCTGACAATGGCTCAATCAGGTCGGTACGCGCACGCCGGAGGCTGGCCAGGTATGGCTGTACCCTGCCTATGTAGACACTGTAAAACATGCTCTGAACAATATCTGACTGATTATTTGGCTTACCATTCAGGCAAAGCGGACGCCCCGCCAGCCGCTTTTGAATGACCTGCGTCGCATCGTCAAGCCGTGTTGCCACAAGGCTGGCACTGGTGAGTAACTGTCCGCCCCGATGCTCCGCCTGCCAACGCTGATGTACTTTCCCCCAGAAGCCCAGATCCACCTCAAGATTGTCTTCCTTCAGGGCCGCTACGGCTTTATTTAATTGCCGGGCTTCCCGGGCAAGGTCTGACAGTGAGGCTTCCGGCTCTACCGGAAATGCCCCTTTTGCCAGGGTAAACAGTGATTCGGCCTCTTCAACACCCCAGGTGGCATTCCAGATCGCGACAGGCAGAGTTGCACGTTTGCTTGCTATTGCCTGTTCTAACGTCTCCTTGAGCTCATCGTTGTTGATGGTTTCAATACAGTCCCCGGCGGTCCGGATAAAATTGACTTCGTATCGAAGGCGATTAAGAGGCTGCATCACCCGCCCCATGATCGAGTTTTTCTCACCGACAACGTATTGCAACTCGCAGCCATAAAGTGAGAGAAAGTCCAGCATGCCAAGTTCCAGATCCGGCAATGGCAACACCCGGTCTCGGCGCCTGGGTATTTGCTGTACCGGGGCTGTTCCGGACAGCTCGGGCTCGATATCCAATACCTGGCCAACCCGCTCGACATACTCATCCATCATGGTGCGCGGCTCCGAGAACGGATCGCAGCCGGCAAGCAAGAGCAGGAATGCACTGCCTATTAGCAGTCGGGTCAAACGGAAGCCAGACATAGTACTTCCTCCCGGGAATTCCGAAGTCGCAGAGATCAGAAAGCCTGAAGCCAGGGCTCAGGCGCTATTCATATGTCGCACGCGGTGTCGCGCTGCAATCAGGTCGGCCACTACTGAAACGGCAATTTCCGCTGGCGTCTTGCTCGGAATGTCCACACCGATCGGGGCCCGCAAGTGAGCCAGAGCCGCCTCATCAAGCCCCAGGGACCTCAGCCGCTCGCGCCGGGACTCAGAGGTTCTCACGGAACCCATTGCCCCCACATAAAACCCCGGGGACTGCAGTGCCGCCAGCAGGGCCATATCGTCTATTCTGGGATCATGAGCCAGCGCTAATACGCCACACCAGGGGTCATTGAAGGACTGGTTTATCAAGTCGTCAGGCAAACAACGATCGAGCGGCAGGTGCGGGTGCCCCCAGCCGGCAGCAAATGCTTCCCGCGGCTCGCACAGGGTAACGGAAAAATCTGCAGCCCTGGCAAACTCCGCGACATACCGAGCGACTTCGCCGGCCCCAATCAGCAGTAGCCGGCACTCAGGCTGTAACGTGTGAGCCAGCTCTTCGTTATCAAATACAATAGCAGGGCCAGTACCCGCCGCCACAGATTCCAGGGCAACCCCCCTGTTCAGACTGACCCTGCGGGTTACCGGCTGGCGCTTGCGCAACGCCTGTGCCAGCTGCTGTATATGTTCAATCGAAGAGCCGCCCTTGTCTGAGGGGTGACCGATTGGCTCTACCAACAAGCGGATACGGCCGCCACAGGGTAGGCGGAAATCGTCACGGTCGTCATCGGTAATGCCGTAATCGAGGACTACCGGGTAGTCTGCACCATCCTCCGCAGTGCGGCGTAACAAGTCTTCTTCCAGACAGCCGCCCGACACTGAACCGCTCCATTGCCCGGAATCGCTCACCGCCAGCCAGGACCCTGCAGGCCGGGGCGATGATCCCCAGGTTTCGACAATCGTGCACAGCCACACCTGCCAGCCCTGCTCAAGCCATGACAGTACATCCCGGATTACCGATTCATGGCTCCCCGTCAGCGCCGTGGCTTTGAGATCAGACATCGGCTGTCAGAGGTAAACGGCGTTGGCGTTTGCCCGTCAAAGCATAAAGCGCATTGCCCAAAGCGGGAATCACCGGAGGCACGCCAGGCTCACCCACGCCCGTCGGGGCTTCCGTACTTTCAACAATATCCACCGTTACCTCGGGCAACTCGAACTGTCGCATCAGCTGGTAGTCATGGAAGTTACTCTGGCGAACCTTACCTTTATCAAAGTTTATTTCACCGTAAATCGCTGCCGTCAGACCGAAAACAATTCCGCCTTCAATCTGGTCCTCAACAATGCGGGGATTGACCACCTGGCCGCAATCCAGGACACAGGCCACTTTATAAACCTTGATCTTGCCATTTTCCACGCCCGCTTCCACCACTTGCGCGACGAACGTACCAAAGCTTTTGAACAGGGCAATGCCCCGGCCGCGGCCTTCCGGCACAGGGCTGTCCCAGTCCGCGATGCTTACCGCCCGGTCAAGCACTTCCAGATGTCGGGGTTGCCCTGCCAGCAGCTTGCGGCGAAACTGGTAAGGGTCTTCTCCCGCCTCGTACGCCAGTTCATCCATAAAGGTTTCAACCGCAAAACCATTGTGCGAGTACCCTACGGAACGCCAGAACGTCACCGGGATACCTGGATCAGTATGGGTATGGCGGATATCGATATTGTCGACGTTGTAAGGGTATTCTATTGCCCCTTCAATGGCCGACATGTCCTTGGGTGTGGCAACACCTTCAGCAAGCAGTCCAATCTTGCCCAAGGTGCCATACATGAATTTTGGCGCCCAGGGGTATTGCGCAGGTGCCGCATTGCGCACATACCAGGTCAGCAACTGCGGGCCCACAATCTGGTGGTGCCATCCGGTCAGCCTGTTTCCGTCGAGGCCAGCCTGCATCCGGTGCAGCATTGCCGGACGGTACAAGTCGTGCTGAGTATCCTCTTCCCGTGACCAGATCACCTTCACTGGCTTCTTGACCCGGTATGCCACCGCGGCGGCTTCTTCGACGTAATCCTGGGTCAGCCGACGGCCAAAGCCGCCACCAAGGAAAGTGGTATTAATCGTGACATCGCCCGGAGACAGATCTGTTACCCGCGCCGCCGCAATCCGGCCAAGGTCCGGTGCCTGGGTGGGCGCCCAGACCTCAATGCGGTTTTCCCGGTACCATGCGGTGGCGTTCATCGGCTCCAGAGTGGCGTGGGCAAGGTACGGCTGGCTGTATTCGGCTTCAAAAACTTTTTCGGCATTGCCGGCTGCTGCTTCGTAATCCCCTTCGCTACGCTCAGAGTCTCCGGGATCATCATCAGCAGCGCGCCGGTAGGATGCGAACACCTCATCGGTAGAAACAGACAAAGCGTCCTCATTATCCCACTCGGCTTTCAGGGCTTCCTGAGCTTTGCGGGCGCGCCAGTATTTATCGGCAACAATTGCAACTCCCCGCTCGATTGCAAACACATCGAGAACACCCGGCATGGTACGGACTTCCTCCTCATTGAACGTCCGGACCCGGGCTCCATAACGCGGCGGCCGGCTGACTACGCCGTATACCATTCCCGGAAGTTCAACATCTATGCCATAAACAGCGTTGCCCGTGGACTTTGCGCGGGCATCCAGCCGTCCGTGCTGCTTGCCGATGTATTTCCACTCCGCGGCTGGCTTCAGCGGAACCTCATCACGAATGCTTTGCTTCGAGGCAAGCTCCGCCAACTGCCCGTAACGCATGGAGTCCTGACCATTGGGGTGATAGACATGTCCCTGACGTGCTACACACTCTGCTGCCTCTACCTGCCACACGCTCGCTGCTGCGAGAATGAGCATCTGCCGGGCCGAGGCACCGGCTCTGCGTAGCGGCTCCCAGCTACTGGAAATACTGGTACTGCCCCCGGTAAGCTGCAGTTTGTAAAACGGGTTCCGGTATTCAGGTGCCACTGGTGCAAACCTGGGCGTGATTGCTTCCGGGTCCACCTCCAGCTCTTCTGCAATCAGGGTTGTAAGGCCGGTATACGTACCCTGCCCCATCTCAACCCTGGC
Source organism: Marinobacter piscis (assembly GCF_007671655.1). Taxonomy (GTDB): domain Bacteria; phylum Pseudomonadota; class Gammaproteobacteria; order Pseudomonadales; family Oleiphilaceae; genus Marinobacter; species Marinobacter piscensis. The sequence continues at coordinate 11,008 of NZ_VCGX01000002.1, read as the reverse complement.
CAGCGTAAAGTGAATCTTGTCGTTATCGGTTATTTCCAGCCAGGCATCCGGCTTCCACTTGCCGGTTTCCGGGGTATAGCCGGTGGGCATACCCGAGCACCCTGGCAATGACAGTGCCAACATCAAAGAACCTGAGGTACCAGCGCCTACCTTAAGGAAATCGCGTCGATTCATGGTCATCTCAGGACTCCTCTGCTGCGTCGTAAGCCAGAGACTCGCCGGCCACTGACTCCACCGCTGCAATAATGCGGGAGTAGGTTCCACACCGACAGAGATTGCCAGTCATAGCGGCCACGATATCATCCCGGACAGGCGCTGGATTAGTGGCAAGAAGGTGGGCCGCACTCATGATCTGGCCAGACTGACAGTAGCCACACTGGGGCACACCATGGGCAATCCAGGCTTCCTGCAGAGGGTGAAGCTGACCATCCTCTGCCAACCCCTCAATTGTGGTTATTTCTCCACCCACTGCGGCTTCCACAGAGGTTGAGCACGAACGCACTGGCTCACCGTTCAAATGAACTGTACAAGCACCACAAAGCCCTGCACCACAACCAAACTTGGTGCCCTTGAGCCCAAGTTCATCACGCAACACCCATAACAACGGGGTATCACCCTCAATATCCAGCGATTGCTGTTCACCGTTCACTGTAAGGCTCAATGCCATGCCTGCTCTCTCCGCTTCAGCCCGGTTCTCAAAGCCAGGCTTTTATTTTTTTATGAACTTTGTCTGCTTTCTGCCTGACCGGTACCGCAAGTCATTTCACAACTTTTTCGCCATTTTTGTTGACCCAGACTTCCCGTTCGCCGGATTTCATCTTGCCGTTGGAATCCCAGACTTCGCGATTCTCGGTCGATTGATCAATCTTGCCTTTATCATCCCAGATGACCCGGTCCTGGCATCCGGACAGACCAAGCGCAATAAACATCAAAACTGCGATTTTTTTCATACATGTCTCCTCAGTGGATTCCGGGTAAAAATCGGCTTATTCGTTAACGTCGCCCATGCAACTCACGGTTGTTTTGCTTATCCCGCTCACCTTTTCGAACCATGACATAAACTGCCCCGGTACCACCATGGTGTTTCTGGGCCGAATTGAATGCCAGCACATCCGGGAGCTCCGGCAACCATTTGGCAAGGTAACTTTTAAGCTGGGCTATGCCATCAGGGTTTCGCTCGCCCTTACCGTGAAGAATGATGACCGATCGTAAGCCGTAGCGAACGCAGTCGCCTATAAACCTGAAAACTTCCCGGCGGGCCTGCTCAACGGTCATCTGATGAAGGTCCAGCCTTGCTTCAATGGGGTATTGTCCGAGCCGGAGCTTCCGAAAGACACCATGCTGTACCCCGGGGCGCTGCCAGCAAAGCACATCACGTGCAGTGAGAGGGTCAACCATGTCAGATGTCAGCGGGTTGGAATCCCGGAGAGGGGCGGCCACGGCAGCGCGCTGACGTTCCAGATGGCCTGGTGTCAGCTCGCGGGGCGTGGTGATCTCAGCGCGATTGGGTTTCCGGATACGCCGGACATCTTTCATTTCCTCAAGAAAGCTGAGGCGATCATTTTTACTAGTCATGGCCGTGCTATCAATAATCAGTTGAGTACTGGAACCTTACCACCGCGGCTGTTCCCCATAAAGCAAGCAAGTGAGCCCGTCAACAAAAGTGACCCGCTTGCACGGGTATCCTACACTGTACGGTAACCACGAAGGCGAACCAGCGGAACCAGCAATGCCAGAGACGAGCCAGCTAAGTACACGCCCGCAGAATACCCGTGCCATTATGGTATTTCTCCAGGCTCACGCCCCTTTTTCCAGTATGGATGACGACCACCTGGCCCACTTTGCAGAGCACGCAACACTGCAGTTCTTTGCAGACGGGGAAGAAGTTCTGTCGCCTTCCAGCGGAGTTATTAATACGTTTTATGTTGTCAAGCAGGGGCGTATTCGTGGTGAGCGTGTCAATGACAAAACGGACAGTCCTGAAACCACCTTCGAGATCAGTCAGGGCGAATGCTTTCCAGTGGCCGCAATTATCGGCGAGCGCCCGACCCGAACACTCCATCGCGCTGTAGGCGACACCTTCTGTCTGAGCATTGACCAGGATGCCTTTATTACGCTGATTTCAGAAAGTGAGCCTTTCCGCGACTTTTGCCTGCGCGGTGTCAGCAGTTTATTGGATCAGGTAAACCAGAGAATCCAGACCGGCGCCCTGGCCTCTATGGGTGCCAGTACCTCTCTGAGCACTCCCCTTGAGCGCTATACACTCCGCGCCCCAGTGAGCTGTGCACCAGAGCTTTCCGTTCGTGAAGCAGTTGGCCGCATGCATGCAAGCAATATTGGCAGCATTGTGATCACAGATGACAACCAGACTCCAAAAGGTATTTTTACGCTTCGCGACCTGCGCACCCTGATTGCTCAAGACAGCTGCTCTCTGGATGATCCGGTTCAAGAGGTAATGACAAAGGCCCCTTACAGCCTGCCTGCCCAGGAAGATGCCTTCGCTGCTGCCATGCTAATGGCAGAACACCACTTTGGACATCTTTGTGTAACAGATGATGAAAACCGACTTGTCGGGGTAGTTTCGGAGCGAGACCTGTTTTCCCTGCAGCGAGTCGACCTGGTGGGCCTTGCCCGCACCATTGGTACGGCAACGGATTTGCAGACTCTGGTCAGTCTGCGCACCGACGTCTCCCGCTTAGTGGATGCTATGCAGGCCCACGGTGCGGATTCCGGTCAGGTTGTAAAAATAATCACCACCCTGAACGATGTGACGGTACGGCGGGTGCTCGAGCTGAACATCATGAAACGCGACCCGGGCATTCCCTTCACCTGGCTGGCTTTTGGTAGTGAGGGCCGTCAGGAGCAAACACTGCTGACCGACCAGGATAACGGGATACTGTTCGAGACTCCCGACGGCATGACGGAGGATGAGGTGCGGGAAGTTCTGCTGCCGTTCGCCCGTACCGTCAACGATGAGCTCGCCGAATGTGGCTTTACTCTGTGCCGGGGCAATATCATGGCCGGCAACCCGAAACTCTGTCTGAGCAAACGGGAGTGGGATGACTGGTTTATCCGTTTCATTGACACATCCACACCCCAGAACCTTGTGTATTCGTCGATCTTTCTTGATATGCGGCCGGTGTTTGGCAGTACCGGGCCAGTGCACGACCTTCTGCAAAAGGTTCTTGACAGAATCAGCAACAATGCGCTGTTTCAGAAAATGCTTGCGGGCAACGCGTTCCAGCGCAAACCACCATTAACCATGTTCCGGACGTTCCGTTATGTGTGTGATGGCGACAAACGCAGCCTGGACCTGAAGCGTCAGGGGCTGGCACCCTTCGTGGAATCCGTCCGGGTGTTTGCACTTGCGCATGGAATAGAAAACGCCAACACACTTGAAAGAATAGATGCGCTTACCAAAAAGAATGTTTTTGATACTCAGGATGCTCATGCATGGAAAGATGCGTACAGCCTTATCCAGGCGATTCGTATGCGCGCGCATCAGGAAATGCTGAAACGGGGCGAAGAGCTTACAAATTATATAGATCCGGACGATCTGAACCCGCTGGACCGGCGCATACTCCGCGAATCGTTCCGCCAGGCCCAGCGTTTGCAGCAAAAACTTGAAGTCACGTACCAACTCTGAACTCAGGCTGCCACCGAATGCTGAAAAAAATCAGACAATGGGTTAAGCGCCATCGCGCAACTTCGACCAGTACAACGGCACTGGACAATATGCCAAACCCGAAGTCACCCGGTGAGCAACTGCTTTCTGACTGCCGGCTGGTTGTGCTGGACCTCGAAACCACAGGCCTCAATGCAAGCAAGGATGAAGTTATTGCCATTGGTGCAGTGGCTATCACAGGCAGCGGTATACGCCTCAGCGACCAGTTTGATCTCATTCTGAAACGGCCTGAGCTGGACATTTCTGAAACCGTACTGATCCACGGAATCGGACCAGAAGCCCTGACCCATGGCCATGAAACCGAAGAAGCGCTGCGCTTTCTTCTGGAGTGGATGAACGGGGACCCGATACTGGCCTATAACTCAGCGTTTGATCAGAAATTTCTTGAAAAAACCCTGAAAGCAGAATTGGGCTATACACGACACCACACCTGGATAGATGTGGCCGAGTTATTACCTACCCTCTTTCCCGACAGCCCCACCGGTGGCAGGAGTCTTGACCACTGGGCGGACTTCTTCGGGCTCGAAATCAGCGCCAGACACCATGCTGCTTCTGACGCTATGGTCACCGCTGAACTTACACTGATTGCGTTAAAAAAAGCACAGAGCGCTAAGGTTAAAACCCTCGCACAACTGCACGACAAGCTTCGTTACCGCCGCAGGCTAACCCGCATACACAGCGTATAACCCAAAAAGGGTTCTTGCTGCCATTACGTCCTGTTACAAAAACTCCCGTCGAATTTAGACTTATTGCCAATACCGGCTAGTCACTTTGCGTCTAAAGTCAAAATGGTGGAACGGCCACATACGGATAAAAAACAACAATACAGGAGTCACCCTATGCCCGGTCATAACTACGATGCAGAAAAATACTGGAAGGCGAACCTTCGCCTTATTCTCGGGAGTCTGGTTGTATGGGCTCTGTGCTCATACGGCTTCGCCATTCTACTGCGCCCTCTTCTCTCCGGCATTCCCATCGGAGGCACAGATCTGGGCTTCTGGTTTGCGCAGCAAGGCTCCATCCTCACGTTCATCGCTCTGATTTTTCACTATGCGTGGCGCATGAACAGGCTCGATAAAAAATTCGGCGTAGACGAGGAGTAATCCAATGAGTCAGTTCGGAATCAACATTACCTTTGTAGCAGGCTCATTCCTTCTCTACATACTGATTGCCATCTGGGCAAAGGCGGGAAGTACGAAAGACTTCTACGTAGCCGGAGGGGGCGTTCACCCGATCACTAACGGTATGGCAATTGGCGCCGACTGGATGTCCGCAGCCTCCTTTATTTCCATGGCCGGTATAATCGCCACCACCGGCTATGCCAGCTCCGCCTACCTCATGGGGTGGACCGGCGGCTATGTTCTGCTAGCCATGCTGCTGGCGCCTTATTTACGTAAATTTGGAAAATTTACTGTTCCACAATTTATTGGTGATCGCTTTTACAGTAAAAAAGCCCGTATGGTTGCGGTTATCTGCCTGATCGTTGCATCACTGACGTATGTTATCGGTCAGATGGCCGGGGCCGGGGTTGCCTTCTCGCGTTTCCTCGAAGTTGACTCCACCATGGGTCTGATAATCGCTGCGGTAGTTATCTTTATTTACTCTGTACTCGGCGGCATGAAAGGCATTACCTATACACAGGTGGCACAGTACTGCGTACTGATTCTTGCCTACACCATTCCCGCTGTTTTCATCTCTTTACAGCTCACCGGCAACCCGATTCCGGCTCTGGGGATGTTTTCTACCCATGTTGACTCGGGAATGCCTATTCTCGACAAACTGAACCAGGTCATAACCGACGTAGGCTTCAATGAATACACTGCAGACGTTGATAGCCACCTTAATATGGTGCTGTTCACTCTCACACTGATGATCGGTACCGCCGGTCTGCCCCACGTTATTATCCGCTTCTTTACCGTTCCTAAAGTTGCAGACGCGCGCTGGTCCGCTGGCTGGGCCCTGATCTTTATTGCATTGCTGTATCTGACGGCTCCGGCTGTTGCCTCTATGGCCCGGCTTAACCTGATGACAACTATTTACCCGGAGGGCACTTCTGAAGAACCTATCCAGTACGAAAACCGCCCGAACTGGGTGAAAGAATGGGAAGTCACGGGCCTGATCGAGTTTGATGACAAAAACGAGGACGGTCGCATCCAACTATACAATGATGTCCCATCGTTTCAGGATGAGGCTGAATCCCGTGGGTGGGAAGGTAGTGAACTGGAAGTTAACCGGGACATTCTGGTGCTGGCCAATCCCGAAATTGCCAATCTTCCTGGCTGGGTTATCGGGCTGATCGCTGCAGGCGGTCTGGCCGCCGCGCTATCGACAGCGGCCGGCCTATTGCTGGCTATATCTTCAGCAATCAGTCACGACCTGATTAAAGGCGCAATAAACCCGAATATAACCGAACGGGGTGAGCTGATAGCGGCTCGTATTGCAATGGCGACGACCATTGTTGTGGCAACCTACCTTGGCGCAAACCCGCCCGGGTTCGCAGCCCAGGTTGTGGCACTGGCTTTTGGTATAGCGGCGGCCTCTTTGTTCCCAACCCTGATGATGGGTATTTTCTCGAAGCGCATAAACAACACGGGGGCAATTGCCGGCATGCTGTGCGGCCTTGCGCTGACTCTGTGCTACATCTTCGTCTATAAAGGATGGTTGTTTATCCCGGGTACTGCCAACCTCGCTGATACCCCGGAAAACTGGGTATTTGGCATATCGCCATTATCCATCGGTGCCGTTGGTGCCATGGTCAATTTTGCGGTAGCCTTTGCGGTGTCCAATGCCACCGAAGAGCCACCGGTGGAGATTCAGGAACTGGTTGAAAGTGTTCGTTACCCCCGGGGTGCAGGACAAGCCCAGGATCACTAAGCAACAACCTCGCTACGTTAACTTACCCAGTTAACAGGTGTTACCGAACGGGTTTCCTCTCTGAGGGAGCCCGTTCTTTCTTAAGGAAACACGATTATGTTCTGGACTCTTGTCGCCACAGTCTTCTGCGGCCTGGGCGCTGCCGGTATCGGCCTGGTTATTCGGGCTGCCACCCGCAACGCCGCCCCCCGATGGATAATTCCGGTCTTTGCCGGCCTGGGCATGCTGGCATACCTAATCTACGGAGAGTACGCCTGGTATGAACACAAACAATCACTCCTGCCGGAAGAAGCGGTCGTAGTAAGCACTGAAAGCAACGGAATTTTCTGGCGCCCCTGGTCTTTGTTTTTCCCGTATATTACCGCCTTCTCCGCAGTTGATACGGACAGCATCGGGCAGGACACTGAAAACCCTGATATCGTCAGATTTACTCTCTACCGGTTTGAGCAACAGATAACAGATACTGTTTCACACCGAGTGCATATTATAAATTGCACAACCCGGGAACTCGTCCCCATAGGATCCGATGGAACACCCCGGCTTGATAACCTCAAAACTCTTGAGCGGGGCGACCCACTGTACTCAACAGTCTGCCGCCGCTGACACTCTGGTAACACAGCCAGGTAATCCGCTCTACCTGACGGAAGTACAGTAATATGATTAGTGTCTGGTTGTTGGTGTTAATTTCAATCACCTACATCTCAATCCTTTTTATCATCGCCTGGGCGGGTGACAAACACCCCGGGCTCTATAAAAAACGCCTCGCCAGAACCCACGTCTATTCGCTGTCTCTGGCTGTTTACTTCACTTCCTGGACCTTTTATGGGGCGGTAGGCCGCGCCACCCAGGAAGGACTGGGGTTTCTGCCAATCTACCTCGGGCCTTTACTCGTGTTTGTCTTCGGTGCGCCTTTGTTGCGCCGGATTATCTATATCAGCAAGCGCAACAACAGCACCTCTATTGCCGACTTTATTGCCTCCCGCTACGGCAAATCGCAACTACTGGCCGCTATGATTGCGGCTGTCGCCCTGATTGGCAGCGTGCCCTATATCGCCTTACAGCTGAAAGCCATTGCTATGGGATTTGACGTGCTGTCTGATACAGGTAACGGTACACAGGCGCTCAGTACCGCTGCGTGGAACGACGCTGCCTGGTACATCACTCTGGCTCTGACAGTGTTTACCGTGCTGTTTGGTACACGCCACCTGGAGTCCACAGAACATCACCGCGGTATGATTCAGGCTGTTGCTTTTGAATCACTGATCAAACTCATTGCGTTTGTCGCGGTCGGGCTTTTTGTGGGATATGGACTTTATAACGGTTTTGGTGACCTGTTGAACAATGTCACGCAGGCAAACCTGACCGGTACTCTGACAACCGATGGTATAGAGTTACCCGCTTTCATTACCCAGACGCTGGTAGCCATGCTGGCCATTGTCTGCCTACCCCGACAGTTCCATGTGATGGTGGTGGAAAATGCTGACCACCGGGACCTCAAGGTTGCCCGCTGGGCAATGCCCGTTTACCTTATTATAGCCAGTGCTTTCGTGCTTCCGATTGCGGCTGCCGGCCTTCTGGCCCCCGATACAGCGGCTATTAATCCCGACATTCTTATCCTTCAGCTGCCAATCATCGCGGATAAACCCTGGCTTGCTGTTTTTGCCTTTCTCGGCGGCGGCTCCGCTGCAGCAGCCATGGTGATCGTCTGCTCTGTTGCAATCGCAACGATGGTCAGCAACGAGATCATCATGCCCGCTCTGCTTAAGTTCTTCCGCCCTCGAATGAACCGCCAGGCAGATCTGAGTTCGCTGCTGCTAGGGATTCGCAGACTGGCAATATTCGTCGTACTGCTTACGGCTTATGGCTTCTATCGAATGGCGGGGGAGGATTATAGCCTGACATCCTTTGGCCTTCTGTCGTTTGCTGCAGCTGCACAATTCGGGCCTGCTTTAGTAGGCGGTATCCTCTGGCGCCGGGGAAACGCTGCAGGGGCTACATGGGGGCTTGCTCTGGGGTTCATTATCTGGTGTTACACATTACTTCTTCCTGCACTTACGTCAACAGGCTGGGTTACTGATTCGCTTATCAATGAAGGCATCTGGGGGCTAAACTGGACACGACCAACAGCGCTGTTCGGTCTCGAGCTGGACCAGACCAGTCATGGCATTATCTGGAGCCTGGGCATTAACACCCTGACCTATATTCTGCTATCCCTGGCCACACGGCAACGAGTCCGGGAAAAAATCCAGATCGCCTCATTCTTTCAGGAACCTCACCCCAACGCTGACACTGTTCAGGACCAAAGCTGGCAGGGTGAAATTCTGATATCCGACCTGCAGGCTCTGACCGACAGGTTCATGGGCGAGGAACGCTCTGAAGCCATCTTCCTCAATTACGGTCGCCGCAATGCCATACGACTCTACCCGCACCGGCCAGCCTCCTCTCATTTAATGAAATACATTGAGCGTCAACTGGCCTCAGTCATCGGTGCCTCCACCGCACGGGTGGTGCTGGAGTCGACCCTGACAGGTCGGGACATGCAGATTGAGGATGTGGTAAGCATTGTCGATGAAGCTTCAAAGGCAATGACATTCAGTCGGGAACTACTGCAATCAGCGATTGAGAATATCAGCCTAGGAGTCTCCGTCGTTAACCAGCAACAACAGCTGGTGGTATGGAATCAGCGGTACCTCGAGCTTTTCTCATACCCTAAAGGTTTTGTGAAGGTTGGCCGCTCTGCGGAAGAGCTCATGCGCTATAACCTCACCAACGCCAACCTGTCTGCAAGACGCATCGATGATATTGTGGCTAAACACTACAAGCGTATGCGCGAAGGGGAGCTTATCTCCTACGAACGCCAGCGGCCGGATGGCACTATTATCCGGGTAGATGGCAGCCCGATTCCAGGGGGTGGGTACGTTACTACATTCCAGGATATTACGCCTATACGCCGTACCGAACAGGCGCTTAAAGAAACCAATATTTATCTGGAACAAAGGGTGAAAGAGCGAACCCAGGAGCTTCAGATTATTAACGAGCAAATGCTTAAAGCAAAATCCGTGGCGGAGCAGGCAAATCAAAGTAAAACCCGCTTCCTGGCATCAGCCAGCCACGACCTGCTGCAACCGCTCAACGCGGCACGCCTGTTTACTTCAGCTCTTTCCGGAAAAACCGACAATTCAGAGACCCGGGATCTGGTTGAGCATATTGACAGCTCATTAGGAGCCGCGGAAGAAATCATCAGTACTCTGCTGGACATATCCAAGCTCGATGCTGGCGCCCTGGAACCTGACCTCGGTGTCTTCCCGGTTAATGACATCATGCGTCACCTGGCTACCGACTTTACAGCGATTGCTGAAGATCAGGGGCTCAGCCTGCATGTGGTACCTAGCAGCGCCTGGGTTAACTCAGACTCAAAGCTGTTAAGGCGTGTGGTTCAAAACTTCCTGTCTAACGCCATACGCTATACGCCCGAAGGTAGAATTCTTCTTGGGTGTCGCCGCCTGAAAGGCTATTTACGCATTGAAGTATGGGATACGGGCCCGGGCATTCCTGAGGACCAGCTGAATTTTATATTCGAAGAGTTCCAGCGCTTCCAGCATGGCCGGGACAAGAAAGGCCTTGGCCTTGGTCTCGCAATCGTCGACAGGATCAGCGGCATGCTGAACCACCCTATAAGCGTGCACTCTGTGCAAGGGAAAGGCAGTGTGTTTGGAGTTACAGTACCCCTGGCGCCTGCAGATCAGGCCCATCGGGCCACCGAAACCCAGACGGCGAGCAGCTCCCGCCGGGTATCCAGTCTTGGTGGGCTGAATGTACTCTGTATAGATAACGATCCGGCAATTCTACAGGGAATGGTCGCTTTGCTTAGCAACTGGCAGTGCAATGTGACTGCCGCCGAAAGTCTCGACGATGCCAGGAACAAGTTGGGCGAACAGCCAGATATCATACTGGCCGATTATCAGCTTGATGATGACAAGAATGGACTGGATGCGATGGATGCATTACGAGCATCTGCCGGTGAGGATATTCCCGGCATTCTGATCACCGGGTACATGGCACCCGAGGTTCGTGATGATGCTACTGACCGAGGCTACCAGGTTCTGTACAAACCCGTTAAACCAGCTGCTCTCCGGGCTGTTGTTAATAAGCTGCTGAAACAGAAGCGCTCGTAACATTTGCTGCCCCTGTCCACACCAACCTGCACAAGCCTGGTGTCGCGCTCCGCCTACCAGGCGCTGCTGCGTGCCGCGCTGGCTTGCCAGCAATGCAGTATACCAGACAAAAAAAAGCCCCGGCAGCGGTGCTGTCGGGGCTTTCTTAATTAAGAGTCTGACGATGACCTACTCTCACATGGGCAGATGCCACACTACCATCGGCGCAGGCCTGTTTCACTTCTGAGTTCGGGATGGGATCAGGTGGTACCAGGCCGCTATGGTCGTCAGACAA
>NZ_VCGX01000001.1 GCF_007671655.1 Marinobacter piscis | reverse complement strand
CCGAAGATCCCCTGCTTTCCCCAAAAGGGCGTATACGGTATTAATCCGAGTTTCCCCGGGCTATCCCCTACTACTGGGCAGATTCCTAAGCATTACTCACCCGTCCGCCGCTCGACGCCTGAGTGCAAGCACCCATCGTTTCCGCTCGACTTGCATGTGTTAAGCCTGCCGCCAGCGTTCAATCTGAGCCATGATCAAACTCTTCAGTTTAAATCATACAAGATCCGAAGATCTTTAATCTTGCTCAAGACAAAACTCAATTTCGACGAGTCGCTGCCTTGGTATTTCTTGCCGAAATACTCCAGCCAGCGCCCACACGAATTACTTGGTCAACTTGTTAAAGAGCGTTTGAGCTGTTGCTCAATCGAGGCGGCGTATTCTACATCGATTCGCCGCCTTGTCAACTGTTTATTTAAAGAAACTTGAAAATCGTTTTTCTTTAATACTTTCAAACAGTTGCCCTTCCCGGAACCGCCGACTCAGCGGTGTGTCCCTCGAAGGAAGTGCGCATTCTACAGGCGTGGGCTTTTCTGTCAACGGCTATTTTGAAATAAATTCAAAATAGCCGTACATCGGTCACTTTGTGATCAGTATGCGGGCAATCTTCTTCTTTCCCGCCTGTATTACACAGCTATCCCCCTCAACAAAGGCTCGCTGCCCCTCAAACTTCTGACCATCAACAAAAACCGCACCACGGCCAAGCACGTCCCGGGCAGCCGCCCCGTTCTTCACCAGACCGGCCAGTCGCAATACGGAAGGCATAAGCAACTCTTCCTGCCCATCCAGAGAAACCTCAACGTCCGGCACATTGTCAGGGATCTCTCCCAGGCCAACCCGGTTCCCCGCGGACTTATGAGCAGTACGTGCAGCCTCTTCATTATGGAAACGGGTGATTATCTCTTCTGCAAGCAGCTTCTTGTAATCCTGCGGATTACCTCCCTGCTCCACAGCCTCTTTGAATCCGGCGACCTCTTTCATGGGCCGGAAGCTGAGCAGCTCGAAGTAACGCCAAAGCAGCTCATCGGGCAAAGAGAGAAGCTTGGTATACATTTCACCCGGCGAGTCTGTCACCCCGACATAGTTGCCCAGCGATTTGGACATCTTCTGCACACCGTCCAGCCCCTCCAGAAGGGGCATGGTCAGTACCGCCTGAGGTGCCTGACCATAATGCTTCTGCAAAATTCGCCCCATCAGCAGGTTGAACTTCTGATCGGTACCGCCCACCTCAACGTCAGCCTCAAGCGCAACGGAATCGTACCCCTGTATAAGAGGGTACAGAAACTCATGAATCGCAATTGCCTGCTCCGCGCGGTAACGCTTGGTAAAATCATCACGCTCAAGCATGCGCGCAACCGTGTACTGACCCGCAAGTTTGATCATGTCGGCAGCACTTAACTTGCTCATCCACTCCGAGTTGAAGACAACGCGGGTTTTCGTCGGATCCAGTATCTTGAAAACCTGCTCTTTATAGGTGACTGCGTTTTCAGCCACCTGCTCATCGGTCAGTGGGGGCCGGGTCGCACTTTTACCTGACGGGTCACCAATCTTTCCGGTGAAGTCACCTATAAGGAAAATAACCTCATGCCCCAGGTCCTGGAACTGGCGCAGCTTATTGATAAGCACGGCATGCCCGAGATGAAGGTCCGGCGCAGTAGGGTCAAAGCCCGCCTTTATACGTAATGGGCGCCCCTCTTTTAGCTTGGCTACCAGGTCCTCTTCCGGTATCAGCTCGTCTATGCCCCGCTTGATAGTGGCCAGCGCTTCATCAATAGATGCCATGAATCAATCATCCCCAGTTGGTTTAAAAATCGTTTAAAAGAGTTCAGCAGCGGAAAACTGCGAGTTGCCCGGCGCCCGACAACCCTGCAAATGCGCAGTTTTTGAACAACCCCGGACAGGTAAGCGGCGGGCATTATACCAATGGTGTCACAAGAAATCTGTCCGCCAGCACAGCAACCGTAATGTTCCATGCTGTTCTGCATGCTTTTTATACGGTAATCTAACCACTTCTTAGTGAACAACCGTTTTATATCAGGCAGGACCCTCTGCTGTATTACCGACTGATACGGATGCAACACGTGCTGAAATCTTTTCCGAAAGCCCACATTACTATTGCGGCGGCTGCGACTGTTGTAGTGTCCGCCGCTATCCTTATGAGCCCCAGCGCAGACGTTGAGGCCAAGCGGATGTCCTACGCTCTGGACCTGGAGCAACAAAACAACCGCCCGGCCACAAAAGCGCAAGCATCCCGGCCAGATAGCCCTGCAGCTCCGGAAACGGCAGTGGCTGGTGCACTACCGGAACCCGCTTCGGAAGCTCAGGCTCCGGAACCAGATAAGGTGAATGAGCCTCGTCTGGAGTGGCAAACATTTAAAATCAAATCTGGCGACACCTTATCTAAGCTGTTCAGTAAGGCCGGCTTTAATGATGCAACCATGCTTTCAGTGATTCATGGCGAAGGTGAGGCCGGAACACTCCAGCGCCTGTATGCCGGCGAAACCATCCGCTTTGCTGTTAACAGTGAAGGAGAGCTTGCGGCTATCGAGTTACAACGCAATCGCCTGAAAACATTGAAGATCGAAAAACAGGCGGACACGTATAGCGGTAAAACGGATATGCGCGAACCGGAAGCAAAAGTTGCCTTTGCATCCGGCACCATTGATGGCTCCCTTTACCTCTCTGCCCGCGAGGCCGGCCTGAATGATCAGCTGACAATGGAGTTTGCCGGTATTTTTGGGTGGGACATCGACTTTGTTTACGATGTCCGCAAAGGTGACCGCTTTGAAATTGTCTACGAAGAACTGTACCTCGATGGCGAGCGGTTTGATACCGGACGTATATTGTCTGCGCGCTTTATAAACCGTGGCGAGGAAAACATCGCGCTCCTGTATACAGACAGCAAAGGCGAGAGTGATTATTACGCCCCGGACGGCAAGAGCATGCGCAAAGCTTTCCTTCGCACGCCCATCAACGCCCGCGTTTCCTCTTCATTCAACCTCCAGCGCCGCCACCCGGTACTGGATGTTGTGCGCCCTCATGAAGGCACGGATTATGCCGCCCCTACCGGCACTCCCATCAAAGCGGCAGGTGACGGCAGAGTTCAGTTTTCCGGCTGGAAAGGCGGCTATGGACGAACAGTTGTTCTGAAGCACGGCGACAACATCAGCACCCTGTACGCACACATGAGCAAGATCCACAAAGGCATGAAAAATGGCAAAAGAGTCAAACAGGGCGAAACTATTGGCTATCTTGGCTCATCCGGAATGGTAACCGGCCCCCACCTGCACTATGAATTCCGGGTGAATGGTTCCCCCCGCAACTCCCGGACGGTAGAGCTTCCCGATGCCAAACCAATCCCGGCGTCTGAAATGGCAAGATTCAAGAAGGTGACCGGACAACAGGTTGCCCAACTCAATGCCTACAGACTCAACTCCCAACACCTGGCGCTGGCCTCGGACGACTGACAACCTATGGAGACCTGGATCGGACTGATGTCCGGCACCAGCATGGACAGTGTTGACGCCGTGCTCGTGTCTTTTGATAACAAGACTATTCACATTCACGACACCCTGTCCACTCCGTACCCTGACAGCCTGCGCCAACGCCTGGCGCTTGCAAGCCAGAATCAGGCGACCCCGGATGAGGTTGGAGAGTTGGATACTCTTACCGGGCTCGTATTTGCTGAAGCAGCGGAAAATCTGATCCGCAACACCACTGTGGACAGATCCTCCATTCATGCCATAGGTAGCCACGGGCAAACACTGCGTCACCAGCCCAGTGGCCCTGGCCGCTTCTCTCTTCAGATCGGAAATCCGGCCATTATTGCAGAACGAACCCAGGTAACCACTGTGGCAGACTTCCGCAGCCGGGACATGGCTGCCGGCGGCCAGGGGGCTCCGTTAGTTCCGGCTTTCCACAAACACTTTTTCAGTTCTGAAACCGAGGACAGGTGCATCCTGAACCTTGGGGGCATTGCCAATATTACCTGGATTCCGGCCTGCAACCGGGAACCTGTAACAGGATTTGATACCGGCCCGGCAAACGCATTGTTAGACGCCTGGTGCCTGGACCAGACAGGCCGACCTTACGATGAAGGTGGTCGATGGGCAGAAGAAGGCACAGTCGACCAGGGTCTGCTTGGCGACATGCTGTCAGATGCTTACTTCAGCCGGCCGGCACCGAAAAGCACAGGCAAAGAAAAATTCAATCTGGAGTGGGTTAAAACTCAGGTACACCGACACCCGGGCATTCGACCGGAAGATGTTCAGCGCACACTACTGAAGCTGACCGTCATAACGGCGGCCAGACAGATGCCTCAGTCGCCTTCCATGTCGGTGTACGTGTGTGGAGGTGGCGCTCAGAACCCTCTGCTCATGAAGGAGCTGGCTCTGGCTATCAGCCCGGCCCGTGTTCTTAACACAGAAACGCTGGGCCTGAGCGCGCAGTGGGTGGAGCCGGTCGCATTTGCATGGCTGGCAAGACAAACGCTTAAGCGAAAGCCAGGGAACCTTGCGGACGTAACCGGAGCCAAAGGCCCGCGGATACTTGGTGCCATCTATCCGGCGTAAGCCTGTCTGGCCTACGCCATTCACTGTTGCAGGTTAAATAGTAAACGAGCTGCCGCAGCCACACGTGGATTTGGCGTTAGGGTTCTGCACCAGGAACTGGGAGCCTTGCAAGCCCTCCTGATACTCAATTGTCGAACCTACAAGATACTGGTAACTCATCGGGTCTACCAGCAGGCAGGCACCATCACGCTCTACAACGGTATCATCCTCTTCCTGACTGTCATCGAACGAGAAACCGTACTCAAACCCAGAGCACCCGCCCCCGGTGACAAAAACCCGCAGCCGGAGATCAGAGTTGCCTTCCTCTTCAATCAGTTGTTTTACTTTGTTTACCGCACTATCGCTGAAAAACAGCGGTGCAGACGCTTGCTGCTGAACTACACTCAAGTTAGCCTCCGGATTACCTGATATATGCTCTCAAGTATGGTATTCCTGACTAAAACAATCAACTATCGGGGCTTTCCACCACGCATCAGGAAGGCTCTGTCAATCCTGCCCCGGGCAACCCATGCGGCTCCTCTTCGGCTGACTCACTTTCCTGTGTCAGCAATCGGGAAGTCTCATGCTGGTGAACCAGATTGCCATTGACCGACGCTCCCATGGCCATTTCAATCAGATTATAATAAACGCTGCCATTAACCGCAGCCTTTCCAGCAAGCTCCAGATGCTCCGAGGCATAGACGTCACCATGAACTGTACCATTAACAATCACACGAGGCGCCGCTATATCACCCACTACCTCGCCAACCTCGGAAATCCGAAGCACCGCATCACCGCCGTCTTCAGCCAGTACCCTGCCTTGAACGCGACCATCAATATGCAAGCCGCCAGAAAAACGTACATCGCCTTCTATAGCGGTATGTGAGGAAATAAGAGTATCAAAACTGCCGGCAGGTCGCCGGGCCTTCTGCTGCTTCTTGCCGAACATGTCTAGCTCTCTGTTAAATCAATCCAGTCAAAGGTACGCTCAGCCTGCGAGGCTTTCCGCCCTTTTGCCTGAGCGACCACCTGCACCTCAAGCGGCTCAAATCCATCCGGCAGTGTCAGTTTGCCTTCCACATCCTGAAAATACCGAAAGCGGAACTTTACGCCCAGGTTCTCTATGTCCTGTGACAGATCCCGCAATGCAATGACTTCTTTTTCTTCAGCGCGCATACCGATAAGGTTTACGGCCACCACCCCGGAGATATAACTCTTGTTATTGCCCACCTGCGTGAGAACCAACTTGAAGTCATACTGCCCCGGTTGCCGGTTACTGGTCAGGGAAAACCGATCAACCTGCAGCCCTTCGCTGGTTTCTGAGGGCGCCATAATGTTTTTGTAAAACGTCAGGTCAGAGTTTAGCTCGCCAACCCGGGTCTCCAGATCAACAATTATTTTACGAGCCTGGTGCAGAGCCTGCTCATCAATCAGTTTGCCACGCTCAAGGCTGACCAGCTTCTGCCGGGCCTCGCGGTAATCCGCCTCCAGCGTTGTCACCTTTTCCTGCAGACGCTCTCTGGACGCTTCCGCTGTCGAAAAACGAAAGCCTCCCTGGGCCAGTCCGGCGGCATACCCGGCAACGGCTGCCACAACGGTAAACAGCACCAAAAGAGCTGTCCGCCGCAGTCGGTAGCCAGGCTTGTGTCGAATAACAACGTATTCTTCAGCCGGTTTACGTTGCTCGCTCACTGGCGTTCCTTAAGGCAGTAAGGCAGGTGCTTCAAGACCCTGGGTTTCCTTCAGGCCGAACATGATATTCATGTTCTGCACCGCCTGCCCTGCAGCCCCTTTCACCAGATTGTCGATAACTGATGAAACGATCACGGTGTTGCTCTGTTCCTGACGATGCAGCGCCATTCGGCACAGATTGGCTCCCCGCACACTACGGGTTTCGGGATGACTGCCAAAAGGCATCACATCGACAAACGGCTCGCTGCGGTAGCGCTCCTCAAATAACGCCTGTAATCGATCAAAATCCGCCGGGTCTTTCAACTCCGCATAAAGCGTTGCCTCGATGCCGCGAACCATTGGTACCAGATGAGGCACAAAGGTGACACCCGTCGCTTTGCCGGACGCTGTGGACAACACCTCACGGATTTCCGGCAAGTGCCTGTGCCCCGATGCGCCGTAGGCTTTGAAGCTTTCGCCCACCTCACCATGCAGCATGCCGATTTTCCCCTGGCGACCGCCGCCACTGGCTCCGGACTTTCCGTCTGCGATCAGCCGTGAGGGATCAGCCAGCCCCTGCTCCAGCAAAGGCAGGAAACCCAACAGAATTGCCGTCGGGTAACACCCGGGATTAGCAACCAGCTGCGCGCCGGAGATTTCTTCCCGCACGAGTTCAGGCAGTCCGTAAACTGCTTTTTCGACCCACTCAGGTGACTGATGCGGCATGCCATACCACTGGGACCAGACGTCGAGATCCTTGAGGCGGAAATCCGCCGATAGATCTACTACCCGCACACCGGCAGCCATCAGCTCTGGTATCATGCTCATGGCCACACCGTGGGGCGTGGCAAAAAACACCAGATCACACGCTGCCAGAACAGCCGGATCAGGCTCGGAATACGCCAGATCAAAATGGCCCCGGAGGTTCGGGTACATGTCAGCAACCGGTACGCCGGCCTCTGACCGTGACGTGATACAACTGACCGTAACGTCCGGATGAACGGCGAGAATTCTTAGCAGTTCGACACCGGTGTAGCCGGTGCCGCCCACAATACCTACTTTAATCAACTTGCTCTCCCGCAACATTTATCTGGTTCAAATATCTTGCTTTGTCGTTTATAGGGCTAGTCTACCACGATAAACCAACGACTTATTGCAGCTTTCAAGGCGAGGGTTACAATGTAAAACAGAAACCCGCTAGAGTACCTGACTCCACCATTTTACCGGATCACCTGCATTCATGAACAACGCCTGGCGACAGATTAGCGAGAAACTGACTTCTGCTTTGCCGCGCAGAATGTCGGGGGCTGAGTCGTTGCCGCAGCTGGCTATTCTTGGCCTTTTATCCGGGCTGGTGACCGGCGGGGTCATTCTTATATTTCGTCTTGCGATTGAGTGGCCACTGGAGCACTTTTTACCCGGCGACAGCTCGGAAGCGTTTGCATCCGAGACATTTGAAGGCCTGAGTTTCTTTGCGCGGGGCGTTTTACCTCTTGCCGGCGCTGTCGGCCTTGGCCTCTTTCTTCACAGCCTTGCCCCGAAAGACCGGAAAGTCGGCGTTGTGCATGTTATGGAGCGCCTGAACTACCATCAGGGCTATGTCACCGCCAAAAGTGCATTCATCCAGTTCATAGTCGGTGTTCTGACTGTTGTCAGCGGCCAGTCTGCAGGCCGGGAAGGCCCGGCTGTTCACCTGGGGGCTGCGTTTTCAAGCCTGATGGGACAATGGATGCGGCGCCCGAACAACAGTATCCGCACCCTGGTTGCCTGCGGTTGTGCCGCCGCTATCTCTGCATCATTCAATACGCCTATTTCCGGGGTGATCTTCGCCATGGAAGTGGTCATGATGGAATACACTATTGCCGGCTTTACCCCCATCATTCTTGCCGCTGTAAGCGCAGCCATTGTCACTCAGGTTGTATACGGTACAGACCCTGCGTTCAGTGTCCCGGCCCTGACCATGAACTCTTTGCTGGAGATTCCCTGGATTCTGCTGATGGCAGTCATAATCGGCATTCTCGCGGCCAGTTTCATTCACATTGTTGACGCCATGCGGCGCTTTAACAAGCAGCCGATTCTGCTGCGGGTTATCGCAGCGGGTGTGCTTATGGTTCCGGTTGCTGTGCTGGTGCCACAAACCATGGGCATTGGGTATGATACGGTCAACGAAACCATCAATGGTGAGCTGGGGTTCTGGCTACTGCTGAGCGTCGGGGCCGCCAAACTTGTCATTACAGCCATTACCGCAGGCCTGGGCATGCCCAACAGTATTATTGGCCCCACCCTGTTCATGGGGGCCACACTGGGGGGCGCACTGGGGCTGATTGGCGCTGAATTTTCCCCGGCCCAGGCCTCAAATGTTGGCTTTTATGCCACCCTTGGTATGGGCGCAATGATGGGAGCCGTATTACAGGCACCTCTGGCAGCTCTGATGGCTCTGATCGAGCTGACACGCAACCCGAATATCATTTTACCCGGCATGCTGATCATTACCTCCTCAACACTTATAACCAGTGAGGCATTCGGCAAAAAGTCCCTGTTCCTGACCATGCTCAAAAACCAGGGGCTGAGTTACCAGAGCTCACCGGTTATACAGGCCTTGCGCCGGGTTTCGGTGGCCGCAATCATGGACAAGAGTATTCTGCGCATTAACCGGCACCTGACCACTGAGGAGGCGCGAAAAGCCCTGACTGCCGAACCCAAGTGGCTGGTGGTTGAAGGCAGCAAGGGCCCGACATCATTGTTACCCGCTGTTGATCTGGCACGCTACCTGGAAGATGTCAGTGCCGAAGCGGAAGCAGAGAAAGCCGCGGAAAATAAAGGGAAGAAAACAGAGTCCATTGACCTGATAAATATTCCCGCAAACCGCCGCGACATTGCGCCGGTACAATATCAGGCCACTCTTGAAGAAGCGCTGCACGCGTTCGAGACAACCAGTGCTGAAGCCCTCTATGTTCAGCGTCAGGTTGCCCCTATGATCCAGCGCGTGTACGGCGTGCTGCTTAAATCTGACATCGAAAGTTACTATCAATACCGGCGGAGCTGATCAATGTTATGGGTTAAAGCGTTTCATATAATATCTCTGGTGTGCTGGTTTGCCGGCATCTTTTACCTGCCGCGGCTGTTTGTTTACCATGCTGCCTGTGAGGATGAGCCGGGGCGTGAGCGTTTCAAGATCATGGAGCGCAAACTCTATCGAGGCATCACCACACCATCGATGATTGCCACCGTACTGTTCGGTGTCTGGCTTCTCAGCTACAACCTTTCAGGTTATTTCAGCCAGGGCTGGCTGCACGTAAAGCTGGTGCTGGTGGCATTATTGATTGTTTATCATTTTTATTGCGGTCACCTGGTCAAAGTATTCCGCGATGACCGCAACACCCGTGGCCACGTGTTCTACCGCTGGTTTAATGAGCTACCGGTATTCATCTTACTGGCAGTTGTTATTCTGGCGGTTGTCAGACCTTTCTAGGGAGCTTTAGCCATCAAACACTACACCCGTCCTCAGGTTCTTGTTCTATCAGGTCTGGACCCATCCGGCGGCGCCGGCATCCAGGCAGATATACAAGCCATCACCTCCATTGGCTGCCACCCTTTGCCAGTGGTCACCTGCCTGACCGTTCAGGATACCCAAAATGTTCTCGGGGCCGACGCTGTGGACCCGGATCTTATTCGCCGACAGCTGGACTGTGTCTCAGAGGATGCCCCCATACACGCAGTTAAAACCGGCGCCCTGGGTAACGCGGCGATTGTGGAAGTACTTACGGAGTTCCTTGAGCAGCGGCCGGACATTCCGCTGATAACCGACCCGGTGGCCAAAGCGGCCGGGGGTGGCGACCTGGCTGATGACAACATCCTTACCAGCATGAAAACACGACTGTTTCCGCTGGCCGAGATGATTACGCCTAACGGCATTGAGCTGGCACTACTGGGGCAAAGCGATGACCCGGATGAAGCCGCACGCCGGCTGATCGAAAACGGCTGTGAATCCGTGCTGGCCACCGGTGGCCATGGCACAGGTGTGCGCATTATCAATACCTTATACGACCACTCCCCCACTCCCATGACCTGGGAGCTGGAGCGCATTGGCGGCGAGTATCACGGCACCGGATGCACACTCGCAGCTGCCATCGCCGCCGGACGGGCTCAGGGGCTTTCCGCCCGTGCGGCCATTTCCCAGGCGCAGAACTATGTACACCGCACCATTCAGCACGCGCTTGAGGTAGGCAAAGGTCAGCCGGTTCCGGACCGCGGTATTCTGTGGGAACGATGAATACACGTGTCCCGGTCGGCCTTTATGCAATTACTGACAGTCAGCTGACGCCTTCAGATGTCCTCATAGCCTCTGTAGAAGCAGCCATTCGCGGAGGTGCCGTAATGGTACAATACCGTGAGAAGTCTGCGCCCATGGCAGAACGACTGGCCGAGGCCAGAAATCTGCAAGCTCTGTGCGCTGCCAATAATGTGCCACTGCTTATCAATGATGATATCGCGCTGGCCAGGCGGGTAAATGCCGCAGGCGTACACCTGGGGCAAACCGACAGCACAGCAACAGAGGCGCGGGAGCTTCTTGGCGATGAGGCCATTATAGGCATCACCTGCCACGCAGACCTGGCTCTGGCCAGAGCAGCCCGCGACGCCGGGGCGGACTATCTGGCTTTTGGTCGTTTTTTTCACTCATCCACCAAGCCCCAGGCTCCGCCGGCGGCTACAGATATACTGGCCCGGGGCAAACAGTTCGGCCTGCCAGTTACGGCCATCGGAGGCATTACGACAGATAATGCCGACGTGCTTATCCGGGCAGGTGCGGATTTGCTGGCCGTTATTGGCGGGCTATTCGGTAGCAACCCCGAGTCCATCGAACATAAGGCAAACGTATTTCAGCGGCTGTTCGCCAGCCACCATCCATGCTTTCAACTCCCTGATAACAGGAGCTCTCAAAAATGACTCATTCCGAATCCCTGTTCGAACAGGCACAGAAATACATTCCCGGTGGTGTCAACTCACCGGTTCGGGCCTTCCGCGGTGTTGGCGGCACGCCGATCTTTTTCAAACACGCCCAGGGCGCTTACCTGTACGACGAAGATGACAAACGCTATATCGATTATATTGGTTCCTGGGGTCCGATGATTCTGGGCCACTCGGACCAGCGCATCAAAGACGCTTTGCATGCTCAGGTCGATCTTGGTGTTGGCTATGGCGCTCCCACAACGCTCGAAACCGATATGGCCCGCAAAGTGTGCGAGCTGGTGCCCTCGATTGACATGGTACGCATGGTGAACTCCGGCACAGAAGCCACCATGAGCGCGATTCGCCTGGCGCGCGGCTATACCGGGCGCGACAAAGTCGTAAAGTTTGAGGGTTGCTACCACGGGCACGTGGATTCACTGCTCGTGAAAGCCGGCTCCGGTGCGCTGACTCTGGGTGTTCCCAACTCCCCGGGTATCCCCTCCAGTCTGGCCGAACATACCCTGACACTGGGATTCAACGACATTGATGGCGTCCGGGAACTGTTCCGGGAGATGGGCGATGAGGTGGCTGCAATCATTGTTGAACCGGTTGCGGGTAATATGAACTGCATCCCCCCGGCTCCGGGTTTTCTGGAATGCCTTCGGGAAGTCTGCGACGAGCACGGAACCGTACTGATATTTGACGAAGTCATGTCGGGCTTCCGCGTGTCTCTGGGCGGTGCTCAGGAACTGTACGGAGTTACTCCGGATCTGACAGCGCTGGGCAAAGTGATTGGTGGCGGCCTGCCGGTAGGCGCTTTCGGTGGCAAACGGGAGATCATGGAGTACATTTCACCGTTGGGCCCGGTTTACCAGGCCGGCACCCTGAGCGGTAACCCGCTGGCCATGTGCGCCGGTCTTACCACTCTGAACGCAATTTCAGAGCCCGGCTTCCATGATAATCTGACCCAAAAAACCATGACCCTGCGTGATGGTTTCAAGGCCGCTGCCGATGAAGCCGGCATACCCCTGACGGTTCAGGGCGCAGGCGCCATGTTCGGTCTGTTCTTCACCGACGAGCCCAGCGTTACCCGCTTTGATCAGGTAATGAACTGCGATACCGAGCGCTTCGGAAAGTTCTTCCAGGGAATGCTGGCAGAAGGTATTTACCTGGCACCCTCTGCCTTCGAGGCGGGTTTCACCAGCGCAGCTCTCACAGATGAAGACATTGCAGAAACTATTGAAGCTGCGAAAAAGGTAATGGCAACACTCTGATCCTGCCGAACCGGCAGCCCGGGCTCCTGAGCGAGCCCGGGACATCAGACCGGCCTGGCAACGACTCAGTTACAGGGCGGATGCCCGGTCTTCAGCCTGGCTGGCACCGGCCACATTACCCCGGGCCCTGCGAATATCCGCCAATAACAACCAGCCTGCACGTTGCAGCCGGGCGTCATTACCCGCCAGCGACAACCCCTTCAGAGTAAACTGCTCAGCGGGTCCCAGCTTGTTACCTGCCACATAAGCTTCCGATAGTTTGAAATAAACCTCAGCCGAGCGTGGTGCAATACGTTGGGCCCGCTCCAGGCGCCCTATTGCCGCCTGGGTGTCACCGCCTTTCATCAGTTTGTCCGCCTCGCGAACCAGGCTCAGGGCCGCTGGCGACAGCTCATCCCCGGCGTCGCGATAACTTGGCTTGTTACTCCGCTCGGAGGGCTCCGGCTTAGCCTGTTCCTGCTCTTCCGCGCTCGGCTGCTCACTCTTGCGCCACACCCGGGGTTTATCTTTTTCGTCTTTCGCCGTCTGTGGCGGTTCCGGCGCCTGGGGCGACTCCCCGGCCGGTACATAAATAGAGCCCCCCGGCCCGGAGGCGCACCCGGCCAGGCTCAGCAATGCGGCCAGTACGCCGGCATGCAAAACTCGTTGCTTATTCATTGAAACAATCCTTCAAACCAGCCTTGAATTTTCCGCGTCAGGTTTCCTGAGCAGGTCACTTTATCTGTCGGCTCACTGCCAGATATGAACGGCAGAAGGCGCGCATTATCACAGTTCTGATCAGTTAATGCCTGCTTCTCCGGGTTTACCCAGTGATAGCTCACACCATCCGGCACCACGGGCGAAAACCCGTGTTGCGGAACCTGGGCCATAAATCGCGACCAGACCGGCAGGGCACCGGTTGCACCTGTTAATACGGTCGGGCCGTTATCATCCCGGCCGACCCAGGCCACCGCCAGCAAATCACCACTGAATCCGGCAAACCAGGAATCACGACCATCGTCGGTTGTTCCGGTTTTTCCGGCAAGACTCAGCTCGTCCGGCACTGAATAGTACGCCGAGCGGCCAGTCCCCTCCTGCATGGTTTCCTGCATTGCATACTGCAACAAGTGCACCGCCGCCGGATCAGCCACCTGATCCACCTCCAGACTATAGCGCGAGAGCGCTTCGCCGCGAGCATCTGTTACTTCTCTTATGGTGCGCAAAGGCGTATTAAAGCCGCCCGTCGCCAGCCCCTGGTAAATCTGTGCCACGGTTACCGGACTCATGGCGACAGAGCCCAGCAGCATGGAGGGATACTCCGAAATCGGTGTAACCACCCCAAAATCCTGCAGCGTCTTGCGTACAGCCGGAATACCCACATCCAGACCTACGCGCACTGCCGGCAGGTTATACGATTTGGAAAGTGCCAGATGCAGAGGTACCTCACCCCGTTCCTTGCCATCGTAGTTTTTAGGCTGCCAGCGTTTGCCGTTTTCAAGCTCAAGGGTAAACGATTTATCCAGAACCGGCGTCATCAGGGTATAGTCATCCGGCTGTTCCAGTGCTGTCAGATAAGTAAACGGTTTGATCAGGGAGCCGATCGGGCGGTTCGCATCCAGCGCCCGGTTAAACCCGGCGAACTGCGGGTCTCTCCCCCCTACAAGCGCCAGCACTTCACCCGTATCCTTGGCGGTTACCACCAGTGTCGCTTCCAGTGCTTTCGCTGTTTCCCCACCGGCCAGCCGCGGCAATGTGTCTATTACCGCCCGTTCCGCAGAAAACTGAATGGCGGGGTTCAGTGTGGTGAAAATCCGGAGCCCTTCACTCCGCAGGTCCTCTTCCTTGTAATCCCGCGACAAATGCCTGCGGACAAGGTCGATATACGCGGGGTACCGGTTTTCCGAGTACGACGGCTTTGCACTCACACCCAGAGATAAGCCCCGGGCCTGTTCAGCGACTGCAGTATCAACAAGGCCTGCGTCTTCCATTTCGCTGATTACCAGATTACGACGACGGGTCGCCCGTTCCGGATGCCGGCGCGGGTTGAAGTAGCTGGGCCCTTTCACCATGGCCACTAGCAGGGCAATCTGATGAACCTCCAGGTCGGTCAGTGACTCCCCGAAGTAAAACTGGCTTGCCAGCCCGAACCCGTTAATACTGCGTGTGCCCGCCTGTCCGAGATACACTTCATTCAGATAGGTTTCCAGAATGTCGTCTTTATCAAAGTGCATCTCCAGCAGAATCGACATTAATGCCTCATTACCCTTACGCACCAGGGTCTGATCCCGGGTCAGGAAAAAATTCTTGACCAGTTGCTGGGTCAGGGTGCTGCCACCCTGCACAATCCGACCGGCGCGTATATTCGCCAGCATGGCGCGGGCGATAGACAAGGGCGCAACCCCGATATGGTCGTAGTAATCGCGGTCTTCTATGGCCATTAACGCCAAGGGCAGAAGTTCAGGCACTTCTTCCAGCTGAACCAGAATGCGGTCTTCCTTGTGTGCAGGATAGATGCCGCCAATCCGGGCCGGTTTCAGGCGAACAATAGAAGCACTGGCACCCGAAGTTACAGAGAAGTCCTGTATCCGGTCGCCGTAAATATTCAGCGACAGGGTTCTTTCCGGCTCTTTCCCATCCGGAAAATGGAAACCGCGTGTGCTGATCACAAAGTGGCCGCCATTGCGCCGATAGGTGCCCGGCGTTGTGCCGTTGCCTTTACGGTACCCGGCCAGCTCCAGCTCCCGCTGCAGCGCTCCGGAACTCACACCCGCGCCGTTGTATAGTTCCAGAGGCCGGGCATATACGCGGGAAGGCACCTCGAAGCGTCGCCCCTCAAACCGGGACGTTACAACCGCATCGAGATACACCATCCAGCAGGCGAGCAATACAAGCGCAACCACCGATGCACGTATGAATATTTTCCAGAACCAGGAGCGGCGTCCGTTCTGACTGTTTTTCCCCGGTCGCTTTTTACCGGGCTTTCTGCTGGGCTTTGAAGAAGATCGGTTTTTTGTCATGGGCGGATTATAACGAAGCCGGTACGGGATGAGGCAGGCCAACTATGTGTTATTTATGTAATCTGCCAGTTATGATGAAATCAAAGAAACCAATGAGTTCAGGGAAGCGAGGAGCACAGCGTGAGCGAAACACCCCAAGGCAACCTGTTACTGGCACTGCAAAAACCCGAGTTGTACCACCATCCGGTGGACGGATTTCAGATTATCGAAACCCATATCTCCCAGGTCATTCTTACCGGCCAGTACGCATACAAGATCAAGAAACCCATGGATTTCGGGTTTCTTGATTTCTCAACCCTGGAGCGCCGGAAACACTTTTGCGAAGAGGAGCTACGCCTTAATCGCCGCCTCGCTGAGCCATTGTATCTTGAGGTGGTCCCGATTACCGGAACACCCGATCAGCCGGTGATCGGCGGCGACGGTGAGCCGTTCGAGTACATGCTGAAAATGCGCCAGTTCCGCCAGAACCAGCTCCTGGACCAGCAACAGGAGAGCGGCGAGCTCAGGCCAGAGCTGCTTACCAGCCTTGCGCGCCAGGTTGCCGTGTTTCACGACAGCCTGGAGCCGGCTCCGGACGACAAGCCCTGGGGCACGCCTGAAGCTGTGTGTGAAGCCATGCAGGAGAACTTTGATCAGATCCGGCCACTGATCAACGATACCGGCCTGCTCAGCCAGCTCGACAATCTCGAGGCCTGGACCCAGACCACATTCGAGCGCCACCGGGACCTGATTGCAAAGCGCCGCAAGGATGGCTTTGTGCGCGAGGGTCACGGTGACCTGCACCTGTCCAACATTACCGTCTACAAAGATGAAGTCACCGTTTTTGACTGCATCGAATTCAACGAACCTTTCCGCTGGATTGATGTTATAAACGATCTGGCCTTTTTGCTGATGGATCTCGAATCCAGGAATGAGTACGGCCTGGCCAACCAGGTTCTCAACACTTACCTGGAATACCGCAACGATTTCGAGGCTCTGTCACTACTGCCCCTGTATAAGGCTTACCGGGCTGTGGTCAGAGCCAAGATTGCACTGTTCACTATGGGCAACCCGGCGCTGGATGAGCAGGAAAAAGAAGAGCTGATGCAGCATTACCGGGACTACGCCCAGCTGGCCGAAAGCTACAGCAATATCCCGAACCGCTTCCTGCTGGCTACGGTGGGGCTCTCCGCCAGCGGAAAGACCTGTGTCAGCGCGGCCATGTCGGCTGAACTGGGGCTTATCCGCCTGCGATCCGACGTAGAGCGTAAGCGGTTACACGGCCTGGCCCCTCTGGATGACAGCCAGTCTGCAGCCGGGGAAAACCTGTACTCCGAGGAAGCCAACGAAAAAACCTACAAACACCTGGCCTTGCTGGCGAGTGATCTTCTCGCTGCCGGCTTTCCGGTGATTATGGATGCGGCCTGCCTGAAGGAAAAAGAGCGCGCTCTGTTTGCGGCGGTTGCCGAGAGCCAGGGTGTTCCTTTCGCCCTGCTTCATTGCGAGGCACCTGATGAGACCCGTAAAGAGTGGGTGCGCAAGCGTAAAGGCGATGCCTCGGAAGCCACCGAAGAGCTACTGGATATCCAGAAAGACTGGTTTGAGCCATTAACAGCCGAAGAGCAAGCCTACACAGCACACCTGCGCACAGACCAGGACTTCGTTGCAGAAGCTGTTGCGGACCGGATCCGGCAGCATTTCGGCCTGAGTAAGGACTAATGCGGCGCCCCTTTCCGGGGCGCCGGCATCAGACTTCCAGAATAACCGGAACAGACTCCCCGAGTGCCAGCCGCCCCGAAGGGCCTCCTCCTACCCGGGTCAGGTTTGCCCGGTAAGCCACCACTTCCACGCCGGCATCGCACGCCCGGCGCAGCAACCGACCATACTGCGGGTCTATATGATCCGCCGGTCGCACGGTTTCAATACCGGTATGGTTTACAACAAAGAACAGCACCGCCCTGTCACCCTCGGTCACCCGGGTCATCAACTCACGCAGATGCTTCTGCCCCCGGGTGGTCACTGCATCCGGGAAAAACCCCTGACCAGAATCTTCAAGCGTTACATTTTTTACCTCTACCCAGGCATCCGGCTCACGCTCATGCCCGGAAAGCAGCAGGTCTATCCGGCTTTTTTCCTCGCCATATCTCACCTCGGCCTGATACTCACTGTAACCGACCAGCTCACTGATGCGCCCGGCTTCAATGGCAGCCCGGGCCTGGGCATTCGGCCTTGCGGTATTAATGCAGGCAAGGGCGCCCGGGGCGGCTTCCACAAGCTCCCACGTATACGCCAACTTGCGTTTCGGATTCTGACTGCGACTGAGCCATACCCGGGCGTTGTCCGGCTGGCAGCCCAGCATAGAGCCCGTATTCGGGCAGTGAGCTGTTACCTCGGTGCCATCTGACAGCCGCACATCTGCCAGAAAACGCTTATACCGACGGATAAGCCGCGCTTCAATCAAGGGTTCGGGAAACTTCATGGTCTCTCCATATTACTAAAGTAGGCATCACAGGGCTGGCACCCCCGTAACTAATCTGCTATTTTCCGCCAAATCCCGTTTCAGGACGTATGCTTTATCCAAACCACCAGCGCGCCACAACGGGACGGGCGCGAAGGAAAGCACAACGTCCTTGTAGAGCACAAAAAAGAGGCCGGGTTCCATGGCAAACACAGCGAACGAACGTTTCACCAACTTCACCCCCTACAATATCAAGGAGGGTGAAGAATACATGAGCACGGAGATGCAGGAACACTTCAAGGAGCTGCTGCTGCAATGGAAGCAAGAGCTCATGGAAGAAGTGGACCGCACCATGCACCACATGCAAGAAGAGGCGGCAAACTACGCGGATCCCAGCGATCGCGCAACCCAGGAAGAGGAATTCAGCCTGGAGTTACGCACACGTGACCGTGAGCGCAAGCTGATCAAGAAGATTGACCAGACAATCGACCGGATCGACCAGGACGATTATGGATTCTGCGACCAGTGCGGCATTGAAATCGGCACCCGTCGCCTTGAGGCGCGGCCAACCGCTACCCTGTGCATTGACTGCAAAACCCTCGCCGAAATCCGCGAGCGCCAAACTGGCATCTGACCTTGCAAACCGGGTCTGGCCGGCACAGCCTCTGAAGGTCCTGCCGGCCAAGGTACTACACCCATGAACACACGGCACCAATACCGGGGCCGCTTTGCTCCCTCCCCCACCGGACCTTTGCATTTCGGCTCACTGGTCACGGCACTTGCAAGCTACCTGGAAGCCAGATCCCGACACGGGCAATGGCTGATTCGTATTGAAGATCTCGACCCACTCCGGGATCCGCCCGAAGCCACCGGGCAGATTCTGCACAGCCTTGATGCCCACGGCCTGATCTCTGATGAGCCTGTATTCTTCCAGTCTCATCGTCAGGAAGCCTACCAGGCTGCCACTGACTACCTGCTTGAAAAGGGCCTGGCTTATCGCTGCAACTGCTCGCGCAAACAGCTCCGGGCAAACGCGGGGCGCCACCCACAGCACTGCCGGTCGCTCGCCCCTACCCGGCCCAATCCGCCTTTTGCAGTTCGCTTTGCCCTTCATGGGGAAGTGGCCCACTGGCACGACCTTCTGCTGGGGCCACAACAGCAGATTGTCCGCGCGGAAATTGATGATCCGGTCATTCTGCGTAAGGAAGGCTTTTTTGCCTACCAGCTGGCGGTTGTAGTCGATGACATAGAACAGGGCATTACGGATGTGGTGCGCGGCTCCGATCTGATCGAGATGACGGCCCAGCAACAACAGATCTACCGGGCCCTGAATGCAACACAGCCCAGCTGGCTTCACATCCCGGTTGTGGTTAATGAACAGGGTCAGAAGCTCTCCAAACAGAACCATGCACCCGCCCTCGACGACCGTACGCCCGTCAACAACCTGTACTCCGCACTGTGCAACCTGAACCAACGACCACCCTCTGCCTTGCTGTCCGGGTCGGTGGAAAACCTCCTCCAATGGGCCTGCAGACACTGGAACCGTCAGGTGGTTAACTGACACGCCAGTAACTGTCGTGGTATAAAGCCTGTCACAAACTTCAGCGCGGACAGGTTGCCTGATGTATATCTACCGTCTGGTTTTTCTACTGGTTCTGGCTATTTATATTTTCTCCCCCAACATTCTCGACTGGTGGACCTCCCCCGGGAATGCCTGGTACAGCCCCTTTGTAATCTGGGGCGTCCTTATTGCCATCGGTTTCTGGCTGGAATGGCGGCGGGATCCCAATGAGTTTTAACGCCCCGGGCCTACTGCTCGCCAGCCTTCTCTACCTCAGCCTTTTATTTGGCATTGCCTGGGTGACCGAGCGTGGAATGGTCCCCCGGCACTGGGTGCGCCACCCTCTGATATACACACTCAGTCTTGGGGTCTACGCCGGCATCTGGGCCGTTTATGCCGGCGTTGGCCTGGCAGCAGAGTCCGGTTACGGCTTTCTTGCCTATTACCTGGGTATCAGTGGCGCGTTTCTCCTGGCCCCGGTACTGCTCAACCCTATCATGCGCATTGGCCGCACCTACCAGCTGACCTCACTGGCAGACCTGTTTGCTTACCGCTACCGAAGTCAGTGGGCGGGAACACTGGTGACCCTGTGCTCCGGTGGCGCCACCCTGTCGCTGCTGAGCATGCAGATACAGGCCGTCTCCACCTCTGCCAGCATCCTGGCTCCGGATACTTCTCCCCACCTGATCAGCATTATGTTCAGCCTGATTGTGGTGCTCTTTGCCACGCTCTTTGGCGCCAGACGCAACCAGCAAGTGGAGAGTCATCCCGGTCTGGTGCTGGCCATTGCCTTTGACTCACTGGTGAAGCTGATTGCCGTTCTGACCATCGGCGGAGTGGTTCTTTTCAGTGTTTTCAATGGCATGAACGGGCTGGATTCCTGGCTGGAAAACAACACCACACCGGCAAAAACCATGTCCCTCATCATCGACGACGGCAGCTGGCGGGCGCTGATGCTGATGTCTTTTGCCGGGGCACTGGTGCTGCCCCACATGTACCACATGATCTTCAGCGAAAGCCCCTCACCCAAGGCACTGGCAAAAGCCAGCTGGGGACTGCCCCTGTACCTGCTGCTCCTGGCGGTACCGGTGCCACTGATTCTTTGGGGCGGTCAGGAGCTGGCAGTGACCACTGGCCCGGACTTTTACACTCTGGGCATCGCCCAGGCACTGGGGAGCCCGGCGCTCACCCTGTTTATGTACATTGCCGGACTTTCCGCTGCCAGTGGCCTGATGATTGTAAGCACTCTGGCCCTGGCCGGTATGGTGCTCAACCATGTGGTTCTGCCCCTTAAAACACCCAAAGACCAGGAAGACATCTATCGCTGGCTGCAGTGGGTGAAGCGCCTGCTGATTGCGGCGATTATTCTGCTGGCTTTGCTGTTCCATGAAACACTGGGAAAAAACCTGGGACTGGCCATTCTTGGCGCAATTGCCCTGGCCGGCATGCTGCAACTTCTGCCCGGCGCCCTGGGAATCCTGTACTGGCCGGAGGGAAACAAGCGCGGCCTTATCGCCGGGATGATCACCGGCTTGATCATATGGCTGGTGACGCTGGTTCTGCCCTTCTCCCAAACAGCAAATCTGCTGGGCTGGCTGAATGCTCCCATCGTGCCCGACTACAGTAACTGGCACATCTTCACCTTTGTCAGCCTCAGTGCCAACGTCACTGTGTTTGCCCTGATCTCACTGGTAAGTACCAGCACAAATGAAGAAAACAGTGCGGCGCAGGCCTGCTCCATGGGCGCCCTTTCCCGCCCCCAGCGCCGGGAGCTTCTGGCCAGCTCCTCTGCCGACTTCGCCCGGCAGCTGGCGGAACCGCTCGGAGCCGAGGCATCCCGGCAGGAAATCAATCGCGCCCTGGTACAGCTGAAGTTACCAAACGTAGAGTACCGCCCCTACCAACTGCGACGGTTGCGTGATCAGATTGAAATCAACCTGTCCGGCCTGCTGGGGCCCTCCGTTGCCCGGGACATGGTAAAACGCCACCTGGGTTTCAAACCTATGGCCAGCGGCAGCACAGCCCAGGATATCCGCTATGTGGAGCGCGCTCTGGGCGACTACCAGAACCGGCTGACAGGCCTGGCGGGTGAACTGGACAACCTGCGCCGGCATTACCGACAAACGCTCCATAACCTGCCCATACCCGCCTGCTCCATTGGTGAAGACGGCGAGATACTGATGTGGAACCAGGCGATGGAACAGCTGACCGACATTACCGCTGATGATGTGGTTGGCGCCCGGCTGATGACCCTTCCCGACCACTGGCATCATCTGCTAGACGACTTCAATCGTGGTGAGGACCTGCACCGCTACAAGCACAGGCTCGACCTGAAAGGCCGGCCCCACTGGTTTAACCTGCATAAAGCCGCGCTTAGCGGCCCGGATCACGAAGACGGTGGCAGTGTTATTCTGGTGGAAGACCAGACAGAAGTTCGCCTGCTGGAAGATGAACTGATGCACAGTGAACGGTTGGCATCTGTGGGGCGCCTGGCAGCCGGCGTTGCTCATGAAATCGGCAACCCGGTGACGGGCATTTCCTCACTGGCCCAGAACCTGAAACTGGAAACCGACAACCCGGAGATTCTGGAAACAGCTGGCCAGATTCAACAGCAGACGCGTCGTATTTCGAACATTCTGCACTCGCTGATGAACTTTGCCCGCACAGGCAACCACTCCCAGACCAACCGGTACGAGCCCGTAAGCATTCGTCGCTGCGTTGATGAAGCCAGTAACCTGCTCTCTCTCAGCGATAAAGGTATGGACATTCACTACATCAATGACTGCCCGGATACTCTCCAGGTTCTGGGGGATGAGCAGCGACTGGTGCAGGTGTTTGTGAACCTGCTGGCAAACGCCCGTGATGCCTCCCCCGATGGTGAGTCAATCCGGGTCGCTGGAAAGGAAGACGACTACTCCGCTATCATCGAGATCACAGACCGCGGTTCCGGGATACCCGCGGATCAGCTTGATCATCTCTTTGAACCCTTTTACACCACAAAGGCAACCGATAAGGGAACTGGCCTGGGTTTGTCACTGGTGTACAGCATTATTGAAGAACACTACGGTAACATTAAGGTCGAAAGCCCGGCTGACCCGGAAACCGGGAAAGGCACCTGTGTACGCCTGAAACTGCCCGCTTATACACCAGAGACGGCCAGCTCTGCCATTCGCCCGAACGAAAGGTTATAAGACAGCTATGCCCCGAATTCTGATCGTGGAAGATGAAGACATTATCCGCTCTGCTGTTCGCAAGCTGCTGCTGCATGCCGGTTATACGGTTGAGGATGTCAGCTCAGTGGAAGATGCTGAACAACACCACGATCCTGACGCGTTTGACCTGATCATTTCCGACCTGCGACTGCCCGGTGTGCCCGGAACAGAGCTGATTCACCGCGCACCCAACACACCCGTGCTGATAATGACCAGCTATGCCAGCCTGCGTTCAGCCGTGGACTCCATGAAGATGGGCGCTGTGGAGTATATAGCCAAGCCATTTGACCACGACGAAATGCTGGCCGCCGTTGAGGGCATCCTGTCCCGGACCATGGACCCGGCCCCCAAACAGGGAACCACGGGTACCGACACCCGGGAAGATGGCGACCCCGCAACGATTATGTACGGTGAGTGTGAGCCCATGCAGCGGGTGTTCACACTGATACGCAAAGTGGCTCCCACAGAAACAACTGTGCTTATCCAGGGGGAGTCAGGTACGGGGAAGGAACTGGTCGCCCGGGCGCTGCACCTTTCCAGCCCGCGCGCACCCTACCCTCTTATTTCAGTTAACTGCGCAGCAATACCCGAAAGCCTCATTGAGTCCGAACTGTTCGGCCATGAAAAAGGCGCCTTTACCGGAGCTGTTTCAGCACGCACCGGCCTTATTGAGGCGGCCGAAGGCGGCAGCCTGTTCCTGGACGAGATTGGTGAGCTGCCGGCAGAAGCCCAGGCCCGGCTGCTGCGTGTACTTCAGGAAAGCGAAATCCGCAAAGTGGGGTCTACCCAGAGCCGGAAGGTAAATGTGCGCATGATTGCCGCTACTCACCGTAATCTGAAGGCTATGACCCGTACCGGTGAGTTTCGCGAAGACCTTTACTACCGCCTGAACGTCATGCAGATACGGATCCCGCCGCTGAGAGAGCGCCAGGGGGACATACTCGGTCTTGCCCGGCGCTTTCTTGTCACCCTGGGAAAGAAAGTAGGCAAACCGGAACTGAGTCTGAGCCCGGGAGCCATGCAGGCACTGCAGCGTTACCGCTGGCCCGGTAATGTGCGGGAGCTGGAAAATGCGATTGAGCGTGCCAGTATCCTGTGTGATGGCACGGTCATCACCCCCTCCCTGTTGGACCTCGACAGTGAGGGGGATGACGAGCTCATTCCCGAGACCCTGGTGGAAGGGAACCATGAACAGCAGCCACCCCGGACAACGGATAACACCAGCGACCTCTCCCTGGAAGA
Source organism: Marinobacter piscis (assembly GCF_007671655.1). Classification (GTDB taxonomy): domain Bacteria; phylum Pseudomonadota; class Gammaproteobacteria; order Pseudomonadales; family Oleiphilaceae; genus Marinobacter; species Marinobacter piscensis. Next base: position 1,220,579 of record NZ_VCGX01000001.1, on the reverse strand, counting down.
TTACTTCCAGCATTTTGTTCTGGAAAACCAGGACCGCATGAGTGAGACAGAACTGGCACAGAAACTGGGCATCAGCCGGAAATCTTTATGGGAACGGCGACAGCGCCTTGGTATACCCCGCAAAAAAACATCCGGGTCCTGACAGGGCTGAACCTGTGAACTGTCACTCACTTGTTACCGCATGTTCCCGCCGGTAACACTTTCAGGCACAAACGCTTGTTTCGGGTAACACTTATATCGGGTACGGAGTAACACTTATTTCTGAAATTCACGTAAGTCATTGTTAATAAAGAAAACCTCAAAACCTGGCACACCACCTGCTACCTATTAAGTGCACGACAACAAAAACAAGAGTGACAAAGCAGCGCCTCAACAAAAACAAAAAGCTGCGGGAAAACGTTCGCAACAAAAACAAAAACAGAACGTGAGCGAACTGAGTGTTTTGGGTACTTTGCTTTTTTGGCAGTCCCTTGGCATGTGCGGGTTGTAGAGATGCAAAAAAGAACCACCTGTAAAGTGGCGAAGCACCTACCGATGACTTGCTCGATGTCTTTGACTGCTCATTGTGTTCAAAGCCATCCGTTTGCACTGCTGAGAAGCCCCGGTTTTGGGGATATACAGTGGGGTAAAATACAAAGAAAAATCCCGGCATAAAAATAAAAACAATGCAGATCGCCAATACTTAAGGGCGGGCTCGTGAAAGCGGACCCGCCTTTTAATTTGCAGAAACCCCAGGATTCCCGGTCCAAACGTGTGCAAATCCCGCACAAAGCGTTAAACTCTCCGTTTTGCTCAACGCAACCACGGATTTCAATGCAAAAATCACTCTCTTCCATCTTCGGGCAATCCGTTGACAAGCTTCGAACCTTCATTCCCGGTAACGGGAAAAAAAAGGCTCGCACCTATCAGCGACGGGAAGTTCCCAGAGATCAGCATAACGTTTCACGCTCAGCGATCAGTGAGCCCGCCAAAAAAGTCCTCAGCCGACTCAACAAGTCCGGTTACGAGGCGTATCTTGTTGGCGGTGGCGTTCGCGACATACTTCTGGGGCAGCAACCTAAAGACTTCGATGTGGCTACTAACGCCACCCCGGAAGAGGTGCACGACCTGTTCCGCAACTCCCGCCTCATAGGTCGCCGCTTCCGGATTGTCCATGTTGTATTCGGACGCGAAGTTATTGAAGTAACAACCTTTCGCGGTAACACCGCCGATGCCGACGAAAACAGCACCGACGACGACCGCAAAACCAATGAGCACGGACTGTTGTTGCGGGATAACGTTTATGGCACCCAGGAAGAGGATGCCCTGCGCCGGGACTTCACCGTTAATGCTTTGTATTACTGCATCCGTGATTTCACGGTTATTGACTTTGCGAACGGCATAGAAGACCTGCGCAACCGCCAACTGCGACTGATCGGCGACCCTGAAACCCGCTACCGGGAAGATCCGGTCCGCATGCTCCGGGCGATCCGCTTTGCGGCCAAGCTGAACTTCGACATAGAGCCGGAAACCGAAGCCCCGATTAACGAGCTTGCGCCTTTACTCGACCACATTCCCCCTGCACGGCTTTTTGAAGAAGTACTCAAACTGTTTTCTGCCGGGCACGGCGAAATAACTTACGATCTGATCACCCGCTACAACCTGCTGGCACCGCTATTCCCGGAAACTGCCAGAGCAATCGAAGCCGGCGAACCGGATGAGCTGATTCGCCAGGCACTGCGTAATACGGATGCCCGTATTGCCCAGGGAAAATCCGTCACCCCCTACTTCCTGTTTGCTGCCATGCTCTGGCCTGCATTGCAAAGGGAGTGGCAGCACCGCCAGGAGAATGGCGAGTCGGTACAGCCGGCGCTGCACGGGGCCATTGCCAAGGTTATTGGCCGTCAGGTGCAGGCCACCTCTATCCCCAAGCGCTTCTCCGGCCCCATGAAAGAGATCTGGGAACTGCAGATGCGGCTTCCGCGCCGTCATGGCAAGCGTGCTTTTGTAACCATGGGGCACCCGCGCTTCCGCGCCGCCTATGATTTCCTGCTGGTGCGGGAAGACTGTGGCGAGGTCAAGCCCGGCCTTGGCGAATGGTGGACCCGTTTCCAGCGCCAGAATGAGCATGGCCAGGAGCGCATGCTTTCAGAGCTCAGCAGTGGCGCTCCTAAAAAGCGTCGCCGCCGCAAGCCCACGAAACGGCCGGCACCCTGATGAAAACCGACGCTTTTATTGGCCTGGGCAGCAACCTGAAAGAGCCCGCAGTCCAGCTTGCAAGGGCGGTGGCAGAACTGGCCGGGTTGCCCGATACCACCCTGGTTGCACAGTCACCCTTTTACTGCAGCAGCCCGGTAGGGCCGCAGGATCAGCCGGACTTTATCAACGGCGCCGTCTGGCTCTCTACCGGCCTTGAGCCCCATACACTTCTGGACCAGCTTCAGGCCATTGAGCAAGAACATGGGCGGGAAAGAATCCGACACTGGGGACCACGCACGCTGGACCTTGACCTGCTGATTTACGGTTCCCGGGTGCTGAATGACGAACGTCTGACTGTCCCCCACCGGGAGCTCCCCCAACGGGACTTTGTACTGCAGCCACTGCTGGATCTGGACCCGGAGCTGACACTGCCGGACGGCACCACAATCTCAGCTCTGAGAGCTCAGTGCGCTGACAACCGGTTGCGCCAGCTTCCCCCTCCGGATTACCCTTAACAAATAAACGCCGGGTATCCCGGCACGGTCTTGGCCCACCTACCCAAAAGGCAAGGATTCTATGGCTGTTACCATCAATACCCTGCGAGAATACAAGCAAAAAGGCGAGGCATTCTCCGCCCTTACCTCCTATGACTCCACCTTTGCACAGATGGTCAGTGAATCCGGGGTGGATGTTATTCTGATTGGCGACTCCCTGGGCATGGTTCTCCAGGGGCACGACAGCACTCTGCCGGTCACCATGGAGCAGATGGTGTACCACACAGACTGTGTTGCCAGAGGTAACCGGGGCTCGCTGATCATGGCCGACATGCCCTTCATGAGTTACGGCACCATTGACGCTGCGCTGGATAATGCCGCTGAACTTATGCGGGCCGGCGCCCACATGGTCAAGCTGGAAGGCACGGACTGGATGAAAGACACCATAACCGCTCTGAGCGAGCGGGCTGTTCCGGTTTGTGCTCACCTCGGCCTGACTCCGCAGTTTGTTAACAAGTTCGGCGGCTATAAGGTCCAGGGCCGGGATGAGCAGACGGCCCAGGAAATGATTGAGCATGCCTGCGAACTGGAAGCTGCAGGGGCGGACATCATTCTGCTGGAATGCGTTCCCGCCCCTCTTGCCGCCCGCATTACCCAGTCCGTCAAGGCACCGGTTATCGGGATTGGTGCCGGGTCAGAGACAGATGGGCAAATTCTGGTGGTACACGACATGCTGGGCATGACAACCGGCCGCGTACCCAGGTTTGTGAAAAACTTCCTGGCCGAGGCCGACTCTGTTCAGGACGCCATTGCTGCCTATGCGAAAGCTGTGGGCGAGCGCACTTTCCCCGCCGAGGAGCATACGTTCAAAGCATGAGAACCGTTAACTCACTCAAAGAGCTACGCACCATTCTTCGTGGTTACCGGCAGCAGGAAAAAACAGTTGCCCTGGTACCCACTATGGGAAACCTGCATGAAGGCCACATATCACTGGTACGCAAGGCGGCAGAGGCGGCAGACATTGTGGTCACCAGCATTTTTGTGAACCCCATGCAGTTCGGGGCCAGCGAAGATCTGGACACCTACCCGCGCACACTGAATGAAGACCAGGAAAAACTGTGCGATGCCGGCACCACCCTGGTGTTCGCGCCATCGGTTGAAGAAATCTATCCGGAAGGTCTGGCCAGGCACACCCGTGTCGTGGTTCCGGAAGTCAGTGACGGCCACTGTGGCGCCAGTCGTCCCGGGCACTTTGAAGGCGTCGCCACCGTGGTTTCCATGCTGTTTAACATGGTACAGCCAGATGTGGCCGTGTTTGGTGAGAAAGATTGCCAGCAGCTGGCAGTCATTCGCAAAATGACCCAGGACCTGATGCTGCCCGTTGAAGTGATCGGTGCGCCAACCGTACGGGAATACGATGGCCTGGCCAAAAGCTCACGCAATGGCTACCTGTCGGAAGAGGAGCGCCAGCTGGCTCCGGTAATTTACCAGACACTTCAGGCAACGGCTGCAAAAATCGCCGCGGGACGTGAAGACTTCCTGGAGCTTTCGCAGGAAGCAGGAGACCAGCTTCGCGAGGCCGGCCTGCGCCTGGATTATTTTAATATCGCAAACAGCCAGACCCTGAAACCAGCAACCCGGGAAGACAAGCATGTCACCTTGCTGGCCGCAGCGTTTCTGGGCACTACCCGGCTGATTGATAACCTCTCGGTAACACGCTGAGATACTGGAAAACCACCAGGAAGGGACTCTTAGATGACCTCACCACACCCTGTTCTGACCTCGCTACCTGAATGGCAGGCGCTTGCAACCTGCCGGGAACGGCTGGAAAACCGGTCGATGAGGGCATTGTTTGCAGACGACCCGGACCGGTCAGCGCGCTATTTCGTAGAGGCGGCCGGGCTGTCTCTGGATTACTCCAGAAACCGGCTCACGGAAGAGGTGCACGCAGGGCTGATGTCACTGGCCCGCGGCTGCCGGCTGGAAGAGCGCCGTGCCGCTCTGCTTCGTGGTGACAGGGTGAACACAACGGAGAACCGTCCGGCTCTGCATACCGCCTTACGCAGCCCGGGAACCGACAGAGTGATGGTCGATGGCGAGAACATCAGTGCCGAGGTTGAGGCAACCCTGGCCCGCATGGAAAGCTTTGTGCAGGAAGTACGGAGCCAGGCACGCACCGGGTATACTGGCAAAGCCTTTACCGATGTGGTCAGCATTGGAATCGGCGGCTCTTTTCTGGGCCCCAGGTTAGTCACCGAAGCCCTGCAGCCGTACCAGAGCCCGGGCATTCACTGTCACTATGTCGCCAATATTGACGGCACAGAAATCTGTGAAACCCTGGCAAATGTACATCCTGAAACCACACTATTTCTGGTGCAGTCGAAATCGTTTGGCACCCGGGAAACGCTTGAGAACAGCCGAGCCGCCAAAGACTGGTTCATTGAGCGCACAGGCAACACTCAGGCGGTGGCCAGCCACTTTATGGCCGTTACCGCCAACAAGACGGCGGCGCAGGAATTCGGCATTGCTCGGGATAACATTTTTCCCATGTGGGACTGGGTTGGCGGGCGCTACTCTCTGTGGTCTGCTATCGGGCTTCCTGTTGCCCTTTCCGTAGGCATGGATAATTTCCGCGCCCTACTCGCTGGCGCTCATGCCATGGACACCCACTTCCGCGATACACCGCTGGAAAAAAACATGCCCGTAATCATGGCCATGCTGGGCATCTGGTACGGTAACTTCTGGGGTGCGGAAACCCATGCCATCTTACCTTACGACCAGTACCTGCGAAGCCTGCCGGAACACCTTCAGCAACTGGATATGGAAAGCAACGGTAAGCGGGTGAATCTGCAAGGACTCCCCCTGCAGTATCACTCTGGCCCGGTGATCTGGGGTGGCGTTGGCGTTAACGGCCAGCACGCCTACCACCAGCTGATTCACCAGGGTACCCGTCTGATTCCGGCCGATTTTATCATACCCCTGCAAAGCCATAACCCGGTGGCAACCCACCACGCCGAGCTGTTTGCGAACTGCCTGGGTCAGTCCCGCGCCATGATGGCTGGCAAAACCCTCGACGAAGCAAAGGCCGAACTGGCCGCCAGCGGCATGGCTGAAGCAGAGATAGAGCGGCTGGCGCCCCATAAGGTGATTCCGGGCAACCAGCCAAGCAACACCCTGATGATGGAAAAAGTAACACCGGAAACCGTTGGCGCACTTATCGCCCTCTACGAGCACCGTACTTTTGTGCAGGGAACTATCTGGGGGGTTAACTCATTTGATCAGTGGGGCGTGGAGCTGGGAAAGAAACTGGGGGAAGGCATTCTTCCAAGACTGCTGGGGGCGGCGGATGCTTCGGCAGATAACGCCAGTGACAGCGCCACAGACCACCTGATCCGCCTGTTCCGCTCAGCCAACGGCGCTTGAGATTCTTCTGCCCTGCCAGCTGAAGCTCACCGGCCAGAGCTTCTGGTTAGCGTTATAAGCCTTCCAGAGCTCACGGTAGCTTTTTCGACACACCGGATGCTTAACCCCGGGCGCCAGATCAGCAAGCGGCCGAAGCACAAAGGCATTCTTCAGGATCTCAGCTCTGGGCAGCTCAACGCCATCCATCCGGCCTACGGCTTCACCATAGGTGAGAATATCAAGGTCCAGCGTCCGGGCGCTGAACTTTGGAGCTTCCGGCCGGCGCCCGTTTTCCGCTTCCAGCTGCTTGAAATACCGTGAAAGCTCACCGACTGACAGGTTTGTTCGAATGCCGACAACCAGGTTATAAAATGGCGAGCCATCAAACCCCACCGCCTCGCTTTCATACACAGGCGAGATCTCCAGCGCCCCGAACCAATCCTCCAGGGCATCCAGGGCCGCAGAAACATGACACTCCCTGTTAATATTACTGCCAATACTGATATAAACCGGAACCTGATCTGGCATTACCGAACTCCCCTTTCAATGCACACTCCCACAGACTGCGCAGCCGGAACGGCCCCGGGCTTGCGCAGTTTAAGGCGTACCCAGCTAACACCAAACTCCTGCTGCAGCACCCGGGCCAGAACTTCGGCACCATGCTCCAGCAATTTTGGCTGCAACTGCTGCAGACACCCGACAACCCGATCACTCACCAGGGCATAATCAAGCGCATCGGCAACATTGTCTGACGCTCCGGGAACACGGTTGTCCCAGGCCATTTCCAGGTCTGCCACCAGTGTCTGGGTGACTTCCCGCTCCCAGTCGTATACGCCCACCACGGTCTCTATCATCAGACCTTCAATCAATACGCTGTCTGCCAAGAGTGCTCCCGGAATATTCCATCACTGCCAATTGAATAACATACAGACTGCGGATAGTGTGAACATACAGGCCTGTAAACTGAGGGCCGGTATTTTCGCACACATGACCCTTGTTCGTCTTCGTCTGTGAGACTTGATAATGCCCGTGAGTGATCCGGTGATGACTGTTCTGTTGTGTCTGGCAGCCTATCTTGCCGGCTCGGTTTTATTTGCCATACCGGTCAGCCGGCTGTGGCGCCTGCCGGATCCGCGGGCACAGGGGTCAGGCAACCCGGGCGCCACCAACGTTTATCGTACCGGTGGCTGGTTACCGGCACTGGCCACCCTGGCTCTGGATGCGGCAAAAGGCTGGTTGCCGGCATGGCTGGCATACAGCGCGGGGCTGTCAGTCCTGGCCCAGGCGATCATTGCCCTGTGCGCGGTTACCGGCCACATGATCCCGGTTTTCTACCGGTTTAAAGGCGGTAAAGGCGTGGCCACTGCTCTGGGCGCCGGGCTGGCACTGGCGCCAGTAACCACTCTGGTAATGGCCATCCTCTGGTTGCTGGTGTTATGGCGCTGGCGGATTTCTGCACTGGCCTCGGTAACAGCCATCCTCAGCGGCCCACTTATCAGTGCGATCCTTGAACCGGACACCCTGCCAATGTTCGGCCTGCTGGCGATTCTGGTTGTGGTTCGCCACCGCAACAATTTGATCCGGCTGGCCCAGGGGCGGGAAACCGGCCTCTGACAATCAGTCAACCAGCCCCGCCTGGCGAGCCTCCGCCAGCGATGGCAAAGCATTCATTGGCCACCTGGGCACAGCGACAATGCGCTCCCCGTCACGCTGACCGGCCAGCATTCGCTGGGCACCGGCGTACGCAATCATGGCCCCGTTATCCGTGCAAAACTCCGGACGGGCATAAAATACGTGAGCGCGCAGCTTGGTCGCCATTTTCTCAAGTCCTGCACGCAAACGCTTATTGGCACTTACACCACCGGCAATCACAAGACGGTCGCAGCCGGTCTGCTCCAGAGCCCGCCGGCACTTGATCACCAGCGTGTCCACCGCCGCGGTTTCAAATGCCAGGGCTATATCAGCACGCACCTGATCGCTCAGACCCTCTTCCGACTGCCTGGCTGCATTAACGGTATTGAGCGTGAAGGTTTTCAGGCCACTGAAACTGAAATCCAGCCCTGGCCGGTCCGTCATTGGCCGGGGGAACCGGTAACGTCCGGGCGTACCTTTTTCGGCTAACGCCGCCACCCGGGGACCACCCGGGTAGTCCAGCCCCAACATTTTCGCCGTTTTGTCGAAGGCCTCCCCGGCGGCGTCATCCACCGACTCACCCAGCATCTGGTATTGCCCGATACCATCCACACGCACCAACTGGGTATGGCCACCCGAGACCAGCAACGCAACGAACGGAAAAGCGGGGGGGTTTTCCTCGAGCATGGGAGCGAGCAAATGCCCTTCCATGTGGTGCACGCCCAGAACAGGTATGCCAAGGGCAAAGCCCAGAGCATGGGCCACAGATCCACCCACCATTAACGCTCCGATCAGGCCCGGACCGGCGGTATAAGCAATACCATCAATAGCACTCCGGGAAAGCCCGCTCTCTGCAAGCACCTGATCACACAGAGGCAATAACTTGCGAACGTGATCGCGGGATGCCAGCTCTGGCACCACGCCCCCGTAATCAGCGTGCATATCAGTCTGACTGAACAGAGCATGGCTCAGCAGCCCTTTCTCTGTGTCAAACAGCGCAACTCCGGTTTCATCGCAGGAGGTTTCAATACCCAGAATCAACATATAACCTGGCCACATTGGTTGGCGTAAATGAATAAACGAGGCATATTCTAGCAGAAACCCGAAACTCACACGCTGTTTCATCGAACAAACATTGACCTGACCCTGACCTGGCGCTATCATTGCCGGCCTAAATCAGGAACTGGTCGAGTTTTAGCCAATCTGACCAGGGTCGACGCTATCTGGCAGCGCCAGATATGCATCTAAATATAACTGAATATATCCAGGTAGGTGATTGTCGAATGCCAGCTGTTAAAGTGAAAGAGAATGAACCGTTTGACGTAGCACTGCGTCGCTTCAAGCGTTCTTGCGAAAAAGCAGGCGTCCTCTCAGAAGTACGTCGTCGTGAGCACTATGAGAAGCCGACCGCTGTTCGTAAGCGTAAAGCAGCCGCTGCCGTTAAGCGTCATCTCAAGAAGCTTCAGCGGGAGCAGCGCAAGTTCGAGCGTCTGTACTGAGTTATTTCAGACGCCGCTTGACTGCAAAGCACTGATTGCCTGTTCAGCCGCGGGCTGCACAGAGCGACCTGAAAATGCCGCCGGGGCCTGGCTTCGGCGGCATTTTTGGCTATTGGTCACGCACGCCAAGAGCCTGAAGTCGGAGCCATCATGAGCGGAATGATCCCCCAACGCTTTGTTGAAGACCTGCTCGACCGGGTAGATCTGGCAGAGCTGGTGGGCTCGCGTATAACGCTCAAAAAGGCCGGAGCAAGCTACAAGGCTCGCTGCCCGTTTCATGATGAAAAAACACCGTCTTTCAATGTAAGGCCGGATAAAGGCTTTTATCATTGCTTCGGCTGTGGCGCTCACGGCGACGCCATCAGCTTTGTGCGTGAATTTGAGGGGATGGGATTTACCGAGGCCGTTGAAGAACTGGCTCGCCGGGTCGGACTGGAAGTACCTTACGACAAAGCCGTCAAGCAGGAAATCCAGCAGGCCCGGACTCTGACAGATGCGCTGGATTTTGCCAGCCACTTTTACCAGACCGCACTGCAGGGCCACCAGGGGTCGTTTGCCCGGGACTACCTTAAACAGCGTGGGCTGGACGAACATATCATCCGGCAATACAACGTGGGCTATGCGCCTGCCGCCGGTACGGCACTGTTCGATACCGCAAGCAAAGACCTGCAGGGGCCGCTGATAGAAACCGGCACTGTGTCCGATAAATTCGGCAGGCCGCGGGATCTGTTCCGCAACCGGGTCATGTTCCCTCTGCGCAACACCCGTGGCAGAACCGTTGCTTTCGGGGGACGCACACTCGGTGATGACAAGGCCAAATACATAAACTCTCCCGAGTCCGACGTTTTTCACAAAAGCCGGGAGATATACGGCCTGTTTGAAGCCAGGCAGGCGCTGAAACAGCTCGACAAGCTGCTGGTTGTAGAAGGCTACATGGACGTGATTGCGCTGGCCCAGCACGGCATTCATTACGCCGTTGCCACCCTGGGCACAGCCACAAACCAGGATAGCCTTCAGGCCCTGTTAAGACAGGTCCGGCACATCGTCTTCTGCTTTGACGGCGACCAGGCCGGGTTCAGGGCGGCCGACCGGGCAATGGAAAACGCCCTGGAGCTGATGACAGACGGCCTTCACCTGCAGTTTTTGATGCTGCCCGAAGGCGAAGATCCGGACACCCTGGTACGCAAAGAAGGACCGGACGCGTTCCAGAAACGCATTGAAGGTGCCACGCCCCTCTCGCGGTATCTGTTTGACCGCCAGAGTGAAGGCCTGGACCTGGAATTACCGGAAAACCGGGGTGAGCTGAAGGCCCGTACAGAACCGCTTCTGAAAAAAATGCCCAGAAGCACCCTGCGGGACGCCATGTGGCACGAGATGCTACGCCTGTGCGGCGGCCGTTCCCAGTGGCAGAAGCGCTCGCCTAAGCAATGGAGCAAGTGGAAAGGCGAACAGCGGGATCGCATTCCCGAAGAACGCATTGATGTAAAACTGAGCAAAGACAGCCTGTTGTGCCTTGCGCTGCTTGAGGCGCCGGACCTGGCCAGCGAAGTCATCGAACTGGCACGCAGTTCCCGCCAGTATAACCAGGCCAGACAGTTTGCCGGCTTTATTGCAGAACACGATCTCCGGGACCGGAAATCACTTATAACCGCCCTCGCCCTGAATGGCGAAGCGCGCAAACAGTTCTATACTATTTTTGATGGCATTGAGCATATCCCGGCACGGGAAAGCACGCTGGCCGCAGCCAGGGAGCTTCTCAGCCCGGATGAGGAATCGACCAGGCAACAACGCCTGGCGGCACTGTTACGAAATTTTGCAAACCTTACCGTTGAAGAACGGCAGGAGTTGCGACAGCTGAGCGCGGGGACTCCCCACTAACAGCACTTGAAACTTAACGCACCAGTCACCATCTAATAAGCATTAAGTAGCGGTGCATTTGAGCGACAGCTATAATGGCTGTTTCATTTTTATTTACATAAGCGAGTTCACAGGGTGTCTATGTCAGGCAATTCGCAGAAATCACGTTTGAAAGACCTCATAGCACGAGGCAAGGAACAAGGCTACCTGACTTACGCCGAGGTAAACGATCACCTCCCGGAAGACATTGCCGATCCGGACCAGGTTGAAGACATCATCCGGATGATCAACGACATGGGCATTCAGGTATCCGAAGTGGCACCGGACGCTGATACTCTGCTGATGACCGACGGCGACTCCACGGCTGATGAAGCCGCAGCTGCCGAAGCCGCTGCCGCGCTTGCCGCTGTGGAATCTGACGCTGGCCGCACCACCGATCCTGTACGCATGTACATGCGCGAAATGGGCACTGTGGAACTGCTGACCCGCGAAGGCGAAATTGTTATCGCCAAGCGCATTGAGCAGGGTATTCGCGATGTAATGGCGGCGGTAGCACACTTTCCCGGCACCGTTGGCACGGTTATTCAGGCCTACGATCGCATTATTGAAAACGAAGGCCGCATCACCGACATCGTAACCGGTTTTCTCGACCCGGACGGCGCCGAGCCCTTCATGCCAGAGCCAGCGCCCAAGCCGGAAACCTCGGAAGAAGACAAAGCTGATGACGAGGAAGAAGAAGAGCCGGAAAGCGGTCCGGATCCTGAAGAGACCCGCCTGCGCTTTGAGCTCATCCGGGAAAAACTGGCGGTTGCCGAAGACCTGCTGGCCAAACATGGCCGGGCAGACAAGAAAACCCAGGCCGCGCTGAACGAGCTGGGTGAGGCGTTTGCACCTTTCAAACTAGGCAATAAAGCCTTCGATGAACTGGTGAACGTGGTTCGCTCCACCAACGACCTTGTGCGCGAAAACGAGCGCGCAATCCTTAGGATCTGCGTGCAGGAATGCAAAATGCCGCGCAAAGAGTTCATCAAATCCTTCCCGGGCAACGAGGCAAACCCCGAGTGGGCTGAACAGATTGTTAAAGGCAAGAAGCCCTACGCAGCCGCAATGGAAGAGCGCCTTGATGATATCGTCCGCCTCCAGAAGCGCATTCAGAACGTACAGACTGAAGTGGATCTGGACGTCGCCGATATTAAAGAGATTAACCGCCGCGTTTCTATTGGCGAGGCCAGGGCACGCCGCGCCAAGAAGGAAATGGTGGAGGCCAACCTGCGTCTGGTTATTTCCATCGCCAAGAAATACACCAACCGCGGCCTGCAGTTCCTGGATCTGATTCAGGAAGGCAACATCGGCCTGATGAAAGCGGTCGACAAGTTTGAGTACCGTCGTGGGTACAAGTTCTCTACCTACGCCACCTGGTGGATCCGTCAGGCCATCACCCGCTCCATTGCGGACCAGGCACGCACCATTCGTATACCGGTGCACATGATTGAGACCATCAACAAGCTCAACCGCATCTCCCGCCAGATGCTTCAGGAAATGGGCCGTGAGCCTCTGCCTGAAGAGCTGGGTGAGCGCATGGAAATGTCGGAAGACAAGGTTCGCAAAGTCCTGAAAATTGCCAAAGAACCCATCTCCATGGAAACCCCCATTGGCGATGATGAAGACAGCCACCTGGGCGACTTTATTGAAGACATCCAGGCGCTTTCTCCGGTCGATTCTGCAACCGCAGAAGGTCTGCGTGAGGCCACACGCTCAGTATTGTCGGGCCTTACCGCCCGCGAATCCAAAGTACTGCGCATGCGCTTTGGCATTGAGATGAATACTGACCACACACTGGAAGAAGTGGGCAAACAGTTTGATGTAACCCGTGAGCGGATTCGTCAGATTGAAGCCAAGGCTCTGCGCAAACTGCGCCACCCTTCCCGCTCCGACCACCTGCGCGGATTCATCGACGATCAGGGAAATCAGGGATAATTTGCAACAACACTGGCGGGCGCCCTACCTCATCGGTATAATGGCGCCCGCTTTGCTTCCCCTTCCCGGAACTCCCTGCAAAGCACAAACTGTTTACACGGGCCTATAGCTCAGTTGGTTAGAGCAGAGGACTCATAATCCTTTGGTCGGCGGTTCGAGTCCGCCTGGGCCCACCAGTATTTTCAAACACTTAGCCTGCTTTCGAGCGGGCTTTGTTGTTTCTGGTGCACAAATGGGACACTAAACTGCAATAAAACACCTCACAGCCCTTCGAGTAACCAGCTCTGAACGTTACTCTACCCTCGCGTTGGCCCGACACCTCCCTCGTAACTTAAAACCAAAACCATCCAACTCTAGCGTGCAAAACTGGCTTAAGATCTGAGGAATCCCCATGAAATGGGTAATAAAATCAGCATGATAGGATTGAAAAAGCCTGCATGAGTCATGCATGTTGTGAGTTACGACACACAACAACATGCGAAGGAGACCCATGCAGGCCCCTCGATTCTTGCATAACTTGCTGACGTCTTCACTCTCCGTGATCCATGCCAAGCGGCTACAGACCGTCCTCGATACCGTTGGCGCTCTGCTGGGCGAGCGACGTCTGGGATTAACGGCCATTGGCCGTGCGTTGCCGAGCTCGACGGATGCCAAGCACGCCATCAAACGAGTCGATCGACTATTAGGCAACCCTCACCTTCATCAGGAACGACCGCTGTTCTATTGGCTCATGGCCTCGCTGCTGATCGGCCATACAACGCGCCCACTGATTCTGGTGGACTGGTCGCCGATTGATGACCGCGGCAGGCATTTCCTGCTGCGTGCGGCGGTGCCCTTCGCCGGGCGATCGCTGCCCATCTTCGAGAAGGTTCATCACAAGGAAGGATGCCCATACTGTGAAGCCTATCTGCTGGATGCGCTGGCAAGGTTCCTTCCCGACAAGGCCACGCCGATCCTGGTGACCGATGCCGGCTTTCGTAACCCGTGGTTTCGGGCCGTTGAAGCGCGCGGCTGGTATATCGTTGGACGGGTCCGTCAGCCCGCCCGTTACCAGGCGTCAGGCGAAGCATGGCAACCCGTGAAGACCCTGTTTCAACACGCGACATCGGAACCGCAGGCGTGGGGCTCCGTCCGGATCGCCGAAAACCATCCGTTCCGCGCTCAGATGGTGCTCTATTATCGACCGCCACGGGGACGTAAGCATCGCAATAAACAAGGCCGGATCTCTCGGGACGGCGGCAGCCGGACGATCGCCCGGCGTCAGCAGGAGCCCTGGGTGCTGGTCAGCAATCTGCCGGACCGCTCAACGCTGGCGAATAAAGTGGTAACGATCTACCGACAGCGCATGCAGATTGAGGAAGGGTTCCGCGATGTCAAAAGTCCCTTGTTCGGGCTGGGCTTCGGCATGCATCAGTCTCGCCAGGGCAAGCGCATCGAGGTCCTGCTGCTGATCGCCATGTTGGCGAACGTGGCCATGATGGTGGCCGGCCTGGATGTCCGAGCCCGGGGGCAACAGCGGCGCTATCAGAGCAACAGTATCCGGCACCGGAGCGTGCTTTCCGTGTGGCGCCTGGGCTTGGAATGTCTTCGTCGTCATCAACCCGACGCCGTGCCTTGGCCTGCTTGGACAACCCTCCGAGCACGACTTCGCGAGGAAGTCAGGGAGCAGAGCCTATGCGGCGAGTAGCAACATATTCGTGGGGATTCGTCAGGATTGAATCCACCTTCGCCACAGTACGCCTGAGGACCAAGCGGAGCCGGTCTTGCGGCTCTCGGGACACCACGTTATCGATGGTGTTCAAACTGCTCCAGTCCGCCCAGGAACGCTGGAAGCGGATTAAGGGGTTCGACCAACTGAAGCTGGTCGTGGACAACGTTCAGTTTCAGGATGGAATTCAGGTGGATGATCAATCTGACAGGAGCGCTGCCTGATGGTCATACACCAGATTTGACAATAACTCGTCATCTGCACCAGGTCAAGGCTGAAGAAAACAGCGCAGTGGCCACAACTTGGTCACATTTTGGTCACACGCAAACAAAAAGGCCCTACGCGTTAGCGTAAGGCCTTGATTTGTCTGGTGCGCCCAGCAGGATTCGAACCTGCGACCCTCGGCTTCGGAGGCCGGACACATCCTATTTTTCTTGCCTAGGCCTATAGGCCAAATATACAGCTAAAAAATCTCAAAAACAATTAATATCAAAGACTTACCTTACGATATCTTGCGATTTTGGCTTATTTCGTCGAGCAACTTAACGCCGATTAGCGCCGCCCTTCACCATACGGCTGGACACAGCTTGGCACATAATGTGATTTGGGTGTGTCCGGTTTCCGGACACTTTTGACCCTTGGCCAAACTGTTTTCTGCGGGAAGCGATATCGTCACACAAAAAAATGGTGACATGATTCCAGCCGTAGCCATTTCCCTGCGCTTCGGCCTGCCACCCGGCAGATTGATATCTGCTTTTGAATGGCCAGCTCTCAGCCTGTGTAATAACCCCCTGGTTTCTGCACACCCTACGCTATTAATGCTGGGTGTGCCCGTGGCGCCACATAATCGAGAGACTGATGTGGCCGCTCTTCGTTGTAGTATCGAATCCAGCGATCGATCGCTACCCTAGCTTGGCCCAGCTTGATAGCTATCGGCCGCTGCTGCCTCCGTGCGCGAGTAACTGGCCATAGGTATATGGTCGGCTGGCAGGGTGATAATCAACGCATCATCCTGCGCTCCCTCGCGTATCATGGCAAAATGCCTGGTGCTGCAGACTGCCGGTTACCCGGCAGCATCGACGAAAGAGAGCTACACCAAGCGCGACGGTTAAGGCAATAGGCGGGTACGATCGACTAGCGCAGCAGATCGTGGGTCAGCTCAGTCACCGTTTGCAAGGTAACAGTTGATCATGCGGACCCCGACACCAGGCACCTGTCTAATTTTTGGGGTCCACTTCACTTCCTTGGTTACGCGAAAGAAGCTTATTTTCGAGCAACAAGTCCTGGCTCGGAGCACAGGGGCGAAAGTTGGTCGGCATGAAAAAAAGCTATTGGCGCCGGGCGGGTGCATCCTTAGCCACGTAATAGGGGACGTCCGCCTTGGGTAGCGGGTCTCGGCCGCGCACTTTATCCGCCATCTTCTCGGCGATCATGATCGTCGGGGCATTAAGGTTGCCCGTGGTAATTATCGGCATGATCGAGGCATCGATTACTCGCAGACCTTCGAGGCCATGCACACGCCCGGCACCGTCCACCACCGCCATGGCATCATTACCCATCTTGCAGGTGCCGCAAGGATGGTAGGCGGTTTCAGCATTCTGGCGAACGAATTCGTCGAGTTCCGCGTCGGTTTTTATGTCCGGGCCCGGGGCGATTTCACGGCCGCGATACGGGTCAAATGCCGGCTGGGCGATGATCTCACGAGTGATGCGGATAGCGTCGCGAAACTCCTGCCAGTCCTTTTCCTTGGACATGTAATTAAACAGGATACTCGGTGCCGCGCTGGGATCGCGAGAGGTCAGGCGTATGCGCCCTCGACTCATCGAGCGCATGGAGCCTACATGGGCCTGGAAGCCGTGGGCCTGGACCGCGCTTTTGCCGTTGTAACTAATGGCAATCGGCAGGAAATGGTATTGCAGGTTGGGCCACTCTTCCTCGTCGTTGGTGCGGATAAAACCGGCGGCTTCGAATTGATTGCTTGCTCCGACGCCCTTGCCGAAAAATAGCCATTCGGCGCCGATTTTCGGCTGGTTCCACCACTTGAGCGCCGGATACAGCGAGATGGGCTGCTTGCACTCGTACTGGATATACATTTCCAGATGGTCCTGAAGGTTTTCTCCCACGCCGGGCAGTTCATGTACCACCGGGATATCGAACTCTTTGAGGTGCTCCGGGTTGCCGACCCCGGAGCGCAGCAGGATCTGTGGCGAGGCGATGGCACCACCACAGAGCAATACCTCGCGGCGGACCCGCACCTCCTGCTGCTCCCCCTTGCGTGAATAGCTGACCCCTACGGCACGCTTGCCCTCGAAGAGAATACGATCGGTCAGCGCATGAGTCTCAATAGTCAGGTTGGCGCGTTGTTTGGCGATATCCAGATAGCCCCGGGCAGTAGAGGAGCGGCGCCCTTTGGGGGTGACGAAACGATCCATGGGACCGAAGCCTTCCTGCTGATAGCCGTTGACGTCCTCGGTTGCCGGGAAGCCCGCCTCAACACCTGCCCGCATGAAGGTATCGTAGAGTTCATTGTTGTCTGCCTTGGGCGTGGTGACGTGGATCGGCCCATCTCCGCCGTGGTATTCATTGGGGCCGATATCTCGAGTCTCCCACTTCTTGAAATAAGGCAGGCATTCAAGATAATTCCAATCCTCGAGCCCCGGTATCTCGGCCCAGCGATCGTAATCCAGGGCATTGCCGCGCAGATAGCACATGCCGTTGATCAGGGATGAGCCGCCCAGCCCCTTGCCGCGCCCACACTCCATGCGCCGGTTGTTCATATAAGGTTCCGGGTCCGTTTCAAAGGCCCAGTTGTAGCGCTTGCCTTGTAACGGGTAGGCCAGGGCGGCGGGCATCTGGGTACGAAAGTCGAAACGATAGTCCGGCCCGCCAGCCTCCAGCAGCAATACTTGCACCTCGGGGTCCTCAGTCAGGCGTGTGGCGAGCACGTTACCCGCCGAGCCGGCGCCGATAATGATGTAGTCGAACTCACGAGTCTGCGTCATAACCTACTCTTTTTTTACCTGGTGTTAACGTGAAAAACAGCTGTTTCTTTAAGGGATAAAGTCCCAATCGTCTGTCACTATACCCCCTGAAGCGATCAGAAAACCGCTGGGAAAGGGCCCATCTCGACCTGAACAGACTTGATCTGGGTATACTGATCGAGGGACGAAAGACCGTTCTCGCGCCCGATACCCGACTCTTTGTAGCCGCCCACAGGCATCTCCGCCGGCGAATCCCCCCAGGTATTGACCCAGCAAATGCCCGCCTCGAGACGCTGAATCACCCGGTGAGCCCGGTTCAATCCTTCACTGAATAAGCCGGCAGCCAAGCCGTAACGGGTAGCGTTGGCGCGGCGAATGACTTCCTCTTCGTCATCGAAGGCCAGGATCGCCATCACCGGGCCGAAGATCTCTTCGCGTACGATGCGCATGTCATCCGTGCAATCCGTGAAGACCGTGGCCTCCGCCCAGGCACCTTTGGTGTAGTTGTAATCGGAACCACCAGTCATGCGATTGCCCCCAGCGAGCAGGCGTGCGCCTTCCTGCGGCCCGAGTTCGAGGTAGGACATCACCTTCTCGAGATGTTCAAAGCTGACCAGGGGGCCGAAATTGACTCCGGGGTCGAGGGGGTCGCCAGTTTTGATGCGCTTGACGCGCTCAACAATCTTGTCCTCAAAGGCATCCTTCACGGAACGCTGTACAAAGACCCGAGTGCCGTTAGTACATACCTGACCGCTGGAATAGAAATTGGCCATCATCGCCGCGTCAGCGGCACGCTCGAGATCCGCATCGTCGAAAACGATCAGTGGCGACTTGCCGCCAAGTTCCATGGTCACTTCCTTGAGAGTTGAGCCGGCGGCGGCGGCCATGACTTTCTTGCCGGTTCCTGCCTCACCGGTGAAGGTAATCTTGTCGATATCCGCATGCTGGGTGAGCATCTCGCCAACGCGGCCGTCGCCTTGAACCACATTGAATACGCCGTCTGGCAGTCCCGCTTCCGTAAATATCTCGGCGAGCTTGAGGGTGGTCAGCGGCGTAACCTCGCTGGGCTTGAACACCACGGCATTGCCAGCGGCCAGGGCCGGGGCGCTTTTCCAGCAGGCGATCTGGATAGGATAGTTCCAGGCGCCGATGGCGCCGACCACTCCCAGTGGTTCGCGGCGGGTGTAGACGAAGGAATCCTCACGAAGCGGGATCTGCTTGCCCTCGATAGCCGGGGCGAGGCCAGCATAATACTCCAGCGAATCGGCGCCGGTAACAATGTCGACGCTCTGAGTTTCGCTGATGGGTTTGCCAGTATCCAGAGTTTCCAGATGGGCGATCTCATCGTTGTACTCACGCAGCAGCGCCACGGCACGCAGGAGGATTCGGCTACGCTGCATACCGCTCATCGCGGCCCAAGCCCTCTGACCTTCCCGGGCAGAGGCAACAGCCCGATCGATGTCCTCCTGAGACGCCTGCTGTACGCTGGCGAGCACCGAGCCATTCGCTGGGTTAATAGTATCGAAGGTCTCGTCGGAGGTGGCGTTCACTCGGCTGCCATCTATGTAGAGTTGCTGGGTTGTCAAGGTAGTCATGCGATACTCCTGCTGAAACCGGTGTGAGAAACCTTTGTGCGTCGTCGTTCAGGCGTGCTGTTTGGTACCAGCCCTATTGACTGTGACCTTAGCTGATCTTCCAGATAGCCGCAGACCAAACGCTTGGCGCGTTGTATCCTAAGCGTACCATTCAGCCTGGGGCGGGGAAACATCAAGGGCCACTCGTACTGGTCGAGACAGTTGTGGATCAGTTATGCACCGGTGAGCCCATCACATCATAGGCCTAGCCGCCGTCGTTGGGGGTGCACCTCGAGGCGAGCGTACTTCCCGAGACACAACCCTCAGGAACAGCACCTGCCGGTGCTACGCGCCATTCCTGGCGCACAATAAAAACAGGGAGGCCTACTGGCCTCCCTGTACCGGGCACCCCGGGTACGTTCACTTGCACGCGTTTGCGTCAGTTTACCTCTTGGTCAGTGAGCGCAAATTCCTGCATCTGCAGAAACTCCAGGTGGCGTTCGTATTGATCCAGCACGTTATCCAGCAGTTGCTCTCTGGTGTAGCCCATGATGTCGTAGCCTTGCGCATCGGCGACGTCGAGGTAGACCTCCATGCGCACGAATTTGTCTGCCACCTGGGTCGGACGCCCGCCAAAATGCGGTATCGGTGCTTCCTTGCGAAACACCTGGTAGCGGAAGGGGTGCTCGGATGAGGGGTCAATCTCAAGTTCGATGCAGCTGTCACCTTCCTCGTCGACGTACTTGTCACACTTCGCGGTGATGCCACGCTCGCTGAATTCATCGACGATTTCACCGAAGGTGGGCAACAGGACCTTCTCTTCGAATTCCCGTGCCCGTCCCGCGTTGGAGAAGGTGAGCATCCGCCCCAGGCGTTGCTGCCAGCGCATCTCTCCACCACGAGCGGTGCGCCCTGACAACGTACGGGGCATGGCCTGCTTGCCACTGTCCAGGCGCCGGGCTTCTACCCGTAACGACCGGTACAGGCTGACCATTACCAGAATCATCACGAAGGAGAACGGTAGTCCCATGATGACCGTGGCGCTTTGCAAGGCGCCGATCCCGCCCACGATGAGCATGGCGATGGTAAGCGCACCAGTGGTGATCGCCCAGAAGATCCGCAGCGCGGCCCGTCCATCGTGTTGGGGCGTCGGTAGGCGCGAGGATAGGTTCGCCATGACCAGCGCGGCGGAGTCGGCGCTGGTGACGTAGAACAGCAGCGCGGTCAGCGTCGCCAGCCCGGCGATGAACATGAACGCCGGGTAGTGCGAGAGCAGTTCGTAAAAGCCGCTCTCGGGGTTGAGAACGGTCTGGACACCGAATTCGGCGTCCCCGCTGCGGATAATATCCAGCGCCGAGTTGCCATAAATGGAGATCCACATGAGGATGTACGCAAACGGGATTGTCAGCGTGCCGATGACGAACTGGCGAATCGTGCGCCCGCGAGAGATTCGGGCAAGGAACATGCCAACGAAAGACGCCCACGCGACCCACCAGGCCCAGAAGAACAGGGTCCAGTCGCTCATCCAGCTGCCGGTCTCCTCGAAGGCAAAGGTCTGCAGGACCATGTCGGGGAACATGTTGACGAAATCCCCGATGTTCAGCACTAGGCCATCCAACAGGTATTGGGTTTTCCCCGTGATGAGGATCCACAGGCTCAGACCGATGGCGGAGAACACGTTCAGCAGCGACAGGAACTTGATACCTTTATCGACCCCTGATACCGCCGAGAGAATGGCCACGCCCACGCCCATGATGACAATCGCCACCTGGGTAGCGGTGCTCACCGGCACTCCCAGTACGGTGGCGAGCCCCACGTTGACCATCACCACGCCGATCCCCAGCGAGGTGGCCACGCCGAAGATCGTGCCCAGAAGTGCGGCAAAGTCCACGGTGTCGCCCAAGGGGCCGTGAATGCGCTTACCGAAGACCGGGGCCAGCGCGGAGCGCACGGCGAGGGGAAGCTTCATTCGATAGGCGAAGTACGCCAGGGCCATCCCCATCAGCGCATACATACCCCATCCGGAGAGGCCGTAGTGGAACAATGTCCATACGGTTGCTTGCCGGGCAGCGTCAACGGTTTCTGCTGCACCCGAAGGCGGATGCAGGTACTGGGTGACGGGTTCGGCGACGGCAAAGAACATCAGGTCGGTACCGATGCCGGCGGCAAACAACATGGACGCCCAAGCGAGGGTTGAGAACTCGGGCCTGGAGTTTTCCGGCCCAAGTTTGGTGTTGCCAAAACGCGAAAAGGCGAGATAGATCACAAAGGTGAGCACCCCGCCGGCAAGCAGGACGTAGAACCACCCAAACCAGCCCGAGGCCCACCCCACCACAGCACCCAGCGTTTGCTGAGCGGACTCGGGAGTGATAAGCGCCCACAGGGTGATCGCTATTGACCCGATAGCGGCCCAGATGAACACGGGCCAGTTGACCGGGGGAAGAATCGCCTTGTCTGAATGCTCCGAAGGTCGTTCGGGATCTGCGGTCTCGATGCTCATACCGCACCCCCGGCAATCGCGTAGTCACGGCGTTTCATTTTTTAACTCCTTGATGATTCCCTCAGTGTCCTGATTTCATGGAATAATTGCTACACTTGGGCCAACACAGTAGAGGCAGAAGGATCAGCACCGGTACCCTCCCTGCTTTACCGACCAAAGTGAAGCAGAGCATGAGAACCAACAACTGACCCAGACACAACGATACCAGATTTACGCCCATCATGACTTGGGCGGGGGCCAGCGACAGATCGCCAGGAAACTGGGGCTCCACAGCAGCACGATTAGCTGTGCACTGCGCCGCAGCACGACGGCCAGTGGCTATGATCCCGAACACTATGTAGTCGCGTGACTGCTCCCCGCCCGACGCGCTAATGCGCCACGGACGGGGCTTCCCACTTCAACGGCTGCTACCGACAGTACGCCGGCTTTACGCGAGCCTCATTGGACAGAAACGGACAGCCCTGCCGCCTTTAACTGCACGATGCCTTGATGCTTGATGTTCAGCGCCGCGTTGATGTCCCGGTCGTGGCGTGTATGGCAGGCGGGGCACGCCCACAACCGGACGTTTAGCAGCATGGCATCCATCTTGTGATGGCATGCATGGCAGGTTTTGGAGCTGGGGAACCGCGGGTCAAGTTTGACCAGATGCTTTCCCTTTTCCTCTGCTTTGTAGGCCAACTTGGCGATCAAGGCATGCCAGGACGCATCGCCAATGTGTCTGGCGAGCCTGGCATTTTTCATCATGTTCTTGACTTGCTGTTTTCTCTTGAGGTTTTTCTGCGCCTGCTTGAGAAAACGCGGATTGGCAGTCTTGCGACCGCTTGAGTCAATGGCAAGATGCGACAAGCCCATGTCGAGGCCGACGACGCTTGAGGCGTCGAGGTCTTGCAGACGTTCCGGCGCGTCCTGCCCCGTTTCAAACAGCAGCGCGGCGTAGTGCTTGCCGGTGACGGTGCGCGACAAGGTCATGCTTTTCAGCTTACCCTGAGTACACCGATACACAGCTCAAATTCCCGCCGTGCTTTGTATTCCCGCCCACATTGGGCGAGGGTTTACGCGGATTTTTGCTAACCTGCTCCGCCAGTTCCTATAAACCCCATAAACTTAAAAACCCATATATATATCAGCATGATATTCAATAAAATTTATGAGTTTATCTTTTCCTGCGGCGGTTTTACGCACCGGTTAACGCCTGAGGAATCCCCATGAAATGGGTAATAAAATCAGCATGATAGGATTGAAAAAGCCTGCATGAGTCATGCATGTTGTGAGTTACGACACACAACAACATGCGAAGGAGACCCATGCAGGCCCCTCGATTCTTGCATAACTTGCTGACGTCTTCACTCTCCGTGATCCATGCCAAGCGGCTACAGACCGTCCTCGATACCGTTGGCGCTCTGCTGGGCGAGCGACGTCTGGGATTAACGGCCATTGGCCGTGCGTTGCCGAGCTCGACGGATGCCAAGCACGCCATCAAACGAGTCGATCGACTATTAGGCAACCCTCACCTTCATCAGGAACGACCGCTGTTCTATTGGCTCATGGCCTCGCTGCTGATCGGCCATACAACGCGCCCACTGATTCTGGTGGACTGGTCGCCGATTGATGACCGCGGCAGGCATTTCCTGCTGCGTGCGGCGGTGCCCTTCGCCGGGCGATCGCTGCCCATCTTCGAGAAGGTTCATCACAAGGAAGGATGCCCATACTGTGAAGCCTATCTGCTGGATGCGCTGGCAAGGATCCTGCCCGACAAGGCCACGCCGATCCTGGTTACCGATGCCGGCATTCGTAACCCGTGGTTTCGGGCCGTTGAAGCGCGCGGCTTGTATATCGTTGGACGGGTCCGTCAGCCCGCCCGTTACCAGGCGTCAGGAGAAGCATCGCAACCCGTGAAGACCCTGTTTCAACACGCGACATCGGAACCGCAGGCGTGGGGCTCCGTCCGGATCGCCGAAAACCATCCGTTCCGCGCTCAGATGGTGCTCTATTATCGACCGCCACGGGGACGTAAGCATCGCAATAAACAAGGCCGGATCTCTCGGGACGGCGGCAGCCGGACGATCGCCCGGCGTCAGCAGGAGCCCTGGGTGCTGGTCAGCAATCTGCCGGACCGCTCAACGCTGGCGAATAAAGTGGTAACGATCTACCGACAGCGCATGCAGATTGAGGAAGGGTTCCGCGATGTCAAAAGTCCCTTGTTCGGGCTGGGCTTCGGCATGCATCAGTCTCGCCAGGGCAAGCGCATCGAGGTCCTGCTGCTGATCGCCATGTTGGCGAACGTGGCCATGATGGTGGCCGGCCTGGATGTCCGAGCCCGGGGGCAACAGCGGCGCTATCAGAGCAACAGTATCCGGCACCGGAGCGTGCTTTCCGTGTGGCGCCTGGGCTTGGAATGTCTTCGTCGTCATCAACCCGACGCCGTGCCTTGGCCTGCTTGGACAACCCTCCGAGCACGACTTCGCGAGGAAGTCAGGGAGCAGAGCCTATGCGGCGAGTAGCAACATATTCGTGGGGATTCGTCAGGCTTAAGATGAATATGTTTGATTTCTGGCGCGATGGCATTGGTTCAGGCATGCAGTCGGGGATCAAAATACACTGCGCCTGCAGAGGTTAATGTTAGTTGAAGGAGGTTTTTGTTCATGCGTTACAACAGGCCATGGAAGTCCTTCCACGAGCAACTGGAACTGCTCAAATCCCGGGGCATGGTAGTCACCGACGAGGCCGCTGCTCTGGATTACCTTCAGCGCGTAGGCTACTACCGCCTCAGCGCCTACTGGTACCCTTTTCGTAAGTTCAAGCAGGTCCAGGGCATCAATGCCGGGAAGCAGCTCATGAAAGCCTTAAACCAATTCTACCCGAACACACAGTTTGTGGATGCTGTGAGGCTGTATCTTTTCGATAAACAGCTTCGGCTACAGGCTATGGATGCTCTTGAACGCATCGAAGTTGCCCTACGTGTAGACATTGCCCACCGGCTTGGCAAACGCTCTACTTTCGCTCATCTTGACCCGGAACAGCTACACCCATCTTTCATCCGAAAAAAACTCAGAAGCGGCCACACGCGCTTCGAGAAATGGGAAGAAAAGTGCCTGAACCTGCAACGCCGCTCAAAGGAAGATTTTGTTAAGCACTACCGGGCCAAACACGGTGAGTCATTTCCGGTATGGGTAGCGGTAGAGACCTGGGATTTTGGTGCAGTGTCGCAGTTCTTTTCGATGATGCAGGTAAAAGACCAAAAAGCACTGGCCAAACGCTATGGTGTGAATAGCTGGCACACTTTCCAGACTTGGCTTCGTTCACTGAACTATTTACGCAACCTATGCGCACACCATAGCCGGCTCTGGAATCGCAACGTGGTGGACCAGCCTAGCTTGGCAGGCACGAACAATATCCCATGGTGCCGTAGCTTTGCTGGTAAAGAAGACCTGATTGCCAGGCCATTCCTGCTTCTGGCAATTTGCCGACATATGGTGAAAACCATATGTCCGGACACTGAATGGCACAATCGGCTGGCAGAGCAGATGCGGTCTTTTCCGGAACAACACTCGCAACGGACACTATCGATGATGGATATGGGGATACCGGAAGACTGGAATAGCTGGTGGTAATCATGGAAGGCCTAAATAAGAACCCCCGCGTAAGTTCCTTGCAGAACCAAGAGGCAGGGGCCGTGTTAGTTAGAATGTTAAACACATGAGGAAAATTTCTCAAGTGTGGTTTACCACAAAATACAAAAAGAACCCCCGCGTAAGCTTCTCTCGAAACCAAGAGGCAAGGGTCATGTTAACCGAAACATTAAAACCATAGGGGTTCAACGCGCAAGCAACTTACCCTGATGGCTCCTCAAAAATAATGACAGATCAGGTAGCCTGGCTGGCCCGCCCTTCTTCTGCTCAACACTGACTTAATTGCAAACACGTCATGTTCGATCCCCGTTTGGCTGCTACGCTTATTGTATGGTGCGCATGGTACCTGGCCGTTTTTACGGCAAATCGTACAGCCTTTAAACGTCCGCCAGCCCGGACAGAAGAAAGGAGATCGTGTATGAGCAAGCACAAGACAATTATATACACCGCCGGTATTGCCGGATTAACGCTCGCTTTAGCAGGCTGCGCAAGCAAGGGCCAGCCTCCGGAATCTGACCTTCAGGCTGCAGAAAGCTCTCTGCAACAGGCCGTTGCCTCAGATGCGAGGGAGTTTGAGCCGGTACTGCTCAACCAGGCTCAGAACAAAGTGGCCGACGCCAGGGAGCTGATGGAGAAGGAAAAGTATAAAGAGGCCGAACGACTTCTTGAGCAGGCGGCTGTAGATGCGCAACTGGCAGGCGCGCGGGCAGAAACTGCCAAAGCCAAAGAGGCCGTCAGAGAAGTCAACCGCAGCCTTGAAGAAATGCGCCAGCAAATCAATCAAAACCAGTAATCGCCATATCTGGAAAGGAGACGGTTATGAATACACGCAACATAACACTGGGCATGGCTGTGGGTTTGTCAGTAATGATTGCCGGCTGTGCGACAACACCACCAGACAACGCAATGGTAAGCGAAGCCCGCGCATCCTACGCCAGAATCAAGGATGACCCACAGGTTGCCCGCAGCGGTGACCGCCAGCTCCGCAGCGCCCGGGATCAACTGAACCGTGCCGAATCTCTGCTGGAAGACGGCAAGGATACGGTGCGTATTGAGCACGCGGCCTATCTGGCCAACCGCCACGCAGAGATTGCCAGTGAGCAGGGTCAGCGCGCACGGCTGCAAGAGCAGATTGATTCAGCGGAAGAGCGCCGCCGCAAGCTCGAACTACAGCAACGCTCTGGTGAAGCCGCTCAGGCACAAAAGGAAGCCGAGATGCTGCGCAAGCGCATGGAGGAGCTGCAGGCAGAGCAAACGGATCGGGGCATGGTACTTACCCTTGGCGATGTACTATTCGATGTGGATAAAACCGACCTGAAACCATCAGGAGAGCAGACCATCGGGCGTCTGGCAGATTTCATGAGAGAGTATGAGGATCGCAGAGTTCGCGTGGAAGGCTACACTGACAGCACCGGAGCCGAATCCTACAACCAGAAGCTCTCAGAGCGCCGTGCCCGGGCCGTGAGCGATGAACTGGTCTCCCGGGGCATAGAACGCAGGCGCATCGAAACCAAAGGCTTTGGCGAACAGTACCCTGTTGCCAGTAACGATACGCGCGCTGGCCGCCAGCAGAACCGCCGTGTGGAAATAGTTTTCTCCGATAAAGACGGCAACATTAAAACCCGCTAATCCCACTCCTTTAAGGGGAGGAGGAAACACTCTCCTCCTTCCCGGCTTTGTGAACCAGCCTCTGGCTCCCCTCCCAAAATCATGTTTTGATTCATCTTTCGGGGTGTACAGGCTGCATACATGGTCATTCAGACCCAATGTCGTGTCAAAAATGCCAAAGCCCCTCAAAGTCTAGCCACATATACTTATTGATCAATGAGTGTACCGCCGTGCCCGGCGCCCGACCACTCGGGAGCTAAGCAACGGTCAGAGTATAAAAACAACGAGCTAACCGGAGTATATACATGGTCTCAACCTCCCGTTTTGCAGTACGGGCACTGGCCCTGGCAGTTGCAGCCACATCAGCCGGCTTTTCTGTTTCTGCCTCGGCCAGCATGGGCAACATTGGTACCACCTATGGTGTTATGCCCATAGACGTCGCCACCGCCCAGTCGCTTTCAATGTTTAATGACCAGGTGTCCGCCACCTACTACAACCCCGCCTCGCTTACCCGCGATGAGCGTGGGGAACTGACAACCGGTATCCTGCACTCCGAGCAGGAGCTGCGCTCCAAGAACCCGAACGCCAAAGGTGACGTGGTCTCCGACTCCCCCAGTCAGCACGTACTGGTTGGCATGAAGACCAATCTGGGGTCTCTTACACGCTTTGATCATCCCATTTACCTTGGTTTTATTGCCGGTGTGGAAAAGTACGGCAAAGAGATGATGGCCTTTAACTCAGAGACCAGTGAAGATGGCCAGTTCCTGCAATACGGAAGAGAACCATTATTCCTCAACGTTGGTGGCGCCACACGCATCTGGCGCGGCATTTCAGCGGGCGCTTCTGTACGAATCACCCTTGATGCAGCCGCTAACCTCGACGCAGTTACAACCATTCGCGGTGATGTTTCACGCGACCGCTTATCAGTAGATGCGGAACCTTCATTAAAAACAATTCTCGGCACCACTATTAATCTTGCCGACACCATCTGCCCCGACGAAAGTTGCGGACTGGATGGCTGGGAAGTCGCAATGGCCTACCGTACAAAGTCTTCAGCAAGCACCACTGTTGATTCCGACATGTACGTTACACAACTCAACCCCGAACTGACCCTGGCGGTCTCAACCATCGATTCTTTCCAGCCAGAAACCTTTGTACTTGGCACTCAGTACCAGGGTGATGGTTGGCGCATAGGCGGTAGCATCGAACAGCAAAACTGGTCAGAGCTGGCTGACGAATTCAAAAGTGACACGGTTAAGAACCAGGGCACTGTCCCGTTAAGCGAACGCATCAAGTTTGATGACACCCTAATTCCACGTATCGGCGGAGAGTATGAACTCAACAAAAACTTCGCCTTCCGCGGGGGGGTTTCCTATGAAGAGTCACCACTGAAGACCACAAAGAACCCCGAAATCAACTATCTGGACACAGATAAAATTGTTGTAGGGCTCGGCGTCAGTGCCACTTATGACCGCACCCGACTACTGGCCTATCCGGTTCGCCTCGATCTTGGATATCAGTATCAAAAGCTGCAGGAACGTGACTTCACTCTAGTCGATTATGACGGGAACGAAACCGAAGCAACGGCCGACGGCGATATTCACGTAATCAGTGGTTCCATTACTCTGAAGTTCTGAGGAGATACAGGCCATGAAACAATTCAAATTACTGGCTTTAGTTCCTGCCATGTTCCTTGCAGCCTGCGGCGGGGATGAGCAGTCTGTTGAAGAGAAAGCGGCACCCGGGTCAGTCACCTACTCTTACCCGGCAGATGGGCAGGCTGATGTAAGTCCAAAAACAGACATTATTCTTCGTTTCTCCCACCCTGTTACAGACAACAGCCTGAACGAAAACATCAACCTGAAGGCCAACGGCGACAGTATTAGCTTTAACGTTGAGAAAGTTGATGGCGGCAAAAGCCTTAAACTCACGACTCCAGGTACTTTGATGAATGGAGTGGAGTACAGCATTACATTTGAGGATCCTCTACAGGCTGAAGGCGGACGCATAATTGAAACGCCCAACAGTGTTGGTAAGCCAGGTATCCAATTTCACACCCGCGGCAGTTTTTCGGGTGTAGCCAGTGAGGCAAACACGCAAAACGACTTTAAAATAGCGTGGTCCGCGCCCTCTCTTAACAAACAGGGCGCTGAATACTTTGAGACCATGGATTTTTCAACATTCCGTATTGCCATGACTCAGCCAATTCACCCCGAATGGAAAAAGCTGGGCGGTAGTATAGAACTGCGTGATAAAAATGGAGATCTCGTCCCTGCAACTATATTGGTGAAGGGCAATCGGATTTCGGTTGACCCCTGCGTCGCCGACCGGTGTGGCAGCAAAGAAGATATTCTAAAAGCCGGTGAAACCTACACTCTGGAACTCAGCAACTTAGCAAGTCTAAATAAAGACACGGAGGATCTCAGTGAACGTTTCAAGGGAACTTTTCCGGTTATGCCTAAGGACACTGGATCAACCGTTGTACTTCAGCAATCTGCGGCAGACTCGAATCAGGGGCGGATTACCTCAATTCTGAATGGCCAGGCGATTAACTCGGTCACCCTGAACTCTGTGCTACAAGGGAAAGCCGGCCCGTCTCAACAGGGCGGTGACCTTTTTGCAGAGCTGGCGCCCAACTCCCCGGACATGGATACAGATGATGTACTCCTGCGCATTCCGAAAGGCAGTGTGCTGGAAAGTACCAGCCTAAATGTAAAAGTGGGCGGCAAAGTGCAGGTATTGGATGCTGCCACAGGTGACAAGCAGGAAACCGGTACCATTAAGGTAACCATGCTCTCTGATGCGACGGGTTACATGAGATCAAACCCGTACACGGATGAGTTGGATGCACCTCGACATTTAACCCTATTCATGGATGCCTCCATGAATACGGAAGAAGCGCAACCAAACGCTGCCCTCTCTCAGGATTTAATGAGCATACAGCTGCGCGGTACTGCTGAAGTAATGGATGGTGTTCTCACCATCGACGCCATTGGCATGGTAGAACCCGCGTTGCTGGGCCAGGAATTTACCGATTCGACCATCGCCTTTCACTTAAAGGCAGATACCGATGTGAACTCGGCTCTGGATGCTGAAGATATCTGGAAGCGCGAACAGGAGGACACCACCCCACCCGAGCTGGTTAGCTGGATGCCTGGCGATAAGGAAAACGCCATTCCAAATACACGGCAATCCATGCAGCGCCCGGGCGACCCGGTGATTCTGTTTTTTGATGAGCCGCTGGATCCGGACTCCATTGCTGACGGGGTTAAGCTCTATGCAGATGGCAGCGAGCTGACCGTAGGCAATGGGTTGAATGCTAAATTAGACGGTACGGCTTTAACTCTTAACCCTGAAGGCGGTTTGAAGCCAGGAGTTCAGTACAGGGTTTCAGCTGCGAGTCTGACAGACCTCGCAGGCAATTCTTATGCAAATATGGGGGATGATCTATCCTTCAGTCTTGATGGCGAGCGCGACGCGCTCGCGGACGCTCCACCTCTGGCACTGACAACGTATCCCGGCTTCCCGTGTGAGACGAATCATGACCAGCTTGACTTCGACAAGAATATCCTCGGCGAGTGTTACACAAAAGGTGCCAACTCCATAAATGCTGATGACGATACTACCACGGGCGGCGACCTCCTGCCGGTGAGCGAGATGCCCGAAGATCGCCCAATTACAGTGGTCTTCTCACAACCAATGAAACTTGATTCCATCCGGCTGGGCGAGACCTTTAAAGTTAATAAGGTCGACGCGAAAGGAGAGGACATCGACGAAGGCCAAGTAACCGGCCGGCTGGAAAAGAATTACCAGCGTATCCGCTTCTATCCGGACGACGGCTGGGAACCGGGTGAATTTTATCAGTACACACTGGTCTCTTTAAGAGACACGGATAACACCGATCAAGGCTACACCGCTCACTGCACCGGCCCTAAACCAGACTCTGTGTGCGGAATCAATGACTACCCACTGAAAGCTGACTTGCTGGAAGGCCTGAATAGCGGTTTGGGTAACGGGGCAGACCCAGACCCGCAGTCCTTGAAGATTTACTTCAAAGGTGCACCTGCACAAGACTCAGTGTTTACACCGCTGCGTAACCTTCCCATTCGTGATATGAACGCAAACCTTAAAATAGATGATAATGAACCATTTGCTCATGAGTCAGACGGCAATGGCAGCTATTTACCTTCTGCAAACTCCGCCAAACTGGTAGTTAATTATAAAGACGGCGAGAAGCAGGAAGCTAGAGTTGGATGTGCTGTTGATTCATCCACTGAGAAAGAGGTGGAGCAATGTAAAAGGAACAAGTTTATCTATCAGGCTTACGCCTTAAACACGGAAGTGATTGGTACAACGATCCTCGAAGATGGTCCCGATAAGGGTAAACCTGCACTGGAGGTACTCTTGTACCCTACGACGATAGCTACAACTTCGCTGGATGTGCACCTCAGCTTGTTCAGTATCGTATCCACTACTGGCCCTCAGGTTCTCAGAATGCGCTATGCAAAAAACCCCGACTGTGCTGATAGTGGAACTGATTGCCCCCGAGATAGCTTAATTCCAGGCTATATCGTTGAGGATGAAAGTGGCCAGTCGGTTTTCAAAACAAAGGTAGACGTTTTCCTTGATGCACCCGAACTCAGATTGGAGTCAATTCTAACGGCAGAGCATAATTTGTTTAACTACGAATTCACCCTAGATCTGGTTGGGGATGTGACCTTCTTTGACGATGGGCGCATGCAGATTGAGCAATATAACCTGAACATCCCGCCTATAAATGTTCAGTCAGAAGTGCTCAGCGGTCTCGTTAAAAAGGAAATTCCACTGGTTATTCCCAAACGTGGCCTATACCTAAACTTCATCTCCAACCCGGTAAAAGACCTGCCGGCCCAGTATCAGGAGCAAGTTGCTCAGTAATGTAAGCCGGTCTTACCCCACTCTGGCCAGCCTTCGGGCTGGCCTTTTTATTGTCTGGCCTCCACTACTTTCGCACCACTGCCAATTTCCTGATAATCTCGCTTCTTATCAACCCGCCTGACTGAAACAGGGAGATCAACATGCCCCCATGGCTACAGTGGAGCCTGATTATTGCCGGTACTATCGCCATTATTGCGTTGCTTGTGTTTATCCGGCGGCAGGCGGTTTTGCTGGCTGAAGGGCGCCGGCGCCAGCAAAAGGCCGAAGCCTTTCAGGCCAAGCGGCGTCAGGATATGATCGAAAGTATTCGCGTGATTGCGATGGCCATCGAGGAAGACCAGGTGGAGTACTCGGAGGGGTGTCTGCGCATTAAAGGGTTGCTGGACCATGTCGCACCCGAGCTCATGGAAAAGCCACCCTTTGAGGTGTTTATGGTGGTGTATGAACAGATCCGTCATATGCCCACCCACCAGGCCCGGCAGGATACGGAAACCCGGTTTGTTGAGAAAATGGACAAGGAGCGGTTTGAGGTTGAAAGACGTTATGCGGATGAAATTCGCCGTGCGGCTACAGCCATCCGCCATCACGTTTTTTGAGCCAGAACCGGGTTATTGAGCCATAAGGCCAGCAATAGCCATAATCCCGTCTTCGTTGGCCACCAGCTTATCAAACGTGTCTTCAACCTTAGCGCGGTTCAGGCTCAGTTCGTCATAAATTTTCTGCCCTACAACCTCATTTGCGCCCAACTTTACACCTCGAGCAATCAGCAACTGGCGGCTGAGCCATAACAGCTTTGGGTACACGTTGAGAGCCCCCTGATACCCAGGTTGCTTCTGGTATCGGACAGCCTGAACTACCTCTTCTGGCATGCCCCAGCTTTCCAACAGCTGAGCGGCTATCTGCTCCCGGGTAATTCCCAGAAGGTGCTGTTCGATAACCGCGGAGTCAATATCCGGGTTAACCTCAAGGGACCGGCACAGCAGCCTGAAGTGTGGTGGAAATACATGGGCTAAAAGAAGATACCCAAAGTTATGCAGCAGCCCCCCCAGATAGGCCAGCCCGAATGCGGGTCGTTCGAGCGGCGGCATCATGCTTGTCAGAATACCGGTTGCGTGCGCCTGCCAGATTGCTTGCTGCCAATAACTGACATAGCCGTAGGGATGGTGCTTTGGCAATTTAATGGCGCGTCCCAGTGCCAGCCCCATCGCCAGGTTCATTACCATATCAAAACCCAGCACTCTGGAGATGGCATCGTATACCGAGCGCACGTCCCCTGCTGCTGCGTAAAAAGAGGAAGAGGCCCAACTGACCACCTGTGCGGCCAGCGGCGGGTCACTTTCTACAATATCCACCAGATCTGCCATAACCGCATTCGGGTTGACCCTTAGCTGAATAATGCGCTCGGCGGTTTCCGACAAGGGAGGCACTTCCAGCGTATCCTCCAGGCGCTGCTGAATACGCAGGCGGGTAAATTTCCGAAGGGATGAATTCAACTGCTTCCGATCATCGCCCGGGTTATTCAGGTTTACACTGACATTTTCCTCGGGAATGGTAAAAGACCGTCGCTGCGCGTGGGAAGTCAACTCACGAAAATCATCCACCGGCATGACCATAGCCAGACGCTGCTCCTCCAGCTCCAGAGCAACAAAGGGCAAGGCATCGACCCGGGGGTCTACAACAGCGGGCCAGCCAGTGAGAGACGGTAACGCTGGCAGCTCCCGCAATCCTGTGCGATCTTTTACCAGCACCTGCTCCGCGGGCTTCATCAGCTCAAAATCCCGATCAAAGTGCTCGTTCAATTGCTCCAGATCTACAACATCCGCCTTACGGCAAATAACCTGCAGCTTTTCCTGGCCATCACTCAGCAGAACCATGCGTAACAGTTCCTGCCTGCCCGCCTGACCCAGGTCTCTTAAGGAGACCCCTTTAGCCACATCGCCCAGCGCCTGCTGAACCGCGACAGGTAGTTCCATAGTGCTCTCCCGTTAATAGCGGCTTGCCATTTAACCACAAGTCTGCCAAGGAAACCCCAGTATAAATCTGAAGGCAGCAGAATAAATTGATATGAAACCATTTCCCGAACTGACCGTATTCGGTTTAAAAGCTACACATCGCCATAACGTATTTTCTCCCCCAGCCAGCGCCGGATCAAAGCTTGCACCAACTGCGGCTGTTGCATCAGCCCCGGCGCCATTGTCCGGACAGGCTCTATCCAGCCTTTATCGCGCTCAAAATCGGCCAGACGAAACTGCATCATACCTGTCTGGCGGGTGCCCAGCACTTCCCCCGGGCCGCGTATTTCCAGGTCTTTTTCGGCAATCACAAACCCGTCCTGGCTGTCCCGCAGGGCCTGGAGGCGGGCCTTGCCGTTGGCAGACAGGGGCGGATGATACAGTAGCACGCAGAAACTGGCCTGCTCGCCCCGCCCTACCCGGCCACGAAGTTGATGCAGCTGGGCCAGGCCCAGGCGCTCAGGGTTTTCAATAATGATCAACGAGGCATTGGGCACATCTACCCCCACTTCAATCACGGTGGTGGCCACCAGCAAGTCCAGCTCGCCGTTTTTGAAGCGGTTCATGATGTCGGCTTTTTCTGCCGATTTAAGCCGCCCGTGCACCAGGCCCACCTTCAGATCCGGCAGCCGTTCTGTCAGCTCCTGTGCGGTCACTTCCGCAGCCTGGCACTGCAGGGCTTCTGATTCTTCTATGAGCGTGCACACCCAGTAGGCCTGGCGCCCGTCCGCGCAGGCACTGCGCACGCGCTCGATGACATCATCCCGGCGGCTGTCGGGAATGACGATGGTCTCCACCGGTTTACGTCCCGGGGGCAGTTCATCAATAACCGACGTATCCAGATCCGCATAGGCACTCATGGCCAGAGTACGCGGAATTGGGGTGGCCGTCATGATCAGTTGGTGCGGTGCCAGGGTGCCGCCCACGCCCTTCTCCCGCAAAGCCAGGCGCTGGTGTACGCCAAACCGGTGCTGTTCATCCACAATCACCAGTGCCAGCCGGCTGAACTGCACATCGTCCTGGAACAGCGCATGGGTGCCGATCACAACGCTGACGGCACCTGAGTGCACCGCTTCCAGCGCCTCTTTACGGGCTTTGCCTTTAATTTTTCCGGACAACCAGGCCAGCCGGATACCCAGGGGTTCGAGCCAGTTGCGGAAATTCTCAAAATGCTGCTCGGCGAGTATTTCGGTTGGCGCCATCAGGGCCACCTGGGCTCCAGCCCCTATGGCCTGCAGTGCCGCCAGGGCCGCAACCACGGTTTTGCCGGAACCCACATCGCCCTGCACCAGCCGGAGCATGGGCAGGGGCTGGCTCAGGTCCTGGCGGATTTCGCTCAGTACCTGGCGCTGGGCGCCGGTCAGGGCAAAAGGCAGCTCTTCCAGAAAGCGTTCGGGCAGATCGCCGGTCGGCAACAAAGGCAGTGCCTGTCGCGCCTGTATCTGCTCCCGCACCTGCAACAGGCTTAGCTGATGTGCCAGCAGCTCTTCCATCACCAGACACTGCTGAGCCGGATGCACTCCGTCCATCAACGCCTGCACCGGCGCACTGGCCGGTGGTGCGTGTACTAACTGAACCGCGTCGTTAATTCCGGGCAACTGATAGTCTGCCAGCAGCTCTTCCGGCAGCCAGTCACGAATGGGGTGGCGACGCAGATACCCCAATGCCTGCTCGCATAACCGGCGTACCCGGGGCTGCTGAATACCTTCTGTCAGCGGATACACCGGAGTAAGGGTTGCCTGCTCACCGGTAGGCATGGGGGGTGGGTTGGTCTGATACTCCGGATGATACAGCTCGTAGCCGGCCCGGCCCGGGCGCACTTCGCCAAAGCAACGCACCCGTGTGCCTTCCGACAACTGCTTCTTCTGGGCCGCATTAAAATGAAAAAAGCGCATCACCAGAAACCCACTGCTGTCTTTGAGGGTTACCTGCAGGCTGCGGCGGCGCCCCATGATCAGGTCGGCTTTCATGACCTCGCCTTCCACCACCGCGACATCCCCCACTCTCAAATTACCCATGGGAACAATACGGGTGCGGTCTTCATACCGGTGCGGAAGGTGAAACAGCAAGTCCTGCATGGAAACGATACCCAACCGCGCCAGCTTTTCCGCCAGCGCGTTGCCTACACCCTTGAGCTCGGTAACCGGGATATCGTCCAGTGAGGCCATAATCCGGCTCAGTCAGCGTCGGCTGTCACAGGTGTATCGGCTTTTGCTTTTTCAATAACCCGGCACTGACTGGCGGCCAGTGAGAGAACATCAATGGCTTTGGGTCGCGGAAAGGTGACGCGCCAAGCCAGGGCGACTGTGCGCGAAGGCACGGGCGAGGCAAACGGTCGGGTTACCAGTACATCTTCCTGATACCGCATGGCCGTGGCGGCCGACAGTGGAATAACGGTAATACCAAGCCCGGAAGCCACCATGTGCCGGATGGTTTCCAGTGAGCTACCTTCGGTTACCAATGCGGGCGAGTCTGTATCGGCACGCTGGGTAATGGCATCCACCAACGGCGGACAGGACTCAAGTACCTGGTCCCGGAAGCAGTGTCCGGGGCCCAGCAACAGTAGCTGTTCCCGGGCCAGCTCTTCGCCGGTTACCTCTTTTTTCTGCGCCAGATGGTGATCGGCTGGCAGAAGTACCACAAACGGCTCATCGTACAAAGGCAGGGTGAGCACCTCTGCTTCGTCAAACGGCAGGGCCACAATAACCGCATCCAGCTCTGACTGGCGTAGTTTTTGTCGCAGGTTTGCTGTGTACCCTTCTTCAATATACAGGGGCATTTCCGGGGCCGCGCGGCGCAATTCAGGCAGAAGATGCGGAAACAAATAGGGACCGATGGTATAAATGGCACCCACCTTGAGGGGGGAACTCAGCTGGTTTTTGCCATCCTGAGCCATATCACGGATAACGCCTACCTGATCCAGAACCCGCTGTGCCTGCTCTACAATGCGCTGGCCGGTTTCGGTCACCTGAATGCTGCTTTTGCTGCGTTCGAATAACGGAATACCCAGCTCGTCTTCCAGTTTTTTCACGGCAACGGAGAGGGTTGGCTGGCTCACATGGCAACGTTCGGCCGCTCGGCCAAAATGCCTTTCGCGGGCAAGCATAACGACGTATCGTAACTCGGTAAGAGTCATGGTGATCTCCGGTCATAAGGAAGCTGGGCGAAGTTTCACTGATCTATGAACCAAAGGATAAGGATTGATATTGTCTATGGCAATCACTGAACGCAATAGCATGCCAAAAATCCTGGTTGCCGGTTGCGGCAAACTCGGTGGCGCCATTGCCCTAAAGCTGGCAGCGTCCGCACAGGTTTACGGCCTGCGCCGCTCGCCGGACAAGGTACCTGAAGGTATTACCGGCATAGGCGCAGACCTGACCCGCCCGGAGACGTTGGCAGAAAAGCTGCCCAAAGACCTGGATACGATCATTTACTGTCTGACTCCGTCCAGTTACGACGAGCAGGGCTACCGGGATGCGTATGTTAACGGCCTGTCGAACCTGCTGGATGCACTGGGCAACCAGCAACTCAAACGGCTGTTTTTTATCAGCAGCACCAGTGTTTATGGTCAGGATGATGACAGCCTGGTGGATGAAACCAGCCCCACCTCGCCGGCACGAGTCACCGGTCAGCAGATTCTGGCAGGCGAACAAACCGCCCTGAACAGTCGCCACCCGGCTACGATTGTTCGTTTCAGCGGCATTTACGGGCCGTCAAGGCAGCGTTTTCTGGAAGAGGTCATCGCCGGGCGTTTAAACCCGGATACACCAGCGCCTTACAGCAACCGTATTCATGAAGAAGATGCGGCGGAAGCTGTGGCTTATCTGAACAGGATGGTACTGGCGGGTGAGTCTCTGGAGGATGTCTATGTGGCAAGCGACTGCGAGCCGGTAAGGCTTGATGAAGTGGTTGATTGGGTCCGCCAGCAGGTGGAATGCGCAGACCCGGTGGCCGATGCCAGAAAAGGCGGGCGTGCCGGCAGCAAGCGCTGCGATAATACGCAGCTGCTGCAAACCGGCTTTACCTTCCGGTACCCGGACTTTCGTATCGGCTACCGTGAAATGATCGGGGCTCTGAAACCCTGATCCAGGTTCAGCTTCAGCTGAGAACCATGATGGCTTCTACTTCCAGGGGCACGCCCTTGGGCAGAGCTGATACTTCAACTGCAGCCCGGGCCGGATAGGGCTCGGGAAAATAGGTTGCCATTATGTCGTTAACTTCGGAGAAATTCGCCAGGTCGGTTACGTAAATATTGACCTTAACAATATCCTTCAGCTCGCCGCCGGCGGCTTCACACACTGCCTGGAGGTTATCGAATACCTGGCGGGTTTTTTCGGAAAAGTCTCCGGTCGCCAGCTCCATGGTTTCCGGGACCAGCGGGATCTGGCCAGAGATATAAACGGTATCCCCTGCCTTGACCGCCTGGGAGTAGGGGCCAATTGCCTGAGGGGCGTTCTCAGTCTGAATTACGGATTTGTTTGCCATGCCGTTAAACTTCCTCTCGTTCAAAGAAGCAATCGTGGCTCTTTCAGGCGTAGGCTGTCAACCAGAGGCTTGTGCGCTGCCGGCCCGGATCAGTATTTAACACGGCTAATCGAAGTGACCACCTTGATATTACGCACCCGGCGCATCACCCGTGCCAGATGCTTACGACCGTGCACTTTGATCACCAGCGTAATCTCACCAAAACGGGCGTTCTGCTCATCCACATTGATGCGCTCAATGCTACCGTCTGCCATAGCGACAGCATTGGCCACCTCAGCAACCACACCGCGCTGGCGTTCCATTTCTACCCGCAGCTCTACAGAGAACTCACTGGTAATGTCTTTTGCCCAGGTCAGCTGGGTCAGGCGTGACCGGCCCAGATCATCATCCGGCAACGTGGGGCAGGTATCTGAGTGAATTGTCATGCCGCTGCCCGAGTCCATCACACCTACAATAGGATCACCCGGAATGGGCATGCAGCAGGTTGCAAAATGCAGCAACATGCCTTCAGTGCCCTGTATGGTGACCGGCGCATTACCGCCCCCCTGAAGATCGCCAGTGGTCTCATCCGCTTCACTGCCCTCAGCCCCAGTGACAAGCTGACGAGCTACCAGATAAGCCATCCGGTTACCCATACCGATTTCACTCACCAGATCGTCAAAGCTGTTCACCTGGTTGTGAGTAACCACCGCTTGCTTCTGGGCATCGCTGATATCCGACATGCGTTTACCAAACCCGACAAGGGATTTTTTCAGAAGCTCGCGGCCAAGGTCCATGGACTCGGCATGTTTCCGGCCCTTCAGGGAATGGCGGATGCTGCTGCGCGCCTTACCGGTGACCACAAAACTGAGCCATGCCGGATTCGGACGGGCACCGGGTGCGGTAATGATTTCGACCGTCTGGCCGCTTTGCAGAGGCCGGCTCAGCGACCCCAGGTTCCGGTTAATACGGCAGGCTACGGTGGCATTACCGATATCGGTGTGAATGGCATAGGCGAAATCCACAGGGGTCGCCCCCCTGGGCAACTCCATGATTTTACCCCTTGGGGTGAACACGTAGATTTCATCCGGAAACAGATCGAATTTTACATGTTCGATAAACTCCAGAGAATCGTCGGCCCGCTCACGCATTTCCATCAGGCCCCGGACCCAGCGGTCTACCCGTGTCTGGTTGACACTGGTAACATCGGACGGCTCGTTCTTATACAGCCAGTGTGCGGCAATGCCGTCATTGGCAATATGCTCCATTGCCTCGGTACGGATCTGAATCTCGATATTCACATGCATACCGAATAGCGTGGTATGCAGTGACTGATAGCCGTTTGCTTTGGGCAAGGCAATGTAATCTTTGAACCTGCCGGGCATGGGTTTATAGAGGCTGTGCACCGCCCCGAGAATGCGGTAGCAGTCGTCTTCTGTGTCGGTAATAATGCGGAAGGCGTACACGTCCATGATTTCACGGAACGACTTCTGCTTGAGTTTCATTTTGTTATAAATACTGTTCAGGTGCTTTTCGCGCCCGATGATCCGGCCCGGCAGGCCCCGCTCTTCCAGCTTGGTCTGCAACCGGCCCTGTATTTCTTCAATGATTTCTCGGTGGCTACCCCGTAATTTCTGTACAGCCTTAGAAATGTAACGTGAACGCATCGGATGCAAAGCCGCAAAGCCAAGATCTTCCAGTTCGGTGGAGATGGCATGCATACCCAGGCGATTTGCAATAGGCGCGTAGATATCAAGGGTTTCGGTGGCTATGCGCTGGCGTTTTTCATAGGGCATTGGGCCCAGCGTACGCATGTTGTGTAAGCGGTCGGCCAGCTTAACGAGAATAACCCGAATGTCCTTGGCCATGGCCAGGGTCATTTTCTGAAAGTTCTCGGCCTGCGCCTCTGCCCGGGACTGGAACTCAATCTGAGTCAGCTTACTGACACCGTCTACCAGTTCAGCCACATCATCACCGAATTGCTCGGCGAGCGCGTCTTTGGGGATACCGGTGTCTTCTATAACGTCATGGAGCATTGCCGCCATCAGGCTTTGGTGATCAAGCCTGAGGCCGGCAAGAATGCGTGCAACTGCAAGAGGGTGGGTAATATAACGGTCGCCGCTTTTGCGCATCTGGCCCTCATGGGCCTGTTCGGCATAATAGAAGGCCCGCCGTACCTGATTGATACGACTGGTATCCAGATAAGACCCGAGCTCGTTAGCCAGGTCTCCTACTGCAGCCTCAAGCGACACCACGCCTCCGTAATCTTTTTTCAGTCGTTTTAATCCTCTTCGACTTCAGTCAGCAGATCACGACTAACCAGGTCTTTGGCGATTTCCCGCAGCGCAATCACCGTAGGCTTATCGTTTTCTTCCGGAACCATTGGCTCGGCACCCTGGGTGGCAATCTGGCGGGAACGCTTGGTAGCCAGCATGACAAGCTGGAAGCGGTTATCAACATGTTCCAGACAATCTTCAACGGTAACTCGTGCCATAACATCCCCGATAATATAAAAATGATAGTGTGAACAGACCTTTCAGTTTACTGCTAAGGGAACAATTTGTATACAGCAAAACCCGGCTTCACGCCTGATTGCCGCCCTCACTGCAAAGGCCAGCCAGTAATTGCCTGTGCCGGGCATGCTGGGTTCCCATGCGCAGGCGCTGGGTGCGCACAATACTCAGCAGATCAGTCAGTGCCTCTTTGAAGTCATCGTTTACCACCAGGTAATCAAACTCCACGGCATGCCGGCACTCTTCTCTGGCCTCTTTAAGCCGCCGGCTCACCACCTCGGGCAAGTCTGTGCCCCGGCCAACCAGACGCTCCTCGAGAGCTTGTGCCGAGGGTGGAACAATGAACACACTGACGCATTCAGGAATCAGCCGGCGCACCTGCACCGCACCCTGCCAGTCAATTTCCAGGATAACGTCCCGACCGCTGGCCAGCATTTCCCGGACCCATACCTGAGACGTGCCGTAATAGTTTCCAAAAACGTCGGCGTGCTCCAGGAAATCCCCGCGGTTAATCATTGCCTCAAAATCTTCACGGCTTACAAAATGGTAGTTTACACCCTCTTTTTCGCCTTCCCGCATGGGGCGTGTGGTATGGGATACAGATACCCCCAGCTTATGGTCTGCGTGTAGCATTTCCGCTACAAGACTGGTTTTGCCCGCGCCGGAAGGCGCAGAAATAACAAACAGCGTGCCCGTTTCACCGGCCTGGCTCATGATTCCACCACTCCTGAACTGTCATCGGCCGCCCTGCTGCAAACCGGAAAACCGATAATTATACGGCCTTTGATCTGACACCGCACCCCGTTAGCCCTACAACTGATAAGATCAGCATACTGGCACTTAAACACCACAGGTATAAACCCTGTTCAGCACAATGACGGTAACGCAGCATGGATAAACTTCTGATTGTTATGGACCCGGACCACAAGCACCAGAAAGCTCTGGCCCGGGGTATTGAGCTCGCCCGCGCAACGGGCGCAAACCTGGAAATTGTCGCTTTTACCCATGAACATCTTGGCGCTCTGCCCTCAGACCCTACCGTTCAGCAGCGTGCCCGTGATGCCCTGGTAGACATCCGCCAGCGCTGGCTGGACCAGATGCTGGCTCTGGCCGACTGCACCGACCTGCAGGTGAGTACCCATACAATCTGGGAAAAGAACATTCACCAGTGGATTATCGAACACTGCAGCCGGAACCGGTTCGATGCAGTGATCAAAACCGGAAGCCGTTCGGAAACCTTTTTCTACACACCCACGGACTGGCACCTGATCCGGGAGTGTCCGGTTCCCGTCATGCTGGTGGCGGAACATAAATGGAGCCAGGCTCACCCGATCCTGGCAGCCGTGGACCTGAGCTCCACCAAACCGGTAAAAAAAGCCCTCAATGCGCGCATTATTGAACAGGCCACGGCACTGGCCAAGGCGCTGGGAACACAGGTGCATCTGGTGCATGCCCTGCATATATCGGAAGTACTGGCAGATCTGGAAATTATCAACATGGCCGAGCATGAAAAGAAGCGCCGGGAAGCCCTCGAACCTGTTCTCACGCACCTGTGTAATACCTGGCACCTGAGCCGCGAAAGTATCCATCTAGCTGCCGGTCCCGCCCACAAGGTTATTCCCAGCATTGCTAGTAAACTGAAAGCCGACATGGTAGTGATAGGAACCAGTGGGAAAAC
This sequence comes from Marinobacter piscis, assembly GCF_007671655.1. Classification (GTDB taxonomy): domain Bacteria; phylum Pseudomonadota; class Gammaproteobacteria; order Pseudomonadales; family Oleiphilaceae; genus Marinobacter; species Marinobacter piscensis. Next base: position 1,177,956 of record NZ_VCGX01000001.1, on the reverse strand, counting down.
CGGCCTGAAAGCCAGAGTGATCGGTAACACCGCAGAAAAAGTACTGACCCATCTGCGCACCGACCTGCTTGCCATTAAGCCCGGAGACGCCGGTCAGTAGCACGCAGAATACCGATCATTACGCTGAACGCGCCGGTAACTACCAGCACTTGTGTCAAAAATAATCACACTGGAGCTACCGATGCAGAAACGATCCAAACTCGACCCCTATGTGTTCTGGCCCGCTATCGCGGTATTGCTGATTATAACCGCAGTACTGGTCAGCTTTCAGGCCACCATCGCGCCCCTGATTACCCAGGGGCTGAGCATAATCACTCATCAGATGGACTGGGTCTTCGAATTTCTGACGTTTGGCATTTTTGTCATGCTGGTGTGGTTTGCCGCCGGGCGCTATGGAAAGGTCCGCTTCGGGGAAGACACAAAAACCCCGGCCTTCGGAAACTTCAGCTATGGCGCCATGCTCTTCTGCGCCGGCATGGGCACCAGCATCATGTTCTGGTCGATCATCGAACCCATGTATTACTACCAGGGGCCGCCGTTCCAGATTGAAGGCCAGACTGCCGCTGCTGCCGAATGGGCCCTGAGCTATGGGCTGTTCCACTGGGGTGTGTCTGCCTGGGCCATCTACACCCTCCCCACCATTGTCATTGCCTACTCGCTCTATAATAAGGGCAACAAATCCCTGAAGATTTCCCAGGCCTGTAAAGGCGTGCTTGGCCACAGTGCCGATGGCTGGCTGGGCCGCATCATTGATATTCTGGTGATCTGGTCACTGGTGGGTGGCCTGGGCACGTCTCTGGGCCTTGGCGTTCCCATGATAGCCGCCGGTATTGGCGACCTGTTCGGTGTAGAACAGTCGGCTCTGCTGAGTATCGGCATTATTCTGATTTGGTCGGTTATTTACCTGACCAGTGCCACGCTGGGTCTGGAAAAAGGCATCAGCAAACTCAGTAACCTCAACGTTTACCTGGCGGTTACGCTGGCACTGTTCGTTCTCATCGTCGGCCCCACAAGCTTTCTGCTGGCGTACTTTACCGACAGCGTTGGCCAGATGGCACAAAACTTTCTGCGCATGAGTTTTTATACGGACCCGGTTCATCAGAGTGGCTTCCCTCAGGACTGGACAGTTTTCTACTGGGTCTGGTTTGCCTGCACAGCGCCGTTCCTGGGCCTTTTCGTGGCGAGGATTTCAAAAGGTCGCACCATTAAATCCGTGATCGTGAACATGCTGGCCTGGGGTACCCTGGGTGGCTGGCTTTATTTTGCGGTTATGGGTGGTTATGCTATGGATCTGCAACTGACCGGCGCGTTCAATGTGGTGCAGAGCATGGCCGATAACGGCAATGCCCAGACCATCATCAATGTGCTCAACACGCTCCCTCTGGCGAAACTTGCCGTCTTATTCTTTGTGGTTCTTGGGTTTATCTTTCTGGCTACCTCACTGGACTCGGCGTCTTTCGTTCTGGCATCTACCGCGTCCACCACGGCGGGAGACGGTGAAGAGCCCGCCGTGTGGCACACCGTTACCTGGGGCATTCTTATGGCCGTTCTGGCCATCTCACTGCTGCTGATTGGCGGCCTGAAGGTTGTTCAGTCGTCAACGGTGATGGTTGCGATCCCGATACTTATCATCTACATACTATTAACCGTGTCCATTCTGCGCTGGCTGCGCCAGGATCACGGCATACAGGAGGAGCAATAATGGGTGTTTTCGATGTGGATTACAGCAAAATCCGCGAGCGAACAGACCTCCCTTACAAAGTTAATGTAACAGAACATGCACCCATACCACTGGCCGATGGCACGGTCCTTTCAGCCAAGCTCTGGCTACCTGAAGGGCTGGATAAAGCGCGCGGTGTTGTTCTGGAATACCTGCCCTACCGTAAGGACGAGTTCACCGCGCTGCGCGATGAGATCCGCCACGGTTACTTTGCCGGTTGCGGGTACGCGGCCATTCGTGTGGATATCCGTGGCACCGGCGACTCCGGCGGCATCATCCAGGACGAGTACCCGCTTCAGGAGCAGGAAGACTGCCTGGAAGTATTCGACTGGATCACCGCGCAGGACTGGTCTGCGGGCAATATTGCCATGATCGGCAAATCCTGGGGCGGCTTCAACGGTCTGCAAATGGCTGCCTACAATCACCCGGCGCTGAAAACCATTGCCAGCCTGTGCTCCACAGATGACCGCTACGCCGACGATGTGCACTACCGGGGCGGCACGCTGATGGGCTCCGATATGCTGTGGTGGGCTTCTACCATGTTTGCCTACAACGCCCGACCACCCTTTCCCCGCTTTGTAGGGGACAAATGGCGTGAGATGTGGCTCGACCGCCTGAAAAATACGCCGCCCTTTGTCGAAACCTGGCTTGAGCATCAGCACAGAGATGCTTACTGGGAGCAGGGATCCATCTGTGAAGATTACAGCGCCATACGCATTCCTGTACTCACCATGAGTGGCTGGGCAGATGGCTACACGGACGCGGTCTTCCGGCTTATGGACAATCTGGATGTGCCCAAGCGCGCAATCATCGGCCCCTGGGCCCATGAGTTCCCCGATCTGGCGATTCCAGGCCCTCAGATTGGCTACCTGCAGGAGTGCATAAGCTGGTTTGATCGCTGGCTCGCAACAGACGCCACCAATGAACCCCACGAAGACAGCTTTGTTGTGTATCTGCAGGACAGTGTCCCGCCGCAGACCAGCTACGAGTACCGGGAAGGCCAGTGGGTCGATCTGCTGGCAACCGACATCTCCGGCGTGGATGTGATGGACTCTCTGAGCGGCCAACAGGTATTGATTAACCGCCAGCACCATGGCCTTTACTCCGGCGTTTTCTGCCCCTTCGGACAGGACGGCGACCTTCCTGACGACCAAACCATCGACAACGCCCTGGCCACCACCTGGACGCTGCCAGCAGCCGATCAGCCGCTCAACCTGCTCGGCAACCCCCGCGTTAACCTGCGTCTGAAAAGTGACCAGCCCACAGGCAACGTACACGCACGTTTAACCGATGTGTCGCCCACGGGAGAGAAAACCTACATCACCGCTGGCCAGTTCAACCTCACCCATCGGCACTCCCATGCAAACCCCGAGGCTGTGCCTCTGGACGAGTGGTTTGAGGTGAGCTTTACGCTGGACGCCATAGGTTACCAGCTACCGGCCGGGCACCAGCTGGAAATCAGCCTGAGCCCCACCTACTGGCCGCAGATCTGGCCTTCTGTGTCTGTCGCCAACCTGGAGGTGGACCTGGATCAAAGCCGGATTCTGGTACCGCAATCCGCCGACCCGGTGTTCACCGAGCTGCCGTTTACCCAGGCAGAAACGGCGAAGCCCCTGGACAAAACCATCCTGCGTGAAGGCAGCCGGACCCGCCAGGTGATCAAATCCCTGACGACGCACGAGTGGGTACTGGACGACTTCTCTGACGAAGGCCTGCGCCTGCTGAATCACAACGGCATCACCTACGGCACCAAGAACCACAACATCTGGCGCGTTCACGAGAACGACCCTCTCAGCGCTGTCACCGAATCCAACTGGGAAGTGGACCTGAGCGATGCTGATATCAGCATTCATGTAGATACTCAGAGCCGCATGTCCTGCGATGCTGAAAATTTCTACCTGGTCAACAGCCTGCAGGCTTACGAAGAAGGCAAAGAGGTGTACCGCAACAGCTGGGAGAAGACCATTCCCCGCCGTTTCTGCTAAGCAGGCGACACACCACGAGCCTTTTAAGAGCAGCGGTCACTCAACTTGGGCGCCGCTGCTGATCGTAGCCGTTATCCAGAAACGGATAGTCGGTATAGCCCTCTTCCTTGCCTCCGTAGAAGGTGGCGGGATCCGGCTCGTTGAGCGCAGCGCCCAGGCGGAAGCGTTCAACGAGATCCGGATTGGCGATATAAGAACGCCCGATGGCTACGGCATCGGCGATACCCGCATCAATAATGCGTTCGGCGCGCTGGGCATCATAGTGGCTGCAAAAGATCAGGCTGCCTTTGAAGCGCTCTCGCAGAGCTCGACGAAAATCATCGGTCAGTTTGATATCACCGCCGGCCCAGTTCGGTTCATTGATATGCAAGTAGGCGATATTCCGTCTGGATAACTCCTCCGCCATGTAGAAGGCCATGGCCTCCGGCTCCTCGTCGGTGAGGCCGAAAATTTCGATGAATGGCGACATCCGGATGCCCGTGCGATCGGGGCCGAACACTTCTGCCACCGCATCGAGTGCTTCCAACGGAAAGCGGGCACGGTTTTCCAGTGAGCCACCATACTGATCGGTACGCTGATTGCTGCCAGTTGCCAGGAACTGATTCAGCAGGTAGGCGTTAGCAGCGTGCACTTCGATCATGTCGAAACCGGCGCGCTTGGCGCGGATTGCCGCCTGGCGATAATCATCGACAATGCCGGGTATTTCATCGGTTTCCAGCGCCCGGGGAGTGCTGGTCTCGTGGCGCCCGGCGCTGCCATCCTCGAATTCAACAAAGCACTGGGCACCTTCGCCCTTGAGCGCACTCGGCGCTACAGGCGCCTGGCCGTCGGGCTGTACCATTTCATGGGAAACGCGGCCTACGTGCCAAAGCTGCAGCGCAATACGCCCACCCCTGGCGTGAACGGCATCGACGACACGCTTCCAGCCGGCTTCCTGTGCGTCGGTCCAGATGCCTGGCGTATACACATAACCACGGGCAGTTGGCGAGATATTGGTAGCCTCACTGATGATCAGACCAGCCCCTGCGCGCTGGCCATAGTAGGCCTGCTGCAGTTCGCCGGGTATGCTGTCCGGCGTACGCGACCGGGTCAGAGGCGCCATCAGGATGCGATTGGGCAGAGTAAGGCTGCCTAAGCGAACCGGTGTCAATAAGGTTTCGTGAGCCATGAGAGTTCCTTTAAAAATGGAAAATATCACTCTATATTCTGCACCTGCTCGCGCATCTGCTCAATCAGCACCTTCAGATCAACCGCCGCCCGGGTCACGGCGGCATCAATACTCTTACTGCTCAGAGTATTGGCTTCGCGGTTGAGCTCCTGCATCAGAAAATCCAGACGGCGCCCAATGGCTTCGTCGCGCCCGAGTGTATCGGCCACTTCACTGATATGAGCCTCCAACCGGTCCAGCTCTTCTGCCACGTCGGTTTTCTGCGCCAGCATCACCATCTCCTGGGCGATGCGTTCAGGATCCAGCTCTACCTGTGCTTTGCGAAAGCGCTCGCGCAGCTGTTCTTCCTGCGCTTCGAGCAGCCCGGGCAAAGCCTCACGAACAGTGGCAACCAGCTCACTCATGCGGGTCAGGCGATCCTCAAACACAGGCCGAAGCCGCTCACCCTCACGCGCCCGCACCTCTACCAGTTCAGCAACGGTTTCCCTGAACAGCTCCAGCGCTGCCTCCCGGGCCGAGCTGTAATCCTGTTCACGAACCGACAACACCCCTGGCCAGCGCAGAATATCCAGTGCGTTGATATGTGCCGGGTTATCCAGCATCCGGTTCACATGATTGGCAGCGTCGTTAACGGCCTGGGCTACCTCTTCATTGATCTCGAACCCAGGTATATCGGTTTCATTACTCTGCAGCCGGATAGAGACATCCACCTTGCCCCGCTTCAGCTGTTTTCGCAGTTCTTCCCGGAACGGGTTTTCAAGCTCACGCAGAGCCTCCGGCAACCGGAACGACGGCTCCAGGTACCGATGATTTACAGTACGAATCTCACAAGTCAGCGTTCCCTGGGCATCCTGCACATCCCTGCGGGCAAAAGCGGTCATACTTCTGATCATGGTCACTCCGGCGTTGAGCGTAATCTTTGAATACAGACTCTGAGTCTAACAGGCTGCTGACACCAGCGGCGAGTACCCCGGCCTGACGTGATATACTCAACGGTTTTCAAAACTCCGCTCAACCGGGACTGGCTCCCGGACATTTACCAAAACATCAGGAAACATTATGCGTCCAAGTGGCAGAACGCCCGAGCAACCCAGAGACATTCGCCTTACCCGAAACTACACACGCCATGCCGAAGGCTCGGTGCTGGTTGAGTTCGGCGACACCAAAGTCATCTGCACCGCCTCTGTAGAAAACAAAGTACCGCCCTTCCTGCGCGGCGAAGGCAAAGGCTGGATCACCGCCGAATACGGCATGCTCCCCCGCTCCACCGGCAGCCGCATGGGCCGGGAAGCCGCCCGTGGCAAACAGGGTGGTCGTACCGTTGAAATCCAGCGTCTGATCGGCCGCAGCCTGCGCGCCGCCGTCGATATGGAAGCCCTGGGCGAACACACCATCACCATCGACTGCGACGTCATCCAGGCCGACGGCGGCACCCGCACCGCAGCCATCACCGGCGGCTGCGTCGCACTAGTTGATGCCCTGAACTTTCTGGTAGAAACCAAGCGCCTGAAGCAATCCCCCCTGAAACAAATGATCGCGGCCATCTCCGTGGGCGTCTACAAAGGTACCCCGGTTGCCGACCTGGACTACCCGGAAGACTCCGAAGCCGAAACCGACATGAACGTAATCATGACCGACAAAGGCGGCTTCATCGAAATTCAGGGAACAGCAGAAGGCGCGCCCTTTGCACAGGAAGAACTGGACAGCATGCTGACGCTGGCGCGTAAGGCTATCGATCAGTTATTTGAAATTCAGAAGGAAGCTTTGGAAGGCTAGTGACTATGTAGCGGGTCCGGAGGGGGGAAACCTTTCCGGGACACGCTACAAGCACATCCCTGTGCGCTCGGCTCCGGCCCTCCCTGGCCGGAGACGGTCCCGGAAAGGTTTCCCCCCTCCGGACCCACGATCGGCAGTCTCACATACCAATCTCAATATCGTAATCCATAATCACCGGCGCATGGTCCGAAAACCGCGTGGTGTTATCAATCCAGCCATCCTGAACCGTCTTGCGAATCCCCGGTGTCATCAACTGATAATCCACCCGGATTCCCGCATTTTTCCGCGAACCCTCAGTTTGCTCCGGCCACCAGGTAAACTGATTACTCTGCTTGTTGATCTCACGGAACGCATCCACACAACCCATCTCATCAAACAGCCGGTCCAGCCAGGCACGCTCGTGAGGCAGAAAACCGGAAAAATCAAACCTGTGGTAAAGCGGGCTGGCATCCGTTACATGATGCGCTGTCTGCAGGTTGGCCCCGAAAATAAACTGCCGGCGCTTTCGCAGCGTTTTTTGCATGTGCAGACCAAAGGCATCCATAAAATCGTCTTTATGGTCCAGCATGGTCAGATCATCTTCGCTGATCGGCTCCTCCTCGCGTCCCAGCGCACAGGGAGCAAGTACAGAAGCAACCGATACCTTGTCGAAATCCGCCTGAATAAAACGCCCTTCCCGGTCCGCCTGCTCATTGGCAAAACCGTACATAATGGCTTTGGGAAAATGCCGGGTGTAAATGCCTACCCCGCCATGTTCATTTTTCTCACCATCAATGAAATAGGCCTCAAAGCCTTCCGGTACAAGGTTATAATCTTCAACCTCATAGGCGCGCATACGGTGATCCTGAACGCAGACAACGTCGGCATCCTGCTTGGCCAGCCAGTCGAAGAAACCTTTATCAACAGCCTGAGCCAGACCATTGACGCTGATTGATACTACCCGCATACGTGTTCCCTGATTCGGTTTATGTGTATGATACCGTTTTTACGCGTTATTAAAAGATCCACACCCGCCAGAAGCCTTGTCATGCACGACTATCAGCAAAAATTTATTGAATTTGCCATCCGCCGTAACGTACTTCGTTTTGGTGATTTCACTCTCAAATCCGGCCGTACCAGCCCATACTTTTTCAACGCCGGGCTTTTTAACACCGGAGAGGATCTGCTGCACCTAAGCAAAGCCTACGCTGCAGCCTTAGAACGCAGTGGTCTGAATTATGACATCCTGTTTGGTCCTGCCTATAAGGGCATTCCGTTGGCTACAGTAACGGCTATGGCTCTGGCAGAGGGGGGCAACAGCAAACCCTTCGCCTTTAACCGCAAAGAAAAGAAAGACCATGGTGAAGGCGGCAACATTGTCGGCGCGCCGCTACAGGGTAAAGTGTTAATTGTGGACGATGTGATTACCGCCGGCACTGCGATACGCGAGTCCATCGACCTTATCCGCGCCGCAGGGGCTGAGCCCGCTGGTGTCCTGATTGCGCTGGACAGGCAGGAACGCGGCAACGGCGAGCTCTCTGCCATACAGGAAGTCGAGAGCGAGTTTGATATTCCGGTGGTCAGTATTATCCGCCTGGAACAGGTTCTGAGTTATCTTGAAGCCAACACCGGTTTTTCTGAGCATGCTGTCAAAGTGGCCAGCTACCGGGAGCGCTACGGAGTCTGAGTGATGCATAAATGCCTGACCGTATTTCTGATAACGACCACAACCCTTCTGCTGCCTCCGGCCACAGCTCAGGCGGAAGCAGATATGTACCGTTATACCGACGAAAACGGCCAGGTAGCCATCAGCAACACCATTCCCGATGCCGCCACAGAGCGGGGTTACCAAATTCTGAATGCCAACGGCCGTGTGATTGAAACCGTCGACCCGGCCCCCACTGAGGCTGAAATTGCCGCCCGCGAGGCAAAAAAGCAGCGCCAGAAAGAACTCAGCATCCAGCGCGAAAAAGACGCCCGGCTTCTGAAACGTTTCAGCCATCCCGACCAGGCAGTGCGGGCCATGCACCGTAAACTGAACGAACTGAAGGGGCTGATTCAACTTAAGCGCGGCAACATTGCGGTGATATCCAGTCAGCTGGATAACGAACAGAGCCGGGCTGCCGACCTGGAACGGATGGGCCGGGATATACCGGAGGCTATTCTGAGTAAGATTCGCAGTCTGGAATCCCGGATCCGCGATATCGAGAGGGAGATTGCCTGGCAAAACCAGGAAAAAGAAACGCTCAAGGCGTCCTATGTGAAAGACATAAAACGCCTTGAAGCGGTTACCGGCGAGCCCCGCACTTTACCACTGGAGCTGCCGGAGACGACCGACTAACGGGCAGTCTGCCCTGGGATCAGGCCGATGTGGTCTGGTCTTTGTTTGTCGTCTGCTTTTTACTGCTTGTCTTTTTCTTTGCGGCTGTCTTGCGGGCCGGCTGCTGCTTGGTGGTTTCAGCAGGCTTTTCAGCCTCTACTGATTTTTTTGCGTCCTGAGCGGCTTCGGATACGTCCTCTGCGGCTTCAGAGACTGTGTCTGCGGTTTCCACAGCTTCTTTTTCAAGCTTTGCAACCAGGTCCGCAGCAAAACTGCCCACACGGCTATTCAGGCCACGCAGCTGCTCGAACAGACTGTCGCTGTAACCGTTATAACGCTTACGCAGTGATTTAACACTGTATTCACGAACACCGGACTCGAGCTTTTCTGCATAGTCAAAAGGCTTGGCTGAAAGCTTCTTTTCCTGCTGTTCAGCGGCGTTGATGCCCTTTTCTACCATGTCCTGAAGTTGTTCCTGATACGTTCTGAGTTTACCCATTTCACATCTCCTGATTACCAAAGTGAATGCAGGCCTTTGCCTTTTATCCGATTCTGTAACCAAGAGTAAGGTGAAAAATTAGAATGTTCATACTAATAACAGGGGGATTTTAACTTTACCAGCGGAACAGCACCCAGCTGGGAACCAGCATGTCGGAATCAGACTCCTCAATCCAGCCGCCACCATCAGCCGGTACCAGGTAATACTCGCGACCGACTTCCGGCACAACCTTGATCTCCATAAGCTGGCCATTAACCCGGTATTCGTAGAAAACCTTGTCCTCTCCCGGCCGGATCACAATCTGCGGGCCATCGGCCGATGGCTGATAATCGGTCACCACCAACGGCTCTTTGGGTGTCTCCACCACTTCGGTATCCAGACCTCCACTTTCCTGCGCCCAGGCGTAACCGGCACTTAAGGCAAGCAGAGCTGCGGAACAGACGATTCGCTTCATTTTCGTGATACCCTTTTATCTATCTATTTACGTACAGAGTTGCACAAGCCAACCTACGCTTCAATCAGAATCCGGAACCGCTTTAACATGACTGATCAAAAGACCCCTCCTGTGGTGCTTGTGGACGGTTCGTCCTATTTATTCCGCGCCTATCATGCACTTCCGCCACTGACGACGAGCAAGAACCACCCGACCGGCGCCATCAAGGGCGTTATTGCTATGATACGTCGCCTGGAGCAGGATTTCCCCGGCTCGAAAGTGGTTGTGGTGTTTGACGCCAAAGGCAAAACCTTCCGCCATGAGCTGTATGAAGAATACAAGGCCAACCGCCCGCCCATGCCGGACGACCTGGCCATACAGATTGACCCGATTCACCAGATGGTAAAGGCCATGGGCCTGCCCCTGCTGATTGTGGAAGGTGTCGAGGCTGACGACGTTATAGGCACCCTGGCCAACGAGGCCACCAGTAAAGGCATTGATGTGGTGGTGTCCACCGGCGACAAAGACATGGCCCAGCTGGTTAGCGACCATGTCACCCTGATCAACACCATGACAGAAGCCCACACAGACAGGGACGCAGTGCTGGAGAGGTTTGGCGTTCGCCCGGACCAGATTATCGATTACCTGGCGCTGGTGGGCGACAAGGTGGATAACATACCCGGCGTCAACAAGTGCGGCCCTAAAACCGCGGTTAAATGGCTGCAGACCTACGACAACCTCGACGGCATTATGGAAAACGCCCATGAGATCAAGGGCAAGGTGGGCGAATACCTGAGGGAGGCTTTGGATACCCTGCCCCTGAGCCGGGAACTGGCAACCATCAAAATGGATGTGGAGCTGGACTTCGGCCTGGAGGATCTTCAGGACCGACAGCAAAACGATGCGGAACTGTTGGCCCTGTTCCGGGAGTACGAACTGCGCAGCTGGATTGCAGAGCTGGAAAACACAGACAAAGCCACAGATTCTTCCGACAACCAGAAGCCCCCCCGGGAAAAACGTTACAGTGTTATCACCGACCAGCAGGAGCTGGATGAATGGCTGGCCAGGCTTAAAAAGTCTGACCTGTTTGCCTTTGATACGGAAACCACCAGCCTGCGCTACATCAGCGCCGAAGTGGTGGGCGTTTCCTTTGCCATCGAGCCAGGTGAGGCAGCATACGTTCCTTTTGGGCATGACTACATGGGAGCGCCGGAGCAGCTGGATCGTGACGACGTGCTGGCACAGCTTAAACCCCTTCTGGAAGACCCGGAACTGAAAAAAGTCGGCCAGAACCTCAAGTACGACAAAAACGTACTGGCCAATCACGGAATATGCCTGGAGGGGATTGCCGAAGACACCATGGTGGAATCCTACGTGCTGAACTCCGTTTCCTCCCGCCACGACATGGACAGCCTCGCCCGGCACTATCTGGGGGAAGAAACCATCAGCTTTGAATCCCTTGCGGGCAAAGGCGCCAAACAACTCACCTTCAACCAGCTGGATCTGGAAAAGGCAGGCCCCTATGCCGCGGAAGATGCGGATATTACTCTGCGCCTGCACCAGGCCATCCGGCCGCAGCTGGCAGAAGTGGGCAGGTTGGAATCTGTATACACCAACATAGACCTGCCCCTGGTGCCCGTGCTGTCCCGTATGGAGCAGCGCGGCGCCCTGATCAGCGCCAGCACCCTGCGCCAGCACAGTCAGGAGCTGGCCGAGCGTATGGGCAGCCTTGAGGAAGAAGCCCATGAACTGGCCGGCGCCCCCTTCAATCTGGGCTCGCCTAAGCAGTTACAGACCATTTTTTATGAACAAATGGGCCTGCCGGTGATTAAGAAAACCCCGAAAGGCGCCCCTTCCACCGCCGAGCCTGTGCTACAGGAACTGGCCCACGAGCACGAGCTGCCCCGGCTGATCCTGGAGCACCGCAGCCTGAGCAAGCTCAAGTCTACCTACACGGACACCCTGCCGGAACTTATTCATCACCGCACCGGGCGGATACACACCTCCTACCACCAGGCCATTACAGCCACGGGCAGACTGTCATCTTCCGAGCCCAACCTGCAGAACATTCCGGTTCGCACTGAACAGGGCCGGCGCATTCGTCAGGCATTCATTGCTCAGGAAGGCTATAAACTCATGGCGGCGGACTACTCGCAGATTGAGCTGCGCATCATGGCGCACCTGTCTGGCGACAAAGGCCTGCTGACTGCCTTTGAGCACGGAGAAGACATTCACAAAGCCACCGCCTCGGAAGTATTCGGTATCCCCCGGGATGAAGTAACCAGCGACCAGCGCCGCAGCGCCAAAGCCATCAACTTTGGGCTGATTTACGGCATGTCGGCGTTCGGCCTGGGCCGCCAGCTGGACGTCGGGCGCAAGGTCGCGCAGGAATATATTGATCGGTATTTTGAACGCTATCCCGGGGTTCTCGAATACATGGACAACATCCGCAAACAAGCTCACGACGACGGTTTTGTCGAAACCCTGTTCGGTCGCCGCCTGTACCTGCCGGAAATCAACGCCCGCAACAAACAGCTGCAACAGGCTGCAGAACGCACCGCCATCAACGCCCCCATGCAAGGTACGGCGGCGGACATCATCAAACTGGCCATGATTGAAGTGGACAACTGGCTGCGGGCAGAACATGCCGACAAAGCCCTCATGACCATGCAGGTGCACGACGAACTGATTCTTGAAGTAAAAGAGGATGCTGTAGAGGAGATCCGGGAAGGACTGGTCAAACGCATGTCCGGCGCAGCGGAACTGGCCGTGCCTCTGCTGGTAGAAGCCGGCGTGGGTGATAACTGGGATCAGGCCCACTAAATAAAAACGCCCGGTGAGTTAATTCTACCGGGCGTTTTTTTGTCAGCTGGTTTGGCTATTTTTAGAAGGCCTTACTGATCTGCAGGGAGGCACTCCAGGCGCTCAGCTCGTATTCAGCCTGATAACTGGATTTAGACTTCTGAACATTCGGTTGCTGGTGATAATACTCGCGATCATCAACCTTCGCATCATCTGCAAAGATTAAGGTGCCGACCGCAGCATCCACAGTCCACCCGTTCTGGTTATCTTTCCACTGCGTACCCAGTGTTAGCCAGTGACGATCTTCAGATGGAATCCTGGCGGTTACATACTGGTCTACCGGGGATTCATCCCAAGCGTACCCTGCTTTGAATGCCCATTCCGGCGTTGCCTGCCAGATACCCCCCACATTAAATTGCCAGGTGTTCTGCCATTTTTCTGTGATATGAGTGATCGGATCGTCACCCGTACGCTTTAAAACCCCGGATATCGCCCCACTGTCGCCTTCTTTACTGAAAACATCCAACTCTTCGAAGCGACCCCAGCGAGAATATGTCGCACCAGCAAGCAGTGTTATTTCCGGATTCAGTTTGTGGCGCACTCCCACTGTCACGTTTTCTGGAATTTCCAGCGGTACTCTTGCATCTTCGGAGAGAGTTTGTGGCCCGGACATCCCCAAGGCCTCACCCGGAAACTGGCTGATTTCCAGGTCACCCTCCAGCTCCAACTCCGTCGCAGTCTGGAAGCTCAGGCCGACTTGTGTAGCTTCAGATAGTTCGTAAAGGAAACCCACTCGAAAGTTAACCGCAACATCATCTCCCTCAACATCTGAATACGTATCAGGGTACTTTTCAGCTAAAGCATTAGCCTCTTGCGGCGTAAGACCAGCGAGCATAGCTGCACCCCGAACATCCTGAAACCGGCTCAGGCGGCCCTCACCATACATAATATTAACACCTACACCCATGGAAAGACCTTTGCCGTTATTAACCGCAATGGACGGGGTAAATGAAAGTACTGTGAGCTCAGTTTTGTCGGCCATATAGCGTCCGGCAAAATCATTGTCGTAATCTGCAGCCAACCCGTAAGGCGCGTGGATGCCAAAACCCACATCAATAGAGTCATTAAGCTCGTGGGTCAGGTAAAGGTTTGGCATAACTGCAGGGTCTGCGATATCGCCGCCGTTAGCGGTGTAGGCGCCCGGGTTACCAAGAGCATCGGTAGTTTTGATACTAGAACGCTTTGCTTCCGCATCAATATCCAGAACCGCCGCACCAAAAGAAAGGTTTGTCCCCTTCAACTGGCTCATACCCGCCGGGTTGAACATAACCGTGGTTGCGTTCTCCGGGTTGGCGGCCGCACCTGCGTTGGCCGTACCCATGGCACTGGCGCTCTGCTCGTTCAGGGAGAAGCCGCCAGCAAACACTGTGGTCGGGGCAGCAACCGCTGCCAGAGTGGCAAGGCGAACCGCACGGGATAGCATTGTTGATCTCATTTCGGGGTTATCTCCTTAAAATTTTGTGACGGAGTATACGCATTAGTCGTGACTGGCCTCAATTGCTGAGCGCATAAATTTGAACCATTCGACATTTTTGAAATAAAACCGGTCTGTGCCGGTTCAGTCATCCTGTATGGTCAATCGGTCGACAGAAGACGACAGCTGATCGACTCCCTGGGCATCGGCCCCGAGCTTTATCATCAGGCGCAGGTCGTTCGCCGAGTCGGCGTGAGCCAGCGCATCCTCGTAGGTAATAGAACCTTCAGCGTAGAGCTGGTAAAGCGCCTGATCGAACGTCTGCATGCCTGACTCATTGGACTTCGCCATCAACTCCTTGAGCTTGTGTACGTCGCCCTTGCGAATCAGGTCAGCAACCAGAGGGGTATTGATCAGCACTTCAATCACCGCCTTACGGCCCTTGCCATCCGGCGTGGGAACCAGCTGCTGCGCTACAATGGCTTTGAGGTTGAGGGACAAGTCCATCCAGATCTGGTTGTGCTGTTCCGGCGGGAAAAACTGAATCATCCGGTCCAGTGCCTGGTTGGCGTTGTTGGCGTGCAGTGTTGCCAGGCACAGGTGGCCGGTTTCCGCAAACTGCACCGAGTATTCCATAGTCTCGCGGGTGCGCACCTCACCAATCAGGATGACGTCGGGCGCCTGGCGCAGGGTGTTTTTCAGCGCCACCTCAAAGCTCTCGGTATCCAGGCCCACTTCCCGCTGGGTAACGATGCAGCCCTGGTGCTGGTGAATAAACTCAATAGGGTCTTCTATAGAAATTATATGACCCCGGCTGTTGCGGTTGCGGTGCCCGAGCATGGCGGCCAACGATGTGGATTTACCTGTGCCCGTTGCCCCCACAAACATGATCAGACCGCGTTTGGTCATGGCCAGCTCTTTCACAATGTCCGGCAAGGCCAGGTCGTCAATCTGGGGGATCTTCACCTCAATCCGACGCAGCACCATGCCACACAGGTTGCGCTGAAAGAACGCACTTACCCGAAAACGCCCTATTCCCCGGGCACTGATGGCAAAGTTGCACTCATGGGTTTCCTGAAACTCGGCCAGCTGCCGCTCGTTCATGGATCCGTAGACCAGCTCTTTTGTCTGGTCCGGCGTTAATGCGCTCTTGGTAATGGGCAGTACTTTACCGTTTACCTTCATACTCGGCGGAACACCCGCCGTGATAAAAAGATCTGAGCCTCCTTTTTCAACCATCAGACGCAGCAGTTTTTCGAATTCCATTTTTATTTACCTATGTTCTTTCTATGATGACTACCCGACTGAAGCCCGAAGGAGAGGGGTGGCAGCAGGCATCGGGACACGCCGTAAATACGTCCGTGTAGGCTTGACGGCAGCATCCCTGCTGCCGACAGTCCCGATGCCTGCTGCCACCCCTCCCCACCACCAACATTCACGTTCAGAAATTATCCGCCATTTTCGCCTTCAGCCGCGCATCCTCCCGGGAAATCAGGCCCTTCTGCAACAAACGCTCAAGACACTGGTCCAGCGTCTGCATGCCCAGGGAACCCCCGGTCTGGATTGCGGAGTACATCTGGGCGATCTTGTCCTCACGGATCAGGTTCCGGATGGCTGAGGTGCCAATCATGATTTCATGGGCGGCTATACGGCCGCCGCCCATTTTTTTCATCAATGTCTGGGAGATAACCGCCTGCAGGGATTCGGAAAGCATGGAACGCACCATGGACTTTTCTTCCGCGGGGAATACATCCACAACCCGGTCGATGGTCTTGGCCGCCGAGGTGGTGTGCAGGGTGCCGAACACCAGGTGGCCGGTTTCAGCGGCGGTAAGCGCCAGGCGAATGGTTTCCAGGTCCCGCAATTCGCCCACCAGTATAATGTCAGGGTCTTCCCGCAGAGCCGAGCGCAGCGCTTCGTTAAAGCCCAGAGTATCGCGGTGCACTTCCCGCTGGTTTACCAGACACTTTTTGGAGTCGTGCACAAACTCAATCGGGTCTTCCACCGTCAGGATATGCTCATAACGGCTGTCGTTGATGTAGTCCACCATCGCTGCCAGTGAGGTGGACTTACCAGAACCGGTAGGGCCAGTAACCAGCACCAGGCCCCGAGGGACGGAGGCAATGTCCTGGAAGACCTGTCCCATGCCCAGGTCTTCCATGGTCAGAACCTTGGAGGGAATGGTACGGAACACTGCACCTGCGCCCCGGTTCTGGTTGAAGGCGTTAACACGGAAGCGGGCAACGCCGGGTACTTCAAAGGAAAAGTCGGTTTCCAGAAACTCCTCGTAGTCCTTACGCTGCTTATCGTTCATGATGTCGTAGATCAGCCCGTGCACTTCTTTGTGCTCCAGGGGCGGCAGGTTGATGCGACGAACATCGCCATCAACACGGATCATGGGTGGTAAGCCAGCGGAAAGGTGCAAGTCAGACGCACCCTGCTTCGCCGAAAATGCAAGCAACTCGGTAATATCCATAAGGGTCCCCGGAAGGCGTTTTTCTTTTATACTGACACCCTCTGCCCCGCAGTGCTTCACATTGATCACTTGGCATTTCAGTGACCTGCGAGTAACGTGTCGGAATTAAGCAGGCAGACCAGGCGCAACGACTTTACGACTATGAGCAGCATATCAGACAACCTCGGGAGCGTAACCCGACGCATACAAAAAGCAACATTGCAGGCCGGCCGTGAGCTGGATTCTGTGAACCTGTTGGCGGTGAGCAAAACGCGAAACGCCGGGGAACTGCGCGAAGCCGCAGCAGCCGGCCAGCGGGCCTTCGGGGAAAACTACGTTCAGGAAGCCCTGGACAAAATAGCCGAGCTCAGCGACCTGCCTGATATCGTCTGGCACTTTATCGGCCCGGTGCAATCCAACAAAACCCGGCAGATAGCCAGCGCATTTTCCTGGGTGCACAGCGTCGACCGTCTGAAAATAGCACGGCGCCTGAGTGAACAGCGGGACGCCCATCTGCCCCCATTGAATATTTGTCTTCAGGTTAATATTAATAATGAAGCAACCAAGTCCGGGTGCAGGCCGGATGAACTGCCAGAGCTGGTGCCAGAGATCGGCCAGTTACCGGGGCTGTCGCTCCGGGGGCTGATGGCGATTCCGGATCCGGATCAGCCGGAGGCTGAGCTGAGGGCGAGTTTCCGGAAGCTTGCCAACACCCTGAAACAGCTGAAACAGGCGTTTCCGGAGGCAGGCCCGCTGGACACACTGTCGATGGGTATGTCTGGCGATATGGAAATGGCGATTGCCGAAGGCGCCACCTGGGTTCGTGTTGGTACTGCGATTTTTGGTGAGCGCCCGCAGAAGAGCTGAAAAGGCCTGTACCTGCTATTATCGCTATCGGATGTATAACCGAATAACCGCGGGAGCATATCTTGAGTAAATCACCGACCATTTCGTTTATCGGCGCCGGTAACATGGCCAGCGCCATCATTGGTGGCATGCTGGACAGTGGCTTTCAGGCCAGCCGGATATGGGCCAGTGCGCCCAACGATGCCCACCTGCAATCCATTCGTAAGCGTTTTGGCATAAGCGTTACCACCGATAACCGCTACTGTGCTCAACAGGCCGATGTGATTGTGCTGGCGGTGAAACCCCAGATCATGGCGGATGTGTGCCGTGACATAGCCCCCATTGCCCAGAACACCCGCCCTCTGGTGGTCTCTATCGCTGCCGGCCTGGGGGCTGACACCATTAATGAATGGCTGGGTGGTGATTTACCCATTGTGCGGGTAATGCCCAACACGCCGTCTCTGGTGGGCAAAGGCGCCGCCGGTCTTTTTGCCAGCGACAGTGTCTCCGGTGCCCAGAAGACCATGATTCAATCGGTTTTCGAAGGCATAGGCGCGGCTGTATGGGTGGATGATGAATCCCTGCTGCATGGCGTTACTGCCCTTTCCGGCAGTGGCCCGGCCTATTTTTTCCTGATGCTGGAATCCCTTGAGGCAGCTGCAGCCGATGCAGGCCTTAATCCGGAAACCGCCCGTGAACTGGCTATCCAGACCATGGCCGGTGCGGCGGAAATGGCGGCCAGGAGCGATCACGACCCGGCGCAGCTGAAAAAGAACGTGATGTCCCCCGGCGGCACAACCGAGCAGGCGATCAATACCTTTGAAGACGGTGGTCTGCGCGATCTGGTGCAAAAAGCCTATAGCGCGGCTTATACACGTTCAGAAGAAATGGCCAAAGAACTGGCAGGCAAAGAGTAAACCCCTCACAAACAACGGAGAAACAGCTACATGCTGGCAGACATCCTGATTACGATCCTGCTGATCGCATCCACGTTTTACATGACCATTATACTGCTGCGCTTTTTGCTGCAGCTGGCCAGAGCCGATTTTTATAATCCGATTTCCCAGTTTGCGGTAAAGGCGACCAATCCACTGCTCAGACCTCTGCGCCGGTTTATCCCTGGCTGGGGCGGATTCGACGGAGCCTCTCTGGTACTGGCCGTTATTATTCAGGCCCTTGCGTTCTTCCTGATTCTTATTGCCCTGAGCGGTGGTATTCCCTCCTTCAACCCTCTGACCCTGGTGGTCTGGGCAGTTCTGAATGTTCTGGACCTGATTGTAAAAATCTACTTCTGGTCGGTAATCGCAGTGGTGGTTGTCAGCTGGATAGCCCCCGGCAGCGGACACCCGGCCATTCAGCTGGTTGCGCAGCTCACCGAGCCTGTCATGCGCCCGGTGCGTAATCTGATGCCCTCCATGGGCGGGCTGGACCTGTCGCCCATTATTGTCTTCCTCATTCTCAACGTGATTGCCGTTGTGATTGATCATATGAAGGTTGCAGCCGGCCTTGGCGCCATTGGGCTGGGAATGTAGACTGCTGAGATCCTATGGGCTTTCTGCCCGGCCCAGCAACGTTGTCACTCACAGACCTAACCAGGAACCTGTCGCGCCAATGCCCGATTCCCTGCCTGCGGACTCTGTCGGGATCGTTACCCCGCAGACATACCGCTTTGAAACACCCCTGAAGCTCGCCTGCGGCCAGTCACTGGAACGCCACGATCTTGTGGTGGAAACCTATGGCGAGCTCAATGCCGACCGTAGCAACGCCGTGCTGATCTGCCACGCGCTGAGTGGTCATCACCATGCGGCCGGCTACCACTCCATGGACGAGCGTAAGCCCGGCTGGTGGGATGCCTGTATCGGCCCGGGTAAGCCTGTCGACACCAACCGGTTTTTTGTGGTCTGCCCAAACAACCTGGGAGGCTGTCACGGCAGCACCGGCCCCAACTCGATCAACCCGGAAACAGGCAAGCATTATGGCCCTGACTTCCCGGTGGTTACCGTGGGGGACTGGGTGAAAAGTCAGGCCCTGCTGGCCGACCGCCTGGGAATAGACTGCTGGGCAGCCGTTGTGGGTGGCTCTCTTGGCGGCATGCAGGCGCTGCAGTGGAGTCTGGACTACCCGGATCGCCTGCGGCATGCGGTGGCCATAGCGTCCAGCCCGCGCCTGACGGCTCAGAACATTGCGTTTAACGAAGTCGCCCGGCAGGCCATCATCTCCGACCGGGAGTTTCATGGCGGCCGTTACGACGATCATGACACTGTGCCGCGCCGTGGCCTGATGCTGGCCCGGATGGTCGGCCATATTACCTATCTTTCCGACGCCGCCATGGGCGAAAAATTCGGCCGTGAGCTCCGCGATCAGGCGTACAAGTTTGGTTACGGCGTCGAGTTTCAGGTAGAAAGCTACCTGCGCTACCAGGGCGAGCGCTTTTCCGAGACGTTCGATGCCAACACTTACCTGCTGATGACACGGGCACTGGACTACTTTGACCCGGCTTATGAATTCAACGGCGATCTGTCGAAAGCACTGGCTCAAGCCACTTGCGAGTACCTGGTGCTATCATTCAGTACCGACTGGCGGTTTACGCCGGCCCGCTCTGAAGAAATGGTCAACGCCATGATTGCTGCCAGACGCAAAGTCAGCTACGCGGAAATCGACGCCCCCTGGGGACACGACGCCTTCCTGATTCCCACACCACGCTATAACGCGATTTTTTCCGCGTACATGGACCGTGTCGCCAGGGAGGTAGGAGCATGAGAGCCGATCTTCAAATCATTCAGCAATGGGTAGAGCCAGGACACCACGTACTGGACCTGGGTTGCGGCGATGGCACCTTGCTGGATTTTCTGCAGCGGGAACGCAATGCCACAGGCTTTGGCCTGGAAATCAACCCGGAGCATATAACCACCTGTATGGGCCGTGGGGTGTCTGTTATTGAGCAGAACCTGGATACGCAGGGCCTGGAAAACTTTGAAGACAACAGTTTCGACATCGTCCTGATGACCCAGGCATTACAGGCCGTGCGGCGCCCGGACCAGGTGCTGGATGAAATGCTGCGCCTGGGCAACGAAGGCATTGTGACCTTCCCCAACTTTGCCCACTGGCGACTGCGCTGGGGACTGGCCCTGAGCGGCCGTATGCCGGAGTCTGAAGCGCTGCCGTACAAATGGTACAACACACCAAACATACGCCTGTGCACCTTCCACGATTTTGAGGCACTCTGCCGCCAGAAAGGCATTCGCATCAAAAGCCGGCGTGTTGTGGATGGTCAGCACCAGGACAGCTGGCTGGCTCGCTTATGGCCCAACCTGCTGGGCGAGATTGCCGTTTATCGTATTACTCAGGAGAAAGCATCATGATAAGCAAGGTGTTACGCAATACGTTCGCCATGGCGACACTGACTCTGTTCGCGCTTTTTGCCAGCCTTCCTGCCCACGCAGGCTCTGAAGATTTTGGCGACTACCTGGTACACTGGAGCGTGTTTCCCAGCACTTTCCTCACCCCTGAGATAGCGGAAGCCAACAACCTGCAGCGCAGTAAAGGCATCGGCATTGTCAACATCTCCATTATGGAAGAAGGTGAGAACGGCTTTATAAAACCTGTGAGTGGCCAGGTAGAGGGCAAGGTTTCCAATGACATTCAGCAGGTAAACTTTCTGGCTTTTCGCAGAATACAGGAAGGTGACTCTGTTTACTTTATCGCCCAGTACCAGTATTCATCTGGTGAGCTGATGACGTTCAACGTTACCGCCCGCCCTACAGGACACAGCCAGGACCTGTCGGTCCGGTTTGCCCACACCCTTTATAACGACTGAGCGGATTATGTCTGAGCAACTTGTTATTGCCAGCAACAACAAAGGCAAAATCAGCGAGTTCACCCGCCTTCTCGCCCCTCTGAACCTCAGCCCTGTCGCTCAGGGTGAGCTAGGGGTGAGTGAAGCGGAAGAACCGGCCGTCACGTTTGTGGAGAACGCTATCCTGAAAGCTCGCCACGCGGCACGGGTAACCGGCCTGCCCGCTCTGGCTGACGACAGCGGTCTGGCCGTGGATGCCCTGGGCGGTGCGCCCGGGGTGCGCTCGGCACGCTATGCCGGGCCTGGCGCATCCGATCAGAATAACGTTGATGCCCTGCTGCTGGCTCTGGCGGATGTACCGGAGAGTCAACGCAGTGCACAATTTCACTGTGTGCTGGCGTTTCTTCGCCATGCTGAAGACCCCACACCGATTATTTGCCACGGTGTCTGGCCGGGCTCGATTCTGCAGGCACCGCAGGGCGAGGGCGGCTTTGGCTATGACCCGGTATTCCGCTGCCCGGAAACCGGTCGCAGTGCCGCCGAGCTGAGCCCCCAGGAGAAAAACCGGCTCAGCCACCGGGGCCGGGCCCTGGCACTGCTGGTGCAGCAGCTCCGGGCAGAGATCTGATCCGGTGGCCAGCACTGTGCCTGCCCGGGTCGCCCCACCCCTGAGCCTGTATATCCACATGCCCTGGTGTGTGCGCAAGTGTCCTTACTGTGATTTCAACTCCCATACAGCCAGTGACACGATACCTGAAGCCGCGTATCTGAACGCCCTGCTTGAAGACCTTGATCAGGACCTTGCACTGGCCTCCGGCCGCACCGTGGAAACCGTGTTTATCGGCGGGGGCACACCATCGCTGATGAGCGGCGATTTTTACCACAAGCTTTTCACGGGTCTGCGGGAGCGGTTGTCGTTCCGGGACGGTGCGGAAGTCACCCTGGAAGCCAACCCGGGCACTCTTGAAGAAGGCCGCTTCCGGGCTTTCCGCGAGGCCGGCATTAATCGTTTATCCATCGGGGTGCAGAGCTTTAACAGAGCGCACCTGAAAGCGCTTGGCCGCATTCATGATGGCACCGCCGCGCACAGAGCCATTGAATCCGCAAAACAGGCAGGCTTCGACAACTTCAACCTTGACCTGATGCACGGTCTGCCAGGCCAGTCGCCGGCGGAGGCCCTGGCGGATCTCAGATCTGCCACAGAGCATGAGCCGCCTCACATTTCCTGGTACCAGCTGACACTGGAGCCCAATACCGAGTTCTACAGCCGGCCGCCGGACCTGCCAGACGATGACCGGCTCTGGGAAATCTCCCAACAGGGAGCAACCTTTCTGCGCCAGCAGGGCTTTGATAACTACGAGATTTCTGCCTGGTGCAAACCGGGCAAAGCCTCAGAGCACAACCTCAATTACTGGACATTCGGCGATTATATGGCTCTGGGCGCCGGCGGCCACGGTAAAATAAGCTTCCCCGACGGCTCAATCCGTCGTTACTGGAAAACGCGGCAGCCAGAAGCTTACCTGAACCGGATAGGTAGCCGGACTGCGGGCCGCCACAACCTTGAAGCAGACGACCTGACTCTGGAGTTCCTGATGAACGCCCTGCGCCTGCGCAACGGTGTTGAAGAAGCTCTGTTCAGTGAGCGTACGGGTTTACCCCTCGCATCTATTGCGGTACAACTTGAGCAACTGCGTAATGATCAGTTACTGGTCAATCACCGCCTGCAGGCAACAGACCTGGGGCAGAGGTACCTGAACAGTTTGCTGGAGCGTTTTGTGTAATGGACACGGGGAAAGGTTTGCCTGCTTTGCCCAAAAGCCTGAAGGCCTGCCTGATTGTAAGCCTGGTGCTTCTGGCCGCCCTGATTATGATCAACCAGCCGCTGAAAACCGGCTCCGCCCCTCAGGGCATGGTCAGTTTCCAGCTGGCTGGCAGTGCCGATCTGGCCCGGGCGATTATACAAAACTGGGGCAGTACCGGCCTGCAGTGGGCAAAGCTGTCACTGGGGCTGGGGTTTCTGTTTATACCGGTTTACAGCCTGGCCCTGATACTGCTGACCCGCTATTGCGTGCGGGACCGGCCCGGCATCCGGGAGCGCACGACAGCGCGCTGGGTTCGCACCCTCTTCATCACCGCCGGGCTGGTGGATTTTACCGGTAACATCCTGCTTCTGAATAACCTGAGCGCCCCTACAGATGCAGTCAGCCTTGCGGCTACACTCAGTTCCCTGATCCGGTTTACGGCTCTGACCCTCGGCGTTGCAGGGCTGGTTATTATCCGGGCCGCCCGGCGCCACCCGTTAACGCCGGGACAGTAACCCGACACTCAGTTGGTGCGGTGGAACAGCAGGTCCCACACACCGTGGCCCAGCTTTTCACCACGCTGCTCAAACTTGGTCACCGGACGATAGTCGGGACGGGGTGAATATTCACCCGGCTCCTGGGTGTTGGCAAACCCTTCCGACTCACTCATCACGTCCATCATGTGTTCTGCGTAGTTTTCCCAATCGGTTGCCAGGTGCAGTATGCCGCCTACCCGCAGTTTATGGCGGATACGCTGAACAAATTCCGCTTGTATCAAGCGACGCTTGTGGTGTCTCTTTTTATGCCAGGGATCGGGAAAGAAGATCATGACCTGGTCCAGACACGCATCCGGCAGGCACATATCAATCACTTCATTGGCATCTATATTGTAAACCCGGATGTTTTCCAGCCCACGCTCCTCAATTTCCTTCAACAGCGCGCCGACTCCGGGCAGATGCACCTCCACCCCGATAAAGTCCTGTTCCGGGGCGGCCTCTGCCATATCGGCCAGTGACTGGCCCATACCGAAGCCGATTTCCAGAGTAAGCATGGCAGAGTGGCCAAACACCTCTCTTGGGTCGATCATGCCGTCGTCCTGGCTGAGACCGTACTTTGGCCAATTGCGCTCGTAGGCTTTCTTCTGACCTTCAGTCATTCGCCCCTGACGCAGTACATAGCTCCGGACACCGCGACGCGGTTCGTTCTGATCGCTCATCTGTCATCCTTAGCCGCAAGCTGCGGGTCTGATTAACGGGATTTGGCTTCAGTTTACCAGAGTACAAGGAATCAGGCAGATACCACAGAACTCTTACCTGCCTGCCGGTCGAACTGACGGTAACCCAGGGCTTCTACCAGATGTGGCTGGGCAACGGCAGAGGCACCTTCAAGATCTGCCAGTGTGCGCGCAACCCGCAGTATCCGATGCAGTGCCCGCGCGGAAAGCCCCAGTTTTTCCATGGCTCCGGAAAGCAGTTTTTCACCTGAGGGCTCAAGACTGCAAGCCGCCTGCAATTGCCGGCCTGACAAGGTAGCGTTCACCACTCCGCGCTCAACCTGTCGGGCCCTGGCCTGCACCACCCGCTCACGCACCACAGCACTGGATTCACCGTCACCGCCAGACTGCATCAGTATATCACCGCTTTGAACCGGCACTTCCACATGCAAATCGAACCGGTCCAGAAGCGGGCCGGATATTTTCGAGCGGTAGCGCATCACCTGCTGGGGTGTACACTGGCACTCAA
Source organism: Marinobacter piscis (assembly GCF_007671655.1). GTDB lineage: Bacteria > Pseudomonadota > Gammaproteobacteria > Pseudomonadales > Oleiphilaceae > Marinobacter > Marinobacter piscensis. Next base: position 1,153,159 of record NZ_VCGX01000001.1, on the reverse strand, counting down.
TACTTGGGTGTCCACTGTAACCACACGGGCAGGGGTTCATGGCACCGATAACCTGAAACCTTGCCGGAAAAACCACTTGCCGGGCCGCACGGCTGATGGAAATCTCACCCGTTTCCATAGGTTCACGCAATACTTCCAGAACCCGGCGCTCAAATTCGGGTAATTCATCCAGAAACAGCACCCCCCGGTGAGCCAGGGAGATTTCTCCGGGCCGGGGGCTGCTACCCCCACCCACCAGCGCCACAGCCGAGGCCGTGTGATGTGGCGACCGGAAGGGTGGCTGGCGCCAGCCGCCTTCTCCTACCGGCAACCCGGCCACCGAATGCACACTGGCAACCTCCATGGCGTGATCATCACTCAGGCCCGGAAGGATTCCGGGAAGCCGGCTGGCCAACATGCTTTTACCGGTACCCGGAGGTCCAAAAAATAACAAGTTATGGGCCCCTGCGGCAGCGACTTCCAGCGCCCGCCGGGGCACACTCTGCCCACGCACGTCCGCCAGGTCCGGCTGCCCTGTATCAGCTGTTGCATCCGCGAGCGTACGCGCCACAGGCACCAGCCGCGCACGGCCACACAAATGCTCGCACACAGCCTGTATATGTCCGGTGGCCAGCACATCGTCATCGCTTGCCAGCGCAGCTTCTTCCGCATTACCAAGGGGGATAAGCAAGCGTCGGCCCTGTTTACGTGCCGCCAGCACGGCCGGCAAAACGCCCTTCAGGGGGCGAAGTGCGCCATCAAGTGACAGCTCTCCGAGAAACTCATAAGACGCCAGATCATCCGCGGGAATCTGCCCGGATGCGGCAAGAATGCCCAGGGCAATCGGCAAATCAAAACGGCCGCCCTCTTTGGGCAGATCGGCCGGGGCCAGATTGATGGTGATGCGGCGGGCAGGAAACTCAAAGCCGGCATTCAACAGCGCGCTTCTGACCCGCTCCCGGCTTTCGCGTACACCGGTTTCAGGCAGGCCCACAATCGATAATGCCGGCAGCCCCCCGGAAAGGTGTACCTCTACAGTCACCTCAGGGGCAGAAACGCCAATACTGGCGCGGGAATGGACAACGGCAAGCATAATAACCTTCCATGGTATCTGAATATCAGTGAGGGGCCGGAAAACCGGCCAGACCAAACCCGGCGTCCTGCCGGGAAAGGGGTCAGCCCTGCTCTGTGTTCCGGGACTGCTCCAGTTCGGCCACTCTTTTTTCCAGTGCCTCCACCTTTTCACGGGTTTTCATCAGCACCGCTTGCTGGGCATCAAACTCTTCACGGGTAACCAGTTCCAGGCGAGACAGCACTGACATGACTGTAGCTCGGGCCTGGGTTTCAAAGTCATCCCGGGCAGCCCGGGCCATATCGGGTACAAATTGCCCAAACTGCCCCTGTAATTGTGCGAAAATATCCTGTGGGCCTTTCACTCATCACCTCACTGTTTAAAATAGTGTCCGGTTTTGACCAAAAGAATGGTGCCATGGCCGGTTTACGGGAGTGTAACACACCGCAAGCCCTGCCATACTAGTGCCCTGAACTCAGACGCCGGCTGCCAGGCCTGCACAGCGGAACAGTCTTACCAAGGAGAAAGCAATGAAGCTTGTGACTGCAATCATTAAGCCTTTCAAACTCGATGATGTCCGAGAGGCTCTTTCTGACATTGGCGTACAAGGCATTACCGTTACAGAAGTCAAAGGCTTCGGCCGCCAGAAGGGCCACACAGAACTCTACCGCGGCGCAGAATACGTGGTCGATTTTCTGCCAAAAGTGAAAGTGGAAGTGGCCATTGGAGACAACCTGTTGGAGCAGGTTATCGAGTCCATCACCAAGGCTGCTAATACCGGCAAGATCGGCGACGGCAAGATCTTTGTGACGGAACTGCAACAGACCATCCGCATACGTACAGGTGAAACCGGTGAAGAAGCGATCTGACGCGGAGCGGATATGACCGGCGATGATTATGCCTTCCGTTTCGGCGGCATTGAAAGACTGTACGGACGCCGAGCGCTGCATGCGTTCCGCGACGCCCACGTCGCGGTTATCGGCCTGGGCGGCGTCGGCTCATGGGCCGCCGAGGCGCTGGCACGCAGTGGCGTCTGCAGAATCACACTGATTGATATGGACGATATCTGCGTGTCGAACACAAACCGTCAGCTGCACGCGCTTGAGGGCCAGTATGGTCGCACTAAAACCGATGCCATGGCAGAGCGGCTGAAAGCCATCAACCCGTACGCGGACATCCGGGTTCATTTCAGTTTTCTCACCCTGAATAATCTTACAGGCCTGATTACTCCGGATATGACCGGCGTGGTTGATGCCATTGACAGCATTAAACCCAAGGCTGCCCTGATCGCCCACTGTAAACGCCGGAAGATTCCGGTTATCTGTGCCGGAGGGGCCGGAGGCCAGACAGACCCGACACAAATCCAGGTGACGGATCTCAGCAAAACTTCCCAGGATCCGCTGTTGGCAAAGGTTCGTAACCTTCTGCGCCGGGAATACGGTTTTTCCCGTAACCCCAGGCGTCGCTTCGGCATTGAGACTGTATACTCAACAGAGCAGCTCACCTACCCGGCAGGCGATGGCGAAATCAGCCTGCAGAAGCCGGCAACCGGAGGTCCCGCACGGCTTGACTGTGCCACTGGCTTCGGTGCAGCCTGCCCGGTTACCGCCAGCTTCGGCCTGTTCGCAGCCTCTCGGCTGCTAAACCGCATTGCAAAACGTGCACACCTATAAACCGACGAGCGTCCGACTTATATGCCAGCCAGTACCGTACTGATTCTCGCCAGCATTGGCGTTCTTTCGCTGTCTTTTCAGTGGCTCGCCTGGCGCTTGCGGGTGCCGGCCATTCTCTTTCTGCTTGCAGGCGGTATTCTGGTCGGGCCAGTTCTGGGTTTTCTCAACCCGGATGATGTTTTTGACGACCTGCTGTTTCCGCTGGTTTCTCTGGCTGTTGCCATTATTCTTTTTGAAGGCAGCCTGACGTTACGCTTTGATGACATTCGCGGTCATAGCAAAATGGCCCGTAACCTTATCCCCATGGGGTCTATAGTTACGGGTATTATCGGCACGTTGGCGGCGCGCTGGGTCCTGGACATTTCCTGGGCCGTAGCTCTGCTTTTCGGCGCGATTTCCATTGTGACCGGCCCTACCGTTATTGCGCCACTGCTGCGCTCTGTGCGACCAAGCGCCAAGCTGGCCAATATACTGCGCTGGGAGGGCATTATTATTGACCCGGTGGGCGCCTTGCTTGCGGTTCTGGTGTTCGAGGGGATTATTTCCTGGGGCCAGGGTAATGTGTTCGGCCACGCCTTGTATATTTTCGGGAAAACTCTGGTTATCGGCTGTGTCGTTGGCGCCCTGGCCGGTTACCTGAATGGTCTGGTGCTGCGCAAACACCTGATGCCCCAATACCTGCATAATGCCGCCACACTCACCTTCATGCTCGGCGTCTATGCCTTCTCCAATGAGCTGGCCCATGAATCCGGCCTGCTTACGGTCACCGTGATGGGCATCTGGATGGCCAATATGAAACAGGTTCCTGTTGATAGCATTATTGAGTTCAAGGAATCCCTCAGTGTGCTCCTGATTTCAGCGCTGTTTATTATTCTCGCCGCACGAGTGGAGTTTGCGGCCATTGCTGATCTTGGATGGGGGCTTGCTGTAGTTCTGGCGGTGCTGATGCTGGTGGCCCGGCCACTGAGTGTGTTTCTGTCGGCCATTGGCACGGATCTGAACTTGAGAGAAAAGCTGTTCCTCAGCTGGATTGCGCCCCGGGGCATTGTTGCGGCAGCGGTTTCAGCCCTGTTCGCGTTCCAGCTTCAGGCGCTTGGTTATGATAGTGCCACCGCTCTGGTTCCCATGGTATTTGTATTGATTATTGCCACGGTAACCCTGCAAAGCCTTACCGCGCGGCCAGTGGCCCGGCTGCTGAATGTGACAGAACCGGCAGAGTACGGCTTTCTGGTACTCGGGGCCAACCCGGTTGCCCGCATGATCGGCCAGGCTCTCAAAAAGCACGACGTGCCTGTGGCCCTGGCAGATACCAACTGGGAAAACGTGCGCCAGGCCAGAATGGATAATCTGAAAGTATACTTCGGCAACCCCATCTCTGAGCATGCATCCAACCACCTCGACCTGACGGGTATTGGCAATTTGCTGATCATATCGCCTTACAAGCACATGAACTCACTGGCAACCTACCACTTTCTTGACTGGTTTGGTGATACCAGTGTTTACAGCCTTTCAGAAGGCGACGAGGATCAGAAAGCCAGGCACCAGACGGCAGAAAAAATACAGATGACCCGGGGCCTGTTCAATGGTGTGAGCTACGCCAAACTGGCCAGCCTCGCCAGCCAGGGATACGCCATTAAAACCACGCAACTCAGCGAGGAGTTCAGTTACAGCAACTTTCTGGCGAAGTACCAGGGGCAAGCCCTGGTGTTGTTTGTCTTTGACAGTAAGGGGCGCATCAAACCGGTGCGCAGTATGGAAAACCTGAAGCCGGAGAACGACTGGATACTGATCAGTCTGGTTCCGCCACAGGATCGTAAAGAACGGAAAAATAAAGACAGTAACGGGGCAGCTCGGCCGTCAGCGCAAAGTCAGATGCCGAAAAACTGAACCCGGGGGAGGCCTTTTCAGGCTTCCCCACGGCAGTCCAGAACCAGCTTGCCCTGTACATGACCGGTTTCCAGGCGCTCGTGGGCCTGTTTTGCCTGGTCCAGCGTAAACACCTGTTCAACCTGAACTCTTACCTCACCGTCTTCAACCAGTTCGGCAATCTCGTCAAGGTGAAAAATATCCGGGCGAACGGTTATGCCGTGGGCTCGCAAGCCCTGCTCTTCGGCAGCACTGACTACCTCATCGGCTGTTACCGTAGGGATGGTTACCAGCATGCCGCCCTCGCCCAGAGTGCGCAGGGAGCGTTTGCCGGTTTCACCACCCACCAGGTCCAGGACAACATCCAGGCCGAAACATTCATCAGCAAAGTCCGTGGTGGTGTAATCAATGACTTCGTGCACGCCCAGCTCCGACAGAAAGTCACGGTTACCGGCAGAGGCCGTGGCAATAACATGGGCCCCCCGGGCCAGGGCAAACTGCACAGCAAAGTGTCCTACGCCTCCGGCGCCTGCGTGCACAAGGATTTTCTGGCCTTCTTCCAGACTGGCCACTTCAAACAGTGCCTGCCAGGCCGTGAGCGCGGCCAGCGGCAAAGCTCCGGCTGTCACCAGATCCAGTTCTTCCGGTACAACCGCCAGCTCATCCGCCGTGGCTATGGCATACTCGGAATAGCCGCCACCGTTCAGCGGAAACCCGATGAGCCCCATCACACGATCTCCGGGAGCCAGGGTGTTAACACCCTGCCCCGTTGCAACCACTTCACCTGCCACGTCGTACCCCGGCGTCCAGGGCAGCGCCTCTTCTATCTGCTGCGCCACAAACCCCAGACCACTTCGGGTTTTCCAGTCAATGGGGTTCAACCCGGCACCATGTACGCGGATCAGCACCTCTCCCTGCTGTGGCTCGGGTATCTCTGCGCTTGTCACCTGCAGCACATCACGTTCACCAAACTGGTGATAAACCACCTTCTTCATGGATGCCTCTGTGTTCTGGTTGCTGGATGTAGCCATGGGTATCTCCGGGAATGGGGCCGTCAGCGACTGTTTCGCGTTATGTTTTCCTACCGGTTTCAGGTTACCAGAAGAGGCCGGCAATAGTGACTGGTGTCCCTACAGACCTTTACCCCCGCTGACACAAGCGGCTTGCATTATCTCTGCAAACTCTTTTGGCACCCGTGACGGGCGCTGGGTTTTCAGGTCGACACAAGCGTGGGTCGATACCGCCCGGACCAGCGTTTTACCATCCTCCGGACGCACCAGCTGAAACTGCCGTGCAGAGCGGAAGCGGCCATCAAAGCCGGTCAGCCATGTCCCCATAATCAACCGGTCACCCGGGTTAGCGGCTACAAGATAATCAATTTCTGTGCGCGTGATCGCCATAGCTTTCCCTGTGGCCTCATTGAGGTCCCACGTCATGCCCAGGCGATTCACATGGGCCCAGCTTATATCTTCCAGCCAGCGCACATAGACCACGTTGTTGGCATGGCCGAGTTCATCGGCGTCGTCTTCAGCAACCACAATTTCAAGGGTGAACGGGTCGGGAAGATCCCACTGTATTGGCTTTGATTCTGTCATTACTGCTCTCCAAACCCCGGAGCATGCCTCCGGGTACCTGCCTGATATGCTTGGTGACTACAATTGTTCAGCGGCTATCGCCAGCATCCAGGAACTCACGGCACAAGGCCACGAATGTGTCTGTTTTTTCAGCATGCAGCCAGTGGCCGGTGCCTTCGATGACGCGCAGTTCGGCATTGGGGAACAGCCGGCTGATTTCATCACGGTGTTTTTCCTGGATATAGGCCGAGTCCTCGCCTTTAAGGAACAGAGCTGGGCCGTTGTACGCACCATTAGCTTCCGGCGCTTTAGCCAGGTTTGCGTAACAATCATCAATAGCCTGCAGGTTCAGCCGCCACCGGTACACGGGGCCACTCGCGGACTGCTCTTCTTTTGGTATCCGCTCGAGGTTCATCAACAGAAACTGCCGCACACCGGACATTTCCACAAATTCCGCTAACTGCTCATCAGCGTCCCGACGGGACCGGACGTGTGTGAGGTCCACCTGTTTCAGGCCTTCCAGAATAGCGTCGTGACGTGGCTTATAAGAGACAGGCGATATGTCTGCAACAATCAGGTTCGCAACCCGCTCCGGTGCCTTCAAGGCAACCTGCATGGCGACCTTGCCCCCCATGGAGTGTCCCAGCAGACTGGCTTTATCAAGACCCTGTTCATCCATATACGCCAGCACATCCGCCGCCATGGAGGGGTAATCCATGGTGTCTGAATGGAATGAGCTGCCGTGGTTGCGCTGATCCAGCGCGTGAATCTGCCATTCGTCCTGAAGTTGCCGGGCAATCCCACCCAGGTTTTCCAGTGATCCGAACACCCCGTGCAGAAGAATCAGGGGGGCACCTTCGCCAGTTATTTTATGATTCAGTATAGTGCTCATCGAAAGACAGTCTCCGTAAGGGTTCACAATGATCCAGATGCTGTTACATTAACATTGCCAGTCTGGCGAGCAAGCGCGTATTCTGCATCCTGCATAACGGCACTGATTCAGTAGCCCGCAGGACGCCTTGACCGGGAACACTTTAGATAATGCCTGATACCTCATTATTACTCGCTTTCGCCGTCGGCGTCCTGTACCTGGGCGCGATTGCCTGTATTTATCGCATATTACTGACCTATCGGACCACCCAGGGCGCGATTGCCTGGATTATCAGTCTGATCGGCCTTCCCTATGTTGCCGTACCTCTGTTTCTCGTTTTTGGCCGTTCGCGCTTTGGCGGCTACATGAAAGCCCGCCGGCGCCTGGGCGATAAACGTCTCACCCGGCTGCTTGATGATTTTGAACAGCAGCCCACCTCGTTAACAAAAGCGGAGCAAGCGCAGTTGCCCGGGCAGTTACAGGTACACAGCAAACTCGGACGACAGCCTTTTACCGAAGGTAACCGATGCCATCTGCTCAGGGATGGCGAGGCGACGTTTGATGCTCTGTTCAAGGCCATGGAAAACGCCTGTTCTTACATACTGCTGGAATTCTACATTGTGCGTTCTGACCGGGTAGGTCAGCGCATCAAAGCTATTCTTGAACAAAAGCTGGCCGAAGGGGTTCAGGTGTGGTTCCTCTACGATGAAATCGGCAGCGTCGGGCTGTCCCGCTCCTACCTCAGAGAACTGGCGGCGGCGGGTGCCAGAGTCGCCTCGTTTGGTGACGGCAATATCCGGCGCCGGCGATTCCAGATTAATTTCCGTAACCACCGTAAGCTACTGGTGTGTGATGGCAGGGTTGGTTTTGTCGGCGGTATTAACCTGGGCGACGAGTACCTGGGCAGCGCCATTGGTCAGGAGCCCTGGCGTGATACCCACTGCCTTATTGAAGGCCCTGCAGTCGCTGGCCTGCAACTGGCATGGCTGGAAGACTGGAACTGGGCCAGCAAAGAGTTTCCGGACCTGAACTGGACTCCGGGCGAGGAAGCCCCGGGAGACGAACAGGTTCTGGTTCTGCCCACCGGCCCCGCCGACCGGTGGGAGACCTGTGCTCTTTTTTTCCTGAACTGCATTAATAACGCCCGTTCACGCATCTGGATTGCGTCACCGTATTTTGTTCCGGACTTCCAGATTGTGAATGCACTGCAACTGGCAGCTCTTCGCGGCGTGGATGTGCGCATTATGATTCCGGAAAAGTCAGACAATCAGTTGGTGCGTCTGGCGGCCTACTCCTACCTGGTACAGGCAAGCCAGGCCGGCATTGGCCTTTATCGATATCAGCCCGGCTTTATGCATCAGAAGGTTGTTCTGGTGGATAACCTGTACGCTGCGGTTGGGACCGCCAACCTGGATAACCGCTCCATGCGCCTGAACTTTGAAATTACCGCCATCAACACCTCGGAACGCTTTGTTTCCAGCGTGGAGGCAATGCTGACCGAGGATCTTGCTCAGTGCCACCGGATGACCGAACAGGATTTTCAGGGGCGCTCGCTGTTGTTTCGGCTCACCTGTCGCGCGGTTCGCCTTATGGCGCCATTGCTGTAACCTGAGTCGTTCTGGCCCCTCCAGTGCCGGATATGTAACGATACTGCCTCATCCATTTAACTGAGCCCGGTAAGCCCGATATGACCGCTTTCAAGCCCAAAGGAACACTGACTGAACAGGTCGCCCGCCATATCGAAAACCAGATTGTATTCGGTGAGCTCGGTTCCGGAGAGCGCATTTACGAATCCGCCATGGCGAAACAGATGGACGTGAGCCTTGGCTCCATACGGGAAGGGCTGCTGCTTCTGGAAAAGCGCCATCTGGTACAAAACATTCCGCGTAAAGGCGCCTTTGTGACGTCTCTGGATGACTTTTTTGTCCGCAGCCTTTACGAAACCCTCGAGCTGTACCTTTCCCACACGGGCCGTAAACTTGCCCGCCAGTGGCAGCCAGAGGATCTGGAACGCCTGGAGCAGCTGTTCGGGAAGATGCAAAGCCATTTCCGGAACAATAATCTGATGGCATTCCTCGACCTGGGTGTTGAATACACCAAAGCTTCTCTCGCCTACGCTGATAATTACTTTATTGTAGCGGCCATAGATGATTTATGGCCCTCAGCCCGGCGCTGCGCGTTTGTTGCTTTCAAGCAAGGTGGCAAGCGCGTTCTGGAGGACAACCTGGCTTATATGCAAAACTCCATCAGCGCTATCCGGGACCGGGATGAGGACAGATTATCGTCCATTTTGCATGCATACGCAGTGCAACAATGCCAGCAGGTACTTGAAGCGGCAGCAACAGCTTCACTGGCGCAAGCCCGTTAGTAAAAGAGCTGGGTGAAAGAGAATCCGATATTGAGGTAAGCGGTCCAGTTATCCTCATTGTTATAGGCCGTGGCTATTTGCACGGGTCCCAGAGCCGTATCCAGCCCGGCAAAAACACTCCAGGATTTTACTGTACTGCCCCAACGGGCGTCACTGAGAGAATCCCAGGCATTTCCCGCTTCCAGCCCCATACCGGCAAACCAGGGGGTAATCGGCCCACCGTATGTCTGGCTGGCATAAACAGAACCCATCGCGGCACTGTCACCGGTAATCTGACCCGGGGCATACGCTGACAGTCGCCGAAACCCGCCCAGTCGGATCGTATTTTCAATCCCCGGCTCCCCACGGGTGACTGAGTGCGCGTACAGCAGGCCGGTCAGGGTAAAGTCTTTCCAGCTGCCTGTGCCCAGAGTCATAGCCGTTACCGAATCAAAGTGCCGGTCAGACCCCATCCCCTCACGCTCTACCTGTCCGCGAATTCCGGCAAATGCACCGGAGCGGGGAAAAAACGCATCATCAAGAGAATCATGAACAAGTTGGAGGCTGACGTTTCCCTGGTTTGCCGTATCCTCATAAAGCGGAGACGTACCTACCTCACTGTCTACGGTGGCATCCCCCCGGGTATAGGTCAGACGCACTTCCCCATTCCCGCCCAGCTCCATGCCCAGCCCCAGGTCAGCATTGCGAAAGGTTACATCCAGCTCCGCAGTCCGTTCGCCGCCAGGGCCATAGGCGCTGACTGTATCCCGGGAATACTCCGCCCCCGCGATCAGGAAGTACTCATACCCATAATCAAGCGGCTGATACCACTGGGAGCGAATGCGTGGCTCGGTACCCAGCTGTACCCCGGTCTGCCACTCGGCCCCGAGCCGGTTCAGTTCCGTTACGCGCAGCGACGAGGTGAGGTTGAAGCGTGTCTCACCATCAAAGTTGTATTCGTAATTGAGTCCGAAGGAGAGGTAATTCGGGCCCCAGCTTTTCTCCCGGGCACTGATAACCAACTGAGTTCCATCCTCAGTGCGTGTCTGAGAATAGGATACGGTTTCATAATACCCGAGCCCGTAGATCCGATTGAGGTCCGCCTCCAGCGCCTTAACGTCCAGTGGCTCACCGGTTTTCTGTCGTATGCGCTCCCGCAAAAAGGTGCCGCCCAGGCGTCTGTCATGCTCAATCTCAATGCTGACAACAGGCCCTGCTTCAAAGCCTGCGGAGGCCAGTCGTGAGCTGTAGGCCTGCCAGTCTGCGTCCGATACTGCCAGTGGGTAGAGTTCCAGGGCGCGGGACCGGGCACCACTGGCGCCCAGCTCAAACAATACCGGAGCGCTGTAGAAATCGGCGGAGCTATAACCTTCCAGGTCCGGCCGGACAAGAATATCCTGTTCACCCAGTGAATCCAGTTGCTGGTCGGTGTTACGCCGGGTCATCATGGTGGTCAGCTGACTGAATACGGAGAACGCCTCCCGCAGCTGGTCTGCTTCTTTCAGGGGCTCTGTGATATCGACTGCAATGACCACATCGGCCCCCAGATTGCGGGCAACACTGACCGGCAGGTTGTTGGCCACACCTCCATCCACAAGCAACTGGTCATTAATACTGACCGGGGCATACACACCGGGAATGCTCATGCTTGCGCGTACCGCAGTGGCGAGATTGCCCTCCCCGAGCACCACCATATCCCCGGTTTCAAGATCCGTAGCCACCGCCCGGAAAGGAATGGGTAACCGGTCAAAGTCCTCAACCAGTTCGACACTGCGGGTAAGCTCGTTGAGAATAAACCCCAGGTTCTGGCCGGCAATAATCCCGGCGCCAACATGCAGACCCTCCAGACTGACGCCCAGCCCGGGGGTGATCGGGAAGCGCCACTCCACCTGTTTGCGACGCACAGGCTTGTAGGCCCTGCCCGGATCGTCCCGAAAACTCGACAACCAGTCCAGGTCAATAAAGCGCTGTTCAATTTCTGCCACCGGCATGCCCGATGCGTACAGGGCACCCACAGCCGACCCGGCACTGGTCCCCACCACGATGTCCACCGGGATTTTCATTTCTTCGAGTACACGCAGCACGCCCACATGGGCCATGCCCTTGGCCCCGCCGCCACTGAGCACCAGGCCAACCACAGGCCGTGCCCCGTTGTTGTCAGCTGCCGTAACCGGCAGTGATATCAGGAAGGCGAAAACCAGGCAGATAGCACGCAGTGCCACTGATCGTTTCACGTTATGACACTCCATGCTTCTTCAATCGTCACGTATTATCTGGCTTGTCATCGACCAGTTTCAGGTGGGAAACATCTGGCACACTGTGCGGCAACCTATCCCGCTCAACTCCAAGGTCGCTGCCAGCCGGCGCAAGTTCCCAGTCTTCCAGGTGCTGAAAAACGGGGGGCTCTGATTGTCTGGGTTCTACCAGAGTTACACCAACCGGGTCGAGTCCGAGACTGGAACCGGCAAGAATATCATTCACTTTATCACCAGCGACGGCCAGGCGATCGCCAGGCTCTGTTTCCGGTGCAGCGCTGCCGGGCTCAGGTGTGCGTGTGCTATTGTCTGTGCTCGCCGCCGGGGCGGGCGTTACCTGTGGCCGGGTGCCGGGCATGGGCTGAACATGGGCCACCATGCCATGCTTTTCCATCACTGCCCGGTATTTTTGTGCCTGGGCTTCATCCAGCTTGTTGCGGATAACCACTGTATTGCCACTGAACATGCGTTCTATTTGTTCCGCACTGGCCTTGAATATTGCACGGGCGTTATCACGGGCAGTTGCGCTGTCAGTGCCAGGAGTACACTCTCCCCTGAAGATAAGCTGGAACATAGGGCCACTCTCTTACTGTTCGTTTGCGTTTAATGGTACCTGCAAACTGCAAACAATTGAAAAAAGTCAGTCTGGTCACGCGCAATACGCGAGTGTTTTTGCAATAATCCGCTGTAACGAAACATCACGATCCGTTACATTCAGGCAAACTCTGCGTCCGGGAGCGCAATAATGACTATCCAGACTCTGCTCGGCACTGTCGCCGTTACTCTGCTGCTTGCAACGACTGTGCAGGCGGGCAACCTGGATCTGGCCATGAGCGAAGTATTTCCCCGCGAGCATGCAACCTATATAGGCTATGAAAGCATTGAACGTGAGGACATACCTGTCACTTCGTCTGTTGACCGGAAATACCTGATTGTTGACTTTCGCCTCGCCAGTGGCAGGCAATCTACAGAACAGCTTCAGGCCAGTGTGCACCAGGCCTGTATGGCTCTGTTAAAAAACCGTGAACTGATTCACGACCTGTCAGAGTCCGGCTACGACATGGTGGCCGTTGCGTTTGACCGCCGTTCACAATTCGACTGCCTGTAATCCGGCTCAGTCTTCCCGCCCCAGCAGTCTCGGAAACGCCTCAAGCGAAGCGTTGACCGCATCCAGATTGAAGGCTTCTACATCTGCTTTCAGCTGCTCACCGTAACGGGTGACCGAGCGCGAGCGGTAATGCTGCCCCCACTCCAGCACACGAAGGGCAAAGTCCCGCATTTCTTTCGGGTCGCCACTTTCCCGCACAGACTCCCATTCATCCCCAAAATCCTGTGTTAGCTGTTCTCTCAGCCAGCCACGCTCCTGAATACTCAGGGTCTGTGCCAGCAAACGCTCGGACTCTTTGGTTTCGCCTTCATCTTCTGCCTGTTCGCCAGTGGCCAGCACTTCCGGCAGAGTGAGGGTGAACACCGACCCTTTCCCGGGTTCGCTTTCTACCTCCAGTTCGCCGCCCATCATGCGGGCCAGCTTGCGACTGATAGCAAGCCCGAGGCCGGTACCACCATAGCGTCGGGTGTTCTGTCCTTCCTGCTGCTCAAATGCCTCGAAGATACGTTTAAGCTGACCCGGAGAGATGCCGATGCCAGAGTCACTGACGGTAACCATCAGCCGGTAACTCGGGTACTCCGGTGTTTCACCGGTGCTTTCATCAACCGGGCTTACGGTTGCCCTTACGGCCACGCCACCCTCGTGGGTGAATTTTATGGCATTGCCCACAAGATTGAACAGCACCTGCCGGAAGCGGGTTTCATCGAGAATCATGGCAACAGGCATTTCCGGGCAGACGCTGACTTCCAGCGTGATTCCCTGTTCCCGTGCGCGCAGATCAAAAATGTGCCGCACGTCATCAAGCAGACGGCGCACTGAAACCGGCGAATAGTCCAGCCGCATTTTCCCGGCCTCAATCCGGGACAGATCAAGGATGTCGTTAATCAGCATAAGCAGGCTACGGCTACCTGCCCGGATAGCGTCCAGGTAATTACGCTGTTGCGGGTCGGTGACTGTGTTACTGAGCAGGTCACTGTAGCCAATGACGGCGTTCATGGGTGTCCGGATTTCGTGCGACATATTGGCCAGAAACTCACTCTTGGTGAGATTGGCTGCCTCTGCCTGGCGAGCAAGCCGTTCGGCCTCCAGCTTGGCGGCCCGCAGATCATCCTCACTCCGGCGTAACGCATTCTCCGAGCGAATACGTTCGTCAACTTCCCGGGACAGTTTCCGGTTCCAGTAAAGAAAGATGAGCACCACAACCAGGGCAATCAGGATAACCCGGCGCACAACGGTGTAGTCCGTCTCCTGCTCAATATCCAGGTGAATCCAGCGATTGTAGATTGCTTCGGTCTCTGCCGGCTTCAGGTTACCCAGTGCCTTGTTCAGTATCCGGTGCAGCTCCGGACTGTCTTTGCGCACCGCAAGCCGGAGATCATACTGGTAGGGGGTAATACTGGTAATTCTGAGATTCGACAGCCCCAGCCTGGCGACGGTGTAGCTGACCGCCGGAATGTGGGTCACCATCACGTCCACGTCCCCGTTGGACAGTGCCAGCAATCCATCTTCCACCGTTGTCATGGGGTAGAGGTTCAGATCCGGGTGATTGATCAGCAGATAATCATGGGCCGCATGACGGTTAACAACCCCGACACGCTCATTGCGCAACTCCCGAAGATCCCCGATAAAGCGGCCGTCATCCCGGATCGCCAGAGCTATGGGCACATTCACGTAAGCTCGGGTGAAAAGGAAGGCGTTTTCTGTGCGGGGCGTACGCGACAGGCCGGGCAGTATATCCACCTCTCCGGACGCCAGTGCCTGTTCAGCAACCATACGGTTTTGCAGAATCTCACTCTTGAACTCCGTATCCAGCTGACTCTCCAGACGGGCGACCAGGTCCGGAACCAGGCCGGTTGCACTGCCGTCCTGAGCAAATTCAAATGGGGGCCAGTCGCCGCGGTATGCTACCCGGAGTGTGCCGTGACGCTTAAGCCATTCCATATCGGAACCAGACAGCTCGACGCCATTTTGCTCCAGAGCTGATACATCGGCCTGCAGCCAGGATTGCCGGATTGTCCGGTGCTCATTATGACTGATGGCCTTAACTGACTGCTCCAGAACACGAAACAACGATTGCTGATCCGCATCCACCTGAAACACCACCTCTACAGGCGTCTGGTCAAGCAGCATCGACAGGCCAATGCCATTAATCATGGCCGACTGCAGATAGTCAGACACTACGGGTACCGGCCCCAGAAAAGCATCCGCCTTGCCGGACAGAATGTGGCTGACGGCCTCGCTCACACTCTTGACCGGCACAGGCGTAAAACTGTCAACGGGTTCAAGCATGGCGTACTGGTTAGGATCGCCTTCCACGACCGCAATGCGCAGGCCACCAAGATCTGCCAGGGAGCGGATCGACGCATCACCGGCACTGATAAACAGACCGTAGGTAAGCGTCATCAACGGCGTTGTGTAACGTTCTCCTTCCGGGGCCGCTGCTCCGGGTGTTCTGGTGGTGAGCATTGCGTCGGTTTGTGGTTCGTCGCGCATGGGCCCTTCAGTGGACCCGGCACTGACAACAGGCTCAATAGGCACATCCAGTTTGTCTGAAATACGCGCGAGATAATCAATATAGGTACCGGCCAGCTCGCCCTCTCCGGTCGCAAACACCAGGGGTATCTGGCCCGGGCGCACACCAATTCTGAAACTGTCCTGTTCGCCTACCCAGAGCAGATCCTGCAGACCCAGCACCGGGGCCGGCGATGCCTGGGGCGGGTCGGCCAGAACCTGCGTGTGAGGAACCAGTAATAGCCAGCATGACAGAAAAAGTACGACGAACTTCACCGGGTATCCTCATCATCAAGCGGGTTGCTGCGGCGGGCCCTGGGATGACTTTGGTCATAAACCCGGGCCAGATGCTGGAAATCAAGATGCGTATAAACCTGGGTGGTGGCGATATCGGCATGCCCCAGTAACTCCTGAACGGCGCGTAGATCACCACTGGATTCAAGCATATGGCTGGCAAAGGAGTGCCGCAGCATGTGCGGATGAAGCTTTTGGTCCGCGCCTCTGGTAATGCCCCAGCGGCGCAACCGCGCCTGAATACTGCGGTGGCTGATGCGGTCACCACGCCGGCTTACAAACAGGGCCGGTTCCGGTTCAGGGGCAAGTCCTGCGCGCACAGGTAACCACTGGCTGAGGGTTGCCAATGCCTTGCGACCGACGGGGAGCACCCGCGCTTTGTCCCCCTTGCCGATCACCCGTACCTCGCCGCCTTTGGCATCGATCGAGTTAACATCCAGGCTGGCGAGCTCGGCAAGGCGAAGGCCGGAAGAGTACATAAGCTCAAACATGCACCGGTCGCGAACTTCCAGCGGATCATCCGGTTCGGCCTCCAGAAGGTGATTGAGCTGGTCTACATCCGCCACTGCGGGCAAACGCCTGCTGGCTTTCGGGGCCCGTATATCCAGAGCCGGGTTGTCCGTCGCAAGGCGCTCCCGCAAGAGGTACTGGTAAAAACGCCGGATGGCGGACATGTGGCGAGCAATACTGCGCCCGCCAAGCCCCTGACGGCTGAGACTGGCTATATACCGGCGCAGATCGTGACGGCTGACACTCCCCCAGTCAGTGTTGTTTCCCGCGATCAGCCAGGCTGCAAGCCGGAAAAGGTCCCGCTGATAATTATCGCAGGTCCTGGGTGAATAACGTTTTTCCGAGGCCAGATGCTGAACAAACGCAGTCAGATGCCGGCTCAGTGCGTCGGGCAGCTGATCCGGCACAGACTTCGCGGCAGCTCTATCGGGATTCTGTCGCAAGGCTGGCTACCGGAGCAGCGGTGGTATGGCGGTGAACCATCGGAGGTAACAGCCGGCTGAGGGTGTCACTGATGTAGCTGAGAAACAGCGACCCCATACTCTGGTCAAAATAGCCTGGCTCGCAACTGCCGATTGCAAACACTCCCACGAGCTCGTCATGGCGCAGAGGCACCAGGGCAACCGACGCAATCGGTACATCCCGGTCCGGGAACAGGAACTCCCGCTCACTCTCACGGAACTGGCCGCAAACGGCTCTGCTGCCCTCCAGAAGATTACCCAGGCGCTCCTGAGCTTCTGCGGGGCGGACGACATGAAGGGCACCCTGTGAGCGACCGGGCACATCAGCCTCAGTGAAAAGAATCACCGAGGCGGCATCCAGTCCGAAGTCGCCGCGAATGCTGTCATCAATGGTGGCCGCCATGTCCATCAGGTTACGTGCCTCGATGACCTGCATCAACAGACGCTTGCTTTTCTCAAACAGGCGATCGTTATGGCGGGCAATGGACACCAGCTCCACCAGCTCCCGGCGCAGTGTGTCCCGCTGTTCACGGAACAGATGTACCTGGCGCTCCACCAGCGAAATGGCCCGGCCGCTATCGTGAGGCAGGGTCAGGCTGCGCAGCAGCTCATCCTGATCAACAAAAAAGTCAGGGTTGGTTTTCAGGTACTCAGCCACCTCTTCACGGGTGAGCTCTCCGGCCTTCTTTTGGGCCGTTTGGTCTGTCATCGCGCTCTCCTGACTGTCAGATCCGTTGTTTGTTTGGGCGGCCTGGCTTTCGGCGCCGGCTGCCACCAGACTCTCCGGGCAGTCTTAGCTGTCCTTCAAATACACTTGTGGCAGGGCCTCGAATGGTAACAGTGCCCGCCTCACCTGTCTCAGAGTGTGTGACGGGTTCAGTCTCGCCCATGCTGACTTCTATTCCGTCTTTCAGAATACGAATTCTGAGTACGCCACTGGCCGTCTGAACCCACAGAAGGCTTTTGTTCGTCAGACGCTGATCACGTACAAACCTGGCAAAACACAGGGCACCATTGCCATACTGTTCGGCCTCTGTGCCATCTGCGTTGAACGCCCTGTAGCGAAAGTCCACATCGGGCAGGCCCGGAGGCTCTACAATCAGCAGCTGCGCAAAACCCACGCCAGCGTTCCTGTCAGCCAGCTCACGGATCAGGGTCGGGCGCAGGCGGAAGGGCTGGGTTATGGCGTCAACAACCATAAAATCACTGCCCTGCCCGACCATTTTTGTGAACCTCAGCAAGGGCCCCTGATTCCGACGATGCCGGGCTGCGTCCTGCCCTGCACTCATTCCGGCAGGCAGTTTTCAGGCGCCAGTTGATCTTCAATCGTCTCACGGCGGCGAACAATATGTACCTGTTCACCATCGACCATAAGCTCTGGCGGACGGTTACGGGTATTGTAGTTTGAGCTCATCACAAAGCCATAGGCTCCCGCAGAGCGCACAGCCAGCAAGTCTCCGGGGCATAACGTCATCGTCCGGTCTTTTCCGAGAAAATCCCCGGTTTCACAAACCGGGCCAACCAGGTCCCAGACTTTCTCTTCTGCGCCCTCATGGGGCTGCACAGGAACAATGGCCTGCCAGGCACTGTAAAGAGCCGGCCGGATCAGATCGTTCATGGCGGCATCAACAATGGCGAAATTACGATGCTCGGTACACTTCAGAAGCTCTACACGGGTAAGCATGATGCCGGCATTTGCGGCGATTGAGCGGCCCGGTTCCAGAATCAGCTCCAGTTTGCGGTCGCCAATCCTCTCATCCAGTGCCCTGACGTAGTCTGCAGGCCGGGGCGGCTCTTCATCATCATAGGTCACTCCCAGACCGCCCCCCATATCCAGATGCTCGATATGGATATCGTTCTCGGAGAGTGCATCCACAAGCTCCAGGACCCGGTCGAGGGCATCCAGAAATGGCGAAACCGAAGTAAGCTGTGACCCTATGTGGCAATCCACACCTTTTACCACCAGGTTAGGCAGGGTTGCGGCACGGGCATACACAGCCAGCGCTTCGGTAATATCAATCCCGAACTTGTTCTCTTTCAGGCCAGTGGAAATGTAAGGGTGGGTTCCGGCATCAACATCCGGGTTGACCCGTAAGGATACCGGTGCCTGCACTCCCAGCTCACCGGCTACAGTATCAAGCCTGTCGAGCTCGGTCTCAGACTCGACATTGAAGCAGCGAACGCCGGCTTCCAGGGCCCGGCGCATTTCCCATTCCTGCTTCCCTACTCCGGAAAACACCACTTTTCCGGGCTCGCCACCGGCGCGCAGTACCCGTTCCAGCTCTCCCGCGGAGACAATGTCGAAACCGGCTCCCATGCGAGCCAGCACATCCAGTACCGCCAGATTGCTATTGGCTTTAACGGCGTAGCAGATAAGATGATCACGCTCTGCCAGTGCTTCGCTGTATTCTCTGTAGTGCTGCTCCAGCGCTGCCCGGGAATAAACATACGCCGGCGTTCCAAAACGCTCTGCAATGGTGGATGTGGGTACTTCTTCAGCGAAAAGCTCGCCACCTCTATAGTTGAAATAATCCATTTGAATCCTGATTCGTATCGCGGTGTCTGGTATGCGCCGACTTGCTGGCGACGCTCTCAGCCAGCCCGGACGAGGCTTCCGGGTTTTCCCGGTATAAAGGACCTTTCTGGCCACAGCCACTCAGTGCTGCGGCTAAAAGCAATATTACGACCGGCACTGTCTTCGCACGCATACCTGCCACTCCTGAGTTTATAATGGTGCAGAGTATACCTGACCCGCGCCTTCTGCCGCGAGGGCTACTGTCGGCAAGCCGTTTAAGCTTCCAGGCTTTTGCGCGCCCGCGCTACCGCAGCCCGCACCTGTGCAGGTGCAGTGCCGCCCAGGTGATCCCTGGCCTGCACTGAGCCTTCCAGTGTCAGCACATTGAACACATCGTCGCCGATAATATCGGAAAAGCGCTTCAGTTCCTCCAGCGTCATGTCTGAAAGGTCGCGTTCTTCAGCCACCCCGAAGGCCACCGCTTTGCCGACAACCTCGTGGGCGTCACGGAAAGGCATGCCCTTCTTGACCAGGTAGTCCGCCAGGTCTGTGGCTGTGGAGAACCCCTGCTTGGCCGCTACCCGCATATTGTCCGCTTTGGCCTCGATCGCCGGAACCATATCGGCGTAGGCCTTCAGGCACCCTTTGACGGTATCCACCGTGTCAAACAAGGGCTCTTTGTCTTCCTGGTTATCCTTGTTGTACGCCAATGGCTGGCTTTTCATCAGGGTAAGCAGGCTGATCAGGTGGCCATTTACACGGCCGGTTTTCCCCCGGACAAGCTCAGGAACATCCGGGTTCTTTTTCTGGGGCATGATCGATGAGCCGGTACAGAAACGATCCGGCAGGTCAATAAAATCAAACTGGGCCGAAGTCCACAGAACCAGCTCTTCGCTGAAGCGCGACATATGTGTCAGCAACAATGCAGCGAAGCTGCAGAACTCTATGGCAAAGTCCCGGTCACTGACCGAATCCAGTGAGTTTTCGGTAGGCCGGTCAAATCCCAGCAAGCGCGCAGTTATGGAGCGGTCGATCGGGTAGGTTGTGCCTGCCAGGGCCGCTGCCCCCAGAGGCATCACATTGACCCGTTTGCGACAGTCCTGCAAACGCTCAGCATCGCGGGCCAGCATTTCATACCAGGCCAGAAGATGGTGCCCGAACGTAACCGGCTGCGCTGTCTGTAAGTGAGTAAAACCCGGCATGATGGTCTCGGCCTCACGCTCTGCAAGGTCCAGCAGGCCAGTTTGCAGCCGGCGCAACTCTTCTGCAATCACATCAATTTCATCCCGCAGGTACAGGCGGATATCCGTTGCAACCTGGTCGTTACGGCTGCGACCTGTGTGCAGTTTCTTGCCCGTGATCCCGATGCGCTCAGTCAGCTTCGCCTCTACGTTCATATGAACGTCTTCCAGGCTTACAGACCAGTCAAAGCGCCCGGCTTCTATGTCTTCCTTGACGCTTTTGAGGCCATCAATGATGCTATCCCGCTCTTCTGTTGTGAGCACGCCAACCTCGGCGAGCATGGTCGCGTGAGCGATGGAGCCGGTGATATCGTGGTGATACAAACGCTGATCAAACCCGACGGATGCAGTAAAGCGCTCTACAAACGCATCGGTGGGTTCACTGAAGCGTCCGCCCCAGGGTTTTTCGGAGGTTGTGGCCTGATCCGGTTTTTTCTGATCCGTCATGCTCTATCTTTCCTGCTGACTGCCCGGCATTATCTGGCGGGAACTGGGTACATTGAAGGTATCGGGAGTATAACATTCTGACCCGCAGAAAAGAGACTCACGTGCGCGAAGATACGCCAGCAATCAGACACGACTTTTTCGTCCCGGACCTGTGCCGGGTACGATCTGTTTTCATGCTGCTGATCACCAGCGAGTTGCTGGTGCTGGTACTGGCTATTGTGCAGGCCAGCGACCGCTGGATTGACTGGAACTATTTTGCGCTTCTGTCATTGTTTGTGCAGTGGACCACACTCACCAGCGCAGCGCTGATCTGCCTGTTACGCAACCGTCTGGCGCGGCTTTCGGCTCCCCGTGCGACACTTGCCATTGCTGCCATTGTGGTTCTGGATGTTCTGGCTTTCAGTCTGTTCGCAGACAGTGTGCTACACCCGCAACCGGGGGTGATTGACTGGCAAGCCATTATCAAGAAACTGTTGCTGGCGCTTCTGATCACTCTTATGGTTCTGCGTTACTTCTATCTGCAACATCAGTGGCAACAGCAGCAGGAAGCGGAGATGCAGTCGCATCTGGCTGCGTTGCAGGCACGCATCCAGCCACACTTTCTCTTTAACAGTATGAACACCATCGCCAGCCTTATTGCCAGCAACCCGGAGCAGGCCGAGGATGCCGTACTGGACCTGTCGGAGCTCTTCCGCGCCAGCCTGCGCACCAGCGACCAGCTAATTCCACTGGCCCGGGAACTGGACCTCTGTCAGCGTTACCTTGCCATTGAGTCGCTGCGTCTGGGCCCTCGCCTGGCACTCGACTGGTCTATTGCTGACGGGCTGGAGCGCCAGGCGATCCCACCGCTGACTCTGCAGCCCCTGGTGGAAAATGCGGTTTATCATGGCGTTCAGCCGCGGCCAGAGGGTGGTACTGTGCGCATAAAAGTGGAGTCCCGGGGCGGCTTTGTGTATCTGATGGTGCAGAACCCGAAGCCGGAAGATCACTCAGATCTGCATAGCGGTAACCGCATGGCTCTGAGCAATATACACGCACGGCTGCAGGCTCTTTTCGGAGAGTCTGCTGTCCTCAAGCACAGCCACCAGGGGGATGTCTACACTGTGACCCTGAGACTGCCTGAAACCAGACTGCAACCATGACACAACAAAAGATTCTGATCGCCGATGACGAACCTCTGGCCCGGGAACGCCTGCGGCGGCTGGCTGAAAGCCTGCCCGGATACCAGGTCTGTGGCGAAGCCGGTGACGGTGACACCACCCTTGCCCGGGTAGCCGAACTGCAGCCGGACATTCTGCTTCTGGATATCCGCATGCCCGGCGTCGACGGCATGGAAACAGCAGCACGCCTGGGCCAGCTCAGTAATCCTCCGGCGGTTGTGTTCTGCACCGCTTACGACCGCTACGCCATTCAGGCCTTTGAGGTGCAGGCAACCGCATACCTGCTCAAACCGGTTCGCAAAGAAGCACTGGCAGAAGCACTGACCCGTGCCGGGCGAGTCAACCGGGTGCAGCTACGGGCGCTTGCCGGCGACGGCCGTCAGCCGGCACAGACGGCAAGCGGAACACCGCAACTGGCGGTTCGCAGCCACCGGGGAACGGAGCTGATTGATATAGCCGGGATCCGCTATTGTCAGGCGGATCAAAAATACGTAACCATCCACCATACCCGGGGTGAGACTGTGTGCGACTATACATTGAAGGAGCTGGAGAACACGTATCCGGACCAGTTGCTACGGATCCACCGCAATACGCTGATCGGCACGGGCTACATTCAGGCTCTGCAGCGCTCGCCGGAAGGCCATAACCTGGCTGTGCTCAGGGACGTTCCGGAGAAACTTCCGGTGAGCCGGCGGCACGCCAGTACGCTGCGACAGTGGTTTCAAAGCCATCAGCCACACTGACGTGCAGGCGGTTTCCCGCGGGACTTTTTCGACGCCACAAGGTAACCTTGGCGAACACTTTCAGTAACCGGCAGTGAGCATCATGTCAAAACGAACCCTTCGTATCGCAACCCGCAGCAGCGCTCTGGCGTTATGGCAAGCGGAATTCATCAAATCCGAGCTGGAGCGGCTGCACGATAATGTCGCTGTAGAGCTGATCAAGATCAAAACCCAGGGCGACAAAATCCTTGATGTTCCTCTGGCAAAAATCGGCGGCAAAGGCCTCTTTGTCAAAGAGCTTGAAGAGGCCATGCTCGATGGCCGGGCCGATCTGGCGGTACACTCCATGAAAGACGTTCCTATGGCCTTCCCGGAAGGTCTGGGGCTGGTTGCATACTGTAAACGCGAAGACCCCACAGACGCCTTTGTGAGCAATCATTTTGATAACGTGGATGCACTTCCGCACGGTGCTATTGTGGGGACCGCCAGCCTGCGCCGGGAGTCCCAGCTGCGCGCCTACCGGCCCGACCTGGAAATACGCGTACTGCGAGGCAACGTGAACACCCGTCTGGCCAAGCTCGATGCCGGTGATTACGACGCTATTGTGCTGGCCAGTTCAGGCCTCAAGCGCCTGGGCTTTGATGACCGGATTCGCTACTCCATGCCGGACACCATTTCCCTGCCCGCCGTTGGCCAGGGCGCTCTGGGAATTGAGTGCCGCCTCAGTGATCACGAACTGCGCGACCTTCTGGACCCTCTGAACCATCCGGACACTGCCGACCGGGTCAAGGCTGAACGAGCCATGAACCGTCGGCTTGAAGGCGGCTGTCAGGTGCCTATTGCAGCCTATGCCTTGCTGCAAGAGGATGACAGCCTGTGGGTACGCGGTCTGGTAGGCTCAGTTGATGGCACCCAGATTCTTCGGGTTGAAGGCCGCGCACCGCGCACAGAGGCCGAAAGACTGGGCCGGGATCTGGCAGAAGAGCTGTTGGAAATGGGAGCAGACAAAATTCTGGCGGAAGTTTATGGACACACACCAAGCTGACTCCCCTGACCTGAGCGGCCGGCGCGTGCTTATATGCCGGCCGGAACCGGAAGCCTCGCGGCTGGCCCGGCAGTTTGAAGCTGCCGGTGCCAGTGTCCGCGTATTTCCTCTGGTCGCCAGAGAGCCCCTGCCCGAGACGCCGGAGCGTCGTACCACTTTACTCAGCCTTGACGAGTTCTCGCACGTGATTGCTGTGAGCCCTTATGCGGCTCACCTTTTGCTGGAGGAACTGGACACCTGGTGGCCTCAGTTACCCGTCGGGCTGAACTGGTATGGCGTAGGGTCTGGTACCGCCAGAGCTCTGGCGGAACACGGTCTTGAGCCTCGCATACCGGATTACGGCTGGACAAGCGAAGCCTTGTTGAGCCTGCCTTCGCTGGCCAGCTTCAATGGCGAGCGCATTCTGGTCGCCCGGGGCGAGGAAGGCCGCGAGCTCACACGTAAGACTCTGGAAGCGCGTGGCGCCCGGGTGACGGTCATGCCGCTATACCGTCGGTTCTGTCCGGACTACCCCCCTGCTAAAATCAATGCCATGCTGAACGAGTTTGATCCGCATGCCATTATTGCGCTTTCCGGGGAAACCCTGAACAATCTCATCGCACTCTGTGCGAATAGCAGCCATACTCTATACGATAGACTCATCATTGTTCCCGCCCGCCGTATCGCGGACCAGGCCAGAGCCGCGGGATTCAATGCTCCGTTTATACCAGGAAGCCTTGCTGACAATGATATCGTGGCCGCCGTTGCAGAACAGCTGCCAGGCCGGGAAGGAGGCTCCGGAAAAGCCAAGTAAGGACGCCCGTGACTGAGACAACAAAACAACTACCGGTTCCAACTGACAATGATAAAACACCCCGGCAGAAAGTCTGGCCGGCGTGGGCTATCGCTATTGTGGCCCTCATATGCGTGGTTCTGCTGGCGCTCTGGAACTGGCAGCAATGGCACGACAGCCAGGCCACTGCACAGACGCTTGAACGCCTGCAGCAGGATACCGCCCGGCTGGAAGACCTTTACGGTAACAGTGGTAACCAGCAGAGCCGGCGCCTGGAAAACCTGGAAGATAAACTCTCCTCCCAGCGCGAACTGATTGCCACCCAGCAACGGCAGATTGACCACAACGCCCGGGAATTACTGGAAGCCGGCAACCGTACCCGCACCGACTGGTTACTGGCCGAGGCAGAATATCTGCTGCGCATCGCCAACCAGAGACTGCTGATTGAGAAGGACATCACCGGGGCCCTGTCTGCGCTGAAAGCCGCAGACGAAGTGCTGACCGAATCTGACGATGTGGGTGTGTACCCGGTGCGAGAACAGCTGGCCCGGGAAATACTGTCCCTCAAAAGCATAGAAGGCGTAGACAGAACCGGTCTCTACCTCACGCTTGAGGCTGCCATTGACAGTGTTAACCAACTGACCGACCAGGCCCTTATCAGCGAGCAGGCACCCGGCTTTATCCCCTCAGCACAGTCTGAAGAGAACTCTGAACAAGGCGGCGAGCCCAACTGGCTCACCCGAGGCTGGCAGAAGTTCAAATCCACACTGATGCAAGTGGTTGTGGTCCGGCGCATGGACGAATCGGTTAAACCCCTGCTTTCGCCGGATCAGAGCGCCTACGCCCGGCTCAACCTGCAGCTGATGCTGGAAGAAGCCGAGATGGCCGTACTCAGGGGCAATCAGCCTCTGTATAAGCGCGCCCTTACCAAGGCCCGGACTGCAATAGACGACTGGTACGATGAGACCAATCCCCGGGTAGGCGCCCTGGCTGACTCACTGGAAGAACTGGCGGCCCGCAATGTTGCTCCGGATCTTCCGGATATCAGCAAGTCCCTGGATCTGCTCAAGGAACGGCTTGCGGGCCGCCATGATGGCGATAACGGCAACAAGGAAGCAAACGGAGGCAACAATTCATGATCCGGCTGCTTCTGGTTATCCTGATTGCCCTGATTATCGGTACAGGGCTTTCCCTCGGGTTGCAGTACGACCTTGGATACATTCGCATCAGCCTGGGCAATTACCTGGTGGAAACCAACTTCTGGGTGGGGCTTGCCCTGCTTGTTGTGGTAATTGCGCTGATCATCTTTTGCATCGGCACTCTGCGCCGCATACGTCAGGGCAGCGGGCTGCTGGCTACCTGGGTGTCCCGGGGCAATGAGCGCAGGGCACGGCGCCGCACCACTCAGGGCCTGCTGGCACTGGCGGAAGGCAACTGGCCAAGAGCCCGCAAGATGCTGACATCCTCAGCCAGCCATGCGGATACGCCCCTGATCAATTATCTCGCGGCCGCTCAGGCCGCTTTTGAGTGTGGTGACCATGACGCCGTGGACGAACTGCTGCGACAGGCATTTGAAAGCACGCCCGGATCAGACATGGCCGTAGGCCTCACCCAGGCCCAGCTCCAGCTTGCAGGCAATCGTCTGGAGCAGGCGCTGGCAACACTGGTGCGCCTGCGCAAGCAATCACCACGACACCCATTTGTGCTCAGGCTGCTGAAAAACACCTACCTTCGCCTTGAAGACTGGCGCGAACTGGCGCGACTGTTGCCCGAGCTCCGCAAACGCCATGTACTCCCGGAAACCGAGCTTCATGAACTTCAGCGCCTGGTGTGGCACAACCTTCTGGAAAAGGCGGCAGAAGATATCCGGCGTGACCAGAATGACAACCCGAATACAACTCTGGAGCCACTTACCCGCCTCTGGGATGAGCTGCCCGGCTTTTTACGTAAAGATGAGGCAACGATCGAAAACTATGCCCGCCTGCTTGCAGACCTGGGTGACGAAGCCCAGACCGAAACGCTTCTGCGCAAAGTACTGCATAATCACTGGAGTGATCACCTGGTCAACCTGTACGGGCGCATAGAAGGCCGTGAGCCGGACGAACAGCTCCTGACAGCAGAGCAGTGGCTCAAAGACCGCCCCAACAATGCAGAGCTTTTGCTGGCTCTGGGCCGGCTGAGCCTGCGCAATCAACTGTGGGGCAAAGCCAGGGAATATTTTGAAGCCAGCCTGAAGCTGCGGCGAAGCCGGGAGGCTCTGGCTGAACTGTCCCGCCTGTGCGCTCACATGGGCGATGAAGAGACAAGCGCCAGACTGATGATGCAGGGACTGGCAACCGACAATGGGCTGCCGCAACTGCCTATGCCCAAAGCCTGAACCAGCCCCTCTACCCGGGGCTGATTCCGGACATGCAGCAACGCGTCAGACCCGGGGGGCGTACTCGAGAACGTCAGAGAAAAAGGCTTCTGGCGGTAACCCGGCGGCGACCAGCGAATCCATTAGCGCATACACCATGGTTGGCGAACCACTGGCGTGCACTTCCACGTTATCCCAGTCCACACCCGACGCCAGAACCGCACGCACGAGCTGGTCATGGTGTCCGCTCCACTCACTGTCGTCATCATCGCCAACCACCGGCTGGAATGTAAACCCTGCCCAGTCCTGTTCCCACTGACGGGCCATGGACCGGAGGTACATATCCTCATGGTGGCGCACGCCCCAGAACAGCTTTACCGGCTGCGCAAACTCGGTGCTGCGCAGATACTCCACCAGACTTTTCATCTGCGCAAAGCCGGTACCCGCAGCAATCAGCAACAATGGCTTGTCCGGGACACCGGACATGCAGGCTTTGCCGTGAGGCAGCTGCAGGGTCACAGATTCGCCAGAGGTCAGTGCGTCAATGACTTTCTGGGCCGACCCCCAGGCAGGTGA
This sequence comes from Marinobacter piscis, assembly GCF_007671655.1. Classification (GTDB taxonomy): domain Bacteria; phylum Pseudomonadota; class Gammaproteobacteria; order Pseudomonadales; family Oleiphilaceae; genus Marinobacter; species Marinobacter piscensis. Next base: position 1,125,804 of record NZ_VCGX01000001.1, on the reverse strand, counting down.
CGTCTGGATATGCAGCTCCAGATGCTGCTCTTTGGGACTGCTGGCAATAGAAAAATAACACGGTTCCGCACCCGGGAGATTAACCGACAGATACTGACCGGCACAAAAGGACACGTCATCCCGCTCTGGCAACTGAAGCTCAACCCGATACACATCGTGATTGATAGAGCGAACATCTACAACATTTGCCTGGAAGGTTCGGGGGAGGCTCTTTCCTGTGGCCATACTGGCGCTTATCTCCGGTTAAAACAGGTCAGGCGCTGCGGCTGTACACACTTCCGCAGTCAGGCGCCGACCAAAGTTGTCTGGTGGTTCTGTCACTCGGGGCGGGCAGGTGAAGTTTCAATACCCAGAGTGTCCCAAAGCTCATCAACCCGCTTTTTTACAGCGTCGGTCATGACAATAGGCTCGCCCCACTCACGGGTGGTTTCGCCGGGCCATTTGTTGGTGGCGTCCATCCCCATCTTGGAACCCAGACTTGAAACAGGGGATGCAAAGTCCAGGTAATCAATCGGCGTGTTCTCAACCAGGGTGGTATCGCGGGCCGGGTCCATCCGGGTCGTTATTGCCCAGATTACATCTTCCCAGTTACGTGCGTTCACATCGTCGTCCGTCACAATCACAAACTTGGTGTACATGAACTGGCGCAAAAATGACCACACGCCCATCATCACACGCTTGGCGTGACCCGGGTACTGTTTTTTCATGGTGACAACGGCGAGGCGATACGAACAGCCTTCCGGAGGCAGGTAAAAATCGGTTATTTCCGGGAACTGTTTTTGCAGAATCGGAATGAACACCTCATTCAGTGCCAGCCCCAGGATTGCCGGCTCATCCGGCGGCCTGCCGGTGTAGGTGCTGTGATACAAGGGGTTCTTACGATGGGTAATACGCTCAACGGTGAACACCGGGAACTCGTCCACTTCGTTGTAATAGCCGGTATGGTCTCCGAACGGACCCTCAGGTGCATGATCGTCTGGGTAAATAAACCCTTCCAGCACAATCTCAGCACTGGCCGGCACCTGCAGGTCGCTGAGGCCACACTGCACCAGCTCGGTACGACTGCCACGCAGCAATCCTGCAAAAGCGTACTCGGATAATGTATCCGGCACCGGGGTTACTGCCCCCAGTATGGTGGCCGGATCGGCGCCCAGCGCCACAGCCACCGGGTAGGGTTTACCCGGGTTGGCTTCCTGGAACTCCTGAAAGTCCAGGGCCCCGCCACGATGACTCAGCCAGCGCATGATCAGACGGTTACGACCAATCACCTGCTGCCGGTAAATCCCCAGATTCTGGCGCTCTTTATGAGGGCCACGGGTAATCACCAGCGGCCATGTAACCAGGGGCCCGGCGTCTGCCGGCCAGCAATGCTGCACCGGAATCTGATACAGGTCTACCTGGTCTTTTTCGAGTACCACATCCTGGCATGGGGCGGACCGGAGCACCTTCGGGCTCATGCGCATCACCTGCCGGAACAGCGGCAGTTTTTCGATGGCGTCCCGGAAGCCCTTGGGCGGGTCCGGCTCCTTCAGGAAGGCCAGCAACTTGCCGATTTCCCGAAGCGCGGTCACGTCGTCCTGCCCCATACCCAGCGCAACCCGTTTGGCTGTACCAAACAGGTTGGCCAGCACCGGCATATCGTAACCTTTAGGGTTTTCAAACAACAACGCCGGACCACCTGCCCGTAATGTACGGTCGCAGATTTCGGTCATTTCCAGATGAGGGTCGACCTCTACCGAGATACGCTTCAGCTCGCCCAGTTTCTCCAACTGGTCAATGAAGTCCCGCAAATCGCTGTATTTCATGGTTCCTCAAAATCCTGAAGGCGCCAGGACGTGGGCTCTTAACGACGTTTCATTGACTGGAAGAACTCGTCGTTGGTCTTGGTGTCTTTCAGCTTGTCCAGCAGGAATTCGATAGCGGCCGTATCGTCGTCCATGGAATGCAGCAGCTTACGCAGTATCCAGATACGCTGGATATCCGCTTCACTCATCAGCAGGTCCTCACGGCGGGTACCGGAACTGCGGATATTAATGGCCGGATACACCCGCTTCTCGGCGATCTTGCGATCAAGATGCACTTCCATGTTGCCTGTGCCCTTGAACTCTTCATAGATCACTTCGTCCATTTTGGAACCTGTGTTCACCAGAGCGGTCGCGAGAATCGTCAGGCTTCCGCCTTCTTCGACGTTACGGGCCGCACCGAAGAACCGCTTGGGCTTTTCCAGGGCATGGGCGTCCACACCACCGGTCAGCACCTTGCCTGATGAAGGTATAACCGTGTTGTAGGCGCGTGCCAGCCGGGTAATGGAGTCCAGCAGGATAATGACGTCTTTTTTGTGCTCGACCAGGCGCTTGGCTTTCTCGATGACCATCTCGGCAACCTGAACGTGACGGGCCGGTGGCTCGTCAAAGGTAGAGGCCACCACTTCGCCACGCACGGTGCGCTGCATTTCAGTGACTTCTTCCGGACGCTCATCAATCAGCAGCACCATGACATGGCACTCCGGATTGTTACGGGTGATCGATTGCGCAATGCTCTGCATGAGCAACGTCTTACCCGCTTTGGGTGGTGATACAATCAAACCACGCTGGCCCTTACCGATAGGTACCACCAGATCCAGGACCCGGGAGGAAAGATCTTCGGTACTGCCGTTCCCTGCTTCCAGCTTCATGCGCTCATCAGGGAACAGGGGAGTCAGGTTCTCAAACAGGATTTTGCTACGGGCATTGTCCGGCTTGTCGAAATTAATCTCCGCAACCTTCAGCAGGGCAAAGTAACGCTCACCGTCTTTCGGCGGACGTATCTTGCCGGCCACTGTGTCACCTGTACGCAGATTGAAGCGACGAATCTGGCTGGGAGAGACATAAATGTCATCCGGCCCGGCGAGGTAGGACGCATCGGCGGAGCGCAGAAAGCCGAAGCCGTCCTGCAGAATCTCCAGTACGCCATCGCCATAGATATCTTCGCCACTTTTTGCATGCTTCTTCAGAATACTGAAGATAACATCCTGTTTGCGCGAACGCGCCAGGTTATCGAGCCCCATCTCTTTTGCGATGTCGAGCAATTCGGGCACGGAGTTCTGCTTGAGTTCAGTAAGGTTCATAAGTTATTAGATTTTCAGGAATGGAAGTAAACGAATCTTGGATTGACAGGGGCGCCCCTGAACGTGGTTTTTCAAATCTTGTCAAAACAGATGCTGGCCAGATGGAGCAACCGGTGCGGATAAAGTCCGGATAATTACAGAAGCCAGTAGAGTGGGTACAACCGTTCGCAGGGCAAGAGCGATAATCTGTCACCTTGCCGGCCAATGTCAAGCCCCCGGGGCAAATTAGCGCATATTTTCAGGGAAAACCTGTCCTAAAGCAGCCGCTCCTCCTCCTGAAGGGTTACTCCCTTCCATTCATATGCTCCGATGGCGATACTGGTAACCTAACTTTCTCTGTGATTTTCGGAGCGCTATTCATGAGCAGTGAACGCACCAGCGAACTCAACCCCCTTAATATTGCCCTTTTGACCATCTCCGATACACGCGGGCCGGATGAAGACTCCTCTGGCCAGTTCCTGGAAGACAGCGTACTGGAGGCGGGGCACAATCTGGTTTCAAGGCGCCTGCTGCCAGACGACGTTTATCTGGTGCGTGCCATTATGTCGTCCTGGATTGCCGAGCCGGATGTTCACGTGGTTATTATCACCGGCGGCACCGGCTTTCACGAGCGTGACAGCACCCCCGAAGCTGTCGCGCCTCTTCTGGACAAGTTTATTGAAGGTTTCGGTGAGGAGTTCCGCCGTCTTTCGGCCTCGGAAATCGGCACGTCCACCATTCAGTCCAGAGCCTTCGGGGGGCTTGCAAACCACACAGCCATTTTCTGCCTGCCAGGTTCTACGGGAGCCTGCCGGACCGGCTGGAACGGTATCCTCAGTACTCAGCTGGATAGCCGTCACGGTCCCTGCAACTTCTCCGCTCTGGTAAGCCGCAAACCCGATCGCGATACTGCACGGCTTCAGCAGACCATCGGCACCCGCGCCGCGCGCTAATTCAGCATTCGGAGAACGATCATGGCAGCCAATCTGACACCGGTTGAAGAAGCAGTCGCCCACCTGCTGACCCAGGCACCGGTGATAACAGAAAGTGAAAGTCTACCGCTAACAGAGTGCCTCGGGCGCACTCTGGCCCAGGATTACCAGGTTCCGGCCGATGTCCCGCCAGCCGATAACAGCGCAGTGGATGGCTATGCCCTGCGCGCTCAGGATTACACAGAAGGCCAATCCTTACCTGTGTCCGACCGCATACCGGCCGGAGCCGCGCCCCGCCCGCTTGAGCCTGGCACTGCGGTTCGTATCTTTACCGGCTCCGAAATCCCGGCCGGTGCCGATACTGTCATCATGCAGGAGCGTGTTGAGGTCACCGATACGGGCATCAGGATTAACACCGATGTAAAGGCCGATCAGAACATACGCCGACAGGGCCAGGACCTGGCTGAAGGCACTCTGGCTCTGGCAAAAGGTACTAAAATACGCTCGCAGGAGATGGGGCTTCTGGCGTCCATGGGCGTAGCCAATGTTGTAGTTACACGGAAAATGCGTGTCGCCGTCTTTTCAACAGGCGACGAACTGGTCGAACCGGGCACCCCTCTTGGCCCCGGACAGATCTATAACACCAACCGGTTTACCCTGCTGGGTCTGCTGGCAGAAGCCGGCTGCGAGGTGGTTCTGTGCGAGACCTTGAAGGACACCCGCTCGGTTACCCGGGAAACCCTGGAAAAGGCGGCCGCGCAGGCTGACCTGATCATCACCAGCGGCGGTGTTTCTGTAGGCGAGGAAGACCACGTCCGGGCCGTCCTTGAGGAGTCCGGCGAACTGTCGCTCTGGCGCATGGCCATCAAACCCGGCAAACCCCTGGCATTCGGAGCCATCAATGGCACGCCTGTCCTGGGCCTGCCCGGAAACCCTGCAGCCGTGCTGGTGACCTTCCTGGTTGTCGGTATGCCCTATATTCGCACCTGCCAGGGACGTTTGCAGGTTCACCCCGTGGGCCAGCAGGTGCCGGCGGGATTTGCGGTCACATCGCCTTCAGTGCGCAGGGAGTTTGTCCGCGCCCGTACGGAGTTGGTTGATGGTAAAACCCTGGTTACGTCCTATTCCAACCAGAGTTCCGGCATGCTGAGTTCTGCCTGCTGGGCCGGAGGGCTGGCGGTCGTCCCGGAGCATGTTACCGTTACTGAAGGCGACCTGTTGACCTACTATCCATTCACTGAGTTATTGACCTGATATGACTGAACAGACTCTGACCGTTCGTTTTTTTGCCCGCCTCCGGGAGGAGCTGGGCACCGAGCAGCTGACTCTACCGGCCGACGGGGAGCAGACTGCTGGTGATCTGCTTGCAGCTCTGGCCAGCCGGGGTGGCCCCTGGGCCCAGTTGCAGGGTGGTCAGCCGGTAATGATTGCCATCAATCAGGCCATGGCAAAACCTGGCTCACCGGTAAAGGCCGGTGATGAGGTGGCCTTTTTCCCACCGGTAACCGGAGGCTAGAAATGATCAGTGTGCAGACAGAGGATTTTGATGCCGCTGCCGAATATGCCGCTCTGCGTGACAGCGGCGCCGGTACCGGGGCAATCGCAACGTTTACCGGCCTGGTGCGGGACAGTGGTGACACTCAGGGTGTGTCCGGGTTGTTTCTGGAGCATTACCCGGGGATGACCGAGCAGATGATTGCCGGGCTGATTGAAGAGGCTTCACGGCGCTGGGATGTGCGTAAGGCGCGGGTAATTCACCGGGTTGGTGAGCTGCTGTTGCAGGAGCAGATTGTATTTGTGGGGGTTTGCAGTGCCCATCGTGCTGATGCGTTTTCGGCCTGTGAGTTTATTATGGATGCGCTGAAGACGTCGGCACCTTTCTGGAAGAAGGAGCTTTCTGAAAGCGGCGAGCATTGGGTGGAGCAGAAGGCTTCGGATGTTGCCCGGGGGGAGGCCTGGAATACGTAATCAGCCTCTCTGGCACTATGCAGGCCGGACTCAGGCGGGGGATTACCTTCCCGAAAAACGCTGTTAATACGTCCTTGTACGCTTGGCTTCGCCATCCATGGCTCCGCACATTTTCGGGAAGGTAATCCCCCGCCTAAGCCCTGGTTTGTGCCAATTTTTTGTAGCTAGTTAGTATTTTAACTCATCAGATCTTCTGGTCGGTTTCTGTTTTTGAAGGCTTCTTCAGCCTCCGGGCAGTCCAGGATTCTCGCGCCTGCGCTTTCGGCGAACACCATGACTCTTCGGTTATCGTCTCGTAGCTGGGTTTCCAGCAGGTTAATCAGTGATACCGGGTATATACCGTGCAGCGGGTGGGATTTTCCCTCGCATTGGGCGATGACGGGGCGTTCAGGCTGTTCGTGCCAGGCGTTCAGCAGGCGCTGGAAGACGTCTGGTTGTATGCCGGGGGTGTCGCAGGGACATACGAGTAAGGCGTCGTAGCCGCGTTTTCTGGCTTCGGTCATGCCCGGGAGTAATCCGGCAAGAGGGCCCTGGCCTTTGAATTCGGGGGCGTCCTGGAGCACATCGCCCAGGCGGCGGTAGTCTTCCAGGGATCGGTTGGCACTGATCAGTAATGGGGTGGCCACGACGCTCAGGGCTTCGGCTACCCAGTGTGCCATGGGACGGTTGCGCCAGTGCATGAGGCCTTTGTCCTGGCCATGCATGCGGGTTCCGGCGCCGCCGGCCAGTAACAGTGCACAGACATGTCTGCAGGTTTCTGTGGCCACTGCCTTATGGGAAATGTCGTCCATTGTGTGTCTCAGGGCGAGGTCTGATTACAAAAAAACCGCCCGGGAGCAAGGCTCAGGGGCGGTTCTTTTTCAGGCAATCAGGATGCAATCAGAGGTTGCTGTCCAGAAATGCCGCGAGCTGGGACTTGGACAGTGCGCCCACTTTGGTCGCGTCCACGTTGCCGTTTTTGAACAGCATCAGTGTCGGGATACCACGAATGTTGAATTTGGGCGGTGTCTGTTCGTTTTCGTCGATGTTGAGCTTGCAGATTTTCAGTTTGCCTTCGTATTCGTCGGCAATTTCTTCGAGCACAGGCGCAATCATCTTGCACGGCCCGCACCATTCTGCCCAGTAATCAACCAGTACGGGGATGTCAGACTGCAGTACATCCTGCTCGAAGGATGCATCGGTTACTTTTACGATATTTGCGCTCATTTCATTTTCCTGATTCATGCACCACAACAGGCCTTCGGCAAAACCGGTACCTGCCTGAACGTGCTGTTGATTGATACTGCTACTTTACGCGATTAATCCTACGTATGTGAAGCAGTAGATCCACCAGCTTGAAACACGCTTCTTCTGACCCGGATCAATTCGGATCGCGTTCCGTGAGTGTAGCTTCCCGGAGCCGACTGACATACCCCCGGGTTTTGGCTTATAGTAGCCTCACGTTTTGACGACAGGATTCCAGACACTGTGACCGCCACTTTATCTCCCCAGAATCAGGCCGCTGCCCCGAGTACGTTAGCCGCCATAGATATGGGCTCGAACAGTTTCCACATGGTTGTAGCCCAGCTGGTGCACGGGGAAATACGTACCATGGAGCGTATGGGCGAAAAAGTACAGCTTGGAGACGGCCTGGACTCAGACAACTGTCTGACTGAGGAGGCTCAGCAAAGGGGCCTGGATTGCCTGCGACGGTTTGCCCAGCGACTCAACGGAACCCCGGCCGAAGGCGTCCAGATTGTAGGCACCAATGCCCTCAGGATGGCGCGCAACGCCAATGAATTCATGGCAAGAGCTGCGGAGGTTCTGGGCTACCCGGTGGAAATTATTGCCGGTCGTGAAGAAGCCCGGGTTATCTATCTGGGGGTTTCTCACACGCTTTCTGATGATTCCGGTCAACGGCTGGTGATCGATATTGGTGGTGGCAGTACCGAGCTGATCATTGGCGAACGCTTTGAGCCCCTGGAGCTGGAGAGTCTGCACATGGGGTGTGTGTCTTTCCGTAACCGCTATTTTGCCGATGGCCGGATTACCCGCAAACAGCTGGATAAAGCGATCACCCATGCCGAGCAGGAGCTGCTGAGCATCCGTAAGCGTTTCCGTTCACTGGGCTGGCAAAGTTCTGTCGGCGCTTCCGGCTCAATCAAGGCCATCAGCAATGTGCTGGCCACTTTGCAGATCACAGACGGTACCATTACCCGCAGCAGCATGGATGAGCTGCGTCGCCGGCTGGTGGCTATGGGCAATGTTGAGAAGCTGGGCGAGCTCGGACTGCGGCCCGAGCGCCGGACTATTTTCCCGGCCGGGTTTGCCATTCTGATGGGGGCATTCCGGTTGCTGAAAATTCAGGAAATGTCCTTTACCGACGGTGCGCTCAGGGAAGGGTTATTGTATGGCATTGCCGGACGTATCCAGCACGAAGATGTCCGGGAGCGCAGCATCTCGGCACTACAGGAAAGGTACCATACAGACAAGAAACAGGGAGCGGCCGTTGAGGCCACAGCTGTGGCAGCGTGGCAACAGGTTGCCCCCGTCTGGGGGCTGGATACTCCGGGCAACGAAGAAGCTTTGCGCTGGGCCAGCCGGCTCCATGAAATAGGTCTTACCATCTCCCACAGCCAATACCATAAACACGGAGCTTACCTGCTGCGCTATTCCGACTTGCCGGGTTTCACGCAGCAGGCGCAGCGCGAGCTGGCCATACTGGTACGGGGACACAGGCGCAAATTCAGTGCCTCTATTTTTGAAGGCATCTACCCGGGCGATTCAAAGCGTCTTAGGTATCTATGCATTCTGCTCCGCCTGGCCGTGCTGATCCAGCACTCCCGCAACCTGGAGCCACCTCCGGATTTCACTCTGCAGGCGGGAGAGAATAATCTGCTGGTGACGTTTCCGGAAGGCTGGTTTGACAAGCGCCCACTCACGCTTGCCGACCTGATGAACGAGCAGGACTATCTCGCCAAACAGAATTTTGTGCTGGAACTGGCCGGAGGCTGACGGGATTCGCTCTACCCCGTCAGCTCCTCTTCCATCACTTCTACCGCTTCACTGACTTCAAGCCACTCGGTCTCAACGTCTTCAAGTTCGGCGTTAGCAGAAGACTGTTTGCTCAGTAGCTCTTTCAGGCGATCCTTTTGTCCGTCTTCGTACAGTTCGGGGACCGAGAGTTCAGATTCCAGGCTACTCAGGGTCTCATTCAGGGACTCCATTTGTTTCTCCAGCAGGGCCTGGCGCTTGCGGTATGGGCTCAGTTTTTTCCGGAGCGCAGCCTCAGCCCGCTTGCGGGCCTTCCGGTCGTCGGCGCTTTCTCCGACGCTGGTATCTGCCGGCGACTTTGATGCAGAATCAGGGGTTGTCCGGGCATCCGCCGTCTGGCGCCTGGGCGCTTCGGTTTCATCTTTACGGCGATCCGCCAGCCAGCGTTCATAGTCTTCAAGATCACCCTGATATTCAGTCACACTGCCATCATTCACCAGCCAGAACTCATCGACCGTATTTCGCAACAAATGCCGGTCGTGGGACACCACCACAATCGCCCCTTCAAAATTCTGCAGCGCCATGGTCAGAGCCTGACGCATTTCCAGGTCAAGGTGGTTGGTTGGCTCATCCAGAAGTAACAGGTTGGGCCTTTGCCAGGCAATAACGGCCAGGGCGACACGGGCTTTCTCGCCACCGGAAAACGAGCGTATCCGGCCCAGGGCATCATCACCGCGGAAATCGAAACCACCCAGAAAATTACGAATACTTTGCTCGGATGCGGTAGGAGATAACCGCTGCAGGTGCAGAAACGGACTGGCATCCAGATCCAGGGACTCCAGCTGGTGTTGCGCAAAGTAGCCTATGGCCAGATGCTCACCACACACACGTTCACCTGATATCAGCGTGCTTGCGGCGCCCGACTCCCCGTCTCCCAGCAAGGCATCCATCAGCGTGGACTTGCCTGCGCCGTTTGGCCCCAGCAGACCGATACGACTGCCCGGCAACAGAGTCAGATTAATATTGTTGAGAATAACCTGCTCGCCATGCCCGGCCTGACCATGGCGAATAGACAGCAATGGGTTAGATACTTTGTCAGCCACTGGAAACTCGAAACTGAAGGGCGAATCTATATGGGCCGGCGCAATCTTTTCCATTCGCTCCAGGGACTTCACCCGGCTCTGAGCCTGACGGGCCTTGGTTGCCTTGGCTTTGAAGCGGTCAATGAACCGCTGTATTTCCGCTATTCGTGCCTGCTGTCGTTCGAAGCCGGCCTGCTGCTGAGCGAGGCGCTCGCTGCGCTGAACTTCAAAGGCAGAGTAATTGCCCGTATACAGGTCCAGTTTGCACCGATCAAAATGCACCACATGCGTGGCCACCCGGTCCATAAAATCCCGGTCGTGGGAGATAAAAAGCAGCGTACCTTCATAACGTCGCAACCAGTTTTCAAGCCACAGACAGGCATCAAGGTCCAGGTGGTTGGTCGGCTCATCAAGTAACAGCAGATCTGACGGCCGCATCAGCGCCTGCGCCAGGTTCAGCCGGATACGCCAGCCACCGGAAAATGCAGACACAGGCCGGTCTGCGTCCCCGTCCTGAAACCCGAGACCCCGCAGCAGTGACTCTGCACGCCTTGCTGCCGACCAGGCTTCATGCACATCCAGCTCGCCGTGTATGTGCGCTACCGCATTATCGTCGCCCCGGGCTTCTGCCTGCACAAGCTCCTGTTCAAGCCGGCGCAGGTCGGTGTCACCATCAAGGACAAAATCCCGTGCACTTTGCTCTGTCGCCCTGACCTCCTGGGCCATATGGGCAATGCGACAGCCTCCGGGAAGTGACACACTGCCCTGCTCTGGCGACAGCTGCCCAAGAAGCAGCTGGAACAGGCTCGACTTACCTGCACCGTTGGCGCCGACGATGGCCATTCGCTGACCAGGCTGCACGGTCAGATTGACGGCGTCTAGTAACCAGTCGCCGCCCCGTTGTAGACTGAGATCTGTTATCGTTAACATGTTTTAATATAATCAGTTTAAAATTTTCAGGGACCGTTTCATACTCATGCCAGGTAACCTGCAAGCCAGCCCGACGTTACCCGTCACCTCTGCTATGGAGTTACCGGGTGATCTGGAAGCTGACAACCCGCTCTGGCGGTTTGCGCTGGAGTTCTGGCGGCTTCCGTCTGTGCAGGAAGCGTCTCTGGCTCTGCAAAATGAAGGCTGGAGCGTAACACGGATTTTGTGCGCGGGCTGGCTTGCACTCAATAACAGAGTTTATACTGGATCCGAGAGCACTAAGGTAACAGAGTGGCGCGGCCGTGTAACCGGCTGCCTGCGGGCCGCCCGCCAGTCATTGCCCAAGGCACAAGCTCCGTACAGCGCTCTGCGTTTAACTCTGGCAGAGCTGGAATTAGAAGCCGAGAAAATCGAGCTGGCGCTGGCCTGGCAAACAATACCGGACCAGAACCCGGAAAAGCACACTATACATACAGAGGATGAGCTGATTCATACCAATCTTGCCGCAGCCGCCCCTGAACAGGGTACCACTGCACATGCCCAGCCCTTTCTTGACCAACTGGGCGCCATTCTTAGCGACTTCAAGCAAAGAGACGCGTCGCCATGATTATGAAATGGCTCATTCGGATCTCATTCCCGGCACTCGGCCTGCTTTTATTGTTGATATTTTTTGGCCTCAATGAACCGGAGCCAACCTCTGAACCGGTTGCAGAGGACACAGAAGCCGAGATTCCTGCGTTTGAGGGACTTGTACCTTCCCCGGTTCCCACAGATGGCCCGGATATTGTTTTCAAATGGCAGGATACGGATGGCAACTGGCATTATGCCGACCAACCGCCAGAACAAGGTCCCTGGAACGCCCTGGCCATAGAGCGGACCGACAGTAACTTGCCGGCTACAGCTAATCCGGGGTCGGACACTGACTGGCAATCCCCTTACAGTGCGCCCTTTTCGCTGAGCCCGGGCACCGGGCGTAATGGAAGCTGAGACCTTATCTACAGTTGTGGCACGCACATCACGTTGTTATCAGCGCCTTAACAGATGTTCAGTGGCATCTGATCCCGGAACCCGTTACCTTTTCCTCCTCAGATAAATACAATGCGTGGGTTGAGACTCACTTGGTACTAACCCTAAGGATGATGATATGAAAAAAACGCTGCTTGCATTGGCGGTAACCGGTCTGGTTGCTGGCTGCTCTACCCCACCCGAGACACCGACGGATCCGGCACTGGACTCCACTGACCAGAAAGTCAGCTACGGCATGGGCCTGGTGCTGGGTGAGCGGATGGGTAACGATCTCCCGGACTTGCAAATGGACCAGTTTCTGCAAGGTATCCAGCATGGCCATGCAGGTGACGAGGACACCACGCGCATGAGTCGCGAAGAAATCCAGCAGGCCCTGATGGAGTACCAGAAGACGCTCCAGCAGAAGCAGGGCAAAGAAATGGAAGAACTGGCACAAAAGAACCAGGAAGCCGGCGAAGCCTTTCTGTCCGAGAACGCCGAGCGCGATGGGGTGCAGACGACAGAGTCTGGCCTGCAGTACGAAGTTCTGCAGGAAGGCTCAGGTGAACAGCCAGCTGCCACGGACACAGTAGAAGTGCATTACACCGGCGAACTGTTGTCTGGCGAAGTTTTCGATAGCTCCCGCGAACGCGGAGAGCCGGTAACGTTCGGCCTGAACCAGGTTATCCCCGGGTGGACTGAAGGGCTTCAGCTGATGAGTGAGGGTGCCCGCTACAAGCTGTATATCCCGTCGGATCTTGCCTATGGCCCGGGAGGCAACCGCGCAATCGGTCCCAACGAAACCCTGATTTTTGATGTGGAACTACTCGCTATCAACCCGGGTGCCGGCGACGACGCCGCCGCCGAATAACCCCGCAAAGCCCCTGCCAGCCTATGGCTGGGGCTTTTTATTACTACCCAGTCCGAAAAGCGTCAGTACCCCGAGCACAATGAGAAGCGCAAAGAAAACGGCACTCCAGCCCGGAATACTCAGACCCAGGAAGCGCCAGACGACAGCAGCACAGTCCCCGGTGCCTTTGAGAGCCGTCATCAGCACTTCGCTCAGCGGAAACACCTCCAGCATATAATCAACAGACGGGCCGCATGCGGGCACCTGATCAGCCGGCAGGCTTTGCAGCCACAGCTGTCGCCCGGCCATCCCCAGCCCTGCCCCAGAGGTGAGTGCCAGCAGTAACCCGTACACTCGCATTCCGGTCTGCCCGGGCCCGTGCAGGGCTGCTACCAGGCTGACAAGGCCCGCCCCCATAAACCCGAACCTTTGTAGCCAGCACAAGGGACATGGTTCCAGTCCTACCACGTACTCCATATAGAAGGCGACACCCAGCAGGCCGGCGCAGACAACAAAAACAAGTGCAAAGAGTGCTCTTCCGTTCACAGGGTTTCCTCAATTTTTAACAAATACGCTTCCTGGACTGCTATTCTCGGGCTAGCCGGCAATTTTGCCACTAAACCCTAAAGTATGACTTACTGCAACCTTATGTCGTTACAATCAAGCATTATTTCCCTTAGCTTCTTGCTGCTGCTTTCATGGCTCCCTGTTACCTGGGCAGAGCAGCCTTCTGACGCTGAAGCTAACGCTGAGCCTCCTTCGGGTATCACGGATTACATTGCCATGGAGCCGCCCTTTGTAACCCACGTCGGCAAACCGGACGGAAAGCTCGCCTACCTTAAAGCAGCGGTCAGCCTGAGAGCTTCTCAAAACACAACTCGTGAAGCTGTGCAGACTCATATGCCAAGGCTGCGCCATGAGCTTGTCATGTTGTTCGGTGAGCAGACAGATACTGACGCCTTGACCACCATGGAGGGCCAGCAGGCTTTGCGGGAAGAAGCAAAGTCGCGATTAAACAACGTACTGGATGAGCAGCAGACTGGCGAGGCTGTTACTGGGGTGCTGTTTACAGAGTTTGTTGTGCAAAAATAAAAACGCTCAGGCTGGAGTCGTTCCAGCCTGAGCACACTGTACCGGTACCTATACCGCAGACCCGGCTATGCATGCTCCGTCAGGAGCGCAGATACTGCTCAAGAAACTCACTGAACGGGAGCGTGTCCGCGGCTTCGATGCGTTTTTGCTCTGCCAGGGACTCCTTGCTGGCAGCGACCAATGCGGCCTCAACACTGGCGTCCATGCCTTCCTCGCGAAGTGTGTTCTGGTGCCTGATGGCCATTTTCATGGTCCAGTCACGGTGGCCAAGGCCGGAAGCCTGCATAGACTCCAGTACCCGCGCCGAGGGTACCAGACGGTCGCCGCTCAGAACCGCCTGTTGGGCTGAAAGCGCCTGCCGGTAGGCATCACTTCCCGTCCAGCTGTCCAGCAAATCCGCCAAAGGCTCCAGCTGATCGAGCAATGCCGTTGCTGCATCACCAATGACGGTGCGCTTACCGGCCTGCCAGATTTCCAACTCCGGATTGCGCCCTTTGGCAACCGTGTCTTTGAAATTATCGTCGAGCCTTTCACACTCGTCATCGTCTATGTGCGGTGCATCGGATAGCAGACAGTCGAGCAGAAACAGGTCAAGAAAATCCACCTGGGCCTCACTGACACCTACCGGCGAAAACGGATCCAGGTCCAGGCAGCGCACTTCCACGTATTCCACACCCCGGGACTCAAGCGCGTGGATCGGCTTCTCGCCGCTTTGAGCGGTGCGTTTGGGGCGAACGGCGCTGTAATACTCATTCTCAATCTGCAGTACGTTGGTGTTAATCTGGATAAACTCACCATCGCGCTGGGTCCCCAGGGCTTCATAGGCGGGCCAGTTGGTGTTAATGGCCCTGTCCAGAGTCTGGGTGTAGGTGCTGAGCTTATTGAAACAGATGTTCAGCGAGGACTGGGCGTTATTATGGTAACCAAGATCGCCCATGCGCAGGGAGGTGGCGTGCTCTCCGAACCAGGTGCGCTCATCCAATCGGCTGAGGTCGTGACGCACACCCTCAACAAAACTGGCGTCCAGAGCCGGCGACGTACCGAACAGGTACATCAGCATCCAGCTCCGGCGCCGGAAGTTACGCACCAGCCAGAAATACTGATCTGATTTAAAGTCTTGCAGGCTTTGCTTATCGCCAAGCACGGCTTGCCACTTCTCCCAGAAGCTGTCCGGTAAAGACAGGTTGTAATGGGTGCCCGCAATACTTTGCATCATGCGTCCGTAGCGCACCGCCAGCCCCTGCCGGTAGACATACTTCATTCGCCCGGAGTTGGAGGTTCCATATTCGGCGATTGGAATACTGGCATCTCCGTTCAGCTCACAGGGCATGCTGGCTGGCCAGAAAACCTCGTCACCCAGGTGCTTTTGAACAAACTTGTGGGTATTGCGCAGGGATTCAAGCATTTCCGAGGTACTGCTACACACAGGTGTAATCAGCTCCAGCAAGGCCTCGGAATAATCCGTGGTTATGGTTGGGTGTGTCAGCGCAGAACCCAATGCTTCCGGATGGGGCGTATGGGCAATAAACCCGTTGCTATCAACGCGCAACCCTTCCTTCTCTACACCTTTCAGAAACCCGCCCCAGTCGCTGGCAGCGAACTGGCGAAATACAGAATGCCGGGACTCGGCCATGATTGACTCCTGCTGCAACCGGCTTTGCCTTATCGGCCTGTGCCGGCTGGTGGATATAGTTGAAACGGTTTAACGTTTACCCTTTTGTGCCGACGCCAGAGCCTGAGCCAGGGCACCGGCCATGGCTCCCTGGCCTGTCTCTTTTTTCCGGGCCCTAGGCGTTGGACCGGCTTTAGCCTTACTCCCCGCCTGGCCTGAGCCTGGCCGCGTGGAGCCGGCCTTCTCACCCGGCTGATCGTCCATACGCATGGACAGCGCAATCCGCTTACGGGGAACGTCCACACTCATGACTTTAACCTTGACGATATCGCCCGCCTTGACCACTTCCCGGGGATCCTTGACGAACGTATTGGAAAGCGCAGATATGTGCACCAGTCCGTCCTGATGCACGCCAATATCAACAAAGGCACCAAAGTTCGTCACGTTGGTCACCGACCCTTCCAGAACCATACCCGGCTCAAGGTCATTGAGCGTTTCAATGCCTTCTTCAAAGCTCGCAAAACGGAATTCCGGCCGCGGGTCCCGGCCTGGCTTTTCAAGCTCAGAGAGGATATCCCGGATGGTTGGTACACCAAACTGATCGGTTACATAGTCTTTTGGGTTGAGGCCACGCAAAAACGCCGCATCGCCAATAATATCATCGACCCGGCGGTTATTCTTTACCGCAATGGCCTCCACTATACCATAAGCCTCCGGATGCACCGATGAGCGGTCCAGCGCATTCTCACCACTGGCTATCCGCAAAAACCCGGCCGATTGCTCAAACGTCCGCTTACCTAACCGGGCTACGCTCAGCAGCTGCTTACGACTGCTGAACATGCCATTCTGGTTACGGTACTCGATGATATTCCGGGCAATGGTCTGATTCAGACCCGACACCCTCGATAAAAGCGGTGCAGATGCGGTATTCAGATCAACACCAACACCGTTCACACAGTCTTCCACGACCGCATCCAGGCTGCGAGACAGCTGCACCTGTGAAACATCGTGCTGGTACTGGCCAACCCCTATGGATTTAGGCTCAATTTTCACCAGTTCCGCCAGCGGATCCTGCAGGCGGCGGGCAATGGAAACAGCCCCCCGAATCGTTACATCCAGATCGGGCAACTCCCTGGAGGCATACTCTGAAGCGGAATAAATGGAAGCCCCCGACTCACTGACCACAATCCGCGCCAGTTTAAGCTCGGGATAACGTTTGCAGAGGTCGGCAACCAGTTTTTCTGTTTCTCTGGAGGCGGTGCCATTGCCTATAGCTACCAGCTCAATACGATGCTCTCGACACCAGGCAGCCAGTTGTTCAATGGAGCTGTCCCACTGATTCCTGGGGGCGTGAGGGTAAATGGCACCATGCCCGGCTACCTGACCGGTCCCGTCAATAACAGCCACTTTAACGCCGGTGCGCAGCCCGGGATCGAGCCCGAGCGTCGGCCGGGGACCGGCGGGCGCCAGTAACAGCAGGTCTTTCAGGTTGGCTGCAAACACGTTGATAGCTTCGGCTTCCGCGGCTTCCCGTACCTGGGCCATCAGATCGGTTTCAATCTGTGTGGACAGTTTTACCCGCCAGGTCCAGCGCACCACTTCTGACAGCCATTTGTCAGCGGCGCGACCGTTATCACGTATGTTGAAGCGGGCAGCAATACGCTGCTCTGCCGGATGCGGCTGGCGACGATCGCTGTCAGCATCGCCCACAACCAGCGCATAGGACAGAATGCCCTCATTGCGGCCGCGCAGTATGGCCAGCGCACGATGCGACGGGACTTTTTTCAGCGGCTCTGTGTGATCAAAGTAATCCCGGAACTTGGCACCTTCGTTCTCCTTCCCTTCAATCACCGTGACTTTTAACTGGCCCTGCTGCCAGATAAAGTCCCGCAGCTCACCCAGCAATTCTGCATCCTCGGCAAAACGTTCCATCAGGATATAACGGGCACCATCCAGAGCGGCTTTGGTATCGGCAATGCCCGCCTCCGCGTTAACGTAGCCTTCGGCGGTGGCCTCCGGTACCAGATCTGGATCCTCAAACAACGCATCAGCCAGTGGCTCAAGGCCAGCCTCCCGGGCAATCTGGCCCTTGGTACGACGCTTGGGCTTGTAAGGCAGGTACAGATCTTCCAGACGGTTCTTGGTATCGGCCTGCTGAATGCTTTGCTGCAGTTCATCGGTCAGCTTGCCCTGCTCCGCAATTGTGTTGAGAATAGTGGTACGACGATCCTCAAGTTCCCGCAGATACCGCAGACGCTCTTCCAGAGTACGCAACTGGCTGTCGTCCAGAGAGCCGGTTACTTCTTTACGGTAACGAGCAATAAAGGGAACGGTGGAGCCTTCGTCCAGCAGGGCGACGGTGGCATTAACCTGTTGCTCACGAATACCGAGCTCATCGGCAATGCGTCTGAAGATACTGTTCATGCAACCTCTGTCTGATGCGTTACGGATAAAGCTGCAAAGGTACAGCGGCAGGGAGTTGCAGGCAAGAGGCCTGTTGTGTGGCGGGCAGGCTGTGCGACCAAAAAGGTGGCACACTGGCAGACTGTTCGCAGCCCGGCTGGTGTAGACTATGGGCTTACCGGGACCGTCTCGTTTCAATCCATTCTGGCAGTGTATCCGTGAATAAACTTAATCCGCGTCAAAATGAAGCTGTGCGCTATACCGGTGGGCCTCTGCTTGTACTGGCCGGTGCTGGCAGTGGTAAAACCAGCGTAATTACCCGAAAAATTGCCTATCTGATTGAACATCAGGGCATTCCGGGGCGCCACATTGCAGCCGTTACCTTCACCAACAAGGCCGCCCGTGAAATGAAAGAGCGGGTTGGCAAAATTGTTGACCGTAAGCTGACCCGCGGGCTGATTGTCTCGACTTTCCACAACCTCGGACTGAACATGATCCGCGAGGAGCACGCCCATCTGGGTTATCACCCCGGTTTTTCGATTTTTGATGCCGAGGATGCCAAGGCCCTGATACGAGATCTGATGCTTCAGGGAGCCAGCGCCGATGCCGGCGATGAGCTCAATGATGTCCAGATGACCATTTCATCATGGAAAAACGCCATGCGCGGGCCGGCTGAGGCCTACAGCAAAGCCGCAGATGAGCGGGAACAGCGTATTGCGATTATCTACAAGCACTACAGTGAATACCTGAAGGCCTATAACGCTGTCGATTTTGACGACCTGATTCTGCTGCCGGTGCTGTTATTCCGGTCCAACCCGGAGGTCCTGACTAAATGGCGGCGGAAAATCCGCTACATGCTGGTGGATGAATACCAGGACACCAACATCTGCCAGTACGAGCTGGTACGCATGCTGGTGGCCGAGCGCGCGGCATTTACCGTTGTCGGCGATGATGATCAGTCGATATACGCCTGGCGGGGCGCTCGCCCGGAAAATCTGGCACAGCTGAAAGAAGACTTTCCCAGCCTGAAAATTGTAAAGCTGGAACAGAACTACCGGTCGACATCACGCATTCTGCGCAGTGCCAATACTGTGATCGCCAATAACCCCCACGTCTTTGAAAAGGCACTCTGGAGCGACCATACCATTGGCGATGAAATCCGCATTGTGCGGTGCCGCAACGAAGACGCGGAAACGGAACGGGTCGCTACCGAAATTCTCGACCTGAAGCTGAAGAAAGGCCTGGCCTTCCGGGACTTTGCTGTGCTGTACCGGGGTAACCACCAGGCGCGTCTGCTGGAGATGAAGCTACAGGGTTATCAGATTCCTTATCATATTTCCGGCGGCCAGTCCTTTTTCTCGAAAAACGAAATCAAGGACGCCATGTCTTATCTGCGCCTGCTGATCAACCCTGATGACGATGCCGCTTTTATGCGGGTCGTTAATGTGCCACGACGGGAAATCGGCCCACGCACGCTTGAGCAGCTCAGCCATTACGCCCGTGCCCGTAATGTCAGCCTGTTCCGGGCGCTGAGTGATATGGGCGCCGAAACCCATGTTACCGAGAAGGGGCTTGGCCGACTGCGGCGCTTTGCCCACTGGGTCGATAATACCTGCGAGCGAGTGCACAGTGAGGACCCGATTCCGGTTATCAAGCAATTATTTACCGATATTGAATACGATGAATGGCTGCACCAGAACTCGGGCACACCCAAGCAGGCGGAACGGCGCATGCAAAATATCTGGTACCTGGTGGAATCAATCCAGCGGATGCTGGACGATGGCAAGGGTACTGCAGACGAGCTGGGCATTGAAGATGCCATTACCAAGCTGATCCTGCGCGATATGATGGAGCAGCGCGAAGAGGAAGACGACAGCGATAAGGTGCAACTGCTGACGCTTCATGCTTCCAAGGGGCTTGAGTTTCCCCATGTGTTCATACTGGGGCTTGAAGAAGAAATCCTGCCGCACAGGTCCAGCATTGAAGAAGGCAATATCGAAGAGGAACGGCGCCTGATGTACGTGGGCATTACCCGCGCCAAAGAAACCCTCACCCTGACCTACGCTGCCCAGCGCAGACAGTATGGGGAAAAAATTGAAACCATTCCCAGCCGGTTCCTGGATGAACTGCCGGAAGATGACCTTCGCTGGGAGGGCACCGGAGACCTGGACGCCGAAGCCAACCACAAAAAAGGCAAGGCAACCCTTAGCGCCCTGCTGGGTGACCTGGGCCTGTAAACAGCAGACCCCGCATAGGGCGGGGTCTGTGTGGTGTGCTCTTTCGGACGTTACTTGCTCTCGGCCACTATATGCTCAACAGCAGCCTCAATCTCTTCATCCGGGCAAGTGGCACACCCACCTTTTGCCGGCATGGCATTAAAGCCATTGATGGCATGGTCCATCAGGGTTTCCATGCCCTGGTCAACGCGAGGAGCCCAGTCATCGGCGTTGCCGATTACCGGTGCGCCAGCAGCACCTGTGGTATGGCAGGCCGTGCACACAGCATCGTAAACCTCACTGCCGGACCTGGCGCTGGAACCGCTATCGGAGCTGGCTGTTTCGGATGCCGCGGCGGCAGCATCACCGCAGTCTTCACCCTGCACGCACACTTCGCCAACCGGCTGGATACGTGCCCGGATTTCATCGTTAACGTTTGCCATAACGGCACTGGCACCAATACCAAAGCCGAGCAATACAACAGCCAGGACTCTCTTCATATTCACAATGCACCTCGCATATGAGCGTTATAATCATTAATCGCCGCATTATAGCGACAGATCCCCGGCAAAAAAACCGGACAACAAAATCATAAATTGATTTCCACCATTTTATTGCTATTTCGTAAGTATGAAGACTCTCGTAAACCTTCCGGTTATCATAGCGTTGCTCACTCCAGAACGTGCAGGATTCTATTCATGAATAACCCCGAAAAACCCTCACCGCACCCACTGCGCAAAGTTCTCCTGATTACGGAGTTCAGCGCTCTGGCCGTGCTGCTGGTTTCAATGGGCTGGTTCTCGAGCCGGGCGGATACAGGCAATAGTATCAATCCGGCGTGGTTACTGATACCTGCGTTTGCAAGCCTGCTGGTGTTCCTGAGCTTTATTGGCCTCATGTACCTGCGGTGGGTCGTTGCTGCCAGCGCGACCAACAGTCTCCGACACAAAATAACCTTTTCGTTACTGGCCATTACACTGGTCAGTGTATGGGTTTATGGCATTACCAGTACTTGGCTCAGCCTCACCACAGGATAAAGAGATCCAGAGATGGAAAAACGTACTTACGCAGGTTTTTTCTTTCCCCGCGTTGCACTGGTTTCACTGTTGTGGCCGACAATGGCCATTGCACAGGAAGCAATATCCACGGAACACCAGCAGCTCGAGTCTCTGGAAGACTGTGCACTGATTGCTGACGGTGTGCAGCGCCTTGCCTGTTATGATGCTTTCAACAACCCGAAAACGGCTCAGGACAATGCATCCGGAGATGAGGTGAAAGCCGCAGAAGGTGCGGCGGAGGCTCTGGCTCCTGAACCGGAACCCACAGCGGATGCGTCCGAAGATGAGAGTTCGGATAAGGATGTGATGAAAACCACTGTGAAACGGTATGCAACCGCCGAAAAGGCGCTGTTTTCGTTTTCTGGTAGTTTTATCAGCCATCGCCCTACGTACATCCTGCCGTTTACCCGGGCGAATGACCCGAACGCCACCCCTTCCAGCCCCCGGCTGGGTACTACAGATTATGACTACGGACTGGAAAAAGAAGAAGCCAAGTATCAGATCAGTTTCAAGGTGCCGTTGCTGACAGGCTGGCTGGATGAGCGCACAACGCTCTGGTTTGGTTATACCCAGCGCTCCTTCTGGCAGGTTTACAACCAGGATGAGTCTGCGCCTTTTCGGGAGACTAACTACGAGCCGGAAGTATTTTTGCGTCACCTGACTAACTGGGACCTGGGGCCGGTCACACTCAGTGGCCTGAAGCTTGGCATTAATCACCAGTCCAACGGGCAGTCGGAGCCTCGCTCACGGAGCTGGAACCGGATTATGGCAAGCGCCACCTTTACCCATGGGCGCTGGCTGTTTGTGGCGGAGCCCTGGTACCGGATTCCGGAGGGCAGTGACAACGACAATGAGGATATTGAGGCCTATCTGGGGCATGCTAACTACAATTTCGTGTATAAGCTTGCAGAAGACCGCACGCTGTCTCTGCGGCTGATGAATAACCTGCGCTCGGATAACCGGACGTCACTGGAGTTTGGTTACAGCTTTCCCCTGGGGGATACCATCAAGGGTTTCTTTCAGTATTACAACGGGTATGGGGAGAGTCTGATTGACTACAATCACCGGATTGAGCGGTTTGGGTTGGGGATTATGCTGAACGACTGGCTTTAATCTCTATCAGGCTTGGTTGTGAGTTGGCGTTGCGGTACCCAAAACTAAAACACGCTCCTTGCGGCACATCCGTGTGACGCTTGGGCTCCGCCATCCCTGGCTCCGCACAGTTTTAGTTTTGGGTACCGCAACGCCAGTCCGACCTTTGACATAACCTGATACAGGTCAGTCTTTCGAGCTGTTTAGCCTCTTCATTTCTGTGAGCAGTTCTTCCGTTTTTGCTTCCATCAACGATATATCTCCACGGGATTCCACGTTCAGGCAAACGACGGGCTCGGTGTTGGACATGCGCAAGTCGTACGCTTTAAAACAGGACACGTCCATGTCGGTGATTACTCCGCCGCAGAGGACTGCAGCTGAATGTAGTTCTGGATGCCCATCTGGCTGATCATTTCCAGCTGGGTTTCCAGCCAGTCGATGTGCTCTTCTTCACTGTCCAGTATGCTGCGGAACACCTGGCGACTGGTGAAGTCCTGAACTTCCTCACAATAGGCAATGGCATCTTTCAGGTCTTTATGGGCGGTATGCTCGAGTTTGAGGTCGCATTCAATCATTTCCTGAACATGCTCGCCTATCAGTAGCTTGTTCAGGTCCTGCAGGTTGGGCAGGCCTTCAAGGAACAGGATCCGCTCAATCAGCTGATCCGCGTGCTTCATCTCATCAATGGATTCTTCATATTCCTTGGCGGCAAGCTTGGTGATGCCCCAGTCCTTGTACATGCGTGAATGCAGAAAATACTGGTTGATGGCCGTCAGCTCGTTGGCAAGAACCTTGTTCAGGAACTGGATGACTTTCTTATCGCCCTTCATTGCGGCTCTCCTCAGGTTAAAATTTTTTGTCACCCATCAGGATAGCGCGTTTAGGGCACATTAAAAAATTGCCGAAAAGAAATAAATGCCCGGTACGTCAGGCAGGGGTGGCCAGCATATTGGCCAATGCCAGGTAATCCGGCGTACGGGTTTCGCGCAGGATGCCACGCGCCATGGAAGCACAGCGCCCGCACTGTGTACCTACGCCCAGTTCTTTCCCGAGCTGGCGCATGGAAGACGTGCCGTTTTCTGCAGCTTCGCGGATGTCCCGGTCAGTGACTCCATGGCAAAGACATACGTACATAAGCAATCTCGCTGTCGATGATAACGTTACTGATAATTATTATCATCAACATCAAAGATTGCAACCCCACTGCATTAATTTTATGCAGTAACGCGCTTAAATTTCCGCTTCCCGGGTCAGATTACGGTTGCCGTTGCGGGTAACCACAACGTTGTCTTCTATACGTATCCCGCCGCAGCCCTGCAACTCACCCAGCAACGATCGGTCGATATGCTGACCAAGCGGGCCCGCCAGCAGCGGCTCCAGTAATGAAGGAATAAAGTACAGGCCAGGCTCAATCGTCACCACCATGCCGGGCTCCAGGGTTCGCATCAGTCTCAGGAAAGGCGCATCAGCAGGCGGCGGAACCGGCTTTCCCGCCACATCATGCACCTGTACACCCAGAAAGTGGCCGATACCGTGGGGGAAAAAGACCCGCGTAATGCCTGCAGAGACCATGTCCTCTGCACTCAGGTCACTGACCAGCCCACTGGCGCTCAGCAGTGTGGCAATTCCAAGATGGGTTTTGCGATGGATCTCAACATACTCGACCCCCGGTGCGACCATATCGCAGAGTCGCCTCTGGAGTTTTTCGAGCCCCAGCACCAGGGAGGCAAAGCGCCCTTCTCCGGTGCCGGCGGTGGTGCGGGTGATATCGGAGCAATAGCCCCGGTAACGTACTCCGGCATCAATCAGCAAGCTGCGTGGGTGCGCGGGTGCGGCGGTGTCATGGTATTGGTAATGCAAGGTACCGGCGTGTTCGTTTAGCCCGATAATACTCGGGTAAGGGGCATCGGCTTCGCGCTGTCGGGTAGCGCGCTGATAGGCAAGGTTGATATCAAATTCGCTGGCCCCCGCCAGAAACGCTTCCCGGGCTGCGCGGTGCCCGGCTAACGCCTGTTCATTGGCGTGGGCCAGACAGGCTATTTCATAGGCGGTTTTATGCACTCGCGTTTCATCCAGCGCGGCGCAAAGTTCTGCGGGGTTGTGCTCGCCGGGCAGAGTATCCAGAAGTGCCGGGTCGCCTATAACGGCTAACCGGTTGCAGTCATCAAGCTCAGGCGCTGCCGTACTTTCACTGTAGCGGAGCTCCAGCGCGTCCAGCCAGGGCTCGGGCTCCAGCTCAAGGTTCGCGTGCCAGAAATCCACCGGCTGGTGCAGTGTGAGCAGCGGCTTGCGTCCTTTACGGATCAGCAGCCAGGCATGTTCGAAACCCGCCAGCCCCGTCCAGTGCAAAAAAGGGCCATACCCCTGAAAGTGCCAGGACTGATCATCAGCGTAGCGTACGGGAGCGGCCCCGGAGCTGATAAGAAGGCTGTCGAAATTGTGATCGCTCAGGGCCTGCTCATAACGTTGCTGAAGGATTCCCACGTGATCAACCTGAAGAGCCAGTAAATCTGTGTCAGGCATATTGAGCTTCCAATTGTTTCCAGAGAGTTAAAAGGTCGTCCGAGCGCGCATGCTGCGAACGGATCAGGCGAATCTCCACAGGCACATCCCAGCGTGTGTCCCCGGCCCGGATAAGGCTGCCAAACTGTTCACTTTTTTCTGTCATCCTGCCCGGCAACCAGCCCATTCCGTAGCCCTGTTTTACCAGCGCCTTTATGCTTGCCGACTGTATGTTCTCATTCAGCGGCATAAGCCTGGCGTTTTCATTGATGCGCATCAGGTGCGCTTCGATAGCAGGCTGCAAAAAGCCTCTCGAGTGATAAGCAATCAGCGGCACCGCCTGGTCTGCGCTGCCTGGCAGCGGGAACCGGGGCTGCCCGTTTCCGGTTGCAACACTCACGGGCACCAGCCGCTCCTGAGCAATCGTGATTGACTCATAGCCGCCCCGGCTGAGCCGGTCGCCCCAGGCCAGATCCTTATGCCAGTAACACAGAACCAGGTCGCACTCGCCGCTTTCCAGCGCATCCAGAAATTGCTCACCGACCCAGCTCGTCGCTTTCAGGTTCAGTTGTAACCGGTCGGCGATACCAGCCTCTCTGGCCCAGCGCTGATAAAAATGGGAGAACAGACCCTGGGTAGAGCCGACGCTGATCCGGGCAGACACCCTGGCCTCCATCTCGGCAATCTGGCTCTTCACATCCCGTACATCCCGGGTGATACGCTGGCACAGCTCGAGGAACTGCTCACCTGCCGGCGTCAGTGACAACGGCAGGGTTTGCCGGTTGATCAGAGTGGCTCCCATGGACTCTTCAAGCAGCTTGATCCGCCGGCTGAACGTGGGCTGGCTGACGTGCTGAAGCTCCGCTGCACGGGAAAAATGGCGGGCGCGGGCCAGTACCATAAAATCTTCCAGCCAGCGTATTTCCATGGGCTCCCCAGCAAGTGACAGGTTTAAAGGTGGCGGATGACAACACTGAAATTACTGTTGACCGTGGCATCATAGCCTATGGTGCCCGCTCTCATAAAACCTGTCTGCAATACTGGCAGTTACAACCGCCCCTCCTCTACAGCGTGGCATGCCACCCGGGTACCGCTATCCGTTGCGATCAGCCGGGGGACTTCCTGACGGCAACGTTCGTTGGCATAGGGACAGCGGCCGTGGAACACGCATCCGGAAGGCAGATTAACCGGCGTTGGTACTTCGCCCTGCAGCTTTATGTAATTGGGCCTGTCATCTTCCAGCCTCGGAATCGCGGAAAGCAAGGCCTGGGTGTACGGATGCCGTGGCTCAGCAAACAGAGTTTTGGTATCTGCAAGCTCACACACCCGCCCCAGATACATAACGGCCACGCGAGTACCAAAATGCTCAACCACGGCCAGATCGTGGGTAATGAACAAATAGGTCAGATTGCGTGTGTCCTGGGCGTCCATCAGCAGGTTCAGTACCTGCGCCTGAATCGACACATCCAGCGCCGAAATAGGCTCATCTGCGACAATGAATTCCGGGTCGACCGCCAGCGCACGGGCAATCGCAATGCGCTGGCGCTGCCCCCCCGAAAACTCGTGGCCGAAGCGGCTGCCCCAATCGGGGTCGATTCCCACGGACTGCATGACTTCCTGAACCTTGTCACGCACCTCTTTGCGTGCCAGGTCCGGGCGGTGAAAGCGGATAGGCTCCTCCAGAGTCTGCTGAATCGTCATACGTGGGTTCAGGGACGCGTAGGGATTCTGGAAGATCATCTGCATTTTACGCCGGTAAGGAAGCACTTCCCGGCCTTTGAGATTGTCGATGCGCTGGCCGTCGTAATGCACCTCGCCGGCCGTGGGCGACAATAACCCCATAACAGTACGGGCAACGGTTGACTTACCACAGCCAGATTCGCCGACTACACACAGGGCTTCGCCTTTGTGTACCTGCAGGTCGACACCGTTGATGGCATGAACGGCTTCCTGCTTACGCTGAAACCGGCCACCCTTGAAACTGACCTGCTCCAGAAAGCTGCCCGACAGATCAAACTGTTTCTCCAGCCCGCGAATGTCTATTAAAGGCGAGGTCATGAGCCGGCCTCCTGCATGTGTTTCTCCTGCTCGATCAGGTTGCTGACTTCATAACACGCCACATCGACGTTACCAGAGCGTACATACTCGGGCATGGTCTGCCGGCACTGATCAGTGGCGAACCGGCAACGGGGATGGAACGGACAGCCAGTCGGGACATTTTTCAGGGATGGCATGGAACCGGGAATCTGAAACAACCGCGCGCCAGGCTCACCCATTTGCGGCAAGGCGTTAATCAGGCCCTGTGTATACGGATGCTGTGCGTCATTGATGATTTCACGGGTAGGCCCCTGCTCGATAATGCGGCCGGAGTACATCACTAACATTCGCTGGGTAACCTGAGAGACAACGCCAAGATCGTGGGTGATCAGCATCAGAGCAACATTGTCCTGCTCACACAGCTCCAGCAATAACGCCATGATTTCCGCCTGTATGGTTACATCCAGGGCAGTGGTAGGTTCATCCGCAATAATAATTTCCGGATCCAGAAGCAGGGCCACAGCAATAATCACCCGCTGACGCATGCCCCCCGACAGTTCATGGGGGTACTGGTCCAGGCGTTTTTCCGGTGAGGGAATCTGCACTTTTCGCAGCCGGTCCAGAGCAATATCCCGGGCGGCTTTGGTACTAATGCGTCGATGCGCCTTGATGGCTTCAACCATCTGGGTGCCGATACTCAATACCGGGTTCAGAGTCATCATCGGATCCTGGAAAATCATGGCGATGCGGTTACCACGAATCTTGCGCAACTCCCGCTCGCTCATCGCCGCCAGATCGCGGCCCTCAAACAGAATCTGCCCACCGGCGATGTACCCCGGACGTGCAACCAGATTCAGTATGGAAAAAGCTGCCACGGATTTGCCGGCACCCGACTCACCCACCAACCCCAGCCGTTCGCCTTTATCCAGACTGAAGCTGATACCACGCAGAGCTGTGAGGTCACCACCACGCACGGCAAACCGTACATCCAGATCTTTGACTTCCAGTAAAGGTGTCTTTTTCATCTCTAGCCCTTGTACAGCCGTGGGTTCATGACATCCCGCAACCAGTCACCCAGAAGATTGATAACCAGTACGAGCACCACTAGCACGAGCCCGGGAATCAGGGTGATCCACCAGGAGCCGCTTTGAATATAGTCAAAGCCGGACTTGATCAGAGAGCCCAGAGATGGCTGGGTTTCCGGCATCCCCAGACCCAGAAACGACAAAGCTGCCTCGGAAATGATCGCGTTGGCAATCTGCACCGTGGCAATTACAAAGATCGGTGACAATGTATTGGGCAGAATGTGACGGAACATAATGCGGTTGGTGCGAAAGCCCATTACCTTGGCCGCATCCACATACTCTTTCTTTTTTTCCGCCAGCACGGAGGCGCGCACAGTCCGGGCTATCTGCGGCCATTCGGCGACACCAATAATGAAAATGAGCATATAAATGGCGATTTCACCAAACATAAGGTTGCCAAAGCTGGCTTTGAACACCGCCCCCACAATAATAGCCACCATGAGGGTCGAGAAGGACAGCTGTACATCGGCAATGCGCATCAGAATGGAGTCAACACGGCCACCCAGATACCCCGCCAGCAAACCAAACAGAATGCCCAGAGTTGCCTGCAAAACCACTGCACCAAAGCCGATCAGCAGTGAGACCCGGGTGCCGTAGAGAATAGTAGAGAGCATGTCACGGCCCTGGGCATCTGTTCCCAGAGGGAACGCAGGATCAGCCCCGTCCATTCCCACTGGCGGCAGCTCTGAGTTCATGATATTTATCATGGCCAGATCGTACGGGTCCGTGGGAGCCAGTAAGGGCGCAAAAACAGCCGCCAGCACCATAAGAAGCAGTACAAAAAAGCTGACAATCGCAACCTTGTCGCGTTTGAAGCTGTACCAGAGAAAGGAGTCGCGAAAGCGATCCCAGCGTGAAAGAGTCGCTGTTGTCATGCTTTCTTACCTGTGAGTTTGACTGTGGGGTTGACCAGGCCGTAAACCAGATCCACCAGAGTGTTGGTAATCACAAAAATCAGCCCCACCACCATCAGGTAGGCTACGATCAGGGGTATATCACTACGGGTAATCGCCTCCAGAAACATCAACCCCACACCCGGCCACTGGAAAACGGTTTCGGTAAGGATGGTGTACGCCACCATAATGCCAATCTGCACACCGCCTACGGTAATCACCGGAAGCATTGTGTTCTTGAGGGCATGCAGGAAGTTTACCCGGCCTGCACTCAGGCCCTTGGCACGGGCGTAGCGAATGTAATCACTCTGCAGGACTTCCATCATTTCTGCCCGGACCAGGCGAATGAACAACGGCAACATAATGGACGCCAGGGACACACAAGGGAGCACCAGATGCATCAGTCCTTCCCTGGTGAAAAACCCGGAATACCAGGTGCCAAACAGATGGGTGAGGTCGTCACCACGGCCGTAAGATGGCAAACCGCCTTCTGTACTCAGCGCACCATTCAGCCACTGTCCCCAACCGGTGTCCGCGGGAAACCACGCAACGGTCACGCCTATGGAAAAGATCTGTATCAGCACAATCGCGGTAAGGAATACCGGAATGGAGATCCCAACCGTGCTCACGCCCATAAAGAATTTTGACAGCCAGGCCTGGGGCCGGATGGCGGCATACACACCAATGGGCACCGACAACAACATGATCATCAGGCTGGCGCCGATAACCAGTTCCAGAGTTGCCGGCAGATGCTCAGCAATCACCTCCAGTGTCGGCTTACTGTAAAAATAGGAGTCGCCCAGATCTCCCTGAAGAGCATTACCCGCAAAGCGCAGGTACTGCACCAACACTGGATCATTCAGACCCAGCTCATCCCGAAGGACCTCCCGCTCCTCCTGGGACACGGACATGCCCACCATTTCCTGAAGCGGGTCTCCAAGGCCGTCCTGAATGGCAAACGCGATCACACTGATCACGAACATAACCACAACTGCCTGGGATATCCGTTGAACCAAAAACGCTAACATGCAGGATTTACCATTGATGTGTATTTAAATGCCTCTCCCCCTGGCGGGAGAGAGGTTGGAGAGGGGGCCTGTTACTCGATGACCAGATCACCAAGGTACGGGAAGTTCATAACGTTCAGAACCGGCTCAATCTTCACGTTCTTCTTGCTGGCCCAGGCCAGGTCCTGCCAGTGCAGCGGAACAAAGGCAGCATCGTCGTACAGGCGCTGCTCCACTTCCTGCAGCATGGCCGCACGCTTGTCGAGATCCGTTTCAACACTGGCCTTTGCAACCAGCACATCAAGCTCCGGATTGCAGTAGTTGCCGGCATTGTACTGGCCGGCACCACTGTCGGCCTCGGTACAGAAGGTAAGAAACTCATAGAAGTTGGCGGAGTCTTCAGTGTCCGAGTGCCAGCCGATCAGCATCATGTCGCCGGCGCGGTCATCAAACGCAGGCCAGTACTGGGCTTTGGGCAGGGTTTTAAGGTCAACCTTGATATTGATGCGCGCAAGCATGGCGGCCGCTGCCTGGGCGATTTTGTCATCGTTCACGTAACGGTTGTTCGGCGCCATCATGGTTATTGTGAAGCCATCTTCGTAACCGGCTTCTTTCATCAGTTCCTGGGCCTTCTTCACATCGTGGCGAGGCTCCAGCGACTCATTGTGACCCTGGTAACCCGCCGGTGACAGCTGCGCCGCCGGGGTCGCAAAACCCTTCATGATTTTGGCCGCAATGCCCTCCTGATTAATGGCATACGCAACCGCCTGACGCACCCGGGGGTCTTTAAATGCTTCGACACGATTCTGATTCAGATGGAACAGAATAATTCGCGTACCACTTATGGTAACCAGCTCTGAATTGCGGTCACGCCGAATGCGATCCAGATCGGTTGGCGGCACTGGCGCCACAAAATCCACACCCCCTGACAGCAGGGCGGAAATGCGGGTATTGTTTTCCTTGATCGGAGTCAGCACCACATTCTTTACGTTGCCCGGCGACTCTTCGTCCCAGTAATCTGCAAAGCGCTCAAACTCCATCCGTACGCCCTGCTGGCGGGAGACCACTTTAAACGGCCCTGTGCCGGACAGGTTATCCGAGGCAAAGGAATTACCATGTTTGAGGATGGCGTCTTTCTTTTTTCCCGCCTCGGTTTCACCGGAGTAGAACTCGCTGTCGAGGGGGAACAGGTAGGTTGCGGTGTTCAGCAGCAAAGGGAAGGGTTTGCTGGTGACCAGCTCAAACGTGTAGTCGTCAATAATGTTGAAGCCACTGAAGGGCTTGAATATGGCCTTGAAGTCCTGACTCTTCTTAAGGCGCTCATAGGTAAACTTCACGTCGTCTGACGTCAGTTCGTTGCCGGAGTGAAACTTCACGCCTTCACGAAGCTTGAAGCGCATGGTGTTTTCGTCAACACGCTCCCAGCTTTTGGCCAGCCGGGGTTCGAACTCAAGGTCTTTGGTCCAGCGCACCAGAGGATCAAACGACATGTGGGACAACTGCAGAATGCCGCCCGAAAGCTGTTCATGAATGTCCAGGGTAACCGGGTCGGCATCGTAGGCCATCTTCAGCTCTTTCGTCGCCTCGGCGGAGAGAGCGACAGGAGCCGAGGCCAGAGCCAGGGTGCCGACTAAAGCTGCGAGCAGTTTCTTCATTGCGTTATTTCCATCGCTGTTTATCGTGTTTCAGGCACGCCGGATTTCAGGCGCACCCTCGCCTCAAACAGAAATTAGCTTCGGAAAGCACGTACGGCAATCGAAATTACAACTTGCGGCTATGCGTGATTTGAATCATCCCTCTGAACAGCAGCCCTGCCCCACCTCAGAGCCGGAACACCAGAGGCAGGATAAGTGCCGTAAAAACGCCCGTCAGCCCCATGCCCAGAGATGCAAACCCACCGGCTGTGTGGCTGATTTCAAACGCACGGGCAGTGCCAATAGCGTGACCGTTAAGGCCCAGTGCAAACCCCAGAATGCGCTCATCACTGATCGGCAACCATTTGGCCAGAAGATCAACAAACAAGGTGGCCACCACGCCGGTAATCAGCAGCCCGCCCATCAGCAAAGGTACAGAGCCGCCCAGTTGCTCCGCTATGCCAATGGCGATGGGCGCGGTGACCGACTTTGGTGCCAGTGAGGCCAGCACTTCCGGTGTTGCGCCCAAACCCCAGGCAATGAGTACTGCATAGACCGCTGCCAGCGTGGCTGCTATGGGCAAGGTAACCACAATCGGAACCCACAGAGCCCGGATGTGGTGTATCTGCTGGTACAGAGGAATTCCCAGCGCCACAGTGGCCGGCCCGAGTAATACGGTGATCCACACGGCCCCTTGCTGGTAATTCACATAATTCACGGACAAAAGCGCAATCACAGCCGCTAACATAACCGCTGAGAGCAGCACGGGCGGCATCCACAGGGGTTTTCCCATACGGGCAAACAACCAGTTACCGGCAAAAAAAGCGCTCAGGGTAAGCCCTATTGCAAACATTGGTCCGGCGGACAGTGCATCGGGAAATGCAATGAAGCGTTCAGCTAAATCACTCACGTATACGTCTCCGCTCAGACAGATGCAGCACGCCTTTCATCAGCAACAGTGTTGTAAGAACGCTCAGGAACGTTCCCACCAAAAGCGCCACCGCCACTGCCAGCCACTGACCGGAAAACCGGGACGCCATAAAAAATACGCCCACAACACCTGGCATGATCAGCAACACCAGCACGGAGATCAGAGCCTGGCTGGCCGAAGCCAGAGCGTCGCTGATTTCGCCACGGAGCATCAGGGTAAAGGTCATCAGAATCATGCCGAGCACACCGCCACTTACCGGGACCAGAAAAATCAGGCGCACCGCTTCACCAAGCAAATAAAACAGAACCAGAATCAGAAAACCGCGCAACATCGACATGCTGTTATACTCATCCCCCAACTAATTGCACTAGATTAAACCATTCCAAGGCAGGACGGCCATGGCGCTGAAAGCAACCATCTTTAAAGCCACACTCAATATTGCTGACATGGACAGGCATTACTATGCGGACCACCAGCTCACCCTGGCCCAGCATCCGTCAGAAAGCGACGAGCGCATGATGATACGCCTTCTTGCGTTTGCCCTGAATGCCGGCGATGCACTGGAGTTTACCAAAGGTCTGAGCACTCAGGATGAGCCGGAACTCTGGCAAAAGAGTCTGAGCGGTGATATTAACCACTGGATTGAGCTGGGGCAACCCGACGAAAGCCGCCTGCGCAAAGCCTGCAACCGGGCGCGCCAGGTTACGCTGTATACCTACGGTGGCCGCGCTGTCCCCTTGTGGCTGGAAAAGAACCGGAGCAAGCTGAACCGCCTGAGCAACCTTACGGTTATCGACCTGCCTGCGGATGCGACGGAGGCCCTGGCCAGGTTGGCAGAGCGCAACATGAACTACCAGGTAACCATTCAGGACGGCGAAGTGTCCTTCAGTAATGAAAATGCACTGGCAACGATTACTCCGGTTACGCTCTTGCCGTAACAAAACGACTACCCCTGCAAGTCAGACGGGGCTGGACAGAAGTCCTCTGCACACGTAAGATTGCGCACTCGAAATTGACGCACAGCCGTTAACTTCGTACGCGCCCGTAGCTCAGCTGGATAGAGTACCGCCCTCCGAAGGCGGTGGTCACAGGTTCGAATCCTGTCGGGCGCGCCAAATTACAAGGCCTTACGTGATAACGTAAGGCCTTTTTATTTCCTGTGTTCGAAATGTGCCCATGGTAGGCGTGTGCAGGGAGAGGATCAGCCGTTCAGTTTGGCCGCTATTTTTGCAACATGCTCGCCCTGGTGGCGGGCAATGCCCAGCTCCCGCTCATCTGGCTGGCGCGAACCATCGCCAGCGGCAATGGTGGATGCGCCATATGGCGTGCCGCCGCCTACCTGTGAGATATCAAACAGGGCGGGCGTGGTGTAACCAACCGGAACGATGACCATGCCATGATGGGCGAGTGTGGTCCAGGTAGAGGTGATGGTCATTTCCTGGCCGCCACCGGTACCTGTTGACGTAAACACACTGGCCACTTTACCCGCCAGAGCACCTTTGGCCCAGAGGCCGCCAGTCTGATCAAAGAAGGTGCGCACCTGTCCGGACATATTGCCAAAACGGGTGGGTGTGCCCACGATGATGGCATCGTAGTCTGCCAGCTCCGCTGGCGTGGCTACCGGCGCAGCCTGATCAACCTTTCCGCCGGCACCTTCGAAAGCGGCTGCATCCATGGTTTCAGGGATGCGCTTAACGGTTACCTCAACCCCGTCCACTGAGCGCGCGCCTTCGGCAACTTCGTTTGCCATGGTTTCAATATGGCCGTACATGGAATAATAAAGAACCAGAACTTTCGTCATTTAGATATCCTTTTGCTCGTTGATTGCCCCCTGAAGGTAAGCGTCCGGCGATCCCATCTTGAACCCGCCGTTGCTATCTTCAGGATACTCGTTTCTTATTTATCAATTAACTGGGAGCGCTAAGGGTAAAGTCGAGCCTCTATTTGTGATCTCTGAGAGCGGTTGCTATAGTAGCGCTTCGTTGGGGAGTAGCCTGCTTCTGGTAGACAGAAGAGTTCGTATCAACACACTTGGCCACATGCCATGGTACGAACACCTCTCGGTTGGCGAGACCATCGATATATCCATGCCTGAGGTCGGACGTGTGGTTATATCGTGGACTCAATATGCCCGACCGGGAACAATCTAATGAACCCAATTGCCCTTCTTTTTCTTGCCCTTGCCATGTCCACAGACGCTTTTGCCGCAGCTATAGGCAAGGGGGCAACCCTCAATAGGCCCCACCTTCTAGAAGCTTTAAGAATAGGACTCATTTTCGGGTCGATTGAGGCAGTCACCCCACTGATTGGCTGGCTAATTGGCCGGTCGGCTTCGGCCTACGTAGAGGCCTGGGATCACTGGATAGCATTTGCCCTGCTGGTGGTTCTCGGTTTGCACATGATCCATGAAGGCCTGAAGCCGAGTGAAGAAGAAACAGAAAAGCCCTCTAGGCAGCCATTCTTCAAGACTGCTCTGACTGCAATCGGCACGAGTATTGATGCTATGGCAGTCGGCGTTGGATTAGCATTTATCGATGTAAATATCTGGCTAGCGGCGGCACTCATTGGTTTGACCACGACTGTCATGGTGACACTGGGAGTCATGCTTGGTCGAGTTGTGGGCTCTGTGTTGGGACACCGAGCGGAAATATTTGGTGGGCTTACGCTAATCGCGGTAGGGGTATGGATATTATCAGGCCATCTATAGTGCCTTATAAAACATAGAAGACGGTCATCGCTCTTTGTCGATAACGGCCAACTCCCAATTGTGGGGTAATAGCTCATCGATGGCGTTGTTTTTCTGCGTCGGCAGCCGGGTCAGAACATCCTTTAGGTAGGCATACGGATCATGCCCGTTCAGCTTTGCGGACTGGATCAGTGTCATGACCGCAGCCGCACGTTGACCACTGCGCAGTGAACCCGCGAACAGCCAATTGCTGCGGCCCAATGCCCAGGGCCGGATCTGGTTTTCCACCCAGTTGTTGTCGATGGGCACAGCACCATCGTCCAGGTAGCGCGTCAGCGCTTCCCACCGTTTGAGGCTGTAATCCAGGGCTTTGGCCGTGCCGGAGCCATCCGGAACTTTCTGTCGATGCACCAGCATCCACTGATGCAGCGCATCGGCAAGCGGTTTGGCTTTGGTTTGCCTGATTTCCTGCCGCTTATCCGGTGGCAGGTCTTTGGATTCCCGCTCGATCTCGTAGAGCCCACCGATGTATTCCAAGGCTTTGGCGGCCAGTTCGCTCTTGTTGGCTTCGTGCAGAACGCCGTGTTCCAGTAGTGAGTCTCTAAGAGCATTCACCAGCGGTTGCAGCTGCACACCCCAAGCGCCTACCCACTCCGCCAGAGTGGAGCGCGGGATGGCGAGGCCAGCACGACCGAAGATGCGTTCTTGACGGTATAGCGGCAGATGATCCGAGTACTTGGCCACCAGTACCCTCGCCCGGCACGTAATCCAGCTTTTCACTGACGTCTTCGCCTATGCGCTTGAGTTGGCAGCCACAGCGGCACTGGGTGTTTTCAGGTTCATGGTGGATCAGAATGCGGGGCAGTTCGGGCGGCAGCGACGTGCGTTTGGGCTGCTGTTTAGGCTTGGCTGGTGTTTCATTAACGGTGAGCTGTGCCAGTTCCGCTTCAATGGCGGCAAGATCGCTGTCGATCAGCTCATCCAGCAGGTTGCGCTGAAACGCATCCAGTTGTTCGCTGCGCTTTGCGAACTTATGGCGCTTTAGAATCGCCAACTCGTGGGTCAGTTTTTCGATGACCGCGTCACGGTACACCAGCGTTCGATCTTTCAGGTTCAGCGCCTGTTCCTTGGCTTCCAAGGACGCCATCAACTCCGTTGCCAGGGCACGGAGTTGATTGGCAGAGAGTTGGTTAAGATCGGGACGTTGTGACATACCGAGCAGTATGCCAAGCCACGGCTACCGTGACGATGCGCCATTCTGATGATGGTCTGGGTAACCGGCTTGTGGTTACAGAACCGAGATCACACCGGCGGCACCAAGACGTTGCCACGGCAGCCCTTGAACCAGAGCGGCCAACTGTTCGTCCGTTAACAGCAGTTGCTTGCCACGCCAGGTTTCGCCCCAGTGGAACTTGCCCCGGTTCAATCGACGGGCACAGAGCCTTATACCAAGACCATCGTGGATCAACACTTTCATTCGGTTACCCCGTTTGTTGGCGAACAGGTACGCACAATGAGGTCGGGCTGAGCCAAACACCTGAACGACACGTGCCAACGCCGTGTCTGGCCCAGCCCGCATATCCAAGGGCTCGGTGGCCAGCCAGATCTCGTCAATGTAGATCATGGCAACAGTTCGCGCAAAAACGCCGCGCATTGCTGACCTTGATCGGCGGGCCATTCCACCACAACCGGACCGCCGGCTCGTGGAATCTCGATTCGGATGGTGTGACCTTTATCAACCGGCTTCGTCGTATGCCCGTCCGCAGCCGGCAAACGAAACGGTACAAAGGCTGGGGGTTGGCTTCCCTCTACTTGCTTCGACTCTCTGATCCAACGCCGAAGTTGGTTGGCGTTGAGGTCATTATCCAGGGCAATACGGGAAACAGACGCACCAGGATTTTGGCACTCGGCCACCAGCCGGGCTTTAAATTCTGGAGCATGTCGGCGACGTTTTCGATAAGGGCGGGTTACGCTTACGTTGTTCATAGATAGTGTCCACTAAAGAATAAGTGGACACTATCTTGAAGGCTTCAGCATCAGGCTCAAGATGGGGTCGCCGGACGGTTACCCCTGAAGCCTCGCTTCAGATGATGGGTTCACTTTACTATCGCCCAATCGTAAGAATAAGCAGTCAACTATTGAGTGACTATCAATACAGTGTTGATAATTACTACAAAGAGGTTTGATTTGGCCTTGCGAGCAGGACATCAGTTCTTTCAGTTATTTCTAAGCGTCAGCAAACCATTACAGCAATCATCTTGATAACTGCAAGTCGGTTGCCGCTAAAACACACAAGCCCCGATGACCGGGGCTTGTGTCTGGCACTTCACTTATAAGCTTGCAGCTTATTTGGGTACTTCCAGGCCCATTGCCCTGGCAACCCCTTCACCATAAGCAGGGTCTGCTTTCGCACAATGTCCGATGTGTCTCAGTTTGATGTCATCTGGCACACCTTCCATATTGCGCGCAGTGTTTTCGAACAGAACTTGCTGCTCCTCGGCGCTCAGCAACCGGAACAGATTACCTGGCTGTGTGAAGTAGTCCGGTTCGGTTTCCCAGAAGTCAAAGCGATCTGCGGCGCCTTCCAGAGCAAGCGGTGGCTCAGAGAAATCCGGCTGTTCCTGCCACTCACCGTAGCTGTTTGGCTCGTAGTGCAGGCGACTGCCCTGGTTTCCATCAACGCGCATGGCACCATCCCGGTGATAACTGTGCACCGGGCAGCGGGGCTTGTTAACTGGAATCTGGGCGTGGTTCACACCCAGGCGATAGCGCTGGGCGTCACCGTAGGAGAACAACCGGCCTTGCAGCATGCGATCAGGCGAGAAACCAATACCGGGCACAATGTGCGCCGGATTAAAGGCGGCCTGCTCAACATCGGCAAAGTAGTTCTCCGGGTTTTTGTTCAGCTCAAAATAGCCCACCTCGATCAGAGGATAATCACCTTTTGGCCAGATCTTGGTCAGATCGAACGGGTGGTAGGGTACTTTGGCCGCATCGGCTTCCGGCATAATCTGCACGTACATTGTCCAGCGCGGGAAATCACCGTTCTCGATTGCTTCGTACAGATCACGCTGTGAACTTTCACGATCTTTGCCAACCACTTCAGCGGCTTCCTGATCCGTGAGGTTCTTGATGCCTTGCTGGGTTTTGAAGTGGAACTTCACCCAGAAGCGCTCATTTTTGTCGTTAATCAGGCTGAAGGTGTGAGAACCAAATCCGTGCATATGCCGGTAGGACGCCGGTATACCACGATCACTCATCAGGATAGTAACCTGATGCAGGGCTTCCGGCAGGCTGCTCCAGAAGTCCCAGTTATTGGTTGGGCTACGCATGTTGGTACGCGGGTCACGCTTAACAGCATGGTTAAGGTCAGGAAACTTCAGCGCATCACGAAAGAAAAAGACCGGCGTGTTGTTACCAACCAGATCCCAGTTGCCCTCTTCGGTGTAAAAGCGCATAGCGAAGCCGCGGATATCACGTTCCGCATCCGCCGCACCGCGCTCACCGGCAACGGTTGAAAACCGCACAAACATATCTGTTTTCTTGCCGACTTCCGAAAACAGGGATGCCCGGGTGTACTTGGTAATGTCGTGGGTGACAGTGAAGCTGCCAAACGCACCCGAACCCTTGGCGTGCATTCTGCGCTCGGGAATCACTTCACGATCAAAGTGAGCGAGCTTTTCCAGAAACCATACGTCTTGCAAAAGCATGGGGCCACGGGGGCCTGCGGTCAAGCTGTCCTGGTTATTGGCTACCGGGCAGCCCGACACAGATGTGAGTTTAGGTTTGTCAGTCATGATCTTCCCCTTTTGTGATGAAACAAGCTCAACTAAAAGTTAGCTGTAAAGGGGAGTACCGGCCAATATATTAATAACAATATTTCAATAGTCGCGATCTATCGCTAAGGGCAGTTTGATTAACGCCTGACTTGTCGTTGATTCGCTTTTCAATTCCAAACAAGCCATTTTCACACGATTCAGGCGCACTGACCCTACTCGAGCAGATTACTGAATGGAGCCTGCAAATAAAGTCGGTTATTGTTTTTATGGTGAGGTCTTCCAGGATCAGGAACACGTGTGCCAACACGTGCAGGACGAGGTTGAGAGTATCGCCAGGGGGAACAGGCTCCTTTTGCAGTGCTACACTAAACCGCAGCACTATAAAAAGCACTCTCCAGAACCCTGCATGGCCCCTTCATCCATCAACCCAATAAAACTCACAGACCCTCTATTTCAAACCAACAAACACAAAAAAGGATACGTTATGAAACTCAAAAACTCTGTTGCGATTGTAACCGGCTCCTCCTCTGGCATCGGGGCCGCCATCGCGCGCCTGTTTGCAGAACACGGCTGCCATGTGGTGATCAACTTCAGCAATAATGAAGGCGGTGCACTCACCGTGGCTGCTGATTGCGAAAAGCATGGGGTGGAAGCCTTGGTATACCGGGCCAACGTGGCGGAAGACGCAGAGTGCCGCGCTATGGTGAATGCCACACTGGAACAGTTTGGCCGTATCGATATTCTGGTAAATAACGCCGGCACCACCAGGTTTTGTGATCACAACAACCTCGATGGTTTGGACAAGCAGGACTTCCTTGACCTGTATGCCGTCAATACCATTGGCCCGTACCAGATGACCCGGGCTTCGGAGAAGGCTCTGCGAGCCCACGGCTCCGGTCACATTATCAATATGGCCTCCATTGCGGGGCTGGCCGGTATCGGCAGCTCCATAGCTTATGCTGCATCCAAAGGCGCGCTGCTCACTATGACTCGCTCCCTTGCACGCGTGATGGGTCCCGAAGTGCGGGTCAATGCTGTTTGTCCCGGGTTTGTTCAGGGCGAATGGCTGAAGAAAGGTCTTGGTGACGACAAGTACAACACATTGCTGAAAAAAGCCCAGGCCGCTGCACCCCTGCATGACACCGCGTCGCCGGAGAGCGTGGCGGATGTCTGCCTGGGTCTGATCATTGGTGGTGACCTGACTACCGGCGAAACCATCATCATCGACGGCGGTGCGCACCTGGGAATGGCTCCGATACGTCGCTGAGCCCCCATTTTACGGCACACCAAGCTGCGCCCTAACACACTCTCCTTGACTAATGCAACAGTTTTCTGTAACATTAGGAATCAGTTGATGTTTTTACAAAGGAACGCTTACTACAAGGAGAGCATTATCACTATCAATCAAGGTGATCGTATTTACCACCCGGGCCATGGCCTCGGTATCGTGAAGTCTATTCGCAAAAAGAGTTTTTTTGGTGAAGATAAAGCCAAGTTTGTAAAGCTCTATTTCGAGCGTGACGACCTCACCTGGCTGGTACGCGCTAACAACCTGCCCAATACCATCCGTACCACCATGAGTCCTAAAGAAGCCAGAAAAATTCTTAAACACCTGAAGAGCTGGGAGGGCACTCTCAGCGAGCAGTGGAAAACCCGCGCAACGGCTAACCAGGCCGCTATCGATAAGGGGGATCCATATGGCTACGCTGAGGTCGTAAAGGGTCTGAGCCTTATGCAGGAACAGGGTTCCCTGAGCGCCACTGATCGCAGGCATCTGAATCTTGGCATCAAGTATCTTTGCGAAGAACTGTCCAATGCGCTGGGTAAAACCCAGGCTCACGTTCGTCAGCTCATTGAGAAGGCCACAGCCTCACAACCTTCAGCAGCCTGATGTCAGACTCCCTGCCATACTTTTTTCCCAAGGCCTTACGTGAAAGCGTAAGGCCTTTTACATACCTCTAGCTGAAACCCCCGCTCAGATTACTCTGCCGGCCCGGCACCGAGCCAGGCCCATGCCTCACTTTCCTGATCTGCCGCGAACGTCCTCATATCAATATCCGGAAACAGCGGATTCATAGCATCAATGATTTTACGCATCCAGCCCGGCGCCCCCACAATGGCGTAACGGTCTACCTTTTCCATGGCTGACAGTTTCATTGAAAAGAGCCCACTTTGCATCAGAATGGACGGATCAAAACCACCGTATTGCTTCACCCGATTAAGCAGTCGCACCCTGTCATGCTCCGCCAGGAACTGCTCCAGTTTTCGAATCACTCCCGGCATTTCCTCCGCTGTCATCACTCCGTCTATTTCAAAGGCAAGCACCTCGTCCCTCGTGGTTGGCAGAAAGCGAACGGCAGGGTCTTTGCTTGCGGGCATCTCTGGCGTTTCTGCAGCCCACTTCATGGCCTGCTCCTTCTGTGCCTCTGGAAAAACCTTCATCTCCGGCCTTGGGAAAAGCTCCCGGACAAACGAAATCATTACCTGCGGCCACTCTTTGTCTGACACAAGAGCACACCGGGTCAGTTGTTCAATGTGACTGAACACCTCCATGTCGGCCTTCGCGCCTTCGATCAGCGCATTAGCGCTGGTGTCAGCAAGCTTTGTAAGATCCACATAGATACCTACCTGTTCATGCTGTTGCAGCTTTTCTTCAGCAATGCGGCGGTAACTCTGAATGTCTTCCAGGGTCAGCTTTCCATCAAGCTCCAGAGCAATAATATGATTCGGAGCGGCTATTTCCTTTACCATTGTTCCATTCTCCTCTTTGCTCACCAGATATCCGGGGTTTGATCATGAAGAAATTTGTTAACGCAAACATATACGGCAACAGCAATGCCAGTGAAATCCTTATTGAGAACGGCATTATTCGTGAGATTGGCACTGACCTGCCCTCAGCAGAAGAGGAAACAGATCTGAAAGGTCGTCTCGTGGTGCCACCTTATGTAGATGCTCATCTCCATCTTGACTACGTATACACTGGCAGTAGTACAGGTGCAAAGAACAATACAGGCACGCTGTTTGAGGGTATTGCCCGCTGGCACGATGTAAAGAAGCACCAGACATTTGCAGATGCAAAAGAACGGGCGCTGAAAGGCATTCGCGAAGAAGTCTCCAGAGGTGTCCAGTTTATTCGCACTCATATCGATGTCTGCGACCCTGAGCTTACCGGGCTGAAAGCCATGCTGGAGGTTCGTGAACAGTTGCAGGACAACGTCACCATTCAGATTGTTGCCTTCCCACAGGAGGGCATGTACGCCTATAAAGGCGGTGACGAGCTGGTGGAAGAAGCATTAAAAATGGGGGCGGACTGCGTAGGCAGCATTCCGCATTTCGAGTGGGCTCGTGAGTTTGGTGAGAAGTCTATCCGTAAGACGGTTGAACTGGCCGTTAAGTACGACAAGCTTATCGACGTACATTGCGATGAAACAGATGATCCAATGAGCCGCTTCGTGGAACTGCTGAATGCCCTGGCAATGATGGAAGGCATTGGCTCCCGGACGGCTGCCAGCCATACATGCTCTTTCGGTTCTGCCGATAACGCCTATGCGTTTCGTATGATGGGGCTGTTCCGGAAATCGGGGCTGAATTTTATTGCCCTGCCAACGGAAAATGCCTACCTGCAGGGCCGGCAAGACACTTACCCCAAACGCCGGGGCCTGACACGTGTGAAGGAGTTCTGGGAACAGGGGATAAATGTGTGTTTTGGTCAGGATTCTATTAACGATCCCTGGTACCCGGCTGGCAATGGAAACCTTATGAATGTCCTGGACAATGGCATACATCTGGCGCAAACCATGTCACGTCCGCAGCTGGAATCCTGCCTTGACCTGATTACTACCAATGGCGCTAAAACACTGAACATTGAAGACCGATATGGCCTGGATGTGGCCAAACCGGCCAACTTCCTGGTTCTGGATGCCACCAGTTCTTTCGAGGCGGTGCGCCAGCGGGCTGACGTGCTGGCCTCGGTTCGTAATGGTGAATACCTGTTTAAAAAACCTGAGCCCAGCTATGACATTGAGCTGGATATTTTCCGAAAAACACGGTAACAATTCAGAGCGGTATTTAACGCCATTTAACATTCTCAGTCGTTAGCATGCTTCTTCCAATTTTCGGGAAGATGTCATGCTATCGCTCTGTAGAAAAACCCTGCCAAGCTGCCTGGCTGTAACGCTAGGCCTCCTGCTTACCGCATGTGGTGGAGGAAGCTCGTCTTCTTCAATACCTGATAACACCCCGGAAGCTGACTCTGCAACCCTCACCTGGCAGGCGCCGCTCACCCGGGCAAACGGGGAGTCCTTGTCAATGGGTGAGATTGAAAAATACGTCGTCCGATATGGCCCCGAGCAAAGCATTGGCGAACGCTCTTTTGAGGCTACTGTAGAAGATGGCCAGGCCATGGAGCACACAGTGGCCGGGCTTTCAACAGGAACCTGGCACTTCGCCCTCAAGGCCATAGACACAAACGGTCTCGAGAGCGAGTGGTCAGACTCTGTAAGCAAAACCATAGTCCGGTAAATCCGGACTATGGTCGCTAATCGGCCTTCCCTGCCTCAGACTCAGCGGACTCCTCACTCAGCATTTCATCATGCTCAGCCATATCCCATGGCAAACTGCCTGGTGATATTTCCAGAAAGTGCAGATACTTCTCGAACTGGTCAAGAATGTCCTTGATGATTTCGTTCTCTTCGTAACCAAAAATATCATAGGCCCGGCCGCCACGGCGCATATATACCTCCGCGCGATAATACGCGTCCGCTGCGCTTGCCTCTGAATCCGGACCGTTCTTGTGGTACTCGGGCGCTTCATGCTCCGTCAGGCGAATATCATAAGAAAAGTCTGCCTGATCGTCCCACTTTACCTG
This sequence comes from Marinobacter piscis, assembly GCF_007671655.1. GTDB lineage: Bacteria > Pseudomonadota > Gammaproteobacteria > Pseudomonadales > Oleiphilaceae > Marinobacter > Marinobacter piscensis. The sequence goes on along the minus strand of NZ_VCGX01000001.1, from coordinate 1,082,085 downwards.
CAAGTGGGCACGGCAGATCTCACTGTCAAATACCACTGAGGCATCCCAGCCACGGCGTTGAAGCTCAGCTTCAACCTGCCGCATGCTGCTTATAACCGTGGTTTCAATAAACCGACTCACTTTGCGGCGCCCCGGAAAATCAACAATGGCCGCCAGCCGCTGTTTCCACTGATTGGTTTTTAACTGGGGGCTGGAGGTCATATAACCCTGCAGACTGCTTTCACGATGCCCCTCAATCTGCAGTGCCCGCCACAGACCCGCTGCCGCAATCAACATGATTATGGCGAATGGCAGGGCGCTGGTCACGGTCATTGCCTGAAGTGCTTTAAGGCCACCGCCAAACAGAAGTGCAGACGCCAGCACGCCCTCAAGGACGGCCCAGAAGACCCGCTGCCATACCGGAGTATTAATAACACCGCCTGAAGCCAAAGCGTCAATGACCAATGAGCCGGAGTCCGAGGAGGTGACAAAGAAGGTGATGATCAGCAGAACGGTCAGTACCGAGATAAAAAAGGAGCCCGGCAGCTCGTGCAGCAACTTGAACAGAGCCACGGCCTGATCGCTCTGTACGTCGCCAATCAGCGTGGTCAGGCCCTCATTCATAATGAGGTTCAGCGCCGTGTCGCCAAAAACAGAGAACCACAGAAAGGTAAATACTGAGGGCACCAGCATCACACCGAATACAAACTGGCGAATGGTGCGCCCGCGGCTGATTTTGGCAATAAACATGCCCACAAATGGTGCCCAGGCAATGGTCCAGCCGAAGATGAACAAGGTCCAGTTACCAATCCAGTCACTGCGGGTATACGCCTGCAAGTTAAAGGTGCGGGCGACAATACCGTTCAGGTAGCTGCCGGTATTTTGCAGGAAACTCTCAAGTATATGAATTGTAGGGCCGGCCAGGAATACAAATGTCATCAGCCCGATTGCCAGCACCATATTCATAATGGACAAGCGCTTGATGCCCTTATCCATCCCGGCGACAACCGACACGGTGGCTGCCGCCGTGATAAGTGCGATCGCAATCACCTGAACAGTAATATCCACCGGAATTTGTGGCCAGAGGTAATTAATCCCGGCGTTGATCTGAACCACAGAAAGCCCCAGCGTGGTGGCAATACCAAACAAGGTGCCCAGAATTGCAAACACATCGACCGCATGGCCAATAGGGCCGTAGATTCTGTCACCTATCAGTGGATACAGAGCGGAGCGGATCGACAGTGGCAGGCCGTGGCGGAATGAAAAGTAGGCCAGGATCAGACCGACCAGGCCGTAAATTCCCCAGATATGAAAGCCCCAGTGGAAGAAGGCAATCTGCATGGCCTGTTTTGCAGAATCAACAGTTTCCGCTGCCCCGGCCGGAGGTGATGCAAAATGCAGTACCGGCTCTGCCACCCCAAAAAACAGCAACGCTATGCCATAGCCCGCTGAGAACAACATGGCAAACCACTCGAGAAAATTGAACTGCGGCTCCGCATGGTCGGGCCCCAGTTTTATATTTCCCCAGTTTGAAACGCCCACAACCACCATAAACACCAGGAAGATGGCCACAGCGAGCATGTAAAACCAGCCAAAGGTTTGTGTGATCCACTCAAGTGTATTATTGAAAAGCGTACCGGCAAGTTCAGGGCTGACGATAACCCCGGTTACCAAAAGGACAGTCACAACGACTGCGGGAAGAAAAACGGGCAGAAGTACCGTTGATTTCAGTGCTTTTTTGGAGTCTGTCATAAAAAACATCCGCCATTCCAGGAACTTTGGATCACAGTATCGACAGTTATACCCAACACTTGCAACTAAAAATCTTGCTAAACAGGATAAATCCGGAGAAGTAGGGGCAGCCCCTACTTCTCCTTACCCATCAAAGGCGGGAGCGGAAGGTCTCCAGCCCCTCGGTATGTCGTTCAAGAATTGCCATAAACTCCTTGTTGTCCGGGTCCGGTACAATTCGCTTATCCCGGGCCTCGTCCATCGCTTTCTTTCTTGCTTCAATCCAACCGTCTACCTGGGCAATGGCTTCCTGATTGAACGCTTCTTCTTCATCTGACCAGGCCCCTATTTCTTTCAGATAACGGACGGTCCCTTCATGCAACGGTAGCGGTGAGCTCTTCACGAAAGACTTGAAAACATCCAGCTGCATACGTGCCGTCAACCCGTGGGTTTTCTTATAATCATCGTAGGATTGATGGAACCACTTTGCCATCGCATAAGCGAAGTCATCGCTGACATCGGCGGGTGCTGAATACACAAACGTCGACGTGACTCCATCCACCCCTATTGCTGATGAGACACCGAAAGTGAAGGTGGTGGGAATTGTCATCGGTGAATGATCCAGGAGACGTTCCCAGGCATCCTTGTTCTCAGTATCCATGCTCAGCCAGCGAATCCCGCCGGGCGCACCTTCCATTTCCGATAAAACCGAGCTGATCGGAGAACACCAGGCAGCATCAGCTTTGCCTTCAACCACCGACCGACAGTTCTCTACATAACTACTGGCAGGCACATACTCGAAAACCTCGTCAGCTTTTTCAGGAGACACACCCAGATAGGCCGGCATCGACTTGCGTGCCGTTCGAGTCATAACCGGTGAAAACACACCCTGTGCCAGCTTAACATCTCCTCTTTTCAGGTCTTCCACGGTCTGAATATCCGAGTCGCCAGAGACCACCCACCCCCAGGGTGTATCGTTATGGTGCCAGATGATTCTTTGTGCCACCGGCTTTGTAGCAGCGTAGGAATCCCTCCCTTCTATCTGGTATTGCATTTCCGCCACAGAAACAGAACTCATGGTTATATCACGCCGCTCGGTAAGACGCTTATAACGCTGTGTTTCACTATCTTCCGGAACAATTCGGGCAGCACTACTGGTCTGGTCCTGAAAAATAGCTGCCCACCCGTTAGTCGAAGCAAAGCTTCCTGTCTGAGCGCTCGGCGTGCCTACGACAAGCAAGCGGGGCAGATCACCATCGTCTGCCTGGGCAAGGCCTGCCGAGCCGATGGCAACCGTGCCTGACAGTGCCATGGAAATGAAAAGACGAGATTGACGCATAATAACTCCTGAGTTTTCTATTGTTGTTGTACAGGTTTATGTATGGGGCACTAATGCTGGATGCAATCGATTGTGCCGCCAGATAAAAGCCGCCAGCATGGCAGCCAGTATTCCACTGATGAGTGTTGTTAAAAGTCCCGGGAAAGAGAAAGCAAAACCTACGGCGACCAAGGGAATGCGGGCAAGTTTCGGGGTCTTCCCGACGCCAAGGAGATAGCCTTCCAGTCCGCCCGAAATCAACATGATACCAATCACGATCGATGGCATTACGTAAAGCAGTGGTGTCAGATCCCCCTGCATGACCAACGCAGGCTGGAAAAGGAAGAACAAGGGGACAAAGTAAATTACCACGCCCAGACGCATAGCCGTAAAGCATGTTTTCATGGGCTTGGCACCGGCAATCGTACCGGCCAGAAATGCAGCAGCCCCTACAGGCGGAGTGATGGCAGACAACATAGCGTAATAGATGATGAAAAAATGCACTGCGATCGTATTCAGGCCACCTATCTCAATGATCGCCGGAGCCAGTGTCACCGCCAGAAAAATGTAAGCAACAAGCGCCAGCCCGGCCATCCCCATTATGAAGCACGCTAACACTCCAAATAGAATAACCAGGTAAAGGTTTCCTCCACCGAGGCTGACCAGCCCAGACGTTACCGAGCCCGTAACCCCGGTAATCGTAAGCGCACTCACAACGAACGCAATCGGGAGAATAATAGCCGCTGTTTGTGTCACCAGAACCCCTATTTGCCGGATAGCGTCATAGAACTTCCGGGGAGTCATACGGGTATCCTTTTGCAGAAAGGACAACCCAATCATCAACAGGCAGGCATACCAAGGCGTGTAATACTCCCAGCGCATATAAAGGAGCCCCCATACCAGGAACACCATCACCGAAAGATACGGCCACCCTCTGACCAGAACACTACGAACTGAAGGCAACTCTTCCCGTGGCCTGCCTTTCATGCCGGTTCGGGCGGCGTAAGCATCCACCTGCAATAGCAACCCGAAATAGAACAGTAGTGACGGAATGATCGCGGCAATCATGATCGTGGCGTAATCCACGCCGATTGTAATTGCCATGACAAAGGCAATAGCCCCCATAACCGGCGGCATGACGGCTCCGCCCATAGACGCACAGGCTTCAATGGCTCCAGCATAATGTGCCGGATAGCCTACCTTTTTCATTGTCGGAATGGTGATGGAGCCTGTGCCTGCGATGTTGGAAAAAACAGAGCCCGAAAGGCTACCCATAAAACCACTGGCTACGACCGCTACCTTTGCCGGGCCTCCCCGATAACGCCCAAAGCTGGCATTGGCCAGATCAATAAAGAAGCCGCCAGCTCCGGTCGCCAGCAAAACCCCTGCAAAAACCAGAAACCCGAGGATGATTTCAGCAGCTATCTTGGTGGTGATACCCATCATGCCTTCCGCACGGAAAACATGGGCTTCAATCATATACTCAAACTGGTAAGGGATTCCCATAAGTAATCCGGGGAAGTAATCGGCAACCAGCGGGTACATACCCAGCAAAACAACAACCAGCAGGAAAGGTATACCACCACTGCGACGAGCCAGTTCCATCATCATCAGCCAGAGCACAACCCCCAGATAAAGGTTACTCCAGCCAGCCTGGACCATATCCCAGGCATTGGAGGCGAAATAAAAACTGACACAGAGAACCAGGATGGCTGCAAGCACATCATAGAACGGCACTTTCTTCTGGCCGGTTCTGGCGGGAAGTGCGATAAAAGCAGCGGCGGAGAAAAACCCGATGAAGGCCCAGTAATACTCGCCTTCCAGAAGCCGCTGACCATTCCAGGTGAACCCGAAAATGTACGCCAGGCCGGAAAACAGCCCGCACACACTCAGCGTCACAAATACGATACTTTGCCAGGAGAACAGCTCGCCCAGACGCGTGACTTCGGAGTCATGCGTAGCCTGCTCGTGCGGAGAGGAAATCTCAGTCATGGGTTGACCCACTCTGTAGTTATTTTTGATTCTATGAGAAGCGTATCCGGTGATACAGCTTTCAATGAAACTGTTTATTTTTATAAGAACAGTCTCTTATTCCGCAGATTAGAACGACCGCATCACCCAGGTCAACCTATAAACCACAAAACTAACCTTCAAAACCACATACCGCCGTGTTATACACAGTATCGCCAAGCGGTATTTCACGCAGTGTCGCTAAAGATACTACTGTTTAGTATAAACAATTAATTCAGCCAGGGCGCGCCTACAAAGAATAAAACGCCCATGAGGCCACCAATGCAACAACTTCAAGCACGTTACGGAAAGCGCTATAAGTGGTGGGTGATGCTGACAGTCATGACAGGAACCATGACCATGTCCTTGTCATCTACCATCGTTAATGTGGCCCTTCCCGATGTCATGGAGACTTTCCCTGTAAGCCACACCATGGTGCAGTGGATGGTCACAGCTTTCCTGGCCAGTATGGCTATCGGCATGCTGCTGAACGTGTGGATGGTGGACAGGTTCGGCCCTCGCGTCACTTACATGGGAGCGCTTCTGGTTTTCATGGCGGCGGCCCTCGCCGGGGGCCTGGCGGTTAATTTTTCCATGCTGATTTTCGTACGTGTAGTGCAAGGGTTAATTGCAGGCATGGTTCAGCCGCTGGCCATGCTTATGCTATACGCAGTGTTTCCGGCCAACCAGCGTGGCCAGGCCATGGGGCTTTATGCCATGGGGGTAGTGCTCGGCCCTACTGCCGGACCAGTGGCGGGAGGTGTACTTGTAGACTGGTGGTCCTGGCGAGCTGTTTTCCTCGTGGTACTGCCCTTCTGCCTGGCAGCTTTTTATCTGGGCCGCACCTTCCTTTCACGACCCGACAGCGCCCCACCTGTACACCGGCGCCTCGACATCCCGGGGCTGCTTTTGCTTGGAGGCTGGATGCTGGCGCTGTTATGGGGGCTCTCCGAAGGCCCACTCTCCGGCTGGAACAGCAGCGCAGTAATCGCAGCTCTGATTGCAGCACTGGTATTGTTTTTGATCTTCACCAGGCACCAGCTCCGAAGCCTGGCCCCGCTGCTGGCGTTGCGCATATTCTCGTACAAAGGGTTTACCGCAGCCTTTACCGTGGCAATGCTGACTGGCGCGGGCCTGTACGGATCCGTCTACCTTTTACCTATGCTGGTACAGACTGCAATGGGTGAGTCCGCCTCTGCGGCAGGCATGCTGCTGATGCCGGCCGGCCTGGCTATGGCGCTCTCGTTTCCCGTAATTGGCCAGCTGACCGACCGGATCTTACCCAAAATACTGGTCACGGGTGGCCTCGTACTTTTTGCACTGTCCAGCATAGTATTGAGCGAGGCAAGCGCTGATACCTCTCTGATGCTGATCGCACTGATGGCCGCCCTGGGTCGCGTCGGTCTGGCGATGACCATGCCACCGGTGGTGATAGGAGCAATGAGCATTGTGCCTCAGGATATGATCAATCAGGCGACGGGCCTGATCAGTTTTGCCCGCCAGTTTGGTGGCTCTCTGGGGGTCATGCTCTCAGCGATTCTACTGCAGGAGAATACTCTCTGGACGACATCGCTGGGTATTTTACCTGGATTCCCAGGATACCAGGACGCTTTTGCACTCCTGGCGCTGCTTTACCTTATCGGTCTGTACCCGATGGCACGGATGAAGTCACCCGGTCAAACAGCCACTTAACAAGGAACAATAACAATGATCCTCACTGACTTACCCGAACAAAGTCTGGAACGTTTTGGCGAGTATCCGATGCTTTACGCAGGTGATCGCCAGGTCACCAACCTTGAATTACGCAATAGCGCCAACCGTTTGGCCAACGGGCTTCGCCGCCTGGGCGTGACAGCTGGAGAACGGGTCATCGTCTGTATGCCCAACTGCCCGGAAGTATTCATAGCTTATCAGGGCATTCTTCGCGCCGAAGCCATCGTTCTGCCGGTTATGACCCTACTCCACCCACGGGAGATCGGATTCATTATCGAGGCTTCCGGGGCCAGCGCTATCATTACCAGCCAATCCGTTCTTCCAGCTATAGAGCAAGCCGTAGCTGACATGGATGCGCCACCCCAACTGGTTGTTGCTGGCCTTGTCCGGGATCAGCCAGGCCTCACGGCTGGCACCCCCTGCCACAGCCTGAGTTCACTGATGGCCGACGCTGATGCCGAAATTCGCAAGCCTGCTCTTAAAGAAGACGATGTGGCCGTTATCCTTTTCACCTCTGGCACAACCGGCCAACCCAAAGGGGTCATGCTTACGCATCGGAACCTCTATAGTAACGCGGCTTCCGCAGTACAGCTGGCGGAGGAGGCAAATGACGAGCCTGGCACCACCATCGGCGTATTACCGCTGGCTCACATCTACGGCTTTACCGTCGCCAACACGCTGTTTCTCAAAGGCGGCCGCATGGTCATCATGCAGAAATTTGATGTAAGAGCGGTGTGCGAAGCCATCCAGAACCATCGGGTCAGGGCATTCGCCACCGTTCCGGCAATGGTCCACGCTCTCACACATGCCCCGGAGGTTGACGAATACGATGTCTCGTCTCTGGAGTCGCTTGGTTGCGGGTCTGCACCTCTGCCAGTGTCTCTCATTGAGACCTTTCGCGCCCGTTTTCATGCCGAAATCTACGAAGGCTACGGCCTGTCGGAAGCATCTCCCACGGTAACAGCTCACCGCAAAGGGGAGCCCATCAAACCCGGCTCTGTCGGGCGTGCATTTCCCGGAGTCGAACTGCGCATTGCCGATGAAAAGGGTAACCCCCTGCCCGTAGGAGAAGTCGGCGAACTGCTGGTGCGCGGGGAAAACATTACCCCTGGCTACTACAACAATGAGGAAGCAACCCGGGCAGCCCTGAAGGATGGCTGGTTCCACACTGGCGATATGGCCCGCCTCGACGACGACGGCTACCTCTATATTGTTGATCGCAAGAAAGACCTTATTCTCCGTGGCGGATTTAATATCTACCCTCGCGACCTGGAAGAGTTGATTTCCCGACACCCGGCTGTCGCTGAAGTGGCTGTCGTTGGAGTACCATCAGAACGTATGGGTGAAGAAGTCATCGCCGTCGTCGTTCGAAAACCGGACGCCGACCTCTGTGAAGAGGAACTGCTGGCCTTCTGTCAGGAAAGGTTGGCAAAATACAAGACACCGCGCAATATTGTGTTCATGGATGCCCTGCCCCGCAATGGCGTTGGCAAGATCCTCAAGAAAGCACTACGGGAGCAGGCATCAGAACAAGCGCGGGCAAACTAAGGGGCTGCCATGAATTTTGACTACTCGGCCGACTCCCATCAGGTCCAGGACCTGATGCGGAAGTTTATGAAAAAACATGTGCTGCCCCGCAACAGCGACTGGCTGCATTCTGCAGAATCGGGTGTTTATCCTCTGGATATTATCGAGCCCATAAAAGCTCAGGCCAGAGAAGACGGCCTGTGGAACCTTTTCCTGCCTGAACTGAAAGAACATGAGCCGGGCACGCCCATGAGCAACCTGGACTATGCGCCGCTGGCAGAGATCATGGGCCGGCTACCCTGGGCGGCTGAGCTGTTCAACTGCAGCGCGCCGGATACCGGCAACATGGAATTGTTGCACCGTTTTGCGACCAAAGAGCAATACGAAATCTGGCTCAAACCACAATTGAACGGCATCACCCGTTCCTGCTTTGCCATGAGCGAGCCGGACACTGCCTCCTCTGATGCCACTAATATCAGCACCACCATTCGCAGAGACGGTGATGACTATGTGGTCGACGGTCGCAAATGGTTCATCACAGGCGCAAATCATCCCAATTGCCGCTTCACAATTGTAATGGGTCGCTGTGACGACGGCCCCGGAGACAGCCGCCACCATGAGCACTCCATGGTGATTGTGCCCATGGATGCCCCAGGTCTGGAAGTGTTGCGAAACATTCCTATAATGCAGCACCACTCCCCCGAAGGACACTGTGAGATTGTCTTTCGTAATGTGCGAGTACCCGCAAAGAACCTGCTGGGCAAGCCCGGCGAAGGGTTTGCCATGGCCCAGGCCCGACTTGGCCCGGGACGCGTGCATCACTGCATGCGCACGATTGGTCAGTGCGAACTGGCGCTGGAAATGATGACGGAGCGCGCCCTGGAAAGGCGTACGTTCGGTAAGCTCCTGAGTGAGTTTGAAAACGTGCGGGACTGGATTGCCGAGTCCCGGCTGGAAATCGACCAGGCACGGTTGCTGGTGCTACAGGCAGCCTGGAAAATGGACCAGTTTGGCAACCAGGCCGCGCGAGTGGATGTATCTGCCATTAAACTGGTAACCGCAAGACTGCAGACCCGTGTTGTGGACAGGGCCATGCAGGTATTCGGCGCCATGGGGCTGACACCGGATACACCCTTGGCCTATCTGTGGACCTGGGGACGCGCCCTGCGCTTTCTCGATGGCCCGGACGAAGTACATTTGCGCAATGTTGCCCGGGCCGAGATCAAAAAAGCAAAGGAACACCGGGGATCAACCGCCGCTTACTATAACCTGCGCTGACCCCGGGAAACTCTACTACTCTACTCCGCGGGGGCAGTACCTCTTTCGCTGGCAAAGCTGATATAAAAATCCAGGCTGTCCGGGTTAGCCATGGCATCCGGGCTGGCCACCTGGGATAAAGGGTTACCCAACAGCAACTTTCGCACAGGCAGCTCCATCTTCTTGCCAGTAAGCGTGTAGGGTATCTCCTCTGCCGCAATGATTTCATTCGGCACATGGCGTGCTGAGAGATTGTTCCTGATGGCTGAGCAGATTCTGGCTTTCAGATCCTCGTTCAGAGTAGCATCGTCTCGCAGTACGATGAATAAAGGCATGTAGGACTCTCGCCCAAGATACTCCAGGTCCACCACCAGTGAATCCATCACCTCAGGAACCTCCTCCACCACCCGGTAGATTTCCCCCGTTCCCATACGAATTCCCTGGCGGTTAATGGTGGTGTCTGAGCGCCCGTAAATAATTGCGCCTCCCCTTGGCGTAATCCGGATCCAGTCGCCGTGTCGCCAAATCCCCGGGAATGTATCGAAGTAACTTTCGTGGTACCTGCGCCCGCCTTCGTCGCCCCAAAAGTACAGAGGCATGGACGGCATCGGTTTGGTAACAACAAGCTCGCCGACCTCATCCTCCAGGGGCTCGCCTTCATCATCAAAGGCATAGACGGCTGTACCCAGCGTTCTGCACTGCATCTCGCCCGCGTACACAGGCATAACCGGATTGCAGCCTACATAGAAAGCCGCTATATCCGTGCCTCCACTGATAGGGGCCACCCAGACATTGTCTCCGAGTTCATTCATGATCCACTTATAGCCTTCATCCGGCAGAGGCGATCCGGTTGAACCTACAGAGCGAATCTGACTGAGATCCGCATACTCCCCGGGGTGCACTCCTGCCTTCTTACAGTTAAGAAAAAAGGCCGCACCTGCCCCGAAAAAGGTGACGCCGGTCTCCCCTGCAAACCGCCAGAGCGTACTCAGGTCCGGGTAACCCGGGTTTCCGTCGTAAATGCAGATTGTCGAACCCAGCAGCAGGCCACCAACCTGCGCGTTCCACATGATCCAGCCGGTGGTGGTAAACCACAGATAACGATCGTCTGGCTGCAGGTCCATGTGTAAGCCCTGACCCTGCAAACCCTCCAGCAGCGCCCCACCATGACTATGCACAATAGGCTTGGGCATACCGGTGGTGCCAGAGGAGTAAACCACCCACAGAGGGTGCTCAAAGGGGAGCTGTTCAAATACCACAGGCTCGTTATGCACGAGCATATCTGTCCAGGCAACGGCGCCATCCATAGAGGCGTTATCATCCAGATACGGCAACAGCACTACCTGCTCCAGGGTTGGCAAGTCATTGTGCAGTTGTTTCAGCACCTCCATACGATTGAAATCCTTACCGCCATAGCGATAGCCATCCACGGCAATCAGTACCTTCGGATCAATCTGACGGAAGCGATCGATAACACTGCGGGTTCCCATATCCGGTGAGCAACTGGACCAGATAGCCCCGATACTGGCGCAGGCGTAAAAGGCGACAACGGCTTCAGGAATGTTGGGCAGGTACGCAACCACGCGGTCTCCCGGCCTGACTCCCATGCTACGAAGCTCATAAGCAAAAGAGGCCACCTGCTTTTTCAGGTCGCCCCAGGATAACGTCTGCAGCCCCCGGGTTTCTGAACGTGAAATAATGGCCGGCCGGTCGGGCTCGTCCTCATGGAAACGAAAAGCCTGCTCAATCATGTTCAGGCGCGCGCCTTCAAACCACTTGGCGCCTGGCATGTGATGCCCGTCCAGCACCTGAGTGTATGGCGTAGAATGCAGGATGTCGAAATACTCCCAGAACGCCGCCCAGAAATCCTCCAGGCTGTCTACCGACCATTGCCAGAGGGCATTATAGTCAGCAAACGTCAGCCCTTTATTTTCTGTCAGCCACTGCATGAACTGGTGCATGCGACTGCGCTCGATCCGCGCCTTATCGGGCGTCCACAGGGGTTCCGGGGAACGCTCACCCATCGTTAGCTCACTTTTTTTATTGATATTCATTCGGGGTCCTCGTTGTATCGTTCTTGTTTTCGGCATTGTCAGCAGGGCAGCTCTGCCGCATAACGCCAAGTAAACCACTAAACCGAGATGAAAAACAAACACCTCACCACCTACGCAAAAAGCCGCCATAAAAGATTTAAAATAAAAGACACATCCGCACAACGAAACACTATAAAGCGGGTTGAAACAAATATGCACTCGCTATATATTCGAACTGCAGTCTGAAAAATACAACAATAATGCCGCCATGTCGCTATGGTGGCAGATCCGGGAGAAAACCATGCTACAAAACAAAAAAACCGGTTTGCTTACAGGCTCTCTGATTAGCCTGTCCATGGCTGTTTCATCAATAGCCTATGCAAACGAAGACCCAATCCGAATTTCTTACATTGAACCGCTCTCCGGGCCCTTTGCCAACGTCGGTGACTTAGGGCTGAAACACTTCCGGTTCGCTGCAGACAAAATAAATGAAGATGGGGGCATTCTTGGACGCGATGTGAAAATTGTCGCCATGGACAATAAGCAAAGCCCATCCGAGTCTGTACAGCTGATCCAGCGCTCGGTTGATGACGGCATCAACTTTGTCACCCAGGGCAACGGCTCCAACGTTGGCGGTGCCATGATTGAGGCGGTTGAGCGCAACAATCGACGCAATAAAGACAACAAGGTGCTGTACCTCAACTACGCTGCGGTAGACCCTGCTCTTACCAACGAACAATGCAGCTTCTATCATTTTCGCTTTGATGCCGCCTCCGATATCAAACTGGAAGCACTTACCAACTACATGAAAGACCAGGAAGACATCAACAAAATCTTCCTGATCAACATGGACTACTCACACGGTCACTTTATCTCCGAGCGCATGACAGAGCTTGTGGATGAGCGTTTGCCGCAGGCTGAAATTGTCGGTGATGTTATGCACCCGATCGGTCAGGTTCGCGACTTCTCGCCCTACGTATCGCGCATCCAGCAGTCCGGCGCTGATACTGTTGTGTCCGGAAACTGGGGCAACGACCTTTCCTTACTGGTTCGTGCCATCGATAGCGCTGGACTCGATATCAAAATTTACACCTATTATGGCGGTGGTCTTGGAACACCCGCAGCGGTCGGCCCCAAAGGTGAGGATCTTCTCCATCAAATTAGCGAGTGGCACGCAGACGTGAACGTTGATGAAGGGCTGAACGATTACGAAAGCTGGTTCCAGGAGTTTAAGGAACGTCATCCGGAAACTGACTGGTACTACCATCGCATCTATAACCAGATGTACATGCTGAAAGCCGCCATTGAAGAAGTGGGTGATGCAGAAGACGTTGACGCTATCGCCGGAGCACTGGAAGGCATGGAGTTTGAGTCCCCTACCGGCACGATCACTATGCGCGCAAAAGATCATCAAACCCTCCAGCCTATGTATATCTCTGTTATGGATAAAGATGCGAAATACGATGCTGACAACACTGGCGTGGGCTTCCGTACTGTAGCTGAAATTCCAGTTGAGCAGGCTACAGTTGATACGTCCTGCAACATGAAGCGCCCTTAACTCAGTAATGCTCCAGTGTTCTGCACCACTGGAGCATTACACAGAGCATTTTCGCTCTGCGCAATTGAAAAAATACAAGAATAAATGCCGCCTCATCTATGGGGTGACAGCACGAGGAGAAAGTCATGCTGCATAATAAAAAGACCGGGCGGTTCGCCGGCATCATGATTGGCCTTTCAATGGCCTTTTCATCTGCAACCTATGCTCAAGAGGATCCGATCCGGATCTCCTACATTGACCCACTCTCTGGACCCTTTGCCCTCGCCGGTGACGGTGGCCTGAAAAGCTTCCACTTCGCGGCCCAAAAACTAAATGAAGACGGTGGAATCCTCGGTCGCGACATCGAAATTGTTCCTATGGACAGCAAACAAAGCGCGTCCGAAGCCGTACAACTGGTCCAGCGCTCAGCCGACGAAGGCATCAATTTCGTCACTCAGGGTAACGGTTCCAACGTAGCCGCTGCCATTATTGAGGCGATCGAGCGCAATAACCGTCGTAACAAAGACAACAAAATGCTATACCTGAACTACGCCGCAGTAGATCCCGCCCTCACCAACGAGCTCTGCAGCTTTTACCACTTCCGGTTTGATGCTGCTTCCGATATCAAACTGGAAGCGCTCACCAACTACATGAAAGACCAGGAAGACATCAGCAAAATATTCCTGGTTAACATGGATTATTCTCACGGTCACTTCATTTCCGAACGAATGGCAGAGTTGGTGGATGAACGTTTACCACACGCTGAAATCGTCGGTGATGTCCTGCACCCCGTCGGCAAAGTTCGGGACTTCTCGCCCTACGTATCGCGCATTCAGCAGTCCGGTGCCGACACCGTCGTGTCCGGCAACTGGGGTATTGACCTAGCCCTGCTCGTTCGCGCCATCGACAGCGCTGGACTCGACGTTAACGTCTATACCTATTATGGCGGCGCCGGCGGTGTACCGGCAGGCATCGGTCCCCGGGGGGAAGGTATCCTCCGCCAGGTTACCGAATGGCACGCCGACGTGAACGTAGATGAAGGCTTGGAAGATTATGAGAAGTGGTTTCAGGAGTTCAAGAAACAATATCCACAATTCGACTGGTACTACCATCGGATCTATAACCAGATGTACATGCTAAAAGCCGCCATTGAGGAGGTAGGCAACACTGACGATGTAGATGCCATTGCACTGGCGCTGGAAGGCATGAAATTTGAGTCTCCTACCGGCACTGTGACCATGCGTGCGAAAGATCATCAGATCTTACAGCCCATGTACATCTCCGTTATGGACACCAATGCGAAATACGATGCTGAAAATTCAGGTGTTGGGTTCCGCACTGTGGCCAGCATACCTGTTGAGCAGGCTACGGTTGAAACATCCTGCAATATGGCGCGTCCATAACCCTCTGCTACAAACTCCGGTGGTGGCAACATCACCGGAGCATTAAAACAAAAAAACAGGAGTTCGTTTCACCATGCTCGAAACCATCGCCTACTCCATTTTTAATGGCGTACTTTACGGCACTTTACTGTTCATGATGTCCAGCGGCCTCACCCTGATTTTCGGGATGATGGGGGTACTGAACTTTGCCCATGCCAGCTTCTATATGCTGGGGGCCTACTTTGCGTACACCCTTGGTTTAACGACCGGCTTCTGGCTTGCTCTGATTCTTGCACCAATTGCCGTCGGTGCCATGGGCGCCCTGGTTGAGCGCTACGGCCTGCGTCGTGTACACCAATACGGCCACGTACCGGAATTGCTTTTCACCTTCGGCCTGGCCTATGTAATAGAAGAGCTGGTTGCGCTCTTCTGGGGCACAGTCCCGGTTCCCTATAAAGCGCCAGCCGTTATGAACACCACCGCTTTTACCATGTTTGACCTGGACTACTCCTGGTTCAAGGTGTTCATTCTGCTTGTAGCCGTCGTTATGTTTGTTGGTCTGTGGCTGCTGTTAATGAAAACCCGTGCCGGACAAGTCATACAGGCAGCCCTGTCCAGACCGGATATGGTGGGTGCCCTGGGTCACAACGTGCCCCTGGTATTCACACTTGTCTTTGCTTTCGGCTGTGCATTGGCAGGACTTGGTGGTGTTGTTGGCGGCATCCAGTTTGTAACCGATCCCGGCATGGCCTTCATGATGGGCCCCATTGTCTTTGTTGTCGTGGTTCTGGGGGGGCTGGGTTCTGTCCCGGGCGCGCTGGTGGCGTCACTGATTATCGGCATACTGCAGACCTTCTTCCTGTCGATAAACTTCTCCCTGGCTGAAACGATCGGCACTTTGAACATTGAAGATTCCGGATTCTTTGGCGTCCTCTGGCACATGGAAGCAACACGCATTGCACCCGTGCTTCCGTTCCTGTTGCTGGTCCTCACCCTGATATTCAGGCCACGTGGCATTTTCGGGAAGCGTGAAGCATGACAACCACAACAACAATACAACAGGACAATACATCTATGGCTACCAACACTGCAGCCGGAGGCATCAATGCACTGAAGTTATGGCCCTGGCTGATCGTACCGTTTATAGCTATCGTGCTGCCGTTTGTCTTTGACTCAGGCCATACCATCAACCTGCTTTCTCACATGGGTGTCGCGATTATCTTCGCGCTGTCCTATAACATGTTGCTGGGTAATACTGGCCTGCTGTCGTTCGGGCATGCGGTCTATTTTGGCCTGGGAGCATTTGTCGCCATGCACTTGCTACGCGCCATCAATGATGCAGGCGGTACAGGCTTGCCGATCGAACTGCTCCCGCTGGCAGGCGCTGCTGCCGGTCTGGGCTTTGGAGTTATATTTGGCAGTTTCTCCGTGCGCCGCGCAGGGGTTGTTTTTGCCATGATCACCTTGGGGCTTGGCGAACTGGTGCATTCCAGTTCACTGATGTTCACTGATTTTTTCGGCGGCGAGGCCGGGCTGTTCGGCTACCGCGATGAGGCCCCCTCTTTGCTTGGTGTGGACTACGCCCCGAGCCGTAATGTGTATTTTCTGGTGGTGGCCTGGACACTGATTGCGGCCATCCTGATATATCTGCTGAGAAAGACGCCACTGGGCTGGATGGCCAATGCGGTGCGGGATAACCCGGAGCGTGCGCAGTTTGTAGGCTATAACCCGACTATTGTCCGCTACATTCAGTTTGTGCTTTCCGCGTGCTTTGCAGGGCTGGCAGGCGGCCTTTTCGTGATCACCAATGAAATAGTCAATGATGAGGTGGTTGGACAGCTCCAGTCCGGGGCGGTACTGCTGGGTACCTTCATCGGTGGTATCGGCTACTTCATCGGACCGGTTGTAGGCGCGTCGCTTGTCACTTTCCTGGAAAGCTCCCTGTCGGCCCATACTGAAGCCTGGGTGCTTTATTTTGGTCTGTTGTTTATCTCCATCGTGATGTTTGCACCCATGGGCCTTGTCGGGATTGTCCACACACAATATCTCAACTGGAAGGCCGGTGGCTGGAAAGGCAATACAGGAATCCGGTTATACATTCTTGTGTCAGGGCTTGTGGGCATCTTTGGCCTGATCTGTGTGATTGAGCTTTCTTATCACTACTTCCGTAGCTGGGACCCCGGTGCTCCTTTTATTCTGATGGGAATCAGCACTAATGCTACTCACCTTCTGCCCTGGCTGGTCTCATTCGCTATCACCATCATCGGTTTCGGGCTGATGCTGCTCCATGGCAATCCATTATTAAAGCGCCATATCAGCGCCAACTCTGACGGAGGTAAGGCATGACAATCCGCAACGCACTGGAGCTAAAAGGCGTCAAGAAAAACTTTGGGCGTGCGGAAATCATCCGTGGCCTGAACCTTGAAGTTCGTGAGCATGAGAGACATGTCATTATTGGTCCTAACGGGGCGGGTAAATCCACGATGTTTAACCTGATCAGTGGACGCCTGAAAGTTTCTGAGGGTTCCATAAAGCTGTTCGGGAATAATATTCACAACTTACCTGCTCACAAGGTCAACCGCCTGGGTCTCAGCCGCAGCTTTCAGGTAACAAACCTGTTTCAGAACATGACTGTCATCGAAAACCTGCGTTGCTCGCTGCTGTGGTCCGAAGGCCATAAATACGCCTTCTGGAAAAGCGTCTTGGGCCAGGACAGTGTGACTGAACGAGCGTACGAGCTTGCTACTCGCCTGAACCTTACGGAACAGCTCTCAACCCAGGTCTCTCTTCTCACCTATGCTCAACAACGCTCACTGGAGATCGGCTGCACGGTTGCCTCCGGGGCCAAGGTTATCTTACTGGACGAACCCACTGCCGGCATGAGCCGCACTGAAGCTAATGATGTTGTTCAGCTGATTCAGCGGATGACCGGTGAAAACACGCTGGTTGTGGTGGAACATGACCTGAACGTGGTCTTCGAGCTGGCAGATCGCATATCTGTACTGGTATACGGTGAAATCATTGCCACCGGCACCCCGGAAGAAATCCGCAACAACGAGGCTGTTCAGGAAGCCTATCTCGGCACGGAGGTCCACTGATGCTGAAAATTCAGGATTTGCATGCTTACTATGGCAAAAGCCATGTGCTCCGTGGCGTGAATATGCACGTTGAACGCGGCGAAATTGTCAGCCTGCTAGGTCGTAACGGGGTGGGCCGCTCCACTCTGTGTAAAGCAGTGATGGGGCTTATCCCACCTGTCGGCCATGTTCAATTTGATGACAAAATCCTTTCTGGCTTGCAGCCTCACGAGGTTGCCCATGCCGGCATTGGTTATGTACCTGAAGATCGCGCTATTTTCCCGGGGCTGTCCGTTCTGCAGAACCTTGAACTGGGCATGAAGAGAAAAGGGCTGACAGGCGACAAATGGACGCTGGACAAAGTGTACGAATGGTTTCCCCGCCTGAAGGAGCGCGAGCACACACCGGCAGAGGTGCTGTCCGGAGGCGAGCAGCAGATGCTAAGCACCTTCCGTGCTCTGATGGGAGACCCCCAGTGTATGCTGGTGGACGAGCCCACAGAGGGTCTGGCTCCAAAGATCGTGGATGACGTCGCCGCCATTCTTAAGCAAATGGCTGCAGACGGCCTGGCGGTGCTTCTGGTGGAGCAGAAGCTTTCCATTGCGCTGGATGTTGCCGACCGGGTCTACATCATGGGCGATGGTGATATTGTTTTTGAAGGTACTCCCGAAGAATTACAGGAGCACCCTGAAATCCGCAAAGAATGGCTCGAGGTCTAGGCATCTGAATATGGCTAAGCTACTTAATGATCGTGATATCGAATTCCAGCTTTACGAAGTGCTGGAGACTGAGTCCCTTTTACAGCGCCCTCGCTACCGCGAACACGACCGCGCAATATTTGATGCAACTCTCAGTACCGCGCGGAACATTGCGGCTGAATATTTTGCGCCCCACAACCAGAAAGGCGATGCGAACGAGCCTACGTTTGATGGTCAGAAAGTTACCCTGATCCCGGAAACCAAGCCCGCCTGGGATGCCTTTGCAGACGCCGGCTTTCTGGCATCGCACCATGATTTCGATGAAGGCGGATCACAACTGCCGGAAGTGGTGTTAAGGGCGAGTATGGCCTACTTCAACGCTGCCAATGTATCCAGCACCGCCTACTCCTTCCTTACCATTGGCGCCGCTAACCTGCTGAAAAGCTTTGGCAGCGACGAGCTGAAACAAAAATACCTGCCTCCCATGCTGGATGGTCGTTACAGCGGAACCATGGCATTAACCGAACCGGACCAGGGCTCAGCCCTGGGTGACTTGCGCACTCTCGCTAAACCGGCAGGTGATGGCAGCTACCGTTTATTCGGAAACAAAATGTATATTTCCGGCGGCGACCATGAGCTGACTGACAACATTATTCATATGGTTCTGGCTCGGATCGAAGGCGCGCCCTCAGGCGTTCGCGGTATTTCACTGTTCCTGGTACCCAAGTTCCATGTAAATGATGATGGCTCCCGTTCCCAACGCAACGATGTGGCTCTTGCCGGGCTACTGCATAAAATGGGGTACCGCAACACCACTTCCACCGTTCTCAACTTTGGTGAGAAAGATGGCGCTGTTGGCTACCTGGTAGGCGAGCCGAATAAAGGCCTGGGCTACATGTTCCAGATGATGAACGAAGCTCGTATCGGCGTTGGCCTGGGAGCAGCCACCCTGGGTTACCAGAGCTATCTGGAAGCTCTGGATTATGCCCGCGATCGCCCCCAGGGCCGGCATGCAAGCAACAAAGACCCCGATACCCCTCAGGTCAGAATTGTTGAACATGCTGACGTTCGCCGCATGCTGCTGATGCAAAAAGCCTATGCTGAGGGCAGCATGGCCCTTTGCCTTTACGCCAGTACACTGGTGGAAGACGCCAATACCGCACCCGATGAAAGTGAGCGCAAAGCGGCCGCAGAGCTCCTGGACCTGATTACCCCCATGGTCAAGACCTGGCCGTCGAAGTACGGCCTTATGGCTTCTGATCTGGGCATCCAGGTTCTTGGCGGCGCTGGTTACACCCGCGAGTATTTGCTGGAGCAACTCTACCGTGACAACCGCCTGAACCCGATTCATGAAGGCACAGAGGGCATCCAGGGCCTTGATCTTCTCGGCCGTAAACTGGGCCCCAAAGGTGGCGACGGTTACGCCGAATTCCAGCGCCGTATTCTGAGTACTCTCGACCAGGCGACTGGCATGGAGACGTGCGGATTTCTTGCCGGCCAACTGAAAAACGCCCTGAGTACTCTGCAATCCGTCACTTCGGACCTTCAGCAGCAGCTGTCTGTGGACCCGGATCATGGCCTGTCCAACGCGACCATGTATCTGGATATATTCGGCAAGATTCTCGTGGGCTGGGTATGGCTGAAACAAGCTATTGTTGCGGAAAAGGCACTGGCTTCCGGAGCCTCCGAATCTGATGAAGCATTTTATAAAGGCAAAGTTCATGCAGCCCAGTACTTCATGAGCTGGGAACTGGCACCGCTGGAAGGCTATGCCCGGTTGCTCAGCGCGGGCAACCGCAGCAACCTCGATATGCAGAGTGCCTGGTTCTGACCCAGTGCTGTAATCAAAGACCAGCAAGTTTGTTTACATGCTTACACAATAAGGAAAAGTCATGAGAGAAGCTGTCATCGTATCCACCGCCCGCACGCCTATTGGCAAGGCGTTCAGAGGCCTGTTTAATAACACCCATTCCCCAACAATGGCGTCGTTCGCCATCACAGCTGCGGTTGAGCGTGCCAAGGTCGATCCGGCAGAAATCGAAGACCTGATCATGGGTACCGCCATGCCGTGCGGCACCGCCGGTATGAACCTGGGTCGTTTGGCGGCCCTGGCCTCCGGCCTGCCACAAAGCGTCAGCGGCATGACCATGGACCGTCAGTGTGCTTCGGGTCTGATGGCTATTGCTACCGCAGCCAAACAGATTATGTTTGACGGTCAGGACATTGCCATTGGTGCCGGTCACGAAAACATTTCCCTCGTTCAGCAGAAAAACTTCGAGTGGATGGCTTCCGAGCGTGACGAAACCGTTATTAAACACGCGCCTCATGCCTATATGCCAATGCTGGAAACCGCTGAAAACGTCGCCAAAGTATACGGCATCAGCCGTGAACTTCAGGATGAATACGCTCTGCAGTCCCAGCAGCGCACCGCGGCCGCCCAGGAAAAGGGGTTGTTCGACGACGAAATTGTACCGGTCACAACGACCAAAGCAGTGATGAACAAAGAAACCCGGGAAGTGACTTACGAGGAAGCCACCCTGGACAAGGATGAAGGCAACCGCCCTTCCACCAAACTCGAAGGCCTGTCGGGGCTCAACCCGGTCATCGAAGGTGGCTGCATTACTGCCGGCAACGCCAGCCAGCTGTCTGATGGAGCCAGTGCCTGTGTGCTGATGGATTCCAGACTTGCCGAGCAACGTGGCTTACAACCACTGGGCGCTTATCGGGGCATGGCCGTCGCAGGGCTAAAACCTGAGGAAATGGGTATTGGTCCGGTTTATGCCATCCCAAAGCTGCTCAAGCAGCATGGCCTCAAGATTGACGACATCGGCTTGTGGGAACTGAACGAAGCCTTCGCGGTGCAGGTGCTGTACTGTCGCGACAAGCTGGGCATTCCTAACGATCGCTTGAACGTTAACGGTGGCGCCATTTCTATTGGTCACCCCTATGGCATGAGTGGCGCGCGCATGGTTGGCCACGCCCTGCTGGAGGGCAAGCGCCGTGGCGTGAAATACGTTGTTGTCACCATGTGTGTTGGCGGTGGTATGGGCGCAGCCGGTCTGTTTGAGGTTCTGTAGTGCCGGGCCCATGAGGCCCGGAGAGAAAATCAGGAGTTAACGGCGTGCAGGCAAGCACGCCGCCCTGCCTCCTTACAGAACACCTGCCAGGCGATCACGAATAATGGTTTCTGCCTCGCGCATGGTACGGGTAATTAACTCTTCACAGGATGGAACATCGTGAATCAGTCCGGCCACCATGCCACAACTCCAGGCGGCCTCGTCCATTTTACCCTCGTGTAGCACCATCTTGCCTTTGGCGCCTGTAACCAGGTGCCGGATATCGTCAATCTGGGTGTCTGCACCCTTCTCCTGCTCGATTCGGAGAATCTCATCCACTGCCTTGTTTTTCATCACCCGCTCGGTATTTCTCAAGGGGCGCATGACCAGGCGCGTCTGCAACTCGTCCGCCTCCACAATTGCCTGCTTGACCGAGTCATGAACAGGGGCGTCGGAAGTAGCCAAAAAGCGGGTGCCCATATTCATTCCGTCGGCTCCCAGAGCCATGGCAGCAACCAGGCTACGGCCGTCCGCCATGCCACCAGATGCTACAAAGGGGATATCCAGCTCTTCTGCCGCGCGCGGCAACAAGATAAAGTTCGGTATATCATCCTCGCCCGGGTGACCGCCGCATTCAAAGCCATCAACGCTGACGGCATCACAACCAATTTTCTGGGCCTTAAGAGCGTGGCGTACTGACGTACACTTGTGGATAACCTTTATGCCGGCCTCCTTCAGCGCAGGCATGTACTTTTCCGGACTACGGCCAGCGGTTTCCACAATCTTCACACCGCCATCAATAATCGCCTGGATATACTCAGGATAGGGTGGCTCCTTGAACGATGGCAGGAAGGTCAGGTTAACGCCGATGGGCTTATCGGTGAGTGTTTTACAGCGAGCAATCTCTTTCGCCAGATCCTCAGGTGTAGGCTGGGTTAATGCGGTAATAATGCCCAGACCGCCCGCATTAGACACAGCGGCAGCCAGCTCAGCATACCCTACCCAGTGCATCCCACCCTGAATAATCGGGTGTTCGATGCCAAATAACTCAGTAATTCTGGTTTTCATAGCGTTCCCCTAGTCAGCATCTTCAACGCTCCATTCTGTATATGGAAATAGAGTTTCATTATTAGCCGGTTTGCTGTTATCACAGCCTCAAGATACCTTGATCACCAGCTTGCCCCGGTTTCGACCCTGTAGCAGCCCCTGAAAGGCGCTCAAGGCGTTTTCAAAACCTTCAACCACATCCTCCTGATACCTCACTTTGCCTTCCTCCAGCCACTGGCTCATGTCACGACGAAACTGGGGCAACAGTTCATGGTGGTCTGACTGGATGAAGCCTCGGAACATCAGGCGTTTGATCAGAATCTGCCCCATAAACGGAACCAGTCGATCAGGCCCTTCGGGCAATTCGGTCTGATTATAATGTGCAATTCGGCCGCAGACGGGAATGCGGGCGAACGGGTTCACTAACTTCATTACCGCTTCAAATACCTTGCCGCCGACATTTTCAAAATACACATCAATGCCATTGGGACAGGCCTTTTCAAGCTGGTCCTCAAAGTTATCATCCTTGTAGTTAACGCAGGCATCAAAGCCATAGTGATCAACAACATGCTGGCATTTGTCATTCGCACCAGCCACGCCCACTACCCGGCACCCTTTCATTTTTGCAATCTGACCTACAACCTGGCCCACAGCACCCGATGCGGCCGATACGACCACTGTCTCGCCGGGCTTTGGTCTCCCAAACTCAAGCAGCCCGACATAGGCGGTAAACCCCGTCATTCCCATAACGCCGAGCCAGGCACTGGGTGGCGCCAGCCCCGGATCAATTCGATACAGTGCATCGGCGCGCGCCACAGAGTGCGTTTGCCAACCGGTACGAGCAATGACCATATCGCCAGGGGAAAGGTCCGGATGGCGGCTTTCCAGCACTTCACTGACCGCCTCACCGGTCATTACCTCTCCAAGTCCGACTGGCGTGGCATAGGACGCACTGTCATTCATCCGGCCGCGCATGTAAGGGTCCAGGGACAGGTACCGGGTCTGCAAAAGCACCTCATCTTCGCCAGCTCTCGGAATTGCACTTTCCTCCAGCTTCAGGTGTGTCTCATCGGGCATTCCGACCGGGCGTTTCACGAGTGTAAACTTCTGATTCTTCGTCATATCACACCTTTTTTATCATCGTTTTTTGTTGTTGCACTGTTAACTCAGGTACATGAGAATAGCTGTTGGAGTTGATCTTCATGAAACTAAAATCAGGTAACTATAATGACAACGATCACACTTGAAGAACTGCCTAACTACACAGGAAAGCATGTAGGCCAAAGCCCCTGGAAGAATATCAGCCAGGAAATGATTCAGGCCTTTGCAGATGCCACCGGTGATCACCAATGGATTCACGTTGACGTAGAGCGGGCAAAGAACGAAGCCCCCTGGGGAGCCCCGGTAGCCCATGGGTTCCTGACACTGTCACTGATTCCGCAACTCAATCAATCGGCAATGACCGTGACCGGGCCGGCTGCCACCATCAACTATGGCATGAACAAAGTACGCCTTCCCGCGGCCGTTAAATCCGGCTCTGACATTCGCTCGACCATCGAGTTAATCAGCGTGGAAGATATCGATGAGAAGCGCGTCTTAGCCACCTATAAAACCGTCATAGAAATCAAAGGTGAAGACAAGCCTGCAGTGGTAGCAGAAAACCTCGCTATGTACGTCAAACCGTAAACGTAGACACCTTCACGGATGCCGTAACAGCATCTGGAATTCCGGGGCGGCCCGATCGTCAGTTTCAATGACAACGATTCAGGTCCGCCACCGTTCAGATCACTTATAACTGAATGCGCTTACTGCCTTTCTGGGCTACCGACCAGCCAGCGTCTGCCAGTACGTGGGCACGTTTACCCACTTCCAGAGCATCTGCATTACTGGCATTGCCTGCCAGCGCACGGGCATAGACCCCCTGCACAATAGCGGCCAGCCTGAATAGTGAAAAAGACACAAATACGTGCCAGTCATCTATTCCGTCACGGCCCGAGGCCTTGCAATAACGTTCAATAGTCTCTTGTTCTGTTGGAATCCCAATGTCATCCAGGTTTTCACCTGCCATACCCCGCATTCCCTCGAAGCCTGAGTCCAGATGGTAGGGCAGGCAATAATACGCAAGGTCCGCCAGCGGATGACCCAGCGTGGAAAGTTCCCAGTCGAGGACAGCAATCACTTCCGGGCGGTCCGGGTGTAACATCAGATTACCTAACCGATAGTCACCATGAGCAATGGCGTACTCGTCTTTCGCCGGCAGGTTTTCGGGCAGCCACTTCATCAGCTTATCCATCGACGGCATATCATTGGTCTTGGAGGCTTCATACTGCTTTGTCCAGCGGGCCACCTGGCGGGCCACATAGCCTTCGGGACGACCAAAATCCCCCAGCCCCACTTTCTCCACATCAACCGAGTGCATTTTTGCCATGGTATCAATCGCAGCTTCATGAACCGGACGACGTTCCGCCCACTCCAGGTCTGGCAAAGCGGGGTGACTCAGAACCCGACCTTCCATAAAGTCCATGACATAAAAAGGTGTGCCGATCACCTCGCTGTCCTCGCAAAGCACACGCGCTCTTGGGACAGGCACATCGGTGTTATCAAACAGGGCGCGGATCACTTTGTACTCGCGCTCTACCATATGGGCCGACGGAAGCGTTTTGCCGGGTGGCTTTTTACGAAGCACGTAACGCTTGTTATCTGAGGTCAGCAGAAAGGTAGGGTTGGACTGCCCACCCTGGAACTGCTTGATCTGGAGATCACGACCAAAACCCGGAATTTCTTTTTGCAGCCACGCAAGCAGCTTCGATTCATCGAATCGGTGGGCGTCGAGGACGTCCACCAAACTGGGACCAGTACTCATAAAAACCTCTGCAAGTAATGACGTCACTATCAACCCCGTTACAGACAGGGGTTGATAGTGTTGGTGGACGGAACTCGCCGCGTTTGCGCCCCGACTTAATGGGTGCGCGGGTAGTTTCTCAACTCCATTTTCGCGATCGCATCCATGTGAACTTCATCCGGGCCATCAGCAAGACGAAGCGTACGCACACCAGCCCAGGCGGCTGCCAGGAAGGTATCCTGACTGACTCCGGCGCCGCCATGCACCTGAATAGCACGGTCCAGGATCTTTTGTGCCATGTTAGGCGCAACCACCTTGATCATTGCGATTTCCTGACGGGCGACCTTGTTTCCGACGGTATCCATCATATGCGCCGCCTTGAGAGTCAACAGGCGCGCCTGCTCAATTTCCATGCGTGAACGGGCGATGTCTTTACGAATGGAGTCGAACTCCACTAACGGGCGACCAAAAGCTTCACGGGCGTTGGCACGTTCGCACATAAGTTCCAGCGCGCGCTCGGCTACACCGATTGTGCGCATGCAGTGGTGGATGCGCCCTGGCCCAAGGCGGCCTTGCGCAATCTCAAAGCCACGACCTTCACCGAGAAGAATATTGGATGCAGGTACGCGCACATTATTGTAGTGAATTTCCGCATGACCGTGAGGTGCATGGTCGTATCCGAATACGTGCAAAGCACGGACAATTTCGACGCCCGGAGTGTCCAGAGGTACAAGAATCATGGACTGCTGCTTGTGTCGTTCGGCGCCTGGGTCGGTCTTACCCATCACAATGGCAATCTTGCTGGTCGTGGTCATAGCACCGGATGACCACCACTTCTTACCATTGATGACATACTCATCGCCTTCACGACGTATTTCACAGGCGATGTTGGTGGCGTCAGAGGACGCTACGTCTGGCTCGGTCATGGAAAAGCAGGAACGGATTTCACCTTCCAGTAAAGGCTTGAGCCACTGCTCCTTCTGCTCTTCGCTGCCATAACGCTCAATCGTTTCCATATTGCCGGTATCGGGCGCGGAGCAGTTGAAAACTTCCGGGGCCATGTGAGAACGCCCCATAATTTCACACAGGTAGGCGTACTCGAGGTTTGTCAGACCAGCGCCACGGTCACTTTCAGGCAGAAACAAGTTCCATAAACCGGCACTCTTGGCTTTAGCTTTGAGCTCTTCCATGATCGGAGTCGGAGCCCAGCGGTTATCAGAGTTCTCTATCTGCTCGTGATACTTCGCCTCGTTTGGATATACGTAGGCGTCCATAAATTCAGAGACTTCTTTCTGAAGCTTTTTTACTTTTTCTGACGGTTCGTACGACATCATCGTGCCTCTTTATTTATTGTTCACTTGAAGCAGTGGAGGCCATTAAGGCACACCCACCAGGTTTACTAACAGAGCTACACCTTCATTCCAGGCATGTTGAGGGAGGCGGTGTTACCTCCATCTACAGGCAGTGCCTGCCCGGTGATATAACTGGCGTCATCGGAAGCCAGAAAACAAATAGCTGCAGCCAGCTCTTCAGGCTTTCCATAACGGCGCAGTTCACAGCGACCGCCCAGCTTGTGTTCTTTCTCGTTGGCGCGGGCATAGTCAAAAACGGGCCTGGTCATGCCGGTTTCAACCAGGCCGGGGCACACAGCATTGACCCGGATATTAAATCCACCCAGATCACAAGCTGCGGTCTGAGTCAGGTTAATCACGCCAGCTTTGGAAGCGCTATAAGGGTTACCGCCGGCACCTGAACGAATGCCCGCCACTGACGCTGTGTTAACGACCGCGCCTTCCTTGCGCTCCTGCATATGAGGCGCTACATGTTTGATCATCAGCATGGCACCAATCAGATTGACGCCCAGAATCTGCTCCCAGTCGGCCCGTTCATTTTCCGTCACCGGAGGGTAGCTGCCGCCCGAGATACCTGCGTTATTAATCAGAATATCAATCTGCCCGAACTGCTCTTTGGTTTCAGAGACCAGAGCTATGACGCCCGCTTCATCCGAGATATCCAGCTTGCGCTCAATATAGGCTGTTTCCGGGGGGAGTTGTGACACAGTGTCCTGAAGACCGTCTTCTGACCAGTCCGCCAGGACCACCCTGGCGCCCTCTTGAGCAAGTCTCAGAGCGGTAGCACGACCGATGCCGCTTCCGGCCCCGGTCACAATGGCGACTTGCTCTATAAAACGCTTCATTTTTGTTCTCCTTAAGTCCTGCATTGTTTTTGTGGTTACAGGGACGGCTATTTTTCAGCGCCAATTCAGAACAGACTTCGGACAGCGCGATAAGCCCCATAAATTATGGTCAGGGTATCTCTATAAAGCTTAAGTATGACCTTTAATTTGCCATGCACTCCAGCCACGGGTCAACACATTCGGAAATATATTTCGCCAGCCAGAACACGAAGCTCGAAACGGCTGCTACTGACTGGCAACTGTGGCGTTAGTAAGCTGTTCACGGACATAGTCTGGCATTTCGACGACTTTCTTCTGACGAACATCAAGAAACACAAAGCCATACTTAGCCAGAGCTACAGGTTGACCGCTTGCCGCCTTGGTAACCCGAAACACATAGTCACCGCCATATTTGTTCAGGTCTGTGGTTCCCACTTCAAAGCGCAGAATTTCCGGATAGAATGACTCTGACTGATACATTGTCGCCAGATCCGTCACAACAATGATAACGCCATCGGCAATTTGCTCCTGAAGGCTCATCTGCACCATAAACTGCGCGCGCGCCTCCGAGAGCATGGAGATCAGGGCATCATTGCCCAGGTGGTTCGCACCATTGATGTCGGTAATCCGTACCGGCATCTTAGTGGAAAATACGAACACTTCATCAGGAAACGCCAGTTTCACTCGAGCCATAGATCTGATCACCCGGTAAATAAATAAGAATGGATTGGGGTACGGATTATACGTGGGTTAATGCATGACGGCGCCCTGCCCGGTCCAGATGCGGCACATTATTAAAACTCAGTAGCCGGCGGGCGCTGCGCCCCATAATGACTTCGCAGAATCCGGTATTGCGGAACTGAAAGTTAAAGTTGATGGCACCCCTCTGAGGACCTTCCACCAACGCTGTCAGGGCGCTGCCAATCACACCTCCTGAAGTTACAACCAGTACAGCGTCCTCGCGCCCGGCACCTTCGCAGGCGTGAACGATCGCCTCTTCAACACGGCTGCCAAAATCGCCCCAGGTTTCGGTTATGTCGGTCAGCTCATCATCAATCCAGGCCTCGTAAGCGGAACGGAAGGTGCGCCAGTAATCCTTGAAATCCCGCTTCTGGTGCAGGTGCTGGTTACTTTGACCCGTGAAGGCCTGGTACATCATCTCGCCGTCATACTCATTCAGCCCTGCGTGGGTCACTATCGGTGAGTTGGTATCGGCCATGCCTTCAAGCACACCTTTCGCTGTGTCCTGCTGACGTTGCAAGTCGCCTGCCACCACCCGGTGAAACGTCAGTTCACGCTCTGCGAAATACTCACCAAGCCACCGTGCCTGCTGCCAGCCAACGCTGGATAACTGATCATAATTGGCCTGACCAAAAGCTGCCTGCCCGTGTCGGACAATGAATAATTTTGCCATAATTTTTTTGCCACCAATCAGTGAGTTTATTCCTTATCCTGCCCCAGACCGCCAGTGTTGGCTACTCCCTCACCCGATGACCTGAGCTCATTCCAGTGCCCCGTTCAATTTTGATCCCTGCTCTAAAAACACTGGACAAGCCACCGCACAGCTGATTAGGATTAGGTTTTGTTTTGCAACCTAATCCAATAAATAACGAACAACAAACAGGATCTGTGCATGTTTCTCAGCAAGCCAAAAACCTTGTCTACGCACCGTGGCACCTTTACCTGGCGGGAAGGTGGTGACCCTGACGGATCTCCCCTGGTGATGATCCATGGCTGGCCAGAAAGCTCCTACTGCTGGGAGCATACCGGCAAGCATCTGAAGCATGGCTTGCGAGTCATTGCACCTGATCTGCGGGGGCTGGGCGATAGTGAACGAACCCAGGGTGCGCACCATTACCAGAAACAGGCGCTGGCCGCCGATGTTATCAGCATGCTGGATGAACTGGGCGTTACAGACTTTCAGCTGGTTGGCCATGACTGGGGCGGCGTCGTAGCTCAGGAGGTCGCCCTGGCAATTCCAGACCGCGTTCAGAAGCTGGTGATCATGAACATTGCAATCATCAACAACCTCAAAGGCAATATGGAGGTTATCGACAAGGTCCGATCCGGTAGCGGCAAAGCCTACTGGTATCAGCATTTCCAGCAGGCTCCGGGGCTGGCCGAGGCCATGATTCCCGGAAACGAGGAAACCTGGATCAATTATTTTGTTCAGGGCATCGTCGCACCGATTCCTGCAGATGCAGTGGCTGAATACATCCGCATGTACCGCATTGCCGGAACACCGGCCACAGGTGCCAACTATTACCGGACATTTGTTGATGATGCCAAGCGCTGGGCGACCCTCTCGGGACACCACTGGAACATTCCCGGGCTGTATATCTACGGCAACAAGGACAAAGTAATCATTCCTGAGTATCTGAATCACATCGAGGAATGCTTTGACGATATTCAGGTCGAACAAGTGGATGCGGGACATTTCCTGCATGAGGAACAGCCTGAGGAAGTCGCCGGGCATATGAACCGCTTCCTCGACACCCATTAATCACCCCGAAAAAGCGGATCCGGCACCCGTGCCACTATTAATAATAAAGGAGCTAGCATGAGCACCACACACTACGACACCAATGGCAATTTCGCCATTATCCGACTGGACAACCCGCCGGTTAATGGCCTCAGCCTTGAGCTGCGCCAGGGTATTGTTGATGGCATAAAAAAAGCCGAACAGGACAATGCCATCGGCGCTATCATCATTACCGGCTCCGAGCGCGCCTTCTCGGGTGGCGCCGATATTACCGAGTTTGGCACCCCCAAAGTGATGCAGGAGCCCATCCTCACAACGGCTATCCATTATGTTGAAACTGCCAAAAAACCGGTTATTGCAGCTATCAGTGGTAACTGCATGGGCGGTGGCCTGGAGCTGGCTCTTGGCTGTAACTACCGGGTGTCTAAACCAGACGCCACCATGGCTCTGCCAGAAGTGAAACTGGGCATCCTGCCTGGTGCCGGCGGTACTCAGCGCCTACCCCGTGTTATTGGTGTCGAGCAGGCCCTGAACCTGATTGTCTCCGGCTCCGTTGTTCCCGCCAGGAAGTTTGAAGGTACCCCTCTACTGGACGAGGTCATCGAAGGCGACCTGATGGAAGGCGCTCTTGCCTTCGCTCGCAAGGTAGTTGCCGAGAAGATGCCACTGAAGAAAGTTCGCGACCTGAAAGTGAAGCACCCCAATCCCGAGGGTTTCTTCATGTTCGCTCGCAACACCATTGGCGCCATGTCCAGGAACTATCCGGCACCCCTCAAGTGTCTGGAAGCAGTTGAAGCGGCAGCGACCAAACCCTTCGACGAGGGCATGAAAGTTGAGCACGAAGGCATCAAATACCTGATTCAGACGCCCGAATCTGCCGCCCTGCGCCACGCTTTCTTCGCCGAACGCAAAACCAGCAAGATTGCTGATGTGCCCGCCGATACACCTACCCGTGAGATCAATAAAGTCGGTGTTATTGGTGCGGGAACCATGGGCACCGGCATTACGATCAACTTCCTGAACGCCGGTCTCCCGGTCACCATTGTAGAAATGAAACAGGAAGGTCTGGATCGTGGCGTCGAAGCCATCCGCAAAGTCTACGAAGGCCAGGTTAAAAAAGGCCGCATGACCGAAGATAAAGCCAAGGCAAAAATGGACCTCCTGACCCCCTCCCTGAGCTACGACGATCTGAAGGACGTAGACCTGGTCATTGAGGCCGTCTTTGAGGAAATGGGCGTTAAAGAGCAAGTGTTCACCAGGCTCGACGAGATTTGTAAACCCGGCGCCATTCTGGCTTCTAACACCTCAACTCTGGATGTAAACAGGATTGCCGGTTTCACCAAACGTCCGGAGGATGTAATTGGCCTTCACTTCTTCAGTCCGGCCAACATCATGAAACTGCTGGAAGTGATACGTGGCGACAAGACGGCCAAGGACGTTCTGGCGACAGCGATGAAACTGGCCAAGTCTATCCGCAAGACGGCCGTGGTCTCCGGAGTCTGCGATGGCTTTATCGGCAATCGCATGATCAACCAGTACTCGCGCGAAGCCCTGACCATGCTTGAGGAAGGCGCCAGCGTACAGCAGATCGACAAAGCCATCGAAAAATTTGGCTTCGCCATGGGGCCTCTGCGCATGGCCGACCTGGCTGGCGGCGATATCGGCTGGGCAATCCGCAAACGCCTGTACGCGGAGAACCCGGACATGAAAAAGAACCTCATCGCCGACCGCCTGTGCGAAATGGGCCGATACGGGCAGAAAACCGGTTCCGGCTTCTATCGTTACGAGCCGGGCAACCGCAAGGCGCTGCATGATCCTGAGGTAGACAAGGTGGTGGATGAGTGCCGCGCTGAAATGGGCATCACCCCACGCAAAATCAGCAACCAGGAAATCGTGCAGCGGTGTGTTTATGCCCTGGTAAATGAAGGCGCCCGCATCCTGGAAGAAGGCATCGCTCAACGTGCCTCCGACATCGACATGGTGTACCTGAC
This sequence comes from Marinobacter piscis, assembly GCF_007671655.1. Classification (GTDB taxonomy): domain Bacteria; phylum Pseudomonadota; class Gammaproteobacteria; order Pseudomonadales; family Oleiphilaceae; genus Marinobacter; species Marinobacter piscensis. The sequence goes on along the minus strand of NZ_VCGX01000001.1, from coordinate 1,050,229 downwards.
CGGTTACGGCTTTCCGGTATTCCGCGGTGGTCCCATGCATTACGCAGAACAGGTTGGCCTGACCAACGTGGTCCGCGACATGGAACCCTTCGCCGACAACCCCCACACCCAGCCTGGCTTCTGGGAGCCGGCCCCTTTGCTGCTCAAGTGCGCACAGGAAGGCAGGGGTTTTGACCAGTAAGGCGAACAATACCGGAAACCACACGTTGATCGCCGCGCCCCTCATGGGGTCCGGCATACAGGAGAAAAATCATGAGTGATGTAGTCATTGTATCCACTGCCCGCACGCCCCTGGCCAAATCCTGGCGCGGCGGCCTGAATATGACCCATGGTGCCACTCTGGCAGGCCACGTTATCCAGCATGCCGTTGAGCGCTCCCGGGTAGACCCGGCCGAGATTGAGGATGTACTGATGGGCTGTGCCCTGCCGGAAGGGTCTACCGGTAATGACGTTGCCCGCATGGGGGCTATCCGCGCCGGGCTGCCGGTATCCGTCGCTGGCGCCACCATTAACCGGTTCTGCTCTTCCGGCCTTCAGGCTATTGCCATGGCTGCCCACCATATTGCCGTGGACAAAGTACCGGTAATGGTTGCCGGCGGTGTCGAATCCATTTCCACCGTCCAGGCGACCGTTAACCAAAACTACATTGCCGAGCCCTGGCTCATGCAAAACAAGCCAGAGCTGTACTGGTCAATGTTGCAGACGGCAGAAACCGTGGCCCAGCGCTACAAGATCAAGAAAGAAGACATGGATGAATACGGCGTGCGCAGCCAGAACCTGGCAGAAAAAGCCCGCGCGGACGGCAAATTCGATGATGAAATCGTGCCTATTACGACCACTGCCGGGGTTGCAGACAAGGCGACCGGCCAGCTGATGAGCCAGGAAGTCACTGTGGCCCAGGACGAAGGCATCCGCCCGGATACCAATCTGGCAGGCGTCAGCAAGATCAGATCGGCCATGGAAGGTGGTGTTGTCACGGCGGGTAACGCCAGCCAGTTCTCGGATGGCGCTTCCGCCTGTGTTCTGATGGACGGCAAAGTGGCTGAACAGCGTGGCCTTCAGCCTCTGGGTATTTTCCGTGGTTTTGCTGTAGCCGGCTGTGAACCGGACGAAATGGGCATTGGTCCGGTTTACGCCGTACCCAAGCTACTTAAGCGCGCCGGATTGACAGTTGATGACATCGGCCTGTGGGAACTCAATGAAGCCTTCGCCGTCCAGGTATTGTACTGTCAGCGTGAGCTGGGCATTCCCATGGATCGGTTGAACGTCAACGGCGGTGCTATCGCCGTCGGCCACCCCTATGGGACGACCGGGTCACGCCTGGTCGGACACGCTCTTATTGAAGGTAAGCGGCGCGGCGTTAAGTACGTGGTGGTTACCATGTGCGTAGGCACTGGAATGGGCGCTGCTGGCCTGTTTGAGGTAGCCTGATCACCTCTACCTGACTCAGAGTGTCGAGCTCCTGAAAGCCACTCAGGGGCTCTTCCACAATCAACAATAAAGAGAAACAGCTATGGATCTGAACTACACATCTGAACAGGAGGCCTTCCGTCAGGAAGTCCGCCAGTTCCTGCAAGACCAACTGCCGGATGACATTAGCGAACGAACCCAGAAGCGACTGCGGTTAACCAAAGACATGATTGTTCGCTGGCAACAGATTTTGCACAAGCAAGGCTGGGGTGCCAGCACCTGGCCCAAAGAGTTCGGCGGCACTGGCTGGAGCGAAGTGGAACAGCTGATCTTTGAGGAAGAGTGTGCCCTTGCCGGCGCCCCTCGCCAGCTGGACTTTGGCCTCCGTATGGTTGCTCCGGTCATTATGAAATTTGGCAGTCAGGAGCAAAAAGGCCAACACCTGCCTGGCATTCTTGATGGCTCTGTGTGGTGGTCCCAGGGCTATTCTGAGCCAGGTGCCGGTTCTGATCTGGCATCCTTGCGCACAACCGCCGAGCGCGAGGGCGATCACTATATAGTTAACGGCCAGAAAACCTGGACCACTCTGGGACAGTACGGTGACTGGATCTTCTGTCTGGTTCGTACCAACAAGGAAGTGAAAGCACAGGAAGGCATATCCTTCCTGTTGATCGATATGAAAACCCCGGGCATCGACGTGAAGCCCATCATCATGCTGGACGGTGAGCATGAGATTAACGACGTATTTTTCGATAACGTCAAAGTGCCGGTGGAAAACCGGGTAGGCGAAGAAGATAAAGGCTGGACATACGCCAAGTATCTGCTTGGCCATGAGCGCACAGGCCTGGCCAACGTCGGGCAGTGGAAAGCCATGATGCGACGCCTGAAGGAAATAGCCCGGCAAGAACAGGATGACGGCCACGCCATCATCGAGAACCCCCGCTTCCGCGACCGCCTGGCCCAGCTGGATGCAGAACTGCGCGCGCTGGAGGTGACTGTTTTGCGGGTGCTGACCAACTCATCTGGCCCGGGGCCTGAGGCCTCTATCCTCAAGATCCGCGGGACCGAAATCGGCCAACGCCTGTTCGAACTGGCTATGGAAGCCACTGGCCAGGATGCCCTCGCCCATATTCCGGATGCTCTGGAGCCGGACTACGACGGCCCTCTGGCCGGTAGTATGAACGCCACACCAGCGGCCGGTGATTACTTCAATATGCGCAAGCTGTCCATCTTTGGCGGATCCAACGAGATTCAGCGCAACATTATTTCCAAACTGGTACTGGGGCTATAAGGAGCGGGTTATGAACTTCGAACTGACAGAAGAACAGCAAATGCTGCAGGACTCGCTGCGCCGCTTCCTGGCCAATGAGTATACGTTTGAAAAACGCCGCAAGATTATTGAATCCGGCCAGGGGACTGATGCAGGCACCTGGCAAGCGCTTGCGGAAATGGGTCTGCTGGCCTTTACGTTCCCCGAAGAATACGACGGGCTGGGCGGCAATGGCATCGATACCATGCTGGTTATGGAGTCCTTTGGCCGGGCCCTGGTGACAGAGCCGTATCTGGCCACTGTGGTACTGGCCGGTGGCCTGGTACGTGACGCCGGCTCCGACGCCCAGAAGCAAGCCATCCTGCCTGCTATCGCCAGTGGCGAGAAGCTCATGGCACTGGCGACCTACGAGCACGGCGCCCGCTACAGCCTGGCCCACATTAACACCCAGGCTAAAAATAACAGCGGTGGCTATGAGCTCAACGGCACAAAAACCGCCGTTATCCATGGTGGTCAGGCCAGCCAGCTGATTGTGTCCGCACGCACCAGCGGCGACACCCGCAGCGAAGATGGCATTACCCTGTTCCTGGTCGACGCAAATGCCAGCGGGGTCAGCATAACCGACTTCGCCACCCACGATGGCTTCCGTACCGCCGAAATAAATCTGAATGACGTGCAGGTAACCGCCGATGCCGTCATCGGCAAAGCCGACCAGGGTTTCGCTGCGCTGGAAAAAGCCATTGATCAGGGTATTGCTGCCCTGTGCGCAGAAGCTGTAGGCGCCATGGATGCCATGATGGAAGCAACTCTGGAATACACCCAGACCCGAAAGCAGTTTGGCACGCCTATCTCAAGATTCCAGGTACTTCAGCACAGCATGGCGGACATGTTTATTCAGGCCCAGCAGGGCCGCTCCATGTCAATTCTGGCGGCAGACAGTGCGGATTCTGACGACCGGGACGCTCGTCGTGAGTCCATTTCACAGGCCAAGCTACTCATCAACCAGGGAGCCCGCGAAGTTGGGCAATCTGGTGTTCAGCTTCATGGCGGGATGGGGGTCACCGATGAAATGTGGGCCGCACATCTCTTTAAACGACTGACCATGATTAACCTGTTGTTCGGGGACGCTGATCACCACCTCAGCAAGGTCAGCGACGCCCTTCTCACCAAAATGGCATGACATGTCACACCCGTGCCTGGCCGTGCTCCGGCCGGGCGCATCCATTAAAATAACGATAGGATGTTCTTCAATGAGCCTGAAAGATTTATTTGACCTGACCGGAAAAGTTGCCGTAATTACCGGCGGCTCAAGGGGGCTCGGCCTGCAGATGGCCGAAGCTCTGGGCGAACAGGGCGCGAAGCTGGCGATTAGTGCCCGCAAACAGCACGAGCTGGATGAAGCACAGAAGCATCTGGAAACGCTGGGCATCGAGGTCATGACAATCGCTGCTGATATGTCCAAACGTGAGGATATACCCGGCTTCGTGGATCAGGTTATCGAACGCTTCGGCAACATCGATATTCTCGTTAATAATGCTGGCGCCACATGGGGCGCCCCGGTGGAAGATCACCCGGATGAGGCCTGGGATAAAGTCATGAACCTGAATGTGGACGCCACCTTCTTCCTCACCCGTGAAGTGGGCAGGCGCTGCATGATCCCGCGCAAGTCAGGCAAGGTGATCACCACAGCGTCCATCGCTGGCCTGTCCGGCAACCCCGAGGGCATGAACACGATCGCTTACAACACATCCAAGGGTGCTAATGTGAACTTCACCCGGGCCCTGGCCTCTGAGTGGGGCAAATACAATATCAACGTAAACAGCATCTGCCCGGGCTTCTTCCCCTCTAAAATGGCTAACGGCCTGCTGGACGCCATGGGGGAAAAAATGCTTGAACGCATCCCCCTGAAGCGGTTTGGTGGCGAAGAAGACATAAAAGGCCTGATCGCCCTGCTTGCCACCGAGGCCGGCCGACATATCACAGGGCAGAATATCGCCGTTGATGGCGGGTCATCTGTTTCCTGAGCAACCCCCTTTTTTGAGCTGAACCCATGCTCACTCTTTGGCCCGGACGCCTTTGGCGCTCCGGGCTTTCATGCCGCCTTGCAAAACCCATCCTGTATTTTTTTACTCAAACGACCAAATATAAAATATTTTCGCCAAAAACATTCAATATGCACTAATCTTTAATATTAAGGCGACTCAACCTTCGGCTATGGCGAAACACGGTGTCATTAGTGAATGGTCATGGTTTTGGGGATGGAGTCGTTAGTACCCCGTTATTTCTGCAGCATCCGTAAGCACACAACAATAATCAAGGAGCATGCGATGAAAACGACCCAACAACCCAGGACCTGGCAACACGTCCTGTTTAGTGCAACCACCTCTATCTTCCTGGCCTCTGCTGGCCTATTGGGCCTGGCAGCCAATGCCAGTGCCCAAGACAGCTTTAAAGTCGGCTTTGTCACCTTCCTGTCCGGTGGAGCGTCTGGCCCCTTTGGCGTGCCCGCCTCTCAGGGTGCAAAACTTGTGGTCAAAGCCATTAATGAAGGGACCCTGCCCGCCCCTTATGACTCCCAAGGTGTCAACGGTCTGTCCTTACAGATGGTAGAAGTTGACGAGGCCGGCGGCCCCACCAAGCAGGTAGAGGAGTACCGCAACCTGGTGCAACGGCAGAACGTAAATGCCGTCATCGGCTATATCTCCTCTGGTGACTGTCTGGCTATTGCTCCGGTGGCGGAGGAAATGGAGACTTTCACCATTGCTTTCGACTGCGGCACCTCCCGCATGTTTGAAGAACTGGACAGTCCGAAGTACGTGTTCCGCACTGGTCTGGACGCTGTGGCTGATAACGTTGGCGCTGCACGCTACCTGGCAGAAACCCATGGTGATGCGAAGCGTATTGCCGGTATCCAGCAGAACTACGCCTGGGGCCAGGACTCCTGGCAGGATTTCACCCTGGCCATGGAACAGCTCATGCCTGAGGCTGAAATCGTTAACAATCAGACGCCGCAAATTTTCCAGGGTAGCTACGGCACTGAAATTTCCGCCCTGCAAACCCGCCGTCCTGACATCGTGCACTCCTCCATGTGGGGCGGTGACATGGAATCCTTCGTTGCCCAGGCCAATGCCCGCGGCCTGCTGAGCCAGGCTACCGCCCTGCTGACCACGGGTGAGTCCGGCTTGCACCGCTTCGACGGACAGGCCCCGAATGGCACCATTATTGGTGGCCGCGGACCCTTCGGTGGCTTTATGCCGGAGAACGACCTGAGCGAATGGTTCAGCAAGGCCTATGAAGAAGAGCACGGCATTCCCCCCAGCTACCCCGCATCCAAAGCGGCTCAAGCCATTCTGGCGCTGAAGTATGCTGCTGACAATTCGGGTGCCGACGGCGTGCCCAGCTCAGAACAACTGGCCGCAGCCCTTAAAGGCGCCGAGTTTCCGTCCGTCAGTGGCACTGTGAATATGGGGCTGTCAGACGGCCACCAGGCGGTTCAGCCAATGCTTTACGGTGAGTATCACTTTGAGGATGGCAAAGCCGAGTTGCGCAACGTTAAATCCTACCCGGGTGACTGTGTATCCGCACCTGATGGTTACAACGCACAGGAGTGGATCAAGGCAGGCTTCCCCGACTCCAGCTGTGACTGACTGGGTCTTCCGATCACTGGTGGCAATCACGCCACCGGTGGTCCCCAAAACAGGAGTAACCATTGATGTTAACCGTCTGGGCCATTCTGATTGACGGGTTTATCTATGCCTCATGGCTGTTTCTGGTGGCCGCTGGCCTGACCGTCATCTACGGCGTCATGCGAATCCTGAACATGGCCCATGGCAGCCTGTATGCCCTTGGGGCCTATGCTGCTGCCTCGGCACTGGGATTGTACTACGCCGGCGGCGGCGACCAACTCTGGATGGCCTTTGTCATTATCGCCGTCTGCGCCATTACCATCGGTGCAATAACCGGACTGGCCATCGAGCGGGGTCTGTTACGACTGATGTACGGCCGGGATGAAATACTGATGCTGATCATCACCTTTGCCGTACTGCTTATTCTTGAAGATGTAATGAAGCTTATATGGGGTACGACCCCTTATTTTGCGTACCAGCCATACGCTGCCATGGGCCGGATCAATATCGATGTGCTGACAGTATCACGCTATGACCTGATGGTACTGGTGGTGTCCATCGTGATTGGTGCCAGTCTCTGGTTCTGGCTGGAGCGCACCCGAATTGGCAAGATTCTCCGTTCGATTATCCATGACCGGGAGATATCCCAGGCCATGGGGGTCAATGTAGAGCGCATGTTTACCATTACCTTCATGATAGGCGCCACTCTCGGTGCGATCGCTGGTGGCATCACGGCACCGATCATTTCTGTTGTTCCCGGCATTGGCATTGAGGTCATTGTGCTGGCCTTTGCAGTGGTCGTCACCGGTGGGCTCGGCAGTATTACCGGCGCTGCTATCGGCGCAATCATCGTCGGCCTGGCCAGAGCCACCTCGATTCACACTATGCCCGAGCTGGAACTGTTCATTATCTACGCAGTGATGGCCGCCGTTCTCGTCTTCCGGCCCCACGGGCTGTTCGGCCAGGCAGTAGCGAGGAAAATCTGATGCATCTGGACAAAACTGAAATTTCCCTAATCGGAGTTGCCGTTGCAACAGCACTTGCGGCCCAGCTCAGCCCTGACTGGCTGGTATTTACTCTGACTCTGGCAATCTCCACGGCTCTGGTTGTCATGGGGGTCGTCATGTTGATGCGGGCCGGCCTGGTGTCTTTTGGCCAGGGGTTGTTTTACTGCCTGGGCGGGTATGCGGTTGGTCTCGGCGGGCGCTTCCTGGGTATTACTGACGCGCTGCTCCTGATCGGCCTGGGTGTCATAGTCACTGTCGCCGTTGCCATGATTCTCGGGCTACTGATGACCCGCTATCGGGAAATATTCTTCGCCATGTTGTCGCTGGCGTTTTCCATGATTCTCTATGGCATCCTGGTGAAGAGCCACGGCCTGGGCAGCACTGACGGATTCGGAGTGGTTGACTGGACCCTGCTCTGGCTTGAGTCAGAGACAGCAGACGGCGCAAACATGGCTCTGCTGCTGGCGATAGGCCTCGCCTTGACGATTGCCCTGTTTCTCAACCGATATTTCAAGTCAAGTATTGGTCTGGCGTGTGAAGCCATCCGCGAAAACGAGGTGCGGGTGGAATACATGGGCATTTCCCGCCAACAAGTGCTGTATATCAACTATGTGCTGGCTGCGGCCGTTGGCTCCGTCGGCGGCTCTATGACAGCCCTCGCGGCTGGCCACGTCGACCCTACCCTGGCCTACTGGACTGTCTCTGGTGAGTTTGTCTTTATCGCCCTTCTTGGCGGCACCGGCCATGTCGCAGCACCCTTCATTGCGGCACTGATTTTCACGCTGGTACGCACTTACGCTGTTGAATTGGCCCCTAACGCCTGGCAGATGATCCTGGGCATTGTATTGCTACTGATCATCCTGTTCCTGCCCAAGGGTATCTGGAGTCTCTTTACCCGTAAGAAAGGGGCTGCCTCATGACTGAAATTCTGAAAACCGAGGGACTGTCCCGCTACTTTGGTGCCGTGACCGCCGCGGAAGATATCAGTGTCACCATAACGGCGGGGGAAATTGTCGGTGTTATTGGCGCTAATGGTGCCGGCAAAACCACGTTTATCAACATGGTCACAGGCTACCTGCCTCCCTCCAAGGGCAGCATTTCCTTCGGTGGCAACCCTATCAAGGGCCTGGGGCCCCGCAAACTGATGCGCAAGGGGTTAACCCGGTCATTCCAGATTCCTCAGCTGTTCCTGGAGCTGCCTGTAATCGACAATCTGGCGATTGCTCTGGCCGCTGCAGAGCAAAAACAGTTCCAGATGTTGCGTCCGGTGCGCACTCCGGAGCGCCTGGGGTCAGCGGAAGAAATCCTCGAACAGATGCGCATTTCCCAGTACCGGGACGAAATGGTAACCGCCATGCCTCAGGGGGCCCGCAAACTGCTGGATATTGCCCTTGCCATGCTGGGCAGCCCCAGGATGTTGTTGCTTGATGAACCCACCAGCGGTGTCAGCCTGGAGGAAAAGTATACGCTCATGGACACTGTCATGGAGGCGGTCCACGCCAGGGGGCTGACCGTCTTGTTTGTGGAGCATGACATGGAAATCGTAAGGCGCTATGTCACCCGGGTTCTGGCCTTTGCCAATGGCGTAGTAATCAAAGATGGCCCGGTTGAGGAAGTATTGGCAGACACAAAGGTCCAGGAGTTAGTCACCGGTAAATACCACGAACATAAAAACCCCGGAGGAGACGCCTGACATGAGCCTGGATATATCAGATCTTGACGTCTCTATCGAAGGGATCGGGATTCTCAAGGGTATCAACCTGCTGATACCCACCGGCAAGATGGCAGGCCTGATCGGTCACAACGGTGCCGGTAAGACCACCCTGATCCGCGCCATTATGGGCCTGCTTCCTGTGAGCAAGGGCACCATCTCATTCAAGGGCGAGGATATTACCCGGCAGCCCTCCCACCGCCGCGCCAACCTGCGCATCAGTTATATGCCCGAAGACCGACGTTTGATCCCTGAGTTAAGCGTAACAGAGAACATGTTGATGCCGGCCTGGGCCAACAAGATCAGAGATGGGGAAGAACGCCTGAAGTGGGTCTACTCGCTGATGCCGGAAATTGCTGACTTTGGTGAACGCAAGGCCCTGCAACTGTCCGGTGGCCAGCAAAAGCTGGTTGCCCTGGGGCGGGCGCTGATTCCCGGCCGTGAGCTGATCCTGCTGGACGAACCCTTTGAAGGCGTAGCTCCGGTGCTGGCCAAGCGGCTATCGTCAGTGATTGCAGATCTTCGTGGAGAAGGTCTTACAGTGCTGATTGCCGAATCTGATGACACTCATTCTGCGGACCTGGTGGACTCAACCTGGCGCATTGAGCGTGGTGCCGTGTCCCAAAGTCGCAAAGGAGACGAACCATGAAAATTCGTGCTGCCGTACTTAACACAATCGGCGCTGAACGACCCTACACAGATTCCAGGCCTCTCGTTATAGAAGAACTGGAACTGGATCCGCCTGGCGATCATGAAGTGTTGATAGAGGTCCGGGCGGCCGGCATCTGCCACTCAGACTTGTCGGTTGTTGATGGTAATCGTCCACGCCCGGTACCCATGGCGTTAGGACATGAAGCCGCGGGTATTGTGAAAGAAGTAGGGAACGGAGTCCGGGATCTCAGCCCCGGAGATCATGTTGTCGCTGTCTTTGTTCCCAGTTGTGGTCACTGTGCACCCTGTGCAGAAGGCCGCCCGGCCCTGTGCGAACCAGCGGCTCAAACGAATAACGCCGGTACCCTGTTAAGCGGTACGCACCGCCTGCACCGGGCCGACGGTACCACCATTAACCACCACCTTGGCGTCTCGGCCTTCGCTGACCACGCCGTTGTTTCCCGCAACTCTCTGGTCAGGATTGATCCTGAGCTGCCTCTGCATCATGCGGCCCTGTTTGGCTGCGCCGTGCTAACCGGCGTTGGAGCCTCTATTAATTCGGCTGGCATCAAAGCGGGCCAGTCGGTTGCCGTTATAGGCCTGGGCGGCGTGGGCCTGAATAGCGTACTGGGCGCACTCGTAGCCGGTGCCGGTGAGGTAATCGCCATCGACCTGGACAACAGCAAACTGGCCCTGGCGAAAGAACTGGGCGCAACGCATTCCTTCAACTCTGGCGAAGAAGACGTTATTGACGCGATCAGGCAACTCACCAATGGCGGCGTTAACTGCGCCATCGAGATGGCCGGTTCTGAGAAAGCCCTGGAGTTTGCCTATCAGATCACTCGCCGCGGCGGCACGACAGTCACCGGCGGCCTCGCCCATCCAGACAAGAAGGTTAGTTTGCAACAAGTCAGCCTGGTAGCGGAAGAGCGGACCCTCAAAGGCAGCTATGTGGGTAGCTGCGTGCCTATACGGGATGTCTCCCGCTACGCCAGCCTGTTTCGACAAGGCAAACTACCGGTAGACAAACTACTGAGTGACACTCTGACCCTGGACGAGATTAACGAAGGCTTTGAAAAGCTCGCTGCCGGCAAGGCGGTGCGCCAAGTCATCCTGTTTAACTGACAAAAAACAAAGAAAAGGAGAACAATCATGCAATTCAAAACGTCCCTTCTGGCTGTTTGCACAGGATCCCTGATTGCAGGTCTTTCAACCATCGCAATCGCTCAACAACCTCCTATGGAAAACCTGCAGAGCAGTGCGCCCAATAATTGGGGCAAATGGGGGGAAGAGGATCAGGTTGGCGCCCTCAACTACCTGGGGCAAACCGAAGTGCGCAATGGCATAGACACTATCCAGAGTGGAAAAACGTTTACTCTGCAGATCCCTATTACATCCGGCGTGGGCCCGGTCTTTCCCGGACGGATACCGACACAACACTTCATGGCAACGGATGCCGGCATTTACATGGCCGGAAAAGCCGAGCCAGCCCCGGGCGGGATGAAATATTCGGACGATGTCGCATTCATGTACCTACAGGGTACGTCGCATGTCGATAGCCTTGCTCATGCCTGGTATGGCGACCAGATTTATGGTGGCAAAAGTGAAAGCACCACCGTTGACGGTCATACCCATGCAAGTGTCGCCGAGATTGGGAAAAAAGGTATTGCAGGCCGGGCTGTGCTGCTGGACGTGGGCCGACACATGGGCAGTGACGACCTGCACCGGCTCGCTACGAACACCTGCATAAACCTTGATGATCTGAAAGCAACAGCGGAAACCCAGGGCACGACCATCAATAAGCGGGATATTCTGGTTATCCGCACCGGTTCTATCGCACGATTCTGGGAAGAAGAGCCAGATGAAGAGTGGAATGCCATGAATGAGCCTGGTCTGTGTCATAGCAACGAACTGTTGAACTGGCTGGATGAAATGGAAACACCCATGATCGCTACTGACAATATTGCGGTGGAAAAAGTTGTTCAGGAAATTGACGGAGAGACCTACATCATTCCGCTGCACGGGGCCCTGATGCGGGACATGGGCGTAGTTCTGTCGGAAATCTGGTGGCTGGATGATCTGGCAGCCGACAGTGCCGAGGATGGTCAGTACAGTTTCATGCTGGTAGCAGCGCCCTTAAAAATGGAGCAAGGCACCGGCGCCCCGGTAAACCCGATGGCCATCAAATGAGCGCCTTGTCCTGGATTTTCTGACAGATCTATCTGCGGGCGCCCGCCGCCTCAACTGACTCAACAACTCCCGGGTCTGCGGGCGGCGTGGTATCGCCAACCGCATACCCGGCCGGAAACCGGCGGATTTTCAGTGTCAGATACGCCCCTGCCAGCAACACCACAAATGTGAAACCAAAAGCACCCCGGAAACCAGCGCTGGATTCAATAATCCAGCCGGCCACCGCTGGGCCCATTAGCTGACCGGAGGCAAAGAACAGGGTCACAAAGCTGAACGCAATGGGAATGTATCGGGGCGCAACCTGGTCGGTTGCACTGGCCTGAATGAGGGCAAACATGCCATTGACTGACAGCCCCATCATCAGAAAATGCAGAAAAAATGTGACGATAGACTGATCCAGCAAAGGCAGCCCCATAGCCACCGTGACCAAAACCAGTGCCGTTGTCAGTGCATTGCTCCGGCCCCAGTGATCCGAAAGCCAGCCCCACAGCGGCCCTGCAGCAATAGAAAGCAAACCGGTCATCGCCATGAAAGCCCCGGCCGTTGCTTCACTGTGCCCCTCCTCAATCATGAAACTGATCATGAAGATGGCCTGAACTATGTAAGTCATACCTATAATACCGTAGACAGCGGCAACGGTGATGACTCGTGGGTTCTTATAAATCAGCCACTTGTCGGCTGCAGGCGATGAGTCCGGAGAGTCAGTTGTCAGACGAGGTGGGTCTTTGGCAAATGTGATTATCAGCACCGCAACCAATATCGCAACAGCACCAAAAATTCCCCAGCTGACCCGCCAGCCATGGTCGCCAAAAAGGTGTGTCATCAAGGGAACCAGAGCGCCGACGACCAGCATGCCCAGGCCCACACCGCTGGACATCAGACCAATCACAAACCCTCGTTTTTCGGGATACCAGATGGCCAGCAGGGAAACCATGGGCGCAAAGCTGAAAGCAGTGCCCAGGCCAAGCAATGCCATCAATGCCAGCAACAACCAATACTGAGAAGCCAGGGTCAGCCCTGCAAAGCCCAGAGCGACCGTGATTAGTCCAAACGTAATGGTTGACCGGGCGCCAAACCTTGCCGCCGCAATCCCTCCGGCTAACACGAATAACACATAGCCAAAGGCGGTAACCGTGCCAAGAACGCCAGCCTGCTGATAGGTCAGCCCCAGGTCGGTTCGCATCGACGGTAAAATAACCCCATAAGCCATACGTGCAAATGCGATAACAACAAGGCTGGTCAACAGCCCACAGGTGACCATGATCCCCAGATTCGGGCGATTATCCGTCACAAGAATTGCCTCCCTCGCTAAAGTCGGGGCGCCGATGCTTCAGCGACCTCGAGCCCCGGCTTTGTGAGCCGGGGCCTGTGTACCAGAGATTACTTACCCTGGCGGTAAGGATCCTGGTTGTAGGCTTTAACTTCTGCCCGTGCGACCACATTGTGATGCACCTCGTCCGGCCCATCTGCAAGCCTGAGCGTACGCTGGCTGGTGTACATATCAGGTAATGCGGACCACTGACTGACACCGGTGGCACCATGGATCTGGATAGCCTGGTCAATAATCTGACAGCACTTCTCAGGGACCATGGCTTTCACCATGGAAACCCATATCCGGGCTTCCTTGTTCCCAAGAACGTCCATCGCCTTGGCCGCCTTGAGAACCATCATGCGCATGGCTTCGATCTCGATCCTGGCACGGGAAACCGTTTCCATATTCTTACCGAGATCCAGCAAAGGACGTCCGAACGCTTCTCTGCTCTGGCCACGCTCAAGCATCAGATCCAGGGCTTTTTCAGCCGCACCGATGGAGCGCATGCAGTGGTGGATACGCCCCGGCCCAAGACGGAGCTGGGATATTTCAAACCCGCGACCTTCGCCCCAGAGGATGTTGTCTTTCGGTACTCGCACATTCTCAAGCTTGATATGCATATGACCGTGAGGCGCGTCATCATGACCAAAAACGTGCATAGGCCCGACAACTGTCAGCCCCGGGGCGTCCATCGGAACCAGGATTTGCGACTGTTGTCGGAAAGGTTCAGCGTCCGGGCTGGTCTTCACCATGCAGATCATGATCTTACAACGTGGGTCACCGGCGCCGGAGATGTAATACTTCTCTCCATTGATCACCCATTCGTCGCCATCCAGCACCGCACTGGTTTCAATATTGCGCGCGTCTGAAGATGCTACGTGAGGTTCAGTCATCCCGAAACATGAGCGAATCTCGCCCTGCAACAATGGTTTGAGCCACTGCTCTTTTTGCTCGGGGGTACCGACCCGTTCCAGCACTTCCATGTTACCCGTGTCCGGAGCAGAACAGTTAAGTGTCTCTGAGGCCAGCGGATTCTTGCCCAACTCTACAGCCAGGTAGGCGTAATCCAGGTTAGAAAGCCCTTCACCGGTTTCCGCGTTCGGCAGGAAGAAGTTCCACAAGCCGGCTTCCTGAGCTTTCTTCTTGGCGCCGTCGAGCAACTCGAGCTGACCCGGCACATAGCTGAAACGATCCGCTCTGCCCTCGCCGAGGCGCTGGTACTCTTCCAGGATCGGATCGACGTTATCGCGGATATGCTGCTTCACGGCCTCGAGTAAAGGCCGGGACTTCTCAGACATCCTGAGGTCATTCATTTCCGTTGGTGTCGTTATTGTATCCAAGACAAATTTCTCCTTATTATGATGAGCCTCCGGGCTCAGTTTGTAATTATTTAAGAGTTCACATGCCTCTCGGCGCAGTCACGACCGGCGGTCAACAACCTGAACGCGGTTGCTATTTGTGTTATTTCCGTTTTGTGGCCACTGATTACATCGCCGTACAGAAACGACTCTCCGAGCCGCACAATCAGGAAAGCCAGGTCGTCTTCATCAATTGGCGGGACCCAGTTGGTGTTTCGGGACTGTTCTGTGATCAACTTCCATACCGCATCCACAGACCGGGTCTGGAACAGGCTGAACTTTGAGGTAAGTATCCGGATGGCGTACTGAGGATCCTGCTGAATAAACTGCTGCAACGGCTCACTTTTCATCACTTTCCTGAGCAGTCGCTCGCACACCGAGGCAACATAATCCGGCCCATGCCCGACCGTGTCTTCATAGGTAGCGTCCAGCAACTCCCGGTAGAATGACCAGATAACCTCACCGATAAAAAGATCACGGCTGCCTACCCAGCGAAAAAGCGTAGCCCGGTTAACCCCGAGCTCTTTCGCAATGGCCCCCATGTTGATCCGTTCGCCATTCAACCAGCGCTTGCGCCCAATCTTTAATGCGTCCAGCGGCGTCACTGTACACGAGGACGCCTCGCCCGCCAGAGCTCGGGCGAGCGGGGTTGTCTCGGATTGCATCAATATTTGTTTTTGTTGCATCATGCGGCATAGTATAGAGATGTTATTGTCAGCAAAACAAGCCGGCAATGCAGGTCTTTACACTAGCGTCCAACAAAAACAAATACGAGGTTGGAAAGATGTTGCACTCCCAAATCCCTGCGGATGCCCCCTGGTTCCGTAGTTACCCCCAGGGTATCCCCCATTATCCCGAGCTTTCGGGTCATGCCGTTCACGAGATGCTGTCCAACTCTGCAGAACAGTGGCCTGACCGTATCGCAATTGATTTTATGGGCCGCCAGATCAGTTACGCTGAACTGGATAACCTGGTCTCCCGCGCCGCTAAAGGACTCCAGGACCTTGGTGTAAAACCGGGCGTTCACGTAGGACTGTATTTACCTAACACACCCCACTGCGTTATCAGCTTTATGGGAGTCCTGCGTGCAGGCGGCGTCGTCGTTAATTACTCACCGCTGGACGCCGAACGTATCCTGGAACACAAAATCGCCGACAGCGAGACAGACCTGATGATTACTGTCGACCTGCAGGCATTCCTGCCGCAAATGGCCCACTTTATCGGGAACAGCCGCCTGAAAGGTCTGATCGTCGGGTCACTGGAAGACTTTGCCACCGCAGGTAAAGAGACCGAGGAAGCCAGCAGGGCGGCAGGCGGGCAAGCTGAAGTGCCTGCTGATCACACCACTCAATTTACAGACTTGCTGGATAACGAAGGGGATTACACGTTCTACCCGGAATCGAGTGCTCAGGATAGCCTGGCGGCACTCCAGTATACCGGTGGTACGACGGGCGCGCCCAAGGGGGCTATGCTGACCCATCGCACCCTGTCGAGCGCCGTAGATCAGTTGTTATCGGGCTCGGCCACCACCATGGCACCGGGCGAAGAGCGGCTGCTCTCAGTGTTACCCCCGTTTCACATTTACTCCATTGTGATCAACACACTGTCCGGAATACGTAACGGCGCCACTATCTATTTGCAGATCCGCTTTGACCCCAAACAGGTTCTGGAGGCCATCCACAATGAGCAGATCACCGTGTTTGCCGCAGTGCCAACCATGCTTTCGGCATTGCTTGCCTACCCGGAACTGCACAACTACCGCCTCGATTCTTTGAAAATGTGCAACTCGGGTGGCGCCCCGCTACCGGTCCAGCTTCAGCAACAATTTAAAGAAAAAGCAGGCTGCACGGTCAAAGAAGGCTGGGGCATGACAGAAACCGCATCCATAGGCACCTTCACCCCCGAAGGCCTAACACCACCACCCGGCTCTTGCGGGATCGCAGTGCCGGGAGTCGATCTGCGTATTCTCTCTCTGGATGGAGAAGAGGAGTTGCCCGCCGGTGAACGTGGCGAGCTGTGCTGCAAGGGCCCTCACATGATGAGCGGTTACTGGAAGCGCGATGATGCGACCGGAGAAGCCACCACATCGGATGGTTATTACCGGACAGGCGATATTGCGTACATGGACGAAAACGGCTTTCTGTTTATCGTCGACCGCACCAAAGACATGATTATTTGCAGCGGCTACAACGTTTATCCGCGCAACATAGAGGAAGCCATACACGAGCATCCGTCTGTATCGGAAGTCTCAGTGATTGGTGTGCCTGATGAGTATCGGGGGCAGAGCCCCCGCGCCTACATCACACTGGTACCAGGCCAGCCTGAGCCGACGCTGGAAGAGATGCAGGAATTTCTGCGCTCACGTCTCAGCAAGGCTGAGATGATCCACGGCCTGGAGGTCCGGACGGAACTGCCCAAAACCCCCGTGGGCAAGCTATCCAAAAAAGAACTCTATGCCGAGGTGAACGCCGGGTAAACAGCCCCGGCTATTCCTTCAGCAACCGGCGCAGTATTTTTCCGGCGCCGGTTGCCGGCAAGGAGTCACGGAACTCGACATACCTCGGGTACTTGTACGCCGCCATGTTGTCTTTCGCCCAATCAATAATATCCTGCTCAGACACCCTGCCTTCGTAGTCCGGCTTCAGCACAACGAAAAGCTTCACACTTTCCCCCCGGCTTTCATCCGGCACACCCACTGCGGCGGACTGGGCGACAGCAGGATGATTGAGCATCAGGGCTTCAACATCTTCCGGGAAAACGCTGTATCCGGAGCACTTGATCATCTCCTTGATACGGCCGGTAAAATAAAGATAACCCTCTGTATCGATATAACCGATATCGCCTGTATAAACCCAGCCATTCTTCAAGGTGTCACGGGTTGCATCCGGGCGCTGCCAATAGCCCCTGAACACATACGGGTTGCCGACGACAATCTCGCCGGTTTCACCAGCGGGTAGCTCTTTACCTGCGCCGATATCAACAATTCGCAGTTCATTACCAGGCACTGGCTTGCCGCAACTGCCCCATTTTATTGCATCCCGGGGCATGTAGGTGTCCATTGTGTGCGTTTCACTCAGGCCATAAGAGGCTTCGTGCATCTGACAGCCCGTCAGAGCTTTCCATTCATTGGCAAGGCTCTCGGTCACCGGAATGCCGAAACTGGTGGACGGATTAAACCGCAATGCGCTCAGATCGCGGGACTGAATATCCGGCAGGCTCAGAACCGCACGATTCATCGGCGCAATGCTGTACCACATCTCCACCTTGTACTTTTCCAGCGCCTGGGCTGTTGTCACAGGATCGAACCTCGACAGAATCACCGTGGTCCAGCGTCCGTACACGCCTGCGTACAGGCCCAGACACATGCCTGCGATATGGCAAAACGGAGCAATTGCCAAAGCGGTGATGTCCAGCTCAACGCCACTGGACTGGAACAACCCGGCTGTTTTGAACGTCGCAGCCCCGACCGGCAACATTGCGCCTTTTGGTCGCCCCGTGGTACCGGATGTGAATGTCATCAGGGCAATATCATTCCTGAGGTCGACCTGCTCTGGCTCTGCGATCGGCTCACTCTGGTTAATGGCGGCAACAAGATCCGTTGTGCTGGCAGGCGCTGGCACCGTTTGAACAAGATCATCAGGCACTGGCAGAGTGGGTGAGTCAGGCAGGTAATCGGCGTATCGGGTTGTTATAACCAGTTCCAGCTTATTCAGCTTCTCCTGTACAGCCGCGACCATCGGGTACAGGTCCGTGCCACAGATCACCGCCCTGGCGTCGGCATTACCCAACTGATATTCGACTTCAGCAGTCTTGTACTGTGGATTGAGGGGCGTAATCACAGCACCAAGCATTTGAATAGCGTAATGGGCGATGATGTATTGCGGGCAATTCTGAAGATAAAGCCCGACATGATCGCCTTTACCAATGCCCCGACTTCTCAGAAAACCGGCCAGACGCTTTGTAGAATCCGCAAGTTCCCTCCAGGTGATTTCACGTCCATAAAAAATGTACGCAACCTTATCCGGTGCCTCACTGGCATTCAGTAATAAATAATCATGCAGTGGCCGGGGACCACTACGATACGTCACCTGCTTTTCGTTCTCTGCGAACTGGCTGTTATCAAGACTCATTTTCAGATACTCCTTTTTATTGTTTTAACCGGATGCTGCCCTGACAACACAGGGCTCAGGCACCATACGCCGCTTTTATGATTCGCCTGGTCGCTTTGAAGTGGTCTTCCAGCCGCCTGATTCCGGAGAACTGGGTGGTGGGGGAGCCGAAGTACCACAGAGGGGTTATGATCAGGACCACATCTTTTATTCGCGTTTCAGGCTGAAGCTCGCCCGAGCCGATCGCCAACTGAACAGCGTGCTCCACGCACTCTTCAAAAAAGCGCGACATTTCCTTCATCCCTTCGGCAACCTCCGGGCTGACGGAGCTGAAGTCAAAACGTGCCCGGGAGGTCAGGCTCCAGGGCGTGCCGCCGTCATCGGTCTGGTTGAACTCCCGGAATCGCGCCTGCAGGTCCTCAAACAGACGATCCAGACGCTCTTCCAGAGAAAGAGCAGGCGTGAGCCAGATCTTCTCAAGGGACAGGTGAACTTCTTCAAACGTTGCCGCAAACACCTGCCTGACCAGCTCCGACTTGTTGCCAAAATGGTAATGCAGGTTTGCCCGGGTTGAGCCGACTTCTTTGGCGATATCGCCATAGCTGACCGCATCAATCCCACGTGTAACAAATAATCGCCTCGCCACTTCCAGCACACGCGAGTGTGTATCGCTTGCTTTCCGACGGGAGGGAGCGGGTGATGCGGCAGTCGACATGAACTCTCCGGTGACAATTACAGGTATAGAGGCATCATTGCCAATTACTTACTTACTTGCAAGTCAGTTTCTTTTGGATAAAACTGGCTAAAGTAAAATACAGCCCTACCTGATAAAAAATTTAATAATCCGACGAGGCGCCCTGTGAAGTTCAATAAGTTACTGATTGCCAACCGTGGTGAGATTGCCATCCGGATCGCCCGTGCAGCGGATGAGATGGGCATCGAGACTGTCGCTGTCTATTCTGCAGACGATGAAACATCTCTGCACCTCGCCCACACCGATCACGCGGTACTGCTCCCCGGAAAAGGTGCCCACGCTTACCTGAACACCGAGGCAGTTGTTGATGCCGCTCTTCAGTCCTCAGCGGATGCGGTGCATCCAGGGTACGGGTTCCTTAGCGAGAACCCTGAACTGGCACGCCGGTGTGCTGAAAATGACATCACGTTTATAGGTCCCACCCCGGAAACGCTTGAAGCGCTGGGCGACAAAGCAGCCGCTCGCGCCCTCGCACAAAGGTGCGATGTGCCCGTGGTCCCCGGTACCGAGGGGCCTACGTCTCTGGCGGAAGCCACAGATTTTGCCGCCAGCCTCGGCGATGATGCCGCTATCGTAATCAAGGCCATTTCCGGCGGCGGTGGCCGCGGCATGCGCATTGTGCAGCCCGGGGAGAATATCGGGCATGCTTTTCAGGCATGCGCCCGTGAAGCCCAGGCAGCCTTTGGAGACGACCGGCTGTATGTGGAGCGTCTTATACAAAAAGCCCGGCATATTGAAGTTCAGATACTCGGTGACGGTTGTGGTAATGCAACTCACCTTTGGGAGCGAGAGTGCAGTCTTCAGCGCCGTAACCAGAAACTGATTGAGATCGCACCCTGTCCCACACTCGCCACCGGCACCCGGGATCGTTTACTGGATGCGGCGCTGAGAATGGCGCAGCAAGTCAACTACGCGGGCCTGGGTACCTTTGAGTTTCTGGTTGACGAGGCCGGCAGTGATTACTTCTTTATTGAAGCGAACCCCAGGCTGCAAGTAGAACACACCATTACCGAAGAGGTCACGGGCGTAGATCTTGTGCAATCACAGCTTGCAGTGCTCGGCGGTGCAAGCCTGACTGATCTTGGCCTGGAACAGAACCAGGTCCCCTCACCCGCCGGCTATGCAATCCAGTGCCGGGTAAATATGGAAACCCTGGATGCAGAAGGCAACATCCTGCCCGGCGGCGGTACCCTGGAAACATTCGAGCCTCCCACAGGGCCGGGAGTCCGGGTAGATACCTTCGGATACCGAGGGTATACCACCAATCCTCACTTTGATTCGTTGTTAGCCAAGCTGGTTGTTCACAGCCGCTCAAACGACTACCGCCAGGCTGTACGTAAGGCCTACCGCTCGCTCCGCCAGTTCCGGATTGAAGGGGTAAAGACCAATACGGCCTTTTTACAGGCCCTGCTTTCCAGAGCCGCGGTTGCGGACAACCAGGTCTACACACGTTATGTCGACGACCAGATGCCCGGCCTGGTTGTCGAAAGCCAGCACGAACACCCGCAACTGTTCGGATCAGCACAACCGGATAACCGCACTGAGCCCGGCCCTGATCACACGGTAGCACCTGAAGGTACAGAACCCGCCAGGGCTCCGATGCAAGGCCGGTTGGTGACAACGTCTGTGGTCGAGGGTGAAACGGTCGCCAAAGGCCAGACTCTGGCCATCCTCGAGGCCATGAAAATGGAGCATGAAATACAGGCTCCAACGGCGGGCGTCATTCGCGCTCTGCCTCTGCCAGAGGGTGATTACGTAACCGATGGCCAGGCGCTTGCCTATATTGAGCCTCGGGAAAGCGGCCAGAATGAAGAAGTTGTTGAGCAGAAAGTCGACCTTGAGCATATTCGGCCTGACCTGGCCGAGAGCCTGGAGAGCCATCACCTTACTCTGGATGAAGGACGACCGGATGCGGTCGCAAAGCGCCACAAACTGGGCATGCTTACGGCCCGCGAGAATGTTGCCAATATTTGTGATGACGGCAGCTTCATGGAATACGGGGCACTGACGTTTGCGGCCCAGAGGCGGCGCCGATCAGTCGACGACCTCAGGCGCTCCACACCTGCGGACGGACTGGTTGCCGGCGTTGGTGCCGTTAACGGTCAGTTATTCGATGAAGACCAGGCCCGCTGTGCCGTACTGGCGTATGATTACACAGTATTGGCCGGCACTCAGGGAACCATGAACCACCAGAAAACAGACCGGGTACTGCAGGTGGCCGAAGACCAGCACCTGCCGGTCATTTTCTTTACCGAAGGGGGTGGCGGGCGCCCGGGTGATACGGATAACGCCACCAAGATCGCCGGGCTGGACTCCCCGAGTTTTCTGCAATACGCCCGATTGACGGCACTGGCTCCCCGGATAGGCATTGTTTCCGGACGCTGTTTTGCCGGTAACGCAGTGTTTGCCGGTTCCAGCGACTTACTGATTGCCACCCGAAACGCCACCCTGGGCATGGCAGGGCCAGCGATGATCGAAGGTGGGGGCCTTGGGGTCTATGCCCCGGAGGAAGTCGGTCCTATGTCGGTACAAGTTGCCAACGGTGTCGTTGACTGCCTGGTTGAAAATGAACAGGAAGCGGCCCGGGTCGCACGCCAGTTGATGTCGTATTTTCAGGGCAATCTGCCGGAATGGAGCTGCCCGGACCAACGCCTTCTTCGTTCCAGCATCCCCGAAAACCGCTTGAGGTCTTACGACATCCGGGCACTGATTCAGACCCTGGTCGACACAGACAGCTGCCTTGAGCTGCGGCCGGACTTCACCCCCGGCATGGTCACCGCGTTTGCCCGCATTGAAGGGCGCCCGGTTGGGCTTATCGCCAACGACCCGCGCCACCTGGGAGGTGCTATATGTGCAAACGGTGCCGACAAGGCTTCCCGCTTTATGCAGCTTTGTGATGCTTACGATGTACCTCTGGTGAGCCTGTGCGATACCCCGGGATTCATGGTGGGCCCGGAAGCCGAGAAAACCGGGCTTGTCCGTCACACCAGTCGCATGTTCGTAACCGCGGCCAGCCTTCAGGTGCCGGTGCTGTCGATTGTGCTGCGCAAGGGCTATGGCCTGGGTGCAATGGGCATGACTGCGGGTTCTTTCCATGCGCCATTTTTCAATGTGTCCTGGCCCACAGGGGAGTTTGGGGGCATGGGACTTGAGGGGGCGGTGCGCCTCGGATACCGCAATGAAATCGCCAACGCCGGAGACGAAACGGCCCAGAAAGCGATGTTTGATAAACTGGTGGCGGAACAGTACGAGAAAGGCAAAGCATTGAACATGGCAGCATCGCTTGAAATTGACGCGGTTATCGATCCGGCGGATACTCGCAGCTGGATTCTGCGGGGCCTGAAATCCGTCAAAAAGCCCGGCCCCCGTAATGGCCGCAGGCGACCGATGATTGACACCTGGTGAGCTCCTTCTGAAAAGCTCTATCAATGAACCATTTTTTATTTGAGGCATCCATGAACAACAACAGCACACGTAATCATCCTCTGGATCAGGCCGTTGCCCTGGAGTCACTCGGTCCCGGTCGCTGGCAGGGTCATACCAGCAAGGGCTACGCCAATATGGTCGGGCCGTTTGGAGGCACAACCGGCGCTACTCTGCTCAATGCAGTGCTTTCCCATGAGGAATTGCTTGGGGAGCCAGTCTCCCTGACGGTCAACTTTACTGCCCCCGTGGCAGACGGAAATTTTGACGTGATTGCCCGGCCGGTGCGCACGAACCGCAACAGTCAGCACTGGTGGGTGGAGATGACCCAGAACGACGAGGTGGTTACCTTCGCTACCGCCGTTACTGCCCGCAGAAGAGAGACCTGGGAATCCACAGAACTCGCGTTCCCGCAAGTGCCCCAGGCGTCAGACCTCGAGCGTTTCGCGCTGGAAGGGCGCCCACCCTGGACTCACAATTACGATATGCGCTTTGTAGATGGTGCACTGCTGGGCGAGCCTAACCCGGACGAACCTTCGCTCAGCCGTGTATGGATACGGGATGAGCCGGCCCGACCGCTGGACTTTGTATCTTTGTCAGCCCTGTGTGATGCCTTCTTCCCACGCATTTTCATTCGTCGGTCGAAGCTCGCCCCCATAGGTACTGTGTCTCTGACAACCTATTTTCACGCTGACCAACAACAACTGCAGGAAACGGGGAGCGACCACATACTCGGCAGCGCGAGATCCAATCATTTTGGCAAGGGTTTCTTCGACCAGAGTGCTGAAATGTGGAGCCGTAACGGGCTGTTACTCGCCACGACCCATCAGGTGGTATATTTCAAGGAATAGGTGTTAATGCCTGTACCGCACGACTGTTGTCGGGCGGTACAGGCATAACCTTGCAGAATTACATGATAATCACGCCACGGGCATTCTTCCCTGCAACCATGTCATCAAAAGCCTGAGCGGCCTCCTCAATGGCGTAGGTGCTCGTAACAAGCTCGTCCAGTTTCAGCTTACCGGCCTGGTACAGCTTGATAATACGCGGAAAGTCATATTGTGGGCGGGCAGACCCCAGCCAACTGCCTTTCAGGGTGCGCTCATCCGCCGGTAGTGTCAGCGTTGTTAATGAGGTCTTATCTTTTGGGTCGGACACACCGACCACGACGGCGGTGCCGCCCCGGCCAAGGCATTTGTAAGCCTGCTCTACTACTGCGCCCGCGCCGACACACTCAAATGCGTAGTCCACACCGCCGGTCATTTTCTTGACCGCTTTGGCCGCATCTTCCACGTCGTTGATATTAACTGTGTGCGTTGCACCAAAC
The DNA here is from genome assembly GCF_007671655.1 of Marinobacter piscis. Lineage (GTDB taxonomy): Bacteria > Pseudomonadota > Gammaproteobacteria > Pseudomonadales > Oleiphilaceae > Marinobacter > Marinobacter piscensis. The sequence continues at coordinate 1,026,081 of NZ_VCGX01000001.1, read as the reverse complement.
TGTTTTGCCATCTCCAGCTTGGCGGGATTGCTATCGACGGCAATCACCATCTCGGCACCCGAGGTAACGCATCCCTGGATCGCATTAAGGCCTACACCACCAATACCAAAAACCGCCGCACGGGAACCCGGTTCCAGCTGTGCCGTATTGAATACGGCACCGACTCCGGTCATCACGGCACAGCCGACAAGTGCGGCATTCTGCATGGGTACTGCCTTGTCGATTTGTATGCAGTTATCCACATGCATGGTCGCGTATTCTGCCATCACGCCACAGGCTCCGAAAACGTTAAGGCTCTCGCCATTGGCGTCTTTGGTTCTTACGCTGCCATCGGGCAGGGTGTACATTGCCTTTCGAGCATTCTCACACAGTACCGGGCGGCCACGCACACACTGCCTGCACTTGCCGCACATGGAAATAAAGGAGCTGACAACGTGATCCCCTTCCTGGAACTCAGTAACGCCCTCACCGACTTCCACAACCACGCCAGCGGCTTCATGGCCAAGTACAAGGGGCGGTGGATAGGGTATTTTGCCGGTAGTGGCAGAGAGATCGCTGTGACATACACCACAGGCGGCAATTTTGAGGGTAATTTCACCGCGCCTGGGGCCTTCAACGGTGATGGTTTCCACCTGAACAGGCTGACCCCATTCACGGCAAACCACGGCTTTGGCTTTTCTGTCCATTTCAGATGCTCCCGTTCTGGCTACTAGAATTGCTCTTCAAGAATATCGAGCGTTGTTGTATCAATTGTTTTCAGCAGCTCGGCCGTTGTTATAACTCCAGGCAACTCATACCGGGCGAAATAGTCACAGGCCTTAATCTTACCTTCGTAAAATGCCGGACTCTGCTCACCCTTTCCACCCAGACCAGCTATGGCCTTCAAGCCCTGGCGAAGCCAGAGCCAGCCAACCACAACGTGACCAAAGGCATTCAGGTAAAGGGTGGCATTTGCCAAAGCTTTTTCTTTGTTACCTTTACTTTTCTCAGCATTGATTACATCTGTGGCACTCATGATAGCAGTCACCGCCTGCTCAAGACGGTCTGCAGATTCGGTAAGCCGTGGGTCCTGTCTGCCCTCGTTGATGGTTATCTCAATACGCTCCATCAGCGCCTTATAGAACCGGCCACCGGCGGTGGAGACTTTCCTGCCCAGCAAATCAACACCCTGAATCCCATCTGTGCCTTCATGGATCGGATTAAGGCGATTATCACGATAGAACTGTTCTACGGGGTACTCCCGGGTATAGCCATAACCTCCATGCACCTGGATCGACAGGCTGTTTGCTTCAAGACAGTAACGTGAAGGCCAGGATTTAATGACCGGTGTGAGCAGATCCAGCAGCCCTGCCGCCAGGCTGCGCTGCGCCTCGGTATCCGCAAACTTTTTCTCGTCCACCAGCATTGCGCCCTGCAGACACAAAGCCAGCCCCCCTTCTACATAGGCCTTCTGAGCCAGCAGCATGCGGCGCACATCCCCGTGCCGGATCAATGGCACTTGCGGCGCAACCGGATCTTTTTCCCCGACAGCCCGCCCCTGCCGACGCTCGCGCGCGTAATCCAGAGCGTGCAGATACCCCGTATAGCCAAGCATGACCGAACCCAGTCCCACACCAATACGGGCTTCATTCATCATATGAAACATAGCGGCCAGACCGTTATTGGCCTCGCCTACCAGATAACCGACCGCACCACCGTTTTCACCGAAGTTGAGCATGGTGGAAGTCGTACCGCGGTACCCCATTTTGTGAATCAGGCCTGCCAGCGAGACATCATTTCTCTCACCCAGGCTACCATCATCATTAACGAGAATTTTCGGCACCAGAAACAGGGAAATACCCCGAACGCCCGGGGGCGCGTCCGGTAAACGAGCGAGCACCATATGAATGATGTTTTCGCTCAGTTCGTGATCACCTGCGGAAATGAAAATCTTATTGCCAGACAATCGATAAGTGCCGTCCGGCTGTGGTTCAGCGCGGGTACGCAAATCACCCAGAGACGAGCCCGCATGGGGTTCTGTCAGGCACATAGTGCCAAAGAACCGCCCCGCCATCATCGGCTCAGCAAAGCGTGTCTGCTGTTCCTCTGAACCCTGAACCATAATCAGGTTGGCCGCGGCAATGGTCAGGCCGGCATAAGCCTGGGTACCCACATTGGCACCCTTGAGCATACCGACACACAACTGCGCGACCGCTGCCGGCAACTGCATGCCACCGCGCTCGTAATCCTGACCGGCCGCCATCAGCCCGGTTTCTCTGAGCACACCCAATGCCTGCTTTACTTCCGGACGCATTTCCACACGGCCGTTTTCAAAACGGGGCTCTTCTTCATCCACCAGGCGAGCGTGAGGGGCGAACTCCTCCGCAGCCACGTTCAGCGCAAGATCAAGAGCCGCCTGGAATGTTTCCCGGCTGTGCTCAGAATAGCGCTCAAAACTGAGCAATCGTTCTACGTCGTGTAACTCGTAAAGCTGAAATGCCAGATCCTGCGGATTGATGATCTTTTGCTGCACGCGTTATTACCCTCACACTGGTTTATTGTTTTTTACTGCGGGTTATTAAAGGTCGCTTACAATCAGACGACCTCAAACAGACCCGCAGCGCCCTGTCCCCCGCCAATGCACATGGTGACAACAACATACTTGGCACCACGACGCTTACCTTCGATCAATGCGTGACCCGCAAGCCGGGACCCGGTTACACCGTAAGGGTGGCCAATGGAGATGGAGCCGCCGTTGACGTTAAGCTTTTCCATGGGAATTCCGAGACGGTCACGGCAGTAAACCACCTGAGACGCAAAAGCTTCGTTAAGCTCCCAAAGGTCAATATCGTCCATGGTCAGGCCATTACGCTCCAACAGACGCGGGATGGCAAATACCGGGCCGATACCCATTTCATCCGGTTCGCAGCCTGCAACTGCAAACCCACGGAAAATGCCCATAGGCTCAATGTTATTCTTCTCTGCAAATGTGCTGTTCATTACCGTGCACACAGAGGCGCCATCCGATAGCTGGCTGGCGTTCCCTGCGGTAACAAAGTTGCCCTCGCCCCGCACAGGGTTCAGCCCTTGCAGTCCCTCAAGCGTTGTATTCGGACGGTTACACTCATCCCTGGTCAGGGTGACGTCTTTTTTGCTGATTTCTTCCGTTTCTTTATCTTTTACCAGCATTGTGGCGTCGAAAGGCACAATCTCGTCGTCAAACTTGCCCGCCTCCTGGGCAGCCGCCGTCCGCTGCTGGGACACAAGTGCATACTCGTCCTGAGCCTCACGGCTGACGTTATAGCGCTGGGCAACGATATCTGCGGTTTCAATCATCGACAGATACAACTCGGGCTTGTTTTTCATCAGCCATTCGTTGGTTGCATGAAAACTGTTGAGCTTATCGTTCTGAACCAGCGAGATAGACTCCACACCGCCAGCAACCATTGCCGGCACCTTCTCAGACACTACGCGCTGGGCGGCAATGGCAATAGACTGCAGCCCGGAGCTGCAGAAGCGGTTGATTGATAACCCAGCCGTGGTTACCGGCAGACCGGCACGAATCGCGGCCAGGCGAGCCATATTCTTGCCCTGGGCGCCTTCATGGAAGGTCGCCCCGAGAATCACATCCTCAACAATGGCCGGATCAATCCCCGCACGGGCAACTGCGTGTTCAATCACATGCCCGGCAAGGTCGACACTGTGAGTGTTGTTCAAAGCGCCCCGGTAGGACTTACCAAGCCCGGTGCGCGCGGTTGAAACAATAACTGCATCTGACATAGCACTTACCTCGAAATAAAAGTGTATCGCTTACAGGTCGCCAAACTTCTTGCCATCAGCAACCAGCTGTTTGAGAAGTGCTGCGGGCTCCCAGTGATCTGCACCCACTTCACGGTGATACTTCTCCACCGCTGCCAGAATCACATCCAGCCCGATCTGGTCGGCCCAGAACATGGGTCCGCCACGATAAGCCGGGAAGCCATAGCCATAAATCCAGACCACATCAATATCCAGGGCACGGTCCGCAATACCTTCTTCCAGGATTTTTGCGGCTTCGTTCACCATGACATACATGCAGCGCTCAAGGATTTCCTGGTCGGTGATATCGCGGGGGGTAATGCCCTGCTCCTTCCGGAATTCCCCGATAATTTTCTCTACTTCAGGGTCGGGAATCGGTTTGCGGCTGCCCTCTTCATATTTATACACCCCCGCCATGGTCTTCTGCCCCAGGCGGTTCTGCTCTGCGAGCTTGTCCATCCAGCTGGGCGCCACATTTTCACCCGCATTTCGCAGCTCTTCGCGGATGCGGTAGCCCACATCGATACCGGCCAGGTCCGACATGGCAAACTGTCCCATGGGATAACCCAGGTCTGTCAGTACCTTATCGACCTGTTGAGGTGTAGCACCTTCGTTAACCAGAGCCATGGCTTCAGCACCACGTTTGTGCAGCATCCGGTTGCCCACAAAACCGTGGCAGTTACCCACCATCACACCGACTTTCTTGATTTTCTTGGCCACCGCCATGACTGTGGCTTTCACCTCGTCAGACGTCTTGCTGCCGCGAACGTTCTCCAGCAATTTCATGACGTTAGCAGGGCTGAAGAAGTGCATGCCCACAACGTCTTCAGGGCGTTTGGTGGCAGACGCAATTTCATCAATGTCCAATGTAGACGTGTTCGATGCGAGAATTGCACCGGGCTTACACACGCTGTCCAGCCTGGTGAAGATTTCCTTCTTGACCGCCATGTTTTCAAACACGGCCTCAATTATCAGATCCGTATTCTTGAAATCATCGTAGTCCAGGCTACCGGTGATCAGTGCCATCCGGTCTTCTACCTGCTGCTGGGTAATACGTCCTTTTTTAGCAGAGTTCTCGTAGTTCTTACGGATAATACCCAGGCCTTTATCCAGGGCTTCCTGCTTCATCTCTACGATGGTGACGGGAATACCTACGTTGGCGAAATTCATGGCAATGCCACCGCCCATGGTCCCGGCACCAATGATGCCTACGCTGTTTACATCGCGGACCGGCGTATCTTTTGGCAGTCCCTTCACTTTGGAAACCTCGCGCTCTGCGAAGAAGGAGTGGATCAGCCCGGCACGCTGGGGGGAGTCCATGCACTCCATAAACAGCTCACGCTCACGCTTCATGCCGTCGGCAAACGGAAGCGTAAACGCTGCTTCCACAGCATCCACGCATTTGAACGGAGCAAACTGACCGCGGGCCTTCTTCTGCAATGCCGTGCGGAACTGTTCGAATACGTCACTGCCCTTGTCGGCATCAACTTTGTCTGTCAGGTCACGAACCCGACGTACCGGCTTGTCTTCATCCGCAACTTTCTGGGCGTAGGCCAATCCTGCAGCTTTCACATCACTGCCATCCTCAACACTGTCGACAATGCCGGCTGCCAGGGCGTCTTTCGCCGATACAAAATTACCCGTGGTAATCATTTCCAGCGCTTTTTGCGCACCCGTCAGGCGGGGCAGCCGCTGAGTACCACCGGCACCCGGCAGCAGGCCAAGCTTTACTTCCGGAAGGCCAACTCTGGCACTGCTGAGCGCAACCCGGTAATCGCAGCCCAGCGCCACTTCCAGACCTCCGCCCAGGGCAGTACCGTGGATGGCGGCAACAAGAGGTTTATCACTGTTCTCGAATTGCTCAACGACGTCGGGCAGGCCAGGCTCCTGCATGGGCTTGCCAAATTCACGGATATCAGCACCCGCAATAAACGTACGGCCTTCACACAGTAGCAGGAGCACCTTTGCTTCCGAGTCTTTTTGCCCCTGTTCCAGAGCAGCGACAAGCCCGGAACGTACTGCATGACTGAGGGCGTTAACCGGCGGGTAGTTCACGGTAATCAGGCCAACATTGCCTTCGCGACTGTAAGTTACGACATCAGACATAATTTTATCCTCGCCTTATATGGAATTTAGTTTTATTAAGCGAAACCTTTGAACGATTTAACAGAAGTTCTCTCAAGGTTTCAACCATCATTTATAACCGGGCACAAAAAAACCGCAGGACGCATCCTGCGGTTTTTTTGTGCCGGCCTGGCCCCGTCGGGGGAACAGGTTCATTTCAAAGCAGCGCTAAACCCCTAACGACTCAATATCTCCTGCCAGCATCGACAGCTGATGCGCCGTGGACTCCCGAAGCTTTTCGGCCGACACCAGATAGGAAGGCGCTGCGCAGGTCAGGGTCATCGTCGTACCGTCCTGCAAATGAACGGGCACACCCGCAGAGTTTATATTGCGATCCCACTCACCCAAGGATAGACAAAAACCGTATTTGCTGTAATCCTCCATCGCCCGGTTCAGCCCTTCTTTTTTCTCGGGCCAGGATTCGGGGCCATACTTGACCTCCAGAGCATCATCGAGAACCTTGCGCCTTTTATCTGAAACCGCGCAATAATAGGCGCGACCTGCCGATGTGGTTGCCATGGGCAACTTAAGACCAATGTCCATGCGAAGCAGAGAGGCTTCCGGAGGCAGACGGTTTTCCACATAAATCATATGCAGGCGATCTGCACAGGTAAGCCCTACAGACATATTGGTCTGGCGGGCGAACTCATCCATGTAAGGCCGCGCCAGCTGACGCACCCTGAGGTTGGAAACGTAAGCATAACCCAGCGCCAGGACGCCCGAACTCAATTGGTATTTTTCCAGCTGAGTGTTGTAGCTAAGATATCCGAGCTTGGTCAACGTATAGGTCATACGGGACACGGTGGGCTTAGGCAAGCCGGTAAGCTTGGAAATATCCTGGTTCCCCAGAATTGCTGACTCCTGCCCAAAAGCACGCAAAACATCCAGGCCACGGGACAGCGCCTCTACGAACTTCCGATCCTTCTCCGGCTTAACCGGTTCATCGTCCGCTGAAGCTGCCAGAAGCTCCGCTGACGTCTCTTTTTCCTCTAACATATGTGGCGCCCTCCAAAAACGTCACCCAGTCCTGTGCCCAGGGTCATAAATCGTATGCATATATGAGATGCGGTATTTTAATGCCTACAGCCCCCAAGTACCACAAACTCAGTAAAAACGAGCCTCAGCAATGAAACACGTGGGCACTGTGCCTCAATTTTCGCCTGATTATTAAACGAAATATTGCCCTTTCAATAAAACCTGGTACGTATTTCTGCATGCCAAAACATCCGCCCACATCTCTTATTAAAGCATGGTTGGCAAGAAAACGATTTCTAATGCCAGCAACAACAGCAGCAAAGGCACTGCTATTAATATAAAAGCACTGTTCCAGCGAAAGGCCACCACCCAGCGAGGCACCCGGCCAAAACGGGAAAGCAGCATGACCGATGGTCCGAACGGGGACAGCATCATGGCCAGGGAAAAGCCGATGACCAGGGCTGCAGATATCAGAACCGGATCCAGACCCTCTGCAACAAGCTGAGGGAGCAACCCGGCCTGAACGCTGAGCACGGTTATCGGAATGATCCCGATAACCGACAGCAGTGGCAGACTCAGCATTCCCACAACTGCAAACACCCACATGCCACCCGGGGTGGTAACCAGCCCGCTCAAAGCATCCTTTGGAATCAGGCTGGAAACCGATACCCCCAGTATTGCGGAGGCCGAAAAAATGGCCATTTCATTATGCATTGCTGATACCTGAGCTACCCCTTCCTCAAGCACCACAGCCACCGACCTTTCTTCCCACAACATATACAGAAGCGTAATGGATGGCACAGCCAGCATGGCTGCAACCGATATCTTGAAGTCAGTCACGCTGACGATAACGGCCATCAAACTAAATACGGTTAACACCAGGCTCAGCAGCCGTAATGTACCCGACGGCCATTGATCCAGAACGACGCGCTCACTGCTGACCCGGCGAAACCGCTGCTGCTCGAGCAGCCAGCCAACCACAATCAGAATGACCGCTGCGGCAAGGCCGTAGGGCAAAAGCATAAACCAGCTTAACTGTGGCAACTCGCGGGTAAGTATCGCCACCGCAACACTTGTCGGAGCAACCAAAGGAACAAGCGCAAACCCACGCAAAGCACTGGTAAGAACACTTCGCAGCCATTGCTGGCGCGACTCACCAGCGACACCACGGGCCTCGAGGGTACCTGAGAGGCTGCCACACAGTAGATTCATCATGCCAAAGCTCAGCACAGAGGCAATCCCACAACTGACCACTGCGTACTTCGGGTAAAGCCAGGTCACACGCCCCCCCAACAAGACATCGTGAATCCGGTGCAACACTTCAAAGCGTCGAACCAGGCATTGCATCATGCCCAGGCTACCAAGGAATGCAGCATAAAATGCAGCATCTGCTGACGCCTTGATCAGCCTGTCCACACCCAGCAGGCCACGTACAAAAAACCCTGCTGTAACCACCAGGGAAACAAGCAAAAGCAGGCGGGCATAGGTGTGCAGGCGCTTACCTGCTCCCAGAAAACATAAAATAAACAGACCACCCGCGACCGCACCCAACCCGGTACTGGAAAGACATATTGCAATCAGCTCCATCAAAACCGCCAGAGTTAACAGCCTGCTGCCTGCCGTTTCCATGCCTGCCCTACCCTATCCCGAGACCCGATAACAGCGCTCAGATCTGCTTGCATTTCACGCAAACCCAGATTAGTCTTTTATCAGTTAAATACAAAACATAATTTCGCCAAACGAAACTACACTAGCATAATCGTCAAAACAACCAGCTCATTCAGCCTTAACACCGCCTGCCTCCATCGGCAGCCTGTATACACCCCAGGGGAAGCATCATGAGTGCGTTTATTTATGACGGTCTGAGGACCGCTTTTGGCCGACATGCCGGCTCTCTGTCACGGATCAGGCCGGATGATCTGCTGGCAGATGTCATCCGGGCACTGGTGTCGCGCAATGCCTTCTCTTTAACAGAGTATGAAGACGTTATTGCAGGCTGCACTAACCAGGCGGGCGAAGACGCCCGCAATATCGCCCGCCATGCCGGGCTGTTGGCAGGCCTTCCCGTAGAAACAGGTGGGCTGACCGTAAACCGGCTCTGTGGGTCCGGGCTGGCAGCTGTTATCGATGCGGCACGCGCTGTACGCTGTGGCGAAGGCGGCCTGTTTATAGCCGGTGGTGCTGAGAGCATGAGCCGCGCGCCGTTTGTTATGGCTAAAAGTGAAACTCCTTTCAGCCGGGGCTTCCGGGCGTTTGACAGCACCATTGGTGCCCGCTTCCCGAACCCGCGCATTGAGAGCGCATTTGGCTCGGACACAATGCCTGAAACCGCCAATAATATTGCCCATGACTTTGGCCTTAGCCGTGAACTGACAGATCAGTTTGCTGCCCAAAGTCAGGCTCGCTATGAAAAAGCCCGTCGCTCAGGGTTCTTTAAAGACGAGATCTTGCCTGTTGACGTACCACAAGGCCGGAAAAAACCTCCGCTTCTGGTCAGAGAAGACGAGCACCCTCGCCCTGAATCAACCACAGAAGCACTTGCCGGATTACGTCCTTTATTTGAGGATGGTGTGGTCACTGCCGGCAACGCCTCCGGTATTAACGATGGCGCCGCAGCACTGATTATCGGATCCCGCGACGCGGGTGAACGTGCAGGCATAAAACCCCGCGCCCGCATTGTGTCGGCAGCCATTGCAGGCGTACCGCCCCGGGTAATGGGACTGGGGCCGGTGCCTGCCAGCGAAAAAGCTCTGGCACGTGCGGGGCTGACACTCAACGATATGGATGTCATCGAGATTAATGAGGCGTTTGCCGCACAAGTTCTCGGATGTACAACTAAACTGGGTTTAGACCCTGCGGACCCAAGACTGAACCCGAATGGCGGGGCCATTGCAGTCGGTCACCCGCTGGGCGCATCCGGCGCACGGATTGCTCTCACGGCCACCCGCCAGCTTGAACAGATCGGCGGACGGTACGCCCTTATCAGCCTTTGCATTGGCGTTGGCCAGGGCATTGCTGCTGTAATTGAACGCGTTAACAACTGATTTTTACTGAGGAGACACACAATGGCTTCCGCACCCTGGGATGACCTGCTGCACTTTGACAGCCAACTGGATGAAACCGAGCGTCAGGTTCGGGACAGCATTCGCGGCTTCTGTGATGAACGCCTGATGCCAGGCATCATTGAAGCTAACCGCCATGAACAGTTTGATCGCTCTATCTTCAACCAGATGGGCGAACTGGGCATGCTGGGCGCCACCCTGCCAGAAGAATACGGTGGCCCGGGGCTCAACCATGTCTGTTACGGACTGATCGCCCGCGAAGTCGAGCGGGTTGATTCCGCTTACCGCTCGGCGCTGAGTGTGCAATCGTCACTGGTTATGCACCCTATACATTCGTTCGGCCAGGAAGCACTGAAAAAGCGCGTACTACCAAAGCTTGCGTCGGGCGAAATGGTCGGCTGCTTCGGCCTGACCGAACCAAATCACGGTTCTGACCCTGGCAACATGGAAACCCGTGCCAAAAAAGTTGACGGTGGCTACCTCCTGAACGGTTCTAAAACCTGGATCACCAACTCCCCTATCGCCGATGTATTTGTCGTCTGGGCCAAGCTGGATGGCAGAGTGAATGGCTTTGTTATTGAGGGTGCGGACACCAAAGGTCTCGACGCTCCCAAAATCCCCGGCAAATTCTCGCTCCGCGCATCCGAGACCGGATCCATCTTTATGGACGATGTGTTTGTACCCGAAGAGAACAAGCTGGACGTGGACGGACTGAAAGGCCCCTTCAGCTGCCTCAACAAGGCCCGCTTTGGCATCAGCTGGGGCTCACTGGGTGCCGCTGAGTTCTGCTGGCACGCAGCCCGCAACTATACCCTTGAGCGTAAGCAATTCGGGCGCCCACTGGCAGCGAACCAGCTGATCCAGAAGAAACTGGTCGATATGCAGACTGAAATCACCCTGGGCCTGCAATCTGTTCTGCAGCTGGGGCGCATGATGGACGCCGGAGAGGCGTCTCCGGATGCCATCTCCCTGCTTAAGCGTAATAACTGCGGCAAGGCGCTGGATATTGCACGGGTAGCCCGGGACATGCATGGCGGTAACGGCGTCTCCGACGAGTACCATGTGATTCGCCACGTGATGAATCTGGAAGCCGTGAACACCTATGAAGGCACTCACGACGTCCACGCCCTGATCCTGGGCCGTGGTCAGACAGGCATTGCAGCGTTCAGCTAACCTGTACGGACACTGGTAACAAAAATACCCCTCACTCGGAGGGGTATTTTTTTAGCTGATCACTTTGTGATTGAAGCTCACTGTCGATCAGAAGGACAGTGTGGCTGAGGCCATCACCTGCTCATACTGCTTGCTGCCACTGCCGGCAATCTCACTAAAGTCCCAGTATGCATATTCAACACCCAGCGTTAGATTCTGATGGGCAGCCCATAGCAAGTTAGCGTGAACCGATGTGGAGCTGTCAAAGTAGCTTAACGCCCCCCCCGCCAAGGGTGCACCAGTTGGGTTAACCAAGTCATCTACGATCTCAGTATGTGAAACCGTCAGGTTTGAGCGCCAGGAGGGCGTCCAGAAGTGACGGTAGGCAGCTGTGGCACCGAAGGTCTTAAGGGGCTCAACCTTTCCTCCGGCCTGGGCTGCCAGATCCACATCAGGATATGTAAATAGCCCCATATAGCGACCCAGGGCACCATAGCTATACTGCAGCCTCAAGTCGTCTCTGCCAATGGTCGGAATACGAGCACTTAGTGAAACAGCGCCAGTGGTCTTGGTCTCATTGGCATCATTATCCTCAAAATTACGCAGTACGCCCGCGATGGAATAAAAACCGTAGTTTCCACGAATCTGGTAGCGAACTGCCAGATCCGGATAGGACTGGTCATCATATGAATCATACGGGGCCAGATCAGTCCGGAAGCCATCCTCAGGGTTTTCCAGGGAGACCATGACCTTCCCTCCGGGCGCAGCCATGTTGTACCGAATCATCGGCTGGGTGACGTAAATGAAGGCCGCCATCTTGCCCTGGTTCAGTATCTCAGGCAGTGCTGCAAGGTCGGTGAAAGTAGTATAGGTCTGACCAAAGTCCCAGTTATTCCACGAGCCGTAAGCCTGGCGCATACGCGGTGAGTAACTGTTAGATACCGTCTCATTGCCCAAACCATTCTGATCCTGATTAAAGTCCATCTCAAGATAGGTGGTCAACGTGTGGCCGGCTACATCTTCAGTTTTGGTACCAAAGCTGAAGCGCGATTCCCGGGCACTGAAACCCGTCTTCCAGTCGCTTACATCTGAATTAGCGGCAGTAGCAAAATTACGCGGTAGGCCAGTGGAGTAGGCGTTTCTTGTCCCATTCCCCCCGGAACCAACCATCACGTCCGCCTTGATAAAACCACCAAACGAGAGCGTTGTGCCCCCGATTTTGATACCACTACCGTCACGTACCAGATAGGGGTTATCACGCTCCAGCTCCGGTGCTGTATCCACCGCACCTTCAAGCCTGTGTTCAAGTGCTTCTACTCTATTCCGTAACTCCTGCACCTCTGCGCTGTCCTGGGCAAGGACGTTGGTCGCACCCAGAGTTGCCAGCGGCAATGAGGCGGCAATAATCGATTTTACGAGCGTCTTGGTGGAAAATTTCTTTATTGTTGTCATCTTTATCCTCACACACATATGGGATTTTCATTTATTTTTAGAAACACCGGTGCCAGCTGCTGTATTCCGTCTCCAAACACTCATTTCGCTGTGCAGCACTGAGAGTTGTTTATAGGTTTGCCTTGAAAGCGATACCCAGCACCCGGAGTCTTGAATATAGACAAAGGCTTTTGGATCAACAACCCTTTATGAGCACTATTTTTTTAACATCGCTTGAAATTATTCCCTTCGTGTCCCTTTATCATTGACACGAGCACCAGTTTTGAATGAACATTCTAGTATTCTGCTATGCGGTATATATTTTCACTGAACCCCGTGTGAGGCTATTCAATGAACCTGAACTACACTGAAGAAGAACTCGCTTTCCGTGACGAGGTACGCGCATTCCTCGATAAAAAGCTGCCGGCCGATATTGCCGCTAAAGTAAAGGGCTTTCGTCGCCTGTCCAAAGAGGACCATCAGCGCTGGCAAAAGATCCTGTCCGAACAAGGCTGGTACGCCACACACTGGCCAGTAGAGCACGGGGGCGTAGAATGGTCTCCGGTTCAGAAGCATATCTGGGATGAAGAATCCTCCCGGTACGGTGTTCCCCGCTCGATCCCTTTTGGCGTCAACATGGTGGCGCCGGTTATCATCAGGTTTGGTAACGAAGAACAGAAACAAACCTATCTGCCGCGCATTCTCAGCGGTGAAGACTGGTGGTGTCAGGGCTATTCCGAGCCAGGTGCCGGTTCTGACCTGGCGTCGCTCAAAACCCGCGCTGTGCGCGAAGGCGATCACTATATTGTGAATGGCCAGAAAACCTGGACCACCCTTGGCCAGCACGCCAACATGATTTTCTGCCTGGTGCGCACCAACACAGAGGTGAAGGCCCAGGAAGGCATTTCGTTCCTGCTCATTGATATGGACACCCCTGGAATTACTGTGCGCCCGATTATTACGCTGGAGGGTGAGCACGAAGTTAACGAGGTGTTCTTTGAAGATGTAAAGGTTCCCGTTGAGAATCTGGTAGGTGAAGAGGATAAAGGCTGGACGTATGCCAAGTATCTGCTGACTTACGAGCGCACCGGCCTTGCCGGTATTGGCTTGTCGAAGGCGGCACTGTCGCACCTGAAAGAACTGGCATCCCGTCGTCTTAAAAATGGCCGGCCGCTGCTGGAAGATCCGACATTCAGCCAGCGTATCGCTGAAGTGGAGATTGACCTTACCGCCGCCGGCATAAGTAATCTTCGCATTATCGCCTCGGTTGAGGGTGGGGGCGTGCCAGGCGCTGAAAGCTCAATGCTGAAGGTAAAAGGAACGGAAATCCGTCAGGCTATTAATGATCTGGCCCGCAGGGCCATTGGTCCCTACGCCCTTCCTTTTGTGGAAGAAGAGCTGGAGCTGGATTACGACGGCGAGTTCCTGTCAGACGAAAACGCTGCGCCCTTGTCCGCTCAGTATTTCAACAATCGCAAGCTCTCTATTTTCGGCGGGTCCAACGAGATCCAGAAAAACATTGTGTCGAAAATGATTCTCGGGCTTTAAGGAGGCGATCATGGATTTCCGTTTAAACGAAGAACAGCAAATGCTACAGGACACTGTGGCGCGTTTGGTTCGCGGTGAGTACAGTTTTGAAAAGCGCCTGGAGTTCAGCGAGACTGAAGCCGGCTTCAGTGTTGACTTCTGGAAGCAACTCGGTGAATTGGGGCTGACCGCCGTGCCTTTCTCGGAAGAGCTGGGCGGTTTTGATGGCGGCGGTGTAGAAGTGCAGTCCGTTATGACTGAACTGGGACGCGGTTTGTGCCTGGAGCCTTACCTGCAGTCCGTGATCTTTGCCGGCGGGCTTATCAACCAGGCAGGGAACGATACCCAGAAGGACACCTGGCTGGCAGGTATTGCCAGTGGTGAGTTGCAAGCCGCAGTAGCGCTCCAGGAACCTCAGAGCTTTTACGATCTGAAGGATGTCGAAACCCGGGCGGAAAAAAATGACAGTGGCTATGTACTTAATGGTCGCAAAGCCGTTGTGATCGGCGGTCATTGTGCGGATCTTATCCTGGTATCCGCGCGCACCAGCGAGGCGGCCGATGGCATCAGTCTGTTTGTCCTGACGCCGGATACGGCCGGACTGGAACGGCGTGTATACCCCACCATCGACGGCTCCAAAGGCTGCGATATTACACTGACCGATGTTCAGGTCAGCGCTGAAGCACTGGTAGGCCAGCAAGACGGAGCCGCAGAAGTTATTGAGTACCAGGCAGGCCGGGCCATTGCCGCTCTGTGCGCCGAAGCTGTGGGTGCGATGGAAGCCGCTAACGAACTTACGCTCGACTACCTGAAGCAGCGTAAGCAGTTTGGTGTGCCCATTGGCCGTTTCCAGGTGCTGCAGCATCGCATGGTCGATATGATGTCCGAGCTGGAGCAAGCTCGTTCCATGTCTATTCTCGCTGCCAGTGTGGCAGATGAAGAACAGAGTGATGAGCGCCGCCGGATACTGGCTGCGGCCAAGAATGTGATCGGCCGCAGTGGGCAGTTTATTTCCGAGCAGGGTATCCAGTCCCACGGGGGGATTGGCATGACCTGGGAATATAACTTTGCCCATTACGCCAAGCGCCTGATCATGATCAACCATCAATTGGGTGATGATGACTTCCATCTTGAGCACTATGCATCACTTTTGCAGGCAAGCTAACCCCCTGATCAGAGGTGGGTCGGAGACCTCTTGCTGAAAAGCCTGAGGCCTTTACAGAGGGGGTGGCTTGCCACCCCCTCTTTTTTATACAAAGACAAAAACAGGATGCCTTATGACCGAGAACACTTCAGATTCAGTAGCAAAAACCTCCAGAGAAGCTGAATGGCGGGTCCGAACCGAACTTGCTGCCGCGTACCGTCTTGTGGCTCTCTTTGAATGGGACGATCTGGTTTTTACCCATCTTTCCGCTCGCGTACCCGGCCCTGAGCATCATTTCCTGATCAACCCATATGGGCTGCTGTTCCATGAGATCACCGCCTCATCACTGGTCAAAGTGGACAAGGACGGCAATGTCGTTGAGTCCGGAGGACTGGGCAGGGTGAACCCGGCGGGTTTTACCATACATAGCGCCGTACACATGGGACGCGAAGATGCAGGTGCCGTTATGCATCTTCATGCACCGGATGGCGTTGCCGTATCAGCCCATAAAGACGGTTTACTCCCCTTGAGCCAGACAGCCATGCTGTGCCTGGATCATCTCAGCTATCACGATTATGAGGGCGTGGCTCTGAACCTGGATGAGCGGGAGCGCCTGATTCAGGACCTGGGGGATAAATCCATGATGATGTTGCGCAACCACGGTGTTCTGACGGCAGGAAAAGACGTTCCGGAAACCTTTACGTATCTCTACTTTCTGATGAAAGCCTGCGAAATACAGGTCAAGGCCCAGAGTTGCGGGCCAGTGTGGATGCCCTCTGAACAGGCCATTCGGACAACGGCTGAACAGTCACAATCGCTGGGCAGTGCCGCCAGACTCACCTGGCCTGCACTGCTGCGATTGCTGGACAGTAAAAACCCGGGTTACGCTGTGTAAGGAAAGCGTCCGTGTTCAGGGCGCGGAGTGCCTGAACCAGATCACTCCCGCCCTTCCAGTGCGGCGCGCATTTTCAGCGTAACCAGAACTGTATTCAGGTGCGGCACGGAAATGCCATGGCGTCTTGCTATCGACACCACGTTACCGAGTACCGCTTCCCGCTCAATCGGGCGGTCATTCAGGTAATCCAGTGCCATGCTGTTTTTGTAGGCGGGCATTTTCCACGTGCCCTTGATATTCTGATCAATCAGAGACTCATCCATAGGGTAACCCTCAGCAGCGGCAACGCTCATAACTTCCCGCATCATGGCCCTGATAAGCTCTTCTCCGCCCTCTGTTTCCAGAATGGTGCGGGTATCTGCACCATTGGCAATAACAGATAAGGGGTTGAATGGTGTGTTCCAGAGGCACTTGCGCCAGCGCTCACCAACCACCTGTTCGGTCAGATCAATATTAATACCACCCTCTGTAAACAGCTGTGACAACTGCTGGCAGTTCTCATCAATGCCGTCCGGATAACGCCCCATCACGAGCTTCCCGTAGGCTTTATGCTCTATGACGCCAGCATCGGTGCGGCTGGCAGCCACAAATGCCAGACAGCTGATAAGCGGGTTATCCGGAAAAGCATCCGCCAGCTCACGCTCGATATCCAGGCCGTTTTCGATCAGCACCAGTCGTGTTTTTTCCCCCATCCAGGGTGCCACCAGGGACACCCGGTCGACGCCGGGGAGTACTTTTACGCACAGGACCAGAAAGTCAGGCGCTTCATCGGGCAAGTCGCCTTCCCGGTACACATGATCCGGCTGAAAGGAAAGCTCTCCCAGCGGGCTGGTAATACGAATCCCCTGCTCCCTGACCACCTCATAGTCTGATCGCAGGACAGTACTCACTGTGCAGCCAGCTTTTTTCAGAATGGCTCCGTAGAAGCCACCAATCGCTCCGGCACCTACAATCAGGACATCAGGCTTGCCTGTCATAGTCATTACATCTCCGTTGTACTGGTAAATATGAAAACGGGGGCATGCCCTGACCGGCCTGCCCCCGCTATTTCTGACCCTGGGCTTACTCCATGGTAATGCGTACGATTTCACCATCCTTAACTGTGGCGAGAGTAGCTTCAGTCATGAAACCACCATTTTCAGTCACAGCCGTAACCCCGTACGGGTTTTTGCTGGAATCCATGTTTTTCAGTGCATCGCCGATGGCCGCCCTTATTACCTTGGGGTCTGTTGAGTCGGTGGCATCCATTGCTTCTACCAATGCGTGCAGTGCCAGGTAGTTATACGCAGCTTCCGACCCGGGCATCTTGTCGTACCTGGCCTGATATCTTTCGATAAAACCTTTGGCCGCTTCAGTGTCGTACACACTCAGGGGAACTACACCAATTGCACCCTCAAGCATTTCCACACCGCCGGCCGCCAGGGCCACTTCATCAAGCTTGGCCTGATCCATAAGAATAAAGCTGCCATCGAACCCCATCTGCCGGGCCTGTTGCACAACCAGACCTGTAGGGTCGGACGCTCCACCGACAAACATGACATCCGGATCGGCTGCAATCACACGACTGACCCCGGTGAAGAAGTCAGCCGACTTGTTGTAGTCCATCGGATTGTCGGAAACGATGGTTCCACCCTCATTCTTCCACTCTTTCTCAATCATGGACGCCCAGATCTTTGCGTACTCATGAGTGGCTCCGGCAAGGCCCAGCTTTTTTCCGTGATGCTCTTGAGCATATTCGGTAAACATTCGCACGTAGCCGTCAAACGTAGGTGGAATACGCAGAGTCAGCGTATTTCCCTTTTCAGTCACCGCCGGCACACTGGTATAGGACATAACCAGAAAGTCGTCTTTCTCGTTGAAATCCTGAAGCGCAAACGTTCCCCCTGAATGTGGAGTAAACACAGCAGGAACATTCGATTCCTGTTTCAGACGTTTGGCGTTGGTTGCGGCCTGGGCAGGTGAATACCGGTCATCCAGGGAAACCATGTTGATGGTGGTTTTTTCGCCATTCAGGTCAATACCACCTTCTGCATTGATTTCATCCGCCGCCATGCGCAGTCCGGAGAGCGTGTTTTCACCATACAAGGCTGCGCCGCCACTTAACGGCCCTGTAAAGCCAATGTTTACCTCACCTGCTATGGAGCCTGTTGCGAAACTCATGCTCAGAGTTGCCATCGCAACCGCCCGGCCCAGTGTTTTTGCTATTTTCATTGTTTTCTCCTGGTTTTTTTATTCATCACGCATCAAATGTCAGGGCCTCAGGCCCCGATGTAGGCTTTACGCACTTCCTCATTACCCAGCATGGTTTCCCGGTCACCTTCCATAACCAGGTTTCCGTTTTCCATCACATACGCCCGGTGGGCGATCTTCAAAGCAGCAAAGGCGTTCTGTTCAGCCAGCAACACCGTCGTTCCCAGGCTGTTGATCTGCTTTATGGTTTCGAACATCTGCTTCACGACCAGCGGGGCCAGCCCCAGGGACGGTTCATCCAGCATGAGTAAACGTGGGCGGCTCATCATGGCACGACCAATGGCGACCATCTGCTGCTGTCCACCCGACAGCGAGCCCGCAGGCTGCTGCGCCTTATCTTCCAGAATCGGAAACAGTTCCAGCACTTCATTCAGCCGTTTCTTGTTGCCTTGTCTGTCCCGCCTGTGCACGAACGCGCCCATCATCAGGTTTTGCATCACGCTCATCTGGGGAAACAGCTTCCGACCTTCGGCGCACTGCACCACGCCACTACTGACAATGGCGTTGGGCTTCATTCCATTAAGTTGCTTATCTTCAAACTGGATATGCCCCGCAGAGGGTTTCAGCAGTCCGCTGATTGCATTGAATAACGTGGTTTTCCCGGCACCATTAGCGCCCAGAAGCACCACCAGCTCTCCGGTTTCAACAACCATCGACACATCGGAAAGCGCCTTGAAACTGCCGTAACACACGTCGAGCTTATCAAGCTGCAGCATCGTCTCCACCTCCCAGATAAGCCTCGATTACCACCGGGTTATTGCGGATCTCTTCCGGTGTGCCTTCAGCAATCTTTTCGCCATGATCAAGCACCATGATTTTGTCAGCCAGATTCATGATCATGTCCATTTTGTGCTCGATCAGGCACACGGTCAGTCCCCGGTCCACCATTTTGCGCATAAGTGCTGCGAAACTTTCGGTTTCTTCGGGGTTCACGCCGGCAGCAGGCTCATCCAGAAGAACAATTTTCGGATCAGTGGCCAGTGCCAGCGCAAAAGCCACGCGCTTGCGCTCCTCCTGCGTTATATCCGCAATGAACTGATCAGCAACGTGGCCAAGCTCCACAAACTCCAGAGCTTCCTGTGCTTTATCCCGGGCAGCCTTTTCTTCACGCTGCAGACGCTTGCTGTTGATCAGCACGTCCCACAAACCCGACCGTGTGCGCAGCCGGTGGCCAACAATCAAGTTATCCAGCACAGTTGCCTGCTCAAACAGGTTGGTTGTCTGGAACGTGCGGCCGACACCCAGCCGCGCCACTTTGTCGGAGGGCATGTTAGTCACATCAACACCATCCAGCAGGATCCGCCCGGATGTTGGCTGATACAGCCCCGAAATCAGGTTAAAAAAGGTACTTTTGCCAGCGCCGTTCGGTCCGATAATCGCATTGATCTTACCGGCTTCGAACGTGACAGAAACATCGTTTACGGCAGCGAGGCCGCCAAACATCTTGGTCAGGTGCTCTACCTTAAGCATTGCTTTCAGCCTCCCGTGCCTTTTGGTCAGCCGTTACTTTACTGTGCTTTCGCTTTTTACCCGGTGCCAGTGACTGTGCTTTGTGGTGCATCCAGGTCAGGAAGGACCCTGAGATACCACGGGGCGCAAAAATCACCAGCAAGACCAGCAACGGCCCGAAAATGATCATCCGGTATTCCTCCAGGAACTGCAGCGACTGGGTAATCCATACAATTCCCACGGTGCCCAGCAATGGGCCTGTAAGCGTGCCAATGCCACCCACCAGCAGATAGGTGATCATGTCGAAGGTGTGGTTGATGTTGGCTTCTTCCGGTCCGACAATGCGCACCATGCCGGCGTAAAGCGCTCCAGCCATCCCTGCGTATACGGTTGAAAGCACAAACGCCAGTATCTTGTTGCGCATCAGGTTGATGCCCAGGGATTGCGCCAGCTCATCCCCGTTACGGATGGCCAGAAATGTTCGTCCCAGCAGCGAGCGGGACAGGCGTCCCATAAACCAGATGGCAAACACCAGGAAAGCCAGTACCAGATAATAGAAAGGCGTGGTGTCGGTAAAATCAACAACACCGAAGCCATTGGGCGCGGCAATATCTCTTACACCAATGGCACCATGGGTCAGCCCCTCCCACTTATCGATAAGCAGGTAAATAATGAAACCCACACACAGAGTGAAAATCGCAAAGTAGTGCTCTTTCAGGCGTAACGAGACGATACCGACCAAAAAGCCCAGCACGGCTGACATAACCAGTGCAGCTATAAACGCCGGCCAGAAGCTCCAACCCGCATCTGCGGTAAGCAGCCCCAGCGTGTAGGCGCCAATCGCAAAGAAACCGCCATGGGCCAGGTTAAGCTGACCGCAATAGCCGGTGATTATATTCAGGCCATACACTGCAATCGCCCACACAAATGCAGATGCCATTACGTACACCTGGTATTCGTTGCTGGCCATAAACGGGAAAGCAATAGCAAGGGCCAGGAGCACCAGTTTGGCACCTGGCTTCATCAATAGGGTTCCGATCTTGTACAACATGGTCAGTGTGCCCCCTTCGCAAACAGGCCTTGCGGACGCCATGACAGGATCAGTACCAGCAAACCAAAGGCGATAATATCTTTGTAGGCCGTAGAGATGTAAAAACCACCAAATGCCTCAGCAAAACCAATGATCATGCCCCCTGCAATGGCTCCGGGGACACTTCCCATACCACCGAGGATGATGATCACAAACGCCTTCATAATGACCAGATGCCCCATAGCCGGGTACACCAGATTGATTGGCGCATAAAGCGTGGCAGCGACGGCCGCCAGCGCCCCCGAAATCGCAAAGGTCATCATGGCAACCCGGTTGGAATCGATCCCTACCAGGAATGCCCCATCGCGATTCTGCGCCATGGCAATAATCGTGGCGCCCGTCATGGTCTTCCTCAGGAAAAGCTGCAGTGCCACCACCAGGGCAAAGGCACTGACAACAATCAGCAGACGCTGCTCGGGGATAATCAGTCCGTCGAAGTTCATGATGCCGGTAAACGGTGAGCTCATGCGGCGGAAGTCTGCCCCCCAGAACATCTGCACCACGGCTTCGAGAAACAACAGAATGCCGATCGCGGCAATCTTGTCATGAATCGGAGGCGAGTGACGCAAAGGATGGAACACCAGGCGCTCACACAGGATGGCCAGCACCGCGACCACAACGGCAGAACCTGCCATGGCGACCCAGTAATGCACACCCAGATCCACCATGAAAAAATACGACATGAAGGCGCCGACCATGTAGAGCGCGCCATGAGCAAAGTTCGGTATATGGAGTATTCCATAGACCAGAGTCAGACCGAGAGCTACGAGACCGTATATGCTTCCCAGGGTCAGCCCGTTCATTATTTGTTGTAAGAAAAGGCTCAAATCTGCCCCTCCATTGTTTGTTTTTATGGGAATAAGCACTGAGGCGAGGTTTGGCCAGCAAACTGCCTGCACTTCAGGGGGAAACAATTACACTGACGATCCCGCATGTCAACAAAATAAAACACTGTTTCGCCATGCGGACCGTCAGTTGTGATCAAATTAAACCTTTACGCGTTTTTCCACTCTTCTTCCTGCAACGCACGCCACATCAATTTTCCTGTTGGCGACTTAGGCAGCTCATCCACAAACTCGACAATGGTGGGCACTTTATAGGCCGCCATCTGCTCCCTGCACCAGCGGGTAATATCTTCAGCACTGGTACTGTCCTCAGCCTCTGGCTTAAGCACAATGCAAGCCTTGACCGTTTCCCCACGTTTGGGGTCCGGGGCAGAGATAATGCATACCTCGTGAATGGCGGGGTGGCGGTACATAAGCCCTTCAACTTCAGAAGGCCATACTTTGAACCCGGACGCATTAATCATCCGTTTAACCCGGTCCACCATGAAGAAGTAACCTTCTTCGTCGTAATACCCCAGGTCCCCGGTACGGAAGAAACGCTTGCCATCGATCTCCACAAAGGCTGCATCGGTCTCCGCTGGCCGGTTCCAGTACCCAATGGTGACCTGCGGACCATGGGATACAATCTCGCCGGTTTCGCCAGGCCCTTTCTCTTCGAGGGTATCCACATCAATAATGCGACTATCCACATCAAACGCCGGTATACCCAGACACTGGGCTTTTGGGTTATTCCTCGGGTTCATGTGAGTGGCTGCCATGGTTTCGGACAGCCCGTACCCTTCAATGTAATCAAGACCCGTTGTCTCTTTCAGTTTCTCGGCAACCGCTGCCGGCATAGCCGCGCCCCCGCCACTGATCGCGGTGAGACTGCTGATATCGTAGTTTTTGAGGTCCGGATTAGACAGGAAGTCCACCGCCATGGTGACAATATTGGTCCAGGAGCTGACCTCATAACGCTCAATAAGCCTGGCTGCGGTGGTGCGGTTCCAGCGGGTCATTATCACCATTGTGGAACCTGTGATGATCGGCCCGTTCATCGAGCTCGTCATACCGGTCACGTGGAAAAATGGCAGGGTTCCCAAATGCACACTATCGGGTGTGCTCGGGCTCCAGAACACCCGGTGCATGGCCGTTGCCATCACCGATCGATGGGTGTGCATACACCCCTTCGGAGCCCCGGTGGTACCAGAGCTATAAGGAATCACAGCCAGATCCTGCGGACCTGCAGTATGCTCCGAGGGTACATGACCGGCTGCCAGGGCAGCCTCCCAGCTCACCATTCCGGGCTTATCTCCAGTCCAGGCAGGGGCGCTCACTTCGGCCGGTAATTCAAGATTCGTCTCGGGATCAATGTACGTGCTGTAGGAAGCAACAACAACGGTGTTCAGGTTCGTTGCTTCGAGCATGGGCGAGATGTAGTCAACCAGCTCCTGACCGGACAGGCAGAGCGTCGCGTCGGTGTCCGCAATGTAATGCTCAAGCTCGGCTGCCCGGTTCATGGGGTTCACCGGAACCACAATCGCATCCGCACGTAGGATCGCATAGTAAGCAATCACCCACTGGGGGGAGTTCTGCATGTACAGCAGCACCCGGTCACCTTTTTTCACACCCTGGGCCTGCAAGTATCCAGCCATCGCCTCGACTTCTTCGAATAAGCGGCGGTAGGTCATGGATGCATCGTAAAAAATGATAGCCATCTGGTCAGGGTAGCGGCGAGTCGCAATCTCCAGGTTGGTATAAACACTGGTTTCGGGCAGCATCAATGTCTTTGGCAGGTCTTCCGGCCAGACTGAATAATGGCGTGTAAACATCGTTATTGTTCTCCCTTGGTTCAAATCAACCTGTCCGTAACGCGGACAGTTCAAATTCTTTAGTGCCCCCGGGAAGAGGGCCTTTGTGTCGCAAAGGTGCGATAGCTATCGCTTTGTCTCTCAGCACAGCGACATCAGAGTCCGGCTCAACTATATGTCGGGAGCTGCGATCAAACCCTAACCACCAGTATGGCAGGCTGCGTGCATCACGACCGGCCTGCAGCCGGGGCTGCTGAATAGAGCCGCTGGACCTGTGGCACAAGCGGGCGGAGACTATGTCTTCTACCTCGCAGGCGGGAAAGTTGACGTTCCAGGCCTGCTTCTCACCCGGCTGCCACAGTTTCCGGATAATGGATTCGCCAAAGCGCTCAACGGGCGACCACTGAATACCTTCCCGGGTCAAAAAAGCCTGGCTTAGCGCAATAGCGGGGATGTTCATGTGCTGAGCACTGAGCACCGCACCCACGGTGCCCGAGTACTGCACAGAGTCACTGATGTTAGCTCCGAGATTGACACCCGAGAGAACCAGGTCAGGGGGCGTTTCACCAAACCAGTGAGCAAGAGAGTAGAGCACGCAGTCTGCCGGAGTGCCTGAAATTGCATAGCGCTTGGCGCCCTTTTCGTACACACGCAAAGGGTCGTGTATCGAAATGCTCTGGCCGGCGCCACTGCGATCATGCTCGGGAGCAACAACCCAGACCTCTTCTGCCAGGTTTTGGGCAATCTTCTCCAGCCTCTCCAGCCCCGGGGCATTGATGCCATCGTCATTGGTAATCAGAATGCGCCTTACAATGGGTGCCGTCATATCAACTCACCAGTTCTGGGATCAGATTCATTATTGTTTGCCTTTAACAGATGGTTTCACCGCCGTCCGCGACTATGGTCTGGCCGGTTACATAAGCGCTGGCGCGGGTTGACAGAAACACCGCCAGGCCGGCGATATCAACAGGGTCGCCGATTCTTCTTAGTGGCGTTTTATCCTCGGCCTGCTTTACACGAACCGGGTCTTCCCAGAGCGCCCTGGCAAAGTCAGTCTTGATCAGGCCGGGGGCAATGCTGTTGATGCGGATACCTTTCGGCCCCCATTCCACCGCCAGGTTTCTTGCCAGCGCAGCTTCTGCGGCCTTGGATACACCGTAGGTGCCAATGGTTGTGTTGCCGCGAATTCCGGCAATGCTGGACAGCAACACAACGGCACCCTCACCTTTATCCGCCATTTGCGGCAGCACCATATTTGTGAGCCAGAACGTGCCCTTAACATTGGTGTCGATGATTTTATCCCAGGCTTCGTCTGTCATTTCAGAGGTCGGACCATAAACCGGGTTAGTCGCAGCATTACACACAAGTACATCGATGCTGCCCCAGGCTTCATTGGTTTTATCCACCAGGTTCTGCAGATCGTCTTTTTTGCCAACGTGACAGGGGATGGCCATCGCCTCGTAACCCTGTTCCTTCAGCTCATTTGCAACCTTCTCACAGGCCTCGGTTTTCCGGCTGGAAATAACGACCTTTGCCCCCAGCCGGGCCATTTCTTCGGCTATTGAGCGCCCGATGCCCTTGGTTGATCCGGTGATCAGGGCGACCTTTCCGGTCATGTCAAACAGCGGATTATTCATCATGCGCTCCTTGTTCTTAGTGTTTATTTTTTTGTTTTTATCAACGAATGTTCAGATAGGTACGCCTTCTGGCTTTTCGCTACCCGACCGGATCCGGAAGGTGCCTTCAGCAATGGCAAGCAGGTTGCCGCTGTCGTCATGAACCTCTCCGGTACTGTTAAATATCCGTGTTCCACCGGCCCGTTTACGCCCGGTCACGCGGATGGTTCCACTCGAACACTGGCCGGTGAAGGTTGTGGTCAGAGACAAGGTAATCGCTTTACGCATGCGTCCGGGATAAGGGCAGTAAGTCCCGGCCTGAGCCAAAGCAATATCCAGCAGGGACGTAAGCACTCCACCATGAATAACGCCGCCGAGATTCAGGTGCCTCGGCTGCAGCTCCACTTCGATAACCGCTTCATCTTGCTCCCAGGAGGCCTGGCGATAGCCAAGCAGGTTGTGAAAACCCGGCAATTCCGAACTATCAACAAAAAGAGGTTCTTGCTTACTCATTGTTTTTAATTTCCCGGCAGGTTCAAAGAGACTGTCGTTATATTTTTTCATTAATTTGGCATGTCATCCGCTTTTGAGTCAACATAATCGGAAGAATATTTCACCAGACAAAACACCATAACAGTATGAGGTGCAGAAATGAAAAACAAGCTGACCCAAATGCCGGTATACGCGCCTGCTACTCCTGATGAACCAGTAGAGGTCCTCGGCCATCGCATACAACAGTTTGCGACAACCCGGCCCGACCACCCGGCACTTATCAGCGAGCAAGGTACAACGAGCTGGCAAGCTCTGCTGGACCAGGTGAACCAGATTGCCAACCGCCTCCGGGAGGCGGGGCTCGAAACCGGCGACTCTGTTGCAGCATTATCAGAAAACAGCGCAGACTACGTCGCCCTGTACCTGGGCGTGCTTACGGCGGGTGGTTGCATGGTGCCGCTTTCAGGCATGGCCAGCGCTGACAGTCTGAGCCTGATGCTCAGTGACTGTGGGGCGCGCTTCCTTTTTGTTTCACAAAAAAACCGCGAACTTTTACAGGCGTTCCGGGACCAGCTGAAAGAATTACCCGACGACCACATTATTGCTTTGAATAAAAACGGTGAGGGAATCGGACAGCCACTGAGCGATTGGGTGCACAATGCGTCAACGCAGGCGCAACCTGTGGACGTAACCCTGGACGACGCCTTCAATATCATCTACAGCTCCGGGACGACAGGCACGCCCAAGGGTATTCTCCATGATTACCGGTTCCGCCAACGACAGATGGTACGTATGAGCCGCTTCGGGTTAGATGGCGATGCCAT
Source organism: Marinobacter piscis (assembly GCF_007671655.1). Taxonomy (GTDB): domain Bacteria; phylum Pseudomonadota; class Gammaproteobacteria; order Pseudomonadales; family Oleiphilaceae; genus Marinobacter; species Marinobacter piscensis. The sequence goes on along the minus strand of NZ_VCGX01000001.1, from coordinate 999,638 downwards.
CAACCTGGTTTCAACACCTCTGTATTCAAACACCACGCTGGTATCTGTATTACCTACGCTGTTTCATGGTGGCACCCTGGTCATCATGGGCAAATTTGATACCCGGCGGTTTCTCGAGCTGGCAGAAACACACCGCGTAACCCACGCCATGTTAGTACCTGTGCAATACCAGAGGATTCTGGCGGACGACACATTTGATAAGTTTGACCTGTCCAGCTTCAAGCTGAAGCTCTGCACCAGCGCGCCCCTGCGTCCGGACGTGATACGCGATGCAATGGCACGCTGGCCTGGCAACATACGGGAAGTCTACGGGCTGACCGAGGGGGGCATATCCACCAGTCTCGACTGCGCTGCGCATCCTGATAAATGGAGTTCAGTAGGCAAGCCAACCGAAGGCGCTGAAGTACGCGTCATCGACGAAGACGGCCGAGAGCTGCCAGCAGGCGAAACCGGCGAACTTGTCGGTCGGGCAATTTCAATGATGCGCGGTTACGTAAACCGGCCAGAGCAGACCCGGGAAATGCTTTGGGAAAGTCCTGAAGGCGATATTTTCTACCGCAGCGGAGATATGGGGCGCATTGATGAGGATGGCTTTGTCTTTATTCTCGATCGTCGCAAAGACATGATCATTTCGGGGGGCTTCAACATTTATGCGGTTGATCTTGAAAAGGTACTGCTTGCACACCCTGCCATAGACGATACCGCAGTCATTGGCGTCCCCAGTGAACACTGGGGAGAAACGCCTTTGGGTCTGGTCGTACTGAAGCCCGGGCAGAAGGAGTCACCGTCGGCAATACTTGACTGGGCCAACGCGCAACTTGGCAAAAGCCAGCGCCTCTCAGCTATTGAGTTTCGTGATGAGCTGCCCCGCTCCACAATCGGCAAGATCCTGAAGCGGGAGCTGCGTACGCCCTATTGGGAGGCGGCCGGCCACTAAGCCCGCTTACCGACGCTTAAGTTTGTCCAATGCGGCCTGGCAGTCTTCTGATTGCAGCCGTTCAGAAAACACTCCGCGCTCCCGCTCCAGAGCCTGCTTGATCTGGTCGCGCCAGGGAGCGCGGATAAGCCGCTTACTGGCCCGCAGAGCTTCACGGGGTTTGCTGGCCAGGTTCTCTGCAATGGCGACAGCTTCCGCCACGGCAGTGCCATCAGAGACCACCCGGCTTACCAGACCGCACTCCCTGGCTTCATTGCCGTTGATCTCCTCACCCAACAACAACAGATCGGTAGCCCTTCGGGTACCCAGGTGCAACGGCATTGTCACCGTAGACCCAGCTTCAGGCACTAGCCCAAGATCCACAAACGCCGTCTTGAATCTTGCACTTTCGGCTGACACCACCACATCCATGTGCAGCAACATGGTTGTGCCGATGCCAATCGCCAACCCTTCAACTGCCGCTATTACCGGCACATCGCAATCCATCAGTGCTTCGATAAACATCAGCCCTGCTGAGGGCTTCGGGTTTTCATCGGTGGCGCGCTCGCGAAAATCATCCAGGTCATTGCCTGCCGTGAATACACCGTCTGCGCCGTAAATAACGATCGCATTTATGGATACGTCTTGATTGGCACGGGTTACAGCGTCGGTCAGCTGCTGATACATATCGCGAGTGAGTGCATTTTTCTTCCCGGGGCGGTTAATAATAAGCTGGAGTACACCATGACTCTGCTGACTATCAATCATTGGACTATCCTTCTTGTTAGGGGTTTTGCCGATTCAGATCAAACGTCTTATTGCAAAAGTCCGATCATGTGATAAATTCAGAAAACAAAGGATCACCCTGCAATCTGCAGTTTTGCATAGTGAAACCGGAAGCGTATCATTACAACAACGAATGAGGCAAAATCATGATGTTCTTCGCCAAAGCACGCAATAGCCTGGTTGCTTACGTATCAGCCCTGACTCTTGGAGTTTCTGCTGCTCTGGTCGCTGCACCTGTAGCCGCCCAGGATACTGTAACCTGGAAGGTACAGGCACACTGGCCCGCAGCAAGCTCATCGTACACGGATAGCCTGAAACGACTGAAGAGGGTGTTGGACGAACGCACCGATGGCCAGCTCCAGCTCAAGCTCTATGAGGCGGGCGCTCTGTTCAGCGCTAAAGAAACCTTTAATGCCGTCAGCCGTGGCATCCTCGAAATGGGCGTTATTTCCCCGGGCTACGCCCAGGACAAAATGTCCCTCGCGGGCATCGCTTCAGGCTTACCCTTTGCGTTTCGCAACGTCTGGGAAGTTGCATACTTTCACAAAAACCTGGGCTTTGAGCAGATGCTGCGCGATGAAGCCGCCGAACATGGTGTTTACTGGTCAACCGATAAAGTGTTCACGACAGAGATGGTTGTTAAAAAGCCCATCAACAGTTGGGAAGACTTCACCAGCCTGAAAATCCGCTCCTCGGGCGCCCTGCAAAAATTCCTGACCGACGCGGGTGCCTCCGCTTCATATATCCCCGGCAGCGAGCTTTATTCGGCCCTGGACTCCGGCATTGTTGATGGTGCCCACTGGGGGGCTGTGCAAGGAGCCGCGAGCATGTCGTTGTATGAAGTTGCCAAGTACCACGTTAAGCCGGCATTAAATATTGCTGGTACGGATGTTTTCCTGATTAACCAGAAAGCCCTGAACAAGCTGCCCGAGGATATGCAGAAAATTGTAAAGGATACCCTCAATGAGCAGTTCTGGATCCGTACCAACGAGTACCAGTTCAAAGAGCGCAAAACTCTGGCAACGATTCAGGCGGAGCAGGGTGTGAAAATCACCAAACTGCCTGAGGATGTTCAGGCCAAGCTGACTGAAGCTGCGAAGGAAACCTGGGAAGAGGAAGGCAAACGCAGCGAGAAAGCTCAAAAAGCGCTGAACATGCTGAAAGACTACCTGGCGGATCTTGGCTACCTCTGAATAACAGCCGCTGCCAGGACTTCAATGAAGGCCAGAGGGCTGGAACCTCTGGCCTTTTCCTCTTAAAACCAACAACCCTCCGGAGAATGCTATGAATGTGCTGACTGCATTCATAACGGGAGTGACCCGCCTGAATGACTTTGTCGGGCGCTGGCTGGCTCTGCTCGTTTTTGTCATGTTCGTTCTTTTGATTGGCGAGGTGGGGTTCCGATACTTGCTGAATGCCCCGACAAGCTGGACCAACGAGCTTACCCAGATGTTGTTTGGTGTGTACGCAGTCATGTCCGGTGGCTATATTCTGGCCCATAAGGGCCATGTGAATGTGGACCTGCTGCACTCTCACCTTTCACCACGCAAGCGCGCGTTAATGGATATCGCCACATCGCTGCTGTTTTTTATTTTCACCCTGGCCCTGCTTTGGTTCGGTATTGATATGGCCAGAGAGTCCATGGCGAGTTGGGAAACCTCTTACTCAGCGTGGAATCCGCCAATCTGGCCGGTAAAGCTGGCGATTCCTGTAGGCACAGGCCTTCTTGTATTGCAGGGGCTGGCCAAACTTCTTGAAGATATCGCCATCGCATTCAACCTGGACTATTACCGTCCGGTTTCCGATACCTCCGAAGGAGAGCAATCGTGAGTATTGAAGTCCTGACTCTGCTTTTTTTCGGCTCACTGCTGTTTTTCCTGCTACTGGGCCTGCCGCTGACATTTGTGCTGGGCGGTGTTTCGGTTGTTTTCCTGTACTTCACCTGGGGCTTTGACTCCTTTTACATGGTCGCCTCGCAAATTCTGGGCACCATGAACAGTTTTACTCTGGTGGCGATACCCTTATTTGTATTCATGGCCATGGTGCTTGAACGCACCGGGGTGGCTAAAGACCTTTACCGCATGATGCATCTCTGGTTCGGCGGTCTGCGCGGCGGTCTGGCGATAGGTACTCTGGTCATCTGTGCGGTGTTTGCAGCCATGGTCGGTATCAGTGGCGCTGCGGTTGTTGCCATGGGAACGATTGCCCTGCCCTCCATGCTGGAGCGGGGTTATGACCGCAAGATGGCACTGGGGGTCATCAATACCGGCGGCGGCTGGGGTATTCTCATACCGCCCAGTATCCTGATGATTCTATATGCGTTGATTACCGGTGTTTCCGTAGGCCAGATGTTCGCGGCAGGCGTTATGCCGGGTGTTCTTCTGATGGTGCTCACCGTTGTGTACATCCTTGTACGCTCTACGTTACAGCCACACCTGGCTCCTGCCCTGCCCCCCGGGGAGCGCGGAACCTGGCCGGAGAAGTTCAGGGCTCTGAGGGCTGTCTTACTGCCTATTGGCGTTGTACTGATGGTGCTTGGTTCTATTATAGGCGGCATCACTACACCTACAGAAGCTGCAGCCATGGGCGTTCTCGGCGCTTTAATCTCGGCTGCAGTCTATCGGCAGTTCAAGTGGAGCATTATGCACGAGGCGGCTATCCGCACGTTCAAGCTTACGGGCATGATTATGTGGATACTGTTTGCCGCCCATGCATTCAGCGCCGCTTATCAGAGCATGGGCGCCCAGGACCTTATAGAAGGACTGATGCAGCTTATTCCCGGTGGCCCCTGGGGGATCATCATCGCCATGATGGTTATTGTATTCTTCCTGGCCATGGTGCTTGATCCGGTGGGCATTATGCTGATCACACTGCCGGTATTCATGCCCATCGTAAAATCTCTGGGATTTGATCCGATCTGGTTCGGCATCCTATTCGTGATTAACATGGAGATTGGCTACAAGACACCACCTTTCGGCTTTAACCTGTTCTATCTGAAAGGCGTGGTGCCACCGGGCATAACCATGAAGGACATATACGGTTCTGTGATCCCGTTCGTCGTCATAGAAATACTGGCTATCGCCATTATCATGGTTTTCCCGGAAATCGCGACCTGGCTGCCAGGTCTGTTCTTCTGAATAGCTGATTCACTCCCTGCGGTGCTTATTGGTTAAGATATAAGCACCGCAGGCCCTCCTGATTTAATCCAGGCGCTCCATACCTGCCCGCGCCGTTTCATACTCATCTTTGAGCGTTGCCACTACGTTTGCAACCGTTGTGAGCCCGGTTATTCCGCCTACACCCTGACCAGCACCCCAGATATCACGCCAGGCTTTGCTCTTGCTACTCCCCTTGGAGCCAAAGGACATTTTACTTTTATCCGACTCTGGCAGGTTATCCGGATCCAGGCCGGCCTTCTCTATGCTCCCGCGGAGGTAGTTACCATGGACTCCCGTAAACAAGTTGGTGTAAATCACGTCAGAGGCAGAGGATTCAACAATCATATCCTTATAGCCCTGGTCAGCATTGGCTTCTTCAGTCGCTATAAAGCGCGTGCCCATGTACGCCAGATCAGCCCCTAATACCCGGGCGCCAAGAATGTGATTACCTTTTGTAATGGAGCCGCCCAGAATAACGGGGCCATTATAGAAGCTACGGATTTCTGTGAGCAGCGCAAAGGGGCTTAAGGTGCCGGCATGTCCGCCAGCGCCGGCTGTTACCAGTATTAATCCATCGACCCCGGCAGCCAGTGCTTTCTTCGCATGCCGCACATTAATGACATCGTGAAAAACCAGGCCACCATAGCTGTGCGCTGCCTCGATCACCATTTCAGACGCCTGAAGACTGGTTATGATGATGGGCACCTTATGTTTCACACAGACATCCATGTCGTGTTTAAGGCGGTCGTTGGAGCCATGACAAATCTGGTTAACGGCGTAGGGCCCCACTTTGGCTTCCGGATTTTCCGCCTGATAGGCCGCCAGCTCGGATTCAATCTCAGTGAGCCACTCATCCAGCTTTTCAGCAGGCCGTGCGTTCAGCGCTGGGAATGAACCCACAAGGCCGGCCTTGCATTGTTCGATGACCAGTTTTGGCGTGGAAATGATGAACATTGGCGAGCAGATCACTGGCAAAGCCAGCTTGTTTTTCAGTATATCGGGAAGACTCATGTTTTTATTCCTGACCTTATTTATTCGTGTGTGAAATAGCTAAAAATACACTCGCGGTATCCGTGGTGATTTAGTCTTTATGCAAACTGCTGCTTAAGTTTTTTCTTTGATATCTTCCCGTTCGCATCCCGCGCAATATTACTGACAATTATGATTTCACGAGGGATTTTGTATTTGGCCAACCGGCCCTCAAGGTGTTTCCGGACTTCCTGGACTGTGTCGTCGGTTGCGTTCTGGAATTTGATCAACCCTAAAAGTGATTCGCCGAATTCCGGGTCAGGGACGCCAATCACAGCGCAATCCTGAATACCGTCGACTTCCAGGATTGCATGCTCTATCTCCGCGGGATAAATATTGACGCCTCCGGAAATAACCATATCTGACATGCGATCGCATACATACAGGTAACCATCTTCATCGAAGTAGCCCATATCACCCACTGTTACCAGATCACCGAGTGAGGCCTCCTCTCTGGCTTGCTGGTTATTCTGGTAGGTAAAATCGGGGTAGGCGGGTTGGCGTCCGTATATAATACCCACTTCACCTTCGGGACATTCCTTCCCATTTCCATCAATAATTCTTATATCAGCGCCCAGCACTGGCTTGCCCACACTTCCCGGCTTTTCGAGTGCACCCTCAGGGCTCTGCACAGTCAGCATGCCGGTTTCACTGGAAGCATAAGTTTCATGGATAACCGGCCCCCACCACTCAAGCATCGATGCCTTGAGCTCAGGTGAGCAGGGTGCCCCTGTGGAAGCCACAAAACTAACCGATGAGATATCGTAACGCTGCTTTATCTCATCAGGCAGACGTAACAACCTCACATACATGATCGGCACCAGGTAAACGGTGGTGATTTTGTGCGTCTCAATCAGGCGCAGAATGTCCTCGGGATCAAAACCCTGAGTGAGCACCAGCAACTCTCCGAACAGCAGGCTCTGAAGGGTCATGTTGTTAGGTGCGCTATGATACAGGGGAGCTGGCATCAGGACGCGAACACCTTCTTTAACACCCCAGGCTTTTTCAGCAATCTGCTGGATCAGAGGTAAGAAGCACGGGTCGAGCGGCATACGACGAACACCTTTGGGGTTGCCTGTGGTGCCTGAGGTATAAGGCATCATCCCCCGGGGCACTCTCTCCGGACCTTCATACGGAGGCTGCCTGTCCAGCCAGGTCTCATAATCCTGCTGCATACCAGTGTTGGAATCTAAAACCAGAATAGGCACGCCATCGGGAATGACTGCTTCTACTTCGCCCAGAAACTCGGCCTGAATGATAAGAGCTTTGGCATTGGAGTCTGTGAGGATATGAAGTGCTTCCCCGGCCTTGAAGTGCCAGTTAATCGCGCAGTGGTAGATTCCGATCGTGCGGCAAGCCATCATGACATCAATGAAGGCCGGATGGTTTCGCATCATGACAGCGATAACGTCACCTTCGTTCACGCCGAGCGAGGTCAGACCACCTGCCAGTTTAAGCCCTCGTTGCTGTACTTCAGCCCCCGAGTAAGCTGTGTCTTCAAAGATGAGCTTAGCGGTCATTTTTCGATCCTGTTGTTTTGTTTATCCAGATTTCATGGGGTGCCTTGAGCTATGGCGACCTGAAGAAACACTGTATGCCACCCTCCTAATACTCGACAATGCACAAATCTTAGCCCACACTGTTTCAATATTCGCAACAATCGAAGGTGACGACTTGGAGATCAAAGACTTGGAGGCTCTTGTTGCGATTATCGAGGCCGGCAGCATGAGCGCTGCGGCTCAGCGAATGAATACGAGCCGATCAAACATCAGCCGCCGGCTTAAAAAGCTGGAATCTGACCATCGTGTACAGCTTCTCAGAAGAACCACACGCAGGCTGGAGCCCACAGAAATTGGCTGGGCTATGTATGAGCACGCGGTTAAGGTTACTCAGGAACTTGCAGCCCTCGAGGCTACAGTTCTGGATATGGGCAGAAACTTAAGAGGTCATGTACGAATCAGTGTCCCGATAGGCCTGGGACAACTGACACTGGGGCCAGCCCTGCTTGACTTCGGTAAAGCACACCCGGGCGTTACCATGCAGCTTACGTTCAATAACCGGATATATGATTTGCTGGACGAAGAAGTGGATATAGCAATCCGGGTTGCTAACTCACCTCCCGAACATTACGTTGCCCGGGAGTTATCGCACATTGAATGGGTTCCTTGTGTCTCTCCTGAATACATTGAGCACCGCGGCAGCCCTGAAGCGCCTGCGGAGCTCACCGAGCACGACCTGGTGACGCCGCCGGTGCGTCACAACCGGCTTACCCTGAGTTTTTTCTCGCAACAGGAACGCGAACGGCATGTCGTGGATCTGTTGCCAAAACTGCAGTGCGCTGATATGAACTTTCTAAAGCGATCGATTGTTTCGGGTAATGGTATCGGCGTTTTGCCGTATTACCTGATCAGTGACGAGCTTAAATCTGGTGCACTGGTCAGATCTCTTGAGGGGTTTGACTCAGACCCGGAAATGTGGGGTAACAAGATGTTTTTGATTACGGCTCCGAACCTGTACCCCTCCCAGACAGTCAGGTCGCTGATGGACTTTATCCGGGAGGCTTTTTCAGAAAACGGCGCCGTTGGAAAGATGCTGAAGGGGCAGTTTAATGACACTTAAGACGAATCCGAACCTGAGTGAGCTCAGGTCAATGATTCAGGTGCCCCGAACAGGCGGTCAGAAAACCTGACATACCAGGCGGCCGCCTGCACCTGAACAATATATGCCAACGCAATCAACAGGGCAGCATCTGCGCCCTCTTCACCAAAAACGCCCATGGCAATAGCCAGCGCTATGGACAAATTCCGCATGACCGTGCCATAAACCAGGGCAATGGCATCGCCCCGGGGGAACAGCGCTTTGCCAATAAGCGTACTGATAACAAAGTTCAGCGCGTAAATCAGCAACAGAGGCACAAGGTACGCAAACAGCGACCCGGGATTATTCAGAATATCCTGTGATTTTAATGCCATGGAAACAAACACCACCCCCAGAACGCCAAGAGTGGAAAATGGCGGAAACTTTGGCTTGACCTCCTGATGAAAGGTGCTTGCGCCATGCTTTGATATGAGTGCTCGCTGAGTGAAGTAGCCCAGTGCTAACGGCAGAAAGACGATAAGCGCGATCTGCATAAATACCTGGGAAACCGGAATTTCAATCACTGCACCGAGCAATCCTTTAAGATAGAACGGTGCAAGCAGAGACCCCGCAATCAGCCCGACAACCGTCATCCGCACCGCTGCTGGCACGTTGCCTTTCGCAAAGCCTGTCCAGGAGATTGTCATGCCAGAGGTTGGTAGCAGTGATGTTAATAGAAGCGCCAGCCGCGCAAATGGTTCATCGGGAAAAAAGAGCAGACCGGCGCCGTACCCTATAGCCGGTATCAGAATAAAGTTGAGTAACTGGGTTACCCACAACAGCTTGCCGCCCCCGGGCTGCAACAACTGGCGCAGGTTCATGGTGACCATCATGGGATAAACCATCAGAAAGGTCAGCGGCAGTATAGCCCAGCGTAGCGGATCTGGCTCAATTATCTGTCCGGCAACGAAGCCGGCAATCATGGCAAGCGGAATACTCCAGACAAGATGTTTCTGCATCCAGAACAACAAAGGCCACATACACCGTTTCTCCCGGGCTGACAGTTAACGAAAACAAAACGCCTGTATTTATGCACTGCGTATTCGGTAAGACTAACCCTTAGAGGTGTGAGTGACTGTGACAAAGTCACCCGGTAAGCTTTTCTGTACACCTTGATTGCCGGTAAGCAGTGGGCGTGGTATCCGTAATATCCCGGAAAGCACGATTGAACGAACTCAGTGTCCGGTACCCTACATCCAGGGATATATTCAAAACCGGCTCTTCCGGCGTTTGCACCAGACGCTCAGCTGCCTCAGCAATCCGCAGCTGGTTAATGTAATCATTAAAGTTGCGATAACCCAATGTCTGATTGATCAGGCGCCGAACCCTGTACTCAGGGATTCCCATCGCGGTCGCAAGCTGCTTGAGGGTCAGCTTTTCTTTTTTATAAAACCCGTTTGCCATGATTTCCGCCAGCTTGTGAGCATCGTCATTCCCTGTCTCGGCCTGTAGCTCGCGTGGGGCCTGTGCCGCCGGCTCCTGTGGCTGCAGATCCCCGGCTGGCTTTTCTTGTGGCACCAACTTCAATAAGCCCTCACGTGAGCTGATAATACACAGCAGGATTGCCAGTGCCGCCAGAGCAACCACTACGCCCCGGGTTACGTCGTGATAAATACCGAAATTCAGGCTGATAATGGCAACGCCCACAGCACTTCCAAGGATAAGAAGCAGTGCCAGACGGGCTTTTCTACGAGCTTCCACAAGGTCATTGCGCCAGTGGCGAACCACGTAGCTAAGACCATGTAATACGATGACGTACTCAAACCACTGACCCAGCGTCCAGCCGAGGTACACGCCCCACTCTGGCCAAAGGCCGGCCTCGATAAACGGACGCGACAATGCTGGCGCAGCAAAGCTGTATAAGGCCATTGCCCCCCAAACGCTCACCAGCTTTGGGTGCCGCGCAAACACAAGCTGACACAGAGCCCAGAATAAAGCCGGTACTGCCGTCTGCAGATCAGAGGTAACCCATCGCCAGTCAGCAGGCATTAAAGGGTCCAGCAAATATGCCCCCGACGTGATGATGATCACGAGGAATACCTTACCAACCCACAAATGGCGAAAATCTCGCCAGGAAACCAGAAACAGGGAAACCAGACACCCAAGGCCAAACCCAGTGAGTGTGAGCAAACCACACCTCTCTACATCTTATTTTGTTATTGTCGTCTGCCAAGTATAGATGAGTATGGTGCTTTTTGGATTGACCTGCCTGCAGCGTCCAGAGCGAAATTACTGTTCTGGCGCAGGCGAAACGACTGATCCGCATGTCGCTCGAGTTTTTGTGCGTTACTGCACTCGGTAAGGATCAACGGTGTGTTGTTGATTGCGTGCGCGGTACTGGAGATGCATAAATCAGGATCCAGCCCTGACTGCAGCAGCCCCTGAGCTGGCAGCCACTGCCAGAGCTGAGCCTCAGCTCCCGAACAATCCGCCAGAGTCACGGAGGCGCCGGCCGTCGTGGCCGTCAGACACTGCCCGGATTCCTCACTGCGATACTGTGCCAACCGCCCACTGGCAGAATCCAGGCGCAACTCCCACTGTTGATTGGCACCGTCATGGGACTGCCAGAAACCGACCCAACCGCTTTGGTACGCATCAAGGGAGTGGTGCTCGCTATCTGCATTGGTTATGCGTTGGCCCGAATAATCCCAGCTTTGCGGGAGACTACCATCGCACGCTTGCAGGTTCGGATAGCCATTGTTCCAGGGCGTGCCGTTGCTATCCAGGCACAGTGCATTGCTGCCCACCCGGTTGGCGAGCGTGCCTTGAGAGGCGTTAAACAGCCAGCGCTGGTCGAGAGCCTGGGGCTGACAGGTGTAATGATCGACCCACGCGCCTGCAGTCACCTCATCGTCGTTTCCGGGAACATCAAGACAGGTGCCCGTTCCCCGGTTAAAGACCGTCACGTATTCAGGTAACGGGTTAATAAACTCACGGTTGGTATTGGCGCGGGCACGTTCCCACATCTGCAAATACGCCTCCGCTGAATTCATCACGGATTCGTATACCCGCGCAGGGGCGCGCTCACGGATATCCTGAATAGAGAAATACCGGCCGGTTGACACGTTATTGCCCACGTTAATCAGTCCGCTTTCAATTCTGGCGCCACCAAACTGGTTATCAAACCGATGGATGGGGTAAACGGCGCGCACACCCAGATCGTGGTACTTATTCAACTGCTCTTCTACATACGCCTGGGAACAGACCGGATCCTTCAGACCACAATTGAAAAGCTCGGAAGCCTCTATACCCAGTACAACCGCCATTTTGCCATCGGCAATCACCTGTCTGGCTTCTTTCGGTGTGTTTACCAGCCTGAAGAATCCCTCGCCCGGCCCGCCGGCCTGAGCATCCACATATGCCTGCATTTCGTGCAAACGCAGTATCTGCAGATCAATGCTTTCCATCGTGTCACAGCTGTTGGTCCCGCCCCAGCTTTGGGGTAACAGGGTAGACTGAAGGTTACACAGCACCTCGTTTTCTACCAGGTGAGTGACCATCATCTTCTGCCCGCCAAGGAAAGCCCGTTCGATCCAGCGATAGTAATACCCTGTATGGGACAGGCTCTGATGATTGGGCCAAAAGGGAAAGTCCGGCCAGCCCGCGGTGTTATAGCGGAAGTTGATGTCGTTGAAACCCATCAGGTTCCCGATAACATCCAGCGAACCATCGGGGCCGTGCACATCGGCACTGTCAGCCAGCGCCCGGGTCACACCGAAAGGGTGGAACGGAGCACCACCCATCATCGTTCCTCCCATAAATTCGTAGGAGGTTATGTGCGTATGCACGTCAATCGAGCCACGTACCGGAGTGTCGGGGCTTCCCTTAAGCTGCTCCAGGTCTCCGGTAATATTCAACTCAGCTTCGGGAAACTTCGCGCAATTTTCTGTCGGCACCAGGCGGAACCAGGCTTCACTGTTCCGGTACTGCGGGTTGAGTAAATCTATAAAATAAATACCGCGGCTGTTCTTGTTGTGCCTTAGCGTCCGATTCAGGAACAGGCTGGTAAACCGGAACTGCTGCTCACCGGAATCCGTGCGTTCGTCGATGCGCCAGTTGGTGTTCTGTCCGGGTACCGTACCTGCGGTAATCTCCGCGGGCAGCCGGGTATCAAGAAAGCGTCCGGCCTGATCACGCATCATGAAGGTTCCAAACCCTGTGGGTTTGAAGTAAAAGCGTGCCGCCTGCCCCGGGTTCTCTGCCCTGAAATCAAAGCTCCAGCCACCATTAATAGTACCGGAGGTTTTGTACCGGCGCATGAACCGGTCATTGTCTGATGACTGAATGGCATAGCAACCCTGGGCAAGTCCGTAGACGGCTTCCTGGGTCATTTCCGCTGCCGGAGCAGTTGAAAAGAGCAAGGTTGTGGCCCCGAACAGAGCGGGAATAAGTCGAACCATGGTCCTGTCCTTTATTGTGTTTTGTTTCGGTTTACCGGGATGGATCCATCGCGACCATAGGACTGGAGCTTGGTAGGCGCTACCGTAATGTGTTCGCATAATCTGCAAAAGGTGTGCAGTTTCTTGAAATCGTGTCAAAGCAGGCCAGATAACCAGGGTCAGGGTCATTGCATCAGCGGGGCAGCGGATTGACTTCTGCAGGAGCAATGCTGCAATCTTCTCCGTTTCATCCATGCGCGATCACGATTCTGGAAGCCCTCCAAAACAAACGTGTAGACGAGAGCCAGCCCTCATGCCCCTTAAAAGCGCCACAACCCCCTCCCGAAATGCCATTATGATGTTTGTGGGCATGATGCTGGTTGCCCTCAATCTGCGCCCGGCACTGACGAGCGTCGGGCCGGTTCTGAAAACCATTGGCGATAGCCTGTCGCTGTCCTCCATTGGTCAGGGCGTACTTACCACACTGCCCGTGCTGCTTCTGGGTCTGGCAGCACCTATGGCCCCATACGCCGCCCGCAGGCTGGGCATGGAGCGCACCGTTCTGGCAGCTCTTATTATTCTGGCTCTGGCTATGGTTGTACGCCCGTATCTTGGCGTCAGCGGCTTATTCCTGGGCACAGCGGTTGCGGGGGGCTGTATCGGTATAATGAGTGTGTTGCTGCCCGGCATTGTAAAACGCGATTTTCCGGAATCCGCCAGCCTGATGACCGGGCTCTACACCGCCGTTCTTTGCACGGGTGCGGCAGTTGCAGCCGGGGCTACGGAGCCTCTGCGCATCGCATTTTCTAATGAGTGGCAGCCGGCACTGGCTTTCTGGGCAGTCCCTGCCGTTATTGCGGCTGTTGCGTGGTGGCTTCAGCTGGATGGCAAGCAAATCCCTGCAACACCACGCGCGCCACAGACGTCACTTTTCAGGGATGGGTTAGCCTGGCAGGTCGCCTTTTATATGGGGCTGCAGTCGTCCCTGGCGTATACCGTGTTTGGCTGGCTGCCAACGATTCTTCAGGATCGGGGAATTGAGCCGGTTACGGCAGGGCTGGCGTTGTCAGTATCTATCCTTGTGCAGGTGCCGACGGCCATTGCAGCTCCCTGGATTGCCAGCCACATGTGGGACCAGCGGGCTATGGTGGTACTGGTCATGCTGGCAACACTCACCGGAATCATGGGCAGTATCTATGCTCCCATCGAAGGCGTCTGGTTCTGGGTTATTATTCTCGGCCTGGGACAGGGCGGCTCTTTCAGCATAGCGCTCACCCTGCTGGCCGTGCGAGCCCGGGATACTGACACGGCCGCACGCCTGTCAGGAATGGCCCAGAGCGTTGGCTACACCATGGCAGCGCTCGGCCCACTCCTTGTCGGTGTACTGCATGAGCGGTTTGAAAGCTGGAACATAGCCGGGCTCTTTCTTGGTCTGATTGCTCTGGGCGCCATTCTGGCGGGCCTGGGAGCGGGCCGCCAGCGATATGTGCTGGAACCCTGAAGCCAGAGACAATAAGCCTGTCTGGCCTTCCCGCGTTCCTGAGCACGCACTACTCTCCCTTCAGATCATGCCCATCTATCCGTAATTCAGGCCTGTTGGCATCTATTTCAGTCAAGGGCGAGCATTCACTCATGGTTTGCAGGCACCGCTGTGTCAGGGTCTGATACTCCTGAGTACCGCGCAGCTTCCAGCTCACTTCTTTATCACTCAAGGTGCGCAACACCTTGGCCGGCGCCCCTACAATTAACGAAGCCGGCTCACAGGTAAAACCGCTTTTCACGAACGCAGCCGCACCCACAATGGAGCGGGCAGAGATGATCGCTTCATCCATAACGACGGCATTCATGCCAACCATGGCATCTTCTTCTATTACACAGCCATGCAAGACGGCACCATGCCCGATATGCCCATTGCGCCGGACCACGGCGTCCCGGCCCGGGAAAGCATGGACAACACAGGTATCCTGCAGGTTTGCGCCCTGCTCCATCACAATTCGACCGAAATCACCGCGCAAAGAGGCGCACGGTCCAACATAGCAGTCAGGTCCTATGTGTACATCGCCAATCAGTACAGCTGTCGGGTGTACATAAGCCGTCGGGTGCACCACAGGTGTCACACCATCAATGCGGTAACAGGGCATGAGAGGCTCCCTTTAACGTGTTTGTGTTTTTGTATCTTAAGCTACTCTTTCTGTATCAGGACATCCAGCACACACCCCACGGGCGTGTCGATAGCGCCTGTTACTGCGTCTGCCGCAACTATCTACGACTAAAGACTAACAGTAAAAATAAGTCGAAAAATCATAATACTACATCCCTGCCGATTCCCCATACAGCAATGTGATACAAAAATCTGTACGTAAAATCTTGACCGGTATCAATTCAAACCTATACTCTTTTGATAGATTTTTGAGGCGGAACACCGCCCCGCGGAAGTTGCCTTGAGAATAATCAGGCCTTACCGACAACGATTAAAACAACCCAATGCCGGAACCTTTATGCCACAGATACTGCTCTCGGAAGGGCCGGATCAGGGCGTTCGTCTGTTAACGCTTAACCGCCCTGAAGCCCTCAACGCCCTTAACACTGCCTTACTTGACGTTCTGAGCAAAGAGCTGGATGCAGCCGAAGCTGACCCCGACACCCGTGCTGTTGTGATCACCGGGAGTGAACGAGCCTTTGCTGCAGGTGCCGACATCAACGAGATGGCCGCCCGCGACCTGGTCGGCATGCTCGAAGACCCGCGGACTCAGCACTGGGCTCGCATCGCACGGTTTACCAAGCCTCTGATCACCGCCGTTAACGGCTTCTGCCTGGGAGGCGGCTGCGAACTGGCAATGAACGGCGACATCATCATTGCCGGCAATAATGCCCGTTTCGGCCAGCCTGAAATCAATCTCGGCATCATGCCAGGTGCCGGTGGCACCCAGCGGCTGGTGCGCGCGGTTGGCCAGTCTCTGGCTATGCAAATGGTACTCACCGGAGAGCCCATCGGTGCTGAGCGCGCTCTGGACGCCGGTCTCGTGAGCGAGGTCTGCCAGCCAGAGCTGACGGTAGAGCGCGCCCTTGCCATTGCACGCACAATCGCCTCCAAGGGACCGATTGCCGTGCAGCTGGCCCGCGAGGCGGTGCAACGTGCAGAAGACATGGACCTTGCAGCCGGCCTGCGCTTTGAGCGTCACGCTTTCACCATTCTGGCGGCAACCGACGATCGCCGTGAAGGCCTCGATGCGTTCCAGAACAAACGTAAGCCAGAGTTCACCGGGCGCTGAGCCCGGCCTGGCAAATCATCCGCCCGAAGCAAGCAACCCGGGTTCCACTGCTATCACAAGGACTTTTCCATGACTGAGCAGAGTGTGCTTCTCGATATCGATCAGGGAATTGCCAAAGTCACCCTGAACCGTCCCAAGAGCCTCAACAGTTTTAACGTTGAGATGCATGAACAGATGCGCGCTGCGCTTAAGACGATCCGCAACGACCACAGCGTGCGGGTACTCCTGCTGACCGGTAACGGCCGCGGCTTCTGTGCCGGCCAGGATCTGTCCGATCGCAACGTGAATCCGGGTGATGAAGCGCCGGATCTCGGCCTGTCTATCGAAAAATACTACAACCCGTTGCTGCAGACCCTCCGTAACCTGCCCATGCCGGTTATATGTGCGGTGAACGGCGTTGCTGCCGGAGCCGGCGCAAATATTGCCCTGGCGTGTGACATTACTCTTGCCGCACGGTCCGCAAATTTTGTTCAGGCGTTTTGCAAAATTGGGCTGATTCCCGATTCAGGCGGGACCTGGACGCTGCCACGCTCCGTTGGCATGGCCCGGGCGAAAGGCCTGGCCATGCTCGGTGACAAACTGAGCGCCGAAAAAGCGGAACAGTGGGGCATGATCTGGCAGTGCGTGGATGACGACGCTCTGGAAGAGGAGTCGATGAAACTGGCCCGCCATTTTGCAACCCAGCCCACCAAAGGTCTGGCCATGATCAAGCGCGCCCTGCACGCGAGCCCGGACAACAGCTTTGAAGAACAAGTGCTGGTAGAGCGGGACCTGCAGCGCCTGGCCGGCCGCACTGATGATTACCGTGAAGGCGTTGCGGCTTTCATGGAAAAACGCGCACCAGAATTCAAGGGGAAATAAGCATGCAGCCACTTGCCACCTCCGTCCCTGTTGCCGTGATTGGCGCCGGCGCCATGGGCTCCGGCATTGCCCAGGTAGCCGGCCAGGCAGGTCATCAGGTTTTCCTTCTCGACCAGCGTGAAGGTGCAGCAGAAGCTGGCCGTCAGAGTATTGCCAACATTCTGCAGCGCCGTGTAGACAAGGGGAAGATGGAGCAGGCCGACCTGGATGCACTGCTTGATCGCATCAAACCGGTTAACGAGCTCAAAGAGCTTGCAGAGGCGGGACTGGTCATCGAGGCCATTGTTGAAGACCTTGATATCAAGCGCAGCCTTCTCGCTGACCTTGAAGCACTCTGTGACGACAGCACAATCCTGGCTACGAACACCTCGTCCATCTCCGTAACCGCCCTGAGTGCTGAAATGCAGCACCCAGAGCGCCTGGTCGGCATGCACTTCTTTAACCCGGCGCCCTTAATGGCTCTGGTAGAAGTCATCAAAGGCCTGGCCACCAGTGACGACGTTGCCAAGTGTGTTTACGCCACCGCAGGCCAGTGGGGCAAAAAACCGGTCACCGCCACCTCAACACCGGGCTTTATTGTTAACCGGGTTGCACGGCCATTTTATGCAGAAAGCCTGCGCCTGCTGCAGGAGCAGACAGCGGACAGTGCCACACTCGATGCCATTGTGCGCGAGGCTGGTGGCTTCCGTATGGGACCCTTTGAGCTGACCGACCTGATCGGCCACGATGTTAACTATGCCGTGACCACGTCGGTGTTCAATTCCTACTATCAGGACACCCGCTTTCTGCCTTCCCTGGTGCAGAAAGAACTGGTGGAGGCTGGCCGGCTGGGCCGCAAAAACGGTCAGGGCTTTTACAGCTATACCGACGACTCACAAAAGCCCGAACCGGCAACCGTAGCAGCCGTCAGCAGCGAAGCCGATACATTGATTGTGGAAGGCAACCCGGGGCCTCTGGCTCCTCTGGTCACGCGTCTGAGTGAGTGCGGGCTGAACGTCATCGAGCGGGATGGCCCCGGCCGCCTGCAGTTTGGCGACGCCGTACTGGCACTGACCGACGGCCGTATGGCAACAGAGCGTGCGGCGGCCGAGGCCTGCAACAACCTGGTTCTGGTGGACCTGGCATTTGATTACACCAAAGCAAGTCGTCTCGCGATTGCCAGCGCCGAACAGGCATCGGCACAGGCTGTAAGTGATGCCAGCGCCCTGCTCCAGAAGGCCGGCATTGCCGTAAGCCACATTGCCGACCGTCCGGGTCTGGTCATTATGCGCACCGTTGCCACCCTGGCAAACGAAGCCGCTGATGCGGCTCTGCACGGCGTCGCCACAGTCAGTGATATAGATCTTGCCATGAAAGCCGGCCTCAACTACCCGGAAGGCCCACTGCGTTGGAGCGACAGCCTCGGCTTCAGCCTTGTTCACCAGGTCCTGACACACCTCCAGCAAAGCTATGGCGAAGATCGCTATCGACCCGCGCTGCTGCTGCGCAAGAACCGGTTCGCCGAAAAGGGGTTTTACTCATGAGCAACGAGCACCAGTCACCCGAAGCCCAAAAACTGGCACAGGACTGCGCTGAGTCCATGTACGCGCGGGATGAAGCCAGTCGTAACCTGGGAATGGAAATCACCCACGTATCCCCGGGTAAGGCTACGGTCACCATGCCAGTCACCAGTATCATGATCCAGGGGCACGGCTCCTGCCATGGTGGTTACCTGTTTACCCTTGCTGACTCTGCTTTTGCCTTCGCTTGCAATAGCTATAACAAGGCAACAGTGGCATCGGGCTGTTCCATCGAGTATATGCTTGGTGCCCGTGAAGGTGACGTGCTGACTGCCACCGCGGTTGAGCAGTCACGCGGCAACCGCACCGGTGTATACGATATAACCCTCACCAACCAGGACGGCCATGTTATCGCCCTGTTTCGCGGCAAGTCCTATCAGGTACGTGGCGAAGTCATCCAGTCGGAGAACGATCAATGAGCAACGAAAAACACCTTGAAAATGCCTACATAGTAGACGCTGTACGTACACCCGTAGGCCGTTACGGTGGCTCCCTCTCAACGGTCCGCGCAGACGACCTGGGTGCCATTCCCATGAAAGCCCTGAAAGACCGCTACAGCGACCTTGACTGGGCCGCCGTAGACGATGTGCTTTACGGCTGTGCCAACCAGGCCGGCGAGGACAACCGGGACGTGGCCCGCATGTCACTGCTGCTGGCCGGACTGCCTGTAGACGTACCCGGCAGCACCATTAACCGGCTGTGCGGCTCCGGAATGGACGCCATCGGCAGCGCTGCCCGCGCACTGCGTACCGGCGAAACCAACCTGATGCTGGCCGGCGGCGTAGAGTCTATGTCCCGGGCGCCGTTTGTGATGGGCAAGGCCGAATCCGGGTTCAGCCGCAAGGCCGAGTTGTTCGACACTACCATTGGCTGGCGCTTTGTGAACCCGGTTCTGAAGAAGCAGTACGGCATTGACTCCATGCCGGAAACCGCTGAGAACGTGGCGGCCGACTTCAACATTTCCCGTGAAGACCAGGATGCCTTTGCTCTGCGCAGCCAGCAGCGTACGGCAGCCGCCCGCAACGCCGGCTTTTTTGCCAGCGAAATTGTGCCGGTGAGTGTTCCCCGCCGTAAACAGGATCCGCTCATTGTCGATACGGATGAACATCCGCGGGAAACCAGCCTGGAAAAGCTTGCCGGACTGGGAACCCCCTTCCGTGACAACGGTACCGTCACCGCCGGTAACGCATCCGGTGTAAACGACGGCGCCTGCGCCCTGTTGCTTGCCAGTGGCGACGCTCTGAAACAACACAACCTCAAGCCCCGCGCACGGGTTGTGGCCATGGCTACAGCCGGTGTTGAGCCCCGCATTATGGGCATGGGCCCGGCGCCGGCCACCCGCAAGGTTCTGAAAACCGCGGGCTTGGAGCTGGCGGATATGGATGTGATTGAGCTCAACGAAGCCTTTGCCGCCCAGGCACTGGCCGTGCTTCGCGACCTGGGCCTGCCCGACGATGCCGAGCACGTGAACCCCAACGGCGGTGCAATTGCTCTAGGCCACCCTCTGGGCATGAGCGGCGCACGTCTTGTCACTACCGCGCTGAATGAGCTGGAGCGTCGCCACCAGCAAGGTCAGAGTGCACGTTATGCCCTGTGCACCATGTGCATTGGTGTAGGCCAGGGTATCGCCATGATCATCGAGCGCACTGACACAGCGGAATAACAACACCGGTCCGGCTTCGCCGGGCCCACATCACAAACTGACACTGGTCCGGTGCCGCACGCCGGGCCAACAAGAACAAAGCAGGAAATCGTTATGAGCCTACCCATGCATAAACTCGGCAAGCTGGACCGGATGGAAACCGCCAGCGTGGACGAACTTCGCCATGAGCAGCTTCAGCGCCTGCGCTGGAGTGTCTGGCACGCCTACACCAACGTGCCCTTTTACCGTAATGCGTTTGATACCATTGGCCTGAAGCCAATGGACATCAACACACTGGAAGACATTTCCAAGATTCCCTTCACGGCCAAAGATAACCTGCGGGACCATTACCCGTTCGGCATGTTTGCTGTGCCCATGAAAAAGGTCGTGCGGGTACACGCTTCCAGTGGTACTACCGGCAAGCCCACCGTTGTCGGCTACACCAAAGGCGACATTGAAACCTGGGCCGACATTGTTGCACGTTCAATCCGTGCCGGCGGCGGCAGCTCTGGCGACAAGATTCATATTGCTTACGGATACGGCCTGTTCACGGGTGGCCTGGGTGCCCACTATGGCGCTGAGCGCCTCGGCTGCACGGTTATTCCCATGTCAGGTGGACAGACGGAAAAGCAGGTACAGTTGATCAGTGATTTTGAGCCCGACCTTATTATGGTCACGCCTTCCTATATGCTGAACATTGCCGACGAGCTGGACCGCCAGGGCATTGACCCCAAAAAACTGCCATTGCGGCTGGGTATTTTTGGTGCTGAGCCCTGGACCGACAGCATGCGTTCGGAGCTTGAAGAGCGCCTGGGTATCCAGGCACTGGATATCTATGGCCTGTCCGAAGTCATGGGCCCGGGTGTGGGTATGGAATGCCTGGAAACCAAAGACGGTCCTACCATCTGGGAAGACCACTTCTACCCGGAAATCATCAATCCGGACACGGGCGAAGTATTGCCCGATGGTGAGTACGGCGAACTGGTATTCACCTCACTCACCAAGGTAGCCATGCCGGTTCTGCGCTACCGTACCCGCGATCTTACCCGTTTGCTGCCGGGCACTGCCCGCCCGATGCGCCGCATCGACAAAATCACAGGTCGCAGCGACGACATGCTGATTGTTCGCGGGGTCAACCTGTTCCCCAGCCAGATTGAAGAACAGGTACTGAAGTGCCGTGCCCTGGCACCTTACTATGAAATTGAAGTGTACAAGAAAGGCAACCTGGACTTCGTGGATATCCGGGTTGAACTGAAGCCGGGAGCAGAGGGCGAAATCACCAAAGAGAATGCGGCCAAAGAGTTGAGCCATCACATCAAATCCTACATTGGCATCAGCACCCGCGTGCAGGTTATGGACTCAGGGACCCTGAGCCGCTCTGAGGGCAAGGCCAAGCACGTATTTGACCGTCGTAAAGACTAAAGCCTTCAGCTGGTAAGGGGTGTACACAACACCTCTTACCAACGATTTATTTTTTCTTCCCTTTTAGAAAACTCAAAAGCATTTCTTAATACCATAACCAGTTTGTTTAATTTTCAATCACTTAAAGATACGACAAAAGTCTTAAACCTCAACATGATACAGAATAGCTTTCATTGATATTTATTCAGTATCATATACTATGAAGTTAATGCCTGTGACAGTTCACAGTGCACTGCTATGCGCCTAGAGCAGATTAAAAACAAGCCAGACTCGGAGAGAGTTATGTACGCACAAATGGTTGATACCGGTACAAAGCGCCTCAAAACCCTGGAAGAAATGTCTCCCGAAGAGAGAGATTTCCAGGAGAAAATTGATGCCGAAACGAAAATTGAAGCCAAGAACTGGATGCCGGAAGGCTACCGCAAAACACTGGTTCGCCAGATCTCCCAGCATGCCCACTCAGAAATTGTCGGCATGCTGCCGGAAGGCAACTGGGTTACCCGTGCGCCTACCCTGAAGCGCAAACTGCAGCTGATGGCCAAGATCCAGGACGAAGCAGGCCACGGCCTGTACCTGTACAGCGCCATGGAAACTCTGGGCGCCGATCGCGACGAAGAAATCCAGAAGCTGCACGATGGCAAAGCCAAGTACTCAAGCATCTTTAACTATCCGACGCTCAACTGGGCCGACATGGGCGCAGTGGGCTGGCTGGTTGATGGCGCAGCCATTGTGAACCAGGTGGTACTGCAGCGTACTTCCTATGGCCCCTATTCCCGCGCCATGGTCCGCATCTGTAAGGAAGAGAGCTTCCACCAGCGCCAGGGTTACCAGATTCTTCTGGACATGATGCGTGAAGGCACGCAGGAGCAGAAGGATATGGTACAGGATGCCATTAACCGTCTTTGGTGGCCGGCGCTGATGATGTTCGGTCCCCATGATGACGAGTCCCCCAACTCGCAACAGTCCATGGTCTGGAAAATCAAGCGCAAGAGTAACGACGAGCTGCGCCAGATGTTTATTGACCAGACAGTACCTCAGCTGGAGTTCCTGGGCTGCACAGCACCAGACCCGGATCTGAAGTGGAACGAAGAAACCGGCCACTACGACTTTGGCGAGATCAACTGGAAAGAGTTTTACGACGTTCTTAAAGGCAACGGCCCCTGTAACCGTGAACGTATCGGTACTCGCCGCAAAGCCATTGATGAAGGTGCTTGGGTACGGGATGCAGCCGTTGCCTATGCCGCCAAAAAACAACAGCGCGACGCCGCATAACAGGAGAGAGAGCAATGTCTGAATGGCGCCTTTACGAAGTTTTCGTTCGCAGTAAGCACGGCCTTAACCACAAACATGTCGGCAGCGTACACGCTGCCGACAACGAAATGGCCATGGAGAACGCCCGTGAGCTGTACACCCGTCGTAACGAAGGGGTAAGTATCTGGGTTGTCCCTTCCGAAACCATTACGGCCTCGGCGTCGGATGAGAAAGAAATCCTGTTCGATCCATCCGAAGACAAAATTTACCGGCACGCTTCGTTCTACAAGCTGCCTGACGAAGTCGGGCACATGTAAGGAGCACCCAATGACACAGCAACAAGCATTACAGGAATATCTGCTCCGCCTTGCCGACTCCGACATCATTCTGGGTCAGCGCCTGAGTGAGCTGGTTGGCAAGGCCCCGGCCCTGGAAGAAGAGCTGGCGTCAACCAACGTAGCGCTTGACCTGATCGGTCAGGCGCGGAACTGGTATGAGTACGCCGCCGAACTGATCAACGACGGCCGCGATGCGGACAACCTGGTTTTTCTGCGGGATGCGCACGAGTATCGCAACCTGTTGATGGTAGAACAGCCTAATGAAGACTACGCCGTTACGATCGCGCGCCAGTTTTTCTTTGATGTCTGGCACTACTTCACCCTGAAAGCTCTGGTGAACGCCAGTGATGAGCGTATCGCTACCATTGCTGCCAAGGCCGTTAAAGAAGCCACTTACCATCTGCGCCGCTCTTCCGAGTGGGTCAAGCGTATGGGTGACGGCACAGAAGAAAGTCACCGTCGCATGCAGGATGCCTTCGATATTCTGTGGCGTTTCACCGGCGAACTGATTACTCCGGATGAGGTTGACCACGCCATGTTCAAGGCGGGTATCGGCCCGGATCCTGAGCAACTGAAACAGGATTGGCTCGGCATGGTGCGTGAAGTCGCCGCTCAGGCCACCGTCACACCTGGCGCTGAAGACGCCTGGATGTATATGGGTGGTAAGCGTGGTGAGCACACCGAACACCTGGGCCACCTCCTGGCCGTGATGCAGTTTCTGCCTCGCGCCTATCCGGATGCGACAACCTGGTAAGCCGGTCTGACTGATATAGAGGAGTACCTCCGGTGATTGAACGTGAACCATCGTCTGTAGACATACTGATCGCCAGCGACCGGGTACCGGCAAACGCCCGGCCCGAACTGCTGACAGAGGAAGCAATCTGGGAATTGCTGGATAACGTCAAAGACCCGGAGGTGCCCGCCGTCAGTGTGGTCGAGCTTGGCATTATTCGCCGCGTGGACTGGGACGGCAAACATCTGACCATAGACGTTACGCCTACCTACTCCGGCTGCCCGGCAACCGAGCTTATTGAAGAGCTGGTTGTCGAAGCCATGCGTGCTGCCGGCATCCGCGACCCACAGATTAACCGGGTGCTGACGCCGGCCTGGACCACAGACTGGATAACCGAAGAAGGCCGGGAAAAACTCCGGGCATTTGGCATAGCTCCGCCCAAGGGCAATGCCAGCAAAATGAGCCTGCTGGGTGTCGATGAGGTCATCGCCTGCCCACTCTGCGGCAGCGAACACACTGAACGCATCAGCGAATTCGGCTCAACTGCCTGTAAGGCGCTTTATCGCTGCCTTGATTGCCGGGAGCCTTTCGACTACTTCAAATGCATATAGAGCCGATACGATCATGAACAAATTCTACTCGCTGCCTCTCAAAGAGGTTACGCCAGAAACAAGAAACGCCGTATCCCTGTGCTTTGATCTGCCCGAAGATGTGGCAGATAAATTCAAGTACAAGCAAGGTCAGCACATTGTGGTGCGGACCAAGATGGACGGTGAAGAGGTGCGTCGCACCTATTCCATTTGCTCCAGTGTGAATGATGAAGAACTGCGCATTGCTGTTAAGCGTGTACCAGGTGGCGTCTTCTCCAATTTTGCCAACGAACAGCTGAAGCCCGGGGCCACGCTCGAAGTGATGCCGCCCCAGGGCACCTTCGGAATTGACCTGGATCCTGAGCGTGAAGGTCACTACCTGGCTGTGGCAGCCGGCAGTGGGATCACTCCGATTCTGTCGATTATAAAAACCACGCTGGAAACCGAACCCAAAAGCCAGTTCACCCTGTTCTACGGCAACAAGGGTACTGCCAGCACCATGTTCCGCGACCAGCTGCAGGACCTGAAGAACGAATACATGACCCGCTTCAACCTGGTGTACATATTTACCCGGGAAGAGCAGGACATCGATTTGTACAACGGTCGTATCGACGCCGAAAAATGTGATCAGCTGTTTGATCACTGGATCGATGCCAAAAATCTGACCAGCGCCTTTTTGTGCGGCCCGCAGATGCTGACAGAAACCGTGCGTGACTCTCTGGTCCGCCACGGCCTGGACAAGTCAAAGGTTCACTACGAACTCTTTACCCCCGCCGGGGGTGTACCTCAGTCCCGTAAAGACCGCGCAGAAACCAAGGTTGACCCGCAGGCTGTCAGTGTCGTCACGGTCAAAGCCGACGGCCGGTCAATGACCTTCGACCTGGTACGAGATACCAAGAGCATCCTTGATGCCGGTAATGAAGAAGGGGCCGACCTGCCCTTCTCCTGCAAGGCCGGCGTATGCTCTACCTGCCGTGCCAAAGTGGTGGAAGGGGAAGTGGAAATGGACCAGAACTTTGCGCTGGAAGACTACGAAGTGGAAGCAGGCTATGTACTGTCATGCCAGTGCTACCCCGTCAGTGACAAGGTAACCCTCGACTACGACGAATAGTAATACTGGAGTTTTTGTAGATGTCAGTTCTTAAAAGCTTTATTGCCGGTGAATGGATTGGCGAGCAGCAGGCAAAAGCGCTGCCCAGTGCCATCAACGGCGAGATCGTTGCGCATACCCACGACGATACTCTGGATTTCAAAAAGGCCGTTGAATACGGCCGCACGGTTGGCGGCAAAAACCTGAAAGACATGGATTTTCAGGAACGTGCCCTGGCACTGAAAGCCATGGCCATCTATCTGCAGGAGCACAAGAAAGAGCTCTACGCTCTTTCAATGCATACAGGCTCCAGCAAATCCGATAATGGTATCGACATCGATGGTGGCTTCGGCACACTGTTCTCCTACTCCAGCATGGGGCGTCGGGAACTGCCCTCAGGCAACGTGGTACACGAAGGCCCCGTCCTGCCACTGGGTAAAAACAATCACTTTGCGGGTACCCACATCATGGTGCCCCGCAACGGTGTAGCCATTCATATCGACGCCTATAACTTCCCGGTGTGGGGTATGCTGGAAAAGTTCGCCCCCACCTTCCTGGCGGGTATGCCTTCGATTGTGAAGCCTGCTACGTCCACCAGTTATGTGACAGAACTGGCCGTACGCCTCATGCACGAATCAGGTGCCCTGCCAGAAGGCAGTCTGCAGCTGATTATCGGTAGCACCGGCGACCTGTTTGACCATCTGGAAGAGCAGGACGTGGTTACCTTCACTGGCTCAGCCAAAACCGCACGGATGCTGCGCAACCATCCCAACATCGTTCATCGCTCCATACCGTTCAACGCCGAGGCCGACTCACTGAACAGTGCGGTTCTGGCACCGGACGTGACCCCGGATCATGAAGAGTTTGATCTTTTTGTGCGAGAAATCGGCCGCGAAATGGTTGCCAAGGCGGGTCAGAAGTGTACAGCGATCCGCCGGGTGATGGTGCCGCAGGAGCAGGTTGAGGCTGTGTGCGACAAGCTCAAGGCGCGACTGAGCAAAATCACCACCGGTGATCCGTCTGTTGAAGGCGTTCGCATGGGGGCACTTGCATCCATCGATCAGCTGGAAGACGTCAAGGGAAGTATCCAGGAACTGCTGAAAACCAGTGAGCTGGTCTTTGGGGGTGACGGTACCTTCAAGCCCACCGGCGAAGGCACCGAGAACGGCGCATTCATCGAGCCGCATCTTCTGCTATGCCGCAATCCCGAGAACGGCTGCGGCGCCCACGACATCGAGGCCTTTGGCCCGGTGGCCACAATCATTCCTTACAACACGCTGGACGAAGCCGTTGAGCTTGTTGCCAAAGGTCGTGGCTCACTGGTAACCACAGTGACTACCCGTGATCCGGCTATTGTTGCCGAACTGGCACCGGCGCTGGCGTCTTACCACGGTCGTCTGCATCTGCTGGATGCGGAAGCTGCCAAAGAGTCTACCGGCCATGGTTCTCCCCTGCCGATGCTGAAGCACGGTGGCCCGGGTCGCGCCGGTGGTGGCGAAGAGCTGGGTGGTATCCGTGCGGTATTCCATTACCTGCAGCGCACGGCTATCCAGGGCTCACCCACCATGCTGGCTGCGGTTACCCGTGAGTATGTCCGCGGCGCCAAAGTCTTCGAGACAGATAAGCACCCGTTCCGTTATCACTTTGAAGACCTGCAGATTAACCAGTCATTGCTGACGCACCGCCGTACGGTGACCGAGGCAGACCTGGTGAACTTTGGCTGCCTCTCAGGCGACCATTTCTACATGCACTTTGATGAAATTGCTGCGCAAAACAGTCAGTTCGGCAAGCGCATTGCCCACGGCTATTTCGTGCTGTCTGCAGCCGCCGGCATGTTCATCCACCCTGCCGAAGGGCCGGTACTGGCCAACTACGGTCTGGACACACTGCGCTTTATCGAGCCGGTCGCACCGGGGGACACCATCCGTGCCCGCCTGACCTGTAAGCGCAAGATTGACCAGGGCCGGACATCGCCGGACGGTCATCCACAGGGCGTTGTGGCCTGGGATGTTGAAGTCACCAACCAGCACGACGAGCTGGTTGCCAGCTACGACATTCTGACACTGGTTGCCAAGAAGCCGGAATAATTTTTCCGGCCATAAAAAAACCGCCAGCAGCTTAGGCCCTGGCGGTTTTTTTGTATCTGGTGTTTTTACATGCCCAGATACGCCTCGCGCACCTTCTCATTGCTCAGCAGTTCACGGCCAGAACCTTCCACGACCACATTGCCCGTTTCCAGTACATAGCCACGATCGGCAAGAGCCAGGGCCTGTGACGCATTCTGTTCCACCAGAAATATCGTCATCCCTTCGTTTTTCAATTCTTTGATGATGTTGAAAATTTCTTCAATTATCAGGGGGGCCAGCCCCATACTGGGCTCATCCAGTAGCAACAGCCGGGGCCTGGCCATCAGGGCGCGCCCCATAGCCAGCATCTGTTGCTGACCACCGGATAACTCACCTGCCAGGTTACGGCGCTTTTGCCTCAATATGGGGAACTTCTCGTACATACGGTCGAGATCGTCTTCCACTTCCGGGCCGCGCCCGCGTGTGTAAGCCCCCAGCAACAGGTTGTCCTCCACACTCAGGTCCTTGAAGACCTGTCGGCCCTCTGGCACCTGTACAATGCCTTTGGCAACCCTCTGGTCGGCACTGACCTTCTTCAGGTCCTTACCTTCAAAGGTAATGCTGCCGCTGTCGACGGGCTGCAGGCCAGAGATGGTCATCAGCAGGGTCGACTTTCCCGCGCCGTTGGCTCCCACCAGGGACACAATTTCCCCGCTATTGATCTGGATATCCACGCCATGAAGCGCTTCGATCTGTCCATAAGACGTCGTCAGCCCACTGATAGTGAGCATCTCTTCTGTTGCATGGGGGGCCGTCCTGCGCGGTGCATGCTGAAGGCCCAGCCCTCCGAGGCGCTCAGGGGTGAAGCTGACAATCCGGTGCCGTAGCTCACGGAACTCATCCCGCACGCGTTCGCCAAACAGCGGGTCATTGGCGAGGTCACGGGATTCCGTGATTAACTGCCAGTCGTCTTCACTCAGGCATTTTCTGGCCCGGGGAATCACCACCCCCTCTTCCTTTTTAATGTGCTTGCGCAAAGCTTCCGTAAAGCGCGCCAGGGCATGGCTCAGCTCTTCCCGTCCATCCGGCCAGTGCTCCATGCATAGCCGGAGGAGTTCACGCAATTCATTGATCTTCTGGTCACCAATTTCATATCCGTGCGCCAGTTTGTCCAGCAACGGTTTTGTTTCCGGAGACTTTTCTCCCAGCAGGCGGTACAGCACAATCTCATCCGGTGAGCTGTGTACACTCCGCGCAAAGTGCTGAATGTAATCGAATATTGTGCTGTACAGCGTTTCATCGGGCTGCTGTTCATTGATGTTCATATCATGCTGGAGCTGATCCAGCAGATCGAGTACGCGCCAAAGCGCCTGGTGCTCCTGAACGATGGTACTGATGGCTTGCGAGCTATAGCTGTCTTCAGGCGCTACGTTGGTCGGTGTCTGTGTCATTGTCGTTATTTCCTCACTCCGTTTAACCGCCCAGGTAGGCTGCAATCACATCCGGGTTTGAGCGAATCTGTTCCGGCGTGCCTTCCGCCAGTACCCGCCCGTAATTGAGCACCAGCAAACGATCGGAGATTCCCATCACCAGCTTCATATCGTGCTCCACCAGCATGACGGTAATACCCTGTGCTGCAATCTTGCGGATCAGCTCTTCCAGAGCTGCGGTTTCTACCGCGTTCAGGCCGGCTGCCGGCTCATCCAGCAATACAATTTTAGGCTCTGCAGCCAGCGCCCGGGCGATCTCCAGGCGCTTCAGGGCGCCATAAGACATGGCCGAGGCTTCCGCATTGAGGTACTCCCCACAGCCCACAAACTCCATCAGCTCGGTGGCTTTTTCTCTGGCCGCCTTTTCATCCCGTGTGAGTGCAGGCAAACGGAACAACGTGGTTAATAGATTGCTCTTCAGCGTCAGGTGCCGGCCAAGCATGACGTTTTCCATGGCCGTCATGTTCATGCAGATCTGCATCTGCTGGAACGTCCGGCACATGCCCCGCTCCGCAAGCTCATTCGGCTGCAGCCTGACCGTGCTTTCGCCGTTCAGCTTCACGTCACCACTGGTGGGGGTATAAAGACCGGTAATCAGATTAAACAGTGTGGTTTTGCCAGCGCCGTTCGGCCCGATCACCGAGTACACCTGCCCGGCCTCCACTGAAAAACTGACGTCCTCAACTGCGTGTACGCCGCCGAAGGCCTTGGACAGATTGTTAACTTCCACCAGAGCAGTCATACGTCACCTCCGGCGGATTTCTTGCGTCGTTTGGCCAGCAGGTTAGCTGCAGTAGGCAACAACCCTTTAGGCATAAAAATCATGGTCAGCATCAGAATCAACCCGAACAGCACCATCTCCATATCCTGAAAATCCGCCAGCAATTGCGGCAGAAGCTCCAGCACAACGGCACCAATAATGACGCCAATGGTCGAACCCATTCCTCCGAGAACAACCATGGTTATCAATATGATGGAGAAGTCAAAACCGGCGATAGCAGGGGTTACAAATCCCTGATAGTGCGCGTAGAGCGCCCCCATCACACTGGCGTAGACTGCAGAAATCACAAAAACCAGGCTTTTATACTTTGCTGTGTTCACACCAACCACACTGGCGGCCACCTCGGAACCATGCACAGAGCGCAACGCCCGGCCAATGGGCGAGTCAATCAGGTTCTGTGCCAGCCACACAGCCACCAGGAGGATAACCCCGGCAAACAGATACCAGGCCAGGTCACCGCTGATTTCCATGCCAAACAAGGTGTACTGACCGAAGGGGCTGAGCTCCCAGCCAAAGACATCAAAGGGCACGACAGGCATACCGTCCGGCCCGCCCGTAATTTCCCGCTCATTATTGAGAATAATCGCGATGATGAAGCCCACCGCCAGGGTGGCCATGGAGAGGTAATGCCCCTTCAGACGCAAGATCGGGCGTCCCACAACCCAGGCAATGATCGCCACGCCTATGGCACCCACGACCAGGGCGGGTATGGCAGACCAGCCATAAGTACTGGTTGTGATGGCGCTGAAATACGCACCCAGCCCGAAAAAGCCGGCATGCCCCAGACTGATCTGACCGGCAAAACCCACCAACAGATTAAGACCGACCACAGCGCCGGCGATCAACGCTATTTGGGTCGCCAGGCCATAGTGAAAAGGGTTGGTAATAAACAGCGGCACAGCGAATATCACAATGGCCAGAATAAGCAGGCCTTTAAGACGAAACTGAGAAAGTTGAGCCATGATCACACCCGCTCCACAACTTTGGCGCCAAACAGGCCCCGGGGCAGGAAGAACAACACCAGCAGAATCATTGAAAAGGCCACTGCATCTTTGTAATCCGAAGACAGGTAGCCGGCGGCCATGGCCTCAACAACCCCGAGTGCCAGGCCACCTACGACAGCACCCATGCCGCTGCCCAGGCCACCAATGGCGGCAGCAACAAACCCTTTAAGGCCCAGAATGATGCCAATGTCATAGGAGGTAAAAGTAATAGGCGCCACCACAATTCCGGCGATTGACCCCAGCAGTGCCGACACCATGAACGCCAGCATCAGTACAACCTGGGTCCGGATACCTACAAGTCGGGCAGCGTCTTTATTCATCGAGGTGGCAAGAATGGCCTTGCCGGTCAGTGTGCGCGTAAAGAAGTACACCAGTACTGCAACGAGAATGGCCCCCACACCCAACACCCAGAGACTTTGGGTATTCAGTACGGCTCCGAACACCTGTATGGGCTCATCGCTGCTGAAGTTGGCCATAACGTGGTATTCCTTGCCCCAGACCAGCTGAGCCAGACCACGAATGAAAATGGACGCACCAATCGTGATTATGATCAGCGTTACGACATCCGCATTTTTAGCCGGCGCGATGGCCAGACGCTGAAGGGCAATGCCCAGCACACCCGCCAGAATGACAGCAAGCACAACCGCAAGCAGCATGGGAACACCCATTGCTGTCAGAGAAACCGTTGCCATACCGCCAACCATCAGGAATTCGCCCTGAGCAAAGTTGATGACGTGGCTGGCGTTATAAATAAGAGTAAAGCCCAGGGCGATCAGGGCATAAGTGGCACCAATGGTGATGCCGGTAAACAGGTACTGCAGAAATTCAGAGAACATAATCAGGTCCGCTCGCGCAGGGGCCGGCAGCAGTCTCTAGTTCCTGCTGCCGGCCTGTGGTACGGATGGGTACAGGCTTAGTTAATCAGCTTCCAGCTACCATCCCGGACTTCCAGGATGCGGAAAGAGTCCGCTTTCAGGCCATTGTGATCATCGGCCGACATGTTAAAGGTGCCGGTAACACCTACATGTCCCTGAATGCTTTCCAGAGCCTCGCGGACTGCGGCTTTGTCAGTTGTGCCTGCTTTTTCGATAGCCGCAACTGCCAGCATCAGGCCGTCATAAGCGTAGGCACCAAAGGTGGACACCTTGGCGTCCCAGCGCTCTTCATACTCACTCTTGTAAGCTTCGACCACTGGCTTCTGGGGATCAGACTCCGGCAGTGACTCGGGGACCAGCAACGGTGACGCAGGCAACCTGAGACCTTCGGCACTGTCACCGGCCAGTTCCAGAAAGCCGTCGGAGGCTACGCCGTGGGACTGGTAAAACGGAAGCTCGATACCCAGCTGATCATAGTTGCGGGTAACAATCGCCGGCCCCTGACCAAAACCGAAGTTAAGAATGGTATCGACACCCTTAACATTCCGCAGGTTGGTCAGCTGTGCCGTCATATCGGTGTCAGAACCGCTGTAGGTTTCATCCCCGACAACCTCGATACCACCAATTTCCTTGACCGCTTTAAGCGTTTGTTCACGCCCGGAGCTGCCAAAACCACCGGTACCGGAAATCAGGCCAACCTTACTCAGCCCCTGGGTCTTCATGTCATTAAGGATACGCACGGCCGCCATATAATCCGATTGCGGTGTTTTGAAAACCCATTCTTTTACCGGCGTGGTTATGACGACCGCACCGGCCAGTGATATGAAGGGAATCCGCGCCTGCTCAACCATTGGTACCGCTGCCATGGTGGCGCCTGTGGTACTGCCGCCGACTATAATGTCGACCCGGTCTGAACGAATCAGCCGGCTGGCAAAGTTTCGGGCTTTGGACGCATTTCCAGCATCATCGTAGTGGACAAGTTCAAGCTGGCGGCCGAGTACACCGCCTTTTTCGTTGATTTTCTCAACGTACATTTGCAGGGTTTTCAGTTCCGGATCACCCAGAAACGAGGCCGGCCCGGTGACTGAAAGAAAGGATCCGATGCGTATGGGGTCAGCAGCATGGACGTTCATTGCGAGCAGACTAACCGCCGCAATGGCCACAAACTTGCTGGCGCAGCGCGTGATTGTTTTGAACATTGTTGTTGTTCTCCCGGTTGTAATCAGGGTGTTTTGGTTTTATTGACCTTTGAACTTCCAAAAACAGAACGCTTTTTCAGCAAAGGCTTATTTTTTTGTGTCACGTTACCTTTTACCGCATTCTGCCTTTAGCGCAGTGTGACAGACATTAGTCTATCTGAGCCATTACTGGCTATCCGTCAAGCCAATAATACGATACCGTTGACAGATATCAACGAAAAATATTGTATCACCAGCCCAGTGTCAACACAGAGAGGCTTCAGGTCTACCGGTTTCAGCGCAATCCATACCAATGTCTTAGTACATTTTTATGGCAGCGCCACAACCACCGGCCTATTGTCTCGTTGGCAAGCGGCTTTACCCGGTGGCTGTAACAAGGATAATGGCGCCCGTGCGCCGCAGCTTCAGTTTACTGATACTGCGAAACCCTGATAGAGAACAAGAGTGTTATGTCTGCAAAACATCAGCTTGAGAGCCTGGTTCAGGATTTCCAGAAGAAACGCCCTTTGCGGGCCGGATCTCTGATCATTACCACCTATGGCGACATTCTTCACCCCCGCGGCGGTAATGTGTGGCTGGGCAGTCTGATGAAACTGCTGAAGCCCATGGGCATAAGTGAGCGACTGGTGCGCACCTCGGTTTACCGGCTGGTTCAGGAAGGCTGGCTACAGACAGAAAAGGTTGGAAGATGCAGCTATTACAGCATCACCGGCTCAGGCCTCAGACGCTTCCAGCAGGCATTCGAACACGTATACTCGCTTGGTACCGATGACTGGAACGGCAGCTGGTGCCTGGTCTTTCTCAACCAGCTGGACCCGGACACTCGCAGCCGGGTACGCGAAGAGCTCAAGTGGCTGAGTTTCGGCAGCATGGCCACCGGTGTCATGGAGCACCCGCGTTTCACTTACCATGAGCTGGTGCCACTGTTACAGGAGTGGGGTGCCCTGGACGACACCATTGTGATGCAGACCCAGCCTCTGGCACAACGAAGTCCAAAGGCCCTGCGCAGGCAGGTGAAAGAGAGCTGGAATCTGGATGAGCTGGGCTTTCGCTACAAACGTTTTCTGGAGCAGTTCCGGCCCTTGTGGCGGGAGCTCGAAACCAACGACAACCTGAGCCCCCAGGACTGTATTTCAGCGCGTATTCTGCTCATTCATGAATACCGGAAAATACTCCTTCGGGACCCTTTGCTACCTGACGAACTGCTTCCAGGCGACTGGGAGGGCCGTAGTGCAAAACAACTCTGCCGTAACCTCTATCGGGTGATATACAGCCGTGCAGATGAGCACCTGGCAACACTGCTGGAAAACGCCTCCGGCCCCTTACCCGGACCCAGCCAGGGTTTTTACCGCCGCTTTGGAGGCCTGCTTGATGACGCCCCGGCATTCACTGCCCCTGCCTCAACCCCTGCCATAGAAACCGCTTGATACAACGCAGCCACAAAAGCTGGCTGCGTTATCACTTTTACGCCCGGACTTGACTTAGAACAACGACAACCATCGTCCAATCAGGTCTGTCGCGTTACTGTATTGTGACTTCTCGTAATCTTCCAAACGAATACAAATACTGCTTTAAAGGACCAACACTCTTTTGTGCACTAACATGGCCTTGTCAGAAGATGTATTTGTAATAAACCAACAGGATGAACTATGACGCCTACCATCGCCATCCTCCTGATCATAACCTTCGTGCTTTCTACCGTTGGTTTGCTGTTGCTGATCTGGTCTATTGCCAACAATCAGTTCAGCCATGGCCAGGCTGCGGCACGCACTATTTTTACTCCTGGTGAGGAGGGTCACAGTGAGGACCCGGCACGCCCGGACGACCAGACCTTCACCGGCGATAACCATGAACAGGCTGCCGCCATAAAAGCCCGGTGGACAGCCGACCAGTCGTCCCGGGCCGCTGTCCTCACCTGGATCAGTTCCTCGGTTTTCTGGCTACTTCTGGGCTCGTTGTTCGGCCTTATGTCTTCGCTGAAAATGCACCTGCCAGAGTTTCTGGTTGCCAGTGAGTTTCTCACATTTGGCCGGGTGCGCCCGGTGCACCTGAACGCCGTCACCTACGGCTGGGCGTCCATGGCAGGTATTGGCGTAGCGTTATTCCTGATTCCGAGACTGTTTAAAACCTCACTCGTCGGCGGCACCTACGCCGTTCTTGGCAGCGTTATCTGGAATATCGGTCTGATTCTAGGGCTGGGAGCCATTACCCTGGGGCTGTCCGATGGTGAGGAATGGCTGGAGTTCCCATGGCAGATCGACCTTCTGTTTGTTGCGGGCGGTGCTCTTTGCGCGATTCCATTACTGTTAACCGCCGCTAACCGGAAAGTTGAACATCTTTATGTCACAAGCTGGTACCTGATGGCGGCGCTGGTGTGGTTTCCGATCCTGTTCCTTATTGCCAATCTGCCCTTTGTTTTCCCCGGCGCCTCCGGCGCGACGGTTAACTGGTGGTTTGCTCATAACGTACTTGGCCTCTGGGTAACGCCCATCGGCATTGGTATTGCCTATTACATGATTCCGAAAATCCTCGGCAAACCGATTATTTCCTATCAGCTATCGCTGATCGGCTTCTGGTCACTGGCGCTGTTTTACAGCCAGGTAGGCATTCACCATCTGGTCGGTGGGCCGGTCCCGACCTGGCTGGTCACTCTTTCCATTGTCCACAGTGTGATGATGTCGGTGCCTGTGATTACCGTTGCCATCAACCACCACGGCACCATGGTAGGCAACTTCGGACGCCTGAAAGACTCACCCACCCTGCGCTTTGTGTGGATTGGTGCACTCATGTACACAGTGTCGTCACTGCAGGGCTCGATGGAGGCCCTGCGCAGCGTTAACGTGATCACCCACTTTACCCATTACACCGTGGGCCATGCGCATCTGGGTATGTACGCCTTCCTCAGCTTCATCCTGTTTGGTGCGGTTTACTTTATTATGCCGCGCCTCACTAATCTGGAATGGCCCTGGCGTAAGCTGATCAGCCTCCACTTCTGGCTGGTAAGCGCCGGCATCCTGATCTATGTGGTAGCGCTGACCGTTGGTGGCTGGAAGCAGGGTCTGGCATTGCTCGATGCGGAAATGCCCTTTATGGACATTGTTCGCATGACACTCCCGGCACTACAGGCCCGGACCGTCGGCGGCGCCCTGATGACACTGGGGCACGTGGTGTTTGCTTTCCACTTTATCGTCATGCTGCTGCATCGCGGTAAAGCCAGCGACCAACCAACACTCTTTCGCCCTGCTGCCAAGGAGGCCTCACAATGAAACGCGCACTCGCAATTATGGTCGGCGCGGCGCTTATTCTGCTGCTGGCCACTCTGACCCTGGTAGTGATGCCCTATCTGCAAATGTCAGCAGAGCAGGTTCCGGCCGACCTTGAACCCTACACGGAACAGCAGCAGCGCGGCCGGCAGGTGTACATAGCCAACGGTTGTGTTTACTGCCACAGCCAGCAACCCAGGGATCCGGGGTTTGCCCCCGGCGATAAAGACCGGGGCTGGGGCCGCCCGTCCGTACCCGGTGATTACGCCTACGACCAGCCACACCTGCTGGGCACCATGCGTACCGGTCCGGATCTGTTCAACATAGGGGCGCGCCAGCCCAGTATCGACTGGCAACTGATGCACCTTTATAACCCGAGGGCCATTATCAAAGGCAGCATCATGCCGTCGTACCCCTTCCTGTTCCGCCATGTGGATGAACCGGAAGAGGGCGATAAAGTGGTAAACGTACCACCGCCGTATGGTCCGGAATCCGGAAAAATTGTGGCCACAGACGATGCGCTTGCACTTGCTGAATACATGCTGGCGCTCGACCACACGTATCCGGCCCCTACCCTGCCGAAAACTGACAAACCCGAGGAGTAATGTGCGCCATGAACCCGACTGATCATCGCGCTCAGCACCGAGAAGCGCCTGAACCCGAAGAAGGCACACGTGCCACTCCGAAAATCGTCCTGGCCTGGATTGTCATACTGATTATCTGGGGGGTAGGCTATTACGCCTGGCAGGTTGGTAAGCCCTTGCTGGGTGGTGACAGCCGCACACCCGTGGCAGAAGCATCGGCGCCGCAGACCTCTGTGTCTGAAGACAGCTCCGGCTCCGAGACCTCCGGCACTGCCGGCGGGTCTGACACAGGAGGCTCGGAGGCCAAACCGGATGGGGCCAGCATTTACAGTGCTCAGTGCAGCACCTGCCATCAGGCTAATGGACAAGGAGTGCCAGGCGCTTTCCCGCCACTGGCCGGTAGTGAATGGCTGCAGGCAGATGCTGAAATTCCGGTGGCTATCGTCCATGATGGCCTGCAGGGTCAGATTGAAGTAGCCGGCAACACCTTTGAAGGTGTTATGCCTGGCCTCGGTGCCCAGCTCTCTGACGCCGAACTGGCGGCTGTCCTGAGTTACGCCCGCAGCCAATGGGGTAATGATGCCAGCGAGATCAGCCCTGAAACCGTAAGCGAACACAAAGAGCGCTTCGGCGAGCGTGGAAGCTGGACAGCCGAAGAGCTGACGGAGGTTTTCGGAGAACCCTGAGATGCCCGGCAATCATGAGAGTACAGCGCAGGAGTCCCCACATCAGGAAATTCTGATGATCGAGGGGATGCGCTGTGGCAGTTGTGCGATTGCCGTTGAAGCTCTGCTGAAAAAACAGCCGGGCGTTACAGACGCTGCGGTTAATTTTGCAGCCGATGTGGCCATGATCTGCTGGGACAAGGACAAGCCCCGGCTTGCCAGTCTCCAACAGGCGGTCGCCCGTTTGGGGTATCGCCTGCACGACTCTGTCGACCCGGACCGGAGCCAGCACCAGGCAGACATGGCTCGCAAACTCCTGCAAAGACGCCTGGCAGTCGCTGTTGTCTTTGGTATGTGGAGCATGATGCCGGCCTTGCTGCTTTATCTGGCCCCCCTCGGAGCCGTTGAGCCGGGAATGCTCTGGCCGCTGGCAGTTGCAAGCGGCCTGTTCGCGGTGCCGGTGCTGGCTTACTCTGGCTCCCACTTCTACCGCGTGGGCTGGCGCACACTTATAGCCGGCGCCCCCGGCCTCGACAGCCTGATATTTCTGGCAGTATTTGCCGCTGCCATGATCTCGGTTTGGCAACTTGCCTCAGGCAACCACCATGTTTACTTTGATGCGGCCGTTATGCTGATCACCTTTCAGCTGGTGGCACGACTGCTGGATACCACGGTACGTCGCCGCGCCTCGGAGATTGTGCGCCGTTATCTTCAGGAAGTGCCCGATGAAGTCACTCTTAAAACGCCTGATGGCACCCTGGAAACCTGTGCTGCCCGTGACATCCAAACCGGCGACCGCATTGTCCTCCGGGCCGGTGAACAAGTGGCTCTGGATGGCCAGGTTATACACGGCCAGGGCCAGGCCGACTTATCGATGCTCACCGGAGAGCACCTGCCCCAGCCCCTCAAGCCAGGTGCAGAGTTACTTGCGGGTTGCCAGCTGGTGGAAGGTGAAGTAGAGCTGGCAATAACCGCGGGAATCGGCCAGCGGCGCATCGACAGTCTGTCACGATCGATAAGCGCCCTGCTCAGCCGTAAAACGACATTGCAACGGTTGACCGACCGCATTGCCCGGATTCTTTTGCCTGTCATTCTGGTGGCGGCTGCCATAGCTACATGCCTTGCCCTTTTCCAGGGCGCTCCAGTGCCCGAAGCCGCCGCCCGTGGGCTGGCGGTGATGATTATCAGTTGCCCCTGTGCGCTCAGTCTCGCCATTCCACTGGTTATTACCATGGGTCATGCCCACATGGTTAATCACGGTATTGTCCTGCGCGACCCGGCGGCCATGGAAGCCGCAGCCGAAGTGGGGGCGGTTATTTTCGATAAAACCGGAACTCTGACCACAGGCACGCCCACCGTGAGCTCTGTCGCCCCTAAAGCTCCATGGCACAACAACACCCTGTTGCAACTGGCCCGGACCATTCTCGGGGAGTCCTCACACCCAGTCGCCCAGGGACTGTGGGCGCAGGGTTCTGAGCAGTTGCCCGGTACGACCGGAGGCACCTGGGAAAGCATTCCCGGTGCCGGAACCCGCTGGGTACGCGGCGCCGATACCGCGTTAGCCGGACGGGCGGAGTGGCTGCGCGAGCAAGGAATTAACGTGCCTGTTACAGAAGATACAGGCATGAACATTCACATCGCTCACAATGGCCAGTACGCCGGGAAAGTCAGCTTTGAGGAATCCCTGAGGCCTGAAGCTGGCCCGACGGTGCGCACGCTGATTCATCAGGGTTACGCGGTGTATCTGCTCAGTGGCGACACCCGCAATGCGTGCCTGAAACTGGCAGAACGTCTGGGTATACCCGGAAAACACGTGCTCTCGGGCTATTCCCCGGAAGCAAAGCAACGCTTTGTTGAGACCCTTGAAAAGCAGGTGAATGCGGTATTCGTGGGTGACGGCCTGAACGACGGCCTGGCGCTGGCAGGCGCCAGACTCGGTATCGCCGTCGGCAGTGCCGCACCAGCCACTGGTGAAGCGGCGGCGGTTTACCTGACCGAAAGCATTGCCGCCGTACCGGCGACCCTGCAACTGGCGCAGCGGGCGCGCAAGCTGATGCACCAGAACCTGTTCTGGGCAATCAGTTACAACACCCTGGTGATACCTCTGGCTGTGATGGGCTGGATTCAGCCGGTTATAGCAGCCATTGCGATGTCTCTGAGCAGCCTCTGCGTGCTGCTCAACAGCCTGCGCATTCAAAACAAAATTCCCGGGACTGTCGCCGAAGATTCTGAAAACATTACCCCTTCAGTTGCGACGGCCTGAGGGATCGCAGGAGCCCGAAAAAGGTCACCGCCCAGGCCACAAGCGCCAGATAGAAGAAACTGACCGGGAGGAAATCGAGAAAGTGAAAGCCCAGGGCTTTGGCCATTTCGTGGGTGCAGGCCGCATACATACCTAAGGGAAACACCGCCCCCCAATATAATGGATCGTATTCCAGCGGAAAACGCTTATACACATGCCGCCAGATACCCAGAATGAACAGCATGGGTATCCACCAGGTTCCGGTTGCCCAGTAAAACACTGAAAAACCTTTCAGAAACGGCAGCAACGAATCCAGAAAAGGTGCGTCCTTTACGTTCATAATAAGCAAGGAGCCGGCCAGGGTGGAAATGGCCATAGCCCCCATATTAATCCAGTAAGGAGGCGCCAGATCGCCTGGCGAGAACCTGAAAAAGGTATAGCGGTAAAAAATCAGCGACATCATCCATATATACAGCATGCCGCCCCAGAGCCACATGGAGAGCGCCAGAAAGTTCACCCCCAGTTTATAGGGCTGCGGCATGTCTAGCGCAACCAGCGCACTCAGTACGGCAATCGATTGAGTGGCCACCACTGCCAGTAACCACCCTCCGGTAATGCCTTTATCCAGAGACGGCTTCTCTTCTTTTACCGTAAATGCTGTAAAAATGGTGTAGGTCAGTGCCAGCCAGAGCACAATGGCAAGAACCCAGAGGGCCCGGCCCAGCGTGGTGTAATCAGTCAGTATAATAAACTGACTGCCGAGAACACTGGAGCCCGCCGGAAGGGTGAAAAACCCCGGGCCCCGGAGATGATCGATAACATCAAGCAGAAATTCGCGCCGGTATAACCAGAACCGAGCCACTGTGGCGACCCACAACAGCACATAAAAGGCCAGATTCAGATAAAACAGACCCTTCTCAATACCATCAAAACCCAGCAGGTGGGCAGTAATAGAGATGATTCCGGTCGCCATCACCATGCCGAAGTAAGCCGGTGATAAACTCTCCAGATTATGCGTCATACCCACCCCGTTATGGCTTTCTTTCTAAGAGTAGCCGCCCTCTTTACCTTTCACAGCCACCGTCCAAAAATCAGATTGCAGTTTAGTCTGCCGTAGCGCCTCTTCATAGGTAACGACTTGCGCTGGCTCATGTGCAGATAAGCGCCTTCAGGCCCTGCTTGTCTTTATTTACAAAGGTGCTATGGTGCCGGCGATTCAAGCGAAGGGGCTGTTTATCTAACCAGACTGAGTAAATGACATGATGATGAATGCGGGCTTTAACCTGGGTTCACGTGATATCGATACGCTTAATGCCAAACTGGGAAGAATTTACAGAGATCCCGTTGCGCCACTGGAAAATACAGCCAGGATCAACAGTACGGTCACACTGATCAACTGCCTGGACTCTTCAGTGCTTACATTCCGACTGACAGACAACAGCGCCTGCCCCGAGGCGGGCAAAGAAGACGTGTGCATTGGCTCGCCCTTCGGGCTTGTGTTGCTGGGCACCAAGCCAGGTAGTGTGGTAAAGCTTGGAGCCAGCAACGAAGAAGGCCATGCCGTAGTGCTGAAAGTCTCGAACGCCGCTCGCCCGGTTTAACCGGGCGAGCAACCTGCCGCAGGCAAAAGATCAATCCAGTTGTTGATCAACGCGACTCCCTCATGGTGCTGGGTGTTCCGGGCAAGCTCCGGCATCTTGTGGCGACTGTCTATCGTTTTCATGCGGAACAACAGATACGAGTCGTCCGGATTGCCAGGGATCACTGGCAAAGTCCCGGTTATACTCTAACTGCACACCATTGCTGCCTGCCGGTCCGGCATAGTCCGCTGGAAGCGTCAGATCTGACCCGCGATGGCAATGGGCACAGTTGATGTCCAGATACGCCCGCGCGGCGTCATTCAACTCGTCAGCACTGAGAGCTGCAAGTGACACTTCATCATTGAACACTGGCGTTTTTTCAATTCGCTGAAAGTCAGAAGGCAAGCCCGCCAGCAAGCCACCTTCTGCCATGTATTGCAGCTGGTTGTATACGGTGCCGTTCGCATACGTATGGTCTTTGTTGAGATAGCGCGCCTTGGGGCCGATGGGGAGAAAGATCTGCCCGCGGGTATCATCTCCGCCTTCCAGATCAGGAGGAACGGGTCTTTCGCGATGACAGTCTGGGCACACACGCTGCCTTCGGCGACACTGGAGTATTCCGTAATCTCAATAAAAGCCCGGGGCAGGTCCTGTCTCCAACCACGGTTTACTCTGAGGCATGCAGCAACACCACACCCTACTGCGCGGGTACAGAAACACGGCTTCCAGATGTCATTAGTCGCAACATTGGAGTTGTCACCTTTCTGGTTCTGATTGGGTTGGCGCTAGCTGCTGGTTCCGGCCTTGTCGCCTGGCTGATCCTGACAAATCGGCTCACCCCGCAATTCCGAATCCGCAAAGGTCTTGTGCAAAACGCTTTCTACCCTTTGTACCAACCCATTGTGGATCTGGAGAGTGGTAAGGTAGTCGGATGCGAAGTGCTGGCTAGATTTCGGGACTCAAATGGTGACCTGCCTAACGGCTTCAAGGTAAGTATTAACCTGTTCCCTTCCGATATTGCTCAGAGCCGGTTACAAAACGCGGATAGCACCCTGAATCTCGCTGCCTCCCGGTTCCACATTGTGCTTGAAGTGACCGAAAGCGAGGAGCTGGATACCAGGGCTGCAAAGGAATGCATTGATTGGCTATGCGAACAGGGCTTTGAGCTGGCCATTGACGACTTTGGCACCGGCTACTCCAACCTATCCAAAGTCCGGGATTTAGGCGCCGGTATTCTGAAAATCGATCAGGCATTTATCTTTGATATTGAAACCGGTGGCCTAGGAGCCACCCTGGTTCCATTGATGATACAAATCGCGAACGAGCTAGGCATGAGAGTGGTTGCTGAGGGTGTGGAAACAACCGCTCAGGCATCTGTTGTACGATCAATGGGAATCAAGAGAGCCCAGGGATGGGCTTTCGGAAAGCCTATGCCTGCAAAGGCGTTGCAAAACCTTTTCCACTCCACGAATCAGCCAGCACCATAATGCTGGCTGAATTGCAGGAGCGGGCAAATGGTTAGAACAGACCCGCGTTAAGCCACATATGCGCAGCGATTGAGGCCACATACCCAAGAGCAATAACCGGCGTCCAGCGCAGATGCGACATCATAGTGTAATAACCCCGGGCCTGCCCCATAAGAGCCACACCAGCAGCAGAGCCTACAGACAACATTGAGCCACCCACACCGGCTGTCAGTGTGACCAACAACCACTGCCCATGAGACATGTCGGGCTCCATGGAAAGTACGGCAAACATCACCGGAATGTTGTCGACAATGGCCGATAGCACCCCAACCACAATATTGGCTCCGGTTGCGTTCCAGTCGTTATACAGAATCTGAGATACTTCCGACAAATAGCCGATATAGCCAAGCCCGCCGACACACAACACAATGCCATAGAAAAACAACAGAGTGTCCCACTCGGCGCGGGCCATAGGGTTGAACACGTCAAAGGGGACAGCAGTGTCAAGCCGCTTAAGCAGACGGGTGTTTTGATGGCTTTCTGCCCACACCCGCTCACGGGCCACGCCACGCTTGAAGCTGACGCGCAGGTAATATCCCAGAAACTGCAGGTATGCCAGCCCCATCATCATGCCAACCACCGCAGGAAGGTGCAGGAAATTATGCCCCAGAACTGCTGTGGTGATGGTTAGCAGAAACAGTGCCACCGTGCGGCGGGCGCCGCGTTTCATAACCACTGGCTCAGAGGCTTTCTTCGGGGGCACGTTTGGAATGGCGAAGCTCATGATAATAGCAGGTACAAGGTAGTTGACGGCTGAGGGAACAAACAGCCGGAAGAACTCGGTAAACTCCACCACACCCTTCTGCCAGACCATCAGGGTGGTAATATCACCAAACGGTGAAAAAGCGCCTCCGGCGTTTGCTGCAACGACAATATTAATACAGCCAAGACCAATAAAACGGGGGGTGTTCTCGCCCACTTTCATCAGTACCGCACACATCAATAAAGCGGTGGTCAGGTTATCGGCAATGGGGGAGATAAAGAATGCCAGTATGCCGGTAATCCAGAACAGGCTGAGGTAGCTGAAGCCTTTACTCACCAACCAGGCGCGCAGTGCATCAAAAAGCTGTCGCTCCTCCATAGCATTTATATACGTCATGGCAACCAGCAAAAACAACAGAAGCTCAGAATACTCGAGTAAGTTATGCTGTAGCGCTGCGTTTGCGCTTTCCGTATCACCAGTCATAGCGGCTGCACCCGCCACCAGAAACCAGATCAGACCCGCTGCCAGTAATACAGGTTTTGATTTGCGCAGATGCAACTTTTCCTCAAGCATTACAAACAGATAGGCAATTACGAATATCGTAAGGGCCATGTAGCCAACCGGGTGGTGGATAAATCGCTGAACAGTGGATTCAGCAGCACTTGCAAAGGGACTGAATCCAGCTATGAATATTGCGAAAAGGCTCATTATTACTGTTGTGAGGATCCCCTTGGGGATAACGGCGGGCTTGTGGTTTCGCCGGACGGGTAATTTTTCCGAACTGCTGTTTTCTGTCATGGTTCCTGCTCAAAAGTTTGGGGGAAAGTATTATTA
This sequence comes from Marinobacter piscis, assembly GCF_007671655.1. Taxonomy (GTDB): domain Bacteria; phylum Pseudomonadota; class Gammaproteobacteria; order Pseudomonadales; family Oleiphilaceae; genus Marinobacter; species Marinobacter piscensis. The sequence goes on along the minus strand of NZ_VCGX01000001.1, from coordinate 955,163 downwards.
ATCGGGATAGGTACAGCAGAACATACTTTTGGTCAGAGGGACTTGATCCAGATCTGCCGCAAGCCATTATTGTTCAATAATTACCCGTACTTCCGGCTATTCAAGCCTTCCCCCGCCAGCTTTCCCTGACTAACCCGCTCGTCTTTTCTCCCAGACTGTCAGCTCAGAAAAGCTGTACTGAAATTTGTTGCGGGTTTCCCGAATCACAAAAGGCAGTGTTCGGGGCTCTATCAGCAACGTAAAGTGAGGCGCCAGCAGATCACACAGGCCATCAAATGTGGTGTAATCCTCACCCTCCTTCTGAAAGCCGCCTACCCATTTCTCCCGCGGCGTATACTCTTCCAGCCACGTATAGGGAGAGGCGACCAATAGTAACCCGTCATCGTTCAAACGCTCATGAATACGGGTCAGAAAAAGTGAAGGGTCGTAAAGCCGGTCAATAAGGTTGCCGGCAAGCACCAGGTCATAACCGGTAAACTCAGCCCCGAGGTCGCAGGCATCGCCCTGATGAAAAGCTACCCGCTCGGCCGTGTGCTCCAGACCCAGGGACTCCAGCGAACGCTCCTGGGGGGTTACCAGCGCGCCCTCTTCAGTTCGCGCGTAGCGAACCATCTTGTCCCGGGCCATTTTCTGGCACTGCTCTATAAATTTGCCGGAGAAATCGATGCCATCAACCTGCGCAAATGCCCGGGCAAGCTCAAAACTGCTGCGGCCACAACCACAGCCGATATCCAAAGCCCGGTTCAGCGCCCGGCCATCCATGGCATCGATTGCCGCCAGGGCCAGCGCTCTCGGGAAGTTAGCTTCACCATGCCACTGCTCACCATAATGGAACTCCAGGTACTGGGTCAGGGTTCCATCGTCTTCATAAAAGGCGCTTTTCTGCACAATGGTTTCCTTTATAGTCGTGTTCGTTATCATAACATGCCACAGAGACACCGAAAGCCGGGTACCCAACTATGAGAATAGTCTGCATTTCCGACACCCACAGTATGCACCGACAGGTTGATGTACCGGATGGAGATCTGCTGATACACGCCGGAGACAGCCTCGGCACTGGCAGCCTGAGAGAGCTGGAAGACCTGGACCAGTGGTTTGCGGAATTGCCCCATGCCAACAAAATTCTGATCGCCGGCAATCATGATTGGTGCTTTGAGGACGACCCCGAAGAGGCTCGCTCCCGGGTGCGTCATGCCCACTACCTTGAAGACAGCGCCATTGAGCTGGAAGGCCTGACCTTCTGGGGCAGCCCCTGGACCCCGGTGTTCTTCAACTGGGCTTTTAACCTGAAGCGTGGCAAACCTCTGGCTAAACGCTGGGCGAAAATTCCGGAGGCGACCGATATACTGATCACCCACGGGCCTCCGGCAGGAATTCTCGACCGGGTCGACACCCAAAAAGGAACCCTGAGGCCCGGCTGTGAAGATCTGGCGGCAAAGGTTGAAACTCTGGAGCTTAAACTCCATATTTTCGGACATATACACGAAGGTCACGGCCAGGAGATCATCGATGACTGCCGGTACATCAATGCCAGTACCTGTAATGGCCAATTCAAACCTCTGAACCCTCCGATTGTTGTTGATCTCTGAGCAGCAACACGAGGGCGTACTTCTGGAGCACCATGTCCAACTATCCTGAATTCTCATTACTGGAACTCGCTTCGGTTCGCGAAGGTGACTCGGTAGGCACGACGCTGGCCAACAGCGTGGCCTATGCCCAGCACGCCGAGAAACTTGGCTTCACCCGGTTCTGGCTGGCTGAGCACCACAATATGGAAGGCATCAGCAGCTCGGCCACGTCGGTTCTTATCGGCCACATCGCCGGCAATACGCACAGCATGCGGGTCGGCTCCGGTGGCGTGATGCTGCCTAACCATCCGCCATTGGTAATCGCAGAGCAATTCGGAACCCTGGAAAGTCTCTACCCGGGCCGTATTGATCTGGGCCTGGGGCGGGCCCCTGGTACCGACCAGGTTACCGCTCGTGCCCTGCGCCGTGATGGACTGGGGGCAGAACAGTTTCCCGACGACGTAGCACGCCTGCAATCCCTGCTGGGACCTTTACAGCCCGGGCAGCCTGTAAAAGCGATTCCCGGCGCCGGCACCAATGTACCTGTATGGTTGCTCGGCTCCAGTCTGTACAGTGCACAACTGGCCGCCATGCGTGGCCTGCCCTACTCCTTTGCCGGGCACTTTGCACCGCGGCTGTATCGCGAAGCCATCAAGGTTTACCAGGATAACTTTCAGCCCTCAGCGCAATTAAAACAGCCCTATACCATGCTGGCCGTTCCGGCTGTCGCTGCCGATTCGGTGCCTGAAGCTGAATATCTGGCGACAACCAGTTACCAGCGCATATTGTCACTCTTCCGGGGACAACCTCTGTGGATGAAGCCCCCCGTAGACTCCATGGACGGACTCTGGAGCGCGGGAGAGAAAGCGACTGTGCAGGACTTTCTGGGTCTGCAGCTACTCGGCGACGCAGCCACCATTAAAAGCCAGCTTGATGAACTACTGGCAAGCGTCAGTGTCGACGAGCTGATGTTCACTGTGGATATCTACGACCCTGAAAAGCGCCGCCACGCCCTGGATATTCTCAACCAGGCCCGGCAGGACTGACAGACCATGAGCCAGGTAACAACGCATATTTTTCTCTCCCATGGCCTTGAGAGTGGCCCCGGCGGCACCAAGGTTCAGGCTTTAAAGACTCTGGCCGAACGGTTTGATAACGTTCAGGCGCACGCCATTGACCACAGAAGCACCAAGGACCCTTCAGTGCGCCTTGCCCAGATGGAAGAAGCCATCCGTCAAAGCGGCGCCGCGCCGGAAAACGTGATTCTGGCGGGGTCGAGCATGGGCGGCTGGGTATGCGCGCAAGCCAGTGCAAACACCCCGGTTCTCGGATGTTTCCTCCTGGCGCCGGCCCTGGCTATGCCGGCTTACCCTCAATCCAGCCCGCATATTCAGGCTACACATACACAGCTTGTGCACGGCTGGGATGACGACGTTGTCCCCCCAGGGCCGGTTATAGAGCTGGCTCAACAGCAGGCAATCCCGATGTTGCTGCTGCCTGATGGTCATCGCCTGGCAGACAGTCTGGACAGGGTTCTGGATGAGTTTGCGGCGTTCCTCTCCAGAGCTGGCATTGGCCAGCAGGCGTACTATCATTAAATGCAAGGTGGCGAAGGGATCCGGATGCCTGTACCCTAAAAGTACGTACAAGCCGAAGCCGGGGCTATTGCTCAGCCCTGCCCTTGGCTTCCTTAGCGGCGCAGCCCGCCACAATGGCAGCGCTAATGGCCGTCGAACAAAACGGGACGAGACATGGTGGAAACGGACAAAGCCGGTCAGCAAGACACACCCAAGAAACACAACGCTTTCCTTTCAGCACTTAACTCCATTGACAAGAGCCTTGGCTGGATAGAAAAAACCGTCATATCCGTATGCGTTCTGGCAATGGCGTTGCTCATGAGTGCGCACGTGGTAGGGAGCCTCCTGTTCAACCGGGGAATTCCAGGCACCTACGAAGTCACGGAGATGCTCATTATCATCATCACCTTTGTGGGGGTCGGATACGCCGCTCGTTGCGCACGGCATATCCGGATGTCGGCGATTTACGACATGCTCGGCGATCGCCCACGTAAGATCCTGATGATTACCCTGTGTATAGGCACAGCTATTCTCATGTTCTACTTTGCCTATAAATCAGCCCAATACGATATGGCGCTGTACGGGCGAGGACGTGTCAGCTCTTCTCTGAATATCCCCCTCTGGACCATTAACCTGGCTCTGCCTATTGGTTTTACGCTTGCCGGTATTCAGTATGTTCTCACTACGTTGCGCAACCTGTTCAGCGAAGGTATTTACCGCTCGTTCAGTGAAAAAGAAGAGTTTTCTGAACTGCCGCTGGATGACAGTGGTGAAACCCATACGCCCGACGGCCCGATGGGTCCCTGACGGTCTGGTTATCAATAACCACTATGTATATTAAGCGCACAAAGGACTGATCCGGGGGAGATAATGCTGACTCTGCTAATAATAACGATGGTTGTACTGCTGCTTCTGGGGTTTCCGATGATGGTCCCCCTTGCAGTCGGCACACTGTTCATGATGTTTACGGACATGACGTTTTTCGGCCCGGACCAGGCCATCAGCTGGATGGTGTCGGGCGTAGGAAGCTGGGTGCTTGCAGCAGTGCCCATGTTCATATTCGCCGCCGACATTCTGACAAAAGGTCACACAGCCAACCGGTTGCTTGATCTGGTTGATTCATTTACACGTCACGTACGTGGCGGCCTGCCTATAACAACCGCTGCCTCCTGCGCCCTTTTTGGTGCGGTTTCCGGCTCCACTCAGGCGACAGTGGTTGCCATGGGCGGGCCCATGCGTCCGCGATTACTGGCAAAAGGCTATTCCGACAGTTTTGCGCTGGCCCTGATTATTAACGCCAGTGATATCGCTTTGCTGATTCCGCCCAGTATCGGATTTATTATTTATGGCGTGGTGATGAAAGCCTCAATCGGCGACCTGTTTCTTGCAGGGATCCTGCCAGGCATTCTTATTCTCCTGATGTTTTCAATCTACTGCTATATTGGTGCACGCATCAAAGGCATTGAGCCGGATCCCCGTGCTTCCTGGGGAGAGCGCTTCCGCGCTCTGCGTAAAGCCATTCTGCCTATGGGCTTCCCGGTTCTTGTGGTTGGCGGCATTTATGGCGGCTATTTCAGTGCGGTTGAAGCGTCAGCGGTGGCCGTGGCCTACGCCCTGCTCCTCGAGGTAGTGATTTATCGTAAGGTCGCCATCAGTGAACTCCCGGGCCTGGCCTTGTCTACCGGGCTGATTACTGCTGTTGTGTTCATACTGGTGTCGATCGGTGCCGCGTTTTCTCAGGCACTGGGAACAGCCGGTGTTCCCGAGCAGCTTCTTGGGCCGGTTATCGAAAGTGTCGGTGACAACCAGATCCTTGCACTGCTGCTGATTGCGCTCGCGTTCTTTGTGGGCTGCATGTTTGTGGACCCGATCGTCGTGATTCTCATCCTGGTGCCTATCTTTAAGCCCCTGGTGGTTTCTACCGGCCTGGACCCGATTCATGTGGGTGTGATCGTAACCCTGCAGGCCGCCATTGGCTCTGCAACACCACCTTTTGGCTGTGATATCTTCACCGCCATCGCCGTGTTCCGCCGTCCTTATCTGGATGTGATTCGTGGCACTCCGCCTTTCGTGTTCATTCTGCTGCTGGCCACGTTCCTGCTGATCTGGTTCCCGCAGATATCGTTGTTCCTGCCGTCAATCGGTGGTGATTGACGGCCAGCAAACTGCCTGAACGCCAGCAATAAAAAAACCCCGGCATGAATAACCGGGGTTTTTATTTAACGGCTCCAGCTGTCTGTAGGCGCGGGAGCCTTGGGGGTATTATTAAGACTCGGCGTCGCCGTAGGCCTCCAGAAGAATGTCCAGGGACTTCTTGGCGTTCTCCCCGACTTCATCAATAAAGGTCTGACGAACCGGCTTCACCAGTTCACGGAATTTTTCCCGCTGCTCGTCTGTGAGCTCAACAATCTTGATATCACTATCCGCCTTGATCTTATCCAGGCGCTTTTCGTTAAACTCGCTCTGGATCTCGTGGCCTGTTTCGACCAGATCAGCGGTCACTTCCTTGATCATCTCACGGTGTTCATCCGAAAGACCTTCGTACCAGTCGAGGTTGCCCATCATGGTAGCGACAAACTGGGCCTGCTTGGCAAAGATCATGTAATCCTGAACTTCATAGAAGCCCATTTCTTCATGCGCAAACACCGGCTGGATGTTGGCATCGGCCTGACCCTGCTGCAACGCGCTGTAGAGCTCGCCATAAGCAATTGTGATCGGTGAGGCGCCATACGCCTGGTAAGTTGAACGCAGCAGGCTGTTATCCATTACACGAATATTGAGGTTGTCCATGTCTTCAGGCGTCTCAATGGACTGGTTCGATGTCCACACCTGGTAACCCTCGGCCAGCTCTGACAGTGGCACCAGACCGCGCTGGCGGAATGATTGCTGCCACGCGTCACTCTCCAGGAACTCGGGCGAGTTCAGCACCTTAACCGCTTCAAGCTGGTCTGCCGGCATTACAAAGTTCAGGCTGAGTAGCTGGCTTTCCGGCACAGTGCCGCCCAAAGCGCCCGACCCGAAGGCAAGCTGCAGTGACCCGCTCTGTACGGCGTCATACAGGACGGAGTAAGAAGACCCCCACTTACCGTATGGAAGCAGTTGCACCGTCACGTCGCCGTCTGTTTTGTCTTCAATGGCTTCTTTGAATGCTTCTGCATACCTGGCCTGCACACTGCCCTCGATTTCTTCGAGGCCAAAGCGCCAGGTTTCTGCGTTTGCAGCCGTTGCCGCTGACGCAAGACCTACTGCGGTTGCAAGACACAATGTTTTATAGAGTTTCATAGTTGCTCCTTCTGGAAACCGGGATAGTTATTATTGATACAGAACGTCAGCACACTCCGCGTGGCTCTCTTTCCATTTCCGTATCCCCGTTGGCCCCGTTTTACCCCGCCCATTAAGAGTCAGGCCATGTCCGGTCTGTATTTTGGGCTCATTGGCCGCCGTCTGTGGGCGGCTGTCCTGTTAGCATAGCACTAACAAAAGGCTACACACTGTTTACAATGGCAAAAGCTGCCACGTATGGCAAGAAAGACACATTAGCGGCCAGACTTGAGCTTTTCCCAATACTTTGCATAAACCTGCAGGGCATCGTCGCCAATGTCTGTCTGGAACTCAGCATTCACCATGTCGTCCCGCGTGGGGTAACTGGCGCGGTCATCCGCCACATCCTCACCAAGCAGCTCTCTCGCCGGCAGGACCGGTGTGGCGTAACCAATGTCTTCGCTGATCAGTGCGGCAATCTCAGGCTGAAGTATAAAACTGATGAACTGGTGCGCAGCGTCCGGATTTTTGGCATTCTTCGGGATCACAAAGCTGTCCAGCCAGGCAATCACGCCTTCTTCCGGGTATACGTACTCCAGGGATTCCATGCTGTCCTTTCCCATAACGGCTTCGCCGTTCCAGATCATGCCGACGTCTGCCTCACCTTCGAGAAACGGCATGCGTGGCGCGTCGGAATTAAAGGTGCGCACTGAGGGCATCAGCTCGGTCAGTTTTTCATAGGCTTCTTCAATTTGCTGCGGATCCGTACTGTTGCCGGGGTACCCCAGTACTCGCAGGCTCATGTGGAATACTTCCCGCATATCATTGGTGAGGTTCACCCGGCCCTCAAAACGCTCGTCCCAGAGATCTTTCCAGGCGGTTACCGGATCCCCTTCTATATCGGCTGTATCTACCCCTATGCCGGTTGTGCCCCAGAGAAAAGGCACGCTGTACTGGTTATCCGGATCGATATCCAGAGATGTCAGTTCAGGATCCAGCTGGTCAAAGCCACTGATTTTGCTCTGATCAATCGGCATCAGCAGGCCTTCGTTTCGCATTTTGCTCACGTAATAGGTAGACGGCACGGCAAGATCATAGGCTGCACTTTCGTCCAGCAATTTCAGCCGCGCATACATGGCCTCATTACTGTCGTAGGTGGTGTAGACCACCTCGATACCTGTTTCTTCCTGGAAACGGGTCAGTACCTCCTGGGGCATATACTCCGACCAGTTATAGAGGTTCAGTACCTGTGAATCCTCTGAGCTGCAGCCCGTCAGTCCCAGGGCCAAAAGGCCCGCCAGTGCGATTTTCTTCATTGTTTGCTCCTTGAAAGAATCCATTGCGACAGCATCAGCATCACCAGTGAAAACACCAGCAACAGGGAACCCAATGCGTTAACTTCGGGTTTAAGCCCTACACGCACCATTGAGTAAATGCGCAGAGGAAGAATCTCATAACCGGGACCACTGACAAATGTGCTCACCACAACATCGTCCATGGAAAGCGTAAAGCCCAGCAACCAGCCTGCCATTAATGCCGGCATAATAACGGGGATCAGAACTGTGCGGGTTACGGTGAACTCACTGGCACCCAGATCCCGCGCCGCCTCCGGCAAGCGCTCATCAAAGCCGCTCAGTCGTGCCATAACGGTGATCACTACGAAGGGGAGACAAAAGGTAACGTGGGCCAGCAGCAGCGATACATACCCAAGCTTCAACCCTACCAGCATAAACAGCCCCAGCAGTGAAATTGCCAGTACAATTTCCGGCGACATCATCACCACGAACAGCATGCCGTTCAACACCTTCTTGCCCCGGAAACGATAGCGGTGCAGTGCCAGGGCAGTGAGTGCCCCGATGATGGTCGATACCGTCGCCGCGGTCAGCGCCAGCCACAGTGAATTCCACATGGCCTGCACCATAGCGTGGTTACTGAACAGCGACTCGTACCAGCGCAGACTGAACCCGCCCCAATTGTAGCCGGTACGGGAGTCGTTGAATGAAAACACCACAAGCACCAGTATGGGCACATACAAGAGCAGATAGACCAGCGCAAGATAGCTGCGGGAAAGCCAGCGCATTACGCCCCCTCCTCGCCCAGATGACGTTTGCTCAGACGATGGGCAAAAATCAGCAGTGCCATGGTGAGGGTCAGAACAATACTGGCCGCCGCACCAAAGGGCCAGTTACGGGCATCCAGAAACTGATTCTTGATGACATTGCCCACCAGCAGGTTTCGGGAACCGCCCAGTATATCCGGGACAAAAAACAGCCCCATAGCCGGCAGCAAAACCAGCATAACCCCGGCCAGCACACCTGGCAGAGTCAGGGGAACAATCACATTTTTAAAGGTGGCCAGACGGCCGGCGCCCAGGTCGTGGGACGCAAGCAGAACGTCCTGGCGCAAATCCTCGAACACGGAATACAACGGCAGAATCATGAAGGGTAGCAGCAAATACACCAGCCCGATGATAACGGCACCTTCTGTGTACAAAAGCCGGGCCGGCTCATCAATGACCCCCAGCGACATAAGCGCGCTGTTGAGCAGGCCATTGGTTGCCAGGATCAGTTTGAGGGCGTAGGTACGTACCAGTGAATTGGTCCAGAAAGGTACAATCAACAGAAAAATCAGCAAGGTCTGACGGCGCTTTCCGACGTGAGACAACGCCCAGGCGAACGGGTAGCCAATCAGCAAACAGACCAGGGTGGTCATGGCTGCCATGTACAGCGAATGCAGAAATACATCCAGGTACAAAGGGTTAAACAGTTGTCGGTAAGCGTCCAGGTTCAGGGGCAGGGAAATGAAGGTTGAAGGATCCCGTGTCATCACACTGGCGCCCACCACCAGCATGTTGGGAGCAAGCACAAGGAACAGCAGCCAGCCCCATACCAGCATCAGAACAGCTGCCCGGAAGGGCTGTTGCTTAATGCTCTGCAACATCAGCCGCAAGCTCCTCTTCGTCGGTCAAGGGCTCATCGCTCTCTTCTGCCAGTAACCATTCCCAGCCATCAACCCAGCTTACCCGCACACGCTCGCCCAGACTGTAATCAAAAGCCGGATCGTCCTCGTCAAAGAACTCACTGGCCATTACTTCCCGACCATCTTCAAGTTCAATTACCGAATCCAGAGTACTGCCCTTATAGTTACGCTCGATAATTTTTCCAGGCACACCTTCAGTATCCTCCGGCGCCAGCACCCGTATGTCTTCCGGGCGCAGCAAAACATGCAGTAACTGGTTCACTGAAACACGAAAAGACGGCGTATTCAGCTCCCGATTCAGGCCAAGTACATCCACGCTGATACGCTTGCCATCAACCCTGGTTACCCGGCCCGGGAAAAAGTTGGTCTGCCCGATGAAACGAGCCGTAAATACGTTCGCCGGGCGCTCATAAACTTCTCTGGGTGTGCCCAGCTGCTGAATATACCCATCCTTGAGCACAACAATGCGGTCCGACATGGACAACGCCTCTTCCTGATCGTGGGTCACAAACACAAACGTGATTCCCAACTCCCGCTGCAGCCGCTTGAGTTCTACCTGCATGGTGCGGCGCAGTTTGTAGTCGAGTGCAGACAGAGGCTCATCCAGCAAAAGCATCTTTGGTCGCTTGACAACGGCCCGGGCGATTGCAACCCGCTGCTGCTGACCACCCGAAAGCTGATGCGGCTTACGTCCGGAAAAATCCTCGAGCTGCACCATGGCAAGCGCTTCTTCAACCCGTTCGCGTATTTCCGTTTTGGGCCGCTTTTCCATCTTCAGGCCATACGCTACATTGTCGAACACAGACATGTGAGGAAACAGCGCATAGTTCTGAAACACCGTATTGAGCGGGCGCCTCTCCGGCGGGGTCTGCGTAATATCTGTGCCGGACAATGTCACCGAGCCCCGGTCCGGGTGCTCAAAACCCGCCATCATCCGCAACAAGGTGGTTTTCCCGCAGCCGGACGGCCCCAGAAGCGTAATAAACTCACCATCACCAATCGTAAGGCTGAGCTCATTCAGTATGGTTTTACCATCAAACTGCTTACTGATCCCGCTCAGCGTTAAGAGTGCTTTAGTCATCAGCTCTGCCCAAAGAGTAAGCGGCGTATTTTTTCAGAAAGCGCGCTGCATAAAAAGAGTTATGCAGGGTTTCTACGCGATAATATTGAAGGTTTTTTGCGATGGATGCACCCCGGCTAAATCAATAGCCGGGGTGCAAGTAGCGGGGACTCAATCGTTCGCAATGCTGTTCAGGTAGGCTTTATCTGAAATATTGGTCCACTGACGCACCTGTTTCAGATAGTCATGCTGGGAGTTGATGATTTCTTTAGCCAGATCATCTTCTTCAGCCGCCTCGGCCAACAGTTTGCTGGTCGCGTCACGCATGGCATCGATTACATCCGGCGGGAACGTCTTGTGGGTCACGTCCGGGTAATTCTCTTTCATACGATCCCAGGCCGCACCGCTTTCGTGGGTAATCTGAATGTACATATCATAGGCCGCCGTTCGCATGGCAACGCGCAGGATTGCCTGCAGGTCTTCAGGCAGCTCTTCCCAGGACTTCTGATTAATCAGGAACTGAACCTCGGCTCCCGGCTCCTGCCAGCCTGAGTAGTAATATTTGGCAATCTGGTGGAAACCCATGGGGAAGTCGAGGGCCGGACCAACCCACTCCACCGCATCAACGGTGCCACGCTCCAGCGCTGTATACAGCTCCCCGGGGGGCAGGTTGGTCACCGCAGCGCCCAGTTCAGACATGACCTCGCCCGCGAATCCGGGGGTACGTATTTTCAGGCCTTTAAGGTCGTCTACCGAGTTGATTTCCTTGTTGAACCAGCCACCCATCTGGTTGCCCGTGTTGCCTCCTGGAAACGACAACAGACCGAAAGGCTCATACACTTTCTGCATCAGCTCCATGCCTTCGTCATGGTAAAACCAGGCGTACATTTCCGGTGCAATCATGCCAAAGGGAATGGTGGTGAAGTACATGGCATTGGGGATGGTGCCCTTGTAGTAATAAGAGGCGGTATGTCCCATATCGTACTGACCGTTACGTACCAGGTCGAAAATGCCAAACGGCGCCTTGTGTTTATTGGAGCTGTCGATACGGATCCTCAGACGGCCGTCGGACATCTCTTTAACCATTTGCGCCAGATTTTCCGTGGTTTCACCCAGAACCGGCGCGTTAGGGCCCCAGGTCTGTGCCAGCCGCAACGTATATTTTTCTGCCGCCACGCCGGACGTGCTGATAGCAAACAGCAGCGTCAATGCAGCCATTCTGAACAGGCGAGTTGTCATAGTTCGCACCATCTATGGTTTTTGTATCGGGTTGTTTTGTTATACGTGCGTAATAGTAGCCTGCTGCCAGCTTAACGCCAACAGCGGCCTGAAAATAAGGGTAAGGGCGCTTGCGCCCTCACACTTTGAACTGACCGACCAGACCCCGCAGGCTCTCGCCCAGCCTGGCCAGTTCCTGGCTGGCCTCGTTGGTCTGAGTAACACTGGTATTGCTGTGCTGGGCTGCATCAACAATGCGCACCACGTTCTGGTTAATCTCTTCAGCCACCTGGCTTTGCTGCTCCGCAGCTGTTGCGATCTGGGCCACCTGGTCGTGTATCTGCCCAACAGATGTTTCTATGGTTGTCAGCGCATCAGTTGCATGGTTTATCCGCTCTACAGTCTCCGTTGACCCCTCACGAGAGCTATTCATACGATCAACCGCCAGCCTGGACTCGCTTACAAACCCTTCAATCATTTCACGAATCTGGTCCGCAGACTCGGCACTGCGCTGAGCTAACTGGCGCACCTCATCGGCCACCACTGAGAATCCCCGTCCATGTTCTCCGGCACGAGCCGCTTCAATTGCAGCGTTCAGTGCCAGCAAATTCGTTTGCTCTGTCACGGCATGAATAACATCCAGAATTTTCTGGATATCATCGGACTTCTCTGCAAGTGCATTAATACTGTGGGCACTTTCCTGTATCTCATCAGAAAGCCGGTTAACCGCGCCCTGTGCGTTGGCAATGGTCTGGCCACCATCTTTAGCCATGCGATCAGCATCTGAAGCCGCCCCTTCCACTTCGCTGGCGTTGCCCGAAATCTGCTGAACCGTTGCCGCCATTTCGTTGATGGCCGAAGCGATCTGATCGGTTTCTGTACCTTGTGCCTGTACTGAGGCATGGGTATCACTGGCTACCCGACTCAGTTCTTCAGCTGCAGATGCAACCTGGTCTGTCGTTGAGCCCACTTCACGGATTGTCTCCTGTATTTTGATGACAAACCCATTAAAACGACGCCCAAGCTCTGATAGCTCATCATTGCCATCTTCCGGAAGGCGCTGACGCAAGTCACCATCTCCATCAGCAATCTCCTGCATCATATTACTGACATTATCCAGTGGGCGCGTCACTGTTCGCCCGGCAAATACGCCGATCAATACTGAAGCGACCACCACAACAAGGGTCACCAGAATGCTAAACCGGAGGGTATCAGCGATGCTCTCTTCAATGTTTGTACGAGCAGAAGCCACCTGCTGCTGTATGTCGGTTACATAAACACCTGCAGAGATCACCCAGTCCCATTCCGGTATAACGGTCGCATAACTCACTTTGGGCTCCTCATTGCCCGAGGCCGGATTGGGCCAGTCATAGGCGTAATAGCCATCCGACTCTGCTGCACGGAACAGTTGCCTCAATACTCTGATGAACTCAGGTCCGGCGCTTTTGCCTTCGATAGATGGATCCGGCGAGTAGGAAACAGCCTCCCCTGACCGGTGGAAAGCAAACACATAGTTAGTTCCTTCAAAGCGGATGGTCCGCAGCCTGTCCGCAGCCGCCTTTTTGGCCTGGCGCTCTGTCAGTCCGGGATTATTCCTGGCCTCCACCGCTACAGCTTTCGCTGCTTCAACCAGGTTTTTGAGGCCATCTTTGCGGGACTCCATAAGACTTGATTCAAGGCGTTCCAGCTCGGCTTCCCCGCCTGCTTTTATCTGCGCTACAGAAACCCAGGAAACGATGACGGCCGTTACCAACACAGGGATCAAAACCGCTAATAGCAGCCGGGTCCGTATACGCAGGCGATTTATAATATTCATTGTTGCAGATCCTTGGGGGCTCTTTGGTTTCGTGTTCTATCTTTATCGACAGGCCGCCTGATATCTTGAACACAAATTCATGTGCGGCACGCCGTTAGTCAACAGGCGCCCCCTCATCACACTTAACGCAATCAAGCTCAAACCCCAGCATGGAGCGTCTCCCGGCTTCCGTTGTTACCCAGGGTCGGTTAACCCAGGGTGGAGTGTGGCGTACATGCTGATTGTGACCACAGGCAAGCCGGGCTACCCAGTGGTCTTCTTCGTCTTTATGGTAAGCAATAATTGGCTGTTTCATGCCGCCCAAGTTAACCGACCAGGCTGCGAATGAAAATCGCCGGCCGCACGGGCAGGCCAGTAAGCTGCCTTAAAAGGCGCCATTTCAGACGCTGGGTACCTCCAGTCCAGTCAGCCGGCAGGCTCACTTCCATCATCAGATCCGGGCCCAGCTTGACCATCCTCACCTGCTCCGGCACAAGCCCTACTGCGTGCAAGGCCCGATGAACCTCCTCTGTGACCTCCGCCGAAGGGGCCGCAAGCATCAACTCGCGCACCGCGCCAACGGTCATTTTTACCGGTACAACTATGAAGTAAACGGAAATGGCAATCATCATGGCCGGGTCGGCATAAACAGCCCAGCCAGACCAGGTGCTCTGTTCCATTCCCCAGGCCACTCCAAACCCCAGCAAAACCGCAGCGCTAAGAACAGAGTCCATAAACCACTGGCGCTGCTCTGCAACCACAAGGCCAGAGGGCTCACGCCCCTCCGCCCACTTCAGATACAGCCACACCAGAGCACAGCCCAGAACACTGACACCGGCAAACACCAGAGCTTTATCGGCACTGACCGCACGGCCGCCCTCAAGCACGGCTGCAACGGCAGACGCCAGAGACAGCACACACACCAGAGTAATCACCATCCCTTTAACGGCAATCACCAGAGGCTGAACCGCGCCACGACCAAGCGGGTATTTCTCGTTCGCCGGGCGCCGGACAATCCTCGCCGCGTACAGTGACAATAGCGATAACAACAGGCTTACCAGTGAATACGCACCGTCAAACAGAATAACCAGTGAATCAATCCACAACCCCCAGGTTATCCCAGCGACAGCGAACAGAGCGGCAGCAACCGCAGACACACCCAGCGCCATATTTTCCCGCGCTATCAACTTGAACATTTTAAACCCCCGTGAATTACCGGCATATTATCGCTGTATACTGAGCAGGACGAGTCGGTGAGCGACGGAAAACCCGTCACCAGAGGAGGTCTTTTATGAAAACGTCACAGATCCGGGTGTTCCTGGCGGTGGTGCGCCATGGCACGATTGCTGCCGCCGCACGGGAGCTGGGAAGAAGCCGGACAACCATCAGTACCGCTCTGGCAGCACTGGAAGATCAGCTAGGCGTCGCGTTGTTTGAACGCAGCGGCAATCAGCTTCAGCTGACGACCATCGGCCATGCCATTGTGACTGATTGCCGGCGCTTTGATCAGGTAGCAGGGCAGATTTTTGCCCGATGCCAGCACCACCTCAGCGGCGCTGAATCTGTACTTCGGATCGCCCGGGATGATTCCATTCCAGAACCTGTGTGGCGAGATCTACTGCGCCGGCTTAAAATCCGGTTCCCGCAAACCAGCCTCTCCGTGTACCTGGGCACACCCCGCGAGCTTCCAACGCTGGTCCGGAACCAATCGGTCGATGTCGCTTATGGCCTGATGCCGGAACCCCTGAGCGAAGGCTATCACTGGTTTCGTGAACTTGCGGATGTGCGCATGCTCACTGTTGCTGCGCCGGATCACCCTCTGAGCCAGTTGAAACGGGTAACTCAGGACGACCTCATCGGCTATACAGAAGTCACACTGGCTTTTTTGCAGAACGACCGGCTGGAAGCCGAGTCCCCGGAAACGGCCAATTACCTGGCCTTCACCCTCTATGAACTGATCCGGGATGCAGTGATTGATGGCGCCGGCTGGGCTGACCTGCCATTACCGCTAATTGCAGAGGCCCTGGAACAGGAGAAACTCAGCATTGTCCACCATCGCAGCGCTCGCTGGTGGAAGGTGTTCAGCGCTCTGGAATCTGAACAGGCACAGGGCGGTGCGGTTGTGGGCTGGCTGGCAGAGGAGCTTGAGCAGTACCTTACAACGGTAGAATAAGTCTTATTGTGCCGCTGTCTTACTGCGACCATTCCAGGCTGACCATGAATAAATCGCCAGAGCGGTCCATATCATGATGAAGCTCGTCAGTTTTTCCGGGCTCAGAGGCTCACTGAACACCAGCAGCGCAATCAGGAACTGGATCGTCGGGTTGATATACATAAGAAACCCCACAGTCGACAGACGCAGTCTGCGGGCAGCCCCTGCAAACGCCAGCAGAGGAATCGCCGTGACAATGCCGGAAGAAATCAGCAAGAGCATGGTGGCTGTGTTTTCTGTGAAATGAGAAAGGCCGGCATAGCTTAACGCTGCCAGTGCAAGCATGCCCACCGGGAACAAAAGCAGCGTTTCTACAAATAAACCGGAAAGGCCGTCCAGAGCCACCTTTTTGCGGAGCAATCCGTAGGTTCCAAAACTGAATGCCAGTACCAGGGTTATCCAGGGCACAACACCCAGCAAAAATAACTGGTAAAGAATGGCGATGGTAGCCAGTGTTACCGCAACTATCTGCAACCGGCTGATCGTCTCTTTCAGAACCAGCATTCCCAGACCCACGTTTACCAAAGGCGTCAGGAAATAGCCCAGGCTGGCCTGAAGCACCTGCCGGCTTTCCACGGCGTAAATATAAACACCCCAGTTCACCGCAATCAGCACCGCACACCCCAACACAAATCCCAGCTTTTCCGGATGCGCCAGAGCCATTTTCACCGGCTGCCAGCGCTTAAGAAACGTTATAACAATCGCCAGAAAAACACTTGACCAGAGCACCCGGTGAATCAACACTTCCCAGGCCGGCACCCCGTCAAACAAGGCAAAATACAACGGGAAGCAGCCCCACATAATATAGGCGGACAAGCCATACATAACGCCCTTACGGGCTTCCTGCTGGGCCATTTACAAGCTTCCTTCTTACGCGGTGAGTTAAACGTGGCGCACCTGGCAGGTGACGCGCCCGGGCAATATGGCTTAATCTGGGCAAACATCCATAAACAACGGAGCATCACACATGAAAACAGTCCAGGATTTTGTTGCCGATGCGAAGCAGCATATTCAGGAAGTCCCGCTGGAAAAGGCTGAGAGTGCCATTCAGGCCGCGGACCTGCTACTGGATGTTCGTGATGGAGACGAGTATCGCCAGAGCCACATTCCCCAGGCCACTAATATTTCACGCGGCCTGCTGGAATTCAAATTCAGTAACGATCCGGCTCTGGCAGACCGGAGCATGAATATTGTGCTTTACTGCAAAAACTCGGGTCGCTCAGCACTGAGTGCGAAGGCCTTGCAGGAGATGGGCTATCAACACGTCCAGTCAATTGAAGGCGGCTTCGACGCCTGGCAGGAAGCTGGCAAACCAGTAACAAAGCGGGAACTGCCACCGTTCGGATAAATCTTCTAAAACGTCCGGAAACCGGGCCGGACAGGTTTTACCCCCCGGCCCGGCCAAAAGCTATGGACGCTTTGTCACGGCCATAGTCAAGCGGGAGATGCAGGTCGTTTTACCTTCCTCATTTTCAACTCGGATTTCCCACACCTGGGTGGCACTGCCAATATGAATGGGCCTGGCTGTTCCGTACACCCAGCCCTTGGTAGCCGGCCGGATGTGGTTCGCATTAACTTCCAGCCCCACAGCAACTGTGCCCGGATCTTTCAGGCAGCAGTTTGCCGCCATACTGCCCAGGGTTTCTGCGAGAACGACAGAAGCACCGCCATGGAGGATGCCAAAAGGCTGAACCGTGCGTTCATCAACCGGCATACGACCTGTTACGTAATCATCACCGATTTCAGTGTACTCAATGCCCAAATGGTTAACGGCCGTATTCTCACTGGCTTTGGCCAGGTTCTCAAGATCCGGTTTACGGGTCCAGATTGTCATGTCGGAAAAACTCCCTGTGAGGTTGAATTAATGCGCAAACAGCACCAGAGAGAATAACAGGTCTGGTAAAAACAGGTGACCCTCATTTCCCAACGACAGAAGGACAGGCACTATGAAGATCCTGATGGTTCTTACTTCCCACGACCAAATGGGCGATACCGGACAAAAAACCGGCTTCTGGCTGGAAGAGTTTACTGCACCTTACTATGTGTTCCTCGATGCCGGGGCGAATATAACCATTGCCTCGCCTAAGGGTGGCCAGCCTCCGGTTGATCCGAACAGCGAGGCCAACGAGGCTCTGACAGAGACCACGCGCCGTTTTGAGTCAGACGCCCACGCCCGGGAAGCACTCGCCAGCACTAAAAAACTGGCGGATGTTGATATGAATGAATTTGATGCCGTGTTCTATCCGGGTGGCCACGGACCGCTGTGGGATCTGGTTAACAACGACACATCCATGGCGCTGATCAAAGCCGCTTACGAGCAAGACAAGGTGATTGGTGCCGTGTGTCACGCACCCGCTGTTTTCAAAAATGTTGAAATCAAACCAGGTCAGAACCTGGTTGGTGGCCGCGAAGTCACCGGCTTCAGTAACAGTGAGGAGGAAGCTGCCGGCCTTACACAGATCGTCCCTTTCCTGCTTGAGGACATGCTAAAGGACAACACTGCCACTTACTCAAAGGGCAACGACTGGGAACCTCATATTGTGGTGGATGGCAGGCTGATAACCGGTCAGAACCCCGCATCATCAGAAGGTACAGCTAAAGCCGTTCTGCAGGCCTTGCAACAAGACTAACCAGCGCTCCTGCTACCTCGGCCGGGCTTTCTTATCTGGCCGAGGAAACTCTTTCCCGTATTTCTGACGACCATGGCGGCATTTCTGTATTTGAATCACCCTAACGCCTTCCATATACTTCGCCTCCTATTTTAATAGCGCCATCAGCGGCAAATCATTAGCCAGACATTGGAGGAACATCCCGCTATGGGGCCCGTCGTACTTTTAATTTTTATCGTGTGTGCCGTTTACGTTCAAAATCGTGGCGAACTCCACCATGAACGGCTAACGCGCAAGATCACGGATCACTCCAACCTGCTTGCACCAGTTAATTGTCTGTTTTATCTCTTCTCCGATGTTGGCAATAAACCGTTTATCAATACTCGTCAGTTTTCCCAGCTAAAAGTGTTTGAGGATCATTGGGAGGAGATACGCGATGAAGCTGTCAGCCTGAATGCTCAGACTCACATCAAAGCATCTGACGAGCTGGACGACCTGGGCTTCAACTCGTTCTTCAAAACCGGTTGGAAGCGCTTTTATCTAAAATGGTATGGCGCCAGTCTGCCCTCGGCAAACCTACTTTGCCCACGAACGGTGGAATTGATCAATGAGGTACCGGATGTAAAAGGGGCCATGTTTACCATGCTGCCGCCCGGTGCCAAACTGGTCAGGCATCGCGACCCTTATGCAGGTTCGTTGCGTTACCATCTGGGACTGGTGACGCCCAACTCTGACAACTGTTATATCAATGTAGATGGCCAGAAGTATGCCTGGCGCGACGGCGAGGCTGTAATGTTTGATGAGACCTATCTGCATTATGCCGCCAATAATACCGACAGCAATCGCATCATTTTGTTTCTTGATATCCGTCGTCCAGTCACCTTTGCTCCAGTCGACTGGTTTAATCAGCTGTTTTCAAAGATAGTACTGGCAGCATCAGCAACAAAAAACATCGAGGGCGACAAGGTAGGCCTGCTCAATCGCATGTTTGCCAGCGTGCAAAAAGTACGCAACCAGGGTAAGAAGCTGAAACGCTTTAACCGCACGCTGTATTATGCAGTGCAATACATTCTGTATCTGCTACTGATTTACTGGATCTTTTTCTGATAGATGCCTGCAGGGACGCGGTGGAACCTGTGCCCCTGCAGGGTTTGAAATTGTGCCAACAACCTCAGTAGTGCACCACAGACCGAATGCTCTTACCCTCATCCATCAGATCAAACGCCTCGTTGATGTCTTCCAGCTTCATTTCGTGGGTAATGAACACATCCAGCGGAATCTCACCCTTCTCGGCTTTTTCCACATAACCCGGCAACTCTGTACGGCCTTTCACACCGCCGAACGCAGAGCCTTTCCAGACCCGACCGGTCACCAGCTGGAATGGACGTGTGCTGATTTCTTCGCCAGCACCTGCAACCCCGATAATGATGGATTCACCCCAGCCCTTGTGGCAGCACTCCAGTGCTGAACGCATAAGCTGAACGTTGCCCACACACTCGAACGAGTAATCCACACCGCCGTCGGTCATGTCGACAATAACTTCCTGAATCGGCTTATCATAGTCGTTCGGGTTAACTACGTCGGTGGCACCCAGCTGCTCGGCAATCTCGAATTTACCCGGGTTTATGTCGATGGCAATGATACGGCCGGCCTTGGCCATTTTGGCGCCAATGATCGCGGCCAGCCCGATACCACCCAGGCCAAAGATAGCAACGGTTGCGCCTTCTTCGACTTTAGCAGTGTTCAGGACGGCGCCAATACCCGTGGTGACGCCACAGCCCAACAGGCACACTTTATCCAGGGGTGCTTCTTTCGGGATTTTTGCCAGAGAAACTTCGGGCAGAACCGTGTATTCAGAGAAGGTGGAACACCCCATGTAGTGGTACAGCGGCTCGCCTTTGTATGAAAACCGTGATGTGCCATCCGGCATCACACCCTTACCCTGGGTTTCACGCACAGAGCCGCACAGGTTGGTCTTTCCGGAGGTACAGAATTTACACTTGCCACATTCAGCGGTATACAGTGGAATGACGTGATCCCCGACCTCAAGGCCGGTGACACCTTCACCCAGGGCTTCAACAATGCCGCCCCCTTCATGCCCGAGAATGGTTGGGAAAAGGCCTTCCGGATCGGCACCGGACAGGGTGTAGGCGTCTGTATGGCAGACGCCCGTTGCCACAATGCGAACCAAAACTTCACCCTTCTGGGGCGGTGCGACATCAACCTCAACGATTTCCAGCGGTTTGTTGGCTTCAAAAGCTACGGCAGCACGGGATTTAATCATTCTGAATCTCCTCTGATTCGTTTTGGCAAAGGCGTTACAGGCCTTATAATCGTTACTGTATCATTGAACAACAGCGCCGGCCTGCCTGCCGCCTGACCTGTTTCATCAAGAGAGGACACTGGTTTATGGCCTTTTTCAGCCAAAAGTATGCCCGGAAACAGTTAAGCGCTGAAGCAGCCAGAGTAAGCCCTGCCGACCTGAAAACACTGCTGGAACGGCAACAGGCTATTGAGGACAAGGTCAAAGGCAGCGGCAAACTGAAACGCTTCAGTGCCGATATAAAGCTGATGTTCTCCATGCTCCGGGATTACTGGAATGGCAGCTACAGGGACATCCCCTGGAAAAGCATTGCCGCCGTGGCGGGCACACTTATTTATGTAATGAACCCTCTGGATTTAATCCCCGACCTGATTATTGGCGTGGGTTTTCTGGACGATGCCGGTGTGGTTGCCCTGTGTCTGAAATGGGTTGAATCCGACCTGCACCGGTATGCGGCCTGGAAAGAACTGGAAGAGTCGAAGAGACAAACCGCTCAGTCACTGTAGCCGGTCAGTTCCATATAGCCGACACCCTGATGACTGCCGGAAATGTCGACAGCACTCTCCCAGTACGGGTATAGCCCCGGGTTGGTGTAATTACCCGGGGGTGCCAGCAACTCCAGGTTGACCTGATACGCAGGGACCCGTAGCTGCCAGCGCACAGGTACACCCTCCCGTGTTTCCAGCATTTTCAGATTCAGCTTGTCTGCCGTTAAAGGCGCCGGAGTGCCTTCTGCCGGAATCCAGGTACCAGACCGGAAGCTGCCGCTGTCATCCCGCAGACGAAACGCCATCAGTTTATCGCCACTGTCCAGGTGCAGCGCAAACCAGTCCCAGCCCTTCTGCCCGGTTTTCAACAGCTGGCTGCTCCACTCCCGGTCAAACCAGCCTTTGCCGCTGACGGCCAGGGTTTCATTATTCATTGTTACCTCACCGGTAATGGCGATATCGACCAGGCTGAAGTACATCGAGCCTTCGCCACCGGCAGACTTGGCACTGAACCCCTGCTCCCCATGGCCTATGGGCGCGCCTTTGATCCGCAGGGTCAGGTCGTAGCTCAAATCATCATCGCTGACCTGAAGCCGCCAAAGGTTGCTGTCGGGTTGTCCGCTCAGGCGCCAGTTATCCAGCCACACCTGAAACGGAACGGCCGTGGCACCTGCATGTCCTATATCGCCACGGGCCAGCTTTTCGGCAAAGTGATGGCTTCCTCTCCAGCTCACGGCTGCGTGCGCCATCCAGGCAGCCTGCAGTGGCCAGTCTGCGGCCGCAGGGGCAGATTCGGCTTTGGCTCTGGGCTGAAGCGCCTGACGGAATTGTGTCCACTGTAATCCTAGGGGCTCTCCCGACTCGGTTTTCAGGTTTGCCGTGAGGTACCACCATTCAATGCGGTGCTGGGGGTGTGGACCGAAATCCTCAGGAAAATTCAACGACGTTTCCGGGCCCGGCTGCAAATAGTCCACTTCGGCGGAAGCGTTTGCTCCACCCCCTCGCTCAAGTCCCGCCAGACCGGCAAAACCGTCATCTCCGGCATCGCCGGAGCAGCCTGCGAGCAGGCCTGAAAGCAGTATGAAACCCATGTACCGGATCATCGCTCACCTCCAGCCAGAGTGTTGGCAGACACAGGGGCAACGCCTGGCCGGCCAAGCTGCCGGCGCATAAGTACAGCAATACTTAGCCCGATAATCAGGCTGAGAAGGCCAAGCTCAAGCCAGAATACCGGGTACACCGCCATGGGTAACGACCAGCCAAACGCCAGAGGGTTAATCCGGTGTACCAACACCCAGGTCAACCAGATACCCAAAGGCAGTGCCAGCACGGCAATACCACCTGTCAGCATCAGCGATAACCGTACCAGTTGAGCTGCAACCTGAGGTTTTGGCATTCCCCAAACCTCAAGCAGCCGGAAATACCAGGCCCGGGCAGAGAAAAACACCCATCCCATCATCAGCAAGGACGATGCTGCCAGCACCAGGGTCAGCAGCGTCATTGCACGTGTGAGTGCAAATGTCTGGTCAAACACACCAGTAGCCAGCTCCCGGACCGTATCACTGTCGCGCATGGGTAAGCTCTGTACACCCCAGATCTGATGAAATGCCTCGACCACCGGGCCGATGCCGGGCACCCCCGGCGTTATGGCGTAACTTTCTGAACGGGGGGTGAATTGGTCGGGCAAGCTGTCAGCATTCAGCAGGACCTCGCCCACTGGGCGACCATAGTCCGGATAAACACCCACCACCGGCAGGGTTAAGGACTGCCCGCCAAAGTCCAGCTGTATGGTGCGGCCCGCCCCGACCTCTTCCCGGCGCGCCAGCTGCTCATTAATCAGCGCCCCCTCACCGGCAGCCAGGTGTTCCCAGGGCCGTGCTGTTGCCTCCAGAAACTCCCACCCGCGAACCAGTGAACTGACCGGGGCGAGCGCATATACGTCGACTTGCTGACCATCCGCCTTGCCAGCGTCGACAAAATCCGCGTGGCCACGAACAACCCGATGCCACTCCATGCCGGGCGTCTCTGTTTGCTGGCCTGCAAGCCAGTTGGCAACTTCATCGCTGTCGCTGCCTGCAGGCACATCAATGTAATAGGCAGCTGCGAGCCGTTGCTCCAGCCAGTGATCAAAGGTGTCTTCAAATGTGGTGACCAGCGCCTGAACCGCCAGCACCATGGCTAAAGCAAACTGCAGGGCGACCAGCGGTAGGGTCAGGCGCCGGACCAGAACCGCAAGCTCCCGGTATCGCCACCGCACGAGAGGCGCCTCTGAGCGAAACGCCTGCCAGTGCGCAAGACGCGCAACGGCCACCGGAGTCAGCCAGCCAACCCCGGCAAACACCAGAGCAACGGCTGCAAATACCCAGAACAGGGACGGACCCAGCCACGCCAGAACCAGGCCCGCCAGCAACAGCATCGCTGCCACACCCGCCCATACAGGTGCCGGGACAAAAAGGCGCTGGCGAAATCTGAGCCATAGCCAATCCCCCAGAGAGGCGACCTTCACCACCGCCAGCATAACCAAGGCCGGCGTTAACCAACTCTGACCCTGGCCGGCATAAAGAGGAATATCAAACAGGTTGTCCAGGGCTTCTCCGAAACCACTGCCCAGTCCCGCAGCCAGCCAGCGCCCCAGCCAGACGCCAGGCACAACGCATATCAGCGCCAGCACAAACGTCTCGAGCATTAGCCAACGCTGGACCCGATCCGGCGACACACCAAAACGGTGCAACAAGGCAAAACTGTTCCGGCGCTGCGTCAGACCCAGCAGGTACACACTCCGCAATAGCAGCGCTGCGATCAGTAACACCAGTATGCCCAGGGCTTCGAGATTGAGCAGAAAACTGTCTCCCAGTTCGCCGGTATCCGGACCTGCGGAAAAACGTCGCAACTGGTAAGCCGGGGGAAGAGCTTCCGCCCGGGTGGTGTCGGACACCAGCAGAGATAGCTGGCTTTCCCTGATTCCGTCAGTAGTGGCGGCAGCGTGAATATCCACAAAGGGTCTGCCATCCAGAGGCTGCTCCCAGCTGCCCGGCGCTTCGGCCCCGTCACCAAAACAGCGGGCGGCCAGTGGGTCTATCCCAATCAGGCGGTTTCCGGCTTCCGGCGTAACCTCCAGCCAGGGCATAACACACACGCCCGCCAGGCGCAGTGACACAAAATCGTCTGTTCGCAGCGCCTGACCATCATGCCGGACCACCTGTTGCCGCTCCGCGACGGCCTGCTCACTCTGATCCAGGCTTGCCCGGGCCTGACTGGTCAGGTGGCTTACTCCGGTCCACAACATGGTGGCAACAAGGATCATGACGGCCAGCGCAGCCAGCTGCCAGGGATGCCGACGGTAATGACTGAGTAAGGCCCAGGGCAATAACAACGTACGGCAGAAGCGCTGATAAAGTGACCGGATACCCGTCATACGCCACTCAGGTGGCCAAGATCCAGGTGGTGCTGGCAGCTGTCCGCCAGCTCGGCATCGTGAGTTGCCAGAACCAGACTGCAGCCATAGCGGACCTGAAGACTGAACAGCTCCCGGATAACCTCATCGGATGTGTGGCGATCAAGACTCCCGGTAGGTTCGTCTGCCAGAATCAACGCCGGTTCCATGGCAAACACCATTGCCAGCGCCGCACGCTGACGCTGGCCCCCGGATACCTGGTCCGGATAACGCCCGGCCAGCTCACTTATATCCAGGCGCGTAAGCCAGTCTTCGCTGTTTTTCGGGTCCCGGCCTGCAAGCCGGGCCCGGAACCGCACATTGTCCAGCAGCGACAGGGCGGGCATCAGGTTCGCTTCCTGAAATACCACACCAATATGTTGCCGGCGCAAGGCCGACCAGGCCTCGGTGGTGCCTCGCCCTCGCGCGCGGCCAGCATCAAACACCTGCTCCTGCATAACAATGGTGCCGGTATCCGGCCACTCAAGACCACACAGCAGATTCAGCAGCGTGCTTTTCCCGGAGCCGGAACGGCCAGTCAGTGCCAGTGACTGGCCCTGTCCGAGCGTAAACGACAGCTTCTCAATTACCGGAACCGTCTCATTGCCACTGATAAAATGCTTGCTCAGGCCACGCACAGCCAGTAGTGAATCTGTCACTTATGCGCCCTCCTTTTGGTACTGGTGATACTAGACCCATTTCCGCCGGGCAAGCGAGTAATACAGCAATGGCACCACTACAACAGTCAGCAGTGTAGAGAGAGCTAGCCCGAACACCAGCGAGATGGCAAGGCCGTTGAAGATCGGGTCGTCCAGAATAAAGTAAGCGCCTACCATTGCCGACACAGCCGTCAGAGCTATCGGCTTGATACGCACAGCAGCCGCCAGAACCACCGCACGGTCCAGCTCAACACCCTCTTCCAGAAGCTGTCGGATAAAAACCACCAGCAAAATGGAGTTACGCACGATAATGCCTGCCAGAGCAATCATGCCAATCATGCTGGTCGCGGTAAACTCCCGGCCAAGCAGCGCATGCCCGGGCATAATACCAATCAGGGTCAACGGAATAGGTGCCATAATGACCAATGGCAGGATGTATGAGCGGAACTGCGCCACCAGCAATACAAATATCATGAAGACTCCCACACTGTAGGCGGCGCCCATGTCGCGGAAAGTCTCATAGGTAATCTGCCACTCGCCGTCCCATTTGAGTGTACCTTTCTCGGGTACCGGCGGCTGATCAATAAAGTACTGCTCCGGCGCGCTTTCCTGTTGCTTCAGGCGTGAAACCATGGCGAACATGCCGTACAGGGGCGAATCCACCTCACCCGCCATATCAGCGGTTACGTAAGTCACCGGCAGCAGGTTCTTGTGGTAAATGGCCCCCATCCAGTCCGCTTCACGTACCCGGGCAATACTGGCCAGAGAGACCAGATTACCGTTGCGGCTGCGCACCTTCAAAGACATAAGTACCGATGGCTGAGCCTTGCCTGCATCATCAAGCGTGACCCGGATAGGCACCGGGTATTTAGCGTGATCATCGTGCAGAAAGCTGACATTCATGCCCCCGAGCGCCATCTGTAAAGCGTCTACAACCTGGGCCTGAGAGACGCCAAAGCGAGCTGCCCGGGCGCGATCCACTTCAATTTCCCATTGCCGGGTAGGCGCTTCCAGCGTGGTATCAATGTCCACCAGCCCCTGCACCTCAGCCATCCCGGCCGCGACCGAGCGCGCCAGGCTGGCTCGCTGCTCTGCATCTGCACCGTAAATTTCCGCCACCACAGGTGACAATACCGGCGGCCCGGGCGGCACTTCGACAATTTTAACGCTGGCATCGTAACGATTACCGATGGCAGTCAGCGGAGCCCGTAATGCCTGAGCTATGTCGTGGGATGGCCGGGATCTGTTTTCTTCACTGCTGAGATTGATCTGGATATCGCCCTGATACGGATCACTGCGCAGGTAATACTGGCGCACCAGGCCATTGAAGTTTATAGGCGCAGCAGTACCGGCATAGGTCTGCCAGCTGGTTACCTCTTCAACGCTTTCCAGATAATGCCCCATTTCCATCAGCACCCGCTGAGTCTGCTCAACCGGTGCCCGCTCCGGCATATCCACTACAACCTGCATTTCCGATTTATTATCAAAAGGCAGCATTTTCATGATAACTGCCTGAAACACCGGCAAAGAGGCGGCTGCCAGCGTCAGCAGGAGTACACCCAGCGCAAGCACGCGGCGACGCCAGCGGTGATCGCCTAAAAATGGCGTAATGATGCTCCCGAAAATTTTCAGCGGTATGGAGCCGACGCCATCTGCAGAGCTGCCTGCTTCGTCTGACTCAGTGGCCGCTTCACCCTTTCTTCGCTTCAGCAGCCGGAATGCCAGCCAGGGCGCAACGACAAAGGCAACGATCTGGGACCACACCATGCCAGCGGAGGCGTTGATGGGTATCGGGCTCATGTAGGGACCCATAAGGCCGGTTACAAAAGCCATGGGTAGCAGAGCCGCCATTATTGTAAGGCTGGCCATGATCGTAGGGGTACCTACTTCATCTACAGCAACCGGAATAATGTCTTTCAAAGCGTGGCTGGAAGTACGAATCCGGCGGTTGATGTTCTCGGTAATCACAATGCCGTCATCCACCAGAATGCCGATGGAGAAAATCAATGCGAAAAGCGATACCCGGTTTAATGTAAAGCCCCAGGCCCATGAGAACACCAGTGTCAGCAGCAGTGTTATCAATACGGCGATGCCGACAATCAGGGCCTGGCGCCACCCCATTGCCAACAGCACCAGCAACACAACGCTCAGTGTGGCGGATATCAGGTCGGTAATAAGCTTGCGGGCCTTGGCAGAGGCTGTGTCGCCGTAATCCCGGGTCACGATCACCTCTATACCTTCCGGCAGAGCACGGTTGCGAATCTGCTCCAGCCGCTCCGCAATTGCTGTGGTAATATCCACAGCGTTTTGTCCGGACTTTTTCGCCACGGCCAGCGTCACCGCCGGAAACACTTCTCCGGGCCTGCCGGCGCCTTCTGCCTTTGCCGCTGGCCCGAAACCCGTCATTACACTCTGGTCGGGTGCCGTGCCGCCGCGGCGGACCCGGGCCACATCATCCAGATAAACGGCCGCGCCGTTCTGCATGCCTACAACCAGCTGGCGAACATCTTCGACGCTTTCCAGCAACGTTCCCGCCTGAACCGGGATAGAGAGGTTATCGCGAGTAACGCGGACTTCCTGACTGCTTGCATTTGCCGCTTTCAGGGCATCACGAATATCACTCAGGGTCAGGTTGAATCCTGCCAGCAGAGCCGGGTCAAACTGAATATCCACCCGATCCGGAATACCACCCACGGTGTAAACATCCCGGGTTCCGGGCACCCGTTTAAGTGCCACCTCAAGCATATGGGCCAACCGGGTCAGCTCTTCTCCGGTATGCCCGTTAACCGGATCATATAAAGTCAGTGTCATAACCGGCACATCATCAATGCCCTTGGGCTTGACGACCGGTTGCGTAGCGCCAAGATCCCGGGGCAGCCAATCCTGATTGGAATACACCTGGTTATAAAGTCGCACAAGCGCTTCCTGCCGCGGAATGCCGACTTCAAACTGCACGGTAATCACCGCCTGCCCCTGACGGGATACAGAAAATACGTGCTCAACCCCGGAAATCTCACTCATCACCTGCTCAGCCGGGGTGCTAATAGCGCTTTCCACTTCCTGGGTACTGGCTCCGGGAAAGGCCACCATGATATCCGCCATGGTCACGTCGATCTGTGGCTCTTCTTCTTTCGGTGTTACAACCACGGCAAGCACACCAAGAATAATGGCCAGCAGAGCCAACAGAGGCGTTAAATGATTATCCTGAAAAACCCGGGCAATAGCACCAGAGGGGCCGACCGGAGGCAGTTTACGACTCAATTCCCTGCCTCCTCATCCGAATGACCATCCGCTTCTGAGGCAGCTGAAAGGTTCAGGCGTTCTGAACCGACCAGTTTGCCCGGGTAAAGAACCACTTTTTCGCCCTCGTTCAGGCCAGCCAGCACTTCCAGCCGGCCGTCCTGATGCGTTCCGGTACGCACCTGGCGCAGTCGTGGCTGGCCGTTGTCATCCAGCACAAACACCGCCCTCAGCTCACTGCGCTGCACCAGACTGCCTTCTGGTATCCAGAGTGCCTCCCGCCAGGCAACCGGAATGTCGACTTTCACCAACATGCCCGGAAACAAGGATCCGTTTGGTTCATTGAGGCGCATTCGTAACCGGAAGGTATGGGTGGCAGGGTCGGCGTACGGGTAAAACGTCATCGCACCCGTTTGCAGTACCCGGCCATCGGCTAGGGTAACTTTCGCCTGACGGTCACGCCGGGCAAGGTCCGCGTATTGTTGCGGCAAATCCACAACAACGCGAAGCTGCTCCAGGGTCAGACCACTGAGCAAAGGCTGCCCCGGACTGACAGACTCGCCAAGTTCCACGTGGCGCTCAGTCAGTATGCCGCCATAGGGTGCAACTATCCGGGTATAGCTCAGCTGCTCTCTGGCTTCTGCCAGAGCCGCTTCTGCACGCTCAAGACGCGCCCTGGCACCCGCCAGGTTATTCCGGGCACGGTCAAGCTCCTGCCGGGAAACCAGTGCACGCTCATGTAACGTGCTCACCCGTTCAAACTGCTGCCGGGCATCGTCAAGAGAGGCCTGCGCTTCATCCCGGCCACCCTGTGCCTGGTTAACCCGGGAGCGCTGTTCACTGCTTTCCAGCTGAACAATCAGATCTCCTGCGGCTACCGAATCATCTACATCGAACGGCAGTTTCTGCACTGTGCCACTGGTCTGGGCGGACACGGTGCTCTGCTGAACTGCCTCGATCAGGCCATCAAGAACCAGCGTTTCCGGTAATGCCAGGCGCTCAACAGACACAGTTTCCGGGGTGACTGCTGCCTCTGTTGCCAATGCTGGTTCCGAAAAAATAACCAGGAGCAGGAGCGCACCCAGCACAGCCTTAGGTTTCATCATCAGTCACCCCCGAAAAACAGTTATTAGTTAATAACACCAGATTATCAATATACCCTGGTGTAAGACAGACCAACGCGAGCACCCTGAAAACAAAAAAACCCTGTGCAGGGATGTAATCCTGCACAGGGCAAAGTGCTACCCGCCGGCTATGAGAAGCGGGCAACCGCTATTACAGGGTTTGCTTACCACCTGGCCGTCAGTGCCGCGCGCAGCATGCGCCCCGGCTCATTGACGCGCACCGCATCTGCATTAAACGGATCCGTATTTCTGCGGCTCACATGGGGCGCCCAGGTATTATCAAACAGGTTTTCCAGTGCCCAGCTGAAGGTGAAGTATTCCATCAGCGGGTGGCTGCCAGACAGGTTGAACACACCATATCCAGGTGAAGTCCCTGCATCGAGCCCGGATTGTGGATCAATCCGGTCCTGGCGGCGGGCCAGCTGCCACTCTGCCTCAACCTGGTGGCCGCGGCGCTGCCAGCCCAGTGTCTGTACAAACTGCACAGGAGGAATCTGCGGCAGCGCCTTGTCATCATCACGGTTCTCGCCACGAACAGTGGCCAGCGCACTGCTGCTGTTCCATGTGCCATCTGTCCAGCCGATCTTCACCTCAACACCCAGCAGCCGCGCGTCAATATTCTTGTGGCGAGTATCCGTCGGTGTTTCTTTATAGCGCAGCACAAAATCATCCACCTGATCGACCCAGACCGTCGGCTTCCAGCTCCACTGATCCCTACTACCACTCAGGGCAAGCTCCAACTTGTGGTGTTTTTCGGTCTCCAGACCGGGGTTACCAATCCAGCTATCATTCATGGTGTTCCGTGCCAGGTAGCGCTCAGTGACCGCCGGGCTGCGCACGCTGCGGCTGGCTGTGAACGTCAGCGCCTTATTCTGCGGCAGGCGCCACTCACCGGTGACAAATCCGCTGATATTGTTATCTTCTGTTTCTACATCTGTGCTCCCGTACGCACTCCGATAAAGCATGGCCGGGGTCATGCTCATGCTCGCGGCTTCACCTGCCTTGGTGGCGTCCATTTCCACACGGTCATACCGCAGGCCAGCTCCAACTTTTACGTCGCGACCCAGGCGCCGGAAAACCTCGGCAAAAAACCCGGCACGCTCACGTTCCACACCTGGCCACATGAGTGAAACGGCCATTGGCATAGGGTTGGTGACGTTGAATAATGTGGCATCCCAGTCGTTGGTCTCCACATCGGCACCTATGGCCCAATCCGTTGAACTGTTTGGGCTCTGATCGAGCGTAAAACGCAGGCCACGGGTTTCGGTAATGGAATCTGTCTGCATTTTCATCATGCCTGCCGGGCGCAGGCTGAAGTTGTCCATAATGTGATCCACATCCGCCTGCCAGGCCAGCAGGCTCCACTCGCCCCTGGCCACCGGAGAGCCAATCTCCATGCGGTAAATATCCGTGTCGGTTTGTGGTGCGTCCATACCAGAACCGGCGTATTTGACATCACTTTCTTCCTGGCGACTGATCATGCCTTTGATGAAAAGCCCGTTCTCCGCCGTCCAGGCAGCGTCAACACGGCCTTCCGCATTTTCATAGGCGCTGCGCACTTTATTACCGTCGCCGTCTTCATAATCGTTAGCTTCGTCATAGCCGCCAGATAACCTTAACCAGGCCGCCTCACTTCCGACAGCCGCCGCAGCATTCACCAGTTTACCGTTACCGTTATCGGATCCACTCATCGTCACCTGGCCAGTGGTTGCATTACCGTTGAATTGCGGATCAGCTGTGGTGGCAATCACCTGCCCACCTGCAATGGGCCCCCAGCGCAGGGTGCGGTTATTGGTTCTGACTTCCAGAGCTGGCACCAACGCACTGCTCAAACGGCTGGTTGGTGGATCCATCCGGTTGGGGCAAGCGCCCTCCACACGGATACCATCCAGTAATACGTCCACTCTTTCCTGACTTTGCCCGCGTACCACAGGCTCAAGGCCACGACCGCCCATCCGGGACAGGGAGACCGAAGGATCAGACGCCAGCCGGCTGACCGGCTCACTGGCCAGCACCGCTTCAGGGTTGCCTGTCACGCGCCCTTCCGTTACCCGAATGAACACACTTTCTTCAGCAGCCTGAGCGGATACCAATGCAGGCAACCCTGCAAGACCAAAAACAGCAGCGCGTGCACAGCCGGTTAATATTTGCTCTTTCATGCCACTTTTTTCTCCGGGGCGGAAATATCTGAACTTCAACACCCGTGAATGATAAACAGCACGGCACCAGCGCGCGTGAGACACAATGCCGCATCTCTACCGGGGTAGCTCTGCAGGCATTGACAGACAGTATCTCTTGCCAAACTGGCCACAATGTGCTCAAATCACCGCCCCATTTTTGCAAGCACCCTTTTCACTGTCCTGCAATAAGCAAGATCCGAAACGAGGAAGACCCTATGGCTGCCCGACTTGATGAGAAACTGGAACTGATTTACGACGATGTTCTGCACCGCAATCCGGGTGAAACCGAGTTCCACCAGGCCGTACACGAGGTTCTGGAAACCCTGGGGCCCGTTCTGGTGAAGTACCCTGAGTTTGCCGAAAAGAAAATTATTCAGCGCATTTGCGAACCCGAGCGCCAGATTATTTTCCGGGTACCCTGGCAGGATGATAATGGTGAGATACACATCAACCGCGCCTTCCGGGTGGAGTTCAACAGCGCCCTTGGCCCCTACAAAGGCGGCATGCGCTTTCATCCATCCGTCTATCTGGGCATCATCAAGTTTCTGGGCTTTGAGCAGATCTTTAAAAACGCCCTGACCGGCCTACCCATCGGCGGCGGCAAGGGCGGCAGCGACTTTGATCCCAAAGGCCGCTCCGACGATGAAATCATGCGCTTCTGTCAAAGCCTGATGACCGAGCTGAGTCGCCACATTGGCGAATACACCGATGTTCCGGCCGGCGATATTGGCGTAGGGCAACGGGAAATTGGCTATATGTTCGGCCAGTACAAGCGCATTACCAATCGCTACGAATCCGGCGTACTCACCGGCAAAGGCCTGGACTGGGGGGGCAGCCGTGCCCGTACCGAGGCCACCGGCTACGGCACCGTGTTCTTCACCAACGAGATGCTGAAAGCCAGGGGCGATTCCATCGAGGGCAAGAAGGTGGTTGTTTCCGGTTCGGGCAATGTGGCCATATACGCCATCGCCAAGGCCCATGAGCTCGGCGCTACCGTGATTGCCTGCTCAGATTCTGCCGGCTTTATTATTGATGAAAAAGGCATTGATCTGGCAGCCCTCAAACAAATCAAGCTGACCGAGCGTCGTCGCATCTGTGACTACACAGAGTTCCACAAAGACGCCAAATACGTCGAAGGCGGAAGCTTGTGGTCTATTCCCTGCGATATCGCACTGCCCTGCGCTACCCAGAATGAACTGAATGCCAACGACGCCAAGGCACTGATTGAGAATGGATGCATTGCCGTAGCCGAGGGTGCAAACATGCCAACCACCCCGGAAGGCATTGCGCTGTTCCAGCAATCAAGCCTGCTCTATGCGCCAGGGAAAGCCGCCAACGCCGGCGGTGTGGCAACCTCGGCGCTGGAAATGCAACAAAATGCCAGCCGTGATTCCTGGACATTCGACTACACCCAGAAACGCCTTGAAGACATCATGATTGATATTCATAAGAGCTGCTACGAAACGGCGGCTGAGTTTGGTGCTGAAGGCAACTACGTGCTGGGCGCCAACGTCACCGGCTTCATCAAAGTCGCACGCGCCATGGAGGCTATGGGCGTTATCTGATTACCAGAGGCCAATGAAAACCGGCAGAAATTTCCCCTCTGCCGGTACCTCCCTGCTAATATCCGTGCCATGGAATGGCTCACACACTCACAAACCGGTTTTCAACAGGCTGCCCGTTATCTTCTGGGGATGCGGCTGGCTATTGCCGGCCTCCAGCTTATAGCCATCGCTGCTGCAGAGATGGTTGTCACCCTGGCTTACCGCGCGGAAGCCCTGCTTCTTTGCTTACTTTACGGCATTCTTGCAGCTTTGGGCTGGCTCTGGTTTACCCGGCGGCCACCGCGCTTCCCCATCAGTGTCAGCGTTGGCCTCGCACTTGACCTTGCCCTGATAGGCGCCTGGCTGTTCCTCACCGGAGGCTACACCAACCCACTGGTTTCCTTATTACTCCTGCCGATTTCCGTGGCAATCATTCTGGTTCCACTGCGCCAGAGTATTGCTCTGACCCTGACCGGCATTGGCGTATACACCGCCCTGGTCATCTGGCATACCCCCGTAACCCGGGGCGGACATGATGCCAACCTGGCCCAGTTACACCTGGCTGGCATGTGGGTTACGTTTGCGATGACCGCTGTTATTCTGCTTCTGGTTGTGGGCGCACTCGCGCGACGGATACACCTGCAACAGTCACAACTATCCACGATCCGTGAAACCCGGCTGCGCGATGAACAGATTATTGCGCTTGGGCTTTCGGCGGCGGCTGTGGCCCACCGTCTGGGCACCCCCCTCAATACCATGACTCTGCTTGTTGATGAAATACGCTCCGCCTTTCCCGACCCTGAGCTGGCTGAAGACCTGAATTTGATGGACCAGCAGCTTGATCTGTGCAGCCAGCACCTGCAGCAGTTATCCAGTGCGGCAACACAGGCAAAAACGGCACAACTGGAAGACCTCCCGCTTCGGGACTGGATTGCACGCCTGAGAGAATCAGCAACGTTGCTGTGGCCATCCGCTCCCATTCAGTGGTCGGCTGAGGCGCCGGATTGCCGGCTTGCGGTAGACGCCACCCTGGACCAGGCCATTCTGAACCTTTTGGCCAATGCCTTGACCGCCAGCCCGTCCTGGGTCGCTGTCAGTGTACGAAGAGCAGAAAGCAGCCGCATAGAAGTCATTGTGGAAGACCATGGTGACGGGCTGGAAGATGCTTTCCAGGCCACTCCGGGTGAGCAGATTGTCGGATCGGAGCATGGTCTGGGCGTTGGCCTTTTCCTGTCCAACGCAACCATTCAGCGGCTTGGCGGCACCCTCAAAGCACGTGTTGACCACCAAGGAACAACCATGATCATCGACTTGCCGGAGGTTACAAGTGACGACCCATGAACACTGGCTGCTTATCGACGACGACGCGGCTTTTCTGGATGTGCTTCAACGCGCATTGAGTCGCCGGGATATAGAAGCAACAGGGGTATACAGCCAACGTGAAGCGCTTGAGGCTCTGCATGCTGAACGGTTCAGGAAGTGTGTTCTGGATCTTAACCTTGCAGGTGAAAGCGGCCTGCAGCTTCTGCCGGAACTGCTTGCTCTGCAGCCGGACATGGAGATTCTGGTACTCACAGGTTATGGCAGCATCGCCACCGCCGTTGAAGCTATGCGCCGTGGTGCCGTCAATTATCTGTGTAAACCCGTAACGGTTCACCAGCTCATCAATGGTTTTGAAGCCCTGGCCACAATGCCCGAGCTTCGGCCGGAACCGCCTTCTGTCGAAGAAATGGAATGGGAACATATCCAGCGGGTACTGAGCGAGCACGAAGGCAATGTGTCGGCAACAGCCAGGGCTTTGCACATGCACCGGCGCACGCTTCAGCGCAAGCTGCAGAAACACTCCCGCTGGCGAGAGTAATAACACACAGAAAATTGATTCTGGTCAAGTCTGAGCTTTTCAGGTCGTATACTTTAACTCGCCGCGCCAGCAGCCTCAGGATAGCAATGGATGGAACGTAAAACGCCAGCTACGCAGATCAGCCTCAAACAATTATCCCTGGTGGCACGTGTTACCCGCAACATGATCCTGGTTCTTGATGAGACCGGAGCCATCCAATGGACCAATCCCGGCTTTGAAAAGCACACCGGATACCATCTACGGGATATATATCAAAGCAGACCCAAAGCCCTCCTAAGCGGCCCTGGCACAGACCCGAAAACACTAAGCCGGATAACGCAAAAGCTCTATCAGACAGAACAGTTCAATGAAGAGATCCTGCTTTACACTCGCGCGGGCAACCCTTTCTGGGCACACCTCACTTGCATACCGACGGGTACCGAGCAAGACATGGAACCCGGATTTGTCTGTATCATGTCGAATATCTCAGACACCAAGGAGAACGAGCGCAACCTGCGCATTGCTGCAAGCGTCTTCGATCGCAGCCACGAAGCCATCCTGATTTCAGACCAATGCAACCGGATACTGGATGTAAACCCTGCATTTTCCCGCATTACTGGCTACAGTCGCAGCGACGTTCTGGGGCTCACCCCGTCTATTCTCAGCTCAGGCCGCCACTCCCCTGCATTTTACCAATCCATGTGGCGAAGCCTTGAAGAGTCAGACTACTGGCGTGGCGAAATCTTTAATAAACGCAAAAATGGTGAAGAGTTCATTCAACTACAGACCATCACACGGGTACATACGGATGAACCCGGCAAATACCATCACGTTGCTACATTCACCGATATAACAGAACTGAAAAACCACGCAAAAGAACTGGACCTCGCAGCCAACTATGATGAACTCACAGGGCTACCCAACCTTTACTTACTGAAAGAGCGCCTGCACCAGGCACAGCTA
The DNA here is from genome assembly GCF_007671655.1 of Marinobacter piscis. Classification (GTDB taxonomy): domain Bacteria; phylum Pseudomonadota; class Gammaproteobacteria; order Pseudomonadales; family Oleiphilaceae; genus Marinobacter; species Marinobacter piscensis. The sequence goes on along the minus strand of NZ_VCGX01000001.1, from coordinate 919,090 downwards.
CATGCGGACCGCCAACGCACCACCCTGTCCGTGTGCTACCTTGACCTGGATGGTTTCAGCTATGTTAACCGGGATCTGAGTCGCGATGCCGGCAATCAGGCTCTTCAAATTCTGGCCAGACGCCTGACACAGAATTTGCACAGTGGTGATATTGCCGCCCGGGTAGGAGGTGATGAGTTTGTCATTGTTCTGCATGATAAAGACTGCGTGCAAGCCTACGAGCGGATGCAGTCGACCATCAGTCAACCCGTTAACCTTGGGCCCGGCACAACTCCGTTGGCCATCACAGCAAGTCTTGGCGTTACCCGATACCCTGAAGACAGATCAGAAGCAGAAGCCCTGATTCGCCATGCGGACCAGGCCATGTACGCTGCCAAAGAAAAAGGAAGGAACCAGATACATTTTTTTGATCCGGAACTGAGCCGGCACAGGCAGCAAAAACGCGAGCAACTGACGGAAATCTCAAAGGCGCTGGAGCGAGGAGAGTTTGAGCTTCATTTTCAGCCGCAGGTAAAGATGGCAGACTGCAAAGTCACTGGCGTTGAAGCACTCATTCGCTGGAATCACCCTCATAAAGGAATGCTTTATCCGGATTCGTTTCTTCCCGCACTAAAAGACAGCCACCTGGAGGCGCCCCTTGGTGAGTGGGTTTTACAAAACGCCATTAACCAGATCAACCTGTGGCAAAGCGCTGGAGAGGAGCTTTCTGTCAGCGTAAACATCAGTGCCCGGCACCTTATGAGCCCGGGTTTTACGCATTTTCTTGAGCGCCAGCTGCGGGACACTGCAACCGTCCAACCGGAAAAGATCACTCTGGAGGTGCTTGAGTCAACTGCGCTCGAAGACGTTCGCCATGCGGGCAGTGTGCTTGCCAAGTGTCAGGCTCTCGGGGTTCAGGTTGCGCTGGACGATTTCGGCACAGGTTTTTCATCACTCACCTATCTTCGCACCTTACCGGTTGACCTGGTCAAAATTGATAAAAGCTTTGTTATCAGAATGCTGGAAGATCCCAGCGACAGGGCCATTGTCGAGAGCATCATTTTCCTGGGCCAGAGGTTTGAATACCCGGTTCTGGCAGAAGGTGTCGAAACCATGGCACATGCCCGGGCCATGCATGAGCTGGGCTGCGAGTTTATCCAGGGTTACGGGGTTGCCCGGCCGATGCCTGCCAGCGAGGTACCAGGCTGGCTGAAGCAGTGGCGCAAGAAGGTAACTACCGATAACGACGCTGATCCAGCGTTGTCAGTCTGTCCGGGTGAAACACCATCATCCCGGTAACAAAAACGCCGTTCACAAAGCCTTCAGGAAGCATGAACAAGGGCAGATAACGCAAGTAATCATGCACCAGTTCTGAAAACTCATAGGCGCCACTGAACCAGAGCATCAGGCACATCACCAGGCCTGCAGCCGCCACCGAAATACCTGCGCCGAAGAAACCACAAAAAAAGATATAGGCAAAGAAATTGCTGAAGTTCCGATGCCGCTCCCAAAGCATGATGCCCTGAGTGACAAGGGCAGGAATCATCACGGTCACCAGCCCATTAGCGGCGAACATGGTAACCGGTTCACGGCCGGTGATTACAGTCAGAACCAGTGCCAGGAGACCAGCGAATACTGCCAGCCCCCAGCCCAGCATCAAAGTGGCTGCGGTTATGCCAAAGATGTGTATGGCCAGACCGGGATAGATACCCGCACGCAACTGCCAGATAAAGCCCAACGCAACGGCAGCACCAAAAAAAGAGTGCTGTAACGCATTGTCCGCAAACAGTGCATGCCAGCGCACGGTGCGGGCTGCCTGTAGCAACACAAGCAAAAACAGCACAAATGTTAAAAGCCACTGGCCGGTTGATAACAGGTTATCGGTCATTCCCATGTTTAAAGGCACTCATGAAGCCTGAAAAGGACTACATGATAGCGAGGTTACCTGCCCCTCAGGCAAGCCCTTTTGATAGCTCGCAGTCACCGGCAAGCACCTGCCAGGCCTCATAGGTGCTGAGAAAAACCTGCCCGCCGAGATGGGAAAGAAACTCGGTACGTTGCAAACGATCCATTACCGGCCCTTTTACTTCTGAGAGATGCAGGCGCACACCCGCATCCTGCAGGCGTTCGTTAATAGCTTCCAGGCTTTCAAGAGCCGACGCATCCACCAGGTTAACCGCCGGGCATACCAGCACAAAATCGGTCAGCTCGGGTTCACAGGCAGCCAGGTCCATCACTGTCTCTTCAAGAAAACGGGCATTGGCAAAATACAGGCTTTCATCGACACGTAAAAAAGCAACCTGTGGGCAGATCTCAACCTTGTGCCGACGTATATTACGAAAATGCTCAGTGCCCGGAACCCGGCCGACAACCGCACTGTGCGGGCGGCTTGTGCGGTAGAGAAACAGCCCTAAAGACAGTACTACTCCCGCGATAATGCCCGCTTCCACGCTGTGTGCGAGCGTAAGCACAATAGTGGCCAGCATGGCCCCGAAGTCAGGCCGGGAGTACCGCCACGTGCGGCCCAGTGCCGGCAAATCAACCAAGGAACTCACCGCAACAATAATCGTCGCGGCGAGCGTTGCCTGCGGCAAATACGCAATCGCCGGTGTCAGAAACAACGTTGCCAGAGCAATTCCAACCGCTGTGTAGGCGCCTGCAGCCGGTGTTTCAGCGCCCGCATCAAAGTTCACAACCGAGCGGGAAAACCCGCCTGTGACCGGCATGCCGCCGGAGAGGCCGGCGCCCAGGTTAGCTGTCCCCAGACCAATCAGTTCCTGATCGGGGTCAATCCTCTGGCGTCGTTTGGCGGCCAGTGTCTGGCCTACCGACACAGATTCCACGAAGCCAACAACACTGATCAACAAGGCGCTCACCGCCAGTTGCTGCCACAGTTCCCAGTCCAGGGACGGCAGGGTCAGGTCCGGAAGACCGGATGGCACAATGCCAACCAGGCGCACCCCTTGCTGATCAAGCTGAAACTGCCAGGCCACCAGCGTCGTGACCAGAACGGCCAGAATCGGGGCTGTTTTAGTCAGAATATCGGCGATTCCTGAACTCACGCCAAACCGCACCAGCAGCGGCTTTAGTTGTTTCCGGGCAAACACCAGGAACAGGAGCGCCCCTGCACCAATGGCCAGCGTCGGCAGGTTTATGTCACTTGCGGACCGAATCAATGACTGGCCGATTGTCAGAAGGTTCTGACCGGACGCCTGCACCCCCAACACATGCTTGAGCTGACTGGCCGCGATAACAATCCCGGAGGCACTGATAAAACCCGAGATAACCGGATGACTGAGAAAATTGGCCAGAAACCCCAGCCGCAAAAACCCCATCAACGTCAGCATGAGTCCGGATATAACCGCCAACAAAACAGCGCCGGCCATATATTCCGGGCTTCCGGCATCTGCCAGCGGTGCCAGGGCAGCCGCAGTCATCAAAGAGACAACGGCGACAGGCCCCACAGAGAGTGTCCGGCTGGTACCAAAAACGGCATAGATCACCAGCGGCAGAATACTGGCATACAGGCCCACCTGCGCAGGCAGGCCCGCCAGCAGCGCATACGCCAGCGACTGGGGAATCAGCATTACGGTGACAATAACCGCGGCTACCAGGTCACTGGTGGCCTGGCTACGACCGTACTGAGGCGCCCACTGAAGAATGGGCAAATAGCGTTTCAGGTTCATGCAGTGCTCAGAACAGGTTGACCGGTATTTTCAGGTATACCTGGCCATTGTTTTCTGCTGGTGGCATTTCACCGGCACGCATATTCACCTGCACCGAAGGCAGAATCAGCCGCGGCATACCAAGCGTTGCATCCCGCTCGGTGCGCATCTTTACAAACGCCTCTTCGCTGACGCCTTCGTGTACATGAACATTCGCCTCACGCTGCTGTGCAACCGTGGTCTGATGCTCATACTCCTCTCGCCCCGGGGCCTTGTAGTCATGGCACAGGAACAGGCGAGTTTCCGGAGGCAATGCCAGCACCTTCTGGATTGACTGATAAAGCACCCGGGCATCCCCCCCCGGAAAGTCGCAGCGTGCGGTGCCGTAATCCGGCATGAACAAGGTATCACCCACAAAGGCTGCGTCACCGATTACATAGGTCAGGCAGGCCGGGGTATGACCCGGAGTGTGCATTACGCGACATTCAAGCCCGCCAATAGTGAACACATCACCGTCTCTGAAAAGACGATCAAACTGGCTGCCATCACGGGCAAACTCTGTGCCGGCATTGAACGCCTTGCCGAAAATCTCCTGCACATCGCGGATGTAGGCACCAATGCCGGTTTTACCCCCCAGTTTTTCATGCAGATAAGGCGCCGCTGATAAATGGTCTGCATGCACATGGGTCTCCAGCACCCACTCAACCTTCAGGTCATTGGCGTGTACGTATTCGATAATCTCATCTGCCGAACGCACATCCGTCGCACCGGAGGCATAATCAAAATCCAGTACGGAATCAACAATTGCACATGCCTGACTGGCTGGGTCGCGCACCACATAGCTGAATGTATTGGTGGGCTCATCAAAAAAATGCTGAACGATCGGATTGCTCATCGCACTCACCTCCCCTGGGGTGGAAACTCAATTTAATTCTAAGGATATACCAAAACAGAATATAAGGTGAAATTCTCTTTTAAAATATGGGCGAGCCTTCTTTAGTACACTCATCACTTTCTTCGCTTTATTATTGCGAATGACTGTGACCATTATGGCACCAGGTTCGACTCTAAACATTATTGGTATAAGGAACACACAAGAATGAACGGAGAACACACCAGCACTACTGTGTCCCGTGAATGGCAGGCATTCTGGCTGGCAGTGGGCTTTCTTACCCGCATTCCCATGCTGGCGCAAATTGACTATTCCCAAAAACTGATGAACCAATGCAGCCTGTACTTCCCGGTGGTGGGCCTGCTGCTGGGCGTCCTCTATGCGGCCCTGTTTGCTTTGTTGGGCCTGGCCTGGAATCCACTGGTCTGTGTGCTGCTGGTGCTGTGTTTTCATTTGTTTATTACCGGCGCCTTTCATGAGGATGGTCTGGCTGACAGCGTGGATGCCCTGGGTGGGGGCTACACGGTTGAAAAACGTCTGGCGATCATGAAAGACAGCCGTATAGGCACCTACGGCACAGTCGCTCTGGTGCTGGCGCTAGGCCTGAAAGTGGCTCTGTTGATGGACGCGAAAAACATCGGACTGGCATTGCTGATAGCACCTGCGGTCAGCCGCCTGACGCCGTTGCTACTGATGGCTTACATGCCCTATGTGACCGACCCGGATACAAGTAAAAGCAAACCGGTAGCTGAGGCTTTCTCTCGCCATAGGCTGCTGGTGAGCGTCCTGTTCACGGCATTGGTCTCACTGGCTTTCAGCCTTTGGGTGCCGGGCCTGTGGTTGGCAGCACTCACTGCAACCATTGCTGTTGCGCTATTGTGGGGCGGATATTTACAGCGGCAATTGGGCGGTTACACCGGTGATGCCCTGGGGGCGAGCGTGGTATTCAGTGAACTGGTTTTTCTGATGATGCTGTAACGTCATCAAACTCACTCACACCGCCTTACCCTTCTATTGAACACGACAGAATCCGCGACAGCTGGCTGTATGCCAGCCCGGTTTCCTGGTGCCAGGCGGTAAAGGCTGCCTGCGCCTGCTGCAGTCCCTTTTTGCTCCCAGGCGATGCATCCAGAAGCCCGGCGAGGCGCAAACCGGCGACCACATCGTGAGACATAATAAAACCATCCCAGCCGACACGGCGCAGGAAATACTGGGCACTGTTTCCGCCCAGACGGGAGCCATTACGCTTAAGCCACAGTAACAGCCCGACCTGATCTTCCGACGGCCACTGATTCAGAAACCTGCCAAAACTGCCGTACTCCCGGGCTGCATCCATAATCATGCGGGCGTTCTCCGGAACGGTACGAATTTTCTGCATGTTGCGCACAATTCGCTCATCACTGGCCAGTTCTTCCAGAACCTCCGGTGACACCTGCTGCCAGTAGGCGGGCACAAACCCGTGAAAGGCCGCCTCAAAACCCGCCCATTTATTGTCAATAACCCGCCAGACAAAGCCGGCCTTGAACACACAGCGGGTAATCTCGGCAAGATAACGATCATCGGTTCTTGCTTCCAGCTCACTGCGTGGGGGCAATTGCGGCAGCAGGGCGTTCAGCTCTTCAATACCGCCTTTGCGGACAATTGCACGTTCATGAATGTCTGAAAAACGCATAGTACCTCTTAATTGGAGTGTTGCCCGGGCCGGTGAACACCCTGATAGTTTCCTTACGAATAGTGATATAGCTCAATTGTAACCTGATACTTATCAACTACACTCGAAAACAACGATCTGGAAATCGTGCCCCTATTCCGACCAAGCAAAAATACAATTCCAAGTCGGAGTTGGAACCTTTCACTAGCTATCAGCTTAGCTGTGAGTGCGAATCAAGGAGAAGCGCAGTGGACGAAAGCAACCGTTCCCCCAACACCCAACCAGAACACCCTTCAGATAACACATCCGACAACCCTGAACACGATTTGGCAACGCGGTTTCCCACCGCTTATACCATTCTCTTTCTGCTGATCATTCTTGTTGCAGCTCTGACCTGGATTATACCCGCCGGCCAGTACGACCGGGCAATGAATGAGGAGGTCGGGCGTGAGGTCGCTGTGCCCGGCACCTACCAGGCGGTTGACCCTAACCCTCAAGGTTTCATGGATATCCTGCTCGCGCCTACCGCCGGGTTTTATGATCCTGACAGCTATGTGGCTAATGCTATCGATGTGGCCTTGTTTGTGCTCTTTCTCGGCGGTTTTCTGGGGGTCATGAATGCGACGGGGGCCATAGATACCGGAATACGCAGCGCCATGCGACACCTCAAGGGTCGAGAGGTCTGGATGATCCCGATCCTGATGAGTTTATTTGCCATCGGCGGTACCACCTATGGCATGGCTGAGGAGACCCTGGCTTTTTATGCCATTCTGATTCCGGTCATGATGGCCGCCGGGTACGATGTCATAACCGGCGTGGCCATTATCCTGATCGGGGCCGGCATTGGCGTTCTGGGCTCTACCATCAACCCGTTTGCGACAGTTATCGCCGCCAACGCAGCGCAAATTCCGTTTACAGACGGTATTGTCGTGCGCTTTATTCTGCTCATTGGCGGCCTGCTGATTTGCGCGGGCTACGTTATGCGTTATGCCGTTCGCGTAAAGTCAGACCCATCTCACTCTGTCGTCTCCAAACAATGGGATGCACATCGCCGGCTATTTCTGGGCAAGCATGCCGACGAGGTTCAGGCTTCCACTCTGACCAGAACACAGATTGTCGCGCTGCTGATCTTTGCTGCCACCTTCGTTGTGATGATCTGGGGCGTATCGTCTCAGGACTGGTGGATGGCGCGCATGGGGGCACTGTTCTTTGGCTCTGCGCTTGTCATCGGCATCATTGCCCGCCTGGGCGAGAAAGAGCTGACCGGCAGCTTTGTGGATGGTGCCCGTGATCTCCTGGGCGTTGCTCTGGTAGTAGGGCTTGCAAGAGGCATCGTGGTGATCATGGATCAGGGCATGATTGCAGACACCATTTTGCACAGCGCCGAAACGTCCCTGGGTGGATTACCTGAGCTGGCATTCATCAACCTGATGTTCTGGATCGAGGTAGGCATGAGTTTCTTTGTGCCATCGTCATCCGGACTGGCAGTTCTGTCGATGCCAATTCTGGCACCACTCGCAGACTTCGCTCATGTAGGCCGGGATCTGGTGGTCACCGCGTACCAGTCAGCCAACGGGCTCGTAAACCTGATCAACCCGACGTTTGCAGTCGTCGTCGGTGGTTTGGCAATTGGTCGCGTGTCTTATGACCGCTGGATCGCGTTTATCTGGCCTTTGCTTCTGATCCTGACCATCTTCATTTCAATCGTTATCAGCATAGCTGCACTCATTTAACGGAGGTTTAAACCATGTCCGAACAAAAGCTTGGCGTACATTCAGAAACCGGAAAACTGCGGCAGGTGGTTGTATGCCGACCTGGCCTGGCCCACCGCAGACTCACTCCATCCAACTGCGACGCCCTGTTGTTTGACGACGTTTTCTGGGTCAAACAGGCTCAGAAAGATCACGATGTGTTTGCCAGCGTGATGCGGGATCGAGGGGTCGAGGTGGTGGATGTCAACGATTTGCTGGCCGAAACCCTCGACATTCCGGAAGCCCGCAAGTGGATCCTGGATCACCGGATTACCTGGAACGATATAGGCGTAGGAATGATCTCTGACCTGCGTGCCTGGATGGACGAACTGCCAGGCAACAAGTTGTCGGAGTACCTGATTGGTGGCCTGGAAGTAGGCGACCTGCCATTTGATCCCACCGGGCTTTTCGGCAACCAGCTGGGGCACTACGGCTTTGTACTGCCACCATTGCCGAACTACCTGTTTACCCGGGATAACAGCTCCTGGATTTACGGTGGTGTCACCCTTAACCCCATGTACTGGGCCGCGCGCAAGCCCGAAACCCTGTTGATGGCCGCTGTGTATAACTTTCACCCGAAGTTCGCCGGCAAGGTGGATGTCCTCTGGGGCGCCCCCACAAAAGACCACAGCCTTGCCACACTGGAAGGCGGTGATGTCATGCCTGTCGGCAACGGCACGGTTCTTGTTGGCATGGGCGAGCGCTCCTCACCCCAGGCCGTGGGACAGCTGGCCAATGCTCTGTTCAAGAGGGGCACTGCAGAGCGGGTCATTGCCTGCCAGATCCCAAAATCCCGAGCAGCCATGCACCTGGATACCTTCTTTACCTTCTGCGGTGGCAACGTCGTTACAGCCTTCAAAGAAGTCGCAGAGGAGCTGATTTGCTACGACCTGCGCCCGGGTGAAGGCGGGAAACACCTGTCTTTCCGGCAGGACCCCAGACCCTTGTTCGATGTGGTCGCAGACGTGCTTGGCTATAAATCCCTGGAGGTTGTTCCAACCGGAGGCGATAACCCGGCCGAACGTGAGCGGGAACAGTGGAACGACGGCAACAACGTACTGGCCCTGAGCCCGGGTGTGGTTATCGGCTACGACCGCAACGACGACACCAACGCCGCTCTTGAGGCAGCCGGTATCGAAGTGCTGGCGATTCCCGGCGCCGAACTGGGCCGTGGCCGCGGTGGTGGGCGTTGCATGAGCTGCCCCACAATGCGTGATCCCGTTTGACCGGAGAGGGTCCAGACCATGGCTTTTAATCTGAAAAATCGTCATTTCCTCACCTTGCGGGACTTTTCGCCGCAAGAGATCAGTTTTCTGCTGAAGCTGGCCAAAGACCTGAAAGCGGCCAAATACGCCGGCACTGAAGTGCCCCAGCTAACCGGCAAGGAACTCGCGCTGATCTTTGAAAAGAACTCCACCCGGACACGGGTGGGGTTCGAGGTGGCCGCTTACGATCAGGGGGCCCGGGTGACCTACCTGGGACCCTCAGGCACCCATATTGGCCACAAAGAATCGGTAAAAGATACCGCCCGGGTGCTGGGCCGTGTTTATGACGGCATTGAGTACCGGGGCTTCGGCCAGAAAATTGTTGAGGAACTGGCAGAGTTTGCAGGTGTACCGGTTTTTAACGGCCTGACCGATGAGTTCCACCCAACCCAGATTCTTGCCGACTTTCTGACTATGCAGGAACACGTTGAAAAGCCACTGCATGAGGTGGCTTATATCTATCTCGGCGATGCCGCTAACAACATGGGCGACAGCCTGTTGATCGGGGGCGCCAAAATGGGCATGGATGTACGCCTGTGTGCCCCAAAGACCTGCTGGCCAGATCAGTCTGTACAGAAGGAGGCTCAGGCTATTGCCTCAGAAACCGGCGCCCGGATCACCATTACTGAAGACATTGACGCTGCTGTAGCAGGGGTCGACTTCGTCTACACCGATGTGTGGGTGTCCATGGGTGAGCCGAAAGAAAAATGGGATGAGCGAATCAAGTTATTGATGCCTTATCAGGTAAACGCTGCCCTGATGGAAAAAACCGGCAACCCGCGAGCGCGCTTTATGCATTGTCTGCCGGCCTTTCATAACACTGAGACCACAGTGGGCAAGGAAATAGAAGCCGAGTTCGGCATTACTGCGATGGAGGTGACGGACGACGTTTTCGAAAGCCCTGCATCCATCGTGTTTGATCAGGCGGAAAACCGCATGCACACCATCAAGGCGGTGCTGGTAGCCACACTCGGAGCCTGATACTGGCTCCGACTGCTGAAAAAAGGATGCACAGGATGCTGATTGTTGCAGCTCTGGGCGGTAACGCCCTTTTAAAACGCGGCGAGCCGTTAACCGCCAAAACCCAGCGCACCAATGTGAAAATCGCTGCGAAATCACTGGCTAAACTGGTAGAGGCCGGACATGAGCTGGTGATTACTCACGGCAACGGCCCCCAGGTGGGGTTGCTGGCATTGCAAGGCGCGGCATACAAGCCTGAGGAAGCCTACCCGCTGGATGTGCTGGGTGCGGAAACCGGCGGCATGATCGGGTACATGATCGAACAGGAGATGGAAAACGCCCTCAACCATAGCCGCCCTGTGGCAACACTGCTCACCCAGGTGGTGGTTGACCGGGAGGATCCTGCCTTCAAAAACCCCACCAAGTTTATCGGCCCGGTCTACGATAAGGCAGAAGCCGAATCCCGGGCAGCGGCAGCCGGATGGCACATTGCGGCTGACGGCGATAAATGGCGCAGAGTCGTTCCCTCGCCTGCACCCAAAGAAATACCCGATATGCGGGTGCTGAAGCTGCTGCTGGATCAGGGGGTAGTTGTCATCTGTACCGGAGGTGGCGGTATTCCGGTGCTACGCCGTAACGACGGCAGTATGACCGGTGTAGAAGCCGTGATCGACAAGGATGCGGCCAGTGCCTTACTGGCACAAGAGCTGCGGGCTGATGCACTACTGCTGTTAACCGATGTGGACGCGGTATATCGTGACTTTGGTACACCTGCTGCCGCACCTGTTCGAAAAGTAACCCCCGAACAAGGACGGAAGCTGGATGTTCCTGCCGGCTCCATGGGACCAAAGGTGGCGGCAGCCTGCGATTTCGCCGACACCGGAGGTGTCAGTGGCATTGGCCGGCTGGAAGATGCACTCGATATTCTGGATGGGCGCGCAGGCACACTCATCAGCAAAGGCGCTACTCATAACTCTTAATCACTCGGGCCCGTTATTCATGTCAAATCAGGTCATTGATATTGGGCAGGTTGTAGGCATTCGCGGCGGCGTTGTGGACGTACAGTTTCCGGCCACCTCGCCCCGTATTCAGGATCTGGTTTACGCGGGTAACCTGGCACTGGAGGTAACCTCTCTTCTGGATAATGGCGCCGTGCGCTGTATGGCGCTGGCGCCGGTGCGTGGGCTGGGGCTGGGAATGCCAGTGCAAGCCACCAGCGCGCCCATTCAGGTGCCGGTGGGCGATACTGTGCTGGGGCGGATGCTCAATGTGTTTGGCGAACCTATTGATGACAAACCAGCCCCTGCCGCTAAAGTGCGGCGCTCTATCCACCAACCACCTCCGGCTCTGGAAGACCGCGTTATACACAGCGACATTCTGGAAACCGGCATCAAGGCCATCGATCTGCTCTCACCTATTGAGCGCGGCGGCAAAACCGGGCTATTCGGTGGTGCTGGCGTGGGTAAAACCGTGCTGATTACAGAACTGATCAACAATACAGTTCAGCACTACCAGGGCGTGAGCCTGTTCTGCGGCATTGGTGAGCGCTCGCGGGAAGCTGAAGAGCTCTACCGCGAGATGGGCGACGCCGGTGTGCGGGACAAGACAGTGATGCTGTTCGGACAGATGAACGAAGCCCCGGGAGTGCGGTTTCTGGTGGGAAAGACCGCACTCACCATGGCCGAATATTTCCGCGATGAGCAAAAACAGGATGTATTGCTGCTCATCGACAATATTTTCCGCTTCGTGCAGGCGGGTTCAGAGGTCTCCGGATTGATGGGGCGCATGCCCTCCCGGGTTGGCTATCAGCCGACGCTGGCCACGGAGCTGGCGACACTGCAGGAGCGCATTACCTCCACGCGCAACGGCGCCATCACCTCTATTCAGGCGGTTTACGTGCCAGCCGATGATTTTACTGACCCCGCCGCAGCCCATATTTTTTCACACCTTTCCGCCTCGGTGGTGCTCTCGCGCAAGCGCGCCAGTGAGGGTCTCTATCCGGCAGTAGACCCGCTGGGCTCTGCCTCCGTAATGCTGACCCCCGCAATTGTCGGGCAGCGCCATTACGACATTGCCCGGGCGGTAAGGCGCACCCTGGCCGAATACGAAGATCTGCGCGATATTATTGCCATGCTGGGCATGGAAGAGCTCTCAGCCGCAGACCGGGCTACAGTGGCGCGGGCACGGCGGCTTGAACGCTTCCTCACTCAGCCGTTTTTCACCGTCGATGCCCTGACCGGCGACAGCGGCAGGCGCGTGTCCATCAAGGATACGCTGGACGGTTGCGAAACCATCCTGAACCAGATGGAATTTCACGATAACGAAACCGACTACTACATGATTGGTTCCTTGCAGGATCTGGAGAAAAAACCATGAGCCTCGCCGAATCCATGCAGGTAACGCTGCGACTGCCCACTCGTACACTGTTCGAAGGCAGCGTGCAGCGGTTGTTTGCCACCGCGCAAAACGGCGCTTTCGGCATGCTTCCGAACCACACGGATTTCGTTACCGCGTTGGTACCCTCGGTTTTGATTCTCACCTCAACCGACGGCACTGAAACATTTTTTGGCGTCGACGAAGGCATGCTGATGAAAACCGGCCACCAGGTCGATATCGCCATACGCCGCGGTGTTCAGGGCAAAGACCTGGAAACCCTGAACGAAACCATACAAGCCGCGTTTATCGAAGTGGACGAAGAAGAACGGGTGGCTCGCTCAGCCCTGTCCCGCCTGGAAGCGGGCATAGTGCGGCGTTTTGGCGACTTAAGGAAACCCACGGTATGAGCACGAATAATGATCGCTCTGCAGAAAACATCCGGCGCAGTGCCGAGCGTATGAAGCGCGCGCGCAATGAGCCAGGCGTCAGTCCCCTGCGTGGGCTGGGCGCATTCGGCATCATCGGCTGGTCGATCGCTGTGCCCACTGTGGGTGGTGCCTTCCTGGGATTATGGTTGAACAAGGTGGCACCTCAGAACTTTTCCTGGCCCATTGCGTTGATTCTGGGCGGGGTCGTTGTAGGAGGCATCATTGCCTGGAGCTGGATCGAACGAGAAGGCCCGGATCACAAGGAGGATAAGCGGTGATAACAGTCGACTGGCATGCGGTACTGCTGGGGTTTTCGTTTGGCTTACCCGTCAGCGCGTTATTTTTTCTGGGGCTGGCCTGGGGCATGGGGCGCGCTTTGCGTTCTGGTCGCCCCGGTCTCTGGTTGATGGCCAGCTCTTTTTGCCGGATGGCAATACTGCTTGGCATTGGCGCTCTGGTAACCGCTTACGCGAGCAGTAACTGGGCCATAGCTGGCTACGCTCTGGCGTTTTTCCTGGCACGGCTTATTGCCGTGCTCTGGGCAAGAATCGGCAAAACACCCACCACGGCCACGCAGGAGGGCACATAATGCAGCTGACCCCCGATGACATTGTTGTGTTCACACTGGCAGGCTGGGAGGTCAACGCCACCATCGTCAACACCTGGATTGTAATGGCACTTCTGGTGGGTATTTCCATGCTGATTACCCGCAACCTGCGCCCGGACGTGCCGCCCAACCGCTGGCGCACCACGCTGGAGGTAATCGTAAAACTGATTCAGGGCCAGATTGAGGAAGTTACCCGCAACTCGGCGCGCCATGTCATGTACTTTGCCGGTACCCTGTTCCTGTTCATAGCTTTGTCGAACCTGATGCTGGTAATCCCCGGGTTTTCGCCGCCCACATCGTCACTATCCACTACGGCAGCACTGGCGTTATCTGTGCTGGTGGCGGTACCGATTTTCGGCATAGCCAGCGGCGGCGTCGGGCATTACCTGAAAACCTTTATCGAGCCCTCGATCATCATGTTGCCGTTCAATATTATCGGCGAGTTCTCCCGGGGTATTTCGCTGGCTATTCGCCTTTATGGCAACGTAATGAGTGGGGCCGTCATAGCGGCCATTCTGCTGACGGTCGCACCGTTTTTCTTCCCGGTCATCATGGACATGCTCGGCTTACTGACCGGCATGATCCAGGCCTACATATTTGCCATTCTCGCCACTGTTTATATTTCATCTGCCACCGCAGAACCAGACCACCCAGTGCTCAAGAAAGAGGATAAACCATGACCGATCTTGCCATTATTGCGGCCATTTCCATATTTACCGCCGGCTTGACCATTGCTATTGGTGCTATCGGCCCGGCATTAGGCGAAGGGCGGGCTGCCGCAGCTGCGATTGCCGCGATTGCACAGCAACCCGACGCGGCACCAACCCTGTCACGAACCCTGTTTGTGAGTCTGGCGATGATCGAATCCACCGCCATTTACTGCTTTGTGGTGGCGATGATTCTTATTTTCGCCAACCCGTTCTGGGATACCATGCAGGTTGCCGCAGGAGGCTAGAACCAATCATGTCCATTGACTGGGTTACTGTTATTGCGCAGATTGCCAACTTTCTGGTTCTGGTGTGGCTGTTGAAGCGTTTTCTCTACCGCCCGATTCTTGAGGGCATTGATGCCCGTGAGGCAGAAATCACCCGCCGCATGGCCGAGGCCGGGGAAGCCGAGAAAAAAGCCCAGGCCGCCGAAGCGGAATTCCGCCAACAGAAAAAACAACTGTTGTCTGACCAGGATGCCATGGTCAAACAGGCGTTAAAGGAATCGCAAGACCAGCGCGACAACATTCTGGCCGAGGCCCGGGCAAGACTGGAGCAGGAACAGCAAGACTGGCACAAACACCTTGAGCGTGAGCACCAGAAGTTCACCACCCGACTGCAGCGGGCAGGCGAAGAAACCCTGCTGGAGCTCACCCGCAAAGCCCTGCGGGATCTCGCGGACGAGCCCCTGGAAGAAGCCATTGCTCGCCACGTCAGCGCACGCCTACGGCCCATTGCCAGTGAGCTCACAGACGCGGCGGGCGACAGTAAAAAGGCTGTTGCAACCACTCGCGACCCTTTGCCCGAGCCGGCACAAGCACTGATGCGAGCCGATATTAAAGATCTGCTCCCCGCCATCAGCCTGGACTTTGAAACTGATCCACAGCAGGCGCCAGGCCTGGTTTTGCGGATCGGCGGCGCCCAGGTGGCCTGGACAGTGGACAGTTATACTGACGAATTTGACGCTTTATTAAGTGAGCGCATGGCGACCGGTACCTCCGGGCGAATATAGCCCGGCGGTATATAAATCCGATTGTGTGAAAGGATAAATAAAACACTATGTTGCATTCAGCCGAGCAGTTCGAGGCATGGCGGGAATCCCTGCTGGCAACACCTGCACCAACGCCGGTAATAACCGAAGTGGGCAAGGTAACCGAAGTCGGCGACGGTGTGGCAGTGGTCACCGGCCTCGCCCGCGCCCTGGCGGATGAACTGCTGTTGTTCGAGAGCGGTGTGCGCGGCATAGTGCTGGATCTGGAACCTGGCAGGCTCGGTGTGATTCTGCTCGGTCCCTCGGAGCGCATTTCTCTGGGGGAAGATGTACGCCGCACCCGCAAGGTGGTGAGCGTGCCCGTTGGCCCGGCCTTGCTCGGGCGGGTAGTGGATGCCATGGGCCGCCCGAGAGACGGCCTTGGGGACATCGCCGCGGTGGCTGAAACCCCCATTGAAGCAGAAGCTCCAGGCGTTCTCAGCCGCTCAGCCATATTCCGCCCCCTGGCGACCGGCATCAAAGCCATAGACGCCGCCGTACCCGTAGGCCTCGGCCAGCGTGAGTTGATCATAGGTGATCGGCAAACCGGCAAAACCTCTATCGCCATAGACACCATGCTTAATCAGGCACGATCAGACGTGACCTGTATCTATTGCGCCATTGGCCAGCGTGGTGATGCGGTCTCACGAGTCATCGCTGCCCTGAAAAAAGACAACATGCTGGACCGCTGTATCGTGATGTCGGCGGGAGACGAAGAAACACCGGGGCTGGCTTACATTGCACCTTATGCCGCCATGGCCATGGCAGAGTATTTTTCCGATCAGGGCCGGGATGTGTTGGTGATTTTTGATGACCTTACCCACCACGCCCGCTCTTACCGGGAGCTGTCATTACTTTTGCGCCGGCCACCGGGGCGAGAAGCCTTCCCCGGGGATATCTTTTACGTTCATGCCCGCCTTCTCGAGCGGGCCGGCCAGTTTACCCGGGAAACCGGGGGCGGCTCGATCACCGCCTTGCCGGTGGTGGAAACCCAGGCGGAAAACCTGTCGGCTTACATTCCTACCAACCTGATCTCCATCACCGATGGGCAAATCTACCTGTCGCCACGGCTGGTGCGCCGAAATCAGTTTCCGGCCGTGGATCTGGGTTTGTCCGTTTCCCGCGTGGGCGGTAAAGCGCAGAGCCGCACCCTGCGGGAAGTCGCCGGTAACTTGCGGGTTACCCTGTCGCAGTTTGAAGAGCTGGAAGACTTTGCACGCTTCGGCACACGGTTGGACGACACCACCCGCGCCCGCCTCACCCGTGGTGCTGCGGTTCGCACCGCGTTACGTCAGGCCGAGCGTGATCCCATGCCTGCCGCCGAACAACTGGCAGTTTTGATTGCCGCAATGGAAGGGCTTTTCGACGCCTTGTCTGAAGAACAACTGGGCGATGCAATGGACCGCATTCGTGCTGCTGCCCGCAAGCATTTCCAGTTTATCGATGAACGCATCAGTGAAAACAAGGCGCTGAGCCAGGAAGATCGCGCACAGATTATTACAACTGCCCGCACCGCAGTATCTGCAAACAACAGGGGGCAGGTGCCAGGCTCTGACGAGGACAGCCATGGCCCAGACGCTTGAAGCACTCACCCGGCAGAGCGATACCCTGACCAGTATTCGTGGCATCGTTCACACTATGAAAACCCTGTCGGCGATAAACGCAACGCCTTATGAACACGCAGCCCGCTCAATCGAAGCCTATCATCAGGCCATACTGCGGGGCTTTGCAGCCTTCGCTTATCGAACCGGTGGTATCAGCCTGCACCAGGAAGAGGCGCTTGAGCACCTGGTGATTGTATTCGGCTCCGACCATGGCCTCTGCGGCAACTATAATGAAGTGCTCGCCGAAGTGGTGCAGCAGCACTGCCAAAGCCAGGGTAAAGGCAAACACCGTCTGCTCTGCATCGGCGCACAAATGAACGATGCCCTGGATGATCAGGGGCTGATGCCAGAAGCAGTTCTGCTGCCACCTGCCTCAGCTGATGGCATAGGTCGCCTCGCTGGCGATATTGTTACCCGCATCGACCGCTTTAGCCGGGGCCAGCCGCTGCATCACCTGGCCGTTACCCTCGCCTTTACCAGGCGCGGTGACCACGGCGCCCGGGAGCCAACGATACAGGGACTTCTCCCGCTGTCATCTTCCCTGCTTCAACCAGCGAAGAACTGGAGTTCACGCTCACTTCCGGATTACACCATGGAGGCGGATGCCCTGCTGTCGTCCCTGATCCGCAGCCATATCTTCGCCAGTGTGTTCCGCGCCTCCGCAGAAGCCATGGTGACCGAAAACTCCGCTCGACTGGCGCTGATGCAACAGGCTGAGCAGTCAGTAGATGAGCGTATTGAGGGGGTGGAAGGCGAACTGAGATCGGTACGGCAGGATGAAATCACCAACGAACTGATGGATGTGATTATTGGGTTTGAGGCGTTGAAGAAGCGGCGAAAACCGCAGCCCTGAGGCTGCGGCAATAATAACTTTTATAGGATGACTTATTGAATTCTCAATTCAGCCCAAGGACAGCATCCATATTACAGCCCATAAATGAACAGCTATGATCAATACGCACTTCATCGCCGATGCGAACTCTTGAAATCACTTCATCGTCTACAACAACAAAAGCGCCACTGCGAACAACCGGGTCACCGATTCTGCCTTTGCCAATCGGATAGCGGTCGCCATCTTTGGTCACATTAACCAGGTTAACATTACCACCTGCCTTTGCGCCCAGATCGGCTGTTAAAGAGGTTTTCAATACAAACTTGCCTTCAGAGGTTTCATAGCCTTCAAGGACATAACCGGTCGGCGAGAAGAATGCTTTCAACTCTTCCTGAACTTCATAAACGGAGTCTTTGGCAGCTGCCCGGACCAGGTTACCGCCGTTCGCCGGACAGTTGGAGTTGCGGGTTTCTTCAGAGCTGCTCGCACTTCCCTGACTGCGAAATGATTTGACACGGGTTAGCTCCGGAACCGTGTAAACATCGATGCTGATATCAACCTTGCTGGCATAGCTGCACTTCGGAGGTGTGGTATGCCGCTTGCCATCGTCGTCTACCCAACTACTGGCCTCACTGAAACTTGAACCGAAGCTTGCCTGTGCCACTGTGGTTTTAATAGCATAATCAGCGATCGGAGCACCTTTGTAAGCGCCAGCTCCACCCATTTCCGCACGCTCTACTTCGTCTTTCAGCTGAGCCGCCAGTGCACGGTCAACCATTTCTGCACCTGCATCGTTAAGATAGCCATCGATAGCATAGCGAATTGGCTCCCCAGCCTGGGCCTTGTCCGCCGTGACCGATTTCGATGTATCGATATCAAAAATAACAACTTTACTAACATCAGCGCCGCGCGGAGCCGGGTTCGACTCGGAAACCGGCAACTCCATCATATTTGTCAGATGTTCCTGTGTTACCTTTGGCGTTGATGCGCAACCTGCAGCCAACAAACCAGCAGCAACAACACCCAGCGTTAATGTTTTTCTTAGCATGAAACTCTCTCCCAGTTTTCCTGTGTTTAAATCATCGCCCCGTAATCAGGGCTCTTCGTGCATATTCAAAGCACGCCAAATACCGCGCTCACGAATGTCCTCAGCAACCAACCGGTTTGTCGTCTTTAATGCCAGGTCAAAGCTGGTCAGCGAGCTGGCAGCCGCGTTGTAACGCGCAGACGAGATCTCATTACCTTTACTGTCCTGAAGCGAAATCATGGTTTTCAGCTGAACATGATACTCGTTGAACATCTCACGTTCCGAAGGCGCGCCCGTCACTGCAATCACGCCATCGTAATGCCCGCCGGGGCGGCCAGCTTCCGCGCGCAAACCCAGCTCCAGCAGCATTGTTAAAAGCTTTTCACCCACGCCTGAGGTGTAAGGGTCCCAGGTTACCGCCAGGTTCAGGGATTGCTGCATTCGCTCTCCCTCTTCCAGTAATGATTGGTAACGAGCTAAAGCCCTCTGCCTCAGGCTGTCGCTCTGGCCCGCCGACTGCACCAATAAGATCTTATCGATAGCCTCTGTAATCTGGCTTCGGGCAAGAGTAAGGCGATACAGGTATTTCACGCGGGTGCTGCTTTCGGCATCCGCCAGGCGGGCTTCAATGTCCCGTCCCAACTGGTCAATATCCTTAAGGAGTGAGTCAACCAGGGTTTGACGGTTCACAGACAAAAGCACGAATAACCGATTACCAGCCTGGGCGCTGCTGACTGTCCGAAATTCTGATAATTTCAGTGAGTCTGTGGTGGTGCGGACGCGGTTTCGCGTTTTGGATGTCTCCTGGCCGTCCGCCAGCACGGTTTCGGTTTGAACATCAGACGTTACGCGGGTTTCAAGCTTTCCCGCGATCACTGCCAGAGCATCATCCCGAGCCCCGCGCAGGGCGACGCCTTCACCCACACCGTAAATTGTTGACTCCGTATCCTCAGGAGGGCTGAGTACCCACTCAGGCAGCACCCCCGATGCACTGTTGCTTGTTGCACAGCCACTTAACACAAAACTCAGTAAAAAAATTATTAGCAGAGCCGGCTTCTCAAGATGAACATTACTCACTTGATAACGCCTCCTCATACTTGGCTAAACGACTGGTCACTTTGCGCAGATAGTTAACGGTTTCCTCATAAGGTAAGTTGCTCATCAAGTGGGAGTGAACTTCTGAGGGAGACATGGTGTTGGCTATGCGCGTAGCCGGGCGCAGAGCCATGGAATTACCGGTCAGTGCCTTGGATACGTTGCCTGGCCCGGTGTTATAGGCTGCAATGGAGCAGTACAGACGGGAAAGCGGGTTCTCAATCCCACGGAAATACCGGTAGTAAAGAATATTGAAGTAGGCTGCGCCAACCTGGATATTGTTTTCAGGGTTGTATAGATAAGAGGGTGCCAGCAACCGCGGCTTGCCAAACAGCTTTTCAGTCGCATCTTGTCCTGCGCTGGCCGGTACTATTTGCATAAGGCCAAAGGCGGGAATCGGTGACTTTGCCATCGGGTTAAACGCCGATTCAGTCTCCATGATGGCCAGCAACAGCTCTGCTGAAAGATCGAACTTTACGTTTTCACGATTAATGGATGAAACGAATGGGCGAGCCCGGGCAGGAAGACGGTCAAACCGGTCAGCTTCGATAGATTTTGTCTTCCATACTTCCCCCGTGCCTACCACAGGTGCCGGGGCCACCTTGGGTTCGGGCATGGGCGCCGGCTTAGCCTTCGGTTTTGCCGTAGGCTCAGGCTCAGGCACTGCAACCACTGGCGGCTCGACTGCGCCCTCATCAATAGCCATCGGGAAAGTCCAGACAACAATCGTTTGTCCCTTCTGGCTAACTTTGCTCTTCTCAGCCGAGGCAAGCATGGCTTGCATTACCCCATCAACCCGCGACTGGGTCACCGTGCTTTCGCCAAACAGGAAGGCAGGCAAAACAGGTTTATTATCCAACTCCGCCGTTTCCAGGTGATCGAACCGGGCCCGACTCCTGGATTCAATTTCACTGGCCACTTCGTCCTGCTCAAAGGCTTGCCGGCGGGTGAGCGACATTAATTCCGCAAGCATCGCTTTGGCGCCAGACAGATCAAAGCCAGAATCCACATAGTGTTCAGGCGTAGACCACTGGATAACGCCCTTCTCAAAATCCACAACGCGTTTGCGTTTATACTCGTCTTCGTAAAGCACCCAGCGGGTTTGAGACGACTGCTCGGGGCTGGCCCAGACATCAGCGATCCGGTTTTCATAACCCGCCGACACCTGTTCATGAAGCGCTGCGAACTCACGCGCCTCTTTCTGCACCTCATCCCGGTAGGACACGTAGCCCTGCTGCACCTCTTTTTTGTAAGCTGCAAAACCCGAGTCACTGGATTTATACTCGGTTTTTGCAGCCAGGTGGTAACTGCCCAGTGCAAGCGGGGAACCGATGACCAGTACCGTTATCGCTCTACGAAGACGACTCATTTCTTATCCTTCCAGGGCTTCGTCTAACTCTTCAGCCGCACGCTTTGCACGATATTCCTGATACAGCAGGGCTTCGTTATTGGGATTCAGCTGACGGTTGGATTTGTCGATTATTTGCTCGAAAATCTTGCGATTTTTTTCCGGAGCCAACACCACCATGCTGCAGAACAACATCTTGTCGCCCGGGCCTTTCAGATAATCAACACGCTCAGGAATCGCACCATTGAGCATTTGCTCTGTTACCTGCTTCGAGACGCTCTCAAATGTGGAGCCCGATCCCGCCTCATCACCATTCTCGGTGAGTGTCTGATAGGTCTTGTCCATCGCCTGAACGTTCACCCGGATCTGCTGAGCCAGCCCCGCGCGCGCCAGGGCAACCGATTTGGCCTTGAGAATGCTCATGTTGGCGTTATCAGGTACACATTCGGTGGCGGCGAGGGCGCCTTCTCCGGCCAGGCTGGACGGAGTCATCACCCAGGCTGGCAGGCCACTGTCAGAACTTGGCTGTTCGGGAGACTGGTTACTGGCACAACCAGCCACCAGACCTGCAGCCAGTACGGCAGTGATTAATTTAATCTTTGAATGGATCATTCTTCGCTCCTTGATTGTCGTTTTATTACTGATAGGCAGAAAGATAATGTCCCAAGTCTATCGGGCTCAGGATGGAGGCCGTCAGGTCGCTCAGGGGGAGGTCTCCCCAGCCGTAAAAATTGGGTTTGGTCGAGCCACGCAAGGTCTTGCGTATGGTTTCGGAATCGCCATCCTGCAAAACGCTCTGGTAAAGTTTTGCCAACCCATGCACGCTGCTGCCATCGCCATAGTTAACCCAGCCGGCAAAGGCTTTCTGGTTCAGCGATCCGCCTCCGAGATTGACGGACTCAAGGTAAGACGCACTGTTTTTAGTCCAGTCCGCAACAAAGTCACCGGGTATGCCCTTGAGTTCCGAAAAGGTAAATTCGCCAAGATTGCCGCCCCACTTTCCAAAAACCGGCGGAGCAAAGCCCTCCTGAAGGCTGATCACGGTATACCCCATGACTTCACCTGACCTGACAAGCAACGTCAGAAGATACTTTTCATCAAAAAAATACTCAGCGCTTAACCCTTGTTCCAGGTTCCGGCTAACCTGCGGCATCCCGAATATTTCGCGGGCAAAATCCAGGTTAATACCAGACCTGAGGTAGCCCAGATCTTTATATTCCGGAATGTTCGTGAAGGTTGATATTGCCCGGTCAATCGCGCTTTCAACAATCATGACCGCTTCAGAAAAATTACCCAGAGCAATGACAGGCAAGGTAATTGCAGCGACCCAGCTCACAGTCTTTTGACGAAAAGTGAAGCTTTTCTCACGGGCATTCTGAACGCTGGCGTCAGTCACAATTTAAGGCTCACAATGTTTTATTTGCGGTATTATCAGGGTTGGACGCCTTGCCCCGGCCAAGTTAATAAACGCGGTCGATGACTAAAAGCAATCGCAATTTCGGAGCGGATAGTCGCAACATTAACTTGTGTTAACAACCCCAAGATTGTAAATCTTCGTCAATTCTTCAACCGCTAACGATGCAACAGAGGGCTGGCCGTGAGCCAGGAAGATGGAGTGAGATAAATGTGGGGTGGGGAAAATACGAAAAAACTGCAGATTCAGCGCCTTAACTGCTCCAGCAAAGCCTCGTCGTCCGGATTGGCGCCCCAACGATTACTGTGCACCAGATCCTCCAGTGGCAGCCGTGAGCGCCAGCCTTTGGTCTCCAGCTCAGGCTTGTCGAGAAACTCACTGACGTAACCGAGGCACAGGTAAGCCAGCGGATAGACGTTCTCCGGCAAGTTGAGGATGCTCGCCAGTCTGGACTGGTCAATGATACTCACCCAACCCACGCCAATACCCTCGGCCCGCGCTGCCAGCCACAAATTCTGCACCGCCAGGCAGGTACTGAACAGGTCCATTTCCACAACCGAATTACGGCCCAGTACATGGTCACCACCGCGGCTGCGGTTACAGGTGATACACAGATTCATCGGACTTTCGGTAATGCCCTGCAGTTTCAAACTACGATAGGTCTGTTGACGCTCACCCGTATAATTCTTCGCCGCTTTGGCGTTCTCTTCATTAAAACTGGCCAACACCTGCTCACGGATCTCGGGGCTGTCGATCAGTATGAAATCCCAGGGCTGCATAAAGCCTACTGAAGGCGCATGGTGGGCTGCATTCAGAAGGCGCGCCAGCACGGGACGTGGAATAGGATCTGGCAGGAATTGCGAGCGCACATCGCGGCGCTCGTATATAGCCCGATAGAGACCTGCACGCTCGTCGTCACTGAAGTCATGTCCCGAATTATGCATGATGTTTGATGCCTCCTGAGTTGGCTGTTAATACTCTAGCAGCTCACGCAGCCAGTCTGTGTCCAGGCACTGCTCAACCTGATCTGCCAGCCGCTCGAGCTGTTCAAGACGATGCTGTTGGTAGTCCACTGCTGTGCCTGCGTGATCGAGCCCGGCCCATTCAAGAAGAGCGTCGCATGCCGCAGGTTCGTCGAAAATTCCGTGTACATAGGTGCCTGCAATCTGCCTGTCGGCACTTATCGCACCTTCGGGCTTGCCGTCTATCTGCCCGAGAGGCCTTGCGAAGGCTTCGCCCTGGCTCACGCCGTTGTGCATTTCATAACCGCTGAAAACTGCACCATCGCCGCCCGCCCTGTCTGTCTGAAAGGCGAGAGTGCCTTTGACGTTCCTCAGCTGTTTACCAGCCACCATGGTGGTGGTCATTTCCAACAAACCCAGACCGCCTGCAGAACCGGCATCGCCTTCCAGTCCGTCAGGATCATCCACCTGCTCGCCCAGCATCTGGAAACCACCGCATAGACCAAACACTTTACCGCCGTAACGCAGGTGTTTACGAATGGCCTGCGCCCACCCCTGAGAATGTAGCCAGACTATGTCGGTACGGGTGCTTTTGCTACCGGGCAGAATAATAAGATCTGCCGCCGGAATGGGCTGATCCGGGCCAACAAACCGAAGGTTTACGCCCGGGTGCAGGCGCAAAGGATCAAAGTCATTGTGATTGCTGATGCGGGGTAAAACGGGAACAATCACGTTGAGGGCGCCGGCCTCACTAGTGCCAGACGTACCTATACTGTCCTCGGAATCCACAACCAGGCCATGCAGATAAGGCAATACGCCCATCACCGGTTTGCCAGTACGCTCAGTTAGCCAGTCCAGACCCGGTTCCAGCAAACTGATATCGCCACGGAAACGATTGATAATAAACCCTGCTGTGCGCGTTTGTTCGCTGTGGGAGATCAGCTCCAGAGTGCCTACAAGCTGGGCAAACACGCCGCCCCGGTCGATATCCCCAACCAACAGCACCGGGCAATCTGCCGCTTCAGCAAAGCCCATGTTGGCGATATCATTAGCCCGCAGATTCACCTCCGCCGGGCTGCCGGCGCCCTCCGCAATGATTACATCATAACGCTCGCTGAGTGAGCGCCAGGCTTCCATTACTGCGCTCATGGCCTCGGCTTTATAGGCATGATAATCCAGCGCCTCCATATTGCCGTGCACCTGGCCGCGCAGAATAACCTGAGCGCCACAGTCGCTTTGAGGCTTCAGCAATACCGGATTCATGTCGCTGTGGGGTTCAACACCACAGGCCAGCGCTTGCAGTGCCGTGGAGCGACCAATTTCACCGCCATCCACGGTAATGGCGCTGTTCAATGCCATGTTCTGGGGCTTGAACGGCGCGACGGATACACCCTGGCGCGCCAGCCAGCGACACAGGGCAGCGACAACCGTGGTTTTCCCGGCGTCGGAGGTGGTGCCCTGAATCATCAGCGTGGTCATGGCTTAAAGCTCAACACCCTTCTGAGCCTTGATACCCTGATCCGCAAAGGCGTGTTTTACTACGCCCATTTCAGTCACTGTGTCTGCGATATCAACCAGCTCTTTTGGGGCGCTTCTGCCAGTGACAACCACGTGCTGCATTTCCGGCCGGGCCTGCAGGTCGTCCAGAACACGATCCAGATCTATGTAGTCGTACTTCAATGCGATATTGAGTTCATCCAATAAAATCAAATCGTAGCTGTCGTCTTGCAGCATGCCTGCAACAATGTCCCAGGCCGCATTGGCGGATTCCACATCCTGCTCCCGGTTCTGGGTCTCCCAGGTGTACCCTTCCCCCATCACGTGGTAATCCACATTGGGCAGATCCCGGAAGAAGGCTTCTTCGCCGGTGCTGAATGCACCTTTGATAAACTGCACAATGCCTACTTTCATGCCATGACCCAGGGAGCGCGCCACCATGCCAAAGCCAGAGCTGCTTTTGCCTTTGCCCGGGCCGGTCAGCACCAATAATACGCCCTGCTCTTTCTGGGCATTGGCGATGCGTTCCTGCATGATTTTCTGTTTGGCAGCCATGCGCTTGGCATGGCGTTCAGGGTCTTTTGCGCGTTCCTTCATGATGTACCCTCGTCGTCATTATGGAATGTCAGCGGCTGGCCTTTGAAAATAGCGGCAACAACGCTCGGTGCTGATGGAAAATAGCTGTAAAACAGGCTGGCGACCAAGCCTTTGTCACCAAACACAAGCTCACTACCGGTGCCTGCCTGTTTTTTGGTGTGGGCCACGGCCTCCCAGTGTGTGCCAAGGGTAAACCGATGGAATGTATGGCCTCGCAGTTCACCCTGTGTTGTCGCAAGGCTGTGCATGCCGATGCCCTGAAGGCGCCTGGCAATAGTTGCCTGCCCCGGCACGATCCCGAATAGCGGGTGGGTTATGCCGTCTTTATCCGTGAACTCCTCCATGCAAGCGATTAAGCCACCACATTCCGCAAGTATTGGCTTGCCGGAGTTGTAAAACGCCTTGATAGCTGTCCTCATGGACTCATTCCCTGCGAGGATGCCGCCATGAAGATCAGGGTAGCCACCCGGAATCCACAGGGCGTCGGCTGATGGTATCTCTGCATCTTCGAGGGGCGAGAAATAGTGCAGCTCCGCCCCCATAGCACGAAGCAACTCCATGTTTGCACGGTAAATAAAACTGAAGGCAGCATCCCGGGCAATTGCAATGCGCACTCCGGCCAGCAACGCTTCCGGCCTGGCCGGCTCGGTTGTCCTGACAGTCACCGCTTTTGGTAGCTCTTCAAGGCCAGCAGCTTTGAGAACTTCGGCGGCTTTATCCAACTGCCGGTCAAGATTCTCCAACTCTGCCGGCTGAACCAGCCCAAGGTGCCTATCAGGAATGCTCATTGCCTCATCACGGGGGATGGCACCCAGCAGGCTGATACCTTCAGGCAACCCGTCGCGCAGCATGTCGCCGTGGCGCGGGCTACCAATTTTGTTCGCAACAACTTGATATACAGCGAGCCCAGGATCAAAGTTAGCCAGTCCCAAGGCGACAGCACCAAAGGTTTGCGCCATGCCTCCGGCGTCAATCACCGGCAACGCCGGAATACCCATCAGCTTGGCCAAGTCGGCGCTTGATGGATCGCCGTCGAACAACCCCATAGCGCCTTCGATCAGAACAAGGTCTGCCGTTTTCGCGGCCTCTGCCAATCGCCACCGACACTCATCTTCGCCGGTCATCCAGGGGTGGAGTTGGTAAACAGGGTTCCCTGAGGCAACCTCCAGCACCATCGGGTCCAGATAGTCCGGGCCATGTTTGAACACCCGAACCTCACGCCCGGCATTGCGGTGCAAGCGTGCCAGTGCTGCCGTTACCATGGATTTCCCCTGCCCGGAGGCGGGAGCGGTAATCATTACTGCGGGGACAGATCTATTCATAACTTAGCCATTTAAACAACGAAATTATTAGCGCACCGGTATAAAAACAGGGGCGCCATCTGCTTCCACTGTAATCAGCCTCTGGTTGTATAATTGCTCCAGAGCCGTTGGCTCCAGCATGGCGTCAACCGCCCCCCAGCATGCGTCGCCATTGGTATAAAGAAGCAACACATGACTACACCAACGGGCCGCCAGATTCAGGTCGTGCAGGCACATAAAAACAGCTTTCCCTGCAGTCGCTTGATCCCGAAGCAAGTTCATAACACTGACTTGATGATGCAGGTCGAGGTGGTTGGTAGGCTCATCCAGCAGCCATACACTTGGGTCCTGGGTCATTAACGTAGCGATAGCAACACGTTGCCGTTCCCCGCCAGAAAGCGTGTTCAACAGGCGGTCCGACAGATGATCAACATCCAGCATGGCAAGAGCACTCCGGGCACGAGCCTGATCCTCACTTTGCTCGCTCTCCCACGGCGATAACCATGGATGCCTGCCGATCAGTGCAGTTTCCAGGACGGTTGCCGGAAAACTGTCCTGACGCTCCTGAAAGACCAGGCCAAGATGCTGAGCTATCTCGCGGCGCTTCATGAGTTTTAAAGGCTGTTCGTTTAACAGCACCTGGCCGTTACGGGGACGGAGCAGCCCTGCAAGTGTGTGGAGCAATGTAGTTTTACCCGCACCGTTCGGGCCGAGAACCCCCCAGGTCTGGCCAGGCTCTATTTCTATATTCAGTGGGTAGCCATCCGGCCTTCCTGGCACATTGATCACCAAATCCCGGGTACGCAGCCTGCTCATCAACGGCTCCGGTGTAACAAAAAGAGAAATGTGGGCACACCCAACAAAGCCGTAATCACGCCAACCGGCAATTGCTCAGGCGCAATCACGGTTCGAGCCAGTGTATCCGCCAGCACCAGCAGCGTACCGCCTGCCAAAGCGCAGGCGGGAAGAATGATGCGCTGATCATTACCCAGCACCAGCCGAAGCATGTGAGGCACAATCAGGCCAACGAAACCAACGCTGCCGGCGGTGGTCACTGCGGTCGCTGTTAACAGGCTGGCCAGAACGTAGATCGTCCACTCCAGCGGTCGCACAGACACCCCAAGAGCTGCAGCCTGCATGGGTCCGCGCGCCAGCACATTCAGGTTACGGGCAAGAGGTAGAATAAAAAGAACCGAAAGCCCCAGAATAATTAGTGGCGGCCAGGGTGTTCGGGCATAGGAAACGTCACCCATAAGCCAGTAAAGCATACCCGGGAGCTTGTGCGATGGCGTAATGGCCAGCATAAGCGTAATGACAGCGCCCCAGCCAGCCGCGACTACCACCCCTGTCAGCAAAAGGCGCGATGGAGTCCAACTGCCCGTGCCGTGCGCAAGTCCGAATACCAGAACAGTAGCCAACATTGCGCCCGCAAAAGCAGAACCTGAAACCAGCAGGGTTCCCAACCCGGTCAGCATGGCCAGAAGTGCGCCTACAGCAGCACCCCCAGATAAGCCCAGTACGTACGGATCAGCCAATGGATTACGCAGCAGGATCTGCATAAGAGCACCCGCTACGGCCAAAAGCCCTCCTGTCGCGAATGCAGACAGCGTGCGCGGCATACGCAGATCCCAAAGCAGTGTCCGATGCAAAGAAGTGCCGTCGCCTTGTACCGCCTCCAAAAGACCAAGGGGCGGAATGGTCACGCTTCCCATAGCCAATGCCAGCAATATGGCAGCAAGAGCTGCTATTCCCAATCCGAGCAAAGAGCGAATCATTGATTATTGATCCACAAATATAAGCTTTTATTATTAGCGGGCACGGGCAGTATCCAGCTTTTGACAGATTGATTTGCTGGCTTCAAGAAGCCTGGGAGTGGGTCTGGAAATGGGGGAGGCTGGAATAAAAAATAAATTATTACGGGCGACAGCACTGAGTTCCGGATACTTTTTCCAATGATCCAGCTCATCATCTGCTGTACCCTCAACACTGCCGGTCAGGATGGCATGAGGGTCAGCCTCCAGAACAACCTCAGCGCTGATTCGCGGGACCAGTCGTGGCATGTCACCAAACACGTTCACCCCGCCACACAGCTGCAAAACCTTGCCAATCAGGTGTTCGTTATTAATTGTCATTAAAGGTGTTTCCCACACCTGATAAAAAACCGGTATGGGTTCAGCATGTTGATACTGCTTCGAAACCTTCGCCATACCTTTTCGGAAGCGCTCCGCTTCTGCGTAACCTTGGTTTTCGGTTCCTGCCAGCCTGGATAACAGTTCAATGGTGCGTGAAACCCCTTCAAACGTTCGGGGCTCAATGGCAAACGTAGGCAACCCAAGCTCCTGCAACATTTCTATCTGCGCAGGTGGATTGCCCGTCACCCAGGTGATCACCAAGTCCGGCTTTAAAGCCAGCAATGCCTCAAGATCAATGCGTGTGTGATTACCCACTAGTGGCAATTCCAATGCTTCTGGCGGGTAGTCGCTGTGATTAACCACAGCGACTACTTTATCGCCGGCGCCAGCGGCAAACATAAGCTCGGTTGCACCGGGCGAAAGAGTGGCTATACGCTTGGCCGGAGCATGCAGGCACAGTTCGTCACCGGTACCGTCGGTAACACAGCGTTGCGCCTCGCCGGCTGACAAAGGGGAGACCGCAAGCAGTGCCAACATCGCCCACAGCGCAAAACCTAAAGACAGCCGGCATGAAACCACGCTAGCCCTCCTGTTTCTTCAAGTTATTGAATATCATAACGAACCGTCAGCATGGCAGTCCGGCCGGCAGCAATATAATTTCGGCCATCGAAATATTTCGCGGTCGAATATTTCTTGTCGGTCACATTAGCCAGCGTCAGACGGCTGCTCCAGTTTGGCGCAAAGTGCCAGCCGGCGCGAAGATCCAGTGTTCCGAATCCAGCCAGACGATCGACTTCGTCAGCCTTGTCATAACGATGGCCTTCCGCGATTACCGAACCGCCGAACACAAAATTACTGATCGTTTTGTCCAGATCAAAGCTGGCCGTCTGCCGGGGTCGGCGTGCCAATTGATTCTTTGTGTCACGATCTTCCGGATCCATGTACGTTAACGTAATGCCCGTCCGCCAACCGTTATGTTCATAACCACCGGCAAACTCCGCTCCACGGATTCGCGCTTCATCTACGTTAACGGGCATATCAACACCGCCGACACTTCCGGAACTGATCAGGTTATCAATCTCCATCTGGTACAGTGCCAGATCCCAGAACCATCTTTCGTAGTTCCCGCTGGCACCCAGTTCGTAGCTTTTGGATTCCTCAGCGTCCAGGTCCGGGTTGCCCTGATAGTTGAATGATAACGGCCAATAAAGATCATTAAACGTCGGCGCCCGGAAAGCGGTACCGTAGCTGGCACGGATACGGTGTGAACGGTCAAAACTGTAACCCAATGCCACACCACCTGTTTCTTTGTTGCCATAGGCTTCGTTGTCATCACTGCGGAGACTCAGCTGCACATCCGTTGGGCCAAAATTCAGACGCAACTGACTGAAAACGGCGGTATTGGTACGACTGTTTTCACTGTAATCCTGGGTACTGCTGACCTCATCTTGCTGTAGTTCAGCGCCAACAACCATTTCATGAACGCTGTAAGAGAAAGTGTTTTCCCACCGGGCCTGGCGCAGCCGCGTATTGTAAGTGGAGTCACCAGTGTCGGCGAATGTATCCGACTCATCCCTTGATTCCGAAAACTGAATACCCGTTTGCCAGTTATCATTGACTGGCGTCACCAGCCCAAGCCCCACAGTACGAAGCATGTAATCAATATTGCCGCCCTCGTATTCGGTATTTCCCTCCGACTGCATCAGCACAACACTGGCTTCACCACCATTGTCCAGATCATGCACAATCCGCCCGAGTCCGGCAGTATTGCGGAAGCCCTTGTCGTCACCATTCTCGACAATCGCGGTGCCATCGGTGTCTTTGTGCAGACCGCTCAGGCTGAAACGTGTGTTGCCAACCGAGCCGGAAGCACCCGCGCTGGCCTTCTGGGTATCAAAACTACCGGCTCCCGCCTCGACCCAGCCGCGGTTTCCGTATTTCGGATCCAGCGTAAACGCCTGCACCACACCGCCCATGGCATCGGCGCCATAAAGCGAGCTGCGGGGGCCGCGCACAATTTCAACACGCTCGATGAGCTCAGTCGGAAAGTACTGCCAGGAAGCGCCACCGCCGGTTGCCGAATGCAGCTTTATACCGTCGACCAGAAAAACGGTTCCCGCATTTTTGACACCACGGGTATACACACTCGTAGTTTTCCCAAAAGAGCCGTTGCCTGTGACGTTAATACCTGGCTGACCACGCAAAAGCTCAGAAAACTCAGCTGGGGCCTTTGAGCGAATATCTTCCTCTTCAATAACCGTAACGGACGCCAGACTCTCACCCACAGTTTTCGGGCCAAGTGTGGCAGTGACAACAATAGGGTCTAGCTGCGAGGTTTCTGCATCTTGTGCAAAAGCAATAGAGAGGGGGCTGAGGGCAAAAGGAACAACCAGAGCTCGGGTAACTGACCGGGAAACTTTCATTAAACGCACTCACATACACTCCATGCGCACCCGCACGGAAAGTTTTCAGGTACTGCAGAGGGAGGCAGGTTTTGGCGCGATACCAAACCGGGGTATTTTAAAATGGTGGGAAAATTCCGTAAGGCAGGCCGGCTCTTTACCCACCGCAACTGCCCTCCGCAGCGTTCGGTGTGTTTACAGGCCGGTCTCCGGACTCATGAGCGTATACTGATCGGCGTAAACCTTCCCATGCTTATGCACAGTGGCATCTTTCTTCGCCAATCACTCACTTACCGTTGCGGGGGCAGTGCCGGACTTTAACCGGCTTCCCGTTTCACTGTTGTAACGTTGATGATGACGCGACAACAACACCTGCAAACGCGGAGCAAGGCTAACAACGGGTTAATGTCCGGTCAATGACTAATCACAAGTCCTTTCCGCTAATGCAGCCGCCAACCTGCGCCAACCGTCCTCATCTTTCGCCAGACCAAAGCGCAGCATTCCCGGTTGCTCAAAGGCTCTGACCAGGACCGCCCGGACAGCCAGCTGGCCCTGTAATGACGATGGATTATCAAGGCGAACGGTCTGGAAAAGTGCGCTGCCACCCACAAGTGTTAACCCTGCTGAGTGCAACAGTTCATGTAGCCTGGTCACACTGTCTGAAAGGCGTATGCGGGTTTGCTGCTGCCACGCTGTATCTTTTAACGCCTGAGCCATCACATAACGAGCCGGCCCACTTAGCGGCCAGGGGCCAAGCACTGCCTTTAATGACTCTGCAACAACCCGATCTGAAAGCACTGCTCCCGCTCGCACACCCGCCAGACCAAAAAACTTTCCCAGGGAGCGAAGAACGACCAGTCCCGGGCGCCCGGTATGGGTGCACAGACTGAATGCCGGTGTGGCATCCATAAAGGCCTCATCAACAATCAACCAGCCACCACGTTTTTGCAGCCGCTGATGCCAACGCAGCAGAGTAGAAGGTGGGATTATCTCTCCCGTGGGGTTGTTGGGATTGATCCAGACCAGCACATCCAGCTGATCCAGCCAACGATCATCGTAGCCAGACGCCCCACCACCGGTTTGCTCCGGCCCAACAGGAGCAACCGTATGGCCCGCTTCACGCCAGCTGTGCCCATGCTCACGATAACCAGGCACAGGTATACCAACACGGCAGGGTTTGCGTAATCGCGGCAGCGCCATAATGGCCGCCTGACTGCCCGGCACGGGTATACACGCCGCTAATGGTGGCGCCCCGGCCCACTGACGGATAATTGTTTCCAGCCCGTCATCAGCTTCAGGCAACCGTTGCCAGACTTCCGTCGGTATTTCCGGCACCGGCCAGCCGATCGGGTTTATGCCGGTAGACAAATCCAGCCATTCCGAACGGGGAATACCCCAGTGTTCTGCCGCTTTGTTCAAGCGCCCGCCATGCTCTAACGTCACAATTAATTCACCACCAAAGATAAAAGCACTGCTCCCATCAGGACAACGCCAAGCCACAGCCAAACTCCCCGCCATACCAGCCTGATCGCCGCCTCCACACTGGCCGAACCGGCTGCCTGAAAGCCTCCCAGAACCGGGCGATGCTTCAACCCGGAAGGATAAGGCGAGGGCCCACCAATGCGCACACCCAACGCTCCTGCTCCCGCTGCCATAACCGGCCCTGCGTTCGGGCTGTCCCATTGTGGCGCCTGGTTTCGCCAGCACCGCCAGGCCAGTTTGCGGTCGCCCAGCAACATGTAGGTGAGCGCTGTCAGTCGGGCAGGCACCCATCCCATCAGGTCGTCCAGTCGCGCGGCGGCCCGGCCAAAATACAGGAACCGCGGGTTGCGGTAGCCCCACATGGCATCCAGCGTGTTTATCATTCGATGCAGCACCACCCCCGGAATGCCGGCCACCAGAAACCAGAACAGGCTGGCAAACACTGCATCTGCGCCATTCTCTAGCATAGATTCAGTGGCCGCAGCGGCCACGCCTTGCTCATCCAGTGCACTGGCCTCTCGACTGACAATACGGCTAACCTGCTCCTGAGCGACTTCAAGATCGCCTTTACGTAATGGTTCGGCCACAGCTCTGCCGTGTTCTGTCAGGCCTCGAAGCGAGATGGCCAGCCAGAGTGTTATTGCCTCTGCAGCCACCCTCAATACGCCATTGAGGGTGGCAGAAACCCATAGTGCAACGCCCAGCACAGGCGCCATGAGCAGGAGTACGGAAAACCAGCCTGTGAACAAGCTTTTCCAGGCCTTGTCTGGCGCGGTGTTGAACCTCTTTTCCACAGCCGTGGCTAACTGACCAAACCCGACAACCGGATGCAGACGGCCTGGCTCGCCCAGCACATAATCAAGCACAAGAGCCAGTACACAGGCCATCCAGAGAGTTATTAAAGACACACGCGATTCCAGGTCAGTCAGAAAGTGAAGCCGTCAAGCCTACCTGATTCCCTCCAGTCGGAGTATGATCCTGCTCCACGCTGCATTACAGTCTTTTGATGTATTAAGGTAGGTAACATGTCGTTTCCCAGTAGTTGGATCACCCCACCCCGGCAACCCGATGCCCGTTTTTTTGGGCAGGCTGCGCGACGGCAGAGTGTGCTGACAAAACCCGCTGGGTCTCTGGGTCGGCTGGAAAATGTGGCGATTCAGCTTGCCGGGCTGCAAGGCACCGATAAACCAACACTCAAACGCATTCATATCAGTGTGTTTGTGGGCGATCATGGTATTTGTGAAGAAGGCATCTCTGCCTACCCCCAGTCGGTCACCGCCCAGATGATAGCCAACTTTGCCAACGGCGGTGCGGCGATCAGTGTGCTGGCAAAATCCATGGGGGCAGCGCTGGAAGTTGTTAACCTGGGCACAGTTGCCGACATTGCACCGGATTTGCCCGGTGTTATCGATGCTCGCATCGCGCCCTGCACCCGTAATTTTGCGGAAGAAGATGCTATGACCACAGAGCAGGTGAGTACAGCACTTGCACATGGGGATGCCGCTGCGCAGCGGGCGGCGGATTCTGGCTGTCAGTTATTCATTGGCGGTGAAATGGGCATAGGCAACACCACCTCAGCAACGGCCATTGCCTGTTCCCTGATGGGCAAAAACCCGTTGAAACTGGCTGGCCCCGGCACAGGCCTGAGTATGGCGGGCGTACGCCACAAGGCAGAGGTGATTATCAGCGCTGTGCAACGCCACGATAACGATGACGACGGCGAGGATGCGCTGGCCGTTCTCAAAGCCTTTGGCGGCTTTGAAATTGCGGCTCTGGCCGGGGCCATTGCCGGCTGTGCGGCACGCTCCATTCCAGTGCTGATTGATGGTTATATCGTATCTGTAGCCGCCTTGATTGCCGTCACTCACCAGCCGGACATCC
The DNA here is from genome assembly GCF_007671655.1 of Marinobacter piscis. Lineage (GTDB taxonomy): Bacteria > Pseudomonadota > Gammaproteobacteria > Pseudomonadales > Oleiphilaceae > Marinobacter > Marinobacter piscensis. The sequence goes on along the minus strand of NZ_VCGX01000001.1, from coordinate 884,205 downwards.
GGCCCTGGCTGCTGTTTGCGCACCGCTCCGCCGAGCCCGGTCACCAGGCCATTCTGGCGGCGCTTAACGCCGAGCCGCTGCTGGATCTGGGCATGCATCTCGGTGAAGGCAGTGGTGCCGCTGCTGCGGTTCCCTTGCTTAAAATGGCTTGTGAACTGCACAACGGCATGGCCAGCTTTGAAGACGCTGGTGTCAGCACCCGTGAGGAGCATCGGGATGAGTGATCAAACAACGGTGTTCGACCTTATCCGCCATGGCGAGCCCGAAGGCGGTCCTATGTACCGGGGCAGCAAAGACGACCCTCTGAGTGCTGCTGGCTGGCAGCAAATGCGTGATGCTGTCGCCGAAACGGATCACTGGGATGCCATCGTCACCTCTCCCATGCTGCGCTGCGTCCATTTTGCCCGGGAGCTGGCAGATCGCTACGGAGTCCCCCTGCATAAGGACGAACGTTTACGGGAAATCAATTTTGGAAAATGGGAAGGACGCACCGCTGAAGACGTAATGGCCAGCGATGGCGAACGGCTCAGCCAGTTCTGGGCAAACCCGGCAGCCAACACTCCACCCGGCGGCGAAGCAACCCGGGATTTCAACAATCGTGTGGTTGAGAGCTGGCATCACTGGCAACATGAGCTTGCGGGCCAGAATGTACTCATTGTGTGCCATGGCGGGGTTATCAGGATGATCGTGGCGGATGTCATGAACATCCCGCTGGAACACGCGTTTGCAGGGCTCATGACACCTTACGCATGCCGCAGCAGAATACAGGTCAACACCTCAGAACACGGGCGCTTTCAGAGCCTTGCCGCACACGGAACACTCAGGGCTTTAACGTCATAGGCAAGCCAGCAACACTCATCACCACCTTGTCACTCACAGCTGCCAGAGCCTGATTCAGCCAGCCCAGCTCATCCGCAAAGCGACGGGTGAGCGGGTCCATTCCAATGGTGCCCAAGCCGACTTCATTACTGACGATCACCAGTTCGCCGGGATAATGGCTTATCTGAACCAAAAACGCTTCCCGCTCGCGGTTAAAGACCTCATCCCCTGCGTGCAACAGATTGCTCAGCCACAGGCTCATGCAGTCAATCAGAATGCAGGGCGGATGCTCGACCTTTGCCTGGCGGGCAAGCACCTGAGCCAGAGCCAGAGGCTCTTCCGCAAGCCCCCAGCCAGACGGGCGCTGTTGCTGGTGACGCTGAATACGTGCCCGCATCTCATCGTCCCCGGCTGTGGCGGTAGCCAGATACACTACGGGGCTGCTCGTATCTGAAGCCAGGCTCTCTGCCAGCGCAGTTTTACCGGAGCGGATACCACCAAGAACCAAAGTATGCATGTCGTTTTGTCTCCGGGACTCAAGGACTGCATGCTAACTGGCGGCCCGACTGAAAAGCAAAAAAGCCCCGCGAACGGGGCAAAGTCGGAGAGAGTGACTTCCGAAGTACAGATCAGAACTTGACGCGTGCACCGGTCATGGCAATGTCTACGTTATCGTAGTTGCGCTCTTTTGCGCTCAACTGATAATTGTTGAACGACGCGTACATGTCCAGCCATTTGGCCGGTGCGTATACGTAGCTGATACCGTAGGCCTTAACCTCACTGTCGGTTATTGCTGCCGGAGTGTATTCAGTGCGGTCTTCACCCATGGCATGGTGAATGGCAACAGAATGCTTGCCGGTTTTATAGCCGGTTTTCACCATGAAAAAATCCGATGCAGTCCTGCCACTGCTATCCTGATTGGAATACACACCAGTCAGGTTAAAGCCGCTGGTGTGCAGCCAGGATGCAGAACCACCAAACACTTCAACCTTGTCCGCAACACCGCCCACATCCTTGCGCGAGTATCCAACGCCGGCAACCAGTTTACCAGCCAGCGGCAGGCTTACTTTTGCGGCCAACTCACTGACGTCATCACTGCCGTTACCACTGGCTTTGTCTTTGTATCCCTGACTCACTGAGAATGTCATCGGACCGAAGCTGGGGCTGTCATAGCGCACCCGGTCGTACCTCTGTTCAAAGTCCTGATTATGCAGGGCCTGAATCAGCTTCACATCGTTACCTGAGCCATCTTTCGCCACAAACGGCAGCGCGCCGCCCATCAGCCCCAGGTTGGAGAACGCCGCTACCTTGGTGCCAGAAATATCAATTTCCGTATAGCCATCCGCAGCGCCGGAACCCTGCCCGATCGAAACCTGGCCAAAATCACCGGCAACAAACAGGTTGATATGGCGCTCTTCCAGCTCGCCGTCTTCGGAACGATTATCAGGAGTTACAACGTTTGAGGGGTTGTGCTGATACTCAAACTCAACATGGGTACCGATCCGCACCCCCAGATCTTCCACCTCTTTACTGATCTTTGCGCCAAGACGGCTGGAGGCGTATTTGTTGTCCACAATGTAGGTTTCAGAGCCATTACCTGTATCGCCATACATGGCCGCCATGTTTACCCAGCCGTAGGTATTAATATCCAGATCCGGCACTTCAACCGTTTTGGCCTGCACGGGCGCGGCGGCCAGGCTGCCACTGACCAACGCAATAGCGAGATAGAGTTTGTGTTTTTGCGTCATAAAGGATGCTCCTGCATAGCGATGACCGAAAGTAGGTTCATTCTGAATAAGTACTAAACTAACTTTATCGGGATCCGCTGATTGAGGTTTGATCCTTATCAAGTTGTGATGGCTTAATGGCATTTGAACCGGGAATGCCCGCGCAACCCCGGGTTTCTGCTATAGTTTTGCGAAGGTATTATTTATTCCATTCGGGAGACAGCATGCAGGCTGAACTGATCGATATCCGTAACCATCTGGTCCAGCATCCGCCGTTCAAGGACATGCCGGAGGAGCTGGTTAATCAGCTCACCGCCAGCATAGAGATTGTCTACGTCCGGGCCGGAACCCAGGTGCTGGAAATCGGACAGCCCAGCACTGAGATGTACTACATTCGCAGTGGCGCGGCCGAGATTTACCGGCGCTCCGGCGAACTCTACAACCGGGTGGGTGAAGGTGAAATATTTGGCCAGTTTGGCCTTCTGATGCAGCGCCCGGTGCGTTTCCCCGCGAAGGCCCTGGAGGACAGTCTGCTTTACCGTGTGCCAGCCGAAACATTTCATTATCTGTTTGAGCAGGATGAAAACTTTGCTGATTTTGTAGAGATAGAAGACCGCAGTCGTTTACGCTCGGCACTCTCCCGCCGGGAAAAATCCAACGCACTAATGACGTCCCGCGTGACCCGGCTGATTTCCCGCAAAACCGTGTCAGCCCCCACAACTGTAAGGCTGCAGGAAGCGGCGCGTATTATGACTGACAACGGCGTATCGGCTTTATTGCTGATGGAAGGTGAAGGCGACAATGCGCGTCTTAAAGGCATTATCACCGACCGTGACTTGCGCACACGGGCAGTTATTGACGCACTGCCTTCCGAGACCCCTGTCCGGGAAATCATGACGGAAGACCTGACCACTATTCGTGCCAGCAGTTATATTTTTGAAGCCATGCTCTCAATGCTGCACAACAATGTTCACCATCTTCCGGTTATGGACGGTCATGAAGTGCGGGGTGTGGTTGCGCTTTCTGACATTGTTAAATACGAAAGCCAGAGCAGCCTGTACCTGGTGAGTAACATTTATCACCAACAGCATGTACATGGTCTGAAGAAAATCAGTTACGACGTGCGCGACAGCTTTGTGCGCATGGTTAATGAAGACGCCAACTCACACATGATCGGCAGTGCTATGGCCGGCATTGGCCGCAGTTTCACCCATCGCTTACTGGAGCTGGGAGAGGAGAAACTGGGTCCGCCGCCCGTGCCTTACTGCTTTATGGCACTGGGTTCCATGGCCCGTGACGAGCAGCTCGTAGTAACCGACCAGGACAATGCTATGATCCTGGACGACAGCTTCGTACCCGAAGAGCACGATGAATACTTTCTGGCACTGGCCAAATTCGTGTCCGACGGGCTTGCCGAGTGTGGCTATACGTACTGCACCGGTGACATCATGGCCACCAACCCGAAATGGCGACAGCCCCTGAGAGTATGGCGGGACTACTTTACCGACTGGATTGAGAACCCCAAGGCCGAAGCTCTGCTGAACAGCAGTATTTTCTTTGATCTTGATGGTATCTACGGTCGTACTGATTTTGCGGAGGAGCTCAAGACACTGGTGGCGGAAAAAGCCAGCCACAGCCAACACTTCCTGACGCTGATGGCGCGTAATGCGCTCAACCGCACACCGCCTCTTGGTTTTTTCCGAACCTTTGTCCTTGAGGAAGACGGTAAGCATAAAAAAACATTTAACCTGAAACGCCGGGGCACCGCGCCCTTGTCCGATCTCATCCGGGTCCATGCACTGGCTTCGGGCTCACGGGCGCAAAACTCCTTTGAGCGCCTGAAGAGCATTGCCAAGACCAGTCTCATCGTCGAAGACGATCTGGACAACCTGCGGGATGCGCTTGAGTTTATCTCAATCGTTCGTATCCGCCACCAGGCTCTGTCGCTCCAGGCCGGGCAAGAGCCTGATAACAACGTGCGCCCACAGGATCTGTCACCGTTTGAGCGCAGCCACCTTAAAGATGCTTTTCAGGTAGTCAGCAACGCCCAGAAGTTTTTGCGCTTCCGCTACTATAACCAGGCTGCGCGGTATGTCTGAAACCTCTCCCGTTACCGACGCCATAAAACAACTGCCCTGGCCCGAGCAATATCAGGCTCTGGCCGACACCGCCAAAGCCCCCGTTCTGGCTGCCTTTTACCAGGCCGGCTGCGTGCCTGCGGAAACCCCGATTTCCAGAGTGCCTTTGGTGGCACTGGACTTTGAAACAACCGGTCTGGATGTCGACGCGCACTCAATCGTGAGTATCGGGCTGGTTCCTTTTACTCTGGATGGCATTCAGCTCGGTCAGGCAAAACACTGGGTTGTCCGTCCGAGATTACCATTGCATCAGGAGTCAGTTACCTTCCACGGCATCACCCATGCGGATATCCATGAAGCTCCGGATTTGTCCGACATACTCGAAGACGTGTTTGCCAGCCTGAACGGCCGTATTCCTGTGGTGCATTTCCGGTATATCGAGCGCCCGTTCCTGAATACGGCACTCAAGGCCAGGCTTGATGAGGGCATTCGCTTTCCCGTAATCGACACCATGGCCATTGAAGCGCACCTGCACCCTGACCGGAAACCGTCGTTCCTGCAGCGCCTGATGGGTAAAAGGCCGGTTTCCATTCGTTTGCCGGACAGCAGAAGGCGCTATGGCCTGCCTCACTATGCATCCCATAACGCGCTGATTGATTCCATTGCCACTGCCGAGCTACTGCAAGCCCAGATACACCATCACTTCAGCCCGGACACGCCGATCGGGGACTTATGGCTTTGAGTGTGGCGTCACTGAGACGCCTTTACCTCTGAAACCCAGTCGCCGTAACCTGCCGCCGCCATTTCTTCCAGTGGAATAAACCTGAGCGCGGCAGAGTTCATGCAGTAACGCTGCCCAGTGGGGTCCGGACCATCATTAAAGACATGCCCTAAGTGAGAATCGGCAAAGCGACTGCGAATCTCGGTACGGGTCACAAAGAAGCCCTTGTCTTCTTTTTCAACAACCATATCGGAGCTCAGCGGGCGGGTAAAACTCGGCCACCCGGTCCCCGACTTGTACTGGTCGCGGGACGAAAACAGGGGCTCGCCCGACACAATGTCCACATAGATGCCAGGACGGGTGTTGTCCCAATACGCATTGCTGAAGGCACGCTCGGTGTCGTCTTTCTGCGTAACCTCATACTGAATGCTGCTCAGGCGTTTTTTAAGCGTGGCCGGATCCGGTTTGGTGAAGGCGTCCGGATCAAAGCCTTTGCTGGCGCTGGCCTGATCATCCACCGGTGGTTTGAACTGGCTGAAATCCAGCTCGTAGTCGTCGCCGTAAACCTCTTCGATAAACTGGTAACGGCCAGAGTTGAAGGTATAGAACTTGTAGCGCAGCGGGTTTTTCCTGTAATAATCCTGATGGTATTTTTCGGCCGCATAAAAAGTATCCAGCGGCACAATTTCAATCACCACCGGTTTGCTGTAGATACCCGACGCCTGCAGCTGCTTTTTGGCGGTTTGCGCCAGCCGTTTTTGTGCGGCGTTGTGATAAAAAATGGCAGGACGATACTGCTTGCCCCGATCCACAAACTGGCCGTCTGCGTCGGTTGGGTCCATCATTCGCCACAGCCCCTGTAGCAAACCTTCATAGGTGATCCTTTCCGGATCATAGTAAACCTGTACGGCCTCGGTATGGCCGGTTTTACCAGCCGACACCTGATCGTAGGTGGGGTCCGGCTCATCGCCCCCGGCGTAGCCGGAAACAGCCTCCACCACTCCGGGGATTTTTTCAAACCCGGCTTCCACACACCAGAAACAGCCGCCAGCAACGGTCGCAACCTCCAGGCCTGGGTCAGAAGGCGCGTACTCACTTGCGCTGTCTGTACCTGCCATGGCACTAACACTATAGAAAGTACTGAGCACTGCAAAAAGCACAGTGGTAACCATCGCTGATATTTTTCGACTCATCCTCTCTCTCCCGGAAGGTCAGGCTGTTTTGACAGCTTATCTGTTTTCCGGTTCCATAAAAAAAGCCCGGAGTGCAGTGGTGCACTCCGGGCTTTTTTGTTTAGCCGTGATTTATACAAGCAGGTTGTACAGAAAGACAATAACAACCGCGACCGGAGTGATAAAGCGCAGCATGTTCAGCCACAGGCTGAAGGCGCCACTGCTCAGCTTCAGATCATCCTTCAGGGACTCTTTAGCAACAAACCAGCCGACAAAAATTGCCGTTAACAGGCCAGACAGCGGCAGCATGATGTTGGCGGTAAAGAAGTCCAGAAGATCGAAGATTGTTTGCCCTTCAAAGCGCTCAAACATAGCCAGCGGAGTAACGTCGGACCAGACGTTCAGCGATAGTATTGTGGTAATACCCAGCAGCCAGCACAAAAAGCCAACCGAAAGAGCGCTGCCGGAACGGCCCATACTTGTGTTTTCCTCTACCCACTCTACAACCGGCTCCAGCAATGAAATACCGGATGTCCAGGCCGCAAACACAAGAAGTATGAAGAACAGAGTGCCAAACAGGCTGCCCATGGGCATATTGCCGAAGGCCAGTGGCAAAGTCTGGAAAATCAACCCTGGTCCGGCTCCGGCCTCGAGCCCGTTGGCAAATACCACCGGAAAAATGGCGAGACCGGCAAGCAGGGCAACAACGGTATCCATCAGGCCAATGCTGACAGCCGTGCGCCCGACGGCAATATCACGCCCCAGATACGAGCCGTACGCCATCATAATAGCCATACCCAGGCTCAGCGTGAAAAACGCGTGGCCGAGCGCAACCAGGACACCATTAATTGTCAGCGCGCTGAAATCGGGGGTAAACAGGAAGCTCACCGCCTCACCAAAATGGCCGGTGGTGGTAGCGTAACCCACGGTGATTAACAACAGCACAAACAGTGCCGGCATAAGAATGGTCACAGCCCGCTCCAGGCCATGTTTGAGACCTCGGGATACCACCAGTACCACCAGGGCCATAAACAATGTGTGCCAGGCCAGCAGCTGCATAGGGCTTGCCAGCAGGCCACTGAACAGGTTGCCGACAGACTCGGCTGTACCGCCGGTAAAGTCTCCCATGGCGGCATGGCTTACATAGGATGCCGCCCAGCCGCCGATAACGGAGTAAAAGGACAAAATTGCAAAGGCAGCGAGCATACCGATCACAGCGGAAATCCGCCACGCTGGCGACCTGAGGTTGCGCTCAGCTACCAGCTTCATACTGCCGATGGGGTTATGCCGGCCACTGCGGCCGATGAATATTTCCGCCATCATGATCGGCACGCCAATAATAGCGATACACAGGAGATACACCAGAACGAAGGCTCCGCCCCCGTTTTCACCGGTTACATAAGGGAATTTCCAGATGTTGCCGAGGCCGACAGCTGAACCTGTGGCCGCTAGAATAAACGCAAAACGGGAAGACCAGAGGCCTCGCGCTCTCCCAGGGTCTTGGTCCGGGGCAGGGTTATACTGAGTCATTTTATTGTTCCTGTGCTTTTGGCTGAGGAATCACAAGTTGAGGATGCCACAGACATTTTCCGGGCAACTGGGTGAGGATTCTGCCAGTACTGGCGCCGGGATGCCAGCCGTAAGGGCAGTCTCCTGTACCATCCGACCGGAGCGCACCTGTGGGTCAGGCTGCTCCCGCCAGCCGGGCCCGGGGGTGAAGGCGGGCATTGATCCAGAGTGAAAAGGCGATAACCGCACCACCTGTAGCCAGTCGCTGCAGGTCTGCATCCTGATTCCAGATCAGAAGATTCACTAACAACCCCGCCGGGACCAGGACATTATTCATAATGGCCAGTGTGCCGGCATCGACTTTACAACCTCCCCGGTTCCACAAAAACAAACCAAGCCCGGAGGCGGCTACGCCCAGCCACGTCAGTATGCCCCATTGCAAAGCGGTTGTTGGCAGGCGCTCTGCGCTGCCAAAAATCATGAAGGAAGGCAGGGCAATCAACAGTCCCCCCATAAAGAAATACCCGAAGGTGCGGTGCGCAGGTATATCCACCGGGTAACGACCCATAACGTGCTTATAACCCACCTGGCCGCCAGCAAACGCAAGGTTGGCCACCTGCAGTAACAGGAAGCCGGTAATAAAATCTTCGCTCAGGCCATCATAACGAATAATGCCCGCACCAAAGGTGGCGATGGCGGCAGCCACAAGCGCAATGGGAGAAAACCGCCGGGACAGGGCATCGTCAATCAGAGTGACATAAAGTGGCGTAAATATAGTGAATAACAACACTTCCGGCACGGTCAGATAACTGAAAGAACGGTAAAGGCACAGATAGGTCACCCCGAACTGCAGCATGCCTGCCACTAAAATCCCCAGCCGGAGGCCTCCGGGCACACCCCGCCAGCGTGTAAACGGCAGGAAAATGAGCGTTGCCAGCAGGACCCGGCTCAAAACGGCGAAGTCACTGTCTACCTGTCCGGCGAGAAACTCGCCAATCAGACTGAAAGAAAAAGCCCAGAGTACGGTTACAAAAACCAGTAGTCCCATATGCACTGCCACCCGGAAAATTGGACGAATACTGTAGCGGTTTTCAGTGCTGTTTTCAGTATCTTTGCGCGCAATTCCCTATGACGTACTCCATCACACTCAGGTAAGCTGTTCTGCGCCCTGCAACCCGGATCAGTATTTTATGGATGAAGTTCACCAGCCTTTGCCCGAAGTTCGTAAATCTCTGGTTTCACGAACTCTGACCGAGTGGAAAACCCTGGCTATTCTTGGCGGACCAATCCTGATTGCCCAGATCGCCCAGATAGCCAATGGCGTGATCGATACGGTGATGTCTGGCCATGCCAGCGCAGAAGACCTGGCCGGCGTAGGCATAGGCAGCAGTCTCTGGACGCCCCTGTTCCTGTTTTTTATGGGCACACTGGGGGCGTTGCAGCCCATTATTTCTGGTTACAATGGCGCCCGCAGAACAGAAAAAGTAATGCCTGCTACCTGGCAGGGCCTGTACATTGCCGGTACTGGCTCCATTATTATGATTCTGCTACTCACCAATGTGCACCCGATTCTGAAAGGGCTGAACCTCGAAGCCGATACGGCACGCATCACCCAGGGTTACCTGAATGCGTTTGTCTGGGGGATTCCGGCTCTGCTTTTAATGGCTGCGCTCCGGGGCCTGACCGACGGCCTGGGGCATACACGGGTGATTATGGTGTTTGCCGTACTGAGCACCTTGTTAAACCTGCCGCTGAATTATATTTTTATTTACGGAAAACTCGGGCTCCCGGCCATGGGCGGTGTTGGCTGTGGCTGGGCAACGTCTCTTTCCAACGGGGTTGCGGCCATCGCAATGCTCATCTATCTGAGCCGCAGCAAACTGTACAAACAGTTTAATCTGATTGCAGCCCGTGCCAGGCCGGACACAGCCCTGATTCGCTATATCCTGAGCGTTGGTCTGCCCATCGGGTCCACCATTTTTGTGGAAGTCAGCGTTTTTTCCGTAATTGCATTATTTCTTGCGCCGCTTGGCCCTGTTGTGGTGGCGGGCCACCAGATTGCGCTGAACGTGGTCTCCCTGCTGTTCATGCTGCCCCTGAGTATCGGAATGGCGCTGACATTAAGAGTCAGTTTTCTTATGGGGGCGGGTGCTCCTGACACGGCTCGCCTGATTGCCCGCAGCTCTCTGATTCTTTCTGCGGCGACAGCGCTGGTGTTTGCCACCTTCCTGTTCACCTTTTCGCACAGTATCTCCGCCTTATACACCAGCGACACAGAGGTACAGGCAGTGACCGTAAGCCTGTTGATGTTTGCGGCTCTCTTTCAGGTTGCCGATGTGATCCAGGTTACCTGCATCAGCGCACTGAGAGGCTATAAAGATACAGGCATCCCTATGGTGATCATGCTGTTCTCATTCTGGGGCGTGGGGTTACCGCTGGGCTATACGCTCACGTTCACTGACCTGCTTGCCCCTGCCATGGGGGCCGCAGGGTTCTGGGTAGGACTGACCGGAGGGCTGGTCTGTGCCAGCGTGTTGCTGGGGTGGAGACTGTTTCATTACCGCCCGGAGACAGGCCTTTAGCGCAATCGCCGGCCGGTGTCAGGCGGTAAAGCACTCAGCTCTGGCCCAAAGCCCGGGAGTGGTGGTTCAGATGATCATCGATAAACGAAGCGATAAAGAAATAGCTATGATCGTAGCCCTTTTGCATTCGCAGATTTATCGGATGGTCATGCTGCTTACAGGCCTCCACCAACGCATCCGGATTCAGCTGGGTTTCCAGAAACTGATCCTCCGTACCCTGATCAATCAGCAGAGGCAGACGCTCTGTAGCTTTCGGGATCAGCAGGGTTGCATCCCATTCTTCCCACTTTGCCGTATCATCACCCAGGTAGCCCTTGAATGCCTTCTGGCCCCAGGGGCATTCAGTCGGATGTGCAACGGGCGCAAACGCAGATACAGACGCATAGCGTCCCGGATTGTGAAGCGCACAGATCAGTGCTCCATGACCGCCCATGGAGTGGCCGCTGATGCTGCGTTTGTCGGTTAGCGGCAACTCATTCTCAAGCAACTGGGGCAACTCCTTAACCACATAATCGTACATGCGATAATGAGGCGCCCAGGGTTGCTCGGTGGCATTGACATAAAAACCGGCGCCACTGCCGAAGTCGTAGCTGTCGTCCTCTCCGGGCAGGTTAACGCCGCGGGGGCTGGTGTCCGGACATATAATCGCGATGCCCAGTTCCGCTGCCTTTTTATGGGCGCCCGCTTTTTCCATAAAGTTTTTATCGGTGCAGGTAAGCCCTGACAGCCACCACAGAGCCGGCACGCGTTGGGGGTTTGCTCCCACTGCAACCGGCGGCAGGTACACAGCAAACTCCATTGTGCACTCAAGCGTCGCAGATGTGTGGCGGTAGCGACGATGCTCTCCGTCAAAACTGACGTTAGTGGATAACAGTTCCATAGCGCCCTCTCAAGAAAGTAACGGCTTGATCAGTTATTGGCACCGCTGCGCTTTGAAAGCTCCAGCCCGCAACCAATCCGGGCAAGCTCAGCCAGCACGGCGGTGCGCGTGACAATGCCAATGAGTTTTTCGTTTTCAACCACAGGATACACTTTTGGCTTACCAGAGCCGAGCTTCTGGGCCAGGTCCACGATCGCCATGTCGGGATCAACCGGTAAGGGTTCGTGGAACATAACATCGTCTACCACCGGGTCACCTTCGCAGTGATAGTTACTGACCAGAAGTGCGTGGATGCAGTCCTGCTCAGACACAAACCCCACCACATGTCGTTTGTCATCAACCACCGGCAGCCCGGTGATATGGTTTTCCAGTAATGTCCGGACCACTTCCGTAAGTGGTGTTCCACACCTCAGTGGCGCAATATGATTGGACATTATATCGGACACTCTGAGCGCACTCATCGCTGACTCCTCGACTGGTTGATCAACCCGGCAACCATAGCCGGGCCAGAAAGCCTTACTGTACTCTAAAACAATAGGCAATCGGCCCCGTTTCCTCAATTTCCTTTATCAGACAGTTTACACATGCTCAGATCTGACTAAACTCGTTCCGCTGAACCCCTTACCTGAATCAACACCGCATCAGGGCCAGGCACACACAAAGAAAGGAAGCCCATGGAAGCCATTGAAAACATCATAGGTACAGTCAACGAACTGGTCTGGGGCCCTCCCATGCTGGTCCTTATTCTTGGCGTAGGACTGTTTCTGAGCCTGGGTCTGAAACTGATGCCGATGCTGAACATCGGGTCCGGTTTCCGGCAGATGTGGAAAGGCCGCAGCGGCGCCGGCTCAGAGGGCGAGATTCCGCCCTTCCAGGCACTGATGACCGCCCTGTCCGCCACAGTCGGAACCGGCAACATTGCCGGCGTGGCAACGGCGGTTTTCTTAGGCGGCCCCGGCGCCTTGTTCTGGATGTGGCTCACGGCACTGGTGGGTATGGCCACAAAATACTCAGAAGCTGTGCTTGCGGTGCGCTTCCGGGAAATTGGCGAGGGCGGCTCCTACGTGGGCGGCCCCATGTATTACATCCGTAACGGCCTTGGTAAAAAATGGGCGTGGCTGGGCATATTGTTTGCGACCTTCGCCGCCATTGCCGGCTTCGGTATCGGCAATACCGTTCAGGCCAACTCGGTTGCCGACGTTATGGAAGCCACGTTTGGCCTGCCACACTGGATTACCGGTATTATTCTGATGGTGCTGGTCGCGCTGGTTCTGATCGGCGGCATTCGACGCATCGGACAGGTGGCCAGTGCCCTTGTACCGCTGATGGCCATCTCCTATCTGATTGCCGGGCTCGCGGTTCTGGCGGTGAACCTCACCAGCATCCCTGAAGCCTTTACCCTGATCTTCAGACATGCCTTCAGCTCTGCCGCCGCCGAAGGCGGGTTTGCCGGCGCGGCCGTCTGGGCCGCTATCCGGTTTGGTGTAGCCCGGGGGATCTTCTCCAACGAAGCAGGTCTGGGCTCTGCGCCAATCGCCCATGCCGCTGCCCAGACCCAAAACCCGATCCATCAGGGTATGGTTGCCATGCTGGGTACGTTTATTGACACCATTATCATTTGCACCATCACCGGACTAGTCATTATAACATCGGGGGTCTGGACCTCCGGTGAGTCCGGCGCGGCACTCACCTCCATGGCCTTCTCAGAGACCCTGCCAGGTGTTGGAGGCTACGTGGTTACTATCGCTCTGGCCGTGTTCGCATTTACAACCCTGCTCGGCTGGTCTTTTTATGGCGAACGTAGTGTTGAGTTTCTGTTCGGAGGCAAGGCCATTGTGCCTTACCGGGTTGCGTGGATCCTCGCCATTCCGCTGGGTGCTACGGTAAACCTCGGGCTGATCTGGCTTGTGGCTGACACCCTGAACGCCATGATGGCTCTGCCTAACCTGATCGCTCTTATGCTCCTCAGTCCGGTTGTGTTCAGACTGACCAAAATCCATTTTGAACAGAGTAAAGCGGCGGGTTAAATGAGCTGGGTCAACACCCCCCTTGTAATACTGTGGTTTGGCACCAATGATTCTTGTATATACTCATTAAACTGGCCCGGTAGCATGACTGCCGGATAATCAAATAAGATCGTAAAAAGCAGCATCAAAGGAGAGTAAATATGACTTTACGACTAGGCGATACCGCACCGGACTTCGAACAGGATTCCAGTGCAGGCAGGATTTCCTTCCACGACTGGCTGGGTGATGGCTGGGGAGTGTTGTTTTCCCACCCGGCAGACTTTACGCCTGTGTGCACAACCGAACTGGGGCTGACAGCAAAGCTCAAAGACGAATTTGCCCAGCGCAACGTTAAAGCACTGGCATTAAGCGTCGACCCGGTTGACTCCCACCATGAGTGGATCAAGGACATCAACGAAACCCAGGGTTGCACGGTGAACTTTCCGATTATTGCAGACCACGACGGAAAAGTTGCCGAACTGTACGACATGATCCACCCCAATGCCGACAGCACACTTACGGTACGCTCGCTGTTCGTGATTGATCCGAACAAAAAAGTTCGCCTGATCATCACCTATCCGGCCAGCACCGGCCGTAATTTCAATGAAATTCTGCGGGTGATTGATTCTCTGCAGCTGACCGATGACCACAAAGTCGCCACCCCGGGCAACTGGGAACGCGGCGGGGATGTGGTAATTGTGCCGTCGCTGCAGGACGAAGATGAAATCAAGCAGCGCTTCCCGAAAGGCTACAAAGAGGTGAAGTCTTACCTGCGGATGACACCAGACCCGAGTACCAACTGGGGCGGTGACTGATAAACCACAGGCACTGAATGCAAAAGCCGGACAGTTGCGAGCAACTGTCCGGCTTTTTTCGTTTTATATGTCTGCCTGACTGTGATCAGAAGGCCGGGACAACCGCACCTTCATACTTCTCTTTGATAAAGTCCCGCACAGCATCAGACTTCAGCGTCTGGGCCAGTTTCTGCATAGCCTCGCTGTCCTTGTTGTCAGGCCGCGCGACCAGAATGTTCACATACGGTGACTCGGAGCCTTCAATGATCAGAGCGTCTTCAGACGGATTCAATCCGGCTTCCAGGGCATAGTTGGTGTTGATAAGGGCCACATCTACCTGACCGAGAATCCGGGGCAGTGTTGCCGCTTCCAGCTCTTTAAAGTCGAGGTTTTTGGGGTTCTCGGCAATGTCACGGGGAGTTGCCGTAATCTTGCTGTCTTCTTTCAGGGTAATCAGCCCTGCTTTTTGTAGCAGCAACAGCGCCCGGCCACCGTTGGTGGGATCATTGGGAATAGCGATAACCGCGCCTTCCTGAAGCTCATCCAGAGAATCTACCTTGTTGGAGTAGGCACCAAACGGTTCAATATGAATACCGGCAACGGTCACCAGGTTTGTGCCCCGGCCTTCATTGAACTCGTCCAGGTACGGCTGGTGCTGGAAGAAGTTGGCATCCATACGCTTCTGGTCTACCTGAACGTTTGGCTGAATATAGTCGGTGAAGACTTTCACATCCAGCTCCACGCCCTGCTCTGCCAGCTTTGGCTTCACAAATTCCAGCAGTTCCGCATGGGGTACAGGTGTTGCGGCGACCGATAGGTTCTCTGCGGACACTGCGGCAGAGAAAACGGAGGCGGCAGCGAGTGCTACCAGGGCTTTCTTGAGGTTCATTCAATTCTCTCCTGTTAATTTCTGTTATTTGCGGCTGAAATACAGCACAAGACGGTCACCAATCATCTGCAGTACCTGCACGAAAATCACCAGCAGCGCGACCGTGATGACCATGACATCGGTCTGAAAGCGCTGGTAACCAAACCGGATCGCCAGATCACCCAGACCACCGCCGCCGATAACACCCGACATGGCTGCATAAGACACCAGCGTGATCGCCGTAACCGTTATACCGGCGATAATGCCCGGAAGCGCCTCGGGCAGCAAGGCACCGAAGACAATCTGCCGCACATTGGCGCCCATGGCCTGAGTCGCTTCAATGATACCCCGGTCGACTTCCCGCAGAGAGGTTTCCACCAAGCGGGCAAAAAAGGGCGCCCCGCCGGCAACCAGGGGAGGAATGGCACCCGCAACGCCCAGAGACGTGCCAATCAGCATCACGGTAAACGGTATCATCACGATCAGCAAAATAATAAAAGGTATGGAGCGCAGTACGTTGACCACAAACGACAGTACTGCATAGGCAACCGGCTGCTCCAGCAGCTGACGCTTGCCGGTCAGAAACAGCAACACACCGACAGGCAAGCCTGCCAGAACACTGAACAGCAGCGACATGCCGACCATCACAAGGGTGTCCCAGCTTGCAACGCCGATTTCCGGCCAGTCCACGTTACTCAGTAAAATATCCATCAGCGCACCACCTCTACGTGAACATCGGCTGCTTCCAGAGCCTCCATGGCAACCTCAAGGTCACCACCAACCAGCGACAGGGTCAGCTGACCATAGGGCGTGTCCTTGATGTGATCAATACGGCCGGAAAGAATGCTGAAATCAACACCCGAAGCGCGAGCTACACTGCCCAGCAACGGCTGGTAGGTGGACTCGCCCCTGAATGTCAGTCGCAGGATACGACCGCTGGCTTTTTGCAGGTCTTGCTGACGTTCCTGGCTGTCGACGCTCTCGCTCTCAAACACAAAATCCCGGGTGGTCGGGTGCTGGGGATGCAGAAACACATCGCTGACCGCGCCCATTTCCACTACCCGGCCCCCGTCCATAACCGCAACCCGGTCGCACACCCGGCGCACGACATCCATCTCATGGGTGATCAGCACAATGGTAAGGCCAAGCTCTTTGTTGAGGTCGCCAAGCAGGCGTAAGACAGACTGTGTGGTTTGCGGATCCAGGGCGCTGGTCGCTTCATCGCACAAGAGGATTGTGGGCCGGCAGGCCAATGCCCGCGCAATCCCAACTCGCTGCTTCTGGCCACCGGAAAGCTGGGACGGGTACTTATCGGCCTGATCGGTCAGGCTCACACGGGCAAGCAACTCTTGCACACGCTCGCGGATCTCAGCTTTGCTGTAAATGCCCGCCAGTTTCATCGGGAAGGCAATGTTGTCAGCAACGGTTTTCGAAGACAGCAGATTGAAGTGCTGGAAGATCATTCCGACTTTGCGGCGAAAGGCCCGAAGTTCCGCGGCGCTGTAGCCGGTAATATTCTCATCATCAATCAGAATGTCGCCGCCGGTAGGGGGCTCCAGCAAGTTGATCAGGCGCACCAGGGTGGACTTTCCCGCCCCTGAGTGCCCGACAATACCGAACACTTCGCCGGTTTCAATGGTCATATCTGTCGGAAGCAGCGCGGGGATCGCCCGGCCGCCTACCTGATACGACTTCTGTACCTGGTTAAATACAATCACGGTCAGCGCCTTGTGGGTGCAGGAATAAAGCAGGCGATTATAAACTATTCGCCTGCCAAACCCGAATCCGGGTTTTCCTCAGACCCCAGGGTTATGACCGCTCGGGCAAACTCAGTGCAGAGCCCGCAGTTGCCGTGGGTACAACGCGGCACTGACCTCCGGCTCTTCAAGAAGATCAGCCAGCTCCATGTCTACCGCTGTTTCCTCGCCATGCTCCGGCAAAGGCTCAAACAACGTGCTTAGCCAGGATGCAATCGACGGTTCTTCATCGCGCTTGTAGTCCGTAGACAGCGCCTTGATACGACGAAAGCCGACAATACGCCGGTGCTTCGGATCCCGGATCTGCTCAAACCCGCGCCAATACACATGATCCCGGGTATGCAGCTGCACGAACAGTGTGTCTATAGGGTGGGTGGTGTCCTCCTCGGTACTGTCTTCTACGGTCTCGATACTGCGTTCGTCTTCTTCGGCGTCGGCCTTTTTCTCCCGGATGGTGGTCCAGGCGGGGTAGAGCACCGCCACCGCATCTGCTTCAACATGCTCACGGGCAGCGCGTATGATCAGCCCCCAGCGCGCCTTGTCGGCATCGGTTTCAAGTGAGTTGATGGGCAAGTCGTAGCTTTGTTCACTGGCCAGAACAATCGCCATCATCGGAGCGTCAAGCTCTCCCATGGCTTCTGCCTGTGCTACGGATACCAGTTCATCGATTGCCATCGGTTGGTTCATAATACGCTCGCCTCCTCGATGCCATCAGGGTATATCAGGGAAATGCCCCTGATATACAGCATAGCCTGTTACGCGTTGAAAGATAAACGTGGGGCTGAATCAGCGAATCACAAGCCCTGTCCCGGGAATGCCGCATCAAGGCGCTGGTAATGACCCTGCCAGGGAGAAGCCGCTTCAAGCTGCGCTGCCAGCTGAAGCAATACACCCTCACCGCCGTGCGCTGCACCGAACTGTACCCCCACAGGTAAGCCTTCGGTTGTCCAGTGAACGGGCACTGACATGGCGGGTGTACCGGTCAGGTTGGCCAGCTGGGTAAACGGTGTCCGGGCCAGGCTTTCCAGAGCCATCTGATCCGCCTGGCCACTGCGATGCACCGTTTTTCCAGCCTTCAGAGCCAGCATTATTTTTGCCGCTATTTTCAGGTGCGCGGGTGTTTCCAGCTCGCCTATCCGGGCAGGCATCTGGCCGGTCGTGGGGCTGAGGTATAAATCATAATCCGTGAAGAACGCCCCCAGTGCCCGGGCAAATTCGTTCCACTGCTGGCGCAGGAGCACATAATCCGACAACGGCAGAGTCTCTCCCAGCATGCCCAGCAGGCGGGTATCCAGCTCAAAATCCCGATCACTCGCTCCCTGTTCTTTCCGGGCTTTAGCAATCATGGCAGACACTTCGCCAAAATAAAGGCCAAGATAACAGCGCGCCATCGCCATCCCGTCGAACTCCGGCTGGGCGTACTCAACAGTGTGTCCCAGGTTTTCCAGTATTCGCGCGGTTTCCTCAACAGCTGCGACGCACTCGGGCGCCACGTCTGTGTCATAAGGGGATGACGTAAACATACCAATTTTCAGGTGGCCAGGTGCTTTGTGCACCAGGCTGGCATAGGGTTCGGCGGGCGCCGGAATCACAAAAGGATCACCCGAAGCGGGCCCGCTAAGTAAGTCAAGCATGGCAGCGCTGTCCCGCACGGTGCGGGTAACCACATGGTCCGATGAGGCCCCTGTCCAGGCCTCGCCCAGCATAGGGCCACTGGGAATACGCCCACGGGATGGCTTAAGCCCGAACAGTCCGTTATACGCGGCCGGGATACGGATTGAGCCTCCACCGTCATTGGCGCCTGCCATGGGGACAACGCCCGCAGCCGTCGCCGCACCCGAGCCTCCACTGGAGCCTCCGGGCGTCAGGCTGGTATCCCAGGGGTTACGTGTGGGCCCCCAGAGTTCAGACTCGGTAATTGCCTTAAGGCCGAATTCCGGTGTTGCCGTCCGCCCCAGAAAAACCAGTCCACCCTCACGGGCGCGGTGTACAAACTCTGAATCCCGGGCTGCTATGTTGTTGCGAAAGCCACGGCTGCCATAGGTGCAGGGTTGCCCCGCCTGCTCCTGAGCCAGATCCTTGAGAAGCAAGGGAACACCGGCAAACGTGCCCTGCTCTGGGAACTCTTGGGCCAGGGCTTCGGAAAACCGGGGAAGGCAGATGGCATTGAGGGAAGCATTCACAGAGCTTGCCCGTTCCACGGCTGCCTCGCATACTTCTCTGGAACTTACCTCACCACGGCGGATAAGATCTGCCAGTGCAGTGGCGTCATAACGAAGATATTCAGATTGCTTCATAAAGGCGTCCATTTGTTATTGTAATGCCCGGAGTGCCGCGGACATGTCGCTTATGATTTCAAGATTTGCCAGCTTACGTCAGCTTACCCTGTTTTTCATCCTGACCGTCCTGGCTCAACCCTCTGCTTTGGCAGAGGAAAACCAGGCAGAGAGTGAAACGGCTGAATCCGAAGGCTGGAAGGCTATCGTGCGAAGCTCGCCGTACTGGGTCAGCCAGGGCGTTTACCGGAACATCCTGACTATTCGCCGCTGGGTGCTGGCCGAAAACGGTTACTGCTCAAATCCCGAGCGCCACATTCTGTTTGATATGCGCGGGCAGTTTCTGGGCTGGATCAGCAACGACGCCGACCGGGAAGTCACCCAGAAACGCCTGAACGACACCCGTCAGTCCCTTTACCAGGAAGAGCGCGCCCAGGAGTGGATTGCCGGTGACGCCGGTACCAGGGGCTACCCCTTCGCTCTTGCCTGCGATCAGCCCCATGTGGACCTTGATGCCTCCATCAGTCGCTATCTGGGCAAAAGTGACGAAGATCGCCTGTGGGGAGCCTGGGACGACCTTTCCTTCGGCAGCAAAGAACGCCCGGGGTCGCTGCATGAAGCGCTGATGCATGTCACTGAAACCCGCCAACAGCAGGGCCGTCTGACACTGCCTGATAATCTGCCAAGGTACCTGGCCGGGCAACTTTTGATTGAAAGTGGCGCCCGGGTTCGGGCGCATTCCAGCGCCAATGCCAGGGGGATCCTTCAGCTGTCACCGCCCGCCCTGAAAGACTGCCGGATCCGGCCCAGAAATTACTGGAACCGGCTGGCGCAATTTGATTGCGCCTTGCGCCTGACGCATCAGAATGCCCGCAACCTGCAACCCGTTTTCGACGAGCGCTTTGGGCACCTGCCTGAAAGCAAGCAGAATGAGCTTTTTCTGCTTTTACTGGTTCAGGCCTATCATGGGGGTGCCGGCCGTGTGCAGGCACTTCTCGATGACGAAACTCTGGCAAAACCGGCGGAGTATTTTGCAGTACATCACGAACGCTATTCAGCAGGTGATATCGCGTTCGGCATGGTCTTCCACAATCTGGGCCGGGACAGGCTTGGGCTGGCGTCATTGTATTACGTGGCCGATGTGCAACTGGCAACGGAGGCCCTGTGCCAGACAGCTGGGCTCAAGTCCACGGCGCTTTGCGACCGGGAGTAGTCCTACACCGGGTTGCCAGGAGGGGGCATTACCACAACCTGGTTACGCCCTTGTGATTTCGCAAGGTAGGTGCCCTCATCGGCCCTTGCGACCACGTGTTTGGAATCATGATCTTCAGGCACCAACTCCGTCACACCAATACTGACCGTAACGCCGAATTTCCGGCCCTTCTGCTCCAGCTTGCACGCTTCAACACGGGCCCGGATTCCCTCTGCCAGGGTTATTGCCCGGTCTAGCCCGCACCCGGGGAGTATAATCCCGAACTCGTCACCGCCTATACGAGCAACAGTATCGGACTGGCGCACCGATTCTTTGAACACTCCCGCAAGGCACTGCAACAACTCGTCGCCGAGCAGGTGACCGCCCTCATCATTCACCGGTTTAAAGCCATCAAGATCAATCATCAACAGCACAGAACGCGTATCTTCATCCGCCGGCTCTGTCAGGCATTTAGTCAATGCAGCATTGAATGCGCGACGGTTCAGCAGTTGTGTCAGGGGGTCGTGGGCCGCTTCCCAGGATAGCCGCTCCTTCTCACGCCGGCGCTCAGTATCGTCCCGCAGCACAAGCACCAGGCGCTCGTTTTCTTTGCCATGGCGAATGTGAATCATGCTCAGATCCACATCCAGAATCTCGCCGCTGTGATTACGGAGGGTGGCATAAAGGCTGTACAGCCGGTCCTGCTCCAGAAACCACTCCCTGGGAAGTACCTTCTCTTCATGCTCAATAGCGATCAGTTCAAACACATTTTCACCCAGAAACTCTTCGCTGGTGCCCAGAAACCGCCCCACGGCGTGATTCGCATACCGGATACGACCGCTGGTATCTGCCATCAACACCCCTTCCCGAATCACTTCAAGTATGCTTTCTGCGCGCCTTTGCTCATCCCGGAGTGTTGCCTCCACTTCCAGTTCCCGGGAAATGTCGCGCACAATGGTGATGGTTCCCATGACCTTTTCCGGCGTGGCCATTGGCGCAGTGGTTATCTGACACCAGACCGGATGATCAATATCCACACCCTGCAACCGGAACCGGTTCCTGAAAACCTTCTGTTTCTGGCGGGCCTGCTGCCAGCCTTTAATCACCGCATCACGATCGTCGGGCAAGATACAATCGAACAGGTGCGAACCACTCACCTCCTCCTGTGTCAGGCCGCTGATACTTTCGAACGCCGGGTTTACAAACTCAATACGACCCAGCACATCGGCCTGGACAATACCCACAGGTGCACCCTGGGTAAGCGAGCGGAAAAACGCCTCTCTTTCAGCCAGAATACTCATCGCATGGTCGCGTTCATCCATGACCGTGTTGAATATATCAGCCACCTGGTTAATTTCTGACCATCCGGAACTGCCTACAGGGTCACTTCTCAGGCCCAGGTGACGTTCATACACCTGTGTTCCCAGTGTCTGCAGGGGCGCCATAAGACGCCGGAAGCGCCACATGGCAACCGGAACAACCAACAGAAGCACTGCCAGCAAGACCCACAGAAACGCATCTTTAATCCGGATTGTGGAGGCGTAGGCTTCACGGGCTGGCCAGACAGCGGCTACAAACCAGGGTACCTGCGCCATCTGCCTGATCGACAGAATAATTTTTTCCCCTTGGCTGTTGCGTGTCTGAGCCGTTCCCTCAAAGCCGTCCATAGCATCAGCCACAATCGGATTGGCGCCTCTCAGTGGCTGCATAACTTCACCATTCCGACCATTAGCCAGTACGGTGCCATCGTGGGTGACAACAGCGATATACCCGGTGTCACCGATGCGGATACGTAAAAGCTCTTCAATCAAATGGTCGCCTGCAAGGGAAATAACGCCCCCGAGCACTCCGATAAACCGCTGTTTATGATCAAACACGGGAACAGCCAACATAACCGAGGGTGAACCCTGGTAATGCGAACGATAGGGCTCACTGATAACCGGAGTTAATTGTGTTGATGCTTTCTGGAAATACAGACGATTACTGACATCGGTACCAATCATTCCCCGGGTGCCCGGGTACCCGGCAATGGCTTTGCCCTGCTCATCAATGAGATAAACCGCATCAAACAGCTGGGATAATGCCCCCTGTCGACGCATACGCGCCTTTGCCTGCACCCCGAATGAATCCCGGCTCATGGATAACTCCTGCGCCACATAACTCAACGTTTCCAGGCGTTGTGACAACGTGTCGTCCAGATCACTGGCGGCAAGCCGGGCTATGGTTGTCACCTGATCTGCTGCCTGCTGTTCGAGTTCCGAACGGCTGAGCAATGTCCCGGCGACTACAACCAGCAGTGCCGTTACAACGACAACTCCTACAACAAACAGCACAGCCCGGTTAACCAGGCTATCAAGCCAGCGCCTCATCAACACAACAGCAACGCTTCCTCTTTTTATCAATTGCGAATTAATAATAACGCCCCGAGTTATCGTCAATACACGCGTGGAATGTATTCCACAACGATAGGAATCTTAACAGGCTTCTGCCTTTGAGAGGGTTACAGGCTTGCAAACACAATGAGAATCATTATCATGACGCATCACATTCAAAGCACAGTGGTTACCGCCATGATGAATTTCCTGGCCCCGTCCAGCTCCGGGGTGGCTGACAGCCCTCTCCATCAACTTCTAGCCATGGGTGGCCCCGTCATGGTGGTGTTGCTCGTAATGGCAATACTGGGCTTTATCACCTTTATTTATTTGATGCTCCTTGGCGCTCTTTACGCACCAAGGCTGTCCGGGAAGCTTAAGAAGGTGATTACACTTTGGCAACGGGACCCTTCCAGCGTTAACCCGCAGACACTGCGCCAGCAGGCCGGCGCGTGGACCAAGCTGAACCCTCTGCATCACCTGGTCACCAATACCATTGAAGCGCAACAAAGCGGCGAGAGTGACCAACAGACCCGGGAAACCCTGAGCCGGGATGCGCAACAGGGACTTGAGCCGTTTGAAGCCCCGCTGAAAATCATTGAAGTCATTGCCGCCCTGGCCCCGTTACTCGGTCTGCTGGGGACAGTTTTGGGCATGATGGAAGCCTTCAGCGCAATGGCCGCCACAGAAGGCCGCGCCAATGCGTCGCAACTAAGTGGCGGGATCTATGAAGCACTGACCACTACCGCGGCAGGCCTGGTTGTCGCCATTCCCTTCGCCGCTCTGGCGGCCTGGATTGAATTCCGGTTGCGACGCATTCACTCCGTCGTTAACAACACTCTGGTGACTGTACTGAGCGTCAAGCCTGACGCCATTGCCCAGCAGCCCGAACCTGTTTCAACGCCGGATGCTCGCCGCCAACAGGCGGAGCCCGGGAATGCGCAGGATTCTGAAAACTACGGCACTCAGCGCTTCGCCCATGCAACTGGTTAAACCCCGGCCCAGCCGGCCCATGCCTATACGTCTGACACCACTGATCGATGTGGTGTTCATTCTGTTGGTCTTTTTTATGCTCACCAGCCGACTTTTGCCTGTCGACCACCTGGAGCTGGCGAACAACACGGACAACCGGAGCAGGGTTACAGGTGAGCCTTTGCCCCTGCTGCTTGTTACTGAAAGTGGCAAGATAGAGTGGCAAGACCTTACTCTGCCGCTCGACCAGCTGTTACCCCGGCTTCGTAGCGAGGGCATTTCCGAGGTGAACCTGACAACCGCATCAGACACCCGGCTGAGTCTGTTCACGGCCACTCTGAGCGAGCTGTCTGGCAGTGGCATTCAGGCCCACTGGAAACGTGCGACCGAAGAAACACCATGACTGATCTGGTTCCACCACCGTCTGCCTCTGGCAAGTCCCTCATGGAGCGCGTCGAGGACGCACTTCTGCCCCTGATCAACCTGGTTTTTCTGTTGTTGATGTTTTTTATTGTGGCAGGCCAGCTCGCAGATGACCCTTTGCCCGAACTGCCGGCCACCTCTGCAAGCACGGAGCAACAGCCGCCCCACGCGGATATTCTGGTCAACGCCCAGGGAACCTGGCGAGTTGACAGTAAAACCGTGGATGCACAGTCCTTGCTTCAGCAGTTGCCCGAACCGGACACCCAGAGCCCTCTGAAAATCGCTGCCGCCAGCAGTATTAGCATGGCAGATCTTGAGACGCTGCTTCGTACCCTGGAACAAGGGGGTTATGAAGACATTCTGCTGCTGACGGAGCCGGAAACATGACGGTTTCGGGAAAAGGTGCTCGCCTGTGCCTGCTGGCGATTGCTGTGGTACTGGCTGCAGGCATTCTCGTGGCGGCTGTCCCTGACACCCCTGTAAAAATCACGCAACCCGGTAATGCCGAGGTCACCACTGCGCCTGCTATCAGGATTTCCCTTGCAGACGCTCCCGCCCCGGCGGAGAACGCAAACCCGGAACCTGCACCAAAGCCTGAAAAAGAACAGCCACCCGAGCCTGAGCCCGAGCCTGAGCCTGAGCCTGAGCCTGAGCCTGAGCCTGAGCCTGAGCCTGAGCCTGAGCCTGAGCCTGAGCCTGAGCCTGAGCCTGAGCCTGAGCCTGAGCCTGAGCCTGAGCCTGAGCCTGAAACACGGTCGCAACCTGAAGAGCCGACTGCAACTCCCGAAGTACAGACACAGGACTCTACAGCAGAAACAGACGTCAACGAGCAGCCTGAACCCGCAAATGAAAATGCAGAAGCAGAGGCACAATCATCCGTGCCCCTGCAGAAGGCCGGTAACCCATCTGCCGTTGATGATTACCTGGCCCGACTCAGCCGACACTTGTCCCGCTTTTATGAGTACCCGCGCCGGGCCCGCAGGCTGAGGCAGGAAGGCACACCGGTCATCACCTTCGAGTTCCGCCGGGATGGCTCACTGGTCGGCCACAGCCTGCGCGAAGAATCTGGCCACACACTGCTGGACAAGGCGGCCCTGGCCATGCTCAAACAAGCAGCGCCGTTACCCCCCGTGCCCGATGATATGGCCGGTCGCACCTTCAGCTACGCATTACCCGTCAGATTTAACCTGCGCTGACCCCGGCTGGCTAAGCAAGTTTTTGCCCGGCCAGCCATTCCTCGCCCGAAACTTGGGCAAGGGCTTGCCCACAGCATGCCCCACCTTTCGGGAAAACCTTTAACCACTTGTTTATTCTTGTATTTTAATACTTGGCATGGGCTTTGTTTATACATAGCTGTCCAGGGACGTACCCAGGGACATTTACTCATTCAAACGTCACGGAGCAGACTATGCCAACTCCTTGTTATATCGCGATCGAAGGCCAGACCCAGGGGAACATCACCGCGGGTGCATTCACTTCCGATTCCGTCGGCAACATCTATGTCGAAGGTCATGAAGACGAAGTACTGGTTCAGGAATTCAGTCACGTAGTGACCGTTCCCACCGACCCCCAGTCCGGCCAGCCCTCCGGCCAGCGTGTCCACAAGCCGTTCAAGTTCACCTCTGCACTGAACAAAGCTACACCGCTGATGTACAACGCCCTGGCATCTGGCGAAATGCTGCCCAAGGTTGAGCTTAAGTGGTACCGCACGTCTGTTGAAGGCAAGCAGGAGCATTTCTTCTCCACCATCCTGGAAGATGCCACCATCATCGATATCAACTGCACCATGCCCCACTGTCAGGACGCCGCCAGCGCGGATTTCACCCAGCTGGTTACTGTTTCCCTGTCCTACCGCAAGGTCACCTGGGAGCATGCCGTTGCGGGTACTTCCGGTGCTGATGACTGGCGTTCGCCGATCGAGGCGTAATTTACCGCTTTGATGTCAAAAAGAGGGGTCAAGACCCCTCTTTCGCCATTCAATCTATCAAAAGGAATTTGATAGTGAGCAACATTAATTTAACTGAGGAAGAAGTTGCGGCCGTTCAGGCGATCATCACTGCGTTTTACAATGAGCGCATCGCAAGCCGATTTCATACCGGCAGCATAACGCCAGAGACATTAGAGCTTATTGCGCAGCTGATTACCGAGAGCGATGAATGCAGTCGTTGGATAGATGCTGTGCCAAACCCCAAAGACCTGCTCGCGCCGGCAAATGGTATCCGAAAATGGGCAATCAGAGTGATCCGTGCCGCAGGAGAACCTTTTGTTCGAGGCTCGGTTAAACTCAGCCTTACCTGCAAGATGACTCGTGGGCTACAATTCAGAAGCCCACTGGAAGCTTCACTGAGATAAGATAAGGACACATAAAGCCAATGAAGTTCATTGCAATAGCGACACTCATTTTTGCTCTTTCTGGCTGCGCATCTACCAAATCAATATCATTGTCACCCAGCCAAGAGTACGCGGTGTCAGTGCAATCATCCTTATTTGATACTTTGCGCATCGACAGCAACGAAACAAGCCTCTTTCGTAACGGGAAGTTCATCGGATTCATCCGAGTCGAGCCCGTACCCAGGGAAATTCCTTCAACCTCTGATTTCCTGAGCAAACTCAGATCCGACTCGGAATCAGAGACCGTTGAAACAAACTCGCTCAGCTTTTCCTCAGGGTTCAAAGGGTTCTCTGCGAAGTACCGTAATTATCTGACCGGCTATTTGGTCAATGAGGAGCACCCCGATTCCATCCTTATTTTCAGCTTTCCAGAAGAGGAATTTGATAAAATTGCTGGATCGATATCACCCGGTATCTAACGATTTTTTTGTGATTTCTTGTTGTGGGTGGTGACTTGAACAGATTGTCCGCCGCTACGCGACCCACTTCCTACCATTGGCTGCAAACTCCACCACTAAGTCGAAAACATTTTACTCGACAGGGAAAACCATATCCCGCTTGTCAGCGCGTTGAAGCCTCGTACATGCTGCAGTCGCTGCAACAGCGCCTGCTCAATGTTGTCTTCCGAAATAAAATTAGCCATCGGCCTGCCGACTCCATGGACCGGGTGGGTGCCAGATTTCCCTGGGGGCATCCTTTGCGCTGCGCGCCATCACAGGACTGAGAAACTCAACCACCGCTTCTACAACTTCCGAAAATGCCTCTGGCACATGGTCTTGGCCAAGGCGTTTACGGAAAGCCTGCCATTGTGGCTGCTTGCTGTCCATGAAGGCGTCAGAAAAGGGACTGTTATCAGGAATTTCCGTGCCTCGTTTCCGAAAAGTCGCTTCAACCGCACCCATCAGGTGCTCCATCCGGAATTCGTGCTGACGCGAGAGCAGCCAGATATCGTAAAAGTCCTTCATGCGACTGTTCAGTTCACCCAGGTTCACCATTGCCTGGAACTTCTCCGCAATAGACGATTCCGGCGTGTAACACTTGATTCGTGCCTTGGGGAAATCCAGCAGGGCCGGAAACTCCAGCCAGGACGGAAAGGGAAATATAGGATCGCCAAAGCCGATATCCAATTGCATCAATATCCTGGCCTTGTCGAGAAAGCCGGTGAATGTCACCCGCAATCCCTGGTAGTCCGCGTCCTCAGTAATAGCCTCAGCCTTCAGGGTACCCGAATCGAAGCGCAAGCCATCGTCCGTCACCTCGGTCGTGATTCCGTTGATTGATTCCATTCACAGCTTGGCTTCCACATAGGGTGCCATCACATTACCGACCCGGCAGATTCGGGCGTACTCCATCAGCTTGCCGGGACGAAACGTTTTCCGGGTGCGATAAAGCTCCAGCGCCTCCAGCACGACATCCATGCCAATACGGTTGCGGAACTTGAAGCAGTCCGCCAGGGTTTTCTCCGGGTTGTAGACGTTCAGAGTAATGCCATCCACGTCCACCTTTTCAATGCCTGCACTAAAAGCCGGCCCGGAGAATCGGTACCCGGCCACCGGCGGATAATCCAGCACTGGCAGGCGGGCATCCCGCTCCACCGCCAGATGCACCTGATGGGGAATCTGTGTGGTGATGCTATGCCAGTCCAGCGCGGAAATCAGGCAAAGCACCGCATTCGGAAAACGGGTAACGGCAGCCACCAGATCCGGGTTTTCAATGGGTGGCAGTTCTGCTAGCCGGTACAACCCACGGCTGACTGGCTCAATCAGCCCTTCGTCCCGAAGCTGATAGAACTGGTACCGGCTAAAACCTTGAGCCAGCGCTTCGCTCAGGCGTAGCTGGCCGCCGTGCTGTCGAAACAGGGTTTGGAGTTGTGCTCGAGAGAATCGGGCAGAACCAGAATCAGACAAACCGTCACCACTTATTGGTATCTGGTGACAGTTTGTCTGACTACCATCAGGAGTTCAAGCGGCGGATTCGTCGGCGCTATCCGACTCGTCATTCTGCATGGAAGGCGGAAGCTGGATATTCAGGTTTTCCACGGGGGGCATCGGAGCGACTCTAAACAAAATTGCACCTTTGAGCCATAGCAAACCTGCCAGCCCAACGTTATTCTGGTGCAAACCCATTATTCGTGCCTGCAGACACTCTGCCCAGTAACATCCATGAGCAATTCCAACGATTACGCCCGAAAACTCGGCAAGCTGATGTGCAATGCCACAGAACAGGTTTTGTGGCCAGCTGCCGCAAGCCGGGTTCAGCAGCGCTTACCTGGCAGCACCCTGGCGTGCCGGGTGGGTTCCGGTCAGGCTACCTATCACCGTTTTGACCCACAGCGAAAGCAGCATACGATTACCTACGGTCTGCGCATGATTCAGGCTAAACACCACCCTCATACAGCAGAGGGCTGGCTTTCCAGCCGGGAAGTTCATCAGCGGGGGTACTTTGGTGGACAGCTGAGCACGCTGAATTTACTGGCGCACACCTGTTGTCACGAGTTTGCCCACCTGCTGCAACAAAACGCCGGGAAGCGTTATCGGGGCTCGGTACACAACCGGCACTTCTACGGTATTCTGGATGAATTGCATAACAACGGCAGTGCCCATGAGGTGCGGCAGATACTGGCGGAACACAGCAAACAGTCTGGCGTGTCACTGCCTTCGCGACCGTTTGAGCTGCCTGACCCGGATGTTCAACGAGCCCGCTGGCGTGTTGGCGAGGCTGTGCTTTTTGCCCAGGGGCTGCAGGAATTCCAGGGCAGGATCACCCGAGTCAACCGTAAAACCTGCACTGTTGCCGGCACTGGCCAGTTCCGCGGCAGACGTTACCGGGTGCCGCTACAAATGCTGAAGCAGGCCAACCTCAGTTAAACTTTATGTACTGATTGCGTTCGGAGATCTGGTCATTCAGTGTCCAGAAATCATAAAGGACACCAATCAGGAAGAGGCCGCCGGTTAACAGGTAAATAATCCCGGTGATCCACTTGCCCATATACATCCTGTGCAAACCGAACACGCCGGTGAAGGTCAGCAGCAGCCAGCCAATGTTGTAGCTTACTTCGCCTTCGCGAAACCGGTGATCGGCCTGCTCATCCATGGCAGGTATCAGAAAGAAGTCGATAATCCAGCCAATCAGGAACAGGCCAAACGTAAAGAACCAGAGGGTTCCCGTGATCGGTTTGCCGTAATAAAAACGGTGAGACCCTAAGAACCCGAAGATCCAGAGCAGGTAACCAAACAATTTACTGTGGGTATCCGGTCGGATAGTCATATCGGTTTCCAGATGCTGCTGAATTCAATGCTTAATATGAAGCTAGCCCTGTAATTCCACAACCCCTTGCCGCCACAATCGCCATTCTCCGGGCTTGTAGATGTCCCACTGCTCATCACTGGTCAGTGGCTCGGTTACTATCACGCTGACGATATCGTTGGGCGTGGTTTCCGCTTCAAAGTCCACAATCACGTCGGCATCTTTCAGTCTCGCGGGGCCAAAGGGAGCGCGGCGCGTAATGCTGGCCATTTTCGTGGTGCAGTAGGTAAACAGCCAGTCGCCGTTACTCAGAAGCAGGTTGAAAACACCCTGGGCGGCAAATGACCGGGAGAGCTGAACCAGATGTTCTGTGATGGTTTCTGCAGAGTCCTCCCGATCACAATGTGTGCGCAGGTGATTGAGCATCTCGCAGAACAGCCCCTCGCTGTCGGTGTCGCCTACCGGTTCATAAAACCCTGGCGCAGGCCGGAATCCGGAAAGCTGTCCATTATGGGCAAATACCCAGTACCTGCCCCAGAGCTCGCGCCTGAAGGGGTGGGTATTGGCCAGGCTGGTCCCGCCCACATTGGCCTGGCGAATATGGCAGATAGCCACTTCGCTTTTGATTGGGTGGGTCTGCACCACTTCCGCAAGCCGGGAGTTTGAGCTGGCATCCACATCGTGGAACGCTCGCACACCTTTGCCTTCATAAAATGCCACACCCCAGCCGTCCTTGTGGGGACCGGTGTCGCCACCCCGACGCGTCAGCCCGGTGAAGCTGAAGCAAAGATCCGTGGGCGTGTTGGCGCTCATCGCCAGAAGCTCGCACATAACAGTATTCGGCTCCGTACCGAGTGAATTTCCCTAATGGTATTTAACCCAGCAGGTTATCCAGAGGTTCTTCGTAGCTGGGCGCGAAGACCTTCATAAAATAGACAACCTCGGGCAATCCCTCCTGCTCAAGCCGTTGCCGGATTTGCTTTTCAGCCGGCTCAAACTCACGGTTACCCGCCCGCACTTCGGCCTGGCACTTCAGCCAGGCGGACAAACGGTCTGCCGCCTTGATCAACTCGCGATCCTCAGCCGACTGCCGGGACTCCTGAAGGTACGGTGAGAAGTCATCACGCAGGTCGGGTGGCAGTAACGCCAGCAACTCTGCCTCTGCCTTGTGCTCAATATCGCCAAAGGCCTCTCGCATCACCTGTGAATGATATTTTACCGGGGTGGGCATATCACCGGTAATCACTTCCGTTGCATCATGGTAAAGCGCCGCCGCTGCAATGCGGTCCACATTGACCCGGCCATCAAAATGCCGGTTCCGGATAATGGCCAGTGCATGGGCCAGTGTCGCCACTTCCCAGGAATGCGTGGCCACGTTTTCCTCAATGGCATTACGCATCAGGCCCCAGCGCTTGATCCAGCGCAGACGGGACACATACGCGAAAAAATGACTCACAGGGTTTGGCATTCGCATTAACGGGCATCCAGTGTAAATTCAACCACCACTTTACCATTGTCCGATACCCGGGCATCCCGTGAAGGATCCAGCAAGAACAACTGGGCCGCAGGTACGTCGTGAGTGTTGCGAAGGATGTCCTGAACAGCAACTGCTCTGGCGCTGGCAAGTTTGCCGAGCGCTTCTGCTGCCAGTGTACGCTCACCCGCCAGATAAGCCTCGCGGGCTTCTTCCCATGCCTGCTCCGTCGGCGCCCCGTTTCCGCTTGCGGCCAGCTCCTCTCGCAGCAGCACCACGCCATCGGTCACCCGGGATACTCCGCCCCGTATATTCAGTAACAGATCCGGCCGGTTACGCAGGGCCTCAGCCAGGGCTGCCAGTTTTTCTGCCTCGCCGGGAGCCAGTCGGGCATTACCCGGCTCAAAGTATACCTGCCCGAGCTCTTCACCGCTGAGGCCGGCAAAATCAGCAAGCGAGCCCAGAATGCTGAATGGCGATGTAGCAGCCTTGGCCAGCAGGTTCACAAACGTGTTCATAACCACCTGGCCAACGCTGAACTCGGGGTTATCCAGGTCGCCACTGATGGGCAGGTTAATCTCTATTACACCGTCGTTGTTCCGCAACAACGCCAGCCCCAGCTTAACCGGCACATCGACTGCCTGCTCACTGGCAATGCTGGCTCCAAGCCCGAGACGGTCTGCAACGATAAGGTTGGAAGCCTCTATCTGGCTGCCGGTAATCTCATAATCCAGATCCAGTGCCAGTTTTCCACTCTCTACTCCATAGCCCAGGTAACGGCCAATGTATGGCGACAGCGCCGGCAGCGAAAGATCCTGCATAGCAAGCGTCAAATGACTGGTTTCCTCCGTCCCCAGGGGACCTACTGTCCCTTCAAGCTCCACACGGCCGCTGCCTCCCACACGACCGGTTATCGCAACCTTACCCTGCTGGGGTGAGACATTACTGAGCCCGGTGACTGTGCCATTAAGCTGATCGAGTGTGGTGGTAAACACCGGGTCCAGAGTCCGGTCTGTGTAATCAAGCACACCGTTTTCAAGCATCAACTGGCCCACACGGACGATAAACTGTGTCTGTTCACCAGCCTCTGCTTCCGGCGCCGTGGCAGTTGCTTCCGGATCAGTAGCCGGGGAGGCCATGATCTGTTCAATGTTATGCACATTGCCGGTATGGCGCACCAGGTTGATCGCCGGCCGGACAAGGTTGACGGTCCCGATCTCAAGCCTGGCCGGATGTACATTGTACTCAATGGGCGCCAGGCGCAGTGTCTGCCAGGAGACAAGCTGTTCATTGCTTTCCGGCAGTTTGAGGTCCAGCCCTGAAACCTCGGCTGTGCCGCTGAACGTGCCGGTTAAAGGCGCCTCCTGGTTATCAAGGTCCAGGTTTCCGTCCAGCCCCAGAGTACCGCCTGCAATGGCCAGATTCGCCGATTCCTGCAGGTAGGGCTCAAAGGCAGACAGCACAACGCCCGAGCCGGAGATGGCAGCCTCCAGCGTAAAAGGTTGGGGGGTAATCTGCCCATTAAGGGAAAGAGTGCCGCCACTTCCCAGCACTGATTGCAGCCGGTATGAGGTTGGATCTTCCATGGCACTGCGAATATCACCGGTCACCAGTGACAACTGCTCCAGTGTTACTTCTGCAGGCGAGTCCGGCTGTTGATCCTGCCAGAGAACCCGGCCCTCAGACACACGGATGCCCGCCAGTGACCAGCGGAAAGGCCGCTCCGCTTTGGCAGCTGCATCCGGGGCCGGCTCCTGAGCGTCACTGTCCCCGGAAAAAGTATCCAATGCCGCCAGCCAGTCAATCTCGCCTTCCTGGTTACGCGCCAGGGCGATATCCGGCTGCTCCAGACTAATCTCGCCGACACTGGCTTTTCGGGCATTAAGGTCAAAGCCTATGTTGTTAACGGCAATGGCAGCTGTCGTCAGGCGCGGCTCCGCACTCTGTGTGCCTGGCGCTACGGCGAGATCTTCCACTGACACGCTGCCATTGCGGGTGAGCAGATGCAGAACATCGCCTGCCTGAAGCTCATAATCGGAGCGCACGGTCACTTTGCCGCTGCGCAGATCATAGGGAAGGTAAGGTGCGAGAAAGTGCCCCAACGTATTGTGATCCACACCGGTGATGGCGAGGCTTCCGTTGGAATAAAGCGGCGTAACACTGAGCTTGCCCTGCCATTCAAGTGACTGAGTGCCCAGAGACGCCTGCAGGTGATAGCCACTGCGGCGATCCTCCCGCTGCCAGGTGGCCAGATCGTTCAGTGTCAGATCCAGTGGCGTAATCCGGAACTCCGCCATTTCCTCCTGGGTGAAGTCCCGGAACAACACTTCACCCCCGTTGATTGCGAGCTGCTGAAAATACAGTGAAGGCAATCCACCCTCGTCTTCTGTTCCGGACTGCTCTGCTTCCCCATCGTCCTGTTCTGCACGGGCAGCCTGGAAGTCCCGGGCAAAGTTCACACTGTAATCTTCAAGCAGATCGAGCCGGATAAACGGCTCATCAAGTTCAATAGCTTCAAATCCGACAATGCCCCGAACCAGCTCAAAGAAGTTCAGATTGATATACAGGCGGTCGAATGCCACAACCTTCTCATTGTCGCTGTCCTGAGCCGACAGGTTCCGTGCTTCCAGGCTAAGCGTAAACGGATTACTGCGAACATCACTGATCTCTGTCTGCCACCCCATGCGTTGCTCCAGCTGATCAGGCAACGTCCGCTTCAGCCACCAGGGCAGCAACAGAAAGCCCGCCAGGCTGTACAATAGGAGAAGTATGAGCGCACCAATAAACAGGTTTCGAAAAAGATGACTGCGCTGGGGGGCTTGGGCCACTGTTTTTACCTTCTGAAATAATGGAAGTTTTGTAGGGTGACAGTATATAAGGATAGTAGGCCAGGTATGTGTTTGTCAGCCACTGTCACGCAACCGCAGACAGGAGAAACCGAACTCTATATCCTGCACACTGTTTTTCAGGTCTCTTAACCCGTGTTTTTTAACTCTGATTAATGGCTTTCTTCGAACGAGGGCAAATGTTTATGGACATAGGCGATATGCGTCGCGATTTTGAGAGCGAAGGGCTGGATCGCGAAGCGCTGAGCAACAACCCGATACAACAGTTTGAAACCTGGTTCGGGGATGCCCGCAAAGCCGGTATTCTTGAGCCCAACGCCATGTCTCTGGCGACCACTGGTGCCGACGGTATGCCTGATTTGCGGACGGTACTGTTGAAATATTTCGATGACCACGGCTTTGTTTTCTACACTAACTATGAAAGCCGCAAGGCCCATGATATTGCAGAAAACCCCAAAGCCGCGCTGCTGTTCCCATGGATTGGCCTGAATCGTCAGGTGCGTATTCAGGGCGGGGTAGAAAAGGTGAGCAAAACCGAATCCCTTCGATACTTTGCCTCACGCCCGCGAGGCAGCCAGATTGGTGCCTGGGTTTCAGAGCAGAGCAAAGCCATCACATCCCGCGGCCTGCTGGAACAGAAGGTGGCCGATATGAAACGCAAATTCAGCGAGGGCGAAATACCATTGCCCGGGTTCTGGGGTGGTTACCGTATTGTTCCCGAGCGGATTGAGTTCTGGCAGGGCCGGCCCAGCCGCCTTCACGACCGGTTTGAGTATGTAAGGGAAGGTGATGGCTGGCTCATCCAACGACTTCAGCCCTGACCCCGGCGCGGCCGGCACACAGCAAACGCCGGTCATCAAACTGTGCCATCAGACCGGCCAGTTACCGCAACTGGCGCCTGACTGGCTCACCACGGATGAGCAAATGCGGTATCGCAAGCTCCATGGTGCCCGCGCTGCCGAGTTCCTCACCAGTCGCTGGCTGATGCGTCAGGCACTAAGTAGAGCCGGAGCTGTATCACCCGCATCCTGCTGGCCGGTAAAAGGGCGCCCGACTGAGTCTGCCAGCCCGCCAGGCTGGCACCTCTCTCTCAGCCATAGCCACGGCCTGTCTGCCTGCAGCGTTCAATACGGATCAGCGCTGGGCATAGACATTGA
The DNA here is from genome assembly GCF_007671655.1 of Marinobacter piscis. Taxonomy (GTDB): domain Bacteria; phylum Pseudomonadota; class Gammaproteobacteria; order Pseudomonadales; family Oleiphilaceae; genus Marinobacter; species Marinobacter piscensis. The sequence goes on along the minus strand of NZ_VCGX01000001.1, from coordinate 848,943 downwards.
ACCCAGCAAGCGCCATCCACAATGGCAAAAAGTGGTTAAGCGCTGGTTCTCGTCGGTTGAGCAGGAGTGGCTGTTTCAGGAGGACGACCCACTGGCCTTTCTCAGAGCCTGGACCCTGAAAGAAGCCTGGCTGAAAGCAACCGGACGTGGCATTGCCGGCAACCTGCAAACGCTGGAAGTCCGTCGTAATTTTGAACTCTATGGCGACCGGCCAGATCAGAACTGGCAGGCCTGTGCTTTTTATGCAGAAGGATTTCTGTGCACTCTGGTTTACCGACAGAACGCATCTGACCTGCCTGGCCCCTGGCCGGCTATCACCTTGCTGGAGCCACCCCCTGACGACTACAGCCTGGTCCGGGTGCCGTCACTGGATACCGACTGGGAGCCCCTGTTTCAACGCCGTATCCGTTCAATGTCTTTATAAGCTACGCTAGAGCCATGACAAGCAACCGTAACAATACTCCGGAGACCCATGAACGCTGCCCCTGGTGTGGCACCGACCCCTTGTATGTGCATTACCACGATACCGTGTGGGGGCGCCCGGAATACGATGACCTGGCATTGTTCGAAAAACTCTGTCTGGATGGCCAGCAGGCAGGGCTGAGCTGGATTACGATTCTTCGCAAACAGGCAGGCTACCGTTCAGCTTATGACAACTTTAACCCTGAAAGAATTGCCAGCTACAACGATGCCAAAATCGCCGAACTGCTGACAGATCCGGGCATTGTCAGAAACAAGCTGAAAGTGCAGTCAATTATTAAAAATGCGAGGGGATTTCTGAGCTTGCAGGAAGCACGCGCAGGTTTTTCAGACTTTCTCTGGCAGTTTGTGAATGGCGCCCCGATACAGAACCACTGGCGCAACACCGAAGAGGTGCCGGTTACCACCCCGGAATCCGAGGCAATGTCCCGGGCGCTCAAGAGCGCCGGGTTTACCTTTGTAGGGCCAACCATTGTCTATGCCTTCATGCAGGCCACCGGAATGGTTAACGACCACCTGGTCTGTTGCCCTCAGCACGAACAGTGCCGCCTGCTGGCGTACTGATCGTGCCTTTCGCTCCGAGGGCCCGGGTTATTCTCCAAGCTCCAGCGTACTCTCAGCTGCAACGATAGCGTACTCATGGTTGTGAGGCTCGATAAGCACACCATGCAAGGCAATGACGGCTTTTTCGTAGTCCTCTTCATCAATCACAAACTGGATGTCCACCTGACGCATACTCTGGTGCAGAGCCAATACACTGATTTCTTTATCAGCCAGTGACTTTACCGAGCGCGATAAAATTCCAGGCACCTTCATATCACTGCCGATCGCCGAAACAACCGCCACTTTACGGGTGGTGACCTCCCCCGTGCTGAACTCTTCTTTCAGCGTATTCACCACGCGCTTCACATGCTTGAGCGTGCTGCCTACGTAGTGGGTAATTGTGTTGGCGTTGGTATCCTTGGCCAGAAAGCGCACCTTAAAGCGGCTCAGTACATCGAGAATACGACGATCAGACCCAGGCTCTCCCTGCATATCCTGATCGAACACCTCAATGGCAAACACGCCTTTTGCGCCGGCAATAATTTCCACCTGGGGTTTTTCACTGATGTAGTCGCCCGTGATCAGGGTACCTGTATGCTCAGGCTCGAAGGTGTTCATCACCCGCAGAGGAATCTCCGCCTGACGCAACCCTTTACCTGCACGGGGGTGGATTGCTTCCATTCCCAGGTTCGCCAGCTGATCGGCCACGTCGTAGTTGGTACGGCCCAGAGGAACCACCTTGTCAGCACCCACAATATTGGGGTCGGCAGAACTGAGGTGAAACTCTTTGTGGATGACCGCCTCGCGGGCATCGGTAATGACTGCCACACGGCTGAATGTCATCTCGCTGTAACCGCGGTCGAACGTACGCATCAGGCCTTCTTTGCACTGGGCGTAACCGGTCACGATGGGCAGCTCACGGGTCAGGTCAACTGCGTCAAAGGCCTGCTTCAGCTTCTCGTCAAGAGGTAGCAGCTCCGTGTCGCGCCAGCCGGTCAGGTCCACAAAACGTGCATTGATACCTTCCTGCTGAAGCTTCAGTGCTGTATTGAACGCACTGTGCGCTTCGCCAATACCAGCGAGCATTTCGCGAACGGTCAGCAGGTGCTCTTCAAGCTGGAACTGACCATAGGAGCACAGGCGCTGAAGATCTATCAGGCAACCACGAACACCTTCAATGCGATCCGTAATGAACTGGTCGGCCTGCTGTTTCAGCATCGGGTCTTCAAACAGATCACCGTTAATGTCGGTGAGAAACTTTATCAGCTTCGTGAGGTCGTCACCCCAGGCCCAGTCCGACTCAGCATCGGCAAACAATGCATACACGCCTGGCTCGCCGGTCTTTTTGTGCTCCAGTAGTTCGTCAGTCACTCCGGCGTAGGCAGATACAACAAAAATACGTTGATAGAGGTCTTCATGACTACGATCCGCAACGATAACGTTATCGCGCACGGCCTCGTAGTTGCTCATTGAAGTACCACCGATCTTCTCGACGGTGTGTAGTTGGCTACTCATATCTATACCCTGGCTAACTTGCTGAATGAATATCGGGAGTGACGGGGCGTCTTAAGACGCCTCCGTTACTTCCTCCTGCATGATTTCATCCACACTTTTACCCAGCAGTTCAGCACCCATCTTCAGGTCTTCCTTGCTGGTTGTCAGCGGCATCAGGCACTTGATAACTTCATCGTTCGGACCACTGGTCTCAATGATCAGGCCATGCTCAAAGGCGCGCCTGGTGATCGGATCTGTGAGCTCCGCGCGGGTTGCTTCAATGCCGCGCATCAAACCACGCCCTTTCAGTTTGAACTGACCCGGGTACTTATCGCAAATCGCCTGCAGTGCATCACCCAGAACCTGGGTCTTTTCCTTCACTTCATTGGCGAACTTGTCGTCTTTCCAGTAGGTTTCCAGGGCAGCACGGGCGGTTACAAAGGCCATGTTGTTGCCACGGAACGTGCCGTTGTGCTCACCCGGACCCCAGATATCCAGCTCTGGCTTAAATAGCACCAGCGCCATGGGCAGACCATAACCACTCAGTGACTTGGACACGGTTACGATATCTGGCGTAATACCCGCAAACTCGAAACTGAAGAACTCGCCGGTACGACCATTACCAGCCTGGATATCATCCAGAATCAGCAGCATGTCGTGCTTCTTACACAGGGTTTCCAGACCTTTAAGCCATTCGGCGCGAGCTGCGTTCAGACCACCTTCACCCTGAACGGCTTCCACGATCACAGCGGCAGGTACTTCAATCCCGGAAGAACTGTCGGACAGCAGTTTGTCCATAATTTCGAGGGTATCAACATTTTCCCCGAGGTAGCCGTCGTAGAACATAAAGTCAACGTTGCTCAGTGGCGCGCCAACGCCACCACGGTGATGCTTGTTACCTGTCGCGGCAACGGCCCCGGTGGTTACACCGTGAAACCCGTTGGTAAACGAGATAATGCCAGTACGGCCTTTGACTTTACGAGCCAGCTTCAGAGCGGCTTCAACGCAGTTTGTGCCTGTGGGCCCGGTGAACTGCATTTTGTAGTCCAGACCACGCGGATCAAGAATGTACTTCTTATAAGCATCAATAAAGTCGTGCTTGGCGGAGGTGAACAGGTCCAGGCCCTGGCTCACACCGTCTGATTCAATATACTCAAGCAGCGCTTTTTTCAGCGTATCGTTGTTATGGCCATAGTTCAGTGAACCGGCGCCGGCGAGAAAGTCCAGGTACTGCTTGCCGTCTTCCGCATAAATGTGCGCGTTTTTGGCACGGTTAAAAATAACCGGAAATGCACGGCTGTATACACGAACTTCGGATTCCATGGACTTGATAGTTTCCATTATCTTACCTCTTAGCCTGTTCGGCTTTTTCAATAGGATTCTTTAAGGATGATCTTGAGACTCGGGCGCACGTTACGGCAGTGCGCCTCTGCAAAAATTCTCAGGGCTTGCTGGTAAACGGCCCGATGCGCAGTAAAAACTCGGAATCGTGCCTGCCACCAAAGTGAGCTTCTTTCTCAAAGTGCTCGTGGTGTTCAAGTTCGGCACCCAGATCGCGCGCAAATGAGCGGAACAAAGCCCATGATGCTTCGTTGTCAGCGGTGATCGTGGTTTCCATGTGCGTGACGTTTTTGCATGCATCACGCGCCACAATCTCTTTCAGCATCCGCTTTGCAAGGCCCTGCCCACGACCTTTCTCGTGAACAGCAACCTGCCAGACAAATACGGTTTCGGGCTTGTTGGGGGGGATGTATCCGGAGATGAAGCCGACCAGATCGCCGTCTTTCTCCGCAGCAACACCGGTATCGGCGAAGTCGCTGCACTGCAACAGATTGCAGTAAATTGAATTAGTGTCCAGTGGGGGACACTCTGCTACCAGCTGGTGGAGCCTGAAGCCATCATCCTTGGAGGGTGTACGAAGGGTGATGGCGGTGGTATTCGAATCTTCTGAAGACATAATCTAAGTAGTTCACCTTACAAAAGTTAGTGCTGAATTATATAGACCACCAAGCATATTTCAAGTAAACCGGGGCAGCATTTCGCTATGGGCATCTCTGATTTTCTTGAAGAAACTAATCAAGTCACTTGCAGCCATCCGAAAACATCAACTAAAGCAGAGGGATAAGCCGATAACGGAGGCGCCCAATCTTTAGGCCTCCAAATAAAAACAATCTGTGTGTGCGGAAATCATTCGGGTTCCGAAGAGCTGCTTCGCTTGCCTGTTCTGTGCTATCAATACAAAAACGCTGAAACCGGAGGACTGCATGTTTCTGGACTGGCTATCGGGACACCTGGCCGCCTACCTGTCCAGGCAGGTTGCACAGCACTCTGTGCCCACCTCAACCTATGAAGCTCTGGAAAAAGTGATCAGACCCGGAGATATTCTGCTGGTAGAGGGGAATACCCGCATCAGTGTCGCCATAAAGTATCTCACCCAGTCCACCTGGTCCCATGCTGCTCTCTATCTGGGTCCGGATGCAGGCTTTGGTACGTCAGAAAACGGTGACTGTCATACACTGGTTGAGGCGGATCTGGAGTTCGGCATTCGTACACTGCCGCTTAACTTTTACCGCAACAGCCATACCCGCATATGCCGGCCCGTGGGGCTTGATAAGGGGAACCTGCACATGCTCACCGATTATGCGCTGAGCAGGCTGGGCCAGCGATACGACATGAAGAATGTCTTTGACCTGGCGCGTTACCTTATCCGGACGCCACCCGTACCTGCCCGACACAGGCACAAGTTGCTGTCACTGGGAAGCGGCGACCCGACCCGGGCCATATGCTCCACATTCATCGCAGAAGGGTTTCAGCGCCTGCGGTATCCGATACTTCCAACCATTGACTCAATTCCGGCGGACGATCCGAATTGCGCGCACTGTATTCGTGAGCATTACCGGATCCGGCAAACCTCTTTATTCACGCCCCGTGACTTTGATGCCTCGCCTTACTTCCGGATTATCAAGCCAACGCTGGAAAACAATTTCGATTTCAGGGCCATTAACTGGGCCGACCTTTAACCTGTCTTAATCCCGGGTTGAAGGGCAGGGCGCTCCACAAGGCGCACACGCGGTTTCATCCTTCTGGTTCAGTGCCGTTTGTACGTTGCCCTGTCCGGAATTAAAGGCAAAGGTCGGGCTCCTCAGGTGGTCGGCCATAATGAGTACCAGAATAACCCCGAGCATCACCAGGATTCGGCTGCGGCTATACGCTCGATTCATGCTTTCCTCCCCCATCAGTTTGGCAACCGGAACCAGGGCCGCAGACGAATGCCAAGCAAAGAGCCGGCAAAAGCGCAGGCAAACCAGATCCAGGCATGCAGGCTGGCGTAAGAGGTTAGCGGAGATCCGGGTTCAGCGTATAAGTGCCGGTTACTCTGGCGCTGGCCAGAACATGGCCGGCCATGGCGTTACGTACCGCCTCTCCATCAAACTCTCCGGAAAGCTCCAGGGACTCCACATCCAGTGCATGCACTTCGTAATGATAATGATGCACGATCTCGTCGTTCCAGGGAGGGCAAGGGCCGTCATAGCCGCTGTATGTGCCCGCCATATCGGGGTTGCCCGCCAAAAACTGGGTAAAGTTGTTTACCCCGCGCACACCGACCGGGCCCGGGCCGCCTTCTTTACCCTTGGGCGTTACCCCATCACTGTCTTCGCCTTCCGGAATCCGGCTGACGCTGGCAGGAATATCCACCAAAAGCCAGTGGAAGAAGTCCACCCGTGGAATGTCTTTTGAAATGGTCTTGCCTTCCTGGTTTGCATCGTCCGCTATGCTGGGCACATCCGGATCAAACATCATAACAACAAAGCTTTTTGTACCTTCCGGCGCACCCTCCCAGGACATTTCAGGGTTCCGGTTAGGGCCAAAGCTCATATGATCTTCCGGGTGATAGACGCCGAACGCGAACTTTTCCGGGACCGGCTTGCCCTCTTCAATGCCTTCAACGTTCAGTTTCATGGTATTTTCTCCTGTGAGTGATTACAGCGGTCAGCTGGACTCTTTTTTCTGTCATTGTGCCAGAAACCTCGCCGCTCTGTGATAATAGGTGTAACAGCGGTATCGTATGCCTGTCCATACCCACCTGAGCAAAGGAGCTTCAATGAGCGAACGCAACCCCGACCGGCCGCAACAACCCGAAAGCCAGCAGGATGAAGATGCGATTGCCTTTGCCCAGGGGCTCTTCGAACTGGCACGCAACGGCGGCACCCAAATGCTCCGTCCCATGCTGGACGCCGGGGTACCCCCAGACATGCGCACCACCAACGGCGACAGTCTGCTGATGCTTGCCGCCGGTAACGGCCATGCTGAAACTGTGCAGCTGTTACTGGAGAAGGGCGCCAACCCGGAACTGCAGAACGCAGAGGGCGATACTGCCCTCAGCCTTGCCCGCGCCGCAGGTGCGGATAACGTTATCAGGCACCTGGAGCCCTAGCTCCCGCTTTTACCAAGGGCTTCCATGTTCAACAGAGGCGAGATTATTCACCACAGCCGGGACAAACTCGGCAGCATTCTGGTGGTCGATTACCGTAAACACCGGGTGCTCACGTTCAATACCATATTCGAGCAAAGCAAAATCGACCGCCGATACCCCTACCTGCCCGTACACGAATACAGTCGTGCGATGTTACTGCCCGCAGCGTTCAGCAACCCGCAGCATATCACGCTGCTCGGACTTGGCGGTGGCGTAATGGCCAGTGCCTTTCTTCACCTTTATCCCGAGTGCCGTGTACATGCTGTGGAGCTTCGGGAAGCTGTACTGGAGGTGGCCAGAGAGTACTTCGAGTTACCTGACAACGAGCGCCTGACCGTGACCATTGCCGATGCCCGCCATGCCCTGAGCGGCCTTCCCGGCGCCAGTACCGACATGATTCTGGCAGACCTGTACAGTGCAGATCGTATGAGCCCGGCACAGGCTCAACAGCAGTTTGTAGATCTCTGCAGCCGGGCATTAAGCTCGGATGGCTGGCTGGTTCTGAACTTTCATCGCGCCCCCGACCCGGATGGCCCCTACGTCCGGCAGCTGCGCCGACTCTTTGCCGATCTGCTGGTGTTCAAAAGCAAAACCAACAACATTGTTATCTACGCCAGCAAAAAGCCCGTTGCACCCCTGCACTGGAAAGACCCTTTACTTGCCGGCCTTGAGGAGCAGCTTCCGATCGACTGGAGCCGGTTAATGCGCAGAGTCCGCCGGCTTTGAGCTCATCAGCCGCCTGCTCCAGGCAATTGTATCCACAGCCTGCTGCGCGTTAGTATAGCGCCGCCAGATCCGCACCCCTCTCTGTAACCGGATTCCAGTGACGACAGCCAAGTGCTTTTACTGAAAGAGCCTTTGGCTTTCATTACTTACAGGCCTGATTGTCATGGATAACCTTCACCATATTGTTGTGGTCGGCGGCGGCGCCGGCGGTCTTGAGCTCGTTACCCGCCTGGGCAGAAAACTCGGAAAAAAGGGCAAAGCCCGCATTACCCTTGTGGATGCCGGGCTGACCCATGTGTGGAAACCCCTGCTCCACGAAGTGGCCTCCGGTTCACTGGACGCCAACTCGAACGAAATCAACTACCGCGCCCATGCCCGCAAACATCACTACGAATTCCAGCTCGGGCGCATGAACGGCCTCAACCGCGAACATAAAGAGCTTACCATCGCGCCGTTTCTGGATGATGAAGGAAACGAAGTGGTCCCCGAGCGTTACCTGAAGTACGACACACTGGTTATAGCAGTGGGCAGTACCGCGAACGACTTTGGCACGCCCGGCGCACAGGATAACTGCCTGTTTCTGGACAGCCTCAAACAGGCACGCCGCTTCCACAACCTGATGCTCAATGCCTTTTTGCGCAAGAACCACGAAGCCAGACAGGGCCGGGACCACGATCTCAATATCAGCATTATAGGTGCCGGAGCGACCGGCGTTGAGCTGGCAGCCGAATTACGGCACGCTTCCCGCGAACTGCCCGTGTATGGCATGAACCACCTGAAAGCCTCTGATGTCTCCATAAACGTCATTGAGGCGGCGGACCGTATCCTGCCTGCTCTGCCGGGGCGATTGTCAGCCGCTGCTACCAAAGAGCTTTGCCACCAGGACATAAGCGTTCTCACGGGCCAGCCCGTCAGCGAAATACGTCCCGGGCTTGTGGTGTTGCAGGATGGCACGGAGCTGCCTTCGGAAATGACCATCTGGGCCGCCGGCATTAAAGCACCGGCATTCCTGGCCAACCTCGATGGCCTGGAATCCAACCGTGGCAATCAGCTGGTCGTACACCAGACCCTGCAAACAACCAAAGACGACAACATTTTTGCCTTTGGCGATTGCGCCGCCTGCCCGCAACCCGGCTCTGACAGGCCCGTCGCGCCCCGGGCCCAGGCTGCCCACCAGCAGGCCGACACCCTGTTTAAAACCCTGCGTAACCGCCTGGAAGGCAAGGCTGCGGTACCCTTTGAATACAATGACTATGGCTCGCTGATCAACTTCAGCCACTACACCACGGTTGGCAACCTGATGGGCAATCTCTCGGGCCGCAGCATGTTTATTGAAGGCAAGGTAGCCCGGCTGTTTTACGTATCGCTATACCGTATGCACCAGGTGGCTTTGCATGGTTTCCTGAGGACAGGCGTAATCTGGCTTATGGATAAGATCAGCCGGGCGATGCAGCCCAGGTTGAAGTTGCATTGATGGGGCTCAGCTACTCTTCCGGAAGTGAGACCGCTGGTATGCACTGTATTTTAACCGGCTGTGTTCTATGAAAACGACTGCCCGGCTTTTTGATCAGAGTCCTACTTTTTAAGCTTGCAAATAAAGCCTTCCCAGACTACTGTATATAAACACAGTAACTGCTGGCGAGGTGCCCTGATGAATAAGGATATTCAATCTAAAAAAAGCATTCTGGAACAAGGCGCAGACAAAACACTGCGCCTGAATATTCCGATCCCTGATCCTGAGACAGCTCGACCGGAAGAAGTTATTCATTATCGGGTGCTCGTAGGTCAGGCCTGGATAGAGCGCGATATTGAACAGAATTTCTTGCCCTCCGATATATCCAGCTTCCCCGAGGTTGGCACCTATTGCGACCACAATATGTACCTGATCGACGACGACCTGAGGGGCTCCAAAATTGGTAGCTTTTACGAATGGGGCTGGAACGTTCAGAAAATATGCGATCACTTCAATGCTGTTGCGGATGCACTTGATGGCTGGTTGAGATCAGGAAGAGAAGGAAGCGCTGCGAACTATATCGATATCAAGGCATCTTTTAGCTGACGAAGTTCAAGGCTGAGCCGGGCTGGTTTCACCAAAGCAGCCCGAGCCGATAATCCAGTCTGATAGATCGTCAATGACTGGAGCAATGGCTTCGGTGCGAGCGTTCTTTATGGAACACTCGCATAAAATAAAAACCCGACAGTTTTGCTCCAATTATATGTTGGGATTTTCGCTAGTTTCTTCCAGTAATTCCTGGATTGGCTTTCGAAAACTGATTAAAATGGAACAACTATGTGATGAATCATCACAGGATTGACCCAGAGAGGAGCGGGTAATGAAGGATAAAGAAGGTTTGGCGCTTTTAAACCAGCTGCTTGAAATTTATGACCAAGGTTATATCGCTGAAACCCTTGATGGTCTGGGATTTGATTCATGGTGTCGCGAAACTATTAACCGCTGGGTCAGGGGTAAGGTGGACAGAAAGCTCAGCCACGGTGAGTTTGAACATCTTCAGGCGCTGCTCCCCAAGCCTTTTCAGAATTCCGGGCATGAGTTCAGGTTTATAGACCTGTTTGCCGGCATCGGCGGAATCAGAAGAGGCTTTGAAGAAGCCGGCGGAAAGTGTGTATTCACCAGCGAGTGGAATAAATACGCCGTCCGCACCTATAAGGCGAACCATTACAACGACGATGAGCATGTCTTCAATGAAGATATCCGCGAAGTAACCCTCTCTGATCGCCCCGAGATTTCAGAGGAAGAAGCGTACGCCCATATAGACAAGCTCATTCCTGACCACGACGTTTTACTGGCCGGCTTTCCCTGTCAGCCGTTCTCTATCGCAGGTGTCTCCAAGAAGAACTCTCTGGGCAGAGTCCACGGCTTCGAGTGCAACACCCAGGGTACGCTTTTCTTTGACGTAGCCCGTATTATCGAGGCAAAACGCCCATCCGCCTTTCTTCTGGAAAACGTAAAAAACCTGAAGAGCCACGATAAGGGTAAGACCTTCAAGGTGATTCTGCAGACACTCGACGAACTTGGCTACGAGGTCGCCGATGTACATTACGATGGTTCCCACGACCCGAAAATCATTGATGCGAGGCACTTCGTTCCACAGCACAGGGAGCGCATCGTGCTGGTGGGCTTCCGCCGTGATCTGAATGTCCACCATGGCTTTACGCTGAAGGATATCAGCAAGCATTTCCCGGAGCGGGTACCATCATTTGGCGACATTCTCGATCCTGAAGACGAGGTCGACGATAAGTACATCCTTACTCCTAAACTGTGGAAGTACCTGTACGACTACGCAGCCAAGCACAAAGCAAAAGGGAATGGGTTCGGGTTTGGTCTTACCGGGGCTCACGATGTGGCGAGAACACTTTCCGCAAGGTACTACAAGGACGGATCAGAGATTCTTGTTGATCGTGGCTGGGATACGGATGCCGGCTTTGACGATATGATCAACCAGAGTAATCGCCCGCGGCGACTCACGCCTGCCGAATGTGCAAGGCTGATGGGATTTGACGGCCCCGGGGAATCTAATTTCAAGGTTCCGGTGTCTGACACGCAGGCTTATAAGCAGTTCGGCAATTCCGTCGCCGTTCCTGTATTCCGGGCTGTAGCTAAAATGATGAAACCGCGCGTACTGGAGGCCCGCATCAGAAATGAAGGGCGCAGAACAGAAGCAGCCTGACGATGGCTGACGTTCACGATCCCGCTACCCGCAGCCGCAACATGGCGGCTATCAAAGGGAAAAATACGAAGCCGGAAGTCTTGCTGAGAAAGAGTCTGTTCAGCAGAGGCTTCCGGTTTCGCATCCACCGCAAAGACCTTCCGGGCAAACCTGATATCGTCCTCCCCAAGTATCGTGCCGCCATATTTGTTCAGGGGTGCTTCTGGCACGGTCATACAGGGTGTCCGATGTTTCGCCTGCCAGCTACCCGCCGGGAGTTCTGGGAAGACAAGATAACCGCTAATAAAGACCGTGATCAGCGGAATATAGCCGCCCTCAGAGAGATGGGCTGGCGTGTGCTTGAAGTCTGGGAATGTGCTTTTAAGGGGCCGGGGCGGCTGAACCATGAGTCAATGTCGGATCTGGTAGCAGAATGGATCCTTAACGGTACTGACTTCGGACAGATAGAGGGGCACTCAATCACTACTCCCGCCTGACCCGTGGTGGTCTGTTAATCCTTCCCCTTCAGCTGCTCCACCTACTCGCATCAGCCCCCCTTAGCCTGGACTGGCGGTAATATAAATGCGACATTAAATCCCTGAAAGATCCAACGCCGGGCATAAAGGGAGGCCATCGCATTATGGCATTGCTGTGGAAGTTTTTGCGGAATGAGGCGGGAGAAGATGAGGGACTTGCAGATGCAGGTATTGAGACTTTCAGAGATGCGCCCTTCGCCGGCCTCGCCCGCGAATGTGGCCAAAACAGTATCGATGCTGCCCGGCGCTCCGGACCGGATGGAAATGTCGAACGGGTAATTATCCGCTTCTGGAAAGAAACTGTACCGACTGAGACTGTGCCTGATATCGCTGGATTCAGAGCGACTATCGATGCCTGCCTGAGTCGTGCAAGAAACAGGCGAGACGATAAAGAAATTCAGTTCTTTGAGCGGGCCAGACGAATTGCCAGCGCCACGGAAATAGACCTGCTGCACGTGATCGATGAGGGGACCACGGGGCTCATTGGCCCATGCGAACCTGGTACACCTTATCACGCTCTCATCAAAGCCAAAGGCGTGAGTAAGAAAGGCGATGATACCTCAGGAGGCTCCTTCGGTATCGGGAAGAACGCTGCGTACGCAGTCTCAGCCCTGAGAAGCGTCTTCTATTCAACGGTCTACGAAGATTCATCTGGTAACAATCAGTTCCTGGCGCAGGCCAAAGCTATTCTCGTTTCCCACAGCAAAGGCCCCGGCCAGGAGCACAGCGCAACGGGATACTGGGGCGAAGCCGAAAATTATATGCCCGCCACAAACGTATCAGGGTTGCCTGAATGGCTGCAGAGAACCGAGCCAGGGACTACAGTGACAGCGCTTGGTTTTTTGTCAGAGGAACAGTGGGACTGGCGTATCGCTGAATCTCTGGTGCGTAATTTTTTCACCGCTGTCCACAACGGGAAAGTGATTTTTGAGGTTGGGGATGAGCTCGTTATTAACCGCGATACTCTGCCAGGACTGTTTGCAAACGAAACACTCCGTGAAGTCGCCTCCAGCCGCGGCTCTGACGAAGATCTGAAGTTCAGTCATAACCTCTATCGCTGCCTCACAAGTCCTGAGAGCGCTCGTTACGAGGAGACCATTCACGGACTGGGCAGAGTTAAGCTGTCTATCCTGATTGAAGACCGGCTTGAGAAGCAGGTTGGTCTGATCCGGAATGGCATGTTCATCACGTCCCGCTTCAGGCATTTCAGAGAGAAACTTGCCCGGTTTCCCCTGCAGAAAGACTTCATCGCAGTGATTGAGCCAATTGATGACAGCGCCTCCGCCAACATCAGGGCTCTTGAGAATCCAAGACATGATGAGCTTTCTCCCGAGCGGATTGAAGACCCCCAGCTGAGTCGCTCTCTGAGAGCAGCCGTCAACAAAATGAACTCCTGGATCCGGGAAAAGATAAAAAGTCACACCACGCTCCCGCCGGATGACGAAATTCAGCTGGATGATCTCAATGACTTTTTCTCAGCTCCGGAAGATAAAACCGACAGAATGCAGAACACGGGCAACAGCGAAAAAGACCCCGCATCGATTAAAGTGAAGATGCGGAAGAAACCGGAGAGCTCAGGTGCATCTGTGTCTGGTGGATCAGAAGGCGGAAGCGGCGGCGAGAAACCGGGAGGAAGCGGAGGAGCTACCAGCGGACCCGGAGCCGGTGGAGGAAAGGGTGGAGCATCTGGCCCCCGTGGAGGGCCGGTCCCTATAAAGGGATTGCGCAATACCGTCCAGGGAGGTGATACCCGGTCCAGAATGATCTTTTTTACGCCAGAGAAGTCGGGCCCGGCAAGCCTGGAGGTCATTGCCGCTGGTATTGCCGATGAAGAAAACCTGCCTATAGTCGCAGCAACGGGACATAAGGTAACTAAGGGTGCATGTGAGATTGAGCTGAAAGAAGGGGAGCGGATAGCGATTTCGGTTGAACTGGCTGAACCATATGAAGGGCCAATTGAAGTCTCGCTCAGACTGAAAGAGGAAAATGATCATGAAGCTCAAGGGTGATACCCGTTTCCCGTACCCGGTACTGGCCAGCTTTACGGATGATTATCCAGCAGCAAAGTTCAGTCTGGAAGTTGAGCCCGTCCGGGAAGTAACTGAAACCGGTGAAGTCGAGATTCGGGGAGAGCTCCGGCCAGGCGAACAGTTTCTCGATCATGCGCTTGCTGAGGGAATGCTTGAGTGCGGATTATACATCACCTGCGAACATACCTACTTTTCAGAGTTTCTTGCCATCTCCCCCGGCAACTGGAAGGTAACCGTTGCCGGCGGGAATCTCAGGGGCGTGGTTAAGCTTAGAGCCATTATCTATGTTGCTGCAGAAACCTTGTCGGTGCCCGCAGGCTTGATACATGAAGAGTTCGGAGAACAGGATTTTCTGCTAAGGAAATACTCTCTCGCTGGCGTGAGTGACGAGTTCGAATTTGAGGCTGGGCTGGATAAGCTGGTCCCGATGGAATCTGTATTCCGTCTTGAATCGACGAGCAGTGTTGAGAACGGCTTGTTCAGGGTAGGTACAGATACCCAGGCGATCGTTATTCAGGTTCATCCAACGCTATACAACTCACTTAATCAGGTCCGGAACAGCGGCCATGGACGTCAGATACTGCTGTCATCGTTGTACCTCCCGTGCCTTATTGAGGTGCTTGATGTCGCTTCCAGGGATAAGTGTGATCATCTCAGGTGGTACCGGGCAATCGAATCCCGTTGCCGTCAGGTAGGAGTAGAACTCGACGGAAAAGACCTCCTGAGAAAAGCGCAGTTATTACTCGACTGCCCGGTCGGCAAGGTACATGAAGCGGTGGAGGCGCTGAGTTAATGAGCCTGAACAAAGTACTTTATGTTGGTCAGGCGGTTGCCGATCAACTGATCGATTCAATAGATGAAAACGTGGATCGATATTGCTCGGAAGGATTTCAGGATCTGGCAGAGCAGGGAAACTGGGAAATTGCTACCAATCTCACCTACGATCCTGGCCCTCTGAAGGAGCTGGACCCGGCGAGGACCGCTGAAGCGGAGATTAATAACTCAATACTTGTATGGCGGTCACTCAGCAGCCTCACGCCTTCTCTGGCAACTGAAAACAGAATCTGGATCCGGTTTACTCACCTTGAATGCCTCGGATTCTCTCAAAAGCGCTGGCTTGAAGGGAAAACAGGAGAGGCTCTTACTAAGGCGATCCGTGCTCATTTTTTTGCTGATACCCGGACGAGATGGAGAGATGATAATGCTGTTTCGCGGCTCTGGTGGAACTACTGGATTGCGCAGAGACTGATGCCTGAGGATCCTGAGAAGGCACTGAGTATTATATTCCGATCAACCGACATGCGGCTCAACACCGTTGAGCGTCCCGGACTGTTTATCCGCCCTGCAATTTCCGCCGGTATACTCAGGACTTTCGCTTCGGATGAATGGGTTCTCGCGCGTGAGGAACGCTGGCGCAAATTCATGACTGAGCTCAATAAAGCTGGAGCTGGTAAGGTCTTCGAGGCAATGAAAGAAACGGAGATAGACCAGTTGATGAATAGGTGTCTGGATCGCACCAAGTCAGCCTTTGCATTCTGATCCAACTCCCAAGCTCACCATTGTAATTTCTAACGTTTTCAGAATTTTCCGAGTGGAGGTATTGCAGTGTTCGATTCGGTAAATGAAATTTTTGAGGGCGCGGCAGCAAAGTATCTGAGCGCTGTAGATGCTGACCCGGCCAGGTCTAACCAACATGAAATTGGCGGGTTGCCCAGTGTCGGATTCAAAGGCTATCTTGGGACTCCCGGAAAGTCTGACAGGTCCCACTTCCCGGGGACGATGGCATACCTTACGGACGAAAAAAATACTGAGTTCTGCCGGGATGAAGTCACTTGGTACGACGCGCGCTGGAAAAACCCGAAACGCTCACCGGAATACCGGCTTTACTACAAATCCAACCCTGTAACGGAACTGATCCAGCCGACGGATTTCTTCCTCGTAGCCAAGAAGCGCGACGGAAGCCTCCTCCTTCTTTTTACTCCGGCCGGCTCATCCGTAGAATTTCAGCTACGCCACCTTTTTGGGTTGTCGGATATTGACCAAGACTTCACCTCTGCATCCATGCCGCCGCAGACTCTCATCCTTCCGATTAAATTGCTGCTTGAAGACCTTGGTGTCAAAGCATTCGACGAGAGGGAGGTTCAGAATGACCTTGATATGCTATTGACGAGATTTCCCGACAAATTTCCCAAAACAGCAGAGTTCTCCGCTCTAGCCAGAGAAGTAACCGACTTTGATTGTATCGCAGATTCCGATGAAGCCCTGATAGGTTGGATGGAGCGTGAGGAGGCGCTATTCAGAGCATACGAACGGCATGTAGTATCTGAAAGAATTCGCTCAGGTTTCGGCGCTTCAGGAGACGATGTAGATGAGTTCATTGCATTCTCTCTGAGCGTTCAGAACCGCCGGAAATCCCGGGCCGGTCATGCTTTTGAGAATCATCTAGGGTTTATTTTTCAGCATAACAACCTCCCATTCCAGAAGGGCGGCGGTACGAACGTAACTGAAAACAAGGCGAAGCCTGACTTTCTGTTTCCCAGCTTTAGCGCTTATCACGACCCAAAGTATCCAAGGGAAAAGATCTTTCTTCTCGGTGCAAAAACAACGTGTAAAGATCGGTGGAGACAGGTTCTGTCAGAAGGTGACCTTCAGGACCGAAAATTTTTGGCAACACTAGAGGCTGGTATCAGTTCGCCCCAGACCGACGAGATGAGCGCTAATAATCTGCAGTTGGTCATACCGAAAGCCATCCATGGGAGCTTCACTGAAGCACAACAAAACTGGTTATACTCGATAGCGGATTTTATCAAAATGGTTAGGCAGGCAGTGTAGATTACCTTTTCATTGATCTGATCAGATACCTAGGCCTGATCCTCTGCGGCAGCCAGATCATTACCGAAGCAATCTTCAAATAGTGTTCGGCATTACCCGTTGCCACAACCCGATATCAGGCCCGGGCAGTATTTTCCCAGTTTTCCGCCAGCTTATTGATCGCCTGCCGCGACAACTCCGATAGCCCTGCCGGGTTCTCGTTGGCATAGGCAATCACTTGTTGCTTCATGCTTCGGGCCCAGAACTTTTGCAGATGGTCAGCGGCGACGTCGGTTACTTTATCGTCGTCGCCATGGTGCAGGTTGTTGGCAATAATCTGATCGAGCATTTTGATCAGGTTGTTTAATTGCTGTTCGCTCACTACAGATTCTCCTGAGCTGTGTCATCACCGCTGGTATAAATTACGTGCCGCCCGGGGCGGGCAAAGCCGATGAGGTTCATGCCGCTTTCACGGGCCTCCCGAATGGCCAAAGCCGTAGGGGCAGATACCGCCACCAGATTCCCTATACCCACGCTGGCGCTTTTCTGTACCATTTCAAAACTGGCCCGGCTGGAGATCAGCGCAAAGCCGTTACTGAAGGCTTGTTCGCCATGCTCCCGTATGTGGGCGCCAATCAGTTTATCCAGGGCGTTATGTCGGCCGACATCTTCCCTGGCCCGAACGATTCTGCCCCGTGAATCGCACCAGGCCGCACCATGGGTAGCGCCGGTTTGCAGTTGCAGGGGCTGACTTTTTTTCAGGTTTTTCAGTGCATCCTGCACAGCCATGTCACTGGGCAGAGGCTGTGGGGCGACCCGCTCAAGGGTTCGCACCACGTGGGCCAGTGACTCTGTACCGCAGAGCCCGCAACCGGTTCGCCCCGCCATGTTGCGGCGCTGCTCCCGCAGGCGGGCATAGCAATCGCCGGCAATGTGCATGTCCACTTCTATGCCGTCTTCGCCCGGCTTTATCTCAACACTGAACAGCTGGTCAGGCCGTTGCAGAATGCCTTCGCTCAGGCTGAAGCCCAGAGCAAAATCTTCGAGATCACAGGGCGAGGCCATCATTACCGCATGGGACACGCCGTTATAAACCATGGCTACCGGAACTTCTTCCGCAACCAGATCCCGGGAGCGGGCACCTTCGATACCCCCACGCACGCTTACCCGGGTTTCACTCATTGGTGAGCGTGAATGGCTGGCGAATGAGTCTTCCATAGCAGCCATTGCCTGGCTACTTGAGTGTGTCTGCATGACTCTCTTCCTGCTTACCCATGGCCGGCTTCAGCAGTGCCTGCTGGCGCTTGTCGAAATCCACAAAGTCGCGCTGCCACTCCGATGGCCGGGACACTTTCTCGACCTGCACGGCTGTGACCTTGTACTCGGGGCAGTTGGTGGCCCAGTCGCTGTTGCTGGTGCGACGGGTCTGAGCGCCGACGTTATACTGGGAGAGAATTCGCCCTGTGGTCAGCAGCAACGGGAAGCGGCGGTTGGCGCGCTCTTCGCTGGCCAGATACTCGGTCACAGCAAACCGGCCCTTGCCGATGGGGAAATCCACCGTGTGCATGGTGGGCGTGCCTTCCGGGTAGTCTTCGTTACAGGACCACTGAATGCTGCCCAACTGCCCCAGCTTGTTGTAGTTCACGCCGGTAAATGTGGGGGTTAATGAGGCGATTTCATCCATGATTTCAGAGGGATGGTTGTAGTGCATGGGATAACCCCATGGGCAAACTTGGCGGTTTCGTTGAGGAAGATGTCCTGCACAATCAGGCAATCCAGCGCTTTCAGCGCCGATTCCACGTGCTGGGTATTAGGGTCTGACTAGGCA
Organism: Marinobacter piscis; assembly: GCF_007671655.1. GTDB lineage: Bacteria > Pseudomonadota > Gammaproteobacteria > Pseudomonadales > Oleiphilaceae > Marinobacter > Marinobacter piscensis. The sequence continues at coordinate 830,353 of NZ_VCGX01000001.1, read as the reverse complement.
ATGTCTTCGCCCTGCACGTTGTTCTGTCCCCGTAACGGGTTAACACCCCCGCCTTCTTTGCCAATGTTGCCGGTGGCCAGCGCCAGGTTGGTTTTCAGGCCATAGCCGGTAGGGGAATGGCATACCCGGGCACAGGTATCCGTATTGTTGTTGCCAAAGGCCGCACGCACCAGTTTCTGCACCAGATAGGTTTCTTCGTTGGTGCAGCGTGAGGAGGTAATGCCGCCGATGCTTTCACGGCCGTATTGGGCTTGAATGCCTTTGAGCTTTTTCGCCGAAAATGCCAGCGCTTCGTCCCAGGACACAACTTTCCAGGGGTCGTTGATGGAATCGCGGATCATCGGCTCCCGAATGCGATCCTCGTGGGTGGCATAGCCAAAGGCAAAGCGACCTTTCACGCAGGAATGGCCGTGGTTGGCCTCGCCGCCTTTGTAGGGAACCATGCGAAGTACCTGGCCGCCTTTCATCTCCGCCTTGAATGAGCAACCGACGCCGCAATAGGCGCAGGTGGTCACAACGCTGTGGTCGGGCAGGCCTTCTTCAATTACGGTTTTTTCCATCAGCGTGGAGGGGGGCAGGCCTGCACAGCTTTGATGGGCCTGCCGGTAAAGGTGCCGGCCCCAAAATCTTCCAGAACTTTGCGCAGGGTTACGCCAAAGGCCAGCTCAATCAGGCCACCCTGTTTGATGTTGCCTGCCAGCTGGATGGGCAGGGTGCCCAGGGAATGGCCCATGCCGTAATCGGCGTTGCACACCACGTATTTTTGCTGGCCGTGAGGCTCATCCAGCACCGTCTGCCATTTGATGCCTGCGGGGAAGGCTGCGCCGCCACGACCGCGAAGACCGGAGGCTTTTACTTCATCCACAATGTTCTGAGGTGTCAGCGCAGCGGCTTTCTCCAAACCGGCGAAGCCATCATGAGCAATATAATCATCAATACAAACAGAACCAGCTGGACAGCCACGAACACCGCCTGGTGCGTTTTGTTACCCGGTGCGAAGGCCTGATGATGCGCAAGGGTGAGCACCCGAATATCCGCAGCCTCAGAGACCTGAGTGATTCGGGCCTTCCCTTTATCAGCCGTGATCGCCATTCCGGCACACGCATTCTGTTTAACCTGCTACTGAAACAGCAGGGGCTGGCTGAAGCCAGCATTAATCGCAGTGCTCAGCCGGAGTTCACACACACGGCCATTGCCGCTTTTGTAGCTTCCGGCATGGCAGACGTGGGCTTTGGTGGGAACACACCTACTTGTCTATCAGGCCAGTGATGGGCAAACTTGGTAAAATCGCTGGGCGGGCTGCAAAAATGTGACACAAGCGCCGCCAACCGCCCCTCTCCGGCATGCATTCTTTAAATGGAGTTCTGATGGATCCAATGCTCACCCTGGTCGGCGCCCTGATGCTTGTCATCAGTATCGTGCTGAGCCCGCTCTCAAGCCGCGTCGGCTTGCCGGTTCTGCTGATTTTTCTGGTGGTCGGCATGATGATGGGCAAAGACGGGCCAGGTGGCATTGAGTTTGATGACTTTCAGCTATCTTTTCTGGTCGCCAATCTGGCACTGGGCGTTATTCTGCTTGATGGCGGCATGCGCACCCGGGCGGAAACCTTCCGGGTGGGCCTCAGGCCGGCACTGATTCTGGCCACTGTGGGCGTCGCAATGACCGCCCTGGGTGCAGCTGTGGTTGCCTGGCTGGTGTTTGACCTGCACTGGATGACGGCCCTGCTGGTTGGCTCCATTATTTCATCAACCGACGCAGCGGCTGTATTTTCGCTGTTACAGGGGCGCGGACTGCACCTGAACGAGCGGGTGAGTGCCACGCTGGAGATCGAATCCGGCAGTAACGACCCCATGGCTATTTTCCTGACACTGATGATGGTCACTCTCATTGGCAGCAATGGCGACCATGCGATTCAGGATTCACTGATTCTGCTTCTCAAGCAATTCAGCATCGGCGGTGCCGGCGGCATCATAGGCGGCTACCTGATTGCCGAACTGGCTAACCGGATACGTTTGACGCCATCCCTGTATCCTTTGCTGGTCGGGGCGGCCGGTATTTCTGTGTTCTCGGCGATCAACGCTCTGGGCGGCAGTGGCTTTCTGGCTATTTATCTGAGCGGGGTCGTCATTGGCAACCGGGATGTGCGCATGATGCCCATGATTCTGCAGGTGCATGATGGCCTCGCCTGGCTGGCGCAACTGTGCCTGTTCCTGATTCTTGGTTTGCTGGTTAATCCCTCAGACCTGCTTCCTCTTGCTGGCAGCGGTCTGGTGCTGGCCCTGGCGCTGATCTTTGTTATTCGTCCGATAACCGTTCTGGCGACGATATGGCCATTTGGTTTCAATGCCCGGGAGCTTGGCTTTATCAGCTGGGTAGGCCTGCGAGGCGCAGTGCCTATTGTGTTGGCGCTGTTCCCGATTATTGCCAACCTGCCTGAAGCGCAAGTGGTTTTCCACGCAGCCTTCTTCATTGTGCTGGTTTCCCTGCTGGTGCAGGGCACTACCCTGACACCGCTTGCGCGTCTGCTGCGGCTGGAAATCCCCACCGATGGCGAGCCCTACCGGCGCCTGCCGCTGGATGCCCCGGCAACCGGCGACCATGAACTGATGCTGTTCCCCCTGCGAGGCAAGAACTGGGAGACGCCCAGATTGCTGGGCCAGTTGCGTTTTCCCAAAAATACGGCGGTTGCCGGAGTGTTCCGTAACCGGGTTTGCCTGCAGCCCAAAGCGGACCTGAAAGTGTCCAGCGGAGATATGGTCGCCATGTTTGCCACGCCTGATGTGCTGAAAGAGCTGGGCAAGTCCCTGAGTGGGCGGGAAGCGCCCAGATACCTTGCCGACCGAACGTTTTTCGGGGACTTTGTCCTTAATGGGGATGCCTTACTCGGGGACGTAGAGCAGGTTTATGGCATTGAGTTCAAAGAGCTGTCGCCGGAGATGTCTCTGGCAGAATGCTTTGCCAAACGCACCAAAGGGCACCCGGTTATCGGCGACAAAGTTGTCCTTGGTCCGGTAACGCTGGTGGCCAGAGATACCCGGGCTGACCAGGTAACAAAGGTTGGCCTGAAAATGGACGCCTGAGTCCGCATCACTATAAAAATTAACAAACTCATACACCAATTAATCTGTCAGATTGTGCTATAAACTCATCTGCACAAAGATTAATTATTGGTAAGTTAGTTTTATGGTTATATCCCGTTTATTAATCCAGTGTTTTTTCGCGCTTTTTCTTATCGTAAATATTCCAGCCTATGGCTCTGAGTTGCTGGCCAAAGCAGATGCCCGCATGCCTTCAGCCACGGATACACCATCTGAACCCCTGGTGATTAACAAGGTATTGGTAAAAAAAGCAAAACGCCGGCTTTACTTAATGAGCGGTGAGGAAGTTATCCGGAGTTATCGCATTTCCCTTGGAGATAACCCTGAGGGACACAAACTCTACGAAGGCGACGAGCGCACGCCGGAAGGCAACTACACACTGGACTGGCGCAACCCGGGAAGTGATTTTTATAAGTCTATCCATATCTCTTATCCAAGCGCAAAAGACCGTAAAATGGCCGAAAACTGGGGACAGAATCCGGGCGGCAGCATTATGATTCATGGCCTGCCTAACGGTTCCGAAGATATGGCATTTGCGTTCAGAGGGCTGGACTGGACCAATGGCTGCATCGCCGTTAACAATCAGGAAATGGATGAAATCTGGCAACTGGTCAACGATGGCACGCCGATTCAGATTACCCCCTGATCCCCCTACACTAATGACATGTTTATTACGTTGTCGTCATACCTTGAGAAAATTTACGTATAGTTAGTTAACATTTTCTTTGATAGTGTTTTACACTGTTTAGTGACTCCGGTAGTCAATGCCTATCAGGCTTTAGCTGACAGGACGTTGTCTGAACTGACTTTCGGGTCAACAGGAAGTAACTCGACTAATAAGGGGATTTATAATGCGTAAACTGACGATCGCCGGAATCGCACTGGCTGCTGCTGTTACTGCAGGCTGTGCAACAACCGACCAAGGCGCTCTGGACGAAGCTAATGCAACTGCCACCTCTGCCGAGCAGACAGCAGACAAGGCAATGAACACCGCTAACAGCGCCGCCAGCTCTGCGCGCTCTGCACAGCAGACAGCAGATCAGGCACTGGCCGCGGCGAAAGCAGCGCAGAAGTCTGCTGACGAAGCTAACGAGCGTGCAAAGCGTATGCTCCAGCGTGCAAGCCAGAAGTAAGGCTTAATCGCAGTAAAAAAAGGCCGGGATTCCCGGCCTTTTTTTATGTGTCTGTGTTTTCTGATTCAGGTTGTTTTGGTTGATTGCCAGCCTGGCCTTTGTCCATGAACGTTTTGATCATGTCCATCGGTAGTGGAAAAACAATTGTGGATGAGTTGGTATTGCTCATATCTGACAGAGTTTGCATATAGCGCAGCTGCATGGATCCCGGATCTGCGGACATCACCGTAGCCGCCTCCACCAGCTTTTTCGATGCCTGCAACTCACCTTCCGCATGAATCACCTTGGCCCGCCGCTCACGCTCTGCTTCAGCCTGGCGTGCAATCGCCCGGATCATTGATTCATCAAGGTCTACATGTTTGATTTCAACATTCGCAACCTTAATGCCCCATTCTTCAGTCTGAGCATCAATAATCTCCTGAATATCAGCATTCAGTTTATCCCGCTCCGAAAGCATCTCATCCAGATCATGCTTGCCCAGCACCGAGCGCAGCGTCGTCTGGGATAGCTGGCTGGTGGCGGAATTGAAGTCCTCAACACGAATGATGGCGCGCTCCGGGTCCACCACCCGGAAGTAGAGCACGGCATTCACCCGTACCGTTACGTTGTCCCGGGAAATCACATCCTGGCTGGGCACATCCAGCGTGATAACCCGAAGGTCCACCCGCACAATCTGCTGAATGCCGGGAATAACGAAAATCAGTCCAGGGCCCTTAACACCCTGAAAACGCCCCAGAAAGAACACCACTCCTCGTTGGTACTCGGGAAGGATTTTAATGGCGGCCCCAAGTATCAATAGCAAGACTACTGCGGGTGCCAGCCAGGAAATAAAGTTACCAGTCATACGGCCTCCTTTACGCTCACAGTCAGGCCATCAATTCCGGTGACCTGTAATACATCATTCCGACGGACGGGTTGGCGGCTGACAGCTTTCCAGCGCTCACCGCTCAGTCGGACATGCCCCTGATACCCCTCACCCGTTTTCTGGAAATCATCCAGAGCAACGGCCTGCTCCCGGAGTATCTGCTCGCTACCGCTTACCGGAGCTTTTTTACGCAATCTGACAAGCCGGGTGACCATCCACAGGATGAAGCCAGCCGCTACAGCCGCAACCCCGCCAATGGCAGGCAAAGAGACCGCCCGGTGGTTGCCATCCATCAGAATGACCGATCCGGCAATAAAAGCCACTATGCCACCCACACCAAGAATGCCAAAACTGGGCACCAGGGACTCACCAACGATAAACCCCAGCCCCAGAAATATCAGCGCCAGACCGGCGTAGTTCACAGACAATACCTGAAACGCGAACATGGCCAGTATCAGACAGATTGCACCCACGACCCCTGGCACCACGGCGCCCGGATTGGCCAGTTCAAAAATGATGCCGTAAAACCCGATAATCATGAGGAAGTAGGCAACATTGGGGTTGGTAATGACAGAAAGCAGGCTGGTACGCCAGTCTGGCGGCATGCGGATTATCTCAAGCTCCGCGGTCTGCAAGGTGGTATCGCCTGAGGCCAGCTGTACTGTGTGGCCATCAAGCTGAGACAGAAGGTCCGGCAAGTCTGCCGCCACAACATCCACAACGTTGATCTCAAGCGCCTCACGAGCCCCAAGGTTTACGGCTTCACGAACCGCCTCTTCCGCCCAATCGGCGTTTCTGTCGTGGCGCTCCGCCAGACCGCGTATGTAGCTGACAGCATCCTCCAGCACCTTGCGTTCCATGGCTGTTTCGCCACGACGTTTATCGGCCTGTGACTCGTTTTCACTGCCGGACTCTTCGCTTTGTTTATTTTTAGCTGGCTCCTGTTCCGGCTGAGAGTCGGCGGGTGGCTCCTGGCTTCCGGGAAGCCCGCCCATCTGCACCGGTGTTGCAGATCCCAGATGGGTAGCAGGGGCCATAGCGGCAACATGGCTGCCGTAGAGGATATAGGTTCCGGCACTGGCGGCCCGTGCGCCCTGAGGTGTCACGTAGGTGACAACCGGCACATCCGACCCAAGAATGGTTTTGATGATTCCCCGAGTGGACTCCATGAGTCCGCCGGGCGTATCAATCTCGAGAACGATGAGCTCCGCACCGTCGGCCTCTGCCGTTTCAATCCCGCGCACCACATAATCCATGGTGGCAGGGCCAATAGCACCTTCCACGGTAAGTACCAGCGCAGCCCCCGGGCTCTTCTGCTGAGCAAACACCTGGTGCCCCAGTGACGCCACAGCAAGCAGTGTGCCGACCAGAAAAACCACAGCCCATACCCTGAGCCAGGTCTTCCTGCCTGAATTTACGGAATGATAGGACTGCATATTGCCTCCAGTGCCAACCAGGCACCAACAGAGTCAGAAATACAGTGTCTGGCCCTGCTCTTCCGGTGCCGGGTTATTTTTGTCCTTCGGTGTTTCGTCTGAGGCCACCTGTGAAACCTGCTCGCCGACCAGAGCCGGAATGCCGTCCGCCTGATCTACCGCCAGCTCAATCGCCCGGCGCTGTATCTCGACACCCGGGTGCTGCTGACGGAAGGCATCCACTTCTTTGCTGACTTCCTGCCAGAGGCGGTCTCTGTCCTCCTGGCTGTAGTCTTCATCAGGGCGGTGCACTTCAAGCCAGACCTCGCCTCCGGAAATCCCCATTTTTACCGGATCATTCACAACCTGAACCGGGGTGCCTTTCTCCACCTGGTAAACAAAGCGGGATATATCTTCGTTATACATACGGAAACAGCCGTGACTGACGCCCATCCCCACACCAAACTTCTTGTTGGTTCCATGAATCAGGTAGCCCTTCTCACTCAGCATCAGCGCATGACTGCCCAGGGGGTTGCCAGGGCCGGGTGGTATCATCCGGGGCAGGGAATCACCGGAAGCCTCGTATTCTGCACGTATACTGGCAGGGGGATACCATGCGGGCGACTCCAGAGGCATGGTTACCTCAGCGTCAGTCACAGGCGAAGGGTTCTCTGTGGTGCCTACACCCACGGGATAAACCTGCACACTATCTTCAGTAAAGTAGTAAAGCCGGTACTCAGCCAGGTTAATCACGATCCCCTCGCGGCGTGCATCCGGCATCACATACTGGCGCGGCAGGGTGATTCTGGTGCCGTCACCCGGTAACCAGGGGTCCACGCCGGGGTTGGCTTTCGCCAGCTCCAGATAACCCAGAGCAAGCTGGTTGCCTATTTCTGCAAACGTGTCTTCATACCGGGTCGTATAGACACCCAGCTCACCCGCCAGATCACCGTGAATTCTGAAGGTTGGTACCCGAGGATCCCGGTCTGTTTCCTGCTCTTCGGAGGCCGAAGAATCAGAAGCGCTGCTTGCCTCAGCAGCCCACAAGGGCTGGAAAACAAACCCACACACCAGCAATATCAGCGCGGAATAATTTTTAAACCCCATATATCCTGTTCCAAAAAGCCACCTCATGGACACCCATGATAACCGGTATATTGACGGGTAACAGTATGCTATTGCCGCTCCATAGCTTATTTCTGCTTTTCCGCATTCTCCATGATTGTATGGAAAACCGTCAGCGCTGTATCCATGTCTTCATCGCTGATGCCTGCAAGCATTTCATCACGCAACGTATTAGCCCGGTCTGTTAAAACCTCCATGAACTCCCGACCCTCATCTGTCAGGTGCAGGCGCCGTGCCCGGCGATCGTGGGGACAGGCCCGGCGCTCAATCAGATTCTGTTGTTCCAGGCTGTCCAGCAGACGCACAAGTGTCGGGTTTTCAATAGCCATAAGGGCCGCCAGCTCACGCTGGGTCAGACCCTCACCACCTTGTTGCAGGTAGACCATCGTTGTCCAGCGAGCCTGGGTAACCCCCAGATCTTTCAGGCGCTCATCCAGCAGCTTACGCCAGCGTCTGGTGACTCGGGCAACGGCAAAGGGAAATTCATCTTTCATCTTTATTACTCCGGTCCGGCGCCAGTTTACGGCCCCGCTAATCAAACAGTATCAATCAACAAGCTTACATTACACAAAACATACCACTAGTAAGCTATTTATTGATATAAAAACATGCACTCGTTATGTGAGCGATTACCCGGTTTTTTCGTTTAGTTCTCCAGACTCGGGAGATTCCTGGAATTCTGTGTTCCGTGGATCCAGTTCAGCCAGCACCGCTGATGAGTCTGGCATTGCGGGTACATAATGTTCCTGATCTTCCACGGCAATATCGTCTGTGTAGTTGATACGAAGCGACGTAACAATCGCAAGAATGATCAAAAATCCGGCACTGCCCATAAACAGACCTTCCGGACCCACAAGACTGATTAGCTCAGCCATGACAACCGGGCCAATTACGCTGCCTATGCCATAACTGAGAAGCAGAGTAGCACTGGCGGCGACAATGCGCGTGCTTTCCATGCGGTCATTCGTGATCGCAACAGAGATAGGGTAAATAGTAGAGGAAAGACCAATAAACACGCCTGTAAGCAGCATAAGCTGCCACAGGTTGCCGGCCCCGAAGAGAGCAACAGCGACAGCGGCAAGGGAGGCCAGAAGTGCAACCCAGAACATCACACGCCGACGATCAAAACGGTCGCATATTATCCCCAAAGGCCAGGCGAGAAGCGTGGCCGCTATGATTGCGCTGAACATGAATACAGAGGTTTTTGCAACATCCAGCCCGACCAACGTGGCGTAAACCGGACCAAGGGCATAAAAACCTCCGATCAAAGCACCGCAAACCAAAGACCCTGCTACTCCGGAGAACGATTCACGGGCCAGGGTGAAAAAAGAGATCCGCCGGGCCTTCCCTGCTGCTGGCGCTTCCATGCGGGTCAGAGACAAGGGTATTAAAGCCAGCGTTAACAGAATTGCGGCCAGGGAAAATGGCAGAAAGCCGGACGGATCGCCCACATTCACGATCAGTTGGCCGCCGGCAATCGAGAGAAAGAAAACAACCTGGTATACCGCAAACAGGGCTGCCCGGTTACTGTTACTGGCACGACTGGAGAACCAGCTTTCAATGATCAGCAGCACACCCGCAACCGTAAAGCCTGATACCGCCCGCAATAGCGCCCAGAAAAGCATCGATACCGCGATCGGGTACAACAGAGCGGTAACAGCTGCAATCGCTGCAAGTATGGCAAATGCCCGTATATGCCCCACTCGCTTGATGATGTGATACACATAAAGCGTACCCAGAACAAAGCCCACCGAGTAACACACCAGCACCCAGCCAATAACATCCGGTGAGACCGACTCAATACTTAAACGAATGCCCAGCAACGTCATCAGAAAAGCGTTTCCGCTGATCAGCAATATGACACTTAAAAGGAGGGCTGAAAGAGAAGTGACCATTCGGGTCATAATGGCAACTCCGGAGTTTGCTGGTATGTTATTACATCAGGCCCTGAAGATTTCGCCTACTAAGCATTTCCCGCAACAATCCGGAGGTCGTGTGGCCATACAGGGATGTTTTACACTGTTTTACATTAATGCGCCGTAACAGACCTGAAAAGCCATAACCGGTAGTATAAATAGTCATTACTCAATAAACCCGTGAGCGTTCGGTTATGAAAAAAACGGATTGGCCCATACGCTGGGACCTGTTGCTTCGTTACCGTCTCATTGAGACGATCGCGTTGTGGGAAGGTCGTCTGACGACCAACCATATCTGTCACAGCTTTGGCATCGGCCGGCAACAGGCATCCAAGGACATTAATACCTATTTGCGCGAGCTTGCACCGGGCAACCTTGTCTATGATCGCCATCTCAAAGGTTATGTGCCTTCATCCGATTTTCAGCCAGTCGTTACCCGCGGGCACGCCGAAGAATACCTGGATCTTCTGGCACGCCAGCAAAACCTCAGCAGCACGTTTGAAGCCCTTGAGGTTGGCCTGCCCGGCAGCCAGGTTGTAAACGCGCCTAACCGTGTTGTCGCACCCGAAACCATGCGCGCAGTTGTCGCCGCCACCCGGGCGGGCAGGCAACTCCAGGCCAGTTACGCCTCTTTGAGCCGTCCCGAAGCTATAGAAAATATTCTTGAGCCTCACACTCTGGTCTGCACGGGTAATAACTGGCATTTACGAGCCTGGTGTAATTCCAGCCGGGAGTTCCGGGATTTTGCACTCAGCCGCTTCCACAGCGCACCCACCGTTCTGCGCCAGAAAGCCAGGCACAGCAGCGAGCAGGACGATGACTGGAACCGCAGTGTCGTTATGGTCATTTCACCCGACCACCGCCTGACCGAAGCCCAGCAAAATATTATAGCGCTGGATTACGGCATGGAGAATAACCGTCTGGACATAGAGACACGGGCCGCCCTGACGCCTTATGTATTGTCACAACTGGGAATTACCCTCGACAGCCGTCACCCCGACCCGCTCGTTCAGCAGCTTGAGCTGACAAACCCCGATCACCTGGGCTTCGGCAGCAAACGCGAACGTGCCCTGAAAGCAGCTGCAGGCCTTCGTTAACCCTTAAGAGGCTGACGTGAGCCCAAGCCCCTGGCACGCTCGTGCCTTCCTTGCTGTCCTGCTATTACTTCCTGCGTTTCAGGCATCCGCAGCACAATCCTGTGGGCAGCCGGCAACGCCGATCTCTGAGGTGCAGGGCCAAGGCGATACTTCCCCACTGGTCGGCCAACAGGTAACGGTTGAGGGCGTTCTTACCCTCGATTCCCGCATGGACGGCGGGTTTTCCGGCTTTTATCTGCAGCAGGCGGATGGCGAAACCGACAACAACCCCGACACCTCGGAAGCCGTATTCGTTTATACTCGCAGGAGTGCCGGTACGCCAGGTGATCGCCTGCGTATAACCGGTACCGTAAAAGAATTTCATGGCCTGACGGAACTGACAGACATCCGTGCGCTCACAGCCTGTGGTTCCGCACCTGTCCCGAAAGCCCGGGAGCTAAAGCAACTGCACCCGGACGCGCTGGAAGCACTCGAAAATATGCGCGTGCGCACAACCCGGCCGTTAACCGTCATCAGTTCCTGGAACCTGGCCCGCTATGGTGAGCTCACACTGGCGCCCGACGATCAGGTTATACCTACGGAATACCTTGAACCCGGACCACAGGCCAGGCAGGCAGCGAAACAAAACCGACAACACAGAATACGGCTGGATGATGCCCGCAGTGTTCGCCAACCAGACCCGATTCCCTGGCCTCCGGGCGGCCTGACCGGGTCCAGCACCGTCCGCAATGGCGATACCGTTCATGGTATTTCCGGCATCCTTGATTACCGTTTCGGCGCCTGGCGGTTGCAGCCAGACGAGCCACCCGTTTTTAAATCTGCCAATCCACGTGCGCCGGCACCTTCCCGCCCCGAAGGCCCGCATGTTCGCATTATGACTATGAACCTTGAGAATTACTTTAATGGCGACGGCCGGGGTAACGGTTTTCCCACATCCCGCGGGGCCCCCACACCGGGCTTGTTTCGAATCCAGAGCCAGAAGCTGACAGCCGCCCTGCGCCGTCCCGATCCGGATATTATTGCTGTCACGGAACTGGAAAACGATGGTTATGATGATACGAGCGCAATCGCACAACTGACCGCTGCGATGGGACCCGAGTGGGAGTTTGTTGCAACCCCGGGCGCAGACGGCAACGACAAGATCCGCACGGCTTTGCTCTACCGACAGGACCGCGTTGATGTCGAAGGGGCACCCCGGCGCCTGAGCTCCGGCCCTTTTCGCAAGCAAGGCCGGCCACCTCTGGCACAGACATTCCGGCCAAAGAACCAGGGCCTTGCCATCCGGGTTGTGGTGCCGCACCTGAAATCAAAATCCTGCCGCAATGCTAACGCTGCCAACCGCGACAGAAACGATGGCCAGGGCTGCTATGCTCAGCGCCGGTCAAAAAGCGCCCGGGCTCTGGTGAGTTGGCTTGAGCAACAACCCGAAGCAGACGGCTTTGCCGGCACACTAATAACGGGTGATTTCAACAGTTATTTCCGGGAAGCCCCGCTGCAACCTCTCAAACGCGCTGGCTTTACAAGCATGGTCCATCACTTTCACCCCTGCAAAGCACACACCTGCAATCACCACACCTTCCGATACAAAGGCCAGAAAGGATCCCTGGATTACGCCTTTGCGTCCGCCCCTCTTGTTTCCAGGGTTATTGGTGCCAGAACCTGGGCGATTAATGCGGATGAACCACCGGCGCTGGGGTATAAGGCAAACCTGCCGGGCATCCAGACATCACCATGGCGCGCATCGGATCATGATCCTGTCATTACTGACATTCAACTCTGAACCGGTCTATTGGCCTGCCGGGCCTGTTACCGCGTCACCACAGTCCTGGGGTCGTAAAGCAGCAAGGGCCATAATCAGTATCAGCGCTCAAAAGATATACAAAAACTGCTGATAACAAGGATTCCCATGCAAACCACGGCTTCGGTTACACAAGATCTGGGCATGCCGGCCATCTACCTGCATTTACTGGCCGGCGTACTGCGCACTGTCGGTCTTGACGAACGCGACCTGCTTCGCAGGGTCGGACTGGATCCGGTCCGGCTGCAATGCACTGACGCCCGGGTGAGCCAGGCGCAGGCCAGTGAGTTTGTGATTCGCGCCCTGATTGAGAGCGGCGAGCCCGGGCTCGGTATGATGCTGGCGAGGGAGTTAAAACTGCCCCTGCACGGGGCTTTGGGGGTGGCGGTGATGAGCAGCCACACCTTGCAGGACGCACTGGATCTTATGACCCGGTACCTCACTTTAAGGGCACCGCACCTGCGTGTGCGCCGTCAGCGTCATGCTGACGCTGTACATTACGCTATTTTCTGCGATGACAACCCCGGCCCTATGCAAAACTTTATTATGGATGCCGTGTTGTTTGGCTGTGCCTTCATGGGGGAGCAGCTTATCCACACGCCCGTGACCGGAGTCGGCATTCTCCGTAAAGGGCCTGAACCAGCTCATTTTCACCGCTTTCGTCCGTCGATAAACGCGCCGGTAACTTACAATGCACCCGAAGACGCTCTGGTGATCCCCCGTGACGCACTGGCAGCCCCCATTCGTTTCCGTGATGCCCGGCTGGCCGAGTCATCCCGCGCCCAGTGCGAACAGACCCTGAAACAACTCACGGGAGATACCGGATTCAGCGGCCGGGTGCGGCGGGTCATTGAAACCAGTTACCCCTTTCCCCCAAAGCTGGCACGGGTGGCTGCAACCCTGCGTGTCTCCGAGCGCACGCTGAAGCGCCGGTTGCAGGAAGAAAACGCCAGTTTCCAGGCAATGGTGGATCAGGTACGGCTGGAGCGAGCCCGGGAGTTGCTCACCGGTTCTGCCATGAACCTGGGCCAGATAGCCGATATTCTGGGTTACGCAGATGCTGCAAACTTTACCCGGGCTTTCAAACGCTGGACCGGGTGCAATCCGAGCCAGTACCGAATGGCCCCGGCGTAATCAGTCGATACCGACTATTTTGTGCATCTGCAGCGTCAGACGCCAGCGGGGGTGCGCCAGGCAGTATTCTGTCGCCTTGCGGGTGTTACTTTGCTTGATGGGGTCCGCACCGTCTTCCGGAGCCGAAGGAGAAGCCATGGGTGACAGAAAAAAGTGCCGGGCTTTGATGTGAGTAAACTGTTCCGGTCTGGCGTCCGGCTGCGGATACACAAGCTTGAGCTCATCGCAGGTTTCAATGACCACCGGTGCCTGGGCTTTGGGGCTCACACACAGCCAGTCAATCCCGGACGGTGCCGGCAACGTACCGTTGGTTTCTACGCCCACTTCAAAACCCAGCGTGTGGAAGGCTTCGATTAACGTTTCGTCCAGTTGCAGCAATGGCTCACCGCCGGTACACACCACATACGGCTCGCCTCCCGGTGCCTCTGGCCAAAGGCTGTGGATATGTGCCGCCAGGGCCTCTGCGGTTTCAAACTTGCCACCATTCTGACCGTCTGTGCCGACAAAATCCGTGTCGCAAAAATTGCAGACGGCATGTGCGCGGTCCTTCTCACGGCCGGTCCAGAGGTTGCACTTGCTGAACCGACAGAATACCGCTGCACGGCCGGCCTGGGCCCCTTCGCCCTGGAGGGTATAGAAGGCTTCTTTAACCCGGTACATCAGCACTCAACCTCATAATCCAACGGATCCGCAAGGCCATTTTCAGCAAAAGCCTCGAGCCGTTCCAGACAGGAGCCACAGAGTCCACAGGCCTTTTCACGCCCGTTGTAGCACGTCCAGGTGTGGGCATAGTCAAGGTTCAGCTTCAGACCTTCAGCCAGTATTTCACCTTTGTTCATGTGCATAAACGGCGCTTCAATGCCTACCGGCTCATAATTGGCTATCCGGCATACTGAATCCATTTTCTCGACAAACTCGGGGCGGCAATCAGGATAAATAGCATGATCACCCCCGTGAGCACCGTACCAGACCGCCCCGGCCCCGACCGTAACCGCATAACCGGTAGCCAGCGAAAGCAGGATCATATTGCGGTTCGGCACCACGGTTGCTTTCATGTTGTCTTCTTCGTAATGCCCTTCAGGTATCTCGCCGCCGGAGGTCAGGGCAGAGCCAGACATAACCTCATTCATGGCGCGAATATCAATAACCTTGTGGGGAATTTCCAAGGCAGAGCAAACCGAGCGCGCAACATCAAGCTCCCGGACATGGCGTTGGCCATAGTTGAAAGATAGCGCATGCACGCGATACCCCCTGGCCCGTGCCAGATGCAGCAGGGTGAACGAGTCCATACCGCCGGAATAGATTACAACCACGGTGTAAGTCATGCAGGCTCCTGGTGAAAAGTTGAATAGTTCTTTCAGACTGGGTCATCAAGGAGCGGGTATTGTAACAGTGTCAGTGCTTCAGGGTACGCGCCCTGAGGACAAGCATATTGAGCCCGTCTCTGAGGGTGGACAGCGTCCAATAGGTCACCAGCGCCATAAGTCCGGCGCCAATCACGGTAAACACAAGGTCGTCGCCAACGACCCGTCCTTTCGCCAGCATCATATAGATGGCCAGCACAGCTACCAGGACAATTTCTACAGCAAAATGGAAACGGAACTTTTTTCGGGCAGATCCGGCTTCTTTGGGCATTTTCTTGGGTTTCAACCTCTGGGTATCTTTCTGTATGAGTGATTATTTAGTGTTCTAATTATCACCCAAACGCCCCCGAATATCTGTACGAACTAATGTCTAGGGGTTTTCCACAGGCAAAAAAAACGCAGCCATAAAGACTGCGAAAAAAGGAGAGATCCATCAAATATCTGGCTGCCAGATATCCTGGATTGCACAACGTAAAAAACACGTGACAAGTGAATTATGAGGACACTTCCTTTCCGGGTCTGTACGCGTTTGCCGAAGCGGCCCCGGACTGTTGCAAACCCCCGGTTAACGGATACACTGGATAATCAAACCGTTCCGAAAAGCTGAAGACGATGCAAATGATTTCACAGTTCACGATTAACGCCGCCGCATACGGCTCGAAAGAGCATTGTGTGCGTGCGCTGGTAAACGATATCTAACGGCTTTCGGTCAGTTCCCGGGAGCCTTTGCAGCGACCGGGTCAGCGTCTCCGACAAACCCCGGTTGCTTCTGGCTCCGGGGTTTTGTTTTTGCAAGGGCAAAACGACAAGGAGATCACCATGAGAAGACACCAGACAAGACGCGCTGCCAACCAGCCAATGAGTAACCGTTCCGGCGCCATCCGCCGCCCGGGAAAGTTGCCATTTCTGGACGCCATCTGCAAAAAACTCAACCAGCGCGTTGACCTTGATGATGAACAAAGAGTCCTGGGGGTTTATGAGCGGGGCTGGATATTTAACGGTGTTCTGGCCACCCTGGACGGTGCGGAAGCCCGCTATGTCCGCGCACTGGCCAACCGTTATGATTCCTGGATTGCCCGCCAGGTAGCCTGAGACTTGAAAACAGTGCCTGAAGCAGAGTCTGAACTGGTCAATGGTGCCGGTTCAGACCCGGTCCTGTGGATGCGCCACCATGCACTACTGCATAGTTATTGACCACATCGTGTATCTTTTCCTGGGAGTAGGGCTTGACCACATAACCGTTGGCACCGGCGCTGATTGCCCTCTGTATGCTTTCGATGGAGTCATCTGCAGTAACCAGGACAATGTGCTGTCCATCCCGGGCCTCCTTGAACGTTTTCATCAGCTCATGACCGTTGCCATCCGGTAAACCCAGGTCCAGCAGAATGATATCAAACTGCGCACTCTCGAAGGCCTCACGGCCTGTTGCCGCATTTTCACATCCGGTTACCCGTGTCGCCCCGGCCTTGTAAAGCATCTCAACCAGCCGTTCACGCATCACTGGCTCGTCTTCTACCACCAGCACTGTCAGTTTATTCATCGTTACCTCCTGTTACCGCCGGCTCTGGGAGTGTTCAGCTGCCTGTATGACGGGGCAGATCCAGCGGGGCATGTGTTGCCTGATCCCGGCTGGCTGCCTCCACCGGTGGCGCGTCTGCACTTGCCGCTGGCTCTGCCCCGGTGAGATCCCGGGTGAGAATGTTGCTGATACTGACCGCTGTCGAGTATAGAGAGATTGCGATAATCAGCAGGATCGGCTGCACAAATGCGACAAAGCCCGGTACCTCGGAGCCTCCCATAATACTCAGTATCAGGATGATGGCCGGCCCCAGCACAACGAACAGTGTCAGAGCAATAAAGAATACAATACGCTCCTTATACCGGCCAAGATCCTGATTGCTGACCAGGCCCAGCACAAACTTGCCGATGGCGAGCCCTGCAAGAATAGCCGCTGCAATGCTCAGGTCGGTATGCTTCAGCATCTCGTAGAGGTTGCCATCCCAGAGGCGCTGCATACCAATAACCAGAAACGGAAACAGTACGAACAGGATATCGGCATAGGTGCCGTACATCATGCTCATTGACTGGTGTTCGCGCTGTAAGGGTTGCTCACTCATCGGTTCAGTCCTGTGTATCCTTTGTCCGTTCACGCTCAATCATCTCGTCCAGTATCGCAAATTCGCGGCGGACTTCGGTCCACTGCGGCTCAGCCACCTTAACCAGAGCTTCTACAACACCTGCCTGGCGAGTCATATCAGGGTAGCCCATGGCGCCGGCGGCCCCTTTTATCTGATGGGTCTCGGATTCAAGCACGTCCGCATTCCGGGTGGCAGCCGCCTGCCTCATTCGTTGCTGGCGCGCACCCAGTCCGGCCAGAAACCGGGCCACCAGATGTACCATGGCATCATCTTCTCCGGAGCCCTTCGAAGAAGCGGGCTCGAGAAAGCGCTCCAGTACCGCTTGCAGCCGGCGCTCATCTATCGGCTTTTCCAGCACACCATCGCAACCGGCATCCCGCAGCGCATCAATTTCTTTCTGGTCACCTGCGGTGAATGCAATAATTGGCCGCCGGAAACCAGCTTGCCTGAGCAACCGGGTCGCTTCAACGCCCCCCATGGCTGGCATATGCCTGTCCATAAGCACTAATTGCACAGACTCAGACAAAGCTTTGCGCACCGCATGGTCACCTGCCTGAACAGCAATCACCTTCAGGCCCAGACGGCCCAGCATCCGTTCTACCAGCTGCCGGTTTTCAGCACTGTCCTCAGCCACCAGCACCGTGCCGTGATATTTCTGCACGGGCGTTCCGGCGCTGTCAGGCTGAACCTCCAGGTAGCGGGCTAAAACCTCATAGAACTTTTGTTTATCAATGGGTTTGGCCAGATGCTCGTTGCAGCCCGCCCGCCGGTAGTCCGCAATATCCTCAGCCATAACATTGGCGGTCAAAGCAACCACCGGTGTGTTCACCCCGGCTTCCCTCAGTGCCACTGTGGCATCACGGCCATTCATGACCGGCATCTGAATGTCCATAAGAATCAGGTCAAATGGCTCGCGCACAGCAACCTCCAGGGCTTCGGCGCCATTGTTCACGTGCACCAGCTCAGCTCCAGTGCGGCCAACCAATAGCGAAACCAGTCCACGGTTCACATCGTTATCTTCTGCACAGAGTATGCGTCCGGACAACCGGGGAGCGACGGCCATGGACATGATCTGGCTGTGCTGGCTAAGCTCCGATGCGTCCCGGAGGAAATGTACCTGTTCCAGCGTACCTGTGCATATCGACAACTCAAACTCACTGCCTTCGCCATAGGTGCTGTTTACCTGAATGCTACCGCCCAGCATTTCCGCCAGCCGCCGCGAAATACTCAACCCGAGCCCTGTACCGCCATACTGGCGGGATATGGCCGCGCTGCCCTGGGCAAAAGGATCAAACAGCCGTGCCGTCTGCTCCGGTTTCATACCAATGCCGGTGTCCACAACCCGGGCAACTAAGCGCTCCTGCTCCCGGTCACAACGGACAGACAGGGAAATTGAGCCTTTTTCGGTAAACTTAAGCGCATTACCACACAGGTTGATGATGATCTGGCGCAGCCGTGTGGGGTCTGTCTGAATCTGCTCTGGCAGAGGAAACTCGCACAGAATATTAAAATCCAGCCCCTTCTCCCGGGCCCGGGGCGCAAAGAATGACCGCACCTCATTCAGTAGCTCCGGCAGGTTAACCCAGACAATATCCACATCCAGTTTATTAGCATCGATTTTGGAGTGATCCAGAATGTCATTCACCAGGTCCAGCAGATGCCGGCCACTGCGCACAACGGTTTCAGCACTGTTGTGCTTTTCATTGTCATCCAGATCAGGGTCAATCAGGTTTTCACCATAGCCAATGATGGCCGCCAGAGGTGTCCGGATCTCATGACTCATGTTGGCAAGGAACTGGCTCTTGGCTTCGGCGGAGTTGCGGGCCAGCTCTTTTTCCAGTCGCTCCTGTTCCCGCTCACGCTCAATGCTCTGGCGCCGGTGGCTTTCGGTGGAGTCAACACAGGTACCTTCCAGATGTGTAGGCATACCCTCGCTGTCATACACCGTATGTAAGGAAATAATGACCCAGCGTTCCTCCCCTGACCGGGTCAGATAGCGTGCCTCCACCCCTTTTATGGTGCCGCGCTGTTCAAGCTGTTCAACCACGCGCGCCCGCAGCTCATCATCTGCAATACAGGTTTCCAGAGCATCGGGATTGTGTTGCATCAGCTCCCGACTACTGCTGAACCCCATCAGCTGTGCCATAGCCGGATTTGCCGCAATAAACTGACGCCGGACTGACATCTGGAAAATGCCCTCAACGGCATTATCAAACAGTGCCTGGTAACGCTGCAGATTGGCTAAGGCTCGCCGGCTCCAGCTCAGGGCTTCGCCCTGCACTTGTTTAATGCGGTCGGCCAGTGCAAAGGAAAACAGGATAATCTGTGCCGTGAGGCCAATCTGCGGGGCATAGCTGGTAAACCTGTTAAGAGGCAAATACCCCATAACGGTCAGCGCGTATATGCCAAAACCGATCAGCGCCAGCGTCCAGGCAAAAAAGTACGAGCGGGCCGCCGGGTTGTAGTAACGCCAGGACAGATAGCTGACTGCAATCAGAATGAGGCAGAGCACCACCGACCCGATCACTATCCACTCCATGGCACTGTGATAGGGCACAAACAGAGACAACACAAAGGTAATTAGCACAGAGTACAGGCACACCTTTATAACCCGGTCCAGGTCTTTTGAACGGGCGCGTGTTTCCAGCAACGCCCTGGCCATCAATAGCCCCCAGAACCAGGTCATGATTATCTGAAAGGGCAGGTATTCCTTGTTAAACAGGGCCGGGCGACTGTCCAGGATCTGGATACCATGAACCTGCTCGGTCGCAATAAATACGGCTGCCGAGATCAGGTAGAGAACGTAATAAATATTGCTGCGCTCGCGGACAGAGACCGCCACAAACAGGTTATAGGCAAGAATGGCAACCAGGCTTCCCAGCAGCGCGCCCCTGACCACTTCATCAACGGACACCTTTTCAATGTAACTGTCCGGGCTCCAGAGGCTGACGGGCAGGCGGAAAGTGTTGGTGTTGATAATGCGTAGATACACAGACGTAACACTGTCCGGCTCAAGGTGCAGCCGGAAGGTGGGGTTGGGCACCGCCAGATCACGCTCTGACCAGTCGTCCTGATAGCCCGCCCGGCGCTGAGCAATCAGCTCGCCGTCGCGCACCAGATACAGCACAACTTCGTCGACCAGTGGCAAAGCCAGTTCCAGAATCCATTCTGTATCTGCTACGCCCGTCTCTGTGCGCAAATCAAACCGGGTCCAGTAAGCTGACTCGGTGTAGCCAAAATTCAGCACACCGTTTTCATGACGGGTAAACCGGTCAGCGTCCATGGTAAGAATATCCGGCAAGCGATACAGCCGGCCCGCATCCTCCAGATAAGAGATGCAGCCCCCGAATTCCCGGACACTTTCTGTGCTGTTTTTCAGGACAATCTCGCCATCCTGGCATTGTTCCTGGGCCAGTGCCGCTACCGGCATCAGAACCATCAATACTAATATCGCGACAAGCAGCCACCGCATTGCGTTACCTGACGCCGGGTTACACCGTTGCTGCAAAATGTGATCTCCGCGCGGGCAGAAGCCTGTTTTATCGTTTATTCTCAGCAGTCGGACCGGGGGAACGCCCCCGAGGCTAAACACTTTAGCCGTTTACGGCTGATTTCGCATCCCGGAGCCTTCTGAAATGAGACACGCCTGCTTTTTTATCGTCATGTCACTCATGTTGCTGAGCGGTTGCGGAATGGAAGATACGGGCTCATCCGCCCCGATTAACCCGGCAACCGATGTAGATTACCCCCTTTCCACGTTTACACTGAAAAATCAGGAAGGTCTGGAACCGGTTTTACCCTATACAGTTTTCTACGATGTTTACCTTGGTGCCACTCCCCAAGAGCCCGGGGATGATAACGGCTTCGCTGCAGAACTCAGAGCACACCTTGATACCTTCCTGCAGGCTTCCTCCGATGAAACCGGCTACAAAAGCGTCCGCAATCCGATTGACCTGATGCACGAAGTGATCCGGTCCGGGCGTGTGGACAACTTTAACGAGGGCCGGCAGCTTATGGTTTCGAGCGTCACAGAGAATAGGGCAGCAACCTATAACACCCCCGCAAACAATGCGCTGATCCGTTTCTCGGAACTCCACAGTGGTGAGAGTACACCTGCAGAAGACCAGACATGGCTCTACCCGATGCTGGACTGGACTTATAATCGCGATAAGGGAAAAGTGTACCGGGCAATGCAGTTTTCTGCTTCCAGCCCCGAGCAGCCCGACGACTTAACCGCGGAAATCG
Source organism: Marinobacter piscis (assembly GCF_007671655.1). Classification (GTDB taxonomy): domain Bacteria; phylum Pseudomonadota; class Gammaproteobacteria; order Pseudomonadales; family Oleiphilaceae; genus Marinobacter; species Marinobacter piscensis. The sequence goes on along the minus strand of NZ_VCGX01000001.1, from coordinate 809,025 downwards.
CCAGTGCGTCCTCAAGTAGCCAGTATGCCAAAGAGGCTTTCGGTGCCAGCGGGTTTAATCAGCCAGAGTACGCAGCAACCAGCATGACAGGCCGTACGCGGGGGAAAGTCGAGCTTTTGCAGGAATTTGTGGGCCTTCAAAGAGACACACTGACGCTGACACAAGCCTCCGGCATGACTCTCAATGGCAGTGACCCTGACTGTGTAAAGGCCGTGTTTCAATACAGCACCTCACGGGTGACTGTGTTTACCTCAAAGGGCAAACAAACAAACGACCCCGACCACTGCGGCAATCAAGAAAAGGATGCATGGACCTTTGCTTATGATGCTGAGACGATCAGTCATCGCCAGCAATAACCCGGCCATCAAAACCCCGGGTGCTCATGGAAAGCATTTTTGTGCTCAACTGTCCGCTGCTATAGTTCTCTTTTACTGTTCCTTTTTCAGCCACAGGAATTATTTATGAGCGAGACAACAGTTGCCGATACGCTCCGGGAATACCTTTCTCTGTATGAGCTGCTGGACGACGCTTACTGGGAGGCCGCCAGCATTCAGCACAAGGACATGCTGTACGACATCATCAGCATTTTCAGTCAGGAAATATTCGAGATCAACAAGCTCAGCACTCAGGATCACCACTACCCCTATGAGGTATTAACGGAAGGCATCCGCCGGGTTGTGCCCAAACTGGAGCAGCTGGATGAAATACGTGAGGACGTGGTTCAGCGCACCCAAACCCTGACTGATTTCCGGGACATTCTGTCATCGGTTCTGGGCATTCTCGAGAACCAGCTTCGGACCCTCTAAGCCACAACGTCAGGTCGTAATCACCGGGCGTTCGCTTTCGGGGCGTAGCGGAAATTCCCGGGCAATGGTGTAGACAAACTTGCCGAGTGCGGGAATGTGGTGCCCCACTATCGGAAACCCTGTGTTAAGAAGGCTTACCGAGATATCCCGGGCAGCATCTGCCCAGCAGAACTTGTTAATCAGCCCCACGTGCCCGAAGGCATAGCGACTTTTTTGTCCCCATAAACCAACCGGGTTACCGCCCAGCATCATGCCGGCACTGAAGCGCATGGGGAGCATCATGGTGCGATCAATCTGTAGCGAGCCGAACTGCTGTATGGCACGGCGAACGGTAATCTCACTGCAAATGCGCTTGCCCTTCCAGGTCCCGCCGTTCAACATCATCTGATAAAACCGCCCCATTTCTTCTGCCGTTCCGCACAGATTTCCTGCAGGAATCACTGCCTCCTGAAAGCGGGGGTCGTTGGTTACTTTTTCAACAGTGGCCAGATCCCCACCCAGTGCGCGGTTAACGATCCAGGATACAGGAAAGCGCGGCGTCGGCCCGGTGGCGTAGCTGGTGGCAAGCTTATGCAGATCTTCCGGCTGAAGGCCATAGGTGAACCATTTCATACCCATGGGCTGGCGCAGATGCTTATCAAGGTAGTTTTCAATGCTGTCGCCCGTCACCTTTTCCAGCACCCTCTGCAACACATAGCCACCGGTTATGGCGTGATACGCTATTCTGGTTCCATCCACCTCAATGGCCCGGGCTTCACACAGAAGCCTCCAGATCTCCTCCGGGTTCCATAACACCTCTATGGGCGTGTCTTTCGGAATAGCCGGGATGCCGCCCCTGTGAGACAGGATCTGATGCATGGTGATGGTGCGCTTGCCATTGGTGGCAAACTCAGGGCAGTAATAGGACACAGGGTCCATCAGGTTTACCAGCCCCTGTTCTACCAACATGTGAATCAGCAGCGCAGTGACAGCTTTAGAGGCGGAGAAATAACACACGGGTGTATCCGTGGTCATCGCGACTCTGGGCGTGTCAGCTGGGTCGTTCGGGCCGTTGCCACTGGCATGGCCGATGGCACGGTGCAATATCTGCTCTCCCCGGTGGCGCACCGAGAGTTGAATACCCGGATGAACACCGGTGCGGTACAAGGCTTCCACGCTTTTCCAGATTTTGTCTAAGGTACCAGGGTCAACCCCGGCGGCTTCTGGTTTTTCGCCACGGATATCACGGTAAGTAACGGCAGCCAGGTTTTTGGGAACCTTACAACTGTGCAGTGCGCGGCGGGCGATCGGGTTCATCGGATAAGCCTTGATGTAGGTGACTGTCTCTGGAGTTATCATAGTCTTTTAACCATGAAAAAAACCAATGTTTCCAGGAGCAGTTTTATGACGCCGGGTATCGATGCGGCCAGAAAAGCCGGCATTTCTCACACCATCCATGAATATGAGCATGATTCCGCCAGTGCCGGGTATGGCGATGAGGCGGCCGAAAAACTGGGGATAGACCCGGCCCGGGTCTTCAAGACTCTGGTGGTATTGGTTGATGGCAAAAACCTGGTCGTTGGTCTGGTTCCGGTTACCAGTATGCTGAGCATGAAGCTTATCGCCAAAGCGGCAGGGGGTAAAAAGGCGGTCATGGCTGACCCGCAGGACGTTCAGCGCCGTACCGGCTATGTATTGGGCGGGGTCAGCCCCCTCGGCCAGAAGACCCGGCTGAAGACAGTGATAGACGCCTCTGCACAGGCCCTCGACACCATTTACATCAGTGCCGGCCGCCGCGGCCTGGAGATTGAACTTGCCCCGGACGATCTGGCGCACTTAACCGGCGCGAAGCTGGCGCCATTGCAGCAGGCATAAAAAAACCCGGGGAGCTGCTTCAAAGCTCTCCGGGTTTTTGTTTCAGACAACCAGGCAAAAAACCTGGCGGCTATCCGGTATTACTTCACGGATGCGCGGGCATCTTCCATAATCCGGTTCAGGGTTTCACTGGGCTGCATGACAGCCTTCACCTTGTCTGCAGGCGGATGGTAGTAGCCGCCAATATCCGCAGGATTTCCCTGGATAACACTCATTTCTTCCAGGATCGTATCCTTCTTCTCTTCCAGCTGTGCTGATAGCTTGGCGAAGAACTCCTTCAGTTCTTTGTCACTGTCCTGGCTGGCCAGTTCTTCTGCCCAGTAGCGCGCCAGATGGAAATGGCTGCCACGGTTATCCAGCTCGCCCGTCACGCGCGAAGGCGACTGGTTGTTCTCAAGCAGGCGCCCGGTTGCCTTGTCGAGAGTCTGGCCCAGCAGGCGTGCACGGTTATTATCATGCTTTTCGCCAAGCTCTTCCAGAGAGACAGCAATGGCCAGGAACTCGCCCAGCGAATCCCAGCGCAGGTGGTTTTCCTGCAGCAGCTGCTGTACATGCTTGGGCGCAGAGCCGCCAGCACCGGTTTCATACAGACCACCGCCGTTAAGCAGCGGAACGATTGAGAGCATTTTGGCACTGGTGCCCAGCTCCAGAATCGGGAACAGGTCGGTGAGATAGTCACGCAGTACGTTACCGGTTACCGAGATGGTGTCCAGGCCACGAATCAGGCGCTCCATGGTCCAGCGGATCGCCCGAACCGGCGACTCGGTACGAATGTGGAGGCCTTCGGTGTCATGATCTTTAAGGTAGGTATTCACCTTCTTGATCAGTTCGGCATCGTGAGCACGCTCATCATCGAGCCAGAAGACGGCCGGCATGCCAGTAGCACGGGCACGGTTAACGGCCAGCTTGACCCAGTCACGGATGGGCAGGTCTTTGGTCTGACACGCACGCCAGATATCGCCTTCTTCCACATTGTGTTCCGTCAGCACTGTGCCGTCTTCAGCCAGCACGCGTACGATACCGTCTTCCGGAATTTCAAAGGTTTTATCGTGTGAGCCGTACTCCTCGGCCTTCTGTGCCATCAGCCCGACGTTGGGTACCGTGCCCATGGTGGTGGGATCAAACGCGCCATGGGTTTTGCAGAAGTTGATCACTTCCTGGTAAATGGTGGCGTAGGTAGACTCAGGCATAACGGCCTTGGTGTCTTTAAGCTTGCCATCACGGGCCCACATTTTACCCGAGTTGCGGATCATTGCCGGCATGGAGGCGTCGACAATCACATCACTCGGTACGTGCAGGTTGGTAACGCCCTTAACAGAGTCCACCATGGCGATTTCCGCGCGGTGCTCATAGGTCTTGTGCAGCGTTTCCTGGATTTCTTCCTGCTTGGATTCCGGCAGTTGCGTGATTTTCTCCATAACGGATGACAGTCCGTTATTCGGATTCACTCCGATTTCGTCAAACAGGTCGCCGTACTTTTCGAAAAGCTCTTTGTAGTAAACCTTCACCGCATGGCCGAACACAATCGGGTGAGAGATTTTCATCATGGTGGCTTTGACGTGAAGCGAGAACATCACCCCGGTCTTCTCGCAATCCGCGATGGCGTCTTCGAAGAACTTCACCAGCGCTTTCTTGCTCATGAACATGCCGTCAAGCACTTCACCTTCCAGCAAGGGCAGCTCAGGCTTCAGTACCGTCTGCTCGCCTTTCTTGTTCTCGAAAACAATGCGGGCGTTGGTTGCCTTGTCGAGGGTTACCGACTGCTCGTTGGAGTAAAAGTCGCCTCCGCGCATGTGTGCCACGTGAGTACGTGAAGCCGGGCTCCACTCACCCATGCTGTGCGGGTATTTACGGGCGAAAGCTTTCACAGCCGCAGGGGCGCGGCGGTCGGAGTTGCCTTCACGCAGTACCGGGTTCACGGCGCTGCCAAGTACTTTGGCATAGCGGGCCGTGACTTCTTTCTCTTCGTCGGTTTGCGGATCTTCCTTGTATTCGGGAACCTTGTAGCCCTGCTCGTTCAGTTCTTTAATGGCTGCGCGCAACTGCGGAATGGAGGCAGAGATGTTTGGCAGCTTGATGATGTTGGCGTCCGGGTCCTTGGTATATTCACCCAGCTCGGCCAGTGAGTCGGGAACGCGCTGATCTTCTTCAAGGTAGTCCGGGAAGTTTGCCAGAATACGGGCTGCAAGGGAGATGTCGCTGGTGCCAAATTCAATGCCGGCCGGCTTGGCGTAGGTTTCCAGAATCGGTAGCAGGGAGCGGGTGGCGAGGGCTGGAGCCTCATCCGTAAGGGTATAGGTGATCTTTGCTTTGGATGATGTCATTTTCGTCCTCAGGCTGATAGGTGGGTTCAGGACGGTCAAAGCCGGACCGGGCGTCTTGTGAACGGCTGATCCGGACAATGACTGATTTTAGAACTTTTGATAGACCTACTAAGATAGCATCTTTTTGTAACCTCTGGTTGCGATCTTAGTATAAGAACGGACTCAAAACCCCTGATCTTCAGGGTCCGGGCAAAAAAATGGCGGGATTTTACGAAACTTTCTAACATTTTGGGCATTCGACTGGTTAGCTTGAGAGTACCGCAGCGGGTGCACCTCTTTCCAAAACACGCTCCTCAGCGCTTATTGCTCCTGCGTCGCACTGAGGGTCCTGGGCAAGCCGTCCTTGGCTTGCCCGTGAAGTGCTTCGCACTCCACCCATGGCTCCGCACAGTTTTGGGAGGCCTTAACCCCAGCGCTTCGCGAACCTTTCAATGGCCTGCCGGCATTAAGTTCTCCTCAGCAAGCCGCTCCCGTATCTGATCCAGAGCTTCCGGATTACCCAATGCATCCCGGTTATCCGCTTTGGTGGAGCCGTTGATCAGGCGGGCGACGGCCAGTTCCACCTTTTTGCCACTGCGGGTGTAGGGGATATCTGGCACCTGGACGATGTGCCTGGGTACGTGGCGGGGGCTGGCGCCCTGGCGGATTCGGGTTCTGAGCTGTTTGAGCAGGTCGTCGGTAAGCTCCTGATTATCTGCGGGCACTACGAGCAAGACAACTTCCACATCGCCGTCGATTTGCCGCCCGACAACCAGGCTGTCTTTGATGGCCGCTTCGGTTTCGACCTGGCGGTAGATTTCGGCGGTGCCGATTCTCACGCCACCAGGGTTGAGTGTGGCGTCAGAGCGGCCGTAGATGATGGCGCCGCCGTGTTCGGTGAATTCAATGAAGTCACCGTGCGCCCAGACGCCCGGGAAGGTGTCGAAGTAGGCTGCGTGGTAACGCTCGCCGTTTGGGTCATCCCAGAAGGCGACAGGCATGGAGGGCAGTGGCTGGCGACAGACGAGTTCGCCGCGGCCTTTATCGACGGGCCGCCCGTCGTCGTCGTAGGCAACTGCATCGACACCCAGTAAGCGGCACTGGATTTCACCGCGGCGCACAGGCAGCAGTGGGGTAGAGCCTACAAAACAGCCACAGATGTCTGTGCCTCCTGCAATGGAACCCAGTAGAACATCGGGCGCACCCTGGTTGTAAATCCAGTCATAATCTTCCGGAAGCAGGGGGGAGCCGGTTGAGAAGATGATTCTCAGAGGGCTGAGGTCCAGGGTTTCAGCCGGAGCCATGCCTGCCTTACGACAGCCCGCAATAAACTTTGCACTGGTGCCAAAGTGGGTAACACGCTCTTCGGCCACTGTGTTCCAGAGATAGCCGAGATCCGGGTAGCCCGGGGAGCCATCCACGGTAATCACCGCCGCCCCGGTCAGTAATGCTGACGCCTGCCAGTTCCACATCATCCAGCCGCAGGTGGTGAAATAGAGGAAACGATCCCGGGAGCCTGTATCGCCGTGCAGTATGAGTTCTTTGGCGTGATTAACCAGCAAACCCGCCGTTCCATGCACAATGCATTTGGGTTTGCCGGTTGTGCCGGAGGAATACAGGATATACACCGGATGGTCAGGATCTACCGGCGTGAATGAGGGAGCCTGACCACTGCCAGCTGCAAGAGCTTCGTCCCAGGTAGTCACCAACTCACCCGGAACCGCCGCCTCTCCGGGAAGCTGTTCGACGCTGATTACACATTTAAGTGCCGGCAGCTCCGCAATCAGTTCGGCGAAATCCTGTTGGCGCGCAAAGGTTTTACCGCCATAACCATAACCATTCACCACAATCAGTGCCGCAGGCTCTATCTGACCAAACCGGTCCAGAATCGCTCCAACACCAAAGTCGGGAGAAGCCGAGCTCCAGATGGCCCCCAGGCTGGTGGCTGCCAGCATACCGGCGAGCGCTTCGTAGCCGTTGGTGACCACACCCGCAATCCGGTCCCCTTTGTCGATGCCTTTGCTGCGTAAAAAGGCTTCCAGAGCGCCCACGTCGGCCTTCAGCTCGCCATAAGTACGGCGTAACACCGGACGGGTTTCACAGTAGGCTACAACCGCTTCCTGACTGGCATGTTCCCCTTCTGCAAGGCGCAACAGGTTAGCGGCAAAGTTCAGCTTCATACCCGGAAACCACTCAGCCCCGGGCATTTGCCGTTTGCCCAGAACTTCGCTGGCCGGCGTGTCGCAAACCAGCCCGCAATAATCCCAGACTTTGCCCCAGAACGTCTCCAGATCATCCACAGACCATTGATGCAGGGCATGGTAATCGGCAAAGGGTCCGTATCCCTGGCTTTCCAGCCAGGCTTTGAAGCCGCCCATACGGGAGCCCGTTAAAACCTCTTCCGAGGGAGACCAGACAATAGGGGACTCTTCTTGTTTTATAATGCTCATCCTTCACTCCTGATTGTTTTCGCTTACGTAAACGGAAACCAAAATATATAAGCCATCTTCCAGCGTGAAACGCACTCTGTCCACCGGGTTCCGGAAATTACTCTGTGATTCAGCCTATCCGGATAAACGGCAACAGGCTTAACCCGGCGATCACGACAATGGCCAGGCAGGCCGCCAGTGTGCGCACGGGTTTGTCCCGAAGCATCTGCCAGATACCCCCGGTTTCGCCACTCGCCCGTCGTGCTTCATAGACACGTCGCTGATTCTCCATCCGTTGGCGCTGATACTCCTCAAGCAACGCCCTGGCTCTTTCGGCCTCATCGTCATCGTGTACCCAAAAGCCGCCCATGCTGATGCCCCATCGGCTGGGCGGGGTCTCATAAAAGCGTACCTCGTGCTCATCAAATAAAGCCCGTATTTCTTCGGCTTCATCGTCAGGCACATGGCGCAGATTCATCAGATGGTGGGGCATGAGAGCTCGTTGTCTGGTATCGGACAGGGTAATGCCGATATCCTAACACCAAAGACCCACAGACCGAATTCATAACCGGAACCGTTCATGACCGACCACCCGCTCCGCCTGCTGCTCGATTTTGATGCCTGCGTCCAGAGAGACAAGGGGCAGGCCCCGGCATTTCTGCACCGGCGGGACCGCAAGTTTGCACTGTCCTGCGAGCAGCAAGGGATTCCTCCCACACCAGAACGCTGGCTTGCCCACATCAACCACCTCAGTGGCCCGGGCGCCGGGGCAGGTCCGGCATCGCACACCCTGCGCGTATGGCGGCGCATAAACCGCGGTTTTATGGTTGCCGGCATGCTGCTTGGCGTACTGACCATGCTCGGATTGTTATTTTACGATGGCGGCCAACGCATCAACGTCACGATTATTATTGCCTTTGTGGCTCTTCAGCTTTTGCTTGCTTTACTGACGACCGCCCAGTCACTGGCGGGCTGGCAACCCTGGCGCCCTTTGCTTCGACGCTTTGGCAACAACCGTGAATCTGGCCTTTTGCCCAGGCTTCAGCCGGTGCTTACGGCAAAGGCCGCACAGCTTGGCGGGCTCTGCTTTGCTCTTTCCGGCCTGGCCACCATGCTGCTTATGGTCGTACTTCAGGACCTCGCCTTTGGCTGGAGTACAACACTGGAAACTGATGCCACCCGTTATCACAGCCTGGTCACCGCCATCGCTGCACCCTGGGCCTGGCTGTGGCCGGCCGCCGTACCGGATTTTGCACTGGTAGAGGCAACGCGGTTCTTTCGCGCCAGCCCCCGGGATGCCGGCATGAGCCCGGCCCGATGGGGCGACTGGTGGCCCTTCATCGCTATGCTCTGGACCATCTGGATATTAGTACCCAGGGCCGTTCTGACGCTGGTAGCCACTCTGTTGATCCACAGAAAAGCCCGGCAATTACTGGCTTCCCACCCAGGCATGCGCGCCTTGATGTACCGTATGGAAACCCCCGCTCTCGATACTGGTAACGCCTATAACGACGCATCAGACTTGCCGGATACAGAAACGCAGCTGGATCTGCAGCCCTTGCCGGATGCGTCCATTCTCCTGTGCTGGGCAGGGGCCGGCGATCCGGAGCTGCCGGATGCCCTCAGCAGCGGCAAAAGCCTGATTGCCCGGGCGGGCGGCAGAATGCCCCTGGCTCAGGACCGGCAAACCCTCGAGCAGGCAGCCTCTGAGTTGTCACAGGCGACCGACCGCTCCGTACTGTTGCTGACCCGCAGCTGGGAGCCACCAACCGGCGAGCTGGAGGACTTTCTGGCCACAGCGAAAAACCTCTGGCCCAAGGGTTCAAAGATTGCTTTGGTACCCCTGGCAGCCCAGCCGGACCGCAAGCCGGATACCCACCAGGTTCAGCAGTGGCTCAGGTTTGCCCGACGCACCTGGCCGGATTTTGTTACGGTTAGCCTGATGCCGGTTCACGAAACCCTTCCTGATGTGGACAGGGGAGTTATGGAATGAATACTGCACCTGTTTTCGCGGTTGTGGGTCACCCGAACAAGGGTAAGTCCAGCGTGGTGGCTACCCTCTCCCAAAACGATGCCATTGCCATTGCCCTGGAGCCGGGTACCACCCGTAAGCGCCAGTCTTACCCGCTGAGCGTTGATGGCAAAACCCTCTACACCCTGGTGGACACACCCGGCTTCCAGCGTCCCCGGCGTGTCCTGGAGTGGCTGGAGGCACACAGTGTGTCGGCCTCGGATCACAACGACACTGTGCGCGCGTTTGTACAGCAACATCAGGGCGATGGCCGCTTTACCGATGAGTGTGAATTGCTGGCACCCCTGCTAGACGGCGCAGGCATTATTTATGTCGTTGACGGCTCGGTTCCGTACAGCGCCGAGCATGAAGCCGAAATGACCATTCTGCGCTGGACCGGCCAGCCCAGTCTGGCGCTGATTAATAGCATAGGCCCTGATGACCACAGCGAGACCTGGCAGGCGGCGCTGGGACAATTCTTTCAGGTTGTGCGCAAGTTTGATGCTGTTCGCGCCCCGTTTGAGCAACATTTAAGCCTTTTACGTGCATTCGGACAGCTTGAGCCCGACTGGGAGCAGGCGCTGGATCAGGCCACACACTTTCTTTCTGAACAACGTAAACAACGGCGCGCGTTAGCCGCGGGGATGATCGCCAGAGCGCTGAAGGACATGATGTCGTTTCAGGCAAAGCGCACCCTGACGCTGGAGCAGGTTTCCGGAACCAGCGACCACACCCTTGCGGATGAACTGCGCCAACGCTGGTACCAGTATCAACGCCAGCGGGAACAGGCACTTCGGATAGAAATTGAGCACCTGTACCAGCACCAGCACATCCGCCGCCAGGAAGCGGAACTGGAGTGGCACAGCGATCATGACCTGTTTTCGGAAGATACCCGCAAACACTGGGCGGTGAGCAAACGTTATCTGGCCACCGCCGGCTTCGGGGCAGGCGCTGTGAGCGGCGCGGGGCTGGACGCCCTGACTCTGGGCTCCTCACTGGGTGCTGGCGCGCTGGTGGGCGGACTGATTGGCGCTGCCGGGAGCTACCTGTACGGCGACAGGTTCACCTTGCCCGCATTAAACATTGGCCTGGTCCGGGACGGTCTGAAAACGGCCACGTTCGGCCCGGTTCAGGACAGCCAGTTCGGCTACGTGGTCCTGGGCCGGGCGGTGGATCACTGGTGGCATATCAATCATCGCAACCACGCCGGCAGAGGGCTGCTTGATCTGGAGCCTGCCGACCATCACTGGCTGGAACGTCTCGATAAAAAGAGCCGTCAGACCATTCAGAGAACACTGGATAAATGCCGCAAACAACAGCCTCTGGATGCCAGCCAGACCCATAAATTTAACGATGCCATAGAGCTGTGCCTGTCGGTTTACGATGATTGGCGGTTGAATCGGACCTGACATGAGTGTTTATACTATAATGCTTTACTAACACCATAATGAGGAAAGCTCATGAAAATCGTACGAGTTCAGGACATCATCGGCACTGAGCGTGAAGTCAGCGCTCAGCAGTGGACCAGTCGCCGCCTGCTGCTGAAAAAAGACGGTATGGGTTTCTCGTTCCACGAGACCATCATTCCCGCTAACACCGAGCACACCTTCCACTACAAGCACCACCTGGAAGCGGTTTATTGCGTTGCCGGTAACGGCTCCATTACCGATGTGGCTACCGGTGAGACCCATGAAATCAGCGACGGTACGCTGTACGCTCTTGACCAGCACGACAAGCATATCCTGCGTGGTGGTACCGAAGACATGCGCCTGATCTGTGCGTTCAACCCGCCGGTAACCGGCCAGGAAGTACACGACGAAGACGGCGCCTACCTGCCGGACACCAGCGAAGACTGAGCAGCATTGTCCGTAGCTGAAAACCCGGCGAGTCAGACACCGCCACCGGCAGCCAGATTGCTGCCGGTGGCGGTATTGCTTTGGCTGGCCGGAGTTTATTTGCGCATCCCGATACTGGTTGCGCCACCGCTGGCACCGTTTATCGGTAATGAGCTGGCACTCTCCCAGGCCTTGAGCGGCGCCCTGACCACTCTGCCTATTCTGATGCTTGCCATAGGCGCCATGCCTGGCTCTCTGTCCATAGCGCGTATCGGCCCGCGCAATACCCTGGCGCTTGCCATGGTAATCATGGTCGCCGGCTCCGCAGGCCGGGGACTGGCGCCTGATACAACCATGCTGCTGCTCACCAGTGCTGTCATGGGGCTTGGCGTTGCCATGATGCAGCCTGCTCTGCCGGCACTGCTGCCACGCTGGCTGGAGCCAAAACACCTGGCCCTGGGGTCGGCTATCTACATGAACGGCATGCTGATGGGGGAGTTTATCGGCGCCGGCATCACACTGCCGGTGATCATGCCGTTGCTGGACAACAGCTGGCGCGCAACCATGCTGGTCTGGTCATTGCCTGCGCTGCTGATTGCCGCGGCCCTGTTCCTGCCCAAACGTGACCAGGCCCGGCCAGTGCGCAAAGCAGCGTGGCTACCGGACTGGAAAAACCCGCTTACTCTCAAACTCGGCTTATTACTTGGCGTTTCCAGTGCGCTGTTTTTTGGCGTAAACGCCTATCTGGGCGCCTTGCTGGAGCAGCGGGGCGAGTTTGAAGACCTCACTGAAGCTCTGTTCTGGTTCAACTTTGCCCAGGTTGTTGCGTCTTTAATGATGCTGAAAATGGCCCGTTACTGGGTGGGTAAAAAAGCCCCACTGATCATCCTGTTGATATTCAGCCTGCTGGGCACACTGGGCCTTCTGGTCTTTACCGGATGGTGGGCGATTGCCAGCGCAACCTTCATGAGCTTCACAGCCGGCGTACTGCTGATTATGCTGGTGGCCCTGCCGCCTCTGCTGGTCAGTGCCAGCGAGACGGGCCGTCTTTCAGCCGGCAATTTCCTGGTTGGCTACACCATGGCCTTCGCCGTGCCTATGCTGGGCGGCTTGCTCTCTGACTGGACCGGCGATGTCAGGCACGCGATCATCGTCATGATCGTCTACGGCGTCCTGGCAACGCCCCTGGCCATCAGGCTAAACCTGCAACGCCAGTAAAGCGGCTACCCATGGAAGAATCCGTCGGGCCGGAACCATCCGGGTCCCGGGGCTCACTCTGTTGCTGCAGATAGTCCAGGATAGCGTGTTTCAGGTCACTGCCCTGGCCCAGTCCCTGATTGCCAAATAAACGGTTAAACTCGAGCACATAGGGATAGCCTTCAACCAGAGCAATATCAAAACCTGCGTGGTCCACCTCCAGCTCCCGTGCGAGCCTCAGGGCAAGGTCTGTTGCTACCGGGGGCACAGGGCTGTGGTCGATCCCGCCACCCCGGGAAACGTTGTTATAAAACCCCTGGGGCGCCTGGGTTCGCCAGTAGGCCGTGACAACCTTGCCACCCACCACCACAACGCGAGCATCGCGATCCAGCGGCAGGTATTCCTGAACATACAGAACCTGGGTTCGCTCGCAGTACCTGCGCCAGTCATCACGGGTTTCAATCAGCCACACGCCTTCGCCCATACTGGCCTTGGGTAACTTCGCCACAAAGGGCAGCGCCATAACGCTCCAGATATGCTCACGCTCGTGCGGTCCGTTGGCCTCAATGAGAGTCCAGGGGATATGTTCAGGTGCTACTGCCTGAAAGGCCCGGGTCATTTCGACTTTGTCGTGGCCAATGTGATAGCTGGCAACGCTGGGAAATACCCGGCACTTCAGGCCGTACACCAGGGCATTGAGCTGCCAGTATTCGGGGAACAACACCCAGTCTGCATTACGGAGTAATTCCTTGTGGCGCAGGTAGTCCTCCGGCTTCAAAACGGTGGTGCCCGGAAAGCCAAGCGTGCGAAATACGTTAAATGATATAAGGTTCATGGGGCAGGGTCGCGCTGATCAGAACGGACGATTTTTAAACAGCTTTGCTCTGGACACAAGCTTTTTCTGCGTTTAATTGATCATGGTCATGGCTTTCAGTATTGTTAGTGATAATAATTCGCATTACATTGTTCATTAACAGACAACCGGAGCCATTCCATGACCCTTTTCCGTCAACTTTCGTTTGCTACCGCCTCACTGCTGATTGCGGCACCTGCATTGGCCAGTGATAACGACCACTTCAAAGGTCAGCCTGCTGATACGCTTGAGCAGGCCGTCAGCAACTTTTCTGAGTACAACCAAAAACTGGAAAATGTACTGGCCGGCGACCTCACTCCGGAAACCATGAACGAAGTACACCAGCTGACCTACACTCTTGAAAATGCTCTGGAAAAGCTGGATGACGAGATAGATGATCTTGCGGATACGCTTGAACATGTCCATAAGGCTTCTGAACGGGCCGATACGGATACCGTGCGCTCTGCCGGCGAGCAATACCTGAACAACAGCCGGAAAATAATCAAGTAATCACTAGCGGTGACGTTTCTTGGTACCCTGCCGGGCGACGGCGGTTAGTGGGTCTTCAGGCCAGGGATGTTTGGGGTAGCGGCCCCGGGTGTCTTTACGCACCTGGGGGTAAACGTTCGTCCAGAAGCTGGCCAGATCTGCCGTAACCGCCAGTGGCCTTTGGGCCGGGGAAAGCAGGTGTATCAGAACAGGCATCTTGCCACCCGCCACGACCGGCGTTTCTGTCCAGCCGAACAATGCCTGTAATTTGGCGGCCAGAACCGGGCCGTTCCCGGCCGTGTAATCCAGAGTAACGGTACTGCCGGTGGGTATGGTCAGACTGGCCGGGGCCAGCTCTGACAGCTTCTGCTGTTGGGGGTAGTCCAGCAGGCTGTTCAGGGCGCTGTGTAGGCTCAGCTTCGCCAGCTCAGACCAGCGGGTGATGCCAACGAGGAAGGGCGCTAACCAGTGCTCCAGAGATTCTGCCAGGGCCTGATCCCTGACATCCGGCCACTGGCCGGGAAAGTGCCTGGCCAGCATCGTGACTCGTGCCTGCCACTGTCGGGCGGCAGGTGTCCAGGGCAGGCTTTCCAGCCCCTTGCGCCGTATGGCGGCCAGCAGGCCCTGCTGAATCAGCTCGGGTGAGACTTTTGTCAGAGGTTTCTCGGCCAGCAGCAATGCGCCCAAACGACGGGTTTTGCGAGCCACTACCATCCCACGCTTGTCATCCCATTCAGCTTCGTCTTGTTCATGAATACGGGCTGCCAGATCCATTTCCAGAGTGGGCAGGTCTACCGGTGCCGCCAGATAAATTCCTGCTTCTCTCGCCTTGCCATCCAGGTCCGCAGCCACCAGCCATTTGTACTGTGCCAGTCCATCATCCTCACGCAGAAGGGCGCCTTTGCCATTGCTGAGCTGATAGCGTGGTGCGTTTCCGGGCCGGCGCCTGGCAATGCGATCGGGGTAAGCAAGCGCTAACAAGCGCCCGGCTTCCGTTGCCGTTGGCAGGGCGTCCTGCCCGTTTTTTCCACTCGCCCCGGGCTCTGACAGACGCTTTGCCTGTTGGCGCAGCGCCTGCAAGCGATTCGGATCAATGCGCTGAGAACCGCGTTCGCCTCTCAGTATGCGGATGCGCTCATGCATATCGGCCCCTGCCCCAGGACTCAGCAAATCCCGGTCTTCCAGCAGCGCAGCCAGTTCAGCCGCCAGCCGGCCCAACCCCAGCGACCGCCCCAGTATGACCATGTGCGCCAACCGGGGGTGAATACCCAAAGCTCGGGCGGATTTACCATGTTCGGTAATGGCACCTTCCTCGTCCAGCATGTCCAGCCACTGCAACAGCTCCACGGCTTGTTGCCAGTGAGCGGGAGGCGGAGGGTCGATCCAGGCCAGTTTGTCCGGCGTCCGGGCGCCCCACTGGGCCAGTTCAAGTACCAGTGGGGCCAGATCTGCTTCGCGTATCTCCGGTGGCGTATAATCCGCCAGCCCGAACTGTTCGGATTCGCTCCATAACCGGTAACACACACCCGGTTCAACCCGCCCCGCGCGACCTTTACGTTGCTCAGCTGAGGCTTTCGAGACGCGACCGGTGGTCAGCCGCGTCATACCACTGTTGGGATCAAACACGGCACGGCGTTGCTGACCGCTATCAACCACCACGCGCACGCCTTCAATAGTGAGGCTGGTTTCCGCAATGGCAGTGGCCAGTACCACTTTACGGGTGCCTGCAGCCGCGGGAGCGATAGCCTGATCCTGTTCAGCAGCCCTGAGGTCGCCAAACAAGGGTGCGATTATCACATTCGCGGCTACCTGACCGGCCAAGGCGTGAGCTACACGATGAATCTCCCCGGCACCTGGCAGAAACACCAACAGGGAGCCGGGCTGGTGCGCCAGGGCTTCGGTAATTACAGCCACCACCTGGTCTGTCAGCCGCGGACGGCGCTGCGTGGCAGGCACCGGGCGGTAAAAAACCTCCACCGGGAATGCGCGCCCTTCGCTGCTTAATACGGGCACATCCCCGAGCAAGCGGGCAATAGGTGCGGTGTCCAGTGTGGCGGACATTACCAGAACCCGCAGATCCTCCCGCAGTGCTTCCTGCGACTCCCGCACCAGTGCCAGCCCCAGATCCGCTTGCAACGAGCGTTCGTGGAACTCATCAAACAGCACAGCGGCGTAGTCTTCCAGCATGGGGTCGTTCTGGATCAGCCGGGTAAGAATGCCTTCAGTGACAACTTCTATACGCGTTGCATCAGACACCCTGGTGTCCAGCCGCGTGCGGTAGCCGACGGTGCGCCCGGGCTTCTCCCCCAGTTGCGAAGCCATAAACCTGGCGGCAGACCGGGCGGCCAGCCGCCTTGGCTCGAGCATCAGGATTTTACGGCCCTGTCGCCAGGTCGCATCCAGCAGCGCCAAAGGCACCCTCGTGGTTTTGCCGGCACCCGGGGGCGCCTGCAACAGGGCTGTGGACGTTTGTTCCAGGGTTTGTTTCAGCTCTGGGAGAATCTGTTCTATCGGAAGCACGGTTTGCTAGTCAGTCCGGATTGTTCTTGCGTGCCAGGCTTCCGGACGGGGCACAAAGAAGACGAAGATGAGGCCAAAGGCCAGAGCGCCTACCCCGATCCCGAATGCGGACAACAAGGTGCCGCCTGCATCCAGCCATTGCTTGGTGAGCCAGGGTCCGACCATCTGGGTAAAACCGTAAAGTGCCACCATGGCCGCAGACAACCGGGGGCCCTGGTGAGGATGCAGCGCCCGGCCAAGGCGCTGAGTGAGCAACACCGTGCCCAGAAATGTACTTCCTACCAGCGCAGCGCACAACATCAGGCCCATGGCGCCGGGCCAGAGCACAGCCGCCAGCACCCCCACCAGCTGGATCAGGAAGTTGAGCTTCAGTGCAGGAATATCGCCCAGTTTTGTGCCCAGCTTGTTCCACATCCAGGCTGCCGGAATGGTAAACAGGGCAACAATGAGCCAGGTTCCATCCAGCAACCAGTGGCCGGGTTCAAGCTGAAGCTTTGCCAGCAGCGGCAGAAAGGTCATGGGGAGTATGTAGCCCAGTCCGGCCCCGCCGTATGACAAAAACAGCGGAATGCTGGCGCGATCGATGAGCGGTGTCGTGGTTACGACCCGGCCGTCGTTATCAGGCGCCTGATCCGGCACTTCGAGCCGATACAGCCGAAGGCCGCCCCATATGGCCAAAGGAATGGAAGCCAGCGCTACTGGCCACCAGCGGGCGGCGCCTTCCAGCCAGCCGGCACTGCCGGTGACCAGCCCGCTGGACACCAGCAGACCAAGGCCCACCCCGATATACACAAGCCCGCTCATGCTTGAGCGATTGCGCAACACCAGCCACTCCAGAATCAGCGCCGGTGCCTGTACAAATACCACTCCGTTTGCAACTCCATTCAGCCACCGACTGGCTGAGATGGCAGTCAGGTTGTCCGTCTGGGTAACAAACAGGGTCGTGATCACATGTATTGTCAGAAAAACAGGTAGCAGCACGCGGATATGACCCACCCGGTGCCAGCGAATCGCCAGCATGGCACCCACAAGGTAACCAAAGTAATTCCAGGTAGCGATTGCTGCGCCTTCGGGCGCCGTAAGCTGGCCGTCACCTATCAGATAAGGCAACAATGGCGTGTATACGAAACGACCAAGTGTGTGCACAACCAGAAGCACAATGGCTCCGGCGGCCAGAACGCCAAAAAGCTCTCTTGGAGTAGCGGTGCTTTGTTGATACATGCGGAACGCCGCCTCAGGTGCGGGTGTTGTTACGATTGGACTCAGCCCACCGGTAAATGCGCTCAAAGGCCTCTGCAAGATGCTCAGGATTGTGCGGTGGCTGAATCAGTGCAGCCAACTGACCGTCCGGATTCACTAATGCAAAGTGGCCGCTGTGGTCCACCAGAAGCTCTCCATCCACATCTCGATGCACGAACACGGCACTCAGGCTTTTGGCCAGGGCTCTGAGTGTGTCCAGATCCCCGGTAAGACCGTGAAAGTTCTCACCGAAAAACGCCGTATAATCTTTCAGCTTGCCGGGCGTATCATGCTCCGGATCCGCACTGACCAGCAGATAATCCGGTTGTGGCAGCTCGGGCGACAACAGCTTGTCGGTGCGTCTCAGGTTGGCCATGGCGGCCGGACAGATATCGGGGCAATTCGTGTAGCCCACAAACGCAAATGTCCACCGTCCCCGCAGGCTTTCCCGGGTAACGGTTTCTCCGTTTTCATCGGTGAGCGTGAACTCTGCCAGTGGCCGCGGCTGATCATAAACATAGGTATTCATTTCCGCAAGATCCGGGGCGGGCGCAGGTTCCTGATTACCCACCATAAACACCTGCCGTCCTACTGCCAGGCCAAACACCAGAACCACGAGCAGCAGCAACACAAACAATGTCATCCGAACGGAACGATTCATCATAACTCCAGTCAGCGAACTCTGGGTTAATGCAGCAACAGCACCACGTCAGAAGAACACATAATGATCCACAAGAAGTACCACAAACAGCGCCATCAGGTAAGTGATGGAGTATTTGAAGGTGTTGAGTGCGACACGGCGATCATCACCTTTCAACAGCCGGATAGCGTAGTTGAGGAAGCGTAACCCAAGCGCCAGGGCACCGGCCAGGTATATCCAGCCGGACATACCTGTGACAAAAGGAAGCAGGCTGACCGCCAGCAACATGAGAGTGTACAGCAGGATGTGCAGTTCGGTGAATTTGTTGCCGTGGGTGACCGGCAGCATCGGAATGCCGGCTTTGGCGTAGTCTTCCTTCCGATGAATGGCCAGCGCCCAGAAGTGGGGCGGCGTCCAGGCAAAGATGATCAGGACCAGCAGCAGCGCATGCCCGTCTACCTGGCCGGTGACAGCTGTCCAGCCCAGCAACGGCGGCATGGCGCCGGCAAGCCCGCCGATGGTTATGTTCTGGGGCGTTGCACGCTTCAGGAACAATGTGTAAACCCCTGCATAACCCACCAGGGATGCCAGGGTAAGCCATGCTGTCAGGTGGTTCACCTGCCACATCAGCACAACCATACCCACACTGGCCAGCAGCGCCGCGAACACGACCGCCTCTGCCGGAGCAACCCGGCCTGTGGCAACCGGGCGCCTGCGGGTGCGGGCCATAACCGTGTCTATTTTCTGGTCAACAACATGGTTGACCACAGCAGCGGCACCGGCCAGAAACGCAATGCCAAGGTTACCCCAGATCAGCACTCCCAGACTGGGCAGGCCGGAGGTGGCCAGCAGCATGCCGATGACCGAGGTCAGGATCATCAGCGCCACCACTCTCGGTTTCGTCAGTTCCAGATAATCCCGCCAGGAAATCCTGCGCCTGACCTGACTGGAAACTTGCCGGTTCGTCAGTACGTCCACTTGCTCACTCATGCCGTGGCCTCCTGATGTATTGTTTTTATATGTGTTGCGCCTGCAGCCTGTGCCCGGGGCAACAAATGATGCCGCCAGATCAGATATATCACCGACAGCAAGAGCCCGGCGCCCATGGCGTTGTGAGCCACCGCCACCGGCAGTGGAATGTGAAGAAGAATGTTGGCGAGGCCCAGGATGATCTGCGCTACCAGTGTGACGGCAACCAGTCGCACCGGGCCGCGTAAGGCCTGATTAACATCGCGCAAGCGGATGCAGGCCAATAGCCCGGTTAAATACACCAGCACGGCAAGAGCCCCGGCCCTGTGGCTTATATGAATAGCGGTCCGGCCATCACCGGTGAGTTGCCCGCCCAGATAGTTGGGCCCAACCTGTTGAGTAATATCAAAGCCGTGCCGAAAGTCCATGTCTTCTGGCCACCATTGCCCCTGACAGGTAGGCAGATCGGTGCAGGCAACGGCGGCATAATTTGCTGCAGTCCAGGCACCCAGAGCAATCTGCAGAACCACGAGAAGCAACCCCCCGTAGAGCCATGGCCGGAGATTCGCCAGACGAGAGTCCGACCCCGCCGGCTTTACAATCGCGTCCGACGCTCCCCTGACAGGGAGTGCCGGAGTTGCCGATAATTTCCGTAACCGCAGCAGCAGTAAGGTAAGCAGGCTCACGGTAGTAAAACCGCCCAGCAGGTGCAGAGCAACCACCTGGGGCCAGAGCTTGAGGGTAACCGTCCACATGCCAAAGGCACCCTGCAGTAAAATAAAGCCGGCAATGAACAGGGGAAGACGGAAAGGCATACCCTGTCTGCGCTGGCGTACGGCGCTGGCTGCCAGGCCGAACACCACCAGCCCAAGCGTCCCGGCAGCGTATCGATGGATCATTTCCGGCCAGCCTTTGGCCACATCAACCGGTGTCCCGGGAAAACGGGCATTGGCTATGGCAATGCTTGATTCACTCTGGGGCACAGTTATAAAACCGTAACATCCAGGCCAGTCCGGGCAACCAAGCCCGGCATCAACCAGCCGTGTCCAGGCACCCAGCATAATGACCAGAACCGCCAGGCACACTGAAAACACTGTCCAGTTAATCATGGCTCGGGTTCTTGGTTGCTGATCCGCAGGCCGTTTTTTCAAGGCAGATCCTCCAGGCTGAAGCTCAACCTACCTGTGACAGTTTCAGAAGGTGCTTCAGATCCTTGAGCATGTCCTGGCCTGAATTTTCAGGGCCATAATGCATCATTACGTTTCCAAACGGGTCAACCAGCAATAGGCGTGGCTCGTTTTCCGGGCTGATTCCTGAAGGCCAGTCGGGGGTTGTGCCGGTTATCGGCCTCAGACGCTCCATCAGCCGGTATTCTGTGGGCCAGCGCGCGGCCAGATCTCCGGTGATACTGCCCACAACAGCCGCTCTGGATACCCGGTTGGCATTTTTCCCCAGCGCAATGTTGGCTTGCCGCGCAAGATAAAGCAGATCTTCACAACTGCGGCCACACTCACCTGCGGCGACCACCATCAACCATTGTGGATCCGCCTGGCCTGCAGCAAAGCGCTCAGCCAGGGGCTCTCCCGAAAGTGTTTCAAGGTTAAGAGAGGCCACGGGCACGGGCGGCTGAATCAGCTGCCCCTGATTGGTATGCCCCGCAGGGTTAAGCCAGCCGGTATAGAACATGAGAGTGGCCAGAATCATGGGCCCGAACCCAAGTGCGAACAGCAGAAACGCCATGCGCCTCCCTCTTCGGGCTTGTTCGGGTGTCGGGCCGTCTGCCTGTTCGTGTTCTGGTAACCGCTTAGCCATCATTATTGTCATTATCAGGTCCTGTCTTTCGATAACTCGCCACTACACTCAATATAGCCAGCACGACGGCAAGCGCAAACCATTGTGTCGCATATCCATAATGGGTTTGCGGTCCCATAAGGTCGGGTTTCCAGTCAGCACGGTAAGCACCCGGCTGCTCGCTGCCCTGAAGCCGGATCACAGCACCGGGGAGTTGTGAAATTTCAGCCTTCGCTACTGCACCCGGAAGTGCCTGCACCCGCCGCGGCCAGCCTTCTGCCGGGCCGGGGTTTGCGGATAACACCGGCGGCTCCGGGTATGGGCTTATACGTCCGGTCAGGCTGAAGATGCCCTCGGGGGGAGCCACATCCGGCAACCTGTCCCGCGTTCTCGGGGCTGCTACCCAGCCCCGGTTTATTACAACCGGCGGGCCCTTAAGCGGGTAGAAATCCGTTAATACTTCATAGCCGGCCATACCATCACGTGTCCGGTTATCCAGCAGCCAGCTGTGCTCGCCGAACACCCCGGTCACGGTCACAGGCCTGCCGTTAACCAGGCCGCTGGCCACTTGCTCCGGCCAGTCGGGATCTCCGGCCTCCTGTTGCCACTGCTCAATCAGCACCTGTTTTTCTTCGGCCCGGTTCAGCTGCCAGATTCCCAGCCCCAGCAACAGTGGCAGAAGCGCACCCGCAAACACCATCAGCCGCCAGTCTGCGTGAAATTTTTTCGGGTTTCTCTTGGCTTCAGCCATGGTCTGCTATAGTGATTCTGGCTGCAGACAAAACAAAAACCAAAGAGTTATTTATGCTCAAAGCCCTTATCATCTTTCTCATGCTCGCCGTTATCGTCAGTCTTTTCAGCGGTCTGTTCTTTCTCATCAGAGACGGCGGCAAAACCAACCGGGTGTTGAATTCTCTCGCTCTGCGCGTAGCCCTGAGTGTGCTTCTGCTGATTATTATTATCGTGTCATTATGGCAAGGGAGCCTGACCCTGCATCCGACTCCCTGAAAACAGCCACCTGCTTATTGCCTCAGATCACATACACAAATATGAACAGGCCCAGCCAGACTACATCCACAAAGTGCCAGTACCACGACGTTGCCTCAAACCCGAAGTGGTTGTCGGCAGTAAAGTGCCCTTTTTGTATGCGTATCAGCATGATAATCAACATCAGCGTGCCCAGCATCACGTGAAAACCGTGAAAGCCGGTAAGCATGAAGAACGTGCTGCCGTATATCCCGGATTCCAGTGTCAGATTAAGCTCCTGATACGCGTGCATGTACTCTTCCGCCTGAAAGAAGAGGAAAACCAGCGCCAGCAAAATGGTGGCTCCCAGCCAGATTTTTGCTTTCGTGCGCTTATCTGCCTTAAGGGCGTGGTGAGCGATTGTTACTGTAAATGAGGAAGTAACCAGCAGGATGGTGTTTACCAATGGCAGACCCCAGGCGCCAATAACCGATTCTGGCGCCGGAAACGCTTCCGGATCGGGATTGTTGATCAGTGGCCAGGTGGCCTGAAAACCTTCCCACAACATATTGGAACTGCCGCGATCCCCCTCGCCGCCAAGCCAGGGCACCGCAAACACGCGAGCGTAGAACAATGCTCCGAAAAAGGCCCCGAAGAACATGACTTCGGAAAAAATAAACCAGCTCATACCCCAACGGAATGAACGGTCCATTTGCGGGCTGTACAAACCGGAGCGACTTTCCTTGATAACACTGCCAAACCAGCCAAACAGCATGTAAATCATGATCAGTATGCCAGCCCAGAATACAAACCAGGCGCTGCTTGTACTCGCCCCCTGGGTACTGTTAACCATGATCGACGCCGCACCGTAGAGAGTCACCCCCAGGCCAACCGTGGCAATGATGGGCCATTTACTCTGTTCAGGAACGTAATAACTCTGATAGTCCGCCATAGCACTCTCCGATGGCTTATCCGTTATCGACTGTTGTTTTGGTTATCGCTGCCGCCTGCGGCTCTCCCTGATCATAAAGCGTGTATGACAGCGTCAGTTTGGTAATGTGGTCGGGCAGGTCCGGGTCCACAATAAACACCAGTGGCATCTCCGTACTCTGGCCCGCTGCCAGAGGCTGCTGGTTGAAACAGAAGCATTCGGTTTTATGGAAATACAGTGTGCCCTCTGAAGGTGACAGGCTGGGCACTGCCTGCCCCACCATATCCTGGCCGGTGGGATTCTTTGCATAGAAGTTCACCGTGGTTGCCTCACCCGGGTGGACTTCAATACTGCGCGCCACAGGCCGGAACACCCAGGGCATTCCGGGTCCGTTCTGCGCCAGAAACTGAACTTTGACCGAACGCTCCATGTCAGCGACAGAGCCTTCGGTCGACTCATAGCGGCCATTAGTCTTACCGTTAATGCCGGTGATATCGCAGAAAACGTCGTACAGCGGCACCAGCGCAAAGCCAAAGGCAAACATTCCGACCACACCCGAAAGGCACCAGCCGATAACCCGCAGGTTACTGCGCCGGGGAGTGGGTGTGTTCGCGGGTTGCTCAGCCATTTCTGCCAGCCTCCTATTTCACTTCAGGGGGAGTGGAGAAGGTGTGATAAGGCGCCGGCGAAGGCAGGGTCCACTCCAGCCCTTCGGCCCCGTCCCAAGGCTTGGCAGGTGCTTTTTCACCGCCTTTCACGCACTTCACAACAATCAGCACGAACAGCAGCTGGGTAGCGCCGAACATAAAGGCACCGATGCTTGAAACCATATTAAAGTCGGCAAACTGCAGTGCGTAGTCAGGTATGCGACGGGGCATTCCGGCAAGCCCCAGGAAATGCATCGGGAAAAATGCCAGGTTCATCCCGATAAATGACAGCCAGAAGTGGGTTTTGCCCAGGGTTTCGTCGTACATATGGCCGGTCCATTTTGGCAGCCAGAAGTAAGCCGATGCGAAAATACCGAAGATGGCACCCGGCACCAGCACATAATGGAAGTGGGCAACCACAAAATAAGTGTCGTGGTACTGGAAGTCCGCGGGGGCAATCGCCAGCATCACACCCGAGAAACCACCGATGGAAAACAGGATGACAAACGCGACGGCAAACAGCATGGGCGTCTCAAATGAGAGCGCCCCCCGGAACATGGTCGCCACCCAGTTAAACACTTTAACCCCCGTCGGCACGGCGATCAGCAAAGTGGCGTACATAAAGAATAACTGACCGGCAACCGGCACCCCCACGGTGAACATGTGGTGCGCCCATACCAGGAATGACAACATGGCGATGGCACCGGTGGCATAAACCATGGAGGAGTAGCCGAACAAACGCTTACGGGAAAACGCCGGGATGATCTGGGAAATGGCCCCGAATGCGGGAAGAATCATGATATACACTTCCGGGTGACCGAAGAACCAGAACACATGCTGAAACAGCACCGGGTCACCGCCGCCGGCGGCATTGAAGAAGCTGGTGCCAAAGTTGATATCCATAAGCACCATGGTGACCACGCCCGCCAGTACCGGCATGACGGCAATCAGCAGGAACGCAGTGATCAACCAGGTCCAGACAAACATGGGCATTTTCATCAGGGTCATGCCGGGGGCGCGCATGTTCAGCACGGTGGCTATCACGTTAATGGCGCCCATAATGGAAGAGACACCCATAATGTGAATGGCAAACACAAAGAAGGTCGTGCTGGGCGGACCATAGGTTGTGGACAGGGGTGCGTAGAAGGTCCAGCCAAAATTGGGCGCACCGCCTTCCATGAACAGCGTGGATACCAGGATAAGAAACGCACAGGGCAACAACCAGAAGCTCCAGTTATTCATCCTGGGTAACGCCATATCCGGTGCCCCGATCATCAGCGGTATCATCCAGTTTGCCAGCCCCACAAAGGCCGGCATAACCGCGCCGAACACCATGATCAGGCCATGCATTGTGGTCATCTGGTTAAAAAATTCGGGCTGAACAATCTGCAGCCCGGGCTGAAATAATTCGGCCCGGATAACCATCGCCATGGTCCCTCCAAGAAGGAACATGGTGAAGCTGAATATCAGGTACATGGACCCGATATCCTTATGGTTGGTCGTCAGCAGCCAGCGGCTGAAACCACGAGCCGGGCCGTGATGTTGATCCTGTGCGTGGGTACCTGCAACCGCACTCATGAAACCTCCCGTTACCGCCAATTGTTGTGGCTGGTGATCGCTGTTATCTGGCGTCGATTATTGTTCATTCTTGTAATCGAAGATTTCTTTTGGCGTAACCATGTCCCCGACATTATTACCCCAGGCGTTACGCTCATACGTAATGATGGCGGCCAGGTCAGCCTCACTCAGCTGGCTGCCAAATGCCTGCATTGCCGTGCCTGATACGCCGTTTACAACCACATCAATGTGTGCAGCCATATCGCCGGTGGCAATGGCACTACCTTTCAGTGCCGGGAAGGCCGGCGGTGCACCACTGCCATCTGCCTGGTGACAGGCAACACAATTGGTGGCATAGGTGGTTTCACCCCGCTCCATCAGCTCCTCCATGGTCCAGTCCTTCTCCGTCAGCTGGCGCTCTTTCTCTGCGGCCTCTTTCTGCTCGGCTACCCAAGTGTTGTATTCCTCTTCCGGAACCGCTTTTACCACCACCGGCATAAACCCATGATCCTTGCCACACAGCTCGGCGCACTGTCCACGGTAGATTCCCGGTTTATCCACCCGGGTCCAGGCTTCATTAATGAAGCCGGGAATGGCATCTTTCTTGAAACCGAAATCCGGTACCCACCAGGAATGGATGACATCGTTTGCCGTCAGCAGAAAGCGAATTTTTTTGCCCACCGGCACAACCATCGGCTTATCCACTTCCAGCAAGTAGTTCTCGCCTTTGGCCTGCCGGTTGTTGATCTGGTCGGCCGGTGTTGTCAGGCTGGAAAAATAGCCAAAGTCGTCGTTGATATATTCGTACTGCCACCGCCACTGGTAACCGGTTACCTTGATGTCTATGTCGGACTCAGTGGTGTCGTACATATCGACCAGAGTGGCCGTGGCCGGAATGGCCATGATGACGAGAATGACAAGCGGGATGAGCGTCCAGAGCACCTCAACCATTGTATTCTCATGGAAATTGGCAGGTTTCGCGCCCTGGGACTTGCGGTGGGCGATGATAGACCAGAACATTACCCCGAACACCACGACACCAATGGCGACGCAGATCCAGAAAATGGTCATGTGCAGATTGAAAATGTCGTTACTGGTACCGGTCACCCCAGGCGTCATGTTTACGCCCCAGTCCGCCATGGACAGGGCCGGAAACAGTAAACCGCCTGAAAGAACGCCTACCCGTTGAGCATACACGCGCATACTGTGTCTCCACAGAGTGTTATTCTTGTCGGATTTTGCGCAACCCCTCTGTTCCCGACCGGCGCTCGCATTCATCGGCCAAGTCCAGGGTGAAAGCCTGCTTACAGATACAATCACGTTGAGTATAGACAGGGATCAAAAAAAGACTAAAAAGCCCATTAAATCTATATCATCTAAAACTGGTTTTTTAGGAATTTAATCGCATATGACATTCAAACTGTCGGTCACAGACCGGCGCTTATGGGCCCTGGCCTGGCCATTGATGCTTACCAACCTGACCGTGCCATTGCTGGGTCTGGTGGATACCGCCGTACTGGGACACCTGGAAAGCCCTGAGTACCTGGGGGCCGTAGCGGTTGGCGCTAACCTGTTCAGCATTCTGTACTGGACATTCGGTTTCATGCGCATGGGAACAACAGGGCTTGCTGCTCAGGCATGGGGCAGGCGCGACAGCTTTAATCAGGTTGCTCTGTTATTACGCTCAGTGGTTTTGGCGGTCGGCATTGGCCTGTTGCTGATTCTCGCCCATCAACCTCTGATCCGCATCGGGCTGACCCTTATGGACCCAAGCGCGGGGGTAACGGAGCTTGCGGCCGAGTACGCCGCCATTCGCATCTGGAGCGCCCCCGCCGTGCTGTGTCAGTACACCCTGGTTGGCTGGCTGATCGGCACCCAGTTCCCTCGCGGGCCCATGATCATGCTGATTGTGGCCAATGGCCTGAATATCGTGCTGGATGTTTTGTTTGTGACCGTGTTGGGGTGGAACAGCCGGGGTGTGGCGATTGCAACGGTGATCGCTGAATATGGTGCTGCCATTATCGGCTTTGCCATCGTCCTGAACCGTATGCCCGAAGGGCAGCGCCTGACCCGGGCGCTGATCGGTACCCTGGCAGACTATCTGGCGATCCTGCAGGTGAATCGCTACATAATGGTGCGCACCATAGCCCTGCTGCTGGTGCTCGCATTTTTTACCGCCCAGGGGGCTCGTCAGGGCGATACCATACTGGCCGCTAATGCGGTTCTGATTACGTTTCTGCTGTTGATTTCGAATGCGCTCGACGGTTTTGCCAATGCTGCAGAAGCACTGATTGGTGAGTCCATCGGCAAAGGCAGCCGCAAACGTTTCCTCGTGGTGTTCCGCTGCGCCTTGCGCTGGTCGCTCCTCGGCTCCCTGTTGCTGACCATTCTGTTCGTTGCCGGTGGCCGTGGTCTGGTTGCGCTGCTGACCGGTATTGAAGAAGTGCGCACCACTGCCTGGCAGTACCTGCCTTGGTTATGGTTACTGCCTTTTGCTTCTGTGTGGGGATTTTTGTTTGACGGGGTATTCATTGGCGCTACCCGTACCCGTGATATGCAGAACACCATGCTTTTCTCGGCTCTGGTGGTGTTTGCCCCTGTCTGGTGGCTGACCACAGGCTGGGGCAACCACGGCTTATGGTTTTCTCTCATCTGTCTGATGCTGGCCCGCGCTCTGAGCATGGGCTGGCTCTGCTGGTCACATACTCGTCACGACCGTTGGTTCAGTGCCCGATAGTCACGATTCACTTGGTTACATTAACTGACAGATGGTAAATCGCAGCATGAAGAATCTCGTCTACACTTGTCAGAAATGACGGGCGTTTTCTGATGGCAAGTGTCAGTGGCCAGCCGCAGTACCAGTGCCCGGCTAAACTCTGCCCTCTACAGGAGACGCCTTGCGACCTCAATTTTTTCAGACACCGGCAAGCCATCAAATGACTCCACAGGCAGTTCTAGAGATCATTGATCACGCGCGGCGCAAGGAGGCACGCTCGGGAACGTTTCTGAAGCAGCTGCATGACAAGGCAGCTTCGTTGCCTTCGGCCATTCATTTTGAAGGGGACGGGCGTCCGGCCGCCTGTCTGTTCCAGTTTGCCATCGAATACATAGAGATGGCACCCCGGCTCATTGAATGCGTCGACACCTGTGCCCGGGAAGCCGGCACGGCGCAGCTGTTCGATCCGTTTGTCAAAGCTGCAATCGGTTATTTCACCAGGCCATCGGCACTGCTGTTACACTATGCAGGCCTTGATGGTCTGCTCATACGCGCCTATCTTTGCCACCGTTTGATGGAGGAAATGCACGAAAACAACCACTCCATCCGCAGCGGCGGGCTCGTAGACATAGAGGCAACCCGCGCAAACCTGCTGGTACATGAGCTGATTGGTGAGCCTTTTGCAAACGAGCTGGATGACTCAATCACGGTCACCGTGCTACAGATAGCCGGCACACCGGATTATTACGAACTCAACCTCAACCCCTTCGTGGAACAGGTGAATAATGACACCTGGGACTGGATGCGTCGCTACTGGGAAAACCTGCTGGTGCGCAATCATATCCGGTTTTCCCTGGGGTCAGGCAGGGCCTGATCTGACTGCAAAAACCACTCACAAACCCAGAGATTTCCCATGAAAGAATCTGCAACCGTCCAGCCAGGCCGATACCGGCACTACAAAGGCAACGATTACGAGGTTATAGGCACCGCCCGCCACAGTGAGACGGAAGAAAAACTCGTAGTCTACCGCTGCCTGTACGGCGACTACAGCTTATGGGTACGCCCTCTGAGCATGTTTTGCGAAAGCGTTAACATAGCGGGAGAACAGGTTCCACGGTTTGCGCGCATTGACGAGAACTGACGGCAGGCACAAGCCCTTTGACTAAAGTGGCCAATTACTGCACATTACCGCGTTTTTAAACAGCCCGACTTCGAAAGAAGACCGGATAACCCAAAACCTGTGCCCGGAGTTTTTCCAATGAATGCCGTCGTTGCCGCGGTGCTGATCATGCTCGTTCTGAGTCTGGCTCGCATCCACGTAGTTGTAGCTCTTATTGTAGGTGCCGTCTCGGGCGGCCTGATTGCCGGATTATCACTGGAGGCGACCATTGAGGCGTTCAATAACGGCCTGGGTGGAGGCGCAACCGTCGCATTGTCCTACGCTACTCTGGGCGCTTTCGCCGTTGCGATCGGAAAATCCGGTCTGGCCCATGCGCTGGCAGACAAGACCCTGACCATGGTGGGGCAGCAGAAAAACAATACGGCCGCCAAGGGCGTACGTTACATGATCATCGGCGCTCTGGTACTCATTGCCCTGTCTTCACAGAATATTCTGCCGATTCACATCGCATTTATACCGCTGGTCGTGCCGCCCATGCTCTATGTGATGGCGAAACTGAAAATGGATCGCCGTCTTGTCGCCTGTGCACTCACATTCGGCCTTATTACGCCGTATATGTTCCTGCCCATTGGCTTTGGTGGCATTTATCTGAACGAAATCCTGATGGCTAAAATCAGTGCCAACGGCGGCGAAACGGAAGGCCTGAGTGTTATGCACGCTATGGCACTGCCGGCACTGGGCATGCTCTGCGGTCTGCTGGTCGCAATCTTCTTTACCTATCGCGGCAACCGTGAATACGACCTCGACACCATCACCCGCACAGAACGGGTCAATGTGTCCTACAGTCCCGGTACCCTGATCATGGCGCTGGCCGCTATTGTGGTCGCTTTCGTGGTTCAGCTGTGGCTGGGCTCAATGATTCTCGGGGCACTGGCAGGCTTTCTGCTTTTCAACCTTTCCGGAGTGGTAAAATGGAAAGAGGCGGACGACCTGTTCACGGAAGGCATGAAAATGCTGGCCATGATCGGGTTTATCATGATCACCGCCTCCGGTTTTGCAGAAGTCATGCGTGAAACCGGCGAGATTACCACCCTGGTACAAAGCTCTGTCGATCTTATTGGCAGCAATAAGCCCATGGCGGCCCTGCTGATGCTTCTGGTGGGCCTGATGATTACTCTGGGTATCGGCTCTTCATTCTCAACCATCCCCATCATTGCGGCCCTGTACGTACCACTGGCACTGGAAATGGGCTTCAGCTCACTTGCGATTGTT
The DNA here is from genome assembly GCF_007671655.1 of Marinobacter piscis. GTDB lineage: Bacteria > Pseudomonadota > Gammaproteobacteria > Pseudomonadales > Oleiphilaceae > Marinobacter > Marinobacter piscensis. The sequence goes on along the minus strand of NZ_VCGX01000001.1, from coordinate 778,880 downwards.
GCCCTGGTCGGTACTGCAGGCGCACTGGGGGACGCCGGCTCTCCGGCCTCTGATTCCACCCTCGGCCCCACCGCCGGTCTGAACGTAGATGGCCAGCACAACCACATCTGGGATTCTGTGGTGCCCACGTTCCTGCACTACAACCTGCCGTTGCTTGGCTTTGGGTGGCTGGCCGCTATGGTTCTCTGAGTACAGCCAGGCCCCGGGGGCTTCGAGGGCGTGGTTAGTCCTCACCCCCAGCCTTAAAAAAAACAACCTGCTTCACTGTATGGTCGTCTTTGTTATCACGCTGATTAACCCGGGTATCCAGCTCCGGATTTACCGGCTGTCCGCTATCGGACATGGCATCGGTAAAACCACAGGCCACACACTCGCGAATCTGCTCACCCTCATCGTCGGTAAACATCATGATTTTGTCCATCTCCGCACAGCGGGGACAAACTGCACCGGCTATAAATCGTTTCGGGGTCGCCATACTATAACTCCAGAATAAATGGCTCCGGTGGCGGTCACCACCACCGGAGCGGTTAAATCAGGCCGCTTCGTCCGTGATGCCGGTCTGTCTCAGCAAAGCATCCACCGCCGGCTCACGGCCGCGGAACGCTTTGAACAGCTCCATAGGCTCCTGTGACCCGCCTTTTTCCAGAATGTTCTGCAAAAACGCCTTACCGGTTTCGGAATCAAAAATCCCGTTTTCCTCAAAAAGCGAGAAGGCATCCGCCGCCAGCACCTCCGCCCACTTGTAACTGTAGTAGCCGGCAGCGTAGCCGCCTGCGAAGATGTGCGCGAACGCATTCGGGAAGCGGTTGAACTCGGGCGCATCCACCACCGCAATAGATTCACGGACTTTCCGATGCATCTCCAGCGGATTAGTCGGCGCCTCTTCGGTGAACTCCGCATGCAGGCGGAAATCGAACAGCGAAAACTCCAGCTGTCGCACCATAGCCATACCCGACTGAAAGTTTTTCGCCGCAAGCAGTTTCTGCAGCAGATCCTCTGGCAACGGCTCTCCGGTTTCATGGTGGCTGGCAATCAGCGCCAGGGAGTCACGGTTCCAGCACCAGTTCTCCAGGAACTGGCTGGGCAGCTCGACAGCATCCCAGGCCACACCGTTAATGCCGGAAACGTCCATAACATCAACCTGGGTCAGCATATGATGCAGCCCGTGACCAAACTCATGGAACAGGGTGGTCACTTCGTCATGGGTCAGAAGTGAGGGCTTGTTGTTCACCGGCGGTGTGAAGTTGCAGGTAAGGAAAGCAACCGGCAGCTGCAACTGGCCACGCAGGTTGCGCCAGCGCACCCGGCAATCCGCCATCCAGGCTCCACCGCGCTTGCCCTGCCGGGCAAACAGATCAAGGTAGAACCAGGCGATCGGCTCACCGTTACGGCTGATGCAGTAGGCTGTTGCATCTTCGTGCCAGGTTTCAACCTCCGGCCTGGCCTCAATCTGAATACCGAACAGTTTTTCAGCCACCCTGAACAGACCCGGTACCACTTTATCCACAGGGAACCAGGGGCGAAGGGTTTCCGGCGAAATATCGTAGCGCTTCTGGCGCAGTTTCTCGCTGTAATACCCTATATCCCAGGCCTGCATCTCATCGAGGCCATGTTCATCTTTTGCGAAGGCTTTGAGTTCGGCGAACTCGTTGAGGGCTACAGGCCTGGACTTGGCGGCCAGTTCATTCAGGAAACCCATGACCTCGTCGGTATCCCGGGCCATTTTTTCGGCCAGCGAACGCTCGGCGTAGTTATTAAAGCCCAGCAGTTTCGCCATGGTATGCCGGCGCTTGAGTATCTCTGCCATGACTTGGGTGTTATCCCAGGTGCCCGCGTCCGGGCCTACATCAGACGCGCGGGTAACAAAGGCCTCATAGACTTCCCGACGCAGTTCCCGGTTGTCGCAGTATGTCATAACCGGGAAAAAGCTGGGAAAGTCCAGGGTGATCACGTAACCATCCAGCTCCTTTTCGTGCGCGGCCTGCTTTGCCCCCTCAATGGCGGTTTCCGGCACACCTGCGAGCTCATCCGGGTCGGTTATGTGCTTGTACCAGTTCTGGGTCGCATCCAGCACGTTATCACTGAATTTGTTGGACAACTCTGCCAACTCACGGGACAGGGCAGCATACTGTTTTTTCTCATCCTCGGGCAGGTCTACACCCCCAAGGTGAAAGTCTCTCAGCGTGTTTTCCACAGCCTTGCGCTGGGCCTGGCTCAGTTCCTTGTAATCATCCCTGGCGGCGAGCTTTTTGTAGGCATCACACAGGGCAGTGTTCTGACTGATTTCAGTGCTGTAAACAGTCAGTTTTTCCAGGCAGTTTTTGTAAACCTTACGCAAGTCATCGTTGTTCATGACGCCGTTAAGGTGGGAGATAACTGACCAGGCATTGCTCAGGCGGTTTTCCAGCGCTTGCATGGGCTGTACCAGAGTATCCCAGTCCGGGTCTTCATTCTGGGCCAGGCTCTCTATTTTCACGCGGTTTTCGCTGAGAATCTGGTCAATGGCGGTTTCCATGTGCTCGGTACGCACATGATCAAACCTGGGTAGCAGGTCATCGGTCAGTAGCGGGTTGTTCATTTCGTTCCCTTCTCAGCAGTTCAAATGTCAGGTAACTTCGTTTATATCAAACATTGGGGGAAGGCGTCTGCGTAGAGGCTTTGCCAAAACACGCTCCTTGCGGCACATCCGTGTGACGCTTGGGCTCCGCCATCCCTGGCTCCGCACAGTTTTGGCAAAGCCTCTACGCAGACGCCACCAACTCATGTGAAAATGCAACTAAGGTATATGTAATGACGAATGTACGTTCTCACAAGGGTACCACGCCAGATTTAGGTGCGCGCACTCTGGTGGATCCCAGTGCAGTGGTGATCGGTGATGTTAAAACCGGTGACGATTGCTCCATATGGCCGATGACGGTGGTGCGGGGCGATATGCACACAATCCGCATCGGCGATCGTTGCAGCATTCAGGACGGTTCGGTGCTGCATATTACCCATGCCAGTGACTATAACCCCGGTGGCTACCCGCTTACCCTGGGCGACGATGTCACCGTGGGGCACAAGGCTTTGCTGCATGGCTGCACCATTGGTAGCCGTGTGCTGGTGGGCATGGGCTGCATCATTATGGATGGGGCAGTGGTCGAAGATGAAGTGATTGTGGCTGCAGGCTGCCTGGTACCGCCAGGAAAGACACTGGAGTCCGGCCATCTTTACGTGGGGTCCCCATGCAAGAAGGCTCGGGCTTTGACGGACAATGAGCGCTCTTTTTTCGCATACACTGCAGCCAACTATGTAAAGCTCAAGGATGACTACCTGGCGGATCTCAAATAATAATTCCTGCAGGTAGCAGGACTTGAAAATCTATCAAGCGCTCATATATTCAAAAATAGCGGATGTTCACGGATATCCGGCCGGCATAAGCCGGAGCACGGAGCAGTTCCGGGAACGAAGCTGATTTTCAGGTTTCGTTTTCTATAAGAAAAGGAGGAGTTCTTATGAGCAATATTACCCGCTGGAACCCACTCAATGAGCTTGAAGAGTTGATGGGACGCTATAACCGGATGCTGGGTATGCCGCGCGCTGCCGGAGAGGGCAAAGACCTGTTCAGTCGCAGTGACTGGGCACCCGCCGTTGACATCAAGGAAACGGATGATGCTTTTACCATTGAGGCTGAACTGCCCGGCATGGAAAAGAAAGACGTAAAAGTAAGTGTGCACGAAGGCGTTTTGTCTATTGAAGGTGAGCGCAAGCACGAAGAAGAGTCCAAGGACAAGAAAGTGCACCGTGTTGAACGCTATTACGGCAGCTTTGTGCGACGTTTCACGCTGCCCGATAATGTCGATGAAAACAGTGTAAAAGCTAACTTCAAGGATGGCCTTCTGACACTGACACTGCAAAAGGCCGAACCCAAAGAGCCGAAAGCTATTGAGGTTGATATCGAGTAATTCTGCGCGATCCTCGGAAGCGCTTTAATTCAGGCCGGGAGTCAGCTCCCGGCCGACATGGCCTCAGCATTCAAAGATGTAAGTCAGGGCAAAATCTCAACCGGCAGATCACTGGCCGGGACCGACGCATTGCACTTTGGGTCTCGAATCGCTATCTCTACGCGGCGGTTCAAGGCGCGGTTCTCGGCTGAATCATTCGGGGCCAGCGGGTTGGTCTCCGCACGACCAGCGGCGACCACACGCTCTGCAGGTACCTGCCGACTCATAACCAATTCATGCACGACAGACACGGCACGGGCCGCAGAAAGATCCCAGTTTGACCGGTACCGGCTGCTGGAAATAGGCCGGTCGTCTGTGTAGCCGGAAACCAGCACATCCCCCGTACAGCCGGCCAGTACATTCACAACACGCTCAACAATGGGGATCATTTCCGGCTTGATTGCTGCTTTTCCCGACTCGAAGGTGGCTTCCTCGGAAAACCGGATCACCACTTGTTTCCGGTCGTAATTGATACTGAGCATTCCCGACGCGACTTCACTTTCCAGCTCCCGGATCATCCGGCTGCTCAACTCTATAACGCCTTCAGAAACCGCTGTTTCGTCAGGCGTTACTGGCTGTTCCTCGATAAACTCCGGCTCCCGGGCCTGGGACTCCGTTGGTTCCGGCAGGGAGACGGTGTCTGACTCCACCAGGGTAATGGGCGAGCCCCCGATACCCTCCGCCAGGACATTGGAGGACCCAAGCGCCACAGACATGGAATTAGCCATTGCCTTGTATTTTTCAATGTCCGTTTCCGCAAAGGACAGCAGCAGTATGAAAAACGTCAACAGCAGCGTGGTGAGGTCCGCAAAGGTCACGATCCACGCCGGTGTCTGCCTTTTCTGCCGCGGCTTTCGGCCTTGGGACGTAACTCGCAAAGCCTCAGGTCTCCCGCTCCGGTGTGAGCCGGGTACGCTGGTCAGGCGTTACAAAGGAGGAGAGTAACTCGGTCATTACTTTGGGATTTTCTCCACCCATAATACTGCGCATGGAGGTCGTAATCAGAACCTGGTTACGGCTTTCATCTTCTGCCTTGAGCTGAAGCTTGTCTGCCAGTGGTAAGGCAATCAGTTGCGCAATAAACGCGCCATAAAGGGTTGTTAATAGTGCAACGGCCATTGCCGGCCCAATCGACGCCGGATCATCCAGAGAGTTGAGCATCTGCACAAGACCGACCAATGTGCCCAGCATCCCGATAGCAGGCGCAGACTCGCCAATGCCCCGAAACACCCTTTCTGCTACTTCATAGCGCTCTGCCATCTGCCTGGAATCCTGCGCCAGTGCCTCTTCAACAAGCTCCGGCATATGGCCATCCACACACAGGTTAATGGCTTTTTGCAGAAACGCATTACTGGTCTGGTGGTTTTCCAGCCCCAGAATTCCTTCTTTGCGCACTACCTGTGCCAGCTCCCCTACCTCGCGAATCAGTGCTTCAGGGCGCTCAACCCTATCCGTAAAGGCTGCGCTCAGTGCCAACCGAAAGGCGCTGGTCACAGAGGACATCCGGAACTTTACGAGTGTGACAGCGAAAGTGCCGCCCAGAACAATCGCAAGCCCCGGAAGGTTCAGGAAGGTTATAAGTGAGGCGTTCGCCAGCATTGCCATAATGACAATAAATATGCCGGCGACAAGCCCTACCAAGGTTAGAATATCCATGCTCAGCCCTTACGGATTGCCTTTATAAATGCTGGCCTCCAAAGCACGCCGGCGCCAGATTTTCAGTCATTACGCAGCATCTCTATGACCGGTATGGTTTCCGGACGCACGCCACGCCATATCCGGAACGATTCCGCGGCCTGTTCAACCAGCATGCCCAGGCCATCAACCACGCGCACCGCTCCGTTATCCAGGGCCCACTGGTTGAACGTGGTTGTCTGCAATGAATACATCATGTCATAAACCACTGTATCAGCAGAAATGATCCCGGCATTCAGAGGTGGCAGGTCTCCCTGCAGACTGGCACTGGTACCATTGATCACGACATCGAACGGCTGATCCGGCTCATCAAACCCACAGGCGCTCAGCTGTGTGGTTCCGGCTTCATCCGCAAACAGGGCGGCCAGGGCATTGGCTTTAGCCTCGGTGCGGTTTGCGATCGTCAGACTGGCGGGCTCCTGGGCAAGCAGGGGGCCAAGTACGCCCCGTACTGCACCACCGGCCCCCAGAATCAGTATCCGGGCGTTTTTGAGCTGAACGCCATGGCTAACAGACAGGTCCTGAACCAGCCCCTGACCATCGGTATTGTCAGCCACCAGCAGGCCCTGATCGTTCAGGTACAGGGTGTTGGCTGCACCGGCTTTCTCTGCCCTGTCAGCGCGCTGATCTGCCAGCTGCCAGGCCTGCTCCTTGAAAGGAACGGTCACGTTCAGCCCTTTGCCACCCTTGCGGAAAAACCGGTGCACCGTTTCAGCAAACCCATCCAGTGGCGCCTGTATCGCTGTATACTCCACAGACTCACCCGTCTGGCTTGCAAATACGCTGTGGATTCTGGGCGACTTGCTGTGGCTTATGGGATGGCCCACCACGGCATAAAGTTCATTGCTCATTACGTTCCCCTGTTTACTCCGGCTCACCGGCCAGCCAGTCGCGCCCGGTGAGAAAGTGCTCTGTAAGCCGCGCTTCTTCGCTGCCGGCTTCCGGTACCCGGTTATAATCCCAGCGCACCAGAGGCGGTAGAGACATCAGAATGGACTCGGTGCGCCCTCCCGATTGCAGGCCGAACAGAGTGCCCCGGTCATACACCAGGTTAAACTCAACATACCGCCCGCGCCGGTACAACTGAAAGTCCCTCTCGCGCTCACCATAGGCGCAGTCCATTCGACGCCGCACAATGGGCTCATACGCTTCGATATAACTGTCACCAACGGATTTCATGAACCCGAAATCCTGCTCAAAATCTCCGGTATTGTGGTCATCGAAGAACAGCCCGCCGACCCCCCGGGGTTCATCCCGGTGGCGCAGGTAAAAATAGTCATCGCACCAGTCTTTATACCGGCGATACACTTCCTCACCAAATGGCTCACAAGCGGATCTGGCGGTTTTGTGCCAGTGTACGCAATCCTCATCAAAGCCATAATAGGGGGTCAGGTCATACCCCCCACCAAACCAGTAAACCGGCTTGCCATCCTCCGGCGTGGCGATGAAAAACCTTACGTTAGCGTGTGAGGTAGGCACATACGGATTGTTCGGGTGAATCACCAGGGAGACGCCCATCGCTTGCCAGGATGCACCCGCCAGGTGAGGGCGGTGTGCGGTGGCTGAGGCTGGCATAGTCGCGCCCATCACATGGGAAAAATTGACGCCGCCTTTTTCAAAGAGACGACCATCACTGATCACCCGGCTGATACCACCGCCACCTTCCGGGCGATCCCATGAATCACGGGCAAACTGTGCACCGTCTTCCAGCGCTTCCAGGCGCTGGCATATGGTCTCCTGCAAGCCGAGCAGGTATTGCTTAACCGCCTGGCTGTCGGGTTGCTGTGGCATGAACTCTCCTAACGAAGCTGTTTACCGCTGACAATATCAATAATACGACTGGGTTTGTGATTACCACCCAACTCGCCCGGCACAATATAATCAAGCTGATTATTAAAATAGCAGCGAACCTGTGCAGCATCACGTGCCGGTTCTTGCCCGGCTGGATTGCAGGAAGTGGAAACCAGAGGCATACCGGCGCTGTCACACAAGGCTTTGACCACAGGGTGCTCACTGACCCTTACCGCAATCGAGTTGTGGCTGCCGCGCACCCAGTCAGGCGTCTGCCGGTTGATGTCCGGTATCAGGCAGGTAACCGGGCCAGGCCAGTGACTCAGTGCCTGCTGCTGCAACTCTTCGGGCAATGGCGTCAGCAGAAAGCGGACCTGCTCAATGGAGGCGGCGACCAGAATTAACCCCTTATGCACAGGACGGCTCTTGAGCTCCAGAATGCGCCTCACTGCCTCGGAATTCCAGGGGTCACACCCCAGCCCCCAGACAGCCTCGGTCGGATAGGCGATAACGCCCCCTTTCTGAATAATGTTACGGACAAGCTCTCGTTGCTGGCGGTTTAGCGGATCAGGCGCTGCCATGTTGATGTTGTCAAACCATAAACGGGATGAATTAGCACACCGGGCTCAGGCGATTTTCAGGTAACCTCCGGGGGCAGAGCTCACCAACCCTTCAAGCTCAAGAAGCAGAAGCGACTGGACAAGCTGGTCGGCCGGAAGGCCGGTTGCCAGAGACAGTGCGTCAGTTGACTGGGGATCATACCCTAATGCCTCAAGCACCGCGATTTCCCGGCTGCCCAGCATGCTCTCCGGACCGGCTTCTGAAGCCGCCGACACTGTGTCTGAAGGCTGTGACCAGGCGGCGCCCAGCTCTTCCAGAATATCATCTACCCGGTCTACCAGCTGCGCTCCCTGCTTGATCAGGTAATGACACCCACGTGCGACCGGGCTGTGAATGGAGCCGGGAATGGCAAACACCTCACGCCCCTGTTCCAGCGCCATACGGGCCGTGATCAGGGAGCCGCTTTTCAGACCAGCTTCAACCACCAGGATCCCACGGCCCAGGCCACTGATGATGCGATTACGCTGGGGAAAATGAGCCGCTTTGGCGGGCGTTCCGGGTGGGTACTCGGAAACCATCAGGCCGTTTGCGATCACTCGCTCTCCGAGCCGGCGATGCTGGTTCGGATACATACGGTCAAGGCCACAACCTACAACCGCAATGGTTGCATGTCCGCTATCCAGAGCGCCGGCGTGGGCTGCACCGTCTATTCCTAAAGCCAGGCCACTGGTTATCAGCAGTCCCCACTCGCTGAGTTCTGCAGCAAAGCGACGGGCATGGTCGAGCCCCGCCGGCGTCGCGTTACGGCTGCCGATAATTCCTATTTGTTCGCGGCTCAACAAGCGAGTCTCACCCCGGGCGTACAGCACCAGAGGCGCATCGTGAATATGCCGGAGCACGTCCGGATAATCCGGGTGCTGCCAGTCAACAACAACAATCGAATGGCGCTTGCAGGCCTGCAGTACCTGCCGGGTGGCCTCGACACTGGTATTATTTTCATCCCGCCGCTGCCAGGCCAGAATGGAAGCTACGGCTTCACCACCCAACCCGAGCGCGCGCAGGGTCGCTGGATTTTTATCAAGCAGCTCCGTGAGATCCGGTACGGATTCGAGCAGAGCCCGTCGCCGGACACGACCGAAGCCGGGCAGACAGGTCAGAAATACCCATTGTGCAGAAGAGGAAGAGTACACAGCATCATCCTTGAAAACAGCCGCCCGGGCCCTCCTGGCCCGGACTCTGGTGGGTCGGTGGTTCAGGGGTTGGTAATTTTGTCGCCGACAGAAAGCGGGCGGGTTGCCTGTAGGATCAGGCCATAGCTCATTTTTTCATACACCTGGAAAACCATCAGCAACCCGGCTCGCTCAGAGGGCAGCTCGATGGTTTCACTGGTTACCGGATCACGCACCAGGTTGCCGCGCTTGAGCACGGCCATTACATTACCTGCCTTCAGGTTTTCCCGGCTGCCGCGGTTGATTGCGACCACATCGTACTGCCCGATCTGGGTGACACCGCCCTCAACAGATAGCATCTGGCCCTCAATCTCCTTATCCGGGGAGCTGGGCACAAAACTTGTCGTCAGACCGCGGTCTTCACTCACCAGTAAACGATCACCTATGCGTACTTCCTCACTGGAACTGGTCAGTTGGACTGTGAGCACATCCCCGTTTTCGGCGGCCACATCGCCACGGGCAATGCTGCGGGCTTCAAGACCAAGAAACTCTCCGGTCTCCGGATCAACAAACTCCTGGCTACGACGAAAGACGCCTACCTTTCTGGCAGGCTTTTCACCGCGGGCATACACTTTGTCACCGGCACCATTGATAATCCGGCTGTCTTCACCCTCAAGAATATAAGGCGCTTTGCTGATCAGCTCAGGGCTGACAATACGGGTATCGGACAGGAAACTGCTGATTGCATCCAGAGGGATAGCCGGAATAGGGGTATCGATACGCTCAGAGCGCACCTTTGGAGAAAGCTTCACAACCCCGCTAGTTGAGGCCACCTTGGTAATCCGGGGCTTACCGTCGATGTAAACCAGAGCAAGGCGGTCACCCGGATAAATCAGATGAGGGTTAGAAACCTGTGGATTCACATGCCAGATTTCCGGCCAGTACCAGGGGTTATCCAGAAAGCGCCCGGATATGTCCCAGAGTGTATCACCCTTCACTACCGTATAACGTTCAGGATGACCCTCCCGCAGTTCTGGTTCAGCGTGAGCCCAGGAAGCCGTTAGCAGCATGGTAGCTGCCAGAGCGTACAGCAGTTTCCTCATTATCTAAGTCCTTGATCCCGTGCCTTGATTCCAGGCATTCTGGTAAAAATATTAGCAGCCAGATGCAGCTTGTTGCGCAATTATGTGGGTTACTATAAAAGAATCTTCGCAGCTTGTGGTGTTATCTTTTGTTTTCATGGCCATTTGCAGGGCACTATTGATAGTTTCAGACAATCACCTGATCAGTTTGTAATCAATCACCAAATTGTTGGATAATGTACTTACAGAAACACACGGCTGCTTATCATAGTGTGAAAGGAACAATTTGCGCTCTACGCTGTCGCATTTCAGAGATAAGCCGCACACAGTTACAAAACAGAACCTATATATGATACTAGACATTCTCGAATACCCGGACCCTCGTCTGCGCACCATTGCCAGACCGGTTGAGGAAGTGACAGACGCCGACCGTACATTGATCGACGACATGTTCGAGACTATGTACGATGCGCCCGGTATTGGCCTGGCTGCTACTCAGGTGAACGTCCACAAACAGATCATCGTTATGGATCTGTCCGAGGACAAGAGTGAGCCAAGGGTGTTCATCAACCCCGAAGTCGAAGTACTGGATGGCGAACTCGAAGCCATGCAGGAAGGCTGCCTGTCGGTCCCCGGTTTTTACGAGGACGTGGAACGGGTTGAACACTGCATTGTCAGGGCGCTCGATCGCGATGGCAAACCGTTTGAGCTGGAAGCGCGCGGGCTACTGGCCGTGTGTATCCAGCACGAGATGGATCACCTGAATGGTAAGCTGTTCGTGGACTACCTGAGCAACCTCAAGCGCAACCGCATCCGCAAGAAGCTGGGTAAACTCCAGAAACAAACTGCATAATGAGTGCCCGCCAGGCGGGTAACGATTTGCAGCAGGCACAGGACCGGGCAAGGGCCCGGTCTTTTCGTATTCAACGAGACAGAGAACCAACACCGTGCGACTCGTTTTTGCCGGCACTCCGGATTTCGCAGCGACCGCTCTGAGAGCGCTTCTGAACACACACCACACCCTCGTAGGCGTGTACTCTCAGCCAGACCGGCCAGCTGGCAGAGGGCGCAAGCTCCAGCCCAGCCCTGTCAAACAGGTGGCACTGGATCATGGTATCCCGGTTTTTCAGCCCGAAAGCCTGAAAACCCCGGAGGCTCAACAAGAGCTCGCGAGCCTTCAGCCGGATGTCATGATTGTGGCGGCCTACGGGCTGATCCTGCCCCAGGCTATACTGGATATACCTGTCCACGGCTGCCTCAACATCCACGCATCGCTGCTACCACGCTGGCGCGGGGCTGCGCCTATCCAGCGCGCTATCGCCGCAGGCGATACTGAAACCGGCATTACCATCATGCAGATGGACAAAGGCCTGGATACCGGCGACATGCTGCTCAAGTCTGCAACCACCATTGATGCCAGCGATACCGGCGGCAGCCTTCACGACCGTCTGTCCATGCTGGGTGGCAACGCCATTATTAAAGCCCTGCGCCTGCTCGAGAAAGGCGAACTCCGGGGAGAAGCGCAGGATGATGCGCTCGCCTGTTACGCTCACAAACTGTCCAAGGAAGACGGGCATATCGACTGGTCACAGAGTGCGGTGACCATTGAGCGTATTATCCGTGCATTTAACCCCTGGCCCGGCACCTACACAAATCTTGAGCAACAACGCGTGCGGATTCTTGATGCCGTAACAACAGAAGAGCAAAGCCAGACACCGGCAGGGACTGTCATACGGCGGGAGCGGGAAGGTATTGATATTGCCTGTGGCGCCGGCACGCTACGGGTCACCCGGGTGCAACTGCCCGGATCCCGGGCCCAGAGCGTAAATGACCTGATAAACGGGGGTAAGCAACTGCTGCTTCCCGGACAGGAGCTGCACTGATATGGGCGACCACCAACAGCCCATGCGAGCCATTGCCGCCAGCGTCATGCTGGCGGTGGAAAGCGGCGACTCCCTGTCGCAATGCCTGCCTCCGGCTCTCCAGCGTCTGGAACTTAACGAACGCCCGGCGCTGCAGGCACTGTGCTACGGTACATGCCGCTGGTTTCACCGCCTTGATGGTGAGCTGGCCGGGCGTCTTAAAAAACCGCTCAAACGTTCTGACCGCATTGTTCACCATCTTATGCTGGTCGCCCTGTTTCAACTGAGGTTCAGCCAGCAAGCCAGCTACGCCATCCTCAATGAAACAGTAGAGGCGTGTCGCGCGCTTGGCAAACCTCACCTTACCGGTCTGGTCAACGGCGTTCTGCGTGCTGCCGAGCGTGAAGGTGCCCCGGAGCCGGCAAATGCCGCCAGCCGCTACAGTCACCCGGACTGGATGGTGGAAAAGCTGCGCCACAACTGGCCTGAAAGCTGGAAAGAAATCCTGGATGCCAATAACGCCCAGGCGCCAATGACACTGAGAGTGAACGCCTTGCGTTTCAGCCGCGAGACGTATCTGACCCTCTTGCAAGAGGCCGGAATAGAAGCCGCCCCTACCCGCTTTGCACCCCAGGGCATCCAGCTCAACCGCCCGGTACAGGTTGACCAGTTGCCCTGGTTTGCGGACGGTGCCGTCAGTGTTCAGGATGAAGCGGCGCAACTGTGTACAGGCTTACTGGACCTGGCTCCGGGGCAACGGGTTCTGGATGCCTGTGCCGCTCCCGGGGGCAAAACCTGCGCCATACTGGAAAGCCAGGCCGGACTGGCGGAGGTTGTGGCGATTGATGAGTCTGCCGCACGTCTGCCCCGGGTGCAGGAAAACCTGGACCGGCTCGACCTGAATGCCAGCCTGGTGCAGGCCGATGCCGCCGATACCGGACAGTGGTGGGATGGCCAGCTTTTTGACCGCATTCTGCTTGATGTCCCCTGCAGTGCCAGTGGTGTGATCCGTCGTAATCCGGACATAAAGCTGCTGCGTCGTGAAACCGATATTGTACCTCTGGCCGGTATACAGCTCGGGCTCCTGAAGGCCATGTGGGCCATTCTGCGACCGGGTGGGCGCCTGGTTTATGCAACCTGTTCTGTGTTCCCTCAGGAAAACCATCGTATAATTGAGAGGTTTCTTAAACATCAGGACGGTGCCATGCTTAATGAACCAGAGGTTCAATGGGGCAGAGATATGGGTGCGGGGCGCCAGCTTCTACCAGACCCGGGCAGCCATGACGGCTTTTTCTACGCCGTACTGGAGAAACCTGAGCTATGAAAATCCTGATCCTCGGTGCCGGCCAGGTGGGTGGCACACTGGCTGAAAACCTCGCCAGCGAAGCCAACGACATCACCGTTGTCGACACAGATGCTGTGCGCCTGCGAGAGCTACAGGACAGGCTTGATATCCGCACGGTTCAGGGCAAGGCATCCTATCCTACCGTACTGGATCAGGCAGATGCCGACGATGCTGACATGCTGATCGCTGTGACCAACAGTGATGAAACCAATATGGTCGCGTGTCAGATCGCCGCCATTCTGTACAGCACCCCCACCAAAATCAGCCGGGTCCGGGCCAGTGCCTATATCTCCAACCACAAGCTGTTTGGCAAGGAAGGCGGCTTTCCCATTGATGTGATGATCAGCCCGGAGCACCTGGTTACCCGGCACATAACGCGTCTGGTCGAGTACCCGGGGGCTTTACAGGTGCTGGAGTTTTCCAAGGGCCTGGTCAAGCTTGTCGCTATACGTGCAACCGAAGGCGGCCCTCTGGTTGGCCGTGAACTGTCTTATCTGCGCACCCACATGCCCCGGATTGAAACCCGCGTCGCCGCGATTTTCCGTAAAGACCGGGCCATCATGCCCCACGGCGATACCGTGCTTGAGGACGGTGACGAAGTGTTTTTTATCGCCGGCGCCAACCACATCCGCTCGGTGATGAGCGAGCTCCAGCCTCTGGTGAAAAACTATAAACGCGTGTTTATCTGTGGCGGCGGCAACATTGGCCAGCGCCTGGCACACACGCTGGAAAACCGCTATCAGGTTAAGCTTCTGGAGCGCAATCATGAGCGTTGCGTGCTGCTTTCCGAGAACCTGCGCAAAACCGTTGTGCTTGAAGGCAATGCGGCCGACAAGGATATCCTGCTGGAAGAGAACATCGAAAACACCGATGTGTTCTGTGCGGTTACCAACGATGATGAAGCCAACATTATGGCCTCTTTGCTGGCCAAGCGCCTGGGTGCCCGCAAGGTGTTCACCCTGATCAACAACCCCGATTATGTAGACCTGATTCAGGGGGGGGAGATTGATGTTGCAATATCACCGCAGCAAACCACCATCGGCAGTTTGCTCACGCATGTGCGCCGTGGCGACGTCGTAAACGTTCACTCACTGCGCAGAGGCGCGGCGGAAGCCATAGAAGCCATTGCCCATGGTGACCAGAAGTCCTCAAAAGTGGTTGGCAGGCGACTGGATGAAATCAACCTGCCCCAGGGCACAACCATTGGCGCCATCGTTCGCCATAACGAGGTACTGATTGCCCACAACCGCTTACGCATACAACCGGATGACCACGTTATCCTGTTCCTGGTAGACAAGTCCCGGGTACGGGAAGTGGAAAAGCTCTTCTCCGTAGGGCTGACTTTCTTCTAGTTCATTACCAATATCATGAAGGCTGCTTAGAAATACCGCCCGTGCGCGCGTATAATACAGCTTTTTTCCGAATGACCCTCTCGCGAGCGGCGTGCAGAACTTGCCCGATTTTAACACGCAGAGTGGCCACACACAGACCGAACAAGCAGGCAGACGTTGTGACAGAGAAGGCGACAGACAAGGCAACGAACAGCACCACCCCGGATATCAAGACATTTCAGGGCCTGATCCTGGCCCTGCAGAATTTCTGGGCGCAGCGAGGCTGCGTCGTACTCCAGCCACTGGATATGGAAGTCGGCGCCGGGACCTTTCACCCGGCTACTTTCCTGCGCGCCATAGGCCCGGAAACCTGGAACTCTGCCTATGTGCAGCCCAGCCGCCGCCCGACAGATGGCCGTTACGGTGAAAACCCGAACCGTCTGCAGCATTATTATCAGTTTCAGGTGGTACTCAAGCCTTCGCCCGATAACATCCAGGAAGTCTATCTTGACTCACTGAAAGCTCTGGGGCTTGACCCGCTGGTGCACGATATCCGATTTGTGGAAGATAACTGGGAATCGCCGACCCTTGGGGCCTGGGGCCTGGGCTGGGAGATCTGGCTGAACGGCATGGAAGTCACCCAGTTTACCTACTTCCAGCAGGTGGGTGGTATTGAGTGTTACCCGGTCACCGGTGAGCTTACCTATGGGCTGGAGCGCATTGCCATGTACCTGCAGGGTGTGGACAGTGTTTACGATCTGGTCTGGACAGAAGGCCCGGAAGGCGTCGTCACCTACGGCGATGTTTTTCTCCAGCAGGAAGTGGAAATGTCTACGTACAACTTTGAGTATGCAGACACAGAATTCCTGTTCCACAGCTTTGATGTGCACGAACGTGAAAGCACCCGGCTGATCGAGGCCGGCCTGGCACTGCCTGCCTACGAACAGGTTCTGAAAGCCTCGCACACGTTTAACCTTCTGGACGCCCGCCAGGCAATCTCGGTCACCGAGCGTCAGCGCTTTATTCTGCGTGTGCGCACACTGGCCCGGGCTGTGGCCCAGGCGTATTTCGACAGTCGCCGCAAAGCCGGTTTCCCACTTGCTCCGGAGGCTCTGCGTCAGGAAGTACTGGCAGCGGCCGAGGCCAGTGATAAAAAAGCCAGGGGCAAGAAAGGTAAAAAAGCCAAGCAGGAACAACAGGTAAAGGGGAACGCATAACCATGACAACTCAGGACTTTCTCGTCGAACTGGGCGTTGAAGAGCTGCCTCCGAAAGCGCTCAAATCACTGTCTGATGCGTTCACACAGGGTATTACCGCAGGGCTGAAAGACGCCGGCATTGCCTTCACCAAAGCCGAAGCCTTTGCAGCGCCACGGCGCCTGGCTGTGCGCATTCGTGACCTTGCAGATGCGCAGCCGGACAAACCCGTAGAAAAGCGCGGCCCGGCGGTTAAAGCCGCCTTTGATGACGCGGGCAACCCGACACGGGCCCTGACCGGCTTTGCGAGCTCACTGGGTGTCACACCCGATCAGCTGGATACCCTTGAAACTGACAAGGGTGCCTGGCTGGTGTACCGCACCATTGAACAGGGCAAGCCAACCGTTGATCTGGTCTCCGGACTGGTTGAACAATCACTGGCCGCACTGCCGGTTGCCAAGCGTATGCGCTGGGGGGCTCACAGAACCGAGTTTGTCCGCCCTGTGCATTGGCTGATCATGCTCTATGGCAACAAGGTTATTGATAAGCCCATCATGGAACTGACTCCGGGCAATACCACCCGTGGACACCGTTTCCATTGCCCCAAAGAACTGATCATCCCGACACCGGCTGATTACGAGGTTGTGCTCGAAGAAGAAGGTTATGTTATTGCCGACTTCTCTAAACGCCGGGAACTGATCCGCTCGGGTGTCAGCACGCTTGCAGAAACGGAAGCCGGCGGCCATGCAGTAATAGACGATAACCTGCTGGATGAAGTCACTGGCCTGAACGAATGGCCGGTACCGCTGCTGGGGCGCTTTGAAGAGCGTTTTCTCAAGGTACCGCCGGAGGCTCTGATTTCCTCGATGGAGGAGCATCAGAAATACTTTCACCTGGTGGATGCCGACGGTGAAATGCTGCCCCAGTTCATTACCGTTGCCAACATAGAGAGTAAAGACCCGTCTCAGGTTATCTCCGGTAATGAGAAGGTGATTCGCCCCCGCCTCGCGGATGCTGCGTTTTTCTATGAAGCGGACCGTAAGACCCGGCTGGAAGACCGCATTGAGCGGCTCAAGCCGATCATTTTCCAGGAGAAGCTCGGCAGCGTCTATGACAAGTCCGTTCGGGTAGCGGCGCTGGCAAAGAAAATTGCCACAGCCATTGGCAGTGACCCGGCTCTGGCCGAGCGCGCAGCCATGCTGGCAAAGACCGACCTGGTGACCGAAATGGTGCTGGAGTTCAGCGATCTTCAGGGCATTATGGGTCAGTACTACGCCACCGATGACGGTGAACCGGCAGATGTGGCCAAAGCTCTGAATGAGCAGTACATGCCACGCTTTTCCAAAGACAGCCTGCCCACAACCCTGACCAGCTGCGCGCTGGCCATAGCCGACCGTGTGGATTCGCTGGTGGGGCTGTTCGGAATTGGCCAGCCTCCGTCCGGCACCCGGGATCCGTTTGCGCTGCGCCGGGCCTCTCTGGGGGTATTACGCATTATCATCGAGCGGGAGCTGCCTCTGGATCTGCAGACCTGCTGTGAATGGGCAGAAGAGAACTTTACCAGCCTGACCGAAGACGGCACCGCCTCCAGCGTTGTCGACTATATGCTGGAAAGGTTCCGTGCCTATTACGATGAGCAGGGCATTGGCGCCGAAGTGTATCTTGCGGTACATGCCCGGCGCCCGACCTGCCCGCGGGACTTTGACCGCAGAATCAAAGCCGTGGAAGCGTTCCGGCAGCTGCCTGAGGCGCAGGCGCTGGCCGGCGCTAACAAGCGGGTGTCCAACATTCTGTCGAAGCAGGGCGGCGAAAGCATTGGTGAGACCGTTGATGAGGATCTGCTGCAGGACGCGGCTGAAAAAGACCTGGCGGTAAAGATTGAGCAGCAGGCCGCAAAAACAGGCCCACTGTTTGAGCAGGGTGACTACGCCAGTGCACTGCAGTCTCTGGCCAGCCTGCAGGAGCCCGTAGACGCCTTCTTCAGCGATGTTATGGTAATGGCAGACGATAAAGCCGTGCAAAACAACCGTCTTGCACTGTTGAACCGCCTGCACAACCTGTTCTTGCGGGTTGCGGATATCTCTCTGTTACCTACCTCTGGCTGAACAACACTGCCCACCCTCTGCGCCGGTAAAGGGCTCTTAACACGTGCGATAAGGCATGTGTGAAGACCTGGATTAGCCGGCGCCAGAGGAGGGGGCTGGTAAAAAGCCCGCAAATCCGTATAATACCGGCCGTTGATCGGCGTGTGGCGCAGCTTGGTAGCGCACTTCGTTCGGGACGAAGGGGTCGCAGGTTCGAATCCTGCCACGCCGACCATTTATCCCGCTCTTTCCTCCCTTTCCCACTCAAGTATACGTCCAGACCAAGTCCTTTTTCTGTCCATACCTGGCATCAGATCGATAGATGGCGCCTGAACAGCGCTAGCGCAATACTGAAAAAAACCACTCCAATTCCAGCCAGTGCCAGCATTTCCGGCCACACCACACTCATTCCTGCACCACGGTATAAAATCGACTGGGCCATGCTGACAAAGTGGGTTGTGGGGGCCGCAAGCATAATATCCTGAACCAGACCGGGCATGCTTTCCCTGGGGGTAATGCCGCCAGAGAGTAGCTGCAGAGGGACGATAGTCAGGATCAGCAGAAGACCAAACTGGGGCATAGTGCGAGCTACAGTGCCAATAAGAATGCCAATGGCTGTGGTGGAAAATAGATGAATCAGCGCTCCGATGAAAAACAATACCAAAGAACCCCGTATCGGGACCGCGAGCACTCCCTGGATAATGACCGTTACCGAAAAAATGGCCGCCAGAATCACAACCAGGCCATTGGCCCACACCTTGGACGCCATGATTTCAAACGGTTTAACGGGCATCACCATCAAATGCTCCACCGTACCGTGCTCCCGCTCCCGAATCAGCGCCGCGCCGGACAGAATAATACTGATCAGAGTGATCATGGTGATCAGCTCCATGACTCCACCGAACCAGGTCCCCTCAAGGTTTGGGTTAAAACTTGCACGGACCGTAAGATTAATCGGTAGCACGCCGGTGACACTGTCTTTTCGCAGAAATTCAGCCACCTCCATTGTCACCATTCTTTCGATATAACCGGAACCAATGAATGCCTGGGTCATCCGGGTCGCATCAATGTTCAGTTGCAGACGGACAGGACGCCCACTGCGTATATCACGCTCGAAGCCCTGAGGAATCACCAGTGCGAAGGTGTGGCTGCCACTGTCCAGGACCGAATCAACCTGCTCCAGATCAACAGGATCGGGTTCAAGAAACCAGGGCGCTTGCAAAGAATCGATAACATGCCCCGATAATGCAGTCTGGTCTTCATCCACCACAGCGACGGGCGTGTTGTTCAACTCCATCGAACCGGCCGACCCGGCAGTATATATAACCAGGCTGAAAGCAAGTATTACGAACAAAAACAGCACCTTATCACGCCAGATGCTGCGCAGCTCCTTCATTCCAAGGTTCCAGATATTGACCATAGATCTCATCATTACCGCCCCTGTTTACGAAGCAGAAATACCGACATCAGCGTCAGTACCGGAATAAAGGCTGCCAGCACCAGAAATGCATGCTGCATATCCCCCAGACTCAACCCTTTAGTGAAGACACCGCGGCTGATCTGCAGGAACCAGGTCACCGGCCAGAACTGGCCAATCAGTGCGCCAGCCCCTTCCAGAGACGACACTGGCTCGGTAACCCCCGAAAACTGTATGGTCGGGAGTATAGTGACGACAGCCGTAGCGGCCAGCGCCGCCGTCTGAGTAGAAGCGAAAGCTGAAATAACCAGCCCGAGGCCGGTTGTGGCCGTTACGAACAGCAGAGCGCCCAGAGTCAGCGTCAACACACCACCTTTAACAGGCACCTCAAAAAGGAAGATCGCCAGCAGTACCAGACTGAAATAGCTCACCATGCTGAAAGCAATATAAGGCAGCTGCTTACCTAACAGGAACTCCAGCCGGTTCACCGGAGTTACATACAGATTGGTGATTGATCCCAACTCTTTTTCACGCACAACACCCAATGCCATCAGGATAGCCGGAATAAACACAAGCAAAATCGGGATAACCGCGGGCACCATGGCATCCAGGCTACGAAAGCCCTGGTTATAGCGGTAGCGGGACTCAATGGTAACCAGGCTAATATCGGGTACGGAGCCGTAGGTACGCATAGCCAGGTCTTTCATATAGTTCAGGTGCAAACCCTGTATGTACCCCTGAATCGTTTCGCCCCGAAACGGCATGGCGCCATCCACCCATACTGCAATATCTGCCGGACGGCCACGCTTGAGATCCTGACCAAACCCGGGGGGTATCACCAGAACCAGACTGAGCTCGCCTGACTGCATCCGACGCTCCAGATCTGCCATATCGGCAACAGCCGGTTGCTCGATAAAATAACGGGATCCGGATACGGCCGTTATATAGTCACGGCTCTGGGTGGTCTGATCCTGATCAAGAACGGAAAACGGAAGGTCTTCTACATCCAGAGTAATGCCGTAACCCAGAATAACCATCAATAAGGCAGAACCTATGAAGGCAAACGACATGCGGACAGGATCACGCAGTAACTCCCGGACTTCACGCCGGGCATATGCCATAAGCCTTCTTGGACTGAACAGCTTCCAGCGTGGTTGTGCGGTATTATCAGTTGGCAACCTGCCGCCACTTTTGCTTTCAGGCTCTTTGTAGACAGTTTCGAGCGTCTGAATGAAAGCACCTTCCAGATTTTCTGTACCTGCCTGCTGCACCAGAGCTGCAGGGGTATCGCAGGCCAGAACTTCACCAGCATGCATCAGCGATATCCGGTCGCAGCGCTCACCTTCGTTCATGAAGTGGGTGGAAATAAAGATAGTAACGCCATCTTCCCGGGACAGTCGCAACAGTAAATCCCAAAAGCGATTGCGGGCATCAGGGTCCACGCCCGAGGTGGGCTCATCCAGAATCAGTAATTCCGGCGAGTGCACGACTGCCACTGCCAAAGACAAACGCTGACGAACACCCAGCGGTAAATCACCGGCGAGCTGATCCATCACATCGGCTAAACCGAACTCCTCAACCAGCTCGTCAACTCTGGGCTGAATACTCTCTGGCGGAAGGTGGAACAACTTGGCATGAAGCACCAGGTTCTGGTGCACGGTCAGCTCACTGTACAGCGAAAAGGACTGGGTCATGTAACCCACCCGTCGACGGGTATCCAGATCCCGGGAGTCCAGTGGTGAGCCAAACAGGAATACTTCGCCTTCAGAAGGCGGGAGCAGGCCTGTCAGCATTTTCATGGTGGTGGTTTTGCCGCACCCATTGGAGCCCAGAAAACCGAAAATTTCACCTTTGGGAATGGTGAAACTGACATCTTTCACTGCTGTGAAGTCGCCAAAGCGAAGGGTCAGGTTATGGGCTTCTATGGCAGGAACGCCATCATTTTTTGTTGCAGGTGCGGCTTCCGCTTTGGCTTTACGGCGACTGTCTGTGGTTTCCTTACCATCTTCATCCTCCTGACTGCCCCGGGGGGACAAGGCCGTAAACGCGTCATCCAGAGTATCTGTGCCGGTTTCCTGTTTCAGTTCCTGTGGTGAACCAGTGGCCAGTACAGTGCCGTGATTCATAGCAATCAGCCAGTCGTAGCGCTCAGCTTCTTCCATGTAGGCCGTGGCAACAAGCACACTCATGCCTGACTGCTGGTGCCGGATCGAGTCGATCAGATCCCAGAAGTGCGCGCGTGCGAGTGGATCTACACCGGTGGTTGGTTCATCCAGAATCAGAAGCTCAGGACTGTGAATCAGGGCACAACAAAGACCCAGTTTCTGTTTCATGCCACCAGAGAGCTTACCGGCGGGTCGATCCCTAAAGTCCAGCAGGCCTGTTGCGTCCAGCAAGCGATCAATCTGCTGGGTGCGAGCCTCTCCTTTTAGTCCGAACAGGTCGGCAAAAAACTCAATGTTCTCATCTATCGTAAGAGTGTGATAAAGATTGCCACCCAATCCCTGAGGCATATAGGCGATGCGCGGAGCGGCTTCACTGCGAAAGCGCGTATCGGCCATATTGCCACCCAATACCTGCAACTGGCCTTGCTGCAACTCCCGAGCACCTGCCACCAGCCCCAACAAGGTGGATTTGCCCACACCGTCTGGCCCGATCAGGCCCACCATACACCCGGCGGGTAAGTCCAGACAGACATTTTCCAGGGCGGTACGGGCGCCATAGTAGTGGCTTATGGACGTCAGCCGGGCAACCGGACCTGCACCCGAAGTCTCGACATTACGCTGATTACTCATTGGGCAGGTTCACCTGCAACTGTTCCGGCCAGGGCTGGCTTTCATCGGTACGAACGTAGGCCTCACCCGGTACGCCTGTTTTTACCCGGTCACGGTAGGCATTCAGCAATTCCGGATTGATACGAATACGCACGCGAAACATAAGCTTCTCCCGCTCGCTGCGGGTTTCCACTGCTTTCGGTGTGAACTGCGCCTCGGCAGCCACAAAACTTACCTCGGCCGGGACCACATAATCAGGCAAGGCATCCAGGATAATACGCGCCTCGGAGCCAACCCGGACCCTGCCGGCCTGAGCAGTAGGCAGGAAAATGGTGAGATAAACATCGGTTACATCGATGACCGTTGCAACCTTGCCTCCGGCCGCCAGCACCTCGCCCGGCTCAGCCAGCCGGTATAACACTCGACCACCGACCGGGCTGTTCAGGTGACTGTCGTCAATGGTGGATTGCACCTTGCGGATACTGGCTCTTGCAGCCTCAATACCGGCGCGCGCCGAAGCCACCTGAACACGGGAGGCCTGCAATGCCGCCTGGCTGGTTTCCAGTGCGGTCCGGGCACGGTCAAGCTGCTCCCGGGAAACATGTCCTTTGTCCACCAAAGCTTCGATCCGGCCCAGCTCAGCCCGGGCCAGCCGGAGTTCACTTTCACGCTGAACAACAACCGCTTCGGCCAGATGACGGGCTTCAATTGCCTGGTTCAGGTTGGCCTCGGCCGACGCCAGGGTCGCCTGTAATTCATCGGTGTCCATCTCAGCCACCGGGTTGCCGGCATCAATCAAGTCACCCTCAGCTACAAACAGACTCTCCAGGCGGCCTGGGATACGCGTAGCAATGTCTACCTGGGTTGCTTCGATACGGCCATTACCAGAGGCAACATACTCCGGAAGGCTGTCACTATCAGGAAGGAACTGCCACGCAAGAATGGCAGCCGCAGCGATAACACCAAGAGCAATCAGTAGTTTCTGGCGATTTCTGGAGCTTGAACCGGACATTTTTCTTCCTTGATGGGGGATGAGTGTCAATGTGAATAATAGTTAGGTTGTTACCAGTATAGCAATCGTTTTTACTGCGCGACTGACCCGCATCAAAAGCCTGTATAACGGTTACAACAGAGCTTCTATGGGCAGCAGAGCAAAAAATGAAACCAGCAGCCGTTTGAGCGGCCCGGTTCCCGGGTCGTGGCTGTGTCGCGTTACCTCGTCCCCGTTATACTCCAGCCACTGCAGATCGCCGTTATCATCCAGAACCAGTTCATAGGCCGTATCGCGGGTTTGCTCCCGGACCCTTGCCTCCATTTCCTGAGCCAGCTCCGGGTTTTCAATAATAAAGCCCAGTTCGGTGTTGGTATGCACTGATCGGGGGTCGAAGTTAAACGAACCGACAAACAGCCTTTCACCGTCAATTGCGAAGGTTTTTGCATGCAGACTGGAGGAGGAGCTGCCCATCAGGCTGTTTTGTAACTGACGCTCTACAGACTCGGTTCCAGGCAGCTTACGCCGCTCAAACAATTGCACACCGGCCTCCAGCAGAGGCTTGCGGTACTTTGCATAACCAGAGTGCACCATGGCCACATCGTTGGCTTCCAGCGAGTTGGTCAGCACGCGCACCTCAATACCCTGGCGCTCCAGATTACGGAACATTTCCACACCGGCTTTGGTCGGAATAAAGTAAGGAGACACCAGAGTGACTGAATGCTCAGGGGTTCCCATTGCCTCTGCCAGCTGCCGGCTCATAAGGCCGTTTTTTGGCTTCTTTCCCAGCACTTTGGCCGGATCATCACTGACCATGGAGACCGGCGCCCAGGTAAACTCCAGGGTGCCGTCCAGTAACGTTTTCAGGAATTCGGATTCCGCTACGGCGCACACATACCGGCTGGCCTCAGTACGGGTGCTGCATTCTCTCGCTGTATCCACAACCCAGGCCAGATCCGGCTCTTCCGGTTCAGGCAGAATGGCTGCGGCCGGGTATGCCGAAGCGCTCGACCAATAGCGGTCAAAATCATCAGAAAGCTCATTCACCACGGGCCCGATAGCCAGAACATCAAGGTCGGCAAACAATGCGCCCTGCGCAGCACCAAAGTACTCATCAGCAACATTCCGCCCACCAATAATGGTTGCCTGGTTATCAGCCGTGAAGGATTTGTTATGCATGCGGTGATTCAGGCGTGGGAAACTGGTCAGAAAACCAATCCATTTGGGACTACGCACAACAAACGGATTGAACAGACGTACCTCTATATTCGCGTGGGTATCCAGGGCGGCAAGGGGCTTATCAAGCCCGGCGATGCCATTATCGTCCAGCAGAAGCCGCACACGCACTCCACGCTCTGCGGCCCGGTAAAGTACATCAAGCAGCATTATGCCGGTGATATCGTACCGCCATATGTAGTACTGCACATCCAGTGTGGCCTCTGCCCCTTCAGCCAACAACATCCGCGCTGCAAAGGCATCATAGGCATCTTCAAGCAGTACAACCCCACTCTTGTCCGGATGTGCCTGCACGAGGGGCGTAATGGCACGCCCGATACGGGTATTTGCCGCTTGCTCAGCCGACAACGCCCGGCTTTGTGTACGGTCTGAGATAGAGGGCAATGCACACCCACTGATCGCCAGTACAACAACAAGAATGGATACTACGCCCGGACAACGCCAGTTGGGCCAGATTAACACGTGAAAAATTCCCCCTGATCAGAAAGCGCTAGTGTAGCAGCTCTTGCACCGCTCTATTGACCCCGATCAAACCCGTTATTATAAGCTTATTCATTTAATTGATACCTTTACCTCTTCAGGAGTATGGTAGGGACTGTATCGCACCCTTTTTTCAGGAGAAAACGATGAAACTTTTATTGGCGGCCCTTCTCATAACCCTGGGACTGAGCGCTCACGCTTCAGCAGATGAAGCGCTATCCCTGACTGCACAGGAAACCTACAACCTGGTCCAGGAAAAAGGCGATCAGATCCTGTTTGTTGATGTGCGTGACCCCGTGGAAATCATGTTCATTGGCTTTACCGATGTTGTCGACATAAACATCCCGTTTATGCTTGCAGACCGGACCTCTTTTCTGGCGGACAAAGGCCGGTTTGCCATGAGCCGCAACCCGGAGTTTGCTGCGGGTATTGAGCAGGCGCTGAAGGATAAAGGCCTGAGTAGTGATGCTCTGATTATCACCATGTGTCGTTCCGGCTCCAGCCGTGGGAAGCCCAGTGCGGACTACCTGCTGGAAAACGGTTTCAGTAATGTGAAATACATCGATCATGGCTTTCAGGGCAGTGGTGCCAAAGATGGTAAAAAAGCGGGCATGCGGATTGTAAATGGCTGGCAGAATGCGGGGCTGCCCTGGTCCATGAAGCTGAACCCGGAAAAAATCTACCTGCCGGAATAAACGTAGCACTGGCAAGACGTGAATAGTGACTTAAACTGACAATAAAACAATCAGGAGAGCGTCATGATCAGGCTGATCACAACCCGGCCGTGCCGGATTCCGGTGATGAGTTTTCTGGGAGCCCTGTTACTTCTCACAGGCGGCCCTGGAACGGCTGCCATTGAGCGCTCTCCGGCCACTGCGGATCACAGCAAATTTGAATCCCTCAAAGGTCCTTTTGACACTGCCAGTGACGTAACCAGCGCCTGCCTGGAATGCCATACTGAAGCGGCGGGCCAGATCAAGGAAACCACCCACTGGACCTGGCTCTACAAACATGCAGAAACCGGGCAGACACTGGGAAAAAACCAGGTAATTAACAGCTTTTGTGGCATGGCGGTTACCAACGAGCCCAGATGTACATCCTGCCACGTCGGCTACGGCTGGAAAGACATGCGACAGCCGCCACCGGAAGTTGACTCTGCTGTGGACTGCCTTGTATGCCACGATACAACCGGCGGTTACAAGAAGTTCCCCACTCTGGCGGGTGACCCCACCTATATCCCCAGGGAGTGGCCCAAAGGCAGTGGCAACATGGTTCAGCCGCCGGACTTGCCGGATATTGCCCGTAACGTTGGGGCTACAGGCCGTGCTAACTGTGGCAGTTGCCACTTTTACGGCGGCGGAGGCGACGGTGTAAAACACGGTGACCTCGATTCCTCCCTGGTATCACCCGAAACCTCCCTGGACGTACACATGTCTCCCGACGGTGCGGATTTCAGCTGCTCCGACTGCCACACCACCTGGGGCCACAGTGTTTCCGGCAGTCGCTATCAGGTAAACGCAAAAGATACCCTGGGGATTGATACGCCCGGTCACACCGATCTGAGCCGGGCAAGCTGTGAGTCCTGTCATGGTGACCAGCCCCACAACAAGACAAAACTGAACGATCATGTAGACAAGCTGGCCTGCCAGACCTGTCATGTCCCGGCCTTCGCCCGGGGCGGCGTACCAACCAAGATGTGGTGGGACTGGTCGACTGCCGGCAAGCTCGATGAAAACAAAAAACCAATCACGACCTATGATGAAGCGGGCCATGTGAGCTACCTGAGCGAAAAGGGTGATTTCCGCCACGGTGAAAATGTGGTGCCTTACTACGCCTGGTTTGATGGCACCGTTGAATACACCATGGTTGATGAGCAGTTCGATATTGATAACCCGCCGCTGGAAATCAACCGGCTGGACGGCGAACCGGGTGATCCTGCATCGCGCATCTGGCCCTTCAAGCAGATGCGTGGCAAACAGCCTTTTGATACCGAATATAAAACGCTGTTGGCCACTCACGTCTTTGGTGCCGATGATTCCTCGCTCTGGAGTAACTACGACTGGCCTAAAGCCCTGCAGTTCGCCAGTGAAAAGTCCGGTCTGCCGTTCAGTGGCAACTTCGACTTTATTGAAACCAGGATGTACTGGCCGATTACTCATATGGTACCAACGGCGGATCAGGCCCTGCGCTGCAGCTCATGCCATTCAGAGAAAAGTCGCCTGGCGGGTATTGGCGGTATTTATATGCCAGGACATAGCAGTAACGCCTGGCTGAATCGTATCGGGTGGCTGGTAGTGGCACTGACCCTGGCCGGAGTTGTCATCCACGCCCTTGCCCGAGTGCTATTCAGAAGGAGGAAACAGTCATGAGCCGGGTAATGATATTCAAGCGCTTTGAGCGTTTCTGGCACTGGTTTCAGGCTTTACTGATTTTCAGCCTGCTGATTACCGGCTTTGAAATCCACGGCAGCTATTCGCTACTGGGCTTTGGTGATGCCACACGGTTGCACACCATCGCAGCCTGGTCACTGATCGTACTCTGGCTATTTGCCATCTTCTGGCATATTACTACCGGGGAATGGCGCCAGTATGTGCCCACTCGCGATGGCCTGTTTGCGGTAATGCATTACTACCTGATTGGCACTTTTACCGGTGCTGAACACCCGTATCGTAAAACCAGCAAAGCCAAGCACAACCCGCTGCAGCGGTTGGCTTACCTGTTTTTCAAACTGATAATTTCACCCATTATCTGGGTGAGTGGCCTGTTGTATCTTTTTTATAGCGACTGGCCGGCGATGCTGGCAGGCGCGCTCAACCTTGAAACCGTCGCACTGGTGCATACGGCTGCGGCCTTTGCCATGCTGGTTTTCATTATTGCCCACGTGTATATGACAACAATGGGCCATACGCTGACCAGTCACATTAAACCTATGGTGACAGGCTACGAAGACCTGGATGAGCCTGCTGGAAAGTCCTGAAAACGGACCAGACGCCCACAAAAAAGCCGGCCCTCAAATGCAAGAGGGCCGGCTTTTTATCGCTTATCAGACTGCGAAAGCGTTTCAGAAGGTAAAGGTACGCATATCCGGGTTAAGCATCTGACCTGCCATTTCTGGTGGCATGGCGACACCCACACCGTCAATCAGATCGTCTTTACTGTAATCACTGTTGGGCAGATAAAGAGCGCAAACATTGGCAGTACCACCCTGTTTCAGCAGGCCACGCAACATTTGACCGGGGGTAAGGTCCTTTGGCTTGAGAGGACTGGCTTCGTAGTTTTTCAACGCCAGATCGCCTGCTTTGTCACATAGCAGAACGTTCACCTTTGCGCCCTGCTGGGCCATGGTATTAGAAAGAACCATTGCCATGCCCTGGGTTTGCAGGGAGTCGCTTGAAAGAATTACCAGTACTTCCTCAACCATGTCCTGATCTCCTGAAGCCTGAACGCTGATGGGAGCAACGGCAACCAGCGCCGCCGCTATAAGTGCCTTGAATGTTCTGATCATAGCAGGTGCCCTTTGTCATTTAACCTTGAATGCTCTCACACTGTAGACTTGGCATATGCTTTATTCAGTGACAAAGTCACCTTCAGATAAATCTGATCGAAAACCGTGATTCACCAAATGTCACAAATTATTAAATCACGATCTGTTAGCATCTCATTGCTGGCCCCACCAAGGACCCCGAATGAGTGACACGGACACTGAAAACAAGCGACTTGCATCCCTGAAACGCCTCGGGCTTCTTGACACACCTCCCGAAGAGCGTTTTGAGCGACTGACCCGCATTGCCCAACAGCATTATCAGGTAAGAACAGCCTTATTCACATTGCTGGATGACGACCGCCAATGGTTCAAATCAAGGCAGGGGCTGGATGTAGCGGAAACTCCAAGGTCTGTCGCTTTCTGCGACCATACCATACGTCAGGACCAGGTCTTTATTGTAGAAAATGCCTCACAGGATCCACGTTTTCGCAACAACCCGTTTGTTCTGGAAAATCCTGGTGTGCGATTCTACGCGGGCGTCCCCGTGCGGGAACCCAGTGGTTTTAAAATCGGAACCCTATGCATTATTGACGATAAACCACGGCAGTTCGGTGAAAAAGACCTCGATGTGCTGCGCACGCTGGCCGTTATGGTAGAAGACGAACTGGAACGCTCATGGCTCCGGTCGGATAACAGTGAGCAGGTGTCCGTTTCCCACCTGAACCGGGCCATCCATCAGGCTCAGAACGTGTTTCTTACCAGTGATAATGAGCGTTCAGCCTTTGAGTATATGCTCAACGACCTTCTGGCCCTGACCGGCAGTCAGTTCGGCTTTATTGGAGAAATTCTGTACGACGACAAGGGCTCTCCCTTCCTGAAAGTGGGTGCTATTACCAACATTGCCTGGAATCCGGAAGCACAGGCCCTGTACCAGGAGGTGGAACGTCAGGGCATGATTTTCAGAAATCTCGATAATATCCTCGGGAAATCCATGCTCACCGGAGACCTTGTTATCTCCAACAACCTGCCCGAGGATCCCCGGCGAGGGGGTCTGCCGGTGGGGCACCCGGCAATCAACACCTATATCGGTATTCCGGTTTACTCCGGAACCACACTACTCGGGCTGATCGGTCTGGCCAACCGCTCTGAAGGCTATAACCGGAGTCTGGCAGATGAGCTGGCCCCCCTGTCCCAGACACTGGGCCACCTTATTGAGCGCAAACGTTTATACGAAGAACAAAGAACGCACCGGAAAGATATTGAGCTGGCCACTCATTACGATGCCCTGACCGGTCTGCCCAACCGTTACCTTCTTACCCAGCTGCTTGAGCAGGAACTGTTCGAGGCTGAGCTGAGAAACGGCCAGGTATCCGTATGCCTTATCGATCTTGATGGCTTCAAAGCCATCAACGACAAACACGGCCATCTGGTCGGTGATGCAGTTCTGAAGTCCGTCGCTGACCGGCTGAAAGTGGCTGTGAAGCCTCACGATATCATTGCTCGCTCCGGTGGGGATGAGTTTGTTCTGATCCTCAGGGATGTGGCTGATGAGCGAGCCTACGCCGGTATACTGGATGCCATGCGACGGCCTATCAACTTTCAGCACCATGTTCTCCAGGTTTCCGGCAGCATGGGGGTGACCCTCTACCCGGAAGACGATGTGAGCACAGATCTGCTGCTCCGCCATGCGGATCAGGCGATGTACGCCGCTAAAGAAACCGGAAAGAACGGTTTCAAGATATTTGATCTTGAATACCACTCATCCAGGAAAGCACGCTGGAGAGTGCTGGAGCAGATAGGAGACGGCCTGAACCAGGGCCAGATGGAATTGTACTATCAACCCAAAATCTGCTTTCGCAGCCGGACGGTGGACGGTTTTGAAGCTCTGATCCGCTGGAACCACCCAGAGGAAGGTCTCCTTGCGCCCGGAGATTTCCTGCAGCATATTGAATACACGGAGTATGCCCGCACTCTGGGAAACTTTGTCATCCGGGAGGCTGTAAAGCAGATTTTGGCATTTTCGCACCAGGGCCTGCCTTATACTCTGAGCATCAACCTCAGTCCTTCCCACTTCCTCTGCCGCGAATTCCGTCATGATTTAGCAGACGCACTGGAAGACTGCCCGAGGGAGCTGCGTGCCCGGCTTATTCTGGAAATCCTTGAAACCACAACCATGGACAATACCGACGCCGTTCAGGAAAACCTGAAGGCCTGCCGTGAGCTGGGTGTGGATATTTCTCTCGATGATTTTGGCACGGGTTATTCATCACTGGATTATTTCCGCCGTTTGCCGGCCCAGGAAATCAAGATTGACCAATCGTTCGTAAAGGATATGCTGGAAGACACAGATGACAGAATGATTGTCAGTGCTATTGTCAGTCTGACGAAAAGCTTTAATCGTCGCCTGGTTGCTGAAGGCATCGAAAATGCAGATGTGGAGAAGAAGCTGATCCAGCTGGGCTGTGACCTGGGGCAGGGTTTTTTCTACAGCAAGCCCCTGCCGCTTCCGGATGCTCTGCAATGGGCAGAAAATTTTCGTTGGGAAAACAGATAAAAAACCTGAAAACCAATTGCGCTTATACCCGCGCTGAACAGGAGATTACAGAATGATCGGATACGTCACCATCGGTGTCAGTGATATGGAAAAAGCCAAGAAGTTCTATACCGAGCTTCTGAATGGCATGGGCGCAAAGCTCCTCGTAGATATGGGGCGCATTGCTTTTATTGGTGAAAGTATGAAGGGCCCGTCACTGGCCGTTTGTACACCGTTCGACAGTGAACCAAACCATCCGGGTAACGGCAATATGCTGGCGTTCTGGCCCGGATCGAAAGAGGCCGTCGATACCTATTACCAGAAGGCCATCGAGCTGGGTGCCACCTGTGATGGTGAGCCGGGGCAGCGGATTGAGGACCAGTTTTACGGTGCCTATGTGAAAGACCAGGATGGCAATAAAATGGCGTTCTACCACTTCGGCTGATCCCTCTGTACCCGCTATCGGGGCAGTTTTACCGACTGGCCCCGATAGCAAACCACCATTCCGGCAACAGGCGCCTCGACTTCGGCTGCAAAAAACGGTCGTCGATCAGCCAGATTACGCCCTGATCATCCGGAGTCCGGACCACCCGGCCCGCTGCCTGAACCACTTTCTGTATTCCCGGAATCAGATAAGTGTAATCATAGCCCCTGCCAAAACGCTGCTGCAGCCGGGCCTTCAGTACCTCGTGCCAGGCATCAAACGGCGGCAACCCAAGCGTGGCCACAAAAGCACCCACAAGCTGGTCACCGGGCAAGTCGATACCCTCACTGAAGACACCGCCCAGCACCGCAAAGGCGACACTGCCACCAGGCTGGCGAAACTCTGCCAGAAACTCCTGGCGCTGCGCCTGGCTCATGCCCGGCTGCTGACTGCGCTGGGGGACATCCGGGGCCTGTTGCGCCAGGGTCTCACTGACTTCCTTTGCATATCTGAAGCTGCTGAAAAACGCCAGATAATGACCCGGCCGTTGCCGGTACTGGTGGGCGATCAGTTCAGCAATGGGCTCCAGGCTGGCCTCCCGGTGCGCCTTCCGGGTGCTGATCCCGGGGGTAAATTCAACCTGCAGCTGGTCTGCGCTGAACGAGCTGGGCAGGGAGGTGAAGCGGGCGTCCTCCGGCAGGCCGAGTAAATCCCGGTAATAGACGCCGGGGCTGAGAGTCGCGGAGAACAGCAGCATGGAATGGGCAGCCGCAAAACGGTCGGTGAGAAAATCCGCCGGGATCAGGTTCCGGAGCGTCAGGCTGGCGCGGCCACGGCCGGCGCGCTGGAACTGACACAGTGAGTGGTCTCCAAAACGGTCGGCCAGTTTCATAAAGGCCACACTGTCGAACAACAACTCCTGCAGGGCCAGATCCGGGGGATTGTCTGCGAGGTAGTCCGTAAGGCTGGAGACCATGCCTTGCAGGGCTCCCGACAATTGCGCGGGCGGAGAGTCAAGGAACACTGGCTGCGACGGGTCACCCTGCTCCCGGATCAGGGCCTGCCAGGCCCGGGCCGTGCGCTCCAGTGCCGCTTTTACCGGTTTGGGCGCTGCTTTCTTTGTTTTTAACAGACGTTGCTGGTCCAGCTGCACCGAATACATGCCCCGGGCCCGATCCACCAGATTGTGGGCTTCATCAACCAGCACGCTGGCTTTCCAGTTGTTCTGGCGGATCAGACCATGGAGCAGGGCGGACTGATCGAACAGGCGGTTCACGTCGCCAATTACCAGGTCACTCCAGCGGGCCATTTCCTGGGCAAGGAAATAAGGGCAAATATCGTGACCTGCAGCGATTTTCGCCAAACTTTCCTGAGTTAACGGCTCTCGATTTTGAATCGCCTCGGCCCGGGCATCGGGCAGGCGATCAAAAAAACCTTTGGCCAGGGGACAGGAGTCGCCATGGCAGGCTTTATCCGGGTGCTCACAGGCGTCGTCTTTGGAAACCAGTTCCAGGACACGCAGCGGCCAGGGCTGCTGCTCATCCTGGTTATGACGCAACTTGTCCACAGCGTCCAGGGCCAGTTGCCGGGCCGTGTTGCGGCAGGTGAGGTAAAACAGCCGGTCCTGATGGCCCGCTGGCATGGCCATCAAGGCGGGGAACAGGGTGCCCAGGGTTTTGCCCAGACCGGTAGGGGCTTCCAGCAGCAGGGTGCCGGCTTTCGCGGAGTTTTTGTACACAGTTTCCGCCAGTTGTCGTTGCCGGGGGCGGAATGCCGGGAAAGGAAAGCTCAGGCTGGCCAGCAAGGCATCCCGCTGTTCCCGGTGATGTTCTTCCTGATCAGCCCAGTCTTTGTAGCGACCACACAGGGTTTCCAGCTCCTGCCAGAGCTGGTCGGCCCGGGCGGTTTCAGTGAGTTCTGTTTCTTTGTCCCGGCCAATGTCGTAATAAACCAGTGCCAGTTCCACGCTGCTGTGGTTTTCCTGTCGGCACAGCAGAGCGCCATAGGCCCTTAACTGGGCCAGGTGCAAAGCTCGCTGGTGCTCGCGAATGCGGGATACATCACCCCGGTGGGTCTTGATTTCCTCCAGCCGGTTCTTGTGCGGGTGATAGCCATCAGCCCGGCCAGAGAGCTCTATTTCCATGCAATTCCCGGTAAGTGAATACTCGCTTTTATAGCCATAACCACGACGGGACTGGATAGCCTGATGGCCGGCAATGCCCTCATCAGCACTGGGCGCCGGGGTATACCGGAAATCCAGATCACCATGGCGGGCGGCGAACTCACACAGGGTACGAACGGCAACTTTCACGCACTGTCCCCACTGTCCTGCCAGCGCACATAGCACACCCGTGCCGGAATACCCTGGCGGGCAAAGAAATACAGCCAGCGAACCTGATGGTCCTGCAGGCGATCCCCGGGGCCTTTCACCTCGATCATTTCATAGCGCTGTTCCGGGTCTGGCGCATCCGGCACAAAACGGATCAGATCCGGAAATCCGCTACGGTGCTCCCTGATGTTGTTCAGCAAGCGGCGGAACAGAGCCTGCAGATGCCTGGCCGGAATGCAGTCCAGGGCCAGGATAAGCAAGCCTTCATCCAGTACCAGCCAGACCACGAACGGGTTAGCAATACCCTGCTTTTGCCTGAATGCCTCCAGAATGACCTGACGATAAGCCTCGGTTTCAAGCAGACTGAAGCGCTCCTCGAACGCCTGCTGGCGCCGCGCCACAAAATCGTCCCGCAGCAGGTCCGCCGGACCGGTATGGAAAGGGTGGAAGAAGGCCCCGGGCAAGGGTCTGAAGATAACCGGCCAGCACAAAAGTCCGAACAGGGCGTTGATCAGAGTGTTTTCCACATAGAACACCGGGGCTTCATCGGTGCTCAGATATGTGAGCGCCGCCAGTTCCACGGTGCCGGTTTCCGGCCGCGGCAGTGCCAGCCTGAACTCGGCTACCTCCGGGTTATCCACAGTTACAGGTTTGTGAGTACCTACTTTCGTTGCCAGTCGCTTCAGCAGGCGATTAAGCCCCTGGGTTTCAGCATCACTCAGTTCTGTCGCCTGCCATCGGCAGGCAATACTCCAGGCCTGATCAAAGCGTTTCATTCGCTCCAGCAGCCGGAGCTGTTTCAGCCGTGCTTCCCGGTGTTGGCTGGCACCCCAGACCTGCAGCGCCAGTTCCTGTTCGCCCTGACGGTCGGCCTGCCGGCCCAGCTCGAGTAACAGCCGCTCCCGACGGCTGGCCAGCCAGGGGTTATCCACAGGCGGGGGTAGCGCAGACCAAACCTCTGCCGCTGGCTCGCCATTGTCGAGGCGTTCCCGGCACTGGTGCATCTGCAGGTAGCAGTCCACGTCTGAGCGCTGCTGAAAAGCGCGGGACTCCGGGGTAAACGGTACCGGCTCGAATTGCTGTATACCCAGCTCCACCAGCACAAAGTCGGTCCAGCCCTGGCGCAGGTTGCCAAAGAACATCAGGCGGATACGGTCAAACAGTGCCATATCCTGAAGCTGCACAACCCCGGGCGGGTTATTGTCAGCCCCAGTCAGCCAATCCTGTACAGTCCTGGGTTCGCCGAACGACGCTGTCAGTGCCTCTCGCATTTGTGCCTTTCCGACAGTTTTCGAGTAGCCCTGTGCCTGCAGCCAGGCCATAAACGCCGGCCGCAACTCCGCCAGAGTGAATAAGCGGAAAAGCTCATCCAGGCAAAGATCCGGTGCCGTATCCAGCCAGCCATTCTGTACCAGAATCGCCAGCGCCTCGGCTTCCGGCACCGGCAGTTCCGGATAGCGGAGCTTGTCGACCCGGAACAGGTCACCATTACGCATCACCATTCGGGTCAGCAGGGCGCGGGGACCGCTGCCCAGAGCCGCAAAAGCCGCCAGCCGGTCCCGCTCCTGAGTAGTCAACAGGTCGCGGTGATGGTCATACACCCAGGCAACCAGAATATCCATGTTCTCCAGATAGTAGAGGGGATCATCCAGGCTTGCCGGAACCGGTCGGTGCTTGGTCATCAATTGCAAATCAGACTCCATGCACAAAAATTAATCTGAAGACCTTGCCAACCTTTCAAACGATAACTATTATCATTTGCATTAACGCAAGGAGATCGATATGAAACAGCTCTGCCAACGGCATCGCCACATGTTTACCAGCCTGTCTCTCAATGAACAGAATAATTTGTGGATGTTCTGGATGGAAAGCGCCTGCACCTTCAGCGAAACCAACAACACAGACAAAGTGCTTGCAGCTACCGGCAGAGCCTTTAACCTGGCCTGTCTGGCACGGCAGCGCTACCCGGACTGCATGCACGTGGAACTTACGCTATCCACTATTCTGGTGTGCCATGCTCTGCACAACCGTGGTGATTATGCCGCGGCGGATCATGTTCTGATCAATGCCCTGGAAAGCCTGCGCTCTGCCAGGCCCTGCCATAAAGGCGCGGATAATCACTGCAGCACTCAGGACTGCATTGACGTGCTGCTGAATACCTCCCGCCAGCCCCGGTTTTTTGCCGACTATCTGAGCTGGCCAGATTTCCCGCCTGCGCAACCGGCCAATCAACCCTTGATGGCGATTCACTGAACGTCAGGAGGCTTCATGGGAATGTTCATTCCAAACCCCGACAGGTTACAGCGTACCGATTATAAACCGATGAACTGGTCCGGCGAAGCGGATGCCGACCGGGTATCCA
Organism: Marinobacter piscis; assembly: GCF_007671655.1. Taxonomy (GTDB): domain Bacteria; phylum Pseudomonadota; class Gammaproteobacteria; order Pseudomonadales; family Oleiphilaceae; genus Marinobacter; species Marinobacter piscensis. The sequence continues at coordinate 742,751 of NZ_VCGX01000001.1, read as the reverse complement.
TCTCGTTGTCAGCTGACTGTTTACGCAGACTGCTAGAGCAACAGCGGCTTCACGTTGAAGATATTGCCTGTCTGGATACAACCACCAAAGCAAACATTCGGCAGATGTTGTTGTCTCTCATTCACTGATCGATCAGTGAGGCGGTCTGACTGGCTGGGTTACTGCCAGTCCGTCGCCTTTGCTGTATTCCCTGTGATCCTCCTGTGCGAATGCCATGGTGCTTAAGGTAAGCTGTTGCTTTCGGAACCCAGCTTACAACGCAGCAAAGGAAACCCATGGCCGCTTTGTCCGCCCCAGAACACCCCAGCATCGAACCCGGCTTTCACGCTATCCACGCCAATCACCTGGAAGACCTGCGCCGGGCGGTGGTGTATATCTGCCGGCAGAACCCCATGCCGCCCCTGCAGAGTGAAACCTTTCTGGTGCAGAGTAACGGCATTGCCCAGTGGCTGAAACTGGCCCTGGCAGAAAAGGCCAGCGACGACGGTATGGAAGGCGGGCTGGGCATTGCCGCCGGCATGGATTTCCTGTTTCCGGCCCGCTTTATCTGGCAAGCCTACCGGGCTGTGCTGCCCGAAGGCGAGGTGCCGGAGCAGTCACCCTTCGATAAAAGCCGGCTGGTATGGCGGTTATACCGGCTTTTGCCGCAGTTGGTCGGGCAGGATGAGGCTTTCACGCCCCTGGCCCGATTTCTGGACGGTAAGGATGCCGATTTGCGTAACTTCCAGCTGGCGGAGAAGGTGGCGGATCTGTTCGACCAGTATCAGGTATTCCGCGCCGACTGGCTGGCAGCCTGGGAGCAGGGCAAAAATGTCATCATCACACCCAGAAACGAAGAAAAGCCGCTGGACCCGGAAACACTCTGGCAGCCTTTTTTGTGGCGCATGCTGGTGCAGGACATTGACGAAAATATCCATACCAGCCGCTCACAGATCCACACCCGTTTTATGGCGCAGGGCAAACACATCGACACGCCGGCCAACCCCTCCCGGTTACCCAGACGCATAGTGGTGTTCGGGGTGTCTTCATTACCAAGACAGGCACTGGAGGCTCTGTACGTGCTTAGCCGCTTCAGCCAGGTGGTGCTTTGTGTGCATAACCCCAGTCAGTTCTACTGGGCCGACATCGTCAGCGACCGGGAACTGTTGCGAGCCGAGCGCAAACGCGGCGCAAGCCATCCGGTGCTGTCCCGGATTGATGACAAAGACCAGCTGCACCAGCACGCTAACCCTCTGCTGGCTGCCTGGGGCAAGCAGGGGCGGGATTACATCCGCCTGCTGGATGAGTTCGACAACCCCGAAGAATATCGCAGCAGTTTCCAGACTCCGGACCAGAAAATCGATATTTTCTCCGAACATGGCTCCGGCGAAGCGCCCTGCCTGTTGCATCAGTTACAGAACGACATCTACAACCTTACACCTCTGCAGGAAATCCGTGACCAGGCACGCACGGTTGATATCACTCACGACCATTCCGTGGCCTTCCACGAAGCCCATAGCCCCCAACGTGAAGTGGAGGTGCTGCATGACCAGTTGCTGGCCGCCTTTAACTCGGACCCGGATTTACGGCCACGGGATGTCATCGTTATGGTGCCGGATATCAATGTGTATGCGCCCCATATTCAGGCTGTATTCGGCCGTTATCAACCGGGCCGGAAACGTCATATTCCTTTTACTATCTCCGATCAGGGCCAACGCCACCACGAACCGATATTGATAGCTCTGGAAACCCTGATGTCGCTGCCGCGCAGCCGCTTTGGAGTGAGTGAAATCATCAGTCTGCTGGAAGTGCCCGGCATCCGCGACCGTTTCGGCATTCGTGAAGATGATATCCCCCTGGCACGGCGCTGGGTGGAAGGTGCCAATATTCGCTGGGGCCTGCACAGTGAACACCGTGCAAGTCTGGACCTGCCAGCCAAGCTGGAACGCAACACCTGGCGATCGGGTTTGCGGTCCATGCTGCTGGGGTACGGTATGGGCGAAGACGATCCCTGGGCAGGTGTGGAGCCTTACGGTGAAATTGCCGGCCTGCAGGCAGACCTTGCCGGCCGGCTCAGTGAGTTCGTGCATCAGCTGGAAAACCTCTGGCAGGCACTGCAGAACCCCCGGACCCCGGAGGCCTGGGAGACCTTGCTCTCGGATATGCTGGAACAGTTTTTCCACAAAGTGGAAGACACCGATCTGTTGCTGCTCAACCGCTTCCGTCGCCAGCTGGAACAGTGGCTGGAAGACACTCTGGCGGCCGGTCTGGAATCTCAGACTTTGCCCCTGAATATCGTTAAAGACGTGCTCCTGGCCGGTCTGGATGAAGGTGGTCTGAACCAGCGTTTCCTCGCGGGTAAGGTGAACTTTGCCACCCTGATGCCCATGCGTGCCATTCCGTTCCGGAACGTCTGTCTGCTGGGCATGAATGATGGCGATTACCCCCGCTCCCGGCCGCCGGTCGACTTCGACCTGATGGCCGAGGATTACCGCCCGGGTGATCGCTCCCGCCGGGAAGACGATCGCTATCTGTTTCTGGAAGCCCTGTTATCGGCCCGGGAACAGCTGTATATCAGCTGGGTAGGGCGCAGCATCAAGGATGACTCCGAGCGGCCCCCGTCGGTGTTGGTGGCTCAGCTACAGGATCACCTCGACAGCCTCTGGACACTGGCAGACACCACCAACGCAACCGTGACCGGGGCCCTGACCACCCGGCATCCGCTGCAACCCTTCAGCCGGGATTATTTCCCCAAAGCCAATGCCCGGAACGACAGTACGGAAGGGGAGCCGAAGCCCCTGGCGGAAGTGCTGCAATCCCGCCACCTGTTCACCTATGAGCGGGAATGGCGCAGTGCCCATGGGACGGATACCACAGGGCAGGCCAGGGAAGCCTTGCCGTATCAGGCCCCGGAGGAACCCATTCGCCTGAATGACCTGGCCGGGTTCCTGAAAAAGCCCATCGACACCTTCTACCAGCGCCGCCTGCAGGTGCACTTTGAAGACGTAGAAGAGGATGATACAGACAACGAGAACTTTGATCTGAGCGGCCTGGAACGCTGGCGGCTGGATAACGAGCTTATTCAACACAGCGTGCTCAAGTCCGCGACGGAAGACGAGTTGCATGAGCACCTGGATAGCACACTGGACCGCATGGCCCGGCGCGGTGATCTGGGTATGGGAGTAACCGAACACCGCTTGCGCAACGAATTGTCCGGGCGCCTGCCGAATCTGTTCGGACGCTACCAGAGCGCCCTGGCCGAATGGCCACACGTCATCGCTGAACCCCTGGTGTTCAATTATTGGTTTGAAAACAGCACAGGTGCTGTGGAAGTGGCCGACCTGATTAACGGGCTGCGGCAAAATGCGGAGGGTGATCTGTGCCGACTGGTAGTATCCCGCTCCGGTTTGCTGACCAGCTCCGGTTCCAGCAGAAAAGTGCGCTACGCCAATCTGCTGCAGGACTGGGTGATTCACCTGGCAGGACAGCTCAGTGGACAACCGTTTACCACCCTGATTCTGGGCAAAGAAGAAGACCGCCGGTTCCAGTTTGCCCCAATGGCACCCGGGACTGCCAAACAGCACTTTAACACCGTGCTGAAACGCTGGATGGAAGCCACCACCCGGGCACTGCCGATTCACTGCGAAGCCGGCTTTGCCTGGGTGACCAGTTTCTATGGCGGCAAGAAACACCTTGGCAATCACGAACGCGCCATTGATGAAGCTGAAAAAGCCTATACTACGGCGCTGGAAAGGGACACCGGCTATTTGCGTGGCGCCTTCGAAACGCCGGAGCAGCTGATGGCCAGTGGCGAGTTTGAAGCGCTGCTGCACGACCTGTATGTCCCCCTGTGGGAAGCAGAGCAGGGCAAATCCGCCGCGGAACAGATCGGGAGCCTGTCATGAGCGAGCAAACACACAACCGTAACCCCAACCTGGACCCGTTGACCCTGCCTCTGAACGGCAGTGCCCTGATTGAGGCCAGTGCCGGCACGGGTAAAACCTTCACCATCGCCATTCTGTATGTGCGTCTGGTACTGGGCCACGGCCAGGCCGACGGCAGCCCCTTGCAGGATCTTCTCCCCCCGAAACTACTGGTGGTCACTTTTACCGAAGCCGCCACCAAAGAGCTCCGGGATCGCATCCGAACCCGGCTGACCCAGGCGGCCGAGGTATTTTCTGAAAATGCCGCCAGCCTGGAACTGTCAGCGGAAACCGAACTGATCCAGACACTTCGGGACCACAGCTACCCGGACCCCGCCAGCTGGCCCAACTGCCGCAAGCGGCTGCTGGAGGCTGCCGAATGGATGGATGAAGCCGCAGTATCGACGATTCATGGTTTCTGCAACCGGATGCTGAGTGAACACGCCTTCGATAGCGGCAGCCTGTTCAAACTCACTCTGGAGACCGACCAGAGTGAGTTGCTGGAAAATGTAGCCCGGGATTACTGGCGCACTTTTGTCTATCCATTGCCCCCGGCCCTGATGGACGAAGCCCTGAGCCACTGGAAAACCCCGGCGGACCTGCGCGGTGCGGTACGCAACCTGATTGGCAACCCCGACAGCACAGGCACACCGCCTGCGGATGTACATAAGGCCATCGAACAGGTCGTTAACGAACGGGAAAACCAGTCCCGGGCCCTGAAACGTTATCACTGGGCTCAGTGGCAGGGTGAAGTCGCTGATCTGCTGAATGACCTGAATAAACGCAAACGACTCAACGGCAACAGCAAGAATGCCATGCTGAAAGTCTGGAATACCCTGGTGGCCTGGGCAGAATCAGACGAGTTGCTACCTGAGAAGCTCGACAGCGCTGCCGGCTTTAAAAACCAGACACCCGAAGGCCTGGACGCTATTCTCAAAGGCGAGGACCCGGCCCCGCATCACCCGGCATTCGAGGCCATTGCAGAGCTGATGCTCTTTGGCCAGAACCAGCCCAGCGCCAAATCCGACATCCTGCGCCACGCCAGCCACTGGATTGCCAACCGGCTGGAAGAAGAAAAGCAACAGCGCTCTGAAATGGGCTTTGATGATCTGCTGACCCGCCTGGACGATGCTTTGCACGGCCCCCGGGGCGAACAACTGGCCGCCACCATCCGCCACCAGTTTCCGGTGGCGCTGATTGACGAGTTTCAGGATACTGACCCGGTGCAGTACCGGATTTTCGATCGTATCTACCGGGTCGAAGACAACAACCCGGCCACCTGCCTGCTCATGATCGGCGACCCGAAACAGGCTATCTACGGCTTCCGGGGCGCTGATATCCACACGTATCTGCAGGCCCGGCAAGGGGTAAAAGACCGTACCTACACCCTGGGTAAAAACTTCCGCTCCGCAGAGCCGATGGTAAGTGCGGTGAACCGGATCTTCGAATACAGCGACCAATACAGTAACAACGGCGCTTTCCTGTTTGGCCAGGGCGATACCTCACCCCTGCCGTTTCAGAGTGTCGCTGCCCATGGCACCAGGCGTCAGTGGCGGGTAGAAAACCAGGCCCAGCCCAGCCTGATGTTCTGGACTCACGAAACCGACGACACCGATAAGAACGGCAACCCCAAAAGCCTGGCCAAAGGGGCGGCCACCGAAGATCTGGCAGAAGCCTGCGCGAGTGAAATCGCCCGCCTGCTGACGCTGGGGCAGGCGGGGAAAGCCGGATTTGCCCTGCAGGAAAACCCGGACGACCTGGTGCCGGTCAGCCCCAAAGACATAGCCATACTGGTGAATAACCGCAACGAAGCCAGCGCTGTGCGCGAAGCCCTGGGGCACCGTCGCATCAAGAGTGTGTACCTGTCTGACCGGGGCTCGGTACTGACATCACCGGAAGCTACGGAAATGCTGTCCTGGCTACACGCCTTTGCCGAACCCCGGCAACTGGCGCACCTGCGGACGGCACTGGCAACGCCCACCCTGGGTCAGTCCTGGCAGGCGATGAACCGGTTGCTCACCGACGAAATCGCCCTGGAGCGGGAAATCGAACGTTTTATCGGTTACCAGCAACAATGGCAGAATCAGGGCGTGCTGCCCATGCTGCGCAGCTTTCTGATGGATTTTGGCGTTCCCGGCCGGTTACTGCAGCGGCCGGATGGTGAACGCCGGCTGACCGATATTCTGCACATTGCCGAACTGCTGCAGCAAGACAGCCTGCAACTGGACGGTGAACATGCACTGTTACATCACTTCACCCAGATTCTGCGCGCCGCCGACGAAGAAGACGAACACCGCACCCTGCGCCTGGAAAGCGACGCCGCCCTGGTGCAAGTGATTACCGTGCACAAGTCCAAGGGCCTGGAATACCCGCTGGTGTTTCTGCCGTTTGGTACCGCCCACCGTGCCCAGAGTGAGAAACAGTCGTTTGTCAGCTATCACGACGATAACAACAAACCGGTAATTGTCTTCGACCCGAGTGCAGAGGACGTTGCCAAAGCCGACCAGGAGCGGCTGGGCGAAGACATCCGTAAAATCTATGTTGCCCTGACCCGGGCCAGATTTGCCACCTGGGTAGGCGCTGCTGCTCTCGATAACTGGCAACAAAGCGGGCTGGGCTACCTGATTGCTGGCAGCGGCGCAAACTTAATCAGCCAGTGTCTGGGCCACCTGAGCGACGGCCAGCCAGAAATCTGCGTCACGCCGCTGCCGGAGGCAGACGAAACCCGGTACACCGAGCCGGCACCGGAAGCCCTGGGGCCGGCCCTGGTCTCCCACCGGGAAGCCAGGGAAGACTGGTGGATTGCCAGCTACTCTTCCATTGAGTACAGAGGTATGGCGGGCATCGGCATTGTGTTCACCGGAGAAGTAGAAGACGCCGAAACCCAGCACCTTCTGGAAGAAAGTGCCCAGAACACCGGAGAAGACGCACAGGTTCCCGGGCAGCATAACCATCACCATTTTCCCAAAGGGGCCGGACCCGGCACTTTCCTGCATGAACTGCTGGAATGGTGTACCCATAACGGCTTTCAGTGGGTTGTGGATAACCCGCATCAGCTGCAGGAACAGCTCATCCGCCGGTGCAGCACCCGCGGCTGGAGCGATTGGGCAGAGCCACTGGAACACTGGTTACTGGCACTGATAACCCGGCCTTTTCGATTGCAGCGCGCCGGTAGCCACGAAGTGAGTCTGGCAGAGCTGACAACCCTGCGCCCGGAACTGGAATTCTGGTTTGAAAGCCGCAACGTTGATGTGCCGACACTCGATCGGCTGGTGAAAGCCCACACCCTCAACAGGGCGGACCGGCCACAGGCACAGGACAAAATCTTCAACGGCATGATCAAGGGCTTTATCGACCTGGTCTTCGAGCACCAGGGGCAGTATTACGTGCTGGACTATAAATCCAACACTCTGGGTGAAGACGACAGCGCCTACACCGACCAGGCCATGGGTGAAGCCATTCTGGAAAAACGCTACGATCTGCAATACGTGCTGTATCTGTTAGCCCTGCACCGTTTACTGAAAGCCCGGCTGCCGGATTACGACTACGACCAGCACATAGGCGGGGCTGTCTACCTGTTCCTTCGGGGGGTGAACTCCGGCACCGGCGGTGCGTTTACCGACAAGCCACCCAGGGCGTTGATTGAGCAACTGGATGCCCTGTTTGATGGCAACTCTGCAGCAGGGGAGGTGGCGGCATGAACGGGACCCTGAACACCCCATTGCTAACCCACCTGGATAAAACCGATGCTCTTCTGGAACAGTGGCAGCAGGCGGAATGGATTCGGCCGCTGGACCTGGGCTTTGCCCGGCTGATCCGGGCGTTATCCGAAGAACAGGGCGAAACACTGTCACCTCTGGTCTTGTTACTGGCGGCACTCACATCCCACCAGGTGGGGCGCGGCCACGTGTGTATTGATCTGGAAACCCTGCTGGCCGACGCTGACACCACCTTATCCCTGCCACCGGAAGAGCCGGCCACAAACGACGCACTGTCTGCAGATCCGAGCCACCTGAAACCGGCTGACCTGCTCACACGCATCACCCTGGCTGATTGCCAGTCGGCGTTATCGGATGCCTTTGCGGTCAGCGATGGCTCGCCCGTGGCGCCCCTGATTCTGACCGAAGGGCGGCTCTACCTGCGCCGTTTATGGCGTTACGAACAGCGCATTGCCGAGGGCATTGTCCGGCGCCTGGCTCTGCCCTCACCGGTAACAGAACCGGATTCGCCCGCGGCACAGACACTGTCCCTGGCTTTGAACACCCTGTTCGGGCCCGGAGAAACAGTCGACTACCAGAAACTGGCCTGCGCTCTGGCCGCCCGCAGCCGGTTTTCGGTCATCACCGGCGGCCCCGGCACCGGTAAGACCACCACCGTGGTGAACCTGTTGGCTGCCCTGCAGGCCGTAGCCGGCGAAGACCCGGAGCGGGCCGGGCGCGCCTACCGTATCCGTCTGGCCGCGCCCACCGGCAAAGCGGCTGCGCGCCTGAACGAATCCATTGGCGGTGCCGTCAGTCGTTTACCACTGGCTCACCTGCCCGGTGGTATCAAGCCGGACGACATCCCCACCAAAGTCACCACCCTGCATCGACTGCTGGGCAGCCGGCCGGATTCGCGGAAATTCCGCCATAACCGCGACAACCCGCTGATGGTGGATATTCTGGTGATCGATGAAGCCTCCATGGTGGATGTGGACCTGATGGCCTCGGTATTCGATGCCCTGCCGGCCCACGCCCAGCTGATTCTTCTGGGAGACAAAGATCAGCTGGCCTCGGTGGATGCCGGCGCGGTTCTGGGTGAGTTATGCCAGCGGGCAAATGAAGGTCACTACACCCCGGATACGGCCGCCTGGCTGGCTACGATCACAGGTACACAGGTACCGGACACACTGATTGATAGCAATGGCCAGGCCATGGATCAGGCCGTGGCCATGCTGCGCAAGAGTTACCGGTTCCAGCAGGACAGTGGTATTCGTGTACTGGCTGAAGCCGTCAACGCCAGCAACCTTGACGAACGCATGCGCCGGCACATGCGGGAGGCAGCGTTCGACGATGTTATCTGGCTCAATGGCCACATCCGGAAACCCGAGCTGGACAGCACGCTGCAACAGATTTGCCAGCACGCCGTGACCGGCACCCCGAACGCCTTCCGCAACCAGGGGCAGGGCAGAGTGGTTAAAGGCGAGCAACTGCCGCCACCGGTCGGTTACCGCCATTATCTGGACATGCTGCGGGATCACAGGCTGAACTCCGACAGCCCCCGGGAAGCCTGGGACACACTGGCTCTGAGGGTGCTGGAGGCGTTCAACGACTTCCAGATTCTCTGTGCCCTGCGCCGGGGGCCCTGGGGCGTGGAAGGCCTGAATGATCAGATAGCAGAACATCTGTATTCACAGAAGCTGATACCCCGTTCCCAGGGCTGGTACGCCGGCCGGCCAGTTCTGGTCACAGGTAACGACTACAACCTGGGCCTGATGAATGGCGATATCGGGATCACCTTCAGCGTACCCTGGGATAAAACTGCCAGTGGCGACGTCAGAGAAACCCTGCGTGTGGCCTTCCCCAGCAGCGACGGCACGGAGTCTATCCGCTGGATTTCGCCCAGCCGGTTGCAGCAACTGGAAACTGTGTACGCCATGACCGTACACAAATCCCAGGGGTCTGAATTCAACCATACCTGCCTGGTGCTGCCGGACAGACTCAGCCCGGTATTAACCAAAGAGCTGGTATATACCGGGATCACCCGGGCTAGAAACTGGTTCAGTCTGATGACCGGCGATGCCAGCGTGCTCAGCGAGAGCGTTGAACAACGGGTAGTGAGGGCGTCAGGATTGGCATCCATACTCGGGGGGCAGTAACTGCCCCCCGAGCTGGGATACCTGAGGGGTGATCAGGCCGATGTTCCGGGTTTTGTGATGATTTCAGGTTGTGAGAACACGTAAACCTCGGGCAACTCACCTGTGAATTTCTCCACATCACCAGCACCGGTCTGGCCACAATTGGCTTGCGCCAGCTTGGATGTGGCGATTCCCGGTGTGAGGTTGTTAACGTCGCCATAACGGCAGAGGCTACCAATCTCACGCGGGTCAAGCGGGTCAAACCAACCCCCCTCTGAAACCATAATGACCCCCGGCATGATATCGTCTGTCACAACGGCACCTGCGAGAATCTGTCCCCGGTCGTTGAATACCCGCACCACATCACCGTCCTTGATTCCACGGGGTTCTGCATCCTCGGGGTTAATCATACAAGGTTCACGGTTTTGCACTGCATAGGTTTCCCGGAACGCAGTTCCACACAACTGCGAGTGCAGACGACCGGCAGGATGGTTACTGGAGATTCCAAGCGGATATTTGGTGGTTGGCCCATCCAGGCGCTCGATCGGCTCCATCCAGGTGGGGTGGGGCGGGCAATCGTCGTAAGCGAATCCGGCAATGGCCCGCGAGTATATCTCGAACTTGCCTGTGGCTGTCCCTAACGCGTTCAGAATCGGATCCTTGCGGAACGCTTCATGGCGCACGAAGTTCTTTTGTTCGTCTTCCAGTGGAAACGCGAGGGGTTTATTGGATTCCCAGAACACATCAAACACCGGCATTTCCATACCCTTGGCCCGGGCTTCTATTTTCGCGCCTTCGTAAAACCCGCGAATCCAGTCCATCTCAGAGCGGCCCTGGGTGAACTCATACCCCTTGCCCAGTTTGTCGGCAATGGCTGCAAAGATATCGAAATCGTCCCGGGCTTCAAACTGTGGCTCAACGATCTTCCGCATCGCAACAATATGGCTCAGGGCATAGTCCCCTACCTGTTCAATGTCATTACGCTCATAAGAGGTGGTGCACGGTAAGACAATATCAGCGTGGCGGGCGGTTGCTGTCCACTGGAAATCATTGACAATGAAGGTATCCAGCTCGCGCCAGGCCCTGAGCATCTCATTACGATCCTGGTGATGCGCAAATGGGTTGCCTCCGGCCCAGTACGCCAGCTTTATCACCGGCAACTCAATTTCGCTGCCGTTGAACTGCATGGTTTTACCGGGATTCAGGAGTGTTTCCACAAAACGCGCCACGGGTATCATTATATCACTGCCGGCTTCGTCAACCGATCCGCCCATACCGCCACCGGCAGCGTCATCGATAGCTTTCACAATGGGGCTGTTATGGGTAGGGGCACCGCCGGAAGAATAATGGTAACTCAACCCGTATCCGCCCCCGGGCAGACCAACCTGACCGAGCATGCAGGCCAGGGTGACCAGCATCCAGGTGGACTGCTCTCCGTGATGCTGGCGCTGCATGGAGTACCCCAGAGCCAGCATAGTGCGGTTATTGGCAAAGCGACGGGCCAGATCACGGATGGTTTCTGCATCTATGCCGCATATGTCTGCGGCCCAGTCAGCATCCTTGGGCTGTCCGTCTGACTCTCCGGTCAGGTAGGGTCTGAATTCTTCAAAGCCACTGGTGTAACGATCGAGGAACTTCTGATCATGCAGATCTTCACTCAGCAGTGTGTGGGCAATACCCAGCATCAGCGGCACGTCTGTCTGTGGTTTCGGGGCAATCCATTCCCCATCCAGATAGTCACAGGTGTTGGTTCTTAGCGGGTCAATGCAGAGAGTCTTTACTCCCGCTTCTTTAAGCTGATCGATACCCTTGAAAGCACCGTGATCTGCCACCTGCCAGGAAATCTGGGAATTGTTACGGGGGTCGCAGCCCCAGAACACCATCAGATCAGTGTGTTCTGCCAACACCGGGTAGGTCGTACACTGCTCGTAAACTTCAATGGACCCGGAAACATAGGGGAGAATAACCTGGGCCGCTCCGGTGGAATAATCACCAATACTTGAGGTAAAACCACCGGTCAGGTTCAGCATACGGCGCAGCAGAGTTTTACAGTTATGGAGTTTGCCCGGACTCTTCCAGCCGTAGGAGCCACCGTAAACCGCCTGCTGTCCATACTCTTCCCGTACGCGTGTCAGTTCGTTGGCAACCAGTTCGATCGCCTTGTCCCAGGATACGCGCACAAAATCACCGTTTCCGCGGCCGTCAGGATCTGCACCCGGGCCCTGCTCGAGCCAGGCACGACGCACCATCGGGTAACGAATCCGCGACGCTGAATAAATTGAATCGCGCACCCCCTCCAGCATAGGTGTAGGCTGTGGATCACCTCCCCAGGGTTTGAATTTTACCGCCCGGCCATCTTCAACAACGCCGGTGAACACGCCCCAGTGGCAGCCAGAGATGACTTCTTTTGAACCACTCTGAGCCATGGCCCCACCACTCAACAACGACAGCGAGAAAGGCATGGCACTGAGAGCAGCGGTTGCAGCAGAGCCTTGCAGAAAACGCCGGCGCGTGGGTGACTCAATATCTGTATGGGCAACACCGCGCAACTCGTGAGTTTTTTTACTCATGCAAACTCTCCTTCACATTGTTCGTTAGCGGACACCACAGCGGGATCCGTCATAAACAGCACAGACTGTGCTGTGCGGATCAAGGCAAGTAATAGCTTGCCTGAGCCCGCATAAAAACCTTCCGGGTCCAGGTTTTCCAGGCTTTGGACAAATCCGGGGACCCACCCCTGAAGGCGCCGTACCAGTTCGGTTGTCACAGAGGTATAACCACCGCCCAAAGCCGCCGTCAGAGCCGCTAACTCTATCGCTAAGTGATCGGCTGGTTCACAACAGTCGGCGCTGACATGCACATCCAGATCACGCAGGATCGCCTCCATCTCGGCGACAGGTTTGCCTCCAAGTGTGGGTACACCGTTCTCTTGCCAGGCACTTTCATAGGGCAGAACCGCGCGATGCCGGAAAATGCCTTCAAACAGCGCGGTGTAACGACGTTGCAGATGAACCGCCAGGTTCTCTGGGGTGTCCTGAGTGAGTTTGTCACAAAGGGCCTCCGCAGCAGCCGGGGCCTGCAACTGGGTTCCAATCCAGCGCAGGGCATTCTGGCCGGACGCCGAGCCGGCCTGCGCTACCTGCTGCGATGACATAGGCGCCATGAACAGTCCGCTCAACCATTCGGCGGCAACGATGAGCGTGCTGGCATCCGGGTCAGTGATAGCGTCCTGGCTCACTGGGGCACCCCCTCGCTGGCATGTTCAACGACCGGCTGATTAATGTCGCTATCAGAACCCAGATCCTTGGAGTGGTTCTGCAGGTACGAAAGAATCAGACGGTATTCATCATCGTTGAAGCTGGTGAAGCGCTTCATGGACGCAAGCGTGCCGACCCACTGGTTAGCCGTATAATGATCTTCGTCGGACAGTGAGTGGCAGGAAGAACAGCTATTCTGATAAGCATTTTTGCTGTAGCTCCAGAGCTCTTCCTGATTCAGGTTAAGGTCGTTGGCATCAGACCAGGCCTGCAGAGTCACCGGGCGCCATTGCTGATCAGTGTTTGTGTCAATTTCAGTTTCGCCACGCTGGCTCTCCGCGACTGCCTTATCCCCAAGTGCCGCAACAATCACCCGCTGCCCTTTGGCCTGGTAGATAACTGAGGGCGCATTTTCCGGCTGCCAGCCGGTAATCTCGAGCTTCAGTGTGTCTCCTTCTCTGGAAACAACCCTGGCTTTGGCGCCTCCGAGGAGTTTTCCGTCTTCCGTGTCTGCCTGCTCCAGGTCCGGGGTGGTATAAAGCGACTTGGTACCGGCGACAAACGCTGTATCACCCTGTTCGATCTGTTGCGGATCACTGGTAGGTAGAGGTATCCGGTTATCAACCGCACTCTCAAGCATCACGACTTCTTCAGTATAGTTTGGCTCAGGCATACCCGGAGCTGGCTGATCCACCGGAGTGATATGCTGAAGATAGGTGGCCATGGCCTGCTGGTCTGACCGCGGCAATTGCGACGTATTCACGATAACTTCCGCCATATCGCCGCCGGACTCACGCCCGATCGGGTTAACACCCGTATGCAGATAGTTGGCCATTGACGCCGCCGACCAGTATCCGATCCCGGTCTCATGGGGTGTGATATTGGGAATATAACCTGTGCCCTCCGGGTCCGGGCCACCTGAGTAGCGCTTGGCCTTCGGAATATTGCCCATGAACGTACGTGGCGAGTGACACTCCACACAGTGTGCAGGCCCTTCTACCAGGTAACGACCCCGCTCGAATCTTTCCCGGTCTACACCTTCGGGCAAATCGGCAACATCGGTACCGATTTCTTCAGGGCTCTTGCCATCCAGGAAGAAGAGACGCCAGACACCTATGCCACGACGAAGTGTATAAGGGAACTTGAGTTCATGGTCGGGCACAACCTTGTCGCTTTCCGGCAGCGTCATCATGTATGCGTAAAGATCCCGCACATCTTCAGGCGCCATGCGCTGGTAGGAAGTGTACGGAAACGACGGGTACAGGTTCTGGCCATCCGGCAGAATACTGTCCGGACCCACACCCTGACGCAGGGACCGGTCAAACTCTTCCAGAGTCCAGTTACCTATACCCTGCTCCGGGTGAGGGGAAATATTGGGCATATGGAACTTGCCAAATTCGGTATCAAGGACTTTACCACCGCCAAGCTGCTCGTGGCTGTCCTGTCCCGTCGTGGCATGGCAAGTGGCACAGTCTGAGGCAATAAAAACAAGCCGGCCATTTTCCAGATCCGCCGGGCTGTCCGGGCTCGCAGCAGGTGGAAGGCTGTGGGTTAAGGACCAGGTCCAGGGAGATGTGAGAACCAGGAAGCCGATAACCCCCAGAGCAGCAACTCCTGCTATCGCAATGGAGATTTTCTTGCGTGTACTTGCCATATAGTGCGCTCCTGAATTACGCCGGTTGCGCCGCGTTTTCTGCGGTTTTTAGTTTCCTATCTATGCCGCACCCTACCACTACAGGCCTTGTTATAATTGATAATTATCAGTTAAATAATGAAAACTTTGAAATGGTTCAATTTTCTCTGACAGAGTTCGTGTGCTGCTGTTGCAACCAGAGCCTGGCGTAATAGCCATTTTTTGCCAGCAATTCACTGTGGTTGCCACGTTCAACAATCTGCCCATGATCCATTACAAGGATCGTATCGGCAGCGCGCACGGTGGACAGGCGGTGGGCGATCACGAGGGTGGTGCGCTGACGGCTGACCTCATTAAGGGCCTCGAGAATGGCCTGTTCGGAGAGAGAATCCAGCGACGATGTGGCCTCATCGAGAATCAGTAACGGCGGATTCTTTAACAAAACCCGGGCAATGGCCACACGCTGTTTTTCGCCGCCGGAGAGTTTCAGGCCACGCTCACCTACCCGGGTGTTGTAGCCTTCCGGCAAACTGCGAATAAAGTTATCCAGATGCGCCTGTTCAGCGGCACGGTGCACTTCCGCTTCCGTGGCCTCTGGCCGACCATAGGCGAGGTTCCGGTACACGGTATCGTTGAACAGTACTGTGTCCTGAGGCACTGTGCCTATGGCCGCGCGCAGGCTGTCCTGACTGACCTCACGAATATCCTGGCCATCGATGGTGATACTGCCCTGGTCCACGTCAAAGAACCGGAACAACAGGCGGGCGAGGGTGGATTTACCGGCACCACTGGCACCTACCACTGCCAGGGTATGTCCGGCGGGTATGGTGAAATCCACGTTCTTCAGGATCGGGCGATCCGCGCGGTATGCAAAGTGTACCTGTTGGAATTTCACCTCCCCCTTGTTCACAACCAGTGCCGGCGCGTTAGCTGCGTCTTCAATAGCGGGCTTTTCCTGCAACAGCCCGAACAGCCGTTCCACATTCACCAGGGACTGGCGGATTTCCCGGTAAACAAAACCCAGCGCATTCAAAGGGATAAATAACTGAAGCAGATAGGCATTCACCATGGTGAAATCACCCAGGGTGATGGCGCCACTGGCGACCTCCCGCACCGCCATCACCATGATGACAATCATCGCTACACCGATGATCAGTGCCTGCCCGGAATTGAGCGCGGCCAGGGAGAGGCGGTTCTTCAGGCGGGCGTGTTCCCAGTCGGCAAGGTTCTCATCGTAGACCTCGGCTTCAAAGGCTTCATTATTAAAATATTTTACGGTTTCATAGTTCAGCAGGCTGTCTATTGCCCGGGAATTGGCCTGGTTATCCTGGGCGTTGGCCTCACGTACAAACCGGGTGCGCCATTCGGTAACAACAATGGAAAATACGACATACACCACGACAGCGAGAACAATGGCAAAGACATAGCTGGCGTTGAACGCGACCAGCAGAATGCCTGCTACCATCAGGATTTCCAGCAAGGTCGGAATAATATTGAACAGGGTAAAGCGCAACAGGAAGCTGATACCGGTAGTGCCACGCTCGATGTCCCTGGCCAGCCCGCCGGTTTTCCGGTCCAGGTGGAAGGCCAGCTCACGGTTATGCAGATGGCGGAACACCCGCAGCGAGACCCGCCGCATGGCACGCTCAGCCACCCGGGCAAACACCGCATCGCGCAATTCACTGAACAGGGTACTGCCGAACCTCAGCCCCCCGTAGGCAATCACCAGCGCCACCGGAATCCACAGCAACAGCTCACCCTCGCGGCCCTGGTCCAGATAATCCACAATGTACTTCAGGGCCACAGGCGTTGCCACGGTTGCCAGCTTTGCCACCACCAGAAAAGCCAGAGACAGCAGTACCCGCCCGCGGTACTCTGCAAGATAAGGCCAGAGCCCGGCAATGACTTTCCAGTTGGGTTTGTGGCCAGATGGGTAATCGTTGTCAGAATATGCACGCACGGACATTCCTTCATTTTTCACGGGTTGATCAAGAGCGATCAAGAGAGATCAAGAATATGCCAAGACTTGTCGAGAACAGCGCTCGAGCCGGGCCTGAGTCTACATCACTGCAGCTTTTTTCAGCAGCTCAATATCTGGAGGCACACCATTAACACGCGTCACCGGCAGGCCCTGAAACTGGTCATCGGATTCATTCGCCCCTACCGTAAGGCTGTTGCGGGTGCTCTGGTGGCACTGGTTATTACAGCAGGCATTACCCTTGGACTGGGCCAGGGTCTTCGGATTCTCGTCGATCAGGGCCTGGCGACACAGTCCTCCGGCGATCTG
Organism: Marinobacter piscis; assembly: GCF_007671655.1. GTDB lineage: Bacteria > Pseudomonadota > Gammaproteobacteria > Pseudomonadales > Oleiphilaceae > Marinobacter > Marinobacter piscensis. The sequence goes on along the minus strand of NZ_VCGX01000001.1, from coordinate 725,836 downwards.
GCTCGCGCCATGGGGCTGTTTTTCATTCTGGTTCTGGGCCTGGCCTTCGGATCTTTCGCCCGTTTTTATCTGGTGTCCTGGATTGGCGAAAGGGTCGTGGCTGATATCCGTAAACAGGTATTCAACCATCTGATTGACCTTCACCCCGGATTCTTCGAACAAAACCGCGCACTGGAAATACAGTCCCGCTTTACCGCGGACACCACGGTTCTGCAATCGGTGATCGGCTCCACTGTGTCTATTGCCTTACGTAATGCGCTTATGCTGGTGGGTGGTCTGCTGTTGCTGTTCGTGACCAATGCCAGGCTGGCCGGGATTATCATGCTCGGGTTCCCTCTGGTTATTGTGCCCATTCTGTTTTTTGGCCGACGGGTACGAAAACTGTCCCGACTCAGTCAGGACCGGGTGGCGGATGTCGGCAGCTACGTCGGCGAAAACCTCACGCAGATTAAAACTGTACAGGCCTTTAACCATCAGCCCCATGACCGGCGTTTTTTTGCAGACATTTCCGAACGTGCCTTCAACATTGCCCGCGAGCGTATTAAACAGCGGGCCTGGCTGACCACTCTGGTGATCTCTCTGGTAATGGGGGCGGTGGGCATCGTCATCTGGATTGGGGGCCTGGATGTGATAGAGGGTCGCATCACTCCCGGTGAACTGGCGGCCTTTGTCTTTTACAGCTTGCTGGTGGGCGTGGCCGCGGGCGCCATCAGCGAGGTGATTGGGGAACTGCAACGGGCTGCCGGCTCTGCCGCACGGCTATTCGAGCTGTTACAGACCAGGCCCGCGTTTGCGCGGCCTCCGGAGCTGGCCAGTGAATTTCCCGAGCCGGTGGCCGGCCATATTACCATTAAGAACCTGAATTTCAGCTACCCCGGGCGCAGCAGCACTCCGGCGCTAACCGATATTTCGCTGAACATTCATGCTGGCGAAACCCTGGCACTGGTCGGGCCGTCTGGCGCCGGAAAATCCACGTTATTCGATCTCCTTATGCACTTTTACCAGCCCGACAGTGGCCGTATTCATATTGATCATACAGATACCGCCAGTGTATCCCTGAATGCGTTACGAGGCTGCTTTGCACTGGTGCCACAAAACCCAGCGCTGTTCCATGGCACCCTAGCAGACAACATACGCTACGCTCGTCCCGAGGCCAGTCAGGCCGATGTTGAAAAGGCGGCCCGTATTGCCCATGCCCATGAGTTTATCGAGAAGCTGCCCGAAGGTTACCTGACCCGGTTGGGAGATGCCGGGCTCGGGCTTTCCGGAGGACAGAAACAACGCCTGGCAATTGCCCGGGCGTTACTGGCTGATGCACCCGTGTTGCTGCTGGATGAAGCCACCAGTGCGCTGGATGCAGAGAGCGAGAGCCTGATACAACAAGCCATGCCGGCACTCACAGCTGGCCGCACCACACTGGTTATTGCCCACCGGCTGGCCACAGTAAGGGATGCTGACCGCATCGCCGTTCTGGATCAGGGGCGTTTATTAGCCGTTGGCAGCCACGACACACTGATTCAGGAAAACGAACTCTACCGTCGCCTTGCCGCACTGCAGTTCCGTGAGCCACCGGAATAATATTCCAGCCCCCGGTTTGTGTCCGGCCGAGCTACTACCTACACTGGGTAAGGAGACAGATAAATCAGATAAACAGGGAGAATGGCACCGTGAGCAATAGAGAGTTACAAGCCTTGAAAGAACGCTATGTTGCAGCGGGTGTGGCAAGCCCTAACGAACAGTTTGCCGACCATGCAACCAACGCCGAGCTCTGGGATGCCGATGGCAATCGCATGATTGATTTTGCCGGGGGCATTGGTGTTCTCAATGTTGGTCACCGGCACCCGAAAGTGGTCGCGGCGATCAAAGCGCAACTCGATAAACTGATGCATACCTGCCAGACCGTGATGCCCTATGAGGGCTATGTAAATCTGGCACAGAAACTAAGCGAAGTGGCTCCGGTAAAAGGGCATGCCAAAGTCATGCTGGCTAACTCCGGGGCGGAGGCACTGGAGAACGCAATCAAGATTGCCCGGGCTGCGACCGGCCGCACCAATGTTATCTGTTTTGATGGCGCCTTCCACGGTCGTACCTTCATGACGATGGCCATGAACGGCAAGGCAGCACCTTACCAGACGGATTTCGGCCCTATGCCGGGAACGGTTTACCGTGCCCCGTATCCTGTGCCTTATCATGGGGTGAGCGAAGATGAGGCCATTCGTGGGCTGATGATGACCATGAAAGCCGATTCACCCGCAAAGGATACCGCAGCCATTGTGCTGGAAACGGTACTCGGGGAGGGTGGCTTCTATCCGGCCCCTACGAGTTTCCTCAAAAAACTTCGCGAAATATGCGATGAAAACGGCATCCTCTTGATTGTGGATGAGGTCCAGTGCGGGTTTGGGCGGACCGGCAAGATGTTTGCCATTGAACACAGTGATGTTGAACCGGATATTATAACCGTAGCCAAGAGTATGGCAGATGGTATGCCCATCTCGGCGATTATCGGAACCGACAAACACATGGACGCCTCAGGCCCCAACTCACTGGGCGGTACCTACACGGGTAACCCGGCTGCGTGTGCAGCTGCACTGGCCGTGTTTGATGTATTCAAGGAAGAAGACATTCTGGGGCAGAGCCAGCGTTTGGGTGAAAAGCTGAATGCGCGGTTTACGCAGTGGCAGGAACAGTTCACCCATGTGGACAACGTTCGCTGCTTCGGATCCATGGCGGCATTTGAGTTTGTTGAAAGTAAGGACAATCGCAAACCCATGCCCGAACTGGCCGCAGCGATGACCAAAAAGGCAAAAGAGAAGAGTCTGATTTTGCTCAGTTGCGGTATGTACGGCAACAGCCTGCGCTTCCTGATGCCCGTTACCATCGAGGATGAGGTTCTCGAGGAAGGTCTGGCCATTGTTGAGGAATGCCTTAAAGAGGTCGGTGCCTGACACCTGGAGGTGTATTTTCGCGACTCAAGCCGAGCCTCCGGGTTCGGCTTTTTTGTGGCTTTCATCGTATACTGAGCCCAGCCGTACCATTAACCAGGCAGAGTTATGACTACACCCGATCGCACATCCATACCCGACCACAGACCCAGGCCCTGGGTCGACCTTCTGGTCAGCATTATTATCCCTTCAGTCATCCTGATGAAATTCAGTGGTGACCAACACCTTGGTAGCGTGAATGCACTCCTGATTGGGCTGGCATTCCCGCTGGGGTGGGGGTTATTTGAACTGGTTCGCTACCGCAAAAAGAACTTTATCGCGGTACTCGGTTTGATAAGTGTGGGCCTGACAGGCGGGATTGGCCTACTTGAACTGGATGCCTTCTGGCTGGCCATAAAGGAGGCAGCAATCCCCGCCATTATCGGGCTGGCTGTGCTGGCGTCGACACGTACTAAATACCCTTTGGTGCGGACACTGCTTTACAACCCGAGGGTGCTGGATATCGAAAAAATTCACTATACGCTGGCTGAAAAAGGCCACATAGAGGAATTTGATAACCGTTTGTTAAAAGCCAGCTACTTTTTTGCGGGCACCTTCCTGTTTTCATCCATAATGAACTATGTTCTGGCGCGCTGGATTGTGGTCAGCCCGTCCGGTACTCAGGCTTTTAATGAAGAGCTGGGGAAAATGACGCTGGTGAGTTATCCGATGATTGCTATCCCTTCCATGGTGATGATGCTGCTCATTTTTTACTATCTGTGGCGGACCATCCGACGTCTCACCGGTTACACACTGGATGAAGTGGTGGCACCGCACCTGGCAGAAAAAGAAAAGGCCAGAGAATAATTTCTCTGGCCTTTTTTGTTGTCCTTGAGAGTTTCTGATCCGATCAGATATCCAGGTTATGCACCTCCAGCGCATGGGTCTGGATAAAGTCTCTACGCGGCTCAACATCATCGCCCATCAGGGTTGTGAAAACCTGGTCAGCCGCAATGGCATCCTCAATTTTCACTTTCATCATGCGACGACTGTCAGGGTCCATGGTGGTTTCCCACAGCTGTTCCGGGTTCATCTCGCCCAGCCCCTTATAACGCTGAATATTCAGCCCTCTCTGGGCCTCTTTCATCAGCCAGTCCAGAGCTCCTTCAAATGACAACACAGTCTGTTTACGTTCACCACGCTGTACATAGGCACCTTCTTCAATAAGCCCGTTCAGGGTCTCACCAAGCTGTGCAATGGCGCTGTAAGACGGCGATTCGAAGAAGTCGTGGCCAAATATATGCTCATAAGGGATACCGTGCACATATACAGTCACTCTGGGAAGGAAAAGGCCGCGTTCATTATCCCTGGCAACCGAAAAGGTGTATTTGGTACCAGTACGGGTATCAATATCCAGGCCGTCACCCAGGCGTGCTGCCCAGGCCGCAACCGTTTCCTCGTCCTTCAGGTGCTCTGCTGTCAGCGTATCGTTCTGAAGCATTTGCTCCAGTACTCTGGCCGGATACGCACGGGACAGGCGTTCAATCATCGCCATCACGGCCTGATAATCCTTGACCATAGTTTCCAGGGCAGAATCTTTGATGGGGGGCGCTTCCGGATTCACATAAAGCTGCGCACCTTCCAGTGAGAGCTGAGTCAGGTAGGCATCTTTTGCCTTCTCATCCTTCAGATACTGTTCCTGCTTACCCCGTTTAACCTTGTACAGTGGCGGCATGGCGATGAACACATGGCCACGTTCAATAATTTCCCGCATCTGACGGAACAGGAAAGTCAGCAGCAACGTCCGGATGTGGGAGCCATCCACGTCTGCGTCCGTCATGATGATGATGGAGTGATAACGGAGTTTGTCCGGATCAAATTCTTCCCGGCCAATTCCACACCCCAGGGCGGTAATCAGCGTTCCCACTTCGGCAGACGACAACATCTTATCAAAACGCGCTTTTTCCACGTTCAGAATCTTGCCCTTCAACGGCAGAATCGCCTGGGTTTTTCGGTCACGGCCCTGTTTGGCGCTTCCACCGGCTGAGTCACCCTCCACTATATACAGTTCGGAGAGGGCAGGGTCCTTCTCCTGGCAATCCGCCAGTTTGCCCGGAAGACCGGCAATATCGAGCGCGCCCTTACGACGGGTCATATCCCGTGCCTTACGTGCGGCTTCCCTGGCTCTGGCTGCCTCAATCATCTTGTTAACAATAAGCTTGGCTTCGTTGGGCTGTTCCTGCAGGTAATCTGCAAAATGCTGGTACAGCTCCTGCTCCACGGCCGTTTTTACTTCCGAGGACACCAACTTGTCTTTGGTCTGTGACGAAAACTTGGGGTCCGGCACTTTGACACTGACGATGGCTGTCAGACCTTCCCGCGCGTCGTCTCCCGAGGTGTTTACTTTGGCCCTTTTCCCCAGCCCTTCCTGCTCAATGTAGTTATTCAGTGAGCGTGTGAGCGCGGCACGGAAACCAGCCATGTGGGTACCGCCGTCACGCTGAGGGATATTATTGGTGAAGCAGTAGATATTTTCCTGAAAGGCATCATTCCACTGCATGGCCACTTCAACCGCAATGCCGTCATCTTCACGTTCATGGTTAAAGTGGAATACGCGGTTAATCGGTGCTTTGCTGGTATTGAGGTGCTCAACAAATGCCCTCAGACCACCTTCGTACTCGAATATCTCTTCTTTACCGCTGCGCTCATCGGTCAGACGGATGCGCACGCCACTGTTAAGGAAGGCCAGCTCACGGATGCGTTTTGCCAGAACCTCATACTGAAACTCTATCTGGGTAAAGGTTTCCTGCGATGGTATGAAGTGCACCCGGGTACCTGAAGCTTCTGTATCACCCACAACCGAAAGCGGTCCCTTGGGCACCCCATGGTTATAAACCTGCTCATAGACCTTGCCATCACGGCGTATGGTTAACGTAAGGGTAGAGGACAAGGCGTTGACCACTGAAATACCGACACCGTGGAGACCACCGGACACCTTGTAGGAGTTGGAGTCAAACTTACCTCCGGCGTGGAGTACCGTCATGATCACTTCGGCCGCTGATACGCCTTCTTCCTCATGAATATCCACAGGAATGCCGCGGCCATTATCCTGGACCGTTACTGACTCGTCCGGGTGAATAATGATGCCTATCTCAGAGCAGTAACCTGCCAGAGCTTCATCAATGGAGTTGTCTACCAGTTCAAACACCATGTGGTGCAGGCCGGTGCCGTCGTCCGTATCACCAATATACATCCCTGGCCGTTTTCGCACCGCATCCAGCCCCTTCAGGACCTTGATACTGGCAGAATTGTAGTTCGATTCACTCATTAAAAAACTCCTGAAGCGTAAGGGCCGGCGTTTAACTCAAGCCGGTTTTATTCTTCCTTCAATTTTCCATGTTCCACGTGGAACATTCGATATTCAGGTGTGGAGTTACCTTTCCACAACACATCCGGATCCGGGTGCTCTATTGAGGTTACAAACACCTGGCAGCCCAGTTCCTGTAATTTCTGAGCCAGCATGGACCTGTGGCTCTCGTCCAGTTCGGCGTTAATATCATCGACCAAAAAACTGACCTGTTTGCCCAGTTCATTCAACACCACACTCTGGGCAATCTTCATCAGTATCACTAAGGTTTTTTGCTGGCCGCGGGAAAATGTCTCCGCGACTGGCCGCCCTTGAAACCGGATCCGGATATCTGCGCGATTGGGGCCATATAACGTATGCCCCATGCGCTTTTCCTGTTCCCGGTGCCTTAAGAGGACATCCGTCAACGACTGAGTGGTATCCCAGCCTGGATAGAACTCGAGTTTCAGTTTATCTGCCCAACTCATATCCACTTTGTGAACCAGGCTGAAAAACGCACGCTTGAAACCCTCAAATGTCGTTTCCCGGGCAGTGCTCACTTGTTCACTCAATGTTGCGTACTGTGCGTCCCAGATACGCAGCAGGGATTCGTCCATTCTACCATTTCTGAGCGTTTGATTCCGCTGCGATATCACTCTCTGACACTGCTGCCAGCCGGCTGCAAAGGAAGGTTCCACGTGGAACACTGCCCAGTCGAGAAACTGTCGGCGCTTACCAGGCCCCCCCGCGACAATGTCGAACACCCCGGGGTCAATTACTGAGACCGGCAGATGCATGGCCAGCGACGAGAGACTTCGTACACTTTCGCCATCCACGCGAAGGATTGTTTCTTTACGGGATACATCCCGGGAAATTCCCAGACGATGGGCCAGTGGGTTTTCTGAGCGCCGGTTCTGTAAACCATCAAACCCGTGGTCCAAACCACCAAAAACCGTCAGCTTATGTTCGCCATGCTGAACAACGGCCTGGTGCCGGTTAACCCGGAACGATCGGCCTAACCCAAGATAACCGATGGCTTCGAGTATGCTGGTTTTGCCACTGCCATTAGCACCATAGATCAGATTGAACGACGGCGAAAAAGAAACAGGTTCCGTGAAGTTAAGATTGCGAAAAAACTCGGTATGAAGCTTTACCAGCGCCATAGAAAGGACAGCTCGTCGCGGCAGCAAGAGAAATGGACTGTATCCATGAAAAAAGGCAGCGCCCCGCACACGGCGTGGACAACTGCCTCAGTGTACAAAATCTGAGTGCTGAAGGCGACTGACTTCAGTGCAGCAAGCTCAGACGATCATCCATGAACATATCCATTTCAGGTGCCAGGATGTGTACATACCGGTCAAAATACAGGAACTGTTTCAGGAGCAGTGCAAATTCCCGGGGAAAGTGGAGACCATGGCTTTCGCCGACCCTGACCATTTCCATAAGAATATTATTAACATCGTCCTCTGCCTGCTCCGCCTGATAGGGCACATCATCGGGAACCATTGTATCCATCGTCTGATACAGCTTTTGCAGATCGGCTGCCAGTTCGTCCGTCTTTACGGCTTGCCGCGTCACGCCAATGCGAATCATTGCGTCCGCCATGCCTTCAAAGTTACCGACCATGACAGCGGAGATGAAATCACTGACCGCCTGCCAGGTGTCCGGCCGTATCCTTCCGACAATCCCGAAGTCGATAAAGCCGACGCGTCCATCTTCGAGAACCATCAGGTTACCGGCGTGCACATCCGCATGAAAAAACTCACATTGGGTAAGGCTGGCAAACCAGGTATTCATCGCCGTGATCAGCGTACGTTCAGGATCTTTGGCGTAGCCCCGGATACTTTCCAGATCGGTTAGCGGTACCCCATAGAAGCGTTCCATGGTAAGTATCCGGCGGGTGCTGCAATGTTCATAGACCCGGGGAACGGCGGCATCCTGGTTATGGGTATCGTGCAGGAAAGTCCGGAATACCTTGAGGTTGTTCGCCTCTTTGATGAAATCACACTCTTCCATCATGGTGCGCTGAATTTCTTCCACAATCCCCGAGAGGGACGTCCAGGACAGCTTTGGTGCCAAAACCTCCAGAATCCGGGCCGATGCGTACAGAAAATTCAGGTCGGTCAGCAGGATGTTTTCAACACCGGGCTTTTGTACCTTGATTACGACGTCTTCGCCGGTAACCAGCCGGGCGGCGTGTACCTGCGCAATCGAGGCAGATGCTAAAGCAACAGGGTCAATCTCGGAGAACACCTGGTCTACAGGCTGGCCCAGTTCTTCCCGGATGATTCGCTTGATAACGCCAAACGGCAAGCTGGGGGTACGGTCCAGGCAATACTGAAACTCTTCAACATACTCTTTTGGAAAGAAGGTGGGCGAACTGGCGATAAACTGGCCCAGCTTGATGTAGGTTGCACCCAGTGACTCGAACGTCTCACGCAGAAGCTGCGGGGCAGGGGGGCGTTCACCCCCGACCCATTTAACCCCGGTCCGGCCAAGTACCGACAGGGTTTGTCCGATTCTGAATGCGCCCTTGATGCCATTCGCTAAGGTGCCCATCGGTCTTCTCCTATAGCCTCATCGGCATAACAACATAAAGGCAGCGATCATCCGTCTGGGATTCAATCAGTGCGCTGCTGTTAGGGTTGGAGAGGGTAATTTTCACCTGGTCATCGTCCAGAGCGTTCATTACATCCACAAGATAGCCCACATTAAAACCGATTTGCAGGGCCTCTCCCTGATAATCGACGGATACGGCATCTTCAGCCTGTTCCTGGTCAGGGTTATTGGCAAACACCTGAAGTTCATTGGTCGCCAGGTTAAGGCGCACGCCACGGATATTCTCATGGGAGAGAATACCAGCCCTCTGTAAGGTGTTTTTGAGCGTTGCCCGGTCCGCCAGAACCACTTTATCGCCGCCACGGGGGATGACCCGGTTATAATCCGGGAATTTGCCTTCAATGAGCTTGGAGGTGAAGGTATAAGATCCCACGGTTGCGCGCAGATGGTTATCACCAATAACCAGAGTAACCGGGGTTTCCACATCATCCAGCAACCGGGAAAGCTCCAGTACCCCTTTGCGCGGTACAATCACCTGACGGACCTCATCACACCCGGTGTCCAGCTCTACATGCGCCATTGCCAGACGGTGACCATCCGTTGCTATCGTGCGTATATGGCCTTTATCAACCTCCAGCAGCAAACCATTCAGGTAGTAACGAACATCCTGCTGCGCCATCGCGAAGGCGGTGGCATCGAACATACGCCGGAGTTCTTTCTGAGGCAGTTCCAGCCGGAAACTCTCCGCTTCATCTTCCACATTGGGAAAATGCTCTGCAGGCAAGGTAGACAGCGTAAAATGACTGGCGCCACTGCTCAGATGCAATCGATCGCCTTCCAATACCAGATCGATTGGGGCTTCATCCCCTAAGGCCCGGCAAATGTCGGACAGCTTACGGGCGGGTACCGTTATGCGCCCGGGCTGATCAATATGCACAGGTGTAACCCGGCCCACCAGCTCAACTTCCATATTAGTCCCGGTCAGGACCAGGGTGTTTTCTTCAGCGACCAGGAGTACGTTGGACAGTACTGGCATGGTCTGTTTTTTTTCAACCACACCGGCAATGCTTTGCAAGGGTGTGAGCAGGGATTCACGGCTGATCGTCAGTTTCATGTCACTCAGCTTTCTGTTGTTGGAAGGATGAATGTTGTTGCCTGATTGCTTTCACACAACTCCGGAATACCCAGGAAACCGGTGCAGGATTCAGCTGGTCAGCAATCTCATAAAGTTCTGATAGTCTTCGCGGATGCCCGGATCCGTCTCCTGCAGTTCCACGATTTTCTTACACGCGTGTAAAACGGTTGTGTGATCACGCCCGCCAAATGCCTCACCGATTTCCGGCAGGCTATGGTTGGTCAGTTCTTTCGCCAGCGACATGGCCACTTGTCTGGGCCGGGTCACCACTCGGGTCCGTCTCTTTGAATGCAGATCTGCTACCTTGATTTTATAGTATTCCGCTACCGTACGCTGAATGTTATCTATACTTACCTGCTTTTCATGCAGCGCCAGCAAATCCTTCAGACTTTCGCGGATGAAAGGCGGCGTAATCTCTGACCCGGTGAAGTGAGCATTCGCTATCACCAAACGCAGCGCACCCTCCAGCTCTCTGACGTTTGACCGTATTTTCTGCGCAATAAAAAAAGCAGCCTCACTGCTGAGTTTGACATTGGTCTGCTCGGCTTTTTTCATCAGAATAGCGACCCGGGTTTCCAGCTCCGGTGGTTCAACCATTACCGTCAGCCCCCAGCCAAAACGGGACTTGAGCCGTTCTTCCATATCCACGATTTCTTTCGGAAACCGGTCACAGGTCACAATCACCTGTTGTCCGCCTTCCAGCAACGCATTAAATGTGTGGAAAAACTCTTCCTGTGATCGCTCTTTGCGCGCAAAAAACTGAATGTCATCAATCAGCAACGCATCCACTGACCGATAATACCGCTTGAACTCGTTGATGGCGTTAAGCTGCAGCGCCTTTACCATGTCGGCAACAAAGCGCTCGGAACGCAGATACGCAACCTTCGCTCCGGGGTTACGCCGCACAATCTCATTGCCGATAGCATGCATCAGGTGGGTTTTACCCAAGCCTACACCGCCATACAAAAACAACGGATTATAGGCCCCACCGGGGTTCTCCGCCACCTGCATGGACGCCGCCCGGGCAAGCTGGTTGGACTTGCCCTCTACAAACGTATCAAAGGTAAAGCCTTCGTTAAGAAAGCTCTGGTGCTTGATGTCGCCTTCTACCTGGACCGACCGGCGAGTCGCAGGCGGTTTTTGCGCCTTGTTTGCCGTAGCGCGGTTCCCGCCGACGGTTGCCGCAACGCCTTTTTCTTCTTCCGTAACCCGGCCTCCGGCCTCTTCTTCCCCTTTCGGGCGAGGGCCTTCCGGGGCCTGCTCGGAACGCTCAACCGGATCGCTTTCCCTCGGCGCCGAGCCGACTTTCATCCCCACTCTTGGCGCCTGGCCACCATTCAGGTCTTTGAGAACTTCCTCTATTCGTCTGAGATACTTCTCATTAACCCAGTCCATAACAAACCGGTTGGGAGCGAACAGTATAAGCTGTCCTTCCCTCTGGTCAGACTGCAGGGGTCTCAGCCAGGTATTGAACTGCTGTGCGGGAAACTCGTCCCGGAGTACCTCAAGACACTGATGCCACATACTGTTCGGCACGACCGTCTGCTCCCGATAACCCATAAAATTCCCGAACCGGACGCACAACGTCTGATTCTGAAAGATGACCGCTGATTCTAACCCGCCAACTCCGACAGTACAAAGAGCCTGGCCCTGCTCATAAACACCCTGTGGAAATCTATATACTTAAAGATCAAATTCTTACAGACTTATATACACGGTTGTGTACAGAAAAATAAGTTCTGAAAGTTACCCACAAATCCATGTGCAGAACCCGACTCGAACCCTGTGTGTAACCCTTACCTCTACCAGTGGATAACTTGAGAGGTTCATTGCACACCCACTTATCCACAAACCGTTATGGCTTCATCCACAGGGCTCATCCACACTTTTCCTGAGCCTTATAAATGTCGTAATTGTCTGATTATATGAACTTAATTACGCTTTTCCACAGAAAACCCGGTGTGTAATAACAGTAGTAATAGAATTCTTTAAAGAATACTAAAGAGACTAGTTACTACTGTTATCTCATACACTGCACATCACCCGGCACCCATTGCCGATGCTCACAGAAAACAGCATTGGCATAAGCCCCTACCGATAAACGTTGAATCCAGGAAAGAATTTGCATAGAATGCCGCTCCTGTTTTGGCTAATAATTACTCAGCCAACTTCCGGACACCCAACACACGAATTGTGAGATCGTCACCATGAAAAGAACGTTTCAACCAAGCGTCCTGAAGCGTAAGCGCAACCACGGATTCCGTGCCCGTATGGCAACCGCCAACGGCCGCAAGGTTATTTCCCGTCGTCGTGCGAAAGGTCGTGCACGTCTGTCTGCGTAATCAGTCGTTCGCCTCATGAAGGCTTTAAGTTTCCCAAAATCCCATCGCCTGCTACGGCCTGTGGATTACGGAAAAGTCTTCAATGACGTACAACTGAAGGTTCCGCACAGAAACTTTCTGATCCTGGCAACGCCGAATAATCTCGGTCACGCCAGGATTGGTCTCATTTTTGCGAAAAAGAACCTGAAGTTAGCCGTCCAGCGAAACCGGGTAAAACGCCAGGTACGGGAAACTTTCCGTCACCAGCCAGATCTTCCAGGAATGGACATCATCGTTCTTGGACGCCAGGGACTTGCAGTTCTGGATAATCAGTCAATCCGGACCTCACTGAACAGCCTTTGGCAACGACTGGTTAAAAAATACCATCAGCTACCGCCATCTCGGCCAGCAGACACTGTATCTGCCGGTGAGGGAACAGGTTAATGCGCAAGTTGCTTCTTCTTCCCATCCGCTTTTACCAGTACGCCATCAGCCCGCTAATGGCCAGTCACTGCCGTCATTATCCGACCTGTTCCCAGTATGCAGTGGAGGCAATTACGCAACACGGCTCCCTGAAAGGTATTTACCTTTCCGTAAAGCGCCTGCTGAGATGTCATCCATGGGCTGAAGGTGGCTATGATCCGGTGCCTGACACCACTCAAGCACGGGCCGACAAATCCCCGATAACAACCCAGACCAGACAGTAACTCTATGGATATTCAACGCATCGTACTATTTGCCGGCCTGGCCATTGTCAGTTACATGATGGTGCTTGCCTGGAACGAAGATTATCACCAGCCGGTTCCTACGGAGCAGGTAGCTGAGTCCGGACAGGTGGCATCCGGAAATGCGTCTGACAACACAGACGCGATGGTGGCTCCGGGTGATGCTTCACAATCCCCGGCTACTGGCAATAGCCGTGCTGATGAAGAGTTTTCTGTGCCGGATAATGGCCAGCCTGTTGTCAGCTCCGACAAGACGGATACCAACATAGAGAACCAGTATATAAGCGTCCGCACAGACGTTCTGGATCTGGTCATTGACCGTGTAAGCGGCAATCTGGTTCGCAGTGAGCTGCTTGACTACGACAAGTCACTCAACAGTGAACAAAATCTGACGCTTCTGAATAACACAGAGAATCGCTACTACGTACTGGAAAGCGGACTTATCGGGCAGAACGGACCTGACAGTGCTAAAAACGGACAGGCTCCGGTATACGAAACAGACGCTGATAGTTATCAGCTGCGCGAAGGTGACGATGAGCTGACCGTAGATCTGGTGCACACCACAGAAACCGGTGTCCGAATCACCAAACGGTATCAGTTTGCCCGTGACAGCTATGAAATCGACATCCGCTATCTGATTGATAACCGTTCCGATGCAAACTGGCAGGCGAACTTTACCGGTAAAATTGTTCGCGACCAGGCTCCGGATCCTTCTTCCGGGCCAAAAGTAGGCATAAAAGCGTTTCTGGGCCTGGTAACCAGCACGCCGGAAGACCCCTATAACAAATTCGATTTTGGTGATCTGGAAGACAAGCGCATCAATAAAACCGTTACCAATGGCTGGATGGCGTTCTTGCAACACTACTTCCTGACCGCCCTGGTACCGGATAAAGAGCAGCCCGCACAATTTCAGACCACACGTCGGGGATCTCTGCACGTGATGGGCTTTGTTTACCCGTCGACGACCGTCGAGCCCGGAGCGACTACGGAAGTGGGAGCCCGCGCCTATGTTGGTCCCAAGATTATAGATCGTCTGGAAACCGTTGCTCCTAATCTTGACCGTACGGTAGATTTTGGCTGGCTTTTCTTCATCTCACTGCCGCTGTTCCTCATTCTGGACTGGTTCCATAGCCTGGTAGGCAACTGGGGTGTCGCTATCATCCTGCTGACGGTTCTGGTTAAGGGCGTCTTTTTCAAACTGTCAGCAACCAGTTATCGCTCGATGGGACGTATGCGCGCCGTTGCGCCGCAGTTGAATCGGCTAAAAGAGCTGTATGGCGATGACCGCCAGCGTATGTCCCAGGAAATGATGGCTCTGTACAAAAAGGAAAAAATCAACCCGTTGGGCGGGTGCCTGCCTATTCTGGTACAGATGCCTGTGTTCATTTCCCTGTATTGGGTTCTGTTCGAAAGTGTGCAGTTGCGTCATGCGCCGTTCTTTCTCTGGATACATGACCTCTCGGTCATGGACCCTTACTTCATACTGCCGATTCTTATGGGCGCAAGTATGCTGTTGCAAATGAGCCTGAACCCGACGCCGCCGGATCCGATGCAGGCCAAGATCATGAAGCTGATGCCCGTGGTATTTACCTTCTTCTTCCTCTGGTTCCCGGCGGGTCTGGTGCTGTACTGGCTGGTAAACAACATTCTCTCCATTGCTCAGCAGTGGTACATTACCCGTAAGATAGAAGCAGAAATGGCCACCAAAAAGAGTTGACCCGGTGGCAGGTTAATCCCTCAGTAAAGGCTCCTCTAAGGAGCCTTTACTCTTTTAGCCGTGGATAAAGTGGTTGTGTGAGAGGCAGAATTTATGAGCCATAGTTCCGGAACATTCAGTGCGCCTGATACCATTGCGGCCATCGCAACGGCGCCTGGCCAGGCGGGGGTCGGGATTATTCGGGTATCCGGGCCACTGGCAAAGCACATTGCCACCACCATGCTGGGTCTGGAACCAAGGCCCAGATATGCGCACTACGGTGCCTTTCTGGATCAGGCCGGTGCTCTGATTGACGAAGGCATTGGTCTGTTTTTCCCCAACCCGCACTCGTTTACCGGCGAAGATGTGTTTGAGCTCCAGGGTCACGGAGGCACAGTGATCCTCGATTTGCTGTTGCGGGAAGTCTGCCAGCTTGGTGCCAGGCTGGCCCGCCCTGGTGAGTTCTCGGAGCGTGCCTTTCTCAATGATAAGCTGGACCTGGCACAGGCTGAAGCCATTGCTGATCTGATTGAAAGCAGCTCAGAGCAGGCGGCCCGCTGTGCCGTACGCTCCATGCAAGGGGTGTTTTCCCAGCGCATCGAGTCGCTTGTGGAAGCCGTCACGCATCTGCGCATTTACGTAGAAGCCGCGATCGATTTTCCGGAAGAGGAAATCGATTTTCTGGCTGACGGCAAAGTTGCCGCGGATTTGCAGGAGCTGCTGGAACAACTGCAGGTAATCCTGGCAGAAGCCCAGCAGGGGACCATTCTTCGCGATGGCATGAAAGTGGTGATTGCCGGACGCCCGAACGCCGGTAAATCCAGCTTGCTTAATGCCCTGGCCGGCCGGGATGCGGCTATCGTTACCGCCATTGAAGGGACCACCCGGGATGTGTTGCGCGAACATATCCACATTGACGGCATGCCCCTGCATATAATTGATACGGCGGGTCTGCGGGACAGCCCGGACGAAGTTGAACAGATCGGCATTGCCCGAGCCTGGGAAGAAATACGTCAGGCAGATCGCATACTGCTCATCGTTGATGCCACCACCACAGACAAAACCACGCCCCATGAAATCTGGCCGGACTTCATCGACCAGCTACCCGAGGCGGCTCCCGTGACGGTGATCCGTAATAAAGTGGATCTCAGTGGCGAAACCCCGGGGCTTACAGACGTGCCATCGGATCAGGCGCCGGTTATACGACTTGCGGCAAAGTCTGCTGAAGGTCTGGATACGCTTCGGGATCACCTGAAACAGTGCATGGGCTTTGCCAGTACTACGGAAGGCGGTTTTCTCGCCCGGCGCCGGCACCTGGATGCCCTGGAACAGGCACACAGCTTCCTCCTTCAGGGCCAGGCACAACTGGAAGGCTACGGTGCCGGAGAGTTACTGGCAGAGGATCTGAGGGCAGCCCAGGATGCTCTGGGGGAGATTACCGGACACATCACGCCGGATGAATTGCTTGGCAAAATTTTCGGGTCGTTTTGTATTGGGAAGTAAAACACTCAAAAATATCGAAAAGTATCCAATTAAATACAAATAAGTCGTTGTTTTATATCTAAATTTATTTTATTTCTTTACAGGCAGTTTGATCCGTTTTGTCCCCTCTTCTTTGAGCAAGTCGAAAAACGATTCATGGGAGGCTTTCGGCATTAACCAAAGCCGAATGCCGGGAACTCGCTGCAATATCTTGACCTTACCGATTCAGCTGTGAAATTGCAGAAGTTACGCACTGGGATTCCAGCGGCAACTTATCCAGATTAATAACGCAGGGGGGACAGCCATCTCCAGGAGCCGCCTTTTGCAAACTTATGGAATGGGGCATCAGTTATCCAAATCAGATAGGTATGTGTAGCGATTGGAAAGTGCTCCAAACCATTAGTTTCGTCCCAATTGCCGGCGCTCTGTTCAGACTGTCCAATCAGCGCCCGAGGTTCGTTACATCAGGGGCCACATCTTTCGGGTTCTTCAACTCGTGAAACGGCACATTTAGAGACAGTCGCAATCGCGTCTTTTTCTGGTGTGTACCAGCACCAAAAACGCATTTTAGTGCTTGGTCTATGGCATTGTTGCAGACAAGGCACTTGCGGTTGGCGTAAGAGTGGTTAATTCTTGCAGAATCCTTTGGGCTAATGCGAGTTGACGAAATTTTTGAGCTGATTACTCAGCGGGTTGCCCGCCTTGTATGCGAGTATTAGGGGTTGAGAGAAGCCCTCGTCGGTAAGCGGCACAGTAATTAGCCCTTGAGCCATTGACGCGACGCTGGAAGGGAGGATCGTGATCCCAATGCCCGCCCCAACAAAGCACAGTGTGCTTCCGATATCTGGCACCTCCAAAATACGACTGAGAGAAACTCCTGTTTTGTCGGCTAATGATTCCACTTGCCGCCTCAGGAACGTTCTTTGGGTTGCCGGTTGAAGCAAAAGTCGCTCTCCAGCGAGCTCCCTGAAACTGATTGATGATTTTTCCTGTAGCCTGTGGCCCGGGTTCAGAATCACAAACAGCGGCTCATTTCCTAACCTGGAAACTGATAAGCCAGACAGGGCGTCTTCGTCCAGATCTGCGCGGAGAACCGCAGCATCAAGCTTGCCAGCTTTCAGCGAAGCGATATGAAAGAGGGCATTCCCTTCGTGTAACTCCAGATTGAGCATCGGGCGATCTGAGAGTAAATCAGCCAGGGCTGAAGTGAGTGTTTTGGAGAAGATGGCGCTTGCCGAATAACCGACCCGCAATGTGCCTACCTCACCGTATGCAGCTTGCCGCGCAACATTGACGCTTCGGTGGGCTGCACCGAGTATTTTCAGGCTTTCCCCAAGAAAGGCTTCGCCTGCCTTCGTGAGGTGCACGCCCCGGGTGCTTCGCTCAAAAAGTGTAACGTCCAATGTGTCCTCCAGCTTTTTGATGCTTTGGCTCAGCGGCGGCTGGGTAATATGCAATCGTTCGGCAGCTTTCCGGAAGTTAAGCTCCTCTGCAACTGCAACAAAGTGCTTGATCTGTTTTAGCTCGACCATTTCATCCCTCCTTTGAGGTGAGAATTCTCGGATTCCTGCCCGGGCACTCTGTCAGGTCATGTATCACTGCGATATCAAATCCGACATTCAGTTTTGCTCTGCTCGTGAGTAGCTTGTTCCGTTCCAGCGCGACGGAGTAAGCAATGCGTACCGCCTTGATGATCGGTTCGATCGGCTCATTTTTTAACCTGTACCAACTGCAGGCATTGTTTCCCCAGTTGGCAGACCGGTTCGGAACAACCGTTACGGAAGCGGGTTGGTTAAACATGGCATCGCTTCTGGGAATGATGATCACTGCACCGATAACTGGCGCAGCGACAAGACACTCCAATGCTTCAACGGTCCTGGTATTTGGTTTCCTGGCATTAGCGGCATTTAATGCCTCGATCGCATGGACTACAAATCAATATTTGCTTTTCGTTGTTCGGTTTGCTCAGGGCGTTGTCATTCCATTTCTTTTGACATCAACCATGAACCTGGTCTCAACTCAACCAGGGCGTTTCGTGCCACTGTACGTGACCGGAACGATTGTGGGCAGCACCTTCAGCCGGTTGTATCCTGGCTGGTCCGTTGATGCAATCGGCTGGGAGCTGGGGTTCCTAAGCTCCGCATGCCTCATGGCGCTGTCTGCAATAGCCATTCACTTTTTGCTGAATGCGTCCGGTGCTGAATCAGCGGGCGGCCTGGAGCGGCATCAATCCCCAATGGCATATGCGAAACGAGCGTTTTCCGACAGCACGCTGCTCGTTGCATATCTTGCGGGATTTGCGTTGCTCTTCACACAAAGTGCGGTCTTCACGGTACTTGGTCTCTGGCTGTCTCAAGAGCCCTATTTTTGGGATTCCGAGCGGATTGGAACGCTCTATCTGGCATGCCTACCAGCCCTGTTTTTCGTTCTTGGCGCGCGTTTTTTCCGACGCTACGCGACCGAAGCGGTAATCACCGCTTCACTAATTTTGTTGATCTGGGTTTCGCTTTGGATTATCGGCGAAACCGGCATGTCCATTATTATTGGCGTTGCGCTGTTCGCCGCGGGAACCTACATGTTCCAGACAGTGACGACTCAACTGTTAAACAACTCCCGCCTCGTGCCCGCCGGGGTGGCAACCGGAATATACCTCTCTTTCTACTATCTGGGCGGCGCTCTTGGTGCAAGTCTCGCCGCTTACGTATTTGCGATATGGGGTTGGAGTGGAGTGATCATATGTATTGCGATGACTCAGGCATTCATCTTGTGTCTTGTTCTTTTTGTACGGTACTGGCCCGTCGTGTGCTTAAGTACCAAAACCTGAGACAATAATTAGCATCCCAGCTTAGCGTATGAATGCGGACATCGCCTTAGCCGTTGGCGTCCCCTCGCTTTCCAAGCCAGTTTTGACACCGTATCGGTTACTCTCAGGCTGATTTTGACTGGCCTTCAACTTTCCCGTCAAATGCTCGATCCTGATCTCGATTCCAACGATAGCTTTCATCAAACGATCAGTGAAATCCGCTGGCGCGTCATCTACAGCCCAAGGCTGCGCTCGACCTCTTTCGTGCTGAGCTGTTAACCGGCACAGGTGATCCTTGAGCCAAACGGGATCCTGTATAACGCGGCCACGGCCTTGGACATGGACAGCCAGATGACACCGCAATGTGCCGAGTGAGCCATCGCCATCACTGCTCAAATGGAAAGGAACATGGTTCGCCTCGATACCTTCAGCGTCGGCGATCACAAGTAATCCAAAGCTATAGTCGCGGATATATTGAAAGGCCGCTCTATAAGTATCGACAGCAGCCAGAATAAAGCGAATGAAAAGTGTCACCACCAATAGATACCACGCAAAAAGCGAAGCGCTAGCGCCCCTGAAAACGATCTCAGCAATGCCGATACAGACAAGCGCTGCTGCTATAAATCTTGTCCATGCTTAGACTCCCCGGTAACACTTTACTTCGACGCTACCAGAACCTTGGAAAATGCAAGTTTTCTCCATTGTCAGGCGGCTCGGAATTGTTCGGGCAGCCATGGCAGTTTTACTTTGTTGTAGATGTCGTCTGTCATCGCTGCTAGGTCTTCCAAGTCAAAGTCTGGAACCAGTAACGCCGTGCCGTGGTAGCGAATTCGCGGATAGTCGGATGGCTGGAAGACACCGTGGGGGAGATCATCCTCATAGCCCAGCCAATGCCTGAGTCGCAGATCGATACACCAGCCCTGTTCGAATTCAATCCAACAGTGAGCGGAGGTGATCATGCGGGTGGCTCGGTCTTCGACGTATCCGATCCGGCACTAGTGGAAGATATGGTGCTTACTCAGGATGCTACTGATCACAAAGGTCATGCAATCGCTGTCGATTCTGGCATCCTCTAGCAATAACAGTGCGAGCTCAAGTTCATCGTGCCACTCACTCATGATTGGGCTCCTTGAACATCAGCTGCTGTCCTTGTTCGTACATCACCGGGTACGACAGTGGCTCGCCTTCTTGAATGACGAAGCCCGGTGGGAAATACATCACCATCCAGGGTGGCAGGGCACCGCTGATTGCGCGATAGAACTTATCCACAGGGAAACCGGGTTGGTCACCGGCTTGCCGGAAAACCAGGCGAGAGTATTTTTTTGAGTGATTGGCCGCGATGTTGTAGCTTTCAGGCTCACCACCTTTTATATAGGTGGGTGTTTTCCAGTAAACCGGAGTTTTGATGTTGTAGGCAACCACACATTGGCCTGCATCACACCCGTACTCAGCGCTTTCAACAGACCAAAGCATCAGCGGGTGGCCGTCAATATCTGGCGTCGTCACATTGCTAAGCTTGGTGGCATCCAACGCCATATCCTTGGCCACTTGCTGGATGGCCTGGTCTACCAGTTCTACATACTGCTCATACGCCTGGTCCTCCGAGGTAACCTTCGACGCAGGCATCCAACCCATAAGACTGGGTCTTGCCGAAGGTTTGTCGGGAGTCATCATAATATCGGTGGCGTTGAACACAAACGTCTGGGTGCCGGAAAGGTGTCGGAGCGGAGCATCGAATGAAGTCGCCAAGCTGGCGAAGTCCAGTAATGGCCCCAATATCCCTTTACTGTAGGAGCGGGTGCCGTCCTCAGAGTCCCGCAAATCCATGTCGTAGATACCACCGGCTCTTGCTAGATTTAAAGCCCGAGATTGCTCAGCATCGTAAGCCCGTGGCGTGGACGCACAGCCAGCCAAGGCAGCTGCCAATATTGTTGTCGTTAAGGGTGCTAATCTTTTCATGATGTCCTCCTGCTTTTATTAAATATTCTCATGAGGTTGAGAATATGCAAGAGATAAATTGGAAATAATATATATAAATCAATAGTTTGTACTGATGGTACAAAGTTGGGCTTCGAATGCGGTAATAAGTTATCCAGGCCAGTCTATATTTGGCTGTAAAAGAAATGGCACTTTTGCTCAACAGAGGTTATCGATGGAAAGCGTCGCCGCAATTACTCGGGAATCACTTTACGAAGAGGTATGGGCAGAGCCCGTCACCAGAGTTGCACCGCGCTATGGAATATCCGGTGTGGCACTGGGAAAAATTTGTCGAAAACACAAGATACCTTTGCCGCCACGGGGGTACTGGGCAAAAATTAACGCCGGACACTCACCGAAAAAGATTCCGCTTCCTACTGCCAAGGAATTTGAAAATTACTCCCTACCGCTCACCCGATCACGCACCTATAACCCCGACAATCCCGATGCCTCGCGGAAAAAGGCGACCACTGCCCAAGAGCGTATAGGTGTTGTTGATGTACCAGAATCGCTTGAATCACCGCATCCCTTGATAACGAAAGCATCCAAGCGACTGAGACGAAAGACCGGCTGGGACAACTACAAAGGCCTGCGTTCAGCGCCGGGGGAAATATTCGATTTCGAAGTGACTCGGGATGCCATCGATCGCGCACTGTTTATAGGCGACGCACTGATAAAAGCACTTGAACGTCAGGGCATGAAGGTTTGGGTGGATCGTGAGAAGAGTCGCACGCTGATTGGTCTGAACGAAACCTCTTTGACCATAGCCATTAGCGAACATGTCGCCAGGACCAAGCATAAGGTCTCTGCAGCAGAGAAAAAGGCAATTGAGCGCTGGCAACGTTCTCCGCATCGCTGGGGAGCCGGGCACGACTACCCAAGGCCGCCTGACTACGACTACCACCCAACCGGGAAACTGAGAATTTCAATCGGCGGCTATCCTTCCAGAAGTTGGGGGGATACGCCCAAGACCTCGCTGGAGCAAAGGCTACACCAAGTGGTTGCCGGCGCATTGGACTTGATAGAAGAGGAGCGTATCCGCACAGAGGAACAAGAACGCAGACGTGTGGCATGGCAGAAAGCAAAAGATAAACACGATCGCCAGGTTGAGCTTCGAAAACAGGAGCTGCAGCAAATTGAAAAGCTTAAGGCGAACGCCGCGCAGTGGCGGGAAGCTGAACAGCTACGACAGTATATCGACGCGGTAGAACAGTCTGCGATCAGGAATGGGGAGCTCAACGAGGAACTCCTGGACTGGATTAACTGGGCGCGGATCAAAGCAGACTGCATTGACCCGTTGATAGCGGTGTCTGATGCTATTCTGGATGGCCCGGAACCACCGTGGCCGGGCTACTATTACTGATATTGGTGAGTTACTGATGAAACAGTTCGTTATTTGTTTTAGTGAACGTGAGACAGCACCGGATAGGATTGAACGAATAGCAGCAGACTTGGGGATTACCTCAGCACAGCTCATCAAGCGCTTTATAGCTGAAGGCTTGGCTACCATTGAACCTGTAACGGGTGAGGCTGTTCCAGGAAAAAATCTGGAGGATTTTCTGGTCAGGAATGACGTTTTAAATGCGAGATCTGAGGATTAATCATCCTCCGAGCCGAGTTTTTTTTCAGGCTTGCTTCATAGGCAGAACGTGAGGTTTTACAGGTTTCACGTTCTTGGCTTCGTGCTCATAGGCCCGATGACGAACGTCCCACAACTCAACCGCGTGCTGAATGTTCAGCCAGAATTCCGGTGTGTTTCCCAAAGCCGCTGCCAGCTTGATGGCCATAGGCGCGGTCAGGGTGCCTTTGTCGTGAACAA
Source organism: Marinobacter piscis (assembly GCF_007671655.1). Classification (GTDB taxonomy): domain Bacteria; phylum Pseudomonadota; class Gammaproteobacteria; order Pseudomonadales; family Oleiphilaceae; genus Marinobacter; species Marinobacter piscensis. Next base: position 703,052 of record NZ_VCGX01000001.1, on the reverse strand, counting down.
TCCGACTGAGGGTATTCCTGTGCACACCCATGGCTTCGGCAAGCTCACTGATTTCAATGTTCATCGGTTCCAGGAACTCTGTAACCAGCATTTGGCCCACGGTCACCGGACGACGTTTTGTAGTTCTCATAACTATAACCTCCACTAACCCTTGTAAGCGTGCGGATCCAGGTACGCATCCAGGGCGGTACTGTCTTCCCAGCGAAAGATCAGGCGATACTGTTTGTTTACCCGGATGGAACACCATCCAGACAGGTTTCCCTGCAAATGTTCAAACCGGTTACCCGGCGGAACCCTCAAGTCTGACTCCTGCGTTGCGGCATCAAGAATCTGGATCTTCCTGAACAGGGCACCTTCAATGGTGCTGGGTATTTTCTTATGGCTCTGGTCTTGCTCGTAGAAAGCTTCCAGCCACGCATCCCTGAATTCAACAGCCATAATTGTCTGATCATTTTTTATTTATTTTACGCACAACGCTGTTGTGCGTCAACGTCGTTTAAATGAGAACGAATCTGTTTAGGGTGTGATGTTGCTATAGCTAAGGCTAATATGAAGGGGCTATGAGGCGGCCCCAGCTACACTACCTGGCCAGTGACTCACTGAAAAAATCCAGCAGCATCCGTACCTTTGTCGTCAGATGACGGTTATGAGGGTAAACCGCCCAGATACCGTCATCCGCTTCCTGATAATGCTCCAGTAAACTGACCAGCCTGCCGGAGGCCAGCGACGGCTGTACGTAGTAATCTGGTAGTTGCACAATGCCGATTCCTTTCAGCGCTGCATCCAGAAGTGCCCAGCCGCTGTCGCACTTCATATTGCCTTTCACCCGGATATTATGGGGCTTGCCTTGCTCCTGAAACCGCCAGTAATCGAGATTGCCCTGAAGGCAGTTATGCTGTTCCAGTTCGGAGAGTGAATAAGGCTCACCATACGTTGAAAGGTAAGCGGGCGATGCACAGGCATACAGGGTTCGTGACGACAAACGCCGGGCCATCATGGTGGAGTCTTCCAGTTTGCCCAGCCGGATGGCCAGATCATAGCCACCGCCTACCAGGTCCAGTTTCTGGTTTGTCAGGTTCAGCTGCACCTCCAGTTCCGGGTAACGCAGCACAAAGTCGTTGACCAGCGGCGCAATGATTTTTTCCCCATAGGTAACGGGCGCGGTTAATCGCAATCTGCCTTTGGGGATAAGCTGCAGGTTGGTCATGGCACGTTCGGCTTCTTCCAGCCCATCAAGCACCTGCCGGCAGTGTTGGTAATAGATTTGCCCGGCTTCGGTAACCGACACCTTGCGCGTGGTGCGATAAAACAGTTTGGTGGAAAGCCGGGATTCCAGTGCGCTCACCTGACGGCTTACCTGAGCAGTGGAAATACCCAGTCTTCGGGCCGCGGAGGTAAAGCTCTCGGCTTCCGCAACCGCAACAAACTCATTGACGCCTTCCCAGAGATACATACGCGAGGCCCTGCATAAAAGTAGAGTAATGGCTGACTATTATTACTCTACAGTAACAGTGAATTGATGTTTCGGTGGATTATCTGTCAAAAGAACAATAATACAATGGTGTGACCAACATGGCAGAAGCCTCTGCCCAAGCCCTGAAACCCTTGGAGTGCCATATGACTCAATCCATCAAATCCCGGGCAGCGGTCGCCTGGGCCCCGAACCAGCCACTGTCTATTGAAGAGGTGGATGTTATGCCACCGCAGGCGGGTGAAGTGCGCATCCGTGTGGTGGCCAGCGGTGTGTGCCATACAGATGCCTACACCTTGTCGGGTGAAGATCCGGAAGGCAACTTTCCGGCAATCATGGGCCATGAAGGCGGTGGCATTGTGGAATCTGTGGGTGAAGGAGTAACCGGCCTGCAGGTGGGGGACCATGTTATTCCTCTGTATACGCCCGAGTGTGGCGAATGCAAACTCTGCGTATCCGGCAAGACCAACCTCTGCCAGAAAATACGTGACACCCAGGGCAAAGGCCTGATGCCCGACGGAACCAGTCGTTTTTCCCTGAACGGCGAGCCGATTCTGCATTACATGGGGTGCTCAACCTTCTCTGAGTACACCGTGTTGCCTGAAATTGCACTGGCGAAGGTCAGCAAGGAAGCGCCTCTGGAAGAGGTCTGCCTGCTGGGCTGTGGTGTAACCACCGGCATGGGTGCGGTGATGAATACCGCCAAAGTAGAAGAGGGCGACACGGTTGCCATCTTTGGTATGGGCGGGATTGGTCTGTCTGCAGTGATCGGCGCCACCATGGCAAAAGCCAGTCGGATAATTGCGATTGATATCAACGAGAGCAAATTCGAGCTTGCCCGACAGCTGGGTGCTACTGACTGCATTAACCCGAATGACTACGACAAGCCTATACAAGAGGTAATTACGGAACTGACCGATGGTGGCGTCGACTACTCCTTTGAATGCATTGGCAACGTAGATGTCATGCGTTCTGCGCTGGAGTGTTGCCACAAAGGCTGGGGAGAGTCGGTGATTATCGGTGTTGCCGGTGCCGGCCAGGAAATCTCCACCCGCCCCTTCCAGCTGGTTACCGGGCGGGTCTGGAAAGGCTCAGCGTTTGGTGGTGTGAAGGGTCGTACCGAGTTGCCAGGCCTTGTTGAACGCTACATGCAGGGCGAGTTCAGGCTTGACGACTTCATTACCCACACCATGGGGCTTAATGACATCAACAAAGCGTTTGACCTGATGCACGAAGGCAAGAGTATTCGTTCCGTCATTCATTTTAATAAGTAATTTTAAAGCAGCCGGCCCCAAGAGCCGGCTGCTGCGTAACTGAGAGGTTCCGATGACTATTGAAAATTTAAGTAGCAATAAGAGCTTCGGTGGCTGGCACAAGCAGTACAGCCATTATTCTGAAACATTGAACTGCAGCATGCGTTTTGCGATCTATCTGCCGCCCCTGGCGTCCAATGGCGAGAAAGTACCCGCTCTGTACTGGTTGTCTGGACTGACGTGTACCGATGAAAACTTCATGCAAAAAGCAGGTGCTCATCGAATGGCAGCAGAGCTTGGTATCGCTATCATTGCTCCGGATACCAGCCCCCGCGGTGATGAGGTAGCCGATGATGATGCCTATGACCTGGGTAAGGGCGCAGGCTTCTACGTAAATGCGACCCAGGCACCCTGGAGCCGGCACTACCGTATGTACGATTATGTACTGAACGAGCTGCCGGCGCTGATTGAAGAGCGGTTTCCGGTAAGTGATGTGCGTTCGGTGTCCGGCCATTCCATGGGTGGGCACGGGGCTCTGGTGCTGGCATTGCGTAACCCGGAGCGGTATCAGTCGGTATCCGCATTCAGTCCGGTCAGCAATCCAGTCAACTGTCCCTGGGGCAAAAAGGCGTTTTCGGCTTACCTGGGGAACGACACCTCAGACTGGGCGCAATACGACGCCAGCCTGCTGATGCAGGAAACCAGCAAATTTGTACCCGCCCTGGTAGACCAGGGAGAGGCGGATAATTTCCTGGAAGAGCAGCTCAAGCCGGAGGCGCTGGAGGCAGCTGCCAGGCAAAGTGGCTACCCGCTGGAACTGAACCGTCATGAGGGTTACGACCACAGCTATTACTTTATCGCCAGCTTTATTGAGCAGCACCTGAGCTTCCATGCCCGGTACCTTTTGCAATCATAAGTAGCACGATTTGCAGGCAATCCGGCAGGCAGCTTTACTGCTTGCTGTAATAGGCAGACAGGTCGTTAATTTCCTGGTCTGACAGATTCGCAGCCTGTGGAGTCATAACCGCCGACATGCCTCCTTCCCGCTCGCCGGCACGGTAGGCTTTCAGGGCCATCTCCATGTACGCCGCCGACTGGCCTGCAAGGTTAGGGTAAATCGGAGCGCTGGATTGCCCATCCACACCGTGGCAGGCTGCACAAACCGCAATCTGATCCGTTGCCGGGGCATCGGCTGCCAAGGCCGGTGCCCCGGCGGTTCCCAAAGCAATTGCCATAGCCATAAATCCAACATGTGCTGTTTTCATATTATCTCCATTACCGGCCGGTATTATCAGTATTCAGGCATGTTCAGAATGTGTAAATTAGGCGTTAACAGATGCGCGGGCGCAAGATCCAGAGGTCGCCTCCTGAGGCGTTATTGACGCACATCAAAAGCAGGCCCGCAAACCCGGGAAATAGGTATTTTACGACATCGGTAAATTCTTGACCTATGTTAGTTTAGCAAGCATTAGAAGCCGCTGCCGGTTTGAGCAGGCAGTATAACGGCAATTGTTGATGAGGAGAGAGACATGGGAATGTGGAAGCTGAAGCGCCGCGATTTCCTCAAGGGGTTGGGAGCAACTGGCACAGGTGCCATGCTGAGTGGCAACGTCTGGGCATTGAACCGGCTGCAGCCAATTGAAGACACTCTGGCCACAGAGTACCCGTACCGGGACTGGGAAGACTTGTACCGGAATGAGTGGGCCTGGGACAGTGTCGGCCATGCGGCACACTGCATAAACTGTATGGGTAACTGTGCCTGGAACGTGTACGTTAAAGACGGCATTGTTATCCGTGAAGAACAGATTGCCAAGTATCCCCAGGTAAATCCGAATGTGCCCGATGCTAACCCCCGGGGCTGTCAGAAGGGCGCCATTCACTCCACGTCCATGTACGAAGCGGATCGCCTGCGCTACCCGCTCAAGCGTGCCGGTGAGCGTGGCGAAGGCAAGTGGCAGCGGATTTCCTGGGATCAGGCCACGGAAGAGATAGCCGACAAAATCATCGATATTTTTGTCAAGTACGGTCCGGGTAAACTGAAAACCCACCAGGGCTCCGGTAACCAGACCATGGTGCGCCAGTCAGGCCCCAACCGCTTTGCGTCTCTGGTTGGCGGTATCCAGCTTGATGGCTTTACCGTGGTAGGGGATCTGTTGACCGGTGCCCATCTGGCTTATGGCAACCCACTGGAAAGCTTTACCTCGGATGCCTGGTTCGATGCCGATTACATCATGCTCGGCATGATCAACCCCAACGCTACCCGCATTCCCGACGCGCACTATATCTGGGAGGCCAAGTACAACGGTGCGCGTATCACCAGCACGTCACCGGACTATAACCCCAGTGCCATTCACACTGACCTCTGGATGCCCATAAACCAGGGATCTGATCCTTTCCTGGCCATGTCCTTTGTGAATGTCATTATTGAAGAAAATCTGTTCAAACCGGATTTCATGAAAGAGCAGACTGACCTGCCTATGCTGGTACGCAGGGATAACGGAAAGCTGCTGCGGGAATCGGACCTGGTGGAAGGTGGATCGGATGAGGTGTTCTACCACTGGGATCTGAATACCAATAAAGCCGTCAAAGCCAAAGGCTCCATGGGTGACGATGACAAAACCCTGAAGCTTGGCGATGTGGATCCGGCCCTTGAAGGTACCTTCACCGTAGAGCAGGGGATCAAGGTCACCACGGTCTTTGAACAGGTGAAACAGGAAGCCGCGAAATACACACCGGAAAAGACTCAGCAGCACACCAATATTCATCCGGATATGGTACGCCAGGAAGCGCGCCTGCTGGCGAAGTCGAAAAAAGCCATCATCATGCTGGGGTACATTACCTCAAGCTACTCCAACTGCTTGTATACCTGCTGGGGCTACGCATTGACACTGGCCCTAACCGGCCATGGTGGTCGTACCGGTGGGCTGGACACCTCCTGGGTGGTCTGGAACCATCCGCGCTGGACTGAGCTGGGCAGCTTCGAGGGTAAAAAATCGGCCCGTTACGAAGCTGGCGGTCTGGGCGAGTTCCTGCGTGGCGGCATGATGGAAGGTGCCCGTAAGCATTTCGACAACAAGAAATTAAAAGAACGTGTCGGCTTCGATCTTGATGAGATGGAAGAGATGATGCAGGAGTCGCTGGATGAGGGCTGGATGCCGTACTATGGCGAAATCAAAGGCATGATCTCAATTGCGGATAACACCTTCCGCCGCAACAAGATGAGTAAGAAATACCGCGAGGAGCACCTGCGCCAGGCTGAAGAGCTGTATGTAAACATTAACGTGCGCATGGACTCCACGGCCGAGTGGGCTGACTATATTCTGCCTGCCGCCAGCCATTATGAAGCCTGGGATATCCGTACCCAGGGGTATCACCGGTTTGCCAACGTATTTACCCGCTCCGTAGAGCCTGTGGGTGAGTCCAAGCCGGACTGGGACATCATGGCGCTGTTGACCAAAAAGATTCAGGAACGTGCCATTGCCCGTGAGGTTGGTCCGATTCCCGACGGCGAAGTGACCCGTGATCTGCACACCATTCACGATGACTTCACCCGCCAGGGTACGCTGAATACAGATTACGATGTGCTCAAACACATCATTGAGGACTCACCGGAATTTGGCGGTGTAACTCTGGAAGAAGCCGCAGAAAAAGGCTTCATCGTGATGAACGAGCACGCTGGCCTGAACCAGCCGCTGAAGCCGGACGAGCCTTATAACCCGTTTACAGCGCAGACGGATGGCAAGAAGCCCTACGAAACCCTGACCGGTCGGATCACGTTTTACGTCGACCACCCACGGTTTCAAAAGCTCGAGTCTACTGTGCCTACAGCGCGCCTGCACGCAGGGCCAGAGGCGTCCAACTACCCACTGAACTTTTACTCGCCCCATGCCCGCTGGGGTATCCACTCCAACTGGCGCAGTAACAAGTATCTGCTGCGGTTGCAGCGGGGCGAGCCGAATATCTACATCAACCCCAAGCTGGCAGAAGAGCGGGGGATCAAAGACGGTGACCGTGTACGGATGTTCAACGCCATTGGCGAGTTTTTCGCCCAGGCCAAGTTCTATCCCAGTATCCCGGTACACTCGATCATGATGGAGCACGGCTGGGAGCCACACCAGTATATTCAGCGCAAGAATATGAACATGTCCAACGCCGTCTTCCTGCAACCACTGGAGCTGGTCGGAGGCTGGGGACATCTTCAGTTCATATACGCCAAGTGGAATGCCAACCAGCATATCCATGAAAGCTGCTACGACATAGAACTGGCCAGGCCTGAAGACATCAACGACCCACGAGCCGTGTAAGAGGACATTATTATGACGGTTAAACGCCAACTCAGCATGGTCATGGACCTGAACAAGTGCATCGGCTGCCAGACCTGTACCGCAGCTTGCAAACTGATGTGGACCAACCGCAACGGCCGCGAGTTCATGTACTGGAACAACGTGGAAAGCCAGCCCGGTAAAGGTTACCCGCGGGACTATGAAAACATGGGCGGTGGTTTTGACGCCGACGGCGCTCTGCGCCTGGGGCGCCAGCCCAGCCAGGAAGACTATGGCATACCTTGGGAATACAACTACGAAGACGCGCTGATGACGGGCACCGACCCGTGGCTGCGTCCCAATGTGAAGCCAACCTGGGGCGCGAACTGGGACGAAGATGAAGGCGAGGGTGACTACCCGAACAGCTATTACTTCTATCTGCCGCGTCTGTGCAACCATTGCTCCAACCCGGCGTGTCTGGCGGCCTGTACCCGTAACGCCATCTACAAACGCCAGGAAGATGGCATTGTGCTGGTGGATCAGGAACGCTGCCGTGGCTACCGTTACTGCGTTAACGCCTGCCCGTACAAGAAGATCTATTTCAACGAAGAGATTTCAAAATCCGAGAAGTGCATTTTCTGCTATCCCCGGATCGAGAAAGGTCTGCCCACGGCCTGTGCCCAGCAATGCGTGGGACGCATTCGCTGGATTGGCTACCGTGATGACGAAGAGGGGCCCATTCACCAGCTGGTGGAGAAGTATAAAGTGGCTCTGCCTCTGCACGCGGAGTGGGGCACTGAGCCCAACGTATTCTATGTACCGCCGACGTCTCCCCCCAAACTGGGAGAAAACGGGGAACAGCTGGATGAGCCCCGCATTCCCCAGTCGTACCTGGAAAGTCTGTTTGGCCCCCGGGTAGGTGAGGTGCTGGACACGCTGGAGCAGGAGCGCCAGGCGAAAGCCGAGGGCAGGGACAGTGAGCTGATGGATATACTGATCGGCTATAAACACGCTGAAATGTTCAAGCTGAGTTAAGACCCGGAGGTAGGCTATGACACAGTCCCCAGCGCCTGCTGCCCGGCAGCATGAGCTTGAACGTACCGACGCCCGAGGTGCCATATATCGCCTTGCGGCCGTGGCCCTTGGTTACCCGCTGGAAGAAACCTGGGAAGCACTGGCCGACGGGCGCCTTCAGCAGGCTTTCAACAACGCCTGGCAGGCCCTGGGAAATGCTCCCTGGCCTGATCTGGAGGTCAGCCCCAGCCTGAGTGATCTGGAAGTAGGCTACATGGCAACCTTTGTTCACGGTAAACGGGGAAAACCCCGTGTACCGCTGGTTGCCAGCGCCTACGAGAAACTCATTGGCGGGGAGACGCCGGGTAACTATATGTTGAACGTGCAGGCGTTCTACACCCACTTTGACCTGACTGCAGCGGTGGCGGATGAAGGCCACAAAGATGAGCCGGACCACGTGTTGGCCATGCTCGAGTTTTGTGCGCTGCTCTGCCACCTGGAAGCCCAGGCACTGGAGCACAACCGCGATGCAGCACCGTACCGCCGCGCACAACGGGACTTTCTGGCGCGCTACCTGGTACCGCTTCTGACCGCGATACGGGCGAGCTACGCCAAGGCGAGCCAGTATGGACTGGACCCGAATCTGGCACACCTTGTGGAAACTTTGCCGGACTGGACACACTTCCAGCAACTGGCACTGGAGCGCCAGGTGGGCCCCAGCCCCCGCCCGGGTGATAGAAAAGCCAAGCCCGAGTCTGCCAGTCAGCCTATGTGGGGCTGAGTGTAACCGACTAGCCGAGGAACCAAGCGATGACACCAACACACATTGTAAGCGGCCGTTTAACCCGCCACCTGGCCGGTGCACTCACACTTGCGGCGCTTTCCGTTACAAGCGTGTCTGTGTTTGCAGATCACGAAGAAGTAAACCCGAACGTTCAGGAAGTTGAAGCCTGGGATACGGTGAAAGTGTCCCGTATTCCTGAAAATATTTATTTGCGTACCCAGAATGATCCGGACGACCTGATCTGGGATCGCCTGCCTGTGTACAGTACCAACCTGCTGCCGGCACCGCCGGTGCATCAGTCAGTAAGCCTGCGGTTTGAAGATGGCGCTACCCGTGGGAAGCACCTGTATTTTCAGGTGGCACGGTCAGATGAGCGTTTCTATCTCCGGATGTTCTGGAAGGATGCCACAGAGAACAGAGGCACAGGTGTGGACAGTTTCCGCGATGGCGTTGCGGTACAGTTCGCCCTGAATGATGCAGATACGTCCTATATGATGGGGACCGGTGAAGATAATCCCGTCAATATCTGGTATTGGCGTGCGGATACTGAGGAGGTGGAAAACCTGGCCGCAGGCGGCTTTGGCAGTACCACCAGCCTGCCGCAACAGAATATCACGGGTGCCAGTGCCTATTTCCCGGACTCGGTACCCAGTGCCAGCGAGTGGCAGGTGGTAATGTCGCGGCCATTTGACTCCGAAGGGGAGCATAATGTTGATTTTGACCGCGACACGGTACCCATGGGCTTTGCTGTCTGGCAGGGTAATGATAACGAACGCGATGGTAACAAACGCGTGACGCACACCTGGATCCTGCTGGACACAAGTCTGGACAGCGATACTGCTAAATAAGGAGCCACTATGTCGGTTTCCCACTTTCCCGGCCGCGACCCTCTGGCATTGGTGCCGGAAGACTGCGGCCGTGGACATGCCTGTCAGTTCTGCCCCGAGGAAGCTCAGTGCCGGCTCGATAAGGGCCAGCATGAAAAAAAACTGATCGAGTCCCGGCTGGCAGAGATTGGTCAGATCATCATGGTCATGGCCAACAAGGGCGGTGTGGGTAAAAGCACAGTGTCAGCGAACGTAGCCGCAGGCTTGGCGGCTCAGGGCTACCGGGTTGGTGTAGCCGATGCTGATATTCATGGCCCCAACCAGAGCCGCTTTTTCGGTTTTGTGGGTGAGCGCATCCGCTTGAGCAAAAAGGGGCTGCCACCCAAGGCATTTGAATACGACGGACTGGAACACCCGGTAAAGGTCGGCTCTCTGGGCTTCATGATGGAGCATGACGACACGCCCATTGTCTGGCGGGATGCTTACAAACACGACTTCATGCATCACCTGATCGGCTCGTTTGACTGGGGGCCTCTGGATTTCCTGGTGATTGATATGCCACCGGGCACAGGCAACGAACTGATCACTCTGGCAGACATGCTGGAAGGCCATGATGTAGCGGCATTGCTGGCAACGACACCACAGGAGGTTGCCCTGATGGACAGCCTGAAAGCTGTGCGTTTCTGCCAGGAGCGGGGCCTGCCACTGATTGGCGTGGTGGAAAACATGGCAGGTGTTACCTGCCCCCATTGCAGCGGCCATTTCCATGTCTTCCCCCGAAACCATCTGGCGAAAGCCCTGGAGTCTGCGGACGTAAATTCAGTGGCACAAATTCCGTTATCGCCGGCGCTTTCCAGTGGCTCTGACACAGGTGCGCCTATTGTGGTAACCGATCCCGAGGGTCCGGAAGCCTTGGCGTTTGCACCGGCCATTGCCGCATGTGAGGCCCAAGGCCGGGCCAGCTTTGCTGAAGCGGCAAAACATTCTCTGGAGGGCCTCACACAGGCAGGGCTGGACAGTGAAGAACTGCAGCAGGCCCTGAACTCGGTTCCCCCGGAGGAACGCGAAGAACTGCGTAAACAGTTGGAATCTTTAAGAGTGTTGTCATGACTGAAACTCGTACACCTGATCGCCGTCGGTTTTTTCGCCAGTTGTTGGGAGCAGAGGATGCTGCCGCACCCGGTCGGGCGCCCTGGCGCCGGGTACCGGAGGTGGGTGCCGGTGATGGCGATGTGCTGTGGTCCGGATGGACCGGATCCGGCGAACTGTTTGTTGTAGGCGATGAAGGAATGGTCTTGCGCTATACCGGCAGCGCCGACGCTGGTGGGTCGCAATGGCAGCACATGACATTGCCCACCCGGCTGCCGCTGCATGGTATCTGGGGAACCGGCGCAGACAACCTGTTTGCCGTAGGCTGGATGGGCGTACTGCTGCATTTCGATGGAACGCAGTGGCGGCTGTTACAGGGGGGAGTTATTGATGATCAGGATGGGCGGTTTGCCCCCTGTGAAGAAAATACCCCCTTGTTTGCCATCGACGGCAACGACCAGGGCCAGGCCTGGGCGGTGGGTGATGATGGCATGATACGCCATTTTGACGGTCACAACTGGCAGCAGGAACGCAGCCCCACGCAGGTTAATCTGCGAGCGGTTGCATGTGCCCCCGGCAATATTGTGTATGCCGCAGGAGGCGAGGGTACGGTGCTCCGGCGTAGCAGTGACGGTCAGTGGGAGAAGCTGGATTGCCCGCTAGGTTCCGGATTCCACGCCATTCTGGTCATGGACGATGGCTCTTTGTTGCTGGGGGGTGGTCGCTATTTTGTCGATCAGGGTGGCTTCCGTGGTGAGCTGGTACGCTATAAAAACGACCGCTTCCAGGCGCTCAGCTTCGATGATCCGATGCCACGCCTGAGGTCGCTTAAAGCTTATAAAGAGGGCGTACTGATTGTTGGTGACCAGGGGCACCTGTATTACCTTAAGGATCTGCGCCTGGACAAGCTGGAAAGTAACAGCTATCACGATCTGATGGATATTATAGTACTGTCTACGGGAGAAGCCCTGGCAGTGGGTGACTTCGGCACTATTATGACCGCGGCCGAGGATTTTACCCAGGCTCTGGCGCCGCCGCCTAAAGCCGCCGCTGCAAGCCCCTGGGAGATTATGGACGTGCCCACCCGGCGCCAGTTATGGGGAGTTGTAGAAGGGCAGGATGGTACCTGCTACGCCTATGGTGAAGCCGGCACAGTGATGCGCCTGCACGGTGATACCTGGGAATTATTACCCGCACCCAGTGAACTGGCCGTGCACTGTGTCTGGGACACCGGGGCCGGGTTGTTTGCCGCCGGTCAGTTGGGGCGGATATTCCGCTTTGACGGACAGCAGTGGGCGTTGCATTACGACCTGAACCTTGACCTGACTATTCTGGGTATGTGGGGCAGCAGCCCGGAATCTGTTTATGCCGTGGGCGATGAAGGCCTGATCCTGCACTTTGATGGTCTGGGCTGGCAGCGTATGCCCAGCGGTACCCAGTCTGCGTTGTACAGTCTGTGGGCCATGGATGATGAACACATGCTGGCGCCAGGCGATTTTGGTCTGGTCCTGAGGTATAACGGTACAGAATGGGCCGATTTCAATGTCGGCACGGAGAACTTTCTTTACGGTATCTGGGGCGACAGCCTGAATGATATCTATGCCGTCGGCCTGTCCGGGACACTGGCGCATTTTAACGGCCAGCGCTGGCAGCAAATGGCCACCCGGTTGCGGGATGACCTGTTGTCGATATCCGGTTCCGAGGCTGCGGGTGCATTCATCGTAGGTACCCGCGGCTGTGTGATGCGCCTTGAGGGCGATCAATGGCTATACGAACCCAGCGGCACAGATGCCGGGTTACGCTCAGTATGTGCCACCCGTAACGGAGCCGTCTACGCAGTCGGGGACCGCGGCACGGTATTACGCCGGAAAGGCGTATCCTGATGCCGTGCAGGGGCCAGCTGCATTGCGGCTGGCCCGCTTCGTAAATGCGACCGGTTATGTAGATTCGTTCTGAGAGGTAATAGCCACACCCTGCTCGGCGAATACTTCCTGAGCCACCTTCATGGCTGTTAATACCCGCGGGAATCCCACGTAAGGAATCAGGTGTACAAGGCAACCGGCAATCTCATCGGGGGTCAAACCGACGTTCAGGCCGGTCACCACGTGCATACCAATTTGTGGCGTACCCTGGGCAACCAGAGCCGAAATCGTGGTGAGTACCTTCTGTTTGTTATCCAGACCGGGGCGCGCATAAACATCGCCAAAGGCAAATTCCACCACCAGCCGGGTCAGATCCGGGGCAATATCCTTGAAACTTTCGCCCACTTCCATATGGCCCGTGGGGCTGTTTTCATCCGGAATGGTTAATTCCTTCAGCTTATCCATACCTTTCTGATAACGATCCGTTGACAACTCAATCTCCTTTTTTCAGCAACTGTTCATCTGCAGTATACCAGTCCGGCCAGCCGACCTCTGCGGTGGCCGGACCCGGGCGTATTCAGCCGGTTCTTTGCAGCTCATCCTTTGCAACAGGCGCCAGAGCGCTGGTGTTGGTTCTGTTGCTCAGGAAATCCGGACGCAGCTTGTTGCCGCAGAAGGGGGCGGTCAGCTGGTTTTCAACACTGTTGTATACAAAGAACAGGTTACTGCGTGGCCAGGGCGACATATTGGCATTGGAAGCGTGCAGCGTATTGCACTCGAATATAATCAGAGAACCGGCAGGCCCTGTGGGCGCCTTGATGCCATGCTGGTCCGCCATTTTTTTCAGGTCTTTGTCACTGGGTACGCCCAGTTCCTGCTTTTTCAGTGAAGACTGGTAATTGTCTTCAGGGGTACGTCCTACACAGGGAATAAAGGTTTTGTGAGACCCCGGGATCAACATCAAAGGCCCATTAAACGGAGTGTTGTCCGTAAGAGCAATTGAGAAACTTACCGCCCGCATTCTCGGCATGCCATCTTCCGCGTGCCAGGTTTCAAAGTCGGAGTGCCAGTCAAAGCCTTTACCGTGAAAGCCGGGTTTGAAGTTGATGCGTGACTGATGGATATACGCATCACTGCCCAGCAACTGGTGCACCATCCCGAGGATTTCGGGGTTGCGGGTCAGTTTGTCAAAGCGGGATGAGAGCTCATGTATACCAAAAACAGAGCGTATTTCCTGCTTACCGGTTTCTGTAATAGTGCCTTCGGAACGCAGGATGCTATCGTCGTTTTCATAGGCTTCCAGGTCGTCCTGGAAACGTCGAATGGTTTCCTTGTCCAGAAAGTTGTTAAACACCAGAAACCCATCACGCTCATACATTGCCAGTTCAGCCTCACTCAGAGGGCCATTTGTACGGTCCTTTCCCTGGCTGTGGATAATTGGATCTATACGGGTTATCGGCGCGGCAGGGCGCTCAAGACGGGTGGGATAAAAGTCGTCAGTACGAGTTTCCATATTCGAACCTCCTTCTTTTAACAATATGACAAAGCAAGCCCGCCCTCAGAAAGATGGCAGGCTGAAAACCGTTTTCCGGGAGTTTGCAATAAAAAAAGAATGAGTATCTGTTGAGGTATGGCCGGGTCAGAAATTTTCAAGCCCTGTCAGTTCAGTACCCACCTGACAGGGCTCCTGGAGGGGGGTTAACCGGTAAACGCCATATCATCCGAATCTGTCTGCATCAGGCTACGGGTTGGGCTGAGCATGCTTGTGGCATGCGCCTGAGCCCTGGGTAGCAAGCGTTCATAGTAAAACTCTGCGGTTGCCAGTTTAGCCTTGTAGAAAGCCTCAGACTCGTCACCCCCCTTATCCAGACGATCTGCAGCCACGGCAGCCTGGCGAGCCCACATATAAGCCATGGTGACGTAACCACTGTACATCAGGAAATCGTAGGATGCTGAGCTGACCAGATCACGATCCTTTCGTGCGGCCAGCATGATCCGCATGGTAAGCAGGTTCCACTGAGCTGTCAGCTTCAGCAGCTCCAATGCAAACGGACGCAAACGGCCATTGGTCAGGTGTTTGCGGGCAAAGTTGGCGATCCGGGCGGTGAAGCCACGAACAGCGCCGCCTTTGGTTGTCAGCAAAACCTTACGGCCAAGCAGGTCCAGTGCCTGGATACCCGTGGTGCCTTCGTAGAGGGTAGCGATGCGGGTGTCCCGGGCAATCTGTTCCATACCATGCTCACGGATGTAACCATGCCCCCCGAAAACCTGCATGCCAAGATTTGCCGCCTCATTACCCAGTTCTGTAAGAAAGCCTTTCAGGATCGGGGTCAGAAAGCCCAGTTTGTCATCGTATTTCGCCGCTTTTTCCGTGTCTCCGGCAGTGTGACCTTCCACCATATGGTCAGCCAGACGCGCGGCGTCATAAAGCATGGCGCGGCCACCTTCGGCAATGGCTTTCTGTGTTAACAGCATACGACGCACGTCGGCATGGTGCATGAGACTGTCAGCAACATGGTCCGGGTCCTTTTTCCCCGACAGGGCCCGCATGGAGCGACGTTCTTTTGCGTATTCCAGTGCCCACTGGTACGACAACTCAGCCGGGCCGACACCCTGGATGGCTGTGCCTATGCGTGCTGTATTCATAAAGGTGAACATGCACTCCAGGCCTTCGTTTTCCGGTCCGATCAGATACCCCGTGGCCTCATCAAAGTTCAGCACGCAGGTTGCGGACGCGTTGATGCCCATTTTCTTTTCCAGGTTGCCACAGCTGACGCCGTTGCGCTCGCCGACACCGCCGTCTGCATCCGGCAGAAACTTGGGCACGATAAACAGGCTGATGCCCTTGGTGCCTTTGGGGGCATCGGGAAGGCGGGCCAGAACAATATGAACAATGTTTTCAGTCAGGTCGTGATCACCGGACGAGATAAAAATTTTTGTGCCGGTGACTTTGTAGCTGCCATCGCCCTGGGGCTCAGCTTTGGTTTTTACCTGGCCCAGGTCGGTACCGCATTGTGGCTCCGTCAGGCACATGGTGCCGGCCCAGCGACCCTCTGTCATGGCGGGCAGGTAGGTGTGTTTCTGGTTATCGGTACCATGCAGAAAAATGGTGTTCATAGCACCCATGGATAACCCGGGGTACATGGAAAACGACCAGTTGGCGGTACCCATCATTTCCTGTTTCAGGAGTCCCATCGAAGCGGGCAGGCCCTGGCCACCATATTCTTCGGGTGCGGAAAGCCCTTGCCAGCCTCCCATTATGTACTGGTTATAGGCTTCTTTATAACCTTTCGGAGTTAGCACCTGACCGTCTTTCAGGGTGCAGCCCTCTTCATC
The DNA here is from genome assembly GCF_007671655.1 of Marinobacter piscis. GTDB lineage: Bacteria > Pseudomonadota > Gammaproteobacteria > Pseudomonadales > Oleiphilaceae > Marinobacter > Marinobacter piscensis. The sequence goes on along the minus strand of NZ_VCGX01000001.1, from coordinate 687,154 downwards.
GCCTGACTGATACAATGGGCTCAGCTGTTCTTCACAGAAGCGAGCACACTCGGCAAGAATAGCGTCAACGATATCCGGCGTTGCGTTTTCCCCACTGGCCAGTGAGGTGTAGTGTTTCGGGTAATCAAACACATCGTTGAGCAGAAACTTCATATCACGTAAAGGTGCTTTGTAGACCGGCATAATCAATCCTCTGTAGCGGTTCTGGCATCCGGGTAGGGGGAGATGATCTGAAATTTAACGGTATTCCTTTCCAAGACCATTGACGGGGACTGCTTACAACCCTGTCAGAAAAGACAGTCGTACAGCTTTATGTGCGCCGGCTGTGGGTAAACCCTATGTAAAAGATATGCAAAAATCGTAATCAGGCGTTTCCAAAACCTGCAGGCACTTTATACTCATTCTGGTCGCTGCATTAAAAAGTGGTTGGGAAAATATATGTGGAAGCAATGGCTGATCGGCTTGCTGCTGGTCGTGTTAGCAGTGGGTGGCGCTTTGGCTTATCGCAGCCTGAGTGGGCCAGCACAGGAACTGGATACGCAAGAGAGGCCGGCCAGTGCAGTGAACGCTGTGAACCCGGAAACCGATACGGTGCGTGATCAGGTTGCTGTTGTGGGTAGCCTGCAGGCGTTGAATGCGGTTGAGCTGACCACGGAAGTTAATGGTCGCGTGGTGAACATCAATCTGCAGTCCGGGCGTCGGGTAGAGCAGGGCGATGTACTGGTGCAGCTGGATGACCGCCAGGCAGAGGCAGATCTGGGGATTATTGAATCGCAATTGGCAGACGCCCGAAGGCAATATGAGAGAACCCGGAGCCTGCGGGATAAAAATAACGTTTCCCAGTCACTTGTCGACGAACACCGGACAGCCGTTGAGGTTTTAGAGGCCCAGCGGGCTGCGGCCCGGGTCCGGCTGGAAAATCACCGTGTTTTAGCGCCGTTTGACGGTGTTCTGGGGCTCAATGACATCAGTGTTGGCGCCTACCTGACCGCGGGTACAGTTATAACAACACTGGATACAATCTCCCCTATGGAGCTCAACTTCTCCATCCCGGAGCGTTTCCTGGGTCAGATCGCGCCAGGTCAGAAGGTTCAGGGGCGCTCGCCTGCCTACCCCGGGCGGGTATTCAGCGGTGAGCTGGTTGAGCTGGGGAGTCGTATAAATACCCTCAACCGCTCATTACCTGTACGCGCCCTGATTGATAATGCAGAAGGCCGGCTTCGTCCCGAGCAGTTCATGTCGGTCAGCCTCACGTTGCGCGAACGGCAGGCGCTGGTTATTCCCGAACAGGCCGTGATGCTGCGTGGCGCGGAAAAATATGTGTTTGTTGCCGAAGATGGACTTGCACGGCGGGTGAGCGTAACCCTGGGCTCGCGAATGCCGGGATTGGTTGAAATTACCGGGGGCCTGACGGCAGATGACCGGGTCATTGTTACCGGTCAGGACCGGCTCAGCAGTGGTGAACGGATCCGGGTGATCGAAGATCGCAACGCGATTCCTGAAAACCGCTTCAGCAGTACAATGGAGTATTAAGCGGTGATCCTGTCTGATGTTTCCATCAAACGTCCGGTTTTTGCGACGGTTCTCAGCCTTCTGATTGTGGTATTCGGTCTCGCAGCCCTGTTGGGCTTGCCGGTGCGTGAGTACCCTGATATAGACCCACCGATTGTCTCCATTTCCACCAAGTATACGGGCGCTGCTGCGGAGGTTATGGATACCCAGGTCACCCAGGTCATTGAAGGAGCCATCAGTGGCATAGAGGGCATACGCTCCATTCAATCGTCTACCCGGCAGGGCAGTTCCTATACCAGCATTGAGTTCACCACCTCACGGGATGTGGATATTGCTGCCAACGATGTGCGTGATGCCATCTCCCGGGTGACCAACGAACTGCCGGATGAGGCGGATCCCCCGGTTGTGCGTAAAGCCGATTCAGACGCCCGGCCCATGATGTGGGTCACGCTGCGCAGTGACATCTGGGATTCCGCTCAGCTCAGCGATTATGCCGACCGTGTGCTTTCTGACCGGTTAGCCGTGGTGGATGGTGTCGCGGATGTGCGCATTGGCGGCGAGCGCCGCTACGCCATCCGGGTCTGGCTGGACCGTGAGCGTCTGGCAGCGCGAAACATCACGGTTGCGGAAGTGGAACAGGCTCTGCGGGCTAATAACGTAGAATTGCCAGCCGGGTCTGTGGATTCTTCAACCCGTAACTTTACGGTCAGGGCCGAGGGACGCCTGACAACCGTTGAGGAGTTCCGGGCGTTGGTTGTTCGCCGGGACGGTAACCAGTTGTTGCGTCTGGGCGAAGTTGCGGACGTACGCATGGGGGTGGAGTCCGACGTCGGGCGTTTACGCTCTAATGGGGATACATCCGTTGGCCTGGGAATCATCCGTCAGTCCAAGGCCAATACCGTTGCTGTATCCGATGCGGTGCGGGCAGAGCTGGAAGATATCCGGCAAACCCTGCCGCCGGAAATCACCGTCGCCGAAAGCTACGACGAATCCATTTTTATCCGTGCTTCTATTCGTGAAGTCATGATTACTCTGGCGATTGCCGTGTCGCTGGTAATATTGGTTATTTTTCTGTTTCTGCGCTCCTGGCGCGCCACCCTGATTCCCGCGGTGACCATTCCGGTTGCGGTTATCGGCGCTTTTATCGGGCTGGGCTTTCTCGGGTTTTCCATCAACGTACTGACTCTGCTGGCGGTTATTCTCGCGATCGGCCTGGTGGTGGATGACGCCATTGTGATGCTGGAAAATATCCAGCGCCGCGTTGATAAAGGCGAACCGCCGCTGCTGGCGGCTTACCGTGGTGCCCGTCAGGTCGCGTTTGCGGTGATTGCCACAACTCTGACCCTGGTTGCGGTCTTTGTACCTATCTCGTTCATGGGGGGGAACGTTGGCCGGCTGTTTGCGGAGTTTGGCTTTACACTGGCTGCTGCGGTTGTGGTGTCCAGTCTGGTCGCGCTTACTCTGGCCCCTATGCTGTGCTCCAAATGGTTGCGGCGCAGTCAGGAGGAGCCTTCGGAGAATCGCGGCTTTTGGGCGGTGAGCGAAAAAATACTGAACGGTCTGACCCACGGTTACGAGCGGCTTCTGGGGTTCTCTCTTAATCAGGCCGGTATCGTCCTGGGGCTTGGCCTGGTGGGGCTGGTTGTTGCTTTGGTGATTTACCCGGAGTTACCCCAGGAGCTTGCGCCGATTGAGGACAGGGGGGTGATCATTATGCCAACCAGTGTGCCTCGTGGGGCAACGGTCGAATACACCGATCACTACACAAAACAGGCTGAAGAAATCTTGCTTCCCTACCTGGACACGGGCATTGGCGAGCGTACACTGTCCATTGTCGGCTCCCGGGGCAGAGAGGACAGTGCGTTTATCATTATGGGCCTGACCCCCTGGGAAGACCGGGACGTTAAACAGCAGCAGGTGGCCAGTGAGCTGCGGGAGCGTTTCCGGGAAATCACCGGTATCCGGGTAATGGCCATCAACCCGCCCGGCCTGGGGCAGAGAGGCTTCAGTCAGCCGGTTGAGTTTGTTGTCGCAGGCCCGGATTACGAGTCTGTTCAGGACTGGAGTGAAGAGCTTCTGGAGCGGGCAAAAGAAAACCCCAACCTCCTGAGTCTGGAAACCGATTTTGAGCTTACTCAGCCGGAATTAAGTGTAGCAATTGACCGGGACCGGGCCGCCGATCTGGATATTACCATTCAGGATGTTGGCCTCACCCTGCAAACCATGCTGGCCTCCCGTAACGTCACCACCTATCTGGAACGTGGTCGCGAATACGATGTCATCATGCAGGCAGACGATGCCAGCCGAGCCACACCATCGGATCTGGAGCAGATATTTCTGCGTCCCCGGGAAGGCGGTAATCTGATTCCGTTACAAGCACTGGTCTCTGTCTCGGAGCAGGGTGCCAACCCCGACCTGCGCCGCATTGATCGCCTGCCTGCCGTTGTCATCAGTGGCTCTCTGGCGGAGGGTTACGATCTGGGATCCGCGCTGGATTACCTGAACACACTGGCCGTGGATACCTTACCGCCGGAGGCGCGGTTGAGTTACCAGGGTCTGAGCCGGGAGTTCCAGGATTCCTCTGCCGCTGTGTATGTCACCTTCGGACTGGCCTTTATTATTGTATTTCTGGTGCTGGCAGCCCAGTTTGAGAGCTGGATCCATCCGTTGATTATCATGTTGCCGGTTCCGCTGGCGGTAACCGGTGCCTTGTTAGCCTTGTGGTGGAGTGGCATCAGCCTGAACATATACAGCCAGATCGGGATTATCATGCTGCTGGGGCTGATGTCGAAAAACGGCATCCTGATTGTCGAATTCGCCAACCAGTTGCGCGATGAAGGTTACGCGGTGAAGGATGCAATCCTGGCAGGTGCATCCCTGCGCTTCCGGCCGGTATTGATGACCACCATATCCACGGTTTTTGGTGCCGTGCCTCTGGTTATTGCAACGGGCGCGGGCGCTGAAAGCCGTGCCGCTATTGGTGTCGTTATCCTTGGCGGTCTGATTTTTGCGACCACACTGACGCTGTTTATCATCCCGGTGCTTTATAACCTGCTGGCGGGTTTTGCAAAATCTGCTAATGCCGTTGAGCATGAACTGGAGCGCCAGGCGTCTTTACCACAGCATTCCGGATAGTTTCATGGCGATACACAGTCAGTTCCGTTTACTGGGGCAACGGCGTTTTTTGCCGTTTTACCTCACCCAGTTTTCCGGTGCATTCAATGACAACCTGTACAAAAACGCACTGCTGCTGTTGATTGCCTACCAGACCACCGGCCTGCTTGGGCTATCGGTGAATACGGTGGTCAATCTCGCGGCTTTCCTGTTCATTCTGCCGTTTTTCCTGTTTTCCGGCATGGCCGGGCAGGTCGCTGACCGGTATGAAAAAGCGGCAATCATCCGCAAAGTAAAACTGGCAGAGATAGGCATCATGACTCTGGCGGCACTGGCGCTCTGGAGTGGCTGGTATGAGGCTCTTCTGGTGCTGCTGTTTCTGATGGGTGTTCAGTCGACATTCTTCGGGCCCGTGAAGTATGCAATTCTGCCGCAGGTTCTGGCTGACGACGAACTGGTCGGGGGCAATGGCCTGGTCAGCATGGGCACCTTTGTAGCCATCCTGCTCGGCACCATAGCAGCAGGCTTGCTGATGGGGCTTGAAGCGGCGGCACCTATCATCGCAGTAAGCGTTCTTACCCTGTCCGTTCTGGGTTATCTTGCAGCCCGAAAGGTACCGGCGACGGGCGCCCCCGGGGCCGGCCAGGCGGTGCGTTTCCGACCGCTCCATGAAACCCGGCAACTGATACGCATTGCAGCCGAGCGTAAACCCGTACTTTGGGCAATCCTGGCCATTTCCTGGTTCTGGTTTCTGGGCGCCGCCTATCTGACCCAGTTTCCCAACTTTGCTCACAGCAATCTCAGGGGCGATGAAACGGTGGTTACCCTGTTGCTATCGATGTTCATTGTGGGGATTTCTGCAGGCTCCATGATGTGTGAGCGGATCACCCGGCACCGTATTACCCTGGCACCTGTGCCCTGGGGCGCAATAGGCCTGAGCCTGTTGGGTATCGATCTGTTTTTTGCCGTACCGGCCAGCCCGGAAGCAACCACCTGGTGGACCCTGCTATCGAATCCCGTCTATCTCCGGGTATTGCTCGATCTTGTGGGGATCGGAGTGTGCGGTGGCCTGTTCATTGTGCCCTTGTATGCGTTTATCCAGCATGAGACCCCGCAACACAAACGGGCACGGATCATTGCCGCGCTGAACGTCATCAATGCGTTGTTCATGGTGGCCAGTGCACTTGCGGGAATGGTTGTGCTCGGGGCTCTGGATACGGACATTCCCGGATTCTTCCTCCTGCTGTCACTGGTTAACGGGTTGGTGTTGATTGCTGTGTGGCGGATACGACGAAGAGTCTGATCAGGGTTGTGGATAAACAGTTGGATAAGCTGCGGACAGACACTGAATAAAAACCTTAAAAATTATGTAAAACAGTGGGTTATGGCAGAAAATCAGGCTTTTTAAGGACAGCAAAGTTGTGGATAACTTTTGAATTAAATGTGAGAAAAGCCGCCCAAGCCTATGAAAACCCGATGATTTCATTAACCCAAATGTGTAAAGCACACTGACACTATGGCTTTAATTTCAGAGCCCTGATACCCGCAGGCTGTTAATTGCACAGGAATCTGGTTAAAATTTGCACATTATGACTGCATTTTTTCAGGTTAGACGTTATACTCGCCGCCCTGTTTTATCCCCCCGATTTCCGAGGTGAACTGTGGATTTTCCAACCCGTTTCGATGTCATTGTTATAGGTGGCGGCCATGCCGGTACCGAAGCTGCGCTTGCTGCAGCCCGAATGGGGGCCCAGACGCTGCTGCTGACCCATAACATTGAAACCCTGGGCCAGATGTCCTGCAATCCGGCAATCGGCGGCATTGGCAAAAGCCATCTGGTAAAAGAAATTGATGCCTTGGGCGGCGCCATGGCACAGGCGACCGACCAGGCCGGTATTCAGTTCCGTGTACTTAACAGCCGCAAAGGTCCCGCCGTTCGTGGTACCCGTGCCCAGGCAGACCGGGTTCTGTACAAGGCGGCGATTCGCTATACCCTGGAGAATCAGGAAAACCTGACGCTGTTCCAGCAGGCCGCGGATGATCTGATTGTAGAAAACGAAGAGGTTACCGGCGTGGTCTCCCAGACCGGCATCCGCTTCCTGGGTAAAACCGTGGTTCTTACCACAGGTACTTTCCTTGGAGGTGTTATCCACATCGGCATGCAGCAACATTCCGGCGGTCGTGCCGGTGATGCGCCGGCTAACGCACTGGCGAAGCGTTTGCGGGAGCTACCCTTCAACGTCGGCCGACTGAAAACCGGTACGCCCCCACGTATTGATGCCCGCAGTGTGGATTTTTCAAAGATGCAGGAGCAGTGGGGCGATAACCCCGCACCGGTCATGTCATTTATCGGCAGCCGGAGCCAGCATCCCGAGCAAATCTGCTGCTATATAACCCGCACCACCGAGCAGACCCACGACATTATTCGCAGCGGCTTTGATCGTTCGCCTATGTTTGCGGGCAACATTGAAGGCACCGGGCCCCGCTATTGCCCGTCCATAGAGGATAAGGTCAGTCGCTTTGCCGGTAAGGACTCGCATCAGATTTTTGTTGAGCCGGAAGGGCTGAACACGCACGAGTTGTATCCGAATGGTATTTCCACCAGCCTGCCGTTTGATATCCAGCTGGCCGCCGTTCGCTCAATTCCGGGGTTCGAAAATGCCCATATTACCCGGCCGGGTTACGCCATTGAGTATGATTACCTGAACCCTCAGGATTTGCGCCATACTCTGGAAACCAAATTTATCCAGGGGCTTTACTTTGCAGGCCAGATCAACGGCACCACCGGGTATGAAGAGGCCGGTGCCCAGGGCCTGCTTGCCGGCGCTAATGCGGCCCTGCGTGCTCAGGGGAAAAGTGAATGGTACCCACGCCGCGATGAAGCCTATCTTGGCGTACTGGTGGATGATCTGATTACCATGGGCACCAGCGAGCCCTACCGTATGTTTACCAGCCGCGCTGAGTACCGGCTTATATTGCGGGAAGATAACGCTGACATCCGCCTTACCGAGACCGGCTATAAACTGGGCCTGGTAGATGAGGACCGCTGGCAGAAGTTCAGCACCAAGGTTGAGGGCATTGCGGCGGAACGCAAGCGCCTGGAATCTACCCGCATTCATCCCGGATCGGAAGCCGGTGAGCGTGCCAATCAGTTCCTCAAGCAGCCTATGAACCGGGACCATACCCTGGCAGAACTGCTGCGTCGGCCGGAAATCAGCTACCGCCATATTGCCGAAATCGGGGCTGCTCAGGCGGACGATCCGGTGGTAGCCGACCAGGCTGAGATTGAAATTAAATACGAAGGGTACATCTCGCGTCAGACCGAAGAAATAGAACGTCTGCGCCGGAATGAAAACACAGCCTTGCCCATAGATCTGGATTACGATGCGATTGGCGGGCTCTCCAATGAGGTAACGCAGAAGCTCAAGGAAGTCCGTCCGGAAACAGTCGCACAGGCATCACGGATTCAGGGGGTAACCCCCGCTGCGGTATCGCAGATTCTCGTGCACCTGAAAAAACGTGACCTTCTGCGAAAGCAGAGCGCCTGATACCTGCCATGACACAGACGCTTTGGCAGAACCAGCTCGGGGAAGGGCTGGCACGCATGCAGGTATCTCTCAGCGCCAGTCAGCAACAACAGCTGCTGGCGTTTCTGGCTCTGCTTAACAAGTGGAACCGGGCCTACAACCTCACCGCCGTGCGTAACGAAGAAGAGATGGTGTCCCGGCAGTTGCTTGACAGCCTGAGTATATTGCCGTGGGTAACAGCAGGGCATCTTCTGGACGTCGGGGCTGGCGGCGGACTGCCCGGAATACCTCTGGCTATTGCATTGCCGGATACGCGTTTCACACTGCTCGACAGTAACGGCAAGAAAACCCGCTTTCTGAATCAGTGTGTTCTGGAGCTTGGCCTCGAAAATGTGGACGTTATCCACGGCCGGGCAGAAGATTGTAAGCCGGAGCACGCGTACAGCCAGATCAGCAGCCGGGCGTTCACCGCGCTGGATAATCTGGTGGGCTGGTGTGCCGAGCTTCTGGCAGATGATGGCGAGTTCCTTGCTATGAAGGGCCAGTATCCGCATGATGAAGTGGCTGCCCTTCCTGACGGCTGGCAGGTATCATCCAGTCATTCTCTGAACGTACCCGGCGCTGCAGGTGAAAGACATCTGTTGATTGTCGCCCGGGCCAGGCATTCCCGGTAACCCGCAAACAGGAGGCGAGAAATGGCGCGCGTGATTGCAGTGACCAATCAAAAAGGCGGTGTGGGGAAAACCACCACCTGCGTCAACCTTGCTGCCTCACTGGTCGCGACCAAACGCCGGGTACTGCTGGTGGATATGGATCCCCAGGGCAACGCCACCATGGGCAGTGGGGTGGACAAAAATGATCTGGACCTTTCCGGTTACGATTTGCTGACCAAGCGAGCCTCTGCATCTGAAGTGATTATGCTGGCGGAAGCCTCCGGTTTTGATCTCATCCCCGCCAACGGGGATCTGACCGCCGCTGAAGTGGAGCTGATGAACGAAATCGGTCGCGAGTACCGGCTTCGGCTGGCTGTTAACAGCATTCGCGACCAGTACGACTATATCCTGATCGATTGCCCGCCTTCACTCAGTCTGTTAACAGTCAACGCGCTTTCGGCCGCGGATTCAGTGCTTATCCCCATGCAGTGTGAGTATTATGCGCTGGAAGGTCTGGCGGCACTGATGAATACCGTAGAGCAGATCAAGGAAACCGTGAATCCGAACCTTGAGATGGAAGGTATTCTCCGGACCATGTACGACCCCCGCAACAGCCTGACGCTGGATGTATCCGGCCAGCTTAACGAGTATTTTGGCGACAAAGTGTACCGGGCGGTTATCCCCAGAAACGTACGACTTGCGGAAGCGCCAAGCTACGGCATGCCCGCCCTGAAATATGACAAAGCGTCCAAGGGCGCCATTGCGTACCTTGCTCTGGCCGGAGAAATGGTGCGTCGCCACGGAGCAGGTAAGACATCGGATCAGGTTGCGGTGTAACATAGCAGCCCGTCTCTGATATAAAGTTCTCAACGACTCTCAACGGGAAAAATGACTGATACCATGGCGGCGAAGAAACGAGGATTGGGCGAGCGCGGGCTGGGAGCCTTACTGGCCGGCTCCAGGGTAAACCTGGATCAGGAGCTGAAAGATCATGATGGGGAGTTACGGCAGGTTCCCATTGATCTGATCCAGCGTGGCCGGTTTCAGCCCCGCCGGGACATGGATCCGGCCGCCTTGCAGGAGCTGGCCGACTCAATACGCCAGCAGGGCGTTATGCAGCCGGTTGTGGTCCGCCCGATTGCTGAAGGCCGTTATGAGCTGATTGCCGGCGAACGCCGCTGGCGCGCAACCCAGCTGGCAGAGCTGGACAGCATACCCGCCATCATACGCGATGTCCCCGACGAAGCCGCCATTGCCATGGCGCTTGTGGAAAACATCCAGCGGGAAAATCTTAACCCGATTGAAGAAGCATTCGCGCTTCAGCGGCTTCAGGAAGAGTTTGGTCTGACTCAGGCCCAGGTGGCCGAGGCTGTGGGCAAATCCCGGACCACCATCACCAATCTGCTGCGGTTGATCGGTCTGGCAGAAGATGTCCGCCTGATGCTTGAACATGGTGATCTGGAAATGGGGCATGGTCGTGCCATGCTGACCCTGTCGCCGGAGCAACAGATGCAGGTTGCCAAACAGGTGGTGGCTAAATCCCTGTCCGTGCGTCAGACCGAAGCGCTGGTACGCCGGGTGCAGCAGGACGCCGAGAAGACGCAACCGGAAAAGACAGAGGCAATTGACCCCAATATCCGGGCACTACAGGATGATCTGGCCGACCGGTTGGGTGCAAAAGTCTCTATTGCCCACGGCAAGCGTGGCAAGGGGAAGCTGGTGATCGAATACAGTTCACTGGATGAGCTGGATGGCATTCTTGGTCATATTCAGTAAGTAGATTCACTCACACTCACTAACGCTAAAAAACAATCATCACCAGATATCGTGACTGTGTCTCTGCCAACGCACAAATTGTATGAAAAATGCAGGTATCTTGTCTCACACTGATGAAACACCCGACCGTTTTCGTGCTGAGAACGGTTGAATACCGGAAGCTTAAACCATATAATTTCGCGCGGTTGGAATGACGGTGGTGATATGAAAGCTCGACAGTCCCGAATCACCCATGTTCCGCTGGCGCGTTGGCTGATTATTGAATTTATAAGTCTAGGTATCATCAGCCTGATTTGGTTATTGCACAGTGTATTGGCCGGTTATTCCGCTTTTATTGGCGGTCTTATTTTTATAGTGCCAAATGCCTGGTTTGTGCACCGGGTCTATCGCTATCAGGGGGCGCGCAGTGCCCATCTTATGGTGGCGAGTATGTTTCGGGCCGAATCGATCAAGATTGCCCTTACCGCAGTTTTTTTTGCGGCCGTTTTCACTTTAATAGAGCCGGTACATGTGCCGGCTCTGTTATTCACTTTTGCTGTGATGGTCCTGGCAGGCGGCGTAATTCGCTGGCTGGTAAGGCCGCAACCATGGCGATGACTGGATGAGAGCAGAATGGCTGATACCCCAGTAGAGTATATAAAACACCACCTCCAGAATCTGACGTATGGCAAGCTTGAAGCCGGCTATGAGCGCTTCGACGGCAGTGTTATGAGCGAGACCGGCTGGACGTTCGCGCGCTCTGCACAAGAAGCGGCCGACATGGGTTTCATGGCGGTGCACGTCGATACACTAGGCTGGTCCATTGCGATGGGCGTCCTGTTTCTGGGCCTGTTCCGTTTTGTAGCCAAGCGGGTAACCACCGGCGTTCCCGGCGGCCTGCAGAACATGGTAGAAATCTCTTTCGAATTTATTGAAAGTATTGTTCGTGACGGCTTTCACGCCCGCAACCCGATCATTGCCCCGCTATCCCTGACCCTGTTTGTCTGGATTTTGTTGATGAGTGCCCTCGACCTGGTACCGGTCGACTTTATCCCGACGCTCGCCCAGGCCATGGGTCTGGAGTACTTCAAGATTGTTCCAAGTGTTGACCCCAATGCGACCTTTGGTATTTCCATCGGTGTGTTTGCACTGACCATTTTCTACAGTCTGAAAGTTAAAGGTGCGTTTGGTTTCGCCAAAGAACTGGGCATGAACCCTTTCAATCACTGGGCGCTGATCCCGGTGAACCTGGTGCTGGAAATTCTGGTACAGATCGTGCGCCCTTTCAGTCTCGCACTGCGTCTGTTTGGTAACATTTATGCCAGTGAGGTTGTCTTTATCCTGATCGCGCTGCTGCCACTGTGGGCCCAGTGGACGCTGAGTGTGCCCTGGGCTATTTTCCACCTTTTGATTATCCCGTTGCAGGCTTTCATATTTACCATGCTGACAATTGTTTACCTGGCACAGGCACACGAAGAACAGCACTAAATTACGTTTTACAAAATGCACCCTTAACTAAATGAAGAAACTGAGGAGTTTTTAATGGATATTTCAATGGTTTACATCGCAGCGTCGATCATCCTTGGCCTGGGCGCCCTGGCTACAGGTATCGGCTTCGGCCTTCTGGGTGGCAAGCTGCTGGAAGCAACAGCCCGTCAGCCGGAACTGTCGAACCAGCTGCAGGTTAAAGCCTTTATCATGGCAGGCCTGCTGGATGCGGTACCGATGATCGGTGTTGGTCTTGCGATGTACCTGATCTTCGTTGTTGCTGGCTAAATCAGCCTGGAGATGCGGGCCCTGCACTGATTATCAGCGCAGGGCATCCGATGTTTTTATTTCCAGCACGCAACGAATAGCAAGAGGTATATTGCCGTGAATATAAACCTTACGTTAATAGGGCAATCGATTGCCTTCGCTATTTTCGTCTGGTTCTGCGTGAAGTATGTATGGCCGCCGATTACGGCTGCCATGGAAGCGCGCCAGAAGAAAATAGCCGATGGTCTTTCTGCTGCAGACCGGGCATCACTGGACCTTGAGCTTGCTCAGGACAATGCTGCCAAGAAAATGCAGGAAGCCAAAGAAGAAGCTGCTGCTCTTATTGATCAGGCCAACAAGCGCGCCGCCCAGATTGTGGAAGCATCCAAAGACGATGCCCGCAAAGAAGGTGACAAGCTCCTTGAGCAAGCCAGGGCGGAAATTCAGCAGGAGCGTGTTCAGGCTCGCGACGCACTCAGAGCAGAGGTAGCTACGCTTGCCGTTGCCGGTGCAGAAAAGATCCTGGAAACCTCTGTCGATGCCAAAGCTCACAGCGAGATGCTGGATAAGCTGGCCGCACAACTCTAAGCGAGGGTTTCATGGCAGAACTGACTACGTTAGCCCGGCCCTATGCGAAAGCCGCTTTCGATGCCGCTAAAGAGCAAAACGCCATTGCTGCCTGGGGGCAGGCGCTCGCCTTCATGAGTTCGTTGGCAGCCGACGGTGCTGTAAAAAACATCCTGGCCAATCCCGGCTTATCTGAGGAACGCAAGGCAGAGTTGTTTTTCGACATTGCCGAAGAACAGACACCAGAAGCACTCAGAAACTTCCTGTTGATTCTTGCTGAAAGCAAGCGCCTGGCACTGCTGCCGGAAATTTCAGCCCTGTTTGACCTTTATCGCGCAGATCTTGAGCGCACTCTGAATATGAAGGTCAGCACAGCGTTTGAAATGACCGAGAAAGAGCAGCAACAGCTGGCCGAAGCATTATCCAGGAAACTGGAGCGCAAAGTCGCCCTGGAAACCGCTGTTGATCGTTCGTTGATCGGTGGCGTGGTGGTGAATACCGGCGATCTGGTTATAGACGCTTCAGTCCGTGGCAAGCTGGCTAAAATGGCTAACGCTCTGGGCTCCTGATTTCAGCAAAAGTTTGAGGACAAAGGCATGCAGCAACTGAATCCATCCGAGATCAGTGACATTATCAGAAAGAGAATCGAGCAACTCGACATCTCTTCTGAAGCAAAGAATGAAGGCACTATTCTGTCTGTAGCAGATGGCATCGTGCTCATCCACGGCCTGGCCGATGTTATGTATGGCGAAATGATTGAATTCGCCAACGGCATCTACGGCATGGCGCTGAACCTGGAGCGCGATGCAGTTGGCGCTGTGGTACTGGGTGATTACGAAGGTCTGGCAGAAGGCCAGAAAGTGCGTTGTACCGGCCGGATACTGGAAGTACCGGTTGGCCCGGAACTGCTGGGCCGTGTGGTTGATGGTCTGGGTAACCCGATCGATGGAAAAGGCGATCTGGGCACTACGCTGACTGATCCGATCGAAAAAGTCGCTCCGGGTGTAATCGAGCGTCAGTCGGTTGATGAGCCGGTTCAGACAGGCCTCAAGGCCATCGATACCATGGTGCCGGTTGGTCGTGGTCAGCGTGAGCTGATCATCGGTGACCGTCAGATTGGTAAGACCGCGGTGGCAATCGACGCCATCATTAACCAGAAAAACACCGGCATCAAATGTATTTATGTGGCGGTTGGCCAGAAGCAGTCTTCCATTGCGTCAGTTGTGCGTAAGCTGGAAGAGCATGGCGCTATGGACCACACGGTAGTGGTTGCTGCGGGTGCCGCAGATCCTGCCGCGATGCAGTACCTGGCACCTTACGCCGGTACCTCCATGGGTGAGTACTTCCGCGATCGTGGCGAAGATGCCCTTATTATTTACGACGACCTGTCCAAGCAGGCGGTTGCGTACCGTCAGATTTCACTGCTGCTGCGTCGTCCACCGGGTCGTGAAGCCTACCCGGGTGACGTGTTTTACCTCCACTCCCGTCTGCTTGAGCGTTCCTCCCGTGTAAACGCGGAATACGTTGAGAAGTTCACCAACGGTGAAGTGAAAGGCAAGACCGGCTCCCTGACAGCCCTGCCGATCATTGAAACCCAGGCAGGTGACGTCTCGGCGTTCGTACCGACGAACGTAATCTCGATTACGGACGGTCAGATCTTCCTCGAAACCAACCTCTTCAACTCCGGTATTCGTCCGGCGATGAACGCGGGTATCTCGGTATCCCGGGTTGGTGGTTCGGCCCAGACCAAGATCATGAAGAAACTGGGCGGGAATATTCGTCTGGCTCTGGCTCAGTACCGTGAGCTGGCCGCGTTTGCCCAGTTCGCATCGGACCTGGACGAAGCCACACGTAAGCAGCTTGAGCATGGTCAGCGCGTTACAGAACTGATGAAACAGGGCCAGTACAGCCCGATGTCGGTTGCTGAAATGGGCACCGTTCTGTTTGCCGCCAACGAAGGCTTTCTTGACGACGTTGATGTAGACAAAGTTGTTGCATTTGAAGCCCAGTTGCTTGACTGGATGCGGGCAGAGCAAAAAGAACTGCTTGATAAGATCGGTTCCGCTGGCACCTACAATGATGAGGTTGCCTCTGGTCTCAAAGCTGCACTGGAGAAATTCAAGACCACTCAAACCTGGTAATACCACTGGCCCGCTGCGGCGGGCCTGTTGGTCCTAATGAGTGTCTAACTTGAAAGGGCAGTGACTATGGCCATCGGAAAAGAAATACGTAACCAGATCGGCAGCATCAAGAGCACGCAGAAAATTACCAGCGCCATGGAAATGGTGGCGGCCAGTAAAATGCGTAAGGCTCAGGAGCGTATGCAGGCAACTCGCCCCTACGCGGAAAAGATGCGGCAGGTAATCGGACACATTGCCAAGTCCAACAAGGATTACCGCCATCCGTTCATGGTTGAGCGTGAGGTGAAGCGTGTTGGCTACATCGTTGTCTCCTCTGATCGCGGTCTGTGCGGGGGCTTGAACGGTAACGTTTTCAAGCTGCTTGTGCGTGAGATGCGCGAATGGAAAGAAAAAGGTGTGGACACCGATCTTTGTGCAATCGGGCAGAAAGGTGCGTCCTTTTTCCAGAACTACGGCGGGAATGTTATCGCAGCGCTGACTCACCTCGGGGACAACCCCAGTGCGGATACGCTGATCGGTAACGTCAAGGTTATGCTTGATGCCTTCCGTGAAGAAAAAATTGACCGCCTGTACCTGGTGCACAATGAGTTTGTGAACACCATGACGCAGGAGCCCCGCTCCGAGCAGCTTTTGCCACTGCCGGAAGGTACGGACGAAGATATTGGTCGCCAGTGGGATTACATTTACGAGCCGGATGCGCGTCCGATTCTGGACGGGCTGCTGCCACGTTTTATTGAGTCCCAGGTATATCAGGGTGTGGTAGAAAACCTTGCCTGCGAACAAGCAGCCCGGATGATTGCCATGAAGAGTGCTACCGATAACGCCGGTGACATTATTGACGAGCTGCAGCTGGTTTATAACAAGGCTCGTCAGGCAGCCATTACGCAAGAGATTTCGGAAATTGTGAGCGGCGCGGCATCGGTCTGATCCGCCACAATCCTACTGGTTTTATTGACTATCAAGATAACGAGGAACCGAGCATGAGTAGCGGACACATCGTTCAGATCATTGGCGCGGTTATCGACGTGGAATTTCCACGTGACTCCGTGCCAGGCGTATACGACGCACTGCTGCTTGAAGGTGGCGAGACAACTCTGGAAGTTCAGCAGCAGCTGGGCGACGGTGTTGTTCGTACCATCGCGATGGGCAGCACCGAAGGCCTTAAGCGTGGCCTGAAAGCAGAAAACACGAACAAACCGATTTCAGTACCTGTGGGCACCCAGACTCTGGGGCGCATCATGAACGTTCTGGGGGAACCCATCGACGAACAGGGTGAAATCGGCGAAGAAGAGCGTTGGGGTATCCACCGTAAAGCACCCGGTTATGCCGACCAGTCAGCGTCTGCAGACCTGCTTGAAACCGGCATCAAGGTTATCGACCTGATCTGCCCGTTTGCGAAAGGTGGTAAAGTTGGTCTGTTTGGCGGTGCCGGTGTCGGTAAGACCGTTAACATGATGGAACTGATCAACAACATCGCAAAAGAGCACTCAGGTCTCTCGGTATTCGCCGGTGTTGGTGAGCGGACCCGTGAAGGTAACGACTTCTACTACGAAATGAAGGACTCCAACGTCCTTGATAAAGTAGCGATGGTTTACGGCCAGATGAACGAGCCACCCGGAAACCGTCTCCGCGTTGCCCTGACAGGCCTCACCATTGCGGAGAAGTTCCGTGACGAAGGCCGTGACGTGCTGTTGTTCATTGACAACATTTACCGTTACACCCTGGCGGGTACTGAAGTATCAGCACTGCTGGGCCGTATGCCTTCTGCAGTAGGTTATCAGCCCACGCTGGCCCAGGAGATGGGTGAGCTTCAGGAGCGTATTACCTCCACCAAAGACGGCTCAATTACCTCTATCCAGGCGGTCTACGTACCGGCGGACGACTTGACTGACCCGTCACCCGCGACCACGTTCTCGCACCTTGACGCGACCGTTGTACTGAGCCGTGACATTGCCTCCAAGGGTATCTACCCGGCAATCGACCCGCTGGACTCTACGTCCCGTCAGCTGGATCCGCTGGTGATCGGTGAGCAGCACTACAAAATTGCCCGTGGCGTACAGAACATTCTGCAGCGCTATAAGGAATTGAAAGACATCATCGCCATTCTGGGTATGGATGAGCTGTCGGAAGAAGACAAGCAGACAGTTTCCCGTGCCCGTAAGATTGAGCGGTTCCTGTCCCAGCCGTTCCACGTTGCTGAAGTATTTACCGGCTCTCCGGGTAAGTACGTGTCTCTGAAAGAGACCATCAGCAGCTTTGAAGGCATTATCAATGGTGAATACGACGACATGCCGGAACAGGCATTCTATATGGTCGGAACCATCGATGAAGCCATCGAGAAAGCGAAGGAAATGAAAGCGAAAGAAAGCAATTAATCGTCTTTCACTTTCTGATCCACGAGGCTTGAAGATATGGCTATGACTGTACATTGCGACGTCGTAAGTGCTGAAAAGAAAATTTACTCCGGGCTGGTAGAGATGCTGATCGCTACCGGCACCGAGGGTGAGTTGGGCATTCAGTATGGCCATGCTCCGTTACTGTCCGCGTTGAAACCGGGGGCAGTCCGGATCATCAAACAGGGTGGCGAAGAGGAAATCCTCTATGTCTCCGGCGGGTATCTGGAAGTACAGCCCAGCCTGGTAACCCTGATGGCCGATACCGCAGTGCGTGCAAAAGATGTTGATGAGGCTGCCGCAGTGCAGGCTCAGAAAGACGCTGAAGCAGCACTGGCGAATAAAACGGGTGAGTTTGAGTATTCGCGTGCGGCAGCAGAACTGGCCGAAGCGGCTGCTCAGCTGCGCACGCTGCAAAAACTGCGCAAGAACGTTCGTTAAAGCGTTTGCTACGGGCTTGCCCCGAAAAAGCCGCATCCTGGTGTGGGGAGCGGGTGTTGTACAGCCTTTAAGGGTGATTACAATGCCGGTTATCCACGCCGGTGATGCGGCTTTTTTATTATATGAACAACCATTGAATTAACCTCCACTTTGTAAGGGAGCCTATACCCTATGTCACCGTTGCACGTTGTTATTCTGGCCGCAGGCCAGGGCTCAAGGATGAAATCATCGATGCCAAAGGTCCTGCACAAAGTGGCCGGGCGGCCCATGCTGCATCACGTTATTGAAACAGCCCGGACACTGGGGGCAGAAACAATACATGGGGTGATTGGCCATGGTGCGGATCAGGTAAAGGCTGCCACCGATAGCTACAGCGTTCACTGGGTGATTCAGGAGGAACAGTTAGGTACCGGCCATGCGGTGGCACAGGCTTTGCCCGAGCTGCCTGACAATGCCCGTGTACTGGTGTTATACGGTGACGTTCCCCTGACAACTGCGGAAACACTTCAGGGTCTGGTTCAGGACCTGGACGAGGAGACGCTGGGCCTGTTGACGGTGACACTGGATGACCCCCAGGGCTACGGACGGATTTTGCGTAACCCGGCCGGCGAGGTAACGGCGATTGTCGAGCAGAAAGACGCGACCACCGAGCAGCTGGCAATCTGCGAAGTAAATACCGGTATTCTGGCCGTGAGCGCACGTCACCTGAAAACCTGGCTGCCGCAGCTTTCCAGCAGTAACGCTCAGGGTGAGTATTACCTGACCGATATTATCGCCATGGCCGGACAGGCGGGCATGAAGGTGAGCGTGGCGCAGCCCGGGAATCCGTTTGAAGTTCAGGGGGTGAACAACCGGTTGCAGCTGGCTGAGCTGGAGCGCTGGTACCAGAGCCGCGAAGCCGAACGCCTGATGACCGAGGGAGCGACCCTGGCCGATCCGGCGCGGGTTGATGTGCGCGGTGAGCTCAGCATCGGTAACGACGTGCTGATTGATGTGAACGTGGTTTTCAATGGCAAGGTAACTCTGGGTAGTGATGTCTCCATAGGCCCCGGCTGTGTTATTACCGATGCCGACATTGCAGACGGTGCCCGGATTCAGGCCCATAGCGTGATTGAGCAGGCCAGTGTAGGCCCTAACGCTCAGGTTGGGCCCTTTGCCCGGCTGCGTCCGGGCACCCAGCTGGGTGCGAACACCAAAGTGGGTAACTTTGTTGAAACCAAAAAAACCCGTGTAGGCGAGGGTAGCAAGATTAACCACCTCAGCTATGTTGGTGACTCTACCCTGGGTACGGATGTAAACGTGGGTGCAGGCACCATCACCTGCAACTATGATGGAGTGAACAAGTATCAGACTGTTCTTGGCG
This sequence comes from Marinobacter piscis, assembly GCF_007671655.1. GTDB lineage: Bacteria > Pseudomonadota > Gammaproteobacteria > Pseudomonadales > Oleiphilaceae > Marinobacter > Marinobacter piscensis. The sequence goes on along the minus strand of NZ_VCGX01000001.1, from coordinate 667,933 downwards.
ACGGCGTGTTTGTAGGCTCCAACACTTCGCTGGTAGCGCCGGTTACAGTGTCTGAAGGAGCCACTGTGGGGGCCGGATCAACAATCACCCGAGACGTGCCCGAACAGGAACTTGCAATCGCCAGGGGCCGGCAGCGCAACATCTCCGGTTGGAAAAAGCCGGAAAAGCACTGAGGTCGGGCGCGTTCCGGCGTTCTCACCACAACATTCATTACCAGCAGGAACAACAGTATGTGCGGCATTGTAGGTGCAGTTTCGGAACGGGACGTTCAGGGTATACTTCTTGAAGGACTGCGACGGCTGGAATACCGGGGCTACGACTCTGCAGGTATGGCGGTGGTAGACGGCAAGAGCGCTGTTCAGCGCGCCCGCGAAGTCGGCAAAGTGGCCTCCCTGGCAGCGGCCATAGACACCAACCCTCTTTCCGGCTACCTCGGGATTGCCCATACCCGTTGGGCCACCCACGGTGAACCGTCACAGGTCAATGCGCACCCACACATGTCCGGCGACCGCCTGGCGATCGTGCACAACGGCATCATCGAGAATTATCAGGAACTGCGCGAAGAGCTCAAAGCCGAGGGTTTCGGGTTCAGCTCCCAGACCGACACCGAAGTGGTTGTGCACCTGATTGAAAAAAACTTCCGCGAGCTGGGCGATCTCTACCAGGCGGTAAAAACCTCCGTTACGCGCCTGCGCGGGGCCTATGCGCTCGCCGTCGTCCATGCCGATGAACCCCATCGCATGGTGGTCTGCCGTGAGGGCAGCCCTCTGGTTGTGGGCGTGGGGATTGGCGAGAATTTCATCGCCTCAGACCAGTTGGCATTGCTGCCTGTAACCGACCGTTTCATGTTCCTGGAAGAAGGCGACCTTGCCGATATCCGCCGGGATCGTATCGACATCCATGACCGTGAAGGAACACCTGTTGAGCGTGCCGTGAGCCGCTTTGAGCACAGCGCCGACTCTGCGGATAAAGGCGAGTACCGGCACTTCATGCTCAAGGAAATCCACGAGCAGCCGAGAGTGATTAAGGCCACTATGGAAGGCCGGGTAACCGAATCACGTGTACTTGAGCAGGCCTTGGGCACAGAAGCAGGTGAGCTGCTGCAAGACATTCGCCATGTACAGATTATCGCCTGTGGTACCAGCTATCACGCCGGCATGGTGGCCCGTTACTGGATTGAGGATCTGGCCGGAGTGCCCTGTTCCGTAGAAGTGGCGTCTGAGTTCCGCTACCGCAAGCATGTTATCCAGAAAGACACGCTGTTTTTGTGCATTTCCCAGTCGGGTGAGACCGCCGACACCCTGGCGGCACTGCGTCAGGCCAAACAAGCCGGCTTCCGGGCGGCACTGGCGATCTGTAACGTCCCGGGCAGCTCTCTGGTACGCGAATCTGATCTGGTCATCATGACCCAGGCCGGCCCGGAAATCGGCGTTGCTTCTACCAAAGCTTTTACCACCCAGCTGACCGCTTTGCTGATTTTCACTCTGGCGCTTGCGCGTACCAATGGTCTGAGCGAGAACCGTGAAGCGGAGATTGTTAAAGCCCTGCACCTGGTGCCGGGTCAGGTCAACGATATACTGGCTCTGGATGCAGACATTGCAAAGATGTCTAGGCGTTTCATGGACAAACACCATGCGCTTTTTCTGGGCCGTGGCTCGCAATTCCCGGTTGCCCTGGAAGGTGCCCTGAAGCTGAAAGAAATCTCCTATATACACGCGGAAGCCTATCCGGCCGGGGAGCTCAAGCATGGTCCGCTGGCACTGGTAGACAGTGATATGCCGGTGATCACGGTAGCCCCGAATAACAGTATGGCCGAGAAACTGAAATCGAACCTGGAAGAAGTGCGTGCCCGGGGTGGTGAGCTGTTTGTGTTTGCCGACCGTGCCGCAAATGTAAACCCGGAGCACAACACCCACGTATTGCAGCTGCCGGAGGTTCACGAGATTACCGCCCCGATCGTGTACACGGTTCCCCTACAATTGCTGTCGTATCATGTGGCGGTGCTCAAGGGCACGGATGTGGACCAGCCCAGAAACCTCGCGAAAAGTGTAACGGTTGAGTAGGTCAGTCCTCGATTGATCTCTGTTCAGTATGAACTGAATATGACAAGTTGGGGGTTTGAAAACGCACCGTCCTTGGTGCTTCGCAAAAAAACCAAACGCTTATTATTTAACTATGCCTTTCAGACTGTACTTCACCTCGAATCACAGTTTGGCCGCTGTATGGAGCCGGTTCGGCTGGCTCTACTCTTGCCTCGTCTGATTTCCGGTCTGCCAGAGATGCCTGTACAGGTAGGGCTGTGATTGCCACGAGGGATGCAATAGTGAGCAGGGCAGTCTTGCGCATAACTCTCTTCTCCAATCTTCAGATGAGTAAATGTACATCCCGATGTCATAAGTGACCCGAGACCAGATGGAGGGAAGTATGTGGTTTAGGAGCGTGAGTGAATAATTCGGAATCAGTATGCGATATATCACCTGAGGTTATGTCAGGCGCTTGCAATCTCTACTGATAACGACAGTTTCCCCCGACCCAAACAGACAGGGACTATATCGCAGGGCTTCTCGTCGGTATCACGCAGGTGAATACAATTTATATGTTCGTGAAATTGGTATCCCCGGTAAGTCGGTCACATAGTAGAGAGACGTTATGACATTACGGGAGGATTTGAGGTGACTGACGTTATTCATGTAACTGACGCTAGTTTTGACGAGGCCGTCTTAAAGAGTGACCAGGTGGTATTGGTTGATTTCTGGGCACCTTGGTGTGGCCCCTGTAAAACCGTCGCGCCCCTTCTGGAAGAAATTGCGGACGAGTTTGATGGACAGTTGACCGTTGCCAAAGTAAACGTTGATGATAGCCCGGAAATTACCGCGAAACTGCGAATCCGGGGCATTCCGACGTTGGCACTTTTTCGAGATGGAGGTGTTCTTGCCCAGCAAACAGGGGCGAGCAGTTTGAGTCAGCTTCGCACGTTCGTGAAAGGTCATCTTTAACGGTGATAGAAGCGTGCCCTCAAGTTGACTAGCGAGCGATAGCACATTCACTCAGGTATGTTTTGATGAAAACTCAAGAGCTCCAATTGCTCTATATTTTTGATGCCATAATGACAGAGCGTTCTGTTACCCGGGCAGCCGAGCGGCTCGCAATGACTCAGCCAGCTGTGTCAAATGCGATTTCCAGAATGCGTCATATCTGGAACGACCCGGTATTTGTGCGTAAAGGTAGGAATATTGAGCCCACATCATATGCCCTGAGCCTTTGGGATCAGGTTGGTGGGCCGATGTTTGCACTGACCAACGCCGTTAGCGCCACTCAGTTTGACCCCGGCACGTCGAAAAGAAAATTTCGTCTGGCGGTAACGGACATGATTGTCGAAATGGTCTGGCGCCCGCTAATTAAGTTGCTGGAAGAAGAAGCGCCGGGCGTAGATGTTCATGCTGTCCCATATACCCCCGAGGGCACCCATGAGAATTTGCGTGAAGCCCATGTTGATCTTGCTGTTGGTATGCTGAACCAGCATGATCACAGCCTTCGCAGCACCTGGCTATTTCAGGGTGGCTATGTATTGGCCATGCGTGAAGATCATCCGCTCGCGGGGAAAAAAATCACTATGGAGGAATTTCTCGAAGCGCGCCACCTTTTGGTGACTATGTCTGGGGATGCGCATGGCTTCGTAGACAGCTATCTCGACCAGAAAGGGCTGAGTAGACGGATTGCAACAACGGTCAACCACTTTTCAATCGTTCCTCAGGTCCTCAGGGAAACGAATCTGATTGCTGCTGTACCTGAACTCATCAGTCAGGATTGCGGTTTTGTAAATGGTCTGTGGATGGGGGAATTGCCATTTGAGGTCGATCCCACAAGCCTCTATCTGATCTGGCATGCACGTCATGATCGTGATCCCGGCGTGATCTGGATGAAGGGGCACATCGAGCGGCTCCTTCAACAGCGTTGGCACGAAATCATGGCATCCCCGAAATGCTGATCTCCTCGACGCCTGTCAACTGGCCATACCTCATGGCCGGTTGATGAGGCATCTCCGTTCTGATGAACAAATTATCACCCAAGGTGATAACTTGAATATTGGCTAGTAATTATTACTCCCCCCTCTCTCAACATAATCCCCCGCACATTATTGGGTCTCCCCGGCTGACGCGCCAATGTTAGTTCGGTTAGTCCCATAGCCTCGCCTATCGAAAGTAAAGTCAAAAGGAATGAGTCGATGAATTTAAGGCTATCTGCGGTGCTGGTTTTAGCGGGTTTTATTCTGTCTGGCTGTGAGAATGACAGCTCAAGCCAAGATACGCCAGGCGAACCACTACAGTAGTGGCGGCCGTGCGTGCGCAGAACCGACAGGTAGCTGCGGGGCAACTGGGCGCCGAACCGGCACCGGATGATAGCCAGTTTCAGTTGCTGCTGAATATTCGGGGGCGGCTGACGCCTCTGGAAGAATTCCGGGATATTGTGCTTTATGTGGGGTTGACGGCGGTATCCGGTCATTTGTTCAACATTGTGCCGGGCGGATTCATTCTTCAGCAAGACAAGCAGTATCTGGTGGCGGTAGCACAACTACCGGACGCCTCGAGCGAAAGTAGTTTGAATGAGGCGCGGAAGCACCCTGCACTGATGGGCTTGTATTCAAGTTATAGAGTGCAAGTGCCCGGAGACGGTGAATTAATAGAGCGCTGGGAATAATACCGGTAAGGTTAACCGCAGGGTTGTCCTGAACAACCAGGAAGGCGTTGATTGAGGTGTTTAATGGATTATGGCTTTCTGCCATTCACACTAAACACCTCAATCGAGCCTACAGGTTTTATACTAGTCGGCTAAACGGTAGGTACCACCTCTTGTTAAGGCGGATTGGTATGCTGGGCGGGCTTGGAGCCGCTTGATCCAAGCTGTCAGGTTAGGACGTTGGTGTAATAGACCAAACGAGCCTGCAATCTCCCCAACAAAGCTCATCTGGATATCTGCGGCACTGAACAGATCGTCTAGCAGAAAGGTTTTACCCTCCAGCGAAGCTTCTAAAAAACCCAAATGATTATCCAGTTCGCTGTTTATGCGCGGCTGCAGAGCTGCACCTCCATCTCCCAGAGGATCAACATAAACCTTTAACAGCAGAGGAAGCATTGCCGATCCCTCAGCGTAGTGAAGCCACTGCACATATTGCTCATACGCCCGGCTTTCAGGAGTAGGGTGCAGGAGGTCTCCAGCATATTTTCTGATGAGATAATCAATAATTGCCCCGGATTCATGGATGATGAAACTGCCGTCTTCAATGACCGGCGACTTACCCAGTGGGTGAATGCGCAACAGCTCTGGTGGCGCCAGATGTGTAACCGAATCACGCTCATAGCGTTTAATGTCGTACTCAAGGCCCAGTTCTTCGAGCAACCAGAGAATACGCTGTGAGCGCGAATCGTTTAAGTGATGAACGAGGATCATATGTATAACTCCGGAAGATTTGTGCGAGATGAGTGAAGAGGCGGTTTTACCGGGTGGCTACCCACTCAAGCGTGAGATTATTACTATCTCACATCATATACGACCGGTCTAATCATAATGCGCCGCCGTCTTGCAATATGGCAGCCAAGCGTAATAAAAGCATCTGGTCGAGTGTTTGTTTTCCATAGGTCTTCACGCACAACCAGAGGCTCTCGTCTAGACAATTGGTCTAGTCCGGCTTAGAATCTGTTTATGGAATCAAAAGTTAATGTTCACGATGTACGTAGTCATATCCTGGAAACCGGCCAGTGTATTATCAGTGGCAAAGGGTTCAGTGCTGTCGGATTGAGTGAAATTCTGCAGACTGCTGGTGTGCCCAAAGGGTCTTTTTATCATTATTTTGGGTCCAAAGAAGCCTTCGGTGAGGAGTTACTCAAGAGCTATTTTTCGGACTACCAACTCTCTCTTGAGGCACTACTCTCGCGCCCGGGCTTGTCCGGAGCAGAGCGATTGATCGGTTATTGGAAAGTCTGGCTGGAAACTCAGTCGGCCTGCGACCCGAAAGGTAAATGTTTGGCAGTAAAACTTGCAGCTGAAGTTAGCGACTTATCCGAAACCATGCGCTTTGTGTTGCAACAGGGAACGGACCGAGTTATCGCAAGACTTGCCCGGGCAGTTGAGGACGGCATTGCTGATGGCTCGTTACCTGCTCACCTGGATGTAAAAACGACAGCGTCAACTCTCTATCAATTATGGTTGGGTGCAAGCCTGCGAGCGAAAATCACACGCAACCGTGAGCCCTTGGAGTCAGCGTTTGAGGCAACACAAGGGTTGCTGGGGTTGAATTAAGAGCTAGCCGGAAAAAATTTAACCTAAATATAGACGACCGGTCTATTCATGAAAATAGAGGAATCCTTATGAGAGCGGTTATTCTTCGGGCCCCGGGTGGGCTGAATCAATTGGAGCTGAGTGATCTGCCCGACCCTGGCCAACCCGGACCGGGACAAATACGTGTGGCAATACATGCAACCTCCCTCAATTTCCACGATTTACTGGTCGCTAATGGCAGTATCCCAACCGCCGATGGGCGGATTCTGATGTCCGACGGTGCGGGAGTGGTCGAGGCTGTTGGTGAAGGCGTGACTGAGTTCGCTGTTGGCGAAAGCGTTGTGTCTGGGTTTTTCCCTCAATGGCAGGACGGTCGGGCATTTGATGATGTAGGCAATTTCCGGGGAACTCCAGGTGATGGAATAGACGGTTACGCAACTGAGTATGTGGTGCGGCCAGCACACTATTTTACCCATGCACCGGCGTGCTGGGGGCATTCCGAAGCGGCAACGATCACCACAGCGGGCCTCACAGCGTGGCGGGCGTTAGTGGTTGAGGGCGGAATCAAGGCAGGGGATAGCGTGCTGTTGCTCGGCACCGGGGGCGTATCCATTGCGGCCTTGCAGATTGCCAGAGCCATGGGGGCGCGGGTCATTATTACCTCGTCTTCTGACAAGAAGCTTGAAGGGGCTCGGGCCCTTGGTGCAACCGATGTTATTAACTATCGGACAAGTCCGAATTGGGGTGCCGAGGTGCTCGCATTAACCAAAGGGCGGGGTGTTGATCATGTTGTTGAGGTTGGTGGGCCCGGAACGCTTGGGCAGTCATTGCAGGCTGTTCGCGTCGGCGGAAATGTAGCATTGATTGGCGTATTGACAGGGCGCGGTGGTGAGGTGCCCACTTCGTTGTTGATGGCAAAGCAGGCTCGTCTGCAAGGGTTGGTGGTTGGCAGCCGACGCCAGCAGCAGGAATACGTTGCAGCACTGGAACAGAATAATCTTCGCCCCGTGATCGACTGCAGCTACCCTCTGGAACGTTTGTCAGACGCGTTCAAATTCCAGGAAAGCGGCAGTCACTTTGGCAAAATCGTTGTTGAGTGGTAACCGTCGGGCGCCCCTATTGGTTAGTGCTTTGTTGCGCCGGGAATTCCTGCTGTAGAAGTGAAAGCATCCACTTGTGCAGCGGGTCCTGGCTTGAGCGAGGGTGCCATGCGGCAATGACATCGAAGCAGGGCGGTGAATCATCAAGCTGGATCGGACGAACAAGTGGGTTCGGAAGAATGCGTGAGGGCAAGAAAGCTATGCAGTCAGTTGAGGCGATGCAGGCCGGTGCGGCCGAAAAACTCGGCACCGACATTACGATGTTGCGCCTGTAACCCTTATGTGCAAACCAGTCATCAGCCGAACCGATCAGGTTTGCCCGTGTCGGGGAGATGATGATCTGGGGTAAATCAGCAATGTCACCAATGGTGAGCCGCTGGTTTTGCAACGGAGAATCGCTCCTTGATACGCAGATGTGGTGTTCAGAGAACAGCCATTGTGTTTGGCAGCTATCAGGAACAAACGCAGGGAAAGTTAAGGCGAGATCCAGATCTCCCGATGTCAGCAGCGCATGCAGTCGGTCACTCTCAAAGTCCCGGATGATCAGCTTTAGCCCCGGTGCTTGCGCCCTCACCTTGGCCATGAGTCGTGGCAATATGACCGCCACGGCATAATCCGTTGCGGATATCACAAAGGTCGTTTTCACCTCGGCAGGGTCGAACCTGTCGGGTGGTGCTAGTGCCGCAAGACTCTCGAACACCGCATTCACTCTTGGCTCAAGCTGCTCAGCCAGTGGCGTGGGAATGATGCCCTGTGCGGAGCGCAGGAATAAGTGATCTTGAAACGTATCCCTCAGTTTGCTCAGTTGAGCACTTACAGCTTGCTGGGTGAGGCCCATCTGGGCGGCGGCACGTGTCACGTTTCGCTCTTTTAAGAGTGCTTTAAAGACCCTTAGCTGCTTTAACTCGATCCGACTAATATCATTCATGTTTGTAGTAGTAACCAATAATTACTGTTTCTGCTTGTAACTCTACCATCGTAAGATCGCTTTTGTCATGACTCGATACCAGGTGAACGCGCGAGCTCGAATGCTGGTTCGCTATGGGTTGTGTCCACAACGATGTTTCGACAAAGGTAGGAGCAGAGAATGAGTCATAGTTTAACGAAAGAAAACGTTCAGGAATTTATCAAACCGAACTATAAAATGCTGATTGGCGGTCAATGGGTGGATAGCCGGTCTGGCAGGATGGTCCAAACGGTTAACCCAGCAACAGGAGCAGTTCTCTCTAATCTGCAGTTAGCAAATAGTGAAGACGTGGATTTGGCAGTAAAGGCCGCACGTGAGGCCTTTCCCCGCTGGAGCGGCACTTCCCCTGTGGAGCGTCAGCGCGCGTTGCTCTCGATAGCTGATTTACTTGAGGCTCGAGCACAAGAGTTTGCGTACTTGGAAACTCTGGATAATGGCAAGCCGTTGCGGGAATCCAGTCAAATCGATATTCCGCTGGCCGTTGACCATTTTCGTTATTTCGCAGGTGTTATTCGTTCTCATAGCGACGAGGCCGCACAACTTGATAACCAGACTCTGAGTTTAGTGTTGAGCGAGCCTGTTGGCGTTGTTGGACAGGTTATTCCTTGGAATTTCCCTCTTTTGATGGCGGCGTGGAAGTTGGCTCCGGCCCTGGCAGCTGGCAACACGATTGTTATTAAGCCATCGGAGATGACCTCAATTACTCTGCTTACTTTGGGGGAAATCCTTAACGACGTTTTACCCCAAGGAACCGTCAACATCGTAACTGGCAACGGCCCGGAAGCAGGGCAAGCACTGCTTGATCATCCGGGGGTTGATAAGTTGGCCTTTACCGGGTCTACAGCGGTTGGATACCGCGTAGCTAAGGCCGCGGCTGAAAAGCTGATACCGGCGACTTTAGAGCTGGGTGGGAAATCAGCCAACATTGTGTTTCCTGATGCAAACATCGAGAAGGCTTTGGAAGGGGCTGTCACATCGATTCTTCTCAATCAGGGGGAAGTGTGTGAGTCCGGCGCTCGACTGTTCGTCCATCGGTCTATCTTCGACGAATTTGTTAATGCGCTTAAGGAGCGGTTTGAGGGGATAAAAGTTGGAGATCCATTGGATCTTAACACCCAAATGGGAAGCCAGGTCAGCCAGCAACAGATGGAAAGGATCCTCGGCTATATCGATCTGGCTACCCAGGAAGGCGCACGGATTGTTACTGGGGGGGAGCGACTGGTTGGTGCGAATCTGGAACGTGGTTGCTTTATCTCTCCGACGATTATCGTTGATGCCAGCAACAAAATGCGGGTGGCACAAGAGGAAATTTTCGGTCCTGTCTTGGTGGTTATGTCGTTCGAAGATGATGACGAGGTGATTGAGCTGGCCAATGAGTCTGAGTACGGCTTGGCAGGCGCAGTTTGGACGCAGGATATCAATCGCGCTCTCAACATTGCTCGCGCTATCAAAACAGGACGGGTATGGGTGAACACCTATCACGAACTGCCTGCACATGCGCCTTTTGGTGGATACAAAAAATCCGGTATTGGTCGGGAGACCCACAAAATGGTGCTGGATAGTTACACCGAGAAGAAAAATATCATTATCAGCCTGAATGAGTCCGGTCCGGGCCTCTTTTAATGCAACGGAGCACTGCTTGCTCCGGTATGAAAACTTTATTTAAAGGAAATAGCGTTATGAATGTAAGTCCTCTTTTTGAGTCCTTGAGTCTGGGTTCGCTTGAACTGAAAAACCGTATTGTCCTGCCACCTCTCACGCGCTCAAGAAGCTCTCAGCCAGGAAATATTCCGAACGAACTGATGGCTGACTACTATGCGCAGCGGGCTTCAGCTGGCTTTATGGTCACAGAAGGCACGCAGATAGAGCCTAGAGGTCAGGGTTACGCGTGGACGCCAGGAATTTTCACGGCAGAACAGATTGAAGGTTGGAGAAAAGTAACCGATGCGGTTCATCGGGAAGGTGGCAAGATCTTTTGTCAGTTGTGGCATGTAGGGCGAGTTTCTCACCGTTCTCTTCAGCCAGACGGGCAGGCGCCGGTGGCGCCCTCCGCCATTCGTGCTGAAGGTGTGAAAGTGTTCGTAGAAACAGCGCCCGGGGAAGGTGCGCTAGCTGATCCCGATGAGCCTCGAGCACTTTCAACCGAGGAAGTTCAGCAGCTTGTAAAGCTATACGCTCGCGCCGCTCGTAATGCCATTGATGCCGGGTTTGATGGCGTAGAAATACACAGCGCGAATGGCTACCTGGTGAACCAGTTCATTTCAGAGCATACCAACCACCGGACCGATCAATACGGCGGCAGTTTGCGGAACCGGCTGCGTTTCCTGGAGGAAGTTGTTGCCGCAATCTCAGAGGAGGTGGGGGCCGAGCGCCTGGGAGTGAGATTTGCTCCCTTGTTTGAGAGCACGGAAGAGGAGCGCGTCTATCTTGGGCTGGTTGAATCGGACCCTCACGAAACCTATCTGGAGGCCGCAAGGGTGTTGGATCGAATGGGTGTTGCCTACATTTCAATTGCTGAGGCCGATTGGGATGATGCGCCAAGATTGCCGGAAAGCTTCTGCAGTGCACTCAGGGAATCCTTTAGTGGCATTTTGATTTATGCGGGCCGCTACACTCCGGAAAAAGCACTTCGTATGCTTGAGGCAGGATACGGCGACCTTTTCGCTTTCGGAAAGCCGTTTATTGCCAACCCGGATTTGCCGTATCGGATACGGCAAGGGCTGCCCTGGAACGAGGTTGACCCCACAACCATGTACGGTGGAACTGACAAGGGATATATCGATTATCCCACCTACGACTCGCAGGCTGCCTCGGAGCCCAGAACACCAGAGAGAGTGACAGGCTAGGGAACTGCTGGATGAGAGGAGCCTCCTTAACAGGGGGCTCACTTTTAGTATTTCGGGAACATTATCCCGGCTGCGCGATAACTTTGGTCTTTTCGCTGGACCCCATCATTCATAGTGATATCGCGAATATCGCTACAGAATTATTCAGGCTCTCAATTCCTCGCAATAATTTCTGCTCGGAGTCATCGAGATGACGGGGTGATATAAAATGATTGGTAAGGATCAAGCAATGAGCTTTGATAAAGGCAACTCATTGGATTGTCTGGATGTGCATGCTCACGGTACTTCTGGCTCAAAGCGCTGGCACAAGCCGGCTACCGTAGTCACCGTAGACCAGTGCGGTGAGAAAAGGATTATGAAAACCTATCCCTTGTTGTTTTTCCCGCTCAGTTATTGTTTTCGATTGTTGGCCCGTCATGAATATAAAATGCTCAAAAAGGCTGAGGAGTTAGTATTTACGCCAAATCAGGTACGTTGGAACGCCAACGGTGGTGGTGGAGTTTGTTATCAGTACCTCAAAGGTTTTTCATTGAAGGAGCTCCAGGAAAACGGCGAGATTCCAAAGGAATTTTTTGTAAAGCTTTATGCTGCAGTGCAGCAACTCCATCAAACTGGAATGGTCCACTCTCGCGTTGTTCTTTGGCTTGCTGATGCTCTTGTCATTGCTATAGGTCTGTCTGCTTTTAGCGACAACATCGAACGTGCTGTGAACGTACCGCTCTTTAATATACGACCGGTCTATTTTTTGTTAGCATGGCAACAGTTTAACGATATCGCTATTTAGCTCGAGTATTTCGCGGAATCCTCGATATTCAATTTTTGCTCCGGACTGCCAGGCCGGATGAGTTCAACGTTAGAAAGGAGAGCATGCCAGTGACAGGAATACGGGCGAGGAGACGGTCACAGTGTTGACATTGAATGTAAATGGTACAACGCATCAGGTGGATGTGCCCGGGGACATGCCGCTGCTCTGGGTAATACGGGATATTTTGAAGCTCACTGGCACTAAGTTCGGATGTGGTATCGCCCAGTGTGGCGCGTGCACGGTTCATATGGACGGGAAACCTGTCCGCTCTTGTGTGTTGCCGGTTCAAAGTGTTGCCGGGCAAGAAATAACAACGATTGAAGGTATTTCTGAAAAGCCCTTGGCTCGAAAGGTGCAGCGCGCTTGGTTGGACCATGAGGTGGCGCAGTGCGGGTATTGCCAGTCAGGCCAGATCATGTCGGCTTTGGCTTTGCTGAACGACCAGACATCAATCAATGATCATGCGATCGATCTTGCGATGGCAGGCAACCTCTGCCGATGTGCAACGTATACGCGTATTCGGGAAGCAATCAAAGATGTGAGTGAAAGCGTGGGAGTATGGCAGCCATGAAGGATCAGCAGGTGAAACTTGAGATGGCTTCCCGGAGACGTTTTCTGAAAGGTATTAGTGCAGCTTTGGGCGGGTTGGTGGTTGGCGCCTGGTTACCGCCAATGGCGCCTAAAAGTGCCGCGGCAGAGGCGGTTGCACAGGGAAAGGCTTCGCTCGGGGATTCTTTGGCCGATGGATTCGGCGCTTTTGTCCGTGTTGGGCATGACGGTCGCGTCGCGTTGATTTCGCCCAAGGCCGAGATGGGGCAAGGCATCCAGACGGGCATTGCCATGATGGTGGCAGAAGAGCTGGAAGTCGGTCTGGATCAGATAGACATACAGGAAGCGCCACCCAACGCGGAACTGTACACCGACGCTTTGCTTCAGTTCCAGGCGACCGGTGGTTCTACGTCAACGCGTTACACATGGGAACCGTTGCGACGGGCCGGTGCTACCGCTCGAATGCTGTTGGTTCGAGCAGCAGCCTCGGTTTGGGAAACGGATTCCAACCTGTGTCATGCACGGGACGGCAAGGTTTTTGGCCCGACTGGGCAGAAAATCAGCTATGGCGAGCTGGTTGATCTCGCCGCGACCTACGCTTTACCCGACGATGTGATCTTGAAGCGACCGGAAGATTTTCATCTGATCGGCACCCCGGCCACACGTCTGGATACACCGACCAAAGTGAATGGTCAGGCAAAATTCACCATCGATCTGGATATGCCGGGCATGTTGATAACGTCGGCACGGGCCTGTCCCGTTTATGGTGGGAAGGTGCGGCAGGTCGATGACAAAGCCGCCCGACGTGTGCCTGGAGTGAGAGATATTGTGATCCTCGAGGATGTGGTTGCGGTAACAGCGACCAACACCTGGGCCTGCTTTCAGGGCCTCAAGGCATTGAATATTGAATGGGACTATGGAGCCAACAGCAAGATCGACTCCGCTGTGGTCGATCAGAAACTTCAGGATGCAATTCAGCGGGATGGTGTAATTGCCACTGAGAAAGGGGCTATAGACGCATCGCTTCAAGCGGCGAGCTCGAAGTTTGAGGCCGTTTATGAACAGCCTTTTCTGTCCCGCTCACCGTTAGAGCCAATGAGTTGTGTGGTGCATGTGCGGGATGACGGATGCGATCTCTGGGTAGGAACGCAAGTGCCTGGATTTGCGCAGCAAACCGCAGCAGCAGTAACAGGCTTGAAACCCGAGCAAGTCAAAGTGCATAACCAATGGATCGGGGGAGCTTTTGGGCGGCGCCTGGATTTTGACTTTATTACCCAGGCGGTGCGGATCGCGAGCAAAGTTAGCTATCCAGTCAAGCTGACCTGGAGCCGGGAAGAGGACATGACCCACGACCTCTACCGCCCACAGTATGCCGATCGGATGACCGCTGCTGTTAACGGCGAAGGGTTTCCGGTTGGTTGGCAGCACCGCATTGCAGGGGGATCTATATTTGCCCGTTATGTGGGGAGCCTCCCGGCCAGCGGTGTCGACCCTGACGCCGTAGAAGTGGCCGTTGACCCCATCTACAAACTGGACAGCCTGAAGGTCCACTTCATTCGTGAAGAGCCTGAAGTGGTGCCCGTTTCCTGGTGGCGAGGTGTTGGTGTTCTGCGCAGCACTTTTGCCATTGAGTGTTTTGTTGATGAGTTAGCTCATAACGCCGGAAAAGATCCACTGAGCTACCGAAAAACCTTGTTGGCCCACAAGCCCAGGGTGCTGACGGCATTGGATCTGCTGGCCAGCAAGGTTGCGTGGGATAGTCCGGTGCCCCGTGGTCGCGGTCGAGGGCTGGCTGTCGGGGAAGTGTTCGGCAGCATTGTGGTTACGATGGTTGAGCTATCCGCCATTGGAGAAAAGGGCGTCAGAATCGAGCGTTTGGTCACCGTCGTTGATTGCGGACTGGTGACCAATCCGACCTCGGTGAAAGCACAAATGGAGGGCGGCACCTTGTTTGGGTTGTCAGCAGCGCTGTTTAATGAAATTGATATTAAAGGCGGTCAGGTGCAGCAAGAAAACTTCCATGCATACCGCCAGTTGCGCATCAGCGAGGCACCGCCTGTAGAAGTGCATATAGTACCCAGCGCTGAAGCGCCGGGAGGGGTGGGAGAAGCTGGTACCGCGCTAATAGGGCCTGCTTTGCTTAACGCGGTCAACGCGACATTCGGAGATCGGGTTCGCCGTCTACCGCTTGTTCGTTCGGGCTATTTTATTGCATAAGGAGGGCGTTGTGAGAAAGATTATTTTTGGCCTGCTCGCGTACCTTCTGGTGTGTGTTGATGTTATGGCAGTTAGCAGCGACAAGGCGTTAGTCGCCGAAGGCGAATACCTGGCAACCGCTGCGGATTGTGTGGCTTGCCACACGGCTCCGGGCGAAAAGCCGTTCGCCGGAGGGCTTGCTTTTGAATTGCCGTTCGGGACGCTCTACACCCCGAACATTACGCCAGATGCTGAAACGGGTATTGGAGACTGGACAGATGACGAGTTCGTCAGGGCGTTGCAGGAGGGGATAAGCCGAGAGGGTGAGCATTACTACCCCGCTTTCCCATATACCTCGTACACCAAAATGCCAAGGGAAGATATTCTTGCAATCAAGGCGTATTTGTTCAGTCTGGAACCGGTGCACCAACCAGCGAGGGAGAACGATATTGGCTTTCCTTTCAATCAGCGCTGGGGAATGTACCTTTGGAATTTTGTCTTCTTGGATGACAAGCGCTTCCAGCCTGACCTTGATCAAAGCGAGGCCTGGAATCGCGGTGCCTACCTGGTGAATGGGCCCGGGCATTGCGGCGAATGTCATACCCCGAGAAATATTTTTCAGGCGACGCAGTCCAGCGAGCTGTTTGCTGGCGCCGATATTGGGGGCTGGCGAGCCTATAACATTACCTCAAGTGATTCGCACGGAATTGGCCAGTGGTCAGAAGATCAGTTGGTATCCTATTTCAGGGAGGGGTATGCAGAAGGTCATGGCGTAGCTGGGGGACCAATGGCCGAGGTGGTTGAATATAGCCTGAGACACCTGAGTGAGAGTGATCTCAGGGCCATAGCTACTTATCTAAAAGCAACCGACCCCAAAGCTGTTGGGGTACCGAGGCCCGCCGTGAAGCCGAAACTAGCGGGAGCACCGTTGAATGAAGATCTGGGCAGTAAAATCTTCGCCGATGCCTGTGTTAGTTGCCACCAGTGGGATGGGCGAGGTAATCAGAGCCCCACAGCTACACTGTCGGGTCTGAAGACAGTAAGCGACCCTCGTGCTTCTAATCTGCTAGGCATATTGCTGGAGGGGAACCCTGCATCGTCGTTGCCGGTGAATCATAGAATGCCCGATTTCGGCGCTATCTATAATGACCAGGAGCTGGCGGCCTTGGCGACGTTTGTACTGAGCCATTTTGGCAGGCTTGATACTGCAATAGAGCCGGAGCAGGTCGGCGAGCGTCGGTCGTTGTCATTGCACTGAAGGTGAACGGGGTGTTGAGGTATGTCGGGATTAGTGTCGTTGATAAAGACGATCGACGAGCAGGAGCGCCTGGGCGAGGGATTTGTCCTCGCAACGGTTGTTAAAGTCGAAGGCTCGGCCTATCGCCGCCCCGGGGCCAGAATGTTGATTTCCGCGCTTGGACAATCTGAAGGAACGGTCAGTGGAGGCTGCCTGGAGCAGGATGTCATCAAAAAGGCTTGGTGGCTGACCTCCGATGGCCCGGTGGTTCGCAGCTATAGTACGGCTGAAGATGGTGAAGAAAGCGAATCCTCTTATCACTTTAGTCTCGGTTGCGATGGCAAGATATTTCTGCTGTTTGAGAGAATTTTGCCTGCCGCTGCGTCTCCACTTGTCCGAACCCTGAAAATGGTTCATGAAGAAAAACGAAAGGCTGCGATCGCTACCGTAATCTCGGCGGATGACGAGTCCGCCTTTGTTGTCGGAGACCGTCTGATAGTTCCCCCTGAAGGAAATTTAGACGGCAGTTTGGTGGATAGCTCATTGGAGCAAGTGCTTGCCGACGATTTACGTGAGGTAATGGCAAGCGGGAAATCTGCGCTGAATCAATACAGCGACCAAGCGGCTGAGGTTGAGGTGTTCCTGGAAGTTGTATCGCCACCTCAAAAGCTTGTGCTGTTTGGCGCGGGGCATGATGCTCAACCACTGGTCCGGTTGGCGAAAACTCTAGGCTGGCATGTCACCGTTATAGACGGAAGGGCAAACTTCGCGATGGCACACCGCTTCCCTGAAGCTGATGATGTTCGGGTGATGAATGTTGACGAGCCGCTGTCCACGAGTTCCTTGCTAGATGGCGCCGCTGTTGTCGTGATGACCCATAGCGTGACTCAGGATACACGGTGGTTGAGCAAAGCCCTGAGGAGCGGTGCTTGCTATGTTGGGCAGCTGGGGCCTCGGTACCGAACAGAGCGACTGTTGGCTGACATTGGTGATGATGCACAAACTGCTCAGGCTCGTGAAAAGCTCTATTACCCTGTTGGTCTTGATCTTGGGGGAGACACACCAGAGAGCGTTGCTATGGCGATCCTCTCAGAGATCAGTGCAGTGGTAAATGGTCGAAACGGCGGCATGTTGAAATACAGAGCCGCGAGAATTCATGAGGCGGAGTAACGGCCTTTTACAGGGTGTTGCCCTTAAAGAACAAGGTTATTCCAAAAAAACACTAGACGACTGGTCTAGTTGCGACTAAGCTAGAAATTCACATGATTAGCAAGACAATTTTGTTGTTTTTATTTGTCTCGAATATAGGTGACCGGTCTATTAGTTCCCGGGTTATAAATAGGTTCCAGCTTTGCCCATACCCCAATGCGACCCGCGGAAATATTGATGTCCGCTTACATATTGAAACTGAAGGAAACTGATTATGGAAAATTTCAACTTTCACAACCCTACCAGAATTCTGTTTGGTAAAGGCTGCATTGCGGAGCTGAAAGATCAGGTTCCCGCTGATGCGAAAGTTTTGATTCTATATGGCGGTGGCAGTGCCGAACGTACGGGTGTGCTGGACCAGGTACGCGAAGCTCTTGCTGGCCGGGCAATGCTGGAGTTTGGAGGTATTGAACCTAACCCACGCTATGCTACAACGCTAAAAGCAGTTGAGATGATTCGCGAAAATGCCGTCTCTTTCCTGCTTGCCGTTGGCGGCGGGTCGGTCATCGACGCCACCAAGTTTATTGCGGCGGCGGTAAAGTACGACGGTGACGCCTGGGACATTCTCAGCTCACGTGGATCAGTCATTACCCAAGCGGTGCCGTTTGGCTCTGTGTTGACGCTACCAGCTACGGGATCCGAGATGAACTCCGGCGGGGTGATTACCAATCCAGAAAAAGAGGCAAAACTGCCGTTTAGCAGCGTTCATTGCTACCCGGTGTTCTCGGTGTTAGATCCAGAGGTGACCTATACCTTGCCACCGCGTCAGATTGCCAACGGTGTAGTGGACGCCTTCGTTCATACGACCGAGCAGTATCTGACCTATCCAGCTGCCGCGCCAGTTCAGGACGGTTTTGCCGAAACCCTTCTGCGCACATTGATCGAACTTGGCCCCAAGGCGCTTGAGACTCCCGAAGATTACGACATTCGATCCAATTTGATGTGGACCGCGACAATGGCTCTGAACGGGCTTATTGGCGCAGGAGTACCTCAAGATTGGGCTACTCATATGATCGGGCACGAGATTACTGCACTGAATGATACCGATCACGCCCGTACCCTGGCGGTTGTGCTGCCTGCACTGTTGAATGATCAGCGTGAGGTTAAGCGTGAGAAGCTTCTTCAGTATGCCAGCAATGTCTGGAATATCCGCGAAGGTTTTGACGATGAGCGAATTGACGCTGTGATCGAAGCGACGCGTGATTTCTTCGAACAGATGGGTATCAAGACCCGGTTAGGCGACTATGACGTTGATGCTGATGGAATTAATCACATCGTTGGTGCTTTAAAGGAACACGGGATGACTGCACTTGGGGAAAATAAAGCTATCGGCCCTGATGACGCCCGTCGCATTCTTGAAGCTGCTTTGTAGGAGGAGTCGAGCATGAAACAAACAGACACTGCAAACCGCAAACTCGTATTGGCGGAACGCCCTAAAGGCGAGCCGACCGTGGACACTCTACGGTTAGAAGAGGAGGCGATTCCTGCTGTCGGTGAGAATCAGATGCTTTTGCGGACCGAGTACTTGTCACTCGACCCGTATATGCGCGGCAGAATGAGTGATGCGCCTTCTTATGCTGCACCGGTTGAAGTGGGTGATGTGATGGTTGGCGGCACGGTTGCCAAAGTGATTACTTCGAAGCTTGATGGCTTCGCGGAGGGCGACTGGGTGCTTAGCTTCAATGGTTGGCAGGATTACGCTCTTTCCGATGGCGAAGGGGTTACCAATCTTGGTAATTCGCCAGAGCACCCATCCTGGGCGCTTGGAATCTTAGGCATGCCTGGGTTTACCGCCTGGGCTGGCCTGACCCAGATCGGCGAGCCCAAACCCGGCGAGACGATTGTGGTGGCCGCGGCGACGGGGCCGGTCGGTGCAACCGTAGGTCAAATTGGCAAACTGCTGGGCTGCCGTGTTGTGGGTGTCGCAGGCGGTCCAGACAAGTGCGCCTACGCGGTCGACGAACTGGGCTTCGACGCATGCATTGATCACAAAGCAGAAGACTTTGCAGACCAGCTTGCCAAGGCTAGCCCCGACGGTATCGATGTCTATTTCGAAAATGTGGGCGGTAAGGTTCTTGATGCGGTGATCCCACTTTTGAATCCGCATGCGCGTGTGCCAGTGTGTGGACTGGTCTCGCAATACAATGCTACTGAACTGCCCGGCGGACCGGACCGCATGAACTGGTTGATGGGACAGATTCTGCGGAACAAGGTCAAGGTGCAGGGATTCATCATCTTTGACAGTTTCGGTCACCTATACCCGGATTTCGCCGAACAGATGGGGGCTTGGGTGGAAAGCGGGAAGATCAAATATCGTGAAGAGGTTATCGATGGCCTGCAAAATGCGCCGGAAGCGTTCATTGGTTTGCTCAATGGTGAAAACTTTGGCAAGCGCGTGATCCGGGTTGGCCAAGACTAACACTGAAGCGCATGCAGGTGCTTATGGTGCCGGCGTAGTCTTTTTTGCCGGTAAATCATGAATCCTTAACTCGAAATAATGGAGAAGATAATGAAAGTTCTTGTCGCTGGAGCTACCGGAAAAACAGGGCTTCGCTTGATTGATGAACTTAAATCTCGTGGCCATTACCCGATTGCGTTGGTTCGTGAAAGTTCCGACACGACTACACTGCCGTCTGATGTTGAACTGCGCTATGGCGATTTGACCGACCTGCAAGAAGATGTCTGTGAGGGTTGTGACGCTGTTATCTTTGCCGCAGGTTCTGGCAGCCACACGGGTGCTGATATGACCGATAAGGTTGACCGTGATGGCGCGCAGCGTCTCGTTGATATAGCAGCGAAATCAAAGATATCCCGTTTCGTTATGTTGAGTAGTGTGGGCGCGGACAAACCCGACCCTGAACATAAGCTCGCACATTACCTTCAGGCCAAACATGACGCTGACGAACACTTGACAGCTTCTGGCCTGAGCTATGCCATCGTTCGTCCGGTTAGGCTGACCGATGAAAGCGGGACCAGGAACATGCGTTTTGGCGATTCAGTTGATGTTGATGGAATCGCTGCGAGAGGCGATGTCGCCGCAGTTTTGGCCGAGGCAGTAGATGATGAAAAGTGGGATAACAAAGTGCTAACCATGCAGTCAATTTAAGGAAAATACATGAAGATTTTAATGGTACTGACATCGCACGATGAGATGGGCGATAGCGGCAGGAAGACCGGCTTTTGGCTGGAGGAGTTTGCCGCGCCCTATTACGTCTTCAAGGATGCCGGTGCGGATATTACTTTGGCCACGCCCAAGGGTGGGCAACCACCCATTGATCCGTCCAGCGATAGTCTGGAAGCGCAAACCGACGACACCCGTCGTATTCCGCCACACTCAAGGTACAGATGGCAAGCCTTTAGTCTCAGGGCGACGAGTGACAGGCTTCACCAACACAGAAGAAGAGGCTGTTGGCCTGACCAACGTTGTGCCCTTCCTGGTCGAGGATATGCTCAAAGCCAATGGTGGCAATTATGCGAAAGGCGCTGATTGGGCCAGCTTTGTACTGCGGGACGGCAAGCTCGTCACCGGCCAGAACCCTGCCTCATCCGCTGCCGCCGCGCACGAGATTCTGGCGTTGCTGAAATAACGGAAAACGACGACCGAATTTATCTAGCTCCGCTATGAAGCCTCTCTCTTCCGAACAGGTCGTAGTTCTGAGGAGACGCAAGTGCTTGAGCTTTCGTTCAGCTGTCATGAAATATGACGATGCGGAGTGATATCTTGTAACAGGCGTTTGAAGAACCGATGAACAGATTGCTCATCCTGGCTTTAGGAATGTTTTCCATTGGCACGGCCAGTTTCATTATGGCAGGCCTTCTGCCAGAGATGGCAGCCAGTTTTAATATCAGTGTTGGTGATGCGGCGAGTATGATCGCCGCGTTCGCCGTAGCTTATGCTTTGGTGATACCAATCGCAGCAACTCTGATGGTGAATTTGCCTTATAAGCCCATACTGGTGGTGGGCATGAGCATTCTTGCCGCAGGCCATATGGTCTCAGCGGTGGCGCCAAGTCTGGAAGTGGCGGTTGCGGGTCGTGCGCTTGGAGGCTTGGGCGGGGCACTGTTTATGCCAATTGCCGGAGCAGCGGCGACCGCGATAGTCTCACAGGAGCATTGGGGGCGTTCATTGGCTATCATTACAGCCGGTCTGAGTGCGTCAACCGCAATTGGAGCACCGGTGGGAATTGCTCTCTCAACGAGTTTTTGTGACTGGCGGCTGGGCATGTGGCTTGTCGCTGCACTAGCCGTTGCAGCGGCTATTGGGATTGGTACTTTACTAGAGGCCATGCCAAGACCGGATACAAAGAAGAGACCCAAGGATTTGTTGGCCTCTGTGACGAAGCCGGCTGTATTGGGCGTGTTGGGAACGACACTGCTTTTAATGATCGGATCCTACATCGTTCATACCTATGCCAGTGTCATTCTTATGCCCGCGACTAATGGAAGGGGTGAGACATTGGCTCTTTTAATGGCGGCTTGGGGCATTGCGGCCACAATTGGAACCTTTACCGCGGGAAGGCTGACCGACCGATGGGGTGCGAGACCAATTATTGTTGGCGGGCTCACGGTTCTAAGCCTCAACTTCTTACTGTTGCCAGTGCTTACTTATTCTCCTTTAGTATCGGTTTTTCCACTTGCCGTTTGGGGGGCGATTGCGTGGAGCTGTCTGGTGCCACTGCAGCACCAGTTGGTGAAAGCAGCGCCGTCTAGCGCATCCATTGTTTTGGGGCTGAATACTTCAGCTATATATCTGGGAGTTTCGCTTTCTGCGTCTATTGGAAAGCATGTATCTCAAATATTTGGCAGCGAGTATCTGAGTATGGTCGCGGCCGGTTTTACGATACTGGCTCTGGGGGTATATGAGGGGCATCGGATAATTGTAAACCGGGGGCAGAAAGCTCGGCTCACTGCTTAGCTGTTGGTCGTTAAGCCGCGCACGATGAGGTAAGTACATTGCGTGTCGGTTATTCGGCAAGCACTATTTTCTCCAAAACCCTCACTTCCGCTTTGGCCAATAAACAGGGGTTTCTTTCAGTCGTATTTTGGAGGTGCCAGATATCGGAAGTACACTGTGCTTTGTTGGGGCGGGTATTGGGATCACTACCCATCCGACCAACATCGCTTCGCACTAGCCCAACTGAAACCGGACTGAAGCAAAGGAGGCCAGAAAATTGGGAAGGACTACATCGCCTGGCTGGGTATTTTACCTGTCGGTCATTCTATTGGCAGTGTTTGTCGTGGTGGGAGTTTTTCTTCCGGAAGAGCTCACTCTGTGGGGCGATGTCGGGCTGGAGTTCACAACGGTCCATTTTGGCTGGCTCTACCTGTTTGCCACAACCGGTTTTCTGGTGTTCTGCGTTGCGATAGCTCTGAGCGATTACGGAAAAATCCGCCTGGGGGCGGACGGTGAGGCGCCTGAATTCCCCTACCTGACCTGGCTCGGGATGATCTTTTCCTCCGGTATGGGGGTTGGCCTGGTTTTCTGGGCAGTCGCAGAACCCATGAGCCACTTCATGGCACCTCCATTTGGCGCGGCGGAGGCAGAAAGCCCTGATGCCGCCAGTCTTGCCATGCGTTATTCGCTGTTCCACTGGGGCTTTCATCAGTGGGCCAACTTTGCAGTGGTGGGGCTTGCCATTGCCTACGTACGTTTTCGCCTGGAGCGCCCCGGCCTGATCAGTGAAGCCTTCCGCGTGTCCCTTGGCAATCGTGTAGACGGCGGCATTGGTCATGGCATCAACACCCTTGCGGTGGTGTCTACGGTATTTGGTGTTGCTACCACGCTGGGGCTCGGGGTTATCCAGATCAACAGCGGGCTGGTGTCCGTAGCTGATATGAGCTTCGGTGCCAACCAGCAGTTAATGATTCTGGGGGCGATCGCCGTGGTGTTCCTGCTCTGTGCCTTGGCCCCACTGGAAAGTGGCGTGCGTTATATCAGTGACGCCAACATGGTGCTGGCAGCCTTCCTGCTTGTTTTCGTGTTCTTTTTGGGCCCCACTGACTTCATCACGGCGGCCATGACCAACGCCATTGGGGACTATTTCTCCAACATGATGGGCATGAGCCTGGTGATGACTCCCTACACCGGCGATGACTGGGTTGAGCGCTGGACCATATTCTATTGGGCGTGGGGGCTGTCCTGGGCGCCATTTGTCGGCAGCTTTATTGCCCGTATTTCCCGAGGCAGAACCATTCGTGAGTTTATCCTGGGGGTTATTGGCACACCGGTGTTGCTGAGTATTCTCTGGTTCTCCACTTTTGGCGGCTCGGCCCTGTACTTCGAAATGTTTGAAGGTGCGCCTCTGGGTGAAGCCGTCATTCGGGAAATGAGTTCGGCCCTGTTTGTAACTCTGGAATACTTGCCCGGAGCGTCCACCATCAGTGCCCTGATGCTGGTATTGATTGTCCTGTTTGTTATCACTTCAGCCAACTCCGCAACCTTTGTTCTGGGTATGTTTACCAGTAAGGGTACGCTGACACCTAAACGCTGGCTCCGGGTTGCCTGGGGTCTGGTTCAGGTGCTCGTTGCCGGAGTGCTTTTGGTCAGTGGTGGCCTGGAAGCACTACAGACAATATCCATCCTGGCGGCATTTCCGTTTATGGTGTTGATGGTCTTTATGGCGATATCGCTGCTGCGGTCACTGAGCAAGGAACAGCGACAGAAAGAGCTTCGAGAGGCAGTGACCCGTGGGCGCATGATTCAGATGCTGGAAGAGCATGACCGGGAGAAAGCCGAGCAACTGGAGAAAGAAGGGCTCCCCGAGCCGCAGTCAGCCTATAAAACAAGCACTAATGAGGAGGGGACCCCGTGATGCCTTTGAAAATGACAGAGACAACTCTATCGTCCCTGATCGCCGGGTTACAACAGAATAAATGGCGCGCCAGCGAACTACTGAATTTATGCCTGAGCGCTATTGACCAAAAGGATGACCCGGACAACCAGGTGTACACAGCACGCTTTGACCGTACTGCGAAAGCAGAAGCCGCCGCCATTGATGCGCTTCAGCAGGGTGGGGTGCCTTTGGGCGAGCTTGCAGGGCTAACAATCGCTCTCAAGGTTCTGTTTGATGTGGCCGGTGAAGTGACCCACTCGGGCTCCAGTTGGTGGCGTCAGCAAGCGCAGAGCGATGCGCTGATCGTGTCCCGCCTGCGCCGGGCCGGTGCTGTTATTACCGGCCACACCAACATGACCGAGTTTGCCTACTCAGGGCTCGGGCTTAACCCGCATTACGGCACGCCAGCCAATCCGTCTGCGCCCGGGCGTATTTCCGGCGGCTCCTCATCCGGCGCGGCGGCGGCCGTCGCACAAGGTATGGCCGCCGCCGCTATTGGCACGGACACCGGCGGGTCTGTTCGCATTCCAGCGGCCTTTTGTGGTCTTGTGGGCTTTAAACCGTCCCAGCAACGCATCCCCCGTGATGGTACCTTTCCTCTGTCCCAGAGCTTTGACTCCATCGGCCCCATTGCCCACAGCGTTGAGTGTTGTGCGCGCCTGGATGCGGTGATGGCGGGGCAGACCTGGCAGAAAGCGCCTAACGCAGATTTGCGGGGCCGGCGCTTTGTAGTACCCACGAATTATATGATGGACGAGCTGTCTCCGGGGGTCGCCGAGGCCTTTACCAACAGCCTGCGCCTGTTGCGGGACAGCGGAGCTCAGATTGTGGAAGCCCCGATGCCAGCGTTGGAGGCCACGCCGGACCGCATGGAAACCGGGGGCATATCAGCGGCTGAAAGCTACTATGTTCACCGGCACTGGCTGCAGCAGTACGGAGATCAATACGATCGGCGGGTGCGCCTGCGTATCGAAGTGGGAGCGGGGATCAGTGCTGCGGATTACCTTGAGCTCCTGCACAGCCGGGCCGTGCGTAAACAGCAGGCTGATGAATGGCTGAGCGCCTTTGACGGAGTGCTGGCCCCGACGGTCGCTGTGGAGCCGCCCCTGATCGCCGACCTGGAGAGTGATCTGGATTACGCTCTCATGAATCGTCTGGTTCTGCGCAATACCTCTGTGGCAAATCTGCTTGATCTGTGTGCCATAACACTTCCGAACCATCAAAAAGGTGCGCTGCCCAGCGGCCTGATGCTGATGGGCCGTAATGGGTCAGACAGTGCGTTACTCGCGATTGCGCAGGCAATGGAAACAACATTGAAACACTGAACAAGTAACCAGTGCGCATATGCCGTGATACTAGAGTCCGGGGCAGCGGTGTATCTTTACCCGTTAGACTGATGACCCTATTTTACCCTGTTGAACCGGAAGACCTCCGTAATGCCCACAACCATGTTCTCTGCCTTTTCCAGTAACTTTCTAGGTAAGGCGCCTGTCTGGTACAAACAGATCATTGTACTGTTCCTGATAGCCAACCCCATTGTGATGTACCTGTTGGGACCTGTGACAGCAGGCTGGCTTCTGATCGCCGAATTCATCTTTACCCTGGCAATGGCCCTGAAGTGTTACCCACTCCTGCCGGGCGGGTTGCTGGCGATAGAAGCCTTGTTGATCGGGTTGACCACCACCGATGCGGTGTACCTGGAACTGCTCACGAATTTTCCGGTAATACTGTTGCTGATGTTCATGGTGGCGGGCATTTATTTCATGCAGGATTTGCTGCTGGTTGTGTTTACGCAGATCCTGGTAGGGGTAAGGTCCAAGTCGGCACTCGCCCTCCTGTTTTGTGGTGCGGCGGCATTGCTTTCAGCGTTCCTGGATGCCTTGACAGTAACCGCGGTCATCATCAGCGTTGCGGTCGGTTTCTTCTCGGTTTACCACAAGGTCGCGTCCGGAAAAGGATACCAGGCAAGTGATCACAATACCGACAGTGATGACGATGTGATCGAATTGCACCGGCGCGATCTGGAAAACTTCCGGGCCTTTCTGCGCAGCCTGCTGATGCATGGTGCCATAGGCACAGCTTTGGGCGGCGTCGCTACCATGGTCGGGGAGCCCCAGAATCTGTTAATTGCCAAGGTTGTTGGCTGGGACTTTATCGGGTTTTTCCTGCACATGGCACCTGTCAGTATGCCGGTGCTGGTAGCCGGTCTTATAACCTGCTGGGTTCTGGAAAAAATGCGCTGGTTCGGTTACGGCGGCCGGCTTCCCAAGCCTGTGCGGCGTGTTCTGGAAGAGTTTGCTGAAGAAGAGCGCGTTAAACGTTCAAAAACCGATCAAGCCGCCCTGTGGGTACAGGCATTTGCAGCGATTGTGCTCGTGATCGGTCTGTCTCTGCACCTGGCCGAAGTGGGCCTGATTGGTTTGCTGGTTATTATCCTCATCACCTCATTTACCGGCGTCACCAGCGAACATCAGATAGGTAAGGCTTTTCAGGAGTCGTTGCCGTTTACATCGTTGCTGGTTGTGTTCTTTGCCGTTGTAGCGGTGATCCATGAACAGCACCTGTTCAAGCCCATGATTGATTTTGTTCTGTCGCTTCCGGAAAGCCAGCAGCCGGGCATGTTCTTTATAGCCAACGGCCTGCTCTCCATGATCAGTGACAACGTGTTTGTTGCCACGGTTTATATCAGTGAAATCAAACAGGCGCTGGATGCCGGCAGCATCAGTTATCAGCACTTTCAGGAGCTTGCCGTGGCCATTAACACAGGCACCAACCTGCCCAGTGTTGCCACACCTAATGGCCAGGCGGCTTTCCTGTTTCTGTTGACCTCCGCCATTGCGCCACTGGTGCGGTTGTCCTATGGGCGAATGGTTATTATGGCATTCCCCTATACCGTTGTGATGGGCGGGGTAGGGCTGTACATGGTGATGTTCCATATCTGAATGGACATTAATGCACTCTTGTCAACCTTGTTTCCTCTGAATGTCCCGTATATAGTGGCTGCGTCCTTGGTTATATACCAGATATGGTATCGGGAATCCGGTGAGAATCCGGAACTGACGCGCAGCGGTATTGGGGAACGAGCGTGGCAAAAAGACACTGGCACAAGCCGGGAAGTCGCCACGCAAGGCAGAACCAGCGAGTAAACGGTTCACGCCCCTGAGTCCGAAGACCTGCCAGGGATAACTGTACCTTCGCGACTCAGGCGCCTGCATTTGGCTCTGTTAAGGTAAGCAGCAACAAGCACGGCCACAGTACCAGCTACGATTGACTGGTGCACCGGTTTGTCCTGCGTACGCGAAGGTAATGGAATTCACGCGTACTCAGGAGACACAGGTATGTCTGCGACTGCTCAGGCCGAAGCCCGGCCCGCTGCACCATCCGACACAGAAGCCCTTCAGGTTATCAAACGCAACGGCAATCTGGTCAGCTTTACCCCTTCCAAAATCAGCGTGGCGGTCACCAAGGCCTTCCTTGCCGTTGAAGGCGACGAGGCTGCCGGCTCGGCCCACATTAACGATGCCGTTCACCGGGTAACCGAGCAGGTGGTGCAGGCCATCAGCCGCCGCCTGAAAGCCGGAGGCCGGGTTCATATTGAAGACATCCAGGATCAGGTAGAACTGGCCCTGATGCGGGCAGAAGAGCAAAAAGTGGCTCGTGCTTATGTGCTTTACCGCGAAAAGCAGGCCCACGAACGGGCCTTGCACGAGCCGGTAGAAGCCCACCCGCATCTCACCGTAAAACAGGCTGATGGCTGTACCGCGCCCCTGGACCTGGGCCGGATGAAACAACAGGTAGAGCAGGCTTCGGCGGGGCTGGAAGGCATTGATGGTGAATCTCTGGTAGAGGAGTCTATCCGTAATCTCTACAACGGCATTGATGAAGCCGAAGTGCTGAGCGCATTGATCATGACCGCTCGCGGGCGCATTGAAAGAGAGCCGGATTACAGCGCGGTGACCGCCCGCCTGTTGCTGGAACAGCTACGACTTGAAAGCCTGAGCGCACTGAACCTGGATACCAGCCTGAGCCTTGCCGACGTGTATCCACAGGCTCTGAGTGCCTTCATCCACGCCGGCATTCGCTATGAATTGCTGGACGAAGCCATGGCGGCTTTCGATCTGGAGCGCCTGGGCGCTGCCCTGAAACCCGAACAGGACCTGCAGTTTGGTTTCCTCGGCCTGCAAACCCTGTTCGACCGCTACTTCCTGCACTGGAAAGACGCCCGCCTGGAACTGCCCCAGGTGTTTTTCATGCGCGTCGCCATGGGCCTGGCCCTGCGGGAAGACGACCCCAACGCCCGTGCCATCGAGTTCTACAATCTGTTGTCCTCATTCGACTACATGGCTTCCACGCCGACACTGTTCAACAGTGGCACGCGTCACTCTCAGCTGTCGTCCTGCTACCTCACCACCGTGGGCGACGATCTGGAAGACATCTACGGATCGATCCGCGACAACGCCATGCTCTCCAAATGGGCTGGCGGCCTGGGCAACGACTGGACCCCGGTACGCGCCCTGGGCTCCCGCATCAAAGGCACCAACGGCCAGAGCCAGGGCATTGTGCCTTTCCTGAAAGTGGTGAACGACACCGCCGTCGCTGTAAACCAGGGTGGGAAGCGTAAAGGTGCCGTGTGCGCCTACCTGGAAAGCTGGCATCTGGACATTGAAGAGTTTCTGGAGTTGCGCAAAAACACCGGCGACGAGCGCCGCCGCACCCACGATATGAACACCGCCAACTGGGTACCGGATCTGCTGATTGAACGCATGCGCGAAGACCGCGACTGGACCCTGTTCAGCCCCAGCGACGTGCCCGATTTGCACGACCTGTACGGCAACGAATTCCGCGAGCGCTACGAACATTACGAAGCACTGGCGGCGGAAGGCAAAATCGAGCTGTTTAAAACTATCTCCGCCAAACAGCTGTGGCGCAAAATGCTGACCGTGCTGTTTGAGACCGGCCACCCCTGGATTACCTTCAAAGACCCCAGCAACCTGCGCTCGCCGCAGCAGCACAAGGGCGTGGTGCACAGCTCCAACCTGTGTACCGAGATCACTCTCAACACCAGCGCCGATGAGATTGCTGTGTGCAACCTGGGCTCCGTAAACCTGGCCGCCCATATCGCCAACGGCGAGCTGGATGTGCAGCGCCTTGAACGCACTGTGAACACCGCCGTGCGCATGCTCGATAACGTAATCAACATCAACTACTACGCCGTGCCCCAGGCCCGCAACTCCAACCTGAAACACCGCCCGGTAGGCCTCGGCCTGATGGGCTTTCAGGATGCGTTGTATAAACTGCGCCTGGCATACACCAGCCCGGAAGCTGTTGAGTTTGCCGATGTGGCCATGGAACAGCTGAGCTACTTCGCCATTCGCGCTTCAGCACAACTGGCGGCCGAGCGGGGCGCTTATGAAAGCTACGAAGGCTCGCTATGGAGCCAGGGTGTGCTGCCCATCGACTCCATTGAACACCTTAAAGCCGCCCGCAAAGACGGCGACCTGAGCGTGAACACCGACAGCCGCCTGGACTGGACGCCGGTGCGTGAGCTTATTGCCAAACACGGCATGCGCAACAGCAACGTTATGGCCATCGCCCCCACCGCCACCATCTCCAACATTGTGGGCGTATCCCAGTCCATTGAACCGGCGTACCAGAACCTGTTTGTGAAATCGAACCTCTCCGGCGAATTCACCGTGGTGAACCCCTCACTGGTGCGCGATCTAAAAGCCGAAGGCCTGTGGGACAACGTGATGGTGAACGACCTCAAATACTACGACGGCAGCGTGCAGCAAATCGACCGCATACCCACCGAACTGAAATCCCGCTATGCCACCGCCTTTGAAATCGACGCCCGCTGGCTGGTAGAAGCCGCCTCCCGCCGCCAGAAATGGCTCGACCAGGCCCAGAGTCTGAACCTGTACATGGCT
This sequence comes from Marinobacter piscis, assembly GCF_007671655.1. Classification (GTDB taxonomy): domain Bacteria; phylum Pseudomonadota; class Gammaproteobacteria; order Pseudomonadales; family Oleiphilaceae; genus Marinobacter; species Marinobacter piscensis. The sequence goes on along the minus strand of NZ_VCGX01000001.1, from coordinate 637,988 downwards.
GAACCCAGCGGCAGAAAACTCGACGAACTCTATCAACTGGCCTGGGAGCGTGGCCTGAAAACCACCTACTACCTGCGCTCACTGGGTGCCACCGGCGTAAACCAGCAAGCGGCTCCGGTTGCGGCGCCACAGCCGCAGGTATGCAGCATTGACGAGCCAGATTGTGAGGCTTGTCAGTAAGTGATTTTTTTGCCACGAAATCCACGAAAAAACACGAAAGAAGAAAACAAAGCGTGTATTTTTCTTTTAAATCTTTGTTCGTGTTTTTTCGTGGATTTCGTGGCCAACAAAAGCTCAGATAGGAGTAACCCATGCTGAACTGGGACGACGAAACCAAATCACAAGCCCAGCCTGCTGCCGATAGCAGCGTGGCCCCCGTAAACGCCGACGACAAACGCGTGATCAACGGCGAAACCGACGTAAACCAGCTGGCACCGTTCAAGTACCCCTGGGCCTGGGAGTTCTTTATGAACGCCAACAAAAACCACTGGACGCCGCTGGATGTAAACATGAGCCAGGACGTTCACGACTACCACCACCGCCTGAACCCGGCGGAAAAACACGTCTTCGAAAACGTGCTGGCCTACCTCACCACCTCCGACATCCTGGCCATGCGCAACATCGGCCTGGCGGTGATGGAAAAAATGACCGCCCCGGAACTGCAAATCTACCAGGCGCGTCAAGTATACGAAGAAGCCATGCACACCTGGGCCTACCAGCATTGCATAGAAACCCTCAACCTGGACCAGAGCGAAATCTACAACCGCTACCGCGTCGTGCCGCAAATCAATGCCAAAATCCAGATGGCCAACCGCCGCCTCGACGCCGCTATGCGCCCCGACATCAACCTGCGCAACAAAGACGACCTGCAGGAATTCATCATGTCGTACCTGTTCTTTGCCGGCGTATTTGAAGGCTGCTGGTTCTACAACGGTTTCAGCCCCATCTTCGCCCTGCAAAGACGCGGCCTGATGCGCGGCACCGGCGAACAACTGCAATACATACTGCGCGACGAAGCCATGCACTTCGCCTTCGGCCTGAAAGTGGTGAACCAGATTCTGGAAGAAGAAAACATCAGCCTTGATCACAGAGCCGTGCGCGAGATGTGGGACGAATCCGAAGCCGTAGAGAAAGACTACGCTGACTACATTTTGCGGGACCCGATTCTGGGCTACTCGGCGGAATACCACACCGAACAATTCCGGTTTGTGGCCAACCGAAGAGCCCGCACCGTAGGCCTGGAAGACCCGTTCCCCGGCGCCAAAAACGTATCACCCTGGCTGGAAGAACAGGCCACCATGCGCAAAGAGAAGAACTTCTTTGAGACGCGAGTGATTGAGTATCAGACCGGGGCGCAGTTGGAGTGGTGAGGCTGCACCACATGTAGTGAATTCAGAAGCCCTCGTCCACCGGGCTGCGAACACCAAAACCACCTTTGTGAACAACATGGGTGTAGATTTCTGTGGTGCGTATATCTGAGTGGCCGAGGAGCTTCTGAATGGTGCGAATATCATAGCCAGTTTCTAGCAGGCGCGTGGCAAAACTGTGGCGAAAAGTATGACTGCCCGCGAGCTTGCGGATTCCGGCAGCCTGGATAGCGTGACGAAAATGTTTTTGAACTGTTCGGTCCATTAAATGATGTCGCCTGCTAATACCTGAACGAGGATCCTTTGAAAGCTCCTGTGCGGGAAAGATATATTGCCAGCCCGGCTCCTGACTGGCATTCGGATATTTACGTGCCAGGCCCGCGGGAAGATATACGGAGCCAGACCCTTTCAAAAGATCTGCCTGGTGCTGGTGCAGCGCTGAATCAATTTGTTGTTTTAACGGCTCAACGAGGCGATCCGGAAGCAGCGTAATGCGATCTTTAGCGCCTTTGCCGCTACGGACAATCAATTGCTGCATATTAAAATCTACGTCTTTAACTCTCAAACGCAGTGCTTCGTTGATACGCAGGCCAGAACCATAGAGAAGCATGGCAACAAGCTTGTAGTCTCCGTTCAGATTGCCAATAACGGATCTTGCTTCTTCCGCACTGAAGACGGTTGGAAGCTTCACTGGCTTTTTGGAGTGTTTGAAGTTCAGGTCATCTAAAGGATGGCCAAGAAATTCCCGATATAAAAATATCAGGGCATTCAAAGCGACTCTCTGAGTGGAGGCGCTTGCGTTTGCCTGCAAAACCAGATGAGACAAAAATGCTTCAACTTCTGCAGAGCCCATAGTTTCAGGGTGCCGGCGGCCATGGAAGCGGATAAAGCGCTTGATCCAGAATAGGTAGGTTTTCTCTGTTTTATACGCCATGCCTCTCAGACGTATAAAGGCCCGAACTTTATCTAAAAAACGGGTTGGCTGTGTCGGTATGGGGGTAGGGATATCCATATCCACTGATCCTTAAGTGCTGTTTTTATATACAGTATAACGGTTGTCGCTAAAGTCAAGAGGCTGTCGATTAGTGGAGTTATACGAACGTGTTCGCAAAACGTCAGAACTCGCCCGAGAAAAGAAGGTAACTATCTGATAGGGTTCAAAAGTAGCAACAGGAAAGGTGGAATTATACGCCCCTGGCTAGAGTGGGAGTGGCTCAAAAGAGGGCGTATAACTCTGGCGGTAGCCATGGTGTTTGTTGCTTAAAGGTTTGTTTTATTGCAGGAAATCCTGTTCTTTCGAACGGGTTTGAATGGGGTTTTACGAATGAGTGATATACGAACTCGTTCGTATAATTAGCTGTTATGCTCTAAGAAGGAGAGTTCATGGAAGATAGTGCGAATTGGCTTGAAGTGGTCACGGCAATAGGGGCCATCGCTACTCCCATATTGGTTCTGATACTTAGCGGAATAGGTTGGAGGATAAGGGTCGGTCTAGATAGGCAGTTTCAGCTGGAAGATAAGCTCAGAGACGACCGAATCGAGACCTACAATGATATTCTTGAGCCGTTCGTAATCCTCTTCACCTCAGATGCAGCCTGGAAGTCAGATCCCAAAAATAAATCCCGCGAAAAAAATCAAATAGCGCAACAGAAGTTACTTTCTCAGGAGTATCGAAGAAAGGCATTCAAGATGTCACTTGTTGGCTCCGAGAGCGTGGTCACATCATACAATGACCTAATGCAATACTTTTTCCAGCGCGGAGAGCAGCAGGGTGTAACGCCCTCCGAGAATGAGATCGTAGAGATGATTTCGCTTGTCGGGAAGTTTCTGCTGGAAATTCGGAAAAGCATGGGCAATGAGGCTACAAAACTAGATCACTGGCAAATGTTAGAGTGGTTTATTACTGATGCACGACGTTACCGGTCTGAAGCAAAAGCATAACCAATGCAGGCACGGCGACGCCCTTTACATTGCGCCTTCGGCTCCATTTCAAGGGCGCGCATGCTGCTGGCGTTATACAGATTCAAGGGAGTGCTCAGTTGCCGTATACAAAAGATAGTTGGAGGCGTCGCTACTCGGAACGTACAGACCTTTCTACGAGTCTTGTTCATCTTACAAAAGCGCCTTCCAACAGTAAGATCGTCGAGGTAATGTTTAAAATTCTCGACGAACAACTTCTGCGCGGTAGCAGTACTGAGAAGGGATTCATCGTCGGAAAAAGCCGCGCTGTTTGCTTTCAGGACGCTCCTGTACATGCTGTAGCTCAGAACTGCTGGTTTGAGCAAAAGCTGCGAGAAAGCGGTGAGCAAGTAAAAAAGCGTTATGTTCCATCAGGTTTCTTGTTCCACAAACAGAAAATATACCGAAAAGGCGGGCGTCCCGTAATTTACGATAAGACATCTGAAGCCAAGAAATACCTTCCTGACACTGAGTGGTGGCGCATAGTCAATTTCGACATAAGCGAGGATGAGTCTTTCAAAGATTGGACTCATGAGCGGGAATGGAGGATAAAAGGTGACTATGAATTCAACCTTGAAGAAGTAACTTTGCTTTTCACTAAGCCTGCAACCTATAAGTCCTTCATCAAACTCTGTGATGATCGCGAAAAGCCGTTTTACAAAAAGGTCGCTGGTGTAATCGTGACAGAGCAGGTGTTCTTCTAACACTGTATAACCAGTGCAGGCACAGCGACGCCCACTACATTGCGCCTTCGGCTCCATTCCGTGGGCGCGCATGCTGCAAACGTTATGTTGAGGAGAGTTAGCTTGGAAAGCGATTGCTATAAAACGGTTGAAGATATGCTGACACTTCTCGAGGGTGATAGCGTGGATATCATGGATAACGAGATTGAGGAGCGGATAGAGTTTCCAATCCCTGTAAGCTCTAAAGAGTATTTGGAGTTTTCAGAGAAGGATTTGCTAGGTAAAGAAAAGCGTAACCTTGTGAATGCGTTATCAAACGCGAAGAGGGCTCTCGATTGCCGTATCGAAGAGATTCTGTATTGCATTGGAATGCGAGCGGTTTCCAAGAAAAAGAAATGGAATATTCCCTCTAAGCTAGGGTATCTGGAAGGGTTGGGAGTTATTACTCCAAGGATTTTAAGCAAGCTAAACAAAGAGCGAAACCTAATAGAGCACGAGTTTCACTTTCCAGAAAAAAATTCGGTTGAAGACTTTGTTGATGTCGTTTCTTTATTTATAGAAAGCACTAAAGTATTTATCGCAAATACGCCAAATGATGGGTGTGTAGTCCCGGAAATCGGTTTCGACGTTAATGGATTTGAATTCAAAATAGATAGGGAAGCTCCAGAAATTATTGTTAATGATAAAACTCTCGTGCCGAATGACGCTCATTATGAACGCTTTGCCGCAGGTTATGCGAAAATCATACTAAATAGATACACATAACCAGTGCATTAAATTCGTTCCGGGCCGATGGCCCTCCACCGGACGGCTTTTTCTCCGCTTCGCTGCGCAAAAGCCGCCGTTTATGCAAGCGTTAACCACTTTGGCAACTTGGAGAGCTGTGTGTTGTGGAAGTTTGATCCGGTCATTAGAGAGTCAGGCCACTACCGTCGGAGTTTATCGGTAATTAATGGCTTGCTCTGCTTCGTGTTCGTAATTGCCGGCGTGGTGGCTTTTTATTTTGACAATATGACACTTCCCGGGCGCTTGGAGCTTGCAGAGTTTTCGGGCAAGTGGGCCCACGGTGTAGGCGTGGCTTGTTTCTTCATTGCTGCTTATTGGGTTTATCAGTCGGTAAAAGAGTATCGAGTCTCCTTGCTCACATTTTTGGTGCCGTTCATCACTGCAGCGTTGGTGTCGGCAACTTTGCTAGCCATCAAGTATGGTTAACAAGTGCAGGCACGGCGACGCCTACTACATTGCGCCTTCGGCTCCATTCCGCAGGCGCGCATGCTGCAAGCGTTAATGGCAAAGGCTTCGGTCCTTTTGGGTGGCTGTGTGCCAGTGGCCTTGGTGCCGGGCTTGGCAGCCAAACCCGCTTAATCTGGTGAGCACCAAGGCCGTCAGAGTCCGCGTCGGAGTTGGTTGCTTCAATCAGCAACGGTGTTGGTAGTGAGTTCGGCATTCGTCGTTTTGGGCCGTCCGCCGAAATTTTAGTGAGGATCTGGTACCTTTGAGTTCAGGTCCATCCACCGCATGCTTGGCGGTGGTTTCAAACAAACGGTATCGGCGCCAGCCGGTGCGAGGTAACGGAGTAGGCCGTCATGGTCAGTGCCAGGGAGCAGGCAGCGTCAAAACCCGCCACTAACCAGCCGGTCAACCGGACGCCAAAAGCGTACCGCTTTTGGTTCCCTCCGCTGGCGCTCCGGCGCCGGTTACCTTCGCGTTATAAGCCAAGGCTTTGGTAGTTTTTTGGTGGCTGGGCGCAGGGCCTTGGCGGCAAATTGGGTGGTCATTTCTGTTTATAGGTCATGGCCAAGGCCAGCAAAACCGTCGTCTAATTTGGTAGCTGGCATCGAATTTTTACGGGTTATCGGCCGCGTGCCCTGGTTGTGGGGCTGTTCGCCGAAAGTTCCGGGTAAGGGGGATAGATTAGTGCTTTGTATCGGTGTCTGACCGTGAACTGGTGCGTGGCTTCTTTGGAGTTCGCATGCGAGCCGAGAAGTAGGGCTGGAACTAGCGGGTGAACCGGCTTCTAACCAGTGCATCAAATTCGTTCCCGGCCTGACGGCCGTCCACCGGACGCCCTAGTCGGGCGCCGTTTATGCAGGCGTTATGCGCAAAAGGAGGAGGCGTGCATCATTTGGCAGCCCAATGGATTGTGGGGTTACTCAGAAATAGGAATATCCCTTTTCTGATCTGTGGGGGACTCGCTGCTAAGGGATATGGCTCTGAGCGTGACCTGAATGACCTCGACCTTTTCGTCCCTGGCAAACACTTTTCGTCAGTGGTTCAGGATGGTCAGGAATTTGTATCCAAGGCAGCCGCTCACCGTCAGGAGGAAGGTTGGGACCTAACCTACGTCCAGTTCACGTATGAAGGCATTAAAGTGGAGGTAGGTAGCGCTGACGGTCCGCGAATCTTTGATGCGGGCAGCGAGACGTGGGTTCCGCTCAACATAGATTTCTCTCGCTATAAAACAGTCAATTTGCTGGGCTTAGAGCTTCCCCTTATGCTGAAAGAGGATCTAGTCCGGTATAAATCTGCACTCTCACGGCCGGTGGATATCGAGGATATCCGTGCCATCCGAGAGAGCGCATAACCAAGCCATGCACCGGATGCCAAAACCTCTGCTTCGCGCCGGTTTTGCCACCGGTGATGGCTGGCGTTAAGCGGTAAAAAGGTAAGTTCGAGCAATGGCAAATAACTGGAATATTCCGGACGGTCTGGAGAAAGAGATCCGAGCGCGAGATACGGAATGCGTTTATTGTCGCAATGAGTTTACCTCCGTGAAAGTTTCAAGAAAGTCAGCGGCAAGCTGGGAGCACATCATCAACGATGCCAGCATCATAACCAGAGAAAATATCGCCCTTTGCTGTTGCGGCTGCAATGCGAGCAAAGGACAAAAGCAGCTATCCGTATGGCTGCAAACTAGATATTGTCAGGACCGAGGCATCACACCGGAAACTGTGGCTCCGGTTATAAAACAAGCTATCGAACGTGGCCTGTAGTTCAGCGCTTAACCAGTGCAGGCACGGCGACGCCTACTACATTGCGCCTTCGGCTTCATTTCGTAGGCGCGCATGCTGCAAGCGTTAGCTGTACTAGGAGAATCAGATTGAATTGCTACTTTCAAGGATGTTCACAAAAAGGTGTAACAAAGGAGCATATCCCACCAAAAGCCTTTTTCCCTAAGGATGAGAAAGATCAGCTATTAACAGTAAAATCATGTGTCGCTCACAACAACGCCAAGTCAAAAGATGATCTTTATGTTCTCGCGCAAATCTGCATGAATGCCTCTCCGAGCAATAGAGCTCGGGAAATATTCTTAAAAAAAGTAAAGCCCCAACTAGAATTTAATAATGGAGCATTAAGAAAAAAACTGGCTGCTGGATCGGTTCAACTACCTGATGGAGCTGTCAAGTATCCAGTTGATACAGATAGATTAAATGAGTTTTTTGATGCCCTATCTTGTGGGCTTGTTTTTAAGTCTTGTGGTTCTGCATTGCCAGACAATTATTCAATAAAACATATGTATTGCAGTTTAATTAGCGATCAAGACCCGATGATGAATCAAATTGAAACCGAGATTGAGGCATTCTACTCCGGAAAACCAATGGACTTTATGGAATTCGGCAAGCCAAACACTAACAATGAAAGGATCTACACAGTAGAGGTTTTTGGCATACCAAACTTCGGTTCAAGTATTACTCTAGTGCATGTTTTCTTTGGCAAATTTAAAGTAATCTCAATGCTTACCAATGTCGTGCAAAATACAGCTAACAAGTCAAAGCACTCGGACGCCGTGAACGGCGCCGGTGTTTGAGGCGTTAAAAGGTAAGGATAGACCCCATGGGTGAGTTGTTAGTTGTAGTGCTGGATGCCTTAGTCGGCGGCGTGGTTTTGTGGCTTGCCGCAAAGATTACCCTTGTCGACTTAGCATTGAGTGAGACTGTCATTGCGGCGGGTGGGGCCGCTGCCGTTGCTTTGGTGCCTACGATTGGCTGGTTATTGTCGCTTGTCGTGCTTTTTGTTCTGCTCAAAAAATTCAGCAGAGCAAATATCTGGCCGGATATAATTCTGATGGTTATCGTTAGCAGGTTGGTATCGTTCGTTGCTCTCATGGCCTTGGGTGGCCTGCGATAGCTTTTAACAAGTCGCTGTAGTACGCGGCCGATGGCCGCCGGACGCCCTTTTCATTGCGGCTACGCCTCCATTACAAGGTCGCCGCTAAGCTCATTCGTTATGTTCTTTGATGGGTCGCTCCTATGCCTGAGATACCTGAAATTGATAATTGCTGCGACAAAGAGCCGTTCGCATTTTTCGGGCTGACGGCCTATTACGCTCAGGTTGTTGAAGAGGCAGCTTTGAATCTAGCAGTGGTGCTTCGACTGCCGGAAGTGAACCTTGTGTCACAGGAACTATATTTGGACCTGTATGATTCTCTCGGTCGAAGAACCTTTGGGCGGCTTCTCAAGGTGGCCAAATCAGAACTGAGTTTGTCAGAAGAAGATGCCGATTTTCTGAGTAAAACATTGGAACTCAGGAATATGCTTGTTCATCGTTATTTTCGGGAGCGAGCAGAGGACTTTATTTCCGAGGTGGGTCGTCAAGAGATGAAAAAGGAGCTCCAATCCATACTCTCGGAGTTCAAGAAGGCGGATGAGATTTTAACCAGGTTGTATCTGCCTCTCTGGGAGAAATATGGGGTAAACGAAGAGTTTGTGCAGAACGAGTTTGCGCAAATGTTGGAAGCTGCGGAGCGTCTTGATAGACGAACATAACCAGTGCAGGCACGGCGACACCCACTACATTGCGCCTTCGGCTCCATTCCGTGGGCGCGCATGCTGCAAGCGTTAGCTGGTAGTGCTTTGGTCTTTTTTGGCGGTTGGGTGCTATTGGCCTTGGCCGGAAGCTGGCAGTAAAGCCGGCGGCGTTTCAGTTTAGCCAAGGCCCGAAAGTCTGGCGTCTTGCTGGTAGCGCAATCAGCCACCGGTACTGGTTTAGGAATTGGAGCTTGCCGCGTGGGGCTGTCCGCCGAGAGTGTGTTCCTTGCTTACCTGCTATTCTGGCGTTCTGGTTCATTCGCTGCATCGTTGGCGGTGATTTTATGCACAGAGCATCAGCGGAATTTGGTGCTAGGGCTGCGGTGTGGGCTACGATGTTGGTTGCCAGAGATCGGGCTTTATTGATGCCCCCAGCTAACCAGTCGCTGTAGTGCGTTCCCGGCCCGAGGGCCGTCCACCGGACGCCCTTGTCAGGGCGCCGCTAAGCTCGGCGTTATGCCCTAAATCAGATGCACATCAGGTAGCATGCGTTTGTGCAGGATGCGGATAATTTCAACAACATCGTCGGTGGCTAGCCGATAAAAGATGATGTGGCTTCCCTGAGGGTACTGCCGGTAGCCTGGGCTTATCTCATTGCAGGCTTGCCCCAGGTTTGGATTTTCACCGAGAAGGTGGAAGCATTGATCGAACTGAAGAATATAGTGGTTTCGTTGATCTCGGCCCCATTCACGCTCCGTGTATAGGGCAATAGATTTGAGGTCAGCTTTGGCCTTCCTGGAAAGCTTGAAATTTGGCATCAGCGCCCTTCGTTGTCGAGTTCACGAATAAACGAGTCATAGGAGTAGTCTTCGAAACCACTTTCCTCGCCTTCCTTAAGCAGTTTGCGGAGCGTAGTCAGGCGAGTCTCAGATTCTTCGAGCAGGCGCAATCCTGCCCGAACAACTTCGCTGGTTGAGCTGTATCGGCCATTTTTGAGCTGCTCTGCAATGAACGCATCAAAATGTTGGCCTAAAGTGATGCTGGTGTTCTTTTGCACGATGCCACCTCGCTAGTACCAATAATTGGTACATTTTGATCTAGGTGGCATAACAATGCAATCCACGCGACAAGCGCGTGATTGCGGGCGTTAGGCAGTAAAACTATGGCAGACGAGAATGAGCAGTTTAACGCACATCAGGCCGACCTTCGGGGTCGTGCAGATTCATTGGTGCGAGCAATTTTCGTACTGGCCGGCGGTTCGCTGGCCGTCTCCATCGGCTTCTTCAGTGGCTCTTCACGTGCACTGCTATCTGAGGATCTCATTCCTATTCTGCAAGCATCTTGGTGGGGTCTCTTTATATCCATCCTGAGCCTAGCCTCATCCCTCGTTGCGATCATTGGCAGGGATTACGCCTTTGGAGAAAGGTGGCGGAAAAATATAGAAGGGAATCGGCACGATGCTCCAAATGGCCCAGGCTGGTGTGAATCGTTAATTTGGACTCTTGCGGCTATCGGTTTTGGTTGTTTTATTCTCGGTATGGTTGGGCTAGCGTATGTCGCATCTGCCACGGTGTCGAATGCCTAACCAGTGCAGGCACGGCGACGCCTACTACATTGCGCCTTCGGCTCCATTCCGAAGGCGCGCATGCTGCAAGCGTTAGGGCGTGGTTGTTCTGGTGTCCAGCGGATACAGTAAGAGTGGATTACAGCTACTGATGTAATACAATATGATAGATTACCCCTTTGTCATAAGGAGGAAATGCAGCATGGATATCATCACTGGACTTATTAACAGCTCAGCCCAAAGCGCATCACAATCAGATACCTCCGTTGCTAATTCCAAGGATAGAACGAATTCAGAGAATGCAACTAGCTCCGGCTCTCGGATCAGCAATACTACTAATTCAGCCGTGAAGATTAGCGCCCGTGGTCATTCTATAAGCCTATTGATGCAAGGCGCGAACGAGTTTTTACGCCAAGAACTTGGGCCCAGTTACCTTCCCATAGCAAGAGGCCAAGCGTTGCTTGACCAAGCCGTTAGCATGGTCACAGCCAATGCCGAAATTGATATAGATGGCCAAGCGTTGAGAAATGCCTTGCAGCAAGAACACAACATTCGTGAAACGATACCAAGACCTAACCCTTCATCTGATAGTGGAAATGTCTTTGATTTTTTATCGGAAAGCGACAGAGAAGCGTTGGAAGCTGCGTATGATTATGCTGTAGAGAACAACCTCGATGCTGATGATGTTGAACTGGCAGCCGGGTTACTTGCCAGTGACCGACGACGCCAAGCCGCTATTGCTTCAGGTACAATCTATTTAGTGCATGAGCCAAGTGAGAATGCAGGCAAGTTTATTCCCCAATCATCAGCTAACTTACCCAATACAGACACTAGCAATCCGCGCCAGTCACTGATTGATCGAGTGACATCCGGCGACCTATTCAGTAAAAATCCGTTTCTCAACCAGGCGTTATTCATCGAAGCGGCGTTTCGCACCCTGCAATTAAAGAATTAAAGGGGGCTGGTTGAAATTATTTTTCCAGGCAAAGAATCAACACACGATCAATCGCCTAACGATGGCATTCAGCCGCGCGCGCGAATAGCGCGCCGGCTGATGCTGGCGTTAGAGTTTAAGAAAGGCTGGTGATGACTATAACGAGAAAAAATTATTCGTTAGATCATATAATTTTAGGTTTGGTTACAGCGGTATCCAGTATTGGATTAATTTTTTCGTCGTTTTCACATGATTTTGTGGTTGATCCTGTAGTGTCTGAGTGGTCGGTATATATATCGTTAGGCCTAATTTTGTTTTTGTGCGCTATTTATTGGATTTTATATGTAAAGGGAGTTTTTTGTTCATTCAGAGAATCCAGTCTCTTCGCCAAGGGGTTAAAAGGGTTTGCGTTACTTCTCGGATTACCTGTATTCCTTTTTTGGTTATTTTGGGTGAATTCGGCGTTTTTCGTTCCAAAGTTGTTTACAGAAATTTTTGGTGAAGATGCTACTTTGATTGCTGAAGTAAAAAAGCAATCGAGAGCTAGTCGGCGAGGGTGGGGTTGTCGGCATCGATTAGAGTTTGAGGCGTTTAGCCGCCGTTTGTTTTTTTACTGTATTTCTGAGCAGACGTATAATTTTCTTCCTGATCGGAGAATAGAAGTTGAGCTTCTGGTTACGCAATCTGAGCTTGGATATGTAGTTGAACATCTAACGTACAGTAAAGGTCAACTCTAACAAATGCAGGCACGGCGACGCCCATTACATTGCGCCTTCGGCTCCATTTCACAGGCGCGCATGCTGCAAGCGTTATGGTCGTTAACTAAGGAGAATATTTTGAACACGCAAGTGGTTTGTACATCTATAGATGAAGTGCGCGCAAATGTTGATTCGATCGATAGGGAAATTGTTAGGCTACTTGCCAAGCGTGGTGGTTTCGTTAAACAGGCTGCGCGCTTTAAAAAGACCACTGATGACGTGAAAGCGCCTCAGCGAGTTGAGCAAGTTATTACTAAAGTCAGAACGCTTGCGGCAGAGGTTGGTGGCAATCCCGAAGTCACAGAATCGGTCTATCGGGCCATGATTTCAGCATTCATTTCTGCCGAGTTGCAGGAACATGCTGACCTTGCCAGTAGCCGCTAAATACCATAACAAACCGCAGCAGTACGCGGCCTACGGCCGCCGGACGCCCCTGTCGGGCCGCCGCTGTGCTCAGCGTTAGGCTTCAGAACTAAGGCACATCCTGCCATGGCAGAGTTGATAGGATTTGAAACCGACCGGTTGCGTCTGCGGCAATGGCAAGAAAGCGATTTCGAGCCGTTCGCGGCTTTGAACGCCGACCCACAGGTTATGGAGTATTTTCCTGAACCGCTGAGTTGCCAAGCAAGTGACGAGATGGCAAAGAAAATTCGTTCACTCATTATGGAGCGCGGTTGGGGATTCTGGGCAGTCGAGGCCAAGGGTGCTGAGCCGTTTATTGGTTTTTGTGGGCTACACGTACCCACTGCAACGCTGCCTTTTTCTCCGTGTGTCGAGATTGGTTGGCGGTTATCGTTAGCTCATTGGGGTAAAGGCTATGCATCAGAGGCTGCTCGTGGTGCACTGCATGTTGCGTTTCAACATTTAGAGCTTCCTGAGATTGTCTCTTTTACCACGGTTGGCAATCAGCGCTCGCGTCGAGTCATGGAGCGAATAGGGATGAAGTACAGTGGCGAGTTTGAGCACCCCAGCTTGCCCAAAGGAAGCCTGTTGCGGCCTCATGTGCTTTACCGGTTACGACGAGAACAGTGGGACGCAAAAGCCTAACCAATGCAGGCACGGCGACGCCCACTGCATTGCGCCTTCGGCTCCATTTCGTGGGCGCGCATGCTGCAAGCGTTACGTGTCTCCCAAGTTAAGGATCTGTTCATGGATTTAGAGTTTGAGCCAGGCAAAAACATTGCGATGAAAATTCCTGCGCACGAGTACGAAAATACCGTCCGTTTCTACCGAGAGGTCTTGCGATTCAAAGAAATCACCGGAAACGGTGCAGGCGATACCCCGAGGTTTGAGTTTGGCGACAAAGTGCTTTGGCTCGACTGCATGCCAGGTTTGAGTCAGTCTGAAATTTGGTTAGAAGTCGTTGCTAGTGATATTGGTAAAGCCTCTGAATACCTTAAAGAGCAAGGCTGTCACCGTAGGGACGAGATCGAGCCGCTACCGAATGGGTTTAAGGCGTTCTGGATATCTAGCCCATCGAATATCATCCACCTGGTTTCATCCAGCGATGACACGTAACAAAGCCATTAAATTCGCTCCCTGCGGTCGCCGGACGCTCGTTCCTCGCGCCGTTTATGGCGGGCGTTAACCACTTTGGCAACTTGGAGAGCTGTGTGTTGTGGAAGTTTGATCCGGTCATTAGAGAGTCAGGCCACTACCGTCGGAGTTTATCGGTAATTAATGGCTTGCTCTGCTTCGTGTTCGTAATTGCCGGCGTGGTGGCTTTTTATTTTGACAATATGACACTTCCCGGGCGCTTGGAGCTTGCAGAGTTTTCGGGCAAGTGGGCCCACGGTGTAGGCGTGGCTTGTTTCTTCATTGCTGCTTATTGGGTTTATCAGTCGGTAAAAGAGTATCGAGTCTCCTTGCTCACATTTTTGGTGCCGTTCATCACTGCAGCGTTGGTGTCGGCAACTTTGCTAGCCATCAAGTATGGTTAACAAGTGCAGGCACGGCGACGCCTACTACATTGCGCCTTCGGCTCCATTCCGCAGGCGCGCATGCTGCAAGCGTTAAATGTACAGAAGGAGATCCCCTCATGGGGCTGAAGGGAAGCTGTTTGTGTGGTGAGATAAGTTACGAAATAGACTCTGTGGATATGCCCATTGTGCATTGCCACTGCCAAACTTGTCGTAAATCCCACGCTGCTCCTTTTGCCTCTACGGCTGGCGTAAAGCGCGAGAATTTCCGATGGCTCAAGGGTGCAAGTTCCATTTCAACGTTCGAGTCCTCGCCGGGGAAGTTGCGTCATTTCTGCAAATGCTGTGGGTCTCATTTGGTGGCAGAGAGGCGGGCGCAGGCACATGTAATTGTTCGGGTAGCTACTTTGGACGTTGACCCTGAATTGAGGCCAGAGGCTCATATTTGGGTTTCACATGACGCACCATGGCTTGAGTACGAAGGTGTGCGCAAGCACAGAGAATGGCGTGACGACATTTAACCAGTGCAGGCACGGCGACGCCCACTACATTGCGCCTTCGGCTCCATTTCGTGGGCGCGCATGCTGCAAGCGTTTAAATTGATATGGAAATCGAGTACGCATATAGCTTTTCGGAAAATGTTTTTTACGTAGGCTTAGGAATGTTGCGCTTTTATTTTTGGCTCATTCCCTTCGCATTCGTCTACAGCTACCACAAGCGTAGAGGGTCTCTACTGAAGCTTTTCTGGGCTCTGTGTGCAGCCTCGGCGCTTTTATACTGGGAATATAACTCGCTTAACAGTAAGTTTGGGACTATCGCATACGGCGAGAGCGGGGTAACTCTGGAGCAGAAGAGTGGGCAGTTAGTCTCACTGACTCCAGAACAAATAGAACGTTTCTGGTCCATATCCATAGGCCGGAGTGGCGGCTGGTCCTGCTATCTATTGGTAAAAGCAAAAGATCGTGACTATGAGAGTTTCATTGTTCGTAAACGGCAGCACTTCTGTAAGCGGCCGGTAATCCCATCTTGAGCCAAGCGCTGCCGCCGTCAGGATAGTGTCCACTTATTTTATAGTGGACACTTAACATGAACGAATTAAGCGTAACCAAGCCCTACCAAAAACGTCGCCGGTTTTCCCGGGAATTCAAAGCCGAGATTGTTGCCCAGTGCCAAGAGCCTGGCGCATCCGTCTCTCGAATCTCTCTGGATAATGGCCTCAACGCCAACATGGTTCGGCGCTGGATCAGTGAGGCGCACCGAGCGGATAAAGTACCCTCGAAAACATCGGGGTTCGTGCCGGTCAACTTGCCACCAGCATCTTCTGCATCTGGCAACCAATCAGCTTTGAATAAGCGTAGCACCATCCGCATCGAGATTCCCCGCGCCGGTGGCGCGGTGGTGGTTGAGTGGCCGGTGGAGCAGGCCCATCAGTGTGCAGTGTTACTGCGGGACCTGCTGGGATGATCCGCATCGATGAGATCTGGCTGGCCACTGAGCCGCTGGATATGCGGGCGGGGCCGGACAAGGCGCTGGCGCGAGTCATCCAGGTGTTTGGTTCGGCCAGACCCCATTGCGCCTACCTGTTTGCCAACAAACGGGGCAACCGGATGAAAGTGCTAATCCACGATGGCCTCGGTATCTGGCTCTGTGCCCGCCGGCTGAACCGGGGCAAGTTCCACTGGGGCGAAACCTGGCGCGGTGACCAGCTGCGACTGACTGAAGAACAGTTATCCGCTTTGGTTCAGGGCCTGCCCTGGCAGCGCATTGGCGCGGAAGGGGTCATCTCCATCCTGTAACCACAAGTGCCATGGTGCCGCTATAGCCAGAACCGCGAATCGCTTGCCGCACAGGGACTTGGCATACTGGGCGACATGACTCAGCGCCCCGATCTCGACCAACTCTCTGCCGAACAGCTCCGTGCTCTTGCCACGGAACTGTTCGATCGAGTCGAGAACAAAGAGCGCGCTCTGGTGCACCGTGATGCGGTCATCGAGAAGCTGACTCACGAAGTAGCCATCCTCAAACGTCACAAGTACGCCCGTCGCAGTGAGCAACTGGACGCAGTCCAGGGAAAACTGCTGGACGAGCTGATCGACAGCGACCTGGCGGCCATCGAAGCCGAGCTTGAACAGGTGATGACCGAGGAGCAGAAAGCTGCCCGGCCAAAGCAAAAGCCCAAGCGCACCCCGCTACCACCGGAACTGCCCCGCACCCTGATCCACCACGAACCTGACAATACCCAATGCCAGTGTGGCTGCCAGCTCAAGCGTATTGGTGAGGACATCAGCGAGAAGCTCGACTACGTACCAGGCGAGTTCACGGTGGAGCGCCATATCCGGGGCAAATGGGCCTGCGACAAATGCGAAACCCTGATCCAGGCACCGGTACCACCGCAGGTGATCGATAAGGGCATTCCCACTGCCGGCCTGCTGGCTCAAGTGCTGGTGGCCAAATACGCGGATCATCTACCACTGTACCGTCAGGAACGCATCTTCGGTCGCGCTGGCCTCGAAATCCCACGTTCCACGCTCACCGAATGGGTCGGTGCTTGCGGTGTGCAGTTGCAGCCCTTGGCGGATGCGTTGAGAAATACCTTACTGGAACACGGCGTTCTGCACGCCGATGAAACCCCGGTCAGCATGCTGGCCCCGGGCAAGAAGAAAACCCACAAGGCCTATGTCTGGGCCTACTGCACCACACCGTTCTCGGACCTGAAAGCCACTGTTTATGACTTCGCCCCCAGCCGTGCAGGCGAACACGCCCGCACCTTCCTGGGTGACTGGCAGGGCAAGCTGGTCTGTGACGATTATGCCGGCTACAAAGCCGGGTTCGGCAACGGCATCACCGAAATCGGATGCATGGCCCACGCCCGGCGCAAGTTCTATGACCTGCACGAAGCCAACAAGAGCGAACTGGCTGCGAAAGCACTGGAATACATCGGCGGACTCTACGAGATCGAGCGGGAAAGCAAAGACCTGCCGCCGGACAAACGGCAGGAAATCCGGGAAGTCAAAGCCAGGCCCATTGCTGATGCGCTACATCAGTGGATGCTGGTCCACCGACAGAAAGTGCCGGATGGCTCCGGCACAGCCAAAGCCCTGGATTACAGCCTCAAACGGTGGGCAGCGCTGACGCGCTACCTAGACGATGGTGCTGTGCCCATCGACAACAACTGGGTGGAAAACCAGATCCGACCCTGGGCGCTGGGGCGCAGCAACTGGCTGTTCGCGGGCTCACTACGGAGCGGTCAGCGTGCTGCTGCGGTCATGACTCTGATCCAGTCAGCCAAGCTGAACGGGCATGATCCCTATGCCTACCTCAAAGATGTGCTGACCCGCCTGCCGACACAGAAGAACAACGCTATCGACGAGTTATTGCCCCATAACTGGAAGCCAGCTATACCTGACAAGGTGTGATCACCGGCCGCTTACGCACTTCTGTGAGGATGATGCGAAATTGCTTAATGCATACTACGGCAAGAGATAAATTTAACAAGTCGCTGTAGTACGCGGCCGATGTCCGCCGGACGCCCTTTACATTGCGGCTTCGCCTTCATTCCAAGGTCGCCGCTAAGCTCAGCGTTATATGCCTGGCTTCATCGCTGTTGGGTTTGGTGTTTGACCGCGTTTTAGCAGTTGTTTTCGGGCAAAACACAGCCGCCAGTAATGCATCGGTTTTGGTGGGCAACTCGGTGTTCAGGTTACGGGGCAATTCGCCGAAAATTCCAAACGCGCCGGGTAGTCTGGTAGTTTGTATCGGTGCCGGATCGCGAGCAGGTGCGGGGCTTCTTTGGAGTTCGCATGCGAGCCGAGCATTAGGGCTGGAACCAACGGGTGAGCCGGCTTCTAACCAGTAGTTGTAGTACGTTCCGGGCCGACGGCCCTACACCGGACGCCTACTATGCTGCGCTCCGTAGCCGCCGCTAAACAACAGCGTTAAGCTCTATTGTTGCGTGATGCGCAACATGCTAGCATTCCCTCATGATTAAATCATTCCGTCACAAAGGACTGAAGCGGTTTTATTCGACCGGCCACACGTCTGGCATACAACCCGACCATGCCACGAAGCTGCGTATGCAGCTGGCTGCTCTGGATACGGCGACTTCAGTGGAAGACATGGATATCCCTGGTTTTCGGCTTCATTCATTGAAGGGTAAAGACAAAGGCCGGTGGTCGATTAGGGTTAACGGAAATTGGCGCATGACGTTCGAATTCCAGGACGGCAACGCCTACATTCTTGATTATGAGGATTATCACTAATGACTATGCATAATCCGCCGCATCCTGGTGAATTCATTCGCGAGGTGTACCTGGAGCCTTTCGGTATCAGCTCTCGTCAGCTTGCTTCCAGTCTGGGCGTTTCACCTTCTACTTTGTCTCGGCTGCTCAAAGGGGATA
Organism: Marinobacter piscis; assembly: GCF_007671655.1. Classification (GTDB taxonomy): domain Bacteria; phylum Pseudomonadota; class Gammaproteobacteria; order Pseudomonadales; family Oleiphilaceae; genus Marinobacter; species Marinobacter piscensis. The sequence continues at coordinate 619,659 of NZ_VCGX01000001.1, read as the reverse complement.
GTGGCATTAGCCCTGAAATGTCTTTGCGGCTGTCCAAGGTTCTCGGGCGTACTCCTGAGAGCTGGTTGGCGATGCAGGACATGTACGATCTTTGGGTGGCCCGCAATACGGTCAATCTGGATGGCATTCATCCCTTGGACTTCGAAGCAGCTTAACCAGTGGCTGTTGTCGGACGCGCCTACGCTGGCGCTCCGGCACGCCGCAAAGCCAAGGCGTTAGGCAATCGAGGATTCGGATGGAGAACACCTTCGCGAAAGTTCTGATGTGTCAGGATAAAAAGGAATTGAAGCAGCTATGCAAGTCGCTGACTGTCGAGAGCAGCGATTTCGTAGACGTGATAATTGCCTGCAAAGCTGGAGCGCTCCACCTGAATCACACGATGAGCTTTTTCGACTACGTTCCAGAGCACTTAGAAACGCGAGAGAGTGACTTTGACATTCTGGATGCCAGCAGTGAGGTTCAGGCATCGCCAGAAGGCCAGAAAGCATTTCGCCGTTTGTTCAAAACACATGGCGAGCGGAAGTATAAAGTGGCCCACATGTTTTTTTCTCGAGAGACTCAGCATCCTTTGAGTGAATGGCACATGGTGTTTTTTGAAATGGACGAGCTTTACGACAAAGGCAACCATTGGTGCGGCGGCTCTCACATACATATCACAAACTACCTCTGGCCCAACCTTTACTGCCAAGACCTCTGGAATGCGTTTTTATCGAAGCGAGAGTTTCCGGCTTCCAAGCTCCATTTGGCCTTCAACGATGAGAATAGACGTGGGCATGCCTAACCAGTGCAGGCACGGCGACGCCCACTACATTGCGCCTTCGGCTCCATTCCGTGGGCGCGCATGCTGCAAGCGTTATACACAAGGAATATTCATAGATCATGGCAAGGAATCGCGGCCAAGATGGGCCAATTGAAATAAGGTTGATCAGCCTTTTGCATCGCTGTTTTTCTCTGTCCCAACGGCAGCATGCGTTTGGCTCTGGGCCAATTTGGAGTTGGCCGTTTACTGGGATGGCTTTCTTAGCAGTCGTTACCTCATTTTCTGTGTTTTGGGTTTTGCTGTGTTGGCGTTGCTGCTCCCGCGACTTTTCCCGTCTATTCTCGGGGGTGTCTGGCGCGGTGTAGCCAAGGTTTGGCATTGGTGGGGGTGGTAGCCTTATGTATAACCAATCGTTCAAGTTCGCCAACTGCGCTGCGTCGTCGCCCATTACCACTAGCGTTAAATTTTTGCCGCAACCTCATCGACTATGCTGTAATACGTTGTAGTCGTAAATTCGAGGGTATAGTCATGAGTGTCACCACAGTTCGCCTCCGCGCAGAAGTTGAACAGCACCTGGAAGCAATCGCCGGCAGGCTGCACCGGAGCAAAGGTTGGGTAATCAACCAGGCATTGTCGGAATACATAGAAAAGCAGCAGCTTGAGCAAGAGCGGTGGAAACAAACGTTAGAGGCAATGGAGTCTGCCGCCCAAGGCAAGGTTGTTGATGCCAGCGAGGTTCATAGCTGGCTTAATAGTTGGGGAGCCGAGAGCGAGCAGGATGCACCGAGGTCAGGTAAGTGAAACTGGTTTACACGGATGAAGCCATCGAAGATCTGAAACGTTTGAGGGAGTTCATTGAAGTCCACAATTCATCGGCGGCAGCCAAGATTGCCGCCGAGTTGGTTGGCAAAATCGGACTGCTCCCAGACTTCCCCAAAATGGGCACACCCGTTGAAATGGCACCGGTGCCAGACTCTGTTCGAGATATGGTTTTCGGAAAATACGTCGTTCGATACTCACTTCATGCCAGTGCCATCATCATTCTCCGGGTATGGCATGGCCTTGAAGGTGAACGATCGTAATTTAACCAGGCGCGGCACTCGGATGCCTTTGTCTCCGCTTCGCTACGCCAAAGTCACCGGTGCGCTCAGCGTCATGTGTACAAAGACTCTATCCCGGAGATAGTGAATGGAAGATGATTTTGAGATCGAGATGAGTCCCCTTTGCCAGGAACTGACGGTTGATGGGAAAACGGTCAAAGTGGATATCTACCGTGGTGACACCGGTGGCTGGATTCTCGAAGTGGTGGATGAGTTCAATAACTCCACTGTATGGGATGACGAGTTCGATACAGATGCTGCAGCTCTGGACGAGGCTAAAGCGACCATAAGGGATGAAGGCATCGACTCCCTAATTGGCATCGAATCGTGAATCCAGTTGAATCAACCACATAACAAGGCGGTCAACCGGACTTTTCCACTGACGCTCCAAAACCGGCCGATTACGCTGAGCGTTATGCAGTCACTCCAAGTCACGTTGAAACGCGTCACGTGACATGTTACGCTTCGATGCATGATCAAATCCTTCGCTGACAAACGAACTCAAAAACTGTACTCCAAAGGCAAGTCAAAGAAGTTTCCTGCGGATGTCGCATCGAGAGCTGCCAGAAAACTTGAATATGTGAATCTGGCCGTACAGCTGGAGGACTTGAAAGTGCCGCCTGGCAATCGCCTCCACCCGTTGTCGGGAAATAGGCAGGGGCAGCACGCAATTTCAATAAATGATCAGTGGCGCATCTGTTTTCGTTTTGAAGATGGTGATGCGTATGAGGTCGAAGTGTGTGACTACCACTGAGTGAGGTGATGACTATGGCTATTCCTAATACTGTCGGCATGCAGCGCAAGCCGACTCACCCCGGTGAAATGCTGCGAGAAGATTTCCTGCCGGACTATGACCTGACTGTTAAGGGGTTGGCTGAATCTCTGGGTGTCTCTCGCCAGTCAGTGAATGAATTACTACGTGAGCGCCGTGCTGTCAGTCCGGAAATGGCGCTTCGACTTGCCCGCTTGTTTGGCAACTCTCCAGAGTTCTGGCTGAATGCGCAGCGATCTGTTGATCTTTGGACGGCGGCTCAGTCGGTTAAGGACGAAGTAGACCGGATTAAGCCGCTAGATGCTGCATAACGAGGCCATCACCGGTGCCAAAACCTCTGCTTCGCGCCGGTTTTGGCACCGGTGATGGCCTCGTTATATATCCAGGGATGGTTTTAAGGTGAAAATTTATAGTGTTCTACCCATAATTTTTTTTGCAGGCTGTTCTGCGACGTTTAGCAACCAAGAAATAGAGGCAGAATGCTTCCCCGCCTTCAATCAAAACGTTAAGGGTTTTTTTAAAGAGTTGCATGAAAATCGAGCATATATATGGTCTATAGGGGGCGCCAATGATGACAGTGCCGATACTCCTTTCTTGGTTGAAAATGGCATCAATGGATTTTTATTGCCGGAGAAAATAACTAGCCCAATGAAGATTGTTGAAGAAGAGGAAAAGTTATACATTACAGGGCGTGTTTACAAAAAGAGGCCAAGTTGGGGGGAGTACTATCTTGGTGGCGGTAGAAAGCACATAAAAATTGAAGTTTCTGCCAAAGGAAGCAGTTACTTGGTTTTTCAAAGTGACATCCCTGAATACATAAAAAATGAATTACCAAATCGCTGTACGTTCAAATAAAGTGAATATATAACAAGGTGGTCAACGGGACGCCAACTGCGCTGCGTCGTCGCTCATTACCACTGGCGTTATGGCGTAATCCGTTTTCGCCAGTAGCCCGGTTTTCTTGAGTGGTGGGCAAAAGCAACGACTATGAAAGTTTGGTTTCTTTGGATGTTACGAGCGAGAAAGGGAATCCATGAAGAATGAGCTGTTTTGCCCCGGATTCTGCCGCTTTATGCGGGACTGGAACCAATGGGGGATTTGGTTCCACAAGCAGCTTTAATGCTTGTTCAAACGCATTGATCAGGCGCTCTCCAAGCCCTACTTCTTCCTGCTCATACCACGAAGAGGCTTCTTCCAATTCTGTTGCAGCTTCCCTGCTAACTCTTACTTTCAAAATTATCAGCCCCTGATACGATCTCTGGCGCGGGACAGGACTTCCTTTGCGTCAAGAAGCTCTGCTTCTCCCGAATCAATCTGCTGAATTCTTCGGCGAATTTCACGGTCCCACGCTTCGGCAACACCTTCATCTGCAGGGCCATCCAGGCTTGCCACCAGATCTTTGGCTAAAGCGGCGCGCTCCTGTTCGGAGAGCATCATGGCAGCATTTCTGAGGGCTTCGAGCTCGATCGCTGTCATTTTACATCCCGTGGAGATAGACATAGCTAAATGATGCAGTATGTTTCACCCCATAACAAGTCGCGCCACGCGGATGGCCTTTTCTCCGCGCTGCTCCAAAAAGGCCACCGGCGCGCGCAGCGTTAAATGCCAGTGATTGCAAAATCCAGAGCTCCAACAATCTGGTCTCTGAAATGCGATAGGGAACCAATTGGATTCTTCAGCTGTTTTTCAGGCACTGAAGAAATTTGAGGTGTCAGCAACAGCAGTTCCTGATCCGCAAAGGTTATTTCTGGTGTTAGCCCTTGCATGGCTTGGCCGCCGAATGCCGAACGCTTGCCCAGCGGAATGACGATACGAGTTGCGAGATCGGTCAGAAGAGGGCTTTGAACATCCACTAGGTACGGGTAATGCGTCTTACTGATTTTGCTCGGGTTTGGATAAACGTCGAACTGAGCCATCAAAACTCCCGAAATTCGTCCCCGAAACAGCCGTGCTGTTCGACGAACTCGTTGTAGCTTTTGATTGCTGTCCGGTTTTCCTCTACCCACTGGTCAGCCTTGTGCTTTGCTAATTCTTCTTTCAGTGCTCGCTCAAGGGTCGCAGACAGGTTAATGTTCAGAGCGCGTGTCTTTTCCAGCAAGTCGCTGTTAACCGACAAGTTTGCGGCTTTTTTTGGGGCGGCTGTGTTGTATAGATCGGCCATTTTAGCCTCCAGTTGCAGTAACACACTTAGCAATAGATTATGCGCATGACTATGCGCATGCAAGTGCGTTGCTCTTCTGCTTCAGTTTTAAACTCGGGTACCTTCATTCCTGTTAACGCAACGCTTTTTCTACCCAGTCGAGCCGATCCTGTCCAAAGAACATTTCGTTTGCAACGAAACACGTGGGCGCGCCAAAAACGCCCCGGGAAACCGCTTCCTCGGTTGTTTGTTTGAGCTGTTCCTTTACCGCTGGCTTATTACTGAGTGCCAGCACTTCAGATGGATCAAACCCCGCATTAGTCAGCACCTCTGAGACAACGTCCGGGTCATTCAGGTTCTTCTTGTCCACCCAAATAGCAGTGAATATGGCGTTCAGGTATTCCTGAAAGCGAGGGCTTTCAAGGTAGCCCGTGGCTCCCCGCATGAGTTGCAGGGTGTTTATCGGAAAGTATGGGTTGCTTTCGAACGGGACGCCGTATTGTTTGGCAAAGCGTGCAAGGTCGACTCTCGTATAGTGTCCTTTTGCCGGTATGGTGCCCGGAGACTGGTTGCCCGTTGCCTTGAATACACCACCCAGTAGCATGGGTTTCCAGTTGATGCCGGCATCGTTCCGGTCAGCCAGTGCGGGCAATTGCGTCCAGGCAAGATAGCTGGCGGGGCTGCCGACGTCGAAGTAGACTTCTATCGTGTTGCTCATGGTTTTATCCTTGTTAGAAAGTTTCCATCCAGGGTCGTAAGTCCAGTTCGTGAGTCCACGAGTCCCGGGGCTGGCAGTGTATTTGCCAGTATTGCTCAGCGATGTGTTCAGGGTTCAGGATGCCATCCTGGCCTTTTTGCGCATACTTGTCCGGGAAATTTTCGCGAATGAAATCGGTATCAATCGCACCATCAATAATGGGGTGAGCCACGTGTATGCCTTTGGGCCCCAGCTCTCGTGCCATACTCTGGGCCAGGGCACGCAGCGCAAATTTGGCACCTGCAAATGCGCTGAAGCCGCTGCTTCCGCGAAGTGATGCGGTGGCACCGGTGAAAATAATGGTGCCTTTGTTTCGGGGTACCATAACCCTGGCAGCCTCCCGGCCGGTAAGGAACCCGGCCAGTGCGGCCATTTCCCAGACTTTCCTATAGACTCGTTCGGTGGTCTCGGTGATTGAAAAGTGGACGTTGGCGCCGATGTTAAAGACCACGACCTCGACTTCTCCAATCTGCTCCTCTACGTGCCTGAACAGTTCGATCATGGCGTTTTCATCACGAGCATCGCAACCAAATCCGTGAGCCTGTCCGCCTTCCGCCGTAATGGTTTTTGTTAGTGGAATCAGAGCTTCCTGGTGCCGGCGGGTAACGACGGCGGTGTAACCTCCCCGGGCAAATCGTCGGGCAATGGCCCCGCCGGTTGCATCACCAGCGCCGATAACGACTGCTACAGGTGGCGCGTTTTGCGGTTCTTTCATATGCTTTCTCCTGAGTTTTTTATTGTAGCTTCAGGTTGTTGTCCAATTGAGTAGAATCAATCCAACGGTGATCTTCCCACAAATGGGCTTTCACCTCATAAATTGATGCGCATACGGGGCGTACACAAGGAGTCTCTCATGGAACAATCAGGGCAATATAAAGTTACGCCGCTGCAAAAAGGCTCTCTGTTTGTAACCAAGCGGATGGAAGCCACTTCGGGAACGTCTATGCCAAGGCACAAATCATCCATCGAGTCTGTGCTCGTGGTAACGGACGGTCAATGCCTCATCAGGTTCGATAACGAGGATCATGCGGTGGCGCAGGGGGAAAGCTTTGTCGTTCCTGCCCAGCTGTGGCACCAGGTTGTTGCAGATCCGGATTTCAAGGCGGTTCACATTATGCCGAAGGAGATTCGGTTCGAATTCTCCAAATGACGGCGTGAGTTCAACGAAAATGCGCAACTCGGCGAGGAGCAACTGGCACAGCTGGATGCTCCGCCGCGTTGCCGCTCCGCGCCAGTGAGCGTTTTTGGTATGTGTGGGGCGGCTCGGAGGCATACAATGAAAAACAATCTGAATAGATCTCTCCTTATAACAACATTAATTTTGTCTGGTTGCTCCGCAACTGAAACCGGCCAAGGCTTGCAAACCAAACCGATCCAAACGGAACCTGAGACCACAGAACATGTAACTAAGGAGACTGAGATTCAGGAGCTAAAGAGTCGAATCTTGGATCTGGAAGAAAAATTATCTTCAGTAGGTGAGCCTGCCACACCCAATGAAGGATGGAAGAGAGTAAAAAATTGGAGAAGGCTGGAAGTGGGTATGGACTATGATTCGGTGGAGAAAATACTTGGGCCGGCTCATAGAATTGACGGTGGCATAGTTGCAAATTGGTACTATAAAAATGGCGGGCGGGTTAACTTCTACGAAGGCCGGATTCATAGATGGGAAGAGCCAAACTAGCACGTATATTAAGCCAGCTAAGTTTGCACCGGCTTCAGAAAACGAACTCGAGCCCGGCGTACCAGGTGCGCCCGGCTGCAGGCTCGAAGTAACGATCATTGCTGGCGTTTATACGCACATTGGCGAAATGGCTTCTGTCCGTCAGATTGCGTACGCCAGCAAAGCCTTTCAAAAGTAGGTTTTGGCCAGCGTATACGTTGTTTCCGGCGCGCAGATTTAATAACCAATAGTCGTCGACTTCTACGTCGTTTCCATCGTCAGCAACCATATCGCCGATATAGCGCGCTTCCAGCGTGGCGAAGGTGCCGCCCAGACCCTGCCATTTTAGACGGTTGCTCCAGGTTTCCTCGGGCAGGCCTGGCAGTCGATTGCCATCATAGCGGTTGCCGTCGGAGTGGTAGTTGTCAAACGTGTAGCTCGCCAGCGTCAGTGCGCTATCTATGCGCAAACTTGGGGTAAATAGCCAACCCATGGCTGCTTCCACACCCTTGCGGGTTGTATCTCCAGCGTTGCGGTAGAAGGTCCGGTTGTCAGATCCGTCCAACTCATAAGGAATCAGTTCGTCGCGAACATCCACCCAGAACAGTGAAAGGTCATAATCAATACCGTTATTGAACGCGCCACGCAAACCCAGTTCATGATTGAGAGATTTTTGCGGTTCTGTCTCGGGGTTCAATCCGCCAACCCCGGTTGGATTGGCAAACTCTGAGAAAGTAGGTGTTTCAAAGGCGGTGCTGATATTTATGTATGCCTGGTGAGAGTCCTGATAGTTATAGCTCAAACCTGCAGAGCCACTCCATTCTCGAAACGTGCGGCTCCCGCTTTGGTCTCCATCCGGGGCAAAATCGTCATCGACCTCCATGCGAATTCGGTCGAAACGTCCGCCGACAGATAGCAGCCATTGGTCGGTTAGGCTCAGGTCGCCTTGGGCAAACGCACCCAGAGCGGTGGCTGTTTGCAGCTCCTCTGCCGTCAGGCCTTGCAGGTTACCGCCGAAACTCATTTCCCTGCGTATGCGATCGTCCCTTTGTTCCCGCGCTTCCACACCGGCTACGTAGCGAAAAGGCAGCCCAACCAATTCCAGTGACTGCCGGTAATCAGCTCTGGCCCCAAAATAGTCGCGATCGTAATCTATGCGACTATCACCGGGGTAGGGGAGCTGCTGCTCGAAATTCCGACGTATATAGAAGGTTTTCACGCGAAGTTCACCCGGCCCCGCGGACAGGTCCTGGTACTGTAAACCCAGCACTTGCTGATCGACGGTTTGTCCGGTATCAAACTTCTCGGTGAACTTGCCAGCCTGGGATCTATCAGCGTTTACTTGTTCGGCGGTCAATGCCCCCGGATCTTCCGAGCGTGGGTTCTGTAGCAAGTTAATGATAGTGGTTACTGAGCGATCACTTCCCAGATCCCGGCGTAGTTTGGTATTGAACAGGTATTTTTCGACACTGGCCTGATCACGGTAACCTTCGTAGTTAAGTGCAGAGGCACTTATGCTGTGCGACCAGGGGCCATCGCGCCCACTGTTGGTTATCGAAAGCTTGCCGAAATCATCACTGCCACCGGTTATACGAACCGATGTCTGGTCAGGCTGAGAGCGCCCATCGGCTGTTGTTACGCTGATGACACCGCCGGCCGCATTGCCATACAAAACCGATGCAGGGCCGCGAATCACTTCGATACGCTCAGCGGTATCAAGATCAATCGCATCCAGCTGGGCCTGCCCGTCCGGAAGGGTGTATGGAATGCCGTCCACCATAACCGTAATGCCGCGAACCCCAAACGGCGCCCGCGCCCCAAACCCGCGTATGGCTATACGCTCACCTTGGGCGTAGTTCTCCTGATTCTGCAAAAAAAGGCCGGGCACCTGGCTAAGGCTCTCATCCAGCTTTAATCGCGGCTGACCTTCCTGGATGGGGCCCCGTCGAACAACCGACATGGCAGCGGGCGTTTCATACAGGGCGCGCTCCATTATCGGTGAGGTAACAACGATATCGGCAGGCGTCTGGCCGTGTGCGGTCACTGTAATGGACTGGGCTACCAGGCCACTCAAGATAAAAGAGACGTACTTTAGAGGTTCCATGAATTCAGTGTAGACGGATATCAGCCAAAGTCCTGCCGCGAAACAAAGCGCGCTGGTTAAAAATTGACCACTTTCAAAATAAGTCTACACTGAGTTCATGATGTAACAGAATGTAATGACAACAACCGTCAAAGGGCGACCATCATGAGTCATAAAGCATCTCTTCGTTCACTCGGTGTGGCGGCGGCTTCGGTCGTTTTGGTGAGCTTTCCACTGGCTCTGCAGGCGAAAGCGCCGGAGGTAAGCCAGGATGTGTATCTGGACGGACTGCAAAGCCCCTGGGATCTGGCGTTTCTGCCCGACGGCACCATGTTTTTCACTGAAAAGTGCAAGGGCCTTTCGGTTCAGTTACCCGACGGCACGGTAAACAACCTGCTGGGTATGCGTGATTCTGAAGGCTATGCCATGACCACTGACGACCTGTTCTGCTCCGGTCAGGCGGGCATGAACGGCGTTACGCTGGATCCGGATTTTGCCGACAATCGCACGATTTACGTCTATTCGGCGTATCGCGTAGACGACAACCCGGCTTCTAATCGGGTGTTGCGGCTGAAAGTGAGTGACGATCTGGCCGCCGTGTCTGATCGCACCGACATAGTCACTGGCATTCCTTATAAACAGTCACCCACGGATCATCCGTTCGGTGACGCTGGCGCCCACAACGGGGGCCGCATCCGTTTCAGCCCGGATGATGGTTACCTGTATATAACCACGGGCGACAACCACAACAGCAGCCTGCCGCAATTTGGGGACAATCTGGGCGCCAAGGTTTTGCGTGTTGACGGCAATGGCGATGCTGCGCCTGGTAATGCCGAGGCCACACCGGAGGGTTTCGACCCGCGCATCTTCACCTACGGTCACCGCAACGTTCAGGGCATCGCTTTTCACCCGGAAAGCCACCAGCCAATCATCACCGAGCACGGCCCCTGGCACTCCGATGAAGTAAACGCCCTGGTGCCAGGCGGCAACAGCGGTTGGGACCCACGCCCGAACATGGCGGGCCGGAGTGATTGTCCGGACGATTATTGCGGTTATCAGCCCAATCAAAACGAGGGGATGGACCCGGAGAAGCGTTCAGACTATATGCCTATGACCGATCTTGAAACCTATCCGGATGCTATGGAGCCGCTGTGGGATAACAATGCTAAGTCCCAGGGCATCAGCAGCGCTGCTTTTCTGAAAGGTGAACAATGGGGTGACTGGGACGGGCGCCTGGTGGTCAGCTTTATGGGAATCGGTTTTGGCGGCACGCCGGTAGGCCAGCGTATCAACGTGATTGATCTGGCGGCCGATGGGCCAACCGTTCAGGATATCACCGAAATGCCGATGCCCATGCGCTCTGCCCGCTTTCGCGGTCTGGTAATGGGCCCGGATGGCGCTCTTTACGTTACCACTGACGAAGGCCAGGTTCACCGGTTTACCGCTGAGTGATTACCAGGGTGACTGCATTGCCCGAACAGTGCAGTCGCCCTGAATACACCACCCAGAAACAGGGTTTGCCAGCTTATGTTGGCGTCGAGGCACTATTACTCATCCGGCCCGTAGATCAGATCGATAAAGTCCGCGTGGTCTACGTCGCCAAAATAAGAGTAAAGTTCAATGCCCTCCAGAGCCTCTTCGATAACGCGCTTGTCGTAGCGCACGCCCACCAGCATATCCTCTATTTCGCTAACCGGACGCTGGCCGAAGAAGTCACCGTAAATTTTGACGTTTTCGATGTCACCGCCGCGCCTTACCTTGATACGAAGATCAATAATCCCTGCAGAGAAGTGCCGGGTGCGCTGGATATCAAAGTCTGGTGAGTAACCGTAGTTCCAGTCCCATTGGCGATACTTTTTCTCGACCAGCGCGTTGATGTTGTCCCAGTCCTCGGTGCTCAGGCGGTAGGTTTTACGCTCGATACCATCCGGGAAAAGACTTGCCAGTATTTTCTGTTTGAACGCGTCGGTAGATAGCGGCTCGTCCAGAAACTCGGCAATGTTGGCAACCCGCGATCGAGCGGACTTGTGGCCTTTGGACTGGATTTTGGTCATTTTTACATCAAGCGCTTTGGTGACCTGGCCAAGATCACAGTCCAGCAGCAATGTGCCGTGGTTGAACATGCGTTTGGTGGATGAAAACTGGGCGTTGCCGGAGATCTTTTTATCGCCTACCACAATGTCGTTTCGCCCCTTCATCTCCGCCTGTACGCCCATGGTGTTGAGCACTTCAATGATGGGGGTGGCAAACTCCCTGAAGTTGTTCAGTTTATCTTTGGAAAAGTCGGTCAGAAAACTGAAATTGAGGTTGCCATGATCGTGATACACCGCGCCACCACCCGAGATGCGCCGCACCACATGAATGCCGTGCTCATCGATATACGCCTGGTGAATCTCTTCCAGAGTGTTCTGGTTGCGGCCAATGATGATTGATGGCGCATTAATGTAGAACAGCAGGTAATCCTCGCCAGCCGGCAGGTTGCGTATGCAGTGCTCCTCGATGGCGAGGTTGATGGTTGGGTCGGTAATGCCTTCATTGTCGATGTAAATCATGGCGAACCTGCTGTTGTGGTCTGGAGTAGTTATAAGGTTATCGGTAAGGATTAACGAAAGCGTTTGACCCATTCACTCACATCATCACCGCTCCCCATCTTTGGATCAATTAAGCCATCAACCATAAACGTGGGCCGTTACCCCAGACAAGTGGATCGGCATGCCATTGATCAGCCATGGAAAGTATCCTCCTTCTGTTAATATACAAGCGACACATGCCAAACGCTGTTGGCTACGGAGTCCACCCTAACATGTAGGTATACACAGAGCAGGGCTACTCATTTAACCAGCTCTTACGCCAGGAAGTGCCAGAGATCAGTTCCTATGAATATATTTGTACTGGATAACGAAATCGAGAAATGTGCGCAGTATCACTGTGATCAGCACGTTGTAAAAATGATACTGGAGAGCGTGCAGATGTTATGTACGGCCCTGAATAAAAAAGGATTTACGACGCCCTATAAGTCTACCCATGCAAAGCATCCCTGCGTATTGTGGGTGGAAGAGTCCTTTGATAATTTTTCGTGGTTACAAACGCTTACGATTGCCCTGAATAATGAATATCGTTTTCGGTTTGACAAGGACTCCGATCACAAGTCGATCAGTGTGCTCGAAAAAATCTCAAACTTTACATACGATAGCAAAGGGCTGACTGAGTTCCCGCAAGCCATGCCAGATGCGTATAAAGTACCTGGAAACGCAGTTGAAGCGTACAGGCAGTTTTACCTGGCAGAGAAAATGGGCTTCGCAAAATGGACAAAAAGAAGCATTCCCCAGTGGGCACGTAATCCGTGAACCCGATTTTACTGGCCAGACATTGTTAGTAGATGGTGAAGATGCCGGAATACCTGTACGTAATTTTTCTGTCGCTGCTTGCGGGTGCTGCAATGCCTATGGGAGCGTTGCTTGCTCGCCTTGATCTACTGCACCCGGCATTGCTGGAACAAAAGTCACGGTTGTTCATCGTCGCATTCGGTGGGGGTGCCCTGGTGTCTGCCGTGGCACTCGTTCTGGTGCCGGAAGGGGCTGGTAAACTATCGCCGTTAACTGCAGCGGTGTGTTTTGGTGCAGGAGGTGTGTTTTTCTATTACCTTGATAGGGTATTGAGTCGTCTGGAAAGCTCAGCTGGCCAACTGGTTGCCATGCTTTCTGATTTTATTCCGGAAGCGATTGCTCTCGGTACTGCCTTTGCGGTGGGTGAAAGCACAGGTCTGGTGTTGGCGCTGCTCATGATTTTGCAGAACCTTCCTGAGGGCTTCAATGCATACGAGGAGCTGGAAGAATCGGTTCATCTGAGTCCGATTAAAATACTCGTTGCCTTTTCCGGTTTGGCCGTTGTCGGCCCTGTCTCCGCACTTACCGGGTATTTCGTTCTTGCGGAGAGCCACCGGTTTGTGGCGGGTTTAATGCTGTTCGCCAGTGCAGGAATCCTGTATCTGGTTTTTCAGGATGTTGCGCCTGAGTCGAAAGCAAAAAGTAGCGGGTTTCCGGCAGTAGGAGCCGTTGCGGGTTTCTTGCTGGGTTTGATCGGTAACATGCTTATCATGTCATAACCGTTATGTACTCAATAATGAAGGATAATAATAATGGAAGAACCTATTTACATGCTGAATGCCCTCTGGCTCAAAGAGGAGGGTGGTAAGGAAAAGTATCTGGAATACGGTGCCGCTGCGAACGCATTGCTTAAAAAAGCAGGAGGAGAAGTTCAGGAGAACTACTATCCCGAGAAAAGCATCATTGGTGAATGGGATCCAGACGTTTTCTTTTTGGTTAAGTATCCAAGCAAAGCAGCATTTGAAGCCATGGTTAAGAGCCCCGAGTACCAGGAAATTCTGCACCTCAGAGAAGACGCCATTGAAAAAAGCCTGTTAATCCGATGCAAACCGTTCGATTGGGGGCTAGACACTTAGCTCAGTGCTCAATACACCAAATCCTGCATATACCTTTAAGGAATCATACAAATGAAGCAGCACCCCATTGAGTCCTGGCACAACCTTCTTGAAGCGAATGATCCGTCTGGCCTGGACAGTTTGCTGGCGGACGATGCCGTGTTTATCTCGCCGGTTGTTCACACCCCACAGCGCGGAAAAGCGCTGACCAAAGGCTATTTGAGCGCTGCATTTGAAGTATTGTTCAACGCCAGCTTTCGCTATGTCCGCGAGATTGTCGGGGACTCTGATGCAATGCTGGAGTTTGAGACAGAAGTCGACGGAATACTGGTAAACGGAGTCGATATCATCAGCTGGAATGAGCATGGCGAGATTACCGAGTTCAAGGTAATGGTTCGCCCGCTCAAAGCGATAACAGTCATCCACGAGCGTATGGGTGCCATGCTCGCAGCTGCCAGGGGTGGAAGTGACGCCTGACGAGAGTCACAGCGGCCTACCCCGTGCCACAGTATCTGGCATGAAGTGTTACTTACCAAGGAGCCAGTTTTGTTGCCTGATGTGAAAACAGTTGGTCTTTTCTTTGTTACTGCCCTGGCGGAGATTGTTGGCTGTTACTTGCCTTATCTCTGGCTGCGGGAGGGCAAAACCATCTGGCTTCTGGTTCCGGGTGCATTGAGCCTTGCAGCATTTGCGTGGTTGCTGTCGTTGCACCCCACCGCCGCTGGCAGGGTATATGCTGCTTATGGCGGTGTTTATATTTTTATGGCAATACTTTGGTTATGGGCTGTAGATGGCGTGAAGCCAACAACCTGGGACCTGGTTGGCTCGGGCGTTGCGTTGGTGGGCATGGCAATCATCATGTTCGGGCCGCGCACTGCATAACCAATTTATCCTGGAGGCACACTATCACTGGTTCATTGCATCGTTTGTATTCCTTCCGTCGTTGCCCTTACGCCATGCGTGCCCGTCTCGGTATTCTTTTTGCCGGGATACAGGTGGAACTGCGGGAGATTGTGCTGAAGAACAAACCGGCACAGATGCTGGCGATCAGCCCTAAAGGCACGGTGCCTGTTCTGGAGTTGGCAGAGAGTCATCGCTCAGCCAGATCTGTTATCGAGGAGAGCTGGGAAATACTCGAATGGGCTTTGCAGCAGAGTGATCCCCAAGGCTTGTTAAAGGTGGATTCAGCCAGCGCGAACGCGCTGATCAGTCGCAATGATCACGAGTTCAAGCACTGGCTGGATCGCTATAAATACGCTGATCGCCACCCGGAACACACCCAGTTGGAGTATCGCCAGCAGGGCGAGGTGTTTTTACAGACGTTAGAAGATCTGCTTGCCAGGAACAGGTATCTGCTGGGTGATAACGTCAGCATCGCCGATATCGGCGTCATGCCTTTTGTTCGCCAGTTCGCTCACGTAGACCGGGAGACGTTTTACGCTCTGCCTTATCCAAATCTGCAGCAGTGGCTCCGGGACTGGCTGGAGCACCCAGTGTTTCAGCAGGTCATGGTTAAATACCCGCCCTGGCAGGAAGGCGATGAAATCGTGGTCTTTCCTGATGAAGGGCTATCTTGAGGAGTGACTGATGAAACACCCTTTTGCGAAGCTTATAGGGCTGGAAGTTGATTCCACTGAAGCCGGCGTCAGCACGTGCTCAATTGCGATAACAGAAACGCTTTTGAATCCGCATAAAGTGGCGCATGGGGCAGTATTGTACGCGTTGGCAGATACCGGGATGGGCGCAGCATTATACCCCCTGCTTGCGGAAGGGGAACTGTGTGCAACCATTGAAATTAAAATTAACTATTATGCGCCTGTGTATGAAGGGCAGGTATCCTGTGTAACCAGAGTGATTAACACGGGAAAGTCGGTTGTTAATCTGGAATCAGAGATCTTTAGCGGTGAGCGGCTAGTGGCAAAGGCTAACGGTAATTATGCGAGATTCACACCCGGGGCTCGAAGAGATCAAACACAGCAACGTAAGGAAAATGGCATGAATGCGGTGTCCGAAGCCTATCCCATTGGCACTCCAGGGACACCCTGGGGCGATGAAGAGCGCGCTGAGTGGTTGTCACGTCAGTCCCGTCAACGCAGCTATGAAACTGACGTATTGAGTGTGATAGAGCGTCTGCGCCCACGTTTTGATGTGGAGCAGTATGGCCGCCTGGACTATGGTTCTGAGAGTTATCCGCTGATGGCGATACGAAGCCGTAACTGGCGTGATGATCTGCCAGTGGTGCTGGTTACAGGCGGGGTGCACGGTTATGAAACCAGCGGTGTGCATGGAGCGTTGCAGTTTGTTGATCAGCACGCGGAAGAGTACGCGGGCCGCGTTAACCTGTTGGTGGCGCCCTGCGTCAGCCCCTGGGCTTACGAACGCATCCATCGCTGGAACCCGAATGCGATCGACCCGAACCGTTCATTTCATGAGGACAGTCCGGCGGAGGAATCGGCAGCGTTGATGCGGCTGGTGGCGCCGATTCGCGATCATGCACTGGTGCATATCGATCTGCACGAGACCACCGATACCGATGAAAGCGAGTTTCGGCCCGCGCTGGCTGCCCGTGACGGCAAGCCGCTGGAGCCGGGCGGGATTCCCGATGGCTTCTATCTGGTTGATGACAGTGAGAACCCCGGGCCTGAATTCCAGCGCGCGATTATCGAGGCGGTCGAAGCAGTTACGCATATCGCCCCGGCCGATGCCAATGGCGAACTTATCGGCTCACCCGAGGTTGCCCGGGGCGTTATTCAGTACCCGCTCAGGCAGCTTGGCTTGTGTGCAGGCATTACCAATGCCTCCTACCGGACGACAACCGAAGTGTATCCCGACAGCCCCCGTGTAACCCCCGCGCAGTGTAATGCAGCGCAGGTTGTCGCAGTATGCGCAGCCATTCGCTACGCGCTGAAGCACCCGTAGAAACCGCACATTTGGGCAAAAAAAAGGAGCCCGTACAGGGCTCCTGAGATACTTTCCTGAGAAATCAGGCGCTTTGTTTACGCCTGATCTGTGCTTTCGGTGCGTTTTCCCGGGATGGTGTACGCTCCGGGGCATTCAGGAAGGCCTCCAGCGAGTCGTCCATTGCATCCAGCCAGCGCGTGTGGTGGGCAGGCGCCTGGGTTCCGGTCATCACCGAGCGGTAGGAGCGGTCACGGAAGGTCATAATGCCGTCTTCCTTGTGCTGCACCCAGTCCAGAAATATCTGGTTCACGCTTTCGATGTCGAAGCTCGGGTAGTCGGTCTGCTTGATTAAGTGGTGCACGTAATCACCCTGGAAGCGCACCATTGACTCATTGTCTGTGAGTGCTTCTTCGCGGGCCCGCCATTCGGCGCTTTTGCGCTTCATGGTGGCCTGGTCGGGTAATGCAATGTGACCCAGAATTACGTCGCGCACAAACCATGCCTGAGCGTCGAACATGTTGAACGTATACCACTGGTCTTGCATGCCCAGATAAAACATCTGTGGGTTGTCTTCCCAGACCACGCCTTCGTACAGTCCCAGCGGCCAGAGACGGTTATTGGTTTTCAACCGCAGGTTGTCCGGCAGGAACGGGAAGTGGTGCAGGTAACCGGTGCACAGAATAATGGCGTCCACTCGCTTGCTGGTGCCGTCGGCAAAATAGGCGGTGTTACCAGACACCCGCTGCAGCAGCGGTTTCTCTTCCCAGTTTTCCGGCCAGTCAAAGCCCATGGGCGCCGTGCGATAGCTGGTGGTGATGCTGCGTGCGCCGTATTTGTAGCACTGTGAGCCTATGTCTTCGGCAGAAAAACTACTGCCAATCAGCAGCAGATCCTTACCATGGAACTCCATTGCATCGCGGAAATCGTGAGCATGCAGCACCCGGCCATTGAAGTTCTCAAAGCCTTCAAACTTTGGTTTGTTGGGTGTGGAGAAGTGTCCGGAGGCCACGATAACGTGATCAAACGTTGCGGTTTCCACAGCATCGGTATCGTGATCGTGAATCGTTACATGAAACTCTTTGCTGGTTTCATCAAACGCCACATGGCGTACCGGGCAGTTAAAACGGATGTACCGGCGCACATCGGCTTTCTCAACACGGCCCTTGATGTAGTCCCACAGCACCTCGCGGGGTGGATAGGAAGCAATCGGCTTGTCAAAGTGTTCTTCAAAGGTGTAGTCGGCAAACTCAAGGCATTCCTTGGGGCCGTTAGACCACAGGTAGCGATACATACTGCTGTGAACGGGCTCACCGTGTTCATCAAGCCCCGTATGCCAGGTGTAGTTCCACTGGCCGCCCCAGTCGCTCTGTTTTTCGTAGCACACCAGTTCAACAGGCTCTGCGCCCTGTTTGAAGGCAGACTGAAAGGCACGCAGCTGAGCAAGACCGCTTGGGCCTGCACCAATAATAGCAACACGTTTTGTCATAACATACTCCGCTTAAACTGACGCATGCGGGCCGGCTCAGGGCGTACAACAAGCGTTCAGCAGTGGTTGAATGTCATGGACAGCCGCCTTTATTCGTTATTATGCGCACAGCAAAACCTGCGCATTGATCAATGCAGCTAGACCCGGCGCTGGTAAATAACAAGGCGATTCGCTTGTGTGGCGAAGACGCGGTGGTGCGTCGATTGCGCTGTTGCGGGTTGCATGTGCGGAAAGAAAAGCACTAGCCTGCATGTTTCGGCTATTACTCGCTAAACGCTGTTAGCGGACCAAAACCCCGAGAGATCAGAGGTTTACAATAGCCGGAGCCGTCGCGGCACCCATGACTGACTGGCGGTATCCTACGGTGCTGTCGCCCAATGGTCAACTCGCAGGCGCATTGATACCGGAATAAGCAAAGGGTGGGTGATCGGTGTTAAGATTACTCGACACAGTCAACTATTGGTGATTTATATGAAAATTTATGCGTCGGTGGCACTGGCTTCTGCCCTTTTTCTTACGGCCTGTGCAGGTTCTTCACAAACTGAAAGCCAGACAACGGCAACTGCTTCTGTACATAACTATCAGTGTGAGAGCGGCGCAACGATTGCGGCGACTTACCCCACCAGCAATACAGCTACGGTTGAGTACCAGGGTAAAAGCTACGATATGGACATTGCCGTATCGGCCAGTGGCGCCCGTTATGTGGGTGACAAGCTGGAATGGTGGACAAAAGGCTCCGGAGCCGGGTCTGAAGGTCTTTTATTGCAGCATATGGCTGACGGGACTTCCGGCGATACCATCGAGAGTTGCACAGAGCACTGAGGCTAGCTGCTGGCGGGCCTCTGCCGGCCTTGTGCATTGGTTGGCGGGGGCATGATTTTCTGTCAGTTGTCTTTGATCACCTCATGTTCAAAGCGCCCGAGAACCGCAACGATAAGCAGCGCCATCAGGGTAACCAGACCAGCCAGCGCAAGGTTACCTAAGCCTGAGGCTACGCCAATGGCGCCTGCAACCCAGATAGACGCTCCGGTTGTAATCCCCTGAACGTTGCCACGACTCTGAATGATACTGCCGGCTCCGAGAAATCCGATGCCGCCGATAACACCTTCGACAATCCGGGTCGGATCAATCTGTGCTGAGGGGTCGCCCTCGGCAGTGGCAAAAAGAATGTGCATGCCCATGATGATGAAGGCGGCGGACCCCAGTGAGACCATCATATGAGAGCGCAGGCCAGCCGCTTTGCCCCGCAATTCCCGCTCCAGCCCTAACAGCAGTGCCAGGCCGGCTGCTGCCAACAGCCGGACGGCCATATCCATTATGGGAATCTCTGTTTCGAACATAGCAGGTCTCCTTTCTATTATTGTTCGGCAGACTGTGTCCGTGGCTTTATTTACCCAGTAACTCGCCTACCGGTCGCAAGTTAACAACATGATCACACAGGGATTTGATAATCATTAAGATGGGTGTGGCAATCACCAGCCCAACCGGACCCCAAAGCCAGCCCCAGAACAGCAGACCAATAAAAATGACCACGGCATTAAGGCTGGAAACCTGGCTGGTTAGCCACGGGGTCAGCAGATACCCCTGAATACTGGTGATTAACAAAGACGTGCTGCCCACAAGAATGGCCATATTAATTTCACCAAACTGAATAAATGCGGCCACACTGGTACCTACGAGAACCAGAAAAGGTCCAAGATACGGGATGGCACTGGCTACACCGGCAATTACGCCCCACAGCATCGCCTGTTCAACACCCAGTGCGAGAAACGCCACCCAGGTAAGCAGCCCTACAAACAGGGCACCGAGTAGCATTACGAATAAAAACCGGCGAACCTGGCGGTGGAAATCATCGAGAATTCTTGCAGCTTTACGCATGCGTCCGAATGAGGGGCCAGAAATTTTGACGATTTTGCGTTTATACAGTGAGCCGGCCGCCAATATAAAGTACACAAGCAGTAAAACCGAGAACATCTGTGACACAAGCACCAGGGCCGCCGGGGAGCCTTTCAGCACGTATTGCTGAATATCCATGGGCTTATCCACGATACGAACCGGGGTGGCGCGGCGCTGTTCCTGGCTCGGGCTTGTGTCGTCCTGCGCGGTGGACTCTTCAATTTTCTGGGCCGCTGCCTGGGCTTTTTCCATAATACCTTCTTCCCTGGGCTGAGAGCGGGACTCGTTGCGCTGAAACTCATTGATCGCGATAGGAACCTTGTCCAGGATGGCCATGGCTTCATTTTGCAGTGGCACACTTGCCGCCGCAATGGCGCTAAGCAGGCAGATGAGTACGAGGGCCGCACTCAGTGGCCGGGGAATTTTAAGGCGGTCCAGTGTTGAGACAAGCGGAGCCAGTGCGTAGCTGATCATCACCGCAACCACCAGTGGAAGCAAAATAGCCTGAGCCCAGTTTATGAAAACCAGAGAGGCCATAGTGGTGAGGGACACCAGTGCTACTGACCGGATGCTGATGGCTTCTGTCAGCATCGCTTCGGAGGCGCTGCTGTCTCGTGTCTCTGTGCTTTGGGGCTCGTTTTGGTTTTTGCTTCCCATAGCTGTCACTGTGTATTCAGGGGATGTTTTGTTTATTGTAGACGGCTCTGGCTACATGCGAGTAAAACAACAAAGATGTAATGCAGCGGGTCTGATGGGGTACAACACGTATTGCTAATATCAGACGGAAACCTACTATAGAGAGTAATTACCGGCTCTGATTGCTGCGATACACGGCCAGGTTGGTTAATAGGCGCTTGCTATCGCAGCAGTTCAAATAATTAATTTTCATGAATCTGTCTCGTTGGTTATAGTATTAACCGTAGATTCATCAACACGCAATCAAACGAACAGGAGTTTTCAATGGGCGTGATTAACAGCGAAATCAAACCGTTTAACGCAACC
The DNA here is from genome assembly GCF_007671655.1 of Marinobacter piscis. GTDB lineage: Bacteria > Pseudomonadota > Gammaproteobacteria > Pseudomonadales > Oleiphilaceae > Marinobacter > Marinobacter piscensis. The sequence goes on along the minus strand of NZ_VCGX01000001.1, from coordinate 598,661 downwards.
GCCTTTAAGCAGGGCGAGTTCGTCGATATTTCTGAAGCTGACGTGAAGGGTAAGTGGGCGATCTTCTTCTTTTACCCTGCAGACTTCACCTTCGTTTGCCCCACTGAACTGGGCGACGTTGCAGACCATTACGAAGAGCTGCAGAAGATGGATGTGGAAGTGTTCTCTGTTTCTACAGACACGCACTTCACCCACAAGGCGTGGCACGACAGCTCTGAAACCATTGGTAAGATCAACTACTACATGGTTGGCGACCAGACAGGCACCATCACCAACAACTTTGGTGTCATGCGTGAAGGCCAGGGCCTGGCAGACCGTGCTACCTTCCTGATCGATCCGGATGGAGTGATTCAGGCAATGGAAATCACTGCAGAAGGCATTGGCCGCGATGCGACCGAACTGATGCGCAAGGTTAAAGCCGCACAGTACGTACGCAAGCATCCTGGCGAAGTTTGCCCGGCCAAGTGGCAGGAAGGCGAAGAAACACTGGCGCCGTCACTGGATCTGGTTGGCAAGATCTAAGCATTACCTGAAACAGGTAACAGGCTTACTCACAACCCCGGTCATTCCGGGGTTGTTTGTATCTGTCATACAGAATCCGGCTCAGGTTTCGGCGGTGTCGACACCGTATCGGGATCCACGCGCCTTCAGGCGATAAAACTCTTCAATGACACCCTCCATGGCATCCGGGCAATAGGGCCGAAGCCCGCCCAGCAACAGATGCTTTGACACGTCACCGACAGGGGCGCCAGCAGACATCAGACGGTATTCAAGGGTTACATTGCCACGTTTACCATTGGCCTTCAGCTCGGCATTGTGCAACTCCATTTCCGGCGACGCTGCATCCAGGCGGTCCAGTGTGAGGCTCATGCTCTCATACATCACCATTGGCCGGTCCGGATTGAACATCACTCCATTCGACTCCATCAAAGGCTTCAGGGTATGGGGGAAGTTTTTGCCGGAGGCTGCAACGTAGCAGCGGATAAATTCCTCAGTGACGCGTTTGTCCCGGGTTATTTCGCCACTGCGTGTAACCTCGAGATACACCTTGCCGCTCTGGTCACATATCTCGATGGTGTCGCTGCCGTTTTCCCGGAACTCCAGTGGAACCCTGTCCCCCAGCAGAGCCCGGAACTGGAATGTCATGTGCCGGGATAAGCCAAAGCGTGAAACCACAATCGCAAAAAGCAGATCCCCGGGAACGCAGAAGCGACGGGCATCGGGATCGTGGATGGGGTTGAAGTCACCGGCCACCTCCTTGGCGAACTGGCTGGCCTGGGATGCGGAAATAAACACGCGTCCGTCCTGAACTGAGTGAAAACGGTCTAGAAACATGTGCTGCTTGTCCTGAGTGCAAAGGGTGACGCCACATAGTGTGTACATGGTACCGGGCTGAGGCCCTTATGGGTATGCGATTTTTGTCCACTCAACAATTCATTGATAGCAGAACCCTATCAATAGGTTTGGGTCAATTAATTTGAGCTTTTTGATGCTGGCCCTTATTCTGTATACATAGTTCAGATAAAGACCATTTTGGAAGCGGGATGTCAGATGCCCCGCCCTGGGAATTTTATAGGAGAATCGTTACATGTTGGATGCCAATATAAAGCAGCAACTACAGGCTTACATGGAAAAACTGCAGCAGCCAATCGAGCTGGTGGCAGCGTATGACGACGGTGATAAGTCACAGGAGTTGAAAGCGCTTCTGGACGAAATCGAGTCCATGTCCGACAAGATCACCCTGCGCACGGAAGAGTCAAACGATGTACGTCGTCCGTCCTTCGCGATAAACCGTGTCGGTACTGACATAGGTGTGCGCTTTGCCGGTATTCCAATGGGGCACGAGTTTACGTCTCTGGTTCTGGCACTGCTGCAGGTAGGGGGACACCCATCCAAAGAATCGCAGGATGTGATCGCGCAGATTCAGGAACTGGATGGTGATTTTGAGTTTGAAACCTACTTTTCACTGTCGTGCCAGAACTGTCCTGACGTTGTTCAGGCGCTGAACCTGATGAGTGTTCTGAACCCGCGCATTCGTCATACGTCGATTGATGGGGCTTTGTTCCAGGATGAAGTAGAAGAGCGGGAAGTCATGGCCGTGCCCAGTGTTTTCCTGAATGGCGAGTCCTGGGGGCAGGGGCGGATGACTCTGGAAGAAATTGTCTCCAGGCTGGATACAAAGTCTGACGAGAAAGAAGCAGAGAAGATTAATCAGAAAGACACATTTGACGTGCTGGTGATCGGTGGTGGCCCGGCAGGCTCCGCAGCGGCCATCTACGCCGCCCGTAAGGGGATTTCCACCGGACTGGCAGCAGATCGTTTCGGTGGTCAGGTAGCGGACACCATGAGTATCGAAAACCTGATTTCGGTTCCTTATACCGAAGGCCCGAAGCTGGTGACCGCCATGGAGCAGCACGTTAAAGAATACGACGTGGACATAATGAACATGCAGCATGCCGAGAAGCTGATTCCGGCGGCCAAGCGGGGTATGCCCCACGAGATACGCCTGGCGAACGGCGCATCACTCAAGGCGCGTACGCTTGTTCTGGCTACTGGTGCCCGCTGGCGTCCGCTGGGTGTTCCCGGTGAAGCTGAGTACCGTAACAAGGGTGTAGCTTACTGCCCGCACTGTGATGGCCCTCTGTTTAAAGGCAAGCATGTTGCGGTGATTGGTGGAGGTAACTCCGGGGTGGAAGCTGCCATCGACCTGGCCGGTATTGTGGGCCATGTAACCCTGATCGAATTCGGTGCTGAAATGCGGGCCGACGATGTCTTGCAGCAAAAGCTGCGCAGCATGAACAATGTGGACATCATCACCTCTGGCCAGACCACTGAGATTCTGGGTGAAAATGGCCGGGTAAGTGGCCTGAACTACACCGACCGCAACACAGGTGAAAACCACCATGTGGCTCTGGAAGGCGTATTTATCCAGATTGGTCTGGTGCCGAACACCGAGTGGCTGCAGGGCGACATTGAACTGAGTCAGCACGGAGAAATTGTAATCAATGATCGTGCAGAAACCTCCATTCCCGGGATCTTTGCAGCGGGGGACGCCACAACGGTGCCTTACAAGCAGATTGTGATCTCTATGGGAGAGGGCTCAAAAGCCGCACTGAGTGCCTTTGACTTCCTGATCCGCAACTCTGCGAAATAAGAGCGGCCAGTAGGGCAAATCAATAGCCGGGCATAACGCCCGGCTTTTTTTCAGGTGCCGCGCACCAGCTCATACGCGCACATATTAACCGCAGAAGCCAGGTTGAGGGATTCGATCTGGCCTTGGCCCGGGATGGTGTAGGGCGTTGCAGCCAGTTGTATCAGTGCTTCTTGTGGTACGCCCCGGGCTTCGTTTCCAAAGAGGTAGCAGTCGTGCTGCCGGAATGCCTCTGAAGTCAGCTCTCCGCCATTCAGGTCGAGGCAGGCGATAGACTCGTAACGGCTGCTCAGGCTTATCAGTGGCACCTCCGTTTCCAGCGGCAGGTGAAAAATGGCACCCATGCTGGCGCGCACCACTTTCGGGTTGAAAGGGTCGACACTGCCCGGGCTCAGCAGGCAACGAAAACCGCCAAACCACGCCAGTGTGCGCAAAATCGTTCCAAGATTGCCCGGGTCCTGAACCTCGTGCAGGTATATGGCTTGTTCGCTATTGGCTTGGGTTGTTGTGGTGTTGTTTGCCGGCATGGGAACAACGGCCAGAATGCCCTGAGGCGTATTGGTGTCAGCCAGTCTCGCCATCTGGCGATCATTTACCAGGTGTGTGCGGAACGGGCTATGCCAGTGTTGGTAGGCCTCGGTTACGTACAGCTCTGCCGATTGCAGTTGTGGCTGGCTCGCGGCGGCCTTCTGCAGCTCCAGAATCAAATGCTCGCCTTCTACAAGGTAGTGCCCCAATGCATGACGGTATTTTTTCTGGTGCAGTTTTTTTATGTCATCCAGTTTCATGGAAGCGTCCGCGTTTGGCTGTGAGGGTATTGTGGGCAATTGTACGTGCGCCCGATACGGTTGTCAGGGTTTTGCCGGAAGCGGATGCGGCACGTACAATGGCCGCTGGATTGCTTCCCTTAATGACCCTCTGAAACCCCTTTGTGAAGAGTTCCTATGGCACGTTCCAAAAGCAGTGGCCGCTGGCTTGATGAGCACGTTAATGATCCCTTTGTGAAACAGGCGCAGGTCGACGGCTACCGCTCACGGGCCAGCTATAAGCTTCTCGAAATCAACAAGAAGGATCAGCTGATACACCCCAATATGGTAGTAATGGATCTGGGTTCAGCGCCGGGTGGCTGGTCGCAGGTGGCTGCCGACCTGGTGGGGCATAAAGGCCGGGTGCTGGCCTCGGACATACTGCCCATGGACGCTATTGCCGGCGTGGAGTTCATTCAGGGTGATTTCACGGAAGACTCAGTGTTCGATGCGATCATGGCAGCCCTTGGGGACGGCCGGGTAGACGTTGTGGTTTCAGATATGGCACCCAATATCAGCGGAGTGAAGGCTGCTGACCAGGCATCATCCATGTACCTGGTAGAGCTGGCGTTGGATCTGGCCTGTCAGGTACTTAAGCCCAAAGGCAGCTTTGTAGCCAAGGTGTTTCAGGGCGAAGGCTATGATGAGTACCTGAAAGCTGTCAGGGCGGTATTCGACAAGGCCGTGGTGCGTAAGCCGGACTCTTCCCGTGCCCGCTCCCGGGAAGTGTATATTGTTGGCAAGGGATTCAAGGGCTGATCAGGTTTTACCACCATGCTTTATCCAGTATCAACACTGGTTCTGGCGCCGATTTTAATTGGCCAGGGGAGCTATGTACGCCGGGTAACACCGCGCCTGCCCGAGCCTGAGGGCAGGCGCCACGGCGCCGTCGGCAAAGGGCCGGAGCTCCGGCTGCTTATTCTTGGTGATTCGGCTGCTGCCGGAGTGGGGGTAAGCCGCCAGGAGGATGCGCTTTCGGGGCAACTGGCAGGCGATCTGGCCCGGGACTACCGTGTTATCTGGAGCCTGCTGGCGGAAACCGGCCATACGGCGGCGGATGTTCTGGAAGCGCTCGGTTCAGCACCGGAAAACCAATACGATGTGGTGCTCGTCTCGGTGGGTGTGAACGATGTAACCGGCCGCACCAGCAATCAACAATGGCGTGCGTGCTTGCGTGAACTGGCGGACCGTCTGGTAAAAAACCTGGGGGCCACCTGTGTGTTTTTCACCGCGATTCCACCCATGCATGTTTTTCCGGCCTTGCCACAGCCCCTGCGCTGGTACCTGGGTATGCGGGCGAGGCAGCTGAACGGGTTGCTGGAAAACCTGTGCAACCGTGACGACAACCTTGAGTACCTGCGAGTGTCCTTTCCTTTTGAGCCGGGGTTTATAGCCACGGATGGCTTTCACCCCGGTCACGATGCCTACAGGCTATGGGCAGAGCATTCGGCTGCCGCTATTCGCAGACGGCTTGTGACGACACCGTTCCCACAAGGCTAATTCTTACCCAGGTAGGCCGCCTGAATATCAGCCCAGTTATCCGCTTCTGTTACCCGAAGAACCTGTTGCGAGATCTGTGCGCGCAACTGGCTTCCTTCCGGCAGAGCCAGTGCATAAAGTTGCCTGGCAAATACTCCGGGAAGAACCGTCAGCTTTTGCTTGCCCAGCTGTAGATTCCGGTATTGCAGCAGAGCACGGTCATAGACGATGGCGTCGGTTTCGCCATCAGCAACGGACACCATGGCAGAGGTAAGATCCGGATAGGTCCGGTAGCGGATGTGCTCCTCTTCCAGAAAGTCCTCACCCGCCGTGTTGGCAATGGCTGCCACTACGTTGCCGGGTAAATCATCCACACCCTGAATGCCGGAGCGCAGGTTGCTCACGGTCAGTGACGATGTGATCGCTGCCGTAAAGCTGGCCACCATAATCAATCCGGCAAACATCCAGACCAGACCGATTAACCGGCCGGCAAGTGATACCGGAGCCTTGTCTCCGTAACCGACCGTTGTCATGGTTACCGCTGCCCACCAGAAACTGGAGCCAATGCCCTGTGCGGCAGAGCCTCCGAACTGCTCCGGGTTACGGCGGTGCTCAACCAGCCAGAGCAGGAAGCCGACTCCCAGCAAAACGATACCCAGTGCCAGAACAACGCTGAGGAACTGCCAGCTGATAAACGCTTTCAGGCTGCCAAACAGGCTTTTTTCCGGCACCTGTGGAACCGCAATCGACAGACCTGTCTGGTAGAAGGGGTGGCTGAAATCAAAAAGGGTTTCCCGCTCGGCGGTCATGGTCAGGGCGCCGACGGCGATATCAATATCACCGCTTTCTACCGCTCCAAGCAGCTCATTGAAGCTCAGGGGCACCCACTCAAACTCCTGCTCCATATCGGCCGCAATAGCTTCCCAGAGATCGATGCTGATCCCCTCCCAGCGTCCGTCATCTGTTTTCATAACAAAAGGCGGTACCTCGGTAATACCGACTTTCAAAGGCTGCCCCTGGGCGTGAACCTGGCTGGTAAGACTCAGTGCGAGACAAAGCGTGCAGAATAAAACATGTTTCAACATAGCATTGTGCGACCCGTTGCGAGGTCATACTCCTTTTCGGGGTGGAGGTCCTGTTTTCGATACAATGCGCACGACATACGCATTCGTCTTCAGTTGTAATAAAAACATATTTTCCGGTCGCGTATTCAGTTTTTTCAGAATAATCGTATGATCGTTTGTATTTTGTTCTGCGCAGGCGTAGCTAGCGCAGTGATAAACACTTAAGATTCCCGGCCGTGTTGATCAGGAAGTGCCCTTTTGCAATTAATACGCTCTTTTCTTGCTTACATCGCCCTCGCTGCGGCTATTCTCGCTTTCCTTCCGGGTATGGCCTGGCTGGGTGCGGGGATGGTTTGCCTGGTTGTTATTCTCGGGTGGCGGGATATGCGACGGGTGCCCCGGGCCGTCTTTGTGGTCGCCGGTCTGGCTTTGTTGTATGCGCTGGCACGTGATCCCGACCTGATCAGCCCCGCCGCCGGGAATATGAGTCGGCTGGCAGGCCTCATACTGGCGGTTACCTTATTGTCGTCGGTCCTGAGCCGTACCCGTGATCTGCAGCAGATTTCTGTCAGTCTGTTCAACGGAAACCCGGTGACGCGCTACCTGAGCCTGGCATTTGGTACTGCCCTTGTGTCTGTACCCCTGAACTTTGGCTCTGTAGCGGTGGTCGGTAGCGTAGTAGGTGAGCGCATACGCAGCCAGGGGGATTCACCCGCCACCCGCAACGCCACCCGCGCGGTGTTACGAGGGTTTGGGGTTTCACCCACGTTCTCGCCCCTGTCAATTTCGATTGTACTTACGCTCACGCTTCTGCCGGGGCTTGGCAGCCTGACATTGCTTTTGTTTACGGTTCCCTTCGCCGCGGCACTCGTGCTGAGCGGGCTGATCTGGTTTGAGCCGGAAACCCCACAAAGCTCAGAGAATTCCGAAACCAAAGCGAATCTGGCGCCCTGGCTGCGGTTTGCCGCGCTTATTCTGGCTATCTGCGCCGGGGTGTTCCTGCTCAGCCACTGGTATAAGCTCAGTTACGCCTATGCAGTTACCCTTAGCTGCATGGGCGCGGTTCTGGGTGCAAGGCTGCTGGCCTGGTGCCGTAAAATGAATCCGCCAATGGTTAACATGTCTCATGTGAGCAACGAACTGGCCATTGTAGGAGGCTCGGCGTTTATCGGCTCGGTGATCAGTGGCGCCGTACTGGGGCAGATCAGTGGTGATCCGAACGTGCCCGTATGGCTGTGGCCGGTCATAGCGGCCGGTGTACCCTGGGTGTTCTTTGCTGCCGGCCTTGCCGGCATTAACCCCATTGTAATTGGCACCCTGACCGGAGGCATCCTGGGCGTCATCTGGCCGGTTAATGCGGTACTTGGCCTGGGTATTGGTATGGTTGTGGGGTGGGGTGTCGCTGCTTTTGGTACTCCCTTTGCGGCTAATGCCCTGATCATGGAGCGCCTCACGGGCTACAAGGCAGTGGACGCGTCCCTGCGCTGGAATCTGCGTTTGTCTCTGGCAGGGCTGGTGGCCGCCAGTATGCTCGCCTCTGCTGTTACGGTTGTGCTGCTGTGAAGCATTGATGACACCGGTCCGCCGCTGTAATTGCTTATGGCTAATTAGTCGGGGCTCTGGTATTGTTCGCGCATCCTGCCTCTAGGGATTCTGCAGTTTTCGGCGTAACGCCGCTTTGCAAACCATCCATACGACCTGTCAGAGGACGTCCACCCCGGCTATCCCGGCGTGTGACTGTAGTCGTCTTTTATTCCATGACATTTCATGGCATCTGCCCGCATTCGCCGAGACCGGTGTTCGTGGAGGCAGAACAATCAAGAGTTAATCCTATATGAGTTTTTCTTCACTCGGTCTGTCCGAGCAACTGGTCCGTGCAACCACCGACCAGGGTTACGAAACCCCGTCTCCCATTCAGCTTCAGGCGATTCCTGCTGTACTTTCCGGTAAGGATGTTATGGCAGCCGCCCAGACGGGCACAGGTAAAACTGCCGGCTTTACACTGCCCATCTTGCAGCGCCTGGCTGAAAAACCCCGCACCGGCAAAGGCCCCCGTGTGCTGATTCTGGCGCCGACCCGGGAGTTGGCGGCGCAGGTCCATGACAGCGTAAACCTGTACAGTAAGTATGTTCCCACCAAGGCTGCTGTGGTCTTTGGTGGTGTAAAAATTAATCCGCAGATGATGAAGCTGCGCAAAGGCGTGGACGTGCTGGTTGCAACCCCCGGCCGCCTTATGGACCTGTACCAGCAGAACGCTGTGCGCTTTAATGAGGTGGAAACCCTGATACTGGACGAAGCCGACCGTATGCTGGATATGGGCTTTATCCGCGATATCAAAAAGATTCTCGCGTTGCTGCCGGCCCAGCGCCAGAACCTGCTGTTTTCAGCAACCTTTTCCGGCGAAATCCGCTCACTGGCTCAGGGCCTGCTGAACAACCCGGTGCAGATCGACGTCGCCGTCAGAAATACCACCGCCGAGACCGTGCAACAGTCGGTTTATGCAGTGGATCAGAGTCAGAAAACCGCTCTGCTGAGCAAACTGGTGCGGGACAACAGCTGGGAACAGGTGCTGGTATTTACCCGCACCAAGCACGGGGCCAACCGCCTGACCCAGAAGCTGGAGAGAGACGGCATTACCGCAGCTGCCATTCATGGCAACAAATCCCAGGGGGCTCGCACGCGGGCGTTGGCCGGGTTCAAGCAGGGCGATGTACGGGTCCTGGTGGCGACAGACATCGCCGCCCGTGGCCTGGATATCAAACAACTGCCGCAGGTGGTTAACTTTGAGCTGCCTAACGTGCCGGAAGACTATGTGCACCGTATTGGCCGGACAGGCCGGGCAGGGGAAAGCGGCCATGCGTTATCGCTGGTGTGTGCGGATGAAGGCAAACAGCTGGCAGGCATTGAAAGGCTGATCAAGAAACAGTTGCCGAGAAAAGAAGTGGAAGGCTTCGAGCCACAAAACAACCTGCCGCTCAAGCCGAAGGCCAAGGCAGATCCTTCGCGGGCGCGCAGTCGCCGGGGAGCTAACGGTGGCGGCAACGGCCGTCCTGGTGGTAAGCCCCGTAGTTTTGGTGACAAGCCCGGCGGGCGTAACGGTGGCCGAAACCAGAATGGCAAAAGCCAACGCGGACGTTCTGGTCAGCGCCAGACCCAGAGCGCCTGAGGCCTTTCAGGCACCAGGCACTACATCAGACAATGCGGAGCTTCGGCTCCGCATTGCTGTTTTCAGGTATCAGAACTTGTAGCTGAAACCTACCATGTAGACCATGGGGTCGATTTCGACGTCGAATTCATTTGTTTCTGCGAGATAGCTACCAGCTGGATCGAAAACTTTAACCTTTGCATCTGTATTGATATCTGCCCACCAGATTGCAGCGTTCAGGCCAAAGTTTTCGCTGAGCATATAGTCCATACCTAGCTCAAGGGCAACGCCGACACTGTCATCCAGTTCAAGTTCAGTCGAACCAGCTACAGAGCCAGTCCCATCACCGCCCAAAGCGCTATCGATGACACTGGTTAGAGTTCCACTGGTCTTTTCTTCAAAGAACGTAGTGTAGTTCACACCAATACCCGCATATGGCTGGAATGCTGAAGAGCTGTGCATAGGAAAGTACTGCAAGGTTAGCGTTGGAGGTAAGTGCTTAGTTTCGCCGAGCTTTGCGTCTGAGGAAATATCGCCGGCACCCGTGATATTGTGTTTAAATGGCGTAGCACCTAACACACCGATACCGATGTTGCTAGTGAACATATAGGTTGCGCGTAGGCCAAGCTGCGTGTTGTCGTCAACACCAACACGAGAGTTAGCAGTGGGGAACGGGCCTACACCTGGGACCGTAATCTGATCACTGGAATCATCCGGCGCCACATGCACAGCGCCCGCGCGCAAAATGAAATCCCCGGCTTCGAAAGCCTGGGCGGCCGGTGCAACAGCCATAACGGCGGCGGCCAGAATACTGAGTTTGAATGTATGGGACATGGTTATCTCCTTAACCCGAATCGTTGATACTTTCAGGTTAAGGATTATAAACCCAATAAACTTGATATATCGCAATAATTAAGCGCAAGCGATGCGTTGTGCATCGGTGAGTTGATGTAACTCAAAAAAAGAGTCAGACAAGGAAGGTTGGCTTGTCACGCAGGGTCTTGTTTGCTGCCCTGCACCTGGCTGTCAGATACAAATACATCCCGTACTGTCAGGGGGTTGCCTTCAGCACTTTGCACCTGAACCATCCGGACCGGTTGTCCTGTCGCCCGGTCCCGGAGATCCAGGGGAGGCTCATCGGGTGCCGGGTTCCATTTATCGCCCCACTGGCGCAGGGCAATCACAATCGGGAACAGATCCCGGCCTTTATCAGTCAGGCGGTATTCAAAGCGGGAGCCGTGTTCACCCACATCCACTTTTTTCAGCACTCCATCCTCTACCAGCCGGGTCAGGCGGTCACAGAGAATGTTTTTGGCAATACCCAGCTCTTTCTGAAAATCCACAAAGCGCCGGGTGCCGTACATACCGTGCAGCACAATAAGCAGGGACCACCAGTCACCCACCTGGTTCAGGGCACGGGCGACGGAGCAGTTAGAATCATCAAAACGTTTTCTGGCCATGGCGTAATTGTACCGAATAGGGTTGCATGTTAAAACCAGATTAAATAAGGTTGCTTTAAGAGACTAGATTGGCGGATGGTAGACGACTGCTGTGCGCCTCTGTAACTAAATTATTATTTCACGGAGTAATAACGGATGAGCATGAATCTTGGCCCGATGTTTGAGCCTTTTGAGGTTCACAATCTTACCCTTCGCAACCGCGTGGCCATGGCGCCCATGACCCGGAACTTTTCTCCCAAAGGTGTGCCGGGTGAAAATGTCGTTGCCTATTACCGCCGCCGGGCGGAGGCCGGGGTAGGTCTGGTGATTACCGAGGGAACGACGGTAAACCACATCGCCGCCAATGGCTACCCGAATGTGCCTCAGTTTCACGGTGACGAAGCCCTGGCAGGCTGGAAGAACGTGGTCGATGCAGTGCATGAAGCTGGCGGTGCTATTTTCCCACAGCTGTGGCATGTAGGCGCAGTGCGTCGGGAAGGCACGGAACCCGATGCCTCGGTTCCCGGCTATAGCCCTTCCGGACTTTTTGCGCCTGGCAAACCCAACGGCAAGGCTATGAGTAAGGAAGACATAGACGATGTTATCAAGGCCTTTGCCGATGCCGCGCAGGACGCGAAAGCTCTGGGCTTTGATGGTGTCGAGATTCATGGCGCTCATGGTTATCTGCTTGATCAGTTCCTGTGGGAAGGCACCAACCAGCGGGACGATGAATACGGCGGCAGCATGGAAAACCGGCTGCGCTTTGTGGTGGAGATTGTAGAGGCTGTCCGCCACCGCGTGGGCCCGGAATTCCCGATTATGCTGCGATTCTCCCAGTGGAAACAGCAGGATTACAGTGCAAAGCTGGCCAACAGCCCGGAAGAGCTGGAACAGTTTCTGAAACCGCTGGTTAACGCGGGCGTGGATATTTTCCATGCCTCAACCCGCCGTTTCTGGGAGCCGGAGTTTGAAGGTTCCAGTCTTAACCTCGCAGGCTGGACGCAGAAATTGTCTGGCAAACCCACTATGTCGGTTGGCAGCGTTGGTCTGACTGAAGACTTCATCAGCGGCACCATGGCCAGCAAACAGGAGTCGGTAGAGCAGTCGGGTATCGACGAACTGGTTGAGCGCATGAACAACCACGAGTTTGAGCTGATTGCGGTGGGCCGGGCGCTGCTTCAGGATCCGCAGTGGCTTACCAAGGTGAAAGAAGGGCGCATCAACGAAGTCGATGATTTTGCCCGCAAATCCCTCACCAAGCTGTACTGAGGCCGGACGGAATATGTCCGCTCTGTAACAGAACACCCCCATTTCGATGCGTATGATGGGGGTGTTTTTTTATGGGGAGCCTTTTACAGGAGGAACGGCAATGTCTTTAAAGAACAGTATTTCAGTATTAATGCTGGCGAGCCTGTTGGCCTTTGCCGGTTGTGCCACCGTAGGCAAGGAATTTGCGACTCACAACGTCGACCAGATCAAGATTGGTGAAACCAGTCGGGCCGACATTCAGGAAATGTTTGGTGAGCCTTGGCGTACCGGCGTTGAAGATGGAAAACGCACCTGGACCTACGGCAAATACCGTTGGTCGGCCTTCGGTGATGCAGAAACCACGGATCTGGTGGTGCGATTCAATCCCGATGGCACAGTCTCTTCCTACGTTTACAACACCACCGAGTAAAACCTCCTGCTGCGATACCCGGGCATTCCGGGTATCGCAATGGCCTTCGCGGAGCGTTAGCTCCGTAAACCGCTCACCAACGCGTCGATGCTGTCCTTGGCATCGCCAAACAGCATGCGGGCGTTGTCTTTGAAGAACAGCGGGTTTTCCACACCGGAATAACCGGTGGCCATACCCCGTTTCAGGATCACGACCTGCCGCGCTTTCCACACTTCAAGCACCGGCATGCCGGCGATGGGGCTGCCCGGATCTTCTGCAGCAGCAGGGTTGACGGTATCGTTGGCGCCGATCACCAGGACCACATCCGTCTCGGGGAAGTCGGCGTTGATTTCATCCATTTCCAGCACTATGTCGTAGGGTACATGGGCTTCTGCCAGCAGTACGTTCATGTGACCAGGCAAGCGGCCAGCCACCGGATGAATGCCAAAGCGCACATTCACCCCCCGTTCCCTGAGCAGTTTGGTGATGTCGCTGACACCACTTTGCGCCTGGGCAACTGCCATGCCATACCCGGGCACAACAATGACCGAATCGGCGTTGTGCAGCTCTTCACAGACTTCGTCTATGCTGGTTTCGATGGCGGTCTGGCCGGGGTCTGCAGCGGCGGAACTGCTGCTGGTCTGACCAAAGCCACCGAGGATCACACTGATAAACGAGCGGTTCATGGCTTTGCACATGATGTAGCTGAGGATGGCACCGCTGCTGCCTACCAGGGCGCCCGTGACAATCAGCAAATCATTGCCCAGCATGAAGCCAATGGAGGCCGCAGCCCACCCCGAGTAGCTGTTAAGCATGGATACCACGACCGGCATGTCGGCGCCGCCGATGGCCATGATCAGGTGGATACCGAGTACGCTGGCAATCAGCGTCATGATAATCAGGGCGAGCAGGCCCAGAGCCATGCTGTCAGTGCTCAGGAACCAGTAACCCAGGAGCACTGAGATCGCCAGTGCTGCCAGGTTCATCAGATGCCGGCCGGGCAGGGTAAGCGCCTGGCTGTCGATCCGGCCATCGAGCTTGCCGCAGGCCACCAGCGAACCGGTAAATGTGATCGCACCGATAAAGATACCCACAAACACTTCCACCAGTTTGATGGTGTGCTCGGCGCCTGTGGTAGGAGCCAGGGGTTCGATATAGCCGGAAAAACCCACCAGCACAGCAGCCATGCCCACAAAGCTGTGCAGCAGTGCCACCAGTTGGGGCATCTGGGTCATTTCCACCCGGTTTGCGATGGCAATGCCGATACCCGCACCGACCAGTACGGCAATGATAATGGCAACAAGCCCGCTGTCACTGACGCTGGCGATGGTGGCGAGCAGCGCAATGAAAATACCGGCAATTCCGTAAAGGTTGCCCCTGCGCGCAGATTCCTGGTGGCTCAGGCCACCGAGGCTGAGAATAAACAATATGCTGGCGACCACATAGGCCACACTGACGAGTCCTGTACTCATGGCGGTCACCCCTTATTTGCGAAACATTTTGAGCATGCGATGGGTAACCCGGAAGCCACCCCCAACGTTGATGCTGGCAATCAGCACCGCCACAAACGCCAGAATCCCCACTACAAGGTGTTCTGTCTGGGCAAGATGCAGAATGGCACCAATCACAATGATGCCGCTAATGGCGTTGGTCACACTCATTAAGGGTGTGTGCAGGGCGGCTGTCACATTCCACACCACCTGCCAGCCAATAAAACAGGCCAGCACAAACACGGTAAAGTGGCGCAAAAAGCTCTCCGGTGCATGGGCTCCCACGCCGTAGAGTGCCGCTACCGTTACAATCAGCAGGGCGGCTTTGCCGATTAGGCTGCGCCGTTCTGTTTTCTTGCGGGCTGCCGCTTTCTGTTTTGCAGAGGGTTCTTCTGTGCCCGGTGCCGGTTTGGGGCTCACCGGCGTTTCCGGTTGCGGGGGTGGCCAGGTAATGTCCTGGTCCAGTACCACCGTCAAGCCGCGGATGACGTCGTCGTCCATGTTTACCAGGGGCTGGCCGTCTTTTTCCGGTGTCAGTTCGGTTACCAGATGGAACAGGTTGGTGGCGTAGAGATCACTGGCCACCTTGGCCATGCGGCTGGGGAGGTCTGTATAGCCGATCAGTGTGACGTCATGGTGTTCAACAATCCTGCCCGGTTCGGTAAGTTCGCAGTTGCCGCCTCGTTCCGAGGCCAGATCCACAATCACACTGCCGGGCTTCATGGATTTCACCATGTCCGCAGTGATCAGTTTCGGCGCCGGCTTGCCGGGAATCAGCGCGGTGGTGATGATTATGTCGACTTCCAGGGCCTGCTCGGCAAACAGCGCCATCTCCGCCTTGATGAACTCGTCGCTCATCTGTTTGGCGTAGCCGCCGGTGCCGCTGCCTTCTTCGTCACCGAAGTCCAGCTGCAGAAACTCCGCGCCCATGCTCTCAATCTGTTCTTTCACTTCCAGTCGGGTATCAAACGCCCGCACAATCGCCCCGAGGCTATTGGCGGCGCCCACGGCTGCCAGGCCGGCAACACCGGCACCGATCACCATCACCTTCGCTGGCGGCACCTTGCCGGCCGCCGTTACCTGGCCGGTGAAAAAACGCCCGAAATGATTGGCGGCTTCCACCACCGCCCGATACCCGGCAATGTTGGCCATGGCGCTCAGAGCATCCATTTTCTGGGCACGGCTGATCCGGGGCAGGCTGTCGATGGCAAACGTAGTGATTTTGCGGGCAGCGAGCTGCTTCAGCAGCTCCGGGTTCTGAGCCGGCCAGATATAACTGGCGAGGAAGGCGCCTTCTTTCATCAGCTCGGCTTCGTGGGTGCCCAGCGCCGGGTTCTGCATGGGGGCACGAACCTTCAGGATAAAATCCGCGTCGCTCCAGAGCGAGCGGGAGTCTGCGGCAATGACAGCGCCGGCGGCTTCATAGGCTTCGTCGCGATAATGGGCCGCCTCGCCCGCACCGGTTTCAACCACAACGTCGTAGCCCAGAGCCACCAGTTTGTGTACCGATGGCGGAGTGGCGGCGACCCGCTGCTCGTCTTCGTAGATCTCTTTGGGAATACCGATCTTCATAATGCAAACGCCTTCAGTAAGAACCTGCCAAACAGATGAGTGTTATCTACATCCTAGTGCAAACTGAAGACTTTGCTCAGGTTTTTTACATTTGTCCGGTTTCCTCATAACGCTGATGCCAGCTCAGTGCTTCGCCCAGCAGGTGCGGCGTGTGCATGCCCCGGCGGGCAGCACAGGCACGCTCGAAGTAATCGCGTAGCTGTGGCCGGAAGTCAGGGTGGGCGCACTTTTCAATGATGTTGAGGGCGCGCTGGCGGGGTGACAGGCCACGAAGGTCTGCCAGACCCTGCTCGGTAACAATAACCTGTACGTCGTGTTCGGTATGGTCTACATGGGAAACCATGGGCACGATGGTGGAGATCGCGCCGTTTTTGGCTGTGGACGGTGTCATGAAGACCGACAGGTAACCGTTGCGGGCAAAGTCACCGGAGCCGCCAATGCCGTTCATGATGCGTGAGCCCATGACATGTGTGGAGTTCACGTTACCGTAGATGTCGGCTTCAATCATGCCGTTCATGGCAATAACACCCAGGCGGCGGATAATTTCCGGGTGGTTGCTCATTTCCTGGGTGCGCAGAATGATACGCTCCCGGTAAAAATCGATATTCTCGGCCAGGTCCTTGTTTGCTTCCGGGCTGAGCGAGAATGCCGTGGCTGAGGCCTTGGCCAGTTTGCCCGACTTCAGCATCGCCAGCATGCCATCCTGGAGCACTTCGGTGTAAGCCGTCATGTTGTTGAAAGGCCCTTCGTTGAGCCCGGCCATAACGGCATTGGCAATGTTGCCCACACCAGACTGAAGTGGCAGCAGGTTGGCCGGCAGGCGCTTGTTTTCAACTTCCGTGGTGTAGAAGTCCAGCAGGTGGCTGGCGATCCGGCAGGAGTTTTCGTCAGGGTCGCTGAACCGGGAGTTACGGTCCGGAGCGTTGGTTTCCACCACGGCAATGACTTTCTCCGGCGCGCACATGAGGTATTTTTCGCCAAAGCGTTCATCCGGTCGTGTGATATCAATCGGCTTACGGCGCGGGGGCAGGGCAGTGCCGTAGTACACATCGTGCATGCCTTCCAGACCCGCGCTCTGGGCATAGTTTACTTCCAGAATGACTTTATCTGCCTGGTCAATCCAGGTTTTGTTGTTGCCGATAGACGAAGAAGGTATCAGACGCCCGTCTTCGGTGATGCCCGAAACCTCAATAATGGCAATGTCCAGTTTGCCAAAAAAACCGGACCAGGCATGTTGAGCCACATGGGACAAATGGATATCAATGTATTCCATTTTGCCGTCATTGATTTTCTGGCGACAGACGGGGTCGCTCTGATACGGCAGGCGCATCTCGATACCGTCTACTTCCGCCAGGGCGCCATCCAGTTCCGGAGCCGTTGAGGCGCCGGTCCAGACACTGATCCGATAGTTCTCGCCCTGTGTTTTTTGCTCACGGATATGCTCCGCAAGCGCTTGTGGAACCGCTTTCGGATAACCGGCCCCCGTAAAACCGCTCATGCCCACATTAACGCCGGATGGAATCAGCGCAGCAGCATCTTTGGCACTCATAATACGTTTACGCAGGCTGGGACAAAGAACACGGGGTACAGTCGTCATGCTGGCTCCGATTAATAAAATTGTTTATGACGGGTTGTTTCAAGTAACTATAACATAAGTATAGGTACTTATGACTAAGACTTATGGTGATGTTACCAGATAGGGCCTGTTGCGTACGGATGCCGTTGAAAACAAACGGTATGCTTACAATGATTGTCCATGTCTGAGGAGGGAGCAGTGTCCAGCAATACGGTTGAACATAATCGGCGTCGCCATGACTTTTCCGGAGTTGAGTCCATCTGGCTGTTCGGTTACGGCTCATTGATCTACAAGGTGGATTTTCCCTATCTGGAGCAGAAACCCGCCTCAATACAGGGCTGGACACGCCGGTTCTGGCAGGGGTCCCACGATCATCGGGGCACACCAGAGGCGCCGGGCCGGGTGGTTACGCTGATTGAGCAGCCTGGAGCTATCTGCAAGGGGATGGCGTATCGGGTATCACCGAATGTGTTTGAGCATCTGGATGTGCGGGAAAAGAATGGCTACCTGAGATTTACCACAACTCTGACTTTTGATGATGGCAGTGAGGCTGAGGGGCTGGTTTACATTGCCACCGAGGATAACGAAGCTTTTCTGGGCCGGGCGCCGGATGCAGCTATTGCCCGCCAGATTGCAACCGCCACAGGCCCTAGCGGTGCCAACTCCGAATACCTGCTCAGACTGGCCGATTCTTTGCGGGCACTGGGCGCTGAATGTACCCATACGTTCTCTGTAGAGGCCTGCCTGAAGGCAGAAGCGTGATGAACGATCGTGGGCGAGGGGCCTGCCAAAACTGTGCGGAGCCATGGGTGGAGTGCGAAGCACTTCACGGGCAAGCCAAGGACGGCTTGCCCAGGACCCTCAGTGCGACGCAGGAGCAATAAGCGCTGAGGGGCGGAGCTCAAGCGTCACATGGATGTGCCGCAAGGAGCGTGTTTTGGCAGGCCCCTCGCCCACGATCGTATCCAGCGTCTGAAACAGGCTTCCTAACGTTGTTTACGGGTGGCGGGATTAAAACCTCGCGGCGGTGATCTCCTGCGCTGATTCAGACCAATCAATACCAGCGGCACGATGACCATCAGGCTGCCCACCAGGAACCACCAGTCTGGCACTTCGTCGAACCAGATCCAGCCGATCGCCACCGCCCAGATCAGGCCGGTGTACTCTGCACTGGTCACCAGGTTGGCATCGACCTGGCGGTAAGCCAGAAGCACGGTCATGTTGTAGCCGAGAATAAAAAACGCAGAAGCGGCGGCTGTAAGCAGGATTTCCGGATGCCAGGAGGCGCCTTGTTGCCACTCCCACGCCGCCAGCAAGGCCGAGGCCGGAATGACCAGCAGGTAGTTAAGAAACAGCTTGTGTACCGTGGTCTGCTTTTTGGGCAGTTTGCGTACCAGCACTGCGTTTATCGACAGGGACAGGGCTGACCCTAAGGCTGCAATGGCAGCCCAGTTAAAGTCAACAGGGCGTAAAATAACCAGAATGCCGGCAAAACCGCTGAACACGGCCAGTACGCTCAGTGGTGCGAGCCTTTCCCCGAACAGAAATACTGAAAACACCATAACCAGAATGGGTGCCGCATAAAACACAGCGTTGGCTGTAGCTAATGGCAGGTGCTGCAAGGCGATAATCATGCACAACAGGCCTGCCAGGTGGATGTGCGCCCGCATTGTGTGCACAACCAGCCCGCCAAACAGGTCGGTGCGATCGATCTTGCGAGCCAGAGGTATCAGAAACAGGAGTGTGATCAGGCACCGCAGAAACGCAAACTGGAAAATCGGAGCACCAGGTTCCATAACCTTGATAAAAACATCCGATATCAGCGCCATGGCGTTACCTAATACAAGCAAAAGAATGGCGCTGTTTACGGTTTTGCCTGCCATGTTTTCCTTCCTGATAGCCAAGTGTGAGTAAAATAAGTCGCCAGACGGGAGGCCAGCGTGCAGTAGCGGTAGTCTATTTGCCAGTTCGTTTCCGAGAAATCGATATTCCTGCGTATGTGTCGGGAACCGACAGGCAAGGCCGTGCCTCGTGAGGCAAGCGTATTTTTGAGCAGTAGTACTCTCGGCGAGCGGCAATGTAGCAGGTATGCTTATAACAACAACAATATTATAACCGGCCTGGTGCACAGGTACAGTAAGCAGGGAACCTTCCATGTCGTTTAATCGCCGTCAGTTTCTGCAGTTTTCCGGCGCCCTGGGTGCTTTGGGCGTACTTGGCAGTCATGCAGCGTTTGCACAGGCGCTTAATCCGGAACGAATGAACCCCTGGCGCAACTGGTCAGGTGTGCAGACGTGCCTGCCGGAAAACCGGATCACGCCAAAAAGTCTGCAAGAGCTGGTAGACCGGATCAGGCAGGGCAGCGGTACCATCCGCCCGGTGGGCGCCGGGCACTCGTTCAGCCCGCTGGTACCCACCGATGACACGCTGTTGTCCCTCGGACATTTCAGTGGTTTGCTGAGCCACAATCCGGACACTCATCAGGCAGAATTTGGTGCCGGTACCTCCATGGCGCTTATGGGCATGGCATTGAAGGAAGTCGGCCAGGGGTTTATCAATATGGCCGATATTGACCACCAGACCCTGGGCGGAGCCGTCGCCACCTCTACCCATGGCACTGGCATCCGCTATGGCTCCTACTCCAGCTACATCACCGGCTTGCAGCTGGTGACTGCCGGCGGTGAGGTCCTGGACTGTGATGCCACCCGGAATCCGGAAGTTTTCAACGCCGCCCGGGTGTCCATGGGCGCATTGGGGGTAATGACCCGGCTGACCCTGCAGAACCGGCCCAGGTATCGTTTGCGCGAGACCCTGTGGGTAGCCAGAACGGAAGACCTGCTCGCTGATATTGATAAACACGTTGCCGAAAACGAACACTGGGAAATGCTGGTGATTACCCACTCGGACTACGCCCTGGCCATCGCCCTGAATGAAACCGATGAGCCGTCGACACCTCCGTTAAACAAGGCCGAAAGTGGGGGTAACGAGTTTGTCAGCCTGTTGGAAAAGCTGGACAAGTACGGCAGTGATTTTCCGGCAGCCCGGCGGTTTTTACTGAATAACCTGCGCCACTTTGCGACGTTTGAAGAGCGTATTGGTGAATCCTATGAGATCTACTCCAATGTGCGCTCTGTGCGGTTTAACGAAATGGAATACGCAGTGCCCGCCGAGCAGGGGCCGGATTGCTTGCGGGAGATACTGCAGCTGATTGAGCGGAATGACTTGCCTACCTGGTTTCCTCTGGAGTATCGCTATGTGCAGGCAGACGACGTGCCGTTAAGCATGTTCCAGGGGCGTGACAGTTGTGCTATCTCTGTGCATCAGCATTACCAGATGGACCATCACAATCTTTTTGCCGCCATAGAGCCAATATTCTGGAAGTACAATGGCCGGCCCCACTGGGGGAAGTTGCATACCCTGAACGCACGACACCTGGAGCAGTTGTACCCCCAGTGGCGTGAGTTCATCGGAATACGGCAGGAACTGGACCCGCAGGGCCGATTTCTGAATGCGCATTTGCGCTCAATTCTGGATGCGTAAAGGAGGCAGGATCGTGAATCGCCGAGGGTTTCTTTTCACGGGAGTGCTGGGGGGCGCGGCATTACTGACCGGAGCTGCCTGGCTTCGGCCGGCGGACAGGGGTAAGCCATACACGGCTTACTTTGAGGCCCTGAATGCAGAGCTGAAACGCGCGGGGCCTATGAAGCCTGTCTTGCTGGTGGACCTGAACCGGCTGGATCATAACATTGATGTGATCAAAGCATCACTGCAGCGCAGCGGCAAGGCCTTGCGTCTGGTTGAAAAATCGTTGCCGGTGCGTGGCTTGCTGCAGTATATCGCGAGCCGCACAGGCACCCATAAGCTGATGTCATTCCATCAACCCTTCCTGAACCAGACCGCCAAATATTTTCCGCAAGCCGACATATTGCTGGGTAAGCCGCTGCCTGCGCGATCAGTGGAGGTGTTTTACCAGCAGCATCAAGGGCAGGCGGATCCCACACCGCGTATCCAGTGGCTGATCGATACTCCCGACCGGTTGCATGAGTATCTGCAGGTCGCGCGGGCACGTAACAGCAAGTTCCGGATCAACATCGAGCTGGATGTCGGCCTGCACCGTGGGGGTGTCGCTGATAACAATACCTTGAATGCTTTGCTCAGACTGATTGCCGATAATCCCGGGCATCTCGAGTTCTCCGGCTTTATGGGTTACGACCCGTTTGTAGGCATGGAACTGCCTTCTGTTCTTGGCTCGCCGGAAACGCTTCTGGAAAAAGTAATGGCCCGCTACCAGGGCTTTGTGGATTTTACCAAAAGCCACTATCCGGACTTCTGGCGCGAGGGTCTGGCACTCAATACTGCCGGCAGCCCCAGCTATCCGCTGCATGAAAACGAATCCCTGAGTACGGAGCTGGCGGTGGGGTCCGCCATGGTGATGCCTACTGATTTTGATTTGCCGTCATTGCATGATCATGTTCCGGCAGCGTTCATTGCCAGCCCGGTGCTGAAATCCACGGGGCCGGTGAACCTACCCGCGCTCGACAGCAAGTCCCGGATTTTTTCGTGGTGGGATATCAACCAGCGCGCCAGCTACTTTATTTACGGTGGCCATTGGCTGGCGGACTTTGTTGCGCCAGAGGGGCTTCAGAGCAACCGCCTGTATGGCAGAAGCTCCAACCAGGAGCTGGTTAACGCCTCGCCGGGTGTGGAGCTTGAGGTAGGCGACCAGGTGTTTCTGCGGCCTCAGCAAAGCGAGTCGGTTTTGCTGCAATTTGGCGATATACTGGCTATGCGTAACGGCAAAATTACAGAGCACTGGCCGGTCTACCAGGGTTGATCCCGGCTATTCGTCTGCCGGGCGTTCAACCACTTTGCGTTTACCCTTGGCGCATCGGGACAGGGCTTTCAGGCCTTCTTCATCAAAGGCATCGACCCGGATAACGTCGTACAGAGCCGTGAGTGCTTCCTCAAGCTTATCGCACTCATCAGCCGTCACAACGCCTTCTGCGCAGGCCCAGTCCACCAGTTTTTTGCGCTCATGACCCATCAGTAGCGAAATCCCGTCGAGATCGTCTTCGTCATGTTTGCGAACCGCATCGTGCAGGCGGCTGCGCATATCGGCGGTTTCGTTGGCCAGCTTGTAGGCGTTCAGCACCCGGCCAAGCGGGTCGTCCGGGTCCTGGGTGGTGTAGGCACCACGGCTGATGCGCTTGCGCAGCGGTGTGTCTTCGACAATGCTGGTCGCAACGCGAGCTCCCAGTTTATCGTCCGGGCCGTTAAGACCTGTGGCGCCAAGCGGGAACACCAGCAAACGCAGTGGCCAGCGCAGGGCCCGCACCGGGAAGTTGATAATGGCTTCACGCATGGAGTGCTGCAGGTCCCGCAGGCAGGACTGCAGGCACCACTCGACCACTGGGCGCTGGTTATCCGGGTAGCCCTCTTCGTGCCATTGCTTGATCACTGCCGAGGCGTAATACAGGTGCACCAGACTGTCCGCCATACGGCCGGACAGGCGTTGCCGGGCTTTGAGGCCACCCCCGACGGAGAGCAGGGTTACATCGGTCATCAGCGCAAATGCGGCGGAGAAGCGGCCAAGCTGGCGGTAAGAGGATTTGATGTTGCCCCGGGCCGGAACCGGCTCAGGCAGCCCGCCCGTCAGGCCCAGAACCAGTGCCCGTAGGGCGTTGCGTGTGGTGTGAGCCAGATGCTTGTAGAAGATGCCGTCAAATTTCTTCGCGGCCTGGTTTTCATCTTCCATACCCGCGGCAGCAATCTCTTCCACAATAAACGGGTGACAGCGGATCGCACCCTGGCCGAATACCATCAGGCTGCGGGTCAGGATGTTTGCGCCTTCCACCGTGATTCCAATGGGAACAGCGTTATAGGCCCGGGCCATGAAGTTACGGGGGCCGGTAATTACACCGCGGCCGGCCACCACATCCATAGCGTGATTGATTACTTCCCGCATCAGGTCGGTGTTGCGGTATTTCAGTAAAGCCGAGGGTACCGCTGGCCGAACGCCGCGGTCGAGCATGCCGGACGTCAGCAGGCGTGCGGCGTCCATCATATAGGTATAGCCGGCGATGGGCTCCAGAGCTTCCTGTACCCCTTCAAACTGGCTGATGGATCGGCCAAATTGCTCCCGGGTGTAGGCGTAGGACCCGGTGGCCAGGCTGGCCACCTTACCGGCACCTGTGCCCAGTGCCGGCAGGGAAATAGAGCGCCCTATGGACAGGCACTCCAGTAGCATGGTCCAGCCTTTGCCAAGCATCTCCTGGCCACCAATCACCTGATCCATGGGGATGAACACCTCATCGCCCCAGGTGGGGCCATTCATGAACACGGTGTTCATGGGCAGATGCCTTGCGCCGGCATGCACGCCCTCGGTTTCACGTGGAACCAGAACACAGGTCACACCAATATCGGCGTTATCGCCCAGAAGGCTTTCCGGGTCATAGACTTTGATGGCCAGGCCAATCAGTGTCGCCACCGGGGCCAGGGTGATATAGCGTTTGTTCCAGGTCACTTTCAGGCCCAGAACTTCTTCGCCGTTCCATTGGCCTTTGCAAACAATGCCCTTGTCTGGAATGGCGCCCGCATCGGAACCCGCAACAGGCGAGGTGAGGGCAAAGCAGGGTATCTCCTCACCACCGGATAATCTTGGCAGGTAGTGTTTTTTCTGCTCGTCGGTGCCGTAGTGCATCAGCAACTCACCCGGACCGAGGGAGTTGGGGACCATCACGGTGACCGCTGCCGACACGCTGCGGGTGGAGATCTTCATGACGATTTCTGAGTGAGCAGTGTTGGAGAAACCCAGGCCGCCGTCTTCTTTCGGGATCACCAGCCCGAAAAAACCATTGTCACGGATAAACTTCCAGGCTTTCTCGGGCAGGTCGTAATGCTCGTGGGTGATCTTCCAGTCATCGAGCATGGCGCACAACTCTTCCACTGGACCGTCAAGAAACGCCTGCTCCTCACTGCTCAGGTGGGCCGGCCGGGCATCCAGAAGTTTTGACCATTGCGGTTTACCGGAGAAAAGCTCACCGTCCCAGTCGACGGAGCCGGACTTCAGGGCTTCCTCTTCGGTGGAGGAGAGCCTGGGGAGGCGACTGCGAACCCAGCCCAGTAACGGACGGCTGAATTTATCGAGGCGCAGGTCGCTGGGAATAACCAGAATCAGCGCCAGAGCCAGGAAAAGGCCGCCAAACAGGACACTGGCAAGGTGCCATTCATCCTGAAACACGCCAGCCAGGGTGGCGAGGGACATCACCACAGCCGCGGTTGTACCCCCAACGCCCACATAGATCAGAATCAGGGCACTGATGAGCAGAAAAAGTACGCTCATGAACAGACCTCCGTATCGAGAGTAAAATCAGAAAATATCTGTTTTCACCTTCGTTCAAAAACCACGTACATGCAAGGGGCATGTTTTATTGCCGGCCTTCCGGCTTACAGGCTCAGGCCGGCAATAAGCAGGGCCAGGGTTGCCAGCAGAATCGCTACATTGGTGCCCAGCAACATATTGAGTGTATCTGGGTGATAAACAGCGGCGGGCAGTTTCCAGCAAAGCCAGAACGCAAAAGGCGCGGTTGCCAGTGACAGCACGGACATCAGTGGCAACCAGCCGGTAAGTATGCCGGTTATCAGAACGGTATAGGCTAACAGGAACAATAACGACACCAGCCGTGTTGCCCCCGGGGCGCCAAGGGTGATAACCAGGTGCCGGCGACCCGCCTTGCGATCTGCTTCGGCGTCCGGTATCTGGTTGATCAGCAACAACTCGCTTACCAGCAGCAGGCTGACCATGGAAACGGTAACAGCGGTGGCATCCAGCTTTGCGCCCAGTGCCACCAGCGTGCCCAGGATCATCACCGGTCCGAAGCCAATGCCGGGAGCGAGCAGGCACAGCAGGGGCAAGCGGGTAATCCAGCGGGTGTAAGAAAGCACCAGTACAACGCCGGCGACTCCCAGGACCAGCATGGGAAGCCCCCGGTGCCAGAGAAAGAAGACTCCGATGAGGATAGCCAGGCTCAGAGTGCCGAGGGCAGCTGCGAGTACACGTTTTGCGGCACCTGGAACGTTTGGGAGAGCGCCGCTGCCACCTGAAAACGGTGTTCGCGTTGTCAGAAAATCCAGCCCTGACACAAAATCCTCATACTCGTTAAGCAGGTTTACCGCAGCATGGGCCAGCACTGCACCCATAAAGACCAGCAGCGTGTCCATCAGCACCGGAGCCTCACCTTGTTGCCAGGCCACTGCCACACCCAGTCCGACGCAGAGGGGGGCAAGAATCAGAAAATTAGGGCGGGCAGCGTTAACCACTGCAACTGTTTCAGACATCCGGTTTTCCTTTTATAAACCCTTGGGTTGTGATGGTAACAAGACCCGGCCACAATAATCCGGCGCATCCGATTATACCCCCGTTATGGAGCTCTATAGTGACAAACCCGTTTGATCAGCCCATTAATCGCGAACATACCTGCTCGGTAAAATACGACGTTCGCAAAGCCGTATTTGGTCGCGACGATGTCGTTCCTGTGTGGGTGGCGGACATGGACTTTGCGGCACCAGAGGCAGTGACCCGGGCGCTTTCAGAGCGTGCCGCGCATCCGGTTTATGGCTATACGTTGTTTCCTGAGAGTCTGTTCCAGGCAATGATGGACTGGTTCCGTGAACGCCATGGCTGGGACATTCAGCGTGAGTGGATATTGATGGCGCCAGGGGTTGTGCCATCCCTGCACGCAGCCTGTATGGCCTATGCGGCTCCGGGGGAGGGGGTGATTGTTCAGCCGCCCGTGTACCCGCCCTTTTTCAGTGCTGTCCGACTCAGTGGCCGGTCGGTTATTGAAAATCCATTGGTGAGTGATGAGACCGGCCATTATCGAATGGACCTGGAACACCTGGAGGTCTGCGCCGCGCGCCCGGAGGCTAAAGTCCTGATGTTGTGCTCACCGCACAATCCCGTGGGCCGGGTCTGGTCGGAGCAAGAGCTTACGGCTGTGCTGGGTATTGCCCGCCGACATGGGTTGACGGTGATCTCCGATGAGATCCACTGCGATCTCACGTTCCCGGACGGGCCTCGTCACCGGATGCTGGCTACCCTGGCCGGGCCGGAGGATGCGCTGATAACGGCGGTGGCACCGAGCAAGAGCTTTAACATACCCGGGCTGGGGCTCTCTGCTCTGGTAATAACAGACCCGGAGCAGCGTCAGGCCATGGCAACCGTCTTTGATTCCATGCACCTGCCGCAGTGTAACCCCTTCAGCATTGCCGGTTTCGAGGCCGGCTATCGCTACGGTGCCTCCTGGATGGATAGCCTGATGGCGTATTTACAGGAAAACCGGGATTTTGTGGTGGACACTGTTAACGCCCGGTTGCCAGGCATTCGGACCCGGGCGCCGGAAGGCACCTATCTGGTATGGCTGGATTGCCGGGGACTGCATCTGGATGATGCGGCTCTGAAGCACTTTTTTGTGCAGGACGCGGGCGTAGGCATGAACCCGGGCCAGTCGTTTGGCGAGCAGGGCAGTGGCTTTATGCGGCTGAACATCGGGTGCCCCAGAGCGGTGCTGGCCGATGTGCTGCAACGCATTGAATCGGCCCTGCCCGCCAGGCGGTGAGTTATTGCCCGGTAACCGCACAGTGGCCATCCACCAACTCCCAGCTGGGTGGCTCGTTCATGCCTGGCATATCACCTGTGTTGTCTTTAATGGCTTTCCAGACTTTGCTGCCGTGAAATGCCATGTCACCTTGTTCGTACGCCCGGGCATAAAGCCATTGTTCCGGGCGCTCGCAGACACCGGATTCACTTTTGCCAGCCGCGCCCGCCGCGCCACTGCTGGTAGTGCCCGGGCTGATCTCTACCTCTTTAATAGCGTCCGGGGTTTTAAGCTCCGGCTCCGCCTCACTCTGGGCGCTCGCGGGCAAACTGAGTGCCATAAACGCCAAAACCAGCAATGGCAAAGCCCACACCAGGCGAGAGGGAGCAGAGGTCTTCTTGAACATGATGGCTCCTTAAGTATTTATCAGAACAGTGGCACAGAAATCGGGTCCGCAAAGGATACTATTCTCCCGGAATTTTTGCTTCTGTGCCAATGTGGTAGGCGGCAAAGCCAGCCATCACGACCTGGTCCACTGCCATGCCGATGATCCGGCCATCGCTGCTGGCGTGAATCGGGTGCTGGGCATTGGTGATCGGATCAGCAACATAGCCAAGAACCTGACCCCGGGATACTTTTGCGCCCAGTTTTACATCACTGAACAGGATACCTCCATGGTCGGCTCTTACCCAGGTTGAGTCGTAATACACGGGTTCGGGATTGCCCCACACAAACATGCGGGAAACCATGTCCTGCTTTTCCATCAGGCTGGCCAGGCTGTTTACCCCGGCATCAATCTGGTGCTCCTGTACCCGCAGGGATTCGCCAGCTTCCATTGTTACTGCCCGGATGCCGGCATCGGTCGCCGCCGTGCGGAGCATTCCCGGCGACCCACTGCTATGCACCACGGCCATTCTGTCAAAGCCGCGGGTAAACTCTGCCACAGCAGGGTTGTTCATATCGGCACGAAGCTGGGGCAGGTTGGTGCGCTTCAGTGAGCCTGTGTGGATATCGACCAGCATATCGCAATGCTGGATTATGTTGGTGAAAAGCGAGTGCGCTATGCGACCCGCCAGGCTGCCATTCGGGTTGCCGGGGAAGTACCGGTTCAGGTCACGACGATCAGGCAGGTAGCGGCTGCCCTGCTGGAACCCCGACAGGTTCACGATGGGAATACCGATGACACTGCCACTGAGCTTTGCAGGGTCCAGGTCGTAGAGTGTCTGGCGGATAATTTCGATGCCGTTGAGTTCATCGCCATGAATGGTGCTGGTCAGGCACAGGGTCGGTCCGGTATTGGCGCCATTCACGACCAGTACCGGCGTGGGCTGTGACAGGCCGGCAATCTGAATGCCGGGGGACCAGGCCAGACGCGTGGAGGTGCCGGGCAAAACCTCATTGCCAAGTAAAATCAGGTCACTGGCTGGCTCTGCTTTTTCCGGCTCCGGGGCCGCTTCTTCAGGCGGGGCCTCTGTTGCCGTGGAGTCAGGAATCTTATCACTGCCCGGCTCTGCCGGGGGCTCGGGAGCCGGTGCCGGAGCCACTTCTTTCAGATCAATGTCCGGTGCGACTTTATTGGGTGTGGGCGCAGCCTCTGGCTGTATGCTCTTAATTTCCGGAGTGGTTTTTTTCCCGGACGTGCGGGAGCCTTGCAGCGGCTCGGATTGCTCCACATCCTGAACGCTTTCGTCCTCTGCCAGTTCTGCCAGCAGAATTTCCCGGGAGGATTGCGTCTGTTGTGTGTTCTCGGATGACTCTGCCAGTACATTCGCAGGCAGAGCCAGCAGATACAGACAGAGAGTGACTGAAAGGCCGGCCGGCTTTTGCAAGCGGGAAAGCAGCATGATTCCTCACAGAGTATCGAAAAACGGTAAGTATAAAGGGAAATTCGGGCTCTGAATCTGGTAATAACCAAGGTTTAATGCCATTTTCAGAGTGTGGTAATAAATAATGGTGCCATACAGGGTAATGTTACAGAATCCTTATCCGTTATAACCGGCAGATGGAAGGAGCACTATGGACCTTTTACGCATTCTGATTGCAATCTTGTTACCACCCCTGGGTGTATTTTTGCAGGTGGGGATTGGCAAACACTTCTGGATCAACATACTACTGACCATTCTCGGATACATTCCCGGCATAGTGCACGCGGTGTACATTATCGCGAAGAAGTAGGTAAAAGCCGGCAGACGGGGCAGTCTCTGCCGGCGCAAATGGTTCAGGTATCCGGCGTGGCATGCCAGAGGCTGTTTTTCTGTACGGCCCGGCCATCCGCTTCGAGCTTAAGCAGGTGTGCCAGTGCTGACCGGGCAGCGACTCCGTGAATCGCAGTGGGCACATCGCCATAGGCTTTGCGGGTCAGATCTTTGAGGTCAACCGGGGCCAGTTTATCCAGTGCCTGCGCCACTTTGTGCTCTCGTGCCAGGCGATGGGTAATCAGGTAATCAATGATGGTTGCCGGCTGCCCCATGAGGAAACCATGGGCAGGGGCAATGAAGTGAATGGGCTCCGCCAACAGGCTGTAAAGCGATTCCAGATACGCCTTCATATCGCCGTCAGGCGGATTTATGACCACGGTAGAGCCCTGCATGATGTGGTCCCCGGAAAACAGCATCTCCTGCTCAATCAGCAAAAAGCAAAGATGGTTGGACGCATGCCCGGGTGTATACAGTGTCTTCAGTGTCCCCGCATCGGTTTTGATGAAGCTGCCGTGCTCAGGCTGCTCATCCGGAACAAACATCTGGTCCTGGGAAGCGCCAGCAGGTGCAGGCCAGCCGTACAGCCTGCACCCGGTTTTTTCTTTCAGGGACCGGGTTCCAGGTGAGTGATCCAGGTGGGTGTGAGTGACCACCACGGAATCAATTTTCCCTTGTGTGATCTCCAGGATCTGTTCAATATGCCCGCTATGATCCGGGCCCGGGTCCAGCACGGTAAAGCGCTCATGGCCCAGGATGTAGGTATTGGTTCCCGGACCTGTCATCACGCCGGGGTTAGGTGCTGTAAGGCGAATGACGCCAGCGGCAACTTCAACGGGTTCACCGGGAATGATTTCTGCTTTCGTTGTGCCCTCAGCCTCGGGGTCGAGCTTGGCAGCTTCATCGTATGCCGGCGAGCCGGGTTCCAGCAGCACGGGTTTACCCCGTTGAATCGCCGGCCAGGGCTGGCTGGGGTAGGGCTCGGGTGGGTTGGCCCAGGCATAGCGCATCAGGGTCTCAACATTGTCGAAGTCGCGTAGCACCCGCAGGGTTTTTACCGTAGGTAACGTCATCAGGCGCTCGCCCGAACGGTGCTCTTCAAGTGCCTGCGCAGGGCTGATCCATATATGGTCTATGGTTTCCTCACCGTCATGGTGAGCGAACTGGTTCTCGGGCGCCTGGGTAACAAAGAAGCGGGTATCAAAGCGCCGGGGCGGGCCCGGAGGTGTTATCCAGTGGGCCAGGTAAGCCAGTCTGTCCAGAGGGATGGTCAGCTGGTGGCGCTCACACAGATCCGCCAGGGACACCTCGCCTTTGAATACAGAGGTGCGCTCATTATGGGCCGGGTGGTCTATGCTGATGGAGCGTTTGTCTGCATCAACCGCTACCAGGATGCCAGCTTCTTCAAAGCATTCACGAACGGCTGCCAGCATATAATCCACACCGCCTTCGCCCAGACTCATGGTATGGCTGATTTCGGTATCTCTGAGGCCAGCGGCATGCTGGCGTCCCCGGGCTTCTTCCTGATCCACCGCGCCTCCAGGGAAAACGAAATAGCCGGGCAGAAATACTGCATCCCATGTGCGTTGCAGCAGCAGTATTTCGATACCCTCAGCGGTATCTCTTACCAAAGCCAGAGTGGCTGCAGGGCGAATGTTCAAAGGGTTCTCTTTATCCAAAACGATAACCTCCACTTACCTTTATCTGCGTAAGCCAAATCTGGCGTGCACAGGCTGACCCGGCTATGTTGTATCTGAATGTTATCCGGGCGCGCGAAGCTTCTCCATGCCCAGGCGGTAAAACCGGTAGGCCATGAGGCCCGCAAACAGGTTGCCCACCAGGGCACCGCTCATCAGGCCGTCAATCCCGTTAATCTGGCTGCCCAGCCAGAGCAAGGGCAGAAAGCACAGAAACAACCGCAATGTTGATATCAGGAGTGCCCTCATGGCAAGGCCAAGTGCATTGCAGGCCGATACCATAAGCATACACACCCCCAGACCACTATAGCTGAGAGGCACCCGAACAAGGTAGGCAGCCAGCACCTCCTGAACCTGTTGGTCACTGCTGAACAGCTCCGATACCACGCCTGAAGCAATCAGCCAGATCAGGCCGATTGCCAGCTGCCAGACCACCACAAAGCGCACGGCCAGCCGGACCAGCTTGCGAATTTTTTCAATATCACCCGCACCCAACATATGTCCGATCATGGGTGGCAGGGACATGGTGAGCGCCAACACAACCACGATGGAGAAGAACTCCAGGCGTGTGCCCAGTCCCCAGGCAGCCACCGCAGCAGAGCCAAAACCTGCAACCAGAGCTGTGGCCAGCATGGAGGAAACCGGAGGCATAAGCTGACTGACCATAGCGGGCGCCATAATGCTGTTGAGCTGCTTGAGAGCACGGCCCAGGGCAAGCTGTCGCAGGTCAAAGCGTGCCCAGCCGCGCTTGAGCAGCTTCCGGTAAATAACCAGACAACCGATTCCGAACGAGGTGACGGTAGCCCAGGCAGCACCTGGCAGGCCCCAGCCAAAAACAAAAATATAGAGTGGGTCCAGAGCAATGTTGGTGAGGCTGGTGGCGACCATCATATAACCCGGCAGTTTTGTGTCGCCATGGGAGCGGCAAATAGAATAGCCAAAGTAAAGGAAGGCTCCGATCCATGCGGAGAGAAGCCAGGGCACCCAGTAACTGCGAACCAGAGGGAGCAGTGAGTCGTCCGCCCCCAGAGCATGCATCACAGGGCTTTGTAATAGCCACAGGGCAGCACAGAGTATGAACACCAGCGTGCTGCCCACCGTAATAACCAGGCCTCCGAGGCGGAAGGCCCGAAGCTGATCACCGATACCGAGAGTGCGCGAAATAATCGCGGTTGTGGCAATGCCCAGCCCTACCTGCAGTCCGATGATGAGCTGTTGCATCGGGAGTGTGAAACCGAGCGCTGCCAGAGGGTCCCGGCCAAGCTGACCAATGAAGGCACTGTCTGCGAGCTGGAAGGTCATCAGCGAGAGTGCGCCAAACAGCATGGGCCAGGTCATGGCATAGAGCTGGCGGGCCAGGCTGGTATTTTCGATGGGATTGCTCACGGGTCCGGGGTTGCGCCTTGATTCAGGTGTGGAGGCAGGAGTCTAACAGTTTTTGAAGCTGGCCCGGGAGGCATGTTGTCTCGCCGGGCCAGAAACCGGTTGATGGTTTTTTACAGTGCTTTCAGGGCAGCATCATAGTCTGGCTCGTCGTGGATTTCACTGACGAGCTGGCTGTGGATAACCTTGTTGTTTTCATCCAGAACTACGACCGCACGGCCACAGAGGCCGGCCAGCGGGCCGTCCTGAATAGCAACGCCATAGTCTTTCTGAAAACCGGTATTGCGGAAAGTGGAGAGCGTAACAACATTTTGCAGTCCTTCAGCGCCACAGAACCTGGCCGCCGCAAAGGGCAGGTCGGCGGAAATAACCAACACGACAGTGTTATCCAGAGCGCCGGCTTTTTCATTGAACTTACGGGTTGAGGCGGCGCAGACGCCTGTGTCGATACTGGGAATGATGTTCAGGATTTTACGTTTGCCGGCCCAGCTATCGAGCGTTACCTCTTCCAGACTGCTGTTGGTGAGGGTAAAAGCCGGAACTGTGTCGCCGTTCTGCGGGAACGTGCCACCCAGTTCAATAGGGTTACCATCGAGTGTGACTGTGCTCATAACGTGCTCCTTTCATTTGTTGTAAAAGCAATGTGCATTAACAGCTTACACCATTTTGTTTATTCCGATGCCCTTCGCCGGGGTTGATTGGTATGATTGCGTACCATCGGTGAAATAATCATAACAGGAACAACATGCTCAGCTTCTTACCCGCTCCCCTTATTGGCGTGCTCAACTCTATTCTGCTCGCCATCAACACGCTTTTCTGGTGCCTGCTACTGTACATACCGGCACTTTTGAAGCTAGTCATTCCCCACAAAGGCTTCCGGGTGCTGTGTACCCGGGCAATCATCTGGGTTTCGGAATCCTGGGTGGCGTGTAATACCGGCTGGATGAAGCTGACCCACGGCACCCGGTGGCAGGTTACGGGGGCGGAAAAGCTGCGCCGTGAAAGTTGGTACCTGGTGCTGAGTAATCACCAGAGCTGGGTGGATATTTTTGCCATGCAGCGGGTGTTCAACCGGCGGGCCCCTTTCCTCAAGTTCTTCCTTAAGCAGCAACTTATCTGGGTGCCTGTTATCGGACTTGCCTGGTGGGGACTGGATTTTCCGTTCATGAAGCGTTACACCCGGGAATATCTGGTGAAGCATCCGGAGAAACGCGGGGAAGATCTGAAGGCCACGCGCCGCGCCTGTGAGAAGTTCCGGTACACGCCGGTGAGCGTGATGAATTTTGTAGAGGGCACACGTTTTACTCAGGCCAAGCACGACAAGCAAAAATCTTCATACACCCACCTGCTTACGCCAAAAGCCGGTGGTGCAGCGTTTGTTCTCGATGCCATGGGCGATTCAATCGAGACGCTGGTGGATGTAACCATTGCTTATCCGGCCGGGGCGCCGTCATTCTGGGATTTTATGTGTGGCCGGGTGCAGGAAGTGAGAATGGATATTCACACGCATACCATTCCCGAGCACCTGAAAGGGCGGGATTATTCAACCGACGCCGAGCACAGGCGTAACGTAAAGAACTGGCTGGCAGAGCAGTGGCGGGCCAAGGACGCCCGTCTTGAAGAAATGCTCCGCCCATAGGGGAAGTAGACGGCGTCCGCGTTAGCGGTCGCCGTTGCTGTTCGTTACTTCTTCAGCTTCCACCAGTTTGAAATTGATCTGCCGGCGCTCTTCATCCACACCTGCAAAGCGGACTTTCACCACCTGATCCAGCTGAAAAATACGCCCGTTTTTATTATGCCGCAGACGCAGAGTAACCGGATCAAAGCCGTATTTGCCCTGGAGGTCCTTGCAGCTCACAAAGCCTTCCAGACCGTTGCTGTCCAGGCGTACAAAAAAGCCGGCAGGAACGGTGCGGCTGATGATGCCAGCCATGGGCGCATCACCCAGAGTTTTTGCAAAATCGCTCTTGAGCCAGGCTTCCAGGCTGTTGGCAGCCTGGCGTGCTTTGATCTGGGTGTTTTGCAGTGCTGACAACTGCTCGTTGGTCAGCGCATTCATGGGCGCATCCCAGAGTGCCGCCTTGATCATCCGATGAACGTACAGGTCAGAATACTTTCGTAACGGCGACGTGAACGTAGTATAGGCGCTCAGCCCCATGCCCTGATGCGGTGCCGGGGTAAACGCCAGTTCTGCCCGGGCCAGCTGGCGTGAGAGAATGGTTTTGACCGGTACCTCTGCTTCCAGCTCCGAGGTTTCTCTCATCAGTGTCTTGAAGCCTTCAGGCTCTGACGCATCAATATGCGCCAGGTGCGGAGCATAGGCTTCAAGCAGGGATTTAATGTTGTTGATGCGGTCGGCGCGAAGCCCCGGGTGCTGGATAAACAGGCCCGAAGGGTGTTTGGCCAGAAAATCTGCGGCGCACCGGTTAGCAGCAACCATGCACTCTTCCACCACGCGGTGGGCTTCCGTCTGCACGGAAGACTCAATGGCGCGAATGCGTCGGTTTTCATCCAGGCGCAACCGGAACTCGGGCCGGTCACCACTGAGCAAGGCATTGTCGCTGCGCCACTTGCGCAGTGCCGTAGCGACCTGATGCAGCTGATCCAGACTGTTGGTAACAGAGTCCGGCAACGCTTTGATGTCTTCGTCTTCGCGCCCTTCTATAAGATTACAGACCAACTCGTAGTTGAGCTTGGCGCGGGAGCGGATCACCGCCTGATGGAAGCTGTAGTCTCCCAGACTGCCGTCATTGTTCACCTGCAGATCGCAGACCAGGACCAGGCGATTGGTGTCCGGTATCAGCGAGCACAGTCGTGTGCTGATGGTGTCGGGGAGCATGGGCAGGGGTTCGCCCGGGAAGTAGATGGCGGTTGCGCGACGGAAAGCTTCCTGCTCGGCTGCGCTGCCTGGTTCAATAACCGCGGCCGGGTCGGCAATGGCGATGGATAAGGCCCAGCCGGTGGCATTGGGTTCGGCAAGCAAAGCGTCGTCCATGTCCTGGGTGGCCGGGCTGTCGATGGTGACATACGCCCGGTCGGTACGGTCTTCACGTCCGGCTTCGAGTGCCTTGATGGCTGCTTCATCCAGGCTTTCAGCCTGTTTCACAACCGGCTCCGGCCATTCATCTGAAAGGTCAAACGTCGCCAGTGTAAGGGCACGCTCAATGCCCGGGTCACCGGCTTTGCCAATTACCCGCAGGACTTTTGCCTGACCCTTTCCGTCTTTGATCGGGTGTTTATGGATACAGCAGTACAGGTAGTCGTCTGGCTGGGCATTCATGCGCTCTTTGGGCGGTATGAATATCCAGCGATTGATTCCCGGTGTTTCGGGCACCACAAAATGCCCTTTGCCTTTTACCAGGTAGCGCCCGACAAACGTACTCAGCCGGCTTTCGATCAGCTCGTCGACCACACCCTGGGTTTTGCCTTTGTCCACTTCCTGTTCGGTGACCTGAACTCTGTCACCCGGGAGTACTTTTTGCATTTCTTCGGGAGGCAGGAATACATCCCGTCCTTCGTCCAGTGCGACGAATCCGAAGCGGCCATTTGTGGCTTTCACCGTTCCGGGGAAAACGACTTTGTTTTCCTCAATGTCTGACTTTAGCTGGCGCAACTGGCTGAGAGCGTCGGCGTTGAGCATGGGTTAACCTGGCTGAGAAAATGAATGATAAACCGGAGTATAACGGTTATGGCGATGTGAGTCAGACCCGTTACGCCAGGTTTTGGGCTGCATTCTGACCCTCCAGTACCTTGCGGTAGCCTTCCAGAAGTTTGCGGTGGCCTTCTGTAGGAGCAGCCGGCGGCATGGCCGCGAGGCCCGGGAACCGCTGCTCACCGGTTATCCAGTCCAGAGCCAGGTCTACCCGCTGTTGGCCGTGATAATAATCCAGGCTGCGACGGTAAGGGGCAATGTCGTCTGTGGCCAGATAAAGCTCAAGAACCGCGTGCAGAGCCGCGTACTCCCGGCGATCAGTCTCATTCAGGTCGCCTGACGCCAGTACCGGGGGCAGTAATTCAAAAGCACCTTCCAGGTCGTTCAGTGCCAGCAGTATCCAGACTTTGAATTCGCCAACCCGCAAACGGCCCCAGCGACTGCTGTCACCCACAATGCCGGCCCATTCAAGCACCCGCATCTGATCATTGACGTGGTGGCCTTCGAGGGTTTCCAACAGGTGCAGCCAGCCGGATTCGCCGGCATTTTGCAGGTTGTAGAGCACGGGTCTTACCGGCAGGCTGGCGTTGTTGTTATTCAGAATCAGCTCGTCCGGAAGGTAGATGTCGGAGAAGCCCGGGATCAGAATCCGGCAGGCGAAGGCCCCCAGATCGGTATGCTCTGCAATGTAGATCTCGTGGCCTTCGCTGTGAATCAGATCCATCATCTGAGTACAGGCAGTCTTGTTATCACTGGCCCAGGGGCTGTTGGCGTCCCAGTCAGCAAACTCTATATCCGGCTCATCACTTAGGAACGCCCAGCTGACATAGCCGCTGGCGTCGATAAAGTGCAGTTCCAGATTATGGGGTTCGTCGACCATGTCCATATCGGTGGTGGGCGGAGGGAAGCCTTCCAGTTCATCCAGTGCGCGGCCCTGAACCAGCTCGGTCAGCGTGCGTTCCAGTGCCACTTCAAACGTGGGATGGCCGCCAAAGCAGGCATAGGCCCCGCCATCCGGGTGCATGAGCACAATGCACATAACCGGGTATTTGCCGCCCAGAGATGCATCCAGAACGCGGATCCCGAAACCGGCCTCTTCCAGGGCGCGGATACCTTCGACAATGTGTGGAAAGCGGGACAGAACCTCGGCGGGGACTTCGGGCAGGGCAATGGCGTCGGCAATGATGCGGGTTTTGATGGCCCGTTCAAACAGTTCCGACAGGCTTTGTACAATCGCTTCTTCGCGATTGTTGCCAGCACTCATGCCGTTGGATACAAACAGGTTGGCAATCATGCTCATGGGAACATACACGGTTTCGCCATCACTCTGGCGCACGTAGGGCAGCGCGCAGAGGCCTTTGCCGGTGCCGCCGCCGTTCATATCGGCCAGTTGTGCCG
Organism: Marinobacter piscis; assembly: GCF_007671655.1. Classification (GTDB taxonomy): domain Bacteria; phylum Pseudomonadota; class Gammaproteobacteria; order Pseudomonadales; family Oleiphilaceae; genus Marinobacter; species Marinobacter piscensis. Next base: position 561,361 of record NZ_VCGX01000001.1, on the reverse strand, counting down.
GCACCAGATCCTGATGGTTTACATAGAGTTCTTTCCAGCGATCATCCAGCAGGCCTTCCGGCCATTGCTCCTCATCCAGTTCAAACCATTTTTCATCAGGCTGGTGTACGTAGCCGTATTCTTCCATGACCGGGTCGAGCATGAAGTCGGCAAAGAGGTAACGGGTTGAAAGCCGTTCGATCAGTTCGCCGTAGGCGCTTGCCAGGGCTGCGTTGCGGCTGGCCCCTTTGCCATTGGAAAACACCTGGGGGCAGTCTTCGTCACGTATATGGACAGACCAGATATAAGGGGCAGGGTTTAGCCAGCGGGCCTCGATAATATTGTAGCCAAGGGCACGTATGGCACCCCCGATTTTTTCAAGGGTGTTCTCCAGGGCTTCGTCTTTGCCCGGAATGTAGGTTTTGGTCATGGTTCGTGCTCGCCATTGGCTAAAAAATGTTCGGCGATGCTAGCAGGGGTTAGGTCTGGGGGCCAGCGTGGATTGTATTTTGGGGCGAGCTGTTTAGCCGGGATTTACGGACAGTCAGGTGAGGCACTGTCACAGACACGCTGCAAGTACGTCCCTGTACGCTTGTTTCCGGCCATCCATGGCCTCCAACAGTCTGTGACAGTGCCTCACCTGACTGTCCTGATCTGGCTTTCCAGTATTTTTCAGTTGTGCTCTGAATAAACCCTGGTCTGGCCCTTTTTGTTGAACATGAGTACTTGGTAGTGGTCTTTGCGATCGCCCATTTCCATACCCGGTGAGCCAACCGGCATGCCCGGCACTGCAAGGCCTGTTGCTTGCGGAGCGTCGGCCAGCAGTTGGTGGATATCGTCTGCCGGCACATGGCCTTCGATGACGTAATCGCCTACAAACGCGGTGTGGCAGCTGGCCAGGTTGCGGGTGAGTCCGGCCTCGATTTTGACGCGATTCATGTTCTGGGTGTCAGTGGTTTCCACATCAAAGCCGTTGTTTTCAAGGTGATCGACCCAGGCTGTACAGCAGCCGCAGGTGGGTGACTTGTACACATGGATACTCTGGGCAGCGCCGGCGGCCAGTAAAGGGCTGGCATAGCCGAGGGCGGCGACAAGGGCCATTCCGAGCATAGATTTTTTCATGGTTTTCTCTCTTTGGTGTCGTATTCAGTGGTGGCTGTGATCGTGTGCAGACGTGTCGTTATCCGATGACGAAAGCCAGAACCACCAGACTGTGGCGGCCATCAGAGCAAGGCCACCGATATTGACCAGTATAGCAACCATCAGTTCCTCTCCTCGTTTGCTTCCGGGCTTTGTGTTGTAGCCGGTTTGCCGCTGGTTTTGAACAGGCGCAGCCGGTTGGCGTTGGTAACAACAGTGACCGAGGACAGCGACATGGCGGCACCGGCAAAGATCGGGCTCATCAGAATACCCCAGACCGGGTACAGCAGGCCCGCTGCGATGGGAATACCCAGGGTGTTGTATATGAAGGCGCCAAAAAGGTTCTGGTAGATGTTTTTCACCGTGGCCCGGGACACCTCAATGGCATCCGGTACACCGTGCAGAGAACCCCGCATCAGGGTGATGGCGGCACTTTCGATGGCAACGTCTGTACCTGTGCCTATGGCAAAGCCGACATCGGAAGCGGCCAGGGCCGGGGCGTCGTTAATACCGTCGCCCACCATGGCGACGGTATAGCCTTTGCTGCGCATTTCGTTAACCACGTCCGCCTTGTCTTCCGGGAGAACTTCGGCGCGGTAGTCATCTATGCCGGTCTTGGCAGAAATGGCCCGGGCGGTGGCACTGATGTCACCAGTGACCATCATCACCCGTATACCGGCGTCATGGAGGCGCTGGATGGCCGCCTCGGAATCGGCTTTGATAGCGTCGGCAACGCCCAGCACACCCAGCAGTTTCGTGCCGTGGGCCAGAAACAGTGGCGTGCCTGCCTGCTCGGTAATGGCGTGTTCCGCGTCGCTCAGGCCGTCCAGTGACAGGCCTTCGGCCTCGAGCCAGCGACGGTTGCCCAGGCGAACCGGTTCGCCTTCGAATTGCCCGGCCACGCCTTTGCCATTCAGAGCTTCAAAGCCAGTGACTTTCAATGGCTCTGCGTTCAGCTCTTTGGCGTGATTAACAATCGCTTCGGCCAGTGGGTGTTCAGAGTGTTGCTCCAGCCCGGCCGCCAGCGCCAGTAACTGCTGCTCATCACCCTCCACTGAGTGCACGCTGGTGACCGCCGGATGGCCTTCGGTGATGGTGCCGGTTTTATCGAGAATCACCAGGTCCAGCTTGCCTGCGGTTTGCAGTGCATCGCCCTGGCGAATCAGTGCCCCATACTCCGCCGCTTTACCAACACCGACCATCACCGACATGGGCGTGGCCAGGCCGAGGGCACAAGGGCAGGCAATGATCAGTACCGTGGTAGCTGCAACCATCATATGCACAACGGCAGGCTCCGGCCCGACGTTGTACCAGACCAGTGCGGAGGCAATGGCTATCAGCATAACGCTGGGCACGAATACCGACGATATTTTATCGGCCAACCGCCCGATCGCGGGCTTGGAGCCCTGGGCTTTCTTCACCAGATGGATAATCTGTGCCAGCGCGGTTTCGCTGCCCACGTGAGTCGCTTCATAAACAATACCACCGTGGGTATTGAGAGTGCCGGCGGATACGTTGTCATCCACGGCTTTGGTCACCGGCATGGGCTCACCGGTCAGCATGCTTTCGTCAATGCGGGTGCTGCCCTCAATCACCCGGCCATCAACAGGCAGGTTTTCACCCGGCCGCACGCGGATATGATCACCCTTGCGTACATCTTCTACCGGAATGTCCTGTTCGTGGCCGTCCCGTATAACCCGTGCGGTTTTCGCTCTCAGGTCCAGCAACCGGCGCACGGCCTCGGAGGTTTTGCCTTTCGCCCGCAGCTCCAGTGCCTGGCCCAGGTTGATCAGAGCAATGATCATGGCCGAGGCTTCAAAGTACACATGCCGGGCCATTTCCGGCAAAGCCTCGGGAATACTCACCACGGTTATGGAATACAGCCAGGCGGTACCCGTACCCAGGGCAATCAGCGTGTCCATATTGGCATTATGATGCCGGAACGCTTTCCAGGCGCCGGTGAAGAAGTGCCCACCGGTGCCGGCCATTACCGCCAGCGTGATCAGACCGAGAACAAGCCAGGTGCCCTGGTTTGCATCGGTCACCGTCATGGAGCCAAAGCCCATGCCCCAGACCATCATGCCTACGCCCAGACCCAGACTGATGGCCATTTTCACCATCAGGGTCCGGTATTGTTTTTTGTCCTCAGCCTGTTTCTGCTCATCGGCGGCGTCCGCATCTTCGATCACACTGGCACCGTAACCGGAGCTCTCCACCGCCTTGATCAAAGCCTGAGCATCAGACGCTCCCGTGGCCGTGGCGGTGTTGTCCGCCAGGTTCATGTGGGCGTGGGTAACGCCGGGCACAGACTTCAGTGCCTTCTCAATTGTGTTGACACAAGAAGCACAGGTAGCCCCGGTGACCGCCAGGTTTACCTGGTCGTCGCCCTCAGGTGGGGCGGGTGGCTCTTCCGGCGCACTGTCTGTCTCGTGCGTCTGCGCAGTTGATTGTTCAGCCGCTTCCACTGATTTCCCAGACGTCCCGGCTTCACTCAGCGGCTCGGCCGGATAGCCGGCTTCCGTCACAGCCCGGGCCGCTTCCGAGGTGTTTATACCTTCTGGCAGCGCCACCGTCTGATCGTCCAGGTTAACCTCCACCAGCTCCGTATCTCCGGTCAGCGGCTCCAGAGCATTGCGAATTTTTTTCGCGCAGCCCTGGCAGGTGGCGCCGGAAATGCTGAGACTGGTGTGTAATACAGGCGCTTCACTCATAATGGATTACTCCTCAACCTGTTTTGCGGGAGAATTATCATCCCAATGTTCAATCAGCCGGCAGATGGTCTGCCCGTCTGGTGTACCGTCCGGCATATCCTGCCAGGCAGCCAGTGCGGACTTCATACGCTTGCGCAGCTGCTGTAACTCCTCAATTTCCTGCTCCACGCCTTCCAGCCGTTGCTGAAATACATCCCGCACCATAGGGCAGGGCGAATGATGATCATCCGCCTGATCCAGAATCTGCCGGACCTCGGGTAACGAAAACCCCAGCTGCCGTGCCTTACGGGCAAAACGCAGACGCCGGAGATCCTCAGTATCGTAATGCTGATAGTTGTTCTCCGGGTTGCGGGTGGGGTTTAGCAATCCTTCCCGTGTATAAAACCGGACAGTGTCCGGATTAACCCCGGCAGCCGTAGCAAGCTCTTTAACTTTCATACCCAGCAGCCCTCACCAGTTGTTTGAGAGCGTGGTTACGGGGGGTGTGTCCGAAAATGCTCTTCGCCATGGAAGGCGAAGGGCAAGCGTACATGGACGTATTCACAGCGATTTTCGGACACACCCCCGTAACCATGCGACCTACTACACAAGTTTGGTAGCAGGGAGTGTTCGTAATTTAAGGATAGCTTAAAACCTGTGACCTACTCACAGGTCAAAGGTTTCAGGAAGAAGCGTTTTTTGCTCGCAGGAAGGTACCGCAGCTTTTGCACTGGTCAGGGGCCATCAGCTTGGCCTGCCAGCCAATCTTTTCGCCACAGGCCGGGCAGGCCAGGCGCAGCTGCAGAATAATGATCGGCGTAATCAAAGCCGCGATCAGAACACCCAGGGGGCCCCAGCTGTCACCACTGGAAAGCCCGAGCTGGCTACTGAATACCAGCACAATCACCAGGGCCACGAATGCAAAAATAAAATAGTTGCGGTTCCAGCGTTCCCAGCGGCGAAGCCGGCGGTCCTGCTCCTGAGTCAAGTAGTTCGTGGCCATAATAGTCTTACCTGGTGGTTCAGGCCCCCGGATTGTTTGTCGGGCTATTCATGTATGGAATTTCCTGTTTCGGGCAACGGTCCATAACAACGGTCAGCCCGGCAGCCTCGGCCCGGGCTGCACCAGCGTCATTGATCACCCCGATTTGCAGCCAGATGACCGGAACTTTCAGGTCAATAGCCTGATCAATCACCGCATCCGTACGCTCGGGTGCCAGGAACACTTCAACCATATCTATGGGTTCCGGTACAGACGCAATGTCAGCGTAAACTGTCTCACCCAGCACTTTCTGGCCGGCGAGGCGGGGATTAACAGGAATCATCCGGTATCCCTGCTTCTGCATGAATTCCATAACCTCATGGGAGGGACGGTTGGTTTTCTCGCTTGCGCCGACCAGTGCAATGGTGCGAACACGTTCGAGAATGGCGTGCATTTGTTCGGGTTGGTTGCTTGGCATTGTATTGATCACCTGTGTTGGATTAGCGGTGCGCCTCAAGGCAAACAGACACAGACCCTGCATACCGTAGCGCGTGGGGCTTATCAATTTCCACCTGTGCCCACTGAACAGCACTGTGTTCCATCACAAGGCTGAGCACTTCATGGGTCAGACGCTCAAGAAGAGCAAAACGGTTGCCATCAACGTGGCCGATGATCTGTTTGGTGATGGTGCGGTAATTGAGGGCGGCGGAAATTTCATTCTGCCTGATGGCTTCACCGGCATCATAAGTCAGGCAGACGTTGATGATTATATCCTGCTGGTTGTTGATCTCTTCGTCCTTGATGCCAACGTAGGCACGCAGCCGTAAGTCTTTGATGTCTACTCTGGCCTGATGACTACAGGAAATCGTTGTCATGGTAGCTCCCTCCGGTTAAAGCGTTCAGCGGTTATTGCTGATCAGGTTCAGAAACTCAGAGCGGGTTGCCTGGGATTTCCGGAATTGTCCCAGCATCATGGAGGTTTTCATTTTCGAGTTCTGCTTTTCCACGCCGCGCATCATCATGCACATGTGCTGAGCTTCAATCACCACAGCCACACCCTTGGCGTTGGTTACGCTCTCTACGGCTTCGGCAATCTGACGGGTCAGGTTTTCCTGAATCTGCAGTCGGCGAGCGTACATGTCCACAATACGTGCAAACTTGGACAGGCCCAGAACATGCCCCTGGGGCAAATAGGCAATGTGGCATTTACCAATAAATGGTAATACGTGGTGCTCACACATACTGTAAAGCTCGATATCCTGTACCACGACCATTTCGTCCATTGCAGACTCGAACACCGCATTATTAACAAGATCGCCAAGGTCCTGCTGATAGCCCTGCGTAAGAAACTGCATGGCTTTGGCGGCACGCATGGGGGTGTCCTCCAGACCTGCACGACTGGTGTCTTCTCCCAGCCCGTTGATGATGGCGCTGTAGTGGCCTGCAAGGTCGTCAAGGGTTTTGCTCATAACTTTTCCGGTTCTCTTAAGGGGGACTGGATTTGGTAAGGCTCAAAGCTTAAGCGAATTTGCTGTGTATCTCTACGGTTTACCGGTTTGCATCCGTAAAAGATCTGGTTGGCGCCCGATAACCACTTCGTTAGAATCCGCGGGGTATTTGCAGCGATGTTTCATTTTTAAAGAATGCGGACGGGAAACCTGATATGACCGCCATCCATACCCGAGCACCTGCTCTGACCATCCGTGCCGGGCGCCGAACCCTGAAGCGTTTACAGGAAAAGCCGCTGACGCCGGATGATGTACACGTTATTCCGGGGGCAGCCGGCGGCCCCAAGGCCCTGGGTCTCAGCGGCCTGGATAAAGCCATTTTTGCAGACTGGCTGCCCCGGATTGAACAGGAACGATCACTGATCGGTTCTTCCATCGGAAGCTGGCGGTTTGCGGCCATTGCATCGTCTGACAATCCCCGGGAACAACTCAGCCGCCTGGCCGAACTCTACACTGCACAACGTTTTTCCAAAGGCGTCACTGCGGCCGAGGTAACCCGTCAGAGCACGTTGTTTTTGCAGGAACTGATCGGCGGGCGCGAGGAATATATCCTCGGGCACCCATGGTACCGCCTCAACGTGATGGTGGTCCGCAGTCTGGGGTTACTCGAACCGGATACTAAAGGCCGCCTGGGCTTTGGTCTGATGGGGGCCATAAGCGCCAACCTGGTTGGCCGTCGTCATCTGGGCCGTTTTCTGGAACGGGGCATTCTTCACGACCCCAGGCTGGAAGCCCCATTGTCGCCACTGACCGATTTCCCCAGTCATCAGGTGCCTTTGAGCGCAGACAACCTGTTTCAGGCACTCCTGGCATCCGCATCAATACCGCTGGTTATGTCCGGTGTCCGGGATATTCCGGGCGCGCCGGGTGGCATCTACCGCGACGGGGGGATGCTGGATTACCACCTTGACCTTCCGTATGAGCAACCCGGTGTTGTGCTGTATCCACATTTTACCGATCGCATCGTACCTGGCTGGTTTGACAAAACCCTGCCCTGGCGCCGCGGCGATGCCACGCGGCTTCAGGATGTGTTGCTGATTGCACCGTCGAGCGACTACCTGGAGCATCTGCCTGGCGGCCGGCTCCCGGACCGGAAGGATTTTGAAACCTACGCCGGAAATGATCGCACCCGGGAGCGCATATGGCGACAGGCCATCGCCGAAAGCGACCGGATGGGCGACGAGTTTCTGGAGTTGCTGGAAACCGGTCGTCTTCCGGATGTGGTAGAGCCATTGTGAGCCAGAAGGTCAGCCGGTGCGTGCCCAGAGCCGCCCGGCTGTGGCATAGACAAACAGAAAAGTCGCGAAGGCCGTCACCACGACAGAGGGACCGGCGGGAGTGTCCAGGTGCCAGGACATGCTCAGGCCCCCCGTTACACCAATAAAGCCGAACACGATCGCCAGTGCTGCCATTTGTTCCGGAGTACGGGCCAGTCGGCGCGCCGTGGCTGCCGGAATGATCAGCATGGCCGTGATCAGTAGTACCCCCACCATTTTCATGGCTACGGCAATGACCAGTGCAAACATCAGCATCAGCAGTAGTCGCAGCCGCTCAACCGGCACTCCTTCCACCCGTGCCAGTTCCTCATGAATCGTGCTCATCAGCAAGCCACGCCAGAACATGATCAGCAGTGCAAGAATCAGGACCGCGCCACCGTATATCCAGAGCAGGTCATTACGGTTCATTGCCAGAAGGTCACCGAACAGCAGACCGGTCAGATCAATCCGGACTTCGGGCATAAAGCTGAGTGCCACCAGGCCAATGGCCAGGGCGCTATGGGCAAGTATGCCCAGCAGGGTGTCGGTCGCGAGTGTTTTGTTGCGGGAAAACAACATCAGGGCGGTGGCCAGAAACACGCTGGTGATAACCACGCCCAGGTTCAGGGGCACGCTGATCAGGAAACTCAGGGCAATGCCCAGCAGCGCTGAGTGCGCCAGGGTATCGCCAAAGTAGGCCATTCTTCGCCACACCACAAAACACCCCAGCGGTCCGGCGATGAGTGCGACGCCCAGACCGCCTGCCAGAGCGCGCCAGAAAAAGTCATTCAGGATCGTATCAATGATGGTCATGCTGGCACCCCCGGGGCGTTCCTTCCAGAGCCGGACTGGCGTGGTTTTGGGTGACCACGTTGCCACTCAGGTCATGATTGTGATTGTGGTGATGGTGATAAACCGCCAGGGATTCCGCCACAGACTGGCCAAAAGTTTCAATAAAGGCCGGGTCGTGGGATATATCGGCCGGGTAGCCGCTGCAACAGACATGCTGGTTCAGGCAGATAACCTTATCGGTTGCCGCCATGACCAGATGTAAATCATGGGAAATCATGATGACCCCACAGTTAAACTCATCCCGAAGCTGGCGGATCAGTTCATAAAGTGCAGCCTGACCGTTGATATCAACGCCCTGGGCAGGTTCATCCAGTACCAGAAGATCCGGCTTGCGCACCAGCGCCCGGGCCAGCAGCACGCGTTGTTGTTCGCCACCGGAGAGGTGGTGTACAGATGCGTCCAGCAGGTGGTCAACGCTGGTTCTGGCCAGAGCAGCCTCACAGGCCTGCAGTGGCTGACCACTGAGTAGCATGAAGCGCCTGACACTCAGGGGCAGAGTGGATTCCAGTCGCAGGTGCTGTGGCACATAGCCGGTAATCAGGCCTTTGGTACGCTCAATGCGGCCGCTGGTTGCAGGCTGAATGCCCAGGACGGCTTTGATCAGGGTGGTTTTGCCCGCGCCGTTGGGGCCAATTATGGTAATGATATCGCCACGGTGCAGGGACAGATTGACCCGGTCAACAACAAGGCGATCATCAAACCGGACGGTCAGATTATCGATGGTAACCAGCGGATTATTCATGCGGTGCTTCCGTCTTGCAGCCGGGGCACAGACCTGACACCTCCAGCGTGATGGTTTCCGGGTGAAACGCCTCTGTGCCAGCGGCGTTGTGTATCGCAGTGGATACTTCTATGCCCCGAAGCTCCAGCACGTTGCCACAGGCCCGGCAGATGAGAAACATGCCGGTATGTTGCTCGCCGGCATAGGTACAGCCGGTGAAGGCATTAAGTGAAGCTATCCGGTGCACCAGCCCGTACTGTTGCAGAAAATCCAGGGCCCGGTAAACCGTGGGAGGTGCGGCACTGTGGCCTTCAGAGGTGAGCTCGGCAAGTACATCGTAGGCGCCGAGGGGCTTGTGGGACTGCCAGATCAGCTCCAGAACCCGTTCGCGGGTCGGGGTCAGACGCGCTTTGTGTTGCTGGCAGATGGCCCGTGCCGAGGCCAGGGCCTGCTGAACACAGGCGTCATGATTATGAGGGCGATAGGGTAGTGCGCGGGTGGACATGGTGCGGATCCTGCGATATTTGAAACATTATAACATTCGCAGGGAGTTATCCGCTATGGGCAGGTGGCTCCCAGGGCCTGATTCAGGTGAGCGACTGGCTGGCCAGAGACTCCAGGTATTCAAGGTTGGGAATCCAGGCGGTCTCTCCGTCCGTATCGACCTGCATAAGATCGGCAGGTCCGGTTTCTGCATCCAGTTGCCGGATCTGCCCGCGGGTAACCCGGATCTGACTTGGGATGCCCTGAGTCATCAACGCCAGAAAGCGTAGCTGTTTATTGCTGCCACTGATGCTGTTCAGTACAACAATGCGGCCGCGGCTTTCTCCCGGCACTTGCAGATATCCGCCGTTGGCCACATCGTAGGAAATAACCGGTAAGTTCTGTCCGCGCCAGTCCAGACGCCCCGCCAGCCAGTCGGGTGTGTCGGGGCCGGGTTCCTGGCAGGCGTAGTCAACCACTTCTGCAATGGAGACGTTGGGAAGTAAAAGCTGGCGTCCGGCAACCGGAACCAACACGCAGGAGAGGGTCTGGCCGTTGTCACTCATTGCTTATTTCCTCTGGAGAGTCATAACTGCTTACCGGTCAGTCGTTCGATGGTCGTCAGCAACTCGGTTTCCTGGAAGGGTTTGCCCAGGTACTCATTTACGCCGACGGCCAATGCCCGCTCGCGGTGCTTTTCACCGGTCCTTGAGGTAATCATGCAGATTGGCATTTCATGCAGGTTGTCATCGTGCCGCACGAACCCGGCCACCTCAAACCCATCCATGCGTGGCATTTCGATATCCAGCAGCATAATGTCGGGTTTGTGATCCTGTAGTTGCGCAACCGCATCGAGTCCGTCTTTTGCAGTAAGAACCTCCATTCCGTTGCGTTCCAGAAGGCGAGAGGTCACCTTGCGCACAGTCACCGAATCGTCTACCACCATTACAAGAGGTGCCTGTGTGTCCCTGCGGGCAGACTCCCGTGCCTTTTCCAGGTCGGCCAGACGCTGACGTTCCGACAGGATATCGGAGCGGATCAGGGCTGGCAGATCGAGAATAACAACCACGTTGCCATCCCCCAGAATGGTGGCGCCGGACACACCGCGGACGGTACTGAACTGTGGCCCCAGAGATTTTACGACGATTTCCCGGCTGCCCATCAGGTGGTCTACCTGCAGCGCCATAGGCTGCTCGGCACCGCGAACCAGAATTACCGGCAGCGGCAGTGCCTGTCCCTGAAGCTTGGGATGGTAGTCACTGTTCAAAAGGCTGCCCAGATACTGCAGGCGGTATTCCTGCCCGGCGTACTCATACATGGGTGCACCTGGTTTGTAATATTCTTCCAGCTCGTAGGTGCTGACCCGGACAATACCCTCGATGGTGTCCAGCGGAATGGCATAAAAATCTTCGCCTGTGGAAACCATCAGCGCACGATTCACCGACACTGTGAACGGCAGGCGCACCGTAAACACAGTGCCTTGTCCGGTTTTCGAGTCAATGTTCAGACTGCCGCCCAGCTGTTTTATTTCACTGGCGACCACATCCATACCCACGCCCCGACCAGACACCTGGGTTACCTGTCGGGCGGTGGAAAACCCGGGATGCACAATAAATTGCAGGATTTCCCGCTCGGAAAGCTCCTCATCTTCACCCATCAGCCCTTGCTGGACAGCCTTGTCGCGAATCTCTGAAGAAGCGATACCGGCACCGTCGTCGGTCATACGCAGGACAATATCCCCGCCTTCCCGGGCCAGGGACAGGGTGACTTTCCCGGACTCCGCTTTACCGCTTGCCCGACGATCTGCCGGGGGCTCGATGCCGTGATCAATGGCGTTACGCAACATGTGTTCGAGCGGTGCAATCATGCGCTCGAGAATACTGCGGTCCATTTCGCCTTCTGCGTTGCGCACATCAAACTCAACATGCTTGCCCAGTTCACTGCTGATCTGCCGGACAATCCGGCGCAGGCGCGGCACCATGGAAGTAAACGGAATCATCCGGGTCTTCATCAGACCTTCCTGGAGCTCCGTGTTGATCCGGGATTGCTGCACGAGCAGAGTTTCTGTATCCCTTACCCGGTCAGACAGTGTTTCACGCAGATCTGCAAGGTCGGAAGATGATTCGGTCAGGGCCCGTGATAACTGTTGAATGGATGAGTAACGGTCCATTTCCAGGGGGTCGAAGTCGTCACCGTAGTCCGGGCCATGCTCTTTTTCTGCTCTGAAGAGAATCTGCGCCTCGGTTTCAATGTCCATTCGGCGCAGTTGCTCCCGGAGACGCTCAATGGTTACGGCCATCTCATCCAGGGTGTTGCTGAAATCACTGCTTTGCTGTTCCAGCCGACCCCGGGTGATACTGGTTTCACCCGCCAGGTTCACCAGCTCATCCAGAAGGGGAGCGGATACCCGAAGGGTTTCCTGGGCGGAGCGCTGCATCTGTGCAGTCCGGTTGCGGGCTTTTGCCCGGGCAGGCGGTGCCGGAGCCGTCGGCCCGGCTTGCGACGGCTGTTCTGCCGCAGGCAGTGCCTCGTCTGCCGGCTCCGGCTCAGCGCTGGCCGGCTCACAGAGCTTATGCGCGTCCGCAACCAGAGCGATGATCTGATCATGGGCTTCCGTAATGGCTTGCCATTGCTGTTCGTCGGGCGCTTGATTGTCGAGATCCGTCAGGCGCGTTTCCAGGGCATGGGCTTTATCGCCCAGCTCGGTCAGCTGAGTTAACCGGGCACCACCTTTGAGTGTATGCAGGGTGCGCTGTGCTTCCTGATTGAAGTGGGTACTGGCCGGGTCCTTGCGCCAGTCAGCCAGCAGCTGTTCCAGCTGGTCCATGATGTCGCCGGCTTCTTCGAGGAAGATCTCCAGAATTTCCTGATCTATCGCTTCCGGCTCTGACTGGGCCGGAGCTGCAGACGCAGGCATCTGACTGTCGGTGCCCGGGGCCGAGGCGTTGTGCAATGATGCCAGCAACTCTGTATCGACAACCGGTTCTTCACCCTGTTCCTGCTCATTGAGCATGGTTTGCAGGTTATCAAGACCGCGGCGGCTCAGGGTCAGTAACAATTTCTGGTTACGCGGGTCTGCTAACAGTGCATCCAGTGCTTCTGTCCAGGCTTCAGCCAGGCTGGCAATGGGATCAGCATCAGCCAGCCGGGCGCCACCCTTCAGAGTGTGCAGTTCCTGCTGTAGCTGAGAGACACCTTCCATTGCTTGTGGGTCGTCCCGCCATTGGTGAAGGCACTCAGCGATGGCTGCATGAATTTCGCGGCCTTCATCCAGAAAGAGTCGGGTGAGTGAGTCGTAATCTTCCTCTGGCTCTGTTACCTCGGGCGTGGCGTCACCGCTCAGCACAGATTCAACCCGGGCAATCAGGTCATCGGCGGAAGGGCAGGGCTTCTGAGTGGCAACCTGTTCAACCATTTGTGCCAGCCGGTCGTGGCAGGCAAACAACAGGTCGTTCATTTCCGGGCCAGCCGTTAGCTGGCCCTGGGCCACCTTCTCGAACAGATCCTCGAGTACGTGAGTCAGATCCGCGATGGCATCGGCCCCGGCCATGCGTGCTCCACCTTTAAGGGTGTGCACATCACGCTGAAGACCTGCGGCTATGGAGCGGTCAGAGGGGGTTTCGCTCCAGAGATGTAACGCGCTGCCGGTCGAATTGATAAGGTCATAGGCTTCTTCAAGGAAGATGCCTGTGAGCTCCGGATCGGCCTGTGGGGTGTGAGATTGCGTGAGGGCTTCAACCTCTGCAATCAGCGCATCGGCGGACTCGGTTGTCAGCCCGGCGGCCACTTCGTCCATCATGTTGATCAGGTGTTCGTGAGCCTTGCCAAGAACGGCAAAATACCGGTCATCCGCTTTTTCGGGGCTGGCAGAGGCGGCAGCAATCGCCTCCTGTAAGGCTTCTGAAAGCGCGGCGACATTGGCAAGTCCGGCATCGGCTGCGGCGTGAGTCAGTGTTGCCAGTGCCGTGATCAGGTGCTGCAGAGGCGGCGGCTGTTGCGGGCTCCTGGCCCACTGCGCCAGCATGAGGTCGGCCTCCAGAATGACATCCAGACCTTCGCTCTGGAAGAACCGGACGAGCTGCGGCGGAGCCGGCTGCTGGCCCTTACTGTCGGTGCTTGTACTGTAGGTGTGGAGCCGGTCTCTGGTAAGAAATTCCAGCTTATCCAGAAAAGCCTCTGTGCCCGGTAGTGGCGCCTGGGGCTCCTGGCGAATCTGCGCAAGCCCCTGGGACAGGAAGCTGCAGGCCGTTTCAATGAGCGATAACACTTCCTGGTCGGCGCGCAGATTCTGGGCGCGGGAGTCCTTGATGAACCTTTCCAGCGGCGCAATGATGGCAGCAACCGGCGCGATCCCGGCTGTGTGGGCGCTGCCTTTGAGGGTATGAAGAGCCCTTGACAGGTCGTCTGTGTAAGGAACACTGGCCTTGTCTTCTGCATGCGCCAGAAACGCCCGGATCGTTTGCAGGTGCGTATCGGCTTCGTTCTCGAAGATATCCAGCAGTACCTGGTCTACCCCGTCGTCTTTTGCATCAAACTCAACATCGGACAGTTCCGGGTGTACCGGTTCAGAAGGGCCATCAGACTCGGCTGGTGGCATCGGGCCGGTGCCGGGCATTGCGCCTTTGGCCAGCGCATGGGCACGGGTCTCCAGTTCTGATACGTCAATCGAAGGTGCTTGCTGGCTTTCAAAATCATGGACCAGTGCCGGTAACACTCCGGCAGACTCCTCCAGCAGACCGACAATGTCATCGTTGATGAAAATGCTGCCGTCAAGCACACGGTTCAGCAGGTTTTCCACAGACCAGGCCAGTTCCCCGACGACCTGTGCACCAACCATGCGGCCGCTGCCCTTAAGTGTATGGAAGGCACGGCGAACCTCGGAAAGCGCGCTGCGATCATCATGCTGACGTAGCAGCATCGGCAGATATTCGCGAATGGTATCCAGAACCTCGCCGGCTTCTTCGACGAAAATCTCAAGAATTTCATCGTCAATCAGATCATCCGGTTGCTCGCTGTCAGCGGTTGCTTCCGGGGGCGTGGCGGCAGGGGCATCCATAACCGGAGCCGGTTCATGCTGGCTGCGACGGGTTGTGGCCATGGCCTCCGCCCGCTCAATCAACTGCGCCACATCGCCGGCGGTATGGCCATCACGGAATTCGTGAATCAGGGATGGGATGCGGTCAATGACTTCATCAAGCAGGGCGAGGAGGTCGTCATTGACCTTCACGCTTTGATCAAGCACCCGGTTCAGCAGGTTTTCCACAGACCAGGCCAGTTCGGCAATACTGGTGGCCCCAACCAGACGGCCACTGCCTTTGAGGGTGTGGAATGCACGCCGGACTTCGGTCAGTGAGTCACGGTCGTTGTGATCCTGACGTAAGCGAGGGTAGAACTCGTGAATGGTTTGCAGGACTTCTTCGGCTTCTTCGGCAAAAATGCCGAGAATCTCGTCGTCCACAAGCTCTGCATTCGAGGGGTCTGGCGCTGGCTCTTCCGTACTCATCGGTTCGATAACCGGGACAGAGTCGTCCGCGGGCTCCGTCCAGAGGGTGGGTTCCTCACCCGCCGGGAAGCCGAGTCTTGCCAGGCTGCTTTCTGCAATCCTGAGAATGCCCTCGTTGTCGCTGATGCCTTCTGCCAGTCGCTCCAGGTAGTACTCGATGCTGGTTATGGCGTCGGCAAAGGTATCCAGCTGTTTCCAGTCGGGTACGTGCTGATGACTGAGCAGCACATCCGCGGTGTAGTGTTCTGCAGAAGCGAGCATGCTGGCGACCCGCTCCAGGGGTATCAGTTTGAGACCGCCCTGAATGCTGTGCAGCAGCCCCGGAACATGCTCGATTTCACGCCGGTCCCATTGCGATGCAATAAAATTTATAACAGCAGATTTCACCTGCTCAAGCGTATAGCGGGACTCTCTCAGCAGGGCTTTATTGGCTTCTCCGAGTTCCCGCGACCCCTGATTTAAAGGCAGGCTATCGCGATTGCTTTCGGTTTTTTCTGAAGGCGGGTTGTTTTCCAGGTCGGCAAGGCTGGCTTCAACATAAAGCAGCGCCCCTGCAATCCCCATCAGGGTGGCATCATCAATCAGGTCATTCTGGGCGCTGAGCTTTTCGATCAGTCCGACTTGCTCGGTAATGACTTTGCGTGGAACCCCCAGGCCCAGCACAGCAAGGGTGTTACCCAGCTGCACCATACCGGGAATCAGGCTTTCCAGTTCGCTGTTCTGGCGCAGATCAGACCGGACAAACAGGTCCAGCTGATCCTTCAGCTTGGCCAGTTCCTCGTTCAATGCGCTGACGACAGACTGGATTGCTTCCCGGCCGGGGCCGGAGACGCGATTGCGGACGGCGTCGACATCGGCGTCGGATGGCAATGCGCCTTCCAGTTGATAGCGGGTGCGTAAATCCCGCAGTTTCTCGGAATCAAGGCCCCTGGCTCTGGCGACGTAATAGAGGAGATGCTTGAGCAGGGCCTCGGGCGCTGGCTGCTCAAGAATGTCTCCATGCTCCTCAATAAGCCGGCGGATTTCGCCGTCGAGCTCGCGCAGCAGGGATTTTACCGCTGCGTTAACCGGGTTGGCGCCGGCCTGAAGCGTTTCCACAAAGGCAGCCGCGGTTTTCCAGAGTTCTCCGCGCGAGGTGTTCTGGCTCAGGCGGACCAGTCTGTGAATCACTTTTTGCAGGTATGTAAACTGGGTGTCCAGGTTTTCTTCGCGAATAATACCTGCAAGCGCAAACTGATACATCTGGCGAAGCTTGCGCACATGGCTGAGTACTTTGGGGTCTTGCAGGCGCCGCGACGCATTACTGTCAACCGGTATGCGTGATGGCGCCAGGTCTGGCTTGAACAGGGATGTGTCGGAGAGCAGGGTATCGCCGCGGGCGGCCCGGAGGTCGTTCAGAAGCGGCAGCAGGACCATGGGGAAGTCATCCTGGCTGCTGACCAGGTGCTCCAGGTACTGGGGGAGCTGCAGGATCGCCTCCATCAGGACGCTGACAGCCTCATCCTCGCTGGCAACACTGTCGTCCAGAAGCGCCAGGGTGAGCTTTTCCATTTCTTCGCTCAGAAGCGCTGCCCCGTATAGCTCAACCATCTGCAAGGTGCCATGCACCTGATGGAGCTGGTTCAGGCAAAAACGCAGGCGCGCCTTGTCATCACGGTTCTCGACATACGCCTCCAGCGCATGCTGGCCCTGCGTCAGCGTGTCCTGTATTTCGCCCCGAACCCAATCGAGAGCGATGCTGTCATGGTGATTGCCCATAACCTCTCCGGTTATTCTTCATCAGCCTGGCGCGTTAATTAAGCCAGTACGTGTCCCGAGGGAACCTGTTACGCGACATCCTGCTCTGCGAGTTCTTCCTCAGGCAGCGTAAAGCCGGCAACAGAGGAGCGGAGCTCGGAGGCCATTTCCGCCAGGTTGCCGATAGATTTCGCCGTGGTGTTGGTGCCGGACGAGGTCTGGGATGTGATTTCCTGAATCACGTTCATCGTATTAGAGATGTGTGAAGCAGAAGATGACTGCTGGCGAGCCGCGTTGGAGATGTTCTGGATCAGTTCTGCGAGACTCATGGAAACGTTCTCGATTTCTTCCAGAGCAATACCGGCGTCCTGCGCCAGGCGAGCACCACGAACCACCTCGGTAGTGGTGTGTTCCATGGAAATAACAGCTTCGTTGGTGTCTGACTGAATGGTCTTGACCAGCGCTTCGATTTGCTTGGTTGCTGCAGAGGAACGCTCTGCAAGACGCTGAACCTCATCCGCAACCACCGCAAAGCCCCGGCCGGCATCACCGGCCATGGAGGCCTGAATCGCAGCGTTCAGGGACAGAATGTTGGTCTGGTCAGCAATGTCGTTAATCAGCGATACAATGTCACCGATTTCCTGGGAGGATTCACCCAGACGCTTGATCCGCTTGGACGTTTCCTGAATCTGCTCGCGGATATTGTCCATGCCGTGGATCGTGTTCTGTACAACCTCAGTGCCTTTTTTGGCAATGGCAACCGAGCGCTCCGCAACTGCGGAGGACTCTGCGGCGTTGGAGGAGACCTGGTCGATGGACACAGCCATTTCGTTAACCGCAGCAGAGGCACCGGCAATTTCCTGAGCCTGGTGTTCGGACGCATCTGCCAGGTGCATGGCGGTAGACTGGGTTTCCTGTGCGGCTGAGGCCACACGCACGGCTGTACCACGGATTGCCTGTACCAGCCCGCGCATCTGGTCGATCGCGTAGTTGATGGAGTCGGCAATGGCGCCGGTGAAGTCCTCGGTTACAGTGGCTTCAGTGGTCAGGTCGCCGTCGGCCAGGTCGGCCAGTTCATCAAGCAGTCGCAGGATCGCGCTCTGGTTCTGATCATTCTGTTCCTGGGTAATGGCCAGGCGTGCCTGGGCACCCCGATACAGAGCAACACCAATCAGTATAACCAGGGCAACCATAGCAGCCAGGAGACTGTAAACCAGTGTCGGGCTTACCAGACGTGAGCTGCTTTGGGTCCTGAAGCCTTCTGCCAGCACTGACAGTTCAGAGAGCAGGACTTCCGAGTTCTGGAAGATATCGCTGGCGGCAACACGTACCTTGAAGAGGTCGGGAGAGGCTTCAAGGATGGCGTCTACGTTCTGGGCGACAAACTCAAACAGCTCGTCAACCGCTTCAAGACCGTAGATGGCGTCTGCGTCGTTTACTCTGGGGATACCCATCGCCGGGTTGCCATTGAGCTGGCCGTCCAGCACCCGGCCGAAAAGGCTGGCATCACGGCCAAACCTGTCTGCGGCAATCACCGCGTCTTCATCACCGGAGAGTACGTTGTTGACCGAACGCACAATACGCTCAGCCAGCAGTGACTGGCGTTGGGCAAGGGCGACCTGTTCTGCCGGGGCGTCATTTTCCAGCAGGATTTGTACGATGTCGTCATACTCCACCTGCAACTGAGGCATGGTGTCGTTCAGGGTCTGTGCCACGTCGTGCAGGCCAAGCACTGCGTTCTGGGTGGAGAGGATGCTGTCGGCGTTCTCGCGTACCGTATCCCAGTGCTGCTGGACGCCGCTTTCGCGGGCCAGTTCACTCGCTGGCAGACCGGTTTCAGGGTTCCCCTCTGATACGTTAGACCACAGTCGCTGGAACTCATCACGGGAGCGACGCAACTGGTTGAATGCCTCGGAGGTACCGCCAGCGGCTTCTGTGGCGTTTTTGGCGATCTCCTGGGACAGCACTCTGAGTTCGGCTGCGTTGGCAATGTATTCCTGATCGTTCTGGCTGTCCTTGTTGATAATGAACAGGACCACAACGAGCAGCGCGGTGAGTGCAATCAGTGTGGCAATCAGGCCGGCAACGAGCTTGCTGCCTCCCTGGCTCATACCGACTCTTCCAGCTCTGTTTTTCATTTTCTGGCTCCCGGCCTCTTTATTGGAAATTAGCAGATTGTTTACATCAGATTTCAGGCAGTCAGGGTATTTTCCCTGCTGCTGCCGTCACGCTTACCACTGTGCAACGTCAAGGAAGTGTTCGTTCTCGAGCAGGTCGAGAGCCGAAAACACATTCCAGACTTCCTCGCGTTCATAACCGCCGGTGACAAAGGGCTGTATGCTTGCAGGTACGCCCACTGGCGCCGCCCTGAAACTGTCGACGGTAAAGTGCTGCATACCCAGTAGCTTATCGACCACCAGGCCACTGAAAATATCGCCCTGTTCAACCACAAGAACCCGTCGCTCCCGCTGGTTGCGGGCGGATCGGGGCAGCTCGAAAAAGTCGGCAAGGTCCACCAGGGGAAGGAGACGGCCACGAACGTTGGCGACGCCCATCAGAAACGGCTGTACACCCGGAATGTGAGTAAACCGGGGCACATGCAGTATTTCAGAAATCTCACCCATGGGTGCTACGTAACGCACCCCTGCCAGAACAAATCCGATGCCGTTCCACAATTCAACGGCTTCCTGTTGTTCCGGCAGACCAGCAGCCATGGACTGACTGCGCCGGGCGATATCCGTCAGAACAGCAAAAGGGGCGGCCTGGGCGGACATGCTTACTCCACGGTTAGTGATCAGGCAATCAGGCTGTTGATTGTTTTGATCAGATCGTCTTCTTTTACCGGCTTGACCAGGTAACCCTTGGCCCCCTGGCGGGTGCCCCAGACGCGGTCAGTTTCCTGGTCCTTGGTGGTAACAATGATCACCGGGATGGACGCTGTCTCCGGAGCGCGGGTAAGCTGGCGGGTTGCCTGAAAACCGTTGAGGCCTGGCATAACCACATCCATGAGCACCAGATCCGGGGTTTCTGTGCGAGCCTTGGCAACACCGTCAGCGCCATTGTCTGCGGACAGCACTTCGTGTTGATGCTTTTCCAGAATGGTGGAGATTTTTTTAACCTCGGTAGGGGAATCGTCAACTATCAGAATGCGAGCCATTGGTTCCTCGATGGTTCTATGTATCAGCAGGGTTTACTGGGGTGTCACAGGCATGTAATGACGAATGGTGTTAAGCAACTCATCCTTACTGAACGGCTTGGTCAGGTATTGATCGGAGCCGACCACACGACCCTTGGCCTTATCAAACAGTCCGTCTTTACTTGACAGCATGATAACCGGCGTCTTTTTGAATGAAGCGTTATTCTTGATGAGCGCGCAGGTCTGGTAGCCATCCAGGCGGGGCATCATGATGTCGACAAAAATAATATCGGGTTGTGAGTCGGCAATTTTGGCCAGGGCATCAAAACCGTCAGTTGCGGTGATAACCTCACAGCCAACTTTTTTGAGTAGGGTTTCTGCGGTGCGACGAATAGTTTTGCTGTCGTCGATCACCATGATCTTCAGGTTCTCGAAGTTGTCATCCATTGTCCAGATTGCCTTGCGCTCAGCGACTGTCATTATTTTCAAACGGTTGTTTTAACATAAACCCCGGGGTTCTTCCACGAACAGGGACTATTTATAGATTATCAAGGGGGCGATAAAAAGACTTACTTTGTGACCGAATGTATTGTTGCATGCAACATCACGTAATTGATGAGGGATTTCTCCGAGTGCATTCGGGATTCGGGTACAATACCATCTGGTCTTGCAGCATATCACTTAACGGCCGGCCCGCACTGCAGACCGGTTCGTGTTTTTAAACTTCAGGAGCGCGGAGACACTATGACAGTTCGACTCGGGGTTGTAATGGATCCCATAGAGGATATCCATTTTGCAAAAGACAGTTCGCTGGCAATGTTGTGGGCGGCGCAGAATCGTGGCTGGGAAATCGAATACATGGAGCTGCCGGACATGTACCTTGACGGCGGCAAGGCCATGGCCCGGACCCGCAGCCTGACTGTACGTATGGACCCCGAGGACTGGTACAGTTTTGGTCAGACCCGGGAGCGCGCTCTGGGTGACCTTGATGTCATTCTGATGCGCCAGGATCCACCGGTGGACCGTGAGTTTCTGATCGCGACCTATATTCTGGATTCGGCGGAGCAGCAGGGCGCTCTGGTGGTAAACCCGGCAGCCACTCTGCGCGACTGTAACGAAAAACTGTTTGCAACCCAGTTTGAGGATCTGACACCGCCATTGCTGGTCAGCCGCTCAGCCGATCGGTTTCGTGAGTTTTATGCCAGGCATGGCGATATAATCATGAAGCCGGTAGACGGCATGGGGGGACAGTCAATCTTCCGCGTCAAGGAAAATGACTTCAACCTGGGAGTTATTATCGAAACCCTGACCAATTACGGGACTCATCAGGCGATGGCCCAGAAGTACATTCCCGAGATCAGTGACGGCGACAAGCGCATCCTGATGATTGAAGGCGAGGCTGTTCCTTACTCGCTGGCCCGCATTCCGTCCCAGGGTGAGAATCGGGGCAACCTGGCCGCCGGCGGGCGCGGGGAAGGCCGCGAACTTACCGAGCGCGACCGTGAGATCTGCGCGCGTGTAGCTCCGGCCATAAAGGAAAAAGGCCTGATGTTTGTGGGTCTGGATGTGATAGGTGACTATCTGACGGAAATTAACGTGACCAGCCCTACGTGTATTCGGGAGCTGGACACGGCGTTCGGGTTAAGCATCTCGGATCTTCTGATGGATGCGATTGAAAAGCGGCTTGGGTAAGACTGACGGCAGGCTCATGGGCCAGAGGCAACAACAGGAACGAATCCGGTAATGGCAGCACAGGTAAGCGACTTCGACCGGTTTTCTTTCACGCTGTTCATGGCACTGGCTGTGCACGCGATCGTTGTGCTGGGCATTACGTTTGCGCCTGAATCACCGCGCACGTCTGCACAGACCATGGAGATTACGCTGTCTCAGACCGAGGATGAGCAGGCGCCTGAGGAAGCGAATTTTCTGGCCCAGAGCCACCAGAAAGGCAGTGGTACTGAAGAAAAACCCCGGGAGATGACCACGCCGGAGCCGGTCGAGTTCAGACAGCCGGAGGTGGCTAAGGTGCAGCCCGAGCCCATGGCACAAACACAACCGGCCCGGCGTCAGGAACAAACGGTTGTGCAGACTGAAAGCCAGGCCAGCAGGCAGGTTCAGGAGCCGGAGCAGCCGGCCAGTCAGGACGAGCCGTTACCCGTCAGGGAAAAGAAAAGCCTGATGGAGCGCAGTCTGGAAATAGCCAGCCTCGAGGCCCGGTTTGATGCACAGCAGCAGGCTTATGCCCGTAAGCCCAGGGTTATGCGGGTGACCGCTGCCTCCACTCTGAAATCCAGCAACGCGTGGTATGTACAGAACTGGGTCAGCAAGGTGACACGGGTCGGTAATATCAATTACCCCAATGAAGCCCGGCGCGCCGGAGTGTACGGCACTTTACGAATGCTGGTATCTATGCAGAAAGATGGCACAATCAAAGAGGTGGCTATTCTGCAATCGTCCGGAAGCAGGTTGCTTGATGACGCAGCGATTCGTATTGTCAGAATGGCGGCACCGTTCCCGCCTTTTCCGGATGAGATGCGGAAAAAAGTGGATGAACTGGAAATTATACGCACCTGGTCTTTTCAGCAGCGGGGGCTGACATCCGGATGACGGCATCAAAACACTCTCCTCACAACCTGAAGCATCATTTTCTGGTGGCTTCGCCCTATCTGGCGGACCCGCGATTCCATGGTTCTGTCATTTACCTTTGCGAACACTCGGAAGACGGAGCCCTTGGGCTGGTAATCAATCAACCTCTGGGCATTCATCTCGGGGAAATTCTGGAACAGCTTGACCTTCAGGGCGACGAACTGGATCTGCCCGTGTTTGGCGGTGGGCCAGTTGAACAGGAGCGGGGGTTTGTTCTGCACTCGCCGTCCGGAAGCTGGAAGAACACCGCCATTGTGGCCGACGACGTTATGCTGACAACCTCCCGGGATATTCTCGCCGGTATTGGCCGCAATCAAGGCCCGTCCGAGTTCTTGATGGCGCTGGGCTATTCCGGCTGGGGTTCCGGACAGCTGGAAGAGGAACTGAGCGGGAACGCCTGGCTGACCTGTCCGGCCACCGCGGACATTTTGTTCAGAACGCCCTGGGCCGATCGATACAAGGCTGTTCTGGCACTGATCGGAGTTGACCTGAACCAGCTCAGTGAAACGGTGGGTCATGCCTGACGCCGGTCGTCGCAGTGTCTTGGCGTTTGATTTTGGCCTGCGCCGCATCGGGGTTGCGACCGGACAGGAAATACTGGGGACCGGGCAACCTCTGGCAATGATCCCCGCCGAAAATGGCAAACCCGACTGGAGCCGTATTGAGCAACTGCTGACAGAATGGCAGCCAGACCTGGTGCTGGTTGGCCTGCCCCTGAACATGGACGGCAGTGAAAGCGATATGTGTGGTCGCAGTCGCAAGTTTGGCAAGCGGATACATGGCCGCTTCCATGTACCGGTAGAAATGGTGGATGAACGCCTGACCAGCTACGAAGCCAAAGGTGAGGTTATGGCTGCCGGGGGCTCCCGGGACTTTGGTCGCCATGGTGTGGATGATCGTGCCGCGGTGTTAATTCTGGAAACCTGGTGCCGGTTGCAGTCAGAATAAAAAAGCGAGGGTATAATGAGCGTATTGCTTGAAGTGGGTCAGTTGATGGATAAGCTGGAAACCGGGCTGCAACATCTGCTGGCAGAGCGCAATATAGAGGCTCCTTTAGTGATCGGCATCCGGACCGGGGGGGTCTGGGTGGCAGACATTCTGGGCAGGCGTCTTGGCATTGAGGAGCCTTTCGGAGAGCTGGATATTTCTTTTTACCGGGATGATTTCAGTCGTATCGGGCTGAACCCGAAGGTCACCCCGTCTAACCTTCCGTTTGATACCGAGGGGCGGGACATCATACTGGTGGACGATGTGATCATGAGCGGGCGTACCATTCGTGCGGCAATGAACGAGTTGTTCGATTATGGCCGCCCCGCCAGTATCATACTTGCCGCTTTAGTAGATCTTGACGCCCGGGAACTTCCGATCCGGCCAGACGTGGCCGGGCAGTCCCTGACGCTGAAAGCCGGGCAGCGACTGAAGCTGCGTGGCCCGGATCCGCTCCGGCTTGAATACCAGGAAACCGAACAGTAAATCTCTCCGGACAACAGGAAGCACAATGACGGTAAACGCAGCAGCCGCACACCACCTACAGCTCACCCGGGACGGTCAACTGCGGCATTTCCTGACTCTGGACGGTCTGGGCAGGGCATTACTGACCGACATTCTGGATACGGCAGACTCGTTTATTGAAGTTGGTGAGCGCTCGATCAAGAAAGTGCCACTGTTGCGCGGACGCACAGTTGCTAATCTCTTCTTTGAGCCCAGTACCCGCACCCGAAGCACCTTTGAGCTTGCAGCCAAGCGCCTGTCTGCTGACGTACTCAATCTGGATATCAATACCTCGGCGACCTCCAAGGGCGAATCACTCTCGGATACTCTCCTGAACCTCGAAGCCATGGCCAGTGACATGTTTGTCGTACGCCACGCCCAGAGTGGTGCCGCGCACTTTATTGCGGAAAGCGTGACGCCGGGGGTGGCTATTATCAATGCCGGTGACGGCCGCCACGCCCACCCCACTCAGGCCATGCTCGATATGCTGACCATTCGCCAGAACAAAGGCACATTTGAAGGCCTTAAGGTCGCTATCGTCGGTGACATATTGCACTCCCGGGTTGCCCGTTCCCAGATCCGGGCGCTGAATGAGCTCGGAGCTGAGCAGGTACGGGTTATTGCACCTGGCACCTTGCTTCCACGGGACGTGGAAAGCCTGGGGTGTACCGTGGAATATGATATGGCCAAAGGCATGAAAGATCTGGATGTGGTGATTATGCTGCGTCTGCAAAAAGAGCGGATGGAAGGGGCGCTGCTACCCAGCGAACGTGAATTTTACCGGCTTTACGGCTTGAGCCAGGAGAAGCTGGCGTTGGCCCATCCGGAGTGTATTGTCATGCACCCGGGGCCGATTAACCGGGGTGTGGAAATAGAATCCGCTGTCGCAGACGGGCCGCAATCGGTGATTCTCAGTCAGGTCACCAACGGCATCGCCATCCGTATGGCAGTGATGTCCATGGCCATGGGCGGGCAGGTGGCAGAGCGCCAGCAAAAACGCAGCACCCTGAAAGGAGATCAGTCATGAGCGGTCATCAGGTTTTTTCTGGCTCCAGCCTGAAAATTACCGGGGGGCGGCTATTGGACGGCCGGGGCAAAGACGAATCGAATCGCGCGTTGCTGATTCGCAACAGCCGCATTGCGGCTACCGGGGAGGCGGCTGAAAAAGCCGATGCGGATCAGGTTTTCGATGCCAGGGGCTGCATCATCGCCCCGGGTTTTGTGGATTTGTATTGCAACCTGCGTGAACCGGGCAATGGCCAGAAAGGCAATATGCGAACAGAAGCCCGGGCAGCAGCCCGGGGCGGCTTTACCACCGTCTGCGAATCACCGGAAACCTCACCCGTTAATGACTCCCGGGCGGTTACCCATCTGATTCGTGAGGGTGCAGAGGCCGGCTCCCCGGTCCGTGTGCTGCCCATAGGTGCCCTGACCCGGGGCCTGGAAGGGGAAATGCTCAGTGATATGGGCGGGCTGACTGCCGCCGGGTGCATTGCGGTGGGCAATGGTTCCCGTAGCGTGCGTAGTGCCCGGGTGTTGCGCCGCTGTATGGCCTATGCGCAGACATTCGGCCTGACTGTGATGCTGCGCCCGGAAAATCAGTCTCTGGCGGCGGATGGCTACGCCCATGATGGACTGGTGGCGTCGCGTCTGGGTCTGTTGGGGATTCCGGAAGTTGCCGAAACCGCCTCTGTTATGGAAATGCTATTGCTGGCGGAAGAAACGGGTGTCCGGCTCCACCTGAGCCAGCTATCCTGCGGCCGCAGTGTGGAAATGGTGGCCGATGCCCGGCGCCGGGGCGTGGCTGTAACCGCCGATGTAGCCATGCACCAGCTAATTTTTACCGAAGATGCGCTGGCGGGTTTTGACAGCCGTTTTCATCTGCGCCCACCACTGCGCTCAGAGGCAGACCGTAAAGCCCTGGTCGCCGGGGTTCGCGAGGGCGTGATTGACGCTATCGTAAGCCAGCATCTGCCCCATGAAAGCGCCGCCAAGCAGGCTCCGCTGCCAGATACAGCCCCCGGGCTGTCCAGTATCGAAAGTGTGCTCTCTCTGGGACTTGAGCTTGTGCACCGGGATGAGCTGAGTCTCAGTGAGCTTATCCGCAGCCTTACGACCGGTCCTGCCTCTGTGATTGGCCGTAATGCTTCAGCCGGTCAGGATGATAAAGCCGATCTGTGTGTATTTGATCCAGCCACCCGTTGGACACCGGATAGCCAGTCGCTGATCTCAGCGGGTAAGCATGCGCCAGTATTGGGCCAGCCTCTGCGCGGCGTTGTACGGCTGACCCTTGTGGATGGCCAGGAAGCCTGGGCCAGCCACTGAAAACGGTCACCCGCTTGCCAGAATGTGGCAGAGGTTGGCTTATCTCTGTCGACACCGTCACATAATCCTGCACGTTGCCAGAAAACCCTTGAAAAGGGGCACCTGTGCCAACGTATTCTTGTGCTGATCGGCCTACTTTGACGGCAAACACAAGAATAATTCAGGAGTTGTCCCGTGACTTTAACCCCCCTCTCCAGGCAGGTGGCCCTGATTGCCGCACTGTGTGTCGGGCTTGCCCTTCCCTTAACAGGGCAGGCTCAGGCTGGTACTGACGCCGGTAGCCAAACCCTTGAACGAAGCTTTTGCGTATTTGATCCTGTGGGGGCCAGCGGGCCGCTGTTCGCGGTTGTTAAGGCATTCCAGCCGGTAGCACTCAAAAATGGTATCAGGTTTAACCTGAGTGCCTACACGGACGAAAAAGTCGCCGCAGAGGACTTCAAAGCCGGTCAGTGTGATGCAGTCATGCTTACCGGCACCCGCGCCCGTGAGTTCAACAAGTTTAGCGGCAGTCTTGAAGCAATGGGAGCGGTACCTGGTAAAGAAGAAATGCGCCTGCTTTACAATACCCTGAGCCAGCCCCAGGCCCGACCCTTGCTGACTGAAGGCCCCTACGCGGTCGCCGGTATTGTCCCGGCAGGGGCTATCTATCTGTACACACGGAACAGAGGCATCAATACGGTTGGAGAGCTTCAGGGTAAGCGCGTAGCAACTCTCGATTACGACCAGGCATCGGTGCGTATGGTTCGCCACGTCGGGGCCTCGGTGGTTGGCTCCAACTCCGCCAATTTCGCCGGAAAGTTCAACAACGGCAGTGTCGACCTGGCGTATGCACCTGCGGTTGCCTACACCCCTCTGGAGCTTTACAAGGGCGTAGAGCCAGAGGGGGCCGTTGTGAAGTACGCGCTTTCCTACATGAATTTCCAGATTATTCTTCACAGTGACCGGTTCCCGGAATCTGCCGGCCAGATGGTGCGCGAAGAGGCCAATAAACGGCTGGATGAAGCCTATGAGATTATTGCCCGGGCGGAAGCAGAAATCCCCGAAGAGGTCTGGATGCATCTGCCACAGGAAGATACGGCTGAGTATGACAAGATGCTGCGCAAAGTGCGGTTGTCACTGGTCAGTGATGGTGTTTACGACGGGCGGGCGATCAAGCTGATGAAAGCCATTCGCTGCCGTGTTGATGCTTCGAGGTCCGAATGCGCATCCACCACAGACAGCTGACAGGCTTAACACGCCGGCTCAGGGGGCTACTGCTGGCTCTGGTCTTCAGCTCGCTTTTGCCCGGCTGCAGCGTCATCGACAACATGATGTACAAAACCACCGGCGACGTGATGCAGGGCTTCTCACGAGAGCATACCATCCCTTATCTGATGGCCAGCGACGACCTGAGCATGGGGTGCGCGATGAGTGAAGCCACGGCGCCGTTGCTCATGTCATTTGGTCGGGTGACAGCTGAACCGGATCAGTTGGCAGTTATGCTTTATCTTTCTGCAGGCAGTTGCGCTGAAGAACAGGGGCGTGAACACGAGCTTGCAGCACTGGCCGCTATCCGTGACGGCGAGGGCAGTGCAGCTGAAGATGCCATGATACGACAGAAGCGGGCCTATGCACTGGCATCCAGGCGCTATCTGCAGTCCTGGAAACACCATACGGCTGTTTATGGCCAGCCAGGTACAGGTGAGTGTCCGGCCTTTGACGATGATCTGGACGAGTTTGTCTATTTTGCCGGTCTGCTTTCGGGGCTGCAGGCACTGAACGCCGAAATCCAGTCAACCTCGTCTGTTGGCGTCCCGAAAAACACAGGCGCTGTTGCGGCCAGGGGGGCGGGGTGCCTGGAAAACGATAAATGGTGGGGCGCACCTGCAGCGCTTCAGGCCACTGTTTGGTCCATGATGCCGGGCGCTATGCCGGAAGGTGAGAGTGCTTTTGAGCGCCTGGAAACCGCTGAAAAGCGGGCAGATGAAGCTGGCGTTCGTCTGGGTTACGTTTTTCACGCGATTGCCGCCGGTAACCAGGGCGATGAGGCCTTGGTCAAGTCGGTGATTCGCCGGCACGCGGAGTCTTTGGAGATGCAGCCTGCTAATAAAGACTGGGCCTTTGTAGATGCCATGGCCACCAACATGATGACCGCAATCTCTGACCGCTTATGGGTAGAAAATACTGGCCATCGGACACCTCTGGGCCGGTTGGGGCATTTCTGGGATGACCGGCAGAAACCTGTCGAAACCATGGACCTGGACGGGCTGCTATAACACCAGGGGTGTTTCCGCACATTTAAAAGAGTACTCAGTATGTTCAACGGGGGTGTGCGCCGCAGCGGGCTGGAATGGTTTTCGTCGTTACCGGCTTGTCTGTTGCTGTTGTCAGTGGTTCTTTTTTCCACCAGCAGCGATCTTCATAATCAGATGTTGCAGGGCGGTGAACAGCTGTGGAGTGGCTACTACAAGTTGCGCCTGGACCCGTCCGAGCCCACGTGTAACCCCGGGCGTAATATCGACGCGGCTGTAGCTCAGGAGCTGGCCAGGAGTACCCTTGATGATGACCCTGTGGCAGCCTTGCTGGGTGCTCAGGAAAAAGACCCGGCGGATGTGCGCCTTGCCATTGAGCGCTCAGTTGCAGACTGTAAAGCCGCCCACCAGAGCTATGACAACCTCCGTGAACAGTTGACTCCGGGTGTTAAAGCCTATCGCGCCATCGAGTTGTTCATTGCAGATCTGATTGCCTTTGGTCTGGCGTCCCAGCGCTATATTCTTGTGCTGCTGGTCATGTTATGTGCGGTTACTGCCACCCTGACACGCCACCACATTGCGATGCGGGCCATGCAGACCCGGCTGGACTATACGGTTTCGTACACGCTTCAGACGGTTGCTAATGCCATGCTTCTGGGCTCAAGCCTGATCTTCCGGCAGTCCAGCATGGGGGCAGAAACCTCGGTGCCCTCCGAAGACCTGTTGCTTCATAATGTCTGGATTACCGGGTTTGTCTGTCTCACGCTGGCCAGTCTCTATCGGCTGGTCCGGGTGCCAGCCGGACTGGCTCCTGGCGGAACCCTGAACAAAGCCTTCTTCGCCGTGCCTCTGTACACCTTCATGTGCCTGGTCTCGGGCACTTATTTTGCGTTGATCGGTCACGCCTCAGGGATTGGTATTTATCTGGGCAAAATGATGGATCTTGCCGATATGTTCCTGAATGTCGGGCTGTATGTCTGGGTTGGTATGATGCTCAAGCAGACCCGGCTGGCTACATTGGTATTTAATCTGTTCCGGCCATGGCAGATGCCACCGGAAATGCTGGCTGTTGTTGCCGTATTGGTGGCGGCCGTACCCACTGCCTATACCGGCGCCTCGGGCATTTTTGTGATTGCCGCGGGCGCGGTTATTTACACGGAATTGCGCGCTGCCGGCGCGCGCCGGCAGCTGGCACTGGCTGCCACCGCCATGTCCGGTTCCCTGGGTGTTGTATTGCGTCCGTGTCTGTTGGTGGTTGTGATCGCATACCTCAACCGTGAAGTCACCACAGATGAGCTGTTCGGTTGGGGTATCTGGGTATTGGTGCTGACGGCAGTGATGTTTGCGACGGTTGCACTTACCGTGAACCGGCAGAGTACATTCAATCTGGCCCCGGCATCGCGGGCACTGCCAGCCATGCTTCGGGCTTTCCGGCCGTTGATCCCCTACGCTCTGGTCATCATGACCGTGATACTGTTTTATCGTTTTGTATTGAATGTACACATGGATGAGTTTTCGGCGCCACGTATACTGCCGGTTATCATGCTGGCCATTCTGCTTTACGAGCATGTCAGCCTGAAAAACGCCAGGGGCAAGGCCTCTGGCGAGATCAATCATCAGGGGCTGGAGCGCAGTGTACGAGGAGCCACCAACGACACAACCGCTGAAATCGGGGCGCTTTTACTGCTGCTTGGGTTATCAGTGAGTATTGGCGGCGTTATTGAGCGCTCCCAGATTATGCAGGCGTTACCGCAATCTTTTGACAGTCTCTGGTCAGCTATGGCGCTCATGGTTCTGGTCCTGGTGCTGGTCGGAATGATTATGGATGCGTTCGGAGCGGTGATTCTTGTTACCGCCACAGTGGCAACCATTGCTTATGCCAGCGGTATTCATCCTGTGCATTTCTGGATGGTAACGCTTGTGGCGTTTGAGCTGGGCTACCTGAGTCCGCCGGTCGCGCTAAATCACCTGCTGACGCGGCAAGTGGTGGGGGAGGCAGAGGTGCTGACGGCTCAACAGCAGGCCGGAAGCTTTTACCAGCGCCATGAACGGATCATCATGCCGCTGATTGCCATGAGTATTTCGCTTGTTCTGGTGGCGTTCGTGCCGCTGTTGTTCTACGCCTGAGTTGTTTCACTCAGGCATAAAAAAAGCGTCCGTGCTTTCGCAGGACGCTTTTTTTCAACCGGCTGGCCTCAGAGCTTCGGACCAGCTTCTACAATTGCATCGGCAACATCAAACTTCTTGAAGTTCTCTACAAACTGGCCAATCAGTTCTTTTGCCTTGTTGTCATAGTCCTCTGTGCTGGCCCAGGTGTTGCGTGGGTTCAGCAGGTTGGTCTCTACGCCCGGCACCTGTTTGGGGACATCCACGTTCAGAGTCGGCAAATGCTCGGTTTCAACCGCGTCGAGATCGCCATTCTGAATCGCGCTGATGATGCCGCGGGTCGTGGGGATACTGAAGCGTGTGCCGACGCCATAGGGGCCGCCGGTCCACCCTGTGTTCACCAGAAAGACCTTGCTGTCATACTCATCAATACGCTTCATCAGCAGTTCCGCGTATACACCTGCCGGGCGCGGGAAGAAAGGGGCGCCAAAGCAGGTGGAGAAGGTAGACTTGAGCTTGGATGACGACCCCATTTCAGTGGAGCCTACCAGCGCTGTGTAGCCGCTCAGGAAGTGATAAGCAGCTCCTTCACGGCTCAGTATGGAAACCGGAGGCAGCACGCCTGTCATATCGCAGGTCAGGAATACGATGTGTGAAGGCTCACCGGCGCGGTTTTCCAGTACGCGCTTTTCAACGTGCTCAAGCGGATACGCACAGCGGGAGTTCTCCGTCAGGGAGGTATCAGTGTAATCCGGCTCGCGGGTTTCCGGGTCAATGGTTACGTTTTCGACAAGTGCACCAAAGCGGATGGCATCCCAGATGATGGGCTCATTTTCCCGGCTCAGGTCAATGCACTTGGCGTAACAGCCGCCTTCAATATTGAACACGGTGCCCGGGCCCCATCCATGCTCGTCGTCACCGATCAGGTAGCGATCAGGGTCTGCAGAAAGGGTGGTCTTGCCAGTTCCCGAAAGCCCGAAAAACAGGCAGGTTTCGCCATCTTCGCCAACGTTGGCTGAGCAGTGCATCGGCAGTACATCTTTTTCCGGAAGAAGGAAGTTCTGCACGGAGAACATCGCTTTCTTCATTTCACCCGCGTAATGCATACCGGCCAGCAGAACTTTGCGGCGGGCAAAGTTGATGATGACACAGCCATCGCTGTTGGTGCCATCGCGCTCCGGCACGCATTCAAAGTTGGCCGCATTAAGAATTTGCCATTCCTGCTTGTCGGCGTGGTTGTAGCTGTCAGGACGGATAAACAGGTTGCGTCCGAACAGGTTCTGCCAGGCAGTTTCCGTGGTCATTTTTACCGGCAGGTAGTGTTCCGGATCGGAGCCGACATGAACCAGTGAAACAAAGCTGTCCTTCTCAGCAATGTACGCCTCTACGCGATCCCACAGGGCGTCGAACTTATCGGCATCGAAGGGGCGGTTGATCGGCCCCCAGTGAATGCCGTCAGAGGTGCTCGGCTCTTTGACGATGTAGCGATCCATCGGGGACCGGCCGGTACGCTCACCGGTTTCCACAACCAACGAACCATTAGAAGCCAGCTGGCCTTCGTTACGCGCCAGTGCTTGCTCTACCAGCTGTGCTGTACTCAGATCATTATAGGTGTTGCTCACTTCGACCTCGCCCTCGGGATGTCTTGGTGACTGTTCAGGCTGCCTGTCCGGATGTTGGCGGAAAACTGAACAATCTGGTCAATTCAGGCGCGCTATTATGCCAGAGGCGCCGCTAAAAAACGACCGCCCGGAAAGTCTGACAGTGCCAGCTTTCCGGGCGAATGGCCAGCCATTGCTAGTGTAGCGTATGGCCGGCGAACAGGTGGTCTATGTCAATTCTGCTGAAATGGTAGTGTGCGTGGCAGAACTGACAGTCCATTTCAATCGCTCCCTGCTCGTCCAGAATGCTGTAGCATTCCTCTTCGCCGATGGACTTCAGCGCGTCCAGAGTCCTTTCCCGGGAGCAGCTGCACTGGAATACGACGGGTTCTGCATCAAAAAGGCGTACCGTTTCTTCATTGAACAGGCGGTGCAGCAGGGTTTCGCTGTCCAGCTCCAGAAGTTCCCCGGCTTCAACGGTGCGCGCCAGGTGGTTGACCCTCTCCCAGAGTTCATCATCTTCGTCGGTTGCGCCCGGCAGGCGCTGAAGCATCAGTCCGGCGGCGCCGCTTTCGTTGGCGAACAGGAACAGTGATGTGGGGATCTGTTCGGAACGCTCAAAATATTCTTCAAGGCACCCGGCCAGGCTGTCGCGCTCACGGGGCACAACTCCCTGATAACGGTTCCCCTGACGAGGGGCAATGGTAATTGCCATGCGCCCTTCGCCGAGCAGGTTGTGAAAGTTGTCTTCCGTAACGGCGTGCTCATCAAATCTGGCCAGACCGCGGATTTTCCGGTCATGGCTGCATTCGGCCATCAGTGTTTTCAGCGGACCCTCGCCCTGAGCCTGTATGGATAATGTACCCTCAAACTTCAGGCTGCTGCTCATCACGATGCTGGCAACCAGTGCCTCACCGATCAGGTCGCGAATCGACTCGGGGTAGGGAGCCTGGCTGGCGATTTCCCGGAAGCTTTTGTCAAGCTGTACCCAGGCTCCGCG
Organism: Marinobacter piscis; assembly: GCF_007671655.1. Classification (GTDB taxonomy): domain Bacteria; phylum Pseudomonadota; class Gammaproteobacteria; order Pseudomonadales; family Oleiphilaceae; genus Marinobacter; species Marinobacter piscensis. The sequence continues at coordinate 527,974 of NZ_VCGX01000001.1, read as the reverse complement.
AACCTGGCTATCTTCAAAAATAAAACGCTGGAACTGGTCGCGGGATGCCATTCTGTTTCTCCTGGAAAACGGGCTGCTTGAATCGGTTGGCGGCGATTAACGCCGGTTCAGATACCATGCTGGTCACGGAACCGCTGAATATCGCGGCGGTCCTTTTTGGTCGGGCGCCGGGCCGGCGGTAACTGGGCTGCCTGCATGGTTTTTCGTTGCCAGGCCAGCTCTTCCCGTTTTTTTACACTCTCTTCGGTTTCGTGGTACAGCTTTTGCGCCTCGGGCGCACCACGTCTGCGTTCGCTGAGCTCATCCACAACCACGGTTTTCTCCTGCCAACCAAGGCGTAACGTAAGGATGGCACCCGGGTCAACCGACCGGCCAGGCTTGCAGCGCTGGTGATTGTAACGAACCTTTCCGCCTTCAATAGCGTCTCTGGCCAGGGAGCGTGTTTTGTAAAACCGGGCTGCCCATAACCATTTATCGAGTCTTACCCGTTGCTTAGCTGGGGTGGATGCCGCCATGTCTCCTCACAGAGTGGATATATGGGGATGATTATAACGCTCTCAACCGGCAGATGGCAGTGGCCTTTGCCTGTGCATAGTGGGCATGACTTCGTCGAAGTGGCGCACACAGGGGATTGCCGGGTGTGAGGCTCGGGCATCCTGTTGGCTGTCAGGAGCCAGTATGCCCAGGCACTGGGATATGCCCGCGGATCTGGCGCTTTCCAGTACCGGAAAGCTGTCATCCACCATCAGTGTTGAGGCGGCTTTGTAAGGCGCCAATTGCTGCAGATCCTGCCAGAAGGTTGTATCTTCTTTGGGCTTGCCCAGCTGGTGACTGGATACAATGCCGTCTACCAGGCCGTCGAGACCGGTGCGTTGCAGTTTAAGCGCCAGGGGATCCGGATGACAGTTGGTTATAATAACGGACTGCAACCCGGTTTGTTTCAATGTTTTCAGAAACCCCGCGACATGGGGGCGGTAGCCTATACGATCGCCGAGCTCGGATTTCAGGCGGTTAATGTCCATGGCAAGCCGATTGCTCCAGTAATCTGTGCAATAAAAATTAAGCGTGCCCTTTTCTGCCATGATCATATTGAGCAATTGTTCCCTGGCCTCGTCGGCGGGCAGGCTATATTGCTCGGCGTAGCGTTTGGGCAGGTGCTCCAGCCAGAAGTGATTGTCAAAGTGCAGATCCAGCAGTGTTCCGTCCATATCCAGGAACACGGTTTCGAGAGAGGCCCAGTTAATCATATAAAACAACCTGAAAAGTTTCCGTCAGGCTGCCCCGGATCCCGGACCGGGGCAAGCCGGGAAGGTACGGATACGCCTCGGGAATGTCCGTGCTCAGTTGTCTGTCTGCTCAACAGTTTTGGGCTTTCTGCCGGAATTAGTGCAGCCCAGGCAGCGCACAAATGTCGCTTTCGCCGGGCCAACAACCAGAACGTCTCCTGCTTCTTTGGCGTTACCACCTAGCAGGGAAAATGGTAAAGACACCAGATATACCGCACTTCCCACAACGGTCGTGGCCAGTAGCACCGGGCGGATAAACACAGCATCGCCTGTCATGGCCAGCGCCGAGGGGCTTTCATCGACAGCGCGCGCGTGGCCTGTGGATGCAAAGGCCAGCAGGCAGGCGGCTAAAGTGGCCATCAGAGTGCGTGAAATCTTGCGGGTCATTGTTTGTCTCCTGAAGTACCTGATTAATGCTGGGCCTTATTGTAACCTGCGGGAATTAAATCTCTGTTAACTATGAATCATCCTGGCGGATATTCAAATGACTTTTTCGTTGTGGGCCGGGTGTTTAACGGGGCGCTGGTGCATCAGCGCTGGCATTTTGTGCAGTATACCGTAGCCCGGCCACTCATCCGGATCTCTTTTAATGGCGCCTCGCATGCCGGGCAGGGTTCGCCAGCCCGTCCGTAAACAAGAAGTGATTGGGCGAAGTAGCCCGGTTTGCCATCGCTGTTCACAAAGTCCCGAAGTGTGGTGCCGCCCATCAGGATAGCTGCACTCAGGGTCTCGCGAATCGCTTCGGCCAGGCGATGATAGCGATCAAGGCTGATGCGTCCGGCTTGGCGCCGTGGGTGAATACCCGCTTTGAACAGGGCTTCGTTGGCGTATATGTTACCGACGCCGACCACCACGCGGCTGTCCATGATGAAGGATTTTACCGGACGGCTTTTTGTGCGGGACAACCGGAACAGCATCGGGCCACTGAAGTCGGGCGACAGGGGCTCCGGGCCGAGGCCGGCAATCAGCGGGTGCGTTTCTGCTGAGTCTGCCCACAGCCAGCAGCCAAACCGGCGCGGATCATTAAAACGCAGTGTCGTGCCCGTATTCAGCAAAAGGTCTATATGGTCGTGCTTCTGTGCCGGTGAGTGATCGGTAACGATGCGCAGGCTGCCGGACATGCCCAGGTGAATGATCGCCGTGCCATGGTCGAATCTGAGCAGCAGATATTTGCCGCGCCGGTCGACAGCATTAACGGTCCTGCCCTGCATCTGCTCAGCCAGGTCGTCGGGGACCGGCCAGCGTAACCGGCTGTCACGAACAGTAATCCGGTCAATGGAATGGCCTTCGCAGTAGGGCTCTATGCCCTGTCTGGTGGTCTCAACTTCGGGTAATTCGGGCATTCAGGGGGTGTCTCCGCTCAAAACAGCTGTCCGGTATAAAGAATAGGTTACCTGACCCGCTGTTTTCTCGCGATGAAGGTGCCAGCTTGCCGGCACGTCGGGGACCTGGCGATCGGCTTCACGCTCCAGATAAACCCAGCCGCCAGGCTTTATCCAACCATTCGAGTCCAGCAGCGGTAGCAGGGTTGGCAGCCAGTTCTGCCGGAATGGCGGGTCCATGAAGACAATATCAAATGGCTGTTGTGGAGGGCGGCTCAGGTAGGCTTCTACGCTGGCGCACTCGACCGTGCCGGTACTGGAGCCAAGCAGTCTGAGGTTCGTTCTCAGTGCCTGAACCAGGGCCGCATTGTTGTCCACAAACGTGGTCCGGGCGGCACCTCTGGAGAGAGCTTCCAGCCCCAGTGCACCGGATCCGGAAAAAAGATCAAGGCAGTCACGGCCGGGGAGATGATAGGCAAGCCAGTTAAACAGGGTTTCACGGGTGCGTGCGGGAGATGGACGGACCCCGCCTGCATCCGGGAAGCGGAGCTTTCGGCTGCGCCAGTCACCGCCAATAATACGCAACTCGCCGCCAGCTCCCGGGTGCCGGGCACCTCTGCCCGATGCTTTGCCTGATAACGGCGGACCTGAGGGTTTTCTGCGTGGCATGCCAATAGCTCCGGATTGCGTATGAGACGGTGCATTTTAGCGGAAACCAGGCCCACGATGTTAATGCATGTCACTCACTTCCCGGGGACAGTCTGATAGAATATCGCTTTTATTTGTCCCGCCCAATCAGACTGATGGTATAACTTTATGATGGCAGAGTGGATTTCAGTCGGCCTTTTGGCCCTTCTTTTTCTCGTCTTTGTTCTGGATGTGGCCAGTAACCGCCGCCGGATACCGCGGCCAAAACCTGTGCCCCAGCGCAAGCCGGAGGCCAGAAAAGGCCCGGCCCCCGTCGCAGCGGCTGAGGAGGAAGCGCCCGCCCCTGAAAAGCCGGAAGCTGTACCAGAACCAGAACCAGAACCAGAACCAGAACCAGAACCAGAACCTCAACTCAGTGTATTTGAGCGCATCAAACAGGGTCTGGGGAAAACCCGTGCCAGTCTGACAGGTGGCATGGCAGACCTTTTCTCTGTTGGAAAGAAAATCGATGAAGACCTGCTGGAAGAGATCGAAACCACACTGCTGATGGCGGATGTGGGCGTAACCGCCACCTCGGAAATCATTGAGTCTCTCACCGACAAGTTGCAACGCAACCAGCTGAAAGATGGCGATGCCCTGCGCCAGGCACTGCGTGACGAGCTACATGGTTTGCTGAAAGGCGTGACCGCACCGCTGGCCCTGGACTCTTCAAAAACGCCTTACGTTATCCTGATGGTGGGCGTAAATGGTGTAGGCAAAACCACGACCATCGGTAAACTTACCAAGAAGTTCCAGAGCGAGGGCAAGTCTGTGATGCTGGCAGCAGGGGACACATTCCGCGCCGCTGCGGTTGAGCAGCTGCAGGTCTGGGGCGAGCGTAATGATGTTCCGGTCATAGCTCAGCACACAGGTGCTGATAGCGCGTCGGTGATCTTTGATGCGATCCAGGCCGGAAAATCCCGCGAAGTGGATGTGGTGATTGCTGATACGGCCGGTCGGCTGCAGAATAAAGATAACCTGATGAGCGAGCTGGAAAAAGTAGTCCGGGTTATGAAAAAACTGGACGACACTGCACCCCACGAAGTGATGCTGGTGCTGGATGCCGGTACAGGCCAGAATGCCCTGAGCCAGGCCCAGGTGTTCCAGAAAGCCGTGGGCGTGAGTGGTATTACCTTAACGAAACTGGACGGTACCGCAAAAGGCGGCATAGTGTTCGCTATTGCCCGCCAATTGCAGCTTCCCATCCGCTTCATCGGTGTGGGTGAGCAGGTCGATGACCTGCGCAGCTTTGATGCGGAAACCTTTGTGGATGCCTTGTTTGCTGATTAAATCATTGAGCCGGCCGGCGTTGCGGAGTTGTAGCCCGCCATGATCGAATTCCGTCAAGTAACCAAGCGGTATGACAGTGATCATACCGCCCTGCGCCAGGTGAACTTTCATCTGGGCCGGGGCGAGCTGGCATTTCTGACCGGACACTCCGGGGCAGGGAAAAGTACGCTGCTGAAACTGATTATGGTTATGGAGCGCCCCAGCGCCGGCGAAGTCGTTGTTGGCGGCCAGCTGCTAAACCGCTTGCCGAAGCGGCAGATTCCCTATATTCGCAGACATGTAGGCGTAGTGTTCCAGAATCACCAGTTGCTTTTCGACCGGACAGTGTTCGAGAACATCGCCATGCCACTGGAGGTCATGGGGGTTTCACCCCGGGATGTGGGTCGCCGTGTGCGCGCGGCCCTGGATAAGGTGGGTCTGCTCAGCAAAGAAAAGATGAATCCCCTGCAACTGTCGGGTGGTGAGCAGCAGCGCGTCGGTATTGCCCGTGCGGTTGTAAACAAACCGCCACTGCTGCTGGCGGATGAGCCTACAGGGAACCTGGACCCGGACCTGTCTGCAGATATCATGAACCTGTTTGCTCAGTTCAGTCAGGTGGGGGTCACCGTGTTGATTGCCAGCCACGACCTTACCCTGATCAGTGAAATGGGCCGGCGTACCCTGACTCTGGACCACGGTAACCTGATTGCCGGCGGTTCCCCGCTGCAGGGAGGCGCCCGTGGCCGCTGATCCGACCGCCAGATCCCGCAAGCCGAACACGGCCCGGGGCGCCCGGGTTTCCAGCGCACCCTGGCGGGAACAGGCTGAAACCTACATCACTCATCATCGCAAAGTAGCTCGCGACAGTGCTCTGCGCCTGTGGCGGACACCAGTAGCCAGCCTGATGACCTGGACAGTGATGGGTGTTGCCCTGGCGCTGCCTGTGGCACTCATGCTGCTTTTGGTCAGTCTTCAGGGGGTGAGCGCAGGCTGGGAAAGCAGCGCCCGGGTGACCGCTTACATGTCGCTGGAAACCAGTCTTGAGCATGCCCGGGGATTGGTGAGCGACGTTGATGCCGACAGCCGTGTAGCCGGGGTGGAGCTGATTCCCCGGGATCGGGCTCTGGCCGAGTTTCGCGCATCCTCCGGGCTTGAGGATGCTCTGGACTACCTGGAAGGCAACCCGTTACCCCATACACTGGTGATCACACCTGAAGAGGATGCCAGATCTGCCGACGGAGTGGCCGGGCTGGTAACCTTTATTGAAGGCCTGGAAGGTGTTGAGCAAGTACAGGTGGACCTTGGCTGGCTGCAGAGGCTGAATGCCATGACAGAATTGCTGGCACGGGCCGTTTGGGCACTGGCCACACTACTCGCTGTGGCCGTCGTACTGGTGATTGGTAATACCGTCAGGCTCTCTATTGAAAGTCGCCGTGATGAAATTCTGGTGGCTAAGCTGGTGGGGGGTACCGATGGTTTTGTGCGCAGGCCGTTTTTATACACCGGCACCTGGTTCGGCCTGGGAGGTGGAATCGTCGCCTGGTTTCTGCTGTTGTTGTCGTCATGGTGGCTTAACGGGCCCATTGAACACCTTGCCAGGCTGTATCGCAGTGATTTCTCGCTGAGCAGTCTGGGCATTGGCGGGGTGTTTTTATTGATTATTGCAGCCATGCTGCTAGGCTGGCTGGGTGCCTGGGTTGCGGTTAAGCGGCACCTGGATGATATAGAGCCGGGTGAAATAGCTGGCGGTGGTTGACCGCGAGTCGCGGTAAAACCGTATTGAAGCATTGAGCTGCTTCAGGATAGGTTGGAGACAGAAAAGTCAGAGTGGGTTTCCTGTTGTGTTGTTTCAGCGCGTTTTCTCAGGAAATTCAGGAACTTTCAGGGTATCTGGCGGTCTAATTATTATTCGCCGTATTATACGACCGTCAGGTTCGGAGGTTATAGCATGGGTACGAGCTTACAGCTCATCGAAAGAATGGTTCCGGGTGCCAACCTAGAGGCTTACATACAAGCCGCCAGTCGCATTCCGGTACTGACCGTGGAAGAAGAGAAAGAACTGGCACACCGTCTTCATTATGATGAAGATGTGGAGGCAGCCCGTACGATGGTGCTGTCCCACTTGCGGTTTGTTATTCACATAGCCCGCAGCTATTCCGGCTATGGGCTGGCTCAGGCTGACCTGATTCAGGAAGGTAACGTTGGCCTGATGAAGGCGGTCAAGCGCTTTAATCCAGAGTACGGTGTACGGCTGGTGTCGTTTGCAGTGCATTGGATCAAGGCCGAAATCCACGAGTTTATCCTGCGTAACTGGCGCATTGTGAAAGTGGCAACCACAAAGTCTCAGCGCAAGCTGTTCTTCAACTTGCGAAGCCAGAAGAAAAAGCTGGCGTGGCTGAACCACGACGAACTTAATGCAGTCGCAGAAGACCTGGGTGTAGAGCCGCGGGTTGTGCGGGAAATGGAAGGCCGTCTGGCGTCCCATGATGCGGCGTTTGATGGCCCGATGGATGATGACGACGACACCGCTTACAAGTCGCCTGCTTATTATCTGGAAGACCGTCGCAGTGATCCCGCGGTTCAGCTTGAAAATGCAGACTGGACAGAGGATTCCAACGGACGCCTGATGCAGGCGCTGGGTATGCTTGATGAACGCAGCCAGGACATCCTGCGAGCGCGTTGGTTGTCTGAAAGCAAAGCAACACTGCATCAGCTGGCGGATAAGTACGGCGTATCGGCTGAGCGAATTCGTCAGCTTGAAAAAAACGCAATGAAAAAGATCCGTCTCCAGATGGCAGAGGCCGCCTGATATCCGGGGTCCGGAGTGAGTCTGGTTGAAACGCCACCCACCGCATAGGTGGGTGGCGTTTTTGTTATGGGCGACCGTCGCTGTTTGCGACACCCTCTTACAAGATCGTAACTGGCCGCTGTCCCAAGTTACTCGTACTCTGTTGTTAATGTAATTTGTCTCAGGAGGGGTTCCGGTGAAAGCGCTGGTAATCGAAGATGATCAGGACGTAGCAAACTATCTGGTAAAAGGACTGAAAGAATCGGACTTTGTTGTTGATCATGCCGCTGACGGTAAGGACGGCATGATGATGGCAGCCAGTGAAGATTATGACATCATGATTGTCGACCGCATGCTCCCGGGCATGGACGGACTGTCAATCATTAAAACGGTGCGCGCCACGGGCAACCAGGTGCCGGTACTGATCCTGAGTGCTCTCGGTGATGTTGATGATCGCGTGGAAGGCCTGCGGGGTGGCGGTGATGACTATCTGACCAAGCCTTTCTCTTTCACTGAGCTTCTGGCCCGGATTGAATCGCTGGTGCGTCGGAACCGCCAGTCAGCGGAAACTGAAACCGTACTGCGGGTTGCAGATCTGGAAATGGACCTGCTGGCCAGAACGGTTAAACGCTCTGGTCAGAACATTGATGTTCAGCCCCGGGAGTTCCGGCTACTGGAGTATCTGATGCGTAATGCCGGGCAGGTGGTCACCCGGACCATGCTGCTGGAAAAAGTCTGGGATTATCACTTTGACCCCCAGACGAACGTCATCGATGTACACATCAGCCGTCTTCGGGCCAAGATTGACAAGGAATTCGAGACGCCCCTACTGCAAACTATCCGGGGTGCAGGGTACATGTTGCGTGAAACTGCTTAGCCAGCTCAGGACATCGTCCTTTCAGCTTGCATTGCTGTACATGGTGGTGTTTGCCACCTCGGTATTCCTGTTGCTGGCGTTTATATACTGGCGCACAGCCGGTTTCATGACCGCTCAGACCGACGAGACAATTGAAGCGGAGATCGCCGGCTTAGCGGAGCAGTACCGGGGACGGGGTGTAAACGGCCTGATCACGATTATCCGTGAGCGGGTCGCCCGTGACCCCAACGCCAAAACCATTTATCTGCTCACCACTGAAGATTTTCTGAAACTGGCCGGGAATATAGAAACCTGGCCTGAGGGCAGCCGGACGGAGAGTGGCTGGATCAATTTCACTCTCAGCTCTGATGTTGGTTGGTCGGGCCCGGAACGGCTGGCCCGGGCACGTATTTTTGAGGTTCAGGGCGGACTGAGACTGCTGGTTGGTCGCGATGTTGACGAGCTGACCAGTCTTAAGCGCGTGATTGAAACGGCGATCAACTGGGGTATGGGAATCACCCTGGCCCTGGCCCTGCTTGGCGGCTTTTTGATGAGTCGCAGTACCACGCGACGCATTGAAATCATCAACAATACCTCCCGACGGATCATGAACGGGCACCTCTCCCTGCGCATTCCCACCCGCGGCACAGAGGATGATTTTGATCAGCTTGCAGAAAACCTGAACCAGATGCTGGACCGGATTGTTTACCTGATGGAAGGCATACGGCATGTGTCCGACAGCATTGCACACGATCTTCGTACCCCCCTCACGCGTCTGCGTAACCAGCTTGAAAACACCCTGATGTCTGTGGATAACGACGCTGCCCGTGAGCATGCGGGCCGGGCGGTTGCAGAAGCGGATCAGCTGCTGGCAACCTTTAACGCATTACTGCGGATTGCACGCCTGGAGACCAAGGGAAGCTCAGCTGATATGAAGCGGGTTGCCCTGGATGAGCTGGTATCGGATGCTTGTGAGCTTTATGAGGCGGTTTCGGAGGACAAGGAGCAGACGTTCGAGCAATCGCTTGCGGCAGGTGCGGTTATTGAAGGCGACCGGGATCTGTTATTTCAGATGATCAGTAACCTGATTGATAACGCCATTAAATATACCCCGGAGCAGGGCACGGTTGGGGTGGCTGTGCGTAAAGAGGGTGATGAGGTTGTTTTTGAGGTGAGAGACAGTGGTATCGGCATTCCGGATGATGAGAAAGATCAGGTATTCCAGCGCTTTTACCGGGTTGGCAAGAGCCGCTCTCTTCCTGGCAACGGGCTTGGGCTGAGCCTGGTCAGTGCTGTTGCAGAGGTACATAACGGCCGGATTATACTGAGCGACACCTACCCCGAACATCAGCCGCCAGGGCTGACAATTGCGGTACATATGCCAGCCCTGCCCCTGGTACCAAAGCGTATCAGGGCAACCCAGGCAGAGCCGGCTCAGCCAGAGTCAGCTGACACCGGGACGAAACCGGCTGACCTGTGACATTACCGGCCTGGCCAGGGCATTGGCACGGTTTTCAAATTCCCGGGTGATGCTTTCAAACCGGCAGCGATGAAGGTTGAGGCGAACCTGAAGGCTGTCCCATTCGCCTTCAAGGTGCTTCTGTTCTGTCATCAGAAAGGCGGCAATATTATGGCGATTAATCTTGCTGGTAATGCCCATCTGATCAAGGCGGTATCCCAGAGCATCAACGCCCTCGAGAGCCCTGTCCATCAGCTTTTGTGCGTTCATTCTGCTATCTCCGTTGCTGGAAGCTTCTGAAAAAAGTGGATACCCGTACGCTAGCGGTGCTCGCTAGAGTGTACAACCTAATTTTCTGCCAGCCCGGGCAGTGCACCCTACCAAACGGTAACGCCGCGGCAACGGCCCGGTAATATCCTCTGTGGATAATGGGTAGTGTAAACAGAAACAGGCATTGAACATGGCATGTTTCTCCCTCCCAGCACAGCGCTAGCCTTACCCCGTTTTTACGGGGTTTTTTTCTGTCCGGGCCTGCTCCCACAGCCTGACATGCTAAGTGTCGTAGCTGATGGCATTGATGTACCAGGTGGTCACGCCGGCTTCTGTTCGCACCTCGGCTTCGTCATCCACTTGTTTTTTCAGCAGAGCACGCGCCATCGGTGAATCGATGGAGATATAGTCCGTGCGGTCAAAGATCTCGTCGTAGCCGACAATTCTGAAGGTCAGGGTCTTGCCCGCATCATTTTCAACTTCGACCCAGGCGCCGAAGAACACCTTACCTTCCTGCTCGGGGCTGTAATCAATGACTTTGAGCCTGTCCAGGCAACGCCTCAGGTAGCGCACCCGGCGGTCAATCTCACGCAGTCGTTTTTTATTGTACTGGTAGTCGGCGTTTTCACTGCGATCCCCGAGGCTGGCTGCCCATGAAACCTTTTTAGTGGTCTCGGGACGCTCAAACCGCCAGAGTTGCTCAAGCTCATTTTGCAGGTCATTGTAGCCCTGCCGGGTAATAAGAGGTGTTCTCAAGGCTGCTCCTGTTCGTACGAAGAAATAGAGGGCATTCCAGTGATGGTGATCACAAAGTAGCCAGAATTCCGGGAAGCGCGGTTGCTTTGGCGATAAACTGATCAAAAAATAACACGCTTCGGAGTGCGTGTCCTGGACCAGGAAGGATGCCATGAATGTCTTGAATCGTCTTGCCGGATCGGCCGTATGCTCATGCCCCGTGACTTTTACTGCGCTCTTTCTGTTGTTTATGATAGCAGGAACCGCACGCTCCCAGACCAGCCCTGAAGAAAGCCGGGGGGTTGCGGTTGAGCCGCGCTCGACACCGGATACCATTTCATTTCGCGCGCTTGCTGAGGCGTCTCTTTCAGAAACGGCGATTGAAGGCGGTCTGACCGAGCCGGCGGAAGGTGTTCCGGTGCAGCCGGCGGGCAAGGATAACGTTTACCTGAACCCATTGGTGCTTGAGCCTGGTGACAGTCGCACCGACCTCGGGCGTTCGGAAATACCGGTGGAGTTCCGCTTCAGCAACCCCAAGTCGGTTCCCGGACAGACTCACAGTAACAACTATGTGATACGCCCGCCTGAAAACCGCACATATGAGACGCACAATGTGAAGATGACCGAACACTGAAGCATCGACCCATGGTGGCCCGTGCGGGGCCGCCGGGAACAGAATGCAGGGGTTACTTCAGGGCCTCGAGTTTGTCGATGTATTTCTGCATGGCCTCATCCTTTGACATGCCCTTGTATTGCTCCCAGGCGTCGTACTTGGCGCGACCTACAAAGTCCATCATACCCGGGCGCTTGCCTGATACGTCGCCCTCGGTAGCTTGTTTGAACAGGGCATAGAACTCCAGCTTCAGTTCGTTGGAGGGTTTGAAATCACCCTCCGCAGTCTGAATGTAATTGACGGCCTCATCGAATCTGGTTTTCAAATCGCTCATTTCAGTCTTCTCCTTGGTTTTTATCAGAACTCGTGACGTACTGTCGGGTTTTTTCGGAGTATAGCCATGACACTGACCGGCGTCATTGACCGATTTTCCGGTTACTGTGGCGAGTAGGTCATAAGCCTGCCTTTAATAACAGATGCGTTGGCAAAAGTTTGCCCGGGCGCACAGTTCGCGCTAAAACTGGCCAGAATTTGCTTGAGAAATCCGGTCTGCCTGTGTACAGTTCCGCCGTTGCGTGCCAGGAAGGTATGCATAAAGGATTGAACAACTGCAAATGATTTGCACAGGGAGCAAGCCATGTCGTCCAAAGACGGTTCCGTCGCGCCAAAAGAACGCATCAATATCAAGTATGTCCCCGCCACCGGAGATCAGCAGGCTGAAACTGAACTGCCGCTGAAAATGTTTGTAGTAGGCGATTTCAAGGGACATGCTGAAGAAACCCCCATCGAGGAACGTAAGGCCATTTCCGTGGACAAGAACAACTTCCGTTCTGTCATGAAAGAAGCAGATCTTACGCTATCCACCACCGTATCCAACCAGCTGGAAGAACAGGCCGAGGAATTGCCCGTCAACCTCGAGTTCCAGACTCTGGATGATTTTTCACCCGACAGCATTGCCCGTCAGGTTCCCGAGATGAAGAAGCTCATTGAGCTGCGGGAAGCGCTTGTCGCCCTCAAAGGGCCCCTGGGTAATGTGCCGTCATTCCGGTCCAAGCTACAGGAACTGCTGGATAACGACGAAGCCCGGGAAACCCTGTTGTCTGAGCTGGATCTGGCGACAGACAACGATTAAAGAAATACCACCGCCGGACGCGGTGCACACCCCTTATTATCATTCACGTACTGAAAGGATGTGGTATGTCTGATACTGCTGCGCAACAATCCGCTGCCGCCGAATCTGTCACGGAAGGCTCCCTGCTCGACCAGGTAATGGCCAACAGTCGCATGGCTCCGGCTGATGAAGGCTATGATGTGGCGCGCAAAGGCGTTGCGACGTTTATAGCTAACCTGCTCAAAAGTGAAGAGAAGGGTCAGCCGGTCAACAAGGCTCTGGTAGACCAGATGGTGGTTGAGCTGGACCGGAAAATCAGCGCCCAGATGGATGAAATTCTGCACGCACCGAAACTGCAGGAACTGGAATCCTCCTGGCGCGGCCTCAAGCTGATGGTTGATCGCACGGATTTTCGTGAAAACATCAAAGTCGATATTCTGCATGCTACCAAGAATGAGCTGCTGGAAGACTTCGAGTTTGCTCCCGACGTAACCCAGACAGGCTTCTATCAGCATATTTATTCAACGGAATACGGCCAGTTCGGCGGCGAGCCGGTGGCGGCTGTTGTGGGTAACTATGCATTCACACCATCCACCCCGGACATGAAGCTGCTGCAGTACGTATCATCTGTGGGGGCTATGGCCCATGCGCCTTTCCTGTCGTCGGTTGCGCCATCGTTTTTTGGTGTAGACAGCTACCAGGAACTGCCGGCCATCAAGGAACTGAAAGCTGTTTTTGAAGGCCCAAAATACGCCAAGTGGCGCTCCCTGCGCGAATCCGAAGACGCCCGTTACCTGGGCCTGACTTCGCCTCGATTCCTGTTGCGGGTGCCTTATGATCCCACCGAAAACCCGGTCGGCAGCTTCAATTACAAAGAAGATGTCTCCGGCGATCACGAACATTATCTGTGGGGAAACACCGCCTACCTGCTCGCCACACGCCTGACCGAAAGCTTTGCCAAATACCGCTGGTGTCCGAACATCATCGGCCCACAAAGCGGCGGTGCGGTGGAAGACCTGCCGGTGCACATGTTCGAATCCTTCGGCCAACTGGAAGCGAAGATTCCCACTGAAGTGCTGATCACCGATCGTCGTGAATACGAAATGGCCGACGAAGGCTTTATCTCCCTCACCATGCGCAAGGGCAGTGATAACGCAGCTTTCTTCTCCGCCAACTCTGTACAAAAGCCCAAGCAGTTCCCGAACACCAAGGAAGGCAAAGAAGCGGAAACCAACTACAAGTTGGGTACCCAGTTGCCGTACATGATGATCGTTAACCGCCTGGCCCATTACATCAAGGTGCTGCAGCGGGAGCAGATTGGTTCCTGGAAAGAGCGACAGGATCTTGAGCGCGAGCTGAACACCTGGATTCGTCAGTACGTGGCTGACCAGGAAAACCCGCCTGCAGAAGTGCGCAGCCGTCGTCCGTTGCGCGCCGCTCAGGTAACGGTTTCCGATGTGGAAGGCGATCCGGGCTGGTACCAGGTATCCCTGGCTGTGCGTCCGCACTTCAAATACATGGGCGCCAATTTCGAGCTGTCACTGGTAGGCCGTCTGGACAAGGATTAATCCGTGTTCAGTGGTGACGCGCAAGCTACGGCAGGCAGCCTGTTCGAACGATTAGAGCAGGCTGCCGCTCCGGACGGGCAGGGCATGGGCGAAGAAACCCATGTGGTGCGTTCCATCAAGCGCCATCTGGTAAGACTGCTCAATGCACACCCCGGCAACAGTGCCTGTGCGCCGGAACTGGGGTTGCTGGATTTTAACGACGCCACTTTGGGTACCCACGACCTGAGTATCCAGATCCGCAGTGCGATTCGGCAATGCATTGAAAAGTACGAACCCAGAGTAAAGCGGGTGGATGTGGTTGCTTTGCCTCAGGGGCCGGATCCTTTGCAGCTTCGGTTTCAGGTGACGGTCTACCTGAATGTCGGCGCAAAAGACGACAAAACAACTATAGATTTATTACTGGATGACAAACGTTACTACCGAGTGATGTAACGAAAAGTATACCGACCGGATCATACTCCCAAGGAAGCGGTAGTTGTATGAAGTTAAACCGATTTTACAGGGATGAGTTGAGCTTTCTGCGATTGCAGGGGCGAGAATTTGCTGAGGCGCACCCGCAGCTTACCCGATTCTTGTCGGAGCAAAGCACCGATCCCGATGTTGAGCGCTTGTTGGAAGGCTTTGCGTTTCTCACCGGAAAACTGCGTGAAAAAGTCGAAGACGAGTTTCCGGAGTTAACGCATTCGCTGTTGAACATGCTGTGGCCGAATTACCTGCGGCCAGTTCCCAGCTGCACCATTATGCGGTTTGATCCGCAGTTGCATTCGATCAGTGAAAGGCAGCGGGTTGAGCGTCATACCGAAATCAAGAGCAGGCCATTGGGCGACTCTACACGCCAAACACAGTGCCGGTTTCGTACCTGCCGGGCAGTGGATGTTTTTCCGATCAGTGTGGCGGATGCTCACGCTGAGCATTCACGGGAAGTGTCGTCGATGACAGTCGATTTGGCGCTGCATACAGATCAGCCACTAAGTGCCCTGGATCTTGATAGCTTACGCTTCTATCTGGGTGGGGATAACCACACGGCTGAAACGCTTTATCTTTGGCTGAACCACTATCTCACTCGCATGGAACTGGTGGTCGGGGAATCGGTGTACAGCCTGCCAACTTCGCTCCTGAAACCAGTCGGCTTCGCCAGCGACGAAGCGCTTTTGCCTTATCCCAAGAACGCCTACTCCGGTTACCGGATTTTGCAGGAATACCTGAGTTTTCCCGAAGCGTTCCGGTTTGTAGACATCACTGGACTAAAAAACCGCTTACCGGCGGTCCAGGCGGATGAGATCAGCTTACGTTTCCACTTCAGCCGGATTCTGCCGCCGGATGCGCGGGTTCGGGCGGAGAATATGCAGCTTTACTGCACCCCGGCGGTGAATCTGTTTACCCATGAGGGCGAGCCGGTGGATCTGAATGGGCGTCAGACGGAATACCGGGTTCTGGCATCCAGCCGCTCGCCGGATCATTTTGAAGTGTTCAGTGTTGAACAGGTGGAAGGCTGGCTGGAAGGTCGTTCCGGGCGCGGCGAGCGTCGGCTTTATACGGCGTTTGAAAGTTTTCAGCATGAGGTTGAGCGGGACCGTGGTCGCACGGCGCTGTATTACCGGGTTCGGGCGAAGGATAGCGTGCGCGGCGACGGGTTTGATCACTATATGTCGTTTGTTCGGGGTGACGAATCCGAGTGCATGGATCGTCAGGAAGCGATTTCATTGACGCTGACCTGCACCAACCGGCAGCTGCCCCAGCAACTGGCGGTGGGTGAGGTGTGCATGGCGACGGAAACCACGCCGGCGTTTGCCTCGTTCAGTAATATCACCCGTCCTACCGCTACCTTGAGGCCGACCCTCGATGGCAGTCTGTTGTGGACACTGATTTCCAATCTGTCGCTGAACTACCTCTCCATGCTGGATGTGGATGCTTTGCGCACCGTGCTGCGGGTGTATGACTTCCGTGCGCTGGTGGATCGCCAGGCGGAGCGGGTGTCCCAGAAGCGGCTGGCGGGGATCAGCGCCATCGAAACCAACCCGGTGGACAAGATGATCCGGGGACTGCCGGTGCGGGGCATTCGTTCGGTGATGAAGCTGGACCAGCAGGCCTTTGCCTCGGAAGGAGATTTGTACCTGTTCGGCACCGTACTCAGCCAGTTTTTTGCACTTTATGCCAGTATCAACGCATTTCACCAACTGGAAGTGGTGAATACAGACAATCAGGAACGGTATACATGGACGTTACAGCAAGGTCAGCAGCCGCTGATGTAGCCGGTCTGCAACCCGTTCTGGGCAATGCGCGGCGCTACAGTTTTTTTCAGCTGGTGGATCTGATTCATCGGCACCATGGTGACGACCTGGAAGGTGACCGGGACAGCCAGGCATGTCAGGAACGTATCCGCTTTTCCTCATCTGCAGGGCTCGGGTTTCCCGGCAGCGATGTGGTTTCTGCCTTGTCGCCGGAGCATGAGCACGGATCGTATCAGATGGAGGTGAGCTTTCTGGGCCTGCATGGTTCCCAGTCGCCGCTGCCCGGTTATTACCTTGAAGATCTGGCCTGGGAGGCCGGTCAGGATCTTGGTGTGCGGCGCCACTTTCTGGATTTTTTCAATCATCGGCTGGTCACTTTGTTTCACCGGTCATGGCGAAAATACCGCTACTACGTGCGCTTTCGTCCGGGTGCTGCGGATGGTTTTTCCGACCTTGTTTACGCACTGATAGGTCTTGGCGACAGTCGTTTGCGGGACGCCACCCCGGTTAACTGGTCAAAAATGCTGGCGTATTCGGGGCTGATGGCCGGCCGCAGCCGGTCTCCCGAGGTAGTCAGCGGCATAGTGGCCCATTGTTTCGATCTGGACGATGTCAGCATTGAGCAATGGGTTCTGCGTAAGGTGGCTATTGGCGAGGAGCAGCAAACGCGCCTTGGCCGGAATAACGCCACTCTGGGCAATGACACACTGGTGGGTTCTCAGGTTCGTGATCGTAGTGGCAAGTTCATACTGCGTATCCGCAACCTCAGTCGTCAGCGCTTTGCCGACTTCCTGCCCAATGGGCAGGATCACCAGCGCCTGGTAAAACTGGTGGAGTTCGTTACCCGGGAGCAACTGGCCTATGACCTGGAGCTGCAGATGCGAAGTCAGGATATTCGGCCGATGCAGCTGGGTGCCGAGGTGCGGCTGGGCTGGAACTCGTTTGTGACACCCGAGAAATCCAGGCTCCGGCCGGCCGTGCGGATTCAGATACGCCGTTAATATGAAAAGGAATGCAATCATGGACGAGCGGCAGCCAGCGACACTGAAACTGACGGTTACCAACCCCGGTACTGCACGCATCGGGGCCGGTGTTGAGCACAGTTTTGGTCCCCGGGGAGGCTCCATAGGTACAGCCGAAAGTGATACCTGGCAACTGTCAGCATATCGCACGGGTGCTGTGCCGGGGCATGCAGAAATACGCTTTCTTGATGGGGACTTCTGCCTGATTGATCGTAGTGGCCGCACCTACATCAACAGTGCAGCTCAGCCTGTGGGGCGTGGTCGCCGGGCCCGGCTGAAACAGGGCGATACCGTCAGTATTGGCCGATATCGCATCCGGGCCGAGCTGATGGCAGACGAGCGTTCAGCTCGGACGGAAGGACAGGAGCCACAGTATCCGGCGGCCGAAGAAGACAGAAAACTTGTGGATGCGGAAGAAAGCGAGCTGGCGCGGGCGGCAGCCAGCGACGACCATTTACAGATCACTGAACCACTTGAAGGGCTGGCAGCGGCGGAAGCAGAAACCATCAGCGCGGACCCAATGATGCCCTGGCAGGAGCAACCGGCCCGCGTCGATGAAGAAGAGTGTGCGTTGATGGCGAGCGAACAAGCCTGGTTTGCGGCGGAAACCAGGGTAACAAATGAGTACCGGGAAAATCGCGACGTGGCCATGGGCCTCCCGGTGCAACAAGGAGAGACCGACAGGATGTCACACACCCGTACACAGGCGCCGGGCACTGACGAACACCACGCTCCGCGGCATGATCAGAGCCGTAAACATGTCAGCGCGACCCCGCTGATGCAGGGTATGGAGGCCAGGCTCAGCTTTGCCGACAGCGACGGTATGCAGTTGTTTCTGGAAGAAACCGGGCAAACCCTGAAAGCGACAATTGAAGGCTTGCTGGCGCTGCACCAGGGCGAAGACAGCCGGCATCAGGCTTTGCGTACACGGCTGCAGCCCATTGAAGACAACCCCTTGCGACTTGGGGGCGATTACGAGGAAACCGTACAGACCCTCTTCGCCAGCCAGCGCAGCCCGGTGCATTTGTCGGCGCCCGCCGCTGTGCAGGAAAGCCTGCAGAGCCTGAACCATCACCAGCAGGCCACGAGCGCGGCCATCAGTGAAGCACTGGATGCCATTCTTCACGCATTTTCACCGGAAGCTTTGCTGCGCCGGTTTCATGGTTACCGTCGTGGCCTGCAGCCGGATGAAGATGAAGGCCGTTGGGCCTGGGAGATGTACCGGCATTATTACCGGGAACTGAAATCGAGTCGTCAGCAGGGTTTCGAGCGCCTGTTTCAGGAAGTGTTTGATCAGGCTTACGACCAGCATCTGCGTCAACTACAAAGGGAGAACCTGTTGTGAACACCTGCAAATGGAATTTGCTGACAATGACAGTCGCGATGATGTTTGTACTGGCGGGCTGCAGCACGCCTTATAACGCCGTGACCAAAACCGCAAAAGTATTGTGGGACCCGGATATTCCGGTGGGTTACCCGGAAGATCTTCCCAGTCAGGTGGATCTGACCATGATTGCAGAGCCTGGGGTAAACCCGAACGAATCCCTGGCGCCCACACCCATTGCGTTTCAGATTATTGAGATGCGGGACAGCTCCCTGTTGATGGCCGGTGATTTTGATCAGCTGCTGAACAACCTGGAAGACGCCCTTGGACGGAACTACATCGACCATAGCGATTACACCCTGGTGCCCGGGCAGTTCAAGTTTGTGGAGCCGTTCGAGATCAGTAAAGACACCCGGTTTGTGGGCGTGATTGCATTCTACGCCTATCCAAACCTGTCCCAGTGGAAAAAAGTGGTCAAGGTAGACCCGGTGGGCGGTCGTTACCATCTTCTGGTGAACCTGCGGGACAGGGAAGTGCAACTCAAACGGTCGGAAGAAAGCTGATGGCAGTTACAAATCGAGTCGTCTGGAGTGATGGTCTGTTTATCAAACCCCAGCACTTCCAGCAGCAGCAACGGTATCTGGAACACCAGATCAACGAGCGGTCTCTGGCGGTTTCGGATTACCTCTACGGGTTCAGCGATCTGGAACTGAACGCGGAATACCTGAGCTTCGGGCGTGTGGGCCTGGTACGGGCCAGTGGCCTGTTCCCTGATGGCACCCGCTTCAACCTGCCCCAGGATGATGTGATGCCAGAGCCTCTGGAGATTACCGATGCGTCTGTGGCGAATCAGGTTGTGTACCTGGCCCTGCCTCTTGGCAGTGACAGTCTTGCGGAAGTGGAATGGCCGGAGACATCGGTAGCCGGACGGTTCCGCGCCGAGAGCACAGAAATCCGGGATCTGCACTCTATCGATGGCGACGCCCACACCATCGACGTGGCCCGGGTAGCGCCGCGACTGATGCTGGAACAGGAGGACCGCAGTGCCTACGCGGCGCTGGCCATTGGTCGCATCCTGGAAAAACGGCCCGATGGCAGTCTGGTGATGGATCCGAATTTCATACCGACCATGCTCAGTGTCCGGTCAGCACCCAGATTGCAGCGTTTTGTAGGTGAAATGGCGGGCCTTATGCGCGAGCGTGCACTCAATATTGCAGAACGTGTGGGTGCGCCCGGGCAGGGTGGCGTCGCCGATGTCGCCGATTTCATGCTGTTGCAGATGCTGAACCGGGCCCATCCGAGGTTCATGCACCTGGCCCGTCTGCGTCAGTTGCACCCGGAACGGTTATTTGAAGCGTTGCTGGAATTGTGTGGTGAGCTGGTGACCTTTACCGACGAGGGCCGGCTGCCCACGGAGTACCCGGCCTACGACCATGACCTGCCTGGGGACTGCTTTGCGCCCTTAATGCAGGTATTGCGGCAATCCCTGAGCACAGTGCTGGAGCCTCGCGCTCTGGCCATACAGCTGCAGCAGCGTCAGTACGGTTTGACGGTCGCACCGGTTCAGGACGGCCAGCTGATTCAGGGGGCCGAGTTTATTCT
This sequence comes from Marinobacter piscis, assembly GCF_007671655.1. Classification (GTDB taxonomy): domain Bacteria; phylum Pseudomonadota; class Gammaproteobacteria; order Pseudomonadales; family Oleiphilaceae; genus Marinobacter; species Marinobacter piscensis. Next base: position 507,831 of record NZ_VCGX01000001.1, on the reverse strand, counting down.
GGCGGTCAAGGCCGACATGCCCCTGGACGACCTGCGCAAGCAGTTCATTCAGCAGTGCAAAGTGGCCTCGGTGGAAAAGATCCGCGACCTCATCAGCTTGCAGTTGCCGGGTATACCACTGTCTGCACTGCCGGTGGCACCGCGCCAGTTGCCGTATCACGCCGGGTTTGTGTACTTCCGGCTGGACGATCAGAGCCAGGCCTGGCAGATGCTGGATAATGCCAGCGGTTTTGCTTTCCACGTGGCGGGCAGTTTCCCGGGGCTGGAAATGCAGTTCTGGGCAATCAGGAGTTAAATCATGGCATTCAGTGACCTGTTGTTTGCGGAGGGTCAGTCGCAAGATGGCGCATTGGGTAGTGATTTTAACAACAGTCAGTTTCAACTCAGGGGCCTGGAAGACAACCGCCTCACCGATGCGGCTACCCCTTTGTTGGGGCTGGTTATCCGCATTCGCCGGCTGGCGGATTATCAGGCTGTCGAAAATCTTTATCAGCAGGTAGTCGATGACGTGGCCACCATCGACGGGGAGCTGATTGAGCAGGGTTATGAACGTGCGACATTGGTGGCCTATCGCTACGTGCTGTGCGCCTTTATTGACGAGGCAGTGCTGGGCACAGAGTGGGGTGCCCACAGCGTCTGGTCGCAGCATTCATTATTATCGCGCTTTCACAACGAAACCTGGGGTGGCGAGAAGGTGTTCGCCATACTCGCGCGTATGGAGCAGGAGCCGGCGCGCTACAGGGATATGCTCGGGTTTATTTATTTGTGCCTGTGCCTGGGTTTTGAAGGCCGATACAAAGTGATGGAAAACGGCCGTGATGAGTACGATCAGATTCTGCGCGGGCTTCATGAACAGCTTCAGTCGCTTAAAGAAGACGCAGACCCTCAGCCACTGGCCGACGCCCGGATCAACGTAACACCAGCCCGAAACCGGCTGCGAACTGGCTTGCCCCTGTGGGGCATTGCCGGGCTGTTTGCAGCGGCCATGGTGGGCATATACAGCCTTTACAACACAGCGCTGGAAGAGCGCATCCGGGTTGTACTCAGCGTATTGGAACAACTACCGAAATAAGGATATCACTGTGATTCGGGTAGAACTGCCGGCGCTCATCGGGCGCCTCAACGACATTTGCCGCAATAGCCTGGAAGCTTCCGCGGCCCTGTGCATCAGCCGTCAGGGGGCAGAAATCACCCCGGCCCACCTGCTGTTCAAACTTCTGGAAACGCCGTTTTCCGACGTGCGCCAGATACTGGAACAGGCGGGTATTAACCATCAGGAATTCCAGCCCATTGTGGGCGAAAGTCTGAACGGCGAGCTGCACACTGCAGAGCCTTATCCGTCGTTCTCGCCGCTGCTGATTGACCTGCTGCAGGACGCCTGGCTGTTGGCCTCCACCGAGCTGGAGCATCGGGATCTGCGCTCCGGTGCCATCTTCCTGGCCCTGCTGATGAACGCCGATCGCTACCTCATGCCCCAGGTCAGCCAACAACTCCGGGACATCAACCGCGAACACCTGCGCCGCCAGTTCGACACTATGACTGCAGGCTCCACCGAGCGCCCGGACATGGCACAGGGCGAGGCAGGCGCGCCCCAGGCCGAAGCGGATATGGACCCGCTCAAACGCTACGCCACCGACTTCACCGCTCTGGCCCGTGGCGGAAAACTGGACCCGGTGGTGTGCCGGGATGAAGAAATCGACCAGATGATCGACATCCTCTGCCGTCGCCGCAAAAACAACCCCATTGTCGTGGGCGATGCCGGCGTGGGCAAAAGTGCCATCGTGGAAGGCCTGGCCCTGCGCACTGTGAACGGCGAAGTGCCCGAGCGCCTGCACACCGTAGAGCTCTGGACTCTCGACATGGGCGCACTGCAAGCGGGTGCCTCGGTAAAAGGCGAGTTCGAAAAGCGCTTAAAAGGCGTGATCGAAGCGGTAAAAGCCTCAGCCACCCCCATCATCCTGTTTATCGACGAAGCCCACACCCTGATCGGTGCCGGCAACAGCGAAGGCGGCTCCGACGCGGCCAACCTGCTCAAACCCGCCCTGGCCCGTGGCGAACTGCGCACCATCGCAGCCACCACCTGGCGCGAGTACAAAAAATACTTCGAAAAAGACCCGGCCCTCAGTCGTCGCTTTCAACCGGTCGCCCTGGATGAGCCCAGCCCGGCACAGGCGGTACACATTCTCCGCGGCCTGCGCACCGTTTATGAAAACGCCCATCAGGTCCTCATTGCCGACAGCGCCCTGAAAGCCGCCTCCGAAATGTCCGCCCGCTACCTGGCAGGCCGACAGCTCCCGGACAAAGCCATCGACGTACTGGACACCGCCTGCGCCCGGGTCAGCCTCAACCTGAGCACGCCACCGCGCCAGCTCAGCCACGTGCGCAGCGAGTTGCACCAGCTCTCCATGGAGCAGGAACTGCTGAACCGGGAACACACCCTCGGCCAGAGCGTCGATACAGACCGGGAAGCCGAACTGGAACAGCGCATCGCCGAACTGAACGAACAGGCCGCCGAACTGGAAGAGCGTTGGAACGCCCAGCGTGAACTGGTCGCTCGCCTTGTAGAAATCCGTGAACAACTACTCAGTCCAGCGGATGTTCAGGAAGCCATTGCACAAGACGAAGCTGATACCGAATCTGGCACCCAAGCCAGCACCCAGGCCCAGCCAGAACAGCCCGGCCCGGAAGAACACCCCAGCCTGCAAAGCGAAGCCGCTGCCCTGGAACAGGAACTGGCCGAGCTGCAAGCCGATGAACCCCTGGTACACGCCCGGGTAGACGCCCGCCAGATTGCCGAAGTCATCGCCGACTGGACCGGCATCCCCGTCAACAGCATGACCACCGACGAACTGGAAAAGATCACCCACTTGCCGGCGTACCTGCAAGCCCACATCAAAGGCCAGGACACCGCCATCGACTGCCTGCACCAGCACCTGCTCACTGCCCGCGCCGACCTCCGCCGCCCCGGCCGACCCATGGGCGCTTTTTTGCTGGTCGGCCCCAGCGGCGTAGGCAAAACCGAAACCGTGGTCCAACTGGCCGAACTGCTCTATGGCGGCCGCCAGTTCCTCACCACCATCAACATGTCCGAATACCAGGAGAAACACACCGTCTCCCGCCTGATCGGCTCACCCCCGGGCTACGTTGGCTATGGCGAAGGCGGCATCCTCACCGAAGCCATCCGTCAGAAGCCGTATTCCGTGGTACTGCTGGACGAAGTCGAAAAAGCCCACCCGGAAGTCCTCAACCTGTTCTACCAGGCCTTCGACAAAGGCGAACTGGCAGACGGCGAAGGCCGGTTGATCGACTGCAAAAACGTCGTCTTCTTCCTCACCTCCAACCTCGGCTACCAGACCATCGTCAGCCACGCCGAGGAACCGGAGAAAATCGAAGAAGCCCTGTACCCGGAACTGGCCGACTTCTTCAAACCCGCGTTGCTGGCAAGAATGGAAGTGGTGCCCTACCTGCCACTGGGCGAAGACACCCTCAACCGCATCGTTGGCGACAAACTGCAACGCCTGGCCCGGCAAATCGGCGACCGTTACCACACAGAAGTAGTGATGGAAGAAGGCCTGGTAGACGCCATAAGAAGTCGCGCCACAAGAAGCGAAAACGGCGCACGTATGCTGGAATCGATCATTGAAGGTGAGTTGTTGCCGCCGATCTCACTGGTGTTGCTGGAGAAACTCGCTGCAAAAGAGCCGGTAACCAAGGTCACACTTGCTGTCGAGGACAATAAATTCACTGGAACAGTGGCTTAGCGCTGAGGCTCCCAGAGTCGTAGCGCACCACGGGGTTGAGCTTTCCAAAACCCTGCGGAGCCATGGATGGCGGAGCGGAGCCTACAGGGACGTATCCACGGCGTGTTTTGGAAAGCTCAACCCCGTGGTGTGCGGGAGGCCGGACAGCTTACTGAGCGGTCGGGGAAACTGAATTAAAAGGGAATAAAGAATGGGACGGATGCAGATGGAACTGCACACCGGCATAGAACTGGCTATCGCACTGACGCACCAGCCCACACTGCCGGATTTGCTGAAAACCGCCACAACACAGCTGGAAACTACCTTCGGCCTGACCCACTGCTGGGCACTCGAACTCGACCTCAGCGGCCGCACCCTGCATTGCAGTGCCCTGCCCGGGGAAGGTGAATTCGATTGCGGCGACTTCAGCCACCCCTTCGCCCACCTGCTGCAAACCGGCAAAGCCCGCGAACTCACACGGGCTGCAAGCCACCGACTGGACCACCCGGGCTTCCAGAACCTCATCGAAGCCAGCAAACGCCCCGAGTCCCTGTGGCTCGAACCCCTGCGCGGAAATGATGGTCGAACCCTGGGCATACTTGTGCTCTGCCGTAATGCACCGGACTGGAGCGGCATAGTGGGCCAGCCTCTGTATCTGGGTCTGCTGCAGTTGCTTACACACCAATGGGTCGCCCAGCTACAGAGCCGTGACCAGGTCTGGCAGCGTCGCCTGCTCAAGCGATCCCTGGACACCCTGCACGACGCAGAAACCGTCCGTAAACAGAGCCAGACTCTGGCCAATACGCTCGTTGGCACCTCAGACGTCATGACCCGGCTGCGCGCCCAGATAGTCCGGGCTGCGGGCAGTCAGCTGTCGGTACTGATTCAGGGGGAGACCGGCTGCGGCAAAGACGTAGTGGCCACAGGCATTCACGAATTGTCCGATCGTGCCGACGGCCCCATGGTCGTGGTCAACTGCGCCGCCATTCCGGACAGCCTGCTGGAGAGCGAACTCTTTGGCCACACTAAAGGCGCCTTCTCCGGCGCCGACCAGGCTAAAGAAGGGCTTCTGGCCCAGGCCAATGGCGGCACTCTGTTCCTGGACGAAATTGGCGATATGCCCATGGCGCTGCAATCCAAACTCTTGCGAGTGCTGGAAAGCCGCCAGTTTCGTCCCCTTGGGGCACAAAAAGAACAGCACTCCGACTTCCGGCTGGTCGCGGCCACCCATCAGCCCCTGCGCCAAAGCATCGAAGACAGCAACTTTCGCCGGGATCTGTTCTACCGTTTGAGCCAGTTCCCACTGCAGATAACACCGCTGCGGGAACGCCTGGACGATCTCGAACCCCTCAGCCGCCACTTTATCCGCCTGTACAGAGCGCGCGAAGGGGCCGGGCCCTCAGGGATCAGCAGCCACGCTCTGAAACTGCTGGCCACTTACGATTTTCCGGGCAATGCCCGGGAACTGCGCAACATCGTCGAGCTGGCGTGCTTGCAGACCCCGGCCGGGGATGACATTCAGCCAGACGTGCTCCGGCTTACGGATGTGTTTGCCGACCCATGCACTGCGCAAGCCCCCGGCGCTGAGTGGTATAGCACGGAAGCCGCCGCCGGCTCCGGCACTGAAGAAATCCGGGACCTCAAAGCCGCTGCCCAGGCCTTTGAAGCCGCGGTTATCCGGGAGCGTTTGCGTCAGTATGGCGGTAACCGCGCCCAGGCCGCTGACAGCCTAGGCCTGCCGAAACGCACCCTGGCCCACAAGTGTTTAAAGTATCAGGTAACCCAAGTATGAAATGGCAGAAGCTACCCGCAGGTTTTCGCGCCTTTTCTCTGGTGCTTGTCGGCAACATAAGCCTTTTAATCCTGATGACCGTGTCTGTGCCGGCGCAGGCGGGATTACTGGAACAGGCCCGGGAGTGCACCAGAGAAACCCGGCGTCTGGAGCGGCTGGCTTGTTTTGATGAGGTCTTTGGCACGCCACTGGCAGAATCGCCATCAAACACCGGGTTGGAGGAAGGCTTACGAACTGCAGCGGTCCGTTCCGGGCGCTGGAATGCGGCGTATAAGCAGGTCGGCAGTGAAGCAGTTGCCGGCGCCGCAGTATACCGCGACACCGGGCGAGCGGCCGGCCTGCTGGTTACCGTGCCGGCGCTGGGAGCACAGCCGCCGCGGCCATTACTGGCGCTGCAATGCCACAACAACATTACAGAACTGGCCCTGATGCTGCCTGAGCCATTGGACGTCGAGCGGCTGGAACTGGGGCTTGGAGTGGATAAAACCGCGGCCACAAGGGCCTGGCGGGTGCGTGATGAGGGCTATGTACTCAGCATCGGGCGTGGGCTGCCCGCCATCCGTGCCGTAAAAATGATCGCACTGGAAACAGACCTTCGTATTTACGCCGAAAACAGTCGCATCGACGGCTTGTTATTCGATCTGACAGGGTTTAACAGTGCCATTCGACCGCTTCGTGAACGTTGTGGCTGGTAACCAGCCAGCGAGGACGCAAGGACAGCAATATGCAGGTGATTGAACAGCATCCCTACGTTGAACAGATTGTGACACCGCTGGACGGTGAATCGGCTGTGGGCCCCAGACTGGAAGAAGATGCCGATCTTGATTTCCTGGAGAGTGAAATCATGAAAATCGGCTCACTGAACCATGCTGATATTGACTGGGGGCGGGTGGAACATGAGGCCCTGAAAATTCTGTCGGCCCGCAGCAAAGATCTGAAGGTTCTGGGCTTTCTTCTGCTTGCACTGCAGCGCGGTGGCGACGGCGAGCGTTTTGCTCTTTCGCTTTATCTGCTGAGCTCTGTACAGGAAGTCTGGTGGGACAGCGGCTGGCCATATCCCGGTGATAAGGGCAAACGCGCGCGAAAAATGCTGTTTACCCAGATACTCCAGCGCGCCTGCAAAGCTGTGGAGGGAGTGTCTTTTGATGCCAGTCTGGGGGATGGCCGCAGCTTTTGCCTGGAGGTGCTGGACCGACTGCGGGCGCAGGCGCAGCAGCAGGAATTGCCCATCGAAGTGCTCGAGGATCTCTCGCGTGCCGTCGATAAACTGCCACAGGCACAGGATGCCGGTTCTGACACAGTGTCAGATTCGAACTCAGAGCCAGGTAAGGAACCCCGGTCTTCCCGGGCGGAAAAAGAAAGGACCAGCCAGGTATCTTCGAGTCCGGCCACCGCACAGTCGCTGGGTGATCTGATACTGGACCCGGGCAATGAACGTGCTACCCGCCAGAGCCTGCTGAAGGTGGCAGAGATGCTGACCACCGCTGAACCCGACCGGCCACTGGGTTATCAGCTCCGGCGTTATGCCATCTGGCAAAACATTACCTCTGTCCCCCCTGTCCGGGATGGCAAGCGCTCAGACCTGGCTGCGGTGAGTACAGACCGTATTGCGGAATACCGGGAAGCTCTGGAGAAGTCACCGGACTCTGCATTATGGCAGCGTATAGAGCAAAGCCTGTCGGTCAGCCCGTTCTGGTTTGAGGGGCACCAGCTCAGTGCCGCTGTGGCCACTGCCTTGGGCTTTGATGCCTGTGCCGACGCCATTCGCACCGCCGTTTCTGAGTTCATCGAGCGGTTGCCAAAGCTGGCGGATCTGACCTTTAACGATGGCACCCCGTTTCTGTCTCCGGATACGCAGGAGTGGCTCTGGTCCGCGCCGGCTCACACGCCTGGACCCTTGAGCAGCAGTGCCAGCCCCTGGGAGCAGGCTTATGACTCGGCCAGGGAGCTGATGACCCGGAAAGGCCTGGCGACGGGAATGCAGCTGCTTGAAGACGGTCTTGCGGGAGCCCGGGAACCCCGTGAACAGTTTTACTGGCGCCTGACATCGGTACGGCTGATGAAAGACGCCGGTCTGGCCGGCCTCGCTGCCCGGCAGGTTCAGGACCTGCGGCAGCAGATAGGCGGCCTGGCGATAGAAAACTGGGAACCGGCTTTACTGAAACAACTTGAACGACTGGCCTGAAGGCCTGGCTACCTCATCACGGATAAACAGCAGGAATGGACACCATGTGGAGAAAAGTATTACTCATCGGTCGCAGGCTTTTACCATACGTTCGAAGTGCAGCTCCGGTCACTCTGGCGCTGGGCGTGATTGTCTTGCTGGCCGCCACCTGGTGGCTCGGGCCGAGGTGGGAAATAAACGGCGAATTTCCGCTGGTATCCTGGCAGATGCGGGCACTGGTCACTCTGGGCGTTGTGTTACTGGTTGTCATGATCTGGGGCCTGGCGCTGGCCCGGCGTCTGGGTAAGGTCAATGCCGCCAGAGTGGAAGAGGAAAAAGAGCAGGAAGACCCGGTCCTGCCCATGGAGCGCCGGCAACAGCGGCTGTTGGACCGTCAGCTTGCGCTGCTTAAAAGCAGCCTTCCGGGGCGTCGTGGAGTGTACCGTCTGCCCTGGTATCTGGTAATGGGGCTGGAGGATGCAGGAAAAACCAGCCTTATCCAGCGCTCCGGACAGACTTACACCCTGACAAATGTAACCCGCAACCATCGTGCAGACCGCAATCCTTTCAACCTTGACTGGTGGATTGGGGATAATGCGATTCTGATCGACCCGGACGGTGAGCTGCTCAGCCAGAGCCAGGACACGGCCGGGGAGATACAGCGGCGGCTCTGGGACCACTTTATCCAGTGGCTTGAACGCAACCGTCCGCAACGCCCGCTTAATGGTGTGGTATTGGCCGTAGACCTGGCGCAGCTGAGCACCGCGGGTGAGGACGAGCGTGAAGCCATGGCCATAGTGCTACGCACGCGTTTGCGGGAATTAATGACGCAGACAGGTTCGCGCCTGCCCGTGTATGTGTGCTTCACCAAAATGGATTTGCTTTATGGCTTCGGACCGTTTGTGCGGACGTTCAGCAAACAAGAGAAGGAGCAGGCACTCGGGTTTACCTTCTCTGTGGAGGGCCAGCTGGATAACGATGAGTGGCTGAACGAATTTTCCGGTCGCTACAGCGAAATGGTTGCCCGACTGAACGGTCGCCTGCCGGACATACTGATCAGCACCAGGAGTTCTGAAGACAGGGCGGCTGCGTACTCGTTTACCCGTCAGCTGGCGGGCATGAAGCCAGTACTTGAGAGCTTCCTGAGCAGTCTTTTATCAGCTGATGCTTTTTCGACACCGGCGCGGGTCCGGGGTGCCTACTTCACTTCCGTTTTGCAGGAAGGTGTGCCGGATGATGCCTTTGTATCCGCTGCTGCCAGTCATTATCAGGTGTCTGGCCCGACACAGCCGGCCCAGCGCCCGGAGCTCTCAGCCAGTATTTTCACCCAGTCATTGTTCCCGGAGATTGTTTATCCAGAAGCCGGGCTGGCCGGGGATAACCGGCGGGTTGTCCGCAACCGTCAGCGCCGGGTGGTTCTTGCAGGCGTTGCAGCCCTGTGTGCCGGAGTGGGGATTACGGCTGGCTGGCAGCATTATTTCATCAAAAATGCCGAAGCCGCTGCTGCCGTTGAGACCCGCGTACAGAATTTTATCGACAACTGGCATCCGGTTGGCTTTGAACCGGATATCACGGGGCGCAATCTGCTTGAGCCTCTGGATGAGTTGCGTGAAGCGACTCTGGCGTTTGGAGATCATCGCAAACAGTGGTTACTGATTGCTGATATGGGGCTCTACAAAGGGCATAAAATAGGGCCGGAGGTGGAGGCTTCTTACCTTGATATGCTGGCTTATCAGTACCTGCCGGCACTGATGTTCGGGGTGATGGAGGAAATGAGTCAGGCGCCGGATAACAGCCCGGAGCGCCTTGGGCACCTGCGTGTTTTACGGATGCTCTACGATGCCAGTGGCCGGCGTGCGGATATTGTCACCACCTACATGAGTGAGTTCTGGCAGCGGGCATTCCCCGGCCGCCGCGATGTGCAGAAGAAGCTTATGGCACATCTTGATTACGCCATGGCTCACACGGATCTGGCCAGGCAGGCCCGTAGCGGCGATGCAACCGCAGATATGGCACTGGCACCTTTCAAAAGCAGTGTCCAGTGGTCGCAACGCGAGCTGGGGCGAATGCCGACGCCCGAGCGTGTGTACCGTGGCCTGGAGACTGAGGCCAGCCGTGAGTTTGGCCAGCCCAATGACCTGGCGCGTAGCTCTGGCCCGGCATTCAGTAATGTGTTTGTGCAAATAGATGAGCATGGGGAGCCGTCAGGAGAACAGGTGGGTGCATCCCGGGAGTCCAGTCCTCTGCAAATTCCGGCCCTGCTGACCCGGGAAGGGCTGGAGCAGTGGTTCCTTCGTAAGTCGGGTGCCGTCACCGAACTGGCGCTGGTGGATGCCTGGGTATTGGGGCGCCGGGATAACGTTGACTTCAGCAAAGCCGATGAGGCGGAGTTACAGGCAGGTTTGCAGACTCTCTATGCGAAGCATTACAGCAACGCCTGGCGTACCGCCCTGAGCCGGGTAGATATCCAGACGTTTGATGATGTGAATCACGGGGTTCGGGTGCTGGAAAGCCTGACCAGTGGCCATGCGCCCCTGGCACAGTTTCTCGGGCAGGTGCGCCGGAACACACAACTGATACCTGCCGCTGAGGGGGAGACTGCAGCGGCACGGGCATTGCTGGAAAAGTCGCCTCATTTCACTATGCTGCAAAACATAGAGCGTCAGTTTGCCGACCTTAACCAGCTGTCTGAAAAGAGCGGGAATCAGCCCAGCGAATTGGAGCAGATCATGGGTGTGGTGAATGATCTGCACGAATACATGCGTAGCATTCAGGAGGCACCCGATAAGGGTAAGGCTGCCCTTAATGCCGCCAGGGCCAGAATGGGGCTCCAGGGCGCTGATCCTATCTTCACCTTGCAGCGGATGGCAGGGCATCAGCCGGAGCCGGTGAACCGGCTACTGGACCGGTTGGCGACAGAAAGCTGGCGGGTCTTGCTGGATCAGGCTGTGGCGCAATTAGAGCGGGAATGGTATCGGGAGGTGTATCAGCCGTTTCAGCAAAACCTGGTCCGGCATTATCCGTTTAACACCAACGCCGGCCGCGATGTTGCCTTACAGGACTTTGAGCGGTTCTTCGCGCCGGAAGGTGTATTGGACAGCTTCTACCGGGAAAATCTCAAGCTGTTTCTCGAAGACCATCCGGAGCAGGTAGGCGATGCCCGCCGGGCCGGGCTGGTGCGTCGTGACGTGCTGGCATCACTGGATGCTGCCGAAAAAATTCGTAAGGCGTATTTCACCCGCAGTGGTACGCTTGATGTGGAGTTTGCACTGGAGCCACTGCATCTGTCTTCCAACAAGCGCCGCAGTGTGGTGAACCTGGATGGCCAGCTGGTGGAGTTCAGCCATGGCCCGGGCCAGAGTATTCCGTTGGTGTGGCCCAATACACTCAGGGAAGCGGTTGAAAGCCGCATTACTCTGGTGCCGGTGCAGGTTAACCGCTCCCCGCGGAGTATTTCTGAGCGTGGCCCCTGGGCGCTGTTCCGTCTTCTTGATAAAGCCGACCTGACCGGAGTCAGCCGCAGTGCTGTGGATGTGCGTTTTCAGGTAGATGACGGTGACATGCGTTACCGCCTGCATGCGGCCAGCAACACCAACCCGTTTACCCAGGAACTGCTGTCCGGATTCCGGATTCCGCGCAGTTTGTATTGAACCATGGAGTTTACAGATGACGCTGGATAACGGGAGGCAATGCCTGCAACGAATACATGGGCTCAGACACCGGCTGGCTTTGATTGCTTTGCTGCTTCTGGTCACGCTCGGCCGCATCAGCGAAGCCAGTCCGCCGCCGGTGCCTCTGGCCAACACGTACCACAAAGGCGTGGTGCTGAAGCATTACTGGGTCAGTGAGAAGCTGGACGGCGTGAGGGCCTACTGGGATGGCGATCGGCTTTTATCCCGCAACGGGCATGTTTACAGAGCACCGGACTGGTTTATAGAAGATTTTCCGAAGGTCAGGCTGGATGGCGAGCTTTGGATGGGACGGCAGCGCTTTGCGGAGTTGTCCGGAGCGGTACGCAAGCGTGTGCCAGAGGCCAGTGAATGGCGGGAAATCCGGTTTTATGTCTTTGATTTGCCTGGCCCCGGACCCTTCCATGAGCGTTATGGGTACCTGCAAACCCTGTTGACACAAACGGATTCTGATTACCTCGAACTGGTGAGGCAGAAACCGGTGACGTCTCATGCTGCCCTGATGGACGAACTGGACACGACGGTTGCTCAGGGAGGGGAAGGCCTGATGCTGAAACGGCGTAAGAGCCGGTACACCGCAGGGCGCTCAGATGATTTACTGAAAGTGAAAACCTTTGAAGATGCCGAGGCGGTTGTGGTTAAACACATTGCGGGGAAAGGGCGCCTGCAGGGGATGATGGGCGCGCTGCAGGTGGAGCTGCCGAACGGTCGTCGCTTCCGCATCGGAACCGGTTTCAGTGATGCGCAGCGGGCCCGGCCACCGCCCCCGGGGACTCGTATTACGTTCAAGTACTATGGCCAGACAGCGACCGGGTTGCCACGGTTTGCGAGCTTTTTGCGGGTGCGTGATGATGAACCGGGCAGGGCAGTGCCGGAGTTGTAGCGTCTGGTTGTCTGCGGGTTGAATGTACAGTTACGATTGTCGAGTCCTGTGCTAGAGTGTTTTTGAGCGGTGCATTTTCGGCGCCGTTACCAAGAGAGTCTGGAACCAAACAGGAGATAGCTCATGGAAAAACAAACAGCAAACGATGATTATGCTCGAGTTAAAGAGGATCTTCAGCTTCTGCGCGAAGACCTGGCATCACTGACCAAAACTGTAACTGACAGCCAGAAATCCAGTGCTAATCACCTGAAGGATGAGATCAGCCGGGAGACCCGTGCAGTGCTGGATCAGCTCCGCAAGCGGGGTGATGCGGCTCTGGCGCGTGCTACAGAAGCCGGCTCACAAGGTGTCGAAAGCGTGGAACACAAGATTGAGGAGCGGCCGTTTCTCAGTATTATTCTTATGTTCCTCGCAGGTATTGTTGTAGGCAAAATGCTTGATCGCTGATGTTGCCTGATTCTGCAGCCATCCAGAGTGCCATTCGCAAGGCTGTCGCTGCGATTATCGCGGTGGTTTTGGGTTTGGTGCTTTTAACAGCGTTGTTGATCACAGGCTTTTATCTGTTGGTCAATGCCGCCGCCCTGGCTCTTGCCCCTTTGGTGGGCAAGCCGGGCGCACTGGCCATCGTAGGGCTTGCCTGCCTGTGTCTGTTGGCTTTTTTCTTCTATCGCATGACCCGCCCCGCCAGAACCCTGCGCAATTCCGAGGATCGTCAGTCGGGCACCGGCTCCTCATCGCCTGTTGACGTATTGCGCTCACTGATTACCCGCAACCCACTGGAAGCGGCGGCATTGGCGTTTGCTGTTGGGGTGGCAGAGCAAAAAGATCCCAGGTTAAAAAACCTGTTGATGCAGGGTGGTATGACACTGATGCGCCAGTCAGCAGGCACTGGAACACCGGACCCCGGCGAGTCAGATGAACCTCCCGCCCCTGAAAATTAATAAAACATGAAAATATTTTAGTCCGGATGTAACCCAAATTTCCGGACAAAGGCTTTAGAGTGAAAACACGTGTTCCGGGACATTGAACATGTGTTCATCAGTGCCCGGAGAACGCCTTAATGAATGGACTTCTCAACTGATGAGGAAGACGCATATGAACTCTAAAGCTCGTATTGCATGCGCCACTGTTTTGACTGCCAGTGTATTTGCAGCTCCGGTCGCTGTTGCACAGAGCTCATCTGATCGCGACACCTCCGGCCCGTATATCAAGGGTAGTTACGGTGGTTATAAGTCCCATAATGGCGATTTTGATGACTCCAATGATCTGTTTGGCGCGGGGCTTGGTTACCAGTTCAACCAGTTCTTTGCTCTGGAAGCGGGTTACGTCGATTTCGGTAACTTTGGTAAAGACGATGTTGACGGCAAGCTCAAAGGTGGCTCCCTGGTTGCCATCGGCCGTTTGCCGGTAACCGATAGCTTTGGTGTCTATGCCAAGGCCGGCGCCTTTGCTGCCGCGCTTGATGTAGACGCGTTTGATGAGAGCGAAACCTACGATGAAGTCAGCCCCGTTGTCGGTGCAGGTGTCGACTTCCGCATTACGGAGCACCTGACTACGTTCCTGGAATATAACCGCTACAACGTAGATGTTGATGAAGATGACTTTAATGGCCAGCTAAACAACGACGGTCCCGACTTTGATACGGCCCAGGTGGGTCTCAAGTTCCAGTTCTGATTTGTAGTGGTGTGACCCCCACCCTGACGGTGTGTCGGCTTTGCCTTCACACCGTTTTTTGTCTCTGCTCCGCTTTATCGCCTTCCGGATAGCACGCTCTTAGCCTGTACAGATATACTGATACCGGGCCGCTGGTGCGGGCTTGTATGCAATTGTGTAAAAACAGGAAGAGAATGTATGTCTGGAAACGAACCGTTTGACTGGTCTTCAACACCCGCCGCGGTCTGGCGGCGCCATCGTGCCGGCTTGCGTGCCATACGGCGGCTGGACCCGGTTCAGTGGGGCTCTCTGACAGGCATTGAACGCCAGCAACAGGCGCTGGCACGTAATACCGAACGCTTTCTGGCAGGGCAGCCATCAAATAATGCGCTGCTTTGGGGTGCCAGAGGAACGGGAAAATCATCGCTGATCAAGGCGCTGCTGAACCGGTACAAAGAGCAGGGGCTGCGAATGATCCAGGTAGATAAGGACGATCTGGTCAATCTGCCGGAGATTGTTGACGATATCTGCGATCTGCCGTTCCGTTTCATCATCTTCTGTGATGACCTGTCGTTCGATGTGGGCGAGTCGGGTTACAAGGCGCTGAAAAGTGTACTTGAAGGGTCACTGGAGTTGCCACCCGACAATGTTCGCGTTTATGCCACCTCTAACCGGCGTCATCTGATGCCGGAATTCATGTCGGACAACCTGCAAAGCACCTCGCAGAATGGAGAGGTGCACCCCGCCGAGGCAATAGAAGAACAGGTGTCGCTGGCTGACCGTTTTGGCTTGCAGTTATCCTTCTATGCGTTTCCTCAGGAGGTGTATCTGCAGGCTGTGGATGCGCTTTTTCCGGATGTATCTGATCGCGAACGTCTGCACCTTGCGGCAATCCGGTTTGCCACCTCCAAAGGCGTGCGCAATGGCCGCACAGCACAACAGTTTTACCGTCAGTTTGCCGGAGATCCGGAGCTGTTCAGCAATTAACCCCGGGTGGCCGGAAGGGTAATCCGGAAATGGACGCCGCTCATACCGTTATAATTTTCACTGGTTGCTTCTACACGGCCTTCATGAAAATCAGCGATTAGCCGGACAATGAGCAACCCCTGCCCGAGATGACCCTCTTCCCGGCCTTCTCTGACGGACACGAACGGGTTGAAAATGCTGGTGCCCGGGCTGTCTGGCAGTGGCGGGCCTTCGTTGAAAACGGACAGGCAGATGTCGTGGCCGGTTTGTTCAAGGCCAATCCGGATCTGGCCATTTGGTGGCGTAAAATCCCGGGCATTATCCACCAGCTTATCAAGCATCTGTACCACCAGCTCCGGAGAGCCGGTGAGGCTGATGCCGGATTCCGGGCCTGTGTAGCTGAGCTGATGCTGTTGGTCCAGGGCCTGGTAGGCTGCCGTCGCCTGAGTGATAACCTCTGCCAGATCGAATACTTCTTTGTCCGCGTGGTCAAAACTCTGCTCCAGGCGGGTGGCTTCACTCATGCCATTGAGGATTTGCCGCAGGCGTTCGGTGGCTGCAGCAGCGCGCCCGATATACTGCGAGCGCTCCTCTTGAGTGTCGCTGTGGGAAAGGTTTTCCAGAGAAGAGCGTACGATGGCTACAGGTGTTTTGAGTTCATGGGACAGACGCCGTGAAAAACTTTCCAGATAACGGTTGTAGCCGTGAAGCCGATGGGCCATCCGGGCAAAATGATTCTGCAGCTGACCAAGTTCATCCCTGGCGTTGGAGGCCGGCAGAGTATCAATAATCCGGCCATCCTGATCGATACTGGCGCTGACAGCACGTTGCAGGCGTGTGATTCGCCAGGAGAGCCAGCTGGCATAACCCAGCAACACCAGAGTCAGGCCAATGATGATAAAGGTGCTGCGGGCGATAACGGAGCCCAGGGCGGAGCCGGAGAGAGTCAGCAGCTGGTCCAGGGATTGTTCAAGCATCAGTGTCCGGCCACCGAATACCGGATGGGTGGTCATGAGCCAGATACTGTCATCGTCATGTCGCACCAGCCCTTTTCCAGGCAATGAGTCCATGGTGAGCTGATGGGTATTGGCAGCCAGGGTTGCAGGTGTTGGCTGATAGAACTGTACCAGCGCGCGCAGTGCGTTGAGGCCGATGTGTTCGGCAATGTCCAGGTAACTGAGTGTCTCGAAATCCGGGCGCTCCTGCCGGGAAGGTGTGGATTGCTGCGCCACCACCCACCCTCCTGATTCAATCAGCCGGACCACCTGGCCTTTGTTCATTCCGGACATCAGTGCGCGTTCGAGTTCAGGGTTGCGCTCGGCCAGAACCGGTAATGGGTTTGTTGCTGTTGACGTGTGTTCAATGTCCTGACTGCCCTGCCACCGGGCCGCAAAGCCCAGACGGCTGCCGGGGGCTGGCCTGGGCAGTTTCAGTTCAAGCTGCCAGCCGTTGCCGACACTGTGCCAGTAGCCATTCACCCTGTAATCAGGCGTTTGTTCTGTGGTTGTAATGCCATATACCCGGCCGGGAGCCGGGGTGCGGATCAGCCAGGAGGCGGGTTGGTTTTCAGGGGTCAGGTCGTTTTCTGCCGGCTCCAGCCAGAGCCGAAGTCTGTCATGGTTTTGTTTGGGCGCACCCGGATTGAAGAAAACAGGCTGGCGGTTACTGATGCGTATCAGCAGGTACAGGTGGCGCTGGTCACTGGCAGCCTGCCAGCGCAGGACGGGTTGTGTGGTATTTGCAGGGGGCCCGTCTGGCGGGGTGGCGGTTTGCCAGGGCTGGAACTGCTCGCCTTCATCATAGCCGGGCCAGTCATCACCGTAGCCATCAAGGTTGATAGGGCTGTTGAGTTTTTCCACGTAAATGGCGGGTGTTTGCGGTGTAATCACCGGCATTCCCGGAACCCGGTCGCCGGCGGTTTGTGCCAGCTGGCTTGCCTGGTCCTCCAGTTGTTGCAGCGCCTGTTGCCGCAGCGCCTGGTCCAGCTCCAGCACAAACTGCAGGCCTGCCCAGGGGATCAGCAGCATTAGCAGGCTGGCAACAAAGAGCTGGCGTTTGAGGGTCACGGATCAGCTCTCACGGGCATTCCAGCGGTAGCCCATACCGTAGGCTGTCTGAATACCGTTGAAGGCGCTATCAATCTGCAGAAATTTGCTGCGGATGCGCTTGATGTGGGAGGTTACGGTGTTGTCATCAAGCACGGTGTTGGCGGCGTCCATCAGTTGTTCGCGGCTGCGCACGTGACCGGGATGCTGTACGAGTGAGTGCAGCATCCAGAACTCCGTTACCGTGAGATCTAAAGGAATTTGGTCCCAGGTGATGGTCATGCGGTCCACGTTGAGGCTGAGACGGCCGCGGTTGACCACTTCCTCGGGTTTTTTCAGGGCTTCTGCCCAGGCATCGGCACGGCGCAGTAAGGCGGTGACCCGCGCCTGCAGGTGTTCCATGCTCATGTCTTTCGTAACATAGTCGTCAGCGCCCAGGCGCAGGCCGTGCACGGAGTCAATATCACTGTCCCGGGCGGTGAGGAAAATAATGGGCAGTGTTCCGGACAGAGAGCGCAGGTCCTGGCACAGGGCAAACCCGCCTTCGGGCTCATTGCCGAGACCGACGTCGATAATGGCAAGGTCGGGCAGGCTCTGGCGCAGCACCTGCCAGGCAGAGGAGCGGTCGCTATAAGCGGATATACGGTAGCCCCGGCGCTCGAAGGCGTCGCGGTAGTTGTCGCGGATGGCGGGTTCGTCCTCTATCAGGGCAAGGTGTTTCTTCATCTTTCTGGCGATTATCCGTGGATTATGAGTCTCTATTTAAACATGGCGGGCGTTGAGAACAAGGTTGGCTTGCGGGGTTGTCATAATTCATCACTTTTGGGTTGCAGATTGTCGGGTTCTGCCATGGGAGTGCCTTTTCGGGTTGTTGCAATGATCGGGTCTGATTTATCCATGCAGTCAAAGGATCATTGCCATGATGTTTTTATCTATAGTATCCAGGTCCGGTGCCCGGTCATTGCTTCAGCGTCCGGCCTCTCGCCTTACAGGAGAGCTCCGCGCGCGCCGAAAACAACGAGTCGTGCGTTTTATGGAGGGCGCAGGTTTGTGGATGGCGATGCTGTTGGTTTTGTTTGTTCAGCGTTTTTATGTCGTTGATGCTCTGGCGCCCTTCTGTGGTTGAAGCAGCAGGTAAAACAGGGCAGTCTTTGCAGGTCTGGAAACTTTGCTGCACAAGCTCTTTATTAACGTCCAGCCAGGAGGACAAACGATGAACCTGATTTTGTTTCTTATTATTGGTGGTGTGGCCGGCTGGCTTGCCGGTCTGATTATGAAAGGTCGCGGATTTGGCGTGCTGGTGAATGTTGGCGTTGGTATTGTGGGTTCCTTTCTCGGTGGTTTTGTTTTCCGCTTGCTGGGTCTTGCGGCCCAGGGCGCCGTTGGCGAACTGGTCACCGCTACTGTGGGGGCGGTGTTACTGCTGGCTATCGTTAGCAAAATAAGGAAAAGCTGAGCATGATCGTGCCCGTTACCGGTGTTTTCGCGGCTGTACTCGGTATTCTTCTGCTGGTGCTGTCAGCCCATGTAGTAAAATTCCGGCTGAAATACAACAAGGACCTGGGGGTGACCGATGATCCGGATTTCGTGGCTGCGGTCCGTGCCCACGGGAACCTTGTTGAATATGCACCGTTTGCACTGATTATGCTGGGAATCGCTGAGCTTAACGGCGTAGCCAGCGGTTATGTCTACTGGACAGGAATGGCACTGGTAGTGGGTCGGATTCTTCACGCCTGGGGCATGATTAACGGTCAGGGTCGAGCCCATAAAGCAAGAGCCATAGGTATTGTGCTGACCTGGCTGGCCATTCTGGCGGCCGCCCTGATGCTGTTAGGGAATGTCTGGAAGGTGTACGGCGGATAGCATAACTCGCAAGGCCCGGGGCCGATTGTACCGGCTCCGGGCTGTTGGCTTCAGAGCGCTTCTGCCATGCCATCGGTCAGATACTCCAGCTCTACGCGGCGGTTCGCCGCCCGGTCTTCCGGTGTAGCGAGAGGGCGGGAGGATCCCCATCCCGCCACCAGAATGCGTGATTCAGCAATCCCTTCTGACACCAGTAACCTCACCACCGCATTCGTGCGTAACCGTGACAGGAAGCGGTTATAGTCTTCAGCGCCAAAATTATCAGAATGACCGTGAACACGGACGCTGATGCCTGGGTTGTGTCTCAGGTAAACTGCATGTTGTCGGATAATTGCCTGATCTGAAGCATCTGGCATGTGTTTGTTAAAACCAAAATGAAAGCGCAATCTTTGGGGGCGCTTGCTTTCAGCCACAAGGGTTGCTGCATTAAAGCCGGGAACCACAGCAGCGTTGGCAAGTAACTCCGGGTTGTCCAGTACAAGTACAGTCATTGACAGTATCCTTGATTCAGCTCTCTGATTTTCTTGTTATCCCTGCTCACTATTAATGGCGGCAGAAATAACGGCAATTGGCGAATGGTCGACAGGCCATTCACACTGAAAACCATTAAAGCGCGCAATCAGGACACTGCTGTGGTAGAAAACAGCTTTTCAGGGACAGATTATGATGAATTGTGACAGCCAATGCTGATCATTCCTGCAGAAAACGCAGTTAACTGGAAGCGCCCGCCCTGGGTAACTCTGGGCTTAATGCTCGCGTGTGTCCTGGTTTTTCTGTTTTATCAGGGTGGCGATAGTCGCAAGCTGGAGCAGGCGGTAGAGCTCTATGTAGACGCCGGCCTGCCCGGGATGGAAGGGCCCGCCTACGAAGATTATCTGCAACGGCAAATACGTTTTCAGGGTGAAGAAGAGCGGGTTTTCGAGCTGCGACGGTACCAGAAACTCAGGGAAGAAGGTGAGGCTTTCTGGTTGTCGGCCAGTCTGCTCATGGATCGGGATTTCTACCAGTACCTGCAACAGAACAGTGATGTGATCTGGACTCCGGCGGAGCGCACACACTGGCTTGAGCAGCGTACAGTCATTGAAGAAGCCTATATTCAGCAGATGAGTGCCCAGAAGCTGGGCCTGACTCCTGCGCAACTGTCTTTGTCTTCGCTGATTACCTATCAGTTCCTGCACGGTGGCTGGGGACATATTATAGGGAACCTGGTGTTCCTGTTTCTTCTTGGATTTACGGTCGAAAAAGCGCTGGGGCCCGGGCGGTATCTGCTGGCGTATCTGGCCTGCGGCGCCTTGTCCGGCCTTGTTTTTACCGCCTTTTCCCTGGGCAGCCCGGTGCCCCTGGTGGGTGCCTCTGGCTCGATCTCCGGTCTGATGGGCATGTACGTAGCCATCTACGGGCTACAGAAGATTCGTTTCTTCTATTTTTTAGGGGTGTATTTTAATTATTTCCGGGCGCCCGCACTGGCGATACTGCCCGTGTGGTTAGGCAAGGAAATTTACGATTACTGGTTTTCCGGCGCCACAGGTGTGGCGTATATGGCCCACGCCGGAGGCCTTCTGGCGGGCGCCGGCCTGGTCGGGTTGCTGGGTAAAAGCTGGCTGCAGGTACGCGAGGAGTTTTTTGAGCCGGCGGAGGACGAGCGGGACGAACACTTTACAGCCGGCTATGCACAGGCGATGGACAGCCTGGGGCGCATGAACTTTAACCTGGCCCGGCAGCAGTTCGAGGCCCTGCGTGAGCAATACCCTGACCGGCCCATCCTGCTGGAGCATCTTTACCACCTCGCCAAGCTTCGGCCGGACTTGCCAGAATACCTTTCCCGCACCCGGGAACGGATGAACGACGCCTTGAGCCGCCGACAACCGGAGCAAGTGGTAGCTGTTTGGCAGGAATATCTGCGGGAAGGTGAGAGTCACCACCCGCTTGCAGCTGAAGATCATAATCGGGTGCTGTTTGCCAGTTTGAAACAGCACGACCTTAAAGCCGCAGAGAAGGCTTTTGAGCGGCTGCGAGGGGCTGGCGACCCGGTACTGGCCACGGAGGCCTGCCGGTTGCTCGCCGAAGAGTTTGAAAAACTCCAAATGGCACCGAAGGCGCGCCACTATCGGCAGTTGCTGCAAGCAGATTGACGAAGTGAGGGGCTTGCTCCCGGCTCTTCTTAGTCTGGCACCGGGAATGTCGCCTTTGGCCCTTTAATGAGTTCCCGTTTCTGAGCTTGCTCCAGGAACACTGGCACCTGTTCGTGCAACGGGTGATCACTGCAGCGTTTCTGTATAAACGTCAGAAAAGCCGTCGCTTTTTCCCACTGATTCATGCCATTGGCAAGCGCCTGTGCAACCAGCAGATAGGCCGGTGCCAGTTCCTCGCTGTCCGGGAAGCGCTTGTGGAAGTCCTGTAGCAGTCGCAGAGTCGGCTTGTAGTGCCCGCTGTTATAAAGACACCGGGCACAGCGCACGGCCAGTTCCGGCTCATCGGGTCTGAACCCGGGCTCAACGTGTTCAAGCATTTCCAGAGCAGAGGCTATGCCTTCGCCATCATTGCTGTCGGCCAGCCAGCTCAGAACTCGTGGGTGGTACCGGTACAACTCGGTGGCATTGTTGCGGGCGGCCAGCAGTCGGTAGAGTTGACCGATACGCAGCGGATCCTCCGGATCTTTTTTGAGAGCATCGTTCAACATGGCCTGAACACGGTCGTAGTTGCCGTCTTTCAGATTCATATCAATATCCGCATCGAAACGGCTGCTGCGATCCCGCTGATGCACTACTGCTTCCTCTGTTGGGTCCTGAATGTCCGCCGTAAACCCCAGCTCTTCCTGATACTGGAACAGCAGATACCCCAGCATGTTGAACAGGATCAGGGTGAAGGTACTGTTGAGAAAACCCGACAAAGGCTGAGAGAGCCAGAATGGAAAGTGATTAAGGGCAAAATCCTGGGCCATGCCTGAGGCGAGAGTGAGCAGGATCAGGTAGCCATAAAGCAGAAAGTAAGGAGACCCGATGCGGGAGATCAGAGCCGTTAATTTCATAGGGTTAACAGCAGCCCCCACAGAACGCTCCATAGCTAAAATCATGATGCTTGCGGGCAGGGCGAGTATTGCAAACGCCAGGGTTAGCATCAACAGTAGTGGGCCTCCCAGCAGCGCTGCGGCGCCAGCCAGCCCACCGATTACAATAAAAACCAGGAATTGGAGAATAACAATGCTGAACCCGCTGCCAGTGAAGGCAACCGAGACAGGCGGCGGCTTCAGGTGTCCCTCGGCCGTATGGTTGATCACCGCATAGGTGTACTTGAACAGCGCCAGAGCCAGTAGCACCCAGATCAGGAGGCCAGCCAGGCTGGCGGGTGCAGCAAGTGGCACCAGGGTACAGATAGCAATGACGATGAGCGGGTCAGAATGAAATGGGTAGCGGAAAAAAGCACCGATGCGATTCCAGAAGGGAGTAGTTTCTGTTGCGGCTCCCAGGTACTGCATGGCCTTGTTGCATTTTGGGCACAGAGCCCTGTGTCTGCGGGTATCGGCGTCGGGCATACAGCGGCTGCAGTAATAAGCCTGACATTCCCTGCAATGCCATGTGGCAGGAGCGCCTGGGTGATAGTGGCAATCGTGTTTCACTGTAAGTGTTTATCCTGATCCGTCAGAAAGCTGAGTGTTGGCTGATAATGCCAGATGATGCGGCAAACCGCTGCCTGTAGTGACTCCGTATGTCCTATTCAGGCGGCGAATTCCGGTTATTCACCAGGTCTTGGTTGAACTCTGGGTAATCGATGCAATAGTTATATAAGACTTCACATTCTCTTGTATATACGCCAGCCTGATGGTTTACGGCTGGAGATGAGCGTGTAAACCTGCTCATACCACAATTAAAAACGGAGGCACAAGTATGTCGAATGATGGCCTTGGTAAAGACAGTCTGAACACACTGACCAGCCTGAATGCTGGCGGTAAGACATTCCATTATTACAGTCTTCCCAAAGCAGCGGAAACGCTTGGCGACCTTAACCGCCTGCCTTTCTCGCTGAAAGTCCTTCTGGAAAACCTGCTACGCAACGAAGATGGCGTCACTGTGGACCAGAACCACATCAATGCCATGGTGCAGTGGTTGAAAGACCGCCGCTCTGACACTGAGATTCAGTTCCGCCCGGCCCGGGTGCTGATGCAGGACTTTACCGGTGTACCCGGAGTGGTTGATCTGGCAGCCATGCGTGAGGCGGTAAAAGCGGCAGGCAAGGATCCTGCACTGATCAACCCCCTTTCCCCTGTCGATCTGGTTATTGACCACTCGGTAATGGTTGACAAATTTGGTACGCCATCCTCGTTTGAAGACAACGTCTCTATAGAGATGGAGCGCAACCAGGAGCGCTATGAGTTCCTGCGCTGGGGACAGCAGGCGTTTGATAACTTCAGGGTGGTACCACCAGGTACCGGTATCTGCCACCAGGTAAACCTTGAGTACCTGGGTAAAACCGTGTGGCAAAAGCAGCAGGGTGATAAAACCGTTGCGTACCCCGACACGCTGGTAGGAACAGACTCCCATACCACCATGATTAACGGTCTTGGCATCCTCGGATGGGGCGTTGGTGGTATTGAAGCCGAAGCCGCCATGCTTGGTCAGCCAGTATCCATGCTGATACCGGAAGTCGTGGGCTTCAAGATCAGTGGCAAGCTTCGGGAAGGCATCACCGCTACGGATCTGGTGCTGACGGTTACCGAAATGCTGCGTAAGAAGGGTGTCGTCGGCAAGTTCGTGGAATTCTATGGCGATGGTCTCAAAGACATGCCTGTGGCCGACCGTGCCACCATTGCCAACATGTCACCGGAGTATGGGGCAACCTGTGGTTTCTTCCCGGTGGATGAGCAAACTCTCAAGTATCTGCGCCTGACCGGTCGGGACGATGAGCAGATAGAGCTTGTTGAAGCCTACGCCAAGGCCCAGGGCTTGTGGCGCGAGCCGGGCCATGAGCCGGTTTACAGCGACACGCTTGAGTTGGATATGGGTGAGGTAGAAGCCAGCCTCGCCGGCCCGAAGCGGCCCCAGGATCGCGTAGCATTGAAGAATATGAAGGCAACGTTCGAGTTGCTGATGGAAACCGCAGAAGGTGCGCCCGATGCAGCTCAAGCGCCCGATAAGCGTGAGAGCCAGCTGAAATCGGAAGGCGGGCAAACGGCTGTGGGTGTCGACAAAAGCTATCAGCATCCCTGCAGCCGGGATCTGACCGTAAAAGGGCAGGATACCCGTCTGGACCCGGGTGCGGTTGTTATCGCGGCCATTACCTCGTGCACCAACACATCCAACCCCAGCGTGATGATGGCGGCAGGCCTGATTGCCCAGAAAGCAGTTGCCAAGGGTCTGACCACCAAGCCCTGGGTGAAAACCTCACTGGCTCCGGGGTCCAAGGTGGTCACCGACTATCTGCGAGTAGGCGGGTTTCAGGAGGACCTGGACAAACTCGGGTTCAACCTGGTGGGCTATGGTTGCACCACCTGTATCGGGAACTCTGGCCCGTTGCCGGATGCTGTGGAGAAAGCTGTAGTCGATGGTGACATCACCGTTGCCTCGGTGCTTTCCGGTAACCGTAACTTTGAGGGCCGGGTGCACCCGCTGGTGAAAACCAACTGGCTGGCGTCGCCCCCCCTTGTTGTGGCGTATGCACTGGCCGGTAACGTGCGTCTGGACATGAATAAGGATCCGCTGGGTAAAGACCAGGACGGGAACCCTGTGTACCTGAAAGACCTGTGGCCGAGCCAGCAGGAGATCGCCGAGGCGGTTGAGAAAGTAAAAACCGACATGTTCCGGAAAGAATATGCCGAAGTTTTTGATGGCGATGAAATCTGGCAGTCCATCGAAGTACCCGAGAGCAACGTTTACGAGTGGTCGGACAAGTCTACCTACATTCAGCATCCGCCCTTCTTTGAAGGTCTGAAGGCAGAGCCTGACCCGATCGAAGATGTGAAGGATGCGAATATCCTGGCTATGCTGGGGGATTCGGTTACGACCGACCACATCTCGCCGGCCGGCTCTTTCAGTGCGGACAGCCCTGCGGGTCAGTACTTGCAGGAGCGGGGAGTTGAACCGAAAAACTTTAACTCCTACGGCTCACGGCGCGGTAACCACGAAGTCATGATGCGTGGCACCTTTGCTAACGTGCGCATCCGTAACGAAATGCTGGATAACGTTGAAGGTGGCTTCACTAAGTTTGTTCCCACCGGGGAACAGATGCCCATCTACGATGCAGCCATGAAGTACCAGGAGCAGGGTACACCGTTGGTCGTGATTGCCGGCAAGGAATACGGTACCGGCTCAAGTCGCGACTGGGCAGCCAAGGGTACCCGGCTTTTGGGTGTTCGTGCAGTGGTGGCTGAGTCCTACGAGCGGATCCACCGTTCCAACCTGATCGGTATGGGGGTTATGCCGCTGCAGTTCCCCGAAGGTACTGATCGCAAGAGTCTGAAACTGACAGGCGAGGAAACCATCAGCATCAGCGGCTTGTCCGGCGATATACAGCCCGGCCAGACGCTGACCATGACGGTAACCTACAAGGACGGGTCTACAGCAACCTGTGACTTGAAATCGCGGATTGATACTGCGAATGAAGCCGTGTACTTCGTTCACGGTGGCATCCTGCACTATGTCGTGCGTGAGATGCTCAAATCTGCCTGATCCAGTCAGCGTGCTGACTCAAAAACCGGCGGCCGTTTAACGGCCGCCGGTTTTTTTGTGTCTACAGGCACCTCAACCCAGAAGTGAGCTCCCGCATCGTTATAATATCCCACGGTGCTTTCCAGAAGTTCAGCGAGACGGCGACTGATTGCCAGGCCCAGTCCGGTACCTGTGTGTGCCCGATCGGTGCCAGTTTCAGCCTGAGCGAAGCGTTCAAAGATTTCATGTTTGAACGTATCTGGCACTCCTGCGCCCTGGTCACTGACCACAATGCGTACTTTGTCATGGTTCGCATACTCAGTGTGAATCGTGACCTGCCCCTCCGGGGGTGAAAATTTGATGGCATTGCTGACGAAGTTATCAATAATCTGCCGTAATCTGTGGCCGTCAGTGTTCAGACTTGCTGCCGGGATATTATCGGCAGCCAGGGTGATGCCGGATTCCCGGGCCATTGCCTGATTGCTGTCAACAATCTCCATGAGAAAGCCCTGCAGGTCTACAGGATGAAAGCTCAAGCGCATCCTGCCGCTGGCGAGCTTGTTAAAGTCGAGCAAGTCCCCAATAAGCCGTTGGAGGCGCTCACCGTTGCGCAGAGCCAGTGTGGTTATATCCCGGGCGCGCTCGGGAAGCTCTCCGGCTGCTCCGGCCTGCAACAGGCGCAGGGCGCCGTTTACTGAGGTTAAAGGCGTCCGCAGCTCATGACTTACATTGGAAATAAAATTATCTTTTAGCTGGCTGTAGGCATCCCGTTCATTCATCAATTGGTTGAATGCCCGGGCCAGATCACGCACTTCCGGAGCGCCTTCTTCCTTTAAACGCCGCGAAGATTCAGGTTTTCGGGTCATGGAATCTATACGGCGTGTGATTTGGGTCAGGGAGGCGGTTGTTGACCTGAGGGCGAGGTATGTTAGGAGCAGTATCGTCAGAGTAAGCCCCAGAGTGATCAGGAAAAAACGAGTGAACGCCTGTTTAGCCGGGGCTGTTGCAAGAGACTTGGGAACCGCACGTATAAATAGCCAGCCCAGACGTTGCAGATGGTTCGTCGCGTAGATCAGTGTCTTCCCAGAGGCTGTGCTAACCTCTCCAAACCGGACCCCGGATAACGCCGCGTCAATTAGCAGGTTTTCACCGGGATCAGGCAGGCTGGCAATCATTCCATCGTGCCCGGAACCTTCTACAAACAAAAAGTTGTCCGTGTCGACGACTAAAAATATCGCGTCACTACTGGCATCATTCCGAAAATGCTCGGGAATCAGAAATGACTGGTTCATTTTCAGGGTCCCGCTGAGAAAACCGAGCAGTTCTCCTGCAGTGTCCGTAATCGGAACAATAAAAATCAGCAATGGCACCTGGCTTGGCATACCGATAATGGGACGACTTATAACCGGACGTTGAGTTTTAATGGCTTCTTTCCAGTGGGGGCGGTTACCATAATGGGTGCCGACCCTGCCTGGAACATAAATGTTTTCGGCAATTAAGGTAGCATCGGGAGATAATACGCTCAGGCTGTGAGGAAAAAGTTCTGCCAAAGCTTCCTGCTTTTTCAGAAGTTTGGTCAGTTGTCCGGGAGGCAGCAGCTTGTCCTCACTCTTCAGCAGGTCAGCAAACTGGGCCAGCGTATTGGTTCGATGCTGCAGGTCCTGGCTGACCAGGCTGGAGATATGGGCGGTTTCCTGGGCCTGTTGTGCAGACAGGTTAGCCAGGAAGTCTTCCAACAGAGCATCGTAGGCCGTGTAGATAATAGAGCCCACAGCGATAAAACTGCCAAGAAAGATAATGATGGCAAGGCGGGTACTCAGTGATAACTGGCTCAAAGTTAGGCTCCTGTCTGGCTTTAGGCCGTAGGTTTTTGTATTCGACAGTCGTTAAAGCAAAATTCACAGCGTTTGTGCGCGATAATCAGCAAGGGAGCGTATGCCCCAAAGCTCTTCATCTGAAGTGCAAAAAAGACTGGAAATTCTGCGTTACCGTTTTCAGGACAAAACGATACGCGAAATTGATGATCTGGTCGCCAGTGTTTTGGGTGTATCTCAGGGCTCTGAAGCCATTGGCAAGCTGGTTAATATTTACCAGCAGTTGCACAGGCTGGCAGGCTCAGCGGGTACTTTTGGCTTTGCACGTCTGGGTGCGCAGGCACGCAAGCTTGAGATGGCGATAAAACCTCTCGCTGACCAGGTAACGGCCGATGCCGACAATGAGCATGTTCGGTTGCAGTTTCAGCAATTACTGAAAAGAGGCTTTGAAAGCGATCTGGCCGGTCTTGGCCATTTTGTAGAAGAAGCTGAGCCTGTTTCGGCAAAATGGCACCAGCCCAGGCCGGCCCGGGCAGGAAATCCGCCGGTTTTGTTACTTATGGAGCCGGATCCGCACCTGACTCGACAGATACTACGAGGGCTGGCGTTGTATGGTTATCAGGTGCGCTCACTGAGTGCTGACGAGCCGAGGCCGGATATCCTGCACGGTGTTGACCTGATTATGATCCGGGACTCGCTTTTGCAGAACAAAATGGCGCGCTGGTTGACTGAGTTACACGGCATTCTGGTTATCTGCTTCAGTAATGCGTATGAGTTTACCACCCGTTACCACCTGGCAAGTCTGGGCGTTGATGCTTGTATCGATGAGCCCCATGATATTCCGGTTCTTGCGGATCGGGTGGAGCAACTTTTATCTGAAGGGCCGACAACGCTGACCGGTCGCGTCATGATTGTGGACGATGATCGCGAACTGCTGGAACATTACCGTGTGGTTCTTACCAGTGGCGGTTTACAGGTTCAGGCTCTGGATGATCCGGCTTCTTTGCTAGCTGCACTGTCTGAGTTTCGGCCGGATATATTGTTAATGGATGTGCAAATGGGGCCGTACGACGGTCCTACACTCGCCAGAATGCTTCGTTTCCAGTCTGAGTGGCTCAGTCTACCGATCATTTTCCTGTCTTCAGAAGAAGACCAGAATCGTCAGTTTGATGTGCTGGCCCGTGGCGGTGATGATTTTGTAACCAAGCCGGTAGCAGATGAGTTTTTATTGCGCACCGCAAGAATACGCTGCTATCGCGCCCGGCAACTCGGTAAACTGGTCGCACTCGATGGTCTTACCGGCCTGTTGAAGCATGCGTTTGCAAAAACCGAGCTTAATCGTGAATACGCGCGCTGTGTTCGTAACGGCCACAGCTCTGCGGTAGCCATGCTGGACCTGGATAACTTCAAACAGATCAACGATACCTATGGCCATCAGACGGGCGATATGGTTATCAAGGCGCTCTCTAATCTCTTGCGTCACCGGTTGCGTAATACGGATATTATTGGCCGTTACGGTGGTGAAGAGTTTGTGGTGGTTTTACCCGAGTGTGAACTGGATAAAGCCGTTGGTGTGCTTGAAACCCTGAGCCAGGATTTTTCCCGATTGGCGTTCACCGGTGATGGCAGCGAGTTTTCCGTAACGTTCAGTGCGGGTGTTGCAGCGCTGAACACCTATGAATCCGGTGAGCAGGCCATTGAAGCAGCAGACCGGGCGCTTTATCAGCGTAAACGCGCTGGGCGTGATGGTATTACAGTCGCCACCGCAGTGTAGTCTTGAATTTTAACGGTAAGCAGAGAGTTCCAGAATGTATGTACTGATACTGGAAGATGATGAGCTGGTAGGTGACCTTCTGGAGACAGTTGTCGCGAGCGCCTTGCCGGGCGCCAGCACAAAGCGGTTTACATTATTGCAGCTTGCGCTTGATAACTGGCAGGTACGGCAGGCAGACCTGGTTATTGCTGATTGGAACCTGCCGGATGGATCAGGGCTGGAGATGATTCGTGCTGTCCGGGAAACCGGTAGTGATATACCTGTGTTGGTAATCAGCGGACGTACAGACCGCGACTCTATTCTGGCCGCCGCGCACCTTGGAATCAGTGGCTACATCAGTAAGCCGTTCCGGGTAGATGAGTTGCATCGAAGACTGACTGAAATAGTGCCCGACCATGTCGCTTTAGGCCAGACTGTAAAAAACCTGGAAGAGAGAATGGAGGCCGCCTGTAATTCTGCAATTCAGCTGCCGGGTGAGATCGATACCAGCGACGTTCTGGCGCTTATGCAGAAACGTGACGGGCTTGATGCAATAACCCTTGCAGAGAACTGGAAGTCGCAGCCGGCCCTGAGCGCCAAAATGCTGAATGCAGCGAACAGCGCCTCCTTTCGCCGCTCAGGCACACCCGTTAAGACACTCAGAGAAGCAATACATGTGATTGGTATTGCAATGGCATTAAACCAGGCACTGGCGTTATCACTGGATATTGCAGGCAAGCTTGCCTGCCCGCAGTTGGCGGAGCGTGCCCGGGATGAAACACAGCAGGCGTTACGTGTTGCAGAGACAGCAAGCAGCCTGGCCCGCCGACTGGGGGACACGCCGGCGCCTTATTATACAGCCGGCTTGCTGAGCCGGGCAGGAGAGCTGGCAACGCTGAAGGTTTTGCAGAACCATTATAGTCAGGGCGGTGCACCGTCCGAGCCGGAATGTATTGATACGGCAATCACCAACTGGGCGGAAAGACTGGGTAACCGGATTAAAGTGCAGTGGCGTCTGCCGTTGGACCTCCGGGAGTTGATTGGTGCTGTGTATTTCCTGAGCCGGGATGAGGTCAGCCGTTCCAAGCTGATTATGCGAGCTTCGGCGTTGCAGGTGTCGGGGCGGGGGGACAGTCCGGAGTGCCACACATTGTTGCGAAGGCTGGGTATTGAGGGGCATAAAGGGGCGGGTAGTGCAGAATAATCACCTTAAGCGGATTATGATGGTTGAAGACGAACCGGATATTCGAACGGTCGCCGAACTGGCTCTGGAAAACATAGGCGGATTCGGACTGACAGCCTGTGAGTCGGGACAGCAAGCTCTGGAAAAGATAGATGAATGTCAGCCTCAGCTGATTATTCTCGATGTTATGATGCCGGGTATGGATGGTCCTTCCACATTGAAGGCTATCCGCCGTTTACCGGGCTACGCATCAACCCCTGTGGTGTTTATGACAGCAAAGGTTCAGGATGCCGAAATTGAGAGCTACCTTGCACAAGGTGCGGTGGCTGTTATTCCCAAACCCTTTGACCCCCTTACCCTGGCGGATCAGATAAGGGATATCTGGAATAAAACCTGTGCAATCAGTTAAGCTTGCGCCGGGTTACATTATCACTTTTACAACAGGTCTTTATGTCATCCTCTTCTGATACCGACGAAATAAAAGCCAGGCTCAACCTGGAAACATCCCGCATACGCTGGCATGAGCTGCAGACCTACTTTGCCCGGGGACAGGTTGTGCGGGTCGGGAAAACGCTGGATTTACTGGATGTGGCTGCGGAGCTAACCACGGATAACCGGGTGCTCTTTGAGCAGTGGCTTACATCAGGAGAGGTAGGGGAGGTATCACCTGATATCGCCCGGGCCTGGTACGATCGCGATGCTGAACTCTGGGCCGTGGTTGTGGCGCCCTGGGTGCTTGTACAGGACCGTTCAGACCCCTCGGTGCATTGATGTTCACCGGTGCCTTATTGATCCTTGCCCCGCTGTTTCTGGGTTTCGCCCTGTCCCTTGAGAACCGCCGGTTGATGACAGCTATTCATTATACGGTTCAGGGACTGGTTTACTTCATTCTGGCTTTGCTGGGGCTTGGGCTGGGGCAGATGGAAGGACTGACCGACCACCTCGGGACCATGGCCGGGCAGATGACAGCTCTCACGGTTGCGCTTTTTGTAGCGAATATGGTGGGCTTGTGGCTACTGCACCGCTGGCAACCCATGACACCCGAACAATGGGATGAGAGCACCGGCAGTACCGGTTATATGCGCTTGTTCATGGCCGCACTGAAACCGCTACTGGCATTGCTGGCCGGGTTGTTGGCAGGTTACTTCCTGCTACCCCGAATGCCTCTGGTGGATCAGATTGCAACCGGGTCGCTGATGCTGCTGTTGTTTCTTATTGGCCTGCAGTTGCGAAATGCCGGACTGTCGCTGCGCAAGCTGCTGACCAATACTCAAGGGCTCTGGATTGCACTAACGCTTGTAGCCAGTTCTTTGCTGGCCGGGATGTTACTGATCCCGGTGCTGGGGCTGCCCTGGCATGATGTGCTTGCTCTGGCGTCAGGGTTTGGCTGGTATTCGCTTTCGGGGATTGTCATCGGGGATGCCCTGGGGCCGGCATGGGGTGGTGTCGCGTTTCTGAACGATGTCATGCGTGAGATCATCGCCCTGGCAATCATTCCGCTGGTTATTGGCAGCAGCCCCGCCATGGCGATTGGCTATGGCGGGGCGACGTCCATGGACTTCACACTGCCGGTTATTCGTAGCAACGGTGGCCTCAGTTGCGTCCCCGTAGCCATAGCCTCGGGCTTTTTGCTGTCATTTCTGTCGCCGGTACTGATGGGCGTGTTCCTGTCCCTGGGCTAGAGCACTGGTTCACGCTGCCGGGAAAAATGTTTCCAGACTGTTCTGGTAGGTCTGGATAATGACGTCTTCCAGTGGCAGCTCCTTCACGGTCGCAATGTGTTCAGCAATGAAGGGCAGATAAAACGGAGCGTTTTCCCGACCGCGGTAGGGGACAGGGGTAAGAAAGGGCGCGTCCGTTTCCAGAAGGATCTGGCTGATGGGCGTCATGCGAACTATGTCCCGCACGTTCTCTGCTTTGTTAAAGGTGGTAATGCCGTTAAAGCCAAGGTTCCAGCCTTGCCCCAGAGCATACTCTGCAAGCCCCGGACCTGAAGTGAAGCTGTGGATAACGCCACGGCGCGTCAGAGATTGCTCAAACTCTTTGAGTATGGCAATGGTGTCGTCATCTGCATCGCGGCTGTGAATAACCACGGGTCGGTCAGTGTCGCAGGCAACCTGAAGCTGGCGGCGGAAAACCTCACGCTGGACGCTGCGGTCGGAATTGTCGTAGAAATAGTCCAGCCCGATTTCACCCACCGCCACGATTTTCTCGTCACGGGCATGGCGGCGGATTTCCGTTTCTACGGCATCGCTGTAGCTTTCCGCTTCATGGGGGTGAATGCCCTGGGTTCCGTAAATCCAGGGTGCCAGAGCACTGAGTTCACGTACCCGTGCCAGGTTGTCCGGGGCCACAGCGATTGTAATAACCCGTTCGATATTAACGCGTTGAGTCTGCTCCAGAGTGTCTTCCAGGGGGCGGTCCCTGAGGTAATCCAGGTGACAGTGAGTTTCGATAATCGGATGATTGAATACGGGAATCTCGCGACGTTTTTTACTCATGAACAGGTGCTAGGCTCCGTTACGGGCAAATTGTTTAATCACGGCTTTTCGACTTCAGGTGCTCAAGTTTACCAGTTGTCTCCTTGTTGGCCTACAGTGACCAGTAAGGGGTTTCCCGATGCTGAGCATTGCGCAGGTCTGATCCGCTATGGAGGTGCAGATGCACGTTGTTGTTATTGGGGGAGGTGTTGTAGGGGTCACTACGGCCTGGGAACTGAGGCGTCGAGGGCATCAGGTGACGGTGCTTGAGCGCCTGGACATGGCTGGCAGCGAAACCAGTAAAGGTAACGCGGCCCAACGCTCCTATGGTGTTGTCTACCCCTGGGCTGACCCAAGTATGGTTTTCAAGGCGCTGCCCTGGCTGGTTAAGCAGGACGGGCCTCTGAAACTGCGGGTACCGCCTTCTCTTGATGCGATTCGCTTCATGTTTCTGACGCTGCGTTACGCCTGGTCGCCCGGCCTGTTTGGCTTTAACAAGCGAGCCATGCTCCGCCTGGGTGTTCATTCCCGCAATCGTTTTCTGAAGCTGGAAGATGAATTGCAACTGAAGTTTGACGGTGACCACCGGGGGCTTCTGCACCTTGCCAGCACACCCGATGAGCTGGAAGAGCACAGGCGGACCCACCGGGTGCTCACTGAGATGGGAATTGAGTCGAGGCTGCTGACACCAGAACAAGTGTATGAAGCAGAGCCGGGGATGGCGCGGGGCGGGCCGCTATGCGGTGCCCTGAGTTATGATACCGACGGCACCGGCGATTGCCATCTGTTTACCCGGGAACTCGCCAGAGCTTGCGAGGACAAGGGGGTGCGTTTTCGCTATAACGTTCAGGCAGAGCGGCTGATCGCCGGAGCCGATTTGGTGGAATCGGTTGTTTTGCGCAATGAAAGCGGCCAGCAGGAAACCCTGGCCGCGGATGCTTTTGTGGTCAGCGCGGGCTGCTGGTCGCCGGAGCTGGTCCGGCCTTTGGGGCTGAAGCTGCCAGTGTATCCGATCAAGGGGTACAGCATTACGGTGCCCCTGAGAAACCCGGATAATGCACCTGCCTCCACGATTCACGATGATAATTATAAAGTTGTCTCCACACGCCTGGGTGATCGTTTGCGTGCTACCGGCTTTGTGGAACTGGCGGACTTCAACCGGGATATTCCCGACGCCCGTATTGCCACGATTCGCAAATCCGTCGAGTCCCGCTATCCGGGCTGTGCAGACCTGAGCGCAGCAGAAACCTGGACCGGCTTTCGCCCCATGACGCCGGATGGCCCCGCCATCATTGGCCGCGGCCCACGTCATAATCTTTACCTCAACACGGGGCACGGTACCTTTGGCTGGACTTTTTGTGCCGGCAGCGCGGATGTGATTGCCCAGGTCATTGATGGAGAAGAACCCGCGGTTTGCCTGGATGCCTTCCGGCCGGGGCGTTATCAGGAGTGAGCGTGCGCCAGAGCGCTGAAGACTTCTACTCAACGTGGCAGGCGCTTAATGACTGGCTGGTTCAGCATCAGGCGGTGTGGCAACCAGCCCCGTTTACCGAGCCCCGGCCGGCATGGGCGCGCCACTACCCGGAGCTGGCAGACTGGCTGAAAGGGCTTACCAACGCCGACTGTGCCGAGCTGGATGCCGACCCTGTGATGTTGTCGGAGATTGCGTCCCGGTATGTACCCGAGCTGGCTCTGTACCCGCAAATGGTGAGCGTATCCGGGCAACCTCCGGGAGCTGCCGAGATGATGGCAGCAACATTGCCTGAAGTCAGGGCAACGGATATGCCAGGGCGAAAAAGAGAGCAGGCCGGTGCTTTTGTGGCTGCGCTGAAGCCATTGCAGCAATCAATGCTGGACTGGTGTTGTGGCAAGGGGCATTTATCCCGAACCCTCGCTGCTCAAAGCCATAATAACGTTGTGGGTTATGAGAAGAACCCGGAACTGGTGGCTGACGGCAATCGGCTTGCCAGGCGTTATCAGGATGCCGTTCAGATTCACGCTCAGGATGTCATGGCGAATCACCTTGTTCTTCCGGGTGATAGCCATGCACTGGCCCTGCATGCCTGTGGCGACCTTCACCGGCATTTGCTGAAACAGGGAGCCGCTGCGGCATTGCCCCGGCTGAGTGTCTCCCCTTGCTGTTACCACAAAACCTTCGCCGGGCCTTACCAGACCCTCTCACAGCGTACCGGTGCGTACCCGAACCGGCTGGTGCCTGAGCGTCAGGACCTGCGGCTGGCGGTTCGGGAAACCGTTACCGCGCCCAGCCGGGCCAGAGTTCAAAACCGCGTGTTAAGCCAGTGGCGGCTTGGCTTTGATGGTTTGCAGCGTGACCTGCGGGGTGTTGATGAATATTTGCCAGTGCCTTCATACCCGCCCCGGTTGCTTGGGGAGGGTTTTCCCGCATTTTGCCATTGGGCGGCGGATAAAAAACACCTTGGCCTGCCGGCTGTTTCCGATTTCAATTACTGGCTTTCCTATGGCAGGCAGAGATATGACGAGGTCCGGCGTTATGAGCTTCTCCGGCACCTGTTTCGCCGGCCACTCGAGCTGTGGGTGGTTCTGGATTATGCCGTATTTCTAGAAGAACAGGGCTATCAGGTACAACTGAGTCAGTTCTGTGCCCGGTCACTGACGCCCAGAAATCTGTTATTGGATGCCGTAAAGAAGAAAGGCGCCTGAGCGGCGCCTTTCTTGATATCACGTAAGATTCGGGTCTGTATCCGGCTTAGCGGTTGACCTGAATACGTGCTTCTACACGACGGTTTTCAGCGCGGCCTGCGGCTGTCTGGT
Source organism: Marinobacter piscis (assembly GCF_007671655.1). Classification (GTDB taxonomy): domain Bacteria; phylum Pseudomonadota; class Gammaproteobacteria; order Pseudomonadales; family Oleiphilaceae; genus Marinobacter; species Marinobacter piscensis. The sequence continues at coordinate 472,372 of NZ_VCGX01000001.1, read as the reverse complement.
TAGACGCCACCGGCTCTTCTTCACCGTAACCCATAGCGCTTACTTTGGCCGGATCCACACCCAGTGGGCCTGTCAGGCGGCCGGCCACAGCTTCTGCACGGCGCTGTGAAAGGGACTTGTTGTAGCTTGCTTTACCGCTGCTGTCGGAGTGCCCGGCGATTTCTACAACCGTTTCAGGGTTTTCTTTGAGGAAGTCTGCAACACGGCGAATTTCCGCATCATAAACGTCACTGATCTCTGCGCTGTTGAGGGGGAACTGAACTTCAATCGTAAAGGTCTCGATAGTTTCAGTAACACCTTCGCAGCCGGTTTCGTCAACGACAGCGCCTGCGGCAGTGTCCGGGCACTGGTCCTGGCTGTCTACAACACCGTCGTTGTCGCTATCAAGCTCGCAGCCAGTGCTGTCAACGGCTACGCCGGCAGGAGTGTCGGGGCACTGGTCACGGGAATCAGGTACGCCGTCATTGTCGCTATCGACGGGTGCGGGCTCGGGCGCCGGAGCTGGCGATTTGCTGCCAACCGTGCGGTTAAAGGCAAAGCTGATGCCGAGGGATACCTGGGTATCAAAGGTGCTTTCATCGATGCCGTGGAACTCACGCAGGTCACCCCGAAGAGAAATGGAGTCGTTCACGTTATAACGCACACCTGTGCCCACGTTTACACGGGTTTCATCGTGATTGGTGCCGGCAGTACGCACACCGCTGGAGTCGTTTACGCCAAAGTCAGCATGGCCGGCACCCAGAGAGACATACGGGTTCCAGGTTTCTTCCTGGCCGGCAAAGTAATAGGTGCCATCTACACGGATTTCTTCAAAATCAGAAGAACCGGATTTATATTTACGGTCTGCATCGGCCCTGGAGTACATGGCTTCAATTGCCCAGTTAGGCATAAAACGGTATTCCAGGCCTACACCGAAGGTGCCGGACTCGCTCAGATCCCGGGCGTCATCAAACAGCTGATAGCCGGCAAAAGGCGTGATGTAAACGGTTTCCTTGCGCTCAGCCAGCGCCGGGGCGGCCAGGGTACTGGCAATGGCTGCCACCGCGATTGGGCGTACGAGATTCATGCAGAACTCCTCTTCTTTTCGATTTTCGTGAAAAATGTGGATTTATTTAAATAATCGATAGCATCATAACAACATAACTTAATTCAGCCAGTTACAAAAAACAAAGAATTGAGCAAAAACGTTACATCAGCAAATGTACGTGTTGATTCACAGGCCCACCGTGCTGGCACGTCTTTTACTGAGCTGGAAGGCTGAAATACAGGTGCGCACTTTTTTTGCTGAAGTGCATTTTTTCACCGCTGACAAAGTGCACTTCAAAGGACGTTTCGTCTTCGGAAATGACCCGTCCGATACCAAAAATGCTGTGTGTCAGCGTTGTCTGATGCCACAAAGGCGAAGTTCCAGGGTCGCTTTGCTTCTGTGCTTTGCCTTCAAGCGTGACCTCCTCCCGTGCGGCGTATCGCAGGCTGACCGGCGTTACCGGGGATTTCAGTGTCAGTGAGTCCACAGAGTCCGGCCCCCGTTTATCCAGCCAGTCGCCGAGTTCACTGGCCAGGTTAAAGCAGCATTCTTCGACAAACCGGCTGGGTCCCTGGTCGCCGTCCAGGTGAGGCTGCCTGCTCTGTGGTCGGGTAATCAGGTGCAGTGTTTTCCGGGTGCGTGTCATGGCGACATACAGCAGCCTCCGCTCGCTTTCCAGCGAGGCCCGGGCATCGTCCTGGGGTCTGGGGCTGTGGGGCAGATACTTTTCCTGCAGCCCGGGTATGATAACCCTTGGCCACTCCAGCCCCTTGGTGCGATGTATGGTGGAAAGCAGTACGCCTTCGTCGGAGGTGTTCTCTCTGGCCTTGTGTTGCAGGGTTTTAAGGTGCTCAAGAGCGCCTGTTGCATCAACATCCAGGCCTTTCAGATATTCACGGAAGCCGCGAATTGTATCTATGCGCTCTTCGGCACTGTCATGGGTCAGCGCCAGGCTGCGAACGCCTTCATACAGTTCTGTGTGCTCGGCGTAAACCGTGACCAGACCTGCCGCAGGGCCGGAATATCCGCGTAACTGTTCCAGTACCTCGCCCAGCCGACGCAGTTTACGTGCAGCCATAGGTGCCAGGGCCCCGAAATCCAGTGCCAGCAAGCGCGCATGCCAGCCGCTGGAAAATCCTGACAGAAACCGTGCCAGCTGCTCCAGCTCCGGTTCCTTGAGGCCCACATGGGGAAAGCGCAAAAGTTGCCGGGCCAGGTCCAGCCGGTCCTCCTCCGGCAGCTTTTCCAGCGTGCCGGACACCACTTTCAACAGGGCTGATATGGCCTGAACCTCACGGCTGAACAGGGCGCCTTTCCCGGCATCAATGCGATAGGGAATTTGCCGTGCCAGCAGCCTGAGTTCAATGGGTACGCTCTGGCTCCAGACCCGGAACAGTATGGCGGTATCTGACAGCGCTATGTCTGTTTCCTGATCCAGTATCTGCAACACAGTGCCGGCGTCATTTTCGGTTCGGTGCAGGGTTGTCCCGGTCGCGGGCGTGGAAGGATGGGAGTGGCACAGAACATCCCTGCGACCGGTGTTGTGACAAATCAGGTGGTTGGCCAGCAGGGCAACACGGTGGCCGTAACGGAACGTATAGCTCAGTGTTTGTTCCAGCGGGCTTTCAAACTCATCACTGAAACGCTTCAGAATGAACTCGGGCTTTGCGCCACGGAATTCATAAATGGTCTGGTCCGGGTCCCCTACTACAGTCACCCGGGCACGGTCACCGGCAACGTAACGCAGCAGCAGGTGCTGAATTTCGTTGGTGTCCTGATATTCATCCACCAGAATCAGATCCATCTTGTTGCCCACCAGTCGCTGCAGGGGCGGATTCTGATGAATCGCCATCACCGGCTCGTACAGCATGTCTGCAAAACTGATCCGGCTGTGCCCTTTGCGCCATTGCTCAAAGCTGTGAAACAGGTCAATCAGATACCGGTGTTTTTCCGAATAGCCCAGCTCCTCAAACACCACATCTGCCGGTGACAGGGTGGTCTTTACCAGGTCTATGAAGCCGGTGGCGGTTTCCACGAAATCTTTCTTGTTGCGCCGGATTTCATCCCCCAGCTCCTCCGGTGCCAGTCGCCGCGTTAACAGCCAGGTCTGGAAGCTGATCTCTTGCTCGGTCAGGATGTTTTCAGAAAAGCCGGGCAGGTAGCCTTCTTTCACAAAACGCTTGTACAGACGCAGCCCCATGGCATGGTAAGTGCGTATTTCCGGCAGCACCAGCCCGCTCTGGTGACATACGTCTTGCAGTTTGCGCCCGAAATCCATCCGGGCACTGCGGTTGAACATAAGCACCAGCATGCGCGCGGGATCATGCCCCTGCTGCAACAGATAGCGAATGCGCCAGGCCAGAGTGGAGGTTTTACCACTGCCGGCGACGGCAGTAATCACCGAGTGTTCGTAGCCGGCGGTAATAATCGCCCGCTGCTCATCGGTGAGAAAACCGGGAAGATCCAGGGTACGGGAGTCGGGGGTATGGGTTGGCATAGAGGCTATTGTACTGGCCAACTGGCAGTGCGGGTACCTGTATCGTTAACATGGGCGTTTAACTTCCAACGCCGGAGAGACTGGATATGCAAATTGAAGAACCGATTAATGTGCTGGGTGAGAAGCTGGAAACCTGCGGCACGGATCCACAAACCGGGTTTTACCGCGATGGCTGCTGTAATACGGGCCCGGAGGATCACGGCTCCCATACGGTCTGCGTGGTGATGACGGATGAATTTCTGGCGTTCTCCAAAGCCCGTGGCAATGACCTCAGTACCCCAGTGCCGGCATTCGGTTTTCCGGGACTCAAGGCCGGAGATGGCTGGTGCCTGTGCGCCGACCGCTGGCAGGAAGCGTATGAAGCCGGCAGCGCACCCAGAGTGCGGTTGCTTGCGACCCATCAGAACGCTTTGCAAAGCTGTACACTGGAAAGCCTGAAATCCCATGGCGTAGACCTCAGCTGATGAGTCCTGCAATAGCAGCACCTGCTGCGGATGCCTGGCGCGCGTTCCAGGTCGGCCTTGCTGCCCGGGGTGAGCGTCGGTTGGTGCTGCTGGAAGGCGAGCGGGAGGCGGCCTTACAGTGGTTGCGATCACTCTTGCCGTCTCTGGAGTTTGCAAGTGGACTCTGGGCCGGGAAAACAGCCGATGTGGCTGACCACCGACTGACCGCTATTGAGCCGGCCAGGGCCCGGCAGTGGCTGGGGCGTGAAACGTCTCTGATCGTGTGGGATGGCTGGTGTGGCAACCCTCCGGATGCACTGGCAGCTCTGGCAGGCACGCTGAAGGCAGGCGGGTTGTTATTCTGGCTGATGCCGCCGCTGGATGAATGGAAACACTTTGCTGACCCGGATTATGAGCGAACCGGGCTTGATCACGGCCGGGCACATCCATTTGCTGAACGCATGGCAGGCATCCTGGCCAAGGCGTCTTCTGTTGTTCGCATCCGGCCGGACACGGTGGAAGCACCGAGTCTTCCAAAGAGCCCGGGAACAACCCCGGCCTTCACGGTGACCACAACCCCGGACCAGCAAGAACTGATACGCAAACTGGTGTCCTTTGGACAGGGGCGCCGGCGCCGGCCGCTGGTAGTAACCTCCGATCGTGGGCGGGGTAAGTCCGCAGCGCTGGGCATGGCCGCAGCGCAATTATTACAACAGGGGCGCAGGCAAGTTCTGGTGACTGCGCCCTCAAGAGATAATGTGAACGCCCTGTTCAGGCATGCCCGGGAAAGCCTGGGTGAAGAGGTATTTCAGGCCAGTGATGACAGCATAGAAACCGTGGCCGGAGCATGGCTGCGGTTTCTGCCGGTGCGGGATCTGCTTCAGGAAAAGCCGGAGGCAGAAGTTGTTCTGGTGGACGAGGCAGCCGCGATTCCGGTTTCACTGTTGAAGCGGGTGCTTCTGGGATGGCCCCGGGTTGCGTTCGCTTCAACGGTCCACGGCTATGAAGGGGCCGGGCGCGGGTTTGCTATTCGTTTCCGACAAGTCCTTGATCAGGCGACCCCCCATTGGCAGTTGCAGACACTTTCACAGCCGGTGCGCTGGTCCGCTGAGGACCCATTGGAGCCATTGATCTCCAGACTTTTCTTGCTTGCGGCTGACCACAGCCCTGCGAAGTTGCGACAGGCAGACGCAGAGGCGGTCATGATTGCACCCTGGTGGCCGGGAGAGGCCTCCGAGGCAGAGTTATCCGACGCATTCGGCTTGCTGGTAGAGGCTCATTACCGGACAACGCCGGCAGACCTGAGGCAATGGATGGATGATCCGGCCGCCCGAAGCTGGCGGGCTTCCATAAACGGAAGGACGGTCGGTATTCTCTGGGGGGCTGTGGAAGGCGGTCTGAATGAGGCGCTGGCAGAACAGGTGGCCAGCGGCAAACGCAGGGTTAGGGGGCACCTGCTGCCTCAGTCCCTGGCCAGTCACAGTGGCTTCCCGGAAGCGGCCAGCCAGCGTGGTCTGAGGATTATCCGTATCGCGGTAACGCCCCGGGCGCGACACCTTGGTATTGGTCGTCGGCTGGTGGCTGCTGCAGTCAACAATGCCGGGGAAACAGGTCTGGATTTTACCGGCACCAGCTTTGGTGGCAGCCCCGGGTTGTACGCTTTCTGGGCCTCGTGTGGCCTCTCATTTGTACGCATCGGTTTACAGCAGGAGGCAACCAGTGGGGAGTACCCGCTACAAATGGTGCGCGCCCAAAGCAACCGGGGAATAAAGCTGATTCAGCAGGCGGGAGCGCGACTGGCGCAGCACTGGCCGGTTCTGGTACCGCTGAACTGGCGCGACCTGGAGCCGGAACTGCTGCTGCGTATGACTTCTGATCTGGCCACCCGGGAACCAGAAGAGCGCTGGCCAGACAGTGCAGATATCAGGGATTTACAGAACTTTGGACGTGGCCACCGGGGCTTTAAACTGATGGTGCCGGTGTTGCGGAGTCTCAGTCTGACCCCGGAGTTTACAGGCTGGCTGCGTACTCAGGATGCAGCGGGGCTCTGGTGTCGTGCGGTTGTGCAGGGCTGGAGCTGGTCTGAGATGCAGGCGCAGGGGCTGTGCTCAGGCCAGCGTAATGGCGAAGATCAGTTGCGCGCTGTTGTTCGTGACTTCATGGAAAACGGCCCGGGGTGTGAGCCGTTTGCTGTAGTGTAGCCAGGGCCGGATTTTGAAAAGTACCCTGGCTGTGTATTATTCCAGCTGCATGGGATCAGAGTAATCGTTCCATACGGGCAGGAAATGGGCCTCAATAACGGCTTCAGGCACATCCTCGATACGCTCAAAAGACCATTGCGGACTCTGGTCGCGATCAATCAGCCGGGCTCTGATGCCTTCGGTCAGGTCAGGTCTGCGGACACACTCCCAGACCATTGCCAGCTCCATTCGGAACACATCCTTCAGCGGCATTTGCTGGGCTTTTCTGAGCTGATTCCAGACCAGCCATGCCGAGACCGGACAACCTCCTTTCAGCGACTGTATGCAGGTCTGCCACCACTGGCCTTCAAGGCGGGCCGCCAGCAACTGATCCACTATTTCAGGAAGGTCCGTGCCGGCACACAGCCTTGCTATGTTTCTTTCGTGCAGCGCCAGGTCGCTGGCTGGCAGTGTCCGGTAGTCAGAAACCTCAAGTTGCCTGAGGAGTTGAATCAGACGATTGTCATCCGCCGCTTTATGTCCGCTCCAGCGTTCATTCTGCAATCGCGTCACAACACTCTGTTTGTCTTCTGACGGTAAAGCAGCATCTGCCAGCCCGACACGCAGTGCGTCTGTTACATTCAGGCGGGCGCCGGTTAGCCCCATGAACAGGCCAAGGCGCCCCGGCAAACGGTTCAGAAACCAGCTGGCACCCACATCCGGAAACAGGCCGATAGACGCTTCAGGCATGGCCAGGGTGGCGCCAGGTGTCAGCAGACGGTAACGACAGGCAGAAAATAGCCCCAAGCCTCCGCCCATGATAATACCGTGCCCCAGAGCAATGACAGGTTTAGGAAACCTGTGCAGCGTGTAGTCCAGTTCGTACTCATGCCTGAACACACTGAAAGCGCCCTGGGGGTCTGCAGTTCCCGTTAAGGCGTTGTACAACTCCCGTATGTCTCCGCCGGCGCAGAAACTTTTCGTTCCGGCTCCCTGAATAAGAATAATGCAGATGCGGTCGTCGACAGCCCAGCGTTCAAGGCTGTTCCTGATGGTGACAATCATCTCCTCAGAGAGTGCGTTCAGGGCGGCTGGGTTATTCAGTGTCAACAGGCCTATATGGCCTTCGCGACAGGGGAGTTCCTCAACCTCTACAGACATGAAAAGAGTCTCCGGAGCGGTAAAAATCTTGAATGAGGTATTTGTTCGTACTGTTTCAGTCTTCAAAAAGCAGTAAAACAGTGCCTACGTCGAAATGATTGCCTTGATCTATAACATTTGCGCTCTGGCGCTGCTGTGCTATAAGTTCCGACCAGATTTTATCTGGTGCATTTTGCCGGTTATTCAAACTTAAAATGAAGTTGAGAGGGTAAACATAATGAATCTTAAACACTACGCTGTTGCAGGCCTTTTTGCACTGAGCGCCACTGTACCTGCAGTAGCTTCCGCTGCCGGTGATGCGGAAGCCGGCAAGGCAAAAGCAGCGGTTTGTGCGGCTTGCCATGGTCAGAACGGGATCGCGCAGATTCCAATGTACCCGAACCTGGCAGGTCAGCACGAGCAGTACCTGGCATCGTCCCTGAAAGCTTACAAAAACGGCCAGCGCAAGGGTGGCCAGGCCGCCATTATGCAGGGTCAGGCAGCAGCCCTCAGTGATGAGGACATTGCCAACCTGGCCGCTTATTTCGCAAGCCTTCCCGCCGACGGCGAATAAGTCAGGGTGATTCCGACACAGCAGCTCAGGCTGCTGTGTCGATGATGCGATAGCTGGGACGGTAAGCTGAGGTGCCCGGCAGTTTCATGCGGTTCTGGGCAACAAACTGCTCCAGCATGGATTCAAGCGGTTTGATAAGCGTTGGGTCCCCGGTAATTTCAAACGGCCCTCTTTCCTGCACTTTACGGATACCACCTTCCTTCACATTTCCTGCCACAATACCGCTGAATGCCTTTCTCAGGTTAGCGGCAATCAGATGGGTTGGCTGATCACGGTGCAACTCCAGAGCGCGCATGTTTTCATGGTCGGGCTCGAATGGCAGTTGAAATACCGGATCAATTTTCAGCACCCAGTTGAAATAATACGCATCCTGCATCGCCCGGCGGAAGGTTTCGACACGTTTCATTCCCTTCTTCATGGTTTGTGCCACACGCACCGGGTCATCAATGATGATTTCGTACTTATCAGCCGCTTTATCTCCGAGTGCGTTGCGAATGAACTTGTCGATCATTTCGAAATACTCGGCGTTTTCCTGTGTGCCGGTGAACACAACCGGAAAGGGCAGGTCGGCGTTGTCCGGGTGTAAGAGAATGCCCAGCAGGTAGAGAATTTCCTCAGCAGTGCCTACGCCCCCCGGGAAAACAATCACGCCGTGGCCGCAACGGACAAAAGCTTCCAGACGCTTTTCAATGTCCGGCATAATGATCAGTTCATTAACGATAGGGTTGGGCGACTCAGCACCAATGATGCCTGGCTCTGTAATGCCGATATAGCGGCCATTTTTTACACGTTGTTTGGCATGTCCTATGGTTGCACCCTTCATCGGGCCCTTCATGGCTCCCGGGCCACAGCCGGTGCATATGCTGAGCTCACGCAGACCCAGTTGATGGCCAACCTCTTTACTGTACTGGTATTCCTGATCACTGATGGAGTGGCCACCCCAGCATACGATCAGATCCGGCTGGCGGCCGGGCTGGAGTGCCCTGGCGTTGCGCAAAATGTGAAACACCGTGTTGGTGAGGTCATCAGGCTGGGTGCTGTTGCGAAGCGGTGCAAACTTGGGTGACGCGTGGGTATAAATAATGTCCCGCAGAACCGAGAACAGGTGCTCGCGATTTGCTCTGAGCATTTCATTATCCACAAACGCATGGGCCGGTGCGTTGATTAACTCAAGCTTCAGCCCTCGGGGCTGGGGTATCAGGTGTATATCAAAATCCGGATGGGCCCGCATCAGGTCCTGGCAGTCATCCGTTATAATCCCCGTATTCAGAACGGCCAGTGCACACTGACGGAAAAGCCGGTACAAGCCGCCCGCATTTCTGTTCTTGAGCAGATTAACTTCGTAATTGGAGAGTATTTCCAGGCTGCCTTCCGGTGACACGAGGGCATTGATGGTGGATCCTGACATAAGCGATTGAGCTCCTGAGTGTTGCAGTAATACCCGGTTTTGAGGCCTGGGCGTCAAACCGGTAAACTAAATGCTTCCCTGATCATACACCATTCTACGAAATACCCATTTATGAAACTGCTGATCCGTCCTGCCCCGGAAGTTGCCATTAAGAGTAAGCCCGTTCGTCGCCAACAGATGCGCCATCTGCGTCAAAATGTTCGTAAACTTCTCGCCCGGCTGGACCGCGATATAGTCGTAAGTGGTAGCTGGGACAGGGTCGATGTTGAGGTACCCGCAGGCCGGGGGCTTGAGGGTATGGCCGTCGATGAGCTTTCGCGCATACCCGGCATTTCGACCATCCAGGAAATTACCGTATTCCCTCTTGTCAGCCTTGAGGATATCGCGGAAAAAACAGTAGCAGCCTATGCAGGCCGTCTTGATGGCAAGTCCTTTGCTGTCCGGGCCAGGCGTCATGGGGAGCATGACTTTACCTCGGCTGATATTCAGCGTCTGGTTGGTGGTGCGTTGATGCAATCCGCTGCATCTGCCCGCGTTGATCTGCGCTCACCTGAGGTGGAGGTGCGTCTCGAGGTGCGCGATAAGCAGTTCCATATTGCACATCGTCGGCATCGCGGTCTTGGGGGATACCCTCTGGGCAGTGTGGAGAATGTGATAACACTGGTCTCCGGCGGATACGACTCGTCCGTAGCGGCCTATCTGATGCTGCGCCGTGGTCTGCGCAGTCACTACCTGTTTTTTAACCTTGGGGGCGTGGCTCACGAGGTAGGCGTGCGTCAGGTGGTCCACTATTTGTGGGATCGTTATGGTGCTTCCCACGGGGCCAGGTTTATCTCTGTGCCCTTTGAGGGTGTGGTGGAAGAGATTATGAGGTCGGTTGGACACCGGCACTGGGGAGTGGTGCTGAAACGGCAAATGCTTAAGGCCGCCAGCGACATTTCGCGACACAGCAACGCCACCGGGCTGGTAACCGGCGATGCAGTGGCGCAGGTATCAAGCCAGACCCTGACCAACCTGAATGTGGTCGACCGGGCCAGTGATGAAGTCGTGCTGCGTCCGCTGATTGCGATGGATAAAGAGTCCATTATCAATATTGCCCGGGAAATAGGGACAGAGCCATACGCCCGCACCATGCCTGAGTACTGCGGTGTGATTTCCCAGAAGCCGGCAACGCGCGCTCACCTGAGCCGGGTAGAGGCAGACGAAGCCGCCATGGACCCTGCAGTCCTGGCCCGCGCCATAGAGGCACGCACGGTAACGTCCGTGGCTGACTTGCTGGAAACGACCACCACGCCTGAAGATGTTGAGCTGGTGGCAACTCCGGCGGTGGAGGATGTGGTTATCGACGTTCGCCATCCGGCAGAAGCAGAGCAGTCACCGCTTCAGCTTACAGGTAACGAGGTGCTGCAGATTCCGTTTTATGAATTGGGCCGCCGCATCGCGGATTTGTCTGGTAGCCGTCAGTACCTTCTGTATTGCGATCGAGGCACCATGAGCCGAATGCATGCGGTGAACCTGAAAGCCGACGGGCACGCAAACATAAAAGTCTACGCGCCCGGGCAATAAGCGGCTTTAACCGGCCAGCCCCCGGAAAAACTGCTGCACGTTTTCACTGAGAGTATCCAGGTCGTAGCCGCCTTCCTGAACCACCAGCATGGGCAGGCCGAGTTCGCGCACGTGCTTGCTCAGCCGGCTGAACCCCTCGGATGTCACCGAGACTTTGGCCTGAGGGTCGTCTTTGTAAATATCAAAGCCCAGGGTCAGGATCAGCGCATCCGGCTGAAACAGTCTGACGGCGGTTAAGGCTTCTTCGACCTTATTGAAGAAGTCATCTTCGCTTGAACCGTGGGGCATGGGCATATTGATATTGTAACCATAGCCTTCACCCTCACCCCGTTCGTTCTCGAAGCCGGTAACCACCGGGTAGAAGTTGGTCGGATCGCCGTGGATGGAGATATAAAGCACATCACTACGGTTATAGAAAATCTCCTGAATGCCCTGGCCGTGGTGCATATCTGTGTCCAGAATCACCAGACGCGGAAACCGGGATTTCATGTGCTCGGCGGCAATGGCCGCGTTATTGAGGTAACAGAACCCCCCGGCCGAATCCCTTCTGGCGTGGTGACCGGGTGGCCGGCATACAGCATAGGCGGTGCGGTCACCCGCCATAATGGCATCGGCCGCACCCAGTGCCGTCTGGGCTGACCAGTAGGCCGCCTTCCAGGTATGCGCACCGATGGGGCTGCTACCATCCGCCTGATACCTGGCGGCCTCTGCAAGAATGCCCTGTAAATGGTTCGGGGAGTGCACAAAGATGTTGGAGATAACCTCTTCGCCCCAGTCATCCATTTGTTTCCAGCGGCGGTGAGCCGACTCCAGAAAACGAAGGTATCCCAGGTCGTGCACTCTGGAAATCGGGCCTGCGCCCTGGTCCGCTGGCTGCAAAACCGGTATGCCCGATTCCTTCAGGCCTTCCAGCATCTGCTGAGTCCGATCCGGTATTTCCTGGGGCTGGCGCATCTGCCCCCGGGTGAAGTAAGTCTGAGGGGTATGTTCATCTTGTGTAGGATGGAAAAATGCTTTCATTATCCGACCTCCAGGGTTTCCGGTTCTCTGAGTATAGGGGGTGGGCGAGAATGGTCAAAAGCCGCTCCACTGACTTTACAGGCAGAGATTCTGCATCCACTATGGAAGACAGATTCAATTGACGCAACTGCACACCTTCCAGGTGTCGACATTGAGAGATTAGGAGCCGAAATGATCGAGTCACCACTGCTGGAAAAGCTGACTGGCTACATCGGCGGTCGCTGGACAAATAATGAACAGGGTAACACCTTCGCAGTTTACAATCCGGCAACGGGGAAGGTGATAGCACAGGTTGCCTCCATGTCGGAGGACGAGGTGAAAGCAGCTGTTGCAGCTGGCCAGACAGCGTTGCGTCTGACGCAACCCTACTCCATTGAAACCCGCAGAAAATGGCTGGAAGATATCCGGGATGCGCTCACCGCCAACCGGGAAGAAATGGGGCGGATTCTGTGCCTGGAGCACGGCAAGCCGCTGCATGAAGCCCAGGGCGAGGTAGATTACGCCGCCGGCTTTTTCGACTATTGTTCAAAGCATATCCAGGCTCTGGATGCCCACACTATTCCTGAAAAGCCCAAAAACAGCACCTGGACAGTCCACTACCGGCCCGTCGGTGTGACCGGGCTTATCACACCCTGGAACTTCCCCATTGGCATGATTGCCAAAAAACTTTCCGCTGCTCTGGCTGCGGGTTGCCCCTCGGTGATCAAGCCCGCCAGTGAAACCCCGCTGACCATGATCGCTTTTTTCAGGCTCATGGATAAGCACGTCAAATTACCGGATGGCATGGTAAACCTGGTGATCGGCAAGGCCAGTGTGATTGGCAAGGTTCTGTGTGAAAGCCCGGATGTACCCATGCTGAGCTTTACCGGGTCGACCGAAGTGGGCCGTAAGCTGATTGTGGATACGGCTGATCAGGTCAAGAAGCTGGCCCTGGAGCTGGGCGGTAATGCGCCGTTTATCGTGTTTGACGATGCCGACCTGGATGCCGCAGCCGATAACCTGATTGGTAATAAATTCCGTGGTGGCGGGCAGACCTGCGTGTGTGCAAACCGTATTTTCGTCCATGAAAAAGTGATGGACAGCTTTGCTGAAAAACTCGCAGAGCGGGTAAACAAAATGACAGTGGGCGATGGTATAGCCGGGGACGTGGACCTTGGCCCACTGATCAACAAGGCAGGCTTCGATAAAGTAAAACGGCACCTTGAAGACGCCCTTGGCAAGGGGGCCTCACTGGTGGCCGGTAAGGAGCCGCAAGAATTGGGTGACGGACACCTGTACTTTCCGCCCACTGTTATTACTGGCGTAACCCGGGAGATGGAGTGTTTCCAGGAAGAGACCTTCGGGCCACTGGTACCCATGGTCAGCTTCCGTACCGAGGACGAGGTGATTGAAGCCGGTAATGATACCGAATTCGGGCTGGCGTCCTATGTCTTCACCGGCGATGCGGAGTGTGCCCGGCGAGTGGCTGCTGGCCTGAGGTTTGGCCACGTGGGCTGGAATACGGGCACTGGCCCGACCCCGGAAGCACCGTTTGGTGGTATGAAAGCGTCCGGAACCGGCCGTGAAGGTGGGCTGGAAGGGCTGTTCGAGTTTGTCGAAGCGCAGACAGTGCCCCGCGGGTTCTGATTCACCAGATAAGCAAGAAAGAATTGAGGCGGGCAAGGGCCCGCCTTCTTCGTTTTTGGGGGTGGGAAAGCAGGCTGGCGCCAAGGCTGATATACTTTCGACCTGTTCATTTAACCAGTAGCGAAAGTGTTCATTATGGATGTCTCCCACATTATTGATTCCCTGAATGATGCCCAGCGTGAGGCGGTTACAGCGCAAAACGATCATTTGTTGGTTCTCGCGGGTGCCGGGAGCGGTAAAACCCGGGTACTGGTGCACCGGATAGCCTGGCTGATGCAGGTGGACCGTGTACCGCCAACAGGGATTCTGGCGGTAACCTTTACCAACAAGGCCTCCAGGGAAATGCGGCACCGTATTGAACAGATGATGGATATCCCGGCGTGGGGACTCTGGTTCGGAACCTTTCATGGCATAGCCCACCGGTTGCTGAGAGCCCATTGGAAGGACGCCGGCCTGCCGGAAAACTTTCAGGTGCTGGACAGTGATGACCAGCTACGACTGGTGAAGCGGGTGATGCGGGAAGCGGGTATTGATGAGAGCCAGTTTCCGCCGCGACAGGCCCAGTGGTTTATCAGCAGCCAGAAAGACGAAGGCTTGCGAGCTGACCATATTCAGGAGAATCCCGGGGACCATTTCACCTCCACCATGCTGAAAATCTATCGTAGCTACGAACAACTGTGTCAGCAGAGCGGACTGGTGGATTTTGGTGAGCTGCTTCTGCGGTCCCATGAGCTCTGGTTGCACCGCCCGGAGATTCTTGCTCATTATCAGCAGCGGTTTCAGCACATTCTAGTGGACGAGTTCCAGGATACCAATACCATCCAGTATGCCTGGCTGCAGGTGCTGGCCGGTCACCGTGTACCATTGACGGTGGTCGGTGACGACGACCAGTCCATCTACGGCTGGCGAGGTGCCAAGGTTGAGAATATTCAGCAGTATCAGCGGGATTTTCCCAACGCCCGCCTGGTGCGTCTGGAGCAGAATTATCGCTCCACGCAACTGATCCTGAAAGCCGCCAACTCGGTGATTGCTAATAACCAGGGCCGGCTGGGTAAGGAACTCTGGACCGATGGCGTGGAGGGAGAGCCCATCAGCCTGTACGCTGCCTTTAACGAGCAGGATGAGGCCAACTACATCGCCGACAGCATTTCTGCCTGGGCGGAAGAAGGCAACCTGCGCAGCGAATCTGCCATTCTGTACCGTTCCAATGCCCAGTCCCGGGTACTGGAAGAATCCCTGATGCGCCAGGGCATTCCCTATAGAGTGTACGGCGGCCTGCGATTCTACGACCGCCAGGAAATCCGTAACGCACTGGCCTATCTGCGCCTGGTACATTATCGCCGGGATGACGCCGCCTTTGAGAGGGTCGTGAACCTGCCTGCTCGGGGTATAGGCGCCAAAAGCCTGGCGGAACTGAGGGAGTATGCAACTGGCCAGAGTATCTCCCTGTGGGAAGCCGCAGAACGTATGCTTGAAGCCGGTCAGGTTAAAGGTCGGGCCAAGACGGGGTTGCAGACGTTTATCCGTATAATTGAGGAGTTGTCAGAGCTGGCACAGGAAGCGTCACTCCACGGCTTGATGAAGCACGCCATTGAAGCGTCCGGCCTGAAGGATTACCACGCTAATGAAAAAGGCGAGAAGGCGCAGCAAAAAGTGGAAAACCTGGAAGAGTTGGTCAGCGCACTGGCCGACTATGAGGTAGAAGACGGCGTTGACCCCCTTGCAGAGTTTATTGCCCAGGCTGCGCTGGATGCTGGTGAGTCTCAGGCCGCAGATCATGAAGACAGTGTACAGCTGATGACTCTGCATTCCGCCAAAGGCCTGGAGTTTCCGCTGGTGTTTCTGGCAGGCGTGGAGGAAGGCCTGTTTCCCCATAACATGTCCCTGGAAGAGCCGGGTCGCATGGAAGAAGAGCGCCGTCTGGCCTATGTGGGCATCACCCGCGCCATGAAAAAGCTGGTGATTACTTACGCCGAATCCCGTCGTTTGTACGGCCAGGAAAAGTTCAACGCTGTCTCGCGGTTCGTGCGGGAGATTCCCGGCGATTGCCTGCAGGAGGTGCGCTTACGCAATACTGTGACCCGCCCGGCCATGATGGATCGCCCCAACGAAGGTCTGTTCAGCCAGGACTCTGCGCAGGAATCCGGTTTCAGCCTGGGACAGCGTGTTCGGCACCCGAAGTTCGGCGAGGGTGTTGTAATGAACGCCGAGGGCAGCGGTCACCACACGCGGGTGCAGGTGAATTTCGATGAGGGTGCCAAGTGGCTGGTATTGGCTTATGCACCGCTGGAGGCTTGCTAAAAACTTTCGGAAGTGCCGGCGGGGGCAGGGCTTTCAAAACACGCTCCTTGCGGCACGTCCATGTGACGCTTGGGCTCCGCCATCCATGGCTCCGCACAGTTTTGAAAGCCCTGCCCCCGCCGGCGCTTCTTGCACAAGGCTAAATAGCGCTTACATCAGGACCGCGAAAATAACCCCGGCGAGAATTACGCGGTAAATGACATAGGGCCACATGCCCACTTTGTTAAGCCATTTCAGGAAGAAGTGGATAGCGGTAATGGCCACCAGAAAAGAAACCACACCGCCCACTAAAAATGCACTCCAGTCGACGGCCATATCCGCTGCCGCCACTTCCAGGAGCTTTACCGCAGACGCCAGGGCCGTGATGGGGATGGCCAGCAGGAAGGAGAAGCGGGAGGCTGTTTCCCGGCTCATGCCCAGAAACAGGCCGGCAGTGATCGTGATGCCGGAGCGGGAGGTGCCGGGCACAAGGGCAATCGCCTGGGCAATGCCAACCAGCAACGCGTCTTTCCAGTTCAGACTGTCCATGGTGCGACGGCGTTTGGGCATCCAGTCGGCAACACCCAGAAGCAGGCCAAAAAACAGGGTAGTCGCAAAAATGATTTCTGCAGCCCGCAGTTCATTATCAATAACATCCAATAGCGCCAGCCCGGCAAGCCCGGCGGGGATAGTGCCTATGACCAGGTACAGCGCCAGAGCGCCCTGGCCGACAACCCGACGCTGGCCCATGGAAATCAGGCCGTCCCGCGCAATACCGGACACGTCTTTGCGAAAGTAGGTCACCACGGCAAGCAGGGTACCCACATGCACGGCAAGATCGAAGGCAACGCCCTGATCCACCCAGTCAAAAAAAGCCGGAACCAGGATAAGGTGGGCTGAGCTGGAAATTGGCAGGAATTCGGTCAGCCCCTGGAGAATGCCAAGGTACAACGCCTGTAGGAAATCCATGGTATGGGGTCCAATCGGGTCAGAAGGTTTTATTCAGAGTTGTGCAGAGATGGGGCAGGATATTAACAGGGTGGCCTTGCGGTGAACAGGTAACCGGCAGTTCCGGGCACTGCGAAGCCGGTTCAGGCGGGGAACCGTTCGCGGGTTTTATTGGCAATTTTCACCAGGGCCAGCATCAGTGGTACCTCCACCAGCACACCCACTACCGTTGCCAGTGCAGCGCCGGATTGCAGGCCGAACAGAGCGATGGCAGCAGCAACCGCCAGTTCAAAAAAATTACTGGCACCGATCATTGCCCCTGGCGCAGCAATACAGTGGCGTACCTTCCACAGCCGGGCCCAGCCGTAGGCCAGAAAGAAAATCAGCATCGTCTGGATGATCAGCGGCACAGCAATCAGGGCAATGTGCAGCGGGTTTTCCAGAATCACCTCGCCCTGAAAGGCAAACAACAGTATCAGGGTAATGATCAGTGCAGCCGGAGTAATCGGCCCCAGGCGTTTCAGGAACATATCATCGTACCACTGCTGGCCATGGCGCGCGGTCAGAGTGCGGCGGGTGAGGTAGCCGGCGGTTAAGGGAATCACTATGTACAACACCACCGACAGTATCACCGTATCCCAGGGCACCTGGATGTCAGAAATGTCCAGCAGAAGCATCACGATGGGCGCAAAGGCGAACAGCATGATGATGTCGTTCAGGGACACTTGCACCAGGGTATAGGCGGCATCGCCTTTGGTCAGATAACTCCATACAAAGACCATAGCCGTGCAGGGTGCGGCTCCCAGCAAAATGGCCCCGGCCAGGTATTCGCTGGCCAGTTGCGGAGCAATCCACGGCTTGAAGACTACCATCAGGAAGAACCAGGCGATGGCAAACATGGTGAAGGGTTTGATTAACCAGTTCACGGTAGTAGTAATGGCCAGCCCTTTGGGCTCTTTGCGCACCCCGACCACGGCGCTGAAATCGATTTGTGCCATCATCGGGAAAATCATTGCCCAGATCAGAATGGCAATGGGGATGGATACCTGAGCGTATTCAAAGCGGGCCAGGGTTTCAGGCACCACAGGCGCAAACTGGCCGAGAGCCACTCCGGCAATAATGGCCAGCGCTACCCAGACCGACAGGTAGCGCCCGAACAAATCCATGCCTTCTGAGTTGCTCGGCGCTGCTGCGGTTTCGGTGCTGCTCATAATGGTGCCTTTACTTTGTTACCATCGGTACCTAATATCGCTTAAAGCATATATATGGATAAACGAATGTTCAAGAGCGTGAACGACACATATGAGAGATAAAGGTGTTTTGCCTGAAAGTGATACTCGCGGGCAGCCGGCAGATTTCAGCCCGGTTACTCTGTTCAGGGCTCTGAGTGACGAGTTGCGGCTGACAGCCATGTTACTGATCCGGGATCAGAAAGAGTTGTGTGTCTGTGAGTTGACCGAAGCGTTTGCCGTGTCCCAGCCGAAAGTCAGCCGCCATCTGGCCATCTTGCGGGAGACGGCTCTGGTAGCAACGGAGCGCCGGGGCCAGTGGGTGTATTATTCTGTTAACCCCAGGTTGCCCCAGTGGGTGTTCGGGGTTCTGGATGAGACGGCGCGATCCAATACCGCCTTGCTTGAATCCCCTCTGGCGAAGCTACAGGCCATGGCTGAACGCCCGGCCGTATCGTGTCCCTGAGTGCATGGCCGGCCATGCAGACAATTATTTACCTAAGGAGACAGTAATGAGCACAATCAAGGTCGGTATTAATGGTTTTGGCCGTATCGGCCGGCTGGCGCTTCGGGCCGCCTGGGACTGGCCAGAGCTTGAATTTGTGGCGATTAACGATCCCGGTGCGGATGCGGCCAGCCTGGCACACTTGCTGAATTTCGACAGCATTCACGGCCGCTGGGAGCATGAAGCGACAGCCAATGGCGATAATATGCTGATTGATGGTCAGCGTCTGCAGGTGACTCGCAACAGGGACATTGCCGATACCGACTGGTCTGGCTGCGATCTGGTGATTGAAGCCAGTGGTGTGAACAAGACTGTGGCTGTCCTGCAGGGCTATCTGGATCAGGGCGTCAGGCGGGTCGTCGTCACGGCTCCCGTAAAAGAGGCGGGGGCCAAAAACATTGTGCTGGGTGTGAATGAAGAGGTGTTTGATCCGGCCCGCGACCGCATCATTACCGCTGCTTCCTGTACCACCAACTGTCTGGCACCGGTGGTGAAGGTCATTCATGAAAAGCTGGGCGTCAAGCACGGATCTCTGACCACCATTCACAGCGTGACCAACACCCAGACCATTATTGACGCGCCCCACAAAGACCCGCGCCGGGCCCGGGCGTGCGGCAGCTCGCTGATTCCTACCAGCACCGGCTCGGCCACCGCCATCATCGGGATTTTCCCGGAACTGAAGGGCCGACTGGATGGCCATGCGGTGCGGATTCCACTCACCAACGCCTCGCTGACGGATTGCGTGTTCGAGGTGGAAACCCCCACGGATAAAGATGCAGTCAACCGGTTATTGAAAGAAGCCGCCGAGGGCGAGCTGAAAGGTATCCTTGGCTACGAAGAGCGTCCGCTGGTGTCCATTGACTACAAGACCGATCCCCGTTCTTCCATCGTTGATGCCCTGTCCACTCTGGTGGTCAATGGCACCCATGTAAAAATATACGCCTGGTACGACAACGAGTGGGGGTACGCGAATCGCACCGCAGAACTCGCGCGTAAGGCAGGTCTGGCCTGACATGGATGCAGCCATCCGTCAGTATCTGGTGATCACCGGCAGTTACTGGGCCTTTACCCTGACCGATGGCGCCCTGCGTATGCTGGTGGTGCTGCACTTCCACCAGTTGGGTTATACACCGCTGGAAATCGCCCTGCTGTTCATTTTCTACGAAGTCTTCGGGGTAGTGACCAATCTGGTGGGTGGTTATCTGGGCGCCCGTATGGGCCTGAACCGCACCATGAATATCGGACTGTTTCTGCAGGTTGTGGCGCTGGCCCTGCTGGCGGTGCCAGCGGCCATACTCACGGTGCCCTGGGTGATGGCCGCACAGGCCTTGTCCGGTATTGCCAAGGATTTGAACAAGATGTCCGCGAAAAGTGGCATCAAGTTGCTGGTGCCGGATGAACAGCAGGGCACCTTGTACAAGTGGGTGGCCATCCTGACCGGCTCAAAGAACACCCTGAAAGGGGTGGGGTTCTTCCTGGGCGGTGTGTTGTTAATGGCTGCGGGCTTTAAAGGCGCGGTCATTTTGATGGCCATGGCTCTGAGTCTGGTGTGGCTGGCCAGCCTGTTCCTGCCTGGACAGGACCTGGGCAAGAGTAAGGCGAAGCCCAGGTTCCGGGAAATACTTTCCAAAAGCCGGGCCATTAACGTGCTCTCGGCGGCCCGGATGTTCCTGTTCGGTGCGCGGGATGTGTGGTTTGTGGTGGCTCTGCCGGTGTATATGGCCAGTACCTTTGGCTGGGATCACTGGCAGGTGGGCGGTTTTATGGCCAGTTGGGTGATCGGCTACGGCCTGATCCAGACCATCGCGCCACGAGTCACAGGGCACTCCAGAGGTAAAGCTGGCGCCGTGCTTTGGGCAGCCGTGCTGGCGGTGGTCCCGGCGGTAATTGCGGGCGTACTCATGGCTGGCTGGCCGGCACAGTTGGTGGTTATCGGCGGATTGCTGTTGTTTGGAGTAGTGTTTGCCATTAATTCATCCCTGCACAGCTACCTGATCGTCAGCTACGCCCGGGGCGACGGTGTGTCGCTGGATGTGGGGTTCTATTATATGTCCAACGCCAGTGGTCGTTTGTTGGGCACGGTTTTGTCTGGCTGGGTGTATCAGGCTTACGGACTGGTAGCGTGTTTGTGGGTTTCAGCCGCCTTGGTAGCCATTGCGGCCCTGCTCTCGGTATGGTTGCCGGACAGTGATAATCAACTCAGTGAGGAGAGAAGGTATGTCTGAATCAAAAGTGGTCGTGGTTACCGGTGCCAATCGGGGCATTGGCCTGGAACTGGCGCGTCATTATGCCCGTGAGGGGCATCAGGTGGTCGGGGTCTGCCGGCAGACATCGGATGAACTGGCGAGTGTGGCCAGCGACGTCATCGACGATGTGGATGTCACCAGCGAAGCCGGTATCGACAAGCTCAAGAACGGCCTTGCCGGTAAGCACATCAGCCTGTTGATCAACAACGCCGGCCTGATGCAGGACGAGCCTCTGGGGAGCATTGATTTTGATTCCATCCGCAAGCAAATGGAAATCAATGCCTATGCGCCTTTGCGCGTGGCCGAAGCGCTGCTGCCGTTAATGGGGCAGGGCAGCAAAATCGCCAATATTACCAGTCGCATGGGGTCGATTGCGGATAACGACTCCGGAGGTCGTTACGGCTATCGCGCTTCCAAGGCGGCACTGAATGCCTTTGGTAAATCCCTGGCGGTGGACCTGAAACCCAAAGGTATTGCCGTAGCACAGCTGCACCCGGGATTTGTAAAGACCCGCATGGTCAACTTTGGTGGGCTGATTACCCCGGAAGACGCCGTTCGTGGCCTGGCGGAGCGGATTGATAGCCTGAACCTGGAAAACACCGGCTCTTTCTGGCATAGCAATGGGGAAGAGCTGCCCTGGTAACCTGCAAGCGCAGCCTGAATGATTACGGCTGCGCGGGCACTTCCCGAATACGGCCATGTTCATCAATGGCAACATACACAAACCGGCCTTCGGTCACTTTCCGTGGATGCTGGGACGTACGATCCAGGGTCCACACTTCCACGTTGATTTTCATTGAACTGCGGCCTATGTCGACCAGCTCACAGTAACAGCCTACCTGGGAACCAACCCGTAGAGGTGACAGAAACTCCATTCCATCCATGGCGACGGTAGCGTTGCGGCCCTGGGAAATACGTCCGGCAAGGGTCGCCGCTGCAATGTCCATCTGTTTGACCAGCCAGCCGGCGAACACATCGCCGTTGGCGTTGGTGTCTTGCGGTAAGGGAACAATCTGAATAACCAGGTCGCCGCGGGGTCTGGGTTTATCGTCATCGTACGCCGTCATGAAGCCTGCCTTTATAAGTCGCTGGAATTATTTTCTTAGCATGGTAACGAGCTGGCTCGTGGCTGCAAGCTTATTTCCAGCTTCTGGAAAATATTTCACTCACTGTAACCTGACTGTCATACAGACATTCTAATCTTCATCCATCAGTAAACCGGTGCTGATCACAACATAACTGACGGATGGAGATTTGATGTGATTAAACCTTATAAGGCGATTGCTATCGCTGCATTCACGAGCGGACTTTCTCTGGTTTCCGCTTCGGCCCTGGCCCGGGACACGGTAAACATTGTGGGTTCGTCAACGGTTTATCCATTTGCAACGGTTGTTGCAGAACGCTTTGGACGTAGTACCGACTTCCCGACGCCCAAGCTGGAATCAACCGGTTCCGGCGGTGGCTTCAAACTCTTTTGTGCCGGCATAGGTACTGAGCATCCGGACATTACCAACGCCTCGCGCCGGATGAAATCCAGCGAATTCGAGATGTGCCAGCGCAACGGTGTAGAGGCCATTACCGAAGTGAAAATAGGTGCTGACGGTATTGTTATTGCCAATTCCCGGGAAGCGGAGCAAATGGACTTGAGCCTGCGCCAGGTGTTTCTGGCCTTGGCCAAGGACGTTCCGGACCCTGAAGGCGGTGACACGCTGGTTGCCAATCCGTATGCGAAATGGAGCGATATCGACACCAGCCTGCCACGCAAAGACATCCGTGTGATGGGGCCGCCGCCAACGTCGGGCACCCGTGATGCCTTCGTGGAAATCGCCATGGAAGGTGGCTGCAAGACATTTGAGTTTATCAAGGCGCTGGAGAAGAAAGACATGCGCGGTATCTGTCACAACATGCGTGAAGACGGTGCCTTTATTGAAGCCGGCGAAAACGACAACCTGATCGTTCAGCGCCTTGCTCAGGATAAAGAGATGCTGGGCATCTTCGGCTACAGCTTCCTGATGGAAAACAGTGGTGAGATCCAGGCCTCTACTATTAATGGGGTGGGGCCAACGCCGGATACCATCGCCGCTGAGCAATACCCGGTGGCCCGTTCCCTGTTTTTCTACATCAAAAATGCTCACGCCGGCGTCGTACCGGGCATTACGGAGTACGCCCGGGAATTCACCAGTGAAGGTGCCTGGGGCGACAATGGTTATCTGGTGGATGTGGGGCTGATACCTAACCCCCGCGATGTGCGCATGGACACCGCGAAAGCGGTCCGGAAGCTCAAGCCGATGACGGGCAATGAGCTTTAATGCCAGCCTGGCAAGTAACAGGGGCGATGAATCAGGGAGATAGCCATGCAGACAGTTGATTTGTTGCCTCTGGTTCTGGTGCTTGCCGCGGTGGCCTATGGGCTTGCTTACAGGCGTTCCCGGGCCGTGGCAGCGCCTCTGGGTGGCATTCGCAATCTCCAGGCCCTGCCGGCGTATTATGCCGCCAGAGCCGCACTCTGGTGTGCGCTTCCGGCGCTGGTTATTCTGGGCTGCTGGGCCGCCTTTGAAGGCCAGGTCATTCAGGGCAGGGTAATGGCTTCGCTGCCGGCTGAGCTGGCACCACAAACCGATGGTCAGGCGAGCCTCAGGCTCTCCCAGATCAGTAATCTCGCCGCCGGCAAGCTGAACCCGGCCCTGGTTCCGGAGGGTGTTTCCGGGGCTGCAACCCTGTTGCAGGAGCTGCGTGAGCAAAGCAGTCGCTTCAAGACGTTGCTGGTCATTCTGGTTGCTGTTCTTGGCGGCACCTTTGCCTGGACAAGGATTGCACCACACATCAACGCCCGCAAAAGTGTGGAGCGTATCCTTCAGTGCCTGTTTTTTATGTGTGCAGCGGTTGCGGTCCTTACCACCATCGGCATTGTTTTTTCCGTTATTTTTGAAACGGTTCGCTTCTTTGGCAAGGTTCCGGTCACCGAGTTTCTGTTTGGTACCAGCTGGAGCCCGCAAACGGCGCTACGAGCCGATCAGGTAGGGTCAGAGGGAGCGTTTGGCATTATCCCTCTTTTTACCGGCACGCTGATGATTTCCGCCATTGCCCTGATGATTGCTGTGCCGGTGGGCCTGCTGTCGGCTGTGTATCTTTCCGAGTACGCCAGCCGGCGGGTGCGGGCGGTGGTTAAACCCATGCTGGAAATGCTGGCGGGCGTGCCCACCGTGGTTTATGGCTTTTTTGCCGCGCTCACGGTCGCACCGTTTATCCGTGATCTGGCTCTGATGCTGGGTCTTGAAGCCTCCTCCCAGAGCGCCCTGGCGGCGGGACTGGTGATGGGCATCATGATTATTCCGTTTGTGTCGTCGCTGTCTGATGACGTCATCAATGCCGTTCCGCATACCCTCAGGGATGGTTCTCTGGCGCTGGGTGCCACCCAGTCTGAAACCATGAAAAGCGTGATTTTCCCGGCGGCCCTGCCCGGAATTATGGGCGGTATCTTGCTGGCTGCCTCCCGGGCAATCGGTGAAACCATGATTGTGGTGATGGCCGCCGGACTGGCCGCAAACCTGACCGCCAATCCGCTGGACTCAGTCACCACGGTGACGGTTCAGATTGTCACTTTGCTGACCGGTGATCAGGAGTTCGACAGCGCCAAGACACTGGCTGCGTTTGCCCTGGGCATGATGCTCTTCATGGTAACGCTGCTGCTGAATGTGATCGCACTGAAGATCGTGCGTAAATACAGGGAACAATATGACTGATCCAGGCTCGCAGGCGGAGCTTGTCCGCCACTCGCTCAGGCGTCGCTATCGTAAAGAACGTCGCTTCCGCTTTTATGGCATAGCCGCCATTGCGGTTGCATTGTTTTCACTGGTGATCCTGTTTACGGACATTATCAGCAAGGGGTATACCGGTTTCATCAAAACCACCGTGACCCTTGAGGTGCATTTGGACGGAGAGCTGATGTACCTGAACGACGCCTCGGACCCGGATCAGATTGCCATGGCCGATTTTCAGGCACCCATCATCAAAGCCCTGCAAGGGTATTTTCCGGACGCGGTCAGCCGTGCGGACAAGCGGGAGCTCAGCCGCATGACAGGCAGCTATGCCAGCAATCAGGTGCGTGATCTGTTGAAGGAAAACCCCGGCTTGCTGGGCAGCACCCGCACCATTGAGTTTCCGGCCCACGATACGGTATCGGTATACGTAAAGCATGCGGGCGACCCCGGGTACTCCATACGTCTGAGCGAACAGCAGCAACGCTGGACGGATGAGCTGGTTCGTAAAGGCGTAATCGACAACGGGTTTAACGATGTGTTTTTCAGCAATGGGGATTCACGGGAGCCGTCCAACGCCGGCATTCTCGGCGCCCTGGTCGGGTCTTTGCTGACCATGGGTATTACCCTGGTTATTGCCTTTCCGGTGGGCGTGGCCGCGGCGGTTTATCTCGAGGAGTTTGCACCGCGTAACGGGTTTACGGACTTTATCGAAGTCAACATTAACAACCTGGCTGCTGTACCGTCCGTCATATTCGGGTTGTTGGGCCTGGCAGTATTTATTGGCGTATTTGGTATGCCCAGGTCGGTTCCTGTTTTGGGCGGCCTGGTGCTGGCCCTGATGACACTGCCCACTATCATTATCTCCAGCCGCGCAGCGATCAAGAGTGTGCCTCCCTCTATCCGCGAAGCGGCCGAGGGCATAGGGGCGTCGAAAATGCAGGTGGTTCTCCACCACGTTTTGCCTCTGGCCATGCCCGGTATGCTAACGGGCTCCATTATCGGTATGGCGCAGGCACTGGGTGAAACCGCACCGCTTTTGCTGGTTGGCATGGTGGCATTCATTGTTGAGATTCCAGACGGGTTCTTCAGTTCAGCCACTGTGCTGCCCGTGCAGATATTTATCTGGGCGGGCAGTGCAGAGCAGGGCTTTGTGGAGCTGGCCTCCGCCGGCATCATGGTTCTGCTGGCCTTCCTGATTACTATGAATGCGTTCGCTATATGGTTACGTAAGCGCCTGGAGCGCCGCTGGTAAAGAAACCATGCGCCTCGGCACGATAACTAATCCCATGAATTCAGACGTTGTTAAAGAGATGGATATGCCGAATCTGAAAGAGGTGTCAGCCCCGGATGAGCGTCCGGCTGAAACCGTGATAGAGCCTGGAAAAACAGTCGGAATGCCGTTTACGGCTAACCCCAGGTTTCAGTTGCGAAATGTAGAGGTGTTTTACGGTGAAAACCCAGCCATCAAAAATGTCAGCCTGGATATTGCGCGTAACGAAGTCATCGCGTTTATCGGGCCATCAGGGTGCGGCAAGTCGACCTTTCTGCGCTGCCTGAACCGGATGAATGACAGTATCGACAGTTGTCGGATCAAAGGCTCACTGCAACTGGATGGGCAGGAGATTTACAGCCCCGGGCGGGATGTCGTGGAGCTGCGGGCCCGGGTGGGAATGGTCTTCCAGAAGCCCAACCCGTTTCCCAAATCCATTTATGACAACGTTGCCTATGGCCCGCGCATTCATGGTCTTGCCAATCGCAAGTCCGACCTGGATGACATTGTGGAAAACAGTCTGCGCAAAGCGGGTCTTTGGGAGGAGGTCAGGCATCGCCTGGGTGCCATGGCAACCGGTATGTCCGGTGGCCAGCAGCAGCGGCTGTGTATTGCCAGAGCCATTGCCGTCAGCCCGGAGGTGGTGTTAATGGATGAGCCCTGCTCGGCGCTGGATCCTATAGCCACAGCCAGAATTGAAGAGCTGATTGCCGAGTTATCTGAAAATTACACCATTGTGATCGTCACCCACTCCATGCAGCAGGCTGCGCGGGTATCCAATCGCACCGCTTACTTTCATCTGGGTCATCTTGTGGAAGTGAACGACACCAGCAGGGTGTTTACGACGCCGGAACATGAGCTGACGGAATCCTACATAACCGGCCGTTTCGGCTGATGTGCACGATTAACAAAGGAGAGACAGACGATGACTGCCAGCAGGGATGACGTATATGGAAACCACATTTCCAACCAGTTCAACGATGAGCTGTTGGCCCTGAAAACCCGTTTCCTGAAGATGGGCGGCCTGGTGGAAGCCCAGGTTGATAGTGCGGTTAAGGCACTGATCGAAGCGAATGATGCGTTGGCAGAAGAGATCCGGTCCGAAGACAAACGGGTGGACAGGATGGAAATGGATATTGATGAAGAAGCCATGCTGATCATCGCTCGCCGGCAGCCTACTGCCCGCGACCTGCGGCTGGTCATCTCAGTAATCCGCATGGTGGCGGATCTAGAGCGGGTGGGGGACGAAGCCAAGAAAATTGCCAGGTTTGCAATCAGGCTCTCAGAGGAAGGGCGCTCCGCTCAGGGTTATGGGGAGGTACGGCATATCAGCGCCCACGTAACCGACATGCTTCATGATTCACTGGATGCGTTTGCCAGGCTGGATTCCGGCCTGGCTTTACAGGTAATGAAAGCAGACAAGCGCGTCGATGAAGAGTATCAGGCGGCAGCCCGTACCCTGCTGACCTTCATGATGGAGGATGCCCGCAACATTTCCCGCTGTCTGTCGGTGATGTGGGTACTGCGTGCCCTGGAGCGGGTCGGGGACCATGCCTGCAACATTGCCGAAAACGTGATTTTCATGGTCAAGGGAGAGGATGTTCGCCATACCTCGGTGGAGGAAGCAGAGCGGGTTGTGGGACGTTAAGCCCCACAATGCCCGGGATCCGGTTGCTCAGGCCTGCTTCATTTTGTCGGTATAAGGGGGCCAGCCCAGGGGCTTGCCGGCCAGCAGGTGAAGATGAATGTGGAACACGGTCTGGCCGGAGTTTTCACCACAGTTCATCACCGTACGATAGCCGTCTTCGGCAAAACCCATCTCTTTGGCGAGCCTGGCCGCAACCCAGTAAAGATGACCAACCAGCTCGCGATCTGCCTCTTCGATATCATTGATCGTGGCAATGAGCTTTTTCGGAATAATCAGCAGGTGCACCGGCGCCTGTGGGTTAATATCGCGAAACGCCAGGCTGATGTCGTCTTCATAAACGATATCCGCCGGAATTTCGCGGTTAATGATTTTCGTAAAAAGCGTCTCGGACATAATGACTTCCTTTTATTTATCGTGACTTATGTACTCAAAGCTGATTTAAGCCCGGTAATCTGCTGGTTAGCGTACGGATAACTGCCGGTAGTTCATCATCGACCCCCATAGCGTAGCGGGCAACCTGATCGCGGGCAAAAGGCAGGGCGCGCACTGCCCCAAGGCCCAGGTTCCTGATCAGATGCAGGGGTGGGGTCTGGTTACTGAACAGGTGATAAAAGGCATCCATCGCATACATCATGCGCCGGTTGGCGGGGCGCCGCTGCTTTTCATAGGTGCTCAGTACGGATGCATCGGCCAGGCCTTTGCCTGCGTTGCGGGCGTCCTTCAGAAGATTCTGCAGGCATTGCGCATCCTGAAAGCCCAGGTTCACACCCTGGCCCGCCAGGGGGTTGATGGTGTGGGCCGCGTCCCCTACAAGCACAATCCGGCCTGCGGAATACTGCCGGGCGTGCTGCCGGGCGATGGGAAAACTCCCCCGGGCTTCTATATGGGTAAGCTGAGGCAATTCTGCGGGGAAGCCCTGCTGGATCTCCGTCATCAATGCCTCATTACAAAGGCTCTTCAGGCGGGCGAGCTCTTCAGGTGCATCGTACCAGACCAGCGATGCCCGGCTTTCGCCCGGGTGCGCTGCTCCGGCACTGTATAGCGGCAGAAAGGCTCTGGGGCCGGAAGGATAGAAACCCTGCCAGGTGATGTCCTGTACCGGGCCCTGATAGCGCACAGAAATGATCATGGCCTGCTGGCCATACTGATTACGGGTAACGCCGATGCCGGCCATATCCCGCGTCCGGGATTGTGCACCATCGGCGCCAATGACCAGAGTTGCCGTCAGTTGCTGACTGTTTTCAAGCGTAACGGTTGCAGACTCAGTTGTCTGGGTAATGCCAGAGACACCGCTGCCGGCGAGGATGGTGACCGTGGGCTCTGCCTCTGCAGCCTGCCACAGGCCCTTCTGCGTCACCGAGTTCTCCACGATGTGCCCAAGGTGAGGTGTATTCAGCCTGGCGGCATCGAATTCCACGTGATTTGCTGTGCGCGGTATCAGATTGCTCAGCGGGTGTTCGGCTTCATCCCACACAGCAAGGCGGCGGTAGGGGGTTGCGCGCATGCTGAGGATATTCTGCCATGCGCCCAGGCTCTGCAGATAGCGTTCACTGCCTGCGCTCAGGGCGGACACGCGTATATCGGGAGCGGCTTCCGGATCAAACTCCGGGCCCGGGGCGCGGTCAACCATTGCAACACGAAAGCCCTCGTGCCCAAGGCCGGCCGCGAGAGCGGCGCCGACCATGCCGGCGCCTATAATTACAATATCAAATTCCTGAGTCATATCGGGTTCCTGTCTGATAGCCACAGTTTACGCGATGGCATAGAACAGACAAGCGCCCGGGTCAGCCCGCAATTTCCGGTATCCGCTGCTTTTCGCGTATTTCCGGTTGGCGGCGACCTTTTTTCAGCCAGGCTGGCCTTCTGGCCCCGGGCCTGATAAAGCCGCCGTTGAGCACCATGGGCTGCACCAGTTCCAGGAAGTCCCGGGTTTTCATATGTACAGTTTCAGTATGGCTGCCTGCGGCAAAGGCAAGCTCCTCCTGTTCTGTCAGAGGTTCCGCGCAGTACACGGTCATTCCGAACAGGTTGCCAAAAGGAGGCATAGCCCCGACTTCGCACTCTGGAAACCGGTCGGCGAATGCCTGCTCATCCGCAAGGTCAACAAAATCCGTGTCCAGAATGCGGGAAAGGCTGTCCCAGCGCACCCGCCAGGTAGCGGGCATAACCAGCATGGCCATTTTCCCGTCCAGCTCAATGATGACCGTTTTGACCACCTTGTCACCGGCAATTTTTACGTGATGAGCCAGCTTCTGGGCGGTAAACGCGGGTGGATGTGTAAGGCACATGTAGTCAACACCTGCCTGATCAAGGCATTCTTTCAACTGCTGTATCGGCATAGTGACAGCCTCCTACCAGCAATGACAGCAACCCGAAGCAGTTCACTTAACGCCTGGACTGCTCCGGCGGCGACCTGGCAGGGCGCTTTGGCCCTGCCATTACGGTCAGCTTAGCTCAGGTTGCAGACTTTGCGAGTACTGGGTTGTAACAATAAGGGTGGTGACTGTTTTCACTCAACCTGCTGCATATTAACGTTACGCTGAGGCAGGGGGGCGCGAAGCCCTTCTTCATCAAACGCCTTCCGGACTTTCTCGTGCATGTCCCAGTAGTACGGCCACAGGTCATCCGTGGCGACCCAGACCCGGAACATCAGATTAACAGAGTTTTCGCCCAGACTGCCTACGCAGATTCTTGGCTCTGGATCGGTCAGTGAGCGTTCGTCGCTTTCCATGAGACGCTGAAGTATGGCTTTGGCTTTATCTATATCATCGCCGTAGCGGATACCAAAGGTCATATCACAACGACGGGTGTTGTAAATGCTTACGTTCACCAGAGTTGCGTTGGACAGGCTGCCGTTCGGGATAACGATTCTGCGATTATCAAAGGTGTTCACAATGGTATAGAGGATACTGATCTCGTCTACAGCCCCTAAAAAGCCCTGAGCTTCAATTGTATCGCCGACCTTGAAGGGTTTGAAAATCAGGATCAGCACGCCACCGGCAAAATTCGCGAGGCTGCCCTGTAAAGCCAGGCCAACCGCCAGACCGGCAGCACCCACAAGGGCGACAAATGATGTGGTTGCAATTCCCACCATGGACGCGGCAGAAATTAACAGGAGAACCTTGAGAACAGCGCTGATCAGACCACACAAAAATTTATTTAATGTGGGGTCTTTTTTGCCGAGTCTGGTATCCAGAATCCGGACAAAGCGGTTGATCAGCCACAGGCCAACAATCAGTGTGATAATCGCCAGCAAAACTTTCGGGGCGTAACTCATGACCAGCGCAATGGCCTGGTCTACATACTCAGAGGCGCGCCCGTCAGCGCTGAATAAGTTTTCCATAGGGGCTCCTTGTAGGCTCCTGTTGTTGAAAGTTCATGCGGTAAATAAAGATCCGGTGTTATCGGTCTGGTGGCAACTTATAGCAGACAAAGCGGTGAGGGTATACCAGTGATCTTTGCTGATAGCAGTCAATCACAAGGAGGAGTTGTTGCTGGCCCACCCAATCAAAGTATCCGCGTCTCCACGGATAAGAACTTTTCCCTGTTTTTTGCTGAGCTGGTAATCGTACATTGGATCATAATAATCTTGTAGCAGGGGCCGGATCCATTCGTTGTGCGCATCGGTTTCGCCGCTGCTGGCCTGGTGGGCGAGGGCTTGCTCCATCAGTTTGCGCAGCTGGCTGTGACGCGCGCCTCCCAGGCGTTTTTTTATACGATCGAGCGCGCCGAGAAGATACTCATTAAAGTTCTGCCAGCCGGTTTCTGCGCCATCACGGCTTAAGTAAGCAGCGGTCATGTCGTCTACGTAGTCTTCCCGGATGATTCGTGTGCGGTCCTCCAGAGACCGCTCAAGAATCAGCAAGGGTGCAGACGCCATTTTTTCTTTAAGAGCGTCGGGCAGAGCACACCGTCCAACCAGGCGGCTTTCATCTTCCAGATAGACCGGGCCGGACTTCAGATGCTGTGCTTTCAAAAACGCAATGGCCAGGCGGTTTTCAAAATCAATCTGTGATGGCTGAGGCGTTATCTGGTGGCCGAAGCTGGACCCTCTGTGATTAGCCAGCCCTTCCAGGTCGATCGGGTTAGGCAGTTGCTTCAGAACCCGGGTTTTACCTGTGCCCGTGCGGCCGCTGATGATGCGCAGCTCGCAGGACCCGGCGAGCCTTTCGAGGCTGTCGATAAGGAACCGGCGTAAAGCCTTATACCCACCTTTGACGAGGGGATAGTCTGCTCCGGCGTCCCTGATCCATTGTTGTGTAAGCCGGGAGCGCAGGCCTCCACGAAAACAGAACAGGTAGCCTTCAGGATGGTTTGCGGCAAACTGCTTCCAGGCGTTAATCCGCCGGGCCTTGAGGTCACCGTATACCAGCTGATGGCCAAGCCGGATAGCCGCATCCTGCCCCTTTTCTTTGTAGCAGATACCTATTTGGTGCCGCTCATCATCATTCATCAATGGCATGCTTACGGCAGTCGGGAAACTCCCCTTGGTAAATTCCACAGGGGCGCGCACATCTATCAGAGGGGTATCGTTCAGAAACAGTGACAGGTAGTCGTCGGTATCGGGTCGGCTTGCCATTTCAGAATACAGTCGCTTGCCAGAATGAAGCGGCAGTATAGCGGATATGTGGCTTCTCTGCTTTAAAAGCGGCGCATCCTTGCGCTACGAGCAACGTCCGTGTTGCGAATCCCTGAGCCACTCCCTGGTGCCAGCATCCGAGCCGGTTATCCAGATCATTGTCCCTTAAGCCGGGCCTCCTGGTGTCCTTGCTTCTCCCTGCAGTCCTTGCCGGGGTGCGTCCTTTGCAGCGTCCTTTTCCCTGTCATTCCGTGACAGGTTAACTATACCGCCTGGGCGTATGGAAACATGTGATCCATGCACGCTTACTCGACATACCTTTTGTGGCTGTTGAGATAAAGACTTTTATATCAGTCTGTTGTGAGTCTGTCCGTAATTCTTGAGGCGTGCGCGTACGCCAACTCACAAGGATATCTCACAGGGGTGTGAGAGATGTCTCACACAGTGTCGGGGGAATCTCTTACGTCTCGTTTGCCTGAGCGAGTGCCGGGCCAGGGAAGAAGTCCGATCAGAATGCCCACACCGTCAGCCGCTACATCAGCCAGAGAAAATTCCCGGTAAGGCAGGTTGGCCTGTACAATCTCGATCCCCAGGCCAAAACCCAGAAGTGCCGGCACGTACCAAATGGCGCGGAGGCTCGGCCATGCCAGCCGTGTCACCACGGTGAGCTCAAGGAATGCGATCAGGTGGTTAACCTTGTCGCTGGGGGCGGAGGGAACGGGGTAGTCGCTGGCGGTGGTGGCCAGAAAGCCGATAGCAATCACTGAAAGCAACAGGCCCGTGCGCCACAAGGGCTGGAAGTGCAGTAACGTCATCAGGTGGTGTTTGAGTGTCGCCATCAGTGAGATCCATCAGAGTTTGCTGGCTGTGTGGAGATTATCAACATGATATGCTTTGCGCCCCGTCACTGTCATTGAAGCGGAGGGCCGATAGGCGATGCTCAGAGGTAGTTTTTTTCGCGGGCTGGGTTACCTGGGTGAAGGTTTCCGCCTCATACGCCAGCCGGGCTTGCGGCTGTTTGTTTTGATTCCGCTGGTTATCAATATATTCCTCTTCGGGCTGCTGTTCTATTTTCTGGGTGAGTTGTTCAGTGCCCTGATTGCGGCCGCTATGGGCTGGCTGCCCGATTGGGCCTGGTTGCAGTCACTGGACTGGCTGTTCTGGATTCTGTACGGCGCCGTCATCCTGCTTATGCTGGCGTACGGCTTTGTGATTGTAGCCAACCTGATAGGGTCGCCTTTTTACGGTTATCTTGCAGAGCTCACTGAAAAGCACCTCACCGGCGAGGAGGTCAGCCCTGATGATAACTGGACAGCCATTATCAAGGATATCCCGCGGGCGCTCGCACGCGAAGTACATAAGATTGTTTACTATCTGCCCCGGGCAGCAGGGCTGTTTGTCATTGGTATGATTCCGGTCGTTAACCTGGTTGCGGTCGTACTCTGGTTTCTGTTTAACAGCTGGATGATGGCGCTGCAGTATGTGGACTACCCTGCAGATAACCACAAGGTGAGCTTCAAGGCGTTACATCATTTGTTGGCTGATACCCGTTTGTCAGCCCTGGGCTTTGGGTTGCCAGTGGCTCTTGCAGCCATGGTGCCGGTACTGAATCTGTTTGTGGTTCCTGCAGCCGTTTGTGGCGGGACCGCCTATTGGGTGCGCGAAAACGGCGCAACACGACATTAACGAGTCTGGAGGTTTTTTGGACGCATCGGATTTTGCCATTGGCCAGCGCTGGGTCAGTCACAGTGATACTGCGCTGGGGCTTGGAATAGTTACAGATATTTCCGGGCGCCGGATTACATTAGGGTTCCCGGCAGCGGACGAGGAGCGTACTTACGCAGTTGATAACGCCCCGCTCTCGCGCATCGTCTATCAGATTGGTGAGGAAATCGAGACCTTTGATGGTACCCGGTATGAGGTGCGGGCCGTTGAGGATCTGGGTGGCGTGCTGATGTACCACGCAGAAATTCTGGCCGGGGAGGGTGAGCCGTCGGAGGTGGATATTGAACAGATATCCGAAGTAAAGCTCGCCGGCTCGGTTAATTTTTCGGCACCGCACCAGCGCCTGTTTGCCGGTCAGTTTGATCGCAACGGGGCGTTTCGTCTGCGTTTTGCAACCTTGCAGCACCTGGACCGCTTACGCGCCTCACCTGTGAAAGGGCTGATTGGTACGCGCACCCAGCACCTGCCGCATCAGATTTATATTGCCAGTGAAGTTGCCAGGCGCCATGCACCGCGGGTGCTCCTGGCCGATGAGGTGGGCCTTGGCAAGACCATTGAGGCAGGCCTGATTCTGCATTATCAGCTGCAGACCGGCCGGGCCCGCCGGGCGTTGATCGTGGTGCCTGACTCATTGGTTCATCAGTGGCTGGTAGAAATGCTGAGGCGCTTCAACCTGCGCTTCTCTATTGTTGATCAGGGCCGCTACGATGCTCTGAAAGAGTCAGAGGATGATGTTGATGCGCTGGTAAACCACATCTTCGGGGATGACGATGCGGTGAACCCGTTCGAAACCGAACAGCTGGTGTTGTGCAGTCTTGATTTTCTGATGAATAGCTCACAAGCACAGAAAGATGTACTGAAGGCTGACTGGGATCTGACCATTGTGGATGAAGCCCATCACCTGGCGTGGAGTCCGGAGGCTGTCAGCCCTGAGTACCAGCTGGTGGAAGAGCTTTCGGCAATCAGTGAAGGCCTGTTGCTGCTCACTGCAACCCCGGAGCAGGTGGGCATGGCCAGCCATTTTGCACGGTTGCGTCTGCTGGATCCGGCACGTTTCCACGATTTACAGGCATTCCAGGCGGATGAGCAGCAGTACGAAGCTATTAATCGTGTTGTGCAGCGACTGCAGGATGAAGGGGTGGACATTCAGGAAGAGGATCGTGCCGCGCTCAAAGCCTGGCTGGGCGATGAGCTGGAACCGTTACTGGAAAGTGACTCTCCCCGTCAGTCTGTGATTGATGCACTGCTTGATCGCCATGGTACCGGACGGGTGCTGTTCCGTAATACCCGAGCGGCAATTCAGGGTTTCCCTGAGCGCCGGGTTACCCCGGTTTCTCTGGAACGCCCGGCTATGTATCAGGAACAGGCATTTGGCTACCCCGGACTGACCCCGGAGCTGTCAGTGCCGGAAGAGCAGTGGCTGGCTGATGATCCCAGAGTCGCCTGGCTGGAAAAGCAGCTGGTGGCACTGCGCCCGGAAAAGGTGGTGGTGATCTGTGCCATGGCGGAAACGGCTATGGCGCTGGAGCACTACCTTCAGCTTCGTGCCGGCATTCGCAGCGCGGCCTTTCATGAGCATCTCAGCCTTATGGAGCGCGATCGGGCAGCTGCCTACTTTGCCGACGATGAACAGGGTGCTCAGGCGCTGATCTGTTCTGAAATTGGCAGCGAGGGCCGTAACTTCCAGTTTGCCCACCATCTGGTGTTGTTTGACCTGCCGGCCAACCCGGATCTGCTCGAGCAGCGTATCGGGCGGCTTGACCGCATCGGGCAGGCTGAAACCATTGATATCCACATACCTTATCTTGCCAACACTTCCCAGGAGGTTCAGTTCCGCTGGTTCCATGAGGGGCTGAATGCATTTTCCAGAAGTTGCGCCGTAGGCGTGGCTGTTCAGGAAAGGGTCGGCGAGACATGGCAGCAAGCACTTGAGGGCGACATGTCTGTGCTGGACAGCCTGATTGCCGATTCATCTGCTGAAACTGCCCGCCTGAAGGCGCTCTTGCAGAAGGGCCGTGATGCTCTGATTGAGCTTAATTCCTGTCGCCAGGATGTAGCTGAAACACTGATAGCCGGTATAGAGGAAGAAGAAGGCTCTGCCCGGGTGCGGGACTATATGATGGAGGCCTTTGACATTCTTGGTGTGGATGTTGACGACCACTCTGAGCAGGCGGACATTCTGCGCCCGGGTGAGCGCTATCAGGCCGGCCATGTTGCCGAACTCCCAGAGGAGGGAGTCACTGTAACCTGGGATCGACAGCACGCGCTGGTGCGTGAAGATATAGCATTCATAAGCTGGGAGCACCCTATGGTGACCAGTGTTATGGACTCAGTCACCAGCTCCGGTCTGGGCAAGGCGGCCCTGGCGAGCCTGTCGGTGAAGGCGTTGCCGGCCGGCACCTTGCTGATGGAAGCCGTGTTTACCGTACATTGCCCGGCACCTGAAGCCTTGCAGCTGAACCGTTATCTGCCGGTTTCCCCTCTGCGGCTGCTGGTAGATGTCAATGGCAAAGAGCTTTCTGCAGCGCTTCCCCATGACCGCCTGAACGAGTTGTGCTCTAACATCCGTCGGCGCACGGCCCAGGCAGTGGTGCCGCAAATCCGTCCGCAGGTGGAAACCATGGTGGACCATGCAGAGCGGCTGTCGGAACCGCATCTGGAACCGCTGAAAGAAAAGGCGCTGGCACAGCTTGAAGCACGCTTTGTACCAGAGATTCGCCGGCTGGAGGCTCTGAAGAAAGTAAATCCTGCGATCAGGGAAGAGGAAATCGAGTATTTCCGTACCCAGCTGGAGGCTGCGCGTAAAGCCATCGGGCAGGCCAGCCTGGCCCTTGAGGGTATTCGGGTGATCGTCACCGCGTAACCAGAGTGTGCTGATGGCCCGTGGCTTTGAGTATTGCGGTATCTGCTGGTCAGGAATGGACTGATAGGATACCGTAAACGTAATAAATAGTGACTTTATCCATGGATGACAGAGAGACCCTATGATGACTTTTATTCTGTTTCTAGTGGCGCTTGCAGGCTTGTTGTTTGTCATGCGGCGTGAATCCGGTGCCAAGGCCGCCATCAGTGTCATGCTGGTGGTGGGTGTATTGTCCCTGTTTTTTGCCTCAGGGTGGCTGGCCCTGATTCTCTTTGTCGGTGCAGCGGCGACAGCCGCAGCCGGTCTGCCCGGGTTTCGTCGGGGCTGGTTGACACCTCGCATTTTTGCCATGTTCAAGAAAGTGGCACCCAAAGTGTCGGAAACAGAGCAGGTGGCACTGGATGCGGGGACCGTCGGTTGGGACGGAGAACTGTTCACTGGCCGGCCAGACTGGCATAACCTGCTGATCAACCGCCACACAGGGCTGAGCGAAGAAGAGCAGGCTTTTGTGGATAACCAGTGTGTGCAGGCAATCTCCATGTGTGATGCCTGGGACATCGCAGTAGAGCGGGCAGATCTTCCAGAAGAACTGTGGGATTTCCTCAAGAAAGAGAAGTTCTTCGGCATGATCATACCCAGGGAATACGGTGGGCTCGGGTTTTCTGCCAAGGCACAGACCGCAGTTCTGCAAAAGATTGCTGCTAATGAAACGCTCATGGTCACTGTCGGGGTGCCCAACTCGCTCGGTCCGGGTGAGCTGCTGGTCAAGTACGGCACGGAAGAGCAAAAAGATCATTATTTGCCACGTCTGGCCGATGGCCGGGAAATTCCCTGCTTTGGCCTGACCGGGCCTCGCGCAGGCTCGGATGCCACCTCGCTGCCGGATGTGGGCACCGTGTGCAAACAGGAAGTGGACGGTAAAGAAGTTGTCGGAATAAAACTCAACTTTGAAAAGCGCTGGATCACTCTGGCCCCGATTGCCACCGTGGTTGGTCTGGCTTTTCGTATGTTCGATCCGGATGGCCTTCTGGGTGAAACCAAAGACTATGGCATTACCTGTGCACTGATCCCCCGGGATACTGAAGGCATGGAAATTGGTCGCCGCCACTGCCCCATCGGCAGCCCGTTCCTGAATGGTCCGATTGTCGGCAAGGATGTGTTCATCCCGCTGGATTATATTATTGGTGGGCCCGACATGGCCGGTCAGGGCTGGCGCATGCTGGTTGAGTGCCTGTCGGTTGGTCGCTGTATTACACTGCCTTCCGGTGCGGCCGGTGCCGCTGCCTACTCTGTAGGCACGGCTGGCGGTTTCACCCGCATCCGCCGTCAGTTCAATACCCCGGTTGCGGACATGGAAGGCGTGCAGGAGCCACTGGCCCGTATTGCCGCCAAAACCTATATATCGCAGGCTGCGGTTAATCACACCGCCAACATGATCGATAAAGGCGAAAGCCCTGCGGTACCGTCGGCGATCCTCAAATATCATCTGACTGAATTTCAGCGTGGCATCCTTACGGACGCCATGGATGTGCATGGGGGTAAAACCGTCACTCTGGGTCCCCGGAACTATCTCGGCATCGGATATAGTGGCGCAGCTGTGTCGATTACGGTCGAGGGTGCCAACATCATGACGCGCAGCCTGATGATATTCGGCCAGGGTGCGATTCGCTGCCATCCTTATGTACTTAAAGAGTTGGCCGCCAAAGACAATGACGACATCCATGCGTTTGATGAGGCGTTCTTTGGTCACGCCGGCCTGATTTTCGGCAATATGGCGCGGGCCTTTACCCAGGCCCTCAGCCTTGGCCGGGCAGACGTGCCCTTTGACAGTGCCAGCCGTAAGTACGCCGAGGCTGTTGCGCGCTTCAGTGCCGCTTTCGGGCTGTGCTCGGACGCCGCCATGACTACCCTTGGCAGCGAACTGAAAATGCGGGAACTGATCTCCGCGCGACTTGGTGACATGTTGTCCAACCTTTACCTTGCCTCCATGGTGCTGAAAAACTGGCATGAAACTCAGCCCGTAGAGGGCGAAAAAGAGGTTATGCAGTACAGCCTCGGCTTGTTGCTGCACCGTACCGAAGAAGCATTGGATGCCTTTTTGCAGAACCTGCCGAACCGTGGCGTGGCATTGATCCTGCGGGCTGTGACACTGCCGCTGGGCCGGCGCTGGGGCAACCCGCAGGACGGCCTTACGCGCCGTCTGGCGCGATTTGTCTCAACGGATACGCCCATTCGCCATAAACTGCTTGCCAGCACCTGGACAACAGAGGGTGCCGGGGCGGTGGAGAACCCGGTGGCTCGTTACAATGAACTACTGAAAGATTACGACAAGGCAGAGCAGCTTTATCGCAAAGCAACCAAAGCCTATGCGAAAGGCGAGTTGCCGATGACTGCGCTACATCCGGAAGAGCGGTTTGAGGCGGCTCTG
Source organism: Marinobacter piscis (assembly GCF_007671655.1). Lineage (GTDB taxonomy): Bacteria > Pseudomonadota > Gammaproteobacteria > Pseudomonadales > Oleiphilaceae > Marinobacter > Marinobacter piscensis. Next base: position 433,409 of record NZ_VCGX01000001.1, on the reverse strand, counting down.
GAGGCTGGAATCTTTACCGAAGATGAGGCTGAATTCATGCGGAAGTACGAAGCAGTGGTTCTGGAAATGCTCTCTGTAGATGACTTTCCATTCGATGCATTTGCGCGTAATCAAGACACTGTGATTGATCATAACCCTGCCTGATTGGTCAGGGTCCCTGCGATGTGGATGTCGTTTCTTGCTGTCAGCGCCGGCGCCGTGGTCGGCGCCAACCTGCGCTGGCTCCTGGGGCTATGGCTAAATGCCAGCCATCATGTGATTCCACTGGGCACCCTGGCAGCCAACCTCAGTGGTGGCTGGCTCGTCGGCCTGTTGCTCGGCTATTTCAGCCACAGCAGCACACTGGCGCCTGAGTGGCGCCTGTTCGTCATTACCGGGCTGTGTGGTGCCTTGACGACATTCTCCACGTTCTCTGTGGAGGTGCTGGCGGCCATTCAGGGCGGTAAATGGGCGGTTGCCATGACCGGGGTTGCGGTGCATGTCGCGGGTTCTGTTCTCATGACAGCGCTGGGCCTGTACACCTTTAGTCTAATGAAAGGCTGATTGGTAACACTACCTACACAATTTGTTTCAAATCTACTTGGCAAGCACGTGATTCAGGAGTACAGTGGATTGCGTAGGAAAGATTCAGCAAAGCATTTCATGAATAAGACGTACTCCGCAGTTAGTAGTGACCGTCCTGTTTTTGATTCCGCGAGTTCTGTATTTCCGTAAAAACGCCGACCAGTCGCATTCAGCGGATGGCGGCAGATAATATGATTGATTTCAGGAAGTTTAAGTATGTCTACTACTACCGGTACTGTTAAGTTCTTCAACGAAGCGAAAGGTTTTGGCTTTATCACTCGTGAAGGCGGCCCGGACGTTTTTGTTCACTACAGCGCTATTCAGGGCAGCGGTTTCAAAACCCTGGCAGAAGGCCAGCAGGTTGAGTTTACCGTTACCCAGGGCCAGAAAGGTCCTCAGGCGGAAAACGTTGTTGCTCTCTGATCCCATCTGGATAGAGCAATAATTGCCAAAAGGCAGCTTCGGCTGCCTTTTTTGCGTTATAAGCCCCGCATTTTCTGCATCGGGTTTGGGTGTGATAAATTCTGGCCGGACAATGGCATGGTTGGGTTACTACCGGAGAATGTATGAAGCTGATTGGATCAACTACGTCGCCTTATGTGCGACGCATCCGCATCTTGCTGGACGAGGAGCGTTACGAGTTCATTAACCTCGATATTTACGGTAAAGACCGCGACGAAATCAGGCGCAATAACCCGGCGCTGAAAATACCTGTACTGGAAAGCGATGGCCAGGAGATCTACGACTCACGGATCATTGCCCGCTACGTCAGCGCCATGCAGGGCCTGGACCCGCTTACCTGGGATCAGCAAAACCAGCTTACCCTGATTGATGGCGCCAATGACTCGGCTGTTATTCTGTTGCTTGCCGGACGTTCCGGACTGGACACAGATGCGTCCGGAGTGTTTTTTTTCGATCTGCAGCGTGAACGGATCATGACCACCCTGCGCACTCTTGCGGCCCAGGTAGACGCAGGGCAGTTTGAGCAGTGGAACTACCCCGCAATCTGTTTGTACTGTCTGGTTGACTGGCTGGATTTCCGCAATGTTGTGGACTTTACCGGCGTCGAAAGCCTACTGGCTTTTCGTGATAGTCGGTCCACTCAGCCCTGGGTGGCGGAAACTGACCCGCGTCAGCCCTGATATCAGGGCAGTCCACGGGTAATCAGCGCCGGGTCCCCCCGGCCTTCTACAGCTGCCAGTTCTGCACTGGACAGCCACTCTCCGGGCGGTTTGTTGAGAACACTGGCACAGGCTGCCAGTGTGTGGCCCCATGAGCAGCGGTTGGCAAACAGCATCCCGGCTTCATTCAGTGTGCCTCCCTGATTGGTATAGCCCAGCACCTCGCTGTGGCCGGGATCCGGGAAAAGCGTGTGCATGTGCCCACGAAAAACCTCAGGACGCATGTGAGTGAGCGCAACCCGTCTGTGCAGCCGTTGCGGGAACAGTTTTTCCCGCTCAAACTCGGTAACGCAGCTTTCGGCTTCCAGTGGATCTCTGGCAGCACGGAAGCGCCCGGGCTCCTGCAGATAAACCAGGCGGAAGGCGGTTCCTGTATCCCGCAGGCGTTCGCAGGCACGTATTGCTTCGGAAAGCTGATAGGCGCCATTGGCAATCAGCAGTATGGGCTCACCTCCGGACGTGTCCTCGTCAACGACCAGTGCACCCTGCCTGGCCAGCGCTTCGGCTTCACGGGTATCAAATACACACGGGCGCTCTCGCTTGGGAATGACCATACAACTGATGGTTCCACGTTCTGTGAAAGCAGAGGGAAGGATGGCGAGCGTACTGTTGTAATCTGCCGGGAAGATAACCCGGGAGACATCACTCATTTCGCCTAAAAGGCTTTCACAGAAGGTGGTGTCCTGATGGGATTGCTCGTTCTTGCCATTTTCCCAGGTATGTGAGGTGGCCACGACTGGCAGACCCAGCCAGCGGGCAGGGCGGCCAACGGCTTTCTGGTGGCGTGCAAAGATCAGCTCCTGACGGATCGCTCCCAGCATCTTTACACAAAAGGCTTCGTAGCTGGCAACCAGGTTGATCCCCGCCTTATTCGCCAGACAGGCGGAAACAACAGCCTCCTCATTCAGTACAGTAATGATTTTACCGTGTACAGATTCGGACGCGTTTTCGGGATCGTTCACGCGGTGTTTGAGGTCCTCCAGAACGCCTGTCAGGCGATTGCTGGCAAGCTCGTCAGGGTTGCCGACGCGCGCACGAACCTCCGGGTTATGTGCCACCAGGGCCCGAAAGAAGTCGTCTACCGCACGCATGGGTGACGTCTGCTCATGGCAGGCAGGAATCGCAGGCAGGACAAGCCCGGGCGGGTTACGCGTTGCCAGTGGGTGGTCGCGCTCCAGGGGTCTGTCCTGTTCCCGGTGTTCCTGCAGTCGCAGAACACTGTCTGATAGCTCGTCGGGCGCGACCCATAACCGGGATGCGTGCTCCTGAAACAAGGTACGGGCCCGGATATCCATACGCGGGTTGCCTGGCAGCGGCAGGTTATGCGCCGCATTCTGGCCTGCGCCATAGAATCCGAAGCCTTTTTTCGTTTCGGCAATGCCATAGGGAATGCTTAGCGGATAGCCCAGTTCGCCTTGCAGAGCACGCTCGCTGCGGGACTGTAACAGGGTTTCCATTTTCCACAGAGCGCATACAAAGGCGGCCGGGTCACGCCCGTCAAACCGGAATGGATCAAAGCCCTGAGCTGCAAGACGGGCTTCAAACCTTTCCAGGCCTTCGCGGGTGCCAAGTTCTGTACGCTGCTCAATCCGCCGGCCGTTGGCTATCATTACAGGCATTACCAGGCCACAATCGTCTGCACGCCACCAGCGGGGAATCCAGTCACTGCCTCTCTGTTCTTCAGCGGCGCCGTCGGAGAGGAATGCAACCAGGGATTCTCCGGGCAGGGGCATGTGAGCATACTGCAGCTCGGCAAAGCCCAGATAACCCCCCTCCATAATACCGCCTGCTGTGTATGGGTTAACATGACTGCCCAGCGGTGCTGCCGTGCTGCCGTCCGGGTTTTGTCGGTAGCTGTAAAAATCCGCTACCATCCGTGACAGGCCATCCGTGCCGGTGTAGCGTGCCTGTTGTTCCGGGAGAAGGTTGTCAGTCAGCACATTCAGCGCATCAATGGCCGCCACGCAGTGCCCCTGGCCCATCAGCCAGCTTCGGGTTTTGCCCGTGAGATTGTTGAGAGCAAGATAGGCTGCATAAGCAGGAATCATATTCAGTGCACCACCTGTATGACCTTCTGGCGTACACTTGAAGTCTTTCGCGGCCAGAGGGGCGCCGGACGTATCGACACGGTTCGCATAGGTCATGTGCACGACCAGCCACATGCCGGCACTTGTCAGTCGGTCAAGGTCCGCGAGCTTGCGATAGACTGTTGCAGTATCAGGCTGGTGACCTTCGGAAACCAACTGTGAGGCCAGGGTCCGGACTCGCTCGCAGGTGATATCCGTATGCTGGATGACGCCATAACCGCGGCGCCAGTTTTCGTACTCGGGGCAAGCCGCTGATGGCTTGACGGATGCTGACATAGGGTGCCTCCACGGCCTGATTATTGTACAACAAGTGTACGAGATACCTGTAACATAGCAGTTGATACAGGTCAGTCCGGTGAGTTTTTGATAACAACTATTGTTTGTGAATGTTTTTTAAGGAGTGTCTGATGACCGATGATAAGCGCCGTAAATATTCTGCTCCGGTTGTGGATGGGGTGGGTAAATCGGCCAGCCGGGCCATGCTCAGGGCTGTTGGGTTTACCGACGATGATTTTCGTAAGCCCCAGATTGGCATTGCCTCTACCTGGAGTAACCTGACGCCTTGCAACATGCACATCCATGAACTGGCCGAAGCGTCGTCAGAAGGTGCAGACTCCGCCGGGGGCAAGTCACTTATCTTTAATACGATTACCGTCTCCGACGGTATCGCAAACGGCACGCTGGGGATGAAATATTCCCTGGTTTCCCGGGAAGTCATCGCGGACTCGATAGAAACGGTCGCCGGCTGTGAAGGGTTTGACGGGCTGGTTGCCATTGGTGGCTGTGACAAGAACATGCCTGGCTGCATGATGGGTATGGCGCGTCTGAACCGGCCGTCTGTGTTTGTTTATGGCGGTACGATCATGCCTGGTGAGAATCACACGGATATTGTGTCCGTTTTCGAGGCCGTCGGCGCCCACGCCCGGGGTGATCTGGACCTGATTGAAGTGAAACAGATTGAGGAAACGGCCATTCCCGGCCCCGGCTCCTGTGGTGGTATGTATACCGCCAATACCATGGCATCAGCGATTGAAGCCATGGGCATGAGCCTGCCTGGAAGTTCGGCCCAGAATGCCGTGTCACGCAATAAAAACGATGATTGCCGCGCCGCCGGCGCAGCGGTTCTTGAGTTGCTGGAAAAAGACATCAAGCCTTCGGATATCATGACCCGGGAGGCCTTTGAAAACGCGATCACGGTTGTTATTGCGCTTGGTGGCTCAACCAACGCGGTTCTGCACCTTCTGGCGATGGCCAGCACGGTCGGGGTGGATCTGAGTCTGGAGGACTTTGTCGAGATTGGTAAGCGGGTGCCAGTGCTGGCAGACCTGCGTCCGAGCGGGCATTATATGATGTCGGAGCTGGTGGCGATCGGCGGCATTCAACCGCTGATGAAAATGTTGCTGGAGCGGGAGCTGCTTCATGGCGACTGCCTGACGGTTACCGGAAAAACGCTGGCTGAAAACCTGGCCTCGGTTGAGCCTTACCCAGAGGCCCAGGACATCATTCGTGCGTTCGACAATCCGGTAAAAGCGGACAGTCATTTGCGCATTCTGTACGGTAACCTTTCCCCGGATGGCGCAGTTGCCAAGATCACCGGTAAGGAGGGGACACACTTCACCGGTCGCGCCCGGGTGTTCCACTCCGAAGAGGAAGCTCAGGAGCGAATTCTTGATGGAACAGTCGTCGCCGGTGATGTGCTGGTCATACGTTACGAAGGGCCGAAAGGAGGCCCGGGCATGCGGGAGATGCTGACTCCTACCTCGGCAATAATGGGTAAGGGGCTGGGCAATGATGTGGCCCTGATCACCGACGGCCGCTTCTCCGGTGGTAGTCACGGCTTTGTCGTTGGACACATGACGCCGGAGGCGGCTGAGGGTGGCCCTATTGCGCTGGTTGAAGATGGCGATACCATTACCATCGATGCGGTGGCGAACAGTATAGAGCTGGATGTGTCTGCAGCCGAGCTGGAGCGCCGGCGCCAGGCCTGGGTTGCTCCCGAACCGCGCTTCACGCGTGGAGTGCTGGCAAAATACGCCCGCACCGTCAGCTCTGCGTCCGCCGGCGCAGTGACCGACCAACCCTGATGTCATAGCAGAGAGACAGAGCGTAAAAATGCCGGAAGCAAACCGAATGTGGGTCGTGGTGTGGCTGTTGTTATGCCTGCCGTTCACGGTAAGTGCACAACAGGAAGGCCCCAATCTGGCCTCGGTCAACGCAGCTGTGGCGATGGCTGGCAGTAATGAGCTGGTGTTTGGCCAGAACGCAGACCGGGCGGTACCGATTGCATCAATTACCAAAGTGATGACGGCGCTGGTGGTGCTTGAATCCGGTGCCCCGCTCGACGAATGGGTGGTGTTCAAAGAGCGCCATACGGCAGCTGCCGCTAATGCCTACACCCGCATTCGGATCGGCTCAACCATGCGTCGGGCCGATATACTGCGTATCGCGCTGATGTCCTCTGAGAACTTTGCTGCCTATACGCTGGCCCGCAGTCATCCCGGCGGGTTTGAGGCGTTTATCAAGGCCATGAACGTTAAAGCCCGGGAGCTGGGCATGACCGGTTCCCGTTTTGTCGATCCCACCGGGCTGTCAGCGGAGAATGTCGCAACCGCGGGGGATCTGGTAAAGCTGGTGAACGCCGCCGCAGACCACCCGGAGATTCGGGAATACTCCACAACGGGCTATTTCCGTGGCAATTTCCGTAAGCCCCGCTATAGCCTGTCGTTTGGTAATACCAACCCTCTGGTGCACCGGGACAGCTGGGGTGTGGGGCTGAGCAAAACCGGTTACCTTTCTGAAGCCGGACGGTGTCTGGTTATGATATCCCGCATGAATGGCGAGAAGGTGGTCACGGTTCTTCTGGACTCTTTGGGCACACGCTCGCCCCTGGGCGATGCCGGTCGTATCAAACGCTGGCTGGATACAGGTGCCAGTGGGCAGGTGGCGAAAGCCGCACGGCAATACGCACAGGAAAAAAACGCCGCCTACAACTCTGCGGTACACAACACCACAGCGGCTCTGAAATAAAACCTTTGGAAATCAGCAAGGCATACTTAAACAGGACCTGAGCTTCATGATCCAGATTTTCACCACCGGCGGTACCATCGACAAGGTGTATTTCGACGCCAACAGCGAGTTTGAAATCGGTGAGTCGCTGGTACCGGAACTGCTGGCTGAATCGAATATCCATAAAGGCTACAACCTGCAGGGATTATTGCGTAAAGACAGTCTGGAAATGACCGACGAGGATCGTGCGACGGTTCATGCAGCAGTCGCAGCCTGTGATGCCAGTCGAATACTGATTACCCACGGCACGGACACCATGGCAGACACTGCTCAGGCATTGTCGTCGGTAAACGGGAAAACCATTGTGCTGACAGGCGCCATGCAGCCGGCACGTATGCGACGCAGCGATGCGGTATTCAATCTGGGGTTCGCCTGGGCCGCGCTTCAGTTGTTACCGCCCGGTGTCTATATTGCCATGAACGGAGAAGTGTTCGAGGCCGGCGCAGTGCGTAAAAACCTGAAGGCCCAGCGCTTCGAGCGTACCTGAGTTCAGCCAATGGATGCGATTTCCTGCTCTGTCAGCTCCCGATAGCCCCCCGGTTCCAGTGCCGGGTCGAGGGATATCGCACCTATGCTCTGCCGGTGCAGCGCTTCCACATGATTACCTACCGCTGCCAGCATGCGCTTGACCTGGTGATAGCGCCCTTCTGACAGTGTCAGCTCAATCAACTGAGAATCCAGAACCCTCACCTGCGCAGATTTTGTGGGCTTTGGGTCGTTGCGCAGCAGAATACCGGTTTCCAGTTCCCTGATGGCTGAGGTTGCAATAGGCGCACTCAGGCTTACCCGGTAGGTTTTCGGGCAGTCTACTCTGGGAGAGGTGACTCGGTGAGACCACTTTCCATCGGTTGTCAGTAACAGTAAACCAGTGGTATCAGCATCCAGTCGTCCCGCAATGTGCAGATCCCGGGTCAGCTCCGCCGGGAGAAGATCCAGAGCCGTCGGATGGTCACTGTCTCGGGTTGCGCTCACAACGCCAGCAGGCTTGTTCAGCATGAGATAGCGGTCGCCCTGTATGGTTAGCTGTGCTCCGTCCAATAGTACCGTTGCGCCAGTGGGGATATGTTTCCCCACATCTTTCCAGACCTCACCATTCACTTCGGCCCTGCCCGCATGTATGGCGCGTCTGGCTTCTTTTCGGGAAAGCGGTGAACTTGTGGAAATAAACTGATCAAGTCGCATGGTTTTAACACTCCTGTCCGGTGGCTGGCGTTGTAAGATTGGCAAGGCACAGTACCGGAACAGCGCCGGTGGTGCGGGCCCAAAGTAAAGGTAATGCGCCGGTATTCATAGTGGGGCGAGGCGCACGCTCGCCGTTGCCCGGCGTGAGTATGCCATCCCGCTCACTGGCCAGAATGAAGGTAAAGGGGTGCGTGCCGGGAATGCCCAGCCGAACATCGGTTGCGGTGATGTCACCATTGTTTGCTTTGTAGTTGAGAAAGCCTTTGGTAAACCATTCCAGGCGACGGGTTTCGGGGAGCTGTGAAACGACCTCTGCCAGTTCAGGCTGCCGGGGAAAGTATTCCAGGGTTAACGGGGTATCGCCATCCAGAAAACCGGTCACGATCTCGACCCGTTGCTGATTCGTGATGGCTGTGGCGCGCCACAAGACTGTATTGAACGGCATGGGCTGAACCAGCAGTTCGGCGTCAGCGAAGCCTGCCTCCGCCAGAGCTGGTTGTACACGCTCAGTAATGACCTGTTGAGCCACATACGACCAACCGAGATAGACAGTAGACAGAATGAGACCGGCCGCTATGGCAGGCAATGCCGGAGGGCGTATTAAAAAAGCGATGCAGCCTGCCAATAGCGGGAGTGTGTATAAAGGGTCGATAATAAAGATGCTGCTGATCGCAAGGGGCGGCCCCATCGGCCAGAAAAGCTGTGTACCGTAAGTGGTAAACGTGTCCAGAAGCGGGTGTGTCATTAACACCAGAGCCGTCAGTAACAGCCAGCGTGAAAACCCTGGCTCTGGCTTCCAGCGCCAGAGCAAAGCGGCCAGCAGCACCGACACAGGCGCAAGAACAAACAGCGAATGGCTGAAGCCCCGGTGCTGGGTAAAGTTTGCCACCGCTGTTCCATAATCAATCAGTACATCAAGATCAGGAAGTGTGGCCAGCAGAGCGCCGGTGAGCAGAACGGGTCGGCCGAGGGTTTTGCCTGCCACAAGGCCGGCAATTGAGGCGCCAAGAGCAGCCTGAGTGATTGAGTCCATGAATTCCGTAAAAGTAGATAATGGTGCCGGGTATTATGCGCGCAATGGAGGTTCAGTTCACGGGAAGAAGGGTCTGTGGAAAAAAGCGGGTGTTTAAAAAGCTGACACCCCGGGCCTGGGGCAGGCGCGAGGTGTCAGCTTTGTACTATGTGCACCACAAGACTATGGAGCTCCTGTCAGCAGCGGAGCCCGTTAAGCGGCTTTGCGGCGACGTGCCATGCCGAGGCCGGCAAGGCCCAGTCCGAGCAGCGCCAGGGTGCCTGGCTCGGGGACGGAAACCGGGACGGCGGTGGCATTAAGCTTGGCCCAGAGGTTATAGTCCTGCGTGGTATTTTCAGGCGTGCTTCCATCTGCGCTCAGGCCGAGCAATTCCAGGGAGTACTCAAAGCCCCCAAGAATAAAGTCTGAGCTCGTGACGGTTGCGTTTGTCTGCATAATTGTATCGTCAACGTCTCCTGTGCGGGAGCCGAAGCACCAGCCAAGAAATACCGGGCCTGTGCAAGCGGTATCCGGGGTTTCATCATGGCTGAACGTAAACATGCCATCTCCTGCGGCTGTATCCCCTGCAGCTGCAAAGCCAAGCGTAACCGACAGGTCAGTAGAGGTTAGTACATCCCCGGTGACCTGGTTGTTAGTATGAACCAGTTGGCCCAGCACAAAATCTGAATCGTCATTGATAACTGGCAACGGCGAGGCGCCGGTAAACCCGTAACTGCTCTGAGTGCCATCGCCCCAGGAGATAACGCTTGTTCCAGCGCCGTCAATAGCCCCTCCAGCGGTATTCTCAAATTTCCCGGTAATTGACGTTACATTAACCGGGAAGGCCGCAGCCCCCATCGCAGCTGTGAACAACAGCGCACCAAAGGATCCTTTTGCTAACATCTTCATAGTATTTTCCCTGACTCTGGTAGTGAAGTGACACAAGCCTTTTGTGTCGTCCGTAGCTACCTAAAGCCAGTTCCGTGCCAGCTTTTAAAAATCCTTTGATTACAGTTCAGTAAGGCATCTCGTATTCTTGGTATGTAAACAAATCTGACACAATTTACTCTGTCGCAATGTTAAGTCTTTCCAGCAATTCCTGCCCCGGGTAGCCATCGGCGGTCATGCCTTCGCTGCGCTGATACTTTCGTATTGCAGAGCGGGTTGCAGGTCCGAGAATGCCATCTGGTTTACCGGCATCGTGGTCGCGCTCATTGAGGGTGTTCTGCAGTTCAAGAATAGCATCCCGTGAGAGCGCAGGGGCATCCGTGGGTGGTGGATTCTGGAGGGTGCCAGCACCGGCGATCCGGTCAGCCAGGTGGCCGACAGCTATCGCGTAAAACTCCGAGCGGTTCCAGCCCATGATGACTTTGAAGTTGTGGTAGGCCAGAAAGGCCGGGCCGCGGTGGCCTGCCGGAATAACCAGTGCGGCTTTGATGTCTTCCCGGGCCAGAGGTTTGCCGAAGGCATCGGTAATGCCCAGGCTGCGCCATTCGCTTAATTCAAGGCGCCGGCCATCGGCAAGGGCGTAGTCAAAATTATCCGGCAGCAGCACTTCCCGGCCCCAACGGTAGTCACCGTCCCAGTCCATGGACTCAAGAAAACGGCCGGCAGACATCATGGCATCTGGCAGGCTGTTCCACAGGTCCCGACGACCATCACCATCAGCGTCCACGGCATGCTTCAGAAACACGGTGGGCATAAACTGAACGTGGCCCATAGCGCCGGCCCAGGATCCTTCCATCTGTTCGGCCGGAATGGCGCCTTCATCAATAATACGCAGTGCAGCAATCAGCTGAGCGGTAAAGAAACGGCTGCGGCGGGCATCGCAGGCCAGGGTGGTCAGTGAGTCCGGCACCGACATTTTTCCGAAATAGCTGCCAAAGTTGGTTTCCAGCCCCCAGAAAGCGACAAGATAGGGCGCCGGCACGCCGGTTGCCTCGGTCACCCGATCCAGCAGCGCACTGTGTTCTTTGATCAGTTCACGGCCCTTGCTGACTCTTTGGTCGTTAACCCGGCGGTTGAGGTAGTCGGCAAACGTTGTGGTGAATTCCGGCTGCCGCCGATCCAGTTCAATGACCCTGTGTGTGTACTGGGCCGCGGTCATCACTTCTTGTGCTGTCTGAGCGGTTACACCGGCAGCAATGGCTTTTTCCTGAAGCTGTAGTTTGCACTCTTCAAAGCCATCAGGTGCCTGGATGGGGGCTTCGCTCTCCGCGACAGCGGGTAAGGCGAGCAGGGCCAGCACAGCGGCAACAGAGAGACGGCATGCCATATGCCGGGCGGGCAGAATCTTTGTCAGCTTGGTCAGCACGCGGAACCTCAGTCAGAGTAAAAGGTGTGGGCAGTATGCGGCCTATGGTAGCGTTTTTTTACTTCGGTGAAACGCATACGAGGTTAAGGGTCATGAAAGATCTTTAACGTGTTGCCTCTACGGCCAGTCGCTCCGGCGGGAAATGGCAGAGGAACTCGCTGCCTTTGCCGGGCTGGCTGAGAATTTCCAGGCTTCCGTCATGGTTAATCAAGACATGTTTGACGATTGCCAGGCCCAGCCCTGTTCCTCCGGTATCTTTATGCCGGCTGGGGTCGGCGCGATAGAACCGCTCGGTCAGTCTGGGGATATGAACCTGATCAATCCCGGCCCCGGTATCTTTAACCGAGAGGCTCGCACCGTTACTGTCGGTGATCCAGGAAACGGTTATGTGTCCCCGGTCGGGAGTATACTTGACGGCGTTGAAAATCAGGTTGGAGAATGCGCTGCGAAGCTGGTTCTCATCGCCATTCAACAGGTAACGGCCGGCCGCATCGAAGGTGATTTCATGGTGGCTTTCGCCGCTGAGTGTTCGCGCATCCTGACAGATTTGCTGAAGCAGCCGGTTAACATCCGTTGGTGCGTCACTCACAGCCTGCTCACCGGTTTCGATCCGGGAGAGAAGGATAAGGTCGGTTACCAGTGACTCCATGCGAAAAGCCTGGGAGGCCATAGTGTTGATGGCACGGCGCCATTTGGCGGGCAGGTCGTCGGCATTATCCACCAGGGTTTCCAGGTAGCCACTGATTACGGTGAGCGGTGTCCGCATTTCATGGGAAACATTGCTTACGAAATCCTGGCGCATCTGCTCCAGCTGATGCAGGCGCGTGACATCCTTGGCAACGATGAGGCGATCGTCGTCTGCAAACAGGCTGATTTGTACCTGTAACCGGATATGAGGTTTTGCGGGCGAATACAGCTCCAGAGGTTCATGGTATTTTCGGGTGTCAAAATAGATTTTGAACGCAGGGGTGCGGATGAGGTTATAAATATACTGGCCCTGATCTGTGTTACGGCGAAATCCCAGCAACTGCTCGGCGGAATCATTCCACCATTCCATGGCGCCTTGCGCATCGGTCAGAATAACGCCATCGTGCATGGCGTTGGTCGATTCCTGGATACGGCCGATTCGTGCCCGCAGTTGACTCCGGGTCTGTCGGTAGCTCTGGTTGAGCTTGTGCAATTTCTCGAACACATCACCCCAGATGCCAAGGCTTTGCGGGGGGGAACCAGCGGCCTCCGGGTCGGCCAGCCACTGTGTCAGACGGCGGGTTTGATGAAGTGTCCATACCAGATAAAAAAACAGGCCGGCGGTAAACCCGTAAACCGGGTACCCAAGATACAGGCCAGCCAGAGTCGAGCCTGTGAGGCCGGCAAGAGTGTAACGCAGGTGTCGCGACCAGATCTGTTGCATGGAACGTTAACCTTGAATTGTTCGTTGGGGGTGTGCAGTGCAGGACTGTCAGGCGGGCCGGTCAGAGAACCTGTAGCCGGCGCCTCTTACAGTCTGAATCAGATAGTCATGGCGCTCCCCCAGGGCTTTTCGTAGTCGCCGGATGTGCACATCAACGGTGCGCTCTTCTACGTACACATTACCGCCCCACACCTGATCCAGAAGCTGGGAACGGGTATACACACGCTCCTGATGCGTCATGAAAAACTGCAGCAGACGGTACTCCGTAGGGCCTATGTTCAGGGCGCTGTCGTTTACCGTGACACGGTGGCTTGAGGGGTCCAGCGTCAGCCCGTCAACCTCGATGGGCACATCGATGCCCGGCGGTGTGGCCCGGCGAAGCACGGCTTTCAGGCGTGCAATCAGCTCTCTCGGGCTGAAAGGTTTGGTGATGTAGTCGTCTGCGCCCACTTCCAGGCCACGGATTTTGTTGTCTTCTTCAACCTTGGCAGTGAGCATGATAATGGGGATTTCTGCCGTGGTTTCTTCCTTCTTCAGGCGCCTCGCAAGCTCTATGCCGCTGGTACCTGGTAACATCCAGTCCAGCAATATAATGTCGGGCTGTCTGTCGACAATCAGGGCGTGAGCCTCTCGGGCGTCGGCGGCCTCGATGCAGATATAATCCGCCATTTCCAGCGCAACAGTGATCATCTCGCGGATGGCAGGCTCGTCATCGACAATCAGCACGGTTTTCCCGGACATATTCTATAACCTGTTTCAGACCATGATGTATTACTGAGCTATTACAACGCCTAAGTGTTACAGCTGTGTGACAGTCCCGCCCATTGTGCACCTGTCACTCTGTGCTTTTACTGTCTTCTCACAGGATTATCAGGTCGATAACCAGGCCCGCAAAAACAACAAACCCCGCCCAGTTATTGTTCAGGAAGGCTTTGAAGCAGCCATCCCGGTCGCGTTCTCTGGCCAGGTATTGGTGATAGACAAAGAGGCCGGCCATTATTACCAGCCCCAGGTAATAGAATGCGCCCAGCTCCGAGCGAAGGCCCACTATAAACAGAATCAGCACCACCATGGCCTGGAGTATGCCAATGATCGCCCGGTCGGCATCCCCGAAGAGGATTGCGGTGGATTTGATGCCGATCTTGAGGTCGTCGTCACGGTCAACCATGGCATAAAGCGTGTCGTAAGCGATGGTCCATAGTACGTTGGCGGTGAACAGCAGCCAGGTGATCTGGCTGAGCTCTCCGGCTTCGGCAGCCCAGGCCATGGGGATCGCCCAGGAAAAAGCGGCGCCAAGGAACAGCTGGGGCAGGTGGGTGAAGCGCTTGGAGAAAGGATAGATAAAGGCCAGCAGGGCACCGCCAAAGGAGAGGTAAAGAGTCAGTGTGTTGGTAAAAAGAACCACCATCAGAAACGAGATGACACACAGACCGACAAACAGTGCCACCGCCTCCCAGGCTTGCACCCGGCCTGTGGTCAGCGGCCGGTCTTTGGTGCGTTTGACATGCCTGTCCCACTCCCGGTCGGCAAAGTCGTTGATCGCACAACCGGCGGCGCGCATGAAGAACACCCCCAGAGTGAAGACGATAATATTGCCGATGCCCGGACTGCCATCTCCGGCAAGCCAGAGTGCCCAGTAGGTGGGCCAGAGCAGCAGCAGAGTGCCAATAGGGCGGTTGATTCGCAGCAGTTGTGCGTAATCGGTGAGTCGGGTCCGTATATGTTCTGGCACAGCATCAGGCAGCATGGGTGCATCCGTTTCAGGGGCTGGGGCATGAATGTGCAGGGATTATAGCCAGTGGACAGGTCGGGTTAAAAGCCGGCGTGGTTGTACGTGTCTGTCAGCCCTGGCGGAAGAGCGCCGGGAGCAGGTACTCACCCACCAGCAGTGCGCTGTGTGTGTTGTTAAACAGGGAGCGCCGCGCAATGGCGGGTCTGGCTGAGTTCCCCGGGGCAGGATTCCCGGTGATGCAAAGACCGGTTTCAATCGGCCCGCGCTGCCAATTCCGGCTACTGAACAGAAAAGCTCCCAGCGGTTTGTTACCCAGATGTAAAAGCCGTCTGCCTTCACCTTTGAGGCAGGTGAGGGGAATAACGGTGCGCGCAAGCACCCAGGGCTCGCCGTCTCCGCAAAGACGCACTTCGCGAATCCAGGCGCGTTGCCGGGCCGGAATCCGGAGGCGCCTGGCTTCTTCGGGAGCGGGCGCCGCAAACCCCTCCCGCTGTACTTCTACATGGAACGACGTTGTACAGTGTTTCTGCAGTGCCCGGGTAAAGGAGCCTTGCACCTGCAGCCAGTAGCGCGCCGAGCCATGGACATCGGGGTTGTGTAGCCCGGCGGCAGCAAGAGACCGGTACCAGCGCGCCGGCGGAATAGTCTGGTTGCGGGATGTTGAGCGGGTAGCGATATCAGAGGCCTTTGACAGCATAGATTCCGGGAGCGTTGCGCCAGTAACCTTTGTAGTCCATGCCATAACCGAATAGAAAGCGGTCTTCCACGTGTAACCCGGTAAAGTCTGCTTTCAGGTTCGGGTGAGCCTTGCGGTCGTGTTGTTTGTCCACCAAAACAGCCGTCAGCACTTCTTTTGCACCCTGGGACCTGCAATAGTCAGCGATGGCACATAACGTGGTGCCCTCGTCAAGAATATCGTCGATGATCAATACCGTGCGACCTTTCATTTCTGCGGTGGGCTGAAGCTTCCATTCCAGTATGCCACCGGTGGTCTCCTGCCGGTAACGGGTTGCATGGAGGTACTCGGCCTGTACCGGAAACTTGAGCCGGGGCAGTAACTGGCCAGTAAAAATCAGTCCGCCGTTCATCACGCAAAACAGCAGGGGGTTGCTGTCTTTTAGGCGGCCGGTGATGTCGTCGGCCATGTCCTGGATGGCAGTCTGTACCTGTTGCTCATCAATCAGGCAGTCTGCCTCAGCCATAACCTGATTCATTTCGGCGACGGTATCGGTCATAACGGTCGGTCCTGTCGTAAAA
The DNA here is from genome assembly GCF_007671655.1 of Marinobacter piscis. Classification (GTDB taxonomy): domain Bacteria; phylum Pseudomonadota; class Gammaproteobacteria; order Pseudomonadales; family Oleiphilaceae; genus Marinobacter; species Marinobacter piscensis. The sequence goes on along the minus strand of NZ_VCGX01000001.1, from coordinate 417,603 downwards.
CCGGCGATTATACCGAAGAGGGCAGGCAGAAGGGAGGGGGAATCACATCAGTATTGGTCAATGGGCTCGTGATGGGTATGATTACGCAGCTAACGATAAAACGAACTGACTGGAGCAGGCATGCTTGAAATTACAAAAAGACTGGTGGAACTGCTGTATCTGGCTCCCATTGGTGATGACCATTTTCGGGGCGATAGCCAGGACCTTGGGTTTCCACACGTGTTTGGAGGGCAGGTTCTCGGGCAGGCGTTGATGGCCGCCAGCCATACAGTCGAGAACCGCCTCTGCCATTCCATGCATGCCTACTTTCTGCGTCCGGGCAACCAGCACATGCCGATCGATTACGAAGTTCAGCGTGTGCGCGACGGGCGCAGTTTCGCCGTTCGCCGGGTCAGTGCCTGTCAGGATGGAAAGGAAATCCTGACCGCCATCATGTCGTTTCATGCCCTCGAAGACGGTTTTGAGCATCAGGCGGCTATGCCCGACGCACCCGACCCTGCTTCACTTCGTTCCGAGCAGGATTGGGGCAAGCTGGTAGCGCCGCACGTGCCCGAGAAACTGGGTGAGATCATGACTCGCGATCGCCCGATTGAAATCCGGCCGGTAAACCCTGTTAACCCTCTGAAACCCGAAAAACGTCCACCTCATAAACAGAGCTGGGTACGAGCACTGGGCCCCTTGCCCGATGATCCGGTTCTGCACCGCTGTCTGCTGACCTATGCATCGGATTTTTCCTTTTTGGGAACTTCCCTCAACCCCCACGGTGTGTCTTTCATGAACAAGGGGATGCAGATCGCAAGTCTTGATCATGCGATCTGGTTTCACCGGGATTTCCGTATGGAAGAGTGGCTGCTGTATGACAAGGATAGCCCGAGTGCGTCTGCCGGGCGCGGCTTTAACCGGGGCAATTTTTTCAATCAGCAAGGCACGTTGGTGGCTTCGACAACACAGGAAGCACTGATCCGTCAGCGCTGATCGCAGTGAATGATCACCCGGGGCCCGGAAAGGTGCCGGGTTCCTGTCGATCATCCAGCCAGACTAGAGCCTCTTCGATGGGCAGGGGCGGGCTTAGCAGGTAACCCTGAATCATGTCGCACCCCATGCTCATTAGCAGCTGTTCTGTGGCTGTATCTTCCACCCCTTCAGCCACGACGCGGTAACCAAGGCTGTGACACATATTGATGGTGGTCTGAACAATAACCCTGTCTTCTTCCCGTGTGGCAATATCGGTAATGAGTGAGCGGTCAATCTTGATCTCACTGGCGGGCAGCTGCTTGATATAGGACAGTGATGAATACCCGGACCCGAAGTCATCAATAGACACCGGGATACCGGCGCTGGCTAATGAGTTAACGGCTGTCAGGGCATTGGCCGGATCCTGCATCATCGATGTTTCGGTGATTTCAAAGATGATAGCGCCCTTGTGTCGTGGGTTATCGCTCATCAACTGGCCCACAAACGCCGGAAAGTCCGGTTCCCGAAGGTTGTTGGGGGAAATGTTTACCGAGAGCTGAACGGTGTGTCTCTCGGCGCACAGGCGCTCACGTATTAATACTGACTGGCGCAATACCCAGCGAGTCAGCGGTTTGATCAGCCCGGTCTGTTCCGCCAATAGAATGATTTTGTCTGCACCCACAGGTTTGCTTCTGCCGGGCCAGCGAATAAGAGTTTCCAGGCCAGAAACCCTTCCGGTTCTGCAATCCAGTTTCGGCTGCAGGTAGAGCCTGAGTTCATTATTCGCCAGAGCCTGCTGCAGCTCAGAGACCATGGTCAGCCGGTCGGCGCTGTAAGAGTCTACAGATGGGTCGTAATAGGCAAGGCCCCGCTCCCGGGCCCGTCTGGATCCCTCTGCTATCGCAGCTTTACGGATCAGGGCGGTGGCTTCTGACCCGTGAAGTGGCGCGATTGCAACCCCCAGACGGGCGTTCAGAGGTACCTTCATACCAAGAAAGTCAATCGGACGCCGGACGTCCTCCATGGAGCGCGCAACCGATCGGTTAGCGCTTTCTGCAATACTGGCATTAACAAAGCAGGCAAAGGTTTCTGTATCCAGGGAGGCCACAAAAACACTGCCCCTTTCCGAGCGCTCCAAAGAGATAATGCCAGGGAGCCCTTTCGCAATTCTATTCAGGTGGCCGGCTGCTTTTTCAAGTATGGCGTCACTGCTCTGATGCCCCAGAGTTTTGGTTACGGAACTCAGGTTATTCAGGTGAATCAGAACAACGCCGTACCGCCTTTCCGGCGCCTGGCGAATCAGGTCATTGACCTGAATTTCAAAGCGGGTGCGATTGGGAAGCCCGGTGAGTGGATTGTGCAGGGCGCTCTCAATCAATTTGAGCTCAGCTGAGCGGCTGGCCGCCATTGCTGCCAGTTCGGCTTCGCGGGAAGTCAGTTTTTCCTGGCGCTCATGGTAAATGCGTACCGCCAGCGCCAGGGTAAGCAGAAGGGTTTCAAATGCGGAGCCAAGCTCCAGGCCATAGGTGGTAATGAAGTTGCTGGGGAGCAGTCCGTACTTGTTGGCAGCCATAATGGCGCTGCCAAGGGTGAGCGCGCCCCAGGCCACCGTGTAATAGCCGGCCTGAGGCGCCCCTTTCATTAACTGAATAGGGCCAATGGCTGTGAGCAGTAGCGTACTGGGGATCGCCAGGGCCACGGCGATGCGTATCGCTATGGTGTACTCAATAAAGCCGGCCATGACGACCACCAGGGCATTAAGTATGACCAGCCCGAGTACTGCCTGGTTCAGGACAGGTCCGGTCTCTTTGAGTTTAAGGAAAGAGCGCGAGAAAAGCAGTGTGAACATTGACGCCAGGGGCACAGTCAAAAGCATGGCAAAGTTCTGCACTCCGGGGCTGTCAGGCCAGAACAGCTGGAAGGCAGTGCCATTGAGGTTGCTGGTTAGCAGCAGATAACCAGAGGTGGAGAGTACATAAAGCAGATAAACAGGTTCGCGCAGGGCAAAAAAGACAAACAGGTTGAAAAAGATCACGCTGATCAATATGCCGTAATAAACAGCATGTAACTGCTCTTCAATGGATGCGTGCTCAAAAAACTCTTGTGTATCCCACAAAGCCAGGGGCATCTGGAGGCTTCCTTTTGTATGGACCTCCAGAAGAATTTGCTGGTCACTGTTTTTAGCGGGTGTGAATGGAAACAGGAAATGGCGGTTGAGCACGGGGCGCTGGGCGAACGGATAGAGATCCCCGGTAACGAAGGTATCAACAAGCTCGCCATCCTTTAGCAGGTAGAAGCTGATGTGATCGAGCTGGGAGTAGGCGATCTCCAGCAGATCTGTCTGACTGGCGGCAGGAACATCAAGACGAAGCCAGGCAACCTTTTGAGTGTAGCCAAAGTTCGGGCGATGGGTTTCAAGGGGTTGCCAGTTGTCTGACGCTGCGGCTTCGAAGGGAGAAAGCTCTGTGCCAGCAGGAAGGAGCATGAACCGGGCGTTGGTGAGAGTCGCAGCTTCCGCAACCTGGCACATGACTGCCAGGAAATACACAAGCACCAGTACAACCTGAATGCGGGGCCTTCGGGTCTGTGTCACAACTCATCGCTTTTTATTGTTGGTTTCTGCCCGGCTACCGGGTCTGGCCGGCCGCCGGCCGGGGATGCGCTTATGCCAGAACTGAGGATGCCCATTCCCGGGCCCAGGGCAGAGCTTCGGCTTCCGGCTCCGGTGTCTCCAGTGCATCGATGCGCAGCGTCGGGCCAACTTTGCGGGCCGCGGTTTCGTAAAACGCCTCTTCCATGAGGTCGCCGGCTCCGCAGAAAGTGTCGCCGTAGGAGCTGTCTCCCAGAACAATAACCCCGAATGGACGGCCTGGCTGCTGTGGTAACTGCTCCCGCAAGTTAACATAAAAGGGAAGCAGGTTGCCGGGAATTTCTCCCTGGCCTGTAGTCGACGTGCAAACCAGCAGTGGCGAAGAGCCGGAGGCTATGTCAGAAAGCGTCGGGTTTTCCAGAACCGACACAGGATAGCCTTCTGCCTCCAGAGTACTTTCAATAGCTCGGGCAGTTTTCAGAGCGCCTCCGAACACACTGCCAACCAATATTTTGATACTTGCCATGGAGTTACCTGTTTCTTGCAAGAGCGGGTCAGAAAATAGTTCGCCGGATGATAGCGTTCCGGGTGAACAGCCTCAAGCGGTGACGTCGGCAAAGGCTTGTTGATTATTACGTACCCGGGGCACGACCCGGTTCCGGCCAGACTCTTTGGCGCAGTATAGCTGCAGGTCTGCCTGTCTGAGCATGTCATCAATGGAACCTGCCTGCGACACAGAGCAAACCCCTGCACTGATTGTCAGCGGTAAACGCTGGTTGTTGAACGTAAAGTTTGCAGCAGCCACCTCTGTGCGTAAGCGCTCAGCCAGCGTCAGTGCAGAGATCAGAGAGGTGTCGGGCAGCATCAGTAAGAATTCTTCGCCGCCCCAGCGAGCAGCAACGTCTGTGTTGCGAACAAGACGTTGACTCAGGCTCGCAAACTGTTTCAGGGCTGCATCTCCGGCGTTGTGGCCATAAACGTCGTTGATGTTTTTGAACAGATCCAGGTCGATCAAAACAATCGAAAAGTGGTGGCCCAAACGTTTGTACCGGGAAAACTCTTCCGATAAGCGGCTGAGGATGTCGCGACGATTGGCAAGGCCGGTAAGCTCATCGGTTCTGGCTGCATGCTCGTGCGTCCGGGCCAGGTCGAGTAGTTGGTTTCGGGCTTTTAACCGGCTGGTCTCCAGAATAAAGCAGAAAACCGATTCAAAGGAGAGTGTGGCAAAAAAGCGGATTTTGAAGTCACGGCTGTATTCGGCAAGCACGAAAGGCAGGCCGGGGAACTGGAAGACAACAATAGCAACCAGGTAAACCAGCAATAGAATCATAGTGCCGGTTTTCAGGTTGGTCAGGAAAAACAGCAAAGGCGGGAAAACATAAAACCACAGTGGCCCGGTGTTGTTTTCTCCGCCGGATGCAATCAGGTAAGTAAAGAGCATGCTGACAGTTACCAATAGCCCTGTTTTCTGCAGGGAGAGGTCTCGTTTCCAGGCAAACAGACCCATGTTTATAATCACTGGAAGCGTAAACGCCCACAGGAAAAAGGCGTGGGATGTGTGACCGGAAAACCAGGCTTTAAAGCCAATGCCAACAAGAAACGCCATAGCTGCAAGCGACAGCCAGGTCAGTATTTTTGATACCTGTGCGTTTTCTCGCTCCCGTGTGGCCTTGTAGCCTGAGGAAAAGTCTTTATTCATGGTCGCCCCGCCTGTATCAACAGCGCCCTGCTTTTAATCATTGTGGGCCATTCAAGGTCTGTATGCACCAGTTACATGTGTGATATGTGAAGAAGTCCTTATGGCGGCCCTTGTTTCAATTCAATTGCAAAAAACTTATAGTTGCGCGCAACATTGCGGTTCATTCTCCACTCTGCCCACATGAGACTTTCTGTTATGGCCCGTTCAAGCGGATTTCTGGACACTCTTCTTACCAGCAACGCCACAGAGCGCTACCGGATCGGGTTCAGCTTTCTGTTTTTGCTTGGTGTCTGGCTGATAGTAGGTGCCTTCAGTGACGGGATGCCAAACAGTACATTGTTGATGGCTGCGGCTGTTATCGGCGGCTATATGGCCATCAATATTGGCGCCAATGATGTGGCGAATAACGTGGGGCCGGCCGTTGGTTCCGGTGCATTGTCACTGGGTGCGGCGGTTGTTATTGCAGGTATCTTTGAATCCGGCGGCGCGCTGATTGCCGGCGGCGATGTGGTTTCCACTATAAAGGGGGGGATTATTGACCCCACCCGGCTTGATGACAGCCGCGCGTTTGTCTGGCTGATGACTGCTGCGTTGCTGGCGGGTGCGCTGTGGCTTAACCTCGCAACCTGGATGGGGGCACCTGTATCCACTACCCATTCTATTGTTGGCGGTGTGCTGGGTGCAGGTATCGCTGCCGGTGGCTGGGGCATTGCAGACTGGGCTGTGATGGGCAAGATTGTCGGCAGCTGGGTTATCTCGCCAGTGCTCGGCGGCGCCCTGGCCGCATTGTTTTTGTTCATTATCAATAAAACGGTACTTTACCGGCATAACGTCATACCGGCTGCCCGCATATTTGTGCCCTGGCTGGTGGCGATCATGGCCTGGGCATTCGGTACGTACCTGATGATCAAAGGCGTTAAAAAAATCGTCGATATGAGCTTTTTTGAAGCGTCACTGGTAGGGCTGGCTGTAGCGGCTGTCGGGTTCTTTATCGTGCGGTCGCTGGCGGCACGCAGAGCCGCGACCATGGAAAACAGTACAGCCGGGGTGAATGGCCTGTTCACCTGGCCATTGATTTTTGCCGCAGCACTGCTCAGTTTTGCCCATGGTGCCAACGACGTGGCGAACGCCATTGGACCGCTTGCTGCTATCAACGAAGCCCTGGCGAGCGGCTCTGTGGAGACTGCGGCCAGTATTCCGTTATGGGTGATGATGATCGGTGCCCTGGGGCTTACAGTGGGGCTCATGCTGTTTGGCCCGCGCCTGATTAAAACGGTGGGCTCCGAGATTACCGAACTGGATAAAACCCGTGCCTTCTGTATTGCGCTCTCCGCGGCGCTGACGGTTATTCTGGCGTCCCAGCTGGGCTTGCCGGTAAGTTCTACTCACATTGCTATTGGCGGTGTTTTCGGTGTTGGCTTCCTGCGGGAGTACCTGAAGTCCAATTACGCCACCCAGCTGCATAAAATCATGGAAGAGCGGGACACGGATGACCTGGAATTACTGCGGCCGTTTCTGGATGATTTCCGCAACGCTTCCGTTGAAGAAATGGAAAAGCTACTGAAAAAGGCCAAGAAAAAGAAGCATGTGCCTCTGACCAAATCAGACAGAAAGCGCCTCAAGAAAATCTATAAAGAAGAGATGGTCAAACGTTCGCACCTGATGCGGATAGCAGCAGCCTGGATTATTACAGTGCCGGCTTCAGCGGCCATGGCGGCTACTCTGTTTTTCACTCTGCGTGGAATTTTCATCTGATACAGTGGCTGGCTGTAATGTGCAGGTTTGGTCATACTGTACGCTTGTTAAGGAGCGGAAAGCTCCCCGAGAATTAATTTGCCCGGAGGATGAGGTATGAGTACGCCGATTGAAAGCCGTCAGGCCAGGGTGATTGATGAGCTGCGAGTGTTCATTAAAAAAGTGCTGAGCGATCCGACGATTGCTGTAAAGTCTGTTGATATCGCCCGCAAGTATCGTTCCGAGCCTGATTCAGACGAAGTCATCGCCCGGGAAATCAGCGCCAACACCAACATCCGTATCCCGGAAGAGTGGAGTGATGCGGATCGTATGTTTCTGGAGATCGTTCATGAGGTTCTGGACGACGAAGAGGCGCTCTACTGATTTGAGCTGCGTGCGGCAGATCGGGGTTGCTTAAGCACCGCGTCCGCCATCTGATGCAGTATCCTGACTTCGTCCTGAATCCCAGGCTCTTCTGAGAGTATTCGCTGTTCTTCCAGAATGTCGGCCAGAATTTGGGGGGTAGTCAGAGGGTTGGCCAGGACCACACGGAAAACAATGCACGGAAAGTGGTAGTAACAGGCCGGTTCCAGCCGGGTTCTGGAGACAAAGGCCTTGCCACGCTCCCGCTGGGTTTTCTGGATAAACTTGGTGACGCTGTTCAGGCAAGCGTTGAGCTTTTCCGCCTGAAACGAATCCGCGACCGCCAGGGCCTGCTGAACGTTAGCCGGGCAGAAGCGGTAGGTAAGAATGTTCAGTTCGGGTTCCGTAACCAGCTCAAAATCCGGCTGTGCCTCTATCATGTCGGCAAAAGCCCGGGCTTTCTCAATGCCCTGGTCGATCAGTATTTCATAGCCTTCCCGGGCCAGAATCTTCAGTCCGGAATGAATCAGCATGGACATGCCGGGGCGGGAGCCTTCCAGTGTGGTTGTGCCCAGGTCCCTCGAACCCTTCCGTATAATATATTGCGCGTGGTGCTCAACGGCATTGGCCAGGCTTGGATCTTTGAATACCACCAGCCCGACGCCCATGGGCACATACAGCTGTTTATGGGCATCAAAAGTGACAGAGTCTGCGTTTTCGATACCCCGTAACAGGTGGCGGTAGGTTCTCGAAAACAGCGTTGGCCCGCCCCAGGCGGCATCCACATGAAAGTGAGCACCAAACTCGCGGGCTGTGTCGGCCATGGCATCCAACGGGTCCACGTTGCCCGTCTCGGTTGTGCCGGCAATGCCGCAGATTGCCATAACCTTGATTTTCTTTTTCTGCAGTTCCAGGCACTTTTCACGCAGGGCGTCGGTCTGGATGCGGTTGTTATCGTCGGTTTCCACCGCTACCAGCGATTCCCGGCCCAGCCCCAGTACGTCAGCAGCCTTGCCCAGTGAGTAGTGGCCGCGCCGGGAGACTACAATCGCTGCGCCTTCGTAACCGTAATACTTCAAGGCCCGGAACAGACCTTCCTGGTGCAGGCCGCGGAAGCTGCCTTCTGCCGGGAACGCCCGGTTGCGGGCGACCCAGAGTGCTGTCAGGTTGGCTATGGTGCCACCGGAGCACATAGCGCCGAGGGCGTAACGCGGATCATGCATCCACTTACGATAAAAGTCCCCGTCTTCCTCATAGACCAGTCGATGAATCATACCCAGAACCTGTCGCTCCATGGGCGTGAAGGCCTTGGAGGTTTCGGTCTTTACCAGGTTCTGGTTCAGGGCGATCATGATCTTGGACAGCGGCAGCATAAAATAGGGCAGCGCTGAGGTCATATGTCCGATAAACGCGGGGGACGCCGTGTGCACAGAGTTGGCGACCAGCTTGTCCAGCAGGAACTGAGCCTGTTCGGACACGAACACGGGCTTTTCGGGAATAGCGTAGTCGGAGAAGTTTTTCTCAACGTCAGCAAGATCCCGTTCAACTGCCACAATATGATCCTGCAGGAAGCCTGCAAGGTTTCTGGATATGTCCTGATCAATCCGACTAAGCGTAGACTCCGGTGCTTCGGGCACGGTGAATACGCGGTACATGGCTTCGACTGAGGCCTGAGCGGATTTTTTCTTGCCGGTCATAGGTACCACACGCTATCAGTGGTTGTCCGCGGGGCAGGTTCCGGGAGCCCTGCGGATTCAGCCGGGGTCTTATGTCCGGCGTTGGTTACTTGTTACCTGTCATTTGCAGGCATGCTGGCATCCCTGAAGATGCCGTAGTATACGGGCTGCCTTGAGGTTGTGCCAACAGGGGTTTTATTCAGAGAATTTCCCGGTGAATATCCAGTATGGCTGCGTCGATACGCTCTTCTATGGCTTTCTCAACCTGGTCGAGACGCTGGGTGATCAGTTGCGATGAAGTGCCCAGCGCAGCAATGGTCCAGGTGGCGCAGTCAAGTGCTTCCAGGTCGGCGGTTTCAGCAACTGCCAGATCCGGCTCCTTGCCCCAGACAGCGCGCAGTGGCGTGAACACTTTGCGCTTGGCTTTGAGGTCTTCGCAGCCGTACAGCTGGAAGTGCAGGGTGAGAACGCCGACATGGGGTGTAATCGCGGTGTTTTGTTGCGGCGTTTTACCTTCTTTAAGCAGTTTTCTCAGGGTTTCAGACATGGGTTTTCCGGCTTTGGTGCTGGAACCGACGAGGGACGACTTTTCAAAACACGCTCCTTGCGGCACATCCCTGTGACGCTTGGGCTCCGCTTCTCACTGCTTTTTGCTCCTGCGTCGCAGTGAGAATCCTGGGCTGGCCGTCCTTGGCCAACCCGTGAAGAGCTTTCGCTCTTCACCCTTGGCTCCGCACAGTTTTGAAAAGTCGTCCCACGCCGGTTCTCGAACAGTTCAGGTGGCGTCCGCCAAGCATAGTCCTTTGTAGCTCGGTGAACACAAGCACTAGCCTACTACAGGTGTCGCCCGCTTGATAATGGCCGCTGCATCCGTGCCGGCGGGGAGGTTGCCGTAGTTCATGCCACCGTTGGACTGCAGTCTTGAGGCACAGAAGGCGTCAGCCACGGCTTTGTCGCCGTTGCGGAGCAGCAGGGATGCCTGCATGGCCAGGGCCAGTCGGTCGACCAGGTTGCGGGCCCGGTACTGAATGTTGTCGGTGTTGGCAAAGTCGTTCTGCAATTGCCCCAGGAACTGATCAAAGCGACGGTCGCTGCCTTTGGCTTCGGCGGCTTCGCGGAAGAAAGCGTCAAGAGTTTCCGGCTGTTTTTGGATGGCGCGCAGAGTGTCCAGGCACTGGACGTTGCCGCTGCCCTCCCAGATGGCGTTAATCGGAGACTCCCGGAACAGGCGGGGCATGATGCAGTCTTCCATGACACCACTGCCACCGATGCATTCCATGGCTTCGTAGGCGTGGTTGGGTGTGCGTTTGCAGATCCAGTACTTACCGACGGGTGTGGCCAGGCGTGCCAGCAGGCGTTCGTGCTCCTGGTCCTGGTTGTCCAGGGCGCGGGCGACTCTGAGTGTGTAGGCGAGGGCGGCTTCGTTTTCCAGTGCCAGGTCCGCCAGGACATTTTGCATCAGGGGCTGGTCGCTGAGCCGGCTGCCGAATGCACTGCGGTGGCGGCAGTGGTGTGTTGCCTGAGCCACGGCCTGGCGCATGCCGGCAGAGCTGCCAATCATGCAGTCGAAGCGGGTCATGGCCACCATTTCTATGATGGTAGGAACGCCGCGGCCTTCTTCTCCGATCATCCAGGCCAGCGCACCGCGCAGTTCCACTTCGCTGGAGGCGTTGGCAACGTTGCCCATTTTATTTTTCAGGCGCTGGATCTGCCAGGGGTTCTTGCTGCCATCCGGGCGCCAGCGTGGCATCAGGAAGCAGGATAAACCGCCAGGTGCCTGGGCCAGTACTAGAAACGCATCGCCCATCGGGGCGGAGACAAACCATTTGTGCCCGACCAGTTCATAGGCCTGGCCTGGGCCTTTGCTTCCGATTGCGTGCGCCAGGGTGCTGTTGGTGCGTACGTCACTGCCCCCTTGCTTTTCGGTCATGGCCATGCCGATGGTGACCGAGGTCTTTTCGCTGTCGGGAACGTTGCGGGGGTCGTAGCTGTTGGCCAGTACCCGGGACTCCCAGAGCGACGCCAGTTCTGGCTGCTTGCGAATCGACGGGATAGCCGCAAAGGTCATGGTTACCGGGCAACAGTGTGCGGCTTCCACCTGGGAGTGCATATAATATTTGGCCGCACGGGTGACATGGGCGCCTTTGCCGGGGCTTGCCCAGGGGCTGCTGTGCAGGCCGTTTTCGAGGGCAATACGCATGAGTTCATGATACGAAGGATGGAAGTCGACTTCGTCGATGCGATGGCCAAAGCGGTCGTGGGTGTTGAAGTCAGGTTTGTTCTGATTGGCCCGGAAGCCCAGGTCGATCACCGCTGCGCTGCCCGCAAGAGCTCCGAAGGCGCCCAGATCATTTTCTGCGGCTCCGGGGTTCTCGCGTCGCACGGCTTCCTGAAGCGCAATGTCCTGTTCATACAGGTTGTAGTTTTCCAGCGCGGGAGGCTGGTTAACCACTTCGTGGGTGGTGGCCAGATAGCGATCGTTCTGATCGCTGCTGGCGTTTTCGGATGCAGTGTTCGGAGCGTTCATAGCTACCTCCTGGTGCCGGTCAACCCCTGAATGCAAAAGCGGATGATGGTGTCAACCAGCGGGTTGTTGTCAGTCTTGTCTGTCGTTATCTGTCCGGTCTGGCTGGGTGACAGTGGACCAACCAGACTTTCCGAAACAGCCCCCACCAGGCAGGTACTGCTCTGCCGGGTGTTCTGGTCTGGTATACAGCCTTCTTCGATCCCTTCGCGAATCGCCTGTTCAAACAGATCTGCATAGGCTTTCCGGTACGCCAGCCGTTCCTTTTCTACTTTCGGGTCCACTGGTTCTGCAATCAGAGACCAGGCCATGACCGGGCCTTCGAGTGCACGTTCAGCGAATCGCCGTAATGCACGTTCCAGTCTTTCTCTGGCGTCCCCCGGGGGCGCCAGCGCGTCAGCGACCTTGTTTACTTCGTGTTGTGTCGCCCGGCGGAATATTTCCGCAAACAGGTCTTCCTTGGAGTCAAAGTGGCGGTAGATTGTTCCTGTTGCCACGTCGGCCATCCGGGCTATACGGGTGACTTTGGCGTTACGAAAGCCGCCCTCAGCAACGCACCTGTAGGTACAGTCAGTGATTTTCTGCCGTACTGCTGCTTTGCGTTGCCGCATTTTTTCAGTTTCACGATAAGCCATCCTGGCTCCTCAAGTTTAATGAATCATGATTCATTCTTTTGTTCAACACAAGTACTTATTGCATGGTTTTATTTTATTCTTTAGATTCATTAAGTTGTAGGTTTGTTGTCTTTATCAGGAGGTTTCTGTGTCATTTTCAACACCCCGTGTTTTCCCGGCCACGCGTTTACGGCGTAACCGGGCCAGTGATTTTTCCCGCCGGCTGATGAGAGAAACCCAGCTGACAACGGATAATCTGATCTACCCGGTTTTTGTATTGGAGGGTGAAGAACAGCGAGAGCAGGTGCCCTCAATGCCCGGAGTGGACCGGTTGAGTGTGGACCTGCTGGTTGAGCAGGCAGCCGAACTGGTAGAGCTGGGCATTCCTGCAGTAGCACTGTTCCCGGTGGTCGCTGCAGACAGGAAGGACCTGTCCGGTTCGGGTGCCTGGGACTCCGACGGATTGGCGCAGCGTGCTGTGCGTGCACTGAAGAAAGCCTATCCGGAACTGGGAGTCATTACCGATGTGGCGCTGGACCCATTCACCACCCATGGGCAGGATGGCATTATTGATAGCGACGGTTACGTGCTTAATGACGTTACTGTCGAGGCTCTGGTAAAGCAGGCGCTGTCCCATGCGGAAGCGGGGGCCGATATAGTGGCGCCGTCCGATATGATGGATGGGCGTGTTGCCGCTATGCGAGAGGCGCTGGAGGCTGGCGGGCACGTAAACACCCGTATTATGGCGTATTCGGCCAAGTATGCCTCTGGCTATTATGGGCCTTTCCGCGACGCCGTCGGGTCTGCCGGAAACCTGGGCAAAGGCAATAAGGCCACGTACCAGATGGATCCTGCCAACAGCAATGAGGCAATCCAGGAAGTGATGATGGACCTGGCTGAAGGTGCAGATATGGTTATGGTCAAGCCGGGTATGCCCTATCTGGACATTGTGCACCGGGTGAAAACCGAACTGCAGGTGCCAACATTCGTATACCAGGTCAGTGGTGAGTATGCTATGCACATGGCGGCTGAGCAGAATGGCTGGCTCGATGGCGACACTGTGGTCATGGAAAGCCTTATGTCGATGCGCCGTGCGGGTGCTGATGGAATCCTGACGTACTTTGCAGTACGGGCAGCCCGGCTGCTGCGCGAGCAGAAGCACTGAAGCCGGCAGCAGACCACCCGCCGCCCGAGCTATAGGTGGTAAGCCAGACAGGAGCTGAAAGCCATGAGAACCGAAATTGTCAGGAATCTGACCACCGGCAGGGAGAAAAGTGTCCCTGCACCGGTCGACATCGCGCCCGTGGGCGAAAAGATTGATCTGGATTCCAGTGCCAATTACTTCAATCGTGAGCTCAGTCAGCTTCAGTTTAATTACCGGGTACTGAAACAGGCACTTGATACCACCCACCCACTGATTAACCGATTGATCTTCTGCTGTATCTTCAGCAGTAACATGGATGAGTTCTTTGAAATCCGGGTGGCGGGTCTGCGTCAGAAAATCAAGTATGGCCGGGACGCTCCGGGTGCCGACGGCATTATGCCGGAGCAGGTGCTGAACGAGATCAGCCGTGTTGCCCATGAATATATCGATGAGCAGTACGATATCCTGAATCATGTTCTGATCCCGGAAATGAAAGAACAGGGCATTCATTTTGTGCGGCGGCGGGAATGGACCTCCGAACAGGCAGAGTGGGTGCGGAACTATTTCAAAGAAGAGATTTTACCGGTGGTCAGCCCCATTGGGCTGGACCCCTCACACCCGTTTCCCCGGCTGGTGAACAAAAGCCTCAACTTTATTGTTGAGCTGGATGGCAAGGATGCATTTGGCCGGGAAACCGGTATGGCGATTGTGCCGGCCCCGCGTTCATTACCGAGGCTGGTGCGCTTGCCGGATGAGATTTGCAACGGTGGTGAGAACCTGGTTTTCCTGTCGTCCATGATCCATGCCCACACCGATGAGCTGTTCCCGGGGATGGAGGTTAAAGGGTGCTATCAGTTCCGGCTGACCCGTAACGCTGACCTGGAACTGGAAGACGACCTTGAGGACCTGGCTTCTGCCTTGCGTGGTGAACTGCTGAGCCGTCGGTTCGGGGATGGTGTGCGGCTGGAAGTGGCTGATAATTGCCCCCAGGAGCTTGTGCAGTTCCTCCTGACCCAGTTTCATCTGGAACACCGGGATATGTACCAGGTAAACGGGCCGGTCAATCTTACCCGTCTGATGGCCGTCACTGATCTGGTGGATGCGTCCGACCTGATGTATTCCAGTTTTTCGCCCACCATTCCCAGGCAGGTACGAAACCAGGAAACACTGTTTGATGCGATCCGGAAGCGGCCCATCCTGCTCCACCACCCCTTCCAGAGCTTCAGTCCGGTGGTGGATTTCCTGCGCCAGGCCGCCAAAGACCCCCAGGTGCTGGCAATACGGCAGACGCTTTACCGGACAGGTGCAGACTCGGAGATTGTCGAGGCGCTTGCAGATGCCGCCCGGCGCGGCAAAGAGGTCACCGCAGTGGTGGAATTGCGGGCCAGGTTCAGTGAGGCCGAAAATCTGGAGCTGGCAAGCCGGCTCCAGGAAGCAGGCGTTATCGTTGTCTACGGTGTTGTAGGGTATAAAACCCACGCCAAAATGATTCTGGTCGTACGCCGCGAAGAAGGTGTTTTGCGCCGCTATGTGCACCTGGGAACAGGCAACTATCATGCGGTGAATGCGCGCCTTTACACAGATTACAGTTACATGACCAGCGATGAGTCAGTGGGTGACGACGTCAACAAGCTATTCCAGCAGCTGACAGGCATGGGTAAGGCCCTCAAAATAAAAAAGCTGTTCCACTCGCCATTTACGCTTCATAAGCGTTTACTCCGTCTGATTAAGCGTGAAACCGAGCTGGGGGAGAAGGGGCGCATTATCATCAAAGTGAATGCGATGACCGAGTTACAGCTTATAAAGGCTTTGTACCGGGCCTCTCAGGCGGGAGTGCAGGTTGACCTGATTGTGCGTGGCATATGCAGCATCCGCCCCGGGGTGCCGGGGCTTTCCGAGAATATTCAGGTGCGCTCCATTGTCGGACGCTTTCTGGAGCACACCCGGGTTTATTATTTCGAAAATAACGGAGCGCCTGCGGTCTATTGCTCCAGCGCCGATTGTATGGAACGTAACCTGTTAAGCCGGGTAGAGACAGCGTTTCCTATTGAAGAACCGAAGCTTGTAGAACGCTTGCGGGAAGATCTGGACATTTATCTTGCAGATAACTGCCAGTCCTGGATATTGCAGCCGGATGGCAGCTATATTCAGAACCTGCCAGCTGAGGGTGAAGAGCGGGTCGCATCACAAACAGTCTTGCTGGAACGCCTGACTGGCCAATCCTGATATTTCAGACGGAGAAAGTTTTTGAAAGCAAAGTGGATAGCAGCCGGCGCTGGCGTGTTGATTGTTGCTGGCATAACGCCCTGGGGCGTGGGTTACGTAACCGAGCAGCAATGGGGGCAGATGACCCATGAACTGAATCAGTCCCAGTCATTTGTTCAACTGCGCACAGACGATTACCAGCGCGGTTTTTTCGGTGCCAGGGTCACAGGTACTGTAACCATGATGAATCCGGAAAACGGTGAGTCGTATCCGGTTGAGTACCAGGCCAGCGTGACCCACGGCATCACGGGCAGCTACATGGATTTTGAGCCGGTTTCAGGCTGGGCGCCGGAGGATGCTGACTGGTTCCATGAACAGCCGCGACTAACCCTTGAAAGCCGCCTCTGGGGAACCGCTGTGCTTGAGCTCGAAGCTCCGGCTATCGCAATTAACAATAGCACGAGCGGTGAATCGCTCAGAACCAGCGGTGGCATTGTGCGTGTTGAGGTCAGCGATGCCGGCGAGCAGGTCAAGGCACTGGCTGTCTGGCCCCAGTTGCGTTTCACGGCTCCGGAAATGACCCTTCGGGCTGACGACTTCCGGCTGGAGCAGAATATGGCTCACCTGCAGGGAGATGTCTGGACCGGCCTGATGGAGGCGTCGCTTGCTACGGTTGCCCTGACCGCTCCCGGCATGCCCCCTGTCACCATAGAGGGCCTGCAGATGCGCAGCAGCACAGAAGCGAAGGCCAGCGGCCAGCGTCTGGATTCACGGCTTTCGGCTGCAGCTGAAAAGCTTCGTTATGAAGATGAGGGATATGGCCCGCACAAACTGGTCTTTGCTCTGGAAAACCTGGACGTTGCAAGCTGGGGCAGGCTGACAACCAGTATGGCAGAACTTCAGGCCCTGGCCCTGACGCAGGATCAGGGTGGGCGAGAGGCTTTTGAACAGCAGATTGCAGCTATGGAGCAGGTGAGCAGGGCTGCGCGCGATCTGGCAGCAGCAGGGTTTACGGCAGGCTTCCCGGAGCTGGTCCTGAATACGCCCGAGGGCAAGGTCACCGGGAGCGCGGGCATCAGCCACCCTGAGCTTACGGACGATCAGAAGGCAGAAATGCTGATGGTGATGCAGAGGTTAACCGGAAAGATGGATCTGAGCCTGCCAGCCCGGTTGGTGGAAAAGTATCCCATGGTGCGGATGCAGCTGGCACCGCTGATTAAACAGGGGCTGCTGGTACCTGAGGGTGACCGGCTGGTACTGGCCGCCAGGCTCAGCGATATGATGGTTGATGTGAACGGCCAGGAAGTTCCGGTGCCGCCACTGTTTTAATACGACGCTCAGCCACACACGCCCCTGTGCAGGGGCGTGTGTGGCTGGTCGGTGTCAGGCTTCGCGGAACTTGTCCTTCAGAGCTTCCTCTACGACCGGGTCAACAAATTCGGACACATCCCCACCCAGGGAGGCAATCTCCCGGATCAGGCTTGAGGAAATGTAAGAGAGGTGGTTGGAGGGCGTCAGGAACACGCTTTCCAGTTCCGGAGCCAGGCGGCGGTTCATGTCAGCTAGCTGGAACTCATACTCGAAGTCGGAAACTGCACGCAAGCCACGCAGAATCACTGTAGCCCCCTGATCACGGACAAAGTCAGCAAGCAGATAGCTAAAACCGGTTACCGTGACGTTTGGAATATGGGCGGTGGCTTTTCGCGCCAGCTCGCACCGTTCTTCCAGATTCAGTAGCGGTTGTTTTTTTGAGTTGTAGGCTACGGCAACAACAATTTTATCAAACATTCGGCTGGCCCGCTCAATGAGATCGGTATGGCCGTTGGTGATAGGGTCAAAAGTACCCGGGTAAATGGCTATCGGCATAAACAGCTCCTCTTCTTGGCTAACACTCAGAATACCAGCATTTCAGCGAGTTCTACAGGCCAGCGGCAGGCCGCAAGGCGGGGACTGCCTTGCTAAGAGGTCAGGCTTTCAGCTGTTGTGCCAGCCGGGTGCTGTTTCTGGCCGCCAGTGCATAAACGGACAGTTGCGGGTTAGCGCCGATGCTGGTGGGGAAAACCGAGGCATCGTGTACACTCAGGTTGCTTATATGGTGGTGCTCGCCAAAACCATTAACCACAGATTCTTCGGGGTTGCGCCCCATGCCGCAGCCACCCATCTGGTGTGCGGTAAACAGACGGACCCGGTGAGGCTCCATGGAAAAGCCGTCAATAGCGGCGCGGGCATCGGACCAGTTGCTGTACCAGTCGGAATCCAGGTGCATCAGGCGCACCCGCTCAGCGCCCGCGGCAAACTGAATTTCCGCCATGGTGTAAAAGGCGTTGCGAAGACCTTCCCAGAGATAATCCGTAACCGGGTAGTCCAGTACTGGGCTGCCATCATCACGAAGCGATACAGTACCGCCAGGACTGTTTTGGTGAAAGCCGTCCCGCAGCAGCGCAATAATCGACTGCATCCAGGGCAGGCGGGCGAGGTTTTCAGCCTGTGCGCTGCCGTGGCCCGGGACAACGCCCGCCGACATGGCAGGGTGCAGTGGCGGCACTTCCAGCTTATAACCTACCTCTCCATCGACCCCGTTTCGGAAATTGAACTCATCGGAGTAAATGGACTGGGGGGCGCCGTAAAACGGATCCACCAGCTTGGGCATTTGTGCAACACTGGCGTTGACCGGGTGGATAAACGAACGTTTGCCCACACGTTCGTAAGGGTCAGGCAATCCGGAGCGCAACAGCAATCCGGGTGACCCTATTGCGCTTGCGGCAACCACAAAATGTCTTGCCTTAAGCGTTACGTTAATGCCGGTAGGGGTCACGCCATCGCTGGCTATCGCGCTGGCCTGGAGCGCGTCAATCCGGTCCTGCTTCATGATCAGCCGTTCGGCCCGCAAGCTGTGAAACAGCCGGGCATTATGATCCAGTGCACCGGGAATGGTGGTCAGTAAGGCGCCCTGCTTGGCGTTGGTCGGGCACCCCACACCGCAGTAGCCGAGGTTCCAGCAGCCTTTTACATTGCGGGGAATAATCTGCCAGCTAAAACCGAGCTTTTCGCAACCCTGGCGCAAGATGTCGTTATTGAGGTTGGGTGCGGTCTCCCAGGGTGACATGGAGTGGCGGGTTTCACGACCGCTAAACCAGGGCGCCATAGCCTCCGGCGTTAACTCTTCAAGGCCGAAGTGCTTGCTCCAATAGTTCAGGGTTGCATCCGGTGTACGAAAGCTGCTGGTCCAGTTAACGGTTGTAGAGCCGCCGACGCAGCGCCCCTGAAGAACAGAAATGGCTCCGTCTTTAGTGGTGCGGCTCATCCCCTCCTGATAAAGATTGGCGTAGGAGGTGAGCTCATCCATTTTGAAATCTTTCTGATAGTACAGGCGGCCGTCCTCGACCAGGATTACTGAAAGCCCACTCCTGGCAAGAATCTCTGCAGTCGTCCCCCCGCCCGCACCTGTGCCGACGATGACCACATCGGCTTCTGTTACCAGGTCCTGAGTGAGGGTTGCCCCATCCGTGACTTTCCAGCCAGACTCCAGGCCCTGGGCAATGCGATCAGTGAGTGACATGTTTTATGACTCCATCTTCAACGTAAAAAGCAGGCTGGTATTCAGGCATTGCGAAATTGTGGCAGGGCGCGTACAGCCCATTCCGGTGGTCCCGGGTACCCGGAGAGGTGCCAGTTTTCCTGGTAGCCATAGAATGCAACGTTACTGATTTTGGTCAGGGCCATGTAGCCATTGTTGAACAGACCAATGCGACTGGAGCGCCAGCGCTTCAGAAACGCATCGGCCTGCTCGCGGGTAGCATCGGGCCAGGAAGGCCAGACCCGTGCAATGCTGACCCGGGTCAGCCCGAAGTTGAGCAGATCACACAGCCTTCTGAGTTCTTTCTGGTTGGCAGGGCCGAACTTGTGAATGCCTGCGTCGATGCGCTCAATGGTGCTGGCAATCGCCATGCGTCGGGTGTTGGGCTCCTCCGGGAGGGCCGGACCGAGTATGGCAGGGAGCAGAGCTTCAAACAGGTCGATATCGTCAGTAGTCAGAAACCGGAACTGGTAGCGGGCATCCATGCGCGTATCAATAGCCCCGAGCCGGCCAGCGGGTGCTGTTGCGCAACCGCTGAGGCCAGCGGTTATGCTGACTGTGCCCAGAAACAGAGCTCCTCCCAGGCCGGTGCGCAAAAAACTGCGTCGATCCAGAGTGGAAGTGCGCTGGTTTTCGGACAAGGTGGTATGTGGGGTCATATATTGGTCGCTCTTGTTCTGTTTGTCGCGATTATCCAGGCCCGTGAGGGCCCGGGTTAAAGCAGAGCCGGTCACCGGATAAAGAATCTATAGACCATTTTATGAAACGATGTTCCGTAAGGAGGGTAAACAAATTTACCGCTGTTGAATTTCTGCCTGGTAAAAATCGCCCGGTGATGCGAAAAGGTCAGGAAGCCTTCCTTGCCGTGGTAGTGACCCATGCCGGAGTCGCCTATACCACCAAAAGGCAGGTCGTCCTGGGCAACGTGCATCAGTGAGTCGTTAATGCACATGCCTCCGGAGAGGGTATTGTCAATCACCTGGCGTTGCTGGTCGCGATCATACCCAAAGAAATACAGGGCCAGCGGGCGCGGACGGTCGTTAATGTATTGAATGGCTTCATTGAGGTTGCCATAACTGACAACAGGGAGAACAGGGCCAAAAATTTCCTCCTGCATGATTTTCATGTCCGGAGTGGTTTTCAGCACCAGTGTCAGGGGCATTTTGCGGGTGCCATCCCCCAGGTTTTCCTGTGCCGGGTTGATCTCGATAAGCTCGGCGCCTTTGGCTCGGGCATCGGTCAGGTAATCCTGCAGGCGATTGTACTGTCGCTCATTGATGATCGCGGTGTAGTCTTCATTATCGCGCAGCGACGGGTACATACCGGAGACCTGGTTCCGGAATTCGTCAGCGAAAGCCTGAATCCGGTCCGCCGGGCAAAGCACATAATCCGGTGCTATACAGGTCTGGCCGGCATTGAGTGCCTTGCCAAACGCGATACGCTGGGCTGCATCCTCCAGCGGGACATCCTGAGAAACAATGGCAGGTGATTTTCCGCCCAGTTCCAGCGTCACCGGTGTCAGGTTTTCGGCGGCCGCACGCATGACCAGTTTGCCGACAGCAGTAGAGCCGGTGAACAACATATGATCGAAGGGCCGTGCAGAAAAGTCAGCAGCAACGTCGGCGTCGCCATTGATGACCGTAACCAGATCCTCCGGGAACGTTGCCTCTATAAGTTCTTTGAACAGGCTGGATATATGGGGTGTGAACTCTGACATTTTGATCATGGTCCGGTTACCGGCTGCAAGTGACGCAACCAGTGGTCCTACCGCCAGGTAAAGCGGGTAGTTCCAGGGCACGATGACTCCCACGACGCCTTTGGGCTGATAGTGCACTTTGTTACTGGCAGGCTGGAACAGGACCGAGACCGACCGGCGGGAAGGTTTCATCCAGCTTCCCAGGTGTTTCAGGGTGTGGTTGATGCCCTGAACGGAGGGCATCAGCTCTGCAATCAGGGACTCATCCCGCGAGCGGCAGGTGAAATCCTGGTCAATGGCTTCCAGAATGCGATCCTGGTAGGTGAGCAACGCCTGCTTGAGGCGCGAAAGGTTCTCTTTGCGCTCGCTCAGCGACGGTGTGGGGTTGTTATAAAATGCTTTTTTCTGATCCCCGAACACCCGGTGAGTATGTTGCATATGTTTTTTGCTCTCTGTGAGCTGAACAACGTTGGACTCCATGGTGTCCCCCTGTTGGCACCGCTGGCTGATGGCGGCGAAGCTGGATATTTTATGTTGACGAATAAACGCACAACTTGCATATTCCGGTATTATTAGAGTATATACTCTAGGGAGTCAAGCAGGGCCTATGGCGAATCGGGCCATTTGTGAGCTTCTCAACAATGAGCGCCGGTGAGTCTATGAAAACCAGAGACAAGATACTTCTGTCCAGCCTTGAGCTGTTTAACGAGCGCGGCGAGCGCGACGTTACGACCAATCACATTGCAGCACACCTGGCGATATCGCCGGGCAACCTTTATTACCATTTTCGCAACAAGTCCGACATTATTTACGAGCTTTTCCAGGAATATGAAAAGCTCGTGGGCTACTACCTGGACATTCCTGAACACCGGCCGTTAACGCTTGATGATATGGCGTTTTACCTGGAGTCGGTATTTGACGGGTTGTGGAGTTACCGGTTTTTGCATCGGGATCTGGAATACCTGCTGGACAGGGACCCACGTCTGCGCAGTGACTATCGGGCGTTTACTGACCGTTGCCTGATGGCCATCAGCCGTATTTTCGAGAAGCTGGCAGACGGCGGTATTATCGAACCACAACCGGAGTCTTTGCGGACGGCTATGTCGTTGAATGTGTGGCTGGTGATAACCAACTGGATGGCCTATCTGAAAACCGCCCATGCGGCAGAGGCGTCTGCCAGCCTGACACTCCGGGAGCTGAAGCAGGGTATTTATCAGGTACTGACGCTGGAAATCCCCTACCTGACGCCGGCGTACCGGGATCGGGTTATGGCGCTGAGGGAGAAGTACCGACCGGCACTGCCGGTCCACCGGTTTTGAGGCGCAGGGAACTTCCAGGTAATGGCCCTGTCCCAGTGACAGGTGTCGGAAAATCGGACGTTTCTGATGCCCCTGAGCGAAGCCTCAGGTTTTAACACGTCGCAAACCCTGACGTTTTGCCGGCCTTGCGTTATCGCAGGCCGGTTTTTTCTGTCTGTCAGAGGTCATCACCCGCTGTTTCTTCAGTACTCTCCAGCCAATCTGTCAGTGCCGCCCGGCAGTCATCGACACCCCGTTTGGAGGTGGCTGAAAACATGATCAGGTGCTGAACGCAGCTGTATTCCTCAAGCTTGCGGCCAATGTCGAGGATGCTGTTTTTGGCTTGCCCGAACTTAAGCTTGTCCGCTTTTGTGGCCAGGATCATCAGGGGCAGTTGATTATACTCACACCACTCCACCATCATCTGGTCAAAATCGGTGAGCGGATGCCGTATATCCATCACCAGGACCAGGCCCCGAAGACACTGACGGTCGTTCAGGTAGTCTTCCAGGTGTTTTTGCCAGTCATCCTTTATATCCCTTGATACTTTTGCGTAGCCGTACCCGGGGAGGTCGACCAGCCGTGCATGTTCCCGGTTCAGCGAGAAAAAGTTAATCAGGCGTGTACGCCCGGGTGTTTTACTGGTCCGGGCCAGTTTGCTGTTTGCTGTAATAGCGTTCAGGGCGCTGGATTTGCCCGCGTTCGAGCGTCCCGCAAAGGCAACTTCCGTACCCGTATCGGGCGGGCAGTCTTGCAATCGGGGAGCGCTGACCAAAAAACGGGCGCTGTTAAATGAAATACTTTTTTGAGTCAGGTCAGGGTCCACAGCGGTAGGCTTTCCTTTGGATTTCAGTTGTCAGTGATTAATGTATAATGCTACACCAATTCCTGGCGGTACGCTTTGCGTAACCGCTGACAGTCCTGGTTTTTAGCGTGACTGATCAGCACCTGCCGGCTGCAAATAAAGAATATTTTCAAGACGAGAGAAGCGGAGCGAGCATGAAAAAACTGATCGCAGGGTTTGTTTTCGGCGTTGGCCTTACCGCCATGGCGCACGGAGCAGGAGATCCTGAAGCGGGTGAGCAGAATGCGGTAGCCTGTCAGGCGTGTCATGGACAAGGCGGATCGGCACCAATTATGGGTGCATATCCTAAAATATCCGGGCTGGGTGAAAAGTATTTGTATGACCAGCTGGTGGCCATTCAGGACGATAGCCGCTCTATTCCGGAAATGGCAGGCCAGCTTACGGGCAAGTCGGACCAGGAGCTCCAGGATCTGGCTGCTTACTTCGCACAGCAGGAAATCACGGTCAATCAGGCGGACCCGGATCTGGTGGATAAAGGTGAGGCCATTTATCGCGGGGGTAACATGGCGACAGGTGTTCCCGCCTGCGCCTCCTGTCATAACCCGCAGGGCAAGGGTAACGAGCCGGCAGGCTATCCGCACCTAGGGGGCCAGAATGCTGAGTATATTGCCAAGCAGCTGAAGGCGTACCGTGACGGCACCCGTGACAATAACGCGAATGCCGAGATTATGATGGATGTGTCTGCAAGGTTGTCTGATGCAGAAATAGAGGCTGTTTCCAGCTATATTTCCGGCCTGAACTAAAATCGCTTTTAGTGTCAGACAGCAGACCCCGCCCGGGAGTGCCCCTGTTTATGGAGGCACTGTCTGGCGGGTTTTTTGTTTTTCGGTTCTGTAACCCATGACATGTGGAACTTTTCAGGGCTGACAGGTCATACTTCTCTATCACCACACTCAGGAAAGGCGGGAGATATTTAATGTTTCGAACTCTCAGGATAACAACACTGCTGTTCGCAGCACTGATGGTGTTTGGTTCGGCCAGTGCTGCTGACTGGAAGGAAGGCACGCATTACAAGAAGCTGGATACCCCGGTACGCACGGCCAGCGACTCAGGCATAGAGGTTGCCGAAGTGTTCTGGTATGGCTGCCCGCATTGTTATAACTTCAAGCCGCTCGCCGAGGCGTGGGAAGCCGAAGCACCTGATTACGTAGAGTATGTGCGCATTCCCGCAGCTCTGGGGAGCTCCTGGGAGCCCCATGCCCGCGCCTTCTACGCCCTTGAAGCGATGGATGCGCTGGACACCATGCATGACCCGATGTTTGACGCGCTGGCTGGTCAGCGTCGGCCGCTTAACGATGGCGAGTCACTCGCCGGCTTTGTGGCTGAGCATGGCGTAGACCCGGATGAGTTTCTTGCCAATTACAAAAGCTTCGGAGTAAATGCGCGCATGCAGCAGGCGCAGTCAAAGATTCGTGGTGCGCGTATTACCGGTACACCCAGCATGCTGGTGAATGGCAAATACACGATCAGCGCCTCTATGGCAGGTAGCCTTGAAGCAATGCTGGAGGTTGTGGATTATCTGGTGGAGAAAGAGCACACTGAGAATCAGTAAGGTAACGCTCTGCATAGCTTTTTCTCTTTCGAGGTTGTCAAACAGGGCGGCACGACAGAGGTACTATGTATAAACGTTTCAGAAAACAGCTGGACGGGATAATCAGGTCCCGGGACGAGTCTAAAGGCTCGAACTCGGGGCTTGAGCATGTGCCCGCCTTTGAACCCCAGCGGCACCTGAGGCTGCTGACCTTTAATATCCAGGTGGGTATCAACACCTCGGCTTACCGGCACTATCTCACCCGAAGCTGGCAACACTTCCTTCCTCACCGCAGTCGTATCCAGAACCTGGACCGCATCGCATCGTTGCTCAGTAACTACGATGTGGTGGCGTTGCAGGAGTGTGACGGAGGCAGCTTGCGAAGCGGCTACATCAACCAGGTTCAATACCTTGCTGAGGCAGCGGGTATTCCGTACTGGCATCAGCAGCTGAATCGCAATCTCGGACAGATTGCCCAGCACAGTAATGGTCTGCTTAGCCGGTTCCGGCCTCTGGACGTAAAAGAGTACAAGTTGCCGGGGAGGGTCCCCGGAAGAGGTGCCATTGTTGCCCGTTATGGTACGGAAGAGGACCCGCTGGTTCTGGTTATGATGCATCTGTCGCTGAGTAAGGCGGCGCAACAGCGTCAGCTTGGTTTTGTCAGTGAGTTGATTTCCAGGTATCGGCACGTTGTTCTGATGGGTGATATGAACAACCATGCCGAAGAGCTTCTGACCCGCACGCCGCTTAAGGAGACGGACTTACTGCCGCTCCCGGACACGGCTCACAGTTTCCCCAGCTGGCGCCCGGAGAAGGCGCTGGATCACATCCTGGTGAGCCCCAGCCTGCAAATACGAAATTCAGAGGTGGTCAGCTACCCTATGTCAGATCACCTGCCGATTGCCATGGACATTGCGCTGCCGGACGGATACCTGGAGAAATTCTAGCGCCCATTAAAAAACCCGGCAAGATGGTCTTGCCGGGTTTTTTAATGGGCGCCAAATCAATAATTACTTGATTTTGGCTTCCTTGTACTCAACGTGCTTGCGAACCACCGGATCGTACTTTTTCATAGCGATTTTTTCCGGGGTGTTTCGCTTGTTCTTTTTGGTCGTGTAGAAATGACCAGTGCCTGCTGAAGATACCAGCTTGATTTTCTCGCGCATGATGCGGCTCCTTATACTTTCTCGCCGCGGGCACGAAGATCGGCCAGCACAGCGTCAATGCCTTTTTTGTCGATGATGCGCATGCCCTTTGTGGATACGCGCAGCCTCACGAAGCGCTTCTCGGTCTCAACCCAGAAACGGTGGTTCTGCAGGTTCGGCAGAAAGCGACGACGGTTATGGTTCATCGCGTGGGATACATTATTACCGGTGACCGGACGCTTACCGGTAACCTGACAAACTCTGGACATACTTGCCTCCGACCTGAGCAATGGTCTTAATAAATTCGAATTCGATTTTAACGCGTCTCTGGTTGCCGAGGAACGGTTACGCCCCTGTTTGCGTCCCTGAACTGAACGCTGCTCGCCAGACGCCGCCAGAAAGGGACGCTTTTATACCAGAACCAGCCCCCCAACGCAAAAAAATTGTTGGGAAATTGGCCAGTTTTTCTGAAATTCTCCGGGACAGTCTACATCAATCCACGTTCGGCAAGCGATATTACCTCACCATGACCCACAACCATATGGTCAAGAACCCTGATATCCACAAGTCCAAGTGCGTCTTTCAGACGCCGCGTGAGAGATATATCTGCCTGGCTGGGTTCAGCTACCCCCGAGGGGTGGTTGTGGGCAAAAATAACGGCCGCCGCATTATCTTCCAGAGCCTGGCGCACCACTTCTCTGGGATAAACCGCGGCACCATCAATCGTGCCTCTGAACAGTTCTCTATACTGAATAACCCGGTGCCGGTTGTCCAGAAAAAGGCCGGCGAAAACCTCGTGGGGATAGGTGCCCAGGCGGCTGGTCAGAAATCGGCGGGTATCCTCCGGTGAGCGCAGCGGGTCACCCTGACGCAAGGGCTCATCCATTACCCGGCGGGCCATTTCCATGGCGGCCTGAACCTGGGCATACTTCGCAGTGCCCAGCCCTTTGACGCCACAGAATTGCCGCCGGGAGGCGGTCAGTAAACCGCGCAACCCGCTAAACTCCTGCAGGAGAAAGCGCGACAGTTCCATTACCGGCATACCGGTCGTGCCGGTGCGTAAAAAAATAGCCAGAAGTTCTGCATCAGACAGGCTTTCGGAACCATGGGCAAGAAGGCGTTCCCGGGGGCGTTCGTCCCTTGGCCAGGCGGGATCAGTCATTGTTACTTCCTTGTGTCGGGTATCAGCCCGGGTGCATCCTGCATCCGGGTTGTGCGTATGGCTGTATTGTTTCTGAAAGCGGCTGCAAAAAGCAACAGACAGGTAAGCTCCGGGACATTTTGCAGGCTGTTGCGATGGCCATAGCATGGTATGTTACGGATCTGACAGGAACGAACACGGAGTTATTATGGCGTTCAGAAAGATTCTGCTGGGCCTGACCGGCGGTATTGCAGCCTATAAAAGCGCTGAGCTTGTGCGTCTGCTGAAAAAAGCGGGGTACGAAGTAAGGGTGGTTATGACCCGAGGTGCTCAGGCCTTTGTGACGCCCCTGACCTTTCAGGCGCTCAGTGGTGAACCGGTACGGACATCTTTGCTGGATCCGGAAGCCGAAGCGGGTATGGGGCACATAGAGCTGGCCAAATGGGCAGATCAGGTTGTCGTTGCACCTGCCTCTGCAGATTTTATTGCCCGCCTTGCACAGGGTATGGCGGACGATCTGCTGACCACTATTTGCTGTGCGACAGAGGCGCCTATCGCGGTCGCACCAGCGATGAACCAGGCTATGTGGGGAAACGGTCGTACCCAGCGCAATATTCGTCTGCTGGAAAGCGACCCGCAGATTACCCTGTGGGGACCGGCTCAGGGAGACCAGGCCTGTGGCGATATCGGGTCGGGGCGCATGCTTGAAGCCGCCGACATGGCCAGACTGATCACGCAACAGCACAACGGATCCGGTAAACTTGCCGGCAAGCGGGTTGTGATCACCGCAGGCCCGACCCGGGAGCCGATCGACCCGGTGCGCTATATCAGCAACCATAGCTCCGGGAAAATGGGTTACGCGCTGGCAGTTGCTGCACGGGATGCGGGTGCCAGAGTCATTCTTCTCAGTGGCCCTGTGAACCTGCCACCCCCGACAGGTGTTGAGGTGCGGGACGTTCTTACGGCGGAGGATCTGTTACAGGCTTCTTCCCAGGCGGTTGATGAAGGTTGTGACCTGTTTATTGCAACGGCTGCAGTGGCTGATTACCGGCCCCGGAGTCTCGCTGGTGACAAGATTAAAAAGTCCACGGAGACCATGGAGCTGCCGTTGGTTCGCAACCCCGATACCCTGGCAACCATTGCGGGGCGTCCGGATGCGCCGTTCACTGTGGGCTTTGCGGCGGAAACCACAGATGTTGCCGATTATGCAAAAGACAAACTGCAGCGTAAGAAGCTGCGTATGATTGTTGCCAATGATGTGTCCGTGCCTGGGCTGGGGTTCAACAGTGACAGTAACGCTGTCACGGTATTCTGGCCGGAAGGCCAGGAGACTCTGGGGCCAGATACCAAAACCGTGATAGCCACGCGCCTGGTGGCGTTGATCGGCGATCATCTGAGACAGGAAGAGCATGAGTAAAAAAAACTTGCAGGTACGCATTCTTGACGACCGGATTGGCTCGCAGATTGCCTTCCCTGAATACGCGACCGAGGGTTCGGCTGGCCTGGATCTGCGCGCATGTGTTGACCAGCCTTTAACGTTGATGCCGGGTGAAACCCAGCTGATCCCGACCGGGCTCTCTATTTATATTGCCGATCCGTCCCTGGCAGCAATGATCCTGCCCAGAAGCGGGCTTGGCCATAAGCATGGCATTGTGCTGGGTAACCTGGTCGGGCTGATCGACTCTGATTATCAGGGCGAGCTGATGGTGTCATGTTGGAACCGCAGCAGTACCGCGTTTACGGTGGACGTGGGAGAGCGGATAGCCCAGTTGGTACTGGTGCCCGTGATTCAGGCAAACTTTGAGGTGGTCTCCGAGTTTGATGCCAGTGTTCGCGGCGACGGTGGTTTTGGCTCAACCGGAACCCGTTAATTATCAGGGTTTGATCAGAATAAAAATCAGGAAAGCTATGAAACTGAACAGGAAGAAGGCTTCTGGCTCGCCCACCAGCCCGAAGCTGAAGCGGTTTGGGCTCACAGCGCTTCAGCAGGCTGTCATTGTGTTGTTGGCAGGTCTGAGCGCAATCGTACTGGTGCATGTGCTGGTTCTTCAGCCAATCGCTGATAAGCGCTTCAACGCCCTGAAGACAATGGAGGCCGATGCTGCAGCTCAACGGGTAGATCAAACCCTGGCGCTGATGCAGCAAGGGGTAAACGGCCTGGCTACTCAGCCTCATGTGATTGATGCATTGAAAGAGCGCACTGACACCAGCGCGCTGGCGCAGACACTGACCAGCTCGCTGCCCGGGGTGCAGGCGGTATTTTTATTTCCCTACCGCGAGATTCCCCGAACAGGGTCAGGAACCAGCCTTCTGGGCTTTGCCGGGCTTGAGATGGCCCGTCGCGCGGAAAGCAAACAGAGGCTGCACCCGGATGCTTTTCCCCGCGACAATCGCTGGTATGTACAGATGGCAAGCCAGGTGCGTAACCCCACCAGTAATGCGGTAGCGGGTACCCTTCTGGTGGTTTTTGACACCTCCTGGCTGCAGCCACTTCTGTCAGTGGTCAATACGCAGCTTGGTGGTGAGCTTGCGTTGGAGCAAACCGTGTCGGGGGCCTCCAGAAAATTCGCCAGTAATGGTGGCAGTGTGGGTGTCGGGGCCAATGCATTTGAAACCCGGGATCTTGCCAATCCGGACTGGGCGGTCAGCTACAGGCCAGGCAGCAGGGCCGCAGCACCCGTGGACGCTGCTGTGCCAGCACTGCTGATAGGTGTGCCGGTTGTTATCGCAGCGGCGCTGGTCTGGCTGCTTCTGTTCAGTGCCGGGAGGAGCCTGCGTCAGGATACAAGCCAGCTTACCCAGTGGGCTCACAAAGTCTTTGCGGGCGAGTATCAAAAGCTGCCTGTCTTCCGGTGGGATGTAATTGCATCCGCGGCCGAGGTGTTTTACCGGCTTTCTCAGGTGGTGGACAAACGTCTGGCGAGCCCGGCAGATCGGGGTAAAAAGAAACCGGTGCAGCAAATGACTGAAGCCGTCGGTGCGGAGCCCTTGTTCCAGGAGACGGATATGCCTGACGTCAACATGGTGGATGGAGACGACGATGTTCTCGGTTTTGGCAATGACAGTGAAGGCAGTGCGCTGTTTGCTCATGACGAAATGCCGGTTGTTGATGAGGAAGCAGCAGAGACTGGTATATCGGCGGAGATTTTCCGGGCTTACGACATAAGGGGCATTGTTGGCAAAACCCTGACCTCTGCCATTGTCGAACAGATCGGGACGGCTGTGGGTTCAGAAGCCGTCAGCCGCGGGCTCTCCTCCCTGTGTATCGGCTATGATGGCCGTCACTCCAGCCCCGGGTTTGCCGATGCTCTTGCCCGCGGCATCATGGCGACTGGCTGCAACGTTATCCATATTGGTGCAGTGCCAACACCCGTGCTTTATTTCGCGACCCATCACCTTGAAAACGGGTCAGGCGTTATGATCACAGGAAGTCACAACCCGGCGGACTACAACGGCCTCAAGATCATGCTCGACGGTGAAGCGCTTTCCGGCGAGGCCATTCAGGCATTGTATAACCGGTTGCAGACCGGCGACATTGTGACCGGTGAGGGCGCTCAGGCGTCTGAGGATGTGCGCCGGGCATACCTTGATCGTATTGTCGGCGATATTGCTGTTGCCGCGCCGCTCAGGGTTGTGGTGGATGCCGGTAATGGTATTGCCGGCGAGTTGGCCCCCATGCTGATTGAAGAGCTGGGCTGCGAGGTGGTCCCGCTGTATTGTGAGGTTGACGGTGATTTCCCCAACCACCACCCGGATCCGGGTAAGCCCGCCAACCTTGCCGATCTGATTGAGGCGGTGAAGGCGGAAGGCGCAGACCTTGGTGTTGCCTTTGATGGTGACGGTGACCGGTTGGGCCTGGTTACCAATACCGGGAGAATCATCTGGCCAGACCGCCTGCTGATGCTCTTTGCCCGGGATGTGGTTTCAAGAAATCCCGGGGCCGATATACTTTACGACGTAAAATGCAGCCGCCGGCTGGCCGGTGTAATTTCCGAGGCGGGCGGGCGCCCCCTCATGTGGAAAACAGGCCATTCACTGATGAAGGCCAAAATGCGGGAAACCGGCGCTTTGCTTGCGGGTGAACTGAGCGGGCATATTTTCTTTGCGGACCGCTGGTACGGGTTTGATGACGGACTTTATACAGCGGCCAGGCTTCTGGAAATACTGGGCATTGAGGATCGTTCCTGCGATGAAATTTTTGAAGACTTTCCAGAAGATGTCAGCACTCCGGAGCTGAGCGTAGCAGTGACTGAGAGCAACAAGTTCAGCATTATTGAAACGCTGGGCCGGGAAGGTGACTTTGGTGACGGCAGCGTCAGCGACCTGGACGGCATACGGGTGGAGTATGTGGATGGCTGGGGCCTCTGCCGTGCGTCCAATACCACACCGGTGCTGGTCTTGCGCTTTGAGGCAGAAACGGAAAAAGCGCTGGAACGGATCAAAGGTATTTTCCGCACTCAGCTACAGAAGGCTGCACCGGGGGTGGTCGCTGACTTCTGAGGCAGTATTGGCACACATTCAATTGTAAGAACTGATTTATTAAGGCAAAAAGATGACGCTGGATCGTGAAACAGCAATGCAGGTGGCTACAGTACTCAGCCGGGGTTTACCCTATATTCAACGGTTTACGGGTAAAACGGTCGTTATAAAGTATGGCGGTAACGCCATGGAAAACGAAGATCTGAAGAGCAGTTTTGCCCGCGATGTGGTGCTGATGAAGCTGGTGGGTATACACCCCATTGTTGTTCATGGTGGTGGCCCTCAGATTGGCGAATTACTGACGCGCCTGAACATTCAGTCCCGGTTTGTAAATGGAATGCGTGTGACTGATGCGGAAACCATGGATGTCGTGGAAATGGTTCTGGGCGGGCAGGTCAACAAGGAAATTGTGTCTCTGATAAACGCTCAGGGTGGAACTGCCATCGGGTTGACGGGAAAGGACGGCAACCTGATTCGCGCCCGTAAACTGGCCGTAGAAGAGCGCTCTCCGGAACACGAACGTGCCGAGATCATTGATATTGGCCATGTGGGTGAGGTAGCCGGAATTAATATCAATGTGATTGATATGCTTACCCGCAGTGATGTGATTCCTGTGATTGCACCTATTGGCGTAGGTCCGGATGGGGCGTCTTATAATATCAACGCAGACCTGGTTGCGGGCAAGGTGGCCGAGGCCATGAAGGCTGAAAAGCTCATGTTGCTCACGAACGTGTCCGGCCTCAAGGACAAGGAAGGCAAAGTTCTTACCGGGCTGACGGCGCAACAGGTGAGTGACCTGATTGAGGACGGCACAATCCATGGTGGTATGCTGCCAAAAATCCGTTGCGCCTTAAGTGCGGTTGAGAATGGGGTGCGTACCTCTCATATCATTGACGGTCGGGTGGCCCATGCCTGTTTACTGGAAATCTTTACCGATGAGGGTGTCGGCACCCTGATCTCCCGTAACTAACAGCACGGCCTGGGGACTGTCCGGATGAAGCGCCTGCTCACAGTACTGGTACTGGCCGCTCTCGTTGGTTTTGTTCTGTTCAAGGCCTCTGTATGGTGGCTGGCGGACCAGCGTATGGCAGAAACCCGGCAGGCCCTCGGCGACAGCGGAGTTTTCCTGCGGGGAAAGATCAGCTCTGGACTGGACGGCAGCCTGACGTTGTCCGACGCGTCCTGGCAGGATTTTGAGCTGACGCAACCATTGGTTGTTGGCCGCGCAGAATTTCAGGTCGGCTCCCCCGGGGCATTACTGGGAGCGTTAACCACACCGTCTGACCTGCCTGCCAGCTGGTCCTTGCAGGCAGAGGGGTTGATCCTGGCACTTGAATCTTCCATGTTCCGTAATTGGGTAACCGAGACCGGCGTCGGAGGCTCTGAGCAGAGTGCGCTGTTTTCACTTTCCTGTGCACCGGATATGCGCCAAAAGCTGAGTAGCGGCGATTTTCTGAGGATGGGGATTACGGAGCTAAAGGGCGAGCTGGCTCTTACACAGTCGCCTGATGGGGTGCATCTGGAGCTGAATACGGAAAACACCGGCAGTCTTGAGTTGAACTGGCCGGGGGCCCGGATCCGTGTGACGTCCCCCAAGGCGACACTGACAAGCTCGGATCAGCCGCTTGAACTGACACTCAGGGATGGTGGGCTGATGCGTCGGGTTGCGGCCTATTGTGCCCGGGAAGCCGGAATGGAAACGTCCCAGTGGGCCGGGCAGACACTGGAAGCCTTCACCAGTGGGCTTGAAGCCCGGGGGTGGGAAGCCAGCAGCCAGCTGCAGGCGTTGTACCGGCAATGGTTGCTTGAAGGCGGGGAAGTGACTGTGTTTTTAAAACCGGGCGCGAAAGCGCTGGGTATTCCTGTACGTAGCGAAAGCAGTTCGAAGACGGGGCAGGGGAGTGAGGATCCGGCCCCGGAGATAAAGTATAATGGCGCACGGGTACCTGATGTCTTTCTGCGTCAGATAGCTCCCGAGGTAACCGAACGGCCACCGGAAGTACTGGAACCGGTCATATCCCCGGGTGTTTCAGAAGGTGCCCGCTGGCAGACTGAGGATATTGAATCGGCCTCTGCATGGGAAGGCCGTACTGTTCGTGTGACGCTGGCAAACGGAAACCGGGTGGAAGGTCGCCTGACGACCGTGACGGAGCGCGAGCTGGAGATTGCCCGGGAGGTTGCAGGTGGCGAAGTGGCTTACCCGATAATGGCCCGCGCAATTGCCGTGTTCGAGGTGTGGAAGCGGGACCAGACACGGTAAGCCTCACGCCAGGGCCGGAAGGCCATACGAATAGGCATCTGCATAAACACCGATGGGAGAGACACATTTGAAATCGAACGGCTGGCTGCATTCCTTTCGCCACTCATCACCCTATATCAACACCCATCGTGGCCGTACGGTAGTCCTGACCCTTCCGGGCGAAGCGATTGCGCATGAAAACTTCATTAACATCATTCATGACATTGCACTGTTGAGCAGCCTGGGGGTTCGGTTAGTTGTTGCCTTTGGTGCACGCCCCCAGATTCAGCGTCGGCTGGATGAAGCCGGACTGCAATCAACGTTTGCCCGGCATCTGCGAATCACCCCGGAAGAACACTTGCCGCTGGCTATGGAGGCAACCGGCGGGTTGCGGGCGTACCTCGAGAGCCAGCTGTCGATGGGGCTGGTCAACTCGCCCATGCATAATGCCCGCATCCGCGTCAGCAGTGGTAATTATGTAACCGCAAAACCGGTTGGCGTGCTGGACGGTATTGATTTTGGCCACACCGGTAAGGTGCGGCGTATTGATGTCGCCGGTATCGAGAAGCTCCTGGAGCTGGGACACATTGTTTTGTTGCCCCCCGTGGGATATTCACCCACCGGGGATGCCTTCAATCTGTCCTATGAAGATGTAGGCAGCCAGGTCGCCGCCGCTCTTCAGGTTGAGAAACTGATGGTGTTTATCAAGGACCAGGGGCTGCTTGAGCAGGATGGCTCACTGATTCGCGAGCTTTCAGCCAGTCAGGCGCCGGAGCGGCTGGCTGAGGGGACGGTAACAGGGCACGATGCCGATCTGCTGCGTGCTGCCTGTGATGCCTGCGTAAAGGGGGTCAGGCGTGCTCACTTTATCAGTTATATCAATGATGGCGCCTTACTGGAGGAGCTGTTCACCCGGGATGGTACCGGCACACTGGTCAGCGGTGATCATTATGAGCAGATTCGCCAGGCCCGGGCCGAAGACATAGGGGGAATACTTGAGCTGATAGAGCCCCTGGAAGAGCAGGGTGTCCTGGTGCGTCGCTCGCGGGAAATGCTGGAGACTGATATTGAAAACTTTATCGTTGCAGAGCGTGATGGCACGGTTGTCGGGTGTGCGGCATTGCATAATTACCCGGAGGATGGAGCCGGCGAGCTTTCCTGTTTTGCGGTGGACTCAGCCTATCGCCGTGCCGGACGTGGCGATGAAATCCTGCTGATGGTCGAGAAACACGCGCGCAGTCAGGGCATACAAACGTTGTTTGTTCTTACCACGCAAACCGAGCACTGGTTTCGTGAGCGTGGGTTTATACCCAGCACGGTCAAGGCACTGCCGGGGCCCAAGCTTGCCGAATACAATACGCAGCGCAATTCAAAAGTGTTCTTTAAACCGCTCTGACCCGGTTGCCGGAAAGTGCCAGCAGCCGACCCCTGTAGTACACTGGCTGTATTCGCTTTGGGCAACATTTATGGAAGTGGGTGGCGAAAGCCACGAATCAGGGACGTAAGCCGTTAGCGGGCAGGAAATACCCGGCCGCGGCTAGGTGCATTGTCAGGTATTTCATGGATCAGAGAGAACGACGAAAAACCTCCCGGAAACCTATCAGGCTTGCCGCCCGGATTGACCTGGGTACGGCTGAGTCATGGCCCTGCCAGATCACAGATTTCTGTGCGGAAGGGCTGTATGTTCGTTATTCCGTTGAAACCTCCCGCCAACTGGACCGGACGTTTGCGACGGAAGGGGCTTCCAGACTGGCTGTACGCTTTCGCGACCCGGATGGAAAGCGGCAGTACGACCTTTATGTTCGTGTTGCCCGACGCATCGAAGGCGCTATGGGCCTGAGCTTTCTTGAGAGCAATCCGGACGCTCTGGCGTCAATGCTGATGCAGTGTGGCGGGCATGGTGCGCAGGACGAGACGGCCTTACAGGCTCCGAGTGACAGTGTGCAGTTTGTGTTGCACCAGTCGGCGCGTGCCGTGATTCAGTATATCAAGCCGCTTATGGACGCTTGTTTTGTGCAAATGGCGACTGCGTTGGAGGCGTCGGCACAGAAGGCCAGAAGCGATCAGCGCGCGAACGAGCTCATAAGCTTTTCGGGACAGGTTCAGGCCCGGAAACGCCAGATCTGGCAGCAGATGGTCAGCAACCTCGAATCACCTATGAAACCGGCATCCGGGGCAGGGTGGTGGGGCGCTGAGCTTGCAGTCGTTGACAAGGGGGAGTTTGAGGACTGGCTCAAAGGCCGGGTCATGGTGACCAAAGCTGATACCCGCTACCGGAAAGAGCTGCTTCAGCTCAGGATCCGTCTGGAAGCCCTCGGTATTGCCAATGCAACCGGACACCATAACCCTCTTGGTCCATCGCTTGTCTATGAAAGCTTCCACGCCGGTCTGCATCAGCTCAAAGCCCCTGATTATGCAGAGTCGATCTGCCTGAATGTGTTTGAACAGACGGTTTTGCAGGAACTCGGACCATTGTACCAGGAGCTTAACAATATCCTGATTCGTCAGGGCGTGTTGCCGGATCTGGATCTGAACAAATACCTGAGTGGACAGGCTGCCGATGCTTCCAGCACCACACCCGCTGCGACTCCGATCGGCAATGAGCCGGAGAAGCCAGGCCCTGCACGTCATGGCGCAGAGCCTGAAAAAAAGCGTTCGTTCCGTAGCCCGTCCCGGACACGGCAGGCCGCTTTCACCACGGTGAAAAGTCTTCTGGGGGCCCTGACGGCCAGCACTCAAGCCCGTGATGGCGCCACTGCAGCGTCCGCTCCCGCCGGTGACGGCGCGGTGACTTCCTGGGAGTTAAACCGTGAACTGCAAGAGTTGCAGGCGGAAATGGCTGCCAGCGCAGCCAGTGAGGCGTCACTGCGCGATCGGGTGACTGAAAAGATTCGCCAAAGCCGGGGTAAAGAACTGGACGCACAGCAGGACGGGACGCTGGATGTTGTGGATCAGTTTTTTCGTTCTGTTATTGAGAGCCCGAAACTGAGTGAATACGCTCAGGCGCAGATACATCAACTTGAAATCCCGGTTCTGAAAGAGGTCATGCGCACGCCGGCATTTTTTGATAATACCGACAACCCTGCCCGCAAGGTGGTGAATCAGCTGGCGCAGCTGGGTGTCAGGGGAAGTCGCCTGAACCCGGCGATCCAGCGACGGGTTGACGAGCTTGTCCGGGATTTAGTTACAGAGTCAGTACAGGACACAGGCGTATTCCAGCGGGCTGCTCAGACGCTCGGTGACCTGGTTGAACGCCAGAATCAGGCGTATCGGCGCAATGTGGAGCGGGTTACCGCGGCCGCAGAAGGCGCTCAGAAAGTAGAAAGCTCCAGGTCTGTGGTAACAGATGAGCTGGATCAGAGGCTGGCAGGCCGGAAAGTGCCCAGGGCGGTTATCAGTTTGCTGGAGGCTGGCTGGCGGGAGCTGTTGTCGCTTACCTGGATTCGTCAGGGGCCTGAAAGTCAGGCCTGGCAGGACTATCTGGCCGTCATCGACGCCCTGTTGGCATTTGCAGAGAATCGCGAGAGCATCATGAGTTTGCCGGAATTGTTGCAGCTCATCCAGGACGGGCTGGCAACCATTTCCAGCAACCAGGTACCGCCTTCGCACCTTCGGGATGAACTGAAGCAGTTTCTGGTACGTAACCCCGAGACCCCACCGGAAATGGTCGCAGTACCAGATGCGCAGCCTGTCAGAGACCTGAGGCAGTCGCTGGCTGACCGCGACTATCGCAGTCTGCAGCGCTGGGTTAACCGCGCACAGCTCCTGCAGCCAGGGGACTGGCTGATGGATCAGACAAAGCCGGATGAGCCGCAACACATCCGCCTGGTCTGGGTAGCCCGGGGCTGGAATCGTTTTGTCTTTGTGAATTATCAGGGTATGCGGGCACTTGAGCTTGAGCTGGAGGAGCTGGCGCGGAGAATGCGTAATGGCGTTCTGGTAAAAGACAGCCAGTATGAGCAGCCACTGGTGGATGAAAGCATCGACCGGATGGTGAGCAAGGTTTATGGGCAGCTCTCGTACGCGTCCACCCATGATGGGTTGACCGGTCTGCCCGGCCGGCGCGAGTTTGAGCGCCTGTTGAATCAGCAGCTGGCCCGGCCTGAAGACAAACGGTCTCTGTTGCGCCTGGACCTGCGTAACTTCCGCTTGCTCAATGACACGGCGGGTTACCAGGCTGGAGATGAGGCATTGAAACATGTCGCCAGTCTGTTACGTGAGCAACTGGATGGCGAAATGCCGCTGGCCAGGCTGCAAGGAAACGAGTTTGGCCTGCTGGTACCCTTCGAGCACGCAGACAGTACCGCAAAGGGCCTCATAGCGGTCATAGAGACTACCGTATTCGCATATGGAGAACACAGCTACCGGTTATCAGCAAACGTAGGGGTGGTTCCGTCCTTGCCAGGTCTGATCAGTGCAGAACGCTGGCTGAAGGCATCCGAACAGGCATTGGCAGCTGCGAAGCACAAAGGCGAGGGTAAGGTGGCAGAGTATGTTCTCAGTGCTGAAGGGCAGGCGCGTCAGGAGCGGCTGGCGGCTAAAATTGCCAGCCTGGGTGATCCGGACGAAGGGCGTATGCGATTGCGCTGTCAGAAAATTATACCCTTGCACAGCCATACGAGTATGGTGGCCCAGTACAAAATACTGATCAGTATGTACGATAAGTCAGGGGAGCTGATCACCGGTCAGGACTTTATGCGTATGTCTGAACAGTATGGCCGCACTCAGGCTGTTGATCGCTGGGTTATTGGCCGTATGCTGGACTGGCTGTGGGTCAAAGCACCAGACCCCCGGCATGTGGGCGGAGTGTGTATTGCGCTTTCCGGCCACTCACTGAACGACGAATCCCTGCTTGAGTTTATTTATGAAAAGCTGAGTGAAAAAGACGCGCCCATCGAGCGTCTCTGGTTTGAGGTAACCGATGCGTCTGTCATTCGTGACATGCAGGCGGTTGCAGATTTTATTATGGAGATAAAAGAGCTGGGCTGTCGTTTCTGTCTTGGCAATCTGGGCGGTGGGTCCGGCTCTCTGGAGGCAATGCGTTTGCTGCCTGTAGATCTGGTCAAGATTGACAGCACATTCACCCGGCAGGTTAACCTCGATAATACTGACTACGCGATGGTGCAGTCCATGGTGAACATGGCGCACTATACGGGCCGGGAAGTTATTGCTGGCCGGATTGAATCCCGCAACGTTCTGGATACACTGAGAAAACTGGGGGTCGATTACGCTCAGGGGTTTGCTGTTGAAAAGCCACGCTTGCTTGATAGCCTTGCCTGACCTTTCCCGCGACAGCGACTTAATTTCTGCTTAACTTACGGCGCACTTCTGCCATGTCAAAACGTCATCCTATCATAGCGGTTACCGGCTCCTCCGGAGCTGGCACCAGCACAACAGGACAGATTTTCCGGCGCATGTTTGCCAGTGAAGGACTGGCGGCGGCCATGGTCAGCGGCGACAGCTTCCACCGCTATAACCGTGAGCAAATGGCACGGCTGGCTGCCAAGGGTCAGTTCGGTGAGCGCAACCACTTTGCGCTTGCGGCCAACCATATCGATAAGCTGGAGGCGCTTTTTTACGATTATAGCCAGACCGGCAATGGCCGGTTCCGCCAGTATGTTCATGATGAGGATCGCGCTCTGCAGGCTGAAGGCCACAAGCCCGGCACATTCACAGCCTGGGGTTCGCTGCCTCCCGATACGGATCTGCTGTTTTATGAAGGGCTGCACGGTGCGGTTGTGAGTGAGGCGTACAACATTGCCCAGCACGTGGATTTGCTTATCGGGGTTGTGCCTATCGTAAACCTGGAGTGGATCCAGAAAATACACCGGGACACCCATCAGCGGGGCTATAGCCAGGAAGCGGTTGTTACGACAATCATCAACCGGATGAATGATTACGTTCACGATATCGTGCCGCAGTTCTCACACACCCATATTAACTTTCAGCGTATTCCCCTGGTGGATACATCCAACCCGTTTGTTGTCCGGGATGTGCCCAGCGAAGATGAAAGCATGCTGGTTATCCGGTTCCGCGATGCGTCCGAGGTGGACTTCTCCTACCTGCTTCAGGCGATACAGAACAGCATACTTTCACGCCCGGATACACTGGTAATTCCGGGCCCGAAAATGGCACTGGCCATGGAGCTGATTGTGCGCCCCATGGTGCGGCGACTGATGGCACAGAAATCCTTTACATGATGCCGTTGTGGCGCATGAGCCCTGCAGTCAGGACGGGTCCGGAACGCGGATTTCGTGGCTGTGGGTAATCTCTACCCCGGCTTTTTCAAGCATGATTGAGGCAGAGCAGTACTTTTCGGCCGAAAGATTCACTGCGCGCATTACCAGGTTTTCCTTGAGGTTATCGCCGGTCACCACAAAATGCAGGTGGATTCTGGTGAATACCGACGGCACTGCATCGGCACGCTCGGCTTCCAGTTCCGTATGACAGGCCGTGACATCCTGACGGCTTTTTTTCAGGATGCTCATCACATCAAATGAGGCGCAGCCACCCAGCCCCATGAGCAGCATCTCCATGGGCCTTGGCCCCAGGTTCTCGCCGCCGTGATCGGGAGGGCCATCCAGCTGTACGGAGTGGCCAGTACCGCTGGTCGCCCTGAAACTGGCGTTACCGGTCCAGTCGATGGTTGCTTTCATGGTAAGTGTTCTCCTGTTAGGCCGGGCCAGCCCAGGGCAGCCCGGAGAAAGTGTCTGGCAGAATGCTAGCATACCCGGATACGACTCACAGTCGGATACATCCTGTATCCTGTTTCTGGTTGCCTGAAGTGGGGGATCTTGCTATAAGTTGTTCTGATTTTTACAAAAAACGAAGAAACTCGCATGGACAGCCGGGTGAATAAAAACACAGGAACCCGCCAGTATCTGAGGAGGCACGACTCGCATCATGGCCACAATCGTCAAACCGGTTGAGCAGAAAACCAAGCATCTCGACTATTTTCTTTCGCAATGTCACCGTCGCCGTTATCCGGCCAAGAGCACCATCATTTATGCCGGCGACAAAAGTGACTCACTCTTTTACATTGTTAAGGGTTCCGTAACAGTTATCATTGAAGATGATGATGGCCGTGAGATGGTCATGGCCTACCTCAATGCCGGCGACTTCTTCGGCGAAATGGGGCTGTTTGATAACATGGACTCCCGCAGTGCCTGGGTGAAAGCAAAAACCGAATGCGAAGTCGCCGAGATCAGCTACACAAAAT
Organism: Marinobacter piscis; assembly: GCF_007671655.1. Classification (GTDB taxonomy): domain Bacteria; phylum Pseudomonadota; class Gammaproteobacteria; order Pseudomonadales; family Oleiphilaceae; genus Marinobacter; species Marinobacter piscensis. The sequence continues at coordinate 376,910 of NZ_VCGX01000001.1, read as the reverse complement.
TCCGTGAAATTGCCCAGCAGGATTCCCGGATTCTTTACTTTATTGGCGAGCAGATGGCCACACGCTTGCGCCAGACCACCCGCAAGGTGGGCGATCTGGCGTTTCTGGATGTCACCGGCCGGGTGGCCCGAACGCTATTGGATTTGTGCAAAGAGCCTGATGCCATGACACATCCGGACGGCATGCAGATCAAGATCACCCGTCAGGAAATTGGCCGTATCGTCGGCTGTTCCCGTGAGATGGTCGGCCGGGTCCTGAAAACTCTGGAAGAGCAGGGGCTTGTCATGGTGAGGGGTAAAACCATGGTGGTGTACGGTACCCGCTGAACCCGCACTATTTCTGCCCGGGCCAAGGCCCGGGTCAATCAACAATCGCAACGGATTTCACCTGCATCCACACCGGCTGGCCCGGGGCAATCTCCAGAGTGTGGACGGCCCGGCTGGTCAGGCGTGACAAAAAAGGAGTCGACCCGGCCAACAGGCGCACTATAGAGGTGCCGGGGGCGACTTCAGAGGCCACTTCATCAACCACGGCGGGCAGGACATTCTGGATGCTCTGGTCTGTCTGCTGACTTCGAGCCAGACTGATATCCCGGGCAAGCACCTGCAGGCGCACATCCTGGCCGGTGGTCAGGCCTGAATCCGCACGCAGCCAGAAATGCCCTCCCGCAAAGTCTGCCCGGAACAAGTGCCACTGGTGATCGTGCTCGCTGAGAGTGGCATCGAGAATGACGCCCGCATCTTCCTCGAGACCAAACGGTTGGTCAGTGCGTGCCATGATCGCTTGCAGCGGGCCCTCGGCAACCACCTTGCCACTATCCAGCATCACAATATGATCGGCCAGCCGTGCAACCTCGGCAGTGGAATGGGAAACATAGAGGATGGGGATCGCAAGGTTATCCCTCAGGGCTTCCAGATAGGGCAAAATCTCCCGTTTGCTGGTCTGGTCAAGGGCAGACAGGGGTTCGTCCATCAACAAGAGCCTGGGGCTGGTAAGCAGTGCCCTGGCAATAGCAACGCGCTGACGTTCACCACCGGACAGGTTTTCCGGCATTCGGTCCAGCATCTGTGAGAGCCCCAGCCATTCCACCGCCTGATCAAAGGAAATTCGCCGCTCCTGTTGCGGAATACGTCGGTAGCCATACATCAGATTGCGTTTCACACTCAGGTGTGGGAACAAGCTGGTTTCCTGGAACACATACGCCAGGGGGCGCTGATGGACAGGGCGGCTGGTGCTTGCGTCTGCTCCGTTCTCGTTTTGCCACTCATCCCCATTAACACGCATAACGCCCTGCGATGCTTGCAGGCCGGCCATGCAGCGCAACAGGGTGGTTTTGCCACAGCCGGAGTGGCCGAACAGCGCAGTGAGTCCGCTGCCCGGAAGGTTCAGATCAACGTCCAGTGTGAAGGTGCCGACATGGCACGTGAAACGCGCCTGTATTCCGGTGATCGGCATTATTTCACCAGTCCGGACTGCAGCCGGCCGTTAAGTGAATACAGTGTTACGAGAACGGCAAAAGAGAAGACCACCATGCCCGCGGATAACCAGTGTGCCTGGGTGTATTCCAGAGATTCTACGTGGTCATAGATGGCCACAGAGAGAACTTTGGTTTCACCGGGAATATTGCCCCCGATCATCAGCACCACGCCGAACTCGCCGATGGTATGGGCAAATGTGAGCACGCTGGCGGTGAGAAAGCCCGGGCGGGCAAGGGGAATGACAATGGAAAAAAAGCGGTCCCTGGGTGAGGCCCGCAGTGTGGAGGCGACCTCCAGCAGTTGTTCATTGATGGTGCCAAACGCATTCTGCAGAGGCTGAACCGTAAACGGTAACGAGTAGATAACCGAGGCAATAACCAGCCCTTCAAAGGTAAAGGGCAGCAACCCCAGACCCAGTTGTTCCGTTAACTGCCCGACAACCCCTTTGGGGCCGAGCAATATCAGAAGATAAAACCCCAGTACCGTCGGTGGCAGTACCAAAGGCAGGGCAACAATGGCTGCAAGAGGCTGCCGGATCCAGTGCCGGCTGCGGGCGAGCCACCAGGCGATAGGCGTGCCTACCACCAGAAGCACTATGGTGGTCAGGCCAGCGAGTTTCAGAGTGAGCCAGACCGGCTCCCAGTATATATCCATGATATCAGCCAGGTTACGGTTCAGTGTTCAGTCTCATACCCCGACTTTTCAATAATATCCCTGGCTTTCGGGCCCCGAAGGAACTCAAGCCACTGGCGGGCAGCCGCATTACTCTCGCTGCGGGTCAGCAGGATGGCCTGCTGCTCGATCGGAGCATAGTAGGCTTGGGGAACCAGCCAGAGTGAGCCTTCGCCCTCATTCCAGGCACGTACCTGTGACAGCGCAACAAACCCGGACTCGGCATTTGCTGTGGCGACAAACTGGAAGGTCTGGGCGATAGAGTCACCCCGTACCAGGCGCTCCTGTAACGGTTCCCAAAGACGCATTTCAGAGAGCACCTGCTGGGCTGCCAGGCCATAAGGCGCTGTTTTCGGGTTGGCAATGGCCAGTCGCGAAAAATCCCCCGATCCTAACCAGCTTTCAGGGTCCTCAAAGGTGCCGGGAGCCGGGCTCCAGAGCGCCAGCTTGCCCTGGGCGTAGGTAAACCGGGTGTCGGCCACACCCTGGCCACTTTTTTCCAGAATCATTGGGCGCTCACTGTCAGCCGCCAGAAACACATCAAAGGGAGCACCGTTATCTATCTGTGCGTACAACTTCCCGGTTGAACCGTAACTTGCGACGGCTTCCAGACCCGTAGCCTCAGTAAACGCAGCAATCAGATCACGAGTGGTATCCGTAAAGTTAGCCGCCACAGCGATACGAACATCAGCAGCGTGAGCAATGCCGCTGAAAGTTAATAGCAGGCACAGCCCGGCCAGTTGGTAACAGTATTTTCTGAGCATAGGTGCCAGTTCCTTTATATTCGTCTGTATATAACGGGCTGAATACTATAATGGCTCGTGTCCGGATACAAGGATGTATTGGCTTTGTTCCGGAGCTACGTTTCCGGCGTCGTGTTCAGCAGAGCTGTGAGCTCTTTGAGTTCGGGGCGTTCAGAGACTGCTTTCTCATACTCCCGGTAAAGCGTAAGTACTTTCAGGCCCTCAGCGGAAAGTTCCGCGCCCCCGCCTTGACTACCCCCGGTTGCAGTCAGAACCAGAGGCTGGCGGAAGCAGGAGTTCATCGTGTTTACCAGAAGCCATGCGCGCCGGTAGCTCATTTTCATGGCCCGGGCTGCAGCAGAGATTGAGCGGTGTTGCTGGATCAGCTCAAGCAGTTGTGCTTTGCCAGGGCCAAGGGCGATTATGTCGCCGGTTTTCAGTCTCAGTCTGGGGACTAAACCGAGATTTTTATCAAGCATCAGTTTCACTCCCTGAGTGCATGTCTGATCAAACTCCTGCTAGCGGTGGTCGCTGTATAGCTTTTCCAGTAACTCCAGTTGTGGCTGCCACTGTTTGAGCTGGACCTGCACTTCCTTTGGTATGCGTGCGGGCTTTGGCCAGGGCACCGGGTACTTAGCCGGCTGAAACAGCGGGGCCAGCAGAGCGCCTGCCGTCAGGTCAGCCCTGGTGAGCCGGTCACCGACCAGATATGGCTGCTTGCGATAGATTTCTGCCAGTTCGTGAAGCAGGCTTTCCAGAGTTTGTTGTGCCGAGTCTGCTGTTTTTTGATTGATCTTCATCCATTTGCGCATAATCTCATCCACCCGGCTGAAGGCCAGCTTGAGTATAATGCGATTATAGAAAGGGGTGCCGGCCGCCAGCATTGGCACCACCACTTTGGGACGCTGAAGGAAGTAGTGGTACACCCAGGTACGAATAGCGGGGCCAGCCAACTCATCCAGCCTGGCTTCCCAGTGCAGCACTTGTTCCTTCAGTGCCGGGTCAGCCGGCATCAGCGATGGTTCCGGAAAGTGGTGGTCCAGGTAGTCCAGAATCTGTGACGAGCCCTGAATGACCTGGCCATCGTGTTCCAGGACAGGGACAGAGGATTCTGCCCGGGTCAGCTTGACAATGGTTTTTGTATGTTGTCCGGGTAGCAGGTTGATGGGTTGGTAATTGATGTCCTTGTAATCCAGGGCCCAACGAACCTTCTCGGAGTAATGGGAAATGCAGAACTGGTAAAGTTTTATAGCCATGAGGGTGATTCCGGTGTCTGAATGACGGAAGGTTAACCTTTATAGCAACACATTCCTATTTGACCAAGAGTAGAATGCGTGTGTTCTTGTCTATGTATCAGGAGGTTGTATGAGTAATGCAAAAAATATTCTGGCCATGCTTATGGTGACTGGCTCCTTGTGGGGTTGCTCATTGAACCAGAGTAAAGAAGCTGAAGAGCCACAGATGAACCTGGCGGGAAGTGAGTGGCAGGTCGAGTCGATAGGCGGCGAGACTGTTATTCCGGGCAGCGACGTTACAATCGGATTCACAGATCAGGGGCGGGTGTATGGCGGCGCTTCCTGTAACCGGTATCAGGGTGGGTGGAGTACCGAAGACAACCATCTTGAGTTTTCTCATATGGCTGCTACCCGCATGGCGTGTGCAGCGGAGCTGATGGATCAGGAAGACAGGTTCCTGAAGTTACTTGGCGAAGCCGAGGTTTACGAACTGGAAGCCGATGGCAAGCTGATTCTTGAAACGGCGTCCGGGCAGATGATCAAAGCAACTGCCACTGCCGGCTCGCCGGAGTAAACCGGCGTATCGGCAGGCGGTCATATCGCTTTCAAAGTGCAGGGATTGTCAGCCTGGACGCCTGATGGCTGCTGAACTCAAAATCCACCTTGGTGGCGCGCGCATCAGGGTGTTTGTAGAGAACGTCCCGGGTATCCAGGACCAGCGCCAAACGGTTGCCCGCGGGCACATCATAGGCCGTGGCCACCAGATCAATATCCAATGCGACTGTCTCCCCGGGTGATGTCGACGGCAGAGTGATCGGTCCATGGCTGATCAGCTTGCCGGTGCCGGTCCAATCCATATCGTACAGATAAGCCACCAGTTGCAGGCTGTCACTTTTCGGGGTGACCTGTACGGTTGTGGTTGGAATGCCCCGGATTTTCAGGTCCGAACTCAGACGCGCTGTCCGGAACCAGATACTGCGGTCGCGTCCAAGAAGTCTGATGGGCGCGGTAATCGGCGCTTTAGCCTGCTCAAACAGCTGTGAAGCAAGCGGAATCCCTGTATCAGCCAGGGTGCCGGCCCAGGAACTGATTCCGATGCTCCGGCTGAACCAGCTCTGAAACGGCGTGTCCCGCAGAGCACCTTCCCGGAAAGCTGTGCGCGGGTGCAGATACCAGCTTTCGGGCTGCGCGGACGGTACCGGAAAGTCCGAAAAGCCTTCGTAACGGTCGGTCAGTTTCACCTTCATCTGTACCGGTTGCTGTTGATCAATGGGGGTGTCTTCCCCTTTCAGATGACTGTCAAACCAGCGGCTTACATTGTTCCAGATATGCGTGTCACCATCGCCCAGCATACCAATGATTTCCACAAAAGCGTGGGTGCCTGCCTGGAGGTCTATGTGCTTCGGACCGGTTAACTTGCGGTGCAGCTCCAGCGGGCTGTTTGGCTGGAACAGATCATCACCGAAGTTCTGGGCCTGATACACAGCGGTGCCGTTGGCGTTGAGCTGATCAACGTAATTCAGAGGTGAGCGGATAGAAGCCCAGGTAATGGTTTCTTCAACATTACGGTGGTTTTTTACATTGTCCCAGAGCTCGTGAATTTCTGGGTCAGGGCGTCCCAGCAAGTCGCCGGTTAATGTGAGCAGTTCTCCCCAGACCAGCCGTGGGGTTTGCTGCGCATATAATGATTCGACCAGGCTGCCCCAGCCGCTCATGGCGGCAACCGCTTTGATTCTCGTATCCTGGGCGGCACCCAGCAGGCTGATGCCAGCACCGTAAGAAATGCCCGCGGTGCCGATACGCTGAGGGTCTGCCGGCGTGTTGGCGATAAGCCAGTCAATCACCGCGCTGAGGTCGGCTACATCTTTGGGCCCGGCCGTGTCGATCAGACCGCCGGACTCGCCCCAGCCGCGAGTGGTGTAACTGAGTACAATGTAGCCTTGCTCGGCCAACCGGCCGGCGGCAGACAGGTATTCGTATTCATTCAATCCCCAGCTGCTGATGAAAATAATGGCCGGATAGGAGGATTGCCCAGTGGAGGGTATGAATACGTTGGCTTCAATATTGACGCCATCCTCGCTGTACACCACAACATCATCGTTGGTGGTGTAGGCGTCCGAGACCGGAAACAGTGGCTGATTCAGCACACCAGCGACCAGCGACATGGTAGGGAAAAGAGCAGACTGCCCGGCAGTTGCCGGACCTGTGGTGACAAAGAATAAAGCAAGAAGGAATGCGAGCATTCCTTTGGTGGTGTAGTTAGTCATAGCGGGCCTTTCCATAGGTATGGGATAACTGCCAGTATGGTTTGTTCAGGTCCAGTCTAGGAGCTGCAATACAAATCGTACGAGACGCACGTCACGAACTGATTTGGCCAACCGGGCCAGAATCCCGCGCCTTCATTCGTGGTAATTATGCTGGGAAACTCTAAAATGGCGTATCGGAACCTGAAACAGATAAGGATATATGGATGCTTTTGCGACGAGTTATGCCGTTGGCCCTGGTGGCCGCAGGAGGCCTGGGGCTGACAGGCTGCGCCACGGGACCCCAGACTCAGGGGTTGTCAGAGTCAGGACGTTACAGCTGTGGCCAGCTGGATATTCAGCTCGCTGAGGCAGAGGACAGTGATCTTGTGGGCCTTGAATACCTTGATCGTCGCGTCCTGTTAAAGCCTGCCCCCGCGGACTCTGGCAACCTGTATGTCGCACCCGGGGATGCGGACACCTGGTTCCGGGCGCAAGGTGAACGTGGCACTCTCAGCTTGCAGGGGGAAACCCTGCCGGAGTGCCTTGAACCCGGCGCTGTGGAAACCCACTTCTCGGCTTCCGGAGCAGACCCCAGCTGGTCTGCCCGGATTGATGGCAGAGAGCTGGACCTGGAGCCCCCTTACAAACAGGAGCCATTGCACGGGGTCCGGCTGACAGAAACGGCCTCCAGTCGCCATGGTCGCACCTATGAAGCCGAAATAGGCCAGCAGCATCTGAGCCTGACAACCGCACCCCAATTGTGTGAGGTTGGCCTGGATGCAGTCCAGTATCCCGCCCAGGTCCACCTTGAGTTTAATGGTGAGGTTTTTCAGGGCTGTGGTGGTAGCCGGGAGCGGCTTTTTCGTGGTGCTGAATGGGTTGTTGAGGATCTGGCAGGGGCCGGTATTATTGATCGTTCCCGTATAACCGTCGAGTTTTTGGAAGAGAACCGCCTGGCAGGTCGTGCTTCCTGTAACCGTTACGGTGGCGCGTATCAGTTAACCCCTGAAGGCGTGAACTTTGACCGCCTGTTTTCTACCATGATGGCTTGTGCCCCCGCCCTGATGAATCAGGAGCGTCGCTTTCTGGAGCTTTTGTCGCACGTAAATCAGGCAACGATTGGCCGCAACGGCGAGTTGGTGCTGACAACCTCTGCAGGTGAGGAAATCACCGCATTTCCCTCAACACACAGCAAACGCAGTAATGGAGTCGATAACAATGAAAATTTTTGAAACAAAAACTGCACCGAACCCGCGCCGTGTGCGCATGTTTATGGCTGAGAAAGGGTTGCTTGAAAAAGCGGAATTCATCGAGATAGACCTGCAAAAGGGTGAAAACCTGACGCCTGAGTATGTGGCTCGGAACCCGATGAAAAAAGTGCCGGTGATGGAGCTGGATGACGGCACCTGTATCGCCGAGACCATGGCTATTTGCCGGTACTTTGAGGAAAACTATCCGGAGGCGCCGACGCTTCTGGGCGATACGCCTGTGGAAAAGGCGCTGATAGAGCAGTGGGTTCGCTGGGTCGAGTTTTATTTTTTTATGCCAACAGGCATGTGTTTCCAGCATACCACCGGCTATTTCAAGGACAGGATGAATCCTATCAAGGAGTGGGGTGAAGACTGTGGTAAGGGTGTGGCTAAGTTCATGGCGTTTCTTGATGCCCACCTCGCTGAACGCGATTATATTTGTTGTGACCGGCTTACCGCTGCTGATATCAATGCGTTCACCACGGTGGCCTTTGCCCGTGTGGTGGACATCCGGATTCAGCCGGAGCATACCAATCTTCAGGCCTGGTACGATCGCATCAAGGCCCGCCCGTCGGCACAGGCGTGAACCACTTTGGACAGGGGCAGATAATGCTTGAGTGTGCGCTGACGGAAATTGATAAGGCCAATTACGCTGACCCCAACGTGGACCTGCTGGCAGGCAAGTCTCTGCCAAAGGAGTATGTTTACAGTGTGCATATGACCCGGTGGCTGTACGAGCTGGAAGCGGCACCGTCGGAGCGGATGCAGATCGCGTGTCGGGCGCAGCATATTGAACGCTGGAAGATACCGCGAAGTGATTATCCTAAGGGACGCAAGTCTTATTACCAGTGGCGACAGGCCTGTGGTCGTATGCATGGCCGCAGGGCTGCCGAAATCATGGCAGGCTGCGGCTTTCCCGAGCACGAATGCGAACGGGTTGAGATCATTCTGACCAAGCGCGAGCTGCGACAAGACGCGGATACCCAGTTGCTTGAAGATGTCGCCTGCCTGGTGTTCCTGGAAAAATACTTCGCGCAGTTCTATGCCGACAATGCGGACTATGATCGGGAAAAGTGGCTGAGAATTGTCCGTCGCACCTGGAAAAAAATGTCGCCACGCGCTCATGAGCAGGCCCTGGCGCTGTCATCCAGGCTGCCTGCGCATTTACAGCAACTGATGCAGGAAGCTCTGGCAGATCCGGTCTGATCCGCCAGATGTGCTTTCTACCGGGGAAAGAAGAGTTCCTGCAGCTTCTCTCCCGGGTCAGGTGCGCGCATAAATGATTCACCCACCAAAAATCCGTAGATGCCATGACCGGTCATGTTTTCTACATCCTTACGGGTCATGATGCCGCTTTCGGTAATGGCCATTCGCTCTGCGCCGATACGCTGGTGCAGATTGAATGTGGTGTCCAGTGATACCTCAAAGCTGTGCAGGTCGCGGTTGTTGATGCCCATCAGCGGGGTGCTCAGTGTCAACGCGTCGTCCATCTCCTGGCTGTTGTGCACTTCGACCAGAACATCCAGTCCGATTTCGTGGGCTATGCCTTCGAGTTCCTGCATCTGATCTTTGGTGAGGCAGGCTGCGATCAGCAGTACGCAGTCGGCACCAATGGTCCGGGCTTCATATATCTGGTAGGGCGCAACCATAAAGTCTTTGCGGAGCACCGGCAGGCTGCAGGCATTGCGGGCTGTCGTCAGATGATCTTCGTGCCCCTGGAAAAAGTCGTGGTCTGTGAGTACCGACAGGCACGCCGCGCCCCCTGTTTCATAACTTTTAGCAATCCGGGCAGGTTCAAACGGGTCGCGGATGATGCCTTTGCTGGGCGAGGCTTTTTTGATCTCGGCAATCACAGCGGGCGTGCTGGCTTCAATGCGCTGGTGCAGGGCGCTGGCAAAGCCGCGGGTCTCCGGCTGATCGCCGGCCCGGGCCTTGAGCTCTGCGAGGCTCTGGCGGCGTTTGCGTGCGTCGATCTCTTCCCACTTTCTTGCGACTATGTTGCGCAGGATGGTGGGCGTTTTATCATTGTACTTAGTCATTTTGCTCTCAGCTTCGTGCTTGAGCCTGCCGGTTGCCGCGACTCAAAACGCGCCCGTAAATACATCCCTGTAGGGCTTGGCTGCAGCCATCCGTGGCTGCAGACAGTTTTGAGTCGCGGCAACCGGCAGGCTTCCAGGATTATGAGTGTGGTTCAAAAGCAGTGGGAAAAGTCTGCCAGTTCAGCCATCTTGCCGGCGGCCAGGCCTGATCCCATGGCATCCAGAGCCATTTCTACACCTATACTGGCGGTCGGGGCCAGGCCTGCAACGTAGATGGCGGCGCCGGCGTTAAGGGCAATCATATCCCGTGCTTTTCCCGCGATTTCGTCGTGGTCGCGGCCAAAGGCTGCCTTGATCAGGTTCAGGGATTCTTCCGCTGTCTCTACCGACAGGCCAACGAGACTCTGGCTTTTGACTCCCAGATCTTCAGGCGTAATGTCGTATTCGAAAATTTCGCCGTCTTTCAGTTCCGCGACATGGGTGGGGCTGGCGAGGCTGATCTCATCCAGTCCGTCTTTAGACGCCACCACCATGATGTGTTGCGATCCCAGTTTCTGCAGGACCTCCGCCATGGGACGGCACAGCGCTCTGCTGAATACACCGACCAACTGACGGTTGACGCCAGCCGGGTTGGTCATGGGGCCAAGAATGTTGAACAGGGTACGGCAACCCATTTCCTTGCGCGGGCCAACCGCATGCTTCATTGCGCCGTGATGGGCCGGTGCAAACATGAACCCTACACCAATCTCCTCTACACAGCGGGCGACCTGTTCCGGTGTCAGGTCAAGGTTGATGCCTGCCTGCTCAATAAGGTCGGCGCTACCGCTTTGGGATGATACGGCCCGGTTGCCGTGCTTGGCGACAAAACCGCCAGCGGCTGCAACAACAAACGCCGAGGCGGAGGAGATGTTGAACAGGTTGGCGCCATCACCACCTGTGCCCACAATGTCGACCAGAGGTTCTGCGTTGACGGTAACGCCCGAAACCAGTTCACGCATCACTTCCACCGCACCGGTAATTTCATCGACGGTTTCGCTTTTGGTGCGCAAGCCCATCAGCAGGGCTCCTATCTGGGCATCGGTGGCTTCGCCATTCATTACGGTACGCATGACGAGCTTCATTTCTTCCCGGGACATGTCGAGGTTTTCAGCTACCCGGTTCAGTGCGTCTTTCATGTTCATTGGTTTCGCCTTTTATTGAGTTCGCAGGAAGTTACGTAGCAGTTCGTGGCCCTGTTCGCTCATAATCGATTCCGGGTGAAACTGTACTCCTTCGACAGCAAGAGTTTTGTGCCGCACGCCCATGATCTCTTCCACACTGCCATCGCTGTTGCGCGTCCAGGCCGTCATTTCCAGGCACTCCGGCAAGCTGGTTTTCTCAATTGCCAGGCTGTGATAACGGGTACCCTGCAACGGATTGTTGAGGCCATGAAATACGCCGGTGCCGTGGTGGTAAACGGGCGACACCTTACCGTGCATAACGCGCCCGGCACGGATGATATTGCCACCGAACACCTGGCCAATGGCCTGATGGCCAAGACAGATACCCAGAACAGGGATCTTGCCGGCAAAATGCCGGATAGCCTCCATGGAGACTCCGGCTTCATTCGGTGTACAGGGGCCGGGAGAGATTACCAGACGTTCCGGGCTCAGGGCTTCAATCTGCTCCACAGTGATTTCGTCGTTGCGATGCACCTGCACATCAGCGCCCAGTTCGGCAAGGTACTGCACCACGTTATAGGTAAAGGAGTCGTAGTTATCGATCATTACCAGCATGTTGTCGCCTTTGCCTCAGTGGTCAAAATCGTTGTAGGTCATGGCCACGGCGCGGAATATGGCGCGGCCTTTGTTCATGGTTTCTTTCCACTCGAGACGGGGTACAGAATCGGCGACGATGCCGGCGCCGGCCTGGATATGCAGGGTGTTATCCTTGATCACAGCGGTGCGGATGGCGATGGCTGTGTCCATGTTACCGTTAAATGACAGGTAGCCGACGGCACCGCCATAAACGCCCCGTTTAACAGGTTCCAGCTCGTCAATGATTTCCATGGCCCGGGTCTTCGGGGCGCCGCTCAGGGTACCTGCAGGCAGTGTCGCCCTGAGCACATCAAGGCAGCTGGTCTCGTCTTTTACCTGTCCGGTGACATTGGACACTATGTGCATCACATGGGAGTAGCGCTCCACGGCCATTTTCTCGGTCAGCCGCACGCTGCCGGTCTTCGACACCCGGCCGGCATCGTTACGTCCCAGATCAATCAGCATCAGGTGTTCGGCAATTTCTTTCGGGTCGGCCAGTAATTCGGCTTCCAGTGCCCTGTCTTCCGCTTCGGTGGCGCCGCGTTTGCGGGTTCCGGCAATGGGGCGCACGGTGACTTCACGGTCTTCCATACGTGCCAGAATCTCCGGCGACGAGCCCACAATATGGAAATCGTCCAGGTCCAGAAAGTACATGTACGGGGAGGGGTTCAGCACCCTGAGCGAGCGGTACAGATTCAGGGGAGGTGCCTCAAAGGGAATAGACATGCGCTGGGAAATGACGGTTTGCATGACATCACCGCCAAGCACGTAGTCCTTGATTGTGGCCACCGCCGCTTCGAATTTTTCCTGACTGAAACCGGAAACGAACTCGCTTTCATCCACGGTTTTCCCCCGCAGATGAGCCGGGGTTCTCGGTGTGTTGGCCACTTGCCGGTGCAGCTTGCGTTCAAGCTCATCGAGTCTTTGCTGAGCCTGGTCGTAGGCCCCTTTATCGGCCGGGTCAACAAGCACGATCAGATGCAGCTTGCCACGCAGGTTGTCAAACACGATGAGTTCATCGGACACCATCAGAAGTATATCCGGGGTGCCAATGTGGTCAGGAGGGCAGCTGGCTGCAAGGTGCTTCTCTGTGTAACGCACAGTGTCGTAACCAAAATAGCCGACCAGCCCGCCGTTGAAGCGCGGCAGTTCTTTCAGATCAGGGGTGTGGAAACGAGCCTGGTAACCGGCAATGAAAGCCAGTGGGTCGTCGACCTCTTCGGCCTCAATCAGCTCGCCGCCCCGGCGGATTTCAACACGGTGATCAAACACCTTCAGCACTTCCTGGCTTGGCAGGCCGATAATGGAGTAACGGCCCCATTTCTCGCCCCCCTGGACAGACTCAAACAGATAGGAGTAAGGCCCGCTGGCAAGTTTCAGATAAATGCTTAACGGCGTGTCCATATCCGCAAGAACTTCGCGGTACACGGGGATACGGTTAAAGCCGGCCTGAGCCAGGCTGCGATAGTGTTCGGAGTTCATGGTCGGGTTTCCTGAATTCTGATCTGCGTTCCGGCAGATATGCCTCTGTGAGGGCTGGACCTGTCGGGTGGTGGCGGTAAACGCGCAGGCGCGTGCAATCCGCCGGGCTGTGTGACCTCAGCCGGTACGCCATCGCCACCATCGTGTGGCGCGGGTTGTCAGCATGCCTTGTGCGGCAGTCAGAATCCGTCCCTGCACGGCAGGAATCTCCCGAATTGATAGGTTATGAAAATCAGAAACTCAGAGGTTACAAAAGCTCGCTGAGGGAATCAACTACCGCGTCCGCTTCCAGCGCCTGTACAGGTTTGCCAAAGTTGTAGCCGTAGGTAACCGCGATGCAAGGAAGACCCGCTGCCCGGGCCGCACTGACATCGGCTGCGGAGTCGCCAACCATGACGGTTCTGTTCAGGCTCCCTTGCAGTGTTTTCATGGCGTAATGGAGAGGCGCCGGGTCTGGTTTTTTGGTGCTCAGGGTATCGCCGCCCACCACAAGCCGGAAGTACTTCGCCAGCCCCAGCTGTCTCAGCAAGGGGCCGGTAAACTGTTCGGGCTTGTTGGTAACCACCGCCAGGCGGCAACCGTGCTCTGTCAGAGCCTGCAGGCAGGCTTCAGCGCCGGGGTAGACCACAGCGTGCTGGCCGTTAAATTGCTGGTAGTTTGTGAAAAACAAGGCCAGGGCATCGTTAAACAGGGTATCGTCGACAGTGCTGGCCGGCTCCCAGTCCGCCCTGCCGGCCAGAGCCCGCCGTATCAGGATCGGGGAACCATGGCCCACCCACTGACGTACTCGCTCAAGGCCGGCCGGTTCGCGGCCCAGCTGCTCCAGCGTGCGATCAACGGCCGCCGCAAGATCTGGCGCACTGTCTACAAGAGTGCCATCAAGATCAAACAGCGCCACGTCCGGCCAGTGGCCGCCGAAGAGCTCAGTCAGCTTCATTGTGCTGGCACCCGCCCGCCCAGAGCCGTGCGGGCATGCTCAAGCTCCTGGCGCATGGCAGCAATTGTTGCGTTGTAGTCATCAGTTTTGAAAATAGCCGAGCCTGCAACAAACGTATCCGCGCCGGCTTCCGCAATTTCCCGGATATTTCCGGTGTTTACGCCGCCGTCAATTTCCAGGCGAATATTGTAATTACTGGCATCGATGCGCTTGCGGGCGTCCCGAAGCTTGTCCAGGGTGCCAGGAATAAATTTCTGGCCACCAAAGCCCGGGTTGACCGACATCATCAGCACCATGTCGAGCTTGTCCATCACGTGATCCATGTAGTGCAGTGGTGTCGCCGGGTTGAATACCAGACCGGCTTTGCAACCACTCTCGCGGATCAGTTGCAGAGAGCGGTCGATGTGCTGTGAGGCTTCAGGGTGAAACGTAATGTAGCTGGCGCCGGCATCAATGAACATGCGAATCAGATCATCCACTGGCGTTACCATCAGGTGCACGTCGATGGGAGCAGTGACGCCGTGTTTGCGCAGAGCCTCGCAAACCATCGGGCCAATTGTGAGGTTGGGCACGTAATGGTTGTCCATAACGTCGAAATGCACGACGTCCGCGCCGGCGGCCAGAACATTGTCCACCTCTTCACCAAGGCGTGCAAAGTCAGCAGAAAGAATGGATGGGGCAATCAGGTAAGGGTTCATGACGGCTCTCGCAAACAGTTGGGATCGGTTGAAAGTAGTCCAGAGGCAAATGCAGATTCAGCCACAGTTTAACAGGCCTGACGCGTTTTTGGGTGGCCTTTGCACAGGTGCAGAGGTACTGACTAATGGTATCGCTTGATCATTTCCCACGCCTGCTGATAGCGCAGCAGGTATTCTTTGGCTTCAGCCTCCTCGATGGCGCTGAGTTGCTGATGTGCCAGCTTATCCGGGTGGCATCGGGAGCGTTTTTTCTGGTAAGTGCGCTTGATGGCAGAAAGCGGATCCTGACGGGAAACCCCGAGTAACGTATATGCCTGTGCAAGATTCCGGGGCTGAGCAGGTATGTTGCCGCTATGCCCCCAGCCTCGTGCAGCGTAGGTTCTGAAGATGGCTTCCGTAACGGAAAACGGCAGCCCTGTCTGATCAATCGCATCTTCACACCGATAGCGGCGAGGCCTGGCAGGGCGTCCTTTGAGCTGTGCTGCATGACACAGGCAGATGGCCACCTTCAGGGCAGGCGCACACCAGAGGCGATGACTCAGCATTAACGTGAGCCCGGCCGTGGGGGAAAGTATTGTGGCGTTTTTGCCTCTCTGGAAACTGTTAATCGCCCGGGCCCTTTGCTGTCTGGACAGCTTCAGGGCCTGGATGAGCTGTTCGGCAAATCGTATGTCCTGCTCGGAGACTCGGCCTTCTGCTTTTGCAATGTATCCCAGAAAGAAAAACAGCGGGTGCCGGCTCCAGCGCGGCAGTTGTGTCTGCTCAAGCAGCTTGTGTGCCTGATAGTCGGAGCTGGAGAGTGTGCGCAGCAGCGCGGACAGTGTTACCTCCATACGCCGGGACAGTTCTGACTGTGCGCTATCGGGCGACATGGTGCTAAGACTCCTGTGAGGCCAGTTGCCGGTCCAGCGCTCGCAGCCGCTCCGGCGTGCCTATATCAGCCCAGCCGCCGGAATGGTACAAGCCGGACACACGGCGGTTATCCATTGCGGTTCGGAGCACAGGCCCAAGTTTGCCAGCCGCGTCAGTCAGCCCGTCAAACAGTCGTTGGTGCAGTAGGCTGATGCCGGTGAAGGTAAGCTTTTCGCCGGCTTCGGACGTACATTCCTGTGAGAGCAGGCCGTTGCTGTTGAGACAGAAATCACCTTCCTGGTGATGGCGTGGGTTGTCAGTCATCACCAGCACCGCATCGACAGGCGGTGTCGTGCCCGGTGCCGGAGGCTGCAGCCGGGCAAGATCGAAGTCAGTCCAGACGTCGCCATTAACCACCACAAACCAGTCATTGCCGCTGGATGTAAGCAGGGGCAGGGCCCGAACAATCCCGCCAGCGGTCTCCAGCGGTTCGCGTTCACGGGAGTAGTGCAGGGACAGTCCGAATTGCTCACCAGACCCAAGCGCCTGCTCAATCTGTTCGCCGAGCCAGGCGTGGTTAATGACGATGTCCCTGAAGCCGGCGTGTTTAAAAGCCTCAAGGTGGTATGCAATAAGGGGCTTGCCGCCGGCCCTGAGCAGGGGTTTAGGGGTGGTCAGGGTCAACGGTCGCATCCGGGTACCTTTGCCCGCAGCAAGAATCATCGCTTTCACGGAACGCTGCGCTCCCGGGTCGGAAGGGGCCCGATCCTGGTTTCAATCCTGGGTATGGCGGTGCTTATGAGCCAGTCCTGGAAGTGTCGCAGTGCCGGCTGACGCTCACTGGCGGCCAGAAGGTAGCTTACCGTGCGGGGAATATCTTTGATGTATCCTGGCTTGCCATCGCGCATGGCCAGTCGGGCAAAAATGCCCGCAGCCTTGAGGTGGCGCTGCATGCCCATCAACTCAAACCACTGACGAAACGTGTCGCTGTCTGCGTGGTGCAGGCCGGCCCCGGCAGACTGTTTGCGGAAATCCTCAAGCCACTGGTAAACACGTTCTTCGGGCCACTGTATATAGCAGTCCTTGAGCAGCGACACCACATCATAGGTTACAGGCCCGGTTACCGCGTCCTGAAAATCAATAACGCCGGGACGGTCGTCTTGATCCAGCACCAGCAGGTTTCTGGAGTGATAGTCCCTGTGTACGGTGACTTTCGGTTGCGCCAGGGCGCTTTCCCGAAGCAGTGCAAAGGTGGTGTCGAGCATGGATTTCTCAATATTGTCCAGCTCCAGTCCCAGATAATTCTCCAGTAGCCAGTCCCTGAACAGGGCCATTTCACGGTTCAGCAATGCAGCATCATAGGTTGGCAGAGGGTAGTTGGGATGGGCGTGAGTCTGCTGAATCAGCAGCAGCTCATCCATCGCACTTTTATACAGCCGGCTGGCTGTTTCGGGGTTCAGGCGTTTGAGCATCAGCTGGTCGCCAAAGTCTTCCAGTAGTAAAAAGCCAAGGCCAGGATCTGCTTCAAAAACTTCCGGAACCCGGATTCCGGCCTGGCGCCAGTGGTGGCCAATGTGGACAAATGGGGTGCAGTCTTCCAGCTCTTTGGGCGAGTCCATAACAATAAACGGCACTTTGCTGCCATCGGCGCCGGATTTGTAAACCCGGAAGTAGCGCCGGAAACTGGCATCGCCGGAAACCGGTGTGGCGTCTGCGTTGTCAAAGCCGGGAAACTGGCGGACCCAGGAGGTCAGCATCTGCAGGCGGTTGTCCATAGAGTGGTTGGTTATCCTGGAAATATAGGTGTATTGAAAAAAACAGGTGCCAGTCTGGTGGCTTGCCCTGCACAAAGTATAAAGAGGGTGGAGCGGTTTTGCAGCGGAGTTTGATTACAGGGCGGTGTTTCCGTTAACAAGTTTCGGGGGCACGTGTAAACTAGAGCGCTGTTCACCCATTCTCATGCACCTGATACAGGAACCCCGCCACCGTGCCAGTGCCCCCCAGCTGTCTGCCGCCGCAGAAAGGCCCATTGAAACGCCGGTTGGCGGGCCGCCTGCTTGCCTCGTGCCTCCTGATGCCGGTAGCTGGCCTGTCAGCTGCCGGGACACCGCCCACAGCGGCTGAGCTGGACTGGCGCCCCAAAGACCGGCTTCCGGACACAGTCCGGAACTCATTGCCGGCTTTCTGCGAAGGCGGGTATCTGCCGTCGGTTACCGAAAGCGAGCCGGGCGGCGTTTTTGGTGAGGGGGCGGCTGCCGATGTACCTTTACACGCCAGCGGCCTGGATGCGCGTTATGAAGTTGATAGCGAGTTGTACCTGAAGGGTGATGTGCGTTTGCGCCAGGGGAACTTTCAGGCAACCGGGTCGGAAGCCAGGTATAACCAGAGCGCCGGCCAGGTGGCTATCCAGGGCCCACTGGTCAGTCGGGGTAATGGTTTTTTGTTAACCGGCGACCATGCGGAGTACAGCGTCGACACCGGGCGCTTTGATATCAACACCGCCACCTTTCTGTTGCATGGGCCAGAAATGCGGGGCAGGGCCGAAAGCCTTTCCCGGATGGATGACTCCCGGGTAGAAATCCGCGAGGGCATGCTGACAACGTGTGGACCGCGCCAGAATGACTGGTCTGTCGTAGCTTCGGAAATTGAACTGGACCAGTCCGAAGGCTTTGGAACGGCCAAGCATGTGCGTTTGGAAGTTCTTGATGTGCCTGTTTTTTATTGGCCCTACGCCAGCTTTCCGATCGATGACCGGCGCAAATCCGGCTTTCTGTACCCGCAGTTCGGTTCCTCCAGTGCCGGCAGTGGTGCGTTTCTTGCGGTACCTTATTATCTGAACCTGGCCCCGCATTATGATGCGACACTCACTCCCCAGTATATCCATGGCCGGGGGTTATTTAATGAAGCTGAAGGCCGGTACCTCAGCTCGCTGGGCGAGACCACGTTGCAGCTGGGTTACATCGATAATGACTCCACCTATCGGGACGAAAACCCCGGTGAGTCCGGTCAGCGCTGGGCTCTGGATGCGACCACCCGGGCTGCGTTTGGCGGAGGCTGGAGAGGCTACGGCGATTTTTCGGTGGTAAGCGATGAAGATTATCTGAGCGACCTGAACCGCAGTCTGGAAATCAATCAGACGACCCACCTGCAGCGCAAGGGAGGGGTGCGCTATCAGGGGCCGAACCAGTATTTTGATGTGTATCTGAATGATTATCAGACAGTCAGTGACCGGATCGCCCAGGCGAACAAGCCGTACGCGCAGTTACCGGAAGCCCTCTATGCCGGAACCACCGAGGCGGGTATTTTTGAAGCCGGGCTGGAGAGCCAGTACACCTGGTTTCACCGGGATAATGATACTCTGACCGGCCTCGACCGGGCCAATGGCCAGCGTTTCCGGGCCCGCCCGGAGTTGGCTGTACCAATGCGGGCGCTCTGGGGATACAGCCGCCCGTCGGTGAGCGTGGATTACACCCGCTACGATCTGGAAGATTACACGAACGGAGACGGGAGCTTTGACCGCACCGTACCTGTAGTCGAATGGGATAACGGTCTGTATTTTGACCGTCAATCGAGCCTGTTTGATGTACCCTACAACCAGACACTCGAGCCCCGGCTGTATTACGCCTGGGCGGATGCTGAAGCAGATCAGAATGACATTCCGGCGTTTGACACTGCCTTGCAGACCTTTCGCTTTGAACAGTTGTTTCGCCCGGATCGCTTTGTGGGTGGTGACCGGGTAGGTGATGCCAATCAGTTGACCGTAGCCCTGACCAGCCGGTTCAATGACCTGGTAACAGGGGCAGAGCGTGCCCGCTTCAGTATCGGTCAGGTGCAGTATTTCAAGGATCGGGAAGTCACCCTGTTTGGTGAGGGCGGAGGGGACCGCAGCCGGTCACCACTTGCAGGGGAGGTGGTTCTGAATCCGCTGAAGAACCTGCAAATCCGCTCGTCCGGGCTTTGGGATCCGGAAACAGGTGAAACCGAAGAAGGGCGCAGCCAGCTGGTTTTCCATTCGGAGGATTACCGGTATCTGGCCACGGTTGGGCACACGTACAGCAAGGGAGAGCTGGAACAGTCAGACATCGGAGCCGTTATCCCGGCCACAGACCGTGTTAGTCTGATCGGGCGCTGGGTATATGATTCGGACCTGGACCGAACCGTCGGCTCTCTGGCCGGCGTTGAGTACAACAATTGTTGCTGGAGCGTTCAGGTGGTACACCAGAACTATCTGACGGATGACGAAGAGTTGGACAGCCGTTTACTGTTCCAGGTCCAGCTAAGAGGCCTGGGTGGCAGCGGCGGTTCATCCACCTCAATTTCCGAGGCAATCTATGGGTTTGATGAGCGCGAGCGGCGCCGTTTCGGTACGCCCTGACGGCAGGGTGGTTCGTCCGGTATTCTATCCGCAGGCTAATATCTTCATTAAGGGGTGATTATGAAGGCGACGATTCGCCAGAGTTTACAAACGCTGCTGCTGTTGCTGGTTGTGGCACTTTCTTTCTCGGTGCAGGCTGAGCGCAAGTTGCTCGATCAGGTCGTGGCCATTGTTGACGACGATGTGATTCTGCAGACTGAACTGGAGGCGCGGATTAACACAATTGCCGGCCGCCTGCAGGCACAGGGTACGGGGCTGCCACCGCAAAGGCTTCTTGAAGAGCGGGTTCTGGAACAGTTGATCACCGAGTCGGTCCAACTGCAAATGGCGGACAAGATGGGTATGCGCATCAGCGATAACGAACTCAATGAAACCATCGCCAATATTGCCGAACGCAATGGCATGAGTCTGCCCGAGTTTGAAGAACAGCTTGCTGTCGAGGGTGTAAGCTATCGCCAGGCCAGGGAGCAGATCCGCCAGGAAATGATCACCGGACGGGTGCAGCAGCGTCAGGTCAGCAACCGTGTTCGTGTCACCGACCGGGAGGTTGAGAACTATCTTCAGGCCAGGGAGTCTGGCGGTAACGATGCGGAATACCGGCTGGCCTATATTTTCATCGAGCTGGACAATCCGGGTGACGACGCTGCGGTTGATGCCACCCGGGAATACGCGCAAGAGCTGCGTACCTCTATTGTGAACGGCCGCGATTTTCGCGAAGTGGCAGTTGCCGAGTCAGACGCCAGCAACGCGCTTGAAGGGGGCGATATGGGCTGGCGCAGTGAAGGCCAGCTGCCTTCACTGGTAGCGCCGGTTGTACCAGATCTGGAGGTTGGTCAGCCGTCGGAGGTGCTGGAAAACAACAGCGGCTTCCATATGGTCATGGTCATGGAAAAGCGGGGAGGCGAGCAGAAGCAAGTCATCCAGCAAAACCGGGTGCGCCATATTCTGATCCGGCCTTCACAGGCCGTCACCGATGCCGAGGCAGAAGCCACCATTCGTGAACTTGCCCGGCAGATAGAAGAAGAGGACGCCGATTTTGCGGCGCTGGCCAGACAGTATTCTGATGACCCTGTCTCCGGCTCCGATGGCGGCAATCTGGGCTGGGTGAGCCCGGGTCAGATGGTGCCTGCATTTGAAGAGGCCATGCAAGAGGCGGCCGTGGGCGAGTTCAAGGGACCATTCCGCTCGCAGTTTGGCTGGCATATTCTCCAGGTTGAAGAACGCCGCCAGAAGGACGTCAGTGGTGACGTTAAACAAGCAGAGGCCCGCCAGGCTATTTATCGCCGCAAGTTTGAAACCGAGCTGCAGAACTGGCTCCGGGAAATTCGCGATGAGGCCTTTGTCGAGTTCAAGGGCGAGTATGCCCGGGAAGAAACATCCGATGATACGCAGGAAACTGAAGACTGATGAGTGAAGAAACCGTTCTCGCGCTGACAGCGGGTGAGCCCGCTGGCATTGGCCCGGACCTTTGCCTGCAGCTTGCAGCAGAAGCACGAGATGCAGGCGTGGTAGTGGTTGCCAGCCAGGCTCTGCTGGCTGACAGGGCGAAGGCCCTGGGGCTTGATGTCGCCCTGCACCCCTGGCAGCCGGGCAGGGTGCCGCATAAGGCAGCAGGAGAACTGTCTGTACTTCACGTTGACGGCTGTGCTTCTACCCAGGCGGGCGAGTTGCACGCCGGGAACGGTCGTTATGTTGTGGATACACTGACCATTGCTGCCCGGGGCTGTCTTGATGGTAATTTTGATGGCATGGTCACGGCACCGGTTCACAAAGGTGTGATCAACGACGCCGGAATAGCGTTCAGCGGCCATACCGAATTTCTTCAGGAGCTTTGCGGCGTAGAGCGGGTGGTTATGATGCTCGCCACCGAGGAGTTGCGGGTCGCACTGGTAACGACGCACTTACCGCTGAAAGACGTGTCTGACGCGATTACGCCGGAACGGCTTACCCAGGTTGCGACCATTCTGAATGCTGACCTGAAAACCTTTTTCGGAATTGAGCAGCCGCGGATTCTGGTTGCCGGGCTGAACCCCCACGCCGGGGAGGGCGGGCACCTTGGCCGGGAAGAGATTGAGGTCATTGAGCCAACGCTTGAGAAGCTTCGTGGTAACGGCATGCAGCTGACCGGACCTCTGCCGGCTGACACACTGTTCACGCCTCACTGGCTGGATACTGCAGATGCCGCTCTGGCGATGTATCACGATCAGGGGTTGCCGGTTCTCAAATTCCAGGGGTTCGGCCGAGCTGTCAATGTTACCCTGGGGCTCCCCATTGTGCGTACATCGGTGGATCATGGTACGGCTCTGGACCTTGCCGGCACCGGGCGTGCAGATGCTGGCAGTCTGCACACCGCGATCCGGGTAGGTGGCCAGATGGCACGTTCCCTCAAATCTGCGGATCGAACATTTGCTTGTCACCGCAATACCTCCACAAAAGAGAAACCTGAGTGAGTAAAAAAGCCGGCCATCAGGCCAGGAAACGGTTTGGACAGAATTTCCTTCACGATCCGGGCGTTATCGACCGTATAATCCGCGCTATTCACCCGAAACCGGAGGACGCCATTGTCGAAATTGGTCCCGGGCTGGGTGCATTAACCGAAGAAATTCTGGAAGTTAACCCGAAGCTCCAGGTTGTCGAGCTGGATCGTGATCTGATTCCGGTGTTACGCACCAGGTTTTTTAATTACCCGGAATTTCGTATTCATGAAGCTGATGCCCTGAAATTTGATTTTAGCCAGCTCATGAATGAAAAGCCGCTTCGGATTATCGGCAACCTGCCATACAACATATCCACGCCATTGATTTTTCATCTGTTGTCCCAGGCAGATGTGATTCAGGACATGCACTTTATGCTGCAAAAAGAAGTGGTGCAGCGGATGGCAGCGGTCTCTGGTGACAGTAGCTATGGCCGGCTGGGGATCATGACCCAGTACTTCTGCAAGGTACAGCCATTGTTTGAGGTGAGCGCCGGTGCTTTTCGGCCAGCCCCGAAAGTGGATTCCGCGATTGTGCGCCTGGTTCCCCATGCCGAGTTACCGCACCCGGCCAGAGACCTGGGCACATTGCAGGCAGTGGTAAGGACGGCGTTTAATGCCCGCCGTAAAACCCTGCGCAAAGCCCTGGGAACCATGGTGTCTGTTGAACAGTTGCAGCAGCTGGGCATCAATGATGGCTTGCGTCCTGAAAATCTCACGCTTGCGGATTATGTGAGCATTGCGGACCTGTTGGTTTGTGAGAAAAACAGCGAGGGCAATGATGACTGACTACGCCATAGGTGACATTCAGGGGTGCTACGAGCGGTTGAAGGAGGTTCTGGCCAGGGTGGATTTTTCACCGTCCCGGGACCGGCTGTGGGTGGCCGGTGATCTGATTAACCGAGGGCCTTCCTCTTTGCAAACCCTGCGTTACATTGAAAGCCTGGGCGATTCGGCCGTGGTGGTACTGGGTAATCACGACCTGCATTTGCTGGCGGTGGCTCTGGGCGGGCACCCGCCCAAGCGTAAAGATACGCTTACAGGCATATTAGAAGCACCGGACCGGGACAGGCTGACAGGCTGGCTGCGCCAGCAGAACCTGTGTGTGTATGATTCCGATCGTAACCTTTTGATGGCACACGCCGGGGTTCCTCATATCTGGGATGTTCAGCAGGCCCTCGCCAGTGCCCGGGAAGTGGAAGCTGTCATTCGTGGTGAGGATGCCCCGGAATACTTTGCCCAGATGTACGGCAATAAGCCGGAGGGCTGGGATGAAAGCCTGACTGGCATGGATCGCTGGCGGGTTATCACGAATTACTTTACCCGGATGCGCTTTATCGCCGCGGATGGCAGGCTTGAGCTCACAGCCAAGGCATCTGCCGACGACGCACCCAGTGGTTATGCCCCCTGGTTTGAATTTCCCCGCCCGGATGAAACCCGTGTGATCTTCGGGCACTGGGCTGCCCTTGAGGGCAGGACTGGCGTTGACCGGTTTATCGGGCTGGATACCGGCTGCGTCTGGGGGGGCGCGCTGACCATGATGAATCTGGATACCGGAGAGAAAATTCACTGTGACTGCTGAATCCCGAAGACCTAAGGCGCCGGAGATTATGCGCCTGCCTGTGGCTACAGGTGCATTTTTTGCCCTCACCGCAGTCATGTCCGGTGCCTTCGGAGCCCACGGGCTCCGCAGTCTGGTGAGTGAGCGCACTCTGGATGTGTTCCAGACGGCGGTGACCTATCAGATGTATCACGCCATTGCACTCGTACTTGTAACCCTGCTGTCTGCGGCCGGATTATCACGGCGTTTGCTGGGACTGGCGGCCGGGTTCTTTATTACGGGTACGCTTCTGTTCAGTGGCAGCCTGTATACGCTGGTATTGACGGACATTCGCTGGGTCGGCCCGGTTACACCTATAGGGGGTGTATGCTTTATAGTGGGCTGGGTATTATTGTTAATGGCTGGTATACGCCGGTCAGTGTAATAGCCGAGGTTAGGAACACTATGCAGGTTCAGGTGAATGGTGAGGCCATAGAGCTCCACGAAGGGGCGACAGTGGCGGCGCTCGTGGAAAAAATGGCCCTGATGGGTAAGCGACTGGCCGTGGAGGTTAACGAAGACATAGTCCCCCGCAGCCAGCATGAACAGTTTGTACTGAGCAACGGCGACCGCGTTGAGGTGGTGCATGCGATCGGTGGTGGTTAAGCCACGGCCAGAGCCAGGCAAATCTTCAGCAATTCATACAACAGGTTTTAGTAACCCGGAAACATTATGACAGAGACTCCAGAGATTCAGTTGCCCGAAGATAAGCCCCTTGAAATCGCAGGACAGGTTTACCAGTCACGGTTGCTGGTTGGTACCGGCCTGTACCGGGATCTGGTGGAAACCGGCCACGCTGTTGAAATCAGCGGGGCTGAGATTGTAACCGTGGCGGTTCGCCGTACCAATCTCGGACAAAATCCGGACGAACCGAATCTTCTGGATGTTATCTCCCCTGAGGACTATACAATCCTGCCCAATACAGCAGGCTGTTACACAGCCAGGGATGCAGTACGCACCTGTAAACTGGCGCGTGAGCTGCTCGACGGGCGTAACCTGGTAAAGCTGGAAGTGCTGGGGGAAGATAAAACCCTGTATCCGAACATGCCGGAAACTCTGGTAGCGGCGGAAGAGCTTATAAAAGACGGCTTCCAGGTGATGGTCTATTGTTCCGATGACCCTTTGCTGGCACGGCGCCTGGAAGAAATGGGGTGCATAGCCGTTATGCCTCTGGGGGCACCGATTGGCTCGGGGCTGGGCATCCAGAATCGTTACAATATTCGCCTGATCGTCGAAAATGCCAGCGTCCCTGTGCTGGTCGATGCGGGTGTGGGGGCCGCCTCTGATGCGACCCTCGCTATGGAACTGGGCTGCGACGGTGTGCTGATGAACTCCGCTATTGCGAAGGCAAAAGACCCGATCAAAATGGCCAACGCCATGCGCCTGGCCATTGCAGCGGGCCGCGAAGGGTATCTTGCCGGACGCATGCCCAAAAAGCTCTATGCCAGCGCTTCATCCCCCCTCGACGGGACGTTTTTCTGACGCCAGCCTCAAATCTGCGGTTTACTCATACCCGGAAGCAGAGCGCAGAATCTGACGCACAGGCTCCCAGATTGCGGGCGCGGAAATCAGAATGTCGCGCCCCCAAAGATCGGCTGGATAACCCTCGGGAACCTCACTGAAGTGGCCAGCGGTAGCGCCTGCCTCCAGAGCGATCAGGCGCGCCGCTGCGAAATCCCATGGACTGACGTTTTCGTAATAGATATCCAGGCGTCCGCAGGCTACCCAGCAGATATCCAGTGCTGCGGAACCGATACGCCGTAAGTCCCGGCATTGGTGAATCATCGCCTCCAGGCGCTTAACCAGTGGTTCCAGATTGTCCTTGGTGTAGGGGAACCCGGTGGCAAAGAGTGACTGCCTGAGAGCCGTAGCGCCACTGTGACGAATGGGACGGTCGTTGAGTGTCGCGCCTTCGCCGCGGGTGGCGCGAAAGGTTTCCTCCACGAAAGGTGCATGCACAACGCCCGCCTGTACACGGCCGTTTTCCGCATAGGCTATGGATACCGCAACCTGTGGGTGACCGTAAGCGTAGTTAACCGTGCCATCAATCGGATCGATGATCCACAAAGGCGTGCTCAGGTTTTCCGCTTGGCTGAGGTCCGGCAGTGCTTCTTCCGAAAGAATACGATGGTCCGGGAAGCGCTTGCGGATGCTGCTGGTGATGAAATCATCCGCCATAATATCCGCGTGGGTCACCAGTTCGGTCTGCTGTTTGTAATCGGTGCGCAGCGTGTTTGTATCACGCTCCCGGCGAACCAGAACCCCGGCTTCCCGGGCAAGTGCCTCGGCGAAATCGGAAATGTCCTGCAGATAAACTGACTCACTCATAACGCACCTCCACTGAAGAGTATAAGGTGTCAGTCTATCATGGCCACATCAGAGGTTGTGGAGCCAGGCTTCCATCCTGTTCATGGCTTCCACCAGCCGCGGGCAGGCACGGGCAACAAATTCATCGGCCAGCTCCTGGTCTGCATAGTCTCCACCTGCCAGTTTCAGGGCTTCGGCACCATCAAAATCAACAAACGCCAGCCGTGCCCCCAGATGATCAGGGACAAAACCGAAGTCACTGGCGGGCAGAACCGCAACGCCTGTACTTTCCAGCAATGACTGGCAAAACGCCTGGCTGGTTTTAATGTCGCGCCCGGCAAGACGCTCCCGAAACTCCGAGAAGTCCGGGAACAGATAAAATGCGCCTTCCGGTTTCTGCACGATGGCACCCATGTCACACAGGCGGCGGTGCAGATATTCACCTACCACTTTGAGAATCCGGCGGGACTGTTTGAGGTACTCGTCAATATCCTCGCCGCCGTTAAAAGCCGTGATAGCGGCGTGCTGTATCGGAGCGCTGGTTGCCGTGTAGGTTTCACTGGCTATGATGGCCATCGCATCCTGAAGCAGGCGCAGCTCCTTCGGGAAGATAAAGGTGCCCAGGCGCCAGCCTCCCGCCCCGGCCCATTTGCTCAGGCCTGTGCTGATGATGGTGCCTTCAGGGTAGTAGCGGGCAATGGATTTGTGCCTTGCATCAAAGTGGACTTCGCCATAAATCTCATCGGAGAGCAGGATCAGCTTGTACTTGCGGGCCACATTGGCAATGGCGAGCAACTGATCGTCTGTGTAAGTACAGCCCGTTGGGTTGGACGGGTAGTTGAGCACCAGTATGCGGGGGCGTGATGGATCGTTCCGGCATATAATATCCAGCTCTTCAGCGGTCAGCTGCCAGTTGTTTTCAGCGTATGTTGGCAGCCAGTGCACAGAACGGCCAATAATGCGGGCCTGAGGTGCATAGGAGACCCAGCTGGGACGCGGAATCAGAAGGTCGCCGTAATAAGCCAGCTGGAGAATGAACAGCAGCTCTTTGGAGCCGGGGCCAATCAGCACATCTTCCCAGGAGCACTGCATGCGTTCGCTGCGGTTGATATAGCCGGCAATGGACTCACGCAGGCTTTTCAGGCCTCTGACCGGTAAGTAGTCTTTCTCGTGGGCGTGTTCTTTTAGCGCATCCACAACCCGTGCCGGAACCGGAAAGGGCGACTGCCCCAGACCCAGTTTGATGATGTCCCTTCCCTCCGATCGGAGCTGGTTGCTGAGCTCGTTGATACGCAGGGTCGCTGAAGGCTGAATACCGCGAACATTGAGGTTGATCGCAAAACGCTGCTCGTTGTGGATATGCATGGCCCGGGTCTTTGTCTGAATGAGTGTATAGCCAGTATAGGACGCCCGGGAGGCTCTTGAGAGTGTTGCGGATAGGTGTTTGCC
The DNA here is from genome assembly GCF_007671655.1 of Marinobacter piscis. Classification (GTDB taxonomy): domain Bacteria; phylum Pseudomonadota; class Gammaproteobacteria; order Pseudomonadales; family Oleiphilaceae; genus Marinobacter; species Marinobacter piscensis. Next base: position 349,278 of record NZ_VCGX01000001.1, on the reverse strand, counting down.
GAAGGTGGTCCTGATGGTTGACGGTCAGGGGCCCGGGTTATGAAAACCTGTGTGGCTCCAGCTCCATGTGCAGAATTTTTGGCCCAAGCATGATGACCCGGCCGCTGTAGCGCTCCTCGCCGGTGGAAGTGAAATCAAAAAGGAAGCGTCGCCATACCCGGATTTGCCCCTGATCGTCCCGTTTGAACCAGAGTCCCCTCAGGTAAATGGCATCATCAAGAAGCATGACATCCATGGTTTTGCAGTAGCGGTGTGCGGCCCGGAGTACCGAATCCTTGATGGCCTTTGCACGCCACCAGTACCAGATAGCAAAGCTCGCAAGAAATAACCAGAACAGTGTTCCCAGAGTCATGATAACGGCACGCCAGCAATGAGTTTTCAAAAAGAGAGTCACGGCCCAGGCCTCAGACTACCTTATTGTCGGGGAACGAGGAATTGGTGTGTTCTCAACCGGGACACAAAAAAGCCCGGTGCGCTGTTGTTCGCACCGGGCTTTGGCTGGCTTTTACCGGGTTACGAGTTGGCCGGAACCTGCTTGGGCGCCTGGTCGCCTGTTTCTTTGTGTGCGTTATGATCGCGGGCCAGCAGAATGTAGAACGCTGGCAGCACGAAGATAGTGAACAGGGTACCAATGCCCAGCCCCGCCGTAATGGTGAGGCCAATGGCAAATCTGCTTTCTGCACCCGGACCGGTTGCGATCAGCAATGGCACCATGGCAAAGACCAGCGCCAGTGACGTCATGATAATGGGGCGCAGGCGAATAGCCGCCGCCTCGATCACAGCGTCAACCTTGCTCAGGGCTTTGTCCTTTTGCAGCAGGTTGGCAAACTCGACAATCAGTATGCCGTGCTTGGAAATAACCCCGATCAGCGTGATCAGCCCCACCTGCGTATAGATATTCATGGTTGCAAACCCAAGCACAATAAAGGCCATTGCACCTGCTATCGACATGGGTACGGATACCAGGATGATGATCGGGTCCCGCCAGCTTTCAAACTGCGCTGCGAGTACCAGATAAATCACCAGCAGCGACAGGAAGAAGGTTACGATCAGCGCGCTGCCCTGACTGGCCAACTGCCGGCTCTGGCCTTTGTAATCATGGTTGAAACCCTGGGGGAATGCCTGTTCAGCCGTCTCCTCCATGAAGTCCATGGCCGTACCTGCAGCAACACCCGGCATCACTACCCCTTCCAGAGTGAGGGAGTTCTGCTGGTTAAACTGCGTACGGCTTGAAGGCTCTACATCGTGGGTAAAGCTGACAACGCTACTCAGAGGTACCAGCTCGCCATTGCCGGCGCGGATGTAGTAGTCGTTCAACGCCTGCTCATCCAGTCGGAATTTCTGGTCCACCTGCGGGATAACCTGATACGAGCGGCCTTCCATGCTGAAGCGGTTAATATAGCCACCGCCGAGCATGCTGGAAAGTGACTGCCCCACGTCCTGCATTGACAAGCCAAGGTCGGCAACCCGGTCACGGTCAACGTTAATACGTGTGACCGGGCGGTCGAAGTTGATGGATTTCTGCAGGAACATGAAGTTACCGCTGTCCATGGCCTTGCCGAGCAATTCGTCTGCTACCTGGTCCAGCTGCTCATAGCTGCTGCCCGTCGTGATAACAAACTGGAACGGCAGACCGCCCCCGGAGCCTGGCAGTGCCGGTGGTGCAAACACTGCGGTCTGCAGACCGGTGACTTTCTTGAGCTCGGCATCCAGCTGCGGTTGCACTTCAAACTGGGTTACCTCCCGCTCGCTCCAGGGTTTCAGTTTGAAACCGCCGAACACCGCATTGGGGGCGGTGACACCCACAATCATGAAGTCCTCCTGATAGCCGGGCACAGACGAAATACGCTCCTGAACTTCATTGCCGTGCTCAAGCAGGTAATCCAGAGTGGATGTCTGGGGGCCAAGGCCCTGATAGAACAGAATGCCCTGGTCTTCTGTGGGCGCGAGCTCGTTCTGGCTCATCATCGCCATAAAATAAATGGAGCCGAGTATAACCAGCGCAAAGAACACTACGACGGACTTGGTTTGCATCAGCGAGCCAAGCATCGATTTATAGACTGAGGAAATGCTGTTGAAGGTACTCTCCACCATGCTCTCAAATTTGCCCGGGTTGCCATGGGGCTTGAGGACCTTGCCGGAGAGCATCGCAGAAAGTGTCAGGGCTACAATACCTGAAATCACCACAGTACCCGCAAGCGTGAAGGCAAACTCGGTAAACAGTGAGCCGACCAGGCCTCCCATGAAGCCGATAGGTGCGTAAACCGCGACCAGGGTGGTGGTCATGGCAATAATCGGCACCGCCATTTCCCGGGCGCCATTGATAGCGGCCTCGAACCGGGACTCGCCTGCCTCAATATGCCGGTGCACGTTTTCTACCATAATGATGGCGTCGTCCACCACCAGGCCAATGGCCAGTACCATCGATAGCAGCGTCAGCAGGTTCAGGGAGAAGCCGAACATAAGCATTATAAAGGCGCCACCAATAAGTGACAGCGGAACCGCCACCGACGGCACAACCGCAGCGCGAATCGAGCCAAGGCAGAGGAAAACCACCACCAGCACAATAGCCATGGCCTCCAGCAGGGTACGGATTACCTCATTGATGGAGTCGTCAATAAAGTCGGAGCCATCATAGGCAAGGCGTACATCGAGATCGCCCGGCAGCTGGCTCCTGATATCCGGAAGATCGTCTTTGACCAGACCGGCCACCGTGAGGGGGTTAGCCCCGGGTGCCAGTTCAATCGCGACGTAGGTGGCTGGCTGCCCTTTGTAGAGTGCCATGGCATCGTAGGCTTCTGATCCCAGCTCCACCCGTGCAATGTCCTGAAGCCGGATCTGGGTTTCACCGGTTTCCTTGACCACCAGGTTGCGGAAATTGTCCGGGTCTGCGATATCGGTATCGCTGGTCATGCTGATTTCGGTGTAAGCGCCTTTGGTGTTACCTACGGCAGCCTGATAGTTATTGGCACGCAGTTTGGCAACAACTTCCTGAGGAGTCATGTTGACAGCCGCCAGGCGTTCCGGATCGAGCCAGACCCGCAGAGCGAATTTGCGGCCAAGAAGCTGCGCTTTACCTACGCCGGCAAGCGCCTGCAGCCTGGGTTGTACCACCCGGGTCAGATAGTCAGTGATTTGTGGCACCGCCAGCTCATTGCTGTAGAAAGCGATATACATCAGGGCCGTTGAGTCACCCGTGGTGGAGGTAATGACCGGATCCTGAGCCTCGGACGGAAGCACGTTACGCTGGCTGGCTACCTTGGCCTGTATCTCGGCAAGGGCGGCATTAGCGTCGTAATTCAGCTCCATCTTGGCTTCGATAGTTGAGGTGCCCTGGGAACTGGTGGAGGTCAGGTGGTCAATGCCACTGGCCTCAGCAATAGCCTGCTGCAGCGGCGTGGTAATAAAGCCTTTGATCAGGTCCGAGCTGGCACCAGGGTAGGCCGTGGTCACCGTAACTGTGGTACTTTCGAGCTCCGGATACTGCCGGATCTCCATCTCCATCGCGGCGCGGGCACCAAGCAGCAGGATAAGGAGGCTGACCACCGTCGCCAGAACCGGACGGTGGATGAAAATATCAGTGAATCGCATTACTCAGATGCCTCCTGCGGCTGCTTTTCCTGGTCTTCATCCTGAATCTTGACCCTCTGCCCGGCACGCAGCCTCAGCAGACCCTTGGCAACCACCTGTTCGCCAGCCTCGAGGCCTGAAAGAATGGCAACCTGTTTGTCCCGGGTCTGGCCCGTGGTAATCGTGCGACGCTCGACAATCGGCTCGCCCTCATCATTTTCAACAATGACAAAGGCAAAATCGCCGTAAGTATTATAGGAAACAGCCGTGCGGGGAATTGTAACCACACTGTTCTTTTCTGGCTGCCGGGTTTGAATGGTCGCAAACATACCCGGCCGGAGCAGGTTGTCCGGATTCGCCAGAGTGGCACGGACGCGCACAGTGCGGGTTTCCGGGTTGACGGAGGTGTTAATGGCGCTTACTTTGCCTTCAAAACTCTGTTCAGGAACGGCGGCGACGGTGGCCTCTACCGAGTAGCCCTGATCGACATCCGGCAGGTTCTTTTCGGACAGGGTGTAGTCCACGTAGATCGGGTCGAGCATATTGATCTCGACAATGGGTGTGCCTGTGCCAATGTACTGGCCCTGGTCTACCATGCGGATGCCCAGAGTGCCGTCGAAGGGTGCGCGGATAATCTTTTTATTCAGCTGGGCCTCTGCTTCGTTCACACGGGCACGCGCGGCATCAAAATTGGCTTTGGCCTCGTCGTACTGAGACTGGGAAACTGCTCGTTTAGGTAACAGATCCGAGATGCGGTTGAATTCCTGCTGCGCCAGTTGAGCTTCTGCTCTGCGAGTACGTACTGCGGCTTCATCAATGGAAGTGTTCAGGCGAACAAGCACATCGCCCTGTTTAACCGTGTCGCCGGATTCAAAATTTATTTTCTCAATAACGCCGGGCATTTCGTTTGCGACCTCGATGCCGTTGACAGCTTTAATACTGCCGACTGCTTTCAGCGAAGGCGTCCAGCTCTCGGTGCGGGCTGTGGTTGCGGAGATTTCAGCGGGGGGTTGTGGCTGGGACAGCTTTTCTTCCAGCTGGCCGAACTGATAAAACTTATAGCCAAAGATGCCGCCAAGCACCACGCCAAGGAAAATAATGACAATCAGGAAGCGGGAGGCAGTGCGCATAATTCAGGTCCTGGAATCTGTATCTGGTCCGGGGTTTGCGGTGAACGGAAAAGGAAAACGGGTCAGGCGCGTTTTCCTGCCGGATCGGTGCATAACATCAGACTGTTGGATGCGGAAATTATTGATCTACGACAAACGTAGCATCCTACAAAACTTGGGGTGTAGTTGTCACCAGTTTACAGGTGTTTGCGATCAGAATCTCTACAACTCTCACTGGCTTTATCATGATGCAAGGTGTCAGAATTAACGTTGTCTATCAGCAAAGGGTCAATCATGCAGTGGATACTGGGGATTGTGCTGGCGGCGGCTTTGTTTGTGGTGCTCAAACAATGGGGCCGGCTGTCGGCGGAAAAAAAGAAAGCGGTAACGTGGAAAACGGTTTTTATTGTGGGTGGTGTCATGCTGGCATTTATGGTTTTGACCGGCCGTGTGCACGTTCTGACAGCTGCCGTGGCCGGGCTGATTCCGTTATTGCGTAAGCTTCCGGAAATTGCCCGGCTTGTTCCGACACTGAATCGCTTTTTATCCGGGGGCGGCGGTGCCGGTGAAAGCTTTGCCGATGGCGCTGGCGAGCGGCAAACTCAGGCACCGGGCAGCGGGATGTCGGAAAGGGAAGCCTGTGAAATACTGAATGTAACGGCAGACTGTACCCGGGAAGAGGTTGTGACAGCGCATCGCCGGCTGATACAGAAGCTGCATCCGGATCGCGGTGGCAGTGATTATCTGGCGGCGAAGATCAACGAGGCCAAAAGTGTGCTGTTACGCAGCCGGGCCTAACGGATAATATCCACCTTGACTTCAAAACTCCGGTTGTCTGAGCGACTGCTTTCAACCCTGTAGGTAATTTCGGACTGTTCCCGGGCAGACTGGGTTGAGGTGCTGCCCAGAGGCACCCACTGACCTGGTTCAACCCGACGGATAGTCACCATAGCCTGGGTCTCATACCCTTCCAGCTCGGCCGGATCGGCTTCAAAGGACATGATGCTGAGCTCTACAGCATGGTCTGAAATGACCTGTGGACTGACCACAAACCCGCTGCGGGTTTCGATCCGTTCAAAAATGGCGGCCGGGTTGCGGCCACCCTGCAGGGCGAATGGCAGGGTACGCACCTGGCCCGACGTGATATGAGCTGACTGACCATCCATGACTCTCAGGCTGCGCTCCATGGCATTGTTTGTTGTGGTAACACGTCGTTTGATGGTTACGTCCGCCCCCTTTCCTGATGCGGTAACGCCACCACCGGAGCGCTTGCCACCAACATTCCGGGCCGACCGCACCGTGATCCGGAGCTGAACCGGGGCAACATCCAGGGTTTCAATCAGAGTACCGATTTCATCCAGTAGTAGCGGCTCGCCCCGAACCACCAGCTGTTGTCCCCGGGCGGTCATGGAGACAGGCTCGTTCTGATAAAGCGCCCGAATCTGCTCGGCAACGTCTGCCCCCGGGCGGTTGTCGAGCTGAAACGCCCGCGACTTGGCCTGTGCAAAGCTGGTACTGGAAATAATGAACAGTAGAATAAAAACGCAGGGCAGGACGACCGGGTGTCGTGGATTCAGTCTCATTTTTGGTTCCTGTTATCGCAAGAATACCCGGATCGTTGGTGAAAAATCGGGCGTATGGGTTGCCAAACTGAAAAGCCGGGGTATATATTGATAAGCATGGATACTACACAAGCAGTCTGTCAATTGAATGTTCTTAAGGCTTCCGGCCAGCAGTCGGTGGCGGCAGTGTCTGCTGTGTTTTTTTGGTGGTTTGGTTATGGCTTTTACTTTAGCCAGAGCCAGGGCCGCCTATAACATCTTCAAAAAACGAACATCGAGGATGGCAGCCCGGCGAAAACCAGGCTGCCGTCGGACTCAGAAAGCCCCGACTGGTAGCCCAGCCGGGGCTTTTTTGATTCTGACGCAGAGAAACAGGAATACAGATATGAGTACGTCTTTGAATACAGCCGAAGAGAGCCAGGCACTGAGTGCCGCCGTAACATGCCGGCAGGAAACCGCACTGCCGGCCCCGACGGAGCTGCGGCAGCGCTTGCCCGCCGGGGAATCTCTTATCCGGCAGGTGAGTGCACACAGGCAGGCCGTCCGTAATATTCTGCACGGTGAGGACGATCGCACGTTGATTGTGGTTGGCCCCTGCTCGATCCACGATGAAGTGGCTGCTCTGGAATACGGTGAAAAACTGAAAGCACTGGCGGATGCAGTCAGTGACCGGTTTCTGGTGGTTATGCGCGCGTATCTGGAAAAGCCACGGACCACTGTTGGCTGGAAGGGCCTGCTGTATGACCCGGAGCGTACCGGCGCCGGTGATCTGAATGAAGGCTTGCTGCGTTCACGCCGCCTGCTTCTGAATCTGGCTGAAATGGGGTTGCCACTGGCCACCGAGGCCCTGAGTCCGTTCGCCATGGATTACCTGGGGGATCTGGTCAGCTGGACAGCTATTGGCGCCCGGACGACCGAGTCCCAGATTCACCGTGAAATGGTCAGCGGGCTGCCGATGCCGGTCGGGTTCAAGAACGGTACCGACGGCGGGGTGAGTGTTGCGATCAATGCCATGAAGTCGGGGGCGCACCCACATCACCATCTGGGCGTCTCGGGTAATGGCGCCCCGGTCATGGTCAGTACCCGGGGCAATCCGGATACCCACCTTGTGCTAAGAGGCGGCCGGGGGCTTACCAACTACGATGAAGCCAGCATTCAACAGGCAGCACAAAGCGTGTCTGAAGCCGGACATAACGGTGCCATCATGGTGGATTGCAGTCACGACAATGCCCGCAAGCAGGCAGAGAGACAGGTTGACATTGCCCGTGAGGTTATACGTCAGAAGCGGGCGGGGAGTTCATGTATTCGTGGATTGATGCTGGAGAGCTTCCTGGAAGCGGGCCGGCAGGACGACGGAGATGATTTGCGGTACGGCTGTTCTATTACAGACCCGTGCCTGGGCTGGAGCCAGACTGAGGCGCTGCTTCGTTCACTGTAGAAAGTAAAAGCTTGCCCGCAAGCAGTAGCAGAGTGCCACCCATAAGCCGGTCCAGCCAGTGGCCAAAGCGGTTGAAACGTTTGCGAACGGCCGGCAATGTAAAAAACACCGCGACCAGGGTAAACCAGAGCCCGGTTGCCAGTGCCATGTAGGCACCATAACTGGCCTGCACCACGACCGGCGTGCCGGGGCTGATCACCACCGAGAACAGCGAAACAAAGAACAGGGTTGCCTTGGGGTTCAAAGCATTAGTGAAAAAACCCAGACGTATAGCGGCAACGCCGGACTGAGGCGCCGGAGCTCCGGTTTCCACATAGACGCCCCCGGCCTTCGCTCGCAGGCAGTGTATGGCAATCCAGGTGAGGTACAGAGCCCCGGCAATTTTGAGCAAGGTGAACAGAAGCAGGGACTGCTGAATAATCAGGCCAATGCCCAGCAATGAGTAACTTACGTGCACCAGAATGCCCGCGCCAATGCCGGTTGCTGTCAGTAACGCGTTTCTCCGGCTCTGACACAGTGCCTGCCGGATCATCACCGCAAAGTCGGGTCCGGGGCTGGCGACTGCCAGCAAGTGCACCAGGGCGACAGTGAAAAATTCCGGCCAGTAGTTATGCATACGCAGTTGTCTCATTGCATCCGGGGTACGAAAAGGGCTTATTATACAGGGGGACACCTGATGGTTTCACCCGTATCGATGGCGGGCATTTTGGTCTGGAGATTCTTTTATGGATAAACAGCAGGTTGATGTAGCTATTATTGGCGCCGGAACAGCAGGTATGGTGGCCCACAGCCGGGTGCGAAAGGTGACGGACAAAGTCGTCCTGATCGAGGGTGATCAGTATGGCACAACCTGTGCCCGGGTGGGGTGTATGCCCAGCAAGCTGCTGATTGCCGCAGCGGATAATGCGTATCAGATGGCGCAGGCAGACCAGTTTGGTGTCAGTGCCGGCGATATAACGGTTGATGGCCGGCGGGTCATGGAGCGGGTACGCTCCGAGCGTGACCGGTTTGTGGCATCGGTGGTCCGCTCCGTGGAAGGTTTTCCCGAAGCGCACCGCATCAGGGGGCATGCCCGCTTTACTGGACCTGACAGCCTGATTGTGGGCGAGGACACAGAAATCCAGGCGCAACGGATCATTATTGCAACCGGTTCTCGTCCCAACATTCCCGGTTTTCTGAAAGAAGCAAAAGATCGGCTGGTTGTGAACGATGATATTTTTGAGTGGCAGGACCTGCCGGAATCTGTCGTGGTGTTCGGGCCAGGTGTCATCGGTCTGGAGCTTGGTCAGGCGCTCAGCCGCCTGGGTGTACGGGTAAGAATGTTCGGAGTAGGCGGTGCGGTTGGGCCGATTCAGGATGACACGATCCGGGAGTACGCCCTCAAGCGCTTCAACGAGGAGTTTCCTCTCGACCCGGATGGCGAAGTGACACGGGTTGAGCGGGTTGACGGTGGTGTTGCTGTCACGTTTATTGACGGCGACGCCGGGGAAAAAACCGAAACGTTTGAGTATCTGCTTGCAGCGACAGGGCGCCGGCCAAACGTTGACGGCCTGGATATACAGAATGCGGATATTGAACTGGATGATAATGCCATGCCGGTGTTCAATCCGCATACGCTGCGCTGCGGTCAGAGCCCTGTATTTATTGCCGGCGATGCCAATAACGACTTGCCGTTGTTGCACGAAGCCGCCGATGAAGGGCGCATTGCCGGTGATAACGCAGCTGCTTACCCCGACGTAAAGGCCGGCCGGCGAAGTGCCCCCCTTGCGGTGGTATTTACCGACCCCCAGATAGCGACAGTAGGGCTCACCATTAATGAGGTAAATGAACAGTGCAATGGCTGCTTTGCCGTCGGCGAGGTTTCCTTTGAAAATCAGGGGCGGAGCCGGGTTCTTGGAAAAAATAGCGGTTTGCTGCGTGTGTACGGCGAGTATGGCAGTGGTCTGTTTATGGGCGCAGAAATGTTTGGCCCGGCGGCCGAGCACATTGCGCACCTGCTGGCGTGGTCGGTACAACGCAGGCTGACCGTCAGTGAGATGCTGGAGATGCCATTTTACCACCCGGTTATAGAAGAGGGGGTACGAACGGCCCTTAGAGACCTGAACCGGAATCTGAATATTGGCCCGGAACCAGAGGGAGACTGCACCGACTGTGGTCCAGGCGTGTAACTCCGGGGAAAATTAACCAACACTATGGCAGGGATTGGGTAACTAAACTTCACGGTAATCCGCGGTCTGGACTACACTGGCCCCACTACTATTCCAATGCCACAAAGGAGGCTAAGAATGAGTAAGAATTTTATCGGACTGGATAAAGAAAAAACGGTAAAGCTGTCAGATTCACTGAACGATCTGCTGTCCAACTACCAGATCTTTTATATGAACGTGCGCGGTTATCACTGGAACATCAAAGGTGAAAACTTCTTTGAGCTTCACGTGAAGTTTGAAGAGCTGTATGACGATCTTCTGCTCAAGATTGATGAGATTGCAGAGCGTGTGCTCACGCTTGGGCATCGCCCCTCCCACGCATACAGCACCTATATCGAGCGCTCTGAAATCCCTGAGCAGAAAGACGTTACCGATGGCAAAACTGCCATGGAACATGTGGTTGATAGCTTTGCCAAGCTGATTGGCAAGCAAAGAGAACTGCTAAGCCTGGCCGGTGAAGCTGACGACGAGGGTACCGCGGCACTGATGAGCGATTATATCTCGGAGCAGGAAAAAACCGTCTGGATGTATCGCAGCTATCTTGGCCACTGAGCCAGCGACACGCTGATCAGTTGCAGAGTTGGTAAAAGCCGGGTCGAATGACCCGGCTTTTCAGTAGGAGGAGCTCATTCCGAACAGCTCCGGGAAAATGACAATCATTGCCAGTACCAAGACCTGCAAAAGAATGAACGGCAGGACCCCCTTGTAGATATCAGTCGTCTGCACCTGTGGTGGCGCAACGCCTTTCAGGTAAAACAGGGCGAAGCCGAAAGGCGGTGTCAGGAAGCTGGTCTGCAGGTTCATGGCAATAAGAATGGCAAACCAGATCATATTGATGCCCATGGCTTCAGCCACTGGCGCCAGAATCGGCACGATGATGAAGGAAATTTCCACAAAATCGATGAACAGCCCCAGCACCATAATGACCGCCATGGCCAGAATGATGAACCCCCATTTCTCACCAGGCAGCTGCAACATCCAGTCTTCCAGCAGATAATCGCCGCCCGTATAACTGAACACCATGGAAAACGCCGTTGCGCCAATGAGAATAGCGAAGACCATGGCCGTTACTCTGACCGTATCCTTTGAAGACTCCCAGATCATCTGAAACGAAAACTGGCGATAAATAATAGCCAGCACAATGGCGCCGACGCCGCCCAGGGCGGACGATTCTGTTGGCGTTGCAATCCCGGTAAAAATGGAGCCCAGCACAACCACAATCAAGGCGAGCGGCGGAATGATGGCCAGCAGGGCGTTCAGAACTTCCCGCTTACGGGAAACACCGGTGTCCTGTAGCATGGCTGGTGCCGTTTCCGGCTTGAACCGGGTCATGATCAATATATAAGCAATATAGACGCCGATAAGCACCACACCCGGGCCGACGGCAGCCTTGAACAGATCGCCCACCGGCAAGCCCAGGACATCTCCCAGAATGATCAGAATGATGGAGGGAGGCACAATCTGCCCCAGAGTGCCCGCGGCACAGATGGTTCCGGTTGCCAGTCGCCGGTCGTATTTATGGGCAAGCATAACAGGCAGTGAAATCAGCCCCATGGCAACAACACTGGCCCCTACAACGCCGGTGGACGCCGCGAGCAGGGCGCCAACCAGAATAGTGGAGATAGCCAGGCCACCAGGCAGGCCGCCGAACAAGCGCCCCATCGAGGTCAGAAGCTGCTCGGCAAGGCGGGTTCTCTGCAGAATGACACCCATGAAAATGAACAGGGGAACCGCCATCAGAACGGTGTTCTGCATAACGCTCATAATCCGGTAAGGCATGAACGCGAACAAATCCATGCCTTCGGCAAATACTCCGAAGAACAGCGCCAGCCCGCCAAAGGTGAAGGCAACCGGGAAACCTGCCATGAGCATGAGCAACGCCGTGGCAAACATGATGATACCAATCATGCCAGGCCCTCCCCATTGCTTTCTTCGTCATACTGCTTTTCACCAGAGATCACGCGCAGGGCATAGGTGGCCATGTTGAGGCCTGCAAGCGCAATAAACAGGGCGGTGAAGGGGATGAGGGATTTGATCACCCAGCGGTGGGGCAACCCGCCCGGGTCGCCACTGCCTTCACCCAGGGTGTAGGAGTCCAGGGTAAAATCATAGCCGTAAATGCCAATCAGCCAGGCAAAAGGAATAACAAAGAGAAGGGCGCCGGTGAGATTGACCCAGGCTCGGGTTTTGTTGCTCCATTGCGCGTAAAATACATCAACACGAACGTGGCCATCGGTACGCAGCGCGTAAGGAATGCCGAGGAGGAACACCACCGCAAACAGGTGCCACTCCATTTCCTGAAGTCCGATGGACACCTCACTGAACGCATAACGGGCAATAACGTCGTAAAATACGTTAGCGACCATCAGCAGCATTGCAAGACAGGCAACCCAGCCACACAGAGAAGACAGACGCGCAAGAGCCTTATCCAGCTTTATAATCCACTGCATTCACAATCCTCCGCCAGAGGGGTATTTCATAGCTGCAAACAACAAGGCCGGGGTCGCATCAGAGCGACCCCGGCCCCATTTAAAAGTGGTATCTTACGCGAGTGCGGCCGTGGTGTTTAGATGTGATACGTCAGATATCGCTCATCCTGCCAATCTGGCTGGACAGTTGCTTGGCTTCGTGTTGCTCAAGTGCCAGCAGGTCCTCCAGAAGGGTTTTTGCGCCCTCGATCTCGGCTTTGCCCGTCAGTGACTCGTACAGATCCATTATCTGATCATGGAAGGCGAACACTTCCCGGCTAATCTCGTCAAAGCTGAACGTGTCAAACCGGGCATCACAGGCCAGACCAGGGGTAAAGGGTTGATGTTCCGCATAGTCGTACAGGCGGGTTTGCAGGACCTTGGGGTCCGCCTGTTTTTCAAATTCAGCCACGGTTTCTGCCAGCTGTGACTCGTAGCCCGCAACATAATCCAGCAAAGCGCTGTTGCGCTCATTGGTTTGCTTCTGGGCGGACTCATTCAGGCATTTTGCCAGATGGGCGTGCAGCTGGCGCGTCCAGCCAATCAGGTCTCCGAAGGTTTTTATTTCCATAGCCAAACTCCATCAGTCTGGTATCTGTTCTGTAACTGAGTAATCACACTTCAGTCTAGTCAAAAATCTTTGCGGGTGCTCCCACTGTTTGATGCGTTTCCGCACGTTTGCGCCAGGCCCGGAACCGTCGCAATGCGGGTTGTTCAATGTTGTAGTGGATCAAAGAGGCGAGAGCCAGCGCCACACCAAGTGCGAGAGCAACGCCGATCCAGCCCGGCAGCCCGATGTTGTAAGCCCAGGTAATCACGCCATAGCCAATATTCTGATGCACCAGGTACAGGCTGTAGGAAAGACTGCCGAGCCAGAGCAGGGGCGGGTTGGCAAGCCAGTTCAGCCAGCCGGCCACCGCCAGGGAAAATACCGCGAAACAGCCCAGGACAAACAGGTTGTAAGGGGCGTTGTAGGCCAGCAAGCCATGGCTGACCGCCATGACCAGGAGGGCCGCATCGGCCACCGGCGGGCGGCCATAGCGATAAATACGATAAATCAGCATGCCACCCATGAACAGCGGAGCATATTTTACAAACATCAGATCCTTGACCAGAAACTCCAGGCTGTCGGGTATCCGTTGCCATCCTGTTACTCCGGCATAACTGATCAGCATCCAGACCCAGAATGCCAGACGCAGCTTTTGCCAGTCGCGCAGAGTGTAGAACAGCAGTGCCATCCAGGCGTAGAACGTGGCCTCTATCACCAGGCTCCAGTATGCGCCGTCAACGTGCTCGGCACCCAGATACTCATGCAACAAGGTCGTGTTGAGCAGGGCGGTGTCAAGGCTGACCGCACGGCTTTCCGGACCGAGAAAGTGCACCGAGATAAAGGTCAGTGCTATGCCGGCCCAGAGTGCCGGAAGCAGTCGTACCCCTCGGGCCATACCAAACCAGGCTGCGTTACGCGTGCGCTCAAGCGTCATGAAAATGACAAAGCCACTGAGAATGAAAAACAGGTGTACTCCGTAGCGGCCAAACGATAAGGCGTCGGTCAGCAGTTGCGGCAATGTCAGTGAATGGCCAAAGAGCGTGTCGTAGTAGGGCAGGTAATGAAAAAGCACGACTCCCAGAGCTGCGAGGCCGCGTAATGCATCAAGACTGCCCAATCTGGATTGTGAAGGGGTCATGACAGCTCCCGTCTGAGTTTTGTGTATCGTAGCCTGCCCGGGCACCCAACAATACAGATGTGATATACCATTCGCTTACCACAGGTTTACCATGTGGTAATACACGGCTGACGACAGGACAGGAACAATGAGCACAACACTGGGGATTATCGAAGGCTTCTATGGGCCTGTGTGGAGCTGGCAGGAGCGTCAGCAACTGGTGGGTGCACTGGCACCGCATGGTTACGGTTTCTATCTTTATGCGCCCAAGGCGGATGCCTTTCTGCGTCGGCGCTGGCAGGAGCCGCATCCGCCAGAGGAGGCTGAGGAACTGGCGAAGTTTGGTCGCTTTTGCCGGGAACAGGGGCTGAGGTTCGGCGTAGGGTTAAGCCCGTTCGAGGTTTTTAACTGCTTTGATGATGCTGCCCGTGCTGCACTTGCGGCCCGGCTTGAGCAGCTTGATCAGATCGGCATTGATGAGCTGGCCATCCTGTTTGATGATATGCGGGCGGACACACCGGCACTGGCGCAAACCCAGGTGGATATCATGCACTGGATCCGCGAGCATACCCGGGCTCGCTACCTTTCCCTGTGCCCCAGTTACTATTCTGACGATCCGGTACTGGACCGGGTGTTCGGTGAGCGGCCAGCGGCCTACCTGGAAACACTTGGGCGCCTTCTCGACCCCGGCATTCAGGTATTCTGGACAGGTGAAGAGGTCTGCTCCAGAGAGGTTTCGCCCGGACACCTCAAACATGTGACTGACAGGCTGGGCCGCAAACCCGTGCTCTGGGATAACTATCCGGTGAATGACGGGGATCGTATGTCCCGGCACCTGCATTTGCGGGCTTTTACCGGCCGGCCGGCAGCCAATGCTGCGTACCTGGGCGGCCATGGTATCAATCCGGCGTTACAGCCTGTGTTGACGACGATTCCGGCTCTGACGCTGGCAGAGTCCTACCGGCAGGGGCAGGAATACCAGTACGGACAGGCGTTTCGGCACGCAGCACGAAAAGTGCTCGGTCGGGAGTTGGCAGAACAGCTGCATACCGACCTTCTGGTGCTTCAGGATGCGGGTCTGGGGCGCATCAGCGAGGAAAAGCGGCAAAGTCTGCTACACACCTACGATGCCTATGATCACCCGGCAGCCAGCGAAATCATGCGCTGGCTGGCGGGTGATTACCAGGTAACCGACGAAATGGTCCGGACGCAATAGGCAAAGATATTCGCTATAACAGAAGGCCGGTGCCGGAGAGATTAGCGTAAGTAATACTCAACCGTTGAAACGACACGAACCTTTTTATTCGGCTGCTGTTGCTGGGAAACACCCGGAGCCTGGTCCCGGGCCAGTATCTGGAAAACGCCCTGGTTAGCCCGACGCAGGTCACCAAGCTCGGTTTTGGCATCCTTTGCAAACTGGCTGGCCGCTTCCCGGGCAGAGGCCGTGGCCTCGGCAATCATTTCGGGTTTAATCTCATTCAGTCTGTTAAACAAGTAGGTCGGACTTCCGGAACTGTAATCGGACGACAGGATGACTCCGGAGTCCACCAATTCACTGACGCCCTGTGCTGCCTGGCGTATTTTTTCGATGTCTGTGCTGCGTACCATCAGCGTCTGATTGATAATGAATTTCTGTTCGCTGTTGTCCTGGTACGGGTTCGCCCGGGTATCGGTAACATCCAGGCGTTGCAGCTCTACTGAGTCATCACTGATGGCCTGCAGCTTCAGGAATGCGATAATGGCATTGCGACTGTCACGCGCCTGATCCTGTGCTTCGCTGAGGCTGCCTCCGGTTGCGACAAAACGGATTGGCCACAGGGCCAGATCTGCACTTACTTCCCGTTCTGCAACCCCTTTTACGGTGACGTAACGGTCGCCAGTGCGCAGGTCGGTAAGCCCGTCACTGATGAGTGAGGCTGAAACAATGGCACTGATACTCAGTATAAGAGCAACAATAATTTTCATCGTGAATCTTCCTGACAGGTATCTTTTGCAGACTGCCGGAACCTGGCTGTCATGGCTTTCTTTCTGCGCTCCTCGCTGAGGTACTCCTCCGGCAAAGGCTGCACAAAGAAAAGAAAATCGCCTTTGTTACGGTTTCCAGCCAGTGGTGGCTTGTCTGCTTCTGGTGGCCATACTACCGGTGAAATGACTGCAACTGAAACCTCGGGGGCCCGCTTATGGAGCAAAGCAACGGTTCCAAGATGCGCCTGGCTGTGGAACGTGCCCGTGGTATGCACTATCTGGTGGCCAGGGTAAGCTTCAAGCGCCTGAAGAATGCGACTTGCCATGGTGTTATCGCGAAGCAGCTGGGCCTTGTAGGTATTGTCCATGCGCGCCTCTGTTGTGCTGTGACCACCGGCTAATGCCGCATCAAACTTCTTACGGTAACCCGGCGTATCCATAAACGGGTTCCCGGGCAACTCTGCCAGGGCTTTGGCAGGGAGACCACTCAGGTAGTCCGGGCCGGTCCGGCCCACACAGCGCACAATGTGTGCGGGTGCATTGGCTGCGATTACCGGCAGGTTATGCAGGCGGGCAAACTCCACCAGAGGGCGGTAAGAGGCGCGATAATTGTCCCAGGCATCAGCATCTTCTATCAGTTCCGCTTCCCCGGTCGTGTTGTTCAGATAAGCATTAACAGCATTCTGGGTGTCCAGATTGAACTGTTCCATGGACAACACCTGTAAAGGGTTCTGGCGATAAAGCGCTGCCTGTACTTGTGATTGCAGCAGGTGTGCAGCCGGATGCCCATGGTATTCGCCCACCACAACCACTTGGACCCCGGACAGTTTTCGGGCAAGTGCGTCAATGCTTAGCCTGGTGCCGTTTGCCGGATCGATCACCTGTGCCTGATACAGGGTTTGCGGGCGCTCGGCCGGTTCCTGGGGCCGAATTCCGGCCAGGCCTGAGCAACCGCTTAAAGCAACGATCAGCAGAGCGAATGTAACGATGAATAACTTTTTCATGGCAAAATTATATATGATGTAGGGCCTCGGTACCTGTACACATTCTCAGACACGAGGACAGTATGCCCCATCGCGCCCATCTTTTTTCACTCCGGCTGGCCCACGCTTTCCGGGAAGCCTGCGTTGACGAACCCTATAACAGCCGCCGCTTTATGCGCGATGTCATGGCGGGTGTTACGGTAGGCATTATTGCCATACCCCTGGCCATGGCACTGGCGATCGCAAGCGGCGTGGCGCCTCAGTATGGTCTGTATACGGCGTTTATTGCCGGTTTTATCATTGCCCTCACGGGCGGTAGCCGCTTCAGTGTGTCCGGCCCCACGGCGGCTTTTGTTGTTATTCTGTATCCCGTTGCCCAGAACTATGGCCTTGGTGGCCTGTTGCTGGCGACATTAATGTCCGGCGTCCTGCTGGTAATAATGGCGGTGATGCGGCTGGGTCGTTTTATTGAATACATTCCGGAATCGGTCACGCTCGGATTTACCAGCGGCATCGCCGTTGTGATCGCGACCCTGCAGGTAAAAGACTTTTTTGGCCTGTCGGTAGAGTCAATGCCGGAACATTACTGGGACAAGCTGGCGGTGCTGGCACAGAGTTTCCCGGCACTGGATACGATGAGTGCGCTTGTGGCACTGGTGACCCTTGCCGTCATGCTGTTGTGGCCGCGCCTGAAAACTCCGGTTCCGCCGCATCTTCCTGCTGTAGTAATAGGCAGTCTGCTGGCGCTGTGGCTCAACGCCAATGGCGCTGCGATAGATACAATTGGCTCGAGGTTCAGCTATCTGTTACCCGGAGGGGGCACCGGGGCCGGTATTCCCCCATTTTTACCGGAGTTCGTCTGGCCGTGGCAGCAGGCCGGTGCCGATGGCGAGGCCCTTGGAATATCCTGGACCATGGTCCGCGAGCTTTTGCCCTCTGCGTTTGCTATTGCCATGCTTGGGGCGATTGAGTCCCTGTTGTGTGCTGTCGTGCTCGATGGTATGACCGGAAAGCGCCATAGCGCCAACAGTGAGCTGATGGGACAGGGGCTTGGCAATATTATCGTACCGTTTTTCGGAGGTATTACGGCTACCGCCGCCATTGCCCGGTCGGCTGCCAACTATCGTGCCG
Organism: Marinobacter piscis; assembly: GCF_007671655.1. Classification (GTDB taxonomy): domain Bacteria; phylum Pseudomonadota; class Gammaproteobacteria; order Pseudomonadales; family Oleiphilaceae; genus Marinobacter; species Marinobacter piscensis. The sequence continues at coordinate 331,178 of NZ_VCGX01000001.1, read as the reverse complement.
GGGCTGAGTCGCCTGTGGCGGCTATGGTTCATGCGGTTGTAGTACTGCTGGCGTTGGTATCACTGGCAGGCGTACTGGCTTACTTGCCGATGCCGGCTATGGCCGCTTTGCTGATTATGGTGGCCTGGAATATGAGCGAGGCGCCCAAAGGGGTGCATTTGCTGAAAACGGCGCCCCGTAGCGATGTTCTGGTTTTTCTTACCTGCTTTTCTCTGACGGTAGCCCTGGATATGGTTATCGCCATTACCACCGGTGTTCTCCTGGCCGCCGTTCTGTTTATGCGTGAGGTGGCCGAGATGACCAAGGTCACCGACATCACCAAAGGCCAACGGCTCAAACAGGCGAACATTCCCGAAGGCTGGCGGGTTTTCAAGATCAACGGGCCTTTGTTTTTTGCAGCGGCCGACCGGATTTTCGGAGAGTTGGCGGAAATGTCCCGTAACGTTGAAGGGTTCATTCTGTATATGGATGGCGTTACTGTGCTGGATGCGGGCGGCCTTTCAGCCCTTAACAAGCTGCTTGCTACCTGCCAGGAAAACGGCTCCCGAATTGTGATTGCCGACCTGCAGTCCCAGCCCCGGCGAACACTCGCCCGAGGCGGTCTGGGTCCGGTCAAGGGTGTTCTGCAGTTTACAACGTCGCTGCGTGAGGCTCTGACACTGCCTCTGTCATTCACAGATCAGCACAGTTCTGCGCCTGCTGATCCCGGCCGGTCAGGCGGATGAAAAACATCGTCAGACTGCCGTTTCGAATTGTCGACCGGGTCAAGTTTGTTGTCGAGCGACAGCTGGTAAAAGGCGCTGGCTTCCAGTTGCTGGTGGTTGGCATTTTTATTGGCCTGATATCGTTGGTGGGTGGCCTTCTTGTGGTTCCCCAGGGCGGTGAGCTCGATGATCCGGGTGCCGCCGTGTGGTGGGCTTTCCTGCGTCTGACAGATCCCGGCTATCTGGGTGACGATGCAGGCACCTGGCGGCGCTTTGTTTCAACATTGCTGACCATCAGTGGTTATGTGGTATTTATGGGCACTCTGGTGGCCATTCTTACCCGCTGGCTGATCGCCAAAATGACAGACCTTGAGCGCGGCCTGACACCGGTTACGCTAAAAAAGCATGTGGTTGTGCTTGGCTGGACCAGCCAGACGCTGCCATTGCTCTCAGAGTTACTGAGGTCGTCCGGCCGCATGCGACGGTTCCTGAAAAAACACGATGCACAAAAGCTGAACCTGGTCGTTCTGTCAGAAGAGGCCTCTGCAGAGCAGGTTCATGAGCTGCGCAGTGCTCCTGGTATTGGTCGGCGCGCGCGTCAGATCATACTGCGTTCGGGATCAGCCATTCAGCCTGATGCCCTGCATCGGGTCGCGTGTCTTGATGCTGCCGCGGTTATCGTGCCCGGTGCGGCATACGAAGCCGACAGCCTGATCAGCTCTGATGTGGAAACCGTGAAAGCCTTGCTGTCGATCGCGGCGCAGGCAAGGTACTACCGTACGCCCCTTCCGTATGTGGTGGCGGAAATTCAGGATGTCCGCAAGCTTCCGGTCGTTGAGCGCGCTTATCCGGGGAGTGTTGAGGTTATTGCCGGTAACGCCACAATCAGTCGATTGATGGTGCAGAATGTGCTGCATCCGGGACTGTCTGAGGTGTATAACGAATTACTGGCAACAGGTGAGGGTAACGAGCTCTTTGTGCGTGGAGGGGACGTGGCCGAGGGTCTGACTCTTGCCGAATTTGCGGCCCGCTTGCCCAGAGCAATTGTGCTGGGCTTGCTTCACCCCGCTCCGGGTAGTGGCTGGAGAGTCAATATGCCAGCCCCATCTGATACCGTTATTGCTCTGGACGATCGTGTGGTTTTGCTTGCCGGAGATTACCTGCACACAGAAGCTGATCCGAAAGCAGAATCATTGACAGAGGTCCGTCGCGGGAATCCGGAGGCTGCAGCGTCCAGGATGCATAAAGCCCATCGGGTGCTGGTGCTGGGCTGGAGTCACCGGGTACCTGGCCTGCTGGTTGAGTTTGGCAGTTATGGGTCCCGCAATTTTGAGCTGGATATGGTGTCAGCCATATCACTGGAGGAGCGGGAGCGTGAGATTGCCGGGTATGGCGTGAGCCTGGAAAGACTTAACGGCCGAATGCTGCAGGCCGACTACATGGTGGACGAAGACCTCAGGAAGCTGGATCCGGCCAGTTACGACACCGTTATGCTGTTAAGCAGTGACCGTATTGGCTCCGATGAAGAAGCTGACGCCCGGGCCATGGTGGGGTATCTGCAACTGGAAGATATACTGATGGAATCGCCGCGGCGGCCACAAGTGATCATGGAACTGGGCGACCCCGCTAACCGTAACCTGCTGTTTGGGCATAACAGTGAAATGCTGATCAGTCCGATGGTGCTCAGCCATGTTCTGGCGCAAGTGGCCCTTCGCAGAGAATTGCCGGTCGTTCTGGATGAGCTGTTCACCGCGGGCGGTGCCGAAATCCAGTTCCGCGATGCACAAGCCTACTGTTTGCCTGCCAGTGCCGATTTCCAGCGGCTGGAGAAAGTTGTAGCGGCCAGTGGTGAAGTAGCGTTGGGCGTGTTCCGGATAACGGCAGATGAGCGCGGAAAACACCTGCAGCTGCTACCGGAACGAAAGCAGCACCTGGGGCTTCAGGTTGGGGATCGGATTGTTGTTTTAGCATTAACCTGAAGGTCGCATTGCTTTCTTTCGGTTTGACTGATTTGAAGGAAGGGTTAAAAATACTGGCATTCATGCAGAAAATGCCGAAGATACACAATATAAATTTTAATTATAAAATCGAAAGTAATACAGTAACGCCAAGGTTAGCGCCTGCCCAGGTTGTGCAGGATGCTGACTTCGGGTGCTGCCTGGCCGCAGTATCCCCGAACCTTTTGAACACCTACGTAGAAAGGATAGAGATCATGCCCTACGCTCAAGACATTGATCAGATCAGCTCCCTGCTGAAGCAAAACCCGACCTGGAATGCGATCAATCCCAAGCATGCAGCACGCATGCGGGCCCAGAACAAATTCAAGACGGGTCTGGACATTGCCAAGTACACCGCGAAAATCATGCGCGAAGACATGGCAAACTACGATAAAGACACGTCTCAGTACACCCAGTCCCTGGGTTGCTGGCATGGTTTTATTGGCCAGCAGAAGATGATTTCTATCAAGAAACACTTCAACAGCACCAAGCGTCGTTACCTGTACCTGTCCGGCTGGATGGTTGCAGCTATGCGTTCTGAGTTCGGGCCTCTGCCGGACCAGTCCATGCACGAAAAGACAGCTGTACCTGGCCTGATTGAAGAGCTGTACACCTTCCTGCGCCAGGCGGACGCCTGGGAACTGAACCATCTGTTCCGTGACCTGGAAGCTGCTGAAAACGCCGGCGACGAAGCCAAGGCTGCCGAACTGATCAAGCAGATCGACAATCACGAAACCCACGTTGTGCCGATCATTGCCGACATCGACGCCGGTTTTGGTAACGACGAAGCCACGTATCTGCTGGCCAAGAAGATGATCGAAGCAGGTGCCTGTGCTATCCAGATCGAGAACCAGGTATCTGACGAAAAGCAGTGTGGTCACCAGGATGGCAAGGTAACGGTTCCCCATGCCGACTTCCTGTCCAAGATCAACGCCGTGCGTATGGCATTCATTGAACTGGGTGTAGACGACGGTGTTATCGTTGCACGTACTGACTCCCTGGGTGCTGGCCTGACCAAGCAAATCGCAGTAACTGACGAGCCAGGTGACCTGGGTGATCAGTACAACAGCTTTATCGATGGCGAGTACATCGACGACGCCTCTCAGATCAACAACGGTGACGTTGTGATCAAGTCTGACGGCAAGCTGCTGAAGCCAAAGCGTCTGGCGTCTGGTCTGTTCCAGTTTAAAGAAGGCACTGGTGAAGACCGTGTTGTTCTGGACTGCATCACCTCTTTGCAGAACGGCGCTGACATGCTGTGGATCGAGACTGAGAAGCCCCACGTTGGCCAGATCGCCGGCATGGTAAACCGCATCAAGGAAGTTGTTCCCGATGCCAAGCTGGTTTACAACAACAGCCCGTCGTTCAACTGGACCCTGAACTTCCGTCAGCAGGTATTCGATGCGTGGAAGGAAGAAGGCAAAGACGTCTCTGCCTACAATCGTGAGCAGCTGATGAGCGAAGAGTATGACAGCAGCGAGTTGGCAAAAGTGGCAGACGAGTGGACTGCAAACTTCCAGCGTGACGCAGCCCGTGAAGCGGGTGTGTTCCATCACCTGATCACACTGCCGACCTACCACACAGCGGCACTGTCTACTGACAACCTGGCTAAAGGCTACTTCGGTGACGAAGGCATGCTGGCCTACGTTGCAGGTGTTCAGCGTAAGGAAATCCGTGAGGGTATCGCGACTGTTAAGCACCAGGATATGGCTGGTTCCAACATCGGCGACGACCACAAGGAATTCTTCGCCGGGGACGCGGCACTGAAAGCCGGTGGTGCGGATAACACCATGAACCAGTTCTGATCGAACGGTTCAACAGTTAATCACGGGCGCCTGCCTGTGAGTCAGAAAGGCCTCGCCATTGGCGAGGCCTTTTTTTTGGGCAACTCTGATATATGAGACAGCTTTGTATTTTTACACCCGGGTTCAGAGCTATCTCCTTGAAAACACATGAAAGATACCCGCGGCCTCTCGTTTTCCTTAAAAGCACTGTTGCAGTTCTGACACAGCTATAGCCAGATGATTTTCCTGACCCTTTCTGATGACACGATAAAAATCCCCAAATAACAAAGGGTTGCGATTAGCTCGTGCAGGCTGGCACGGGAATCGCAATGTTCGAGGTGTGGGGCTGCCCCTGAAGAAAAGGTACAACCAATAAATCAGGTGCAGGTCCTTGGTATGCCAACGACAAATAAGGAAATACATCATGAATGCTAAAAAGAATTTGCTAGCAATGGCTGTGGCTCTGGGTCTCGGTATCTCCGGCGCCGCATGGGCTCAGACACCGGCAGGAAGCTCGCAGGGTGGCGACGGTGATCCGAACACCAACGCGGCCGGTGGCTCCAGCGCTAATACCGACGCTTCCGGAAACGTTCACTCCGGCAATGATAACTCCACGAGCAACACCGACTCTGGCAACAACCAGGCCAACAACAGCACCAATGATTCCGGTAATTCTCAGACGGATAACAGCTTGACGGACTCAGGCAACAGCCAGGCTGATAACAGCATCAACGACTCTGGTAACAATCAGGCTAATAATAGCACTAACGATTCGGGTAACTCACAGGCTGACAACAGCCTGACCGATTCTGCTAACAACCAGGCCAACAACAGCACCAACGATTCCGGTAACTCTCAGACAGATAACAGCTTGACGGACTCTGGCAATAGCCAGGCCGATAACAGCATCAACGACTCTGGTAACAACCAGGCCAATAATAGCACCAACGATTCCGGTAACTCTCAGGCGGATAACAGCTTGACGGATTCCGGTAACAGCCAGACCGATAATAGCATCGCTGATTCTGGCAATAACCAGGCGAACAACAGCACCAACGATTCCGGTAACTCTCAGACGGATAACAGCATGACGGACTCTGGCAACAGCCAGGCCAATAACAGCACTAATGATTCGAACAATAACCAGTCGGATAATAGTGTAAGCGACTCGTATAATGATCAGTCGGATAACAGCTTGGCTGATTCTTATAACGATAACAGCAGCAACACATTCACCATGTCGACAGATATGTTCCTGAACAGCGCTGACCTTGACGGTAATGTCAGTGACGTATCAGTGAGCTATGGCGACACCAATGGACGTAAATCGTATACCGATATTCGTTCCAGCAACTCGATTGGGGACGGCTCTGCCAACTTCACCGGTGTGGGCGCTTTTGCTCAAAACGTCGGGACTGGCAGTGTTACCCAGGCTAATGTCAGTGTGATGTCTAATCTGACCGCTGGCGGCGGTGGCACACAGTAAGTGAAGGAGCGGGCTGCCAGTATACTGGCAGCCCGCCCAGGCCTGGGAGGTACGGTGGAATGGACAGCAACTTTTACCTAATCAGACGTAGCTTTATAGCCCGCTTCTGCGCATCCGTGGCGGGCTTGGTTTTGTTTGCGGGCGTAGCAACGGCGGACAGTGACACTGCGGGCACCAGTGAAGCCTGGTTGCAACAGTCGACTTTATCAGAGCAACAGCTTAATGAAGCCAGCGGCCGTCAGGGGCTTCCGCTGCAAATCCAGATGAATAATAGCAATCAGGGAGCCAATGTCAGTGATAACGTGCTGTCAGGGCAGGTCGTAACCGGAAACAACCTGATTGATGGCGGCGCTTTCCAGAACATGAGTGGCGTAGCGACAGTGATTCAGAATTCGGGTAACCAGGTGGTTATTCAGGATACAACCCAGATCAACGTTCTTATTAACCGTTAACGGGGAGGCGGTTATGGCCGGTGGCAAAGGCACCACAATGTTAGCGGCTCTGCTGCTGGTAATCAGCCCTGCAGCTGATGCAGGACGTGTCTCTATTCCCGGTTTCAGTGGCGGACTGGAGGTGTCTGTTGAAAGTTTTCAGGCCCGGAAGTTCAGCTCTGTGTTCCGTCAACAGTATGATTTCAGCTGTGGCTCTGCAGCGATTGCATCGTTACTGACCTTTCACTATCAGTTTGAAGTCTCTGAAGCGGATGTGTTCCGTAATATGTTCGCCCTGGCGGATCCGGAGAAAGTGCAGCGTGAAGGCTTCTCTATGCTGGACATGAAGCGTTATCTGGCTAGTGAGGGTTATCAGGCCGATGGTTTCCGCTTGCCGCTGGGCGGGTTGCGTCAGCAAGTTCGGTTACCCGTGATTGCACTGGTGACTGTGGATGGCTACCGGCACTTTGTGCTGATTAAAGGAATATCCAGGGACGAGGTTCTGGTGGGTGACCCCGCGCGAGGGTTGAAGGTGTATTCCCGGGTGGAGTTTGAACAATACTGGGATGGCACGGCGTTTGTAATACGGAGCCACATGCGTCAGGGGCGTAGTGGCTTTATTACCGATGGCGACTGGCCATCAATCGCAACTGCGCCGCTGGACCACCTGCAGGACGCACCGCCACTGGGGCATACGTTGCCGCACTGGCCATCGATGACCGAGTGGTGAGCCTTATGATAATGGGCGTATTTTTTAACAGTAAGCAAATAAGGCTGCTGCTGGCGCTGAGCCTGAGTCTGTCAGCAGCCGCCGTCAGCGCCGCCGACTGGAGTGCGGCCCTGACCGATGATGAGCTGGCCCAGAAACGGGGTGGCTTTATGCTGGATCGCTTTGAAATTGCGATTGGCCTTGAGCAGCGGGTATCGGTGAACGGTGACCTGCAGGTGATCAATAGCTGGCGGATACCCGATATCGGCGATGTAAACAGCTATGCTCACGCCCTTGAAAACATGCCGGTTCTGGACAATATCAGTGGCGCCGGTGATGGAGCGCTGATCACCAGTGGCGTACTCAACAATGGCAGCTGGATGACACTGATCCAGAATAATGTGGACGGCGCCGTAATCCAGAACATGCAGCAGCTGAACATTGAGCTGAACAACCTGGGGCAGACCTGGCGTGTGCCCCGGAGTGTTCAGGATTCTCTGTTATCGCTGCCGGGCCGTTAAGGCCAGGACTATTGCGGTAACTTCCTCTCGTCCGTGTGCTGTTGGTATTTACAGACTGAACGGCAGTTTCAGGGTGATTTCGCTGTTAGGTGCGTTTTCAGTAACACCTACACTGACAGACAGGTTCAGCGTTGTGCTATTGGTCAGCCTGTGGGCCAGCCCAAACGATAATGACCCCACATGAATACGGTCAAATGTAGCGTCAAACTGGTTGTTGCCGTGCTCAAACGAGGTTTCTCCGATCACTGAATGGTCATACCCCAGGCTGAATGAGGTGCGCTGGTTGAAGGCAAACCCCATTCCGAATCCGGCACGAATAACATCACCCGGATCGACGGTACCGCCATTGGAAAACCCCTTCTCTTCCTTAAGGGTCCACACATAGCTTAGGTTTCCGAACAGAACAGCAGGATCTGACGGATAAATAAATGAAAAACCGGGCTCGAAGGACCAGAAACCCGAGCCGGTGGGGCGCTCTTTCAGTGTGATTCCGATGGGCGTGCCATCATCGGAGTACAATGTTGTCTGGTCCACATCATAGGGGCTTTTGCCGGTTGGTCCTTTTACCCGGAACAAGCCGATGATGTAAGGCCAGCCGTCTAGCCCATCGTTAAGCTGATAACGGGTGGACAGCTCAATGTCCCCCAGGCCATCGCCGGAGGACTCACGCAGGTTGTCTACAGGTGTTCCGGAAAACACATCGCGTTCCCTGACATCCTCGCTGATGCTCAGATAGGGCACCCGCAGAGCGGTTTCCCAGCGGCTGGTCAAACCGTACTTCAACGACACTGCACCGACCAGCGTGTCCCGTTGCACCTCGGAGATATTGATCAGGCCGATCACAAGCGCCGGAATAACAGTGTAGCCTTCAATAGCCACAAGTGTTGAGGTGCTGTGGGCATACGACAACGAAGGCTCAATGGTGAAGCGCCCGGGCCGGGTGACGATGCCCCGGTCTGCAGTGATCGAAGCAATTTCCGCCGCCTTGTCTTCGGGCTGACTGGATTGGGGAGAGACTGCATTGACTGGCTTCTGGTCCGGGTTGGCTGAGGCTGCTGCAGACAATAGGCAAAGGCTTATGGCTAAGGACAGATGCGGCTTTGTTTTCATATTAAATTTCCCTTTTAATCTGTTTTTTATGGCTGTGGTCAGTGGCGTGCGCGGTGTGTTTTTCCATCAGCCGGTACAGGGAAGCCCTTGATATTTGCAAGAGCCGTGCGGCTTCAGACATGTTGTTATTGGCCAGCCGGAGGCTGCTGTGCAGCGCCTGTCGGTCCGCATGGTCGCGAAATTCTTTCAGACTCAGGCTGGTGGTTTCGTTGGTGCCTGCTCCGGGCAGGCTCAGCCCGAGATCTTCGGGTTCCAGGATGGAGCGATCACTGAGTAACGCAGCTTGTCGCAGGCGATTTTGCAGTTCCTGGAAGTTGCCCGGCCAGGAGTGGCTGACCAGGCTCTGAATGGCTTTTTTGCTGAGCTTTTTGTGCCCGGTTTCCGAAGAGCAGATTTTGAGCAGTGATTGCGCAAGCCAGGGTATGTCTTCGTGTCGCTCTTTAAGCGCAGGAAGTCTGACCTCTAGAGTGCCCAGACGGAAATACACGTCACTACGAAAACGTCCGCAGGCAATCAGGTCCGGGAGGGACTCACTGGAAGTGGCTATAATACGGCCGTCAACCACAATCCTGGCGTGACCTCCAACCCGTTCCACTTCCCCTTCCTGAAGAAACCTCAGGATGGCAGACTGTTGCTGCAACTGAAGTTCGTTAATGCCTGAAAGCACGAGTGATCCGCCGTTTGCCTGTTCAAGGCGGCCCTGCTGTCTGCTCTGAGCGCTGGTAAATGCGCCTTTCTCGTACCCGAAAAGTTCACTTTGTGTGAGGGACGCAGGCAATGCTGCGCAATTTACAGTAATCATCGGGCCACTGGCCCGGGGGGAATTTGAGTGCACAAACCGGGCAGCAGCGTCTTTCCCTGTGCCGCCCTCGCCAGTGATCAGAACCGGCTCCAGGGTTTCGGAAAAGCGGCGCAGGAGACTGCGTACATGGCGTATGGGCCGGGAGTTTCCTTGCAATGCGACATGCTGATAGTCGTGGAGGTAAGGCTGTACCGCATCAATAATCGCTGCCATCCCCCACAAGTGGCCTAACACCGTATTCAGGCGACCGCAGTCCACAGGGACAGTATGGAAGTCAGAGCAGTGGCGAACAATAAACTTTGCCAGCTCCGTTCCTTTGGTGGGGCGCTGCGGGGCGATAGCAACCCAGTAAGTCACGCCCAGTGATTCCAGACAGCTTTCCGGCCACAGCCACTCCTGTCCGGATGCTTCCGGAAGCTCCAGCACACCAATTCTGACGCCCTCCGGCACGGCGGCTGTCAGGGGGGAGGGCGCTTCAATACAGAAGTTGATCAGCTTCCAGCGGGCTTCCATCTCTCTGCGCACGCGGGAGTCGCTGTTTGCCGCTGACAGCCAGACAAGCGGACGCTTTTCTATCATGGCAAATCTCCACAACGTGACGACTGGAGAAGTTTTTGAAACGCTAGGGTGGTCATGCGCCTGCACGAAACAGTGCAGGTTATGTGCCATAAAACGTATAAACTGGTCGATACAGCTGGTTGCGAATTACGCGTACCCTTTGTGAGACAGAACTGTATAAATTATTGACAGTGGCCGGGGACATTGCCCATGAATCTCGATCAGGGCTTAGTGTTTGGGGTGTTAGGAACCACACTTGTTATGTTTGTGTGGAATCGCCTGCGTTTTGATGTGGTGGCTATGCTGGCTTTACTGGCGGTGGCCATTGCCGGGCTTGTGCCCGCAGAAGAGTTGTTTTCAGGCTTCGGGCATCCGGCCGTGATAACTGTAGCGGCCGTGCTGGTCATCAGTCAGGGACTAGTGAATGGCGGTGTCGTTGACCGTATTGCACAACTGCTTGGCAGAGTCGGACACCGCCCGACACTGCAGGTTTTTACACTGACCGGAGTGGTTGCCGTGTGTTCCGGGTTTATTAATAACGTCGGCGCACTGGCACTGCTGATGCCCGTCGCTATCTGGATGTCCCGGGAGGCGGGGCGTTCACCGTCGTTGCTGCTGATGCCTTTGGCCTTCGGGTCGTTGCTGGGAGGCACCATGACACTGATTGGTACGCCGCCTAACATTATCATTGCTTCCTACCGTGAAGGTGGCACCTTCGGCCTGTTTGATTATGCCCCGGTTGGCGTTGCCATTACCCTTGCCGGTATGGCCTTCATTACGCTGGTCGGCTGGCGCCTCACACCGCGTCGGCAGGAGAGTCCGGATAACTCGAAACTGTTCAGTATTGGTGAGTACCTGACCGAGCTTCGTGTACCCAGGGGGTCTGATCACGCCGGCACAACCCTCTACAGCCTGTTGGCCGGAGCAGGGGAAGAGTCGGATATTGTTGTCCTGGCGCTGATTCGTGATGAGCAGCAGCAGGCGGTGCCTTCTATCTATAAAATCTTGCGGGAAGAAGATCTGTTGCTCATCGAGGCAGATACATCAAGCTTGCAGACATTTCTTGATAACACGGATCTGGAGCTGGCGCACCAGGAAACGAAGGGGGGTGATGAGGAAGATGAGCCTGCTTCCACCGTCAGTAAAGGTGAACTGCATCTGGTGGAAGTGGTTATTGCCCCGGAATCCTCACTGGTTGGCCACAGTGCCAACCGGCTGCAGCTGCGAGAGCGTTATCAGCTGAACCTTGTGGCGGTAGCACGCCTTGGCTACCGGCTTAAGCGTCGCCTTGGAGATATCAGGTTGAATGCCGGCGATATACTACTGGTACAGGGCTTTGAGGACTCCCTAAGCACCCGGCTGGCGGACCTCGGGTGTCTGCCGTTGGCGGAGCGTGGGTTAAGGCTGGGTGCAACCCGGAATACAGCCACGGCTGCGGGCATTTTTCTGGCAAGCATTGTGATTATTGTGACCGGCTTGCTTCCGGCACCCGTTGCTCTGGTCGCAGGTGCGGTTGCCATGGTGCTGGCAAAGCTTCTGTCGGCAGCGGAAGCCTACAAAGCCATCGACTGGTCCGTTATTGTCTTGCTGGCGGCAATGATCCCCGTGGGGCAGGCTTTGGAATCTACTGGCGGTGCCCGACTGATCGCCGCACAGATGCTGGTTCTGGGGGAAGGTCTTTCAATGGCGTCGGTGCTGACAATGATTCTGGTAGGTACCGTACTGCTATCCAATGTGGTCAACAATGCTGCTGCGGCTATTGTTGTCGCACCTATTGCCCTGAGCCTGGCCGGCGAACTGCAGATACCTTCTGATGCAGTGCTGATGGCGGTGGCTGTTGGTGCTTCCTGTGCCTTTCTGACACCGATAGGCCACCAGTCGAACGCATTGGTTATGGAGCCTGGCGGCTATGAGTTCGGAGATTACTGGCGCCTGGGGCTGCCACTGACGGCCGTTGTAACCATTGTCGCAGTGCCGGCTATCATGCTGTTCTGGACTTGAAAGATGGTTATTCAGGTTCCGCCAGCAGACCGCAAAACGTGGTTTCCACCAGTAACCGTGCTATATCGCTCAATGCCCAGCGCTCAGGCGTTATCAGCCAGTCGTAGAAAAGCCCCAGCATTTGCGTGTGTAACAGGTAAGCGGCGTACTCCGGCGAGAGGTGCGGGCGCAGGCGCTTCCGGTTGTCGGGTAGCGCCATAATACGGGCCAGATGAGTAATCGCGCTTTCTGCAAGTTCCCGGTGTTTGTTGAGAGACTGGTCTGACTCATTGCGGTGAAAAAGAATGTAATGCACCCGGAAGTAACGCGTGTCTTCGGCAAGCTTTTCCAGGGCAAGGATACATACCTCCTTCAGGTTGTTCAGGCTGCTTCCGCCGCGGCTGGCGTCGGCTATCATTTCCCACAGAGGCGCCCGCACACGCTCCAGCATGGCATCAAGAATGTCCTGTTTGTTACGAAAGTGCCAGTAGATCGCTCCGCGGGTTACGCCTGCAGCAAAGGCAACCTGCTCAAGAGAGGCCCGGGCCACGCCCTTGGCCATGAATACGTGCTCTGCCGCCTCCAGTATAGAGGTCCGGGTAGCCTCGGCGTCCGCTTTCGTTTTTCGTGCCATACGGGTACTTCGTAGATTGGTTGGTAAAAACCCACAGTATAGCTGAGAAGCATTTACATACATACACGATTGAATGTATGTTATGTCGCTCAGTTTTTCCCCTCGGTGGCTGATCCCCGCCCCGATTGTATTGAATCACCCTTCCCGGTGCTCAGGAGAATGTGCATGCCCGTTGAAATTTATCGTCGTCCGATGGCCCGCTCCGGGCTTGTAATTGCTGCCTTATCGACCCTGTTTTTGTTAGCTGGGTGTAGCAAAGAGGACAGTGGCAGTCAGCAAGGGGGCGGAATGCCGCCGGCTGCTGTGGTCGTGGAAACAGCGGAGCAGACGAATGCCACTGTACGCCAGGACTATGCGGGCCGTGTTCGGGGGGCCAGAGAAGTTGAGGTTCGTGCCCGGATAAACGGGATTCTGGAAAAGCGCCTGTATGAAGAAGGGCGGATGGTGCGTGAAGGGGATGCGCTGTTCCGGATCGACCGCAAGCCTGCCGAAGCGGCTCTCCAGCTTGCCCAGGCTCAGCAGCAGGTTGCAGCAGCTGACCTGCGCCAGGCCGAAAGAGAATGGAAACGGATCTCGTCGCTGTACAATCGTAAGGCTGTGAGCGAGCGCGACCGTGATGCTGCGGAGGCCGCAAAAGAGGCCGCCGAAGCCAATCTGGCTGTCGCCCGGGCCAGGGTCACAAAAGCCAGACTCGACCTTGGGTATACCGAGGTGACGGCCCCGGTCAGTGGCGTAACCAGCCTGGAGGACTTGCCCGAGGGCAGTCTGATTGATGCCGGCACACTGCTTACTACTATCGTGCAGCTGGACCCGGTTCACGTGCGCTTTGCGCTGCCGGAAAACGATGCCAGTATTCGCCGGGCAGCAAGAGAAGGTATGGCCCGGCGCGATGAAAAACAGGACGTCAGTGCCCGCCTGGTGATGGCAGATGGTAACGAGTACGCCCTGGAAGGCCGTATTGACTTTACCGCTTCAACACTGGATCCGCGCACAGGTACGGTATCCGCCCGTGCGGTGTTTCCCAACCCGGATCATGAAATTGTGCCTGGCCAGTTTGTACGGGTGCGTGTAGAGCTCCAGAAGTTTGAGGACATTATCGCAATTCCTGAGTCTGCAGTCGGTGAGGCATCCGAAGGGCCGGTGGTATACGTGGTTGATGACGAGAGCAAGGCGCGGGCCAGGGTAGTCGAACTGGGGCCGGTGACCGACGGCAAACAAATTCTGCTGGATGGTCTTGAGGCCGGCGATCGGTATATTGTCAGTGGGTTGAGCAATCTGCGCGATGGCGCCCAGGTTAATGTAACCAATGATGGGGCTTCGGAGGGCGCAGGCTGATGTTGCGTACATTCATAGACCGGCCGGTTTTTGCTTCGGTTATATCCATCATTATTACTCTGGGCGGTGCCCTGGCACTGCTCGGGCTCCCGATCGAACAGTACCCTAACGTGGTGCCGCCCCAGGTGGTGGTTAACGGGACTTTCCCGGGCGCCAGTGCCGGGGTGATTTCTGATTCCGTGGTTGCGCCACTGGAGCAGGAAATCAACGGCGTTGATGACATGATTTACCTGGAATCCAGCGCAACCGACTCGGGGAGTTTTCAGCTGACGGTTTCGTTCGAGATTGGAACGGATCCTGATCAGGCCACGATTAACGTCAACAACCGGGTGCAGCAGGCACTTGCCCGCTTACCCCAGTCAGTAAGGGACCAGGGGCTGAAAGTAGAGGCCCGTTCCACATCGATTCTGCAGGTTCTTACTCTGTCCTCCCCTGACAACTCGATGGATGTGGTAGAAATTTCGAACTATGCCCTGCTGAACGTACTGGATGAACTGGTGCGGCTGCCGGGTATTGGTGATGCCTCGCTGTTCGGCGCCCAGGATTACTCCATGCGAATCTGGCTGCGGCCCGACAAGCTGGCTCAGTACGAGCTGACTCCGGTGGATGTCGCCAACTCACTTCGGGCCCAGAATGCCCAGTTTGCAGCAGGCCGTATTGGTGCCGAGCCTGCGCCCGAAGGCCAGGCGTTCACCTTCAGTGTGTCAGCCCCGGGCCGGCTGACCAGCCCGGAAGAGTTTGGTGAGGTGATACTGCGTAGTGATGACCAGGGCGCTACCTTACGCCTGAAAGATGTGGCGCGCATAGAGCTGGGGGCCCAGAACTACGACTTTGCTGCCATCTACAACGGCGGTGCTACTGTGCCCATGGGGATTTACCTGCAACCGGGCGCCAACGCTCTGGAGGCGGCCGACGCCGTGAACGAGGCAATGCAGGAAATCTCGGACCGGTTTCCGGAGGGCCTGGAATATAACGTACCGTATGACACCACACGGTTTATCGATGTCTCCATTCAGGAAGTCGTCAATACGTTTATTGTGGCGGTGCTTCTGGTGGTGTTGATTACCTTCTTGTTCCTGCAGCACTTCAACGCCACTCTGATCCCCCTGATTGCCATACCTGTGTCGCTGGTGGGCACTTTTGCCGGCATGCAGGTATTTGGCTTCTCGGTGAACCTGCTGACGTTGTTCGGGCTGATACTGGCCATCGGGGTGGTAGTGGATAACGCCATCATCATCATGGAAAACGCCGAACGCCTGATGAAAGAAGAGGGCATGACAGCCTACAACGCTGCGGTGACAACGGTTAGTCAGGTCTCCGGCGCGGTGGTTTCATCCACTCTGGTGCTGGTCGCTGTATTTGCGCCCGTGGCATTTCTGGGCGGCCTCAGTGGTGAACTGTACCGGCAGTTTGCGATCACCATCGCCATTTCTGTGGTGATCTCGGGTATTGTTGCTCTGACATTGACGCCTGCCATGTGTGCCTTACTGCTGGGCCGCCATGAAGGTAAGCAGCTGACGGTGTTCCGCTGGTTTGATGCCGGCTTTGATAAGATGACCGCTGGTTTCTCGGCCGCAGTAGACTGGCTTTTGAAGCATGCCGTGGTTGGCGTATTGCTGTTTGCGGCCATGCTGGGCGGGGTCGCCTTCATGATGAACAAGATGCCGTCCGGTCTGGTGCCCCAGGAAGACCAGGGCTTTGCCCTGGCTGCGTATTCTTTGCCTCCGGTGTCGGCTTTGAGCCGCACTGAGAAGACACGGGATGAGCTGGTCCAGAAGATGATGGACCTGCCGGAGGTCAAGGATGTGGTTGCGTTTGCCGGCTTCGACATCATTTCCAGCGCATTGCGCACCAACAGCGGTGTGGCGTTCGTGACCCTGGAAGACTGGGACGAGCGTGAAGGTGAGGGCCAGTCGGCGGCTGATATTGCCAACAAGATCATGGGTATAGGGTTTGGTATGCCAGAGGCGTTTGTGATTGCCTTTACACCGCCGCCGATTCAGGGTTTGTCCACGACCGGGGGCGTTGAAGGCTATATCCAGGCACGGGGAGGTCGCACGCCGGAGGAAATCAAGACCATGGCTGACCGGTTTACCCAAGCCGCCAATGCCCGCCCTGAGCTGACCAACGTGCGGGTCACTCTGGATACAGGTATTCCCCGGTTCCAGGCCAATGTGGACCGTGAAAAAGCACAGGCTGCCGGAGTGCCTGTTGATCAGATTTTTAACACCATGCAGAGTACCTTTGGTGGTCTGTACGTAAACGATTTCACGCTGCAGGGACGTAACTGGCAGGTAAACCTGCAGTCCGAAGGTGAGTTCCGGAGCCACCCGGACGATCTGCGCAAGGTCTTCGTCCGTTCCAATTATGGTGAGATGATCCCTCTCAGCTCCCTCGTGGACCTGGAGCGTACCAGTGGTCCCGATATCCTGAACCGCTTTAACGTATATCCGGCCGCAAAACTGCTGGCGGATCCCAGCGCTGGCTATACCACGGGCGAGGCTCTGGCGGCACTGGAAGACGTTGCCTCTGAACAGTTTGACCGTAATACCTTGCTGGGCTGGACGGGCGAGGCCTTCCAGCTTCAGGATGCGGCCGGTTCCGGTACCCTGGCGTTCGGTATGGGGCTGTTACTGGTCTTCCTGATTCTGGCTGCTCAGTATGAGCGCTGGGGGCTGCCCGTGGCTGTTGCCACTGCGGTTCCATTCGGTGTATTTGGTGCGGCACTGGCCTCCTTGTGGCGGGGCTTCCCGAATGACATCTACTTCCAGGTCGGTTTGCTGGTATTGATTGGTCTGGCGGCTAAAAACGCTATTCTGATTGTGGAGTTTGCGGCCCAGAACCGTAAGGCCGGTATGACCTCCTTTGAAGCAGCCAGCACAGCAGCACGTCAGCGTTTCAGGGCGATCATGATGACTGCTCTTACCTTCATTGTTGGCTCCCTGCCGCTGGCTTTCAGCAGTGGTGCAGGCGGCGTTAGCCGCCAGGAAATCGGCACAGTGGTTGTCGGCGGTATGCTGGCAGCCAGTACACTGGCTCTGTTCTTCGTTCCGTTGTTTTATAAACTGATCGAAGACTTGGGGGACTGGCGCAAGCAGCGCAAGAAAGCCTGACAGCAGAAGCCTGATTCAAGTCATCAAACCGCCGCGGGACTGTCCCCCGGCGGTTTTTTGTCTGCTATCCTGACCGGAGTATGAATGATCCGTGGGGAGGTAACGCAGGTGAGTTCGCACAAGAGACAGGATGAAGACACAAAAGCCCGGTTGCTTGCTGAGCTGGAACTGGCCAGGACCCGTACAGCGCAGCTTATCCATTCGCTGTCAGACGCACAGTTGGAGGTCCCTTATCATCCGGGGGTGAATCCGCCCCTGTGGGAGATGGGCCATGCTGCGTTTTTTTACGAGGTGTTTGTCTTCAACCTGTTGGACGGCACCCCCAGTTATAATCCGGCGATGGATGAACTCTGGGATTCATTCCATGTGAAACACCAGGATCGCTGGCGGCGGGATCTGTTTCCCGGCCGGGATGAAACCCTTGCGTACTTTAATACGGTGTATGACCGGGTCGCGGAGCGAATCCGCAATCATGAGCTGAGCGATCGGGCGCTGTATCTTTACCGGTACGCCATTTTTCATCAGAACATGCATATTGAGTCACTGATCTGGTGTCGCCAGACCGTAGGCTATCCGGCACCCTCAGATTTCAAAGGCGACCGTCCGGCGCCGGGGGAAGCTGTCGACGGGGATGTCCATATTCCAGCGGGGCGCTGGCTGATCGGCATGCCGGGGGAGTCGGACGCATTTGCCACTGAGGACTTTGCCTTTGACGCCGAGAAGCCACGCTTTGAGATTGAATTGCCAGAGTATGCAATCAGCCGCACCCTGGTGAGCAACCGGGAGTTTCAGGCATTTGTAGACGATGGTGGGTATCAGCGCCCGGAGTTGTGGTCGTTCGGAGGCCGGCAATGGCTGCAAACTGAAAAGGACGTATCCCTGGTTCACGGTGTCGCCGGGCCGCAGATGCGCGCGCCGGAACACCCGCTGTACTGGCGCTGGCACGGCGGCGAGTGGCAGGAGCGTGTGTTTAACCAGTGGCTGGCGCTGAACCCGGATGCCCCGGTAACCCACTTGTCTTATTGGGAAGCAGAGGCCTGGTGCCACTGGGCGGGCAGGCGCTTGCCAACAGAATATGAGTGGGAAGTGGCAGCACTGGGCAATCGGCCGGGAGAGACTTTCCGGCGCTACCCCTGGGGGAATGCCCTGCCGGATCCATCCCGAGTGGATATGAGTGGGCGTTCAATGGCCCGCAACCCGGTTCACGATTACCCTGCCGGGGACAGCCCTTTCGGGTGCCGGCAGATGCTGGGCACAGTGTGGGAGTGGACCAGTAATCAGTTCCTGCCTTATGACGGCTTCAAGGTGGATATGTATCCCTTCATGTCTACCTTGCAGTTCGGCGATCATAAGGTCAGTCGTGGGGGAAGTTGCGCCACATCGTCCAGCCTGATTCGCGGCACTTACCGCCAGGCGTATCTGCCAGGGCGCAACGACGTATACACCGGCTTCCGCACATGCGCACTGCCTGAAGGCTAAGTTCAGCCAGCCTTGTATGAGGGCAGTGATGCTGCCACCGGAGCCCTCTCCAGAAGGTGGCTGGCCAGGGCAACGCCGGTTTCGCTCATGGTGAGGTAGGCATCGTCGGCGCCGGCTTTGCAAATACGCTCAGCCTCGTCCGCGTACATTGTGTGCGCCACAATATAGCCGGTAAAGCCCATTTTACGCAGCATTCGCGCAGCGATCAGCTTCGCTTCTATATCACTCATGGAAAGAATAACGGCTTCTACGTCTGGCATATGAAGGGCTTCCCAGAAGGTGTTGTCTTCAGCATCCGCGTAGACAACATTGCGCCCGTCTGCCTGGTGCCTTTCCACTTTCGGGAGGTCGGAGTCCAGGGCCATCAGTCTGGGTTCCGAGGTACTCAGCCAGTCATAAGCCGCCGTGCCGGTCCGCCCCATCCCCATGACCAGTACCCGGGTGTCGCCCAGGGAAACAGGCAGCTCATCCGGGTGCCGCTGATGCCGTTCATAACGCACAAGGCGATGACTCAGCTTTTCATACAGCGGATGCGCCAGCCGGTTCAGTGGTGCCGAAATGAGGAAAGACAGGGCCACAGTGATCGCCAGAGGCACCAGCCATTCCGGCAAAGCAATACTGGCAACAATCAGGCCGAACTCACTGTAGTTGGTCAGGGACAGGGACGTGAGAAAGCCGCTGCGGGCCCGCAGGCGGAAAAGCAGCATCAGGAAGAAAAACAGAATGCCTTTAAAGGGCAACACCAGCGCCGCCACAATGGCAAACAGGATGGCACTGGCATCCGGCAGACCGCCGATGCCGATTTGCAGAAAAAAGCCAACCAGGAAAATTTCCTTCACACTCCACAGGGATTTTGCCAGTTCCTGGCTGCGAGGGTGATTGGCAAGAATAGCCCCGAAAATCAGCGCGCCCAGCTCGGAACTGAGCCCGACGGCTTCAAAGCCCATGCCGCCCAGTACCAGAGCCAGTAACAGGCCCAGAAGGACCAGCAGCTCATCGTGACCACTGGCATCCAGCAGTTTGAACAGCAAGGGACGCAACAGGGGCAGGCCAAAGACGATCAGCGCCCACTCAGAGGGTGTCTGGCCAGCTGCAAGGCTCATGACCAGCAAGGCGATTAAATCCTGCATGATCAGGATGCCGACGGACACCCGTCCATGAAATGCTTTGAGCTCGCGTTTGTTTTCCAGAACTTTCGCGGCTAAAACCGTGGATGAGAAGGACAGGGCAACGGCCAGCATGAAGGCGGTGTACCAGTTTATGTCCAGTAACAGGTACAGACCGGGGGTAAACACAAGGCAGGTGATGGCGAAGTGGAGCAGGCTGCCACCGATCACTTCCGGGCTGATAACCGATTTGAGCTTAAGCTTGAGGCCCACGGAAAACAGCATGAGCAATACGCCCAGGTGGGCTATGTGTGCCAGCACTGCGGTCGGCTCTGCGGAGATCCCGATAGAAGGGTTGGCAGCCAGGCCGCTCAGCACAAACCCTGCTGCCAGGTAGCCAACCAGTGGGGGCAGGCCTACGGCTTTAATTGTCAGACCGAGGCCGAATGCAAATGAAATCCAGATAGCTTCAGGCATGGGAGGTTCTTTCAGGGAAAACGGATAAAGACTCGTGCAAGGCTACCTTGTTTTCCCTGATCGTTGAAGTAATAGTGACAAGAGTCTCCGGTTCTTTGGCCCTAGCCGGCTTTGGAAATATAGGGGCTGGCAAATTCCAGGAACAGGCGTACAGACCGCTCGGGAACCTCGATCATCGGAGCGTGGCCAACGCCCTCCAGTAGCTCCAGTCGGGCTCCGGGAATGGCGTTGCGAAAAACCTCGCCGTTACGGTAATCAAGAATTCGGTCTTCCTTGCCCCAAATCACCAGAACCGGGTCTTCTATCGCGGTAATAGCGTTGCGAAACCCGGACTTGAACCCGGCTTCCTGTATGGCGGCAAAAATCACCTTGTTCACTTCCAGATTGGCGATGGCCTGTTCTTCCATAACGTCAAGTATCGGCCAGGGCACAAACGGCTTTTTCTCCATTGCAAAGTCCATCAGGCGCTTGAAGTCACCCGGCTCGCTGGGAATAAGGGGGTTGTCACCGGCGAGTACCCGGTCGACCAGTTCGCTCTCATACTCGAGAATGCCAGCGGGATCGAACAACACCGCGGTTTTAATCTGCTCCGGGTAAGTGGCGGCATAAAGCGCGGTAATGCCGCCACCCATGGAGTTGCCCATCATGTGCATTTCGTTGATATCGAGGGCGTTGAGAATACCGGCAAGATGCTCAACCTGCTCTTCCAGACGGTATCCCAGATCCAGTGGTTTGCTGCTCTCACCGTGGCCGGGAAGGTCTATAGCGTACACGTTAAAATCGTCAGTAAGCTCCCGGGCCATGCGGGTCCAGTTATCCTTGTTGGCACCAAACCCATGCACCAGAACGATGGTATCGCCATTATTGGCCTCTGAATTCCGCAGATAAGCAATGGTCAGTTCATCAACCGTAACACTGGCGGTTTCCAGGCCGGCGCGGGAGCGCTCATAGTTTATGGCGGTTTCGTAGATGCTATGGCGGGAACAGGCACTGACAAGCAAAACCGATACAAGTAACAGTGCGACAACAAATGGGTGTTTTTGCAGCATGGGCGTTGTTCCTGGCTATTGTGGAGGGTTCATCTCAGAGTATACAAACCGACAGTAAGCCATAAAAAAAGCCCGGTCATTGGCCGGGCTTTCACTTCATCAGCGTCGTTACGATTTTTCCCGTGCAATGGCACGATAAGCAATATCGCTGCGGTAGAAAGCGCCATCCCAGGTGATGGTTCGGGCAAGCTTGTATGCACGCTGTTGAGCTTCCGTTACCGTGGTGCCCAGTGCGGTGGCGCACAGTACCCGGCCACCATCGGTGACCACCTGGGTATCCCTCAGTGTGGTGCCGGCATGAAACGCCTTCTCACCGTCTGTTTCTGTGTCGGGCAGGCCGGAAATAACATCGCCTTTGTTGTAGCTTCCGGGGTATCCCCCAGCGGCCATAACCACGCCCACAGACGCGCGTTCGTCCCACTCCGAGGTGCACTGATCCAGTTTGCCATCAACTGCAGCCTGACAGAGTTCCACTATGTCCGACTTCATCCGCAACAGGATAGGCTGGGTTTCCGGATCACCAAAGCGGCAGTTGAATTCAATCACCTTGGGTGTGCCGGAGGAGTCAATCATCAGGCCTGCATACAGGAAGCCCTTATAGGGGAGTCCTTCGGCCGTCATGCCCCGTACTGTCGGGTAGATGACTTCGTCCATAATACGCTTGTAGATATCAGTGGTGACCACAGGCGCAGGGGAGTAGGCACCCATACCGCCTGTGTTCAGACCGGTGTCTCCGTCGCCCACACGCTTGTGGTCCTGAGAGGTGGCCATGGGCAGAACATGCTCACCATCGACCATCACAATAAAGCTGGCCTCTTCGCCCTCCAGGAACTCCTCAATGACAACCCGGCTACCGGCTTCACCAAAAGCATTGCCTGCCAGCATGTCACGAACCGCGGTTTCGGCCTCCTCAAGGGTCATGGCCACAATCACGCCTTTACCGGCAGCAAGACCGTCTGCCTTGACCACAATGGGCGCCCCTTGTTCGCGAATATAAGCTAGCGCTTCATCGACGTCGGTGAAGTTACCGTACCCGGCAGAGGGGATCTGGTGGCGAGCCAGAAAATCCTTGGTAAAGGCTTTTGATCCTTCCAGCTGGGCGGCACCGGCACTCGGGCCGAATATACGCAGGCCACGTTCTTCAAACAGATCGACCACACCGGCGACCAGAGGTGCTTCCGGGCCGACAATGGTCAGGCCCACGTTGTTATCAGTGGCAAAACTGGCCAGCCCCTCAAGGTCCAGTACATCCAGGTTGACGTTTTCAACGCCCGGTTCACGGGCTGTACCGGCGTTGCCCGGTGCCACGAAGACTGTACCCGCATCCGGGGACTGGGCAGCTTTCCAGGCCAGTGCGTGTTCGCGCCCGCCGCTGCCGATGACCAGAATATTCATATCTCTTTGCCCTGTAATGTCATGAAGAGGTGCCACAAAGAAGCGTGACCAAAGGGGTATTCTACAATGTTGTCACAAACCCGGTGAAGCGCGGAGCAGAGAATCCCCGCCCCGCTTACTGTCAGTGCCGGAAGTGGCGCATGCCCGTGAACACCATCGCAATACCGTGTTCATTGGCCGCATCAATGACCTCCTGATCGCGCATGGAGCCCCCCGGCTGGATTACGGCAGTAATACCGGCTTCAGCGGCAGAATCAATGCCGTCCCGGAACGGGAAAAACGCATCGGAGGCCATAACAGAGCCTTCCACTTCCAGATTCTCGTCAGCTGCTTTGATGCCGGCAATCCGGGCACTGTAGACACGACTCATCTGGCCGGCGCCAACACCAATGGTGCGGCCCGAGCGGGCGTAAACGATCGCGTTGGATTTCACGTATTTAGCCACTTCCCAGGCAAACAGCAGGTCATTCAGCTCGTGCTCTGTGGGCTGGCGGGTGGTGACAACTTTCACATCGGCCATGGCCACCATGCCCAGGTCCCGCTCCTGAACCAGAAGGCCGCCGGTGACGCGCTTGAAATCCATGGACTGGGCACGGTCACCGTTAAGGTCGCCACAGGCCAGGAGCCGCACGTTCTTTTTGGCAGCCACCAGCTCTGCCGCTTCAGGAGCAACGGAGGGGGCAATAATGACTTCCACAAACTGGCGCTCGATGATTGCCCGGGCAGTGTCTGCATCCAGCTCCCGGTTAAACGCAATAATTCCGCCAAACGCCGACGTGGGGTCAGTGGCGAATGCCAGGTCATAGGCCTGGAGAATATCGGCACCGATGGCGACACCGCAGGGGTTGGCGTGTTTCACAATCACGCAGGCAGGGTCTGCAAACGGCTTCACACATTCCAGCGCCGCATCTGTGTCTGCCACGTTGTTGTAGGATAACGCTTTACCCTGCAGCTGCTCGGCGGTTGCAACACTGGCTTCTTTGGGGTTTCGCTCAGCGTAAAAGGCAGCGCGTTGGTGCGGGTTTTCACCGTAGCGCATGTCCTGCACTTTCACATACTGGCTGTTAAACGTGCGGGGAAAGTCTGCGTTGTCATTGTCAGCCGTGCGGCCGCCAAGGTAGTTGGCAATGGCGCCATCGTAGCCTGCCGTATGCTCGAATGCTTTAACCGCCAGATCGAAACGCGTGCTGTGGCGCAACTGACCGTCGTTATCGTTCAGCTCTTGCAGTACCCGCCCATAATCCGAGCTGTTGACCACGATGGCAACGTCGTTGTGGTTTTTGGCAGCGGCGCGGACCATGGTGGGGCCGCCAATATCAATGTTTTCAATAGCGGTTGCAAGGTCGCAGTCAGGATTGGCAATGGTGGCTTCGAAGGGGTAGAGATTCACCACAACCATATCGATGGGAGCGATGCTGTGCTCGTCCATGACAGTGTCGTCAGTGCCTCGGCGGCCAAGAATGCCACCGTGGATTTTCGGGTGCAGGGTTTTCACGCGGCCGTCCATCATCTCCGGAAAGCCCGTGTAATCCGATACTTCGGTAACCGGAATATTATTCTCCTGCAGAAGGCGAAAGGTGCCACCAGTGGAGAGCAGTTCGATGCCGCGGTCGGTGAGGGCGCGTCCGAATTCGACGATGCCGGATTTGTCACTGACACTGATCAGTGCGCGACGGACGGGGATGCTAGCCTGGTTTGCCATGGGGTAATAGTCTTCACTTGGGGTAAACGAACAAGGGCCTCGCGAAAGGTGTCCGGGAGGCCCTCTGCCAATACGGTGTTTGAATTATAGCAGGCCGTACTGCTTCAGCTTCTTGCGCAGGGTTCCGCGGTTCAGACCGAGCATGGTGGATGCCTTGGTCTGGTTATTGCGGGTGTATTTCATAACCTGCTCCAGCAGCGGCGCTTCTACTTCTGAAAGCACCAGCTGATAGACTTCTGTAACCGGTGCTCCGTCAAGCTGAGCGAAGTAGTTTTTCAGGGCCACTTCTACACTGTCCCGCAGGGTTACGGTGGTTCCACTGCTGTTTACGGTCTGCAGCTGGTGAATATCATCGTTGGCGGGTGTGCTCAGGGTGTTGTTTGCCAAAGTCTCAGCGGTCATGCTGCGAATACCTCTCCATTTCGTAAGCCTGAAAAATACTGTTGAATACTGTCTCTCTGCTCCAGTGCGTTGTCGAGCGCATTGAAGTATCTGCGAAACTGTTTGTCGGGGTCGTGTGACTGTAAATACCAGCCCACGTGTTTTCTGGCGATGCGTACGCCCATGTGTTCGCCGTAAAAGCTGTGCAGGGCATCCAGGTGTTTGCTTAATGTCTGTTCCACTTCGCTAAGCGAGGGGGGCTGCCTGTATTCGCCGGTTTCCAGGAAGTGCAGTATTTCCCGGAAAATCCAGGGGCTTCCCTGCGCGGCACGGCCTATAAGCAGGCCGTCAGCACCGGTGTGCTGCAGAACCTGTTGTGCTTTTCGAGGGGACGTGATGTCTCCATTGGCAAATACCGGGATCTCCACACTGGCTTTGACGCGGGCAATGGTGTCGTACTCTGCCTCGCCGTTATACTTATCGGCGCGGGTCCGTCCATGAACGGCCAGCGCCTGAATGCCTGCATCTTCTGCCATGCGCGCAATGGTTACGGCATTGCGGCTGTCTGCGTCCCAGCCTGTTCGCATTTTCAGCGTAACCGGGATATCAACCGCACGGACCACGGCATCCAGAATTTCGCGAACCAGCTGCTCATCCCTCATCAGTGCTGACCCAGCCGCTTTATTACAGACTTTTTTAGCCGGGCAGCCCATGTTGATGTCAATAATCTGGGCGCCGTACTCTGCGTTCAGCCGCGCTGCATTGGCCAGCATATCCGGGTCGCCGCCGGCAATCTGAACGGATCGCGGCTCGGGCTCTCCGGTGTGATTCATGCGGGTTCTGGATTTGCGCGTATGCCAGAGTTTGCTGTCTGCGATGACCATTTCTGATACGGCCAGACCCGCGCCCAGTTTACGGCAAAGCAGCCGGAACGGACGGTCTGTTACGCCCGCCATCGGAGCAACAATCAGCGGGTTGGGCAGGGTGTACGGCCCGATTTTTGCCGTTGGCAACATGATCTGAATCCGTATCACAGCAGGTTGAGCAAAGGTCGGAGGAGACGGGCTGATTAATAAATGACCTGTCTCGATTCCGAAGGGCGCTAATGATACCGCCGGGCGCAATGTGATTGAAGGGGCAAAGAGGCGAAAAACCTGATTATTTTTCGCTCTTTCTGGTTGACTTTTGCTCTATGGGTCCGGTTTTGACGAATCTTCCGGAGTGTCTTCGCGGCTGTTTCAGGGGCTGTAGGGCCGGAACGTCATGCTGTAGTTAACCGCATCCCGACCGGGATCACGGATGTGTATGGCAATACGCACCGGCGTTTCCGTCTGCATCATGTCAGGCGGGCTGGCATCGCCGGCGAGGTATTCTTCAGGGGTAAAAACGCTTTGGGCGACAACGTCTCCGTTGAGGTTGGAAAAAGTCAGGGCAATGGCCGGAAACGGTTGCTGAAACCCCGCCCGGTTAATAATGACGGCATCAACGATCAGCTGGCTGCGATTTTCAGGGTTCGTGCGTACCACGAGTTTACGGCTTTGAATGGCGTCCACACTCATCAATGGTTTTAGCTCACAGCCTGCCAGCTCGCAGCCTTTTTCATAATAGGGGCGTAATTCGGGGATAGCTGACAAGCGGTCAAAGTGAAACCAGGTAACCTGTGCCACCAGAACCCCCAGAAGGCCGAGTACAATAACGGACCAGACAAGGGTACGCAGCCAGCTGCTTTTACGGCTGTTGACGGACACCGGATCGTGCCTGAGGTCATCAAATGGCCTGCTTGCCACGAGAGGGGTGTCATCTTGTGCATCTTCCGGAGGGCCGGCATGAAGATCACCTTCTGGCTCTGGCGAGGATGTTGCTTCAGTATGAGCGGAAGGTATTTCATCCTCCCACAGAATGGCCTCGGCCCAGCTCTCATCAACCTCTTCAGGGGACGTTTCGCTGTTGTCAGCTGGCTCTGATGCCGCAGTTTCAGCATGATTACGGATGCTGTCGCTTAATTCATCATCCGAGAAGGTCAGGCTGGCGCCGGCATACTGGCCCTCAGCCGCGTCTTCCTCGGGATTATCCGCAAAGAGGATGTCTTCGTCTGTGGGGTCGCTGCTGAATGTGGGCGGAGCCTGTTCCGGAGAGGTGTTTGTGGCCTGCTTTATTTCATGATCGGCGGCATAAAAAATCTCCAGGCAATGCCCGCAACGCACCTTGCCGCTGGCAACTCCCAGCTGTTCGCTGGTCACCAGAAATCGGGTAAGGCACTTGGGGCACTGGGTCTGCAGAGCGTTCTGAGGCATGCTTCGTTCCTGAAAGCGACTGAACTACAAGCTGACGAGTTTAGTCTTTACGGCAGCTTGCGTCACCTGTCCCTGCGTTTGCCTGTGAGGCGTATCCATTCTTCGCGGTGTTCAGGTTCGTCCATGATAAACCAGGGCTCATAGGCTGTCATAACCTCACGGGCCTGATAAGAAAGGATGCCGGAGAGCACAAGATCGCCTCCCGGGTTGGTGAGGGAGGCCAGGTGCGGAGCAAGCTCTATCAGTGGCTGAGCGAGAATGTTTGCCAGCATCACGTCGGCCCTGGTGTCAGGCTCGTTTTCCGGTAAGTACAGGTCCAGGCGAGTATCGCTGACGCCGTTGCGGCGGGCATTCTCGCGGCTTGCTTCCAGTGCCTGGGGGTCGGTGTCGACTCCCACAACATGAGTGGCACCCAGAAGCAGTGCTGCCAGCCCCAGAATACCCGAGCCGCAGCCATAGTCCGTAACCTGTTTTCCGTGCACGTCCTGTCCGTCCAGCCATTCGAGGCAGAGGGCGGTGGTCGGGTGGGTGCCTGTGCCGAATGCAAGGCCCGGATCCAGCATCAGGTTGGCGGCGTCCGGGTCAGGCGCTTCGTGCCAGCTGGGAACAATCCACAGGCGCTCGCCAAACTGCAGCGGGTGGAAATCGTCCATCCACGCCCGTTCCCAGTCTTTATCTTCCACCAGGACCACTTCGATTTCCGGAAGTGCCTGCTGGGTCTGCTGATGCCAGGCATTGCGAACGTCAGAGCACAGCTGGTCGATATCCTGATCAGACTGAAACATTCCGGTAACACTGGTATCACCCCACAAAGGCGTGGTGCCGGGGTCAGGCTCGTAAATTGGCTGATCAGCTGCGTCTTCCATAGACACAGCGTCAGCTCCCATATCCATAAGCAGGTCTTCGAGCTGATCCGCGGTATCAGGGTCAGCCGGAATCTTGAGTTGTATCCAGGGCATAGTGGTTCCAGCAGTTTGACGCGGGAGGTTATTCCCGCATCAGTTTTTCGAGGTAATGTATCGTGAAGTCTACCGTTTTGAAACCACCATCGCGTACCAGCTTACGGTGCAGTGGCTGATTGGTTTTAATACCATCAACCAGTAGCTCATCCAGTGCGATTCTCATGCGCCGGCGAGCCACCTGCCGGTCATCGCCCCAGGTAATCAGCTTGGCAATCAGTGAATCGTAAAATGGGGGAACGGTGTAGCCGCTGTAAAGGTGAGAATCGACCCTTACTCCGCAGCCGCCAGGAGCGTGGAAGTGCTTGACTCTGCCGGGGCTGGGAACAAATGTATCAGGATCCTCGGCGTTGATCCGGCATTCCATGGCATGACCGTTGATTTGGATGTCTTCCTGCTCGTACTGCAGTGGCAACCCGCTAGCAATGCGGAGTTGTTCACGAACGATATCAACACCGGTCACCATTTCGGAAATAGGGTGCTCAACCTGCACACGGGTGTTCATTTCAATGAAAAAGAACTCTCCGTCCTGGTACAGGAACTCAAAGGTGCCAGCTCCCACATACCCAATGGTTTTGCAGGCATCCACACAGGCTTTGAGTGTTCGCTCGCGGGCTTCCGGGTCAATGTTCGGCGCCGGAGCTTCCTCAATCACCTTCTGGTTGCGGCGCTGCATGGAGCAGTCGCGATCACCCAGATGGATGCAGTTGCCATGCATATCCGCCAGCACCTGGACTTCTACATGACGCGGCGCCTCCAGAAACTTTTCGAGGTAAACTGTGGCATCACCAAAGGCGTTCCGGGCCTCGCTCTGAGTGATCTGTACGGCTTTGAGCAATGCCGCTTCAGAATACACCACCTGCATCCCCCGGCCGCCGCCGCCAGACGCCGCCTTGATCATCACCGGGTAACCGATGTTGCGGGCAATCTCCAGGGTGCGCTCGTCGTCATCCGTCAGTGGCCCGTCAGATCCGGGCACAGTTGGTACGCCGGCCCGGATCATGGCGTTGATGGCCGAGACCTTGTTGCCCATAAGGCGAATGGTCTCAGCCCGGGGGCCAATAAAATGAAAGCCGCTTTTTTCGACCTGTTCTGCAAAATCGGCGTTTTCGGCAAGAAAGCCATAGCCGGGATGGATGCCTACCGAGTCTGTTACCTCAGCCGCACTGATAATCGTGGGGATATTGAGGTAGCTTTCCAGAGGGTTGTTGGGACCGATACAAACAGATTCGTCGGCCAGGCGCACATGCATCAGATCGCGATCAACCTGTGAGTGGACCGCTACGGTTTTGATGCCGAGCTCCTTGCACGCACGCAAAATCCGGAGGGCGATTTCACCCCGGTTTGCGATCAGAACTTTTTCTAACATGGCCATGGGTCGCTATCACCAGGTTCAGGAAATGATTATCAGTGGCTGATCAAATTCAACGGGCTGACCGTTTTCGACCAGAATTTCAGAAACAGTGCCGCTCTTGTCGGCTTCAATCTGGTTCATCATCTTCATGGCTTCTACAATGCAAACAACTTCACCTGCTTTTACTTTCTGGCCAACCTCAACAAAAGCGTCGGAAGTAGGTGAGGGTGCCCGGTAGAAGGTGCCTACCATTGGCGAACGCAGTGCATGGCCGTCATGAACCGCAGGCTGGGGAGTTTCTTCCTGCTGAACCGGTCCGGGTGTTTCCGGCGCCTGGGACGACTGGAACGGTTGCGGAGGCGCGTAGTGGCTGATGTACTGAGTGCCACCGCTCTGCTCGCTGCGACGGGAAATACGTACGGAATCGTCGCCCTCGTGAATTTCAAGCTCCTCGACGTCTGATACCTCGAGCAGTTCAATCAGTTTTTTAATTTTACGAATATCCATAATCAGTCCGGTCCTGTTTGTCAGGTCTATCAGTGAATTCGTTGTATGGCGGCCTGAAGAGCAAGTTCATAGCCCTGGCTGCCGAGTCCGCAGATAACGCCCTCGGCGATATCGGAAAAATATGAGTGATGCCGGAACGCCTCCCGGGCATGCACGTTGGAAAGGTGTACTTCAATGAACGGAATTCCCGAGGCTAGCAAAGCATCCCGCAAGGCAACGCTGGTATGCGTGAATGCTGCGGGGTTGATAATAATGAAATCCACGCCTTCAGCGCGGGCTTCATGAATCCGCTCAATCAGTTCGTATTCTGCGTTTGATTGCAGATGCAGCAGGTGGTGACCTCTTTCTGCTGCGCACGCCCGTAAGCGATCATCAATATCCGCCAGTGTCTCGTGGCCGTAAACATCAGGCTCGCGGGTGCCGAGCATATTGAGATTAGGGCCGTGGAGCACAAGAATTGTCGACATGCTTGCGTCTGCCTTTATGTTCTTTAGAAACAGGATCGCCGAACTTGTCGGCATTTTCCACCAATGGTGAGAGCTTTTTATCTTCAGATCAACACATTTTCGAGGCGCATGCGATTAAATCTGCCGCGCAGAAATAAAAAGCAATGGCAGGTATCCCATGATCCTGTTGCTTATGGCAATCATTGTCGTTAACGGCGGGGCGGACTTCTATACGACGATGGTTTCATACGGTAGCCTCACAGGGCAGCTGCAAGGATTAAAGTTGCCGGCGTAGGTGGGACTGTGTAATTGTTTGTCAAATCTATGGTGTGTATAGAGGGCGGTCTATAGGTTACGATCGGTACAGGCTATATATGCAGTGAAATTACAGACAAGAGGCTTAACGTAAAATGCCAGGCAAATTCAGGCAGTACTTTAAAGACAAAAAAGAAGGTGTTCAGGATTATACTGGCAACAGGGGCGCGCTTGGAAAGGTTTTGGTTGTCGCCTTGCTGGTTTATCTGTTGGTAACGGTGATCCTGGGAATCTATTGGAGTAGCGAGCCGGAACCTTTTTCTGTGCGAGAACATACCCGTGCCGTTGCTGAAGAAATGCAGCGGGAGCCGGTTACCGGTTTTGCAACAACTGTGACCATGATTCGCATTGCAGAAACACTGCTGGACAAGCCTGGTGGCTATATTTCCAACGATATTTTCCCGCCGGGTCTGTGGCTCGATAACCAGCCTAACTGGGAATACGGAGTATTGGTACAGCTGCGGGATCTCTCCCGTGCCATGCGCAAAGACATCAGTCGCTCCCAGAGCCAGTCTGCGGAAGACCCGGATTTAACCATTGCTGAACCCCAGTTCCATTTTGACAGTGGTAGCTGGGCACTGCCTTCAACTGAGACGGAATACCGTCGGGGCATCAAAGCGTTAAAGCGTTATCTTGACCGCCTTTCCGATCCGGAGCAGAGTAACGCCCAGTTTTATGCAAGGGCCGACAACCTGAGTAACTGGTTGGGCGATCTGGAAACCCGGCTTGGCAGCCTTTCCCGTACACTTGGGGAAAGTGTGGGCAAAGCTTCAGTATCAGAAGCTGTCGCCAACGTGAATCCGGATGACCCGCTGAGTGAAGAAACAACGGGAGGTGATGTCAAAACCGACTGGACGCGCATAGATGACGTGTTTTACGAAGCCCGCGGCAGTTCCTGGGCGCTTTTGCATATCTTCCGTGCCATTGAGGTGGATTTCCGTAAGGTACTACAGGATAAGAATGCAATCTCCAGCGTGAAGCAGATTATTATTGAGCTTGAAGGCGCCCAGGGTGAGATGTGGAGTCCGGTTATTCTGAACGGCAGTGGTTTCGGGGTTCTTGCCAATCATTCACTGACCATGGCAGCGTATTTGTCCCGGGCCAATGCGGCAATCAGTGATATGCGGGATCTTCTGTCACGGGGTTAAATGCAGGCCTGTAAAAAAACCGGGGTGGTGTGTGCACCAGCCCGGTTTTTTTATCTGATTGAGGGTTAATCAGTTTTTGTAGGCGTTAATCGAGTCAGTGACCGCTTTTTTAGCCGCTTCGGCGTTATCCCAACCCTGCACTTTAACCCACTTGCCAGGTTCAAGTGTTTTGTAGTTCTCGAAAAAGTGACGGATCTGGTCACGCAGCAGTGCCGGCAGGTCTTCGACCTCTTTCACATCCTGATAAACGCTTGTGAGTTTGTCGTGGGGCACCGCGATCAGTTTGGCATCACCGCCTGCTTCGTCTTCCATGTGCAGAACTCCTACCGGACGGCAGCGGATAATCGAGCCTGCCTGCAGCGGATAAGGCGTTACGACCAGCGCGTCCAGAGGGTCGCCGTCGTCCGCGAGAGTGTGAGGGATAAAACCGTAATTGGCCGGGTAAAACATAGGCGTGGCCATGAAGCGGTCAACCAGCAAAGCGCCCATGTCCTTATCAATTTCGTACTTGACAGGGGAGTGGTTGGCCGGAATTTCGATGGCTACGTAGATGTCTTCAGGCGGGTTCAAACCTGCCGGAATGTTGTCGAATTGCATGAGGAGTCCTTACTGATTTCCAGGTTCGTGTAACTACGCTTTTAAAAGTGAGCGCAATTATACGGGACTCCTGCCGCATTCGAAACTAAACCTTGGTGAACGCTTTGTATTGACCGGGGGTCTACAGGCGAATCTGCTTGGCAATCAGCTCTTTCATGATTTCCGTAGTGCCGCCGCCAATCGACAAAATTTTGGTGTCCCTGTACAGCCTCTCCACGACAGACTCCCGCATGAACCCCATGCCTCCGAATAACTGAACCGCTTCCCGGGTGACTTTCTCACACACATCGACAGAAAAGTTTTTGGCCATGGCAACCTGCTTGATCGGATTTTTACCTGCCTGCATCAAGGCAGCACACCGGTAGGTATATTCACGGGCTACATCAATTTCGGTCGCCATATCGACCAGCTTATGTCGGGTAACCTGAAACCCGGACACGGACCGGCCAAAGGCCTGGCGCTGTCTGACGTAGTCCAGAGCAGCCTCATAGGCCAGCTGGGCTGTCATGTAGGCCATGATGGACAGGCTCAGGCGCTCGGCCAGAAAGTTGCTCATAATAGCGATAAATCCGGCATTCTCAGCACCGATCAAACGGTCAGCGGGTACCCGGCAGTCTTCAAAGAAGAGTTCAGCAGTATCGCTGGCCCACCAGCCCATTTTGCGGAGCTTGTTTCCACTGGAGAAACCGGGTGTATCGCGGTCAATCAGCAGCAGGCTGATACCGGCATGCCCCTCGCCTCCGGTGCGTACCGCTACGGTGAAGTGGTCGGCCCGGGTACCGCTGGTAATGAAGGTTTTGCTGCCGTTGACAATATAATCATCGCCATCCCGGGCCGCCCGGGTTTTCAGGTTGGCAACATCGGAACCGCCACCTGGCTCGGTGATGGCAAGGGCCGAGATTTTTTCACCTCGCAGGACCGGGGGCACAATCTGCTCCCGAACGTCGGCTTTGGCCCACTTGGCAACCGGGGGCAGGCCGATGTCGAGAGAGCCTATACTGGCGACAAAACCGCCGGAGGTGGAGCGCATCAACTCTTCGGAAACCGCCACTTTCAGAAAGACATCGCCTTCACCGACACCGCCCAGGGACTCAGGGAAGCCAATCCCGAGCAATCCTGCCTCTCCGGCTTTCTGATAGACGTCCCGTGGGATCTCACCGGCTTCTTCCCAGTTATCTATGTGGGGAAGCACGTGGGTCTCAATAAATCTACGGGCAGTCAGCCGTACCTGCTGATGCGTTTCGTTAAAATAATCCGACACTGCGGTGCTCCTTCTTGTTATTGAAGTAGCTTCCGAGTGTCGCGCAAAATCAACCACCAAGCAAGCGCTTGGTTCGGGGCTCAGGCTCCCCGACGGGGAATGCTTTTAACGCCTTCACCGGAGCCCAGAAGCAGAAGGTCGGCCGGGCGGCGTGCAAACAGGCCGTTAGTAACCACGCCGACAATGTTGTTGAGCTTTTCTTCCACCTTGATCGGGCGGGAAATATCCAGGTTATGGATGTCGATGATGATATTGCCGTTATCCGTAACAACGCCATTCCGGTAAACCGGGTCGCCACCAAGCCTGACAATTTCACGGCCTACGTGGCTGCGTGCCATGGGAATGACCTCAACCGGAAGGGGAAAGTTGCCCAGAATACCGACCTGCTTGGATTCATCAGCAATGCAGATAAAGGTTTTGGCGACTTCTGCAACAATTTTTTCCCGGGTCAGTGCACCGCCGCCGCCTTTGATCAGCTCCAGGCGTTCATTGACCTCGTCAGCGCCGTCCACATAGAACTCCAGGGGGGTGGCATTGTTGAGGTCATAAACCGGAATGCCGTGGTGTTTCAGGCGCTCTGCCGTTGCTTTCGAGCTGGCTACTGCCCCGTCAAATCCGGTTTTCAGGTCGGCAAGCATATCAATGAAGAAGTTGGCTGTGCTTCCGGTACCAACGCCGATAATGCTGTCACGCTCCAGGCGCGGGGTAATGTAATCCACGGCGGCTTTGGCAACGGCTTTTTTGAGGTCGTCCTGATTCATGGGATGCTCCGGCTACAAATAGGTTGGGTTCAGGCGCATTATAACGCTTAAGCATCGTCAGCTTGTAGACGGCTGCCGTACAAACTTTCTACACTGTAGGTTTTCCCCGACCATCCACCAGCAATCGGAACTAAAATGTCGCAACGCTATATCAAGAAGATTCTTGATGCGCGCGTCTATGACGTCGCCATCGAAACGCCACTTACTGAAGCCCGCAGTCTGTCCAAGCGCTTTGGCAATAATATTATGCTTAAGCGTGAGGATCTTCAGCCGGTGTTTTCCTTCAAGATTCGCGGTGCGTACAACCGGATTGCCCAGCTCTCGGACGAGCAAAAAGCCAAGGGTGTTATCTGTGCCTCTGCGGGCAACCATGCCCAGGGCGTCGCTATGTCAGCCAGGCAACTGGGTATTAAAGCCGTCATTGTGATGCCCCAGACAACACCGGACATCAAAGTGAAATCTGTTCGCGATCGTGGCGCTAAAGTTGTCCTCAGAGGTGATGCCTTTGACGAAGCCGCCACCCACGCCCGGGAGCTGGTTGAAAAGCACGGGTATACTTACATTCCGCCGTATGACGACCCGGATGTCATTGCCGGTCAGGGTACCGTCGCCATGGAGCTTCTGTGGCAGTTTTCCCAGCCGCTGCATGCGGTGTTTGTCCCGGTTGGCGGTGGCGGTCTGATTGCCGGCATGGCGGCGTATATCAAATATCTGCGACCGGAAACCAGAGTAATCGGTGTTGAGCCGGAAGATTCCAGTTGTCTGCAGTCAGCGCTTGCCGCGGGTGAGCGGGTGGTTCTGGATGAAGTGGGTATCTTTGCCGATGGCGTGGCCGTGCGCCAGATAGGTGAAGAACCCTGGAATATCTGCAAAGACGCAGTAGATGAAGTTATCACGGTGACAACAGACGAAATCTGTGCGGCCATCAAAGATGTGTTCGAGGATACCCGCTCCATTGCCGAGCCCGCCGGAGCCTTGTCGGTTGCCGGCATGAAAAAATACATCGGGCGGGAACAGCTTGAGGGTGAAAACCTCGCCGGTGTCCTCAGTGGCGCCAATATGAACTTTGACCGGTTGCGTTATATTTCCGAGCGCACTGAAATCGGTGAAAAGCGTGAAGCCATTCTGGCGGTGACCATTCCGGAAAAACCCGGCGCCTTCAAAACCTTCATCAACGCCCTGCATAAGCGGAGTATCACGGAGTTTAACTACCGTTACGCTGATGACCGGCAGGCAGTGATTTTTGTCGGGATTCAGATCCAGGCTGGCGGGCTCGGACGTGAAGAGCTGGTGCAGCAGCTCAGGGAATCCGGTTACTCGGTTATTGACCTCACCGACAGTGATGTGGCGAAGCAGCATATCCGGCATCTGGTGGGTGGACACGCGCCGTCGGTAACAAACGAAGTTGTCTACCAGTTCGAGTTTCCGGAGCGACCGGGGGCGCTGTTGAAGTTTCTGATGTCCCTGGGTACTCGCTGGAACATCTCTCTGTTTCATTACCGTAACCACGGTGCTGCCTACAGCCGCGTTTTGCTTGGCGCTCAGGTGAATGCAGACGAAGTCGGAGCCTTTGAGAAAATGCTGGAAAGGGTCGGCTTTCGTTACGAAAACATGACAGATAATGAGGCATACAAGCTGTTTTTAGGGGCGGGTAACGGCAAACCTACTCTTACGTAATTGTAACCTGTCAAAAATTGTAAAAAACAGTATACATGGTAATCTTTCAGCCGCTCTTTCTTGCAAGAGTGGCCGATTGATTTTCCGCACTGTTAATTTTATTGAACAGGTATATGCCATGGGTGGTAAGCCGGACATTATCCGTACACTGGTACTGGTCTTTGCCGTAGGTCTGGTGGTAACCGGACTGACGTCGCTTCAGGCATCCGAGCAAGAATCAAAGACGATAAACGCTCAGCCGGTCGTGCAAAACCCCGCTCCAGTGTCAGGAGCATCGCCCACCGGGTAACAGGTTGCGATGCTACCTGACCCGGTACACCTGCTTGTCTGTCACTATACTGTGTAACGGTACATCCCAGGGCTCAGTGGGCAAACGGCTCACCTTCTGAAAGTCATGAGCCAGCCCAATCAGCTTTGGCGCCAGCCTCGGGCGCTGCCGGCTGAATGCGAACGTGCGATCATAAAATCCGCCACCCATCCCCAGTCTTCCACCGGTTTCATCAAACCCCACCAGCGGGAACAGTACGGCATCCAAGGCCCAGGGCGGCCGCCTGAGCCCATTACTGAAACAGGGTTCGGGAATTCCAAAGCGGTTGGCTGTCAGCTTGACTTCGTTAGTATAGGGGCTGAACACCAGCCTGCCACGATGAATCGGGTGCAGCACCGGCAAGTAAAAATGGACACCTCTCCGGCGCGCCATGGCCATGTACGGACGTGGATCGATTTCACCATCATTGGGAAGGTAGATGGCAATGTGTCTGGCTCTGTGTAAATCCTGGTTTTTTGTCAGATTCAGAGCGAGAGAGAGTGAGGCTTGCTGTTGCTCCCGGAGTGACAACTGGCGACGCTTGTGGCGCAGTTGCTTACGCAATTCGCGACGGGATAGTGGGGCGTCTGGATTAACAAAAGAAGAATGTGAGTCAGTAAACCGGCTCAAAATAAAGCTTCCCGAGCTGCCGTTATCGGATGTGGCCCTTGAACCCTAAGTCCAAGGTCGGCGGCCGCTGTGACATATTAGGCTTTCCCCTGACGGGGACGTGCACACAATGCCCTGAAGTAGCCACCTGGGTAATACGCATCGGCTCGAGGACGAATCCGACTCGCGAACAGCCCAGGAAGTGGGACCATTATAGGGCCAGACACGGGGCCGATTGCAACACCTGTTGTGAAATCTCTTTGCGGTTATTGATCTGAAGGCTCTCCCAGAGCATTTTCAAGCTTGCTGTCCATGGCCTTGAGGATGGTGCTGGTGGCATCCGACATGGTGTCCCGCTCAAGTAGCTCATGGGTGATGTTCAGTGCGGCCATCACAGCAATGCGTTCCGTTCCGAAGACTTTGCCGCTGTTACGTATTTCCCGCATTTTCCGGTCCAGGTGTCTGGCGGCCTGAATCAGCGCTTCCTGCTCTTCTTCGGGGCAGGCAACCAGATACTCCTTGTCAAGAATTCTCACCTCAACGGTGGTGGATCGGTTAGACATCAGTGATGCTCCAGAGCCCGAAGGCGGCTGATCATGGCTTCGATCTTGTTTTTGGCAAGATCATTTTTTTGCACGAGCTGGGCCCGTTCCCGGTTCCAGTCATCCTGCAACTGCCTCAGGTTGGCGTTATCCCGCTCGAGTTTATGGCAATGTTCGATCAGCTTGTCCAGCTTGTCCGCTAATGCTTGTACTTCGGACTGTTCCATGACGTGCCCAGCATAGGTTAAAGGTATTGCGACTAACTATAAGTGTGTGTAGCAGAACGGTCAATTTACGGGGGTGTCATATCACCCGGGCAGTGCCTTGAAAGCACCTGAGTGCTAGGATAGTGCTTTAACTTCACAACACAGGATTACCCGGTTCATGACAGAAGCCGACACCGCCAGCGCAGCGTATGCCGCTGAATTCGAGCGCTGGGCCAATGTTTTCGCGACTCATAAAGCATTCAGTCACCCGTCCGAGTTGCACGGGGCGCTCTGCGGCCGGCTGGCTGCCGGATCGCGCTTAGAGAAGGGCGAGTGGCTGGCCCTGGTATGCGAGCACATGGGGTTACCCGAGGCCACGGCCGAAGAGGCTGGTGAGCTGTCTGTATTCATGAATGAGGCCTACGAAAAAAACCTGACGGTCCTGAAGTCGGCGGACATGAGCTTTCATCCGCTGTTGCCAGACGATGATTACGCACTGGAACAGCGCCTGGAAGCTCTGGTGGCCTGGGTGCGCGGGTTTCTTGAGGGGATGGCCCTGGCTGCTGGCGAGTCTTTAGGTGAAGCGCCGGACGAAATCCGTGAGCTGATTGAAGATTTGGTAGCCATCAGTCAGGTCTCTGAAGATCAGGATTCAGACGAGGAAAGCGAACAGCAGTTGGTAGAGATAACAGAGTATGTCCGGCTGGGGGCACTTGCAGTGTTTACTGAGTTTAACCCCCCGGAAAAGCCTGGCCCGGAAGCACCAACGCTACATTAAAACGATTACTTACTGCGGGAGAAGTTATGTCGAGCATTATACCCGTCAAGGAATTTGCCGAGCGCCGTCGCAAGTTGATGGAGCGCATGGCGCCAGACAGCATTGCGATTATTCCGGCAGCGCCGGAACGGGTGCGCAACCGGGATGTGTTACATCCGTTTCGTCAGGACAGTGATTTCCAGTACCTCACCGGCTTTGGTGAGCCTGAGGCTGTGCTGGCACTGATCCCCGGCCGTGAGCATGGTGAGTCGGTACTGTTCTGTAAAGAGAGGCATCCCGAAAAAGAGCTGTGGGATGGCTTTCTTGTAGGACCCGAGCGCGCCATAGAGGACTATGGCCTGGATGATGCCTTTCCGGTGGCGGACATTGATGACATTCTGCCGGGGATGATTGAAGGTCGCAGCCGGGTTTATTACCCGCTCGGCAAGGACCAGGGTTTTGATGTCCGGGTGATGGACTGGGTCAAGACCATCCGCAGCAAGGTTAAAAGTGGCGCGCATCCACCGGGCGAATTTGTATCCCTCGAACACCTTTTGCACGACCTGAGGCTGTATAAAAGCGCTAACGAGATCAAGGTGATGGCGCGCGCAGGAGAGATCAGTGCCGAAGCCCATCGACGGGCCATGAAGCGTGCCCGGAAAGGGGGCTATGAGTACAATCTGGAAGCCGAACTGATTCACACGTTTATGGATCACGGCGCCCGCTCAACGGCTTACCCGTCGATTGTCGGCAGTGGTGCCAACGGCTGCATCCTGCACTACATCGAGAACACAGCACCGCTCAAAGATGGCGATCTGGTGCTGATTGATGCCGGTTGTGAGCTGGAATGCTATGCATCTGACATCACTCGCACCTTCCCGGTTAACGGCACATTCAGCCAGGAGCAGCGCGCTCTCTATGAAGTGGTACTGGCAGCCCAGTACGCAGCCATCGAAGCCGTCCGGCCCGGCAATCACTGGAATCAGCCGCACGAGGCGGCGCTGGAAGTCTTAACCAGCGGTCTGATTGAGCTGGGTTTGTTGTCAGGGACGGTTGAAGAGGCCATTGCCAGCGAAGCCTTCCGGCCCTTTTTCATGCACCGTACCGGCCACTGGCTGGGAATGGATGTACATGATGTAGGGGATTACCGGGTTGGCGATGCATGGCGACAGCTGGAGCCGGGTATGGCTCTGACCGTTGAGCCTGGCTTGTACATTGCGCCGGACAACACAGATGTGGATGAGAAATGGCGGGGTATTGGTATTCGCATTGAAGATGATGTTGTGGTTACCAAGGACGGTTGCCGGATACTGACCGGTGATGTACCCAAAACCATTGAAGAGATTGAAGCACTGATGGCGGAATAAGCCTGTGAAACACTCTGACACCGATATCATCATTGCCGGTGGCGGCCTGGCAGGGGCTACCCTGGCTCTGGCCCTTGCCAGAGTAGCGCCCGCGCTTCGGGTAACCGTGGTTGAGACTTTTCCGCTGTCTTCGGATGCACTGCCCGATTCCTATCAGCCCAGTTATGATGCCCGCTCGACAGCATTGGCCTGGGGATCCCGGCTGATTTTTGAAGAGCTCGGGCTTTGGTCCCGGTTGTCGGAGCACGCCACGCCTATTCAGCATATTCACGTTTCCGACCGTGGCCGTTTCGGCGCTACCCGCCTGAACGCCCGCGAGTACCAACAAGAGGCGCTGGGCTACGTGGTGGACAACCGCTGGATGGGGCTTTGCCTGATGCGGGAGTTGCTTGACGCACAGACCCAGTGGCAGGCGCCGGCCGAGGTTGTTGGAATGACGCCGACCGAACAGGGTGTGCAGGTGTCGCTGAAGACCGGCAGCGAAACCACAACCCTGTCAGCGCAGTGTCTGATTGTTGCAGACGGCGGCCGCTCCGGTCTGCGAGAGACGCTTGGCTTTCAGGCCAGCCACCACGGCTACAACCAGAATGCCCTTGTGGCCAATGTGTCGACCAGTGACAGCCACGAGTTCACCGCTTTTGAGCGTTTTACTGATGCCGGGCCAATGGCCCTGTTGCCCCATGGCTCACCTGCCCATGCGGGTTACCAGTCGGCGCTGATCTGGACCCTGGACGACAAGGAGCTTGAAGAGGTTCTGGCCATGACAGATCGCAACAAATGCGAACGGCTCCAGAGTCGTTTTGGCTGGCGTCTGGGGCGATTCACCCATATAGGTGCCTGTAGCCACTATCCGTTGAGTCTGACCACGGTGGAAGAGCCGGTCAGGCCTGGAGTCGCGCTTGTTGGCAATGCGGCGCACGCATTACACCCGGTGGCCGGGCAGGGCTTTAATCTGGCGTTGCGCGGATTGATGACGCTGGTGGAACAGTTCCGGCTGGCGGATGCGCAGGGGCGCTCGCCGGGGGATTTTCAGATTCTG
The DNA here is from genome assembly GCF_007671655.1 of Marinobacter piscis. Lineage (GTDB taxonomy): Bacteria > Pseudomonadota > Gammaproteobacteria > Pseudomonadales > Oleiphilaceae > Marinobacter > Marinobacter piscensis. The sequence continues at coordinate 290,279 of NZ_VCGX01000001.1, read as the reverse complement.
CGCCGTTATCACGAATTGCATCGCCCCGACCGACAGCAGACTGTACAGTTCTCGGATTCGCTCATCCGTATTTTTGGCCACTCTCTGGCACCTGTAGCGGCTGCCCGGGATGCCGGGCTGGTCGGGCTGGATCTGTTGCCCGGCGCCAAACGCCTGTTCGCACGTAAAGCCATGGGCACCGGGGGACGTCGTGCCGATATCAACGGCCCGGGTGTGAGCCACACCCCCGGCCCCATACAAAGCAGGAGTCCAGGTCATGACTGATACCGGAGTGTTCGATATTCTCGTGGTGGGTGGCGGCATGACAGGTACGGCTCTGGCGCTTGGGCTGTCCCGGCAGGGTTGGAATGTGGGGCTGATCGAGGGCGGGGAGCGCAGTTCCTTGCTGCAGGCTCCTGTGGCCGCCAACAGTGTCGCTGATTTCGAGCCCAGGGTAAGTGCCATTTCCATGGCCAGCCAGCAGTTGCTGGAATCACTGGGCGCCTGGAAGGGCGTTACCGCGGGTCGCCATTGCCCGTATCAGGGCATGACCGTGTGGGATGGCGATGGGACCGGACGTATTCATTTTGACGCCGCCGAGATGCAGACCCGTTCCCTCGGCACCATTGTAGAAAATCGCAGTCTGGTCAGAGCCTTGTTTGAGGTTGTGGAAACCAGCAACGTTGAGGTGTTTGACGGTGTGCAGGTTACCGGTTGTGCTCTGAAGGGTGATCTGCGCACTATTGAACTTGCGGATGGGCGCACACTGAGTGCCCGCCTCGTGGTGGCTGCCGATGGTGGTAACTCCCGGTTGCGCCAGTGGGCCGGGATACCAACCCGGGAATGGGATTACGACCAGCACGCGATTGTCTGCACTGTGCGCACGGCCCGGCGTCACCAATACACGGCCTGGCAAAGGTTTACCCAGACCGGGCCGCTGGCATTTCTGCCGCTACTGACAGAGACAGGCGATGAACACTTCTGCTCCATTGTCTGGTCCCAGGATACCGCTGAAGCCCGGCGTTTGATGGCGCTGGATGATGCCGCCTTTACCACCGAGCTTGAGCAGGGAATTGAAGGTGAGCTGGGCCGTATTGAAACTATTTCCAGACGCTTTTCGTTCCCGCTGCGACAGCGCCACGCCAAAGATTACATTGCCAGTGGTTTTGCGTTACTGGGGGATGCAGCGCACACCATACACCCGCTGGCCGGGCAGGGCGCCAACCTCGGTTATGGCGACGTACGGGTGTTGCTGGATGAATTATCCAGGGCCAGGTGTGCCGGCCTGAGCCCGTCTGCACCACTGGTGTTGAAACGCTATCAGCGCCGCCGCAAAGGCGAGAACCTGACCATGATGGCGGCGATGGAAGGCTTCAAGCAGCTGTTTGCCCGTGATGAACTGCCCGTCAGGCTTCTCAGAAATACAGGAATGCGCTGGCTTGATGAGCTTGCCCCGGTAAAAAACCGTATCGCAGCCGAGGCAATGGGCCTTATTATATAGGCCTTCGCCCTGAAAAGGATCTGTTCCGATGGCAGGAACCAGTCTTCTCGCGTTATTTGATGACATAGCCACTCTCCTTGACGACATCTCCATGATGACAAAAGCGGCCGCTAAAAAAACTGCGGGTGTGCTTGGGGACGACCTTGCTCTGAATGCTCAGCAGGTGACTGGTGTGAGGGCTGCGCGGGAATTGCCGGTGGTTTGGTCGGTTGCCAAGGGATCACTGGTGAATAAGGCAATCCTGGTACCCGCTGCAGTCGCGATCAGCTTTTTCGTCCCCTGGCTGGTCACACCGCTTTTAATGCTGGGTGGCGCCTTTCTGTGCTTTGAGGGTGCAGAAAAACTGGCCCACAGGTTTCTGCACACGGAGGCGGAAAAACAACGTAAGAAAGAGCTGCTCGAAGCTCTGAAGCAACCTGACGTGGATCTGCGGGTTGTGGAAAAGCGAAAGATCAAAGGCGCTATTCGTACGGACTTCATCCTGTCGGCGGAAATCATCGCCATCACCCTCGGAGTGGTAACGGGGGAGGGGATTGGTATGCAGTTTATTGTGCTGGCGGTGGTGGCGGCGATGATCACCGTGGGTGTTTACGGCCTCGTGGCGGGCATTGTAAAGCTGGACGATGGCGGCCTCTATCTGAGTCAGAGAGACAGCGCTCTGGCTCAGCGGCTGGGCAACAGTATTCTCTGGCTTGCCCCCTACCTGATGAAGGCCCTGGCCATTGTTGGCACGATCGCCATGTTCCTTGTAGGTGGTGGCATCCTGGTGCATGGCATACCGCCCATTTATCATGCTATAGAGGTGTTTGCCGCAGGCTTTGGTGGCCTGCCCGCAGCTCTGATCCCCGTCCTGGCGAATGGACTGTTTGGTTTGCTGGCGGGGGGCGCTACTGGTTGCCGTACTTACACCTTTACTCCGCATCTGGGAGGCCAGAGCTGAGGCTTCCTGAATCAGAGACAGGCGTCGAATAGCCGGCTTACAAGTACTGGGACCGCCGTTTCGACCCGCAGGATGCGTGGCCCCAGATGAACGCTCTGACACCCGGCTTCCTCCAGTTTACCCACCTCATAGGGCGTGAAGCCGCCTTCCGGCCCTACGCACAAGGCTGCAGGCTGGTTCAGGTGTGTGGGGCAGGGTGTTGCTGTCCCCGGGTGTGCAACCAGGGCTACTTTGTCGCGTAGCAGTGCGGGCAACTCATCTTCCACAAACGGTTTAAACAGTTTGCGGATATGTACGTCCGGCATGGTAGTGTCTTTTGCCTGCTCCAGCCCCAGGGTGAGGTTGTCCCGCAGGTTTTCATCCGACAGCCAGGGCGTTTGCCAGAAGCTTTTCTCCACCTTGTAGGCGTTGATCAGCCAGATATCCTTAATGCCCAGAGTGGCACTCGTCTGCAGGATGCGGCGGAACATTTTTGGCCGTGGCATGGCAAGAATAAGCGTAAGAGGTGGCGCCGCCGGAGGCGGTTCGCTCAGCGTTAGCATCAGCTCAGCTTCGGTGTCGGTGAGGCGGACCACCGTGCCATGACCCATCAGCCCGTTTACGCGGCCAACCGGGAGCCGGTCGCCCGCTGACAGGCGCAGGACAGACTGAATGTGCGCAAGTCGACGGCCCCGTAGCACGACTCGATCATGTGCTACGAAGTCTTCCGGAAACAATAAGGCCTGGTTCATTCAGCCGGCGGCTCGTCCGTATACGGATCTTCAACCTCACGCTTAGCCAGACGGCCAAACAGAATGCCCAGTTCGAACAGAATCCACATGGGCAGAGCCAGAAGTGTCTGGGAAATGATATCCGGTGGTGTCAGCATCATTCCGATCACAAAGCAGCCAACGACAACGTAAGGCCGTTTTGCAGCAAGGTCAGCCGGCGTTGTGGCGCCACTGAGGATGAGCAGAATGGTTGCTATGGGGATTTCAAAGGCGACCCCGAACGCAAAGAACATTTTCAGTACGAAGTTCAGGTAGCTGCTGATGTCGGGTAATTCAACAATCCCTTCGGGGCCGATTGCTGTAAAAAAGCCGAACACAAGTGGGAAAACCACAAAGTAGGCGAAAGCAGCACCCAGGTAAAACAGCACCACAGAGGTAAACAGCAGCGGAAAGGCCAGACGTTTCTCGTGGGTGTACAGCCCGGGTGCAACGAAGCTCCAGAGCTGATAGAGAATGATCGGAATGGCCGCGAACACCGATAAAAACAGAGCCAGTTTCAGCGGCGCGAAAAACGGTGAGGTTATATCGGTTGCGATCATGGTCTGGCCGACCGGCAGCAGGGTCCGGATAGGTTCTGCCAGCCAGAGATACAGCTCATTCGCAAAAGGGTAGATGACCGCAAAGCAGATCGCGACCGCTAACACCATTTTTAGCAGGCGGTTGCGAAGCTCCAACAGGTGTTCAACCAGGGGCATTTCTGGCTGTTCTGGATTTGCGTCATGATGATCCGGATTCTCACCCTCTGTTCGTGTGCTCATGAAGTTTTATCCGACGGATTTTGCGCCGTGTCTGGCTCATCAGGTTTGTTCCCGGCAGAGGGGGCAGCTGTATCGCTCGGGGTGTTCTGATCTTTCACCGCTTTCTGGCTACTGCCAGAGGAGGCGTCATCGGACCAGACCATATGCTCGTATTTCTTGGCCTCATCCAACGCTCCGCGTACGGTTTTCTTGACATCGTCCAGCCCCACATCACCGGCCTCACTCAGCTCTTTTCGAAGTTCTTCGGCTTTGAGTTGACGGTCCAGCTCCGAGGTGAACTGGGAGACCATGCGGCGGGCACCGCCAACCCAGCGCCCGGCAGCTCGCGCAGCTGTGGGAAGCCGTTCGGGGCCAAGCACCAGCAGAGCAATCACGCCGCAAATCAAAAGCTCAATAAAGCCGATATCAAACATTCTGCCGGGTCTCAGCTTTTAGTTTTTTCTCTGGGCTTCTCTTCGGCCGTTTTCTGAACCGGCTCTTCCTGCGTGTCTTCGAGGGATTCAGGGTCGTCGTCCGTCGGGTTTTCCTCGTCACTCATGGATTTTTTGAATCCGCGGATGGCGCCACCCAGGTCAGTCCCGATGTTGCGCAGTTTTTTCGTTCCGAACAGAAGAATGACAATGCCCAGTACAATAAGAAGTTGCCAAATGCTGATGCCCATTGGGGGACCCTCGTTTTGATGTTTTCGTAGTTTGACAGTATACGTTAACAGGGCCGGTTTTCGGAAACCCCCCGTTGTAGGTATTACTACCCTTGGCCTATTCGCTTCTGGAAGCCTTCTCATCAAGTCCGGAGAGGTCAAACCGGCTATCCAGCTCGTTCAGTACATCAGCAGAACTCAAGCCAAGCCTGGAAAGCATGACCATGCTGTGAAACCAGAGGTCGGCTGTTTCGCTGATCAATGCCTGGGTGTCCCCTGAATGCTCTGCATCCTTGGCAGCCAGCAGTGTCTCGGTGCACTCTTCGCCTACTTTTTCCAGGATTTTGTTCAGGCCCTTGGCGTGGAGACTGGCGACGTAGGATGTCTCCGGATCGGCGGCTTTTCTGGCTTCCAGAACACGGGTGAGGTTTTCCAGAATATCACTCAATGCACTCACTCCTCAGTTGCTGCCATAAATGGCTTCAGGGTCTTTGATGACTGGCTCGACACTGACCCACTGCTGATCCTGCAGTGACCGGTAAAAGCAGCTGTGGCGACCGGTATGACAGGCAATGCCGCCTTTCTGCTCAACTTTGAGAAGAATTACGTCTTCATCACAGTCAAGACGGATATCCTTGATGATCTGCTGATGCCCGGACGTTTCTCCCTTGCGCCAGAGCTTGCCCCGCGACCGCGACCAGTAAACCGCCTGGCCTTCTTCTGCCGTGAGGCGAAGTGATTCACGGTTCATCCAGGCCATCATCAGGATCTCCCCGGAGGCCGCGTCCTGGGCAATGGCTGGGACCAGGCCGTCAGCTGTCCACTGAATGGACTCAATCCAGTCAGGAGCATCCGGGTTAACAGGTGCGTTCTTCATTGCAGTGAATCCTGAAGCGTTAAGGTTGCAAAGGCGCCAGATTAGCGCGAACTGATTCAGACAGCGGCGATGGCCTTTGGGTGTTTTCGTCTATGCTGACAATGGCGGTTTCCGCGGTTGCGCAGCATACGCCATTCTGAAAAAGACTCTGATACAACTGTATGGAACTGTTGCCAACACGGGTGACCATGGTGCCGATGTCCACTGTTCCTGGCCAGTGAATCTCTGCTTTCAGCTGCAGGTTGAGGCTGGCAATCACAAACGACGTGCCGGGGGAGGTCAGTGGTGCTTCGGGATTGTAGATCAGCTCGACCCGGCCGGTTTCAATAAACGTTGCAAATACAGCGTTGTTAACATGGCCCTGGCGGTCAGTATCGGCGTAGCGTAATTTGTCGTGCGAGCGGGCGGGAAACTGTTCCAGTGTCCAGTCCCGGGTTGCATCCGTTGTCATAGGCGACTACCTCTTGAAGATGAGCTGGCTTCTCGCGTTCATGGTGGATAATACCTGATTTTCAGGTTTTTTTGTGCTTAGAGGAGGTAAGGTCTGTGAGAAAAGAGGCCTATGATGTTTGTCCGCTGCGGCGAGAGGATATGTCGGCAGCTGCCGTTATCTGTGCCAGGGCCATGAATGACAACCCCATACATATCAAGGTGTTCGGGGCGTCATCCGCGTTACGGGAACGGCGCCTCAGGCGGTTTTTTTCCGGGCTACTGGCCTATGTACAGCGCAAGGGCAAATTGTTGGGTGTTTTCTCTGACGGGCGTCTGGCGGGAGTGTTGGGCATGCTGCCTCCCGGGGACTGCAAGCCAACATTGCGGGATTTTCTGCAACTGATGCCGGCGTTGCTCACCTCAAATACTCCGGCAGGCACTGTACGCCTGGCTATCTGGCTCAGCATCTGGGCCAGGCTGGATCCATCGATACCACATTGGCACCTGGGGCCGCTGGCTGTGGACACTTCGCTGCAACAGCAGGGAATCGGAACACGGCTGATGGACTACGCAGTCAGCAGCACACCGGGGGAGAGTCTTTATCTGGAAACGGATGAGCTGGCCAACGTAAGGTTCTATGAAGGGTTCGGGTTTTCCGTTCTGGCAAGGCAGCCGGTGCTGTCAACACCAAGCTGGGTAATGATCCGGCAGGCCTGAGCCTGACCATAAGCGGTCAGGGCCAGGCCGGCGTGGGTCAGGCTTGCTTAACCCAGGACTGACACCAGCCGTTGGGCTCTACACTGTTCTGCGGGAACAGCTGACAGCCGTTATTGGCTTCCTGGAATAACTGGCAGTTGGCGCATGTCTCGCCTTCCGAGTACTGTGGATGATCGCTGGCTTCCTCGGCGTTTTTAACGTAGTTCAGAGCTTTGGCCTGAGGGTTGGAAAGCTCGAGGGGGGGGAGATCCTGAGCCAGGACTCGCTGGGAGAGAACACCAGCACCGAGGGGGAGAGCGGCAAGTCCGAGTAGACTGGTACGCATGAAGTCACGGCGATTCTGATTAGCCATGATGCCTCCATTTATCGAAAGTGAGTTGAGTTCAACACGTGTTAAACCACCCCGGAGTGTAAGTCAGAGGTGTTTACTAATGCTAGTTTGAAATATGAAAAGGATCAACGGCTGCCACGAATAATCAGGGCACCGGCGGCGGCCAGTGCGGCCCAGCTCCAGAGCGGCGCGCTTTCTGCCAGAGCCCGGGCTTCGGGCTGAGTGCCGGTGATGGCAACAGCAACCAGGGCGACAGCCATAATGCCCCGGCGCCAGCGTCGGTCTGCCTTGCGCTGTTGTTCCTGCAGCAGGGCCAGGGTGTCCTGGTTCTGCTTCTCTGTGGGGCCGGCACTGCGCAACTGCAGCAAGGCATCGTGAACCAGCTGGGGCATCTCTGGCGACTGCTCCAGCCATGAAGGCAGGTGCGTCTGCAAGGATTTAATCAGGCCGGATGGCCCGATTCGCTTGCGCATCCAGCTTTCCAGAAACGGCTGGGCTGTGGTCCACAGGTCGAGTTCGGGGTAGAGCTGACGGCCCAGGCCTTCCACGTTCAGCAGCGTCTTTTGCAGCAGGACCAGTTGTGGCTGCACCTCCATATCAAAGCGGCGGGCGGTCTGGAACAGTCGCAGCAGGAAGTGGCCGAAGGAGATATCCTTCAGCGGCTTTTCAAATATCGGCTCACACACAGTGCGGATGGCCGCTTCAAACTCGTTCACCCGGGTCTCAGGAGGCACCCAGCCAGACTGGATGTGCAGCTGCGCCACCTGCCGGTAATCGCGACGGAAAAATGCCAGCAGGTTGCGCGCCAGGTAGCTTTGGTCGTCTGGCGCCAGGGTGCCGACAATGCCGAAGTCTATGGCGATGTATCTGGGGTCGGCCGGGTTGCTGGCGTCTACAAAAATGTTGCCCGGGTGCATGTCTGCATGGAAAAAACTGTCGCGGAACACCTGTGTGAAAAAGATTTCCACGCCTTTTTCGGCCAGAACCTTGAGGTTAACGCCCGCAGCCTTCAGGGCCGGCACATCGGCAATGGGAATACCATGAATCCGTTCCATCACCATCACTGACTTACGGGTGTAATCCCAGTCGATGAAGGGGATATAGATCAGCTTCGAGTTTTCAAAGTTTCTGCGCAGCTGGCTGGCATTAGCCGCTTCCCGCTGCAGATCCAGCTCATCGTGAATGGTGGCGTCGTAGTCTGCGACTACATCGACGGGGTGCAGGCGTTTGCCTTCGGTCCAGTACTTCTCCAGCAACCGGGCCATCAGATACATCAGGGACAGGTCCTGGCGGATCACTTTTTCGATCCCCGGTCGCAGAACCTTGACGACAACCTCCTGACCATTCAATAGCGTTGCCGTATGGACCTGAGCCACGGAAGCGGAAGCCATAGGGGTGACACTGAACTCCCGGAACAGTTCGGAAACAGGGGCGCCAAGGGAGGTTTCGATAATATTGCGGGCAACGTCGCCTGGGAAGGGGGGCACCCGGTCCTGCAGGTCTTTCAGTGATGCTGCCATGTCATCCGGCAGCAGGTCGCGCCGAGTGGACAGAATCTGTCCGAATTTGACAAACACCGGGCCCAGCTCTTCCAGAGCCAGCCGTAGGCGGTCTCCCCGGTCGAGTTTGGGCTTGGGAAACAGGTGCCAGGGAGCCAACAGGAAAAACAGTTTCAGAGGGCCGGGGAGCTCTGCAATGGGTAAAAAAGTGTCCAGTCGGTAGCGGCAGAACACCCAGGAAATGCGAAACAGACGTTGCAGGCGGGTCACAGGGTCTCCGGTTTGTCAGTATTGCCGTGGTTCTCCAGATGGTCTATCCGGGCGCCAAGCCGCTCCACCTGTAAGTCGAGAGCGTCGATATCTTCAAATGTAGCTTCCAGCTCGCGACGACCAGGCAGGGCGCGGCTTTCTTCGTGTACATATTCTTCGATGTTGGCATTCAGGGCAGTGAACGCCTGGCGGCTCCAGCTCACCCAGTTGCGAATACGCTTACCGATGAAATGAGCCGGCACATCGCCAATGTGTGTTGCCATAGCGGCTTCCCAGTCCGGATTGAGCTGGTCCAGCGCCCGCTGAAACTGGTGTGCCAGGCCTGTGTCACCGGCCACGGTCAGGCGGTTATCGGCGAATACACGGTTATCGCCTGTGGCCAGGGCAGCAAATGCCAGGGGTTTGCCGCTGATGGTCAGGGCCGGGTCTTCGGCCGGCTGGCTGTGTACCTGCACCCGACGACCGGCTTTATGCAATGAGAAAGCCAGGGGGAACGGGTCGGTAATATGAAACTGTACCGGCCCCTCAAGCGCATCCAGCAGTGCCTGCTGGCCGGAAGGGTCCAGCGCAAGCGCGTGGTTCAGTGCCCGCTCTATGATGGCAGTGGCGGCTGCGAGCAGTGTCGGGCCGGGAAACATCAGGGTTTGATTCCAACGTGCAGGGCCACAATGCCGCCGGTCATATTGTAGTATTTGCAGTTCATCAGGCCGGCGTCTTCCATCATGCTTTTCAGGGTGTCCTGATCCGGGTGCATGCGAATGGACTCAGCCAGGTACTTGTAGCTCTCGCTGTCGCCGGCTATCAGCTGGCCCATCAGGGGTAGAGCCGTAAATGAGTAGGTGTCGTAGACTTTGCTGAGCAGCGGGTTGGCAGGCCTGGAGAACTCCAGCACCATCAGTTTACCGCCAGGTTTCAGTACCCGGGCCATATCACGCAGGGCCTGGTCTTTATCGGTTACATTGCGCAGACCAAAGGCAATGGATACCGCATTGAAGTTGTTATCCGGAAAGGGAAGGTGCTCAGCGTCTGCCTGTACATACTCAATGTTGCCGGCGTAACCACGATCGGTCAGGCGGCTGCGTCCGACCTGCAACATAGAGGCGTTGATATCGGCAAGAACCACTTTGCCTTCTGAGCCCACCAGGTCAGAGAACTTCATGGTGAGGTCGCCTGTGCCGCCGGCAATATCCAGAACCTGGTGGCCCGGGCGAACGCCGGAAAGCTCAATGGTAAAGCGCTTCCACAATCGGTGAATGCCCATGGACATCAGGTCATTCATGACATCGTATTTGCCCGCAACGCTATGGAATACGTCAGCCACCTGGCTGGCTTTCTGGCTTTTGGGCACATTGCTGAAACCGAAATGGGTAACGTCGTCCTGGCCATTGCCGGAGGTATCCGGCATTTGTTGCTCGCTCATGAGGGCATGTCCTGTCAGAATCTGAATCTCGTATTCTAACGCCTGGCGGGGTTGCTACAAGGGTGGCTAGAGGTTAAATACCGCCTTACACTGTAAAATCGCCAAATTTTCAAGAGAAAAATGATTCATGTCTGTAATTGATATACATCGGGCTCATTCGTTTGATAAGCAACATGCCCGCGACGCAGCCGACGCCTTTGCCAGGGACCTGGCCACCCAGTTTGATCTCAGTTACCAGTGGGAAGGGGACCACCTTACGTTCAGGCGGTCAGGAGCAAAGGGGCACCTGAACATTACCCCGAATGAGCTGCATGTACATCTGGAACTGGGAATGCTGTTGCGCCCGTTCAAGTCCAGGATTGAGCAGGAGGTTCACGCTCAGCTCGATCAGATTCTCAAGAGTTGAGCCTGCGGGTTCTTAAAGGTCGCGCGGGAGTGAAAAAGGGTTTGGGTAACCGTTAAGGATGTTATCCATTACCCGCTCCTCCCGGGCGGTCAGCCGGGCAACCAGCAGGCCGGCGTTATCCATTTTCCGGAATGCGGAATACCCCCGGTGAAGAAAGCTGTGCAGGTCGCTGAGGCGAGCTCTTTCCGCAGGCACCCGGCTTATTGAAAGCAGCCATCCCAGGCTGCGTTTGCGTACATAGTGGTCAAGCTGTTGACCCACAGTGGCGACCAGTGTCATTTGCTGCCGGCGCTGCTCCAGTTTCCGGCTGGCACGATAAGCCTCGCAGTAGTGTTCCGTGGTAATGCCGGCGGCCGGATTTCCGAGTTCTTCGAGTCGCTCAGCCAGCTCAAGATCGAGTTGTTGGGTCATCAGATTCAGTTCCACCAGTCCGGCGAGCATGTGCAGTTGCGGATCCGGCAGCCACTTGACCATTTTAGGGAATACACGGTCTATATTGTCGTCGCGTCGGGTCATGTTGGCGGGGGCATACAGATCCGTGAGCAGAAACTCCAGGCCGGAGTGGTAGCCCGGGTGCTGATACAAATCCTGATGGGTCGATTTCAGTCGTGCAGCCTGCCAGTCAGCAATGGCTCGCGTGTCTTCGCGCAACCTGTGCTCAGCCTTGAAGTAACGGAAATCGTGATAGTTCAGCAATAACTGCTGTAGGCGACGGGCGCTTTCTGAGCGCACATGGGTGCCTGACAAGCGCTCACGATACATGCAGTAAACTCCGGTCATCCTGTATTGAGGCGTTCAGTTTACCGAAGACGAAGCCTGCTCGCAGTAAGCGGCCGGGTCAGTTGCTGAATGAAGATACCGGCAGAGACTCAAACCCGGGCACCCATTCTTTGCTGTCGAGTGTTACAAAGTGACTGGGTGCCCGGGTTTCGATGATGCGCATGTTGGTGCTCATGCGGGCGCTGGCAAGCATGGACTTGCGATCCAGAATCCGGTCCATCCCCGGGATCAGAAACGTGCCTTGAGGCACATTGTGGTATGCGGTGGTATCGGTTCGCGCCATCCAGTCGAAGAGGTTCTCAATATTGCGCACAATGGTCATGTGGTCCCGGGTGGCGTAAAACAGCTTGCCCAGAAGTTGTTTTTTACGCGGGTTCATCTTGCCGAAAAAGGCCTGCCCATACGCTGATGAGGGTGCGCTGTTGATCAGGCGGACCAGCCAGGGCCACATGCCATGGCTGACCGGTTCCAGGAGCGTTGTGACCAGCGGATGAATTCTGCCCTGGGGCAGCGCCGGAGCCTCAAGAACAACGTCTGTACCATAATACAGCTCGGGCCGTTGCCGGGCTGCCTCAATAATCACAGCTCCGCCCCGGGAGTGGCCATGAATCCGCACATTACGGGTGCTTGGCAGGCTAGCCAGGGCCTGATTCAGGATGCAGGCATCATACTCGATGGTGCCAGCGAGATGCTTGATCGGCACCTCCCATGCTGGTTTTTCCGGTGTTACGCCATTGACCGGGATGTGGTAATTGCTGCAGGTCAGCAGAATCAGTTCTGTTGTCGGTGCATCATAGGTCTGGGTGAAGTAGCAATGGTTTTCCAGAAAGCCGTGTACGCCAATGACGGTTTGTTCTGTTTCGCCGCTGTGGTTGCGAACGGAAACCGCCCCTTCGCCAACCCGATAGACGCGCCCCGAGAACATCTCTGAGTAGGCGCTGTCAATCGGTGTGATTAACTTGCGAATATGGCTTGCTTTCATAATGTATCTCCTCCCGGTACGGCAACCGAAGGGTTTCGGAGTCTGGAGTTACTATTGCATCAAGACATACGGAGAGTATAGAAGCGCAGGTTAACGGGTGTGTAGTTTTTTGTAACCCTGTGCTCTGGCCCTGTGTGGAGCCGTCAGTGCATGTCTGGCACAATGCTGCACTGTGTTTTCATTTTGCCACTGCCAGGGATAGTCGGGTTTGAGTTACGAGCACGCGCACCTTATGTTGCCAGCAGATTCGGCCTGGCTGGCCCTGGAGAGCCCGCAAAACCCAATGACTATAACCGTCATGATGCGGGCCGACGGGTTGACAGCCCCCAGATTCAGGGAGTTTTTACAAATATACTGGATGGCCTGGGAGCGCTTTCGTTACCGGCCTGTAAAGCGGGTTTCAGGCTGGTGGTGGGAAGAGGCCCCTGATTTCTGTCCGGGGCATCACCTTGATGTTGTGTTAACTCGTTTTACCGAGTCTTCGCTGCAGGAGTGGGTCTCTGACCGGCTTAATCAGCCTCTGCCCTTATACCGCCCGATGTGGAAGTTCTGGCTGGCACCGAATGCAGAAGGCGGTGCCGTCGTATTGCTACGCATACATCATTGTTATGCCGATGGCGTTTCCCTCATGAACATTTTTGACCGCTTGTGCCCGGCTTCACCACAGCAGCCCCCGGGGGTTTACGGTGCACCGCAAACTGCAGAGGTGGCCCCCTGGGCAGCGGCAGCAAAAAACTGGCTTTCGCAACTGGTCGACGGTGGCCAGCCCAAAGGGGCTGAGACAGCTCCCGGAAAAGTAAGTCCTACCAATGAGTATGGGCAGGCTGGCGAGCTTCTGGATTATCTGGCGCGTGGCGGGTTGAAGCTGACCAGCGAACTCAGTGGTTTTCTGGCCGAGTCGGAAGACACACCGTCTGATCTCAGGCGCCCGTTACTGGGCCGACGCCATTGTCGATGGTCTGCGCCTGTGGCGCTCGACCGGTTCCGTTCAGCTGCTAAAGCAACAAATGTCACCATCAATGATGTCCTGCTCGCCTGTGTCGCGGCGGCAGCCCGCCCCCGTCTGGGAATTTCTGGCACGACCCTCGATGAGGCTGTATTCCATGCCGCCGTTCCCGTTGATATCCGTAGCCGTCTGCCGGATCACCTGTTACCGGAACCGGACACGCCCGGGAATTATTTCGGCACTGTGTTTGTGCCCTTGCCGGTGGATGGAGAAAGTACGCTGGAGCGACTTTATCGCATCAAGCAGGAAACCCGCCGGCTGAAACAAAGCTGGCAGCCAGGCATCGCCTGGGGGTTGTCAGTGTGCGCGCCCCTGATCCCGGAACCCCTGCGCCAGCCACTGGCCGAAGTGTTTTACCGGAAGGCCAGTGCTGTGGTTTCTAACGTACCCGGAACACGGGATGCACGCTATATTGCAGGCTGCCGTATCAGGGAACAAATGTTCTGGGTGCCTCAGGCCGGTGATATCGGGCTGGGCGTGAGCATTGTCAGCTATGCCGGGCAGGTTCAGTTCGGAATAGTGGCAGATGAGGCCGTGCTGGACGATCCGCAGAACTTCCTGCGGGATTGCCTGCAGGAGTTATCAGAGCTTCCCGGTGTTTCACCAATTGGTGTTTGAGGTCTACAGTGACTAGGTATACGCGGACGTTCGCGTTGTCATATACAAACACAATCAGAGGTGACAGCCATGATCTACACACAGCCCGGAAAAGACGGCGCCGTTGTTTCGTTCAAATCCCGTTATGAAAATTACATTGGGGGTGAGTGGGTTGCACCGGTCAAAGGGGAATATTTTGAAAATATAACCCCGGTTACCGGTGCGGTGATTTGCGACATTCCCCGCTCCTCCGCTGAGGACATTGATCTGGCGCTCGATGCTGCACACAAGGCTGCGCCCGCCTGGGGCAGAACATCGCCCGCAGAGCGTGCCGGTATTTTGCTGAAAATCGCCGATCGCATTGAGGCCAATCTGGAAAAGCTGGCGGTCGCAGAGACCTGGGACAATGGCAAGGCAGTGCGTGAAACCCTGAATGCGGATATTCCTCTGGCGGCAGATCACTTCCGTTATTTTGCAGGTTGCATTCGGGTCCAGGAAGGGCATTTGGGAGAAATTGACCACAATACAGTGGCTTATCACTTTAACGAACCTCTGGGAGTTGTCGGGCAGATCATTCCCTGGAACTTCCCGATTCTGATGGCTGCATGGAAGCTGGGGCCCTGTCTGGCTGCGGGGAACTGCACTGTGTTCAAACCCGCAGAACAGACCCCCGCCAGCATTCTGGTTCTTATGGAGCTCATCGCAGATCTTCTGCCCCCGGGCGTTATTAATATTGTTAACGGCTATGGCATTGAGGCAGGGGAAGCTCTGGCGACCAGTAAGCGTATCGCCAAAATTGCCTTTACCGGCTCCACACCCGTGGGCTCACACATTCTCAAGTGCGCAGCCGAAAACATCATTCCCTCAACGGTTGAGCTGGGCGGAAAATCCCCCAATCTGTATTTCTCCGACGTTATGAAAGCCGAACCAGAGTTTGTCGACAAGTGTGTTGAAGGCCTGGTGCTGGGATTCTTTAATCAGGGGGAAGTATGTACCTGTCCCTCCCGCGCTCTGGTTCAGGAGGATATGTTTGATGAGTTTATGGAAAAGGTCATTGAACGTACTCAGGCCATAAAGCGTGGTAACCCTCTGGATACCGACGTTCAGGTGGGTGCTCAGGCGAGCAAGGAGCAATACGACAAAATTATGTCGTACCTGGAGATCGGCAAACAGGAAGGGGCGGTTGTTATGACTGGCGGCGACAAGGAAGACATGGGCGCCGAGTTCAACGACGGTTTTTACATTCAGCCCACCTTGTTCAAAGGTGACAATAAGATGCGGGTTTTCCAGGAAGAGATTTTTGGCCCGGTTGTCGGGGTTACAACGTTCAAGACAGAAGAGGAAGCCCTGGCGATTGCCAATGACACCGAGTTTGGCCTGGGTGCGGGCGTCTGGACTCGCGACACAAATCTGGCCTATCGGATGGGGCGGGGAATTCAGGCAGGGCGAGTGTGGATGAACTGCTATCACGCTTACCCGGCTCATGCGGCCTTTGGCGGTTACAAGAAATCCGGCGTAGGCCGTGAAACCCACAAGATGGCGCTGGAACATTACCAGCAAACCAAATGCTTGCTGACCAGCTATGATACCAACCCACTGGGTTTCTTCTGACCCGACGCAGCAGGTGGCTTCCTTCAGGTTGCCACCTGCTGAACTTGAAAACATAGCTTAGCCAGCCGGTAACAGAAATACAGGAGGTACCATGAATCAAAATGAGTCCAGTGAAGCAGACAAGGCAACACGAGTAGAGAGCGACAGTCTGGGCGAGGTCCATGTCCCTGCGGCAGCGCTCTGGGGCGCTCAGACCCAGAGAGCCGTGGATAACTTTCCGGTCAGTGGCCAGCCAATGCCACCGGCGTTTATTATCGCTGTAGCACGTGTTAAACAGGCGGCCGCAGAGGCCAACGCCAGTCTCGGGCTATTGGATAGCAACCACTGTGATGCGATTACTGATGCCTGCCGTGCACTTATCCAGGGCGAGTATACGGATCAGTTTCCGGTTGACCGTTACCAGACAGGGTCGGGTACCAGCACCAACATGAACGTGAACGAAGTCATTGCCGCGATTGCGGTTGGTAACGGGGTAAAGGTGCACCCTAACGATCACGTGAATATGAGCCAAAGCTCCAACGATGTGATTCCGACCGCCATTCACATCAGCTGTGTGACCGGAGTGATGGAACAGTTGCTTCCTGCACTCAGCCATTTACGTGGCGTCATTTACGAGCGTGAAGCCCTGCTTTCTGAACAGGTAAAAACCGGGCGTACGCACCTGATGGACGCCATGCCCATTACGCTGGGCCAGGAGCTGCGCACCTGGCGGGAGCAGATACTGGCTGTAGAAAAGCGTCTGGAGACGGTGGTTGAGGAGCTGCTTGCTGTGCCCCAGGGCGGGACTGCTGTAGGGACAGGCGTAAACGCGCTGCCGGAATTTTCGCGTCAGTTTGTGAAGTTCCTGAAAGCCGGCAGTGGCTACCCATTCCGCACGATGGATCATAAGTTTGTGGGTCTGAGCGCAGTGGATGGGCCGGTCGCACTGTCATCGCAACTGCGGGGACTGGGCATTGTGCTTACCAAGATAGCCAATGACCTGCGCTGGATGAACAGTGGCCCGATTCATGGGCTGACAGAGATCAGTCTGCCGGCCTTGCAGCCGGGCAGCAGCATTATGCCGGGCAAGGTTAACCCGGTCATTCCGGAGTCTGTAGCAATGGTCGGAGCCCAGGTGATCGGGCTGGACAGCGCCAATGCCGTGGCTGGGCAGTCCGGCAACTTCCAGCTGAATGTGATGTTGCCGCTTGTCGGCGGTAACCTGCTGGACATGATCGGCCTTCTGGCAAATGCCACCAGTATGCTTGCGGACAAATCAATTGCGGGTTTCACCGTTAATACCGAGGCTCTGGATGCCGGAGTTGGGCGTAACCCGGTGCTGGTAACAGCACTGAACCCGGAAATTGGTTACAGTCTGGCTGCGGAGATTGCCCGGGAGGCCTACAACACCGGCCGTCCGGTGATTGATGTGGCAGAAGAGCGAAGTGGCCTGAGCCGGGAACGACTGGAGCAGTTGATGGATCCGCTCAAACTGGCCCAGGGTGGAAACACATAAGCTGAACAGGCAAGGAGCGACGGCGTTTGCTGATAACCCTGAATTTGTTTGTGATGCTGGTGCTGGCAAATGGTGCGCCAGTGGTCGCAGCCAAGGTTTTCCGGCAGCGCTGGTCTGCCCCGGTGGATGGGGGGCGGCGTTGGTTTGATGGCCGTCCGTTGCTTGGGAAAAGCAAAACCTGGCGGGGAATCCTGTCGGGCGCCCTGTGCTGTGCGCTTTATGCCCTTGCGGCAGGCCCGGGGTTTGTTTTCGGCCTGCTTTTTGGCGTGCTCGCGCTTGCCGGTGACTTGCTCAGCAGCTTTATCAAGCGCCGGCTGGGCTTAAAGCCCAGCGCCCGTATGCCCTGGCTGGACCAGGTGCCGGAAGCGGCTCTCCCGATGTTGCTGGCTATCGGCTGGGGGCTCACTGAGGTCTGGACGGGGTTGCTTGTTGTGGTGCTCTTTGCACTTGCCAATATGTGGATATCACCTATTCTCTACCGTTTGGGCATCCGGCACCAGCCTCACTGAGAGGGACCGCGGGTGAGCGTGTGAAGGGTCACTTCCGGCGGGCAGTTCAGGCGGACGTTCACCACAGAGGTGCCCGCTCCGGGTGAGGTATACCCCTGCATGCCGTTTACACGCCAATACCCACGGCCCAGATGACGCGGACAGTCGGCATCCAGAGTCAGAGGAATGCCGCCAGGCAGGCAGATCTGGCCGCCATGGGTGTGGCCACACAGGAACATGTCATAACCGGCGTGGGCGGCTTCGCGCCAGATTTCGGGGGAGTGGCTGAGCAGGAGACTGGTGCCGCCGGGGGGGATGTCATCGCCCGCCCGTTGCAGGTTATGTACCTTGTAAAAGTGCGGGTCATCGACCCCGGCGAGGTACAGTTGCTCACCGTTGCGCTCAAGCGGAACCATTTCATTCATCAGCAGTGAGTACCCCATATCTTCCAGAGCGGGAACCATACGCACACTGTCATGGTTGCCCAGCACAGCGTAAGCCGGACCCCGGATGACCTCGCGCAGGCGCGCCATACCGTCAAGTGTGGCGTCAATCGGGCCCCGGGTATCTTTTCGGTAGTCACCTGTGAGCACGCAAAGGTCATAATCCAGTGACGAAACCTGGTGTATAACAGCCTGCAGGTTGGCTTCATCCATATCCACATGAAGGTCTGTCAGGTGCAGTATGCGAAAGCCTTCGAACTCTCCGGGCAGGCCGGGCAAATGAAAGCGGTTACGGGCGGTATCGAGACGTCGGCTGTTAGCCTGTCCACGTCCGAGGAGACCGGAAATCCGCAGGCAAAAGCGGATAAAGCCTGGGGCGGATGTCAGGTTTTCCAGATGAAAGGAGGAGCGCTTCCGGCCCAGCACCCTGGCTTCCGCTTCGCGCTCAATACCCAGACGCTGGCGGGCGTGAACCGGGCCCAGCCTGAGGCTAAGGCGGTATTCCAGAAGCTCGTCCTGATCTTCCGTTTCGGGGGCCGATAAGGTCATCCGGGCTCCTTTGAGTTAAGGCCGGGTTGTGCAGCCTGTCTACTGGCGCCAGTTCACATTATGATAGGCAATAGAACGGATGCAAGCCGACGACATAACATTCACAATCGGTACAGAGTAATCAGTCACAGCTTCAAGCAGAGGTCATTATGACATCATCGTGCAATATTCCCGGCCTGAGTGTGCCTCGCAGCCGCTTTCCGGAGCCGGAGCAGAACCTGCCTGCCGGCGACGGTGAACAAAGAGTGGTTCTTGCCGGCGGTTGCTTCTGGTGTGTGGAAGCGGTTTTTCTGGCATTGGATGGCGTCACCCGGGTGGAGTCCGGGTACGCTGGCGGCTCCCGGGAAACCGCGAATTACCATGCTGTCTGTACAGGCACGACAGGCCATGCAGAAGCAGTGAGTGTGCGCTATAACCCCGCTGAAATCAGCTATGGCGAGTTGCTGCGGGTGTTTTTCTCGGTGGCGCACGACCCCACCCAGCTCAATCGTCAGGGTAACGACCGGGGAACGCAGTACCGTTCTGCCGTGTTTTATGAATCTCCGGAGCAGAAACGCGTAGCCGAAGCCTATATAAACCAGCTTGATGAAGCAGGCGTGTACCCCGACCCAATCGTAACGACTCTGGAGCCTCTGGATGCTTTTTATCCCGCGGAGGACGAGCATCAGAACTTTGCGGCACGGAACCCGCACCAGCCGTACATCATGGCGGTTGCAGCCCCGAAAATGGAAAAGCTTATTGACGGTTTCAGTGACCGGCTCAAGCCGGAGTACACTGATTCCAGCGAAAAACAGGTCTGAGGAGAGACAGTATGAGCAGTTCAGCGACAGGTTATGACCTGACGCCCCTGACGGAGGCGCAGACAGAAGAAAAGGCGGCCAGTCTGACCGCTGAAGAGCGCAAGATTTTGCTGGATCACGGCACAGAGCCGCCGTTTTGCGGCAACCTGCTGGATAATAAACTTGAAGGAGTCTATCACTGCCGGCTGTGTGACCTTCCTTTATTCAGCTCAAATACGAAGTTTGATTCCGGCACCGGTTGGCCCAGCTTTTTTCAGCCGTTTGATAAAGAACACATCCGCTACATTGAGGACACAAGCCTGGGAATGACGCGCACAGAGGTGCGCTGTGTTCGGTGTGACAGCCATCTCGGGCACGTATTTCCGGACGGGCCTCCCCCAACCGGCCAGCGCTACTGCCTGAACTCTGTGGCATTGACGTTCCAGGAGAACAGTTAAGGCGTGTTTGAACGCGGTTGTTGTTGCTAGCCTGCGCTGGCAGCCACAACCGTGGAAAGCAGATAGCCGGTGTAGCCAACATACACCAGCACAAGCAAGGCACCGTCAAGCCGGCTGATGATTTTACGCCAGCCAGTTGCACCAAAGCCCATAATCAGCAAGCCAACGGTCAGAGCCAGCATCACTGTCCAGTCCCGGTACAGTGCCTCCGGCGCAACTGACAAAGGCTGGATTGCGGCGGCCAGTCCGACAACCGCAAGCGTGTTGAAGATCCCTGAGCCCAGGATATTGCCCAGAATCAGGTCATGTTCATTCTTGCGGATTGCGGCCAGGGCAGAGGCCAGCTCGGGTAGAGATGTGCCAATAGCGACAATGGTCAGGCCGATGACCAGATCGCTGACGCCCAGACTCTGAGCAATGGTGACAGCCCCCCAGACCAGAAGGCGGGAGCTGGCGACGAGCAGTATCAGGCCGATAATCAGCCAGACAATGGCAGCTTTCATGGTCATCAGGTCAGGGCCCAGCTCTGCATCGGTTTCACCGGACAGTGCATCGTCCTTGCCTCGCATTCCCTGAAAGATGGACCAGCCCATCACAAGAGCAAAGACACCCAGAAGAATCCAGCCATCCAGGCGTGAAAGCTCACCATCCAGCAATTGCACACCGGCGATCAGGGTAAGAACAACCAGCAGGGGCAACTCTTTCCGGAGGACCTGGGAATGAACAGTAATAGGGGCAATCAACGCTGTAAGCCCCACAATCAGCGCAATGTTTGTAATATTTGAGCCATAACCATTGCCCAGCGCAAGCCCCGGGTTACCATCTGCCGCCGCCATGGCCGACACGGCGAGTTCCGGTGCTGATGTGCCGAATCCGATAATAACCATGCCAATCAGCAAGGCTGGCATTCCCAGATGTCGGGCGGTTGCGGCTGCGCCCTCAACAAACCTGTCCGCACTCCAGACCAGCAATACCAGGCCGGCGATGATTGCGCCAATAGCCATTCCCATAGATTCGCCTCAGTTATATAACTTCTGAAAATGCAGGAGCCTGAAAGCCCCGGAGTAAACAGGGGTAAAGCACCAGAAAGGTGTGCAAGATACCGCATATTAACGGTTGAGGTCAGCCCTTTCTGAAGAAGAGTGCTGGCGGCGGGCGCATTGGCTACGACTAAAGTTACGGTGATATCCGGCAGTAAAGAGGGGAGAATCGCCAGCCGTTGATATCCGGATTATTACTTATAACCCCGCTCAAGCCACAGTTCGTATGCTAACCGAATAACCGCTAAACTGTAGCGCAGTCTGCGCATCGCTGCATATCCGCTAATTATGGCAGTGTCTATTCTTGCTAAAATCCGGATAATTGCGCGCACACAACGGACGCTCAAGGCAACGCATCTTACCTCGCGACTTGCCTGCATCCGACAGACCTCTCTGCTGATCGTGGAGGGGGGAAGCTCAATACCAGCTAGGATAAAATACCGATGGCCGTGAAACAGGCAGATGTAGTATTGGTCGGCGGTGGTGTGATGAGTGCCACCCTCGGCGTAATGCTAAGGCAGTTGGATCCGTCCATGAACATTGTCATGTTGGAACGTTTGGATCACGTTGCCCATGAAAGTACGGACGGATGGAACAACGCAGGAACCGGACACGCAGGATACTGCGAACTGAATTATACGCCCGAAACCGGGGATGGGGATGTGGCCATTGAACGGGCCCTTCAGATTAACGCCCAGTTTGAGGTTTCTCTGCAGCTTTGGTCGCATCTGGTAGAACAGGGCATGCTGCCTGATCCCACAAAATTCATAAACCGGACACCCCACCAGAGCTTTGTCTGGGGAGACAAGGATGTGGCCTATCTCAAGCGCCGCTATGAGCGCCTCAGCGCCCATCACCTGTTCCGTGAGATGGAGTACACAGAGTCCCCGAAAGACCTGGAAGAGTGGATGCCTCTGGTTGTCCAGGGTCGTGACCCTATGCAGCGGGTAGCCGCAACGCGGATTCGCCACGGCGCTGACGTAGACTTTGGTTCGCTGACGCGCAGCATGGTGGAGTATCTGCAAAGTCAGCCTAATTTTGAACTGATGCTGAGCAGTCCGGTGCATTATATAGACCAGCGTGATAACGGCCGCTGGAAGCTGAGAGTAAAAAACCAGCACACAGGCGAACAGACCAAGCTGGAAAGCGAATTCGTATTTCTGGGAGCGGGTGGCGGCGCCCTGCCGTTGCTGCAAAAGTCCGGAATTTCGGAGGCTCGGGGCTACGGTGGCTTTCCTGTCAGTGGTCAATGGCTGGTCTGCCGTGAGCCCAGTGCTGTGGAGCAACACCATGCCAAAGTCTATGGCAAGGCCCCTATAGGGGCGCCCCCCATGTCGGTGCCCCATCTGGACACCCGGATTATCAATGGTGAGCCGGCGCTGTTGTTTGGTCCATTTGCAGGTTTCACCACCCGCTTCCTGAAGCAGGGCTCTCTTTTTGATCTCTTTGGTTCCGTGCGCAGCACAAACCTGAAACCCATGTTGTCGGTGAGCAAAAGCAACATGGATCTCACCCGTTATCTGATTGGCGAGGTATTCCAGTCCCATAGCGACCGGATCAAGTCGCTGCGTAATTTTTTCCCGGAAGCCCGGGAAGACAGGTGGACGCTGCGCAGTGCCGGTCAGCGTGTGCAGATTATCAAACAGGCTGAAGGCGGCGGCGGAAAGCTGGAGTTTGGCACAGAGATAGTGGCCGCAAAAGACGGCACTCTGGCAGCGTTGCTTGGGGCTTCACCGGGAGCATCTACCGCCGCGAATGCCATGATCAGTGTTATTGAACGCTGCTTCCCGAAAAAGCTGCAGACTCCCGAGTGGCAGGAGCGGATGAAGATGCTGGTACCCTCATACGGTCAGTCCCTCGTTGACGATGAGGCCTTGTTAACGAAAGTGAGAGAAAGAACGCTCTCTACCCTGAAACTGGGCTGATTCATTCAGGGTGCATTTGCACTTATAGTTAAAAATTGTTTGCGCTTCTCATGTATCGGCGTAGGGTGAAGGGTACATTGCCCTGAAGGAAGGAGCCTGCCCATGAGTAAGCATAAATATAATCCGGAGAAGGGCTATATTGCTCTTCTCGGCTGGAGCCTTAATGCCGTAGAAGCCGCCGACAAATTCGACCGCCGCTACGTAGTGGTCGCCCCTGACTGGGCGGAGCCTTATTGCGAGGAGCACGGGATTCCTTACGTGCCCTGGAATTTCGAGCGTCTCAACGACCGCTCTTTCGAAATTGCCAGAACACTCAAGGATATGGGTGTAAACGTTTCCATCCCCTTGTTTGAAGAAACCGTGGAGTGGGCGGGCGCAATCAATTCGGTACTCATGGATAAACCGCGCTTGCTGGGCCAGGCCATGTTGCTGCGTGATAAGGCACTGATGAAGCGGCGGGCCCAGCTTGGTGGTATACGTGTGGGTATCTTTGAAGAAGCCCACGACAAGGGCGACGTTGTCCGCTTTCTGAAACGGGTCAACCAGACTCTGCTAAAGCTTGATGGCGACCCCAATGACCCGATTCACCTCAAAGCCTTTGACAAAGCAGGCTGCCTCGGTCACCGGGTGATCCGCACCCCGGATGAAGTAGACACCATTCCCGAGGAAGAATTTCCGGTACTGATGGAATCTCACCTGGACGGCTGGGAATTTGCAGTAGAAGCCTGGGTTCACAATGGCAAGATAGCTTTCCTGAATATTTCCGAGTACGTCACCCTGGGCTATTCCGTCTTTGTGCCAGCCACGCCCGACCTTGAAAAATACCGCGATCAGATCCGGGGCGAGATTGAAAAACTCATCAAGACGTTCGACATCGAGTTTGGCTTCCTCCATCCCGAATACTTTGTAACCAGCGACAGCACCATGTACTTTGGTGAAGTGGCCTACCGGCCGCCCGGGTTCAAGGTTTTCGAGCTGCTTGAAAGAGCCTACGGCTTCAACGCATACCAGGGACTTATCCTTGCATTTGATCCCAAAACCACCGCCGAAGAAATTCAGGCATTTTTCCCCAAGGAAGTTGAGGATGCAAAAGGCTACGCCGGTTGTTTTGGCGTGTACCCGCGCCGTCGGGTGGTCAGCAAGCTGGAGATCCCCGAAGAAACCGAGAACCACGACTATTTTGAGTCCCACGAGCTGACGCCGCCGCTGGAAGAAACGGTTACCAAACGCACAGCATTCGGGACCCACTGGGGCCTGGTGTATTTCTTCGGTGAAGACCCATACATAATGCGGGATCTGCTGAAGCATCAGGAAGATCTGGATTTCTATGTATAATCGGGCGATGCATTCCATTAAACGGGTTTTATGCAGGCCCTGAGGGACACCGCTTGAGTGATCACCAATCGGACAACACAGCGCAAGCTGTTAATCTCGACAAGCTGGCGCAAAGGCTGGACGACGCAGTTCTGGCGCTGGAAGAAAGCCGGCCCTTTGCCAGGGTAGGCAAACTACCGCGGGTGTTTGACCTTGCCCGTAGGATTCTGATGCAGCCGGAAGGCTGTGCCGTTATCGAGGAACAAGCCGAGCGCCTGGAAAAAGCGGGTGTGTTTGAGGGCACCGACTGGGCAGAGCCCGCCATACTGCTGCCGTCACTGACGACCCAGTCGTTGCAAAGCCCCAATGCTGACACAGTGATTGTGGAAGCGCTTAGTGAGTTGCGACTGCTGGCTGTTGCGCGGGGAGCGTATATACATCCGTCGGTGTCTGCCGAGCAGGCGCACCATTACCTCACTCAGGTCCTGGCAATTAACCTGGGACTGTTGTTTGGTATGGCAGGTGAAGCTGAACGGGAGCAGGGCCGGCTGGCTCTGGTCAGCCAGCATATTGTCCAGCACGTAGCCCGTCACATTGGCTATGAATATGTTATAGACAGCCTGGTTGAGGAAATCTGGCGAATTTTGCAGCAACGGCCCATCCAGGTGGGTGATGTTCGCAAGATGATCACCCAGATTGCCATTTGCCGTGCCGAGCCGGGGGCCGATCTTGGCAGCGCCGGGCGCGGGGCTGATCGGCTGATCTCGAGCTTGTACGGCCCGACACGGGGGAGCAGCGAGGATCCGGGTACTGTGATTTATCAACAGCGCCTGGACTCCATGGACGGGCAGGCCTTGCAGAGTGAAGCTACCGGCTTTGCCCGCTCCATGCACGACACCGGTCTGGTTTCACCCTATCATGCGACGTTTGTGCGCCATATACTGCAAGAGCAGGATAATCTGCTCAGTGAAGCACTGGGCTTGTCCAGCACCGGGCGGGACTGTCTGTTGTGCTATCGGGAGCTGGTGCACGCGCTCGTCACAGAAGGCATTTTCCCGGAGACCGCACAGGGCCTGTATGGTATGGCGCTGATGCTGGAGCGGGGTATTCTCTACCAGCCGCCAGTGGCGCCTGCGCTGTGGCGACAGGTCCGGCTAAACCTGTGCCATCAAGCCCGGGAGCGCCTTCAGCTGGCCAATGGCTACGAGCCCCAGGCAGGCGCATGGCTGATTCAGGGTGTGCTGTCCATGCTGGGGCAGCCTCTGGGTGTTGGTCAGGGTAACAACCCCACTTGCCAGTCGGCACGGGCTCTGTCCATGTGGGCCTACAATGACCCGGATTACCTGTTACAGATGGTGGCCTGGGCGGCCCGGGATAATGAAATTATCATGCACTTTGAGGGAGAGCCGGTATCGTCGGCCCACAGCCTTGGCGGCGTGGCTTCGGAAGTGACCTTTGATCTGGATCCGGTTTCACTGGTGGTGGTGCCCCACCTGGACCGGATATACGCTGAAATGGGGCGTATGTGTATCGGTCGGGAGGGCGATCCCCACAGGTGGGTAAACCCGGAGTTTCATGGCTGGTCCGCAGGGCGGGGATTTGCCATCAATGTGGATGTGGCCACCGGCAATCTGCACGATCTGGAAGGCTTTATACGGCACTTCTACGCCAGTTATCATCCCTATTACAATGGCAATCAGCCTTTGATACACCCCCAGCCCGCAGGCATTGCTGTAACCGACCGGGCTGCACGCTTTATTGGCTGGCACGCAATTACCATCTTGCGGGTGGCACTGGACCCGGAAGGGGAAATGCGCGCGTATTTCTACAACCCGAATAACGACAGTGGCCAGAGCTGGGGTGATGATGTGCAGGTAAGCACGGAGGGCTGCGGCGAAAGGTTTGGTGAAGCCTCTCTGCCGTTTGAGCAGTTCGCATCCCGGTTGTATATATTTCACTTTGACCCGCTGGAGCGGGGTGAACTGGCCGACGTAGGAACAGACGAGCTGCAGCGGGTGACGGCGCGTGTTTACCGGAGCTGGGGGCAGAATCGCGTTCCGGCGGGAGAGCTACAAGCCAGGCCGCCAGAATCCGAGGGATAACAGGCATGAGCCTGCTATCCTGACTGGTGAGCCCCTCTGAGCATGGCCTGTAACAGCTCATCCGCATCAAACTTTGTAAGCGCCTCATCAGCCCCTACCTGATTGGCATAACTCAGACTCATCTCACTATTCAGGGATGTGTGCAGAATAATGTAAGGCTGCTTTAGCGCGCTGTTATCCCTTACGTTAAACGCCAACTCATAGCCATCCAGCCCTGGCATTTCAATATCACTCACCAGAATATCGATTGGCGCCTGGTTGTCGTTATTGTCCACCAGAGATTGCAGTGCGTCATCGCCATTACTGGTAACCTGATAAGAAATATCTTTTGTATCCAGCGCATCACACAGTTGCTTTCTGGCAACACGAGAATCGTCCACCAGTAGAATATTGAGGGCTTTTAATGTCTCGCTTTGCACATCTGTGAGTGCGACATCTGGCGTTTCAAGAGACTCCGGGTACACATTAGCCAACAGCAACTCCAGATCCAGCAGCTGAATGATATCGCCATCTATATCCAGCAAGCCGGTAATGAATGCCCGGTCACCCAGCGCAGCAGGAGGTGCTTTTACCTTCTTCCAGTCGGCTTCGATGATTTGTTGTACGCCGCGCACGACAAATCCAATCTCCTGACGTTGAACATCCGTTATTATAATAGAGGCTGTGTTCAGTTCTTCGGGTGTAAGCTGTGGGTATCCGACAGCGGCAGCCATATCAATGACCGGTACCGAGGAACCACGAAAGCTGATGGCACCGGCAATAGCAGGGTGGCTGTGTGGGAGTCTTGCCAGAGGCCTGAAAGGCAGGATTTCCCGAATCTTCAGTGTACCAATCCCGAATAGCCGGGTGCCCGACAATTGAAATAGCAGCAGCTTTTGAAGTTGCTTGGTTGTGCTGGTCATAGCCTGATCCTTACAGAGAGTCCCGACGAGGCAAAATACCATCAAGAGTGTTTCATGTGCGACAGCTGCAGAAGATAGCAGGCTTGCGTCTTACGATCATCTGTTAAATCAGGATGCAGTAAGGATCAAGCACAGCCGCTGAGGGAACAACGGTATAGGCACGTCCTTAGTCATTATCGGTTGTGCCGGCGCCTGCGCCCTGGCGTGAGTCGTCGGATGTTTCCACCAGCATTTTTGTTGCCAGCAGCTTCAAGCGCTCCCAAAGTTCTGTGTCTACGTCTATGCCATCCACCAATGAGCGCTCCTGCCAGTCGAGCATGGCAGCGCGGTTTTGCAGAATCAGATCGTTTGCCGGTGCCTCGGGTTTGAGGTCCGGCAACAGGTCGACATGGTTCACCATTACCAGTGTTATACCGTTGTTTGGCTCTGTGTCATCCGGTGTTGACGGCAGGCCGTACATACATATTTCCGGCTCTGCCTCACCCGATCTAAAGCTCACCAGAATTTCCGTCAACGGCTCGTGGGAGTTGCGCCAGAATGCGGTCACACTCATGTTGCGTCGGGCAATGCGTGACAGGTATCCCACAATCAGCATGCGGTTATGACAGTGGCGGATTTTCGTCACCGACAGACCTCTGGCACGACACTTTGCGTAACCCAGCTCAATAGCCAGACTGGCGTGGCCGAGTACGGTTTTGTGCTGGGCATCGACCACACATAAATCCGCGTCCTGGTAGATCAGCCTGGGGGGCTGGGACTTGTCTTCGTTCAGCAGAAAATCCAGGCCTTTCCTGAGTGCCGCGATACCATCCAGCCCGTGGGCTTCCATCCAGGCCACCATCTCGGCGGCGTCATTGGCATCACCTTCATCAAAGCCAATAGCTATGAAGGCTTTCCGGGACAGCCCCTGCAATTCGTTGAATGAGACTTTCATTGTGCATCACCATAAACCTTGCGGTTGTCATCAAGCTCGGGCTCCAGCGGGAACCCCCAGTCATCCAGTTGCTCCAGCGAGCGCTTCGGATGAACCAGTTCCCGGGGCAGAGGGGCGCCCTGGAACAGGGTGATCCGCACCCAGCGGTCGGATTTTGGATCAAAGCGGCTGGCACCGAAAAACGAGAGCTTGGTCCTTAGCAGGTGCATGGGCTTCATGTCTTTATGCCAGAGGTTTGCACGGATCTCACCGTAGGGCGTCTCGCCCATTGTCTGAATCCGGCGCACACATTCTTTTTGTCCCGGGTGGTGCAGCAGGAACTCCACGACCATGGCGTTCGGGTTGTGCTCAAGGAATTGCGTGAGTCTGGTATAACACAGGCTGATTCGGGGGCCGATGGCCAGAGAAAGCTCCTTCTCTGCGCCGGACTCAGAACCACGCACACCCAGCCTGGGTTCCTCTTTTTCGACAGAGCGGTACCAGAACCAGTAATTATCCGCGGCGCTATCTTCCCGGTAGCTCAGCGCCCAGTCGAACTTCTCCTCAATCAGGTTTTTCAGCTGCCGGGCTTTCATATCCGGTTGCAGGTCCATGGTTTCCCGGCAACCGAATTCATCATCCAAGCTGTCCACCAAGTCCGGGTATAACTCGATCAACAAGGTGTTCACCAGCTCCTGGGCCTCCAGAGAACAGTGGGATCTGGCCCATTGGATAAGCTCTTCGTAAAGCTCCGGGTGTGCCGGTGTCCTGTCCAGCCAGTCGATACTTTCTGCGATGGAACGGGCAGTTTCCTGATTACGCAGTGACTGTTCCCCGTCTTCTGTTTGTGACTGTTGCAGGTGTTTCAATGCCCTGGCCATCAGTGCGCGTAGCCGGGTACGTGTCTGTTCAGTCGCGGGCTCCTTGCGAACATAAGCCAGTGCCCGCTCCCGGCTGTACACCCATTGCTGGATCAGCTGCGGGTGGTTGATCAGGAAGGGTGCCATACCCAGCCCTGTGGAATTGCCGATACCCAGATAGCGTTCCAGTTCGGAGTGCAGTGGTACCGCATGTTGGGGCGACTGTACTCTGGCCAGGTGATTGAGCTGCTCAATGGAGAACTGGCGCAATACATAGACGGCCAGCATCTGCGCGGCGAACGGACGATTGAAATCCGGGTTTCGTTCAAGCCGTGCAAAGTCGGCAATACCAAACTTGCCATTGCCATAGACGGCGGTGGTTCGGTAAAGATAGCCTACGGCGGTCAGCCAGGCCGGATCCGGCTGCCGGCCAGCGGCCAGAGCATCGACAAACTGGCTGAAGTTGCGCAGGCTTCTGTTGGCCCGGGACAGCACCAGAACCCTGGGGTGCTGGCGTCCGGCCTCCTGCAAAGGCACATTGGCCTCCATCTGCTCAAGCAACGTATCTTCCACCTCACCTTCAAGCATAGCAAAGGTGACATCCCAGGCTTCGGCAATTACCCGGTCTGTACGCTGCTCCGGTGTCAGGTTTCTGGAGAAAACGACACAGTGGTAACAGTTTGCCGGGGTGGTAATGCGATAAATCGCAAGGCCGTGGCCTTCACTGTCCAGGTCAAACACTGTGTTCACAATCTGCCAGCGCTCGCTGATCATTTTTCGCATCAGCGAGCGGACAAAACTGAGCCTGCTGGCAAACATGCTACCCAGCCGTTCCAGCTTCATTACCTCGCTGGCTGGGCGGAGGCTGTCCGGTGTGGACGTAACTGTCGCTGAAATCATAATATCACCCTTGCCTGTACGGGCGGTTGTTCCGAGCTTACTCAGGAATTATGTGTTGTTCCCGCGCCATGGCATAAGCCGCTTTCGGGCCTTGCCAGAGAGAAGGAAGAATAATCAGGGACACAGGAATTGCCGTAATCACAATGAACTGCTGCAGAGCGCCGATTTGCCCGGCTCCCATGTACAGCAGGATCCCGGCGGTGACAGCCATAGCCAGACCCCAGAATGCCCGTACAAACGTATTGGGCTGGTCGTGGCCGGAGCTTACGACGGCAATGGAGTAGCTCATGGAATCCCCGGTGGTGGCCACAAACACGGTGGTGAGTACCAGGATA
Organism: Marinobacter piscis; assembly: GCF_007671655.1. Lineage (GTDB taxonomy): Bacteria > Pseudomonadota > Gammaproteobacteria > Pseudomonadales > Oleiphilaceae > Marinobacter > Marinobacter piscensis. The sequence continues at coordinate 260,260 of NZ_VCGX01000001.1, read as the reverse complement.
GCCAGGGCCATGAAATCGCCGCCGGGCAGTGCCTGAGCCACGGTGAGGGTTGCCACATCAAAGCGGAAGTTATTCAGGGCTTCGGTGAGATCAATGACCCCGTTGAGCTGATAGAAGATGCCTGAGCCACCGAGCAGAGTGAACCACATGGTGGTTGCGATCGGAGCCATAATAGCCACCGCCAGAATCATCTCACGGATGGACCTGCCCCGGGAAATACGGGCCACAAAGATCGCCATCAGCGGCGCATAGCCGATAAACCAGGAGAAGAAGAACACGGTCCACCACTGCATCCACCAGTCCGGAGCTGTGTCAGACGTCATGGAGACCATGGTCATAAAGGACGACACATACTCACCCATGCTCTGGAAATAGGTGTTGGTGAGGTACAGGGTCGGGCCGAACACAAAAATAATGGCAGCAATGGCCAGAGCCAGGAACACGTTCATCCGGCTGAGGAACTGGATGCCCCGGTGCACGCCCGTCATCGCGGAAGTGATGTAGATCAGAGCAAGAACGAGAAGAATCGCCATCTGCGAGGTGATGCCGTCGGTCAGGCCGAAGAGCTCACTGAGGCCGAAGCTCATCTGGGTGGCGAGGAAGCCGATAGGGCCAACGGTACCGGCGACAATGGCGATCACACAGCAGGCATCGACCACACTGCCCAGCCAGCCGCTCATGATGCGCTCCCCGAAGACCGGGTAAAGAATGGTTCTGGGCTGCAGGGGCTTGCCCTTCACATAGTGGGCGTGGGCGAGAACGATGGACACCAGCGTACCCAGTACGGCCCAGGCGAGGAATCCCCAGTGCATGAACGATTGCGCCATGGCATTGGAGACAGCGGCCGCTGTGCCTGGTTCAGTGTCAAAGGCCGGCGGAGTGACCACAAAGTGATAGATGGGCTCGCCTGCGGCAAAGAAGACACCGCCACCGGCCAGCAGGGTACACATAATAATGGAGAGCCAGCGGAAGGTGCTCATTTCTGGCTGGGCCAGGTTGCCGATTTTGGCTTTGGCGGCCGGCGTACAGGCCAGGCCGATGGCAATAAAGAAGGTTGCCAGCAGCAACATCTGGAAATAGGTGCCGAATATTTTGGCCGTCCAGGCGAAGCCACCGCTGATAAGATCAGCAACGCCCTGGAGGTCAAATAAAGAAAACCCCACGAACAGAACGATAAATCCAACGCTGAGCGTAAGCACCACCGGATCACCCAGCTGGGCAATAGAGTAGTCTCCGCCTGACTTAAGGTTGTTATTTTTCATCACACTTACCTTTTTTTGTTTTTAGGTAGCTTTGATGGCAGCCTCGGTCTTATGTAGGGCCCTGCCTGTTAAGTGCAGGGCTCCGTGCCGATTTTCAGTTGTTGTAACCAGTTGCGACCCATGATTTTTTCAATTTCTTCCTGAGAAAATCCTTTCTGTCGCAGGCCTTCGGAAATGGTCGGGAAGTCCCGGTTATCCTTGAACCACGACAGTGGCCTGGGCCATCCGGCATTGTTTTTATTGCCTTCACCAAAGTCCATCTGTTTCGACCAACGGCCGTTGCGCATCCAGTCCAGGACCGACTGAGGCTGTCCCTGGCACAGGTCGGTTCCAATGCCAATATGGTCGATACCCATCAGATCCGCTGTGTCTGCAACCATGTTGCAAAAGCTTTCCAGGGTGCAGTCCGGACCATCCTTCAGATGGAAAGGGTAGACCGAGAAACCCAGCAACCCGCCACTTTCGGCAATGGCTTTCAACACCGTGTCTGATTTATTGCGTTTGGCCGGGTGAAACGATGCCGGGTTGGCATGGGAAATAATCACCGGCCTGCTGGAGACTTCGATTGCCTCCAGGGTGGATCGTTCCGAGCTGTGGGACATATCGATAATCATGCCCACCCGGTTCATCTCCTCAATCGCCTGGCGTCCAAACCGCGTGATACCGGGGTCTTCCGATTCGTAACAACCCGTCGCCAGCAGGCTCTGGTTATTATAGGTCAACTGCATAATCAGCAGACCAAGCCGGCGCATGACAGCGATCATGTCGATGTCATCCTCAATGGGAGAGCAGTTCTGAGCGCCAAAAAACACCCCCACACGGCCGGATTCGCGCGCCCGCTCGATGTCGGCGGCTTCATATACCGGCATGATCAGGTCGCTGTGCTCCTCAAACCGCCGGTTCCAGTCACCGAAGCGGGACAGGGTTTCCCGGGTATTTTCGTGATACACCAGAGTCGCATGCACCGCTGAGACACCCCCGGCGTGCATTTGCTCAAAAATCTCCCGGGACCAGTTGGAGTACTGCAGTCCATCAATTGTGAGCATGGCGTTCCTCCTTCTCTCAGGCCCGCACGTAGCAGGTTTTAACAACCGTGTAGAACTCACGGGCATACTGACCCTGTTCCCGGGGGCCGAAGCTGGAGTTTTTGCGGCCGCCAAAAGGCACGTGATAATCAGTGCCAGCTGTGGGCAGGTTCACCATGACACACCCGGTCTGCGCACGCGCCTTGAAGTCGGATGCATACTTGAGAGAGTTGGTAATAATGCCCGCGGTAAGTCCATACTGGGTGTCGTTCAGAGTTGCCAGTGCGGTTTCATAGTCCGGCACCCGGATCACACAGGCAATGGGACCGAATACTTCCTCACGGTTGATCGCCATGGTATTGGATGTGTCGGTGAACAGTGCCGGGGCCATATAGTAGCCTTCAGTATCCACCTCCACTCGCGAGCCGCCAAAGGCAAGCGTGGCGCCCTCTTTCTGGCCGCGCTCAATCCATGCCAGGTTGGACTCCAGCTGGCGTTCGTCGGCGATGGGGCCAATCTGTACGCCTTCTTCCAGCGCATGCCCGACCTTTGCCTGCTCAAGTCGCGCCTTCAGCTTTGCAACAAACTCATCATGCACCGCATCCGTTACAATCAGCCGGGAAGAAGCCGTGCACTTTTGACCACTGCCGGAGTAGGCACCGTTGAATGCAGCTTCTACTGCAAGGTCCAGGTCGGCATCATCCAGTACCACCAATGCGTTTTTGGAGCCCATTTCCAGCTGGCACTTCACCAGGTTGCCTACGGTAGCAGCAGCCACCCGGCGGCCCACTTCCAGAGAGCCGGTAAAGCTGACGGCCTGTATATCCGGGCTGTTGATCAGGGTTTCGCCGACATCGCTGCCGGAGCCCATTACAAGGTTGAAGGTGCCCGCAGGCAGGTCCTGCTTGCTGATGATTTTTGCCAACTCCCAGGCACTGGCCGGCACCAGGTTGGCAGGTTTGAAGACGACCGCGTTGCCAAACGCCAGCGCAGGTGCAATTTTCCAGACGGCGGTCGCCATCGGGAAGTTCCACGGGCTGATAATACCGACAACGCCAAGAGGTTCGCGCCGGGTATCAACTTCTACTCCCGGACGCACAGACTCGGTACGCTCGTCAATCTGGCGCAGTACCTCGGCCGCGTAGTAGTGGAAAAACTGACCCGAACGGTAAACTTCACCCTGACCCTCAGCAAGCGGCTTACCCTCTTCCCGGGACAGCAGTTCGCCTAACTCGTTCTTGCGGGCAATTAATTCGTCGCCAATCGCCATGAGCACCCCGTAGCGCTGTTCCAGGCCGCTGGTGCTCCAGTCAGTAAAGCCCGCCTGGGCCGCACGAATCGCTTCCTTTGTCTGCTCGGAACTGGCCTGATCAAACTCGCCGATCACGTCGCTGAGATCGGAAGGGTTGATGTTCTTGATACGGGTGGCTCCGGCGACCCACTGACCATGAATATAGAGCGGATGTGAGTTAGACATAAATGCCTCCTTAGTTGTTGTGTATTCATGGTAGCCAAGATGCAATAATAAGGATAATCAATAATAGAGATCATATGGTAAGAAATTTTTATCAGGTGGAAAGCCATGTTGCCAGAGTTGAAAATACAGCCGCTACGCTATGTGATAACCGTGGTTGAAGAGGGGAGTTTCCACGGGGCGGCGAGAAGACTGCACCGCAGCCAGCCGGCCCTGTCCATGGCCGTTCGGGAACTGGAACAGCGCCTTGGGCAGAATATTTTTGAGCGGGGCGTGAAAAACCGGCTCACACCTTTCGGGGAATACTGTTTACCAAGGTTCCGTGATCTGATTGGCCAGCATGACCGCCTGGCCAAAGACGTTGTGAACCATGCCAATGGTCGACAAGGGCATATCCACCTTGCAACCGTGCCTTCTGTGGCCAGCCGCATCATGCCAGCGTTTTTGGCACGGTTTCTGGAACAGTTTCCGGGCCTTAATATCAGTCTGCATGATGAGAATGCCTTTTACGTATGCCAGATGGTGGCACACGGCGAGGTGGAGCTGGGCATTACCAGCCTCTGGCAGAATGACGGAGAGTTAGAGTACACCCACCTGTTTGAGGACAACATAGGGGTTGTGTGTCGTCAGGACCACAAGCTGTCGGCCTTCAAGTCATTAAACTGGCAAAGCTTGCAGGGTGAAAAACTGATTGGAAATGGGACTTCCCGGTTACTGATGAGCACGGAAGCAGCGGAAATGGTGGAAAACAGTGAGTTTTATATTTCTAACATGATTTCACTGACGGCCATGCTGGAGGCAGGAGCCGGAATTACCACTCTGCCAAGACTGGCATTTCCCGAGCACAATGAAAACCTGTGCTTTATCCCGCTAGAGGATCCAGGCGTAGTGCGTCGTATCGGGCTGGTAAGGGCAGAGAATCGGGCGCTTAGCCCGGCAGCTCAGGCGATGCAGGCGTTTGTGCTGCAGGAGCTGCAGGATAAGGAAAGATAACTGCGGGGGTCAGCTCCTCCTGGTCAGAAGCAGGGTGCTTTTAACCAGGAGGGCTGAAGCGGGGTTATCCAGCTTCCGGTAACTCAGCTTTCTGATCGCTGATCAGCCCCTGTTCCCGTGCCATGGCATAGGCCGCTTTCGGGCCTTGCCACAGAGAAGGAAGAATAATCAGGGACACAGGAATTGCCGTAATCACAATGAACTGCTGAAGTGCGCCGATCTGTCCGGCTCCCATGTACAGCAGGATGCCGGCGGTGACTGCCATGGCCAGACCCCAGAATGCCCGCACAAAGGTGTTGGGCTGATCGTGGCCGGAGCTTACCACTGCAATGGAGTAGCTCATGGAATCCCCGGTGGTGGCCACAAACACAGTGGTGAGTACCAGGATAGCCAGGGCCATGAAATCGCCGCCGGGCAGTGCCTGAGCCACGGTGAGGGTTGCCACATCAAAGCGGAAGTTATTCAGGGCTTCGGTGAGGTCAATGACCCCGTTGAGCTGATAGAAGATGCCTGAGCCGCCGAGCAGAGTGAACCACATGGTGGTTGCGATCGGAGCCATAATAGCCACCGCCAGAATCATCTCGCGGATGGTCCTGCCCCGGGAAATACGGGCCACAAAGATCGCCATCAGCGGCGCATAGCCGATAAACCAGGAGAAGAAGAACACGGTCCACCACTGCATCCACCAGTCCGGAGCTGTGTCAGACGTCATGGAGACCATGGTCATAAAGGACGACACATACTCACCCATGCTCTGGAAATAGGTGTTGGTGAGGTACAGGGTCGGGCCGAACACAAAGATAATGGCAGCAATGGCCAGAGCCAGGAACACGTTCATCCGGCTGAGGAACTGGATGCCCCGGTGCACGCCCGTCATCGCGGAAGTGATGTAGATCAGAGCAAGAACGAGAAGAATCGCCATCTGCGAGGTGATGCCGTCGGTCAGGCCGAAGAGCTCACTGAGACCGAAGCTCATCTGGGTGGCGAGGAAGCCGATAGGGCCAACGGTGCCGGCGACAATGGCGATCACACAGCAGGCATCGACCACACTGCCCAGCCAGCCGCTCATGATGCGCTCCCCGAAGACCGGGTAAAGAATGGTTCTGGGCTGCAGGGGCTTGCCCTTCACATAGTGGGCGTGGGCGAGAACGATGGACACCAGCGTACCCAGTACGGCCCAGGCGAGGAATCCCCAGTGCATGAACGATTGCGCCATGGCATTGGAGACAGCGGCCGCTGTGCCTGGTTCAGTGTCAAAGGCCGGCGGAGTGACCACAAAGTGATAGATGGGCTCGCCTGCGGCAAAGAAGACACCGCCACCGGCCAGCAGGGTACACATAATAATGGAGAGCCAGCGGAAGGTGCTCATTTCTGGCTGGGCCAGGTTGCCGATTTTCGCTTTGGCGGCCGGCGTACAGGCCAGGCCGATGGCAATAAAGAAGGTTGCCAGCAGCAACATCTGGAAATAGGTGCCGAATATTTTGGCCGTCCAGGCAAAGCCACCGCTGATAACATCAGCAACGCCCTGGAGATCAAACAGCGAAAACCCAATGAACAACAGAACAAAGCCCACACTGAGCGTAAGTACTATCGGATCGCCAAGCTGGGCGATTGAATAATCCCCCCCTTGCTTGAGATTATCGTTCTTCATAAAAGAAGCCTTTGTCTTTAATTGCTTTTGCTTGCCGGTATATCAGGCAAAGCCATTCAGGATGATTTTTGCTGCCATTCAGAGCCGGTCTGTACCGGCAGCCACTGATTTTGGATCAGTACTATCACTGATGCGGGGCGCGACAATGCCATAAAGTTAGGATGAATACCAATTAAGTTGACAAAACTCACGCATTGAGAGCTTGTTTGTTAAAGGTCGGTTGTTGCTTTTGAACTGGACTGAGATTTGCTGCCGGTGGTTTCACAGCCGGATAATGTAACCAAAAAGCCACTGGCGACCAGGCTTATCGTCAGGGCTTTAAATGACCACTGAGCAGTTCGCATTGATGTCGTCATGTCTGATCCTCATGCGTGGTTGAGGGCAACGGTTCGCAAACGTTTAAGACCCTTCTACACCAATGCGAACTACATCCCGGTTCGGGAAAATGTGTTCCTTATTGCTGAAACATAGTTTTTGCAACTAAATCCGTCAAGGTGTGGTTTGGTTTTATGGGGGGAATTAATATGCGGGGCATAAAAAAGCCCCGGCTGGCGGGGCTTTTTGGTTCCTTATGTACGGTGCTCTCCGCCGGCAGATCTCGATCTTGTCCAGCTGGCCATCGAAAGCCTCGGTGTAGTAATTCATTACTCACCTCGTCCAATGATTCGATAAAGCTTCAGCCTGCTCCATAACCAGCTCAATAGCAGCAGGTGCCTTATCAGGTGGATACTTGTAACGCTGCAGTGTTCGCCGCACCAGAATTCGCAACTTGGCTCGCACGCTCTCCCGCACCTGCCAGTCCACGGTGGTGGATTTGCGCAGCTTGTCGGTAATCTCTACAGCGATCTTCTTCAGAATCTCGTCACCCAGCTCACGCACGGCACTTTCGTTGCTGGCGAGGGCATCGTAGAAGGCCACTTCATCAGGATTCAGGCCGAGTGCTGCGTCACGTTCCATTTCAGCCTGGAACTGCTTGGCCATGGCGATCAGCTCTTCTATGACTTGAGCTGTTTCAATCCCACGGTTGTTGTACTTGCGCAGCGTCTCCTGGAGGCGGTCAGCGTATTTCTTTTCCTGCACCACGTTGTTGCGTGTCTTGGCCTTGATGTCGTCCTTCAGCAGCTTTTCCAGCAGTTCCACGGCAAAGTTCTTGTAGGGCATTTGCCGTACATCTTCCAGGAACTCCTCGGAGAGCAGGCCTATGTTGGGTTTGTCCAGGCCACAAAGCGCAAATACATCCGTAACACCACCACCAATCAAGGCGTTGTCTAGTATCTGCTTCAGGGCGGTGTTCTTTTCTTCCTCGGTCAGCTTTTTGTCCACGCTGGTGAACTTGGTGATGGCAGTTTTCACCTGCGACAGAAACGCCACTTCCTTTTGCAGCGCTTGAGCTTCGTCCAGAGTAGCGCACAGGGAGAATGCTTTGTTCATGGCCAGCACGGTATCCAGGAAGCGCTTCTTGCCGTCTTCCAAACTGAGCACGTAGTTGGCGGTGGGAACCAGGAACTTGTGAGGCTCTGTTTCAAATCCGCTATAGCTGAAGCCCTCGCCTTTGGGCCCGGGCGCAAACATTCCGTGGATGATGTCCAGCTTCTCCGCCAGGATAGCGTAGGCTTCCTCCGCGCTGTGGGTAGGGGAGCCCTTGCCCTTCGCGTCGGTGTACGTTTTCAAAGCCTGTTTCAGCTCGTTGGCGATACCGATGTAGTCAACCACCAGCCCGCCGGGCTTGTCTTTGAATACACGGTTAACTCGGGCAATGGCCTGCATCAGGTTGTGGCCCTTCATGGGTTTGTCCACATACATGGTGTGGCAACAGGGCGCATCGAAGCCGGTGAGCCACATATCCCGCACGATCACCAGCTTGAGCGGGTCGTTGATGTCTTTGAAGCGCTTCTCGAATCGCTTCTTGATCTGCTTGTTGTGAATGTGCGGTTGCAACAGAGCCCGGTCAGAGGCAGATCCCGTCATCACAATCTTGATCGCGCCTTTCTCGGGATCGTCGTCGTGCCATTCCGGCCGTAATTCCACGATCTCGTTATACAGGTGAACCGCAATCTCCCGACTCATGGCCACAATCATCGCTTTGCCGTCGATGGTGCTGGAGCGGGTTTCAAAGTGGTTTACCAGGTCTTCTGCCACCTGTTTCAGACGGGGGCCGGCACCGACCAGTTTCTCCAGCCGGCTCCATTCACCTTTGGTTTTCTCACGACTGCCAACGTCTTCGTCTTCCTCGACCACTTCCTCAACCTGGTCAGACAGTTCCTCGATCTGTTCGCGGTTAATGTCCAGCTTGGCCAGACGGGATTCGTAGAAAATAGGCACGGTCGCGCCATCGTCCACGGCATCCTGAATGTCGTAGATGGACACGTAATCGCCGAATACAGCGCGGGTGTCTTTGTCTTCGCTTTCGATGGGGGTGCCGGTAAAACCGATGAATGAGGCGTTGGGCACGGCATCGCGCATGTGGCGGGCGTAGCCAAACTTGTATTTGCCATCCGTCTTGAGAGTGGCTTTCAGGCCATACTGGCTACGGTGTGCCTCATCCGAAATCACCACGATGTTATGGCGGTCGTTAAGCACGGGGTGGCCGGTTTCATCGTTCAGCAGGGCGAACTTCTGCACCGTGGTGAAGATGATGCCGCCGGATTCCCGCTCAGACAGCAGGCGGCGTAGGGTATCCCGGTCGTCGGCCTGTACCGGTTCCTGTTTCAGTAGCTCCTTGGCAGCGCTGAAAGTGGCGAATAGCTGACCGTCCAAATCGTTCCGGTCGGTGACAACTATCAGTGTGGGGTTGTTCATCTCCGGCTGTTGCAGCAGCTTACCGGCGTAACAGCACATGGAAATACTCTTGCCGGAGCCCTGGGTGTGCCAAACTACACCGGCCTTCTTGCTGCCCGGCAGAACCTCGTCACCGTAGGTGGCGCGCTTCTCGCCAATGCCATGCTGGCTCATATCCTGCGCGGCAATCACCGTGGCCTTCACCGCTTCACGCACCGCATGGAACTGGTGATAGCCAGCAATCTTTTTGATCAACTTGTCGGAATCCGTCTCGAAGATCACGAAGTAGCGGATGTAATCCAGAAACAGTTGCCGGTCGAAGAAACCGCGCACCATGGTTTCTAACTGCCATTCCATAAGCGGCTTGTCGTCTTCGTGCTTGATGGTGCGCCAGGGCATATAACGCTCCTGGCTGGCGGTAAGAGAGCCTACACGAGCCAAGTAGCCATCACTGATGATCGCGGCTTCATTGTAAGCGAACAGATCGGCGCATTCGTCTTTATAGGTCTGAATCTGATTGTAGGCATCCCAGATGTTCACGTTCTCGGCGCCTGGGCTTTTCAGCTCCAGCACCGCTAGAGGCAAACCGTTGATAAAGCAGATTACATCCGGACGGCGAAGCTGCTTGGAACCTTCAATCGTGAACTGGTTGATAGCTCGGAAGCGGTTGGCGGCCAAATTGCTGAAATCCATCAGAAACGCCTGGTCGTGAACCACCTTGTCGTCGCGTTTGTACTTTACAGGCACACCATCGAGCAGCATGTGATGGAACTCTTGGTTGTTGACAACCACATCCAGGCTTTGTGGCTTACGTACCGCCTCAACCACTTCCACCACCGCGCCCTGGGGAAGGTGAGGATTAATGCGGCGAATGGCCGCTTCAAGATCCGCCAGCAATAATACCTGCCGGTAGTCGGCTCGTTCTGGGGCTTCGCCGTCTGGGGCTATATCTGGCCCGTGGCAAACTTCCCAGTCGCCTTCGGCGAACCATTCCAGGCATTGTTGTTCCAGCTGATCTTCAGTCATACCGTACTACCTTCTCGGTTTCTTACCTTTGGACTTCCTGCAAGGAGCTTGTCGTAATGTAGGCCTGCCGCTTGTCATTCGGCGTTTGTGGAAACGCCAGCGTCAGTGACTTGTCATCTATCATCGTACTCAAATACTGGTGTCGCAGCGTATCTGCAGTCCGTTTTAGAAGTTCAGCAAGGCAGGACCGGGTCACGTACTGCCCATCGCAGAGCTGCAAAATGATTGTGCGCATGGTTTCTGGATCTAGGCGCTTACTGGTGGCGGACGGCTCTGCGACCGATTTGAGCCTTGCGTAGAAGTCTGGTGAAAGGTTCTCCAGATCATGAATGGCCGGCGCTTGCAGTGCGGGTGAAATCAATCGCCCGAATTCATCACGGTGATCTGTAGCCAATTCGCTATCGCCGGAGTAGGCAACGCTGTTATCCACCGCAAAGCTCTTATCGCCGGAGTAAGGCTGCTTATCACCGGAGTAGATTTGCTTGTCGCCGGAGTAAGCTGCCTTATCGCCGGAGTAGCTGATGTCGCTTGCTGATATATCCACGATTTCATTTTGGTCCGCACCAATGGGCACTCCGAATACTTGTTCCGGGGTGGGTATGCCCGCGCCCGGGAGATGGTAAACCGCACCTCGACCCCGGCCATTGGTTTCGAACATTGACTGCTTGACCAGCGATTGCAGTGCCAAGGTGATGTCGTGAGAGTGATCGGTGGTGATTTCCGAAATACGACTGTGGGATACCACTTGCTCGGTGGCCGCCGTGGCAAGAATCAGACGTTCCAGTCTTGGGAGGGTTCTGTAAGACTCGCCAAACCGGTCTGCGAGCTGCTGCTGAATTTCCTCCGGCATCAGCTCCAGCATTCTCAGTTCTAGTAGCGTTTGTGGTGGTTCGTCGATCTCGTAAAGAGCAGGACGGCGCCAATGGCGCCAATTCCAGCCACTGAAAATTTTGGGTATACCGGAGCCTGCGCGCTCACCCAGCCCGATCATAAGGAACATCTGGTGCATAATCCGGTTACGGCAGTCTGATTCGCCACCCTTGACTGCTCTGTCCAACGGAATTCGCATGTCGCCTGGGTTCCGGAAACCCAGCATGTCTGGGCGCTTTACCACCAGTACCGATACCCGGCCTGAGAAGTCTGCGTGTACCAGCGTATTAACCAGTGCTTCCCGAATGGCCTCGTGAATAGGGGTATCATCTCGTCTTTGGCCAGACTTCAAACGGAAAGGGACTTTCAGGGTGTCTGGGTTGGTTAGTTTGCGGTAAACGATGCGGTAGAAATCAAAAAGGTTACCGGACCAGGTGCCATCCGGCACAAGGCGATCAACCCAGCGCAACTCTGTTTTTGCTTCCGGGCGCTCCTGGTAATCCACAAAGTAGTGCGGTGCGGCTTCCTGGATAGCATCCCAGGTACCAAACATCAGCAAGCCAGCAAGTGTCAGACCTTCTTCTCCAGTCTGACGATCTTTACGCCATCCGTGCAGCTTCTTTAACAACCCGAAATCATCTTGATCCAGAAACGGATGTCCTGGTTTGGCGTCTTTCAGCATCTGTCGGTAAACGCTAAGGCTCTGCTTATCGATATCGCTCCAGCCAAAACCTGTGAGGAGCTTGCTGTCGCGGTCGTCTTCGACTTGCTCAGCCAGCATTCGTTTTACGGTTTCATCGTCGCAGGCCCGGTCGCCTTCATGCAGCCGGCGGAAGGTATTCCGATTGAATGGTGTGCTCCCCAGATAAACAGGTTTTTGCTTTCGTGAAGCCTGCGGTACGGAAATCTTAATAATTGATTGCCCAGCTACATCCAATACCTCAACGTCCGAATCCTGAAGCAGGTTCGCGCTGACTTTGCTGGGGTTGTTCAGGGTATTGAATAGATCCGTTATCACCTTTTCAGTTTGCTGCACGCCTTCAATATTGAAGTGCCCCTGGGTTTTTCTCTGAGCCCCAATAACACCAGACCACCATTGGTATTGGCAAAAGCACTGTAGGTCGCCCAAAAATCTTTGGGTAAGTTGCCTTTTCCATCGCGACCACCTGCAAGTTTGCATTCAAGCTCGGCAGACTCTGTAAGGTCAGATAGCCAGTCGGTTATGGTGTCCGGAGTGAGGGTTTTTTTCATATAAATGGCTTGTTTGTTTCGGCAAAATGCATTTTTTGCATAATGCTCATTTTTGGAACTTTAAAGGCTGCACGCAGCCAATGTGGTTCAACATTATCAGAGGCTTGTTAGCTATTCAGCATCTGGGGCCGGTTCTTTGTTCAGATCGGTGCTTTTAAGCGCGTGCCTGACCTTTTCCAGCGGCTCGTTACTGAACTATCCGGAAATGCCGGAAGGTTCGAAAAAGTTTCATCCAGGCAGTATTTGCAAAACCTGCAACAACGGAACTGCTAAGGATTCTTTAGCAGTTCTGTCTGTTAAATCTTTAGCGCCTCTTTTGCCGGCACGGCCTAGTTCAGTCGTATTCACAAGTACGGGCATCTAAACGAACTGCCAAGGATTCCTCGGTAGTTGAGTTTTGCCACACGCCGTCCCGGCCGCGGTCATGGATTCGAGTGCGGTGATGCGGTTGGAGGCAGGGTTGATTTTAAACATTGGCCAGTTCCTCAGTTCCTGTTAGCTGGGGCTCTGCGCCTGATACGGAGAGTTCGCCGGAGAGGAGTTTGGGTAGTAAAGAATCTCTTAGCGAGACAAGTGACGCGGACTCTCGATTGTGCGAAGTGGCAAGCATGTAAAACGACCTCACATGCCCAGAGAATTGCTGCATCAGATCAACAGGAGGGACTGCCGTTGCGAACTGCATAATTGCCTTCTTGTCACCACGAGGCATTTTTGCGCCTTTTGACGTGAGCATCATGTACTCAAAAAAACTATCTTGGTACAAAAGGTTGAATAGATACTCGTTTGTGCCGTTGTGTCTGGGCGTAAATCCAAGTACATCGGGTGAGCGACCGCCACTGAAATTGGCTAACCATATCTTTTTGAAGTAAGGGCGGATGTTCGAGATCAGTATTTCGCCAGGCTCAAAACTCGGCACTGAGGCGGAGGAGGTCAAGGATGAGGCGAGGCAGACTCCCTTTCTATTTTCGAGCATATTCTCTGTCGAGATGTACTTTCCAGAGATAGCTCATCTTTTGAAACACGGCTGTTGGTGAAGACCGCAATGTCGTTTAGAGTGCCATAGACCCACCCCTCCGGAATCTCCCCCAGCTCACTATCCTGCATAGCCGACGGAAATAGTTCGGCGGTGGCGCGAAGCTCGGCGTATCGCTCGGGCTGTTCGGCCTGGAGGCGGGTTAGCGCCGCTTGAGCGCCTGCGGCGGATGCGTCAGCACCGAATAAAGAGGTGCCGGAAATGGCCCGCATGGCGGCGAGCAGGGCGTCTTCCTCGCTGCCGCCGGCCTCTAGTGCGGCGATCTTGGCTTTGACCGGCTCGAAATCGACAAACCAGCTTTTGAAGACGGTCTGGGCCATTTGTTCGAGGGTTCGGTTAATTTGGCGATTGATTTGAATTTTTTCATTCAAGCTAGTATCGATCGCTTCAATGGAGCGCCTGACGTTCTTGGGAGGCAAAACTATTGGCAGCTCCCTAACATCTCTTAGATTAAGGGTTTTTTGAACTGTTGTGTTCGCGCGAACATCAAGAAAATGTTTTGCGGCTTGAGATTGAAGGCAGATATTGATCCAGTTGCTCCCAACCTCGGTGTGGGGTCGGATCACTGCAATAGCTCTTGGAACATTCCAGCCGGCTAGATCGTTCGGCGCAACCACACTCTGACCGGTGGAGCCGACCAGTGTCAGGAGAACTTCGCCTCCTTTTAGCGTTGTCCTCTCGTATTTATTGGCTATCTCGGGCGCGACTTTTAAAACGTCGTTTAGATCAAGTTGGCCATTACGGAAGTTGTTAACCCGCAGGATGGGAATGCCGTCTTCGACATGCTGGCCTGGCTGAACAATACCGTAAGAGATAAGCTTATCTTCGGTGCAATCAATAAGCTGCTTTACAGTCCAGCCTGTGGGAGTTGGTGCGTAATCGTCGATAAATTGCTCAGAGGCCATAGCCCAACCCCCCCCAAGATTCCGCTTAATCTCAGCCTCCAGCCGATCACTCTCCGCAAACTGCTCCCGCAACTGCCCGGTCAACCGCGCCATCTTTTCGGCAAACGGTTCGCCATCGTCTTCCTGCTCTTGTGCGCCGACATAACGCCCCGGCATCAGCACAAAGTCGTGCTTCTTGATCTCATCCAGACTGGCAGATTTGCAGAAACCGGCGATGTCTTCGTAGGCTGCTCCCGGCGTCCTGCCTTCCGCGGCACTAGCACATCCCTGTGCGTCGCCTTCGCCTTTTTGCCAGGCATGGAAGGTGTCAGCGATTTTGGCGATGTCGTCGTTGGTGAAGTCCCGCAGTACCCGGTCGCGCATGTACCCCAGGCCGCGGGCATCTATGAACAGGAACTCTTCCCGGCGGTCGCGCTTTTTCTCGTTACGCACCATGCCGTTGGCTTTGTCTTTGGTCAGGAACCAGATGCAAGCGGGGATCTGGGTGTTGGTGAACAGTTGGCCGGGCAGGGCGACCATGCATTCCACCAAATCTTCTTCCACCAGCCGTTTGCGGATTTCGCCTTCGTTGTTGGTGTTGGAGCTCATGGAGCCGTTGGCCAGCAGCAGGGCCATGCTGCCGGTGGGTGCCAGATGGTGGAGCATGTGTTGCATCCAACCGAAGTTGGCGTTGCCCTTGGGCGGGGTTCCGTATTTCCAGCGCACATCTTCGGCGAGAGATTCGCTCCACCAATCCTTGATATTGAACGGCGGGTTGGCCATCACAAAGTCGGCGCGCAAATCCGGGTGCTGGTCGTCCAAAAACGTATCGGCGTTTTTCTTGCCGAAGTTGAAGTCGATGCCCCGAATGGCCATGTTCATGGCGGCCAGTCGCCAGGTGGTGGGGTTGGACTCCTGGCCGTACACGGAGATGTGCTTCTTCTGTTCGCTGGCGTCGTAGTGTTGCTCGCTAGCGTGCTCTTCGATGAACTTGTCGCTGGAGACAAAGAAGCCGCCTGAGCCCATGGCGGGGTCGTACACCCGGCCGGAGTAGGGCTGTAGCATTTCCACAATCAGGGTAACGATGCTTTTGGGGGTGTAATACTGGCCACCCTGCTTGCCTTCGGCGAGGGCGAACTGGCCCAGGAAGTATTCGTACACATGGCCGAGAATGTCTTTGCTTTGCAGGTTCAGCTTCTCGCCATCCAGCACAGGCTTGGTGAAGGAGGTGTCGGAGAAGGTGTTGATCAAGCCCAGCAGCTTGTCGTTGTTCAGCTGGTACTGGCTGATGCGGTTGAGAATGCCTTTAAGCTTTTTGTTGTGCGTCTCAATGGCTTCTAAGGCGTTATCAATCAGCCAGGATACAGAGCGCAGCTTAACGTCATTGCCCGCGTCGTCCTGCCAGAGTACGGTGCCCACGGGCAGCACGGCTTTTTCTTTCAGGGTGTTCCAGCGGGCGGCTTTGGGTACCCAGAACACGTTGGCTTCGCGGTAGTAATCCAATACTTCCAACTCATCGCTCAGCGCAGTTTGATATTCCTCTTCGCTGTCGAAATCGTCCCGGGGGAGATAGTAGATGTTGTCATCGCTGTCAGTATTGAATAACTCCAGCAACTCTTCCTGGCGTTCCTCGAAGGCATCGGACACGTATTTGAGAAAGATCAGGCCGAGCACAACGTGCTTGTAGTTGGCAGCGTCCAGGTTGGCGCGCAGCTTGTCGGCGGATTTCCAGAGTTTGTCGTCGAGGGCTTTGAGGAACTGTTGTTCGGGGGTGTTCATTGGCCGGTTATACCTTTTATAGCCATAAAAAAAAGCCCCTGAATTTCAGGGGCTTTTTGTTTGATTGGTGGAGACGGCGTCCACTTAACACAAAGTTTAAGTCCTTGATATATTTAGTTTTTGATTTTGGTGGTGTGAAGTTTTACCCACATTCTTACCCACAAAGAGTAGGCGCTACCCTAATTTTCGAAAGGTGTCGGAAGCCCAGCTTTGCGGGGTGCTCATCCGGTAATGCTACATCGTAGAAAATTTGCAGACCATGAAATTTACCCGGCCATGGTTACTTGAAGTACCGCCCAAGGCAAATGGTCATCGGGTGTTTGAGTATGTCATGCTCGTTTGCCGGTACTTGATTTATTGATCCTTTTTAAATAGGTACATTGGGTTCCACTGAGCAATGAGGATGTATTGCAATGCGGAAACAACGGATATCGATGCAGCGCCAACGATTAGCCCTACGAGAAAGCCGAGAGCTCCTTCGTTAACAGCGAGGACGCCCGATATCCCGATTGTGTAGATAAATGCGCATAGCATTAAAACTTGCAATATCCTGTTTTTCATTTTCTCTTCCCCATTTGTGGTTTCAGGTAATAATTTGTTACTTCGTCCAATGATTCGATAACGCTTCCGCCTGCTCCATCACCAGCTCAATCGCGGCAGGCGCCTTATCCGGCGGATACTTGTAGCGCTGCAATGTCCGCCGAACCAGAATCCGCAGCTTGGCCCGCACACTCTCGCGCACCTGCCAGTCCACAGTGGTGGATTTTCGCAGCTTGTCGGTGATTTCCACGGCGATTTTCTTCAGGATGTCGTCGCCCAACTCCCGCACAGCGCTTTCGTTATAAGCCAAGGCATCGTAGAAGGCCACTTCGTCTGGGTTCAGGCCAAGGGCGGCGTCGCGTTCCATTTCTTCCTGGAACTGCTTTGCCATGGCGATCAACTCCTCAATCACCTGGGCGGTTTCGATGCCCCGGTTGTTGTACTTGCGCAACGTCTCCTGCAGGCGATCAGCGTATTTTTTCTCCTGCACCACGTTGTTGCGGGTCTTGGCTTTGATGTCGTCCTTGAGCAGCTTCTCCAGCAGCTCCACCGCGAAGTTCTTGTAGGGCATCTGCCGGACGTCTTCCAGGAACTCGTTGGAGAGCAGGCCGATATTGGGTTTGTCCAGACCGCACATTTCAAACACGTCGGACACACCGCCGGCCACCAAGGCGTTATCCAGAATCTGCTTGAGCGCCGTGTTCTTTTCTTCCTGGGTCAGCTTCTTGTCCACGCTGGTGAACTTGGTGATGGCGGTTTTCACCTGTGACAGGAACGCTACCTCCTTCTGCAGTGCCTGGGCTTCGTCCAGGGTGGCGCAAAGGGAGAAGGCCTTGTTCATGGCTAATACCGTATCAAGGAAGCGCTTCTTGCCGTCTTCCAGGCTGAGCACGTAGTTGGCGGTGGGCACCAGAAACTTGTGTGGCTCGGTCTCGAATCCGCTGTAGTTGTAGCCCTGGTCTTTGGGGCCGGGCGCAAACATGCCGTGGATGATGTCCAGCTTCTCCAGCAGGATGGCGTAGGCTTCTTCGGCGCTGTGGGTGGGCGTGCCCTTGCCCTTGGCGTCGGTGTACGTTTTCAGGGCCTGCTTGAGTTCGTTGGCGATGCCGATGTAGTCCACTACTAGCCCGCCGGGCTTGTCCTTGAACACCCGGTTTACCCGGGCAATGGCCTGCATCAGGTTGTGGCCCTTCATGGGCTTGTCCACGTACATGGTGTGGCAGCAGGGCGCATCGAAGCCGGTCAGCCACATATCCCGAACGATCACCAGCTTGAGCGGGTCGTTGGTGTCCTTGAAGCGCTTCTCGAACCGTTTCTTGGTCTGCTTGTTGTGGATGTGCGGCTGCAGAAGGGCTCTGTCAGAGGCGGATCCGGTCATAACAATCTTGATGGCGCCCTTCTCCGGATCTTCGTCGTGCCACTCCGGGCGCAGGGCGACAATCTCGTTGTACAGGTGAACCGCAATCTCCCGGCTCATGGCCACAATCATGGCCTTGCCGTCGATGGTGCTGGAACGGGTTTCAAAGTGGTTTACCAAATCTTCCGCCACCCGCTTCAGGCGCGGGCCAGCGCCGACCAGTTTCTCCAGCCGACTCCATTCGCTTTTCGTTTTCTCGCGGCTGCCAACGTCTTCGTCGTCCTCAACTACTTCCTCCACCTGCTCAGACAGTGCCTCGATCTGTTCGCGGTTGATGTCCAGCTTGGCCAGGCGGGATTCGTAGAAGATGGGCACGGTCGCGCCATCGTCTACGGCATCTTGGATGTCGTAGATGGACACGTAATCACCGAACACGGCGCGGGTGTCCTTGTCTTCGCTTTCGATGGGGGTGCCGGTGAAACCAATGAACGAGGCATTGGGCAGGGCATCTCGCATGTGACGGGCGTAGCCGAATTTGTAGGTGCCGTCTTTCTTTAGGGTGGCTTTCAGCCCGTACTGGCTGCGGTGGGCTTCGTCTGAGATCACCACGATGTTGTGGCGGTCATTCAGAATCGGGTGGCCAGATTCGTCGTTTAGCAGGGCGAACTTCTGTACCGTGGTGAAGATAATGCCGCCGGATTCCCGCTCCGACAGCAGCCGGCGCAGCGTATCCCTGTCATCGGCCTGCACCGGTTCCTGCTTCAGCAATTCCCGAGCGGCGCTGAAGGTGGCAAACAGCTGGCCGTCCAGGTCGTTGCGGTCGGTGACCACAATCAGAGTGGGGTTGTTCATCTCCGGCTGTTGCAGCAGCTTGCCGGCGTAACAGCACATGGAAATACTCTTGCCGGAGCCCTGGGTGTGCCAAACTACACCGGCCTTCTTGCTGCCCGGCAGAACCTCGTCACCGTAGGTGGCGCGCTTCTCGCCAATGCCATGCTGGCTCATATCCTGCGCGGCAATCACCGTGGCCTTCACCGCTTCACGCACCGCATGGAACTGGTGATAGCCAGCAATCTTTTTGATCAACTTGTCGGAATCCGTCTCGAAGATCACGAAGTAGCGGATGTAATCCAGAAACAGTTCCCGGTCGAAGAAACCGCGCACCATGGTTTCTAACTGCCATTCCATAAGCGGCTTGTCGTCTTCGTGCTTGATGGTGCGCCAGGGCATATAACGCTCCTGGCTGGCGGTAAGAGAGCCTACACGAGCCAAGTAGCCATCACTGATGATCGCGGCTTCATTGTAAGCGAACAGATCGGCGCATTCGTCTTTATAGGTCTGAATCTGATTGTAGGCATCCCAGATGTTCACGTTCTCGGCGCCTGGGCTTTTCAGCTCCAGCACCGCTAGAGGCAAACCGTTGATAAAGCAGATTACATCCGGACGGCGAAGCTGCTTGGAACCTTCAATCGTGAACTGGTTGATAGCTCGGAAGCGGTTGGCGGCCAAATTGCTGAAATCCATCAGAAACACCTGGTCGTGAACCACCTTGTCGTCGCGTTTGTACTTTACAGGCACACCATCGAGCAGCATGTGATGGAACTCTTGGTTGTTGACAACCACATCCAGGCTTTGTGGCTTACGTACCGCCTCAACCACTTCCACCACCGCGCCCTGGGGAAGGTGAGGATTAATGCGGCGAATGGCCGCTTCAAGATCCGCCAGCAATAATACCTGCCGGTAGTCGGCTCGTTCTGGGGCTTCGCCGTCTGGGGCTATATCTGGCCCGTGGCAAACTTCCCAGTCGCCTTCGGCGAACCATTCCAGGCATTGTTGTTCCAGCTGATCTTCAGTCATACCTTAAGTCCTTATTCCCCGATGGGCTCCTTCAGCAGCAAGAAATGCTCAATCAGCCGGATCATCAGTGTTTTCTGATCCGGCAGGCTTTCCGCCACCAGCAGGGCCAAGGCCACCAGGGTGTTATCATTAATCAGTTGTTCTACCGGCCGCGCCAGCAAAACGGCGTTGCGGCGCAGATACCACAAAAACAAAAACGAGCCGCAGCGCTTGTTGCCGTCGGCCAGCGGGTGATTCTTGATAACAAAGTAGAGTAGGTGAGCCGCGCGCGTAGCCACGTTCGGATAAAACAGTTCATCGCCAAAACCTTGCTCAATCGTCGCCAAAGCAGACGCCAGACCATCACCCCGTAGCTGACCAAACAGCTCGGTGGCTTCGCCTTTGGCTATAAGGGTTTGCTTGAGCTCGCCAATGGCCGTGAGCGCTTCATCCAACTCCAGCGGCTGCATATCCGGCTGCTTGATGCCTACCTCGGCCAGCTGTTGTTCATCGTAGCCTTGCAGCAGACTCCAGGAGCGGGCGTAATCGCTGATCACCCGGGCAACGGCTTCGCCTTCGTTAGATACCAAACCTTGATTGGTCAGAGTGCGGCTCAGTAGGTTTACGGCTTGCTCAAACTCGATGCCACGTTCGGTCAGGCGGCGCTGGTTGAGGGTATAGCCCTGAACTAGGTGGTCTTTGAGAACCTGGGTGGCCCATTTGCGAAATTGTACGCCACGATGGGATTTCACCCGGTAGCCGACAGAGATGATCATGTCCAGATTGTAGTGATCAATCTCCCGCTGAACCTGTCGCTTGCCCTCTTGGCGAACTATCCGGAATTTCCGGATAGTTGGCTCCTTCTCCAATTCACCCTCATGGAACACATTGCCCACGTGCTCGTTGACGGTTCGCACGTCTTTGCCAAACAGCTCCGCCATTTGGATTTGGCTGAGCCAGACCGTTTCCTGTTCCAGCGCCACTTCCAGCTGCGCTTGACCATCGGTTGAGGTGAAGATTCGTACTTGTTGTTCAGTCATGACAATTCCTTGTCGTTGTTTGCTTTCAAACCGCTCAGCATAGCTATTACTTCAGGCCTCATACTCAAGATTTGGTTTTGTCCCGAGACGCGTGGCTTTCGGCGCTTGCGTATAATTCTCCGGCCATTTTCTTGGGTAGTTGCACCGGGTGGACCCGAAGTTGTTGAAGTGTTTTGCTTCCTTTGAGCTAATGCCGTCTTCCGAGGGCTTGCTTTTATTCATCTTCGAAGTTTCCCTTCTTCTTTTGAATAACCGAGCTTTCGAGTTTATTGGCCTCAATAAGGCAGGCTACTCGTCTGACTTCGGGCTTTAATGCTCCAATCTGTTTGCCAACCGAGTTAACTGAATCAACAAGTTTGAGTAGGTGCGGCTTATTGATGAATCCTGGCAGGTCAGCGTAGGGTTTTACATCGAGCAAAAATT
The DNA here is from genome assembly GCF_007671655.1 of Marinobacter piscis. GTDB lineage: Bacteria > Pseudomonadota > Gammaproteobacteria > Pseudomonadales > Oleiphilaceae > Marinobacter > Marinobacter piscensis. Next base: position 239,038 of record NZ_VCGX01000001.1, on the reverse strand, counting down.
GATCGCAATATTCTTTTGCACCATCCAATTGCTTCCACTCAAGTTGTATATTGAAAGGCTCTATCGGCTGTTTGTCTTTATCCGGCTGAGGATTCTTCGGCGCAAAGAGTTGGTAACCGATAGCGAAGAAAATCGATATTTTCCCATCTTGAGGAATTGTTGCTATCGGGCCTCGGCGCTGCGAACAGTCCAGTATTAAGTCGTACTTCGCAAAATTTTCGGGGTCTCCCTTGAATCGAAAGTAGACATCTTTTGCAGGGCCTTTTCCGACGTTCGAAATGGCAATGTTTAGGCCGCCAGTGCCATCCGGATGCGGCTCGAAATAAGCGATGAGCTGAGGATTCGAACCAGCTTTTCGGAGTAACCGGTTTTCTCGCCACAGGAAGAGAGTCAGGGCAGCAATCGCGAGGGTTGAGAATCCACTGAGAACTGCTGCCAGGTCTTTCCAGTTCTCCATGTTACTGACCTTCTGAAGAAAGCTAGCTAGCCATTCAGTCATCTATATTTCCAATGCCGGAGTTTTCAGTTCGCCTGAGAGGAGCTTGGGAAGTAGTGTATCGCGTAGATCAGACAAGGTGGTGCTCTCCAGCCGAAGCTCAATCTGTTTGTCCAGAAGATTGCCCAAGAACTTGCCAGCATTCTCAATTAATTGTCGATTTGGAACTGCGCATAGGGCGCGCTTTAGGTGCTCTCGCTTTATATGGCCCATTGTTACTGCTTTGTCTGCAGCGATGCGCTGGAATTCTTCCAGATGATGTCGGGTGAAGTGGAAATACAACCATTTCGGATAGTTCTCAGAGGTCACCTTGAACAAGTGCTGGTTTAGTGCGGCCCTGCCTCCACACCATGTATCAACCATCAGTGAGCCAGACCAAGAAAACACAATATCACCATTGTCGATGATGCAATCGGGCTTGATATTTGGGGATGCTTTTTCTTCGTGATCTGCGTAGCCCTTCTTGAGTTGGGCGATTTTTACCACCGGCAGGTAATCGTCTTCGTTATTAGGTCGGAATTTTTGGAGGGCTAGTCCGTTCTGATACTTTGCTATCTGATCAAGAGCCGAGCATTCCCACCCCTCAGGAATCTCCCCCAACTCACTTTCCTGCATAGCCGATGGAAATAGCTCGGCGGTGGCGCGAAGCTCGGTGTATTGTTCGGGCTGTTCGGCCTGGAGGCGGGTTAGCTCCGCTTCGCCTTTACCGGAAATGGCTTGCATGGCGGCGAGCAGGGCTTCTTCCTCGCTGCCGCCGGCTTCCAGTGCGGCGATCTTGGCTTTGACCGGCTCGAAATCGACAAACCAGCTTTTGAAGATGGCCTGGGCCACCTGTTCGAGGGTTTGGTTGGTTTGGTGGTTGAGTTGGATTTTGTCATTCAAAGATTCCGCTTGGGCAGCTACCAATTTCTGGAAAGCAATTGGTGGAACAACTATCGGTAACTTCAGCTGGCCGGTTATTCCTAAATACGCTCGAGTGGAGCCAGAACCTGCCCAGAGGGCGAGTATAGATTGAAAAAAATGCGAGTCGAAATATGCTTTTAGATAGTTTGGGACGAGCTTTTGGGAGTCCAGAACCCGGTAATACGTGACTTGAGGTGTCAGCATTAGAAATGGGTATTCTGATGCCTGAACAATGGCCGTTCGGCCAATAGTCGCTTTATGTGATAGCAAAACGTCTCCGGCTTGCGCAAACCCTTTGCGTAGGCTGTTTGCCTGTACTTCGGATATGAATTTGCAATTGCTCAGATCTACTTGGCCACCCTGAAGGTCTGATGCCATTACAAAAGGAATCCCGTGCTCCACGTAATCAGAAGCTTTGGGGTGAATGCCGCCATGATTTCCGTCCAGAGGCTTCGCTAAGGCACCTGAACTCACTAGCTGGTCTACAGTCATTATTTGCCAGCCATCTGGAAGCGATACAGACTCATCAAAGCTCATATCCTAGCCCCTCAAGATTCCGCCTAATCTCAGCTTCCAGCCGGTCACTCTCCGCAAACTGCTCCCGCAGCTGCCCGGTCAATCGCGCCATCTTCTCGGCAAATGGCTCGCCGTCGTCTTCCTGCTCCTGAGCGCCCACATAGCGCCCTGGCGTCAGCACAAAGTCGTGCTTCTTGATCTCGTCCAGGCTGGCGGATTTGCAGAAGCCGGGGGCATCTTCGTAGCCTTCGCCTTTTTGCCAGGCATGGAAAGTGTCGGCGACCTTGGCTATGTCCTCAGCGGTGAAATCACGCAGCACTCGGTCACGCATAAAGCCCAGGTTGCGGGCATCGATGAACAGGAGCTCTTCGCGGCGATCGCGCTTTTTCTCGTTGCGCACCATGCCGTTGGCTTTGTCTTTGGTCAGGAACCAGATACAAGCGGGGATCTGGGTGTTGGTGAACAGTTGGCCGGGCAGGGCGACCATGCATTCCACCAGATCTTCTTCCACAAGACGTTTGCGGATTTCGTCTTCGTTGTTGGTGTTGGAGCTCATGGAGCCGTTGGCCAGCAGTAGGGCCATGCTGCCGGTGGGTGCTAGGTGATGAAGCATGTGTTGCATCCAGCCAAAGTTGGCGTTGCCCTTGGGCGGGGTGCCGTACTTCCAGCGCACGTCGTCGGCCAGGGATTCGCTCCACCAATCCTTGATATTGAACGGCGGGTTGGCCATCACAAAGTCGGCGCGCAAATCCGGGTGCTGGTCGTCCAAAAACGTATCGGCGTTTTTCTTGCCGAAGTTGAAGTCGATGCCCCGAATGGCCATGTTCATGGCGGCCAGTCGCCAGGTGGTGGGGTTGGACTCCTGGCCGTACACGGAGATGTGCTTCTTCTGTTCGGCAGCGTCGTAGTGTTGCTCGCTAGCGTGCTCTTCGATGAACTTGTCGCTGGAGACAAAGAAGCCGCCTGAGCCCATGGCGGGGTCGTACACCCGGCCGGAGTAGGGCTGTAGCATTTCCACAATCAGGGTAACGATGCTTTTGGGGGTGTAATACTGGCCACCCTGCTTGCCTTCGGCGAGGGCGAACTGGCCCAGGAAGTATTCGTACACATGGCCGAGAATGTCTTTGCTTTGCAGGTTCAGCTTCTCGCCATCCAGCACAGGCTTGGTGAAGGAGGTGTCGGAGAAGGTGTTGATCAAGCCCAGCAGCTTGTCGTTGTCCAGCTGGTACTGGCTGATGCGGTTGAGAATGCCTTTAAGCTTTTTGTTGTGCGTCTCAATGGCTTCTAAGGCGTTATCAATCAGCTAGGATACAGAGCGCAGCTTAACGTCATTGCCCGCGTCGTCCTGCCAGAGTACGGTGCCCACGGGCAGCACGGCTTTTTCTTTCAGGGTGTTCCAGCGGGCGGCTTTGGGTACCCAGAACACGTTGGCTTCGCGGTAGTAATCCAGCACTTCCAGCTCTTCGGTCAGCGCAGTTTGATATTCCTCTTCGCTGTCGAAATCGTCCCGGGGGAGGTAGTAGATGTTGTCGTCACTGTCGGTTTTGAACAGCTCCAGCAGTTCTTCCTGGCGCTCCTCGAAGGCATCGGACACGTATTTGAGAAAGATCAGGCCGAGCACAACGTGCTTGTAGTTGGCAGCGTCCAGGTTGGCGCGCAGCTTGTCGGCGGATTTCCAGAGTTTGTCGTCGAGGGCTTTGAGGAACTGTTGTTCGGGGGTGTTCATTGGCTGGTGATACCTTTTATAGCCATAAAAAAAGCCCCTGAATTTCAGGGGCTTTTTGTTTGATTGGTGGAGACGGCGGGAATTGAACCCGCGTCCGCCAGTACTATGCCTTGAGATCTACATGTTTATGTCCTTCTATTGTTTTAACCTCAAGCGACCCGAAGGCCAGGGTGCAAGAGGCGAGTTCTTTAAATCTTAGCCGTTAGCCAGTGAACTCTGGATAACGGAGCATCCCGTATGCGATGACGTCCTGAGATGTTGCTTCCGGGCTACGGGAGACCCGGTCAGGACGACTAGCAAGCTTACGCTGCTAGTGCGTAGTTTTCGTCGTTTGCGACTATTGCATTGCAGCTTTGGATTTACGAGATTCGCTGCCATCTCGACATGCACCCAAGGGTTCGCCACCGGCGTCGAAGCCATGTCGTCCCCTTACTTCTAGTATATGTGGGCATCTTGCCTGACTTCAAGGTCTGTCTGAAAAATAATCACTCAGGCGTTGGCATCCCGCATAATACGTTGCTTCTGGCGGTTCCAGTCTCTTTCCTTTTCTGTGGCGCGCTTATCAAACAGTTTCTTGCCTTTAACCAAAGCAATTTCACACTTCACTTTATTTCTTTTCCAGTAAAGTGCCAGGGGCACACAGGTTTTGCCGGCCTGACTGGTTTCCCCGATCAGCTTGGCCAATTCCTTGGCGTGTAACAGCAGTTTCCGGGTTCGCGTCGGGTCAGCAACGACATGGGTGGAGGCCTCGGTAAGAGGTTGAATGTGCCCACCCAGCAAAAACGCTTCGCCATCTTTCAGTAACACGTAAGCGTCGGTTATCTGCCCTTTGCCGGCTCGCAGGGATTTTACTTCCCACCCAAGCAGGGCGATACCCGCTTCAAAGCGTTCCTCAATGTGATACTCGTGTCTCGCCTTCTTGTTCAGGGCGATGGTACTGCTCTTTGTACCGGGCTTTTTCTTGCTCATGAATACTGTATCCGGATTCAGGCGAATAAACGGGCATTGTAGCGCAGGACCGGGTAGCCGGTCACTCAATGACCTCTCCAGGTCTTTGCAGGCATACCCCGTTCGTGACTAATGGAGTCATTCCGCTACAATACTCGCCCAGACTCATTCAGGGGCAAGTATGCCTGCTTCGTACCAGACACATATCGGGATGTTTACCCGAAAATCAACTTTTTTATGGGCAGCGGTCGGGGCAACCGTGGGGCTGTCTAATCTGTGGCAGTTCCCTTCATTGGCCAGAATGCACGGAGGTGGGCTGTTTGTACTTCTGTACCTGTGCTGTCTGTTTCTGATTACTCTGCCTTTAATGGTTACTGAGACTGTGATTGGTGCCTGGGCCCGCCAGGGTATTGTGCGCGCTCTGGATGGCCTGGTACGCCGTGCCGGGGCGGCAAAGGCATGGATGCTGGTCGGGCGGCTCAGCACTGTGGCGGTTTTTCTGGTGCTGTCGTTTACGGCCGTGTTTGGTGCGATTGCGCTGGCTTATGTGTTTTACGGTGCCTTGGGGCGATTTTCCGGAGCGGGTCAGGCGCAGGCTGTGGGAACCCTGGCGAGCCTGGTCTCAGACCCGGACAAGGTCTCTGTTTTCATGGGATGGCACGGTTTTTTTCTGATTCTGGTGTTGTGGGTGTCCGCCCAGGGCGTGGTCAGCGGCCTTGAGCGTGCCTTCAGGTTGATCGTGCCGGGTACGCTTGTGCTTTTTCTGGCACTGCTCGCGTTTGCTCTCTGGCACGGTCAGGTCGGTGTGGCCTTTGATCAGGTTCTCGGGGTGCATCCTGAGAACCTTACCTGGAACAGCCTGCGTGCCGCCTTGTTTCAGGCGTTTTTTACGCTGGGGCTTGGAATGGGGGTGTGGACCATTCTGGGCGCTTATGCCGCACCCGGAACACCCTTGAAACGTTCCGCTGTGGTGGTGGTCTTGCTGGATGCACTGGTGGCGGTTCTGGCCGGGCTGGTGCTTTTTGCTGTGGCAGCACAGAGCAGTCTGCCGGCCACAGAACGCGGCTTCAGTTTGCTGTTTGTTTCGCTTCCGGTGACGCTTGCCGGGCTGCCTGCGAGTCAGTTCGTTATCGCCAGTGTTTTCCTGCTGGTGGTCATGGTTGTGTGGTCAACGGCGCTGGCGTTGCTGGAGCCCCTTGTCAGCCGCGTCAGCGAGTGGACCGGCGCATCCCGGGGGCTTGCGGTCACCGTAGCTGGACTGGCGGTCTGGCTTGCCGGGCTGGCTACCTTGTTTTCATTTAATCTGTGGGCGCACTATCAGCCCGGTGGGGCAACGGTTTTCCGCTGGGTAGAATTGCTGGCCGGGGGCGTGATTATTCCGCTGGTGGCCATGCTTGTTGCGCTTTTTGTTGGCTGGTGCCTGACCCGTCACCTGTCGCGGCTTATGCTGGGCGAGTTCTCCAGCTCTCTGTTCGCAGTCTGGCGGTGGGTGATGCGTATTGCGTTACCCTTGGCGCTGGTTTATATCAGTGTTTATTATACGGCCGTTTCTCTGACAAGCTTGTGTGATGATGCGGGTGCATCCTGGTGTCGGGCCTCATCCGTAAGTGGTCAAGAAAAACCGCTATCACCTTCTGAAAGTGCCCCTGAAGACGATAATATCCTTTACCATGGTGTTTAGCGGCAGCCAGCCTTAACGTGTGTTTGTAAGCAGGAAATCCAGTTCCAATGTCCCATCAGATCGATAAAACAGCCTTGGTCATGCACTCCGCTGAGCGAATGTTTCACCTGGTTGATGATATAGCCCGTTATCCGGAATTTCTTCCCTGGTGTGCCGGTGCCCAGGTGCATCAGCGCGACCCGGGTCAGGTTATGGCCTCTCTGGAAATCGCCAAAGGGGGCGTGCGTCATACACTCACTACCCGCAACGAGTTACTGATGCCCCAGGCCATTGAGATGAATCTGGTGGAAGGGCCCTTCCGCAACCTGAAGGGGCGTTGGCACTTTAAAGCGCTGGGCGAGAGCGCGTGCAAAGTTGTGCTGACGCTGGAGTTCGAGTTTTCCGGGTCGCTCTCAAGAATGACGTTCGGGCCAATATTCAATCAGGCTGCGACCACAATGGTCGACGCATTTTGTCGTCGCGCGGATGTCATTTACAGCGGAGGTGTCTGATGCTGCAGGTTGAAGTCGCCTATGCCCGACCTGACAGACAAGAAATTGTGACGGTTGACGTGCCAGAAGGCACAACTGCCCTGGAGGCTGTCAAAATGTCCGGGATTGCGGATATTTTCCCCGAAATTGATGCAGAGGCCATCGATATGGGGGTGTTCGGGAAGGTAATCAAAAAGCCTGCAGATCACCCGGTGCGGGAAGGGGACCGGGTTGAGCTATACCGTCCACTTAAAATTGACCCGAAGCAGGCACGCCTGAACCGGGCCAAAAGAAAGTCTTAACCTGGTCAGTAAGCAGGTGTTTCTTCCAGAAGCTCTGCTTCATGGTGTGAGTACCGGTCACCGTTGTAGTGCACGATAATCCGCTGCTCTTCAATATCACCGCCACGGCGTTGGAACGTGTAGGTGTAATACTCCCGGGAGCGGTCAACCGGGTTCAGCATCAGGGGCGTGCCCAGCACGGCCTGGACCTGGCTGCGCGGCATGCCTTCGTTGAGCTTGCTCAGCTCTTCGTCGGTTACAATATTGCCTTGCTGGACGTTGATTTTATAAACGCCCGGGAATGAGCAACCAGAGAGAATCAAAGTGAGAATGAGAGCTGTGAGCTTTTGCATCGCCGGAGGAAATCCTCTATCTTGAAATCGCCTGCCAAGGACAGGTGTGGCACGGGGTAACCGTTAATTTAGCGGCTTCATCATACCGGAAGCCATGAGGCACACCAAAGAGTGAATAGTAACATGTCATCTGAAAACGCCGAATTACGAAAAGTCGGTCTCAAAGTCACTCTGCCAAGAGTGAAAATCTTCAATATCCTGGAAAACGCCAAGGACGATCATCTGAGTGCTGAAGACGTCTATAAGCGGCTTCTGGATCAGGGTGATGATGTGGGGCTGGCTACTGTCTATCGTGTGCTCACCCAGTTTGAAACAGCCGGACTGGTGTTGCGCCATAACTTCGAAGGCGGGCATGCGGTATTTGAGATGGCGGGTGAGGACCACCACGATCATATGGTCTGCACCCAGACGGGTCAGGTAATTGAATTTGTTGACGACATAATTGAAGAGCGTCAGCAAAAAATTGCGAAAGAGCACGGCTATGAAATAGTCGAACACAGCCTGATTCTTTACGTTAAGCCCCTCAAGGATTAAGCGCCCGGCGCTCCAGTGAGCATAAAAAAGGGGGCAGGCTATCAGCCTGCCCCAATACTCTCAGGGTTGAGAGGGGAATAGAAAACTTGTCGACTGTGTCAGTGGTGGGTTGCCTGTCCCTTGGAAAACATTTCGGTTGCATGAGCCAGGGTATGCTCGGTCATATCCACGCCCCCCAGCATTCTTGCCACTTCACTGATCCTGCCGCGGTCATCCAGAGATTCGATTTTTGAGAAGGTTGCATCCTTTTGGGTGAACTTGCTGACAAACAGATGCTGATGGCACTGGGCTGCAACCTGCGGTAAATGGGTTACGCAGATAACCTGTCCGTTGCTTCCTAAAGATCGCAATAGCTTGCCTACTACCTCGGCAGTGCCCCCGCCTATGCCAACGTCCACTTCATCAAAGATCAGGGTCGGGGTTGTGGATGTCTGCGCTACCACAACCTGAATCGCCAGGCTTATACGGGAAAGCTCACCGCCGGATGCTACTTTTGCAAGCGGCCGGGCCGGCTGCCCGGGGTTGGCGCTCACCAGAAACTCTATCTCTTCCTGGCCGTGTGGCGCCGGCTCGCTCTTATCGTTACGCTTCAGGTGCGTTACAAACTGCACAGACGGCATGCTTAACTGGGCCAGTTCACCTGCAATGCGCTGGTCCAGCTCAGTCGCAGCCCTGGCACGGGCTTCTGAAAGCTGGCTGGCCAGAGTGTTAAAGCTCTCATGCAGGCTCTGCAGCTCTGCCTCCAGTTGCTCAAGGCTGCCTTCACCGCCGTCCAGTTCTGCCAGCTCAGTGCTCAGGCGCTGGTGAAATTCCGGCAGTTCTTCCGGGCTGATGCGGTGTTTGCGCGCCATCTGATATATGCTGCTCAACCTTTCTTCAACGTCGTGCAAGCGGGCAGGGTCTGCCTCATAATCGTCTACAAAGTGGCGTAAATTGTCGCCGGCCTCACTGATCTGAATCTGGGCTTCGTTCAGCATCTGCACAGTGTCTGCCAGCGCCGGGATTTCAACCGGAAGTTGCTCCAGTTGCTGGAGTGCCTGGCGCACCAGTCCGGCGGCACTGGTTTCGTCTTCTGTGCACAGTAATGCTGCCTGATGACTGTTGTGCAGAACTGCATCCGCCTGGCTCAGGTGATCCTGCTCCTTTTCCAGCCGCTCCTGTTCCCCGGCTTCAAGCGCCAGCCGGTCCAGTTCTTCCACCTGATAGCGCAGCAGCTGCAGTCTGGCTTCAGACTCTTCGGCATTCTGTTGGCGCTCGGCCAGCCTGGTACGGACGTCGTTCCAGGCTTTCCACGCCTCACGGGTCTGACTGGCAAGATCTTCGGCGCCGGCAAACTCATCGACCAGCTTGCGGTGTGTTTCTTTACGCAGAAGAGACTGATGCTGGTGCTGGCTGTGAATGTCCATCAGTGCCCCGCCCAGCTCTTTCAGGTGTGCAAGCGGGCAGGGTTGACCATTAATGTAGGCTCGTGAGCGGCCATCCTTGCTGATTACCCGGCGCAGTATGCACTCGTTGTCATCATCCAGTTCACGGCTTTGCAGCCATTGCCGGGCATCGGGAATCCCGGCAATGTCAAAGGTGGCGGTAATATCTGCGCGCCTGGCGCCATGGCGCACAGCACCTGCGTCGGCTCGCCCGCCCATGGCAAGCCCCAGAGCATCCAGCACAATGGATTTGCCGGCACCGGTTTCGCCGGTGAGTGCGGTCATTCCGTTGCTGAACTGAAGCTCAACCCGCTCGGCAATGGCGTAATTGGAAACAGTGAGTTGTGTGAGCATGCAGATATCCCCCGCTCGTCGGAAATAGACACTGTTCGAACATACAGTGACTGTGAATATATACAGTGATTCTACTGTTTGCAAATCGGGTTGGCAGTTTTGTGCAGAAATATGGTCCTGGCTGGTTGAAACCTGAGTGCTGATCCCCATATTCGTTCGCAACAGCAATTTTCCGGCTCTGCGGGGCCGGAGCCTATGTCAATGGGTCGGTTTTAATTCGGCCACCGAAGATCTGGCAGGAGTAGTCATGAGTAAAGACGAAGACCGCAACGAGCAAATAGATGAGTTGAATGAAGCTGCGGCCGCGGCCGGGGAAGAAGAGCAGGAGGCACCTCAGGAAGAGGTTTCCGAGCTTGAATCCCTGAATGAACAGCTGCAGGACTCCCAGGAGCAGATGCTGCGCCTGCAGGCAGAGATGCAGAACGTGCGTCGCCGGGCCGAAATCGATGTGGAAAAGGCCCACAAGTTTGCGCTGGAAAAGTTTGTTAAAGAGCTGCTGCCTGTGGCAGACAGTCTCGAAAAAGCGGTTGAAAGCACCCAGGGGCATGGGGACAGCAGTGAGCTGGTAACCTCTATTGGCCAGGGTGTGGAAATGACACTGAGTCTGTTCTTGTCCAGCCTGAAAAAATTCAATGTTGAGCCGGTTAACCCGGTTGGCGAGCCGTTCGATCCCCAGGTGCATGAGGCCATGTCCATGGTTTCGGCACCTGACGCTGAGCCGAACAGCGTCGTTGCTGTGGTGCAGAAAGGCTATCTGCTCAATGAGCGTGTAATTCGCCCCGCCATGGTTATGGTTGCAAAGGCTGAAGATGCGCCAAAAGTTGATGAGCAGGCTTGAAAAGTCAGCGAAAGCGCCAATATAAACGTTAAACAGAGATCGCCGGAGCGGGTGTTTCCGGACAACTAATCAGTACAGCTTTCAGAACAACTGGAGTGATTCAATGAGCAAGATTATTGGTATCGACCTCGGAACAACCAACTCATGTGTTGCCATCATGGATGGCGACAAGGTTCGGGTTATCGAGAACGCAGAGGGTGATCGCACCACCCCGTCCATTATCGGCTATACCGACGATAATGAAACCCTGGTAGGTCAGTCGGCCAAGCGTCAGGCAGTGACCAACCCGGATAACACCATCTATGCCATCAAGCGTCTAATTGGTCGTCGCTTTAAAGACGACGTTGTGCAGAAAGACATCAAGATGGTTCCCTACAAGATTTCCGAAGCCGATAACGGCGATGCGTGGGTAGAGGTTAAAGGCGAAAAGATGGCGCCGCCGCAGGTGTCTGCAGAAATTCTGAACAAGATGAAGAAGACTGCAGAAGACTACCTGGGCGAGACAGTGACCGAAGCGGTCATCACCGTACCGGCGTATTTCAACGACAGCCAGCGTCAGGCTACCAAAGACGCAGGCCGGATTGCTGGTCTGGAAGTGAAGCGTATTATCAACGAGCCGACCGCAGCCGCGCTGGCTTATGGTATGGACAAGAAGAGCGGTGATCGCACTGTAGCCGTTTACGACCTGGGTGGCGGTACTTTCGACCTGTCCATCATCGAAATTGCCGATGTGGACGGCGAGCACCAGTTCGAAGTGTTGGCTACCAACGGCGATACCTTCCTGGGCGGTGAAGACTTCGATATGAAAATCATCGAATTCCTGGCCGACCAGTTCAAGAAAGACAGTGGCATTGATCTGCGGGGTGACTCCCTGGCCATGCAGCGTCTGAAAGAGGCCGGTGAAAAAGCCAAGATTGAGCTTTCCAGCAGCCAGCAGACCGACGTCAACCTGCCGTACATAACTGCAGATGCCAGCGGCCCCAAGCACATGAACGTGAAACTGACGCGCGCCAAGCTGGAATCACTGGTAGAAGATCTGGTTCAGCGCAGCCTGGAGCCCTGTAAGGTGGCTCTGAAAGATGCAGGCATGGGCGCTGGCGAAGTCGACGAGGTTATCCTGGTGGGTGGTCAGACACGCATGCCGCTGGTTCAGGAAAAAGTTAAAGAGTTCTTCGGCAAAGAAGCCCGCAAGGAAGTGAACCCGGATGAGGCTGTGGCCATGGGCGCAGCAATCCAGGCGGCGGTTCTTTCTGGCGACGTGAAAGACGTCTTGCTGCTGGACGTGACTCCGCTGACCCTGGGTATTGAAACCATGGGTGGTGTTGCCACACCGGTGATTGAGAAGAACACGACGATCCCGACCAAGAAGTCGCAGACCTTCTCTACAGCGGAAGACAACCAGACAGCGGTGACCATTCACGTTGTTCAGGGTGAGCGTAAACAGGCTACACAGAACAAGTCCCTGGGCCGCTTTGACCTGGCAGACATTCCGCCGGCGGCGCGTGGTGTACCGCAGATCGAAGTCACGTTTGATATCGACGCCAACGGTATTCTGAACGTGTCTGCGAAAGACAAGGCGACGGGCAAAGAACAGTCCATTGTGATCAAGGCTTCCTCCGGCCTGAATGAAGATGAAATTGAACAGATGGTTCAGGATGCTGAGGCGAACGCCGAGGAAGATCGCAAGTTTGAAGAGCTGGTTCAGGCACGTAACCAGGGCGATGCCATGGTTCACGCCGTACGCAAGACACTGAGCGAGGCCGGAGACAAGGTCAGCGATAGTGAGAAAGAGTCTATCGAAGCCTCGATCAAAGAGCTTGAAGACGCGCTTGCCGGCTCTGATAAGGATGACATTGAAGCTAAGACCCAGAAGCTCACTGAAGTTTCTGGTGAGCTGGCCCAGAAGATGTACGCAGAACAGGAAGGACAGGCGGAGCAGGCAGAAGGGCAGAGCGATGCCCAGTCTGCTGATGATGCAGTAGACGCCGAGTTCGAAGAAGTCAAAGACGACGACAAGAAGTAATTCTGACGTATATCAGGTAGTTGGAAAACGCGGATTGAGTCCGCGTTTTCCGCGTTTAATAAACAGGGTTTTAGAGCATGGCCAAGCGCGATTATTATGACATTCTCGGGATTTCCCGGGATGCGGATGAGAAAGACATCAAGCGAGCTTATCGAAAGCTGGCGATGAAGTATCACCCAGACCGTAACCCGGAAGACAAGGATGCTGAGAACAAGTTCAAGGAGGCCAGCGAAGCCTATGAAGTGTTGGCAGACCAGTCCAAGCGTGCGGCCTACGACCAGTTCGGCCACGCCGGTGTAGACGGACAAGCCGGTGGCGGTTTCGGAGGTGGGGGCGGCAGCTTCTCCGATATATTCGGGGATGTGTTTGGCGACATCTTCGGTGGCGGTGGTGGCCGCAACACCCGTGGATCGGATTTACGGTACACCCTGGATCTGGATCTTGAAGAAGCGGTTAAGGGTAAAACAGTAGAAATTACCATTCCCGGTCATCGGGAGTGTGAGACCTGTGATGGCAGTGGTGCTGCTAAAGGTTCCCGTCCGGAAACCTGCGGAACCTGTCAGGGTATGGGGCAGGTACGTATGCAGCAGGGTTTCTTTGCTGTGCAGCAAGCCTGTCCGACATGCCGTGGGTCTGGCCAGATTATCAAGGACCCCTGCAAGTCTTGTCAGGGGCAGGGCAGAGTCCGGGAAGAGAAAACCTTGTCTGTTAAGGTTCCGCCCGGCGTTGATACCGGCGACCGTATCCGTCTCACCGGCGAAGGTGAGATGGGCGTAGACGGCGGGCCTCCCGGCGATCTCTATGTACAGATGGCGGTCCGGGAGCACTCAATATTTACCCGCGAAGGGCGTCACCTTTATTGCGAAGTGCCGATCAGCATTATCGACGCTGCGCTTGGTGGCGAGCTGGAAGTACCAACTCTGGACGGTCGCGTTAAGCTGAAGATTCCGGCAGAGACCCAGACAGGCAAGCTTTTCCGGTTGCGTAACAAGGGCGTTAACCCGGTGCGCGGTGGCCCGGCAGGTGATCTGCTGTGCCGTGTAATTGTGGAAACACCGGTTAACCTGACCAAGCGCCAGAAAGAGTTGCTGGCAGAGTTCCAGGAAACGCTTGATGATGGCGGTGGCACCAATCATGCGCCAAAGAAAACCTCGTGGTTCGAGGGTGTTAAGAACTTCTTTGACGAAATGAAATTCTGATCAGCTTTGCATAAGGAAAAGGTCATGAGGGTAGCAGTCATCGGCGCCGCCGGGCGCATGGGCAAAGTGCTCATTGAAGCAATAGATGGCACGGAAGGTGTGCAGCTGGGCGCCGCTGTTGTCGAACCAGACAGCAGCCTCGTCGGGGCCGATGCAGGTGAAATGAGCGGCATCGGTAAAACCGGCGTCAGAATGGCGGGTAGCCTGAACGAGGTGAAAGATGACTTCGACGTGCTTATTGATTTCACTTTTCCGGACCTGACGCTTGAAAACGCGGAATTCTGTAAGGCTAACGGCAAGATGCTGATAGTTGGCACAACTGGCATGACCGAGGCTGAGAAGCAGCAGCTTGCCCTGGCGGCAGAATCCACCCCGGTGGTGTTTGCGCCCAACATGAGTGTCGGTGTTAACGTAGTTCTCAACCTTCTGCACAGCGCAGCCGCAACGCTGGGCGATGATTACGATGTTGAAATCATCGAAGCCCATCACCGCCACAAGAAGGATGCACCGTCTGGCACCGCTCTGCGTATGGGAGAGGTGGTTGCCGATGCCCTCGGGCGTGATCTCAAAGAATGCGCAGTCTACGGCCGCGAAGGCTTCACCGGCGAACGCACCCGCAAAGAAATCGGCTTCGAAACCATCCGGGCCGGTGATGTGGTGGGCGATCATACCGTACTCTTCGCCACCGAAGGCGAACGCATCGAAATTACCCACAAGGCGAGTAGCCGGATGACCTTCGCGAAGGGTGCCATGCGGGCTGCTCTATGGCTGAAAGACAAGCCTGCAGGGTTGTATGATATGCAGGATGTTTTGAGCCTGAAGTGAGCCTCTACGGCCAGAAGCTATTGAGCTCAAGCACGGAGGCAGGGGCCTGGTATCTCCGCTCCGGGAATGTCTGTGGCCGGGGATGGTCACAGCCAAGCGCATATGGATGTGCTCGTAGCGGTTCCCGGAGCGGAGATGCCAGGTACCTGCCAGTGTTCCGGACATACTTCACTGCAAGGCGATTTTACATGGACACAAAACCGCAGATTTCATACAATAAGGCGGTTTAACTGCACCAAGCGTAGGCTCTGAAGGGCCCAGGGAGCCGAAAGTGCTTCCGGATAACAAAAGCGGGACGGGGTTATACTCCCTCTCGCTTTTTTACGACCTGAATTTGCGCTTGCGTTCCTGCACGTGACGAACCATACGCCACTCGATGAGGATACAAGCCTTGAGCACACCCGCAATCCTTGCACTCGCAGACGGAAGCCTGTTTTACGGAACCGCTATTGGCGCTGACGGAGAGACCAGCGGCGAAGTGGTGTTCAACACCGCAATGACCGGCTACCAGGAAATACTCACTGATCCGTCCTACGCACGCCAACTCGTAACCCTGACCTACCCGCATATTGGCAACACCGGTATAAATGAAGAAGACGTAGAGTCTGACCGCATCCAGGCCGCCGGGCTGATTATTCGTGATTTACCTCTTGTTGCCAGTAACTGGCGCAGTACCGGTACACTTGATGCATACCTGCGTAACAACAATGTTGTAGGCATAGCCGATATCGATACCCGCCGCCTTACCCGCCATATTCGCGAAAAAGGTGCCCAGGGCAGTGCCATTGTAGCCGGCGCTGGCGCCAGCGCCGAGCGTGCACTGGAATTGGCCGGTGCTTTCCCGGGGCTTCAGGGCATGGATCTGGCCAAAGAAGTCACCTGCGACAAACCCTATAAGTGGACCCAGGGTGAGTGGACGCTCGGTGAAGGCTACGCAGAAACCAGCGAACCGAAGTTCAATGTTGTTGCCTGGGACTATGGCGTCAAGTTCAACATTTTGCGCATGCTTGCCGCCCGCGGTTGCGAGGTTACCGTTGTGCCCGCCCAGACGCCGGCTGCAGAGGTGCTGGCGATGAATCCTGATGGCATATTTCTGTCAAACGGCCCGGGCGATCCCGAGCCCTGCACCTACGCCGTCAAAGCAATTCAGGAAGTGCTTGAAACCGACATACCTTTGTTTGGCATCTGTCTTGGACATCAGCTTCTGGCGCTGGCCAGTGGCGGGAAAAGCATGAAAATGATGCATGGCCATCATGGTGCCAATCATCCGGTTCAGCGCCTTGAGGGTGGCACAGTGATGATTACAAGCCAGAACCATGGGTTTGCGGTGGACGAATCATCATTGCCTGACGCGCTCGAAGTTACTCATAAATCCCTGTTCGATGGCACTGTGCAAGGCGTTCGCCGCACAGATAAGCCGGCTTTCAGTTTTCAGGGACACCCCGAAGCGAGCCCGGGCCCCTGTGATGTGGCGCCGTTGTTTGACGAGTTTCTCCGGCTGATGGAAGCACGGAAGGCGTAACGCCAGCCCCGTGGGGTTATCCCGACACGCGCCGCGTTAATGCGCTGCAAGAATTCAAATGTTGCTGAACAGGTTTACCAAGACATGCCAAAACGGACCGACATTAAAAACATCCTGATACTGGGCGCAGGCCCGATTGTTATCGGACAGGCGTGCGAATTTGACTACTCCGGCGCCCAGGCCTGTAAAGCCCTGAGAGAGGAAGGTTACCGGGTAATACTGGTTAACTCGAACCCGGCAACCATAATGACCGATCCGGTGATGGCGGATGCGACCTACATTGAACCCATTACCTGGCAGACGGTTGCCAAGATTATTGAAAAGGAAAAGCCCGACGCAGTACTGCCGACCATGGGCGGTCAGACAGCACTGAACTGTGCGCTGGAACTGGAGAAATACGGCGTTCTGGCCGAGCACGGTGTGGAAATGATCGGAGCCAATGCCGACACCATCGATAAAGCCGAGGATCGCAGTCGTTTTGACAAGGCCATGAAAGCCATCGGGCTTGAATGCCCCCGCTCTGCCATTGCCACAAGCATGGCGGAGGCCTGGGAGGTTGCCGCCGACATCGGGTTTCCTTGTATCATCCGCCCGTCTTTCACCATGGGTGGCTCCGGTGGGGGTATTGCGTACAACCGGGACGAGTTTGAAGAAATCTGCACCCGCGGGCTTGACCTGTCCCCGACCAACGAATTGCTGATTGATGAATCCCTGATTGGCTGGAAAGAGTACGAAATGGAGGTTGTCCGTGATAAGGCAGACAACTGCATTATTGTATGCTCCATCGAGAACTTCGACGCCATGGGTGTGCATACCGGGGACTCCATCACGGTCGCGCCGGCTCAGACCCTGACCGATAAAGAATATCAGATCATGCGCGATGCCTCTCTCGCCGTGTTGCGGGAGATTGGTGTAGAGACTGGTGGCTCAAACGTTCAGTTCGGTATTCACCCCGACACCGGGCGCATGGTGGTTATTGAAATGAACCCCCGGGTTTCCCGGTCCTCAGCTCTGGCCTCCAAGGCAACCGGCTTTCCGATTGCCAAGGTAGCGGCCAAGCTGGCGGTGGGTTATACACTGGATGAATTACGCAATGAGATTACCGGCGGTGTTACGCCGGCGTCATTTGAGCCCAGCATCGATTATGTGGTCACCAAGATACCCAGGTTCACCTTTGAGAAATTCCCCCAGGCCGATGCTCGCCTGACGACCCAGATGAAGTCTGTGGGTGAAGTGATGGCCATCGGCCGGACCTTCCAGGAATCCCTGCAGAAAGCATTGCGTGGGCTGGAGGTTGGTTCTGAAGGCTTTGATGAGAAGCTTGAAGAATACAGCTCTGAGAGTGCCCGGGAAACGCTGACGCGGGAGCTCAGCGTTCCCGGCGCCGACCGCATCTGGTATATCGGTGACGCGTTCCGCGCCGGAATGAGTGTTGACGAAGTGTTCGGGTACACCAAAGTAGATCCCTGGTACCTGGTGCAGCTTGAAGACCTCATTCTGGAAGAGCAGGCTCTGAAGTCTGCTGGAAAGGCTGATATCGACCAGGCAACCATGTTCCGCCTGAAGCGCAAGGGTTTCTCGGACGCCCGCCTGGCGAATCTTCTGGGAATCACCGAAGCAAGCCTGCGCAAGCTGCGCCATGAGCTGGAAATTCGCCCGGTCTACAAGCGGGTTGATACCTGCGCAGGGGAGTTCGCGTCCGATACTGCCTATATGTACTCAACCTACGAGGAAGAGTGCGAAGCCGAGCCCAGTGATCGCGAAAAAATTGTCGTTATCGGCGGTGGCCCCAACCGGATTGGTCAGGGCATCGAGTTTGACTACTGCTGCGTGCATGCGGCACTTGCGATGCGTGAGGATGGTTATGAGACCATCATGATCAACTGTAACCCGGAAACCGTCTCTACGGATTACGACACCTCCGACCGGCTGTACTTCGAGCCTATAACCCTCGAAGACGTTCTGGAGATCGTGTACATCGAAAAGCCGAAGGGTGTGATTATCCAGTACGGTGGCCAGACACCCCTGAAGCTGGCCCGGGGTCTGGAGGCAGCCGGTGTGCCTATAATCGGCACCAGCCCGGATGCTATCGACCGCGCCGAAGATCGTGAACGTTTCCAGCAGATGCTCAACCGCCTGGGTATCAAGCAACCTGAAAACGCCACAGTACGCAGCCATGAAGAGGGCATCCTGGCGGCCCGGGAAATCGGTTATCCGTTGGTGGTGCGTCCGTCTTACGTGCTGGGTGGCCGGGCCATGGAAATTGTTTATGGGGAGGAAGAGCTGGTTCGCTACATGCGCAGCGCTGTGCTGGTCTCCAACGACAGCCCGGTCCTGCTGGATCACTTCCTGAACGCCGCCATTGAAGTGGATATAGATGCGATCAGCGACGGAAAAGACGTCGTCATTGGCGGCATAATGCAGCACATTGAGCAGGCCGGCATTCACTCCGGCGACTCCGCATGCTCGCTGCCGCCCTATACACTGCCGTCGGATGTTCAGGATGCCATGCGCGAAGCGGTCCGAAAGATGGCCATCGAGCTGGAAGTTGTCGGCCTGATGAACGTTCAGCTGGCGTGGCAGAATGATGAGATCTACGTAATTGAGGTAAACCCCCGGGCGTCAAGGACCGTGCCGTTTGTGTCCAAAGCTATTGGCGCATCCCTGGCCCAGATAGCCGCACGGGTTATGGCCGGCACCTCTCTGGCAGAGCAGGGCTTCACTGAGGAAGTGGTGCCCAGCTATTATGCCGTAAAAGAATCGGTGTTCCCGTTCAATAAATTCCCGTCAGTTGACCCGATACTGGGGCCGGAAATGAAGTCTACCGGTGAGGTGATGGGGCTGGGTGACAGCTTTGACGAGGCGTTTGCCAAAGCATCTCTTGCGATCGGGGAGAAGCTGCCCGCAAGCGGTACGGTGTTCATGTCGGTTCGTGATGTGGATAAAGACGGCGCTGTAAAGCTTGCGCAGGAACTGATAACAGCCGGGTTCACCCTGGTGGCGACTACCGGTACCGCCAGGGTTCTGCGAGAGGCAGGCATAGACGTTGAGCGGGTCAATAAAGTGGGCGAAGGGCGCCCGCATATTGTGGATGCCATTAAAAACGGCCAGGTTCAGCTTATAATCAACACCACAGAGGGTCGCAAGGCTGTTTCTGACTCGGCCGAGATCCGGCAGTCAGCGTTGCAGACCAAAGTGGCTTATGCAACAACATTGGCAGGCGGTGAAGCGTTTTGCCGGGCTATCAGGTTTGGCCCGGAGCGAACAGTGCGCCGTCTGCAGGATCTTCACGCAGGAAAGTAATATTATGAGCGAAAGAGTACCTATGACAAAGGCGGGCGAGGCCAGCCTACGTGAGGAGCTCAAGCGGCTTAAGTCCGAGGATCGTCCCCGGGTAATTGCTGCAATTTCCGATGCTCGTGAGCACGGCGACCTCAAAGAGAACGCCGAGTATCACGCAGCCCGGGAGCAGCAAAGCTTTATTGAGGGTCGTATTCAGGAAATTGAAGGCAAGCTGGCTGCAGCCCAGGTTATTGATGTAACGGCCATGGAGAACAGCGGCAGAGTGATCTTCGGCACAACCGTGCATCTGTTGAATGTTGATACAGACGAGCAGGTGGTCTACAAGATCGTTGGCGAAGACGAAGCAGATATCAAGGAAGGCAAGATCTCGGTTTCCTCGCCCATTGCCCGGGCCCTGGTCGGGAAAAGTGAAGATGATGTAGTGGCTGTCCGTGTACCTTCCGGCACTGTAGAGTACGAAATCGAACAGGTGGAGTACGTCTGAACAAAGTGCTTCCCTGTTTAACCAAAAAACCGGCTGCCTGATGGGTAGCCGGTTTTTTGTTTGGGGCAATTGCCGGCGTCAGTTCTTTTGGCGCAGCAGGTTCGAAAGCTTAGGGTTGGGTTTTTTGGCCCGGCGCATGATGACGGCAATCTTGCCAATGCTCTGAACTACCTCAGCACCTGTCGCCGCACACAGCGCAGTTACCGCCTCCTGGCGGGTTTCCCGATCCGGGCTTGCCACTTTGATCTTGATCAGCTCATGGTCGTTGAGAGCCCGCTCGAGCTCTTCCTGCAAGTTGTCAGTGAAACCCTTGTCACCAACAATGATGACGGGCTTCAGGTTATGGGCAATAGCCCGGTACTCCCGGCGCTGTTCCGGTGAAAGGCTCATGATGCAATCTCTTTATCGGTACAATTAATAAAAGGTCAGCGGCATATTCGCTGGCAACGTCGTATAATTAGCGAATTGTAACAGACAACCTTGCGTACAGATTACCTTGCAGGCGTTGTAATTTCCGAGATAATGCCCACATACAGTAAGGAAGGGGTTTATCCGGCGTGCAGAGCGCTCTGAGGTTGATCCGCAGCCGCGTTATCCATAGCCGTTACGGAAGGACCGTTTCTGGTGGACAGACGTATAATTAGTGTAAGGTGTCAGTAAAGATCGGTTCGTTTGTCGGTCCGCTCTTCAATTCACAGGTGATGATCCTTGAACGATATGGCAAAAAATCTGGTTCTCTGGCTGGTAATAGCCGCAGTACTGTTAATGGTGTTTCAGAACTTCTCTCCCACCACTGACAGTCAGCAAGTCAATTATTCCCAATTCGTTGAGATGGTTCAGCAGGGCCAGATCAACACAGTCACCATCGACGGCCTGGAAATTCAGGGTACCCGTGGCGATGGTTCCCAGTTTCAGACGATCCGGCCACAGGTGGCGGACAACAAGCTGATGGACGACCTGCTTGCAAACAATGTGGAAGTTATCGGCAAGGAGCCTGATCGCCAGAGTCTGTGGACCCAGTTGCTGGTGGCGGCATTCCCGATACTCATTATTGTTGCCCTGTTCGTCTTCTTCATGCGCCAGATGCAGGGCGGCGGGGGTGGCAAAGGCCCCATGTCGTTCGGCAAGAGTAAGGCGCGGCTGATGAGTGAGGATCAGATCAAGACAACGTTTTCCGACGTGGCCGGCGTGGATGAGGCCAAGGAAGATGTCAAAGAGCTGGTCGATTTTCTGCGGGATCCGAGCAAGTTCCAACGCCTTGGCGGCAGCATACCCAAGGGCGTTCTCATGGTGGGGCAGCCGGGTACAGGTAAAACCCTGCTGGCAAAAGCCATTGCCGGTGAAGCCAAGGTTCCGTTTTTCTCCATTTCGGGTTCCGACTTTGTTGAGATGTTCGTGGGTGTCGGTGCATCACGTGTGCGCGACATGTTCGAACAGGCCAAGAAGCAGAGCCCCTGTATTATCTTTATCGATGAGATAGATGCAGTCGGTCGCCATCGTGGCGCTGGTATGGGCGGTGGTCACGATGAGCGTGAACAGACCCTGAACCAGCTGCTGGTTGAGATGGATGGTTTTGAAGGTAACGAAGGCGTTATCGTCATTGCTGCCACCAACCGCCCGGACGTTCTTGACCCGGCACTTCTGCGCCCCGGTCGTTTTGACCGGCAGGTTGTGGTTGGCTTGCCTGATATCATTGGCCGCGAGCAGATCCTGAAAGTGCACATGAAGAAAGTGCCAATCGATGAAAGCGTTGAGCCTGTGCTGATTGCGCGGGGCACGCCCGGATTTTCAGGTGCCGATCTGGCCAACCTGGTGAACGAGGCAGCCCTGTTTGCAGCCCGCAGAAACCAGCGCCTGGTGTCCATGGAAGAGTTCGAGCTCGCCAAAGACAAGATCATGATGGGCGCAGAGCGTAAGTCCATGGTGATGAGCGAGAAGGAAAAGCTGAACACGGCTTACCATGAGTCGGGGCATGCGATTGTCGGCCGGCTTATGCCGGAGCATGATCCGGTTTACAAGGTGAGTATCATTCCCCGTGGTCGTGCGCTGGGTGTGACTATGTTCCTTCCTGAAGAGGACAAGTACAGCCACAGCAAGCGCTTCCTGATCAGCTCTATTGCCAGCTTGTTCGGCGGGCGTATTGCTGAAGAGTTAACGCTGGGCTTCGATGGCGTCACCACAGGTGCCTCCAACGATATCGAGCGTGCAACCAGCCTTGCCCGCAATATGGTGACCCGCTGGGGGCTTTCCGAAAAGCTTGGGCCGCTGCAGTACGATACCGACAGTGAGGAGCCGTTTATCGGCCGCTCGGCCGGGCAGTCGCAAACGGTTTATTCGCCGGAAACCGCCCAGCGTATTGATGAAGAAGTGCGCAATATCATTGACAGCTGTTATGAGACAGCCAAGCAGATCCTGATTGATAACCGGGATAAGCTCGACATGATGGCTGATGCACTGATGAAGTATGAGACCATCGATCGTCACCAGATTGATGACATCATGGAAGGCCGTGAGCCACGGCCACCCAAGGGCTGGGATGACAGAGGGTCTGCGGGTGGCGCCAAAACCGGCGGCCCGGAGACGGCTCCTGAGTCCGGCTCCTCCGCTGGCAACCCCCGGCCCGATGTTGGCCGGCCTGCCGGAGAGCACTAAGGCTCCCGGTTCAGGCTCGCTGAGCTGATGCGCGCCGCCCTTCCGAGGGCGGCGTTTGCTTTGTCAGCTACTTTATAACCCCTGCTGATGTACCTGCCCCGAAAGGATGTTTTATGGAAATGACATTTGCCGGACGCACTCTGGACATGTCCAGATGCCATGTTATGGGCATTCTTAACGTAACGCCGGATTCCTTTTCCGACGGTGGGCGCTTCAACCAGCTGGATGCAGCGCTGCTGAGAGCCAGGCAGCTGGTCGCAGACGGAGCTGCGTTCATTGATGTGGGCGGGGAGTCTACCCGCCCCGGGGCGGCAAAAGTCTCTGTTCAGGAAGAGCTCGATCGGGTTTGCCCGGTGGTAGAGGCTGTCTCGCGGGAGCTGGATGTGGTTGTTTCTGTGGATACGAGCACGCCCGAGGTAATGACCCAGTCCGCTGCGCTGGGTGCCGGGTTGATTAACGATGTGCGGGCACTGCAAAGAGACGGCGCACTGGATGCTGTCGCCAGTTCGGGCATTCCGGTGTGTATCATGCATATCCAGGGTGAGCCGCAAACCATGCAGGAGCGGCCGGAGTACCGCAACGTACTTCGTGAGGTAGGAGAGTTCCTCAGTGAGAGGGTCCGTGCCGCACAGGGTGCTGGCGTTGCAGCCGATAACATCATTCTCGACCCGGGGTTCGGGTTCGGGAAAAACCTGGAACACAACCTGCGTTTGCTGGCGTCGCTGGAACAGTTGCAGGCGCTGGGCCATCCCTTGCTGGTCGGTATGTCCAGAAAGTCGATGCTCGGTGAGATTGTTGGCCGGGATGTTAATGAAAGGTTGCCGGCAAGCCTTGCAGCCGCGACAATATCGGCCTTGAAGGGCGCAGGCATTGTGCGTGTGCATGATGTCCGGGAGACAGTGGATGCTGTCAGTGTTGCGATGGCTGTAAAGGAGGCAGGTTGATGGCCGGAAGAAAGTACTTTGGTACCGACGGAATTCGTGGAAGAGTGGGTGAGCACCCGATCACCCCGGAGTTTATGCTCCGTCTGGGCTGGGCTGTCGGCCAGACCTTTAAAAAGGCGGACGAGCGCGCCAGTGTTTTAATCGGTAAGGACACTCGGCTGTCTGGTTACATGTTTGAGTCTGCCCTGGAAGCTGGCCTTTCTGCTGCAGGGGTGGATGTGAAGCTTCTGGGACCAATGCCTACGCCGGCCATTGCCTACCTCACCCGCACGTTCAGGGCGTCGGCAGGGATTGTTATCAGTGCCTCCCATAACCCTCACCATGATAACGGCATCAAGTTCTTCTCCGCCGATGGTGTCAAACTGGATGATGCGCTGGAGGCGGAAATAGAGCGCTGGCTGGAGGCGCCGGTTGAGGTCTGTCAGCCGGGTGAGCTGGGGAAAGCTTCGCGCATAGAGGACGCCCCGGGGCGCTATGTAGAGTTTTGCAAAAGCACCGTGCCCAATGAACTGGCGCTGGATCACCTGCACATCGTGCTTGATTGTGCCCATGGGGCAACTTACCACGTAGCACCTAAGGTGTTCCGGGAGCTTGGTGCCAGGGTATCGGTTATCGGGGCTGAGCCGGACGGTCTGAACATCAACCTGAACGTAGGCTCAACTCACCTTGAGGCGCTCAAAGCAGCCGTTAAAGACAGGCAGGCCGATCTGGGTATTGCCTTTGATGGTGATGGCGACCGGGTATTAATGATAGATCGCGATGGCTCCGAGGTAGACGGTGATGAGTTGTTGTTTATCCTTGCCTCCCGGCGGTTTGCCGAAGGTACGCTCAAGGGCGGCGCTGTTGGAACACTCATGACTAACCTGGGGGTTGAGCTGGCTTTGGCCGGACTGGGTATTGATTTCGAAAGGGCTAAAGTGGGCGACCGCTATGTCATGGAGCGACTGGTTGCAAACAACTGGGTGCTGGGTGGCGAAGGTTCCGGGCATATGGTTATCCGTGATTGTACCAGTACCGGAGACGGTATTATCTCCGCGCTGCAGGTGCTTTTGCACATCGAGAGATCCGGTCAGACGCTTGCAGAGCTTCGTAAGGGGATGACTTTGCTGCCCCAGGTCATGATTAACGTGCGGGTAACCGAGCGCTTTGATCCTTTCAGTCGTGAGGATATAGCTGCGGCAGTTGCGAGCGCGGAATCCGAGCTGGGCGACTCCGGCAGAGTGCTCCTCCGGGCCTCCGGTACCGAACCTTTGATTCGGGTTATGACTGAAGGCCAGAATGAGGCCGACATACGTCGTGTTGCCGAGAAACTGGCGGGGATTGTCGAGAACTCCACGCCCTGATCCGCTTTTTTGAAGCGGTTGTCTGTTTTGAGGGACTGCTGTATAGTGCGCCCTCCCTTACATTCGGGAATTGTTATGCGTCGCAGGATTGTAGCCGGAAACTGGAAAATGAACGGGTCGAAAGACCTGGCAAAGGAACTGGTTGGCTATGTCCGGTCTGAGACCGGCTCTCTTGATAATGGCGTGGAGGTTGTTATTATCCCTCCCGCACTGTATGTCGGGGACGTGCTGAGCCAGGCCCGGGGCGACCTTGCAGTAGGCGTTCAGAACATTGCGCAATGGGAATCCGGCGCATATACCGGTGAGATTGCACCGGCAATGGCCAAAGATGCCGGATGTCGCTATGTGTTGGTCGGGCATTCCGAGCGGCGCCAGATCTTCGGGGAAACCGATGAAATGGTTGCCCGAAAAGTATCTCTGGCCGTCGCCAACGATTTAACGGCCATTGTTTGTGTTGGCGAATCGCTGGAAGAGCGTGAAGCCGGTCAGGCTGAGGCTGTTGTGGCCAGGCAGGTGCGCTCGGGGTTGATTTCGGTAACCCAGCATTCTGAGTGGCAAAACATTGTGGTTGCTTACGAGCCGGTATGGGCTATAGGTACCGGGAAAACTGCAACCGCAGAAGACGCCCAGGCGATGCACGCATCAATACGTGGCGTGCTGAAAGATATGGGTGCACCGGCCGATGAGGTTTCAGTACTTTACGGCGGCAGCGTAAAAGCGGATAATGCCTCCGCACTTTTTGCCGAGCCGGATATAGATGGCGGTCTGATTGGCGGGGCATCGCTGATCGCAGAGGATTTTGTTAGTATTTGCCGGTCGTTGCCGGCAAGTGCCTAAAGTTAAAGGGTCACGAGAGTCGATATGGATTGGGTAGAAACACTAATAGTCGTTGTGCACGTTGTGATCGCGGTGGCTCTGGTGGGTCTGGTGCTGATCCAACAAGGTAAAGGTGCGGATGCAGGTGCTGCCTTCGGGGGCGGCGCATCCCAGACGGTATTTGGCAGTCAGGGCAGTGGCAGTTTTCTGACCCGTGTTACCGCCTTGCTTGCAGTCGTCTTTTTCGTAACAAGTTTCTCGCTGGCAGTATTTGCCAAGCAGCGCGCTGAGGTTGCAGGTGAAGCCGGAATTCCGGTTGTTGAAGAATCCCGGCAGGCTCCTGCTCAGGGTGCCGCTGGTAACGAAGGCAGTGCTGAAAGCGAAGCCGGGAGCGGGGAGTCCGAACTTCCCGATCTCGAGTAAAAAATTGCCCGGGTGGTGAAATTGGTAGACACGCTATCTTGAGGGGGTAGTAGCGAAAGCTGTGCCGGTTCGAGTCCGGCCCCGGGCACCAATTTTTAAAAAACGGCTTGGTTTATCCAGGCCTTTTTTTGGTCAGTCCTTGACCAGTCCGTCAGGTGTCACTATACTCCGGCGGTTATCGAAGTCTGGCAGCGTTCCTGCCGGGCTTCCGGCAGGCCAGGTGTCTGTCAGCAGGAAGCGGTATACCGGTTTGTTTCCTGCAAGTTCTTGCAACAAAAAGCCCCGGTCTGTCGGGGCTTTTTGATTAAGGGGCCTGGCGTAACAGGCCCTGGTGCGTAAAAAGGGCTGATTAACAGCCCTTTTTTTGTTTTTGGGGCCGGGAAATTTAATAACGGAGACCGCCTAAGTTGTCAGGCAAGATTAAACAGCTGGAAAACATTCTTTGCCCGGTAGTAGAAGGGTTAGGGTTCGACTTCTGGGGTGTTGAGTACCGCACCCGGGGCCGTCAGTCCTTGCTGCGGGTATACATTGACGATGCTGAAAACGGCATAAGCGTAGACGATTGTGAAACCGTCAGTCGTCAGATCAGTGGGGTTATGGATGTAGAAGACCCCATAAAGACAGAATACACGCTTGAGGTGTCGTCTCCGGGGATGGACCGTCCGTTGTTTCGGCCGGAGCACTATCAGGCCTTTGTGGGGCATCAGGTAAATATCCGTCTGCGCATGGCCTTTGAAGGGCGGCGCAAGTTTCAGGGGTTGTTAAAAGGCATGGAAGACGGGGATGTGGTTGTGATTGTGGATAACCACGAGTACCTGCTGCCTTTTGATAGCATTGAACGAGCCCATATTATCCCGGTGTTCAAGTGATTTTTTATAACCCAGTAGTAGATGCACAGTTAATTTTCAGGGCAGGGCAATCCGATGAGTAAAGAGATCTTGCTGGTGGTAGAGGCCGTCTCGAACGAAAAAGGTGTCGAGAAGGACGTTATTTTCGAAGCGATAGAGCTCGCACTCGCCACTGCTGCGAAAAAACGCTATGAAGACGAAGAAGCCGATGTACGGGTGTCAATTGACCGTCGTACCGGTGAGTATGAAACATTCCGCCGCTGGCTGGTGGTTGATAACGATGCTGTGCCTGCGCTGGGTACCGAGCTGACGCTTCAGGAGGCGGAAGAGATTGACCCTTCGCTGAAGCCCGGAGATACCTACGAAGAGCAGGCTGAATCTGTTTCCTTCGGCCGGATCGGGGCTCAGGCTGCAAAGCAGATTATTTTCCAGAAGGTCCGCGAGGCTGAGCGTAGCAAGATTGTCGACAGCTACCGCGACCGCGTGGGTGAACTGGTCTCCGGGACCGTTAAGAAGGTTACCCGCGATAATGTTATCGTAGACTTGGGCGCCAACGCTGAAGCGTTATTGCCCAGAGAACACCTGATCCCGCGTGAAACCTTCCGTATGGGAGACAGAGTTCGCTCACTCTTGCTGGAAATCCGCACGGATCACCGCGGTCCGCAGCTGATCCTCAGCCGTACCGCTCCGCAAATGCTGATTGAGCTCTTCCGGATTGAAGTTCCGGAGATCGCAGAGGATCTGATCGAGGTTCGTGGTGCAGCCCGGGACCCGGGCTCACGGGCCAAAATCGCAGTGAAGACCAACGACCGACGTATCGATCCGGTGGGTGCCTGCGTAGGCATGCGAGGCTCGCGTGTACAGGCAGTGTCCAATGAGCTGGGTGGTGAGCGTGTTGATATTGTGCTGTGGGACGACAACCCGGCCCAGCTGGTTATAAACGCTATGGCACCAGCCGAAGTCGCCTCGATCGTAATCGATGAAGACCGGCATACCATGGAAGTTGCGGTCGCCGAAGACAACCTGGCACAGGCAATCGGACGCAACGGACAAAACGTTCGCCTGGCAACAGACCTGACCGGCTGGACATTGAACGTAATGACCGAAGACGAAGCCGATGAGCGTCAGGAGAAGGAGTTTAATACCCTGGTTGAACGCTTCACTACCCACCTTGATGTGGATGAAGAGTTTGCCGGAGCCCTGATTGAGGAAGGCTTCAGCTCTATTGAAGAAGTGGCCTATGTGCCGATGGAAGAAATGCTGGCCATAGAAGGCTTTGATGAAGACACAGTGACAGAATTGCGTCGCCGTGCCAAAGATGCCCTGCTGAGTCAGGCACTGGCAGGCGAAGAAACCCTCGATGAAGCTGAACCGGCCGAAGATCTTCTGGGTATGGAAGGCATGGACCGTGAACTGGCGTACAAGCTTGCCGGCATGGGTGTGCGGACTATGGAGGATCTGGCAGAGCAATCGGTTGATGACTTGCTTGAAATCGAAGGTGTGGACGAAGAGCGTGCCGGACAATTGATTATGGCAGCACGCGCCCCCTGGTTTGAAGACCAGGCTTAACTCGGGAGGAGACCAGTATGGCTGAATTAACGGTAAAACAACTGGCCGAAGATGTAGGCGCTCCCGTGGATCGTTTGCTGAAGCAGATCGTGGAAGCTGGCCTGAAGGCTCGCTCAGAAAACGACACTGTATCCAGTGATGAGAAGCAGCAATTGCTGACCTATCTGAGACAGACCCACGGTGAAGCAGGCGCCGAGCCCAGAAAGATTACGCTTAAGCGCAAAACCACGACCAAACTGAAGGCTGGAAAAGCCAAGACGGTTAATGTAGAAGTACGTAAACGCCGTACCTATGTGAAGCGTGCGGAACTGCAGCCAGAGCCAGAGGCTGAGGCCCCGGCAGCTGAAGAATTGCCGCAGACGCCGGCCGCAGAGCCGTCAGAGGCTGAGCAATTACAGGCTCAGGCAGAGCAGCCGCAACCAGAGCCGGAACAGGCCGAAGCCAAGGCTGCGGAGGAGCAGCCGGAGCCAGCGGCAGAAACACCAGCAGAAGCTCCAGCTGAAACGGCTAAGACCGCCGAGCCGGCGCCAGAAGAACAGGCGCCCGCCGCCGAGCCTGAAAAGGCCCCTGAGCCAGAACCGGCTGTTGCTCCGGAAGATATGCCGATGCCGCCGCCTGAAGGTGAAGGAAAGGATCGCAAGCCCAAGAAAAAGAAAGAAAAAGGTCGTGGTCGTGATGACGACAACGAGGACGGCAAGCCCAGGAAGAAACAGGCAGGCCATCGTGGCCCACGTAACCGCTCCGGAGACAAGACGCGTACTGGATCAGATGATGATGGCAGTACACTGCGCAAACCACTCCGGGCGAAAAAGAAACCCAAAGAGAAGCGTCATGGCTTCGAGAGGCCGACCAAACCAATGGTCAGAGAAGTAGAAATACCTGAAGTAATTACTGTTGGCGATCTTGCACAGCGGATGGCCGTAAAATCCGGGGATGTGATCAAAGTCCTGATGGGCATGGGTGTGATGGCCACCATCAACCAGCCGCTGGACCAGGAAACATCAATGTTGGTCGTTGAAGAGCTGGGACACCATGCCAAGCCCGTCAGTGACGACGCGTTTGAGGAAGAAGTACTCAGCGAATTCAAGGTTGAAGGCCAGGAAAAGGTCAAGCGCGCCCCTGTCGTCAGTGTGATGGGTCACGTTGACCACGGCAAAACCTCGCTGCTGGACTACATCCGCCGTACCAAGGTTGCGTCTGGCGAATCCGGTGGTATTACCCAGCATATTGGTGCTTACCATGTGGAAACCGATCACGGTATGGTTTCCTTCCTGGATACGCCGGGACACGCGGCATTTACTGCAATGCGCGCCCGTGGTGCCCAGTGCACTGATATCGTAATTCTGGTGGTTGCCTCCGACGACGGCGTGATGCCGCAGACCAAAGAGGCGGTTCAGCATGCCCGCTCTGCCGGCGTGCCGATTGTGGTAGCGATCACCAAGATGGACAAAGAGCAGGCCGACCCCGACCGGGTGAAAACCGAGTTGTCCGGAATTGAAGTTATACCCGAAGACTGGGGTGGCGACGTTCAGTTTGTGCCTATCTCTGCCCACACCGGCGATGGTATCGACGACCTCCTGGAAGCCGTACTGTTGCAGGCCGAAATCCTGGAACTGGAAGCTTCAACCGATGCGCCGGCAAACGGCATTGTGGTTGAGTCCAGCCTGGAACGTGGCCGTGGTTCTGTTGCCACGGTACTGGTACAGAACGGTACTCTGAACAAGGGCGACATGGTTGTTGCGGGCTCATACTTCGGTAAAGTCCGGGCCATGACCGATGAAGCAGGCAGGCAGGTGAAGGATGCCGGCCCCTCTATTCCGGTTGAGATTCTCGGCCTGAATGGTACGCCTAACGCCGGCGATGAGTTCTTTGCCGTATCCGATGAGCGCAAGGCCAAAGAGCTGGCCGAGTTCCGTCATGTACGTGAACGTGAACAGCGCCTGCAGCGCCAGCAGGCATCCAAGCTTGAGAACCTGTTTGAGAATATGGGCAAAGATGAGGTCAAGACCCTCAACATAGTCCTTAAAACAGACGTTCGTGGTTCCCTCGAAGCCATCACCAAGTCCTTGCAGGATCTGGGTAACGAGGAAGTACAGGTGAAGATTGTGTCTTCAGGTGTCGGCGGCATTGCGGAAACCGATGTCAGCCTGGCTGTGGCCACTAATGCTGTAATCTTTGGCTTTAACGTGCGTGCAGATGCCGCTTCCAGGCGTCTTGTTGAGCAAGAAGGTCTGGATCTGCGCTACTACAGCATCATCTACAACCTGCTGGATGATGTGAAAGCAGCGCTGACCGGCATGCTGGCACCGGAATACCGCGAGGATATCGTTGGTATTGCCGATGTGCGCGACGTGTTCCGCTCACCCAGGTTTGGTCAGGTGGCCGGCTGCATGGTGACTGAAGGCACTGTCTACCGTAACAAGCCAATCCGCGTACTCCGGGACAACGTGGTGATCTTTGAGGGCGAGCTGGAATCCCTGCGTCGCTTCAAGGATGACGTAGCCGAGGTCCGTAACGGCATGGAGTGTGGTATCGGCGTAAAAGGCTACGATGTGAAGGTCGGTGACCAGATCGAAGTCTTCGACCGTGTCAGAGTCGAGCGTAAGCTCGAATCAACGGGGGCCTGATGGCTAGAGAGTTCAGTCGTATTGATCGCATCGGCGATCAGATGCAGCGTGAGCTTGCACAGCTGATTCAGCGTGAGGTTAAAGACCCCCGCCTCGGCATGGTAACGGTGAATGCAGTCAAGGTCAGTCGTGACCTTGGCTATGCCGACATCTATGTGTCGCTGATGTCTACTGAAGAGCTCACGGCTGACTCCCCTGAAGTGAAAGAGTCTGTCTTTGTGCTGAACAAGGCCGCCGGGTTCCTTCGGGGCCAGGTGGGGCGGGCCATGAAGTTGCGGGTTGTTCCCCAGCTTCGGTTCCACTTTGACGAGCTTCAGGGCTACAGCCGTAAAATGGACAACCTGATTCGGAAAGCGGTGGGGGATAAGCCGGCCGTTGATCCGGAAGATGATAATCAGGACAGCCCGGAGTCAGATACTTGAGTCGCAGGCGCAAAGGTCGTGACGTTAACGGCATACTGGTAATCGATAAACCCCAGGGGGTTACCTCCAACGGTATCCTGCAACAGGTCAAGCGCCTATACGGAGCGGCAAAAGCCGGCCATACAGGCGCTCTTGATCCTCTTGCGACAGGGGTGCTGCCCCTGTGTTTCGGCGAGGCAACCAAGTTCTCGCAGATGATGCTCGACAGTGACAAAGCCTATATCGCAACCGCCCGTCTGGGTGAGCGTACGGAAACCGGTGACAGTGAAGGCGCAGTCGTTGCCACCAAGCCGGTACCCGAAGGGCTGACTCCGGAAACCCTCGAACCTGTGCTTGCACAGTTTCGCGGGGATATCGAGCAAGTTCCTTCCATGTATTCGGCACTCAAGCATAAGGGCCGTCCGCTGTATGAATATGCCCGTGAAGGCATTGAGGTAGAACGGCCTGCACGCCCGGTTACAATTTACGAGCTGCAGCTTCTGGATATCCGGGAAAATGAGATAGACATTGCGGTCAAGTGCACCAAAGGTACGTATATTCGCTCACTCGCTGAAGATATTGGCGAAGTGTTGGGTTGCGGTGCCCATGTGGTTGCGCTCAGGCGTACGCTGGCTGCAGGCTTTACCCTGGCAGATGTGCATGCAGTGCCGGATCTTGAGGCCATGCGGGAGCAGGGCGAAAGCCTGGACGGCCTTCTGGTTGCGCCGGATGCTGCGCTTTCCATGTTCCCGGAAGAGCGCTTGTCTGGCCAGCCCCTGGTGTCGATATTGAATGGGCAACCGGTTAGAATACCGGCCCGGTCTTATGAAGGCTTTGTGCGTATTTATGGCAATGAAGGATTCATAGGGCTGGCAGAAGCCAGACCGGAAGGCGAGGAAACCACTTTGGTCCCCCGCCGGCTGGTGAGTAACAGCGGTAAGCGTTAAGCCAGCCGCTGTATAGCCGGGCTGTAGAGATGCGCGGTTCGGCCGGATTCGATTGCATCGCAAACAATTGAGGTGAATTATGGCATTGTCTGCCAGCGAAAAAGCACAGATTGTTCAGGACTTTCAGCAAGCTGAAGGTGATACTGGTTCCCCGGAAGTGCAGGTTGCACTGCTGAGTGCCAACATCAACAAGCTGCAGGATCATTTCAAGGTCAACAAGCAGGATCACCATTCCCGCCGTGGCCTGATCCGGATGGTAAACCAGCGTCGTAAGCTGCTGGACTATCTTCGTAATAAAAATGGTGACCGCTACCTGGAGCTGATCAAGCGCCTGGGTCTGCGTCGCTAAAACAGGTCTCAGGGCCTGACGGCTGCACCGGTATTCCGGAGAGCAGCATGCAGCCGGCGGGCTCCCCAGGGGGCCTGCCGGTTGTGTATTTGAAGATCACAGTAACCGAATCAGTGAACCCGGGATTTCCTGTCGTACTGGAAAGCCGAAATTGATAGCAGGTTGTTGAAAGCCCGGGCGGTACGCTGTAAGAGCGTATCCGTTGCCAGGCCGGGGTTTTGCAACAGCCTGTTAGCTTTCAGACCGGACACCCTGAGGTCACTTATTAATTAATCTGAAAAGATAACGCAGGAGTTCTTTGTGGATCTGCAACCGCGAAAAAAATCATTTGAGCTGGGTGGCGAAACCGTCACTCTGGAAACGGGCCGCGTTGCCCGTCAGGCAACAGGCTCCGTGCTGGTCACAGTGGGTGACATCTCAGTTCTGGGTACTGTTGTTGGCGCCAAAGAAGCCAAGCCAGGGCAGCCGTTTTTCCCGCTGACCGTGAACTATTTCGAGAAAACCTACGCCGTGGGTAAAATCCCCGGTGGTTTCTTCAAGCGTGAAGGTCGCCCTTCCGAGAAAGAAACGCTTACTTCCCGTCTGATCGACCGTCCGATCCGTCCGCTCTTCCCGAACGGATACATGAATGAGACACAGGTGATCTGTACGGTCATGTCGTCCAGCAAGAACCAGGATCCGGACATTGCGGCCATGCTCGCAGCATCCGCGGCTCTGGCTATTTCCGGTATCCCGTTCGATGGCCCGATCGGTGCCAGCCGCGTGGGTTACACCAACGAGCGAGGGTACTTCCTGAACCCGAGCTTCGAAGAGCTGGAAACGTCTCTGCTGGACATGATTGTTGCCGGTACTGAAGACGCAGTTCTGATGGTTGAGTCGGAAGCCAAAGGCCTGACTGAAGACCAGATGCTGGGTGGCGTACTGTATGCCCACCAGGAAATGCAGAGTGCGGTTGCCGCCATTAAGGAATTTGCTGCAGAAAACGGCAAACCCCGCTGGGACTGGCAGCCGGCTGAAGAAAACACCGAGCTGCTGAACGCTATCCGGACTGAGTTTTCCGGAGCCATCGAGGAAGCCTATGGTATCCGTGACAAGATGGCCCGTTACGAGCGTCTGAGCGAATTGAAGGCGGCTGCTGTAGAAAAGCTGGCGGGTGAGGAAGAAGGCCAGCCGGCCGCAGACGAGGTGAAGAAGAACTTCGGCGCTATCGAAAAAGACGTTGTTCGCCAGCAAGTCATTGAAGGCAAGCCGCGGATTGACGGCCGTGACAACAAGACCGTTCGTCCGATTGAAATCGAAGTGGGCATTCTGCCCAGCGTTCACGGCTCGGCACTGTTTACCCGTGGCGAGACCCAGGCAATTGTAACCACCACTCTGGG
The DNA here is from genome assembly GCF_007671655.1 of Marinobacter piscis. Taxonomy (GTDB): domain Bacteria; phylum Pseudomonadota; class Gammaproteobacteria; order Pseudomonadales; family Oleiphilaceae; genus Marinobacter; species Marinobacter piscensis. Next base: position 204,860 of record NZ_VCGX01000001.1, on the reverse strand, counting down.
TACTTCCCGTGATGTGCAGACCATCGATGCCCTGGAAGGTGAGCGTAAGGACCCGTTCCTGTTCCACTACAACTTCCCTCCGTATTCCGTAGGCGAAGCTGGCCGTGTTGGCGCGCCTGGTCGTCGTGAAATCGGCCACGGCCGTCTGGCCAAGCGTGGTGTTATGGCTGTTATGCCCACCATGGAAGAGTTCCCGTATGCCATCCGTGCGGTCTCCGAGATCACTGAATCCAACGGCTCCAGTTCCATGGCGTCGGTGTGTGGTTCCAGCCTTGCGCTGATGGATGCCGGTGTACCTCTGAAAGCACCTGTGGCCGGTATTGCCATGGGGTTGGTGAAGGAAGGTGATAAGTTCGCCATTCTGACCGACATTCTGGGTGATGAAGACCATCTGGGCGATATGGACTTCAAGGTTGCCGGTACCAAAGACGGTGTGACCGCGCTGCAGATGGACATCAAGATTCAGGGTATTACTGACGAGATCATGGAGCTTGCCCTGGAGCAGGCTTACACCGCACGTCAGCATATCCTTGGTGAGATGAACAAGGTGATCGCTGAATCACGCACAGAGCTGTCTCCACGTGCCCCAAGCATCACTGCGATCAAGATCAATCCGGAGAAGATCCGTGACGTTATTGGTAAGGGCGGATCTACCATCCGTGCGATCTGTGACGAAACCGGTGCGTCTATCGATCTGGATGACGATGGCAATGTGAAGATCTACGCAGACAACCAGGAAGCAGCCCAGGCGGCGGTTAACCGGGTTAAGGAAATCACTGCTGAGATTGAGGTGGGTGCTATCTATAAAGGGCGTGTTGAGCGCATTGTAGATTTTGGTGCCTTTGTGAACATCCTGCCTGGCAAGGATGGTCTGGTACATATTTCCCAGATCTCTGAGCGCCGGATCGAGAACGTGACTGACGAGCTGAGTGAAGGTCAGGAAGTTCTGGTGAAGGTTCTGGATGTGGACAACCGTGGGCGTGTGAAGCTGTCCATGAAGGAAGTCAAAGAAGGCGAGCAGCCGACTGACTTTACTGACTGATCGTTACTCGCATCTAGTAAAAAACCGCCTTTCCTTCTGGGATTGGCGGTTTTTTGTTTCTGGCTTCTGGCTTTGGTGCCGGCACTCATCGGGCAAGGCTTTTCAAAACACGCTACGAGCACATCCATGTGCGCTTGTTTCGGGCCATCCTTGGCCCTCTACAGTTTTGAAAAGCCTTGCCCGACGAGTGCTCCTGCATCTCAGTGGCTTGCAAGAATAAAGGCCAGGAATATTGCCGAAACGGACCAACGAGCTTTTCAACTCCCTTCGAAGAACTCCAGTACCGCATTCTTGTAAGCAGGGATGATGAACGTCGCAGCGTGGGGTGTGTCTGTCTGCAGGAATCGCTTTGGTTCTTCGGCGGCTTCGTAGAGGTCCTGGCCGTGGTGGAAGGGGATGATGCCGTCACGGACGCTGTGGATGACCATAACGGGCACGGGGCTGATGTTGGCGATGTGGTCTACGCCTTCGTATTCGTCGGGGATGGTCCAGCTCAGAGGGGCCTGCAGGGGCCAGGTGAGCCAGAAGTTGGAGAGTTTTTCCCGGGCGATGCCGCGAAAGCCGGAGAAGGTGCCGTCTAGGATGATGCCGGCAAGTTCCGGGGTTTCGTTTCTTTGTACCCATTCGCTGGCCAGGTTGAGCCCGAGGGCGCCGCCCAGGCTTTGGCCGAGCATGAAGATGGGGGTGTTTTCAGTGTCTGGCTGGTTTGCGAGCCAGCGCAGCCCGGTTTCCGAATCGTGCAGGGCGCCTTCTATATCGGGGGCGCCGGTGGATTGTCCATAGCCCCGGTAGTCGATGGTGAATACGTTATAGCCTTCTTCCGGCAGCCAGGCGACGTTAAGGAGGTGGCTGCTGATGTTCTGGGCGTTGCCGTGGAGGAAGTAGACAGTACCCAGTGCCTCACCGGAGGCGGGCAGCCACCAGCCGTGCAGGGTTTCACCATCGGCGGTATCCAGGTAGACGTTTTCAAAGGCCAGGTTCAGCCGGTCGGGCGTTATGTAGCTGGTTTTGTCCGGGTAAAAGAAAAGACTGCTGCAGCCGCTCTGCACAATGGCGGCGGCTGAAACAAACAATGCCATAAACACAGTTTTCAATCGGGTTGTCTTCAGAAGTATGCGTGCAGCCCTGCGTGCCATGTGCTCTGGTACCTGTCGTAGTGGTCTTCCCGGGTGAATTCCGTGAATACACTGAATTCACGGCCAATATGCCAGTTGGCTTTTGCGTATACCTGATCTTGCCGGTGCTGGCTGCTGACAATCCAGGCTTTGGTTTTGGCGCCGGCGGCCAGGCTGAACCGGTTGTTCTGGTGCAATAGTCCGATATCGGCCCCGGGTGCTGCATCATAGCCACGGCGCAGGTCGTCATCAATTTCCAGATCTGCTGTGGCCATGGCAAAGGCCTGGGTTTTCTGGCCAAGGCGCCAGCTGCCGCCGGCTCCACCTTCCAGGTAGGGCGTCAGAACCCGTTTTTCGCCAGTATCCGTGCGGCGGCCACCAAAGCCAACCTGCCAGGATAATGGCGTAAAAAACGCGTCTCTCGGGCTCAGCGAGCGGATTTCTACCCCGGTGAGCTGCTCCAGTTGCAGTTCATCGTTATCCGTATACAAGCGCGCATCCAGACGCAGAAACTGCAACTGGGCGCCGCTGCGGTAACCGGCGGGCGGGTCGAGAATGTCGTGATAGGCCGGCCGGAAGGTCAGCTGGGTGAACTCACGATGGGCCAGTTGCCCGGCGCCCAGGCTCAGGCGAAAGGTGTCATGGCCCTGGTCGTCACGAACCTCGGGTTCCGGTGGTGGTCCGATGGGGGCAACGTTATCGATTCTGCTGCGCTCACGCAGAAGGTTATGTGACAGAGGCGCGGCTATTTCCCGCGGCCAGCCGTCTTCTTCGGTTTTATAGCGCACATAATCGTAGGTGGCATCAAGCAGGTGGGCCCGCTCTTGCGGCGGCAGTGAACGCACTTCCTCGCTGTCGGGCTGCACATAACCATTGGCGATGGCTGCTGCCAGGGTTTGCTGATGTCTGGGGAGCGTGGACAGGCTGTGGGCGACCGATGTAGCCGCGGATGCGCGGTAATGCACATCCGCGACCAGGTCCTTGTCCACAATCCAGCGAACCGTGTCGGAGGGAATGGCGTGCGTAGTGATTTCACCCTGCAGATTTGTTCCCGGACGAGCAGAATCAATCAGTTCAAGCAGGCGCGACGAGCAGTTCTCATCAAAGAAATAATAGTCAAAATGACGGTCCTGCACTTCCCACGCGTGCGCCAGCATGACATCCACTTCCTGCTGATTCAGATTGAGCTTGTACTCCCAAAGGTCCCGGTGCTCAATGTCTGAGTAAAGCCGGATCTTTTCATAGTAAGGCTGCACACTTGTAATGCCGGGATAACCGCCAAAAATGCCCCGGTAGGCGAAGAGCAGTTCGTTGTCGTGAGCGGCTGCATCCGCAGCATAGGATATGGTGCTGGCCAGAAGAAGGTTGGTCTGTTCATCTTCCTGCGGAGGGTCCAGTCGCATGAATGTGTGCCCGAACATAGAGGACGGGCTGTTCAGGTACGACGCCGCAAACACCATCGTGACGCTTTCTGTATTCAGAGTGTTTTTCCACTCCTGATACGCCGGGCAGTCTGCGGGTTGTGCCGGCAGGTCCAGACGTTCACGAAGCCACATGTCACGTGCGGGGTACAGGCACCGTGCGTGTTCATCGCCACCGCCGGGTTTCTGTATCGCCGCCAGAGTGGCTTCCAGTTCCGCTTTCGGCGAGGTTTTACCTGTCTCGCTCAGAAAAAATGCCGGATCGTCTGCCTGACTGGTATAGCCGTTGCCAAACCAGTCGGGTTCATAGTGAAGTAGTGTGAGCCATGCCGGGTCCAGGTGCAGGGTTTTGTCTGTGAGTTGCACTTGCGCCTGCAGGGGCAGACTGAATACCAGCCAAAGCAGGGCTGGCCCAATACGAAGCGTGTGGCCCATGGGTAAGCGAATTCCGGTCGGAGTTGATAGGGTGGAAAGAGTGCGCCTTCCCTGGCGCACGGGCATCCCTGCAGATTTCAGCTATCAGGCCGCTACGTATTTGCTCAGCGACTCGTTCTGCTCCAGCAGTGCAACGATTGCATCTACTGCTTCACCAGAGGTGGTGTCAGAGGTTGGGAAAATGGTGGCGAAGTTGTTCTGCAGCACCTGGCGGAAATCACCACGGTCTGCTTCTTCAACGCCGAGAAGAACTGCGAGGGTTTCCAGGTTTTCACCGTTACCACGTGACATGTCACGGGCTACTTTATCGATGTTGCTGTCCATGTACATGGCCATTGACTGAACAGACTCGTTCGTCTGGCAGCCCAGTGTACCGGTGGTCATGCCGAAGGTCTGGTTACCGAATGTAGCGTTGGTGGTGGCAGCCAGTACGTGCGGGGCAATACCAGATTGGCCTTTCCAGATCATGGCGCCAACACCACAGCCTGGCTGGGCAAATGCCATGGAAGAGGCACCCAGAAGAATTGCACCTGCGATCAGTTTTTTCATTTTCCACTCCTTTGTATGCTTATAAAGTCGTCGCAAAATCCCGGGGCCAGTTCTGTAGCTGGCCGTGGGAACGGCCCGGGTATGGGCCTGTGGAAACAGACCTTCAGACCGTTGCACCAAGTATAGTGCAGATTTGCCGGTTACAAGTCTATACTTTTGCGACTATCGATAAAGGAGATCAGCCCCCCAGATACGCGCTCTGCACATCGGGGTTGTTCAGAAGGTTTCTGCCGGTATCGTGTAGCCGGATTTTGCCGGTTTCCAGAACATAGCCGCGATCTGCAAGATGAAGCGCCTGATGAGCATTTTGCTCTACCAAAAACACGGTAATGCCTTCGTCCCTGAGTTGTCCGATAATCTCGAAGATCTGTTTGATCACCAGAGGTGCCAACCCCAGAGAAGGCTCGTCCAGAATGATCATAGTGGGTCGGCTCATCAGCGCCCGGCCAATGGCCAGCATTTGTTGTTCACCGCCGGACATGGTGCCTGCGCGCTGGTTTTCCCGCTCTTTCAGGCGCGGGAAAAGCTCGTACACATGAGCCTGACTTTTGCGTATTTCGGTTTTGCTGTTGAAAAAGCCGCCCATATGGAGGTTCTCTTCTACCGTCAGCCCCGAAAACACCCGCCGGCCTTCCGGCACAATGGCAATGCCGGAACGCATAATCTGCGCTGTGGGGTCACGGGTAATCTCTTTACCCTGCAGAAAAATACGACCGGAACTGGCCTGTGGGTTTCCGCACACCGTCATCAGGAGTGTGGTTTTTCCGGCACCGTTAGCGCCGATCAGTGAAACAATTTCGCCCTTGTTCACCTCAACAGAGACTCCGTGCAGGGCCTCAATCTTGCCGTAATGGGTATGGACGTCTTCTACTGAAAGCATGCTCATAGTCAGGCCTCGCCCAGGTAGGCTTTGATCACGTCATCATTCTGGCGGATCTCTTCCGGTGTGCCGCTTGCCAGGGGGCAGCCCTGGCTGATGACATTGATACGGTCGGAAATGTCCATCACCAGGCTCATATCGTGCTCAATCAGCACCACAGAAACGTTATACGCTTCTTTCAGGCTCACAATAAGCTGGTTGAGTTCTTTGGTCTCTGCCGGATTAAGGCCGGCGGCCGGTTCATCGAGCATCAGCAGGCTGGGTTCGGTCACCATACAGCGCGCGATTTCAAGGCGCCGCTGCTGGCCATAGGCCAGGTTGCCGGCATCCCGGTTGGCCAGCTCCAGAAGCCCGACACGTTCCAGCCAGTAAGCGGCCCGGTCCAGAGCTCTCTGCTCCCGCTCCCTGTAATTACGGGTGCCGATAAGCCCGGCAAGCATGTTGGTATTCAGGTGGCGGTGCTGGGCCACCAGCAGGTTCTCTACAACGGATAAACGGGTGAACAGCCGCACGTGCTGAAAGGTACGAACCATACCCAGGCGGGAAATCTTGTAGTCAGGCCGCCCCTGTATTTCCTTACCTTTAAAAATGATTTTTCCGCCGGTGGGCTTATAGAAACCGCTCATACAGTTGAACACTGTGGTTTTTCCGGCACCATTGGGGCCGATAATGGATACGATTTCCTGTTCCTGAACATCCAGAGACACCTGATCTACGGCCAGCAGGCCACCGAAGCGCATAGACAGATTCTGTACTTCAAGCATGGTCTGTCACTCCTGCCGGTTCAGTTTTATGTGAGTGCGGCGCATGGGTAACAGACCCTGGGGGCGCCACACCATCATCAGCACCATGGCTGCACCAAAAATCAGCATGCGGTACTCGGAAAACTCCCTTGCCAGCTCCGGCAGAATGGTAACGGCAATCGCCGCCAGAATGACCCCCAGTTGCGAGCCCATGCCGCCAAGCACAACAATGGCCAGGATGATGGCAGACTCGAGAAAGACAAACGATTCCGGGCTGATGAAGCCTTGCTTGGAAGCGAAGACGGTGCCCGCAAAGCCGGCGAAAAAGGCGCCAATGGTAAAGGCAGACAGCTTTACGGCGGTTCGGCTCAGGCCCAGAGAGCGGGCGGCAATCTCGTCTTCCCGTAAGGCTTCCCAGGCGCGTCCCACCGGCATGCGCATAAAGCGGCGAATGATCAGGGCGGTGATAACCGCGAGCACCAGGGCAATCAGGTACAGAAAAATCACCTTATGCTCGCCGCTGTAGGCTATGCCAAAGGTTTCATGAAAGGAGGTGTTGCCTTCTACCTTTACACGCCGACCGAATTCCATGCCGAACAGGGTGGGGTCGGGTATACCACCAATGCCATTGGGGCCGCCGGTGAGACTGGTCCAGTTATTGAGCAGAATACGGATAATTTCCCCAAAACCCAGGGTAACAATGGCCAGGTAGTCACCCCGCAGCCGCAAGACAGGGAAGCCCAGAATCATCCCGGTGATGCCCGCCAGCAATGCGCCAATGGGCAGGGCCATCCAGAACGAGATGTTCATATACTCGGAGAGCAGGGCGAAGGTGTAGGCACCAACGGCGTAAAAGGCTACGTACCCGAGGTCCAGCAGGCCCGCCAGGCCAACAACCACGTTAAGCCCCAGTGCCAGCATGATGTAGATCAGCACCAGTGTGGCCAGATCCACAGAGCCCCGGGAGACGAAAAAGGGCCAGAACAGGGCAAATATAACAATGCCGGTGATAATCCAGGATTCCAGCTTCACCCGCCGGGAGCGCTCCATGGGCTGCTTTCTGCTTATCGGGTTAAGTTTCGGCGCTTTGCGCAGTAAGCCCATCAGCGAGTCGCGGAAAGTTTGAAATACAAATACTGTGGCTGCGGCGACCAGAATCGCCACATAGGTTGAGGTGCTGGCACCGGTGAGGGTGATATTTACGCCCCTGGCCTCCAGGTTCAGGCCCAGTATCGGAAACGAGATAATCACCGTGACAATAGCGCAGAAGGCGGCGTGTCCCAGGTTGTTTTTAACCATCAGATCTTCTCAACCTCCGGTTTGCCCAGCAGGCCGGTGGGTTTAAAAAGCAGAATGAGGATGAGCAGGCCAAACGACACCACATCTTTGTACTCGCCGCTCAGATAGCTTGATGTCATGCTTTCAGACACACCGAGAATCAGGCCACCCAGCATGGCCCCCGGGATACTGCCAATGCCGCCGAGCACCGCTGCCGTGAAGGCCTTGAGCCCTGCAATAAAGCCGAACAAAGGATCCACCGAGCCGTAATACATGCCCAGAAGCAGACCCGCCACGGCCGCCAGAGCGGCACCAATAACAAAGGTGACGGAGATGATGCGGTTGGTGTCGATACCCAGCAGGCTGGCCATACCCAGATCCTGAGAAACCGCCCGGCAGGCGCGGCCAGTGCGGGAGCGGGAAATAAACATGGAAAGCACCGTCATGCAGATCAGCGTGGTGATAAAAATGGTGATCTGCATGTAAGACAATGACATCTGGAAGGCCTCGCCGGACCCGAAGGTGAAGCCGCCCTCAATCAGCGCCGGGAAGCCGACGTTTCGGGAACCCTGAGCCAGATGCACATAGTTCTGCAGAAAGATAGACATGCCGATGGCGGAGATCAGCGGAATCAGGCGGTGCCGGCCCCGTACAGGACGATAGGCCACCCGTTCCACAGCCCAGCCCATGGAGCTGGAGACAATCATGGCGCATATCAGCGCAACAAGAAGGATCAGGGGGAGCCAGGCCAGGCCGAGGGCTGTCATGCCGGTAATGGCGATCAGTGCGGTATAGGCACCAATCATGTAGATCTCACCATGGGCAAAGTTGATCATGCCTATGATGCCGTAAACCATCGTGTAACCGATGGCGATCAGGGCATAGGCGCTCCCGATCGTGAGCCCGTTAATGAGCTGCTGAGAAAAATACAGGAGGTCTTGCATTATTGTTGTGCTCCGGAGGCCTGCTTTTCCGCTGTACACGCCGTTTACGGGGTTGCCGTAACCGGGTTGAGGCAGGGTTGGCAGGGGCCTGGAAAGCACCTGCCTCCCGGATCACAGGCGGAAGGTGCTTTCTTGATTGCCGTTTACTAACGATCTGTTTTATTTTGCCGGAGTTTTGCTGCCATCTGAGTGCCATTCGTACACAACAAACTCAAATGACTTCATGTCGCCAGCCTCGTCGTACTCTACCGTACCTATGGGCGTTTCAAAGGTACCGCTTCGCAACGCCTCGGCAACATCAAAGGGGTCTTTGGAGTCTGCAGCTTCAATGCCTTCAGCGATCAGCTGAACAGCCGCATAGGAGGTCAGAACAAAGGGCCCGGAAGGATCTTCGTTTTTGGCTTCAAAGGCTTTTACCAGTTCCTGGTTTTCTTCTTTTTCATCAAAGCTCGGAGGCAGGGTTACCAGCAGCCCTTCGGAGGCATCGCCGGCAATGGTGTTGATGTCATTATTGCCCACGCCTTCCGGCCCCATGAAGGTGGCATCAAGGTTTGCCTGGCGTGCCTGACGCAAGATCAGTCCCAGTTCCGGGTGGTAGCCGCCAAAATAGACATACTCCACATCGGCCTGCTTGAGCTTGGTAATCAGAGAAGAGAAATCTTTGTCGCCGGCGGTGACACCTTCAAACATGGCAATTTCAACGCCTTTGTCTTTCAGAGTGTCGCGCACCGCTGTGGCGATGCCTTCCCCGTACTGCTGTTTATCGTGCACAATCGCCACACGTTCAGGGTTCTGATCTGCAAGATAATTAGCGGCAACCGGTCCCTGCATGCTGTCGAGGCCAATGGTACGGAAAATCAGTTCGTAGCCACGGGCAGTGACTTCCGGGCTGGTTGAAGCCGGCGTAATCATCAGAATGCCTTCGTCTTCGTAAATATCCGACGCCGGCTGGGTGGAGCTGGAGCACAAGTGTCCGACAACATAGCGGACACCGTCGTTAACCAGCCGGTTGGCAACCGTGACCGCCTGCTTGGGGTCGCAGACGTCGTCGTATTCTACCGGTACCAGTTTTTCGCCCAGGACACCGCCCTGTTCGTTGATGCGGTCAATAGCCATCAGAGCGCCGGAAAACTGCATGTCGCCATACTGTGCCACCGGACCGGTTACCGGGCCGGCAATGCCGATCTGAATCTCTGCTGCTGCGTGGCCTGCGCCCATGAGGGCAACAGACGCGCCTATAGCGGTTACGAGCTTTTTAAGTGAAGTTGTCATTGCGCTTGTCCCTGTGTGCGTTCGCGTTATTGTTATGATCCCATCTGTAAACAAACACCACCCATGTAACCTTGTCAAGTTGGCGATTGGTTTACTGCGTTAGTGGTCATTTTGCGCCAAGCACGTAAAAACCGCTACTTGCATTTAATGGTACGAAGGCCTCTAATAATTAGTGGTGTAAACAACAGGCCGGCTGGCCTTATGGGAGCAGTAACGCAGTGGATAATTACGAACATGTTCTGGTAGCACTCCGGCGTGTTATCCGGGCTACAGACCTTCATTCCAAACGGCTCAGCAAGATTTCCGGGCTCACGGGGCCGCAGCTTCTTATCATGCGGACCATTCGCCATCTGGGTGAGGTGACCATTGGTACGATTGCCGACAGGGTAAGCCTCAGCCAGGCGACAGTAACAACCATTCTTGACCGCCTCGAGCATCGTCAGTTGGTCTACCGTGTACGCAGCACAAAAGACAAGCGTAAAGTGCATGCGCACCTGACCGACAGTGGCGCCGACATACTTGCACGCGCGCCCAACCCGCTCCAGGAAGACTTTATCAAAAAGTTCCAGAGCCTTCGGGAATGGGAGCAGACGATGATTCTGGCATCACTTCAGCGCGTGGCCAATATGATGGATGCCGATGATATCGATGCCTCTCCGGTTCTGGATGTGGGCCCGGTCCTGAAGGATGATGGCTGGAAGGAAAAGGCCTGAGCCTTTCCCTTCCAGAGGATCAGTGCACTGACGGTTTCGTTTTCGGCTTGTTACTGAAGCACACCTGAAACACATCATTGTAGTGCCGGGCAAAATTAACGGTCAGCCCTTCCTTCAGATAGTCCGGCAGTTCCTCGTAATCCCCCCGGTTGCCCTCTGGCAGAATCAGGTTGCTGATTTTCTGCCGGCGGGCTGCAATTACCTTCTCACGAATACCGCCCACCGGTAATACCTGTCCGGTGAGGGTCAGCTCGCCCGTCATTGCGGTATTCTGCTGCGGGGCTTCGCCTCGGGCAATAGACAGAAGAGCCGTTGCCATGGTTACACCGGCACTGGGGCCATCTTTGGGGGTCGCCCCCTCGGGCACATGCAGATGAATAAATGACTTGTCGAAAAAGGCCTGGTCACCCTTGAACCGCTTCAGGTTAGAGGAGACATAGCTGTGGGCAATGTCCGCCGACTCCTTCATCACATCCCCAAGCTGACCTGTCAGCTTGAAGCCGCGCTGACTGGAGTGGATGCGTGATGCCTCTATGCTCAGGGTAGCACCGCCCATGGAGGTCCAGGCCAGACCGGTCACTACGCCCACGCCCTTGAGGGAGCGTTCTTTGCGGAAGGTCGGCTGGCCCAGATACTCAGGCAAGTCGGGCACGCCCACTTTCACCGGCTCATCCGGGCTCTCCAGTAATTTCACAATGCCCTTGCGCATGACCTTATGCAGCATTTTTTCCAGATTCCGGACACCCGACTCACGGGCATAGCCTTCGATAATCTGGCGAATGGCTGCATCGGTGATGTTGAACTGCTTTTTAAGTAACCCTGCCCGCTTCAGCAGGCGTGGTAGCAGATGGTTCTTGGCAATGGCGAGCTTTTCCTCGGTGATATAGCCCGACAGGCGGATCACATCCATCCGGTCCAGAAGAGGCCTCGGGATCGTGTCCAGCTGGTTGGCGGTGCAGATGAACAGTGTCTTGGACAGATCCATGCGCACGTCCAGATAGTGATCCAGAAACTCCCGGTTCTGCTCCGGGTCCAGAGTTTCCAGAAGCGCGGAGGCAGGATCCCCCTGAAACGAGGCACCGATCTTGTCAATTTCATCCAGCATGATCACCGGGTTCGCCACCGCAGTATCTTTCAGCGCCTGCACAAACTTGCCGGGCATGGCGCCAATGTAGGTACGCCTGTGGCCTTTGATTTCTGCTTCATCGCGCATGCCGCCAACGCTGAAACGGTAAAACTCACGCCCCAGAGCATCCGCGACCGAGTGCCCTATGGAGGTTTTACCCACGCCGGGCGGGCCTACAAGCAACAGAATCGAGCCGCTGACTTCTCCCTTGAAGGTGCCTTCTGCCAGAAACTCAACAATCCGGTTTTTCACATCCTCAAGACCATCATGGTCGCGGTCCAGTATCTTACGCGCTTCTGCCAGATCGAACTTGTCCTCGGAATACTGTCCCCAGGGCACCTGTGTCAGCCAGTCCAGGTAGTTACGGGTAACGCCATACTCCGGCGACCCCTGCTCCAGAATCTGCAGCTTCTGCAGTTCTTCATCGAAGCGCTCCTGCACCGGCTCGGGCGGACTCAGTTCAGCCATACGGGCCTGGAAACGTTCTGCATCTGCGGTTTTGTCGTCTTTCGACATGCCCAGCTCGCGCTGGATAACCTTCAGCTGTTCCTTCAGGAAAAATTCACGCTGATGCTTCTGTACCTTTTCGTTGACCTCTTCACTGATTTCAGTCTGCAGGCGTGCAACCTCCAGCTCTTTGCGCATTAACAGGAGCACTTTCTCCATGCGCCGGAGCAGGGGCACAGTATCCAGAACATCCTGAAGCTCCGTACCGGCAGCGCTGGTCATGGACGCACCAAAATCCGTCAGCGGAGAGCTGTCTTCCGGGCCGAAGCGGGAAAGGTACTGTTTTACTTCCTCGCCATACAAAGGGTTGGTGCGCAGAAGCTCTTTAATGGCGCTGATAATTGCCAGGGTGTAGGCCTTGGTTTCATCCGCGTCTTCCTCCGCCTCCTGGGGATACTCCACCTCCACCAGGTAGGGAGGCTTGCGGCGCAGCCACTGGGCAATCCGGAAACGCTGCAGGCCCTGGGCAATAAACTGAACATTGCCATCTTTGCTTTGGGCGTGGTGCACTCGCACCGCACAGCCAACCGTTGCCAGTTCATCGCTCGCGGGTATGCTCTGTTCGGAGGGCTGGTCATCAACAAAACAGATACCCAGCATTTTGTGGTCGGTTTCGCCCACACGCTTGAGCGTTTCCTGCCAGGGGTTCTGGTTCACCATAACCGGCTGCACCTGGGCAGGGAAAAACGGACGGTTGGAAACCGGCAGAACGTACATCCGTTTGGGGAGCGACTGTTCAGGTAACGCCAGCTCCCGGCTATGTTCATTCTTGCCAATGTATTCGGTGAGATCTTCCTCGAATTCTTCCAGCGAGTCTCTGCTGTTATCGTTTTCCATGTTTTGTGACTTCCCGGTACGAATGAGTGTTACACAGATAGTTGTTGCCAATCGCGGGATTTTCAAGGTGGTTACCCGCTGCAGGCAGGGCTGAAGCCGCGGCAGCCGAGAGCGGGATTACCCTTATTGCCTGTTATTTAAAGACAGATATAATCTGCCGCCATTCAAAGTAGCATGCTAATTGAGGGTGGTAATGATCAGGGGTAGTTGGGCAACAGTAAGCATTTTTATCGGGCTGATACTGGCGGCATTGTTGCCGATTGCAACGGTATACCTCGACATTGTTGTGTTGGATAACGGCCTGCCGGAAGTGGGTGTAACCGAGACAGTACAGGCAGTGTTACTGCTTGCCAGTGCCGTGTTGTTTGCCCGGAAAGTAAAGCGCAACCCGAAGGCCCGCGGGTTTCTGGTTTTGGTGGCGGCATTCTTCCTGGTGATGTTCATCCGGGAGCTGGATTATTACCTGGATATGATCGTACACGGTTTCTGGGTGTACCCGGCGCTGCTGGTTACAGGGATGGCCATAGCGTATGCAGTTAAAAACAGTGGCACCACGCTGGCACCAATGACCGCCTTCGGCTACTCCCAGCAGGGCGCTATTATCTGTATTGGTCTGGTTATAGTGCTGGTGTTCAGCCGGCTTTTTGGTACCGGCTCGTTCTGGGAGCTTATCCTGCAAGAGGCGTATGTGTCGCTTTCCAAAACGATTGTGCAGGAAGGGCTGGAGCTTTTGGGGTACGGTATCATCCTGTTTGGCAGTGCGTACCGTCGCCCGGCACCCAGAAACCTGGCCGCTCTTGAATTTTAGCGCCGGGCACCCATCTTGTTGGTATCAACAAACAGTGAATAATCAGGTGCCTCAATGACTAGCTCTCCGTATATATTCGAAGCCACAATGGAAAACTTCCAGCAGGAAGTGATGGAAGCCTCGGCGTCTGTGCCTGTACTTGTGGATGTCTGGGCTGAATGGTGTGCACCCTGCAAGCAGCTTATGCCCTTGCTGGAAAAACTGGCCAATGAATACCAGGGCGCATTCCGGCTGGCTAAAGTAAATGCCGATGAACAGGAACAGCTCACATCCAGCCTGGGTGTGCGCAGCCTGCCCACGGTTATTCTGGTAAAAGACGGCCAGGCAGTTGATGGCTTTAACGGTGCCCTGCCTGAAAGCGAAATCCGCCAGGTGCTGGATAAGCATGTAGAGCTGCCCGAAGAAGACCCCTACGATAAAGCCCACCGCATCTGGGGCGAAGGCAATGTTGAGGGTGCCCTGGAAATACTCTCCGAAATGAACCGGAAAGACCCGGAAAACCTGAAGGTACTGATTGATCTGGCTCAGCTGAAAGCGGAGACAGGCGATCTTGACACGGCCGAGCAGGTACTGGAAAGCCTGCCGGCAGAAGAGAAAATGCAGCACCAGGCCAAACAGCTGGCGGCCAGAATCAAATTCCTCAAACAGTCCGCAGAACTGCCACCCGTGAAAGATCTGGAAATGGCCCTGGAGCAGGACCCGAAAGACCCGAACGCACTGCACCTGCTGGCCCTGCACCATGTGCTACAGGAAAATAATGCGGAAGCGATGGAATTGCTGATCCGGCTTATGCAGGTGGACAGCAAATACAAGGATGAAGTGGCTAAAACCACACTGGTGGAGCTATTTGAAAAGCTGGGGAATAACAATCCGGATGTGCGGACGTATCGGAGGAAGTTGTATACGTTGATGCATTGAGGTTGCATAGACCCCACAAAAAAGGCCAGATGACTACCATCATCTGGCCTTTTTCTTGGTTTAAGTCAGGCAACAGCCTCAACCATTCCCCTTCCTCATCTCGTCATACTCATCCTCAAAGAAGAACTTCTCTTCCCCAAGGGCCGGCTCCAGCTCGTGTAACCAGGTGGCTGTCTCACTGTACTTGGCAAAGAACGGGCGCTGCACCCAGTCCGGGTTGCGGCCCTGCAGGAAGCGCAGTACGAAGACTTTTTCGCCGTGAATTTCGGTCACACCCTGGATTTCTACCTTGCCCGGACCTGCGCTCATGCTGGGTCCGCGAGCGGTGCGGGCCAGGCCGCTGACTTTTTTCATGGCTTCGCGGTAAATGTTGAAGGCCTCGGCCAGGGGGACTTCAAAGTAGTTCTTGGCGCCTGTGTCCCGCTCCACAAACATGTAGTAGGGAATAATGCCCAGCTGTACTTCTTTCTTCCACAGCCTGGCCCAGGCGTCGGCGTCGTCGTTCACGTGTTTGATCAGGGGCCCCTGGGCGCGGATTTCAGCACCTGTGGCGCGGATGCGGCGAATTGCTTCTTCCGCGATGTCGGTGGTGATTTCCTGCCAGTGGTTGTAGTGAGCCATGATGGCAACGTGCTTGCCGGCATCCACCAGCCTGGCGAACAGATCAATCAGCTCATCTGCATCTTTATCCGTAACAAAACGGTAAGGCCAGAAGGTCAGGGCTTTGGTGCCTATGCGGATGGTCTGAAGGTGGTCAAACTCCGGCTCCAGCAATGGCTCCAGGTACTGAACCAGGCTCTTGGTTTTCATGACCATGGGGTCGCCACCGGTCACCAGCAAGTCGGTGACTTCGGTATGTTCCTTCAGGTAGCCGTGCAGTTTTTCAGCCTCGGTGCTCGACATCTTCAGGTCTTTGTCACCTACAAACTGCGCCCAGCGGAAGCAGAAGGTGCAGTAAGAGTGGCAGGTCTGCCCCTGGGCCGGGAAAAACAGTACGGTCTCGCGGTACTTATGCTGCACACCGTCCAGTACTTCGCCTTCCAGTTCCGGCATGTTCATTTCCATCTGGCCGGCCGGGTGCGGGTTCAGCTCGTTGCGGATTTCTTTGGCAACCGCCTGAATTTCTTTTTTCTCAGCGCCTTCCCGGTGCATTTTCGCCATGCGCTCAAAATGCTCTTCTTTGAGCATGCCTTTCTGCGGGAAAACCAGCTGGTAGATCGGATCATTGGGCACTTTGTCCCAGTTGATCAGCTCGTTGATCACGTACTCGTTCACCCGGAAGGGCAGTACACTGGCAACAACCTTCATTTCAAACAGAGTCTCTTCAGGGAGATTCTGGATAACTTCAATCTTGTCCAGCTGGCGATCGGTATAAACCTTGAAGCGCCGCTCTTCGAATTCAACGGTGGGAATCCGGTTAGGAAAGGTGACGATAGAATTCATAGTTCGCCCTCTGTTAATGAAAACTGAAATAGCGGGAGAGCGTAATTAACGCAGCTCCGGTGGTTAAAAAATGGGCAGGCGAGTATACATAAATTACCCGTTAGTTTCAGGACTAATTAAAAAAGTGACGGTTAAAAGTGAAGTTTTTTGTCGTTATTTTTTTATGTTATTGAAACTTAGGGTAATTGTTTAGGTCTGTATCGGGAGGGCGAGGGCGTTAATGTTTAGCTTATTGATGGAAAATCAGGCTGCAATCTGTGTACGACGTTGGTCGGGGGCAGGTTGTCCGCAGTGTCTAAAAAAGGCACTATTACGTAAATAACCGTAATTCTGACAATGCTTTTTTGGTATAAACTGCAAAACGATTAAGAAAAAGCTAGTTTTGGTAGTAAAAAAACTACACGGCATGTGTTGAGCAGACGGCAGAGCAGTAAAGTCTTAAAACCTGTTCTATGCTTGGTAGACAGCCGATGCGGCACCTGCTGAACTTTTTAGACATAGAAGGGGGAGGTTTGATGCACCAGGATGATGATCCCATTGAAACCCGTGAGTGGCTTGATGCGCTTGAGTCACTGATGGAGAACGAGGGTATAGACCGGGTTAAGTATATTCTGGAGCGCCTCTCTGAGCGCGCGAGCCGGGATGGTACCGAGTTGCCTTACTCCATAACCACACCGTTCCGGAATACCATTCCGGCTACGCAGGAAGCCCGGATGCCAGGTGACCTGTTTATGGAGCGCCGGATTCGGTCGTTGATCCGCTGGAATGCCATGGCAATGGTTGTGCGGGCAAACAAGCGCCCGGGTGACCTTGGCGGCCATATTTCAACATTCTCCTCGGCGGCCACTTTGTACGATGTGGGGCATAACTACTTTTTCCACGGGGGCGATGAAACCCGCGAATCCGACCTGATTTATTTCCAGGGACATGCGTCGCCGGGTAACTATGCACGCTCGTTCCTTGAGGGACGGCTTACCGAGGAGCAGCTTGATAAGTACCGTGAAGAAGTGGATGGCGACGGCCTTCCTTCTTACCCGCACCCGTGGCTGATGCCGGACTACTGGCAGTTCCCGACGGTTTCCATGGGGCTGGGGCCAATTCAGGCCATTTATCAGGCCCATATAATGAAGTATCTGGACAGCCGCGAGCTTGTTGAGATGGGCGACCGTAAGGTCTGGTGCTTTGTGGGGGACGGCGAAACCGATGAGCCGGAAACCCTGGGCTGTATCTCCAAGGCGGGGCGCGAGAATCTCGATAACCTGATCTTTGTGGTGAACTGTAACCTGCAGCGCCTGGACGGACCGGTGCGCGGCAACGGTAAAATCATCCAGGAGCTGGAGGGAACCTTCCGTGGTGCCGGCTGGAACGTCATCAAGGTGGTCTGGGGCAGGGTGTGGGACACTCTGTTCGAGCAGGATGACGAGGGTGTGATGCAGCGCGCCATGGATGAGATATGCGATGGCGACCTGCAGACCTTTACCCATAACGGACCGGCGCACACCCGCAAGCACTTTTTTGGCAGATACCCGGAACTGGCCAAGCTGGTGGAAAACTGGTCCGACGAAGATCTCAATAAGCTGAACCGTGGTGGCCACGACCCGTATAAGGTCTACGCGGCCTACAAAAAGGCAGCAACAGAGGCCAATGGCCGGCCAACAGTCATCCTCGCCCATACCATTAAAGGTTATGGCTTTGGTGCAGCGGGCGAATCCCAGAATACAGCGCACTCTTTGAAAGCGCTGGATATGGAAACACTGAAGGCGTTCCGTGATCGTTTTGCCATTCCCCTCAAAGACGAGGAGCTGGAAGAGGTGCCCTATTATCGCCCGGCACCCGACAGCCCGGAACTCACCTATATGAACAAGCGCCGCAAGGAGCTGGGTGGGGTGTACCCGCGGCGTCGTAAAGACTCACAGCCGCTCAAGATTCCTGATCTGGATATCTTTAAACAGGTTCTGGAAGGCTCCAACGGCCGCGAAGTCTCGACCACCATGGTGTTCGTGCGCATTCTGAATGCGCTGGTGAAGGACAAGCGGGTTGGCAAGCGCGTGGTGCCTATCGTGCCGGACGAGGCCCGCACCTTCGGTATGGAGGGCATGTTCCGGCAGTTGGGGATTTACACTTCCGAAGGGCAGAAGTATGTCCCCCACGATCGTGACCAGATCATGTATTACCGTGAAGACAAAAAAGGGCAGATCCTTCAGGAAGGCATCAACGAGGGTGGTTCGATGGCTGCGTGGATGGCGGCTGCCACTTCATACAGCAACAACAACTTCCCGCTGATTCCGTTCTATGCATTTTACTCCATGTTCGGCTTTCAGCGTGTAGGCGATCTGGCCTGGGCATCCGGTGATATTCAGGCCCGGGGCTTTCTGATTGGGGGTACTGCCGGTCGTACAACCCTGAACGGCGAAGGGCTGCAGCACCAGGATGGCCACAGCCATGTGCTCGCAAATACCATTCCCAACTGTAAAGCTTATGATCCGGCCTTTGGGTATGAAATGGCTGTGATTATCCATCATGGTATGAAAGAGATGTATGAAGAAAACAAAAACGTTTTCTACTACCTCACCATGATGAACGAAAACTATGAGCAGCCGGCCATGCCCAAAGGCAGTGAAGACGGCATTATTAAGGGGATGTACAAGTTTGAGTCGGTAGAGGTAAAAGGCGGCAAGAAGAAGCCACGAGTGCAGCTGCTGGGTGCCGGGACGATTCTGAACGAAGTTCGCGCAGCGGCGCAGTTGCTGAAAGACGACTGGGGTGTAGCCTCGGATATATGGAGTGTAACCAGCTTTAACGAACTGGCCCGGGATGGCCTGCACGTTGAGCGCTGGAACCGGTTGCACCCGGATGATAAGGCTCGTAAATCCTATGTGACCCGGTGCCTGGAGAAGCAGTCTGGCCCGGTTGTGTCCTCAACCGACTACATCAAGCTGCATTCTGAACAGTTGCGGGCTTTTATCCCGAAAACCTTCCTGACACTGGGAACCGATGGGTTTGGTCGCAGTGACACCCGGGAGAAACTGCGCAGCTTCTTTGAGGTGGACCGCTATTACGTAACGGTGACTGCTCTGTCGGCACTGGCCAAAGACGGCGAGGTGAAAAACGAGCAGGTTCTTGAAGCCATGCGCAAGTACGGAATCGATCGTAACAAAACGAACCCGGCGCACTGCTAAGGAGACCGTAATGAGCGAACAGGAAATCAAGGTTCCCGATCTCGGCGGGGCAGAAGATGTAGAGGTAATTGAGCTTCTGGTAAGCGTTGGCGATACGGTTGAAGCAGAAGATCCGATTCTGACCATTGAAACCGACAAGGCGTCTGTGGAGCTGCCCTCTCCGGGAGCAGGCAAGATCAGTAGCCTCTCTGTGGAGGTGGGTGACAAGCTGAACGATGGCGACGTCGTGGGCATGCTGGAAGCCAGTGACGGGGCAGACTCCGATGACTCTGGTGATTCCGATGCAGAGACGGAAGAGTCGGAGAAGCCGGAAGAGAAAGAAGCAGAACAGGAAGCCAGCTCTGAGAGTGAATCAGAGACAGAGGAAAGCAAGCCGGCCGCCCGTAAGAAGTCGGCGGGTAGCCGTAAGGAAACCGTGCTGGTTCCGCCTCTGGATGGTATGGAAAATGTGCCGGTTATCGAAATCAACGTGTCCGAAGGCGACACCCTTGAGGTGGACTCGCCCCTGGTCACGGTTGAGTCCGACAAAGCAAGCATGGAGATACCATCACCCTATGCCGGTAAGGTTGATAAGGTCCTGGTGGCCGAAGGCGATGAACTGTCGGAAGGTGACAAAATCCTGGAGATGACCGTTGCCGAGGAAGAGGGCGACGACGAGGATGACGAGCAGGAAGAGAGCTCTGCAGAGTCCGGGCAGGAGAGTCAGCCTGCTCCCGACGCTGAATCTCAGCAGGACAAGCCTGAAGAGTCTGCTCCGCAGCCCCAGGGTGCAACTTATGAGCCGCCCTCTCCGGGTACCAAGGTGCATGCCGGCCCGGCTGTGCGCAAACTGGCGCGGGAGCTGGGTGCAGACCTGACCCGTATCAAAGGGTCGGGACCAAAGAGCCGGATTCTGAAAGACGATGTTCAGTCCTACATCAAGAGCCAGTTGCAGCAATCTCAGCAGGGAGGCTCTGTAGGTACAGGCTCGGGCATTCCAGGTGTTAAGCTTCCGGACTTCAGTCAGTTCGGTGAGGTTAGACGCGAGCCCATGTCGCGGATGATGTCGGTGACTGCAGTGAACATGCAGCGCAGCTGGCTGAACGTGCCTCATGTAACCCAGTTTGAAGATGCAGACATCACTGACATGGAGGCGTTCCGTCAGTCCCAGAAGGCGGCCGGAGAGAAGAAGGGCGTGAAGATAACGCCTCTGCCATTCATTCTCAAAGCCTGCGCAGCGGCACTGGCCGAACTCCCTCAGTTTAATGTGTCTCTGGACATGGAGCGCAAGGAAGTTGTTCGCAAGCAATACATTCACATCGGGATTGCCGTGGACACGCACAACGGGCTGATGGTTCCGGTGATTCGGGATGTGGACCAGAAAGGTCTGTGGGAGCTGGCGGAAGAAAGTGCCGAGCTGGCCCAGAAAGCCCGCGACCGGCAGTTGAAGCCCGCAGAGATGCAAGGCGCCTGCTTTACCATTACCAGCCTGGGTGGCATAGGCGGCACGGCGTTTACGCCCATTGTGAACACGCCGGAGGTGGCGATTCTGGGTGTTTCCAAAGCGTCCATGCAGCCGGTGTGGGATGGCAGTGAGTTCCAGCCACGGCTGATGCTGCCGTTGTCGTTATCCTACGACCATCGGGCAGTGAACGGTGCCGATGCGGCGCGATTCACGGCACTGCTGGGGCAGCTGCTCGGAGATATCCGGACGCTGTTGCTGTAGGCGGTGGTGCGGGTTTTCTGATCTGGGGCAATCAGGCCAGCCTAAAAACCGCTACAATCCATGTCAGAAGTATAATAGGGGCCCAGAGCAATCTGCGCCCCTTTTTATTATGTAACCTTTTCTGGTGAGACATGTATGAACGCTAAGCTGAACCTGGCAGCCATTATCTACGACAACGACGAACAGCCCGTTGACGGGATGCTGCATTCACTGGCGGCAAGAATGAACCGGCGTGGTGACAGAGTAGCGGGTCTGGCGATGGCCTTGAATGAACAGGGCCTGCGGCGAGAGCCTATGGCCTTGCAGGACCTGGAAACAGGGCAGGAGTATTCCATTGCCCAGAACCTGGGGAAGGCCTCCCAGTCCTGCTGCCTGGACCCTCACGGGCTGGCAGACGCCACCAGTGTGCTGAGAGCGCTGCTGAAACAGCCGCCACGGCTGGCGGTTGTAAACCGTTTCGGTCAGCAGGAGATAGACGGCAAAGGCTGCCGGGCCGAGTTTCTGCAGTTGCTAGATGCGGGAATCCCTGTACTCACAGTAGTGAAGCGAAAGTTCCTGGCACAGTGGCATGAGTTTGGTGGCGGCGCGGCCGTGGATCTGCCTTTTTCTGAAGCGGCCGTGCAGCAATGGTGTGACAAGGTGTTGCAGAGGTGAGAAGGGCAGAAACAAATACGCCCCGGAGGTCCGGGGCGTATCAGTGTTTGCACTTCAGTACGATTTAGAAGCTGTACTGAGCTGCGAACAGCAGACGGTTTGCGTCTGAGGAGTCACCAGCAACGGTTTCCTGATCAAAGTAACCGTACTCAACGCCCATCATGACGTTCTGAACCGGAGTCCACATGTAGTTAAGCATGACGTTCTGGTTTTGTTCAGCAGCGCTATCAGTCATTGTGCTGTTCGCAACTGCATCATCCAGGTCCAGCTTGGTCATGCCGTAGCCCAGGTTGACGCTGCGGCCACCGCCCAAGTCCATGCTTACGCCAATTGAACCACCATAGCCTTCAATCCTTTCAATGCTGTTCCCATCCATGTAGGCACTGGCACCTGTGTAGTTGTCCCCTGAGCGCCACAGGTAGCCATTGGCACCGTCGGTGTAGTTGAGTGCCCCCTGAACAGAGAACAGGTTGGTCAACTGCAGGCTCATGGCACCAAATACGGCGTAGCCAACAGTACTCTCATCTGTTGAACCGTCGTCGTATGTAACCTGGCTTGCCAGAGCGGCAGCGGAGTATGAAAGTGCGTCTACAGAGTCTTCTATCCTGGCAGAGATGGCGGGCGCAGAAGTGCGTTCGTTACCGCCTTCTACAGATTGTCCGATTGGGTCTTCAATAGCAAAGGACAGGGCACCGGTGGTATAACGGATCTGCTCGGTACGATCCTGGCTGCCCGCCGTACCTGCCAGGCTGTCAAAGTCGAGAGTCGGGGTATTGCCTACAAAACTGGTGAAGTTGGACCAGTTACGACCGGCCATGAAGCCTTTGTATTCACCGTAGGCATGGCGCATGCGGAGGCTGCCAGCGCTATTGCCTGAACCTCGGAAATCGCCTTCAACAGTTAGTGCCACACCAGAGCTGTGATTCACCTTGACGCCTAAACGGCTCTGCTGTACGTCTGCGCCGAAGTGGCCTTCAATGTCGTCATCTCCGCCATTGAATGAACCGGCGCGGGTGCTGACAGCACGGTCGGCATTAAAGTCGTAGCTCATGTTTAAGCGGGCAAAACCGTAAAGCTCCGCATCAACGTCATCATTAACATTGAGGCTCAAAGCGTTTGCCTGGGCGGCTAAGCCTACCGCAGCCACGGCCGCTGTCGCACGGATGGCCATTCTCAATTTATTGGTTTGCATTGTAGTTGTCTCCACACATAGGACAATTGTTTTTTTGGGACACGCTGACAACATAGTAATCATCGTGTAATTATTCAAATCTATTTGTCGATTAATTATACGAAGGTCTATGGCGTTTTTTTATTCTATACAGCTGCCTGCGCGACACTCCCAGTATTAGGGTAAGCTATTAACACCCCTTAATACCAGCCACCAATGGGGATGTTTGTATATGCGCAGTGGCGTATTATAAGTTATTGATATTTTTTCCTGTTTACCTGCCTGTCCGGGTATTGTTGTTTTTCGGTTTTATACACTGCGTCTCTGAGAGGAATTTATGAATAAAGAACCCGTAGATCGCGAGCTTTTTGATGATGTTATGGTACCTAATTACGCTCCCGGGGCGATCATTCCGGTACGCGGTGAGGGTTCACGGGTGTGGGATCAGGACGGTCGCGAGTTTATCGATCTTCAGGGTGGTATTGCGGTGAGTTGTCTCGGGCACTCACACCCCGGGTTGGTTGGGGCTTTACAGGATCAGTCGGAAAAAATCTGGCACTTGTCCAACGTGATGACTAATGAGCCGGCGCTGCGTCTGGCGAAAACTCTGTGTGATCTGACCTTTGCAGAGCGGGTGTTTTTTGCGAACTCCGGTGGTGAGGCGAATGAGGCAGCTTTCAAGCTGGCCCGCCGTTATAGCTGGGAACACTATGGCCCGGAGAAGCACGAAATTATTTCCTTCAAAAATGCGTTCCACGGCCGGACTCTGTTTACGGTCAGTGTTGGCGGTCAGCCTAAATATCTGGAGGGGTTTGAGCCGGCGCCTGGTGGTATTCATCATGCCGACTTCAATGATCTGGATTCAGTGAAGCAGCTGATCTCGAAAGAGAAAACCTGTGCTGTGGTGATTGAGCCGATTCAGGGCGAGAGCGGCGTTGTACCCGCCGATCCGGAGTTTCTGAAAGGGTTGCGTCAACTGTGTGATGACAACAACGCGTTGCTGATTTTTGATGAGGTTCAGTCGGGCATGGGCCGTACCGGTCATCTTTTTGCTTATCAGATGTATGGCGTGGTACCGGATATTCTCACCAGTGCCAAAGGCCTGGGGGGGGGGTTCCCGGTATCTGCCATGTTGACGACCGCAAGCGTGGCCGCCAGTCTGGGTGTTGGTACCCATGGCAGCACCTACGGTGGCAACGCCCTGGCCTGTGCAGTTGCGCAGAAAGTTGTTGATACCGTAAGCCAGCCGGACATTCTCAAGGGTATAAACAAACGCTCCGGGCATCTGCGTAAAGGAATGATGGATATTGGTGAGCGATACGGTGTATTCAGCGAAGTGCGCGGTGCCGGTCTGTTACTGGGCTGTGTGCTGACTGAAAAATGGCAGGGTAAAGCCAAGGAGTTTTTGAGTGCCGGTCTGGATGAGGGCGTAATGGTGCTGGTTGCGGGTGCCGATGTGGTCCGGCTGGCGCCCTCACTGATTATTCCGGATGCAGATATTGATGAGGCTCTGGAGCGTTTTGAGGCCGCAGTGAAAAAACTGGTGGCCTGAGTCATCCGCCGGCAGGTCCGGCGGCCAGAAGAGAGGCGAGGGGAGCCCTATGTTAGTCATCCGCCCACTTCAGGAAACGGATCTTGAAGATCTTTACGCCATGGCGAAGAAGGCTGGCAAAGGCCTGACGACTCTGCCGGCAGACCGGGATCTGTTACATAAAAAGATCCACCAGGCCCGTGAAACCTTCAGTCAGACCTGTGAGCCCGAGGCCGGCCTGTATCTGTTTGCTCTGGAGGATACGCAGGCGGGGAAAGCTGTAGGAATCAGTGGTATTCAGGCCCGGGTGGGGCTGGACGAAGTGTTTTATAACTACCGCCTCAGCCTGACAGTGAACGCCTCCAAAGAGCTGGGCGTGCATGTGCGCACGCCCACTCTGCACCTGTCCAACGATATGACAGACACCAGTGAAATATGTTCGCTGCTGCTTGCCAATGAATACCATGGGGGCGGTAATGGCCTGCTTTTGTCCCGCTGCCGGTTTATGTACCTGGATGAGTTCAGTGACTGTTTTTCGGACAAGGTGTTTGCAGAAATGCGTGGCGTATCCGATGAGCAGGGCCAGAGCCCTTTGTGGGATGCCCTGGGCAGCAAGTTCTTCGATATGGAGTTTGCCCGGGCCGACCGGTTGTCCGCGCTCGGCAACAAGTCATTTATCGCGGAGCTGATGCCCAAGTATCCGATTTATCTGTCCCTGCTGCCGGACTCTGCACGTGCGGTGATCAGCGAGGTTCACAATAACACCATTCCGGCATTAAGAATGCTGCAGGCGGAAGGGTTCAACTTTAACGGCATGGTGGATATTTTCGACGGTGGTCCTGTGGTTGAAGCCTTTGTGCATACCATCCGGACGGTGCGTGACAGTATTAATCGCTATGCCGTGGCGTCGGCCAGGAGCGTTAACCTTGAGGTGCCGGCCGGGGAAAGAGTTATGGTCTCAAACCGGTCGTTCAACAATTTTCGGGTAACCACGGTACCGGTGACCTGCGTAGATGCAGAAACAGTGAGTTTGCCACCAGAGGTAATGGCAGCCTTGCAGGTTGAACCCGGCGACCCGGTGCGGCTGGCACCATTGAAAGACAACGCAAGGCCGGTACAGACAGCAAACTGAAATTCCTGCAATTCCGGTAATGAAGGTGTAAATATATGGCAAACCTGACAGGCGATCTATTTATTGGCGGCTTGTGGCTTACCGGCCATGGAGACGAGTTCGAGTCGGTTCAGCCCGTCACCGGCGACACAGTCTGGGAAGGTGTAGATGCCAACCTTGCGGACGTGGATGCTGCGATGCGTGAAGCCCGTGGGGCGTTTCTGAAGTGGCGCCGCAAGAGCTTTGCGGAACGCCAGGCGGTGGTTGAGGCATTTGCTGAGTTGCTGGAGTCTGAGAAGGAAGAACTGGCGCACCAGATTGGCCTTGAAACCGGGAAGCCCCTATGGGAGTCCCGCACCGAGGTTGCGGCCATGATCGGCAAGATAGGCATCTCTGTGAAGGCTTATAAAGACCGCACGGGGTATTCCGAGCATGATGTGGCTGGCGGCCAGGCAGTCCTTCGTCACCGGCCTCACGGTGTGGTGGCTGTTTTTGGACCTTACAATTTCCCGGGGCATCTGCCCAATGGCCACATTGTTCCGGCGCTGCTGGCAGGTAACGCCGTAGTTTTCAAACCCAGCGAGCAGGCCCCGGGTGTGGCAGAGTTCACCGTGAGGCTGTGGGAGAAAGCCGGTCTTCCGGATGGCGTGATGAATCTGGTTCAGGGAGGTACAAACACCGGCAAGTCCCTGGCCGGGCATCCGATGGTTGACGGGCTGTTCTTTACAGGCAGTTCCGCGGTCGGGCATCAGCTGCATGAGCAGCTTGGCGGTCAGCCGGAGAAAATCCTGGCTCTGGAAATGGGCGGCAACAACCCGTTGATTGTCCAGGACACAGCGGATATCGATGGTGCTGTGCACCACGCCTTGCAATCGGCTTTTCTGTCAGCAGGGCAACGTTGTACCTGTGCTCGCAGGCTTCTGGTTCCGAAAGGCAAAAAGGGTGATGAATTTCTTAACCGGCTGGTGGCAGTGTCATCCCGGGCTCAGGTGGGAGAATTCGATGCCAGCCCGCAACCATTTATGGGTTCGGTTATTTCCGCACAGGCGGCAGAAAAGTTGCTGGCTGCGCAGAAGGATATGCTGGCACAAGGTGCTCGGCCGCTGCTTGAAATGAAACAGATCAGGCCGGATACCGGTCTGCTGTCACCTGGTATAGTGGATGTCACGGGGCTGGAGTTACCCGATGACGAGTTGTTCGGGCCGTTACTGAAAGTGTATCGCTACAAAAGCTTTGATGATGCACTGGAGCTGGCCAACGATACCCGGTTCGGGCTTTCGGCGGGGCTTCTTTCCGACGACCGCAGGCTCTACGAGCGTTTTCTGGAAGAGACACGGGCAGGCATTGTGAACTGGAACCGGCCTCTGACCGGCGCCAGCAGTGCGGCTCCCTTTGGCGGTGTAGGAGCCAGTGGGAACCATCGTGCCAGTGCTTATTATGCGGCGGATTATTGCGCCTGGCCCATGGCTTCGCTGGAAGCAAATAAGAGCGAGTTGCCCGGGGAACTGGCGCCGGGGCTGAGCTTTAAAGAATAAGCCGTACTTACTGAAACCCGACAGGCGGAGTGCGTCGCTATGGTAAAGCATGCGGTTGAGGTGAATTTTGATGGCCTGGTAGGCCCCACCCACAATTACGCGGGCCTGTCGTGGGGCAATGTCGCCTCCGGGGCGAATGTCAATGCGGTGTCCAACCCCCGGGAGGCGGCACTTCAGGGCTTGGCGAAAATGAAGCGCCTGGCGGACCGTGGCTATACGCAGTGTATTTTGCCACCCCATGCGCGTCCCCACATTCCATCACTGCAGGCGTTGGGTTTCAGTGGTACCGAAGCGCAGATACTGGAGCGGGCGGCCAGGTCTGCTCCGTCGATTCTGGCGGCTGTGGCCTCGGCGTCACCCATGTGGACAGCCAATGCTGCCACTGTGTCGCCCAGTGCCGATACCGCAGATCATCGGGTTCACTTCACGCCGGCCAACCTCAGCGCCAAGTTTCACCGCTCTATTGAGCATGCGGTAACCGGCCGTGTGCTCAAGTCCATCTTTGCCGATGAAACGTATTTTACCCACCACCCGGCATTGCCCTCAGTCAGCCATTTCGGTGATGAAGGGGCAGCGAACCATACCCGCCTGTGCAGCCAGTATGGCGAGCCCGGGGTGGAGTTGTTCGTATATGGTCAGGTTGCCTTCAATGAGCAGGCAATGGCGCCCCGAACCTACCCGGCCAGACAGACCCTGGAAGCATCGCAGGCCATTGCCCGCTTGCACGGTCTTAAAGACAGGAACCGGGTATTTGCGCAGCAGAACCCTCTGGCAATTGATGCCGGCGTGTTCCATAACGACGTGATTGCGGTAGGCAACGGCAACACCCTGTTTTATCACGATATGGCGTTTTTAAACGAAGCGCAGATGCTGGAAGAAGTTCGTGAGCGCCTGACTGGAGCAGAACTTGAAACAGTGCGCGTAAGCAGTACGGACGTACCTCTTGAGGATGCGGTTGCCTCCTACCTGTTTAACAGTCAGCTTCTGAACACCCCTGATGGAATGTTGCTGGCGGTTCCGGGGGAGTGCAGGGAAGTTGTCTCTGTGAGCCGCTACCTGGATACATTGCTGGCCAGTGACGGCCCCATCACGGCTGTGGAAGTGTTTGATGTGAAGCAGTCCATGCGTAACGGCGGCGGCCCTGCCTGCCTGCGCCTGCGAGTCGTTCTTAACGATGATGAACTGCACGCCATGCACCAGGGCGTGATTCTTACGGATGCATTGTACGAGCGCCTGACCACCTGGGTGGAAACCCATTACCGCAATGAGCTGACCCGTGCAGACCTGGCGGATCCCATGCTGCTGGAAGAAGTACGCAAAGCACTGGATGAGCTGACCGGCATTCTTGGGCTGGGCGCAGTTTACGATTTTCAGAGAGCGGTCTGACAAAGCGCAGACAAAGGCTGAGAAGTAGTCGGGGGCATTCTGCTTAAAGCAGCTGTATAATCGCCCGGCCGCCCGGACCTGCGCCGATAGCAAACCTTAGCCTGAATAAGACCACTCTATGACACCATTCCGTACCCTCGCGACTCTTTTTTTTCTTGTTGTTCCCGGGTTATTTCTTGTCGGCTGCAAAACCGGGGATGCGCAAGATACTCCGGCTGAGCCCGTGGTGTCTGTACGTGCATCCGAAGTAACCGGTGGCCAGGCCCGGGACATTCCCCTGCGTTTTTCCGGCATTGTACGTTCCACCCAAAGAGCCACGCTGACGTTTCAGGTAAGTGGTACGCTCAGGGAACGGGCTGTGGAGCTGGGCCAGACAGTGGCAGCCGGCGATGTACTTGCCCGGGTTTATAACCCGGCACTGGAGCCGGCTCAGGACTCCGCCCGGGCGAGACTGGAAGAGTTGAACACTCAGTATGACCAGGCCAGCCGCGAATGGGAACGATCCAGCCGCTTGCATGAGCGGGGTGTGGTGTCCGAGCAGAACCTGGAACAAATCGCCGCCCGCCGTGATTCCCTGAAAGCCAGTGTGGCCACCGCCCGGGCATCGCTGGCCGAAGCCACCCAACTACTTCAGGAAAGCACACTGAAAGCGCCATTTCCCGGTCGCGTTGAAGCCCTGTTGGTAGAAAACGATGAGTTTGTTGCCGCCGGCCAGCCGGTCATGCGCCTGTCCTCACCGGAAGGGCAGGAAGTAGAGGTGCGTGTTCCGGCTTACCTGCTGGGCCATGTTTCGCTGGCGCAGTCATTACCTGTCTGGCCCACACGTAATCGCAACGCAACGCCGGTGACCGGGACGGTTGTTGAAATTGCTCAGGCAGGCGCCATCCGTGGAGAGCTTCACCCGGTGCTGGTCAGTCTGCCAGCCGATACACTTGAGACCGGCGAGCCGGTTGAAGTCGGCATCACACCCTTACAGCCGTCCGCCATGACGGTTCCGCTTTTGTCAGTGATCCGCAGTGCCGAAGGTATGATGGTCTTCCGGGTAAAGGACGGTATCGCCAGACGTGTGCCAATAGAGGTTGAGCGGGTCGTGGGTGAGCGCGTGGTTGTTCGCACCGGAGAGCTGCAGCCAGGGGACCAGGTGGTATATGCCGGAACCACACGCCTGGTTGACGGTGATGCCGTGGAGGTGCGTTGATGACGCGCCGGCTGCTTAACTACCAGCGATTGCTGGGGATGGTGGTAACCATGCTTTGCCTGCTGGGAATTGCGGCTTATAGCACTATGCCTCGTCAGGAAGACCCGTCTTTCCCGTACCGGGCGGGAATGATCACAGTGAACTACGCTGGCGCCAGCGCCGATGCTGTGGAGCGTTTAGTGCTCCGGCCTTTGGTGGATGAGTTGCGCCAGGTAGAAGAAGTGGATGTTTCCGAGGGCACGGCCCGCACGGGTGTTGCGCTGGTCAAAGTGCGCCTGAACGACACTATTTATGATACCGACCCGGCCTGGGATCGGGTGCGCCAGGCCATGGAGCGGGCCCGGCTGGATTTCCCCGATGATGTTGGCCAGATGGTGCTGGATGACCGGTTGATTGACAATCCCGCGATTGTTCTGGCCGTGGGCGGTTCCTACTCGGTAAGTGAGCTTTCAGGCGTTGCCGAGCGGCTTAAGCAGAACTTATCGGATGTGCCCGGCGTCTCCCGTATAGAGCTGCAGGGGGACGCCGATGAGCAGATTACCCTGGCTCTGGATGATGCAGCCTTGTACCGGCTGGGCGTCTCCCCGGCGCGCATTCTGGAGACACTGGCACAGCGTAACCAGACAACACCCGGTGGGTTTGTGGTGGTGGACGGCCGCCGACTCTCGGTATTGCCCAACACAGAATTTACCGACATTGATGCCATTCGTGCCACTCCGATTGAACTTCCGGATGGCAGCCAGATGCCGTTGGCGGCCGTTGCCGATGTGTGGCGTGGCCCGGCGGAACCGCGCCAGCCGGAAACCTGGTTCGATGGTGAGCGGGTGGTGTTGTTGTCCCTGATTATGGAAGAGGGCAGCACCGACGCCATTCGCTTTGGTGAGCGGGTGCGGGAGCGGGTTTCCCGGATTCGCTCAGATTTTGAGCCCTATGACATCCGTGAAATGTTCTTTCAGCCGGACAAGGTTTCCGAGCGCCTGGATAATCTTGCCTGGAGTCTGGTGCTCTCGGTTCTGATCATAGTGGCCGTAGTGTTCACCGGTATGGGGATCCGCATGGGGCTGCTGGTGGCCTCCATTCTGCCCCTGGTGGCGTTGATCAGTGTCGGGCTATACGATCTTGGGGGCGGTGTACTGCACCAGATTGCCGTGATTGGCATGGTGATTTCTCTGGGTATTCTCATTGATAACGCCATCGTGATTGTTGAGAACATTCAGGGGCATCTGGACCAGGGCGTGCGCCGCCTGGATGCCTTGCAAAAAGCAGTGAGTGAGCTTGCGGGCCCGCTGGGCGCCTCAACCGGCACAACACTCGCAGCCTTCACACCGCTTTTGCTGGCCAAAGGGGGCGCGGCAGACTTCACTCGCGGGGTGCCAGTGATGATTATGCTCACTCTGTCTGTAAGCTACCTGCTGGCAATTTCTGTTGTGCCTTTACTGGCGGCCCGTTTTCTTCAGCCGAGGCGTAATGCCGGGGCAGACAAGCTGCTCGGCCTGGCACGTTTTCTCGGGAGCCTGGTCTACCGTCACCCGAGGCGGTTGATTGCTGCGGGCGCATTACTGGTTACGATCAGCCTGGCTATGACGGCGTTTATGGCTCAGCAGTTTTTCCCGAATGCCGACAGGCCGCGGGTTATAGTTGAGCTGTATATGCCAGAAGGGACCGACCAGTCCCGCACCGCCGAGGCTGCGGCCCGTCTGGAACAGGCGATAAGCACGCAACCAGAGGCTTTGAGTATTCACCGCTTTGTCGGCTTTACCGGCCCTGCCTTCTACTATAACTTGCAGCGTGCACCCCAGGCGCCAAACCGGGGCAGGCTCGTGGTGACCACGCCGGCTCTGGGAGACACCACGGAGATGATTCGCTGGATCCGCACCTATGTAAACGCGCAAATGCCGGAGCTGGACGTGGGCGTCGGCGTGCTCGGACAGGGTCCGCCAAGCGCCGCTCCTGTAGAAGTGCGTGTGTATCACGGGGATGAGCAGACACGCCTGCGTGCTACAGAACACTTGTACAGCGCTCTGCGTAACGTGGAAGGTACTGTAGATGTTCGCCATGATCTGGATATTGGCGTGCCCAGCATTGCCATTAACGTAGATGACGCCACCGCCGCCCGTTACGGACTCAGCCGTGCTGATGTCGCGCAAAGTCTATACGGCCAGAGCTTTGGTGTTGTGGCTGAGCGGTACCGGCAGGAGAAAGATCCGATTCCACTGGTATTGCGCTCCCGGGAGGGCACGTCTTTGTCACTGGAGCGTCTGCTGTCTGTGAATATCTATAATGACAGCGGGCAAGCCGTACCTTTGTCTGCCGTGGCCAGTGTGAAAACCACCTGGGAGCCCGCCGCCCGAAATCTGCGTAACGGCACCCGGCTGAACACTGTCACCGCAAATCTGTTGACCGGCTACAGCTTCAGCCAGGCACTGGATGGCCTGGAGCGTTCGCTGGAAGAAGATCCGTTGCCCGAAGGGACCCGACTGGAAATGGGAGGCGATGCCGAAGGCTCGGATGATGCCAACGGCGCCCTGTTAACAGCGGCCCCAATGGGTATGCTCTTGCTGCTTTTCTTTTTGTTGTTGCAGTTCAATTCGTTCCGGCGGGTTGGCATTATTTTGCTGACCGTACCGCTGGCGACCGTGGGCATATTTCCGGGCCTGGTTATTTCGGGCTCACCTTTCGGTTTTCAGTCGTTGCTGGGGGTAATTGCACTGGTGGGGATTGTGGTAAACAACGCCATTGTCCTGCTTGATGTTATGGATAGGGAGCTGGAGAAGGGCGAGAATATCCACGAAGCCATGCGTGCCGCCGTTATCCAGAGAACCCGGCCAATTCTGCTGACCACCGCCACCACTGTAGCCGGGTTGTTACCGCTGGCGTTTTCCAGCTCCACCCTCTGGCCTCCCATGGCCTGGGCCATTATCTCGGGGCTGCTGGCTTCAACTGTGCTGACACTTCTGGTGATTCCGGCGGTGTGCACACAGCTGATCCGGGTAAAGGTGGCAGAACCTATAAACGCACCGGCCTGATCATCAGGCCGACCCGCTGACCAACAGGCACATCCGGGTTGGGAAACACAATGGCCTGCGGCGTTTGTTCTACCCGGTAACAGGTGTCGTCATCCTCCCAGATGACGGTGCCTGGCGGGTACTCGGTAAAGTTGGCAACAGTGTCCGGAATATAAAACCGGAAGTTTTTCCCTGTGTTCAGTATTTCATGCACCACCTCAAACGTCGTGAGACGGTTGGCTGAAGATGGCTTCTCCGGTGCTGGTGCACCGCAAAATCTTCGCCGCAGTGCCGTTTTAATGCCTTCAAAACGCTGCAGTTCATTCATCCCGAACGGGCGAACCTTGCCCAGTTCCACGGTAAAACTTTCTGCCCCCAGAAAGGACGCCGAAAACGAGCAGAACGTTGTAGCCGCCTCATGCTGAAGCAGCAGAGTGCCTACCTCTGCCTCCAGCAGGAAATCACACTGCGCCTTAGGAACCTGCCGTCCCGGCACAAAGGGATAGAGTGCAAACTTTTCCCGCCTGGAGGGTCTGATGGCCGTATGCAAATCATAATGAGACAGAGCCTGCGGGTGTATTTTTGCAAACTCCCGGCAGGTCTCTTCCAGAAACTGCGCCCGAGCCGCTTCAGGCAGACCTTTATAGGTGAGCTTGTCATGTGCGCCGCTGAACAGTCGGTTCAGGTTGGTATCCATAAACCGCTCCCCGGCTACCATAGCCGGCGGATTCCCCAGAATCAGCAGAAGCGGGCAGGCCAGTGGCCACTCTCCGTTTAATAGCTCGCTGAGCAGTGCATTCAGAATTTCAATCGGGGCGGTCTCGTTGCCGTGGATTCCAGCGGAGACAATCAGGGCCTCATGGTTCGGATTTTCACGGTTGGGCGGCGGTGTGACGAGTAAAACGCCCACCGCTTTACGCACGATGCAAGTGCCATCCGGGAGCGTGGTTTGAATTTCCGGGAGGGATTCAGTGGCGTTGGCAAGAGTATGTGATAGCCAGTCAGAATCGGAATCAAATAATCGTGTGGATGTAGCCATGAGGAGCCCCCGGAAGTCACTGGCGCCAGAAAGCCATAATGGGCTCAGGAGCGCGCAGGCCGCTGATGCCGCAGCAGATGACTCTCAAGTTTGCGGAATGCGAACACCAGAATAAACGTTAACAGCATGTAGCAAAGTGCGACGAAGGTAAACGCTTCAAACGGCGCATAAAACCGTGAGTATATATTCCGCGCAGCGCCAGTCAGGTCCACAATCGTGACCACACTCGCTATGGCGCTCGAGTGCAGCATAAAAATAACCTCATTGGAGTACGCCTGCACCGCTCGCCGTGCGGCACTGGGCAGCACAATGCGTCGCATACGCATAAACCAGTTCATACCGTAGGCTTTTGCAGCCTCAATTTCGCCGTGTGGCGTTGAAACAATGGCACCGCGGATAATCTCCGTGGTATAAGCACAGGTATTGAGAGTAAAAGCCAGCAGGGCAGGGTAGAAAGGCTCCCGGAAAATCGCCCACCAGAAGGTTTCCTGAATTCCGGGGATCTGGGCAATGCCGTAATAAATAATATACAGCTGAACAAGCAGAGGGGTGCCCCGGAAAAGATAGGTGTACAGCCACACCGGGCCGGACACAAACGGGTTTTTAAAAGTGCGCAGGATTGCCAGCGGAACAGCAAACAAAAGCCCGATTACCAGACACAAAAAGACCAGTTGAACGGTGGTTACCATTCCATCCCAGTATTCCATGAGGGTCATGGCGGTAAAAATTTCGTTCTGGTCCAGCCAGGCAGCAAGAAAATCAGGCATTATTGATTCCCCTGGGCAACGCCAACATTGGCGCGCTTATCAAGCCATTTAATGAATAATTCAGAGCCGGCTGTAAGGGCAAGGTAAACAAAGGCCACCGGGATGAAAAAGTGGAAGGGCATGCGTTCGGCTTTGGCGGCTTCTTCCGCCACACGCACCATATCGGTCAGTCCGATAATAGACACAAGCGCTGTCGTCTTGAGCAGTACCTGCCAGTTATTGCCAATGCCAGGCAGGGCATGGCGAAGCATTTGCGGCACCATAATCCGGCGGAACGTGTGCCAGCGACTGAACCCATAGGCCCGGGCAGCTTCAATTTGCCCGGTTTCAACCGCCAGAAAAGCACCCCGGAAGGTTTCAGTCATGTAGGCACCGAAAATCAGTCCAATGGTTATGATGCCCGAGATGAACGGGTCAAACTGAAAGAAGAAATCGATGCCATAGGCTTCCCATACATAGTCGGAAAGCATGTTTACGCCCACCTGGCCGCCATAGTAAAACAGCAGCATCATGACCAGATCAGGAACGCCACGAACCAGAGTGGTGTAGAAGGTTGCTATACCAACAGCAAGGCGGCTACCGGACAGTTTGGCGGCAGCACCCAGCAGCCCGAGAGTGAGCGCGAGCGCAAGAGACAGGAAGGCGAGCTCTATGGTGACAACAGCCCCGTCGAGCAGGGCCGGACCATAGCCTTTCAGATCTAGCATGGAAAAGTCCGGTAGTCAGAGGCAACCTTCAGGCTGCCTCTGAAGCTGGTTTATTCAGATCTTCACATCGTATGTGAAGTACTTCTTCATAATGGTGTCGTAGGTGCCATCTTCTTTAATCGTGCGGAACGCTTCGTTAACCTCTTCCGCGATGGCTTTGTCGCGCTTACGCATGGCAACAGCAACACCTTTACCCAGTTTTACGGGTTCGCCCACTTCCTTGAAACCATCCTTAGACAGAACAGTCTGTTCGCCTACCGGGTAATCCACGAATACCACATCCAGCCGCTGGCCTTCGAGATCAAGGACCATATCATCGGCAGTGGTATAACGTTTGATAGTAACAACGTTACCCATGTTTTCCGTCACATAGGTGTCCATGGTGGTGCCGCGCTGAACGCCTACGGTTTTGCCTTTCATGGCGTCCATATCGGTTACGTCGGTGTCGAAGTCTTCAGGGCCGAACCAGCCACCAGGGGTAATATAGTACGGCTCGGAAAACAGCACCCGCTTGGCGCGCTCATCTGTAATCGACATGGAAGACATGATCAGGTCAAATTTCCGTGCCAGCAATCCCGGAATCATGCCGTCCCACGCCTGGATAACAAACTCACAGTTTGCCTGCATTTCTTCACAGATAGCGGACGCCAGGTCGACTTCAAAGCCTGTCAGCTCACCGTTCTCATCTTTGTACTCGAAGGGCTTGTAGGGAATATCAAAAGCGATGCGCAAATCCCGCCCTTCAGCGTGGGCTCCGCCGGCGAGTATAGCCAGAACACAGCCAGCTGCAATAATCAGATTCTTCATGGGTTAATTCTCCATTAGCGCGCCAGTGAGGCGTTATTTTTCTGTGGAACTTTTTTTTATCCGACATTCATTACGATAGCACTGAGCGTCAGAACTTGGGAGCGAGGAATTGCTTCATGCGCTCCGAATCCGGTTGGTTAAACACCTTATCCGGAGTTCCCTGCTCTTCTATCACGCCCTGGTGCAGAAACAGCACCTGAGACGACACATCCCTTGCAAACGCCATCTCGTGGGTTACAACGATCATGGTGCGGCCTTCCTCAGCCAGACTTTGCATAACTTTGAGCACCTCTCCAACCAGCTCCGGGTCCAGAGCTGAGGTTGGCTCATCAAACAGCATGACTTCCGGTTCCATCGCTAAGGCCCTGGCAATGGCGGCCCTCTGTTGCTGACCGCCGGACATCTGCGCCGGATAATAATCCTTGCGCTCGTAGATGCCGACTTTATTCAGGTAGGCTTCCGCCCGCTCAATTGCCTCTTTCCGGGGAACCTTCAGTACATGGATCGGCGCCTCGGTAATGTTTTCCAGTACGGTCATGTGGGACCACAGGTTAAAACCCTGGAACACCATAGAGAGTTTGGCGCGGATCAGTTCTACCTGTTTGTTGTCGGCCGGAATCCGCTGCCCTTTGCGGTTTTTGGTAAACCGGACCGGATCGCCGTGAACAATAATATCACCGGAGGTCGGCGTTTCGAGCAGGTTGATGCAGCGTAAAAATGTGCTTTTGCCAGAGCCGGAGCTGCCGATCAGAGAGACAACATCTCCCTTGCGGGTTTCCAGTGAAATACCTTTGAGTACTTCCAGGTCAGCAAAGGTTTTATGAATGTCCCTGCAGATCAAAGGTGACTGGTCTGCCATGGATGGCTCCTGAAGCTGGTATTTTAAGGCGCTTATTGTGGCGTACTGAGTGTTCAATGCAAGTGTTTTGCCGCTTTTGGGAAGGGCTGCGGATATGACCGTACATTACAGTCCCTGCCGGTAGGGGTATACTGCTGCGACATTTAGCAAGGCCACAGGGAGTGGGATTTCTATGCCAGGGATTATGGCAGTTGCGTTTCTTGTATGTGTGTTTTCGCCACTGGCTGTTTCCGGGGTTTATACCTGGACGGATGAAAGTGGTGCGGTCCATTACTCTGATAGTCCGCCGGCGGGTCAGGAACATCAACCCGTGAATGTTGCAGAGCCGATCATTGTGCCCGGGGTTGAAGCCCCCGGTGATCCGCGTGACCGGAGCCGTGCAAAGCGCTCCTCTTCAGTGAATGCTAAAGCCGGCGCTGAACCTGTGGAAGCTAAGGCAGAGGCAGTCGCGCAGCAGGAGAGAGTCTGTGCGGGCTACCGCCAGAAATTGGCCCGTGTGCAGGCGCAATTACGGGCAGGTTACGGCAATAAGAAAGGTAACAGCCTGCGTCGTAAACGGCGTAAGCTGAATCGGCTTCTGGGCCGCGAGTGTATTCTGCGCTGATGCTGTAGGATGACGCTTTATAAGCACCCTAACAAACTGAGGTTTTCCGTTTTGTCTGGTTATTCAGGTATGAATACAGCACCTTTATCACACTTTCAGCTGGCCGTACTTCTCGGTATGACTGTTGCCTTAGGCCCTTTGGCGCTGGATGCCTACCTGCCTGCTTTTCCGGCAATAGCCGATGAGCTGGGCGTTGGTCATGGCGGCGTAGGTCTGACTCTTAGTGCTTACGTAGGAGCGCTTGGGTTGGCGCAGTTGCTGGCAGGCCCGTTATCCGATCGCTACGGGCGGCAGCAGATTCTGTTTTTTGGCCTGCTTGTGTTTGCCGGTGCCGCCTACATGGTTACCCTGGCACATACCCTGCCCGAGATGCTTGGCTGGCGGGTAATTCAGGGGGTTGGCGGGGCCTTTTGTGCCGTCTCAGTGCCGGCCATTGTCCGGGACCAGACCAGCGGCCAGAATGCAGCCCGGCTGTTCGGGTTGATTGGTCTTGTGATGTTCATTGCGCCGGCTGCCGCACCCTCTATTGGTTCTATGCTGCTGTATTTCAGTGACTGGCCCGCTATTTTTCTGATGCTGACGGGTTATGCCGTGTTGCTGGCGGCAATCCTGCACTTTGTGTTGTTCCGGCGTCTGCCCCTCAGGCCGAAAGAGTACACGCCGGTCTCTACGCTGGTCACCAACTACGGGCTGGTGCTGCGCCACCGCGTAACCATGCGGTTTGTAGGGTTACAGGCGTTATGCTTCAGTGCCATGCTGGTGTTTATTACCCATGCGTCGTTTATCTATCAGGAGTGGTTCGGGCTCTCGAACAGCATGTTCTCCGGTTTGTTTGCGGCTAACATTGTCGCCATGGCAAGTATGAACCTGCTTAACCGGTCTTTACTCAATAAATATCAATCGGTACGAATTCTCCGGACTTGCGTGCTTTTACAGGCAACTGCTATTGCCACACTGGTTTTTTTCGCCTGGGCGGATGCGCCTTACTGGGTGATTGCGGCCTGCATAATTGCAGCTGTGGGCTTTATGGGGGCAATCATACCTAACAATATGGCGAATGCGCTGGAGGCATTCCCCAAGCTGGGAGGCACAGCCGCGGCAATGCTTGGGGCGACACAGTTTACGGTAGCCGGTGCTGTCAGTGCGCTCTCTGCCGCCCTGGCAGGCGGCAGTCTGTTGCCCATTGTGTTGGTAATGGCGGTGTGTGTCTTCGGTGCAGCTATATTGGCTGCAGGCGGGCCGGCAGCGGTGGAACGGCAACAGCTGGCTTAATCGCGCAGTCCTCAGCGCCGCCGCTTGTTAGCGTTAGTCTGCTTTGCAATAGACGCTCTGGTGCTGATGCCCTGGTCAATATAAAGCACGGC
The DNA here is from genome assembly GCF_007671655.1 of Marinobacter piscis. Taxonomy (GTDB): domain Bacteria; phylum Pseudomonadota; class Gammaproteobacteria; order Pseudomonadales; family Oleiphilaceae; genus Marinobacter; species Marinobacter piscensis. The sequence continues at coordinate 166,207 of NZ_VCGX01000001.1, read as the reverse complement.
GTCTGTTATCTGGGGGAACATATGCTCATCCAGAACATACTCGCGCAGAGCCGCTGACTGGGTAAGAATGTCCCGGACAGGGCCAATGAGGCTGACCAGGTACAGTTGAATGCCCTGTTCCCTCAGGTTTTCAATAACGCTTTCGAGCATGATCAGCGAGGTGGTATCAATGCTGCTGATAGATTGTGCGTCTAGTATTACGGCCTTGAGTGCTCCCTCGGGCCGTTGCTTTATGAGCTTATAAAGGCCGGTCTTGAAATAGTCTTTATTGGCGAAGTACAGGGGCGCATCAAAGCGGAAAATCAGCACATCCTTGCGCACGCTGATGCTTTCAAAGCGATGGATGTTGCGGTAAAGGTCTTCGCCATCGAGCTTGCCCAGTTCTGTCATGTGTGGTGTCGTGCTGTTGTAAATAACCAGCACCAAAGACACGGCCACGCCCACCAGTAACCCCTGTTGCACACCCAGAAGAAGGGTGATCACGAACGTAACCAACAGAATTGCGAACTCTTTTTTATCCTGCCGGAACAGTGATTTCATTTCCTTGTATTTGAACAGCCCCAGAACCGACATGATAATAATGGCCGCCAGAACCGCTTTGGGCAGGGGGTAATCTGCAAACAAAGGTGTCAGAAAGAGCACGGTAATGGCAATCAGCCCCGAGGAAACAATGGCGGAGACCTGGGTGAGTGCGCCTGCATCCCGTAGCGCGGCGCTGCGGGAAAAGCTGGCAGACACCGGAAAGCTGCGGAACATGGCCCCGAGGGCGTTCGCCAGACCCAGCGCAATCAACTCCTGATTGGGTTGTACACTGCGCTTGTCTTTGGGGGATTCCTGCGACTTGCAGATAGACATGGTGCCCACAAAACCCATCAGTGCCACGGTAAACGCAACCGGAAGCAGCTGCCCGAGTTTCGCAAAGTCGATTTCCGGGAAGTGCAGCGCCGGAAAACCGCTGGGTACGGAATTGATCACTTCCACGCCGGCCTGCCCGGCATGAAACAGCCCCGACAGCAGCATGGTACTCACCAGCAGAATCAGAGCGTTTGGTAGCTTGGGCATATGGCGTTTGCAGAAGAATATGAAGGCCAGGCTTACCACGGAGATGCCCACAGTAATCCCATGCCAGTTACTGATATTCAGCAGCAGTTGCCAGGCCAGCTCCAGCACATTAGAGCTGTCCACGTGTACGCCCGTCAGGCTTTGCAGCTGGCTCCCGATAATAATGAGGGCGGCGGCAGACGTATAACCAACAACCACCGGATAGGAAAGGAAGTTAACAATAAAGCCGAACCGCAAAACGCCAAACAGAAACTGGATCAGGCCCACCAGCAACGTTAATTCGACGGCCAGCTGAAGGTATTGGTCGGAGCCGGGCTCGGCAAGAACACTGAGGCCGGAGAGAATAAGCACAGCATCCAGGGCCACAGGCCCGATAGAAATCTTGTTGGATGTCCCCAGCAACGCATACAGAAGCGGGGGGAAGATCGAGGCATAGAGCCCGAACTCGGGTGGCAGGCCAGCAAGTACCGCATAGCCCATGCTTTGCGGGATCAGCATAACGCCGATTACAAGACCTGAGACGACATCCTGTCTGAAAGTACGGGTTGTGTATCCCTGAAGCCAAAGCAGGCCGGGCAGTAGTTTGTAAAGCATAGAACAGGTGTTCGCTGGAGGCTGGCCCGTAAGTGTGTGGAAATCAATAAGCTGAATCAAGAGATAAAAACAATCGTCTATTATGTTACGGTAGGGGAAAGTCAACAATAGAACTTATAGGGAGAGCAATATGTCAGGTTTTGTGGTTGCCTGTGACGGTTCCAGTCATTCCGGAAAAGCGGCAAAGGTTGCAGCTCAGCTAGCCAAAGCGACCGGCCAGAAACTCACGCTTTTGACGGTGTTTCCCAACTCCGAGATTGAGCGGATGGTGGTCAGCGGCATAATGCCGGAAAAGATCGACGAAGAAGTGGCTGCATTCGGCGAAGAAGCATTCCATGCTGCAAAAGAGGCGGTTGGTGATACGGCTGAACTGGCTGAAGATGTTCTTCTCCGGGGCGATCCCGCCAAACAGGTTCTGGACTACCTGGAAAAACACCCGGGCTCACACCTGGTTCTGGGGCGTCGCGGTCATTCTCTGGTGCGCAGCCTGACCTTGGGCAGCGTCAGCGAAAAGGTCGTCAGACACGCAGATGCACCGGTTACGGTTGTGACTGAGTAATATCCAGCGCACAGACAGGCACCTACCAGCATGTGCTGGCATGGTGCCTGTAAGCTTCTCTGGGCCAGCAGACACTGAAAGTGTTAAAGTCTTCGGCTTTCTCTGACCTGCGGAGGCTTGATGGCTGCCCTGAACTCCCCCCGAACATCCCACCCAGCCCCCTCGCTGACTGGCGGTGCCAGCATTATTGCCAGCGTATGCATTGGCGCGGGTATGCTTGGCCTGCCCAGCTCCGGGGCAGGCGCCTGGACATTGTGGTCCGCTCTGGCGCTCATGCTTACCATGGTGGTTATGACCCTGTCTGGCTGGATGCTCCTGGAAGCCTTCAAGCACTACGACCTCAGGGCTTCATTTAATACCGTTACCAAGTCCATGCTGGGCCCCCGAATTAATGTTTTCAGCAACCTGACAGTGTATTTTGTGGGCGGCATTCTGCTTTACGCCTATATCACGTCATCCGGTTTGATCATCCAGAGCATGACGGGGGTGGACAGTAAGCTGGCCTCGGTGGTGTTCGTGCTGCTGTTTTCGCTGGTGGTCTGGCATTCGACCCGGGCCGTGGACCGGCTTTCAGTAGTGCTTGTCACCTTTATGCTATTGAGCTTTGTTCTGGGCGTATCCGGGCTGGCCTCCAGAATTGACCTGGGCATTCTGTTTAACACTACTGACCCAGGCGGCCGGTACGCACCCTATGCAATGGCCATGCTGCCAGTGGCATTGACGTCCTTTGGTTATCACCACTCCGTAGCCTCCCTACGCGCTTATTATGGCGAAGAGCGAAAGGCACAAAAGGCCATTCTAGGCGGCACCCTGGTGGCGCTGCTGTTTTATCTTGCCTGGCTGGTCAGCATCTTCGGCAACCTGCCCCGTGCCGACTTTGGGCCGGTCGTAGCTCAGGGCGGTGACGTGGATGTGCTCCTGGCAGCTCTGGGGTTTGCCATCGATTCAGAGCGGGTAGCCACCATTATCAGCGCCTTCTCTTCTGCAGCCATCCTGTCATCGTTTGTAGGCGTTGGCCTGGGCACATTCGATTTTATGGCAGACCTGCTGGGCTTCAAGAACGACCGTAAGGGACGAACCAAAACCTGGGCCATCACATTTCTTCCACCGTTATTGCTCTCGCTGCTCTCACCGTTTGGCTTTGTACTGGCCATCGGCTACGCCGGTGCTGCGGCTGCGGTCTGGGCGTGCATTATTCCGGCACTGCTGGCAAGAAAATCAAGAATGCTGGAAGGCGGGAAAACCGGATTTATGGCGCCGGGTGGCAAAGCTGCCATAGCTCTGGTGCTGGTTTTCGGGGTGCTGACCATACTCTTCCACTTTATGGGGCTGGCGGGGCTGTTGCCGGAGGCTGAGCTGGGGGCGGTGTAATTTAGGTTAGGTCAGGAGCTTTGCGTCTCGGACCAGGTGTGTCTGAAAAATTTACACTTCTACTTTTTGTTTGAAAAGCTACTTTCTTAAGTCGTTGTATTTGTAAGATATTGCATGCTGTGGGCCAGATTTTGCGTGAATCGTAAAGCGTAAGTTGTTATTCGATTCATAAAAGGGAAGCAGCGATGAAAGCTACAGTTCGACTATTAGTACTAAACACTTTTGCATTACTTTTGCTGGCCGCTAATTCAGCACAGGGCGGACCGATGTCGTGCACCTCCGCGACTACCTATACGTTGTCTGATGCTGCGAATAGCGCATGTTTCAGTGGCAACGATAGCAATGAAATTGATGCAAGTTTTTCACTTTTTGGAATGACCGGATGGGTGCTTGCGGACAAGAACGACGGTCCAGATGGTGATGGTGTCATTAACTTCACCACCGCACCGAGTAACGGTAGCGAATCTGGAAACTGGGCAATCGATACACTGGCAGGACTGAATAATGTCGTGATCACGCTTAAGGCAGGGAATGGATTCGGGGCATTTCTCCTTGATCAATCCGTTAGTGACCCGCTCTCCGGTTCATGGGAGTCAGGAAAAGACTTGTCCCATGCCTCGATTTATTACAATGGGCAGCCGACAACTGAAGTGCCGGAGCCAGGTACGCTGGCTTTGATCAGCTTAGGACTGTTGGGCCTTGGTATAAGTAGGAGAAGGGCTCATAAGTAATGCTAATGAAAGTGCCAGTCTCACAGAGAGGCTGGTGTTTTCTTGCAGGAGTTCTTCCTCGTGTATCGTTCGTTTATTTATTGTCGGTTAAACGTTTTTTCAGAGCCAGCAGCAAAAGCTTGCTTGTATTTTAGACGGTAGAGGTTGTAATCAGTCAGATTAACCCGTATTTACCAAACCTGCTTACACATTGCTTGCATTTCTGGTTTCCAGAAACAACAAAGCCCGCACAGAGCGGGCTAAGTTATTGAATCTTAATGGTGCCCGGAGGCGGCACCATTTTCATGTCTCATTTCATTGCATACCGTCTCTAACTGTTTGATCTGTATTATTAAATCTTCCTGATCGCTCAAATTTCAGTATCGTTTTGTCCTATCAAACCGCGCTCAATTGCACGGTTAATGATGGGACAGATGATGGGGCACTGAGCTTCGGGAGGTTAGAAAATGCCTAAAGTTGTACCAGAGCTGACGGCTATTCAGGTCAAGCGACTGACCCACGGGACAGTCAAAAAATCGGGGAAGGGTAGAAAGATTGGTGACCCATGTCCGGCGCTGCATGCGGTGGGTGGTGTTTCGGGGCTGAACTTATATTGCCGGCCACCAGCTCCATCGAGTACGGTGGGTGCGCGCTCTTGGATATTAAGAACGGTCGTTGGCTCAAGGCGTATCGATCTGGGGTTGGGGCCTTACCCTGAGGTTTCCCTCGCTCAAGCGAGAGAAAAAGCCGGCGCCCTCAAGGATCGCATCCGTTTCGAGGGCCACGATCCAATAGCGGCAAAAAAAGCGGCAAAATCAAAGCTGCTGGCAGAGCAGGCAAAGCAGAGAACCTTTGCGGATGTCGCACAACAATACTTCGAGAAAAAGTGCCTTGAGTTTTCAGGGAAGAATCCAGAGAAACAGAGACGGAGGCTGGAGCAGCACCTTGAGGACTACTGCCTCCCGGAGCTAGGCAATATCTTGATGTCGGACCTTGAGCCCCGGCATGTCGTCCAAGCGTTAAACCCGATCTGGATAGAGAAAACATCCACGGCAGTGAGGGTGCGAATCACAATTTATAATGTATGTGAAATGGTTCGGCATGACGGGATACTCCGAAACGGGCTGAATCCGGCCCACTGGCGCGGCAATCTGGAAAACTTCCTCGCATCCCCAGCTGCTATTCATGATGAGGAGCACCAACCAACAGTCGGGTACGAAGGCCTTCCTCGATTTTGGATGCGGCTCCAGGAGCGCGATGCTATTCCAGCTCGTGCTCTGGAGTTTCAAATTCTCACTGTAGCCCGCCCGGGAGAGGTGCGATTTGCAGAGTGGTCAGAGATAGACTTTAAGGGGCGAGTTTGGACGGTTCCGGGATGGAAGCTCAAGGGCCGTCGTGACAAGAAAAAGGACCACAAGATTCCTCTGACTGACCGGGCTATTGAGATTCTAAAAATGATGCCCCGGGACAACGGAGCATACATTTTCCCTGGATACCGGGGAAAAGAAACGATGAGCGAAAACGCTCTTAACCTGACGGTGAAAGAGATACACCAGGCTGACATTAAGGCTGGCGGAGACGGCTTTCTCGATCCGGAAACCGGGAAAATTGCGACAGCTCATGGGATGCGGGCCGCCTTCAAGGATTGGGCGACGGAAATCGGTAACGTGGAGGATTATGTTTCCGAGCTTGCGCTGTCTCATATCGACACCTCATCCACTCGCGCGGCATACAAGCGAGGGCAGCTGATTCCAAAACGCCGAAAGCTCATGAAGGCGTTCGAAAAATACCTGTCCTCTCTTTCCCGCTCCGAGAAGGTGAGCAAGAAATAAGCCAGAAGCAGGTGCGCCTAATTTCAATAATCGGTTAATTAGGCGCGCCAACTACTTCTCTGATTTCATTAATATATTTCTTGCAAGCTTATTTTTCTTGGAGAAAGCTATGAAAATCAATCGTAATCAAGACATTGATGTTAAACCTATTCTGAACAGCATTCCCGGTCCAATCCTGGTCGAGACACCGGTTTTTGCAACTGTCGCTCAACAATACTATGAGATGAAATGCAGCGCGTTTGCCGGACGCCACGCTGAGAAGCAGGCGCTGAGATTGCAGATGATTCTGGAAAAGTACTGTTTGCCTTCACTCGCTGATATTCCGATGACTAAACTCAAGACGGGTGATGTTTTGCAGGTGCTGAAACCCATCTGGGAGGAGAAAACAGCGGTTGCTGAGCGGGTACGGGTTACCATTTCAAGGATTTTCGAAATGGCGCAGGCGCTTGGCATTTGCCAAGAGGTTTCTAATCCGGCTGGCTGGTCAAACAATTTGGAGTTCTTTCTGCCGCAGCCCTCAGCGATCTTCCAGCCAACGTACCCGCCTGCGATTAATTATCGAGACCTTCCCCGGTTTTTCCGTGTGTCGCGGAGTTTGGATTCAACCCAAGTACGAGCGTTGGAGGTTATGGTGCTCACGGCTGCACGAGCAGACGAAGTCCGTACTGCGCTCTGGAGAGATTTTGATATCAGGAAAAGGTTATGGACAATTCCAGCGTCGAAAATCAGGTACCAGCGTAATGGGTGGGACCACATGGTACCTATCCCCGAGAGAGTGATCGAGATTCTGGAATCCTTGCCACGGAGTGAGACTGACGCTGTATTCCCCGGGCTCAGGGGGCGGGAATTCCTGGGGGAACACGCTCTAAACAATGCCATAAAGAGGGTGCATGAAGTGGATCTGGAAAACGGCGGGCCAGGATTTCTTGACCCGGAAACCGGGAGAGTTGCTACTGCTTCTGGAATGCGCCGTGCCTTTAAAGCGTTTGCTTTAGAGGAAGCAGGAGCTTCAGAGCACCTCGTTAAGCTCGCGCTGTCCCAGTTGGATAAGGCAACGGTTAAGCAATCACCGATTCTGGTGCAGGCTGTATCAAAGCGGCGCGTGCTCATGGAACAGTTCGCGAAGTACGTTTTTTCCCTTGATAATAGCAGCCGAGAATAAAATGTAGGTTGGTACTCAGTGGCCGGTTGCCAGCTAAGGGCAATGGGCCACTGCCTCCTTTTCCGGACCATCCTGGTTTCAGGCTTCGGCTTCATCCGAGAAAGCACTGAACGCTTGACCTAAAAATCATTGGAATTAATGCTTTAAGAGATTATCTCGCAAAAATTCCGATTTTCCCGCCAATCGCGCTGCTTACCACTGTCGCCGCGCTCGGTACATTTATCGGTGTCCATCACGGACAGCCAATAAACCGAGTAGAGAACATTCCCATGAGTAAGAAAGTATCCGCAAAGCCCATGACCAAATCCGATGCAGCTCGCATCCAGAGCGCCACCGCCCAACAAAATGGTGGTCAGGTACCTCATACGTTCAACGGCGGCATTTCTCCCGTTGCCGCTGAGGAAAACCTTAATAGACTGTCCGGGATTAGTTGACCACTACAGTCGCACATAGATACTTCGTCCACTCGGGCAGCCTATAAAAGAGGACAGCTAATTCCAAAACGACGAAAGCTGATGAACTCTTTTGAAAGGTATCTCTCATCGCTCTCAGGCGATAGGAAGTAAATTGGCTAATTGCGATAAATCGTTAATTTGACGACGCTGAAAAGGCTCCAGAATCGATAAAGTATACATGCCATGTTAATTGAAATATTGAGGTAGTAGGTATGTATCATAATATTCGAGAAGTTGCTCAGCGGTTCGGGGTTGCGCCATCCACCATTTGGCGCTGGGTAAAAGACGGACTTTTTCCAAAGCCCTACAAATTCGGGCCAGCAACGACCCGGTGGTGTGAAGATGACATCAAAGCGTTTGAGGCCCAGTCAGCCACACAGAAATGAACTTTGATTCAAGACGGGCGGGGAATCACTTCCTGCTTTTGAGAAGAAGTTATGTAAGATGTTTTTTTAATTGGAGGACCCTGGGAAAGTCGGTGGAAAAACTGGGCTTTACCAGGGTCAACCGTCACTTAAATTATCCTTTTCAAGGCCTAATAAAGAGCTCAATAGTTCCATGGTCAAATACTGCAGGCGGGAATTGCTTGCCGTCGTGCTCTGAAGCCTTGGAATAGTAGAACATCGTCTCAGGGAGATGTTCAGTTACTTTTCCAATGAAGGTCAGCTCATCTTCAGCATTGTCATCCTCGCAGTACATGTAGGTTTCAGGATAACTGTGCCCTCCTGCCTCAACCACATAACCGTAACCATTCTCAGAAATGTAGCTAGGGATTTTCTCAAGCTCATCTGAAATGGTCCAGCTGTGAAGGTTGAAAACTGTGTAGCAAGAGTTTCCGTCTCGAATTGCACCGCCGGCTTCGCCAATGTAATAAGGCCCTTGAAAAGTTACGTGGAGCTCCCTCAGGTGAGTGTAGATCTCGTCCTCACTAGAACCCATGTCCTTCACTGCTTTAACAGTTGCCTCTGTCAAAGATTTAATCATCCAATCCATGGCCGTTTCTTTGTTTGGAGCTTTATCTTCTGGGATCCAGATGACCAAAGATTTTCGGTCTCCATGCTCATCCGACTTTGCGAATGACTGAAGAAGCCCAAGGCCCAAACCTGCCGACCAATCCACTCCTAGGCCGTAGTCGCTTGTCCAGAGCGACGAGTCGATTGCCAGGCTGGCTCCGTCATAAAGGAGGGAGTCTTTCTGGCTTTCAGGGATCTCACTGTCATCGAGGTCACTGAGACCTACTGAATGGGTAAGATTCCAAGCTCGACTGTTTTCTTTGCTGTACTCCTGGATATTGTGTGATGCACAGCCATTTAGCGCAAGTGCAAGAATCGAGGTGATGGTAAGACGAGTAGCGCCAGTTTTCACACTGTTAGTTCCCTGAGCCAGTAGGTTTCATATGGGAGGTGATTTTAGCCTGCGTTTTAAATAGCAGGCTAAATCATAGTCTTATCTATGGTTGCCCTTGTCATTCATCATGACGAGAGACATATTTTGGGCTTGAAATATGGATTGCTACCCTTTTTCTTATTGTGACTTTGTGATTTCACTGATTGAGGCAAGCAGGTGCGCAATTCCGTAATTGAATAACGCAGTCAAAAAGCTCACTACGAAAAAGAGTTTATTTAATTGTCTATTAGTATCAATTCTGACATTTTGTTGTAGGTATTTTCGCCTGTAACACTTGTCTCTTTACCTTCGAGGTTATAGGCTGCCGACACCTTGTATGTGATATCAACTTCCTGATATTTCGAGTCGGCCGAAAATACATAACGAACCTTGTTCTTTTCACTGATCAATCTGTCAAGAGAGTACCGACTTTCAGACTGGGGCGGCAGTGCTTCTCTGGTATTCCAAGTTTTCGTATAGATACTAGTTCCATTATAAAAGCTCAGATTTTTCAGGGTTGCGAACGAAGATGATCGGTTTTTAAAAGTGACATATCTTCCGTTTACTTCCACTTCCATTGCATTGTCTTTTGCAACTAGGTTTCTGGGATAGAGGTAAAAATCCTTCTTGCCCGTTACCTGAAGGTTGACTGGTGCAACCATTTGGTCAGTACTGATATGGTATGTAAGTTCACCGCAATCAATGTCGAGTTTAAAGTGTGAGTAGCCAATTCCTTTGGAGCAGTCAACTTCGAAAATATCTTGAAGATTTTCGCGGCTCGTTGCAGCTCTCGAAATATTATCGAGATGCGTATAGAGAGCAGCTGCGCTTGGGTACACGGTTCGCTTTGATTCCTTATAGTCGATTGTTAACGCGAGATCTCTTGCGGAGGGTGACCCAAAAGAAAACCCGGTATTATTGGAAACCTTAATGTTGTAATCCACGGACTCTTTCATTTCTTCAAGACGAGAAGTGTTCAATCTGGCTTCAGCGATCAGATTTTTGGGATTGAACTCAATATCTTTAGCAAACTGTTGGTAGGCTTCGTTATAGCTTTGCTCAAACTGTTCCTGATCGAAAGCTACGCGACCCGGTGGCATGGTCAGCCAGAGTCCGAAAGTTAGTGAGGACAAGAAAGCCCAGTGGGTGGCCTGGCCGCCAGTCATACTTGTCTCTTCCCGGAAGAGGCTGCTGTTGGCTGTCTGGCATTTCAATTCCGGCTTGGCAATGCCTTTCAAGCACTGTTCCGGACTGGTATCCCACATTGGCCTATCATTTAGGAGACTGACCCATGGACCACTTCCCGGAACGTGGCCAACAGTGAATTGTGTAAATGCATACCCGCTGTCACTTTTTTCGAGTTTCGCGTAAATCGAACCGGAGTGTTCTTCGTTCAAAGGAGCAGAGGCGGCTTGTTGACTAACGCTGCTCTGCGTTGCGCACCCGCTCAGTGTCAGGGCCAATGTCCCGGCGAATATTGCTTTTTTCATTAATTTTAAACTCCTGAAGGCTATGACCATGGGGCAAACACCAATCGCACGTAGCATAAAGCGTCTCAGTTGCGCTTGTGTTTTAGTGAATATCTGTTTGCGACCCTGACAAATGCTGATGGATGAAGATGTTAATAACACGTAATGATTTTTTCGAGCCAAAATATGTATCGCAAGATTACACATTGTAAGTCAATGCAAAGTGTCAGCTTTCCAGCAAGTTACCTGCTATGTCCAAACCGCGACAGTGTTACACGTGCTTCCTGTGGCCTGCCTCCCGTGGTTCAATTGTCGGCGACCTGCAGGTGGTCAATTCAATGTTTCCGCTTGTCCCTCGCGGTAATCATGAGCTTCATAGCTTGAGGATGACATTCAGGCGTTTGAGAGGAAGTCTGTCAGACAAAAATGCTCTTTTAGCTTGTAGGGTGCAGGCTGAAACTGGCTGTTGAGAATGGCAGGCCGCAGTGTCAGAAGACAAACCGGGCTGCATTCTCCCGTAACCACTCCCGACACCGCGGATACTCCGGCAGCACCCGCGCCATTTCCCGCCAGAACTCCGGTGAATGGTCATGGCGTATCAGATGACAAAGCTCATGAATAACCACGTAATCAACCATCCGGTTGGGTGCCATCATGATCTGCCAGTTGAATTCCAGCTTGCCCTTGGCGGTGCAGCTTCCCCAACGGGATTTGAAGGTGCGGATGCCAACCCCGGCAGGTTCCACCCCAACCATCGGTGCGAAGCGTTCAACTTTCTCGGTTAGCTTCTGTTCAGCCTGTCGTTTGTACCAACGCACAAGGGCGTTGCGGATCATGTGTGGTTGTTCGCTGCCGTTGGGTACGGTGACCACCAAACGCCCATTCAACAGCTTTACAGGGGCGAAATTGCCCATTTCTACCTTCAGCCGGTAGTTACGCCCCAGATAGCTGAAGGCTTCGCCAGACACATAGCGTTTGCTGCTGGCGGGTGTCATTTCCCGGTGCAGGGTGATCTTTTCTTTGATCCAGCGGCGTTTGGCTGCCAGTAGCTGGTCAATCTTTTCAGCAGGGGTGTTCACGGGCACCACCACAGACACGGCACCGTCTTCCACCCGAATATCCGCAGACTTGCGGCGGTTGGTGCGGATGACTTCGGCAATGAAGCCGTGGGCATCCCGGTATTCTGGTTTATGTGCAGCTGCCATCATTTGAACTTGTTCTTAGCCAGTTCCATGAATCGGTCCTGAACCACGTTAACCAGGGCTTTCTCACCGAACGAACAATCCAGAACCGCCCGTTTGATTTCTTTCTTCATCCGCTTCACTTCGTCCGGCTTGCTGAAGAAGTCCACAATCTGGGTGGCTTCATCAAACATGCCAACAAGGTCCTGGCTGGTTCCCTTGATCTCGTCGTGTACGGCTTCGCTGATGGCATCTTCACCGGCATGGCTGGTCACTTCTGCCATCAGGATGTTGTAGAAGGCGAATTCCGTTTCACTCAACCCCAGATCATCCGCCGCTTGTTCCCGGTTGGTTTCGATGTTGTTTCGAAATTCCAGCAATAGTTGCGCCTGTTCTTCCCACTTCCCGGCAGTCTTTTCGATAATGTCCCGCAGGCGAAGGCTCAGAGATTTGTAGTATTCCGGGTCTTCATCCAGGTTCACGGTGATGTGGTGCTTGATGGCGCTTTCGATTTCGGACGCGCGGGATTCGGGGGATTTTATCTGCTCCACCGTCTCCTTGAAGTTCGCCGCCATCAGGTCCACGGGCGGAATCTTCGGGTCTACCCCGGTGCTGATGATGTGTTCGTCCACCAGCTGGCGGACCTTCGCCCCTGCATCGCTGATGTTCAGTCCGGGGTCCCGGTAGCGGTTGCGGGCGGCATTCTGCACCTTGCCCCACAGCTTCAGGTCCGGAATGAACGGCTTGGCAGCGGTATCCGGCAGAATCACCTCCATCTGCTTGGCGAACTTCCTGAACGCCAGTTCGAACTGCTGGCGGGTGTCTTCGTCCTTCAGGTGCAGAACGTAATCATCTACGTCTGTGCCCTTAACCCCGGCAAAAATCGAAGCCACACGGGTGTGAGCCGCCTTCAGGCGCGGTATCTCGTCTTTCAGGGTGTGATAGGTGCCTTCCACGTCTTCACTGCTGAACTGGTTCAGGGCGTCGGTCAGGTAATCCGACAGCCCATAGTAATCCACCACGTAACCGCAGGCTTTACCTTTATAGGTTCGATTCACCCTTGCGATTGCCTGCATCAAGGTATGATCCTTCAGGCTCCGGTCGATATACATCACCTGTGCAATGGGCGCATCAAAGCCCGTCAGCAGCATATCCTTCACAATCAGGAAACTGGTGGGGTCTTCCTTTTCTTTATCCGTACCCAGTGGCTTGGTAAAGTTCTTGATCACCTGCTTCTGGTGCGCACTGTCTGTATATTGGCTCAGGTATGCCGGGTCGTTGTGGGTGCCGGAAATGATTACTTCCGAAGGGGGCGCTTCCAGGTCGTCCAGGATCTTCTTGAATACCGTGGCAGCATGGCGGCTACCCACCACAATCATGGCTTTGAAGCCGTTGGGCTGAATCTTTTCCCGGTAATGCTTCAGCAGGTCGATACACACCCAGCGAATGCGGGCAGGGGCTTCCCGTACTGCCCGTTCCACACCGTATTTCTTCTTGATTTCCCGCTTTTCGTCGTCGCTTTTGTCTTTGAAATATTCTTCAAACAGCGCGTCCAGCGAATCACCCACCACATCGCTCTGAACCTGGCGACCTTCGTAGATGATGCGCACGGTGGCACCGTCTTCCACTGCTTCGTTGATCTTGTACTTGTCGATGTAGCCGCCGAAGGCTTTGTCCATCTTCTGGGACTTCAGCAGGGGCGTGCCGGTAAAACCGATCTTCGGGGCGTTGGGCAGGGCGGCATTGATGGTCATTGCCAGCCCGCCAAACTGGGTGCGGTGAGCTTCGTCCGCCAGCACGATGATCTTGTCGCTGGGGTTCAGATCGGTGAAGTCGCCTTCCTGTTCTGCTTCCTGAAACTTCTGCACCATGGCGGTCACAATGTCGGAAGAGTCTTTGGACAGCAGTTCCTTCAGTTCCGCCACGGACCCCGCGTTATAGATGGTTTCGTTCTGGGCATCCCGGAAGGTTTTCGATAGTTGCCCATCCAACTGGGTGCGGTCAGTCACGAACACCAGTTTGTACTGCTTCAGCTCCGGATCACGGCGCATCTTCACCGCCAGCATGACCATGGTCAGGGACTTTCCGGACCCTTGGGTATGCCAGACTACCCCGGACTTCTCCTTGCGCGTTGTCCCGTTCTTGAGGCGTTCTATGACCTTGTTCACTGCCCGGTATTGCTGATACCGCGCCACCTTCTTGATCAGGCGACCATCCACCGGTTCAAACAGGGTGAAGTTCTGCATCAGGTCCAGGAAACTGGCGGGGTTGAACATGCCAGCAAGCAACCGCTGTTGCGGGGTGACTTCGCCTGAACTGGTTCCCGCACCTGAAGCGACCTGTTTAGCGGCAACCAGATACTCGGGTGAGGGCACGTCACCGGTCTTGTGGCTGGATACTGTCGAGCCGGTGGAGATAAAGGCAGGCTGTTGCACCATCGCCTGAATATCCGCATCCGTGAATGGGTATGCGTCCTTCCAGTCCCCGTAATGCTGGGCACTGGAACTGATGGTGCCCACCTTTGCCTGATCCCGACAGGTAGACACCATCAGCTGGTTGTACCAGAACAGTTTCTGGGCACCTTCATCGTCTTCCGGGGTGCGCAGGTTGGCGTAACGGCGCAACTGGTTGATGCCTTCGGCTACCGCGTCGGCAATATACGGCGATTTACACTCAATCACCGCCAGCGGCAAGCCGTTCACGAAGCAGACAATATCCGGGATGATGTTTTGATTGAGGCCTTCAACCTTGAATTGGTTAGTGCACAGGAATTCGTTGTTTTCAGGGTTGTCGAAATCGATGACCTTGACGGTCTGCCCCTTGCGACCGGCACCCAGGTCCTGTTCAACGGACAGGTAGTTCACCAGCAGGTCGTAAATGGACTGGTTGTATTCCATCAGACCCGCGTGATTCGGGTGGGTGAACTCCCGGACCACTTTGCGCAGGTTTTCGTCGCTGATCCATGGATTCAGCCTGACAATGGCAGCTTTCAGGCGTTTGGACAGCACCACATCCCGGTAGTAGCCCCGTTCGCCTGACTCTGAACCTGCGGCTGTCGGCACCAGCGCCGATCCCGGTAAATAATTCCAGCCAAGGCGTGTTAGTTGTTCAATGGCGGGCAGTTCAGCCTTTTCGACTTCATCCTGAAACAAGGAAAGCTCCCTGGTAAGAGTGTGCCTGCGGCGAGAGGCAACTAATTGGTATTAACCTAGGTTAGCAGTTTGAAGGGAGAAATTGGATGTCAGCCGGCGCGCCATCGGGCCAGGCGCTTATCACATTCGTCCTCAGGCAAGCGGGCCCCGGCCTTGAGCATTGCCGTTAATGCGGTGAACAGCTCTGCGGGTGATAGAACCTGGTGGTGTTCCAGTTCATCTAATATCCACAGCACACCGCGAACGTCCAGCCAGGCGCGTCGGCCAGATTTCCGAAGGGCCCCATCATTAGTCAGCAAAGTCCAGCCCCGTTCCCGGGCGACGAAGTAACAGGAAACATCTGCCAGAGAGGAGTTGTTTAGCGTCTGCTTTAAGCCAAACAATTCGAGGGTCTCATCACCGCTGATTGCTTCAATGGTGAGCCCCAGATCCTCCAGTTGCGCCCCGGGCGGTTTCCGAAGTTCCCGCCACACAAAATCCGTGGTGACAAACTGGTGTGGCAACTGAAAGACTTTTTCCAGCAGGTTACTGTGGTGCAGGTCGATCCAGATGTTGGTGTCAGAAACTAGAATCTTCGTGGGCATTGGTGCCGTCACCTGCTTGTCCGTTAGCCATGACATCCTCGATCTCTCCAAGACCGACACCCAATAATTCTGCTGCTCTGGACGGAGTTACAAGCCCCTCAGCCAGTGCCCTGTAAACGAGTTGGCGCAGACGATAGGAATTTTCCGAATCCAGAGATTCCGGCTCGTTCTTTCGATAACCACGGGACGACCAGAAGCGGAAAGTGCTCTGATAGAACCCCTGTTGGACGATATCCAGATCATAGAGGCGCCGTAGCAAAGCCTGAATGGAAATGCCCCATTCTTCTTTCGCCAGCAGGAACTCCTTGAGCAGTACCCGGCTCCGGTGGTTACCAAAAGTAGCCCGGACCTGGCTTGCAGGAAACAGAAACGCACCGGCAAAACGGTGGCACCAGTTTTCTTCATCCCGAGTGCCATGAATGTCATCGGGAATGTTCATAACCAGATGACCGAGCTCGTGGGCCAGATTGAACCGTTGCCGTTCTCCCGGGCGAGAAATATTGCTGACGATCACAGCATCAGCGCCGTCATTGACTACGGCACACAAACCATCGAACTTTTCATGGGCCTCAAGACCGACAACCTTGATGCCATTTTCTTCCAGAGTCTCGGTGAGGTTGGCAATCGGATTGGTGCCCAGATGCCAGGTTTTCCGCAGGTTTTCCGCAGCCTTTTCGATCTCATCGGTATTCGACACCCGAAAATGTTCCCGCCACTGGGCGAAGCCATTGTCGTCATTCTCGTTGTCAAACAGGCGTTCAGCAGCCAAGTAACGTTCCAGATGCTCACGAACCTGTTCTTTTACTGCTTCCTGCTGTTTCTTGCCGAACGCCGAGTGCTTTCGAAAATCCACTTCGCCTAGCTCTACGGAATCGGAACGGAAAAAGTACTCCGGATTCACTGCCAGTACATCCGCAAGCTGAATCAAACGAGTTGAATTGGGCGCATCCTTACCCTGCTCATACTTCGACAGAGCCTGTTTGGTGATGTCTCCCAACTGGTCGGCAACCTGCTGCAGGGACATATTTTTCAGGACTCGTGCACGACGCAACCGATCATGCAACATGGCAATCTTCCTTAACGTTGACAACTATTGGTTGACGATATTAGCTTTGATTCTTTATATGTCAACTCAATGGGTGAGCTGCGTCAATGGATGCACAATATGTGGTGTTTTTGCGGGAGCGCAAAAATCGGATAGCTATTTGGAATGCTTAAAGAGTAGTGGGTCAAGGGAGGGGGCAAATCAATGGCCGACTTTGGGCGGTTCATTTCCCAAAATCAAATTTGAGTAATCCCAGTTCGGCAATGTCCATCTCGCCTTTTGATGGCGAATAGTAGGCCTGAAAAAAACGGAAGTCGGTACGCCCTGTAGCTCGACATTTTTTCTCCACAATACTCGCAATTCTCAGCTTGTCCTCACTACTCATTCGCATACCAAACACGATTCCCTCCAGTTGGGAAAAATCGTAGGTCAGCGCTTCTGGTGCCGGATCATCGGCCAGAACGGAAGAAGCAATTAAACGCCGTTCCTCCTCGTGCTCCCAATCAAAATGTTTCCATGAGACACGCTTAAACGCATGATTCCAGTACCGTGTTCGCCACGCGTCAAGATCGTCCGTCATCTCGCTCAATCGGGTACTGGCACGTCCATCCTCGGTGACCATCCAGGTGGTTTTCAGCTTGTGAAGCGGGAGCCTGCCGATCACATTGAAGCTATCAAGTGGCGGGGGACGTTTGCCGTACTCAACGTTATGAACTTTCAGGTCAGCTCCTGAATCCGCTGTTCCCGCCATTCCCTTGATCCGGAAATAGTGTTCGCCTTCCCTTTGCTCCGTGCGAAATATTAGCGCAGCGCCACGATGTTCGCTCCCATAAGTGCCCCACATTGAGGCGTTCTTGCATCGGCGACTAAAACAGGCAACACGCCAGGGGTTAAAGTGGAGGTCTCTCGAAAATGCGTCAACGTACATTTCGGGGAATCTGGACATCAGCGCGAGCAATTTATACCCCTCGTCAATATTTCCAATCCGAGTGAGCACGCCTAGATCCAGTTGATGACTCACCCTGTTGGTGATGCTGGATAGAAGCTCAAGTTGTTCATCTACCGGCATGCCGATCTTGGAGGGGGCTGATGCGATTTCCTCCCAGCACTCTAACGTTGTTTTTACTGGTTTTGTATCCGAAGCTTCGGGTGGCAGTTCAAAGTCTACGAGACGGTGTTTTTTCAAGATTCGAAATAAACGGGGTACTGTAGCTTGATGAACCAAGAAGAGCAGGTTTATCAGTCGTTCTCGCCGTAGAGGTAGGGTTCTACGGCCCAGTATTTGGGAGAGCTCGCGAGCTTCGATGGCAGAGCTCAAGTCTGAACAGAACTCTCGATAGAGGTTTCGGAACATGTCGGTCGGAAGGTCTTCTTCCGTCAGCCATGCATCCACTTTCGCTCTCTGAATTTCATCGGGCTCGTGAAGCAGCCATTTGAGTGCATACGAAATCAATGCCAGGGCATAGTGTTTGAAAAAGTTTTCCCAAAGCACGTCGTCCCCATCCCAGAACGCGTCGCTGAGGCCTTCCATAGGGTCATTTAGTTGCTCCGGTTTGGCGAAGTAGATCGCCTGTTTCTCAAGCTCCTGGAAACCCCCATTATCATTGTCATCATCCAGAAGCGCTTTTGCGCTTCTAAATCGAAATAGAAAGTTTCCATTATCCAGACTGGGTTTGGCTTGTTCTCTGTCCATCATCTAAATATCGTCAGGCATGTGCACTCGTTGCCAGCGACTGTTCGGATTCGCGCTGAAACGAGGAAAGATGCGTGCCGGTCATCAGGCAACAGCTGACTCCTTTTGACTGACTCTTACCTTGCCGGTTAGAAGGTCTTGCATGAGGGCTTTTTTTAACGACTCGTGGGCCATTAGCTTATTTCTAACCCGGTCAATCCTGTTCTGAAAAGTGTCTAAGATACTTGCAATCACTTGCTGTTCCGGGATATCCGGGATCGCAAGCTTTATTCGACCCAATGACTCGCCGCTTATTCCAGCACGAGTAGTGAATTTACTGTTGTCCATCATCTGTTTGCGGACAACATTGCCCTGAAAGACATACTTGAGAAAGTCTGGATCGAATATATTGCTTTTCTGGCGGCCACGAATGACGAATCCATTGAATACGACGTTGTTCCGGCTGCCCAAATAAACGTTCGTAAATCCGATTTCGTCCGGCGTTTCTGATGTCCTTGTGAAGAACACGTCCCCGTAATTCACGCGGAACCTTTCTAATTCTTGATCGTTCATCTCGACAAGAGCATTGATGTTTGAGTCCACTATCCCGCCACCGACATAAACATTCTTGTAGCTGATAATTGGCACGCCGTGCCCAAAAGCGGTCTTGTCTTTATTGACTCCATTTTTGAAATCGAAAACCTCACCCATAGCTTTGGTCTGCCATGAGACTGGAATCTTCCCCACCGGCGAATCCTTAAACTCCGTATGCGGAATGCCGCCCAATCCAATCCCTTTGGTCAACAACTCCTGCATCATGCCGGTTTTCAGGTCTTTCAGCTTGTCGATCTGGGCGCGTGTTTTTTCGATCACGTCATCGACGGATGACAGGATGGCTGCGATTTTTTGTTGTTCGGGGAGTGGGGGTATCGGGTAAGCCGTTGTTTTAATATCTTGAACGTTGAGGCTGGCTTGATTTATTGCCTGTTTGGCTTTTTTGCGCATGTCCTCACGAACTACTTCCCATGACAGCAAGTTTTGAAGATAAGTTGGTGAGAATTTTGACCGATCGATCTTGAACCTTAATAAGTTCATGCCATGGTACAAGAGCCTGTCATCGTCCTTAATGGCAGTCTTCCCGATGTGTTTTAAACTGTTGATATGGCTGAATAGGATGTCACCTTTGTCGATTCTGAACCTTTCTATATCTTGCGTAGTGTAGAGCCATCCTGTTTTGGAGTAGTCTATTTTCCCATTGGATATTGTTTCGATTCTAGTCACAGGCAAGCCATTACCACTACCGTTTTGATCGAGGCTGCAACCATTCTTTATTTCTGTAAAGACTACTTCGAACGGAATAACTTTCCATCCTTCAGGAACGGTATTACTCATACCCAAGCTCCTTCAAATACCCCTTCATCACGCTCTCAGCTTCAGCCACCTGTGAATCCAGTCCGTTCAATGAAACCCGGTACTTGTCCCACCAACGTTCCAGCTGGTTGATCACCTTGGCATCCACATCACCCACGGCTTCCCGAATGGATTCTTTGGTGTCGATTTCCGGCTTGAAGTCGTAGTACTCTCCATTGGCTGAAGGCTCTCCATCCCGCTTTACGAACACTGTGGACACGTCGAAGTCTTCCAGAATTTCTTCCCGGATGTATTCGCTTTCCACTTCACGTACCGGAATGCCTCCGTGCAGGATGGCGCGCACGTCGAAGATTTCCGGGGGCGGGCTGGTGTCGGCATAGCGTCGGATGTTCAGGTTGTAATCGTTTTCGGCGATTTCAGCGAGGGTGACGACTTTTGAATAGCGTTTGATTTCGGCCGATCCATCTTCAAAAGAGCTGTCGAAGGTCTGGACGATCTTTTCGATGTCCTGCTGGCGGAGTTTGTTCTGGTTCTTGCCTTCTTCGTATTCCAGTTCGCTGTTGATGAACAGCACCTTGCCTTTGCGTTCTGCCGGTTTGTTTTTGTTGATGATCAACAGGCAGGCGGGAATGCCGGTGCCGTAGAACAGGGCAGCCGGTAAGCCAACTACGGCTTCCAGCAGATCATCGTTCAGAATGCCCTGGCGAATGGCTTTTTCACTGGAACCCCGGAACAGAACACCGTGGGGCATGACCACGCCCATCATGCCTTCAGAGTTAAGACTGGCGATCATGTGCTGGACGAATGCCAGATCACCGGCATCCTTGGGCGGTGTGCCGTAGGGGAAGCGCCCGTAGGAATCGCTGTCCGCTTCTTCCTTGCCCCACTTCTTCAGGCTGAAGGGCGGGTTGGCAATCACCCGGTCAAAGGTCATCAGTTCGCCGCCTTGGGTATGCTGGGGCTCGCGCAGAGTGTCACCCTTGCGAATGTCCGCGCTGTAGACCCCATGCAGGAACATGTTCATCTTGCAGATTGCCCAGGTATTCAGGTTCATCTCCTGACCAAACAGGGACAGGTTGGACGGGTTTTCACCATGGGCTCCCAGATAGTTCCGGGTCTGTACCAACATACCGCCAGAACCAGCGGTAGGGTCGTATATACGCATTCCGGCATGAGGCTTCAGCAAAGCAACCAGCAGCTGCACCACTTCGGACGGGGTGTAGAACTCACCGCCTTTCTTACCGGCGCTGTCGGCGAACATCTTGATCAGGTATTCGTAAGCAGTGCCCAGCAGGTCCGGGCGCTCGAAGTCTTCGTTGCGCAGACGGTAGCGGCTGAAGTGGCTGAGCAGGTCGCGCAGCTTTTTGTCAGACAGCTTGTTCTTGATGTTGAAGTCGATGGAAACCAGCACCCCTTCCAGAACGGGGTTGTATTCTTCTATGGCTTCGGTGGCGGTGTTCAGTTCAGAACCAATGTCATGCTTCAGGTCTTTGATGGCATTCCAGCGGGCAACGGGCGGTATATAGAAGGTCTTGTCGTATTCGTCTTCATCGTCCGCCAGCTCGCGGGCCTGGTCTTCAGGCTTGCCCTTGTCCACATAATACTGAACGACCGCTTCCTGAGCTTCCTCGAAGGCGTCCGACAGGCGCTTCAGAAACATCATCCCGAAGATGTAGTCCTTGTATTCCGATGCGTCCATGTTGCCGCGAAGGATGTCGGCGGCTTCCCATAGGAAATCTTCAAGCTGCTTGAGGGTGATGTTATGGCTCATTCAATGGGTTCCGTCTACTGCAATGAGCATGGGGCAGGGGATGTCGAGAATCGACGCGCAACGTAATGTCCGCCCCATGCGGTTGGAAATTGGGATGAGTGTATCGGCGTAGGCTTGTACCGGCAACGTGTCGGAGTGGGTTAGGGGGTAGAGTGCCTGGTATCGATACTGCGGTGATGACCTTGAAAAAATGGCGAGTTCCCAAAAAGGTGCTCAAGGACGTTTTTGCAGTACCTGGGCAATGAAGCCGATCTTTTGATAGGGTCACTTAAAGCGAGTTACAGGAAAGATAGAAAGTGGGCATTGCAGCCCTTGCCATCTGGTGAACGACGACGGAAGGACGCACCCATTGAACAACGTTAATGAAGGCTTGTCAGATAACTCCTTTATTCGAGGAAAGCTACTTTCAGCCCATCGTTCTGGCACGACTTTGCAATGCATTGAGGAATTTTGTCGAGATGTCGAAGTTCCAGAAGATGATTTGGGGCGTGAGTTGGCGTTATTACATAATACGTCGGCTTTCGACGTCGTGGAGCTGTTTTCAAATATAAAGAAGAGTGAGAGTAGCTTTACGATCTTCAGCATGCTGACTGTTTTCGAGCACATGCTTCCCGTAATTGAGAATGATGTCACGTCTACGTTATGGTGTATTCGACATTTAGCTCAAGAAACCGGGAGCTGCACAACCAATCCTTTCGTATCTTTTCTGGTACAAGCTCCGAACAGGCCCGCAGAGGCTCTGGGTATCATCAAGAAGACCCCAGAGTTGCATGATCTCCTTCCAGCAACACTCATTGCAGGCTTTAGGGTTAGTGCTCCAGAGTACTTGGAAGAGGCGATCCAGCTCACTAAGGCCGACCACCCGAATGTTCGAAAACAAGCGGTTGATGCTATCGGTCGGTTTGAATGGGCGGTGGAAAATCAACCAATGGAGCCTGTCTATGTAGCTCTTGAAAATATGCTGGGCTCTGAAGATGAGGATGAGATACTTGCAGCGATAGCAGAAACCGGGGTGAATCTCATGAAACAAGATCTACCCGAGACAGAGTCCGAGCGAGTTATGGATATTGTTAATGCTGCTATCGGTAAGGGCGAAGACCAATCGTTACATACAGCGGCTTCGCTGCTTGCTTTTGGTGGCGCCAAAATACCAGAAGCTTTGACTGATAAGCTTCTGAATCACTTAAGTCGCGTCAAACCTGACAATAATGCCTTAGTTAGTAAAATCGATCACGCCATGCATCGATTGATTGGCGCAGGGATAATCGATAGTACAATTCGTCTTCTTGAATATCTAATAAAAGAGCGTGAATTGAAGCCTGAGGCACTTAATTCTACATTTCGAGATATTCGGGGTAACGCTACATTGCTGAACAAGGTCTCTACTAAATGGCTTTTAGGTGGTGACGATTCCCTTTGTCAAGCAGCTAGATTCCTTGTAGGAATTGGCCGCGGTGCAAATATACCGGTGGATATTGATCCCACGGAATTAGATGTAACGAACTCAGGGCAGATGGTTTTTTTGGCCAGAAAGGCCTGCGGCTATTTCTTTATGAATCCCGTGAGTGCCGTAAGTATGTTGCTTGCTGGTTTGCACCTGGCCCAAACTAGTGAAGTACGCCGGAAAATAGGACAGCTGATTCTGAACCCTCTTCTAATCAACTACCCTGGTAAACCTAGGAAATATCTCAAGGATAGAATGGAATCGTGCTCTAACGAGGTTCAGGAAATTCTTAGGGAAGTGGAAGAGGCGCTTGATGAGTACTTCGATACTTTGAACGGAATTGACGAAATTCCTGAGCTTCATCCATCTCAATCAGAACGGGAAGCTTATCACCGATTCAACAGCCGTGAAATGGAAGCTTCCTTTAAGGAAGCAGAAAAAAGATCCATATTTTCAGCCCTGGCTACCAAGCAGGTTCTGTTATATGGAAAAACGTTAATCAGCTATTTCCAAGATGGTCAGGGCAGCGAGCATCGCCAAGAGATACCTTTGAGCGGACATTCGATAGAAGTTGAGTATCCTAGAATGGCGCATTTAGATCCAGTTGGTCTTGAGTACCAGCTTGCCATGCTTCGAGTGGAAAGGAGGAACGAATGAAGCTGATAATCAAAGAGTATCTAGCTTCCCTCCGTGAACGTGAAGAGCTAGACGCAGTGCTGCCTGATCTTCTCAGCCAGATGGGAATGACCGTTTTTTCCCGGCCTGGAAGGGGGACGAGGCAAGACGGTGTTGATGTGGCTGCCTTTGGGGCAATTGATGGTGAAGAAGATGCCGTTTATCTGTTCTCTGTCAAGCCGCATGATCTGAAGCGCAGTGACTGGGATACCTCTTCGCCTCAGTCGCTGAGACCTTCTTTAGTCGAGATTCAAGAAACCTACATTCGTAATCGCCTTCCCCGAGAATATCGGGAGAAAAAGATCAAAATTTGTATCTGCGTCGGCGGTGATATTCGTGAAGACATCCGTCCGAATATCGAGGCATACAAAGACCGGTCTAGTACTGATCAAATTTCTTTCGAAGAGTGGAATGGTGACAGGATGGCTTCCTTGATCGAGTCCCACTTTTTGAAAGAAGAATTGCTTCCTGACATGGCTAGGTCGAATCTAAGAAAGGCACTAGCCCTTATCGATGAGCCGAACGTCTCTTATAAACATTTCGCAATTCTGGTTGAGTCATTTTTGTCCAGTAGTATCGAAAAACCAGAGCAAAAAAAACGAGTGATGAGGCAGCTAAGTATATGCCTTTGGATATTATTTGCGTGGGCTCGTGAACAGAACAACTTGGAGTCTACCTACCTTGCCGCGGAGCTACTGCTGCTTCGTCTTTGGGAGTTGGTCCGAGAATATTTGGAAGAAGACACCAAAATGTCGGCGTCTATACAGTCTGTATATTTCTCAGTATTTCAAACTTTTCTAAATGTCGGGAATGAGCTGCTTTCGAAAACTGCTGTTAAAAATGCATCAAAACAACATGCGCTTTCCCAATCGGTTCGAGGATCGACACCATTAGAGATTAATCTTCGCCTCTTTGATCTGGCTGGTAGGGTTTCCCTATTTGGGCTTTGGCTTCGTTGGTATTCATTTCAGTTTCCGCAAGGTTCTGATGAACAAAATGATCTGTTAGGAACTTCCAGTGCCTATTCAGATGCACTGAAGGGGATTATTAACAATAACCCGATACTTCTTTTGCCTATTAAAGATGATCAATGTATTGATGTTGCGTTGACAGTTTTACTGTTAATGATGGAAGGAGACCAGAAAAGCATACTTGGGTGGCTCGAACAAATGGTAGGGCGAGCAAAATTTGCATATCGGTTTCATAAACTCTATCCGTGCAATATTTCGACTTACCACGAACTGTTAGAACATCCAAGAAGGGACGGGGATTATCGTCAGAATGTTACTGCAGGGAGTATACTTTATCCATTTATCTCGATCATTGCAGCGATGCTCGAAGATCAGCCACTCTATGGAGCTGTAAAGGAATTTAAAAATAATGATCTTGGGCATTGTAATTTCCAATACTGGTATCCGGATGACGATACCGAAAGTCATTTATACAGCAACAAGAAGATGCACGGCGCAAATTTATCTGGGATCGATGTGGAGAGGGATCCGGAGAGTCTTCTTAACCAGGTATTCAGCGAGTGTGAAAATATGGCCCAGTTCAACGATCTTTCTGCAATCAAATTTGGTTTCTGGCCACTAATGACGACGGCTTGCCGTCACCACCGCCTTCCCGTGCCTCTTCACCTTTTCCGGCAGTTCTCGGGAAAAAATGAAAGGGATGAGGGCGAGTCTAAGTCATGCAGCGATCGTGAGGCTACTTCCGGTCAAGAAAGCTAAATGTAGTTAACTGGGG
The DNA here is from genome assembly GCF_007671655.1 of Marinobacter piscis. GTDB lineage: Bacteria > Pseudomonadota > Gammaproteobacteria > Pseudomonadales > Oleiphilaceae > Marinobacter > Marinobacter piscensis. Next base: position 140,966 of record NZ_VCGX01000001.1, on the reverse strand, counting down.
TCTTTCGGGTGCGGACCTCGGTCAGCCATGAAGTCATCACCGGCTCTTTCGTTTGAATCGAACCACTCATCCCACATAGGGGCTGTGGGTCGTTCAAAATGCTTAACTGTTCCTTTTAGCTTCTCTAGCGGTGAGAGCTCTTGCGGAAGCGGAGTGGCCAGCTCGTCAGAATGAGCCTTGTGTGCATCAAGACCATCCAGCAGGTCTCTCTCGGTTAAATGCTTGTTGGGCATGATTGCTGCTCCAGAGAATGTCACTTTGTTTATTCGTAATAGGGCAGTGCAAGTCAGTGATGATCTGATTGCGTACTCGGCTCCTCGGTCTAATTGGAGAAAATTCGTGTTTTCCCGTGTGGAGCCTGTTGGCGCATTTCAGTTACAGTTAAAGCTAAATCCCTCGTTCAATCAATGTTGAGCAGGGTATTGCTAGCTGGGCAATTGAAACAAACAGCAACTCCTCCCGGCCTAGCCGGCTTCAAAAATGATCTTCGTGATCTCTCCACCCAATGGATCTCCATGGTCCAACCCGAAACTGGTGGCCATGCCACCAATCCTTCTGTGTGCGTTTTGTACCTAGCGCCTACCTCAAACCCATCCGCGGTCCACTCAGCAGTGCTGCTGTTTACATAGTGAGATGGATAGAAGGAAAAGAACTGTAAAATTATTGATATCAGTAGCTTGCAGTTCTAACCAATGACCGAACAATGCGGAGAATGTCTACGTTAACTCCGCATTTGAGCAACAGGGACCGTTACCAGTGCATCATCATTGGCTGCTCACCCTACCGGTCATCCCACCGCCGTATGGCACCCCCGCCATTGTGATGTCTCGCTGATTACGAGACGCCGCTCCCCGTACGCGCTGTCGATTATCGACACGTGTCCACGGCTCGCAATGGTGAAGAAATAGTGCTGATACAGCACGATGGATGCTCCCACCGTCAAGGCTTCATGCCTTGGCACAGTCACACTTAATGCGGACTACGGGGCGGAGCATCAGCGCGGGGACCGGCTCTGAGCCCCAGATTCCGCATGGTTGGCCGCGCACCCCCACTGTATTTCTATAATTTGAACAACGAGGAGACTGGCATGAGCAACAAATCGGTTGCTAAAGGTCGGCGCTCAGCCAAGCGGAAGAGGCCGGAACAGTGCAAAAACTACGGAAAGGGAGAGAGGCTTCTTGAGGCAGCGCATTGTGCGGTGGACCAGTTCTATGGTCGAGACAGTCATTACAACACCCGGGCTACCCATAAGAAACGGGTGCCGGTGTTCGTCAATTTTTGTCGGCGTCACGGAATCAATGATGCCCGGAAAATTAATCGGGAGTTTGTGCTGCAATTTGGAGCCTACATTAAGGCTCGGTTGGATGGCGATTTCGAGTGGCCAGATGGCACGTTGGATCAACGAATCAGCGTCGCCTATGCACACCACATCATGAGTACCGTTAACATCCTGATGAAGGCGTTTAGGGGAGACAATGCGCTGCAGGTTTCTGCTAGAGACGTTCTCGGCGTTTGTCGTCAATCGGTTCGTGTCAAGCCAATTGAGGCGGATGTGGTGGATACCCTGTATGCAGCTGACCATGCAGTCGCGAATGGATTTGAGCGTGGTGCCGCTGTTATGCGTCTGGCGCGTGCATGGGGTATGCGAGTCAGAGAGTGCATTCTCCAGGATCTCGATCGGATGAAACGAGAAATTGAGGCTACGGGGGAGGCAGCAATCCTGGAGGGTTGTAAAGGAGGGCGAAAATCAAAGGATCGCACCATTAAGGCTACCGAATTCCGCATGGAGGCGCTGAATTATGCCATCGAGGTTCGGCCCAAGGGATCGCGAAACCTGTTGTCTGAAACAGACACGGTGAAATCCTTTTTGCTGAGAGTGGTGAATCCCTGCAGAAAGTTTTTGAAAAGGGCTGGTGTTCCAACGTTCCGGGAGCTTAGAGCCGGTTTCGCCCAGGATATTTATGAAGAGGTGATGGCTGGTCCGTCCCCATTGAAAGAAGCAATTCGCGACAAGATTATGGATCGCGTTGCCAGGGCTGAGGTTGCCAGGCAGTTGGGACATAGCCGGGTGTCGGTAGCAAGTGCCTACGTGGGAGGATTGCGGAATGCCGCTTGATCACATCCTGAAAAGGCTAGATTTTAAAGCTCTGAGCGAAACCGAGCAGCGAAGGTACGTCAATCGTATCTATCGCATCGTCGGGGTTATCGAAAAACGGTTTCCGCACGTTACGCAGCCAGAGCAGATCAAGCTTAAACATGTTCAATACTATCGAAACGTTTGGCTGCCAGAGCACTCTCCATCTTCTAGGACAAGGTCTGAGTACATGCGAGCGCTGGGGTTGCTGGTGAAAGCCCTGCGGCGTCCTGATAGCTGGCTGGGGGCTTTGGGGCTTAGGCCTAACTGCAGGGGAGGGCGGCCCTCTGAAGTGGGGGTGCGCAAATCGAAAAAGTTCTGAATATTGATGACGTTCCGGCGCCAACTGCGGAGTAATGTCCATTCCCGACAGAAGAGTTCATCGAGAATGGACATCAGTGCTTCTGTTCTAGTGAATGGTTTGTGGCGTCTGCAGTAGGATGTTGCAGCCGGTATCAAAATCGAGAACCGCATGAATTCTGTGCGGGGCCTCGCTATTCCGATAAAGCTCCAGCGTTATCCAATCATCACCGCGGCGCACCTGGGCGCTGAAGATGATTTCGTCGCCGCCGAATTCCTGGGTGAGCTCTGCGGCCAGTTGTTGTGCCTGTTTCATAAACTCCATAGCCATTACCTCAGAACCATTCGTTTTTCGTGATTGAGCCCAGGTCGTCCGCAATGGACTGAGCGCAAGGCGGTGGTGTTTGGACGATTTTGGAGCTGAACCTTGGAGTGTCAGGGCGAGGCTCTTCAAGCGATTCCGTGATGATGGTTTTTTTGCCATCGCGGCATTTCACGGTACATGTGATCTCGGCCTGCTCGAAATCATCGAGAATCCAAGCGATCACAAGAGCATCTTGGAGAATATTGCTGATATGGCTGCAATGGCTGTTCATGGCAGTCTTCCTCTGAAATTAGTGGTTTAGTGTTCGACCGGTCTAGTTTCAGACTACAGGAAGTCGCTCTTTCAGCAAGCGATTGGCTGAGCAGAAGGTTTTGTGCTTAAATAAAGTGTGAAAACAGGCGGTTACGGAAGATTTGGTAATGCTGAAGATGGAAACGCCAAAAATAATTAAAATTACAGTTTTGTAATTAATGGGCGTTTATCAAGCATTTAGGGGATGTTGGTACGGATGATGGGACAACTCTAAATCTCTTTCTAAGTTATTGATTTGAAAGAAAGAGTGGTGCCCGGAGGCGGAATCGAACCACCGACACGAGGATTTTCAATCCTCTGCTCTACCGACTGAGCTATCCGGGCTTGTTGCTTTACTGCTGTGCAACGGGGCGCTATTAAACCGGTTTCAGCGTGATGAGTCAAGGCCAGCCTGCAAAAAATCTTAATCTTTTCAGGATTGATCAGGCCTTGACCAGTTTTTACTGCTCCGGTGGAACGTAGCCTTCCGCTTTATCAAAGGGTTCATTGTTAAAAAAGTGTTCCATTTGCGCCTGCAGGTATTTGCGGGTGTTGGGGTCCATCAGGCTGAGGTGTCTTTCGTTGATCAGCATGGTTTGCTGATTTTGCCATTCTTCCCAGGCGTCTTTGGAAATATTTTCGTAGATGTCCTGGCCTTTGGCGCCGGGCATGGGCGGGAAGTCCAGGCCTGGGAGTTCTTTCTGGTATTTGCGGCAGAAAACGGTGCGGCTCATGATCGCTCCTGTCTGATGTGTGCGTCTGTTTCTGAGCAGATGATAACAGATCATGCCATTTAAGCATTTGAGCGCTCAGGTATTACAGCAAGTTTGCCTGCTCCGGGGAGGCCAGCAGCGTCCGGATAGGTGCTGGCAGGCCCAGAGCGAGGGCTTCGTGCCTGTGCAGCCACTGTTGTTGCCCGTCGTCTTGCAGGGTGTGTTGTCCGGTCACGCTCAGGCGAGCAGGCTGTATGTGCAGATGGTAGTGGGAGAACGTATGCCGGAAGCCGCGTATCAGTTCGGGCTCTGTGCAATCGACCCCCAGGTTTTGTTCGCACGCCTCCTGTAACTCTTCAGCGCCATAGGCCGGATCAATTTCCGGCAGACTCCAGAGGCCGCCCCAGATACCACTGGGCGGGCGGCGTTCAAGCAGGACGCGGCCTTCCTGATCTTCAAGAATGAGCATCCAGGTGGTTTTTTCCAGCTTTGCTTTTTTGGGCCTGGAGCCGGGGTAGAGGTGAGTCTCTTCCCTGGCGTATGCCTTGCAGCCCGTCTGGAGAGGGCAGTCAGTGCAGGCCGGCCGGCTGCGGGTGCATACCATAGCCCCCAGGTCCATAATGCCCTGAGTGTAGTCCCGCACACGGGTATCGGGTGTGTGTGCTTCTGCATGCTTCCAGAGCTGGTTCAGCACCCGGGTCTGCCCTGGCCAGCCAGGTACGGCGTGGTAGCGGGCCAGAACCCGTTTAACATTGCCATCAAGAATAGCTGCGCGTTTGCCGAATGCCTGGGCAATAATCGCGGCGGCGGTGGAGCGGCCTATGCCTTTCAGGCTTTCCAGCTCCTCCTGAGTCTCAGGAAATGCGCCACCAAACTCTTCGACCACAGATTGCGCTGCTTTTTGCAGGTTCCGTGCCCGGGCGTAATAGCCAAGGCCTGACCAGTAGCTGAGCACGTCGTCTACGGGCGCTTGTGCCAGGGCCTCGACGTCCGGAAAGCGTTCCATAAACGCCTGGTAGTAGGGGATAACCGTAGCTACCTGGGTTTGCTGAAGCATGATTTCCGACACCCATACACGGTAGGCCGTGCGGTTATGGTGCCACGGCAGGTCGTGCCTGCCGTGCTGGTCGTACCATGCCAGAAGCTGTTCCGCAAAGCTGTCTGTGGTCACTGGAACAAGCCTTTGAGGGCATCTTTTGCTTTTTTGCCCACATCTTCGCCAAGTTTTTCTTCCAGCTTCTTGCGAACTTTCTCTTCCGCTTTGCCTTTGGCTCTGTCTACCTCTTCTTCCGCTTTTTTGCGGGCAGCGTTGGCGGCAATGGTTTTCAGGGTATCGCGGAAGCGCGAGCCATCGAACGAGCACAGGTCTGCTGCTCCGGCCGAGAAGTCACCGCGACACTCTACCGGTATAACAACGTCTTCCACGTATTCGGTCACGCGGCAGGCATTGTCTCTGTGGATTTCGCCTACAATTCTCAGGCCCAGCTCGTAATCCACCAGGGTCTGCTTCATATCAACACTGCCGTTGCCTTCCAGCTTCATGCCCGCCAGAGAAGCAACGAGGTCTGTGTTGTTGAAGGTGTTGCCGTTGATTTCCAGAACGCCGTGCAGGTCGTTGAACGGTGTTGTGTCACCCCAGTCGTCGGTTGTCAGCTGGTCCTGATTGGCCAGTGCGATACCCTGACAAGCCATGCGGGTCAGGTTCATGTTCCGGAACTCACCTTCGGCAAGGTTGAAGCTGATCTTGCCATCTGCATTCTCCCGCAAAGCCGAGATGCGGTTGCCGGCAGTGGTCGCATTTACTTTGAGGTTGGCACCGCCCGAAAGCATGGTGATCTCGGCCACATCCGCCAGTAGCGGAAGGCTCTGAACGTTGCTTACGTCGGCATTGATTGCCCATTTCGGGTTATCGCTCGCGGCATTGATGGTGGCGTTCGCATTAAAACTGCCTTCGTAAAGTTTGCCGCTGAATTCGTCCACTTTCAGCCGCCCGTTGTCGGCCGTGGTGCTGGCTTTGATATCGTTGATGGTCAGATTGCTTACAACCAGCTCGCCCAGGCCGAAATCTATGTCCAGGAGCAGGCTGCGCAGGGTCTCAAGCGGCAGAAGCTCGCCTTCAGGCGCGTCGCTGCTGGCTGTCTTGGTCGAAGTTTCGCCTTGGGCCTCTGCCTCTTCAGCTTTGGGTGGCAGGTAGCGGTCTACGTTCAGTGTGTCACCCTGAAGGTTGAACACCACACCCCCCGTGCTCAGGTTATAGCTGCCAGAGCCTTCGAATGTAGTGTCATCCAGCTTGATCATCAGATCAGAAAGAGCCGGCTCGCCTGCCGCACCGCCAATGTCGGTTGAGAAGGCAAGGGCCTTGAGCACTTCTTCGTCTGTCGTTTCTATTGCAGGTTGTCCCAGAGCTTTCAGGAGCTCTTTCAGAGAAAACTCTTCGATGGCTACCTTGCCATCCAGGGTTGGCTTGTCGCCAAAGCCTTTCACGTCAAGGCTGGTGTTCAGGGTCAGGTTGGCGAGGCTGGCGGTGAAGTCGCTCAGGGTAGCGGTTTCATTTTCCAGGTTGGCTTTGGCCGATCCGGTCAGGGTCGCAGTGACTGAATTACCGCCAAAAGGCTCGCCATCCATGTTGAACTCGGCGTTCAGGCCTGAAACCGCAAAGTCATTCAGGGCTTCATTGGCTGCCAGGCGTGCCTCTACACTGCCGTCTACAGTGAACTGCGGCTGTGCTGTTTCCACGCGAAAGCCGACTTCCAGAGGAAACTCGGAACCCAGGGTAATGTCGCTGGCGGTAACCGTGAAGTCTTCCAGGGTCACGGTCTGGCCGCTGCGCTCGTCTCGATAATGCACCTGGGCATTGCTGATTTCTACATGTTCGACATTGAAATTCAGAGGCTCACCCTCGGTGTCTGCCGCGGGTGCCTGTTCAGCCTCGCTGGCAACCTGCGGTTCGTCCTGTGCCTCGTCGTCGGCCGGCTCCGGCATAATCCGGGTCCAGTTGCCTGTCCCCTGTTTATCAATGTTCAAGTGGGCGTCGAGGCCGTCGAGTACAAACGTGTTTACTTGTGGCGACATGGTAATCAGGGACCAGAAGTCCACCTGCGCCACCATTTGCTTCAGGGCGATCAGGCGTTCGCCGTCCAGAGTTGCTTCCACATCGTTAAGTTCCAGGCCGAGAGGAATGAACGACCAGCCAATATCTCCGTCCAGACTGAGGTTCAGACTGGTTTTTTTCTCAACCACTTTTTCAATTTGCGGTTTATAGTCGTTCGGGTTGATAACAACCATGGCAATCGCAATCGCAGCAATGGCGAGAACAATGAGTGCGACGATGGCAATCAGCACATAACGTATGGCTTTCATGGGTCGGGCTTCCTTTCTCTTTTGCGGGAGCTTTTGGAGATTCGTAATGAATCCGGGCGCTAACAGGATAAAGGATAACGCAGGGTTAACAAATTTACAGTTCAGGAGTATGACAATGCCGTAGTGTTAGGCCAGAATGCACCCGTTGTTTTTGGCTAAACTGGTACCTATAAGCATAAAAAGGAGTTCGCTGTGGCTATTACTGTTTCGATCGAGCTGAACCGGGAGCTTGAAGTTCCGGCAGGTTATGATGAGGTTTTTGAGCTTCTGGCAGATGTGCCGCGCTCTGCAAGCCATTTCCCGAAGCTGGAAAAACTGACAGACCTGGGAGATAACACCTACCGTTGGGAAATGGAAAAGGTGGGGGTTGATAAACACGCCATCCAGACTGTGTATGCCAGCCAGTACTTTGCTGATAAAGATGCCGGAAAAATCACCTGGGAACCGGTAAAAGGTGAGGGCAATGGTGTGGTGCGCGGGTCCTGGGTGCTGACCCAAAAAAGCAAACAGGTAACGGCGCTGAAGTTTCATACCCGTGCCGAACTGACCCTGCCATTACCGGGCATGCTGAAGCTGGCAATCAGCCCTGTCATCAAGCATGAATTTAACAGCCTTGTTGATACCTACATGAATAATCTGAAAAAAGCGTTCTGAGCACACTGGCTGGCAGCTATCACTGCGATTAACCGGATTATGAGACTCAGGAAAGTATAAAAGGTATAATCCCGGGAAAGAATTCTCCGGCGTTGTGCCGCTTAATTTTACTACGGAGTCTCCATGGCCGAACGTAAGGCTCGGGTAGAACGAAATACCCTTGAAACCCAGATTACTGTTGAAATTGACCTTGATGGCAACGGCAAATCGAGTTTTGATACCGGTGTGCCGTTTCTGGAACACATGGTGGAGCAGATTGCCCGCCATGGAATGATGGACCTGGATATTGTTTCCAGGGGCGACCTGCACATTGACGACCACCACACGGTAGAAGATATCGGGATTACGCTGGGCCAGGCGTTCAAACAGGCCGTAGGCGATAAAAAAGGTATCTGCCGCTATGGTCATGCTTATGTGCCTATGGATGAGGCGCTCTCGCGTGTAGCGATTGATCTGTCCGGTCGCCCGGGTCTGATTATGAACGTACCTTTCACCCGCGCTGTTGTGGGCGGCTTCGATGTGGATCTGTTTGAAGAGTTTTTCCGCGGTTTCATCAACCATGCCATGGTAACTGTGCATATTGATAACCTCCGTGGCAAGAACACCCACCATCAGATTGAAACTGTGTTCAAGGCTTTTGGCCGTGCGTTGCGCATGGCCGTTGAAACCGATGAGCGGATGGCGGGTGTGACCCCGTCGACCAAAGGCTCTTTGTAATTCGCAGGCCAGGGACACCGCAGAAACCATGAAAACCGTCGCGATTATCGACTACGGTATGGGTAACCTCCACTCTGCCCGCAAAGCAGTTGAGCATGTAGCGCCGGATACCAGGGTTCTGGTAACCGGCAATGCGGAGCAGATTCGGGAAGCCGACCGGGTTATCCTGCCTGGTGTCGGTGCTATACGTGACTGCATGGCAGAAATGCGCCGCCTTGGCGTCGATACGCTGGTGCGGGAAGTTTCCCGGGATCGCCCATTCCTCGGAATCTGTGTGGGTATGCAGGCACTGATGTCCCGTAGCGAAGAAAACGGTGGAGTAGACTGTATAAACCTGCTCCCCTCAGAAGTGCGCTTTTTCGGTGACACGCTAACCGAGAATGGTACGCGCCTGAAAGTGCCCCATATGGGCTGGAACCAGGTTTATCAGGCGGTTGAGCACCCGCTGTGGCAGGGCATTCCCGATGGTGATCGCTTCTACTTTGTGCACAGCTATTACGCCGAGGCAAAGGGTAACCCGGATATTGCCGGGCGCAGTCATTACGGCGTTGATCTTGCGGCTGCGGTGGCCAGGGACAATATTTTTGCCGTGCAGTTTCACCCGGAGAAGAGCGCCGGGGCGGGACTGCAATTACTCAAGAACTTTACTGACTGGAATGGAACATGTTGATTATTCCTGCCATTGATCTGAAAGATGGAAGATGCGTGCGGTTGCGTCAGGGGCGCATGGAGGACTCCACTGTTTTTGGTGGTGATCCGGTTGATATGGCCACCCGCTGGGTGGATGCCGGCGCTCGTCGCCTGCACCTGGTGGATTTAAACGGTGCCTTTGCAGGCGAGCCGGTTAACGGCGAGATTGTTAAAGCCATTGCCCGCAAATACCCGGACCTGCCCATACAGATTGGTGGCGGTATTCGTTCAGCGGAAACCATTGAGGCCTATCTCAAAGCCGGTGTGCAGTGGGTGATTATCGGAACCAAAGCGGTGAAAGAGCCTGAGTTTGTCACCGAGATGTGCAAGCGTTTTCCGGGGCACATTATTGTGGGCCTGGACGCCAAAGATGGCCGGGTGGCTACGGATGGCTGGGCGGAAGTTTCGGAAGTCATGGCCACTGATCTGGCAAAGCGCTTTGCCAGTGATGGGGTAGAGGCAATTGTATACACGGACATCAACCGCGATGGCATGATGCAGGGCGTCAATGTAGAAGCCACGGCAGCCCTGGCGGAAGAGGGTGGTCTTCCGGTGATTGCATCCGGTGGTGTTACCAATATGGACGACCTGAAGCGGCTGGCCCCTGTAGCCAGTAAAGGGGTCATCGGCGCAATTACCGGCCGGGCGATTTATGAAGGCACGCTGGACGTTGCGGAAGCCCAGGCTTTCTGCGACACACTGAACGGCTGAACAAGGTAGGTTTTATGGCACTGGCAAAACGAATCATTCCCTGCCTGGATGTAGATAAAGGGCGCGTGGTCAAAGGCGTGAACTTTGTGGACATCCGGGATGCCGGAGACCCGGTTGAGGTGGCCCGCCGCTATAATGAACAGGGTGCTGATGAGATTACTTTTCTGGATATAACCGCCAGCACGGAAAGCCGCGATACCACGTACGACATGGTAGAGCGTATGGCGGCAGAAGTGTTTATTCCACTGACTGTTGGCGGCGGCGTGCGTGCGGTGGAAGATATCCGCAAGCTGCTCAATGCCGGCGCAGATAAAGTGGCTATTAACACCGCTGCTGTATTCAATCCGGAGCTTGTCCGTGAAGCCGCTGAGCGGTTTGGCAGCCAGTGTATTGTGGTTGCGATTGATGCCAAGCAGGTGAGTGCGGAAGGCGAGGCACCCCGCTGGGAAATCTTTACCCATGGTGGCCGTAAACCGACAGGGTTGGATGCAGTAGAGTGGGCCCGAAAAATGGTTGAGATGGGAGCGGGTGAGCTGTTGCTGACCAGTATGGATAAGGATGGCACCAAGAGTGGTTTCGACCTTGGCCTGACCCGCGCCGTCAGCGACGCCGTGAACGTTCCGGTGATTGCCTCAGGTGGTGTCGGCGAGCTTCAACATCTGGCCGATGGGGTCACCAAGGGCGGCGCAGATGCCGTGCTGGCTGCGTCTATCTTCCACTTTGGCGAGCACACTATTCCTGAGGCCAAGGCCTTTATGAAGGCCCAGGGTATCGAAGTCCGGGATTAATCCTTTTTAGCAAAAGCAGGCCGGATGGTCTGCTTTTCCCCTTCCGCAAACATCCTCTGATTGTTGTTACGCATGGCCCAGAGCCCGCTGACCGTGGCTATGGCAATGCCCTGTTCATCCAGCTGTGGCAGGTGCTTTTCAAGATAGTCCACCGTTACTGTATGGGGGTGGGCAATACCCACTGCACTGCCGTTTTCTTTCGCCAGCCGTATCAACTCCCGGAACTGCCTGTCTACATACGCTTCCGTTTGCTCGTGATCCAGAAACACATCGCGTTTCAGGGTGGGGATCTGGTAGGCCGTCGCAGTATCTGCTGCAATGGATGAGGCAATGGTGCGGCTGTCGACAAAATAAACCGGGTAGCGGTAGAGCTCTTTCATAACCCAGTCCATGGGTCTGAGTTTCTGGGTCAGCAGGCTGCCCATGTGATTGTTGACTCCCTGCACGTGGGGGATGGACTGCAGAGCCCGGCGCAGAGTGGTGGTCACGCTCTTTTCATCCATATCTGCAGTCAACCCACCAGGCCCAAGACTGAAGTTCTGGGTATTTGCCATGGGGACGTGCAGCATAATCTCTTTATCACGACTGTGTGCCAGGCGGGCAAGCGCATCTGTGTGCCGGCGGTAGGGCAGGAAGGCCAGTGTCAGTGGCTGATCCAGGTTGGCAAGGCGCTCACCTTCACGCAGGTTGTGCCCCATATCATCAATGATGATGGCAATGGTTGGTGGGATGCCGTCTGAAAGTGGCTTCGCGACGGCAGGCCCGGTAACCACGCTTGTCAGGGCTGCCAGGAACAGGGCAAAGAGTACCTTCACTGAGCTGCGCCTGCTCCCTTGCGGTTAAGGATGTGCATGCCTTTGAGCAGGTTGAGTGCCGAGCGCAGCTGGTAATCACGGTCGGCCATGGAGCCGGCCTGTTCCTCTGGCGCTGATTGCCGGTCCTGACTGCCTGATTCTTCATCCTGGCCAACCAGGTGGCCGCTCAGGTCTGCCTCGGTAAAGAACGGGCGACCATCGAGCTCTTTCAGCTCTGCAGGCTTTACTTCAATATCCGGTTTAATACCGGTGGCCTGGATAGATCGGCCCTCTGGTGTGTAATAACGTGCGGTTGTCATCTTGATGGCATGGGTTTCATCCAGCGGGATAACGGTTTGCACACTGCCCTTGCCAAACGACTGGGTGCCCATAATCACGGCACGCTGATGGTCCTGCAGCGCACCTGCAAGAATTTCCGAGGCTGAGGCAGAGCCGCCATTAATCAGGACAACAATCGGGGTGCCTTCCATCAGGTCGCCTTCTTTGGCGCTGAAGCGCAGACGCGAGCTCTGGATTCTGCCTTCGGTATACACAATCAGGCCTTCATCAATCAGCGCATCAGCCGTTGCAACAGCGGCCTGCAGAACGCCTCCCGGGTTGTTGCGCAGGTCGAGGATCAGTCCGTCCAGGTTGCCACTGTTTTCTTCCCGGAGCGTCTCGAGGGCATTGGTGAACTGTTCGCCGGTCTCTGCCTGGAACTGAGTCAGGCGGATATAGCCATAGCCGTTTTCAATCATCCGGCTCTTAACACTGGTTACCTTGATAACGGCCCGTTCAACGTCAATTTCAACCGGAGCACTTTCGCTCTCACGCATAATGGTCAGGGTGAGTGTTGTCCCTGGCTTGCCACGCATCAGCTGTACAGCTTCTTCCAGCCCCATACCTTTGACCGGCTGCTCGCCGAGTTTGATAATCAGGTCTCCCGGCAGAACGCCCGCCTTCTGCGCAGGCGTGTCATCAATCGGGGCGATCACTTTGATAAAGCCGTTCTCCATGCCCACTTCAATGCCCAGGCCCCCAAACTCGCCGGAGGTGCTTTCTTCCAGTTTTTCGTAATCTTTAGGGGCCAGATACGTGGAGTGCGGGTCAAGCTCGGACAGCATGCCTTTGATCGCGCTTTCCAGCAGCTGGGTATCTTCAACCTCTTCGACATAAGCGGCCTTGATGCGGCTGAATACTTCGGTGAATTTGCGCAGGTCGTCCAGAGGCAGTTGCTTCTCCGGGTCAGGCAGGGTGAGCTCAACCTGGTTGCCCGCTTTAATACCATCGAGCAGTTGTGAGTTGGTTGCAGGCGCATCCTGAGCAAAGGCCAGACCGGGAGCGGTTATGAAACAGGCAGCCATGGCCAGGAAGGCGGAGCGCAGAAGTGAGGCTTTGTGTGTGATAAGGACCCGTTTCATTCAAATATCCCGTGGTTATTCCAGTAGTTGGGCAAAGTTCCCTGAGGCTGACAGTATGGCGCCAACCGGTGCATTTGTCAGCCCCGTTGCCGGAGTTCAGTTGGCCAGCCAGTGCCCGGGGTTGTCTGGTTTACCGTTATGGCGAACCTCAAAGTAAAGTGCCGGCGCGTCGGATCCTCCGGTCTCGCCAGCCTGGGCGATCGCCTGCCCGGCCGCAACCCAGTCGCCAGGGCTGGTGAACAGGCTGCTGCTGTGGCCATAGAGTGTCATGTAGCCATCGCCGTGATCAATAATTGTTATCAGCCCAAAGCCCCGAAGCCAGTTGGCGAACACCACGCGCCCGTAGTGCACAGCTTTTATTTCGGCTTCTTCGCGGGTCTGAATAATGAGGCCGTTACGGCGCAACTTGCCATCGGCATACGTGTCACCAAATCGGCTGATTACCTTGCCCTGGGCCGGCCAAGGCAGTTTGTTACGGAGTGATGGAAACGGCTCAGACTCCTCAGGGGTGGGGATGTTTGCAATCGCCTCCTGGACTTCAGTCAGAAGTTTCTCCAGTCGCTGGCGGTCAGCTTCTAGTTCTTCTTTCTCATTGCGACGGCTGCGAATATCACTTTTTAGTGCAGTCAGGGTTTTCTGGCGCTCCTGACGGGTGGCTTTCAGTGCCTGCTGGCGCTGGCTGATAGTGTCTTCGGTAGCGGCAAGCTCGGCCCGGGTATTCTTTACAGCCGCCTGCGTGGCCCTGAGCTCGTCAAGGTTTTTGTGGAAGGCTTCCAGGCGCCCGACGGTGTCCTTGCTGAGGTATTCGTAATAGGTCATTGTCCGGGCCACTTTCTCCGGACTGATTTCGTTCAACAGAACTTTGATCGCGGGAGCATCACCCTGCATCCAGGCGGTACGGATCTGCTTTTTCAAACCGTCCCGCTGGCGCCCCAGGGTTCGGGTAAGCTCCTGCTCCTCGCTGCGAAGTTCTGAGAGGCGTTGCTGCTGCTCTTTTCCCTTTTTCTGCAAAGACCGGCGTTCGCGGGTTAGTTGGCTGATTTTACGGTCAGCCGCAGCAAGCTGTCGCTCCAGTGCGGAGCGATCCTTTTCAGCATCTGCAAGCCAGTCGTCAATATCCTCGATGCGCTCTTTCAGGGCTTCTACCTGGGCAGGTGTCACCTCTTCTCCGAACGCAACCGGCGCTGCACCTGGTAACAGAGTGAGTAGCAGCGCCAGTGTTGCTGTCAATCGCAATGCTAAGGCCTGTTTATCAATCAACCGAGCCTGACCAGGCTGTGTCCGGTCATTTCTTTCGGTTGCTCCAGGTCCATCAGGGTGAGCAGGGAGGGAGCCACATCACTGAGGCTGCCTTCGTCGCTCAGGCTTAGGTTACGGCTGCCTGTGTAAATCAGGGGCACCGGCCCGGTGGTGTGGGCTGTATGAACCTGGCCGGAATCCGGGTCGGTCATTTGTTCGCAGTTGCCATGGTCGGCTGTAATCAGTGCCTGGCCATCAACCTCATCCAGAGCTTCAACAACTCTCTGTACGCAGTGGTCAATGCACTCGGCCGCCTTGATCGCCGCGGCAAGGTTGCCGGTATGGCCTACCATGTCGCCATTGGCGTAGTTGCATACAATCAGATCGTATTTGCCGCTTTTTATAGCCTCAACCAGTTTATCGGTGACTTCCGGCGCGCTCATTTCCGGCTGCAGGTCGTAGGTGGCAACTTTGGGTGAAGGCACCAGAATTCTGTCTTCCCCGGCGAACGGTGTTTCCAGACCACCGTTGAAAAAGAAGGTTACGTGAGCGTATTTTTCGGTTTCAGAAATGCGCAGCTGGGTTTTCCCCAGGTCAGCCATGTATTCTCCCAGGCCGTTCACCAGCTGCTCTGGCGGGTAGGCGCAGGAAGTATCGATGTCAGCTGCGTACTCTGTGAGCATAACAAAGTCAGCTAGCTTCGGGTGCTTGCGCCGCTCGAATCCGTCAAAGCCCTTATCCACAAAGGTGCGGGTCATTTCCCGGGCGCGGTCAGCGCGAAAGTTCATGAACAGGACGGCATCGCCATCGTTAATGGTGGCGTCGGGTTCGTCGGCTGCCTGCAGGCGGGTCGGTTTTACAAATTCATCGTTCTCACCGCGCTCATACGCCTGTTCCAGGCCGGACACCGGATCGTTTGCGGTAAACTCGGACTCGCCCAGGGTCATCAGATTGTAAGCAGACTCTACCCGGTCCCAGCGGTTATCCCTGTCCATGGCATAGTAGCGACCAACAATGGAAGCTACCCGGCCTTTACCCAGGCTTCTGAGCTTTGCATCAGCCTTCTCAAGCGAGGGGCGGGCACTGCGCGGCGGCATATCGCGGCCGTCGAGGAACGCGTGCACGTACACAGCTTTTGCGCCGCGCGAGGCCGCAAGTTCTGCGGCGGCAAGAATGTGGTCTTCGTGGCTGTGAACCCCTCCGGGAGAGAGCAGCCCCATAAGGTGAACCGCACCGTTATTGTTCACGGCTTTATCAATGGCCGAGCAAAGGGCGGTGTTTTTATTGAATGATCCGTCTTCCAGGCCCTTATCGATACGAGTCAGGCTCTGGTAAACCACGCGGCCGGCGCCCAGGTTCATGTGCCCGACTTCCGAGTTGCCCATCTGGCCCTGGGGCAGTCCCACAAACATGCCTGATGTGTTGATGAGAGACCGGGGACGGGATTCCCAGAGGTTGTCCCAGAATGGGGTATGAGCGTTGCTGATAGCGTTATCTTCGGCGGGATCACGGTGGCCCCAGCCATCCAGAATTATCAGTGCTGTCGGCTTGCGCAGTGCTGTCATCATTCAGTCCGGAAGTTGAATAGCAGTAAGTTTACAGAAACAGACGTGAAGCTTATCCATTTTTGCACTGTGAGGCTACCGTCGCCACCTGTATGGTTACCTTCTGTCAGGCGCGCAGCCTGTGTATAATCCGCCCAAACTTATTTTCAGGGTAGCTTCATGGATCTTTTAGGTCGGTTGTTTGAATTTGTCGTTAACCACTACATTCTTGCCTCACTGTTTGTGGCCTTTCTGGTAGCAATCCTGGTGCTGGAGTCCAAACGTGGCGGCTCCAAGATTTCCGCTCAGGGCGCTGTGGGTCTGATAAACCGTGATGAGGCTATTGTGGTGGATATCCGGGATCGCAAAGAGTTTGCCGAAGGGCGGATTACCGGCTCTGTAAATATTCCACTGAACAGTCTGAAAAGCCGGGCGGCTGAGCTGAATAAGCACAAAGACAAGCAGATTATCATCGCCGACAAAATGGGGCAGCATTCTGCAATGGCCGTTAAACAGCTTAATGCTGAAGGCTTCACCAATGTTGCGCGACTCAACGGTGGTGTCGGCGACTGGAAGGCCAGTAACCTGCCACTGGTGAAAAAATAAAAGTGCTGGCAGGATCTGGGCTACGGAGCCCCTCTGTCGTACTGTTTCACATACTCAGGTGCGAACAGGTAGTAAAGTTCCGGGGCAGATCTGTACATAGTAACGGGCTGCAAGCCCGCTCCATCTCTCTACAATAGCGAAAGGACGTGACATGGCTGAAAATCAGCAAGGCGCCGCAGGCAGCGACAACCAGAACCAGGCCCAGTTTGCTCTGCAACGTATTTACGTGAAGGACCTGTCTTTTGAATCTCCGAACTCCCCGGTGGTGTTTCAGGAGCAATGGAAGCCTCAGGTAAACCTGGACCTGAATACGTCGCACTCGAAAGTGAGCGATAACCAGTACGAGGTTGTCCTGTCACTGACTGTAACAGCAAAAATAGGTGAAAAAGTCGCCTACATTGTTGAGATTCAACAGGCAGGTGTTTTTCTTGTCTCTGGTATTGAAGGCGCTCAACTGGGCCAGATGCTGGGTGCATATTGCCCCACAATTCTGTTCCCTTACGCCCGTGAAACCATCGATACGGTGGTGAACAAAGGCAGCTTCCCGGCACTTATGCTGGCACCGGTCAACTTCGACGCCATCTACGCCCAGGCGCTCCAGCGCAAGCAGGATGAAGCTGGCGGTGAAGCCGGAGAAGAGCAGAAAACCCACTGATTCCCCTCTCTTAAACGTCATGCTCAGGCGCGCTGCCCGGCGTTGTCCCTGAGCATGATGCGATAACCTGTTCCTACCCTTTTTCTGTATTCCCTGGCTGCAAAGCTTCCTGACTTATCTGCTGTTCTACGAAATTGCACGTATATTTTTATTGACATAAATTCAGCCCTGAACAAGAATGCTTCGCATTATTGTTCTAATAATAGTTCGCATTCAGGGGTGGGTTTTTGTGAGAAGGGTTTACAAAACGAGTCATCAACCGTTGGCCTGGGTATCCATGGTCGCTTTTTTCTCAGGGTATTGTGGGCCTGTGTTTGCCACGGTTGAGTCCGGGCCCGGGTTTTATCTTGATGAGGTTGTGGTCACAGGTACCCGCTCCAGTCGCACACTGAGCGATACACCGGTACGCACTGAAGTAGTGACCAGACGCGAGCTGGAGAAAACCCATGCACGGAATGTTGCTGAGGCCCTGGAAAACGTTCCTGGGCTGCAACTCCGTGAGATCCACGGCAAAGTCGGACAGGAAGTCTGGATGCAGGGTGTTAGTGCCGACCGGGTGCTGATTCTGATCGACGGCTTACCCATGACCGCCACCACCGGATCGTCTGTTGATGTAAGCCAGCTGGCGCTGCTGGACGTAAAACGCATTGAGGTGGTTAAGGGCGCTGGCTCGGCCCAGTACGGAAGCGCCGCCATTGGCGGGGTTGTTAATGTGATAACCCGTGATGTTGAGCCTGGTGTGAGCGGTGAGATAACCGTTGACGGTGGCAGCTACGGTGACCAGAACCCAAGCGCCGAGAATACTGACCTTGCCCGGTATGGTGCGAGGGCAAGTATGACTATGGGTAGTGAGCAACTACGCCTGCGTGTAAATGGATCACATCAGTATTCAGACGGGCTGGATCCTGAACCTGCCACCTGGGAACGTCCGGGTGATGAATACGACCGCAACCAGTTCAGCTCCCGCCTGGAGTGGCTACCAGGTAGCGATCAACGCCTTTTTACCGAGCTGGGGTATTTTGATGAAACTTCAGGCTCCCGTTTTCTCACCTCGAAGGCAGGCACCACTCTTAAGCAGGGCAAGGAAGAAACTGTAGAACGTTGGCGCGCGGTAGTCGGTGGTGAGCACACGCTGAGTGACCAGCAAGCGCTGGATTGGAATCTGCTGCGAGAAGAGTTGCGGGACGATACATACAAGTACTCGGCGTTTGGTCGTTTTGATCAGCGTGAGGCAAGCCAGGCACTGTCCCAGGCCTCTGCGAGCACAGAAATTTCTGCCGGAGAATACCACCTGCTGATGGTAGGTGCGGATCTTCACCATGAAACCTTGGAGCAGACTGTCGATGGAGCCGCTGAACTGATAGGAGGTGAGCGCTCGCGGAACAGTAAAGAGCTCTGGTTTCAGGATACATGGATGCCAACGGAGCGCTGGGAGTGGGTAGCGGGTTTGCGCGGACAATATGATTCCGGCTTTGGTGACCATTATGCCCCAAAACTCAGCGCCCGTTACGAGCTTACCCCCGGCTGGGCCGCGAGCCAGTATCTGCGTGCCAGCTGGAGTGGCGGTTACCGGGTGCCTAATCTCAAAGAGCGTCACTTCCGCTTTGATCACAGCCAGCTTGGTTATGTGGTGCAGGGCAACCCGGATCTGGAGCCGGAAGTTTCCCGGAATCTGCAGCTGGGCTGGGGCGTGAACTACCTGAGTGCCGGATGGTTTGAAATCAATGCTTACCAGAACCTCATTGAAGACCTCATACAAACCCAGTTTGACCCGCAAGCTACTGCCATTCGTGGAGATGGTGTGGATGTGCATCGATACGCGAACGTGGACAAGGCGCGCACCCGAGGCATCGAAACTACCGCTGGCTGGCAGTTTGCTCCCGGCTGGGAACTCAGCGCCGGCTACACCTACACCGATGCCGAAGACAGGGCCACCGGCAAGGCACTGCCCAATCGTCCGCAACATCAGGCCCGGCTCGGGCTGGACGGGATGGCGGGGATTCCGGGGCTGAGCTGGTCGGTGCGGATACGCAACCAAAGCTCGGAATACATAGACACTGACGAAGCCATGCAGTCACCTGGGTACACCACCTTGGATCTCAAGCTCAATCAAACATTCGGCGACAACCTGCGAGTGTTCGCCGGCATCGACAACCTCACCAACAAACAGCGGGATTTCGACAACAGCGACGACGTTGGCCCCGTTTCCGGTCGTTTTGTGTACCTGGGCGCGACCCTGGGCTTTGGACGATAACAGTCAATCAACAAGGA
This sequence comes from Marinobacter piscis, assembly GCF_007671655.1. Classification (GTDB taxonomy): domain Bacteria; phylum Pseudomonadota; class Gammaproteobacteria; order Pseudomonadales; family Oleiphilaceae; genus Marinobacter; species Marinobacter piscensis. Next base: position 121,753 of record NZ_VCGX01000001.1, on the reverse strand, counting down.
GATGAACAATGAACAACACTCGGGTTTTGCTGGGGATGGCCGTATCAACGGCGCTACTCGCCGGTTGCGGGGGCAGTGACAATACTCTGGGTACACCCAGTGAGAATGATCCGGATAGTCAGGCTTCGCGAAAGGTCATCGATGCGAAGTCATACGATAAAGCCACCTATCTGAATCTGGTTACCGGCAGAATTGTGAAGCTTACCGAGGAAGAAGCCAGGAGTTCTTCTGGCTGGCACCTCTCATTCAAGCGGGACGCGATTCAGGTGAACAACGGCGACGTGGGTGCGGGCAGTGTGAAAGGTGCGGTTCTTGAGCCTCAGGACAAGTTTTATACAGGCAGCGGCGAGCCCAGGTTCGATTTGCTGGAGCAGGCCGCCAATGACGACTCGGAAATGTCTGCTCTGACGGCTGCTTACCCGGCGCCTGATCATTGGTATGGAGGTGAAGTTGCCAATCTCTTTGGTGACAAGTGGTACACCTATGATCTTAAGACGCACTCGGTTGTGCAAAATGACAGCATAGGCTGGCTGGTGCGTTCGGCTGAGGGCAACAGCTACGCTCGTATGCGCGTTGAAATGCTCAAGTTTGATCCTGCACCAACCGCCACGAATAACGGTTTCAGAATCAGGTTTGATGTCCAGCCTGAAGGGGCTGAGCAGTTCACCAATAAGGATGTCGCGTTTAGCGGTTCCCTTTCTCAACTGGAAACCTGTTTTGATTTTGATGAAGGCGTCACTCAGGGCCAGGGCTCGGGTGCTGGTAATACCGTAGATTGTGAAACCTCTGATTTATGGGACATCAAACTGGTTTTTGATGTAGATGCTCGCAGTCTTGAGCTGCGCACCAACAGTGGCGTTTCCGGCGATGGCAACGGTGGTGCATTAGGGGAGTTCAGCTGGGAGAAGCTCAGGGAGTATCGCAAAGCTACAGACGAACCCGTTAGTGGCCAGTCGATTACAGGCTTATACGCTGCAGACGCCAGCGGTGTATTCAATGTGGCGAGCTGGTATGCCTACGACCAGACAGCCGGCCATGTGCTTCGCCCCAACTACCGCGTTTACGCCATAGACACAGATTCCAATGATCCAGCCGCACCTGTATACGCCGTGCAGATTGCCGGCTACTACGGCGACGACACAGAATCCGGCCAGCCTATTGTGCGTTGGACCGAAGCCTCACTGACCGAAGGAGACAACTGAAATGACCGCAACAATGGACGCGCCAGAAAAACAGGTGAACGAATCGTTGAACAGCCGCTGGCAGGCACTGCTGGCGACGCTGCCCAAACTTCGCATTCGCAATGCCGCCAATGAACTGGGTGTGAGCGAGCTGGAGCTGCTGCTTTGTCGAACCGAGGGAGTTCAGCCTCTTAAAGCTGAGTTCGGCGAGCTCATGAAGGCTATGGATGCGGTGGGAGATGTGATGATTCTCACGCGTAACGATCAGGTAGTGCACGAGATCACCGCTACCTTCAACAAGTTTACCGTTGCCGGCAAGGGCGCCATGGGGCTGGCTGTGGGTGATATTGATGTGCGGGTATTCTTTAACAGTTGGGCACACGGATATCTGGTTACCGAGAATACCGGCAAGATTACTCGGGAAAGTCTGCAGTTTTTCAATGCCCATGGCATGGCGCTGCACAAGATCTACAAAACCGGGGCCACGAACACTTCAGCCTGGGATGCGCTGGTGGGTGAGTACCTCAATCCGGCGGCAGAAGCCCCGGTGCTGACGGCGGCGCCGGCCCCAGCTGAGCGCACGGACTCGGGCACAGTGGATGTTGGCGCCCTGAAGGAAGACTGGTCAAAGCTCAAAGACGTGCACCACTTCCACGCCATGCTCAAGCGCAACAAGGTGGATCGGCAAACTGCAGTTGAGCTGGTCGGGTCCAAATGGGTTACCCGCCTGAAGCGCTCAACCGACGACGTACTTTCGCCGCTGGATCAGATTCTGGAGCAGGCAAAGGCCAGTCAGTGCGCGATTATGGTGTTTGTGGGCAACCCGGGCATTGTCCAGATTTTTGCCGGTACCGTCGGCAATGTTAAGCGTATGGGTCCCTGGATAAACGTGCTGGATAAAGGCTTTAATCTGCACGCCAACACCGACGGCATCAGCGACTGGTTTGTGGTTCGTCGGCCGTCTACAGATGGCACCATCACCTCCCTGGAAGGCTATAACGCCAAGGGTGAAATTGTGGTGACCTTGTTTGGTGATCGCAAGCCGGGCAATCCGGAACCCGAACACTGGCAGCGTGAAGTGGCGGCTCTGGAGAAACGTCTATGCGTGTGATGGTTCTTGTAGCCATTTGCGCGGTTTGCTTGTCGTTCGTAACCCTGGCAAAGGCAGGGGAACCCCGCATTATCAGTGCCGACGGCAGTATCACGGAAACGGTTTACGCCCTGGGCGCACAAGATCGCCTAGTGGGCGTGGATACCACCAGCAATTATCCCGAGGCAGTGAATTCACTGCCCAAGGTGGGCTATCTGCGGGCACTGCCGTTTGAAGGTGTGCTGGCCCTGAAGCCGGATGTGCTTTTGACTACCGATGAAGCGGAGCCTGCCAGGACTTTGGAGCGTCTGGAGCAGGCTGGTGTTGCAGTCGTTCAGCTACCCTTGGCCAGGTCGCCTGCCGATACTATGGCGCGCATTCGTGAAGTCGGTCGAATTGTGGGTAAGGAGGCGAGGGCCGACGCCATGGCGGCAGAGATGCAAAAGCGAATTGCAGATATAGGGATTGCTGAAGACCCTCCACCAGCTGGCAGCGCTTCCGCCCGTGTATTGTTCCTTATGGCAGCAGGAGATCATGGGGTGATGATGGCCGGACGGAATACTGCAGGTCAGGCTTTGCTGCAAGCCGTGGGTGCCCGCAATGCCATACCTGATGTGCGCGGCTACAAGCCAGCCAGTCGCGAGGCGCTGCTGGCCTCGCACCCGGATGCCATAGTGGTGGCAGAATCCCGCCCCGGGCAGTTCCGCATTGATCAGTGGCCCCAGTTAGCGGCTCTGGATGCCTGGAAACAGGGCCGGTACTACGTGGGCGACAGCATGTTGCTACTGGGCTTCGGCCCCAGATTGCCAAAGGCCATGAAAGAAGTGGCCAGTTTGTTGAAAGAAGCGGAGCAGGTTGCCAGTAATGGTCACTGACGCCTCTGGCCGGCTCGCTCGTGGGCCGGCGCTTATTCTTATGCTGACTGCAGCACTGGCTGTTTCGGTTGTATCGGTTACGAACGGCGCATATCCATTGTCAGCCGGCGATATTCTGGGAGTACTTGTTGGTGACCTTGAGGATGAGGTTGCCAGGATGGTGTTTGTTGACGTGCGCCTGCCCCGGTTGGTTCTGGGGTTTCTGGTTGGTGCCGTTTTGGCCGTATCCGGGGCACTGCTGCAGGGGTTGTTCCGAAACCCTCTGGCAGATCCGGGATTGATTGGCGTATCTGCGGGCGCATCACTTGCCGCTATTGCCGTGATTGTACTTGGAGGTACTTGGTTGGGAGGCTGGGTAGACCTTGCCGGTAATTGGGCACTGCCCATTGCGGCTTTTGCAGGCGGCAGTGGCACTGTGTTTCTGGCCTGGCGCATTGCTCGCCGGGCCGGGGAGACCTCCGTGGCCACGCTCCTGCTGGCAGGCATTGCCATTAACGCCATTGCCGGTGCGGGTACCGGCTTGCTGACTTTTTACTCTTCCGATGAAGAATTGCGTTCATTGACCTTCTGGACCATGGGCAGTCTGGGCCACGCTGCCTGGGATGACGTTGCCATGGCGGCACCCTGGCTGGTGGTTTCTTTATGCGCGGCGCCCTTTCTGGCGCGACCCCTGGATGCATTTTTGCTGGGCGAACAGGTCGTTGGCCACCTGGGGTACAACACCGACTGGACTAAACGGATTACTATTCTGATTGCCGGGTTGGGTGTTGGCGCAGCTGTTGCTGTTAGCGGGCTCATCGGGTTTGTGGGGCTGGTTGTCCCGCATCTGGTGCGTCATAGCCTGGGTGCTGGACACCGCATTGTTATTCCGGCCAGTGCGCTTGCCGGTGGCACTTTATTGGTGGGTGCGGATTGCCTGGCGCGAGTTGTGGTGGCTCCCGCAGAACTGCCCATTGGGCTGATGATGGCGTTGATTGGTGGGCCATTTTTCCTGTTGCTGTTGTTACGAACGAGGGTAACCTGATGCTTTTACGGGTGGATAATGCAAGCGTCCGGCTCGGAGGCAGGCAGATTGTAGACCGTCTTGATTTTCAGCTGGATGCGGGTGAGTTACTTGTGGTGCTCGGGCCTAATGGCGCGGGTAAATCCACGTTACTGAAGGCCCTGGCAGGTGAGTATAAGATCCATGCAGGGAGTGTGGCCTTGGCCGGAAAAGCTTTGAAGGACTGGACCGGCAAATGCCTGGCGCGCCAACGGGCGGTTATGCCCCAGAGAGTCGAGGTGAACTTTCCGTTGACGGTGGAAGAAATCGTGCGCCTGGGGCGCCCTCCGGAACCCTTGAGCAAAAGTCAGCCGATTCTTGAAGAACTGATGGCATTGCTGGATATAACGCATCTGCAAAGTCGGCTGGCACCCGGTTTGTCTGGTGGTGAGCAACAGCGGGTTCAGCTGGCACGCGTGCTGGCGCAGGTCTGGGACACCCGCAAGCCGGTCCTGCTATTGCTGGATGAGTGCACCTCGGCACTGGACCCGGCTCATCAGCAGCAGGTTTTTTCACTGCTTCGCAAGCTGGCGTGGCAGCGTGGGTTTGCGGTGCTGGCGGTTGCTCACGATCTCAATCTGGCCGCCCGGTTTGCTGATCGGTTGCTATTGTTGCATGAAGGACAATGCCATAGCTCTGGCGAGCCCTTAGACGTTCTGACTGAATCGGCACTGGCGGAAGTGTACGGATTGTCGGCTAGAATTCTGAATCTTGAAGAGGGGTATCCGCTGGTCGTTCCCCGGGACGGCAGGTGTGCGAAAGACTACGATACGTTATCGTGGCCAGGGCTCGCACCGCAAAACTCAAGTTGCCGCCAAGCCTCGTAAACCACCAGAGCGGCCGTGTTGGACAGGTTCAGGCTGCGACTTTCGGGCCGCATAGGCACCTTCAGGCAGTTTGCCAGAGGCAGGCTTTCCCGTATGACCGCTGGCAGGCCACGGGTTTCGGGCCCGAACATCAGGTAGTCGCCCGCCTGATAAACAACTTCATGGTAGTACCCGTGCCCTTTGGTGGTGAGGGCAAACAGCCGCTTTGGTTGTTCGCTGTCCAGAAACGCCTGGTAGTTTTCATGAATGTTTACCGAGGCGTATTCACTGTAATCCAGGCCCGCCCGCCGCATCTGTTTGTCTTCGAGGTTAAACCCCAAAGGCTCAATCAGATGCAGCCGGCAGCCAGTATTGGCGCAGAGCCGGATGATATTACCCGTATTGGGTGGTATCTCCGGCTCATACAGCACCACATTCAGCACCGGAACTTAGCGCTCCACGGCCAGGGCGACGCCCATGCCGCCACCAATACACAGTGTTGCCAGGCCTTTGTTGGCATCACGGCGTACCATTTCGTGCAGCAGGGATACCAGAATACGGCAGCCGGACGCGCCGATAGGGTGTCCCAGAGCAATCGCGCCGCCGTTCACGTTTACCTTTGTGGTGTCCCAGCCCATGTCCCGGTTTACCGAGATCGCCTGGGCTGCGAACGCTTCGTTCGCTTCCACCAGGTCCAGATCATTCACATCCCAGCCGGCCAGCTTCAGGCAGCGCTGACTGGCTGGAATCGGGCCGGTACCCATAATCGTGGGATCAACGCCGGCGTTGGCGTGGGCCTTGATGGTCGCCAGCGGCGTCAAGCCAAGCTCTTTGGCCTTCTCGGCACTACACACCATAACCGCTGCGGCACCGTCGTTAAGGGATGAGGCGTTGGCAGCGGTGACTGTGCCGTCTTTTTTGAACGCCGGACGGAGCCTGGCCAGGCTCTCTGCAGTGACGCCATCGCGGGGGCCCTCGTCCCGGTTCACAACGAGAGGATCACCTTTGCGCTGCGGAATGGATACAGGCACAACTTCACCATCGAAGCGTCCGGCTTCGCGGGCAGCAGCGGCTTTCTGCTGGGAAGCAGCTGCAAACTCATCCTGCTCTTCCCGGCTGATGCCATACTTCTCCACGATGTTCTCGGCAGTGATCCCCATATGATAATCGTTGAAAGCATCCCACAGACCATCTGTAATCATGGTGTCGATCATGGTCCAGTTACCCATACGCTGGCCGTTGCGGCTGTTGGGCAGAACATGGGGAGCCTGGCTCATGCTTTCCTGGCCGCCGGCAATCATCATGTCGGCATCGCCGCCGCGAATTGCCTGTACCGCCATATGGACAGCCTTCAGGCCAGAGCCACAGACCTTATTGATTGTCATCGCAGGTACAGACGCCGGAATGCCCGCATTTATAGCGGACTGGCGAGCCGGGTTCTGGCCGGATCCTGCAGTGAGCACCTGTCCCAGAACTACTTCGTTGATCTGTTCGCCGGCAACGCCGGTTTCTTCCAGAAGCGCTTTAATAACAGCAGTGCCAAGCTGATCTGCACGGAGGCTGGACAAGCCTCCGCCAAAAGCCCCGATGGCTGTACGCCGGGCTGCAACTATAACGACATCACGCATGCGGTTTCTCCGGTTAGTTGAGTTAAGTGGTTGCATTGTAGCCGGAAAGAAGGAACCGGTAACAGCATCCCGCGCATACGGCGCTCAGATGTTAAGGCTTCGGCCACCATCGACAGTGAGGATCTGACCGGTAATAAACGGAGCATCCATAAGGAGGAAAGCGATGGTGCCGGCTATGTCATCCGGTGTGCCGGTTCGCCTGAGAGGGGTCTTGTCCAGAATGCTGTTCTGGTATTCAGTATCAATAGCTGCTTCACCTTCCGGCCAGAGAATAGCACCGGGGGATACTCCGTTTACCCGTACCTCTGGCGCCAGGTCTCTGGCCCAGGCGCGGGTAAGGGCAGCAAGCCCGGCTTTGCTGGCGCAGTAAAGCGGGTGCTCCGGGAGTGGGCGTTCACTGTAAATATCAATCAGGTTTACAACACTGCCGGTGTGTTTTTTCAGGGCGGGCAGGCAGGTTTGCAGCAGAAAAAAAGGAGCTTTGAGATTGGTGTGCATAATGGTATCCCAGTCGTTCCCGGTTACATCAGGCGTGGGATTGGGGTAGAACACTGAGGCGTTATTAACCAGCGCGTCCAGGCGCCCCCAGTGTGCGACAGCCAGGTCGCCAAGACGCTTTACATCGGGCATTTGGCTCAAATCGGCTTGCAGTGCCACGGCAGAGCTCTGGCGCTGCTGGTTCATTGTTTCTGCAAGGTCGAGTGCCTGACCTTCACGGCTACGGTAGTGAATAATCAGGTTCCAGCCACGGTCGTGAAGTAGCCGCGCCGTGCGTGCCCCAAGGCGGTGGGCAGATCCGGTAATCAGTGCAACAGGGGGTGTCATGGGGGCGTCCTTAGTCCGGTGTAGATGAAAGAGCCTGAGCGATGCGCGACAAGCGTTCGCTTCGGATCGCATCACCCAGCTCCTTGCCGGTAAACCCTTCCTTGATCAGAGCCTGTGGGTTTACACCGGAAGCAGCATCTGCGGCTTTTCCGATGCAGGTCAGGAGTTGTTGATCACTGGGGGCGAGGGCACATTCAAGCGTGCGGATCAGTTGTGCAAAACGTTCCGGGCGCCGCCACAGGTCTGCTTTTTCCAGCAGGCTGAGCAGAATGCCGGCGTCTGGCTGTACCGGGTTGAGCTGCTGGATAACAGGCATAAAGGTAACCAGCAACCGGGCAAGCTGCTGACAGTCATTAGGTGCCTTCAAGGCTTTGGCTCTTACGGTACAGGTTGCATCATCAAGCGCACAGCACAGTGCTGCAAAGCGTTCTGCAGTTGCACCCTGGGCAGCGTGTACACACTCAAGAGCGCTCATAGCAGCATGGAACTGGGTTTCAGGGACCAGTTCCGGGATCAGGACATCGAGTGCACCGCACTCCCGGAGAACCCGGAAAAACGTGGCGGGGGCGTGCTCATGCAAGGCTCGCTGGACCTCCTGCCACACGCGTTCAGGTACCAGGTGTGCGACTTCGCCTTCGGCAACCATGGCCCGCATCAGCTCCATGGTCTCCGGACAGACACGAAAACCCAGAGGCTCAAAGCGTGCTGCAAAACGTGCGGTTCTCAGAATGCGCAGGGGGTCTTCCCTGAATGCGTCTGAAACATGGCGCAGTTGTCGCGCTTCCAGGTCTTTTTTGCCGTTAAACGGGTCGGTCAGTTCTCCCTGCTCGGAGCGCGCCATTGCATTAATGGTGAGGTCTCTGCGTTGCAGATCTTCTTCCAGTGTCACATCCGGTGCACTGTAAACCGAAAATCCATGATAACCATGCCCCTGCTTGCGCTCGGTGCGGGCGAGGGCGTATTCCTCCCGGGTTTTCGGGTGCAGAAACACAGGGAAGTCCGAGCCTACCTGGGTGAAGCCCTGTGCAAGCATTTGCTCCGGGGTAGCGCCAACCACCACCCAGTCCCGGTCCCGGACATCCAGGCCCAGTAACTCGTCGCGAACGGCGCCGCCCACCATATAGGTTTTCATCAAGGATCGGGTTCCTTTCAGAGAAATGTCCGGGAATTATCCGTTTCCCGGAGGGCGCAGGCAAACTTTACGGGCAGGCTCAGAAAGAGGTGCCAAGCTCCAGGGCAGCACCCACATCGGCACTGCTGAACAGCGCACCCAGATCAAAGCGTACGCCCATCAAGTTCAGGCCAAGCCCGGCGGTATACTGGGTCTTTTCCTCAATGCCACTGTTATCGCTGTTGCTCGCCAGGTTGTGGCGAACACCCGCACGGAGCTGAGCGTAACGCCAGGCATCAAACTCGGCGCCCAGGGCAAGCCACTGAGTGTCGTCCTCAAAGCCAAAGGCCTCTTTTTCAGTCAGGTCTACTTCAGCCGTGATCACGTGGTAGTTGCTTTTATGAGCAAGACCAATTGTGGCCATGGGGTCAAGGCGAAGCGTGTGCTGGTCTGTGCCTGTTGATTTTGAGTCCAGCTTCATCGGAATCAGGTTTTTAATGGCAATACCTGCATTCCACTGTTTCTCGGCGCCGAAGGCGTAGGCGGCCCCTACATCCAGGTTAAAACCGTTTTTCTCGGTCTGGTACTGGTCGCTGTCAAACTCGTCGTCTTCAAAGCTGGAGACAGTCTCTGAATACTGGAAGGTTCGCAGTTCAACGTATTTTGGGGCAAAGCCCAGCTGCAGTGAACCGCCGTTATGCAGGTCCAGTGAATGGGCAAAGCTGAGCCCGGCTTCCGCAACTGCAGAGGCGAGGATTGTGCCGCGCGATTCAAGGTCTTTACTGAGGTCTTTGTTTTGCAGCTCAGGGTTCTGCGGATCGAGGTCCACAAGCTCCTGTAAAGTCTTTCGGTCTCCTTCGTCGAGCTCGCCGCGAACCGTTGCGGTGAGATTGCCGCGAGCGAAGAAGCCCATGGCAACTACTTTGCTGGGAACGGCCACACTCAGCCCCAGCCCGACATTGGCGCGCATTGTATCTCCATCCAGCGCTTCAAGACGCTGTAGCAGGTCTTTTGCAGTTGCTTGAGCCTGTTCCGGGGATGAGTATTTCTGAGAACCAAATTGGTCGATGGCATCCTGAATATCGTCAATCTGGTCAATCGTTTCCTCTTCATCCGCAAGTCTTGCATTGATGGAGGGCAGGGTCAGACCAAAGTCGTCAGCCCAGGCGTGGTGATCCGCTGCCATCATTGCCGGGTTTGTGAAGGTAGCAGAGGAGGGATGTGCAATTGCCACGCCGGTCCCGGCCATGGCAAATGAGCGAGAGGACATAAAAGCCTGGGGGCTGGCAAGCGCGGAAGTGGTAATAGCCGAAAGACTGAGTGCAACAAACACTCTGGAGAGACGATACGGATGCATTCGAAGACCTTGTAGCATGTGTTTTTGGATTATTAAACTCGTGCAATGTTAGAACAATGAGCGCAAGCACACATTACACAGCCGGTAACGGTTTGTGTCCGGTCTGTAAAATGCAGGCAGATCTTTGCCGGTTATCCCGTTATGGTTCTTGTTAAAACCTGTTAAAGCGCGAGATATCATGAGCCTATAAAACCTGGCGTGATATTTTCATGGTAATTTCGAAATGTACTCCGGAGGCAAGAACATGATCATTCGCTGGGTGTTTATTTCGTTTATCGTTTTTGTGCTTGCCGCTTGCGCACCTGTGGGGGGGTACCGCGACAGCGACAGCAAAGCAGAGCGGAATAACGGGCGTTTTGAACCGGTTACTGTGCGGGTCAGCGGTTACGGTACCTATGCGCAAAGTGCCGGGGAAAGCTCGGGTACCCGTCAGCGGTTAATGGCGCGCAGAGCCTCACGGCTGGATGCATACCGCAACCTTGCCGAGCGGGTTTATGGCGCCGTGGTTTATGGCAGCTCCACGGTAAATGATTTTGTTCTTGGTAATGATGCATACCGGGCTTATGTGGACAGTTACATACGCGGTGCCAAGACAGTGGCCGTGAATGAGCATAATGACGGGGTTGTTGAGACGGTCATGGAGCTGAAACTGGAGCCCCGCTTCCGGGAGTGCGTAGCCAGGGTCTCGGCGGATGAGGTGCAGAACCTCTGCCCGATACCTATGCCCCTTGAGAGTGACAGGGTAGGGGATGTTGAGAGCCGCAGTGCCGGCTCACTTTATTATCTGGACTGAGCCGGAGGAAAGCAGTGTGAGGCAGTTTGAGCAGAAGCAGAAAAAGGAAGCCGTGGGCAGGCTTTCGGGCTGGCTGATACAGCAGGCAGGCTGTTACTTGGCCGGGGTCCTGCTGCTGGTGGCCAGTGCGCAGGCACTGGCACTGGAAGGTGTTGGGTATGCCAATATTTCCGGTAACGACCTGGAATCGGCCCGAACGGAAGCCCGCAATGCCGCTGTTCGTGATCTTGCGTTGCAGCACGAAGCACGAGTCAGCGCCCGGGATACAATGGAAAATGGCGCCCTGACAGATTCCCGGGTCAGCCTCGATACCCGGGGCCGGGTGCAGAATGTCAGTATTATTGACGAGCATCGCAGTGGCAACCTTTTGCGCGTAACAGTGCGCGGGGAGGTCTCTTCTGGAGCGGCAGAGTGCAGCTCTGGCAAAGGTGGCCGATTGAGTAAACGGTTGGCGGTTACCGGTTTCCCTGTGCTGCATCCGGAGCAAACACAAAGCGGGCGGATCGGCGATGCCGGTGAGGTTTTGCCTCAGCAGCTGCTACAGGGCCTGCGGGAAACGGGAAGTCTGCAAGTGCTTTCGGCAACCAGATCCCGTTTGTATTCCGACCTGATGAACGCCCCCACGACACAGAAAAGCGATAACCGTTTGACAAATGTTACGCAGCTGGCCCGCGAGATGGGCGCACAGTTTGTTGTAACCGGGGTTATCCGGGATTTGGGGCTGACTGACGCTTCAGCGTGGGGTTCTTCCATTCTGGACAAGATGCAGCGGGGTGTGGGAATGGCCGATCAGCGCCGGCGTTTTGTAGCCGAGGTGGTCATGCTGGATGGCTTCAGCGGGTCGCCGGTTTTTCAGCAGCGTTTCGAAGCAACGGCAAAATGGAATGCCAAACCCGGGCAGTCCGCGGGATTCGGTTCCCCGGGCTTTCGGAAAACAGAGTATGGCAAGGCAGTAGCCGGTACTGTAACGGAGATGAAAAAGGCTGTAGCTGAAGCTCTTTCATGCCAGCCTTTTATGACCCGGATCACCCGGGTTGAAGGGAACAAGGTAACCCTGGATTCAGGTGCAACCGCAGGCTTACGTCCTGGAGATGAACTGCACCTTTATCGCAGCGCCCGCTACTTTGACTCACTCGGAGGTACGCCGGAACTGAGCGATAGTCAGGTCAGGGTCACACTGAACAGTGTGCACCCCGACTTCAGTAGCGGCACCATGCCTGGGGTTGGCGGGCAAGTGAACATTCAACGTGGCGATATGGCTATTATCTGGTAGCTTGCAGGAACCCGGTATATTAATCAGGCTGCTGTTTCAGCAGCCGCAATATCCCGGATCTTTCCGACCATGGCGCGCAGCCCGTTGCCGCGGGTTGGTGAGATGTGGCGGAATAAATCCAGGCGCTCAAACAGTTCATCAATGTCCGTGGCCAGCAGGTCACGTGGAGCTTTACCATTGAGTGCCACCAGGATCATTGCAGCCAGCCCGCGTACGATCATTGCGTCTGAATCAATCAGCAAATAAAGCTTGCCGCTGGCTTCATCAAAATGTGAAATCAGCCACACCTGACTCTGGCACCCGTGAACGTAGTTCTCTTCAACGCGGGCATCATCCGGAAAGGCGGGTAACTGATTACCCAGATCAATAATGAACGCGTACCGCTCTTCCCAGTCATCAAGAAACTCGAAACCGTCGAGCACGTCTTCCAGAGTCGGGTTTTTTCCGAGAGGGTTGTTCAGAAAGTCTTGTTCTGTGGCTGGCATTTAAAACATTCCCAGTTCGAGTCTAGCTTCGTCTGTCAGCATGTCGCTGTTCCATGGCGGATCAAAAGTAAGCTCTACTGTTACCTTGTCCACGTTGGGTACATGCTCAACCTTGGTTTTTACATCCTCGGTAATGACTGGTCCCATACCACATCCGGCAGCGGTCAGCGTCATCAGGATAAAAATATGATTGCCGTCTTCTGTGTCATGTTCAATCCGGCACTCGTATATCAACCCCAGGTCTACGACGTTAACGGGGATCTCCGGATCGTAGCAGTTGCGTATGGCTTCCCACACCTGGTTTTCGTTAACGGTGCCGTCTTCCGGCGTCTCAAAGCTGCTTTCCAGCGGTTTTTTGCCCAGAGCGTCAGCGTTATGGCCTTCAATGCGGGCCAGATTACCGTTGACCGAAACAGTAAAGGATCCGCCCAGTGATTGCGTGATAGTGACAAAACTGTCGGCCGGAATCATGACTTCTGTTCCGTTGGGAACAAGGCGGGCTTCCACCTCACGCTTTGTCAGGACAACTTCACGTTCTTGCATACCGGGTTATACCTCAGCTTACTGTAAAACTCTCACCACAGCCGCACTCGGCGGTGGCGTTCGGGTTGCGGAACTGGAACATGGAATTCACACCCTCAGTAACAAAATCAATCTCGATTCCGTTCACCAGGGGCAGGTGTTCCTCTTTCACGAACACATCAACGCCATCAATGTGGAAGACTGTATCGTCCGCCAGGGCCTCATCAACCCACTGGGTTTCGTACTTGAAGCCGGAGCATCCGCTTTTCTTGATCGTCAGCCGAATGCCTTTGGCACCGGATGCTTTGTCGAGTTGCTTACGCACGTGCTTGACGGCACTTGGTGTCATGGTGACACCTACGGTCGGCGTGAAGACTTCGGTTGTCATGGTGTCTCCTCCATCAGGCAAACAGGCGCTGAACTTTCAGCAAGGCGGCAAACAACTGCTCCACCTCGCTCTGTGTATTATAGAACGCAAAGGAGGCCCGCGCTGTACCGGGAACTCCGTAGAAATCCATCAGCGGCATGGCGCAATGATGCCCTGTCCGAATTGCGATGCCTTGCTGGTCAAGCAGGGTGCCTATATCACTGGGGTGCAAACCCTCAATTTTAAAGGACATAACCGGCACCTTGTTCTCTGCAGTACCAATTATGGACATGCCTGGCACAGTTTCAACCAGTTGCTCGGCACGCTTCATTAAGGCGTTTTCAGCAGACTCCATCGCGGGCCTGTCGAGGCTGTCGAGGTAATCAAGTGCGGCTGCAAGGCCGACGGCCTCGGCGATGGCCGGTGTGCCTGCCTCAAACTTGTACGGGAGAGTGTTCCAGGTCGTACGCTGGAAGGTCACTCTTTCAATCATCTCGCCGCCCCCCTGGTAAGGAGGCATCTCCTCCAGCAGGGCTGCTTTTCCATAAAGTACGCCGATGCCGGTAGGCCCGAACAGCTTATGGGATGAGAAAACATAGAAATCACAATCCAGAGCCTGCATATCCGGCTGGAAGTGAGGTACCGCCTGAGCACCGTCCAGCAGAGTGATAATATCGCGCGCTTTTGCGTGCTTTATCAGCTCGGCAACCGGATTGATGGTGCCCAGTACGTTGGATACATGGCTTATAGCCAGGATACGGGTGCGTTCATTCAGCAGGCTGTAGAAGGAGTCCATATCCAGTTCGCCCTGGGGCGTGATCTGGACCGGGACTACCCTGGCGCCCGTGCGCTCAGCGATCATCTGCCAGGGGACGATGTTGGCATGATGCTCCATATGGCTCACCAGAATTTCGTCCCCGGCCTTGAGGCGTGGCGCCAGGCCATTGGCCACCAGGTTGATGGCCTCGGTGGTACCCCGGGTCCAGATGATTTCCCGGGTGCTGGCTGCATTCAGAAAGCGGCGAACGGTTTCCCTGGCCCCTTCAAATGCGGTCGTCGCCCGGTCGCCCAGGGTATGGGCGCCACGGTGTACGTTGGAATGCATTTCCCGGTAGTAGCGGTCCATGGCGTCCAGAACAGCGGTGGGTTTCTGGGCAGACGCACCATTGTCCAGATACACCAGTGGCTTTCCGTTTACCTGTTGGGACAGGATGGGGAAGTCCCGGCGTACGGCTTCTACATCGAACGCCTTTTGGGTAACTGTGTTTGCCACGGACAGATCGTTCATACCGGTCAGACCTCCTGGAATGCTTGATCAAAGAACTGGTTGAGACGGGTATGCACGGTTTCCCTTACCGCTTCCACCGGAATCTGGACAACCAGCTCATTGATAAATGCCATAGTCAGAAGCACGTTCGCTTCACGACGGGGAATGCCTCGCGATACCAGGTAAAACAGCGACTCTTCGTCGAGTTGTCCAATGGTTGCACCGTGAGCACACTTTACATCGTCGGCGTAGATTTCAAGCTCGGGCTTGGTATCAATTTCTGCGCCGGTTGTGAGCAACAGGTTCTTGTTGTTCATATTCGCGTTGGACTTCTGGGCGTCCTGGTGAATATGAATCCGACCGTTAAACACTGCATGGGATTTATCCGTGGCAATGTTGCGGTAGGTCTCTTCACTGTCACAATTGGCTGCAATATGCTCAATCGTGGTGTGATTGTCGTAGTGTTGAGTGCCCTGAGTAACCACCACGCCATTGAGCTTGCACTCGGCGCCTTGCTCTTCGAGCCTGACCTGCAGGTCATGGCGGCGCAGAGGGCCACCAAAGCCCATGCAGTGGCTTTCAAAGCGTGAGTTGCGCTGCTGACGCACACCGGTTGCGCCAATGTGCTGAACGTTTTCGCCGTCCATGCACAGGCGGATATTGGTGACGTTAGCGCCTTCGGCCAGGGTGAACTCGGTCACAGTATTCACCATGACCGGCTCCTGCCCGCTGGAAATATACTCTTCAACCAGGGTGATCTGGCTGTTGGCTCCGGCATCTACATAAATGCGCGGAAAGGCAGAGCCACTGGCGTCGGCTGTCACTTCGTTGATAATAAACAAAGGCTGGTCAAGCACAGCATTCGGATTCAGGCGAATGACCAGCCCATCCTCAAACCGGGCAGTGTTCAGACCGGCAAACTGCACGGTCTTCATGTCCAGAGTGCTGTCCAGGCGCTCGGCCAGATCTCTGGCCTGGGCTTCGGATAGCTCGCCGAAGCGCTGGATACTGATGTCGTCCAGGTCCGGATATTCGCTGGCTTCGGGAATCATCACGCCGTTGGTGAACACTACCTTGTAGCCAGGAACAGCCAGTGCGCTGCCGGCCTTGCCGGTCGTCGGCAACGAAATCGCCATCTCTTCAGTAAGCTTCAGGCGCTTGCTGGAGTATTTCCAGTTTTCCGTTTTCCGCGTTGGCAGAGGCATGTCTACCAGGGCGGCACCGCGCTGCTTACGCAGCTCCAGTAAGGGTGCCGGCAGTGCCTGGCCAGCCGGCTGCAGGAACGCGGTGGAAAGAGTAGGTGCTGGTTTCATTCCGCGACCTCCTTAATTGGCTGAGCTGGCTTCAGTGGCTTCGTCTTCTGCAATGCCCAGCCAGCTATAGCCACGCTCTTCCAGTTCCAGAGCCAGTTCGCGACCACCGGATTTTACAATCTTGCCATCCGCCAGAACGTGTACAAAGTCAGGAACAATGTGGTCAAGAAGGCGCTGATAGTGGGTCACCATCAGAATGGCGCGGTCTTCAGAGCGCAGCGCATTCACCCCGTCGGATACAACCTTGAGTGCGTCGATATCCAGCCCGGAGTCGGTCTCATCCAGAATGGCCAGGCTCGGTTGCAGCATCAGAGCCTGCATGATTTCGTTACGCTTCTTTTCACCGCCGGAAAAACCTTCGTTAACACCGCGCTTGAGAAATGCGGGGTCCAGGTCTACCTGCTTTGAAACCTCGCGTGCCAGCTTCATGAACTCTGCTGCGTTCATTTCCGGCTCGCCCCGGTGATGGCGCAAGGCGTTCACGGCTGTGCGCATGAACTGCATGTTACTGACGCCCGGGATTTCTACCGGATACTGAAAGGCCAGGAACACGCCATCGCGGGCACGGTCTTCGGTCTTTTTTTCCAGCAGATCGTCACCACTGAAGATGACTTCGCCGGCGGTTACTTCAAAGGTATCGTTGCCTGCGAGCACCTGGGCAAGGGTACTTTTACCCGAGCCGTTGGGTCCCATAATGGCGTGTACTTCACCCGCTTTTACCTCCAGGTCGATGCCCTTGAGGATTTCGTTGCCCTCAACGGATGCGTGCAGGTTTTTGATACTCAGCATGTGTAGGCTTCTCTCTGTAATCTGAAAATTTTATGAACTTAACCGACTGAGCCTTCAAGGCTTACTTCCAGAAGCTTGCCTGCTTCCACAGCAAACTCCATGGGCAGCTCCTTGAACACTTCCTTACAGAAACCGTTCACGATCATGGAAACAGCTCGCTCCGGGTCTATGCCACGCTGGCGGCAGAGGAACATCTGCTCGTCGCTGACTTTAGACGTGGTGGCTTCGTGTTCCACAACGGCGGATTTGTTCAGGCTTTCGATGTACGGGAACGTGTGGGCACCGCAACGGTCGCCGATCAGCAGTGAGTCACACTCGGTAAAGTTGCGCGCACCTTCTGCCCGGGGCCCGAACTTGACCAGACCGCGATACACGTTGGAGCTTCTGCCAGCAGAGATACCTTTTGAAATGATCGTGCTGGATGTGTTTTTACCCAGATGGATCATTTTGGTGCCTGTGTCGGCCTGCTGATAGTTGTGAGTAAGCGCGACTGAGTAGAACTCGCCCACGCTGTTCTCACCACGCAGGATGCAGCTCGGGTACTTCCAGGTAACGGCAGAGCCGGTTTCAACCTGAGTCCAGGAGATTTTGGAGTTCTTGCCCATGCACGCGCCGCGCTTGGTAACAAAGTTGAAAATACCGCCTTTGCCGTGCTCGTCGCCCGGGTACCAGTTCTGCACCGTTGAGTACTTGATCTCGGCATCGTCCAGGGCGATCAGTTCTACTACCGCTGCGTGCAGCTGGTTTTCGTCACGCATGGGTGCCGTACAGCCTTCCAGATAGCTGACGTGGCTGCCTTCATCGGCAATGATCAGAGTGCGCTCAAACTGCCCGGTGTTGGCAGCGTTAATGCGGAAGTAGGTGGAAAGCTCCATGGGGCAACGAACGCCCTTGGGCACATACACAAATGTTCCGTCCGAGAACACTGCAGAGTTAAGACCGGCAAAGAAGTTGTCCGTGTGTGGAACAACACTGCCGAGATATTTCTGGACCAGTTCCGGGTAGTCGCGTATTGCTTCTGAAATCGAGCAGAAAATAACACCGGCTTTCGCCAGAGGTTCCTTGAACGTCGTGGCGACGGAAACAGAATCAAACACTGCGTCTACTGCAACGCCGGCCAGCATTTCCCGCTCGTGGAGTGGAATGCCCAGCTTTTCGTAAGTTCTCAGGAGCTCGGGGTCTACCTCGTCGAGGCTCTGGGGCATGTCTTCTTTGCGTTTGGGGGCTGAGTAATAGGAAATCGAGTTGTAGTCGATTTTGTCATAGCCCAGATGCGCCCAGTCTGGCTCTTCCATTTCAAGCCAGCGACGATAGGCGTTGAGACGCCATTCAAGCATAAACTCCGGCTCTTTCTTGATAGCAGAAAGGCGGGCGATAACATCTTCATTCAAACCGGGCTCGAACGAGTGTGCTTCGATATCTGTCACGAAACCGTGTTCGTATTCCCGTTTGATCAGTTCGGTCACCTCTTGATCGGTGGTCGCCATGATCGTCGCTCCGTATTCTCTCTTGCGGGCCCTCAGGCCCTATGGTTTTGCCTGCAACCTGTGCCGGTTGCGGGGCTGATCTGTTGCTTCTGGTTTTCGATTATACAATACCAGAGTAAATTAGTCAGGTATTAAAAGGAAGGAAAGTAAATTATACCGTAATACATGCGCCAGAGGCGAAGGCTGGCGCATGTAAATGAGGGTTGTATGAGTTTATACGGAGCCGGTTCAGGGCCGGGGCGGCAGGATCCGGGTCAGGAAGCTGTGACTTAAAGCCTCCGGCATGTGTGGGGGACGGGGTATACGCACAATATGGCCGCTGCCAGGTGCATGACTCATGGCAACACCCTTGCGGTTTTCCATAACCGGAGCCGAAAACTGCAGGTTACCCGCTGGTGTGATCAGCTCCAGAGGGTCGTTCGGAGAAAATCTGTTTTTGACATCGATGGTGAGCCACTGATCGTCTGCATCCATAACGGTGCCAACGACCTGCTGGGTTCCCAGGTACGAAGAGCCTTTTTCATAGGTCTGATATTCCTGCGGCAGGTGCCGGCGCAGGAAACCTTCGGTGTAGCCCCGGTTGGACAGCGCCTCCAGTTGATTCATCAGGTTCATGTCGAACGGCTTTCCCTGGACTGCCTGGTCAATAGCGTGGCGGTAGACTTGCGTCGTGCGGGCAACGTAGTAGGTGCTTTTGGTGCGTCCCTCTATTTTCAGGGAGTGAACACCCATGGCAGCCAGTTCCGCAACATGCTGCACTGCCCGAAGATCCCGGGAGTTCATGATGTAAGTGCCGTGCTCATCTTCGTATGCGGGAATAAAGCTGCCGGGGCGGTTGGGTTCTTCCAGCAGAATCTCTTTGGGCTCGGCATTCCGGACATCACTGGCGGCAGAGGAGGCAATCAGGTCGCCGGTCTGATCATGGGTGTGCTGCACTTCTTTATAGTTCCAGCGGCAGGCGTTGGTACAGGCGCCCTGGTTGGCATCCCTGTGGTTCATATAGCCAGAAAGCAGGCAACGCCCGGAATAAGCCATGCACAGGGCGCCGTGAACAAATACCTCCAGCTCCATTTGCGGCACTCGCTCCCGAATATCGCGGATCTCACCAAGGGCAAGCTCCCGGGAGAGGATAACCCGGCTGATGCCCTGGCGACGCCAGAACTCAACGGTCGCCCAGTTCACGGCATTGGCCTGCACAGACAAGTGAATCGGCTGGTCCGGCCACTGTTCTTTTACCAGCATAATCAGGCCCGGGTCTGACATGATCAGTGCATCCGGCTTGTGCTCCAGTATGGGGGCCAGGTCCCGCAGATAGGAGCGCACCTTGTCGTTATGGGGGGCGATATTTGAGACCAGATAAAACTGTTTGCCCAGTTCGTGGGCACGCTGGATGCCGGCGCCTATGGCTGCCGCATCCTTGAAGCTGTTGTTGCGCACTCGCAGCGAGTAGCGTGGCTGGCCGGCATAGACGGCATCGGCACCGTAGGCAAAGGCTGTTTCAAGGTGTTTTGGGGTACCGGCAGGCGCCAGTAATTCCGGGATGTTCATGTGGGCTCCGGGATAAATCAGTGACGGGCTATTCTGCCGCAGGCGGCTGTACTTTCCCTTGATCCTGCTCAAACGTATAATTGATTCGTTTCAGCTAACACGTGTACGCTGTAGGCTGAAAGTGAGTGGTCGGTATTTTGAGTCAGGAGGAATAAAGAATGGCGTCAGAGCCTCTGAATCCAGAGGTGGTGCGGGTTTCATTAAGTAACAAGGTAAGTACGCTGATCAGCATTCAGCTTGCCCGGGGCAAGGTGGGTGTTGAAGTGGTTGCAGCCCAGTTACACATGAGCCGGTACACGCTTCACAAAAAACTGAAACGGGAAGGGTTGACCTTTGCCCGGCTGCTGGAAGATGTGCGTCGAAAACAAGCGCTGACTTACATGCAGGACAAAAGCAAGCCGCTGGTGGAAATTGCCGAGCAGCTTGGTTTTTCAGAGTTAAGCGCATTCAGCCGGGCGTTCAAGCGCTGGATGGGCACTTCGCCGGCTGAATATCGCTCTGCACGATTCTCCTAGAATCAGTGCTTTTTGAACACCAGCGTGGCGTTGGTGCCGCCAAAACCGAAACTGTTACTCATAACAAGGTCAAGGTTCTGGTTATCCTGGCGTGAGCGGACAATCGGGTAACCCTCAGCGCCTTCGTCCAGGTTCTGGATGTTGGCTGAGGGTGCAATAAAGCCCTCCCGCTGCATGATCAGGCTGTACACAGCCTCATGGACACCGGCAGCACCCAGGGCATGACCGCACAGGGGTTTGGTGGAGCTCAGTGGCGGAATCTTGTCACCAAAGGTCTGTTTCAGGGCTTCAAGCTCAGTAATATCACCAGCAGGCGTGCTGGTGCCGTGGGTGTTGATGTAGCTGATTTCGCCATCAAGGTTCTTCATGGCCTGCTGCATGCAACGAACCGCACCTTCACCGCTGGGCGCCACCATGTCTGCGCCGTCGGACGTCGCACCAAAACCGACCACTTCGGCAATAATATCGGCGCCCCGGGCTTCTGCGTGCTCAAGCGCTTCCAGAACCACAGTGCCACCGCCGCCGGAGATAACAAAGCCATCCCGGTCTTTGTCGTAGGTGCGTGAAGCCACGCCCGGCGTGTCGTTGTACTTGGTTGAAAGCGCACCCATGGCGTCGAACATAAGGCTCAGTGTCCAGTGGATGTCTTCGCCGCCGCCGGCCAGCATCACATCCTGGCGACCAAGTGCGATCTGGTCTGCAGCGTGGCCAATGGTGTGGGCACTGGTTGCGCATGCTGACGTGATGCCATAGTTGATGCCGGTAATGCCAAAAGCGGTGGAGATGGACGCGTTAATGGCGCTGCCCATAGTGCGGGGTACCCGGTAGGGGCCAACCCGGCGAATGCCCCGGTCACGGTGAGTATCAATAGCATCCAGCAGCTGCACCGTTGAGGCGCCGCCGGTACCGAAGACACACCCTGTGCTGTTGGCTGTCAGGTGTTCCTTACTGAGGCCTGCCTGTTCAATGGCCTCACACGCTGCCAAGTATGAATAAGCAGCTGCAGGAGACATAAAACGCAACAGTTTGCGATTGATCAGCTCCGGAAGGTCCAGGTCGATCTGGCCGCATATATGGCTGCGCAGGCCGTTGTCCTTGGCTTCCTGGCTGAAACCTATGCCGGGTATGGACTCCTTCAGGGAGCGGGTGACTTCTTTCTGGTTGGTGCCGAGGCTGGAGACAATCCCCATGCCGGTGATAACTACACGACGCATCTTGTTAGCTCCTAAAAATCGTCGGTGGAAGTGAACATACCAACCCGAAGGTCTTTGGCTGTGTAGATTTCCCGGCCATCCACTTCCATGCGTCCATCTGCAATGGCCAGAGTAAGCTTACGTCTGACCACACGCTTGATATCGAGGTAATAGCGCACTTTTTTATTGGTCGGCAGAACCTGACCGGTGAACTTTACTTCTCCAGATCCCAGAGCGCGGCCTTTGCCTTCACCACCGCCCCAGGCCAGGAAAAAACCGACTAACTGCCACATGGCATCAAGCCCAAGGCAGCCAGGCATCACCGGGTCGTCTACAAAGTGCACTTTGAAAAACCAGAGGTCCGGGTTGATGTCCAGCTCTGCCACCAGACTGCCTTTACCATACAGGCCGTCGTCGTCGGCTATATGGGTGATACGGTCAACCATCAGCATTTCGTCTATGGGCAGCCGCATGGCGCCCGGGAACAGATCGCCATGACCGCATTTTATCAGGTCTTCTTTATCAAAATGATCCGGGTTCATATTGCCGTAGTCTCTGTTACAGAATGATATGAAGGATACTTTACCGTTTATTTCACCGGTTGCTATTGACCATTAGTGGATAATTAACGCTTAAACGGCTGAGTTGCAAGCAAGCTGTCTGTTTACGAGCAGGAAGGGCAGATAAAAAAAGGGCAGGCTCCCCACGAACCTGCCCTTCAAAGACGGCAGCGGCTGTCAGCCTGCACGGCCATCCGGTCTGGGGCTGGCAATTATCCGGGTATAGCGCACCAGATACATTCCGTAGGCAAAAATAAAGAGCAGGCTGCTGCTGCCAATTCCAGGGTGCCAGGGAATGATGTCGAAAGCGGTAACCACACGAATCAGTGCTGACAACTGCACTGCTATAAAGGCAATCACCATGCCTTTGGGAAGCACAAGCGGGCGGCCAGTATGTCCAAGCGTTACCCGGGCTATAACACCCAGGATCAGGCAGCTGATAGCGCCTGTGCCGGCCGCGTGGCTCCATGCGTTTGAAGGCCAGTCAGCGAACAGCGTGCCTGCCAGCAGATACAGCGAAACCGGTACCCACAGGATGGAGAGGTGAAGTACCCATAAGAGGGGTTCCGTGCGGGCCAGCCAGCCTTTCCAGTTATAAAGACGAATCAGTGTAAGGGTACCGGCAATGACCGCGAGAATACCGGTAAGGGTCTGCCACCCAGTCACCAGCGAAGCGGTCAGTAAAATCATGGAGAATAATGTGGCCATATCCAGCCCCGGGCTGGTTTTTATGGCGCTGGGGTCCAGCCCCTGCTTGCGCAGCCAGCCGGTTGTGAATGCAGGTGTAATGCGGCCGCCGACAATGCTGATCAACGCCAGGGCCATAATCAGTGCGCCATGGCTGTAGGCCATGTCCAGACGGGTAACAAACCCTATCTGCATCAGCCACAGCAAGCCCAGAACCACCATGATCATAATCTGGCGTTTTTGTCTGGCGTGCCAGATACGCCAGCCGGCATCCAGCATGACCAGCGGCAGGAAGGCCAGGTTGAACCCCTGAATCAGCCAGTCTGGCAGGTCAGCTCCCAGTGCCAGGAGCAGACGCCCGGCCAGCCAGACGCCCCACAGTAATACCAGTCGGAAACCGTGGGTACGCTCTGTCTGTGTCCAGACACAAACAGCGGTCAGCAGGAATCCGGCTATGGCGGCGGACAGAAAACCAAACAGCATTTCGTGCTGATGCCAGAACAGCCCCGGCATTGCCAGGGGCAGGTTAATAGCACCGGTTACCTGTAAAACCCAAAGGGGGATGACCAGTAGTGCCAGGATGGTCATCGAGAGAAAGAAAATGCGAAAAGGGTAGCCGAAAAGCTGGCTGACGCTGGGGGAGGTGGCCTGATCTGTCGTTGGTATAGCCTGCATGTTCGTTCCTGCTAATACATATATGTTGTTTATATGTTAAATGTAGCGGATCAGAAATAACATACCCGATTGGTAGTATTTTTGCGTACAATGCCGCTATCGTTTTGATTCACAATGGAATGATTTATGAGCACTTACCTGATCCTGAAGCATCTTCACATGACCACAGCCTATCTTACAGTGGCCCTGTTTGCCTTACGCTTACTGCTGGATGCTGTAGGAAAGCCGGCCTGGCGTCAGACCCCGCTGCGCTGGATTCCCCATGCCAACGACACAATACTGCTTGTTGCTGCCATCAGCCTGTTGGTAGCCGGTAGCTGGAACCCACTGACTCAGGGCTGGCTACTGGGCAAAATCCTGTTGCTTCTGGGCTACATTGCCGCCGGTCTGTTTGCTCTGAAAGTGACTGTGTCCCGCCCGGTGCGCGTAGTGGCAGCGGTTCTGGCTTTACTGCAGGTATCGGCTATCTTTCACCTGGCCATGGCCAAGCCGGTTATTTTCTGAGTAGTGACCAACGCTCAGGTTGCGCCGGAGTAACAAGCCGGTGGCCGCGCAAGTAGCGGCCACCGGCTTCTATGCTGCCATCAGTTTGTACTCTTGTCCTCGTCCGGCTGGCGGTTTAAAGGGTAGAAGAGCTGAGGCGATGCCAGTTCCGGCAAATCGGTCTGTTCTTCATTGGCTGCCCACTCGACCCGTTCAGCGGAACGGATGGCGTAATGCATCCACGCCAGGGCGGCGGCAACAATCACAAACATCAGCATAAAGTTACTCTGCCAGATGCCGGTTACGTCGTTCAGGACGCCAAAGGTCAGTGGCAGAATAAAACCACCAAGCCCGCCAATCATGCCAACGACACCACCAACAGCGCCTACGTGCATCGGGTAGTACACAGGAATGTGTTTATAAACGGCCGCTTTTCCCAGAGACATGAAAAAGCCCAGGGTGAAAATCAGGACAATAAATACAGGCAGATTTACTTCCAGTGTGAAGCTGATGTCACCGTCAATACCGTGCACAATATAGTCTGTGGGTGGGTAGCTCAGCAGAAAGGTAGAGACCACCGAGGCAATAAACGTCCAGTACATCACACGCCGGGCACCAAAACGGTCAGACATCCAGCCGCCAAGGATACGGAACAGGGAAGCAGGGATGGTGTAGAGCGCGGCAATCATGCCCGCTGTGCGGATATCCAGGCCGTAAACGCCGATCAGATAGTGCGGGAGCCATAGTGCCAGCGCGACAAAGGCCCCGAAAACGAAAAAGTAATAAAGCGAAAAGCGCCAGACCCGCAGGTCTTTGAGCGGAGCCATTTGCTCAAGAAACGACCGTTGCTCTTCGTCTTTCTTACGGTTAGCAGAAACCGGGTCCTCTTTGGCCAGCAGGATAAAGGCGACACCCATAATCGCCAGCACGGTGGCGTAGACCTGCGCGGTAGCTTCCCAGCCAAGTGCGACCAGCAGGAAAGGAGCGCCGAAGTTGGTGACTGCAGACCCTACGTTACCCGCTCCGAAAATTCCCAGTGCTGTGCCCTGGCGGGCTGGTTCAAACCAGGCCGCTGCGTAGGCAACACCTACAATAAACGAGCCACCGGCAAGGCCAACCCCCAGGGCGCCAACCAGCAACATCGGGTAAGTCGTGGCAAAAGTCAGCAGGTAAACGCATGCAGCCGTGGTAAGCATGAGTATGCCGAACACCCAGCGACCGCCGTAGCGGTCTGTCCAGATGCCCAGAAACAGACGACTGATTGAACCCGTCAGGATGGGGGTGGCCATTAGCAGGCCAAGCTGAGTGTCTGAAAGACCCAGGTCTTCAGCAATGCGGATGCCGATAATGGAAAAAATTGTCCATACAGCAAAGCAGAGTGTGAAGGCCAGGGTGGAAAGGCCAAGTGCGCGATGCTGCTGCGTTTTGGTTGGCACGATCATCGTGATGTTACTCCCTGTCGATTTTGGCCGGCGCGAGTTCGCCGGCCTGGAACACATGCATTACGGGTTTTTGATGTAGGCGCCTTTGCGCAGATAGAACCACCAGTTCACCACCAGGCAGAGTGCGTAGAACACTGCGAAGCCGTACATGGCCAGTTCCGGTGTGCCCGCCTGGATTTGCTGGCCCATAAGTTTGGGTGCAATAAAGGCACCATAGGCGGCAATGGCGCTGGTCCACCCGAGGACAGGGCCTTTTTGTTGCTGGTCAAAAATGTAACCGATGCTGCGGAAGGTGGAGCCGTTGCCAATGCCGCTGGCGGCGAACAGCACGATGAACAGAATCAGGAACAGGGCAAAGTAGTTGTTCGGATCGGTGGAGTTATAAGCCAGCATCATTACATAACCGGTTGCCACGGATGCCACAACCATGATGACAGAGATGATCTGGGTAACGATCGATCCCCCCATTTTGTCGGAAATCCAGCCCCCGACCGGGCGGATGAGGGCGCCTACGAACGGCCCCATCCAGGCCCAGGTCATTGCGCTGGGGGCGTCCGGGTTCACAACGCGGGTTACGGTGCCGTCTGCTGCTACCTCCATCATGTTGCCAAAAATAACGCTGATCGACAGGGGCAGTGCTGCCGAGAAACCAATGAACGAGCCAAAGGTCAGGATGTACAGCACAGTCATGGACCAGGTGTGCTTATTGCCAAAGATGGCAAACTGGTTCTTGATGTTTGGCTTGATTTTACCGGGGATCAGCCGTAGCAGAACTACGGTCAAAATAATGGTCAGTGGCAGGGCGAGCCACATGTTCATGATGCTCAGCGCCCAGACGCCGATTACAGATGTGAGAATTCCCACACCGTAAAGCCCGAGAATTTTACCAAACGCAGAAGCCGGGCTACCCGGGTTCGGGGTAACCACCTTCAGGTTATTCATGCCGAACCAGCCGGCGAAGGCCAGGGGAATCAGAAAAACCAGCCAGATAAATCCGGCGTTCTGGATCCAGGTGTCGGTGCCTGCCTCTATGCGCCCAATGAGCGTGCCGCTGGGGCTTTGTAGTTGCATGGAGTCGCCGGCAAGAACGCCGAATACGCCCGCCGTCATCACCAACGGGATCAGAATCTGCATAGTGGTAACGCCAAAGTTACCAAGCCCGGCGTTCATTCCCAGGCCATAACCCTGTCTGTTCTTGGGGTAGAAAGCGCTGATATTGCTCATGGAGCAGGCAAAGTTACCACCACCAATGCCAGAGAGCAGTGCCAGTGCCTGGAACACAATAAACGGAGTGTCCGGGTTCATCAGGGCGAAGCCGGTTCCGGCTGCCGGGATCATCAGCAGAGCTGTGGTCAGGAAAACCGTGTTCCGGCCACCGGCAATTTTGATCATGAACGACGCTGGAATCCGCAGCGTGGCGCCCGAAAGGCCTGCGATTGCAGACAGACTGAAAAGCTGATCAATACTGAAAGGGAAGCCCAGACTCTGCATCTGTGTGGTGATCATTCCCCACATCAGCCAGATGGCAAACCCCATCATCAGACTTGGAATAGATATCCACAGGTTGCGGGACGCAATGCCCTTGCCTTCCCGTTCCCAGAATTCCTCGCTTTCGACATCCCAGTGTTCGATATCAGCGTTGGTTTTAGCCATAAAAATGCCCCCTTGGTTAGCATGCCCTGACCCCCAATGAATGTGGTTGTCGGGCTTAATGACACTATTGTGCTAAGTGAAGCTCATGATCAATCATGATATTTGTCAAGGAAAGCGTGTCTGGGACAGGAGTGGCTTTCAGCTATAGAGAGGGGCTCTTTTTAAGGTGGATAAAATCGTTTTATTTCAATTGGTTATAGTGGTAATACTACCAATTGGGTAACAAAACTTTGAGTTGGCGCAGGAGAGGTAGCCATTCATTTCTGCCGCTTTTTTGCATGTTTTCTGAGGGTTTGGAGTCTTATAAACACCCAGAAGTAGGTCACTGCCCATAAACCTGCAGAGAGCCATAAAAGTGCAGGTGAGCTGAAAGGGGCGCTGCCGGCCACAAGCCGGCTTATAGCAGCACCGGACAGAAGGGTTGCGATAAGTGTAACGTCTGTTGTCGCCGGTGGCTTACGGTGGCCGCGCTGCCAGGCTAAACGCAGCATAATGCTGGTGGAGAGGACGCCAAGCGCGCCTATAGTGATCACATGCAAAGCCGGTGCCGGAGTCTTGCCCAACAACAATGCAGCGCCGGTAAGCAAAGCACCAACAGCAAGCCATACATAGCCCAGGCCCAGAACCAGTAAGTCGGGTCTTTCCGGGCAAAGCCACAGCTTCCAGCGCAGGGTTCGCAGGGTGATCAGTCCCGAAGCAATCACCAGAAGGCTGCCCGCAACCGGGTTGGCAGCCGGAAATGCTGTCAGGAAAACGGTACAGCCCAGCGTTACAATCAGTGCCCCTTCAATCCGTGGCTGAACCCGTGCTTCAAGAGGGATCCCTTTCTTTTCCAGAGTGCCTGCAACAGCAGGTGCTATGACTCTTCCGCCCATAAAGGTCATCAGCAGGAGTAATCCGGCGATCGCCGAGTGCATCAGCTGCAAGTGCCCCGGAAGCCACGACGTATCAAATGGCCCGAGTGCTTCGGCAAGCCCGACCAGTGCAGCCAATAGGCAGAGAACGAGGATGAGGGGCCCAACCATCTTGTTTCGCCACTTCTTGGCGGCATTGAAGCGCGGCACAACATGCCAGGCCAGCAGCAGGGTAAAGGCAGGGCTGAGAGTTTGCGCCAGGAGGCTGTCTGGCCAGAAGAACCAGCTCAGCCGTGCAGCCAGCCAAAGCCCAAACAGGGGATAGACAACAGAGGCGGGCTGGGGGCCCAGAGTATAACCGGCGATAACCGCCAGGGCGAAACCAAAAATCAGCTCATGCCCATGACCAGTGCCAAGCAATCCCGCAGGCCAGCCCGTGCCTGACCAGACAGCCCAGACTGACAGGGGTACGGCCAAGGCAGCCAGCAGGCTCGCTGCCGGGAAAAACACCCAGAACGTCTGGTTTTTTGGTTTGCGCCGGGTATCTGACTTGTTCAAGATCATCCTGGTACGTTGACGGTCAGGCTTTCTGCGCCTAAAAAGAGTAGTTAGAAACGATGATAATATTACAGACGCTGTCCCGAGAGGCAAATGCCTCCGCCCGAGAGCAAGGAGGTCCAACATGAATGTTTCAAGCTTGCTTAAACTTCCGTTTTCCAGCAACGGAGGCTGGGCTGAACTTCAGCGCCGTCAGCTTTCCATTCCCGTGCTTGCCTGGTTTGTTGTGGTGCCGTTATCACTGCTACCGCCAGTGCTCCTGTATTATGCCGGAACTCATTATGGGGATGACTTTCTTCCCGGGTTCGCGGGCAAGGAATGGCGCTTTATTACCACCATTCTTTTCCTGGCAGAGTTATTAACCTTCTTTGTGATGGGGTGGCTGATACAGGCAGTCGTAGAAGGCCACAAGCTGGAGATCAGTTATAACAATGCGTATTTGCTGGCGGCGATAGCGCCTGTGCCTTTGTGGCTGTCTTCACTTGCGCTGCTGGTGCCGGCCGTGATGTTCAGTGTTGTTGTGGTGCTGGTTGCTATGGCTTTGTCGTGCACACTTGTGTATCAGGGGCTTCGCGCACTGTGCCATCGTAGCCCTAACGATGTGATTACCATGTCGGCTACTTACACCGTTATGGCCGCGTCCTTGCTGGCCTGGGGGGTGTTGATGGCGATGGTCTGGGCCTTCTGATCAGGCTCTGTTTGCCTGCGGGGCTGTGAAAAGCCCCGCGTGATCAACAAGCCGGTTTCTGGCGCCCTGTTCCATGGCTTCTTTAAGCGCCTCCGGGATGGGGATTTTGCTCAGCGTTTCCGGGTCGACGGCAACCCCGATCATTTCGCCCCTGGCAAGGTATTGCCCGGTTTCTGCATTGTGAATGTCTATCGTCAGCTCAAAGGAGGTGTTCCCCAGATGGGTTGCGCGAACCGACAGTTCCAGCTTGTCGCGGGAGCGCGCTGGCGCCTTCCATTCTATGGTCAGTTTAACCACCTGATAATCGAATTCTGATTCTATTGCAGGGTGGTCATCAGACACAGTTTGCAGAAACTCAGTAGCGGCAAGATCTACGTAGTCCCCGTAGCGGGCATTGAAAACCACCTTCTGGGCATCGCACTCCGCATACCGTACCTGCATAAAATACCGGAAAGGCTGATCATCCGGTGAGGACCAGGTGGGCGTTTTCTGTATTTCTGTCATATTGTTTTCCTTATTTGTTTGGTTTTGCCGTGCTGGATTTAAGGCGTGAGAAAGTAGCAGGCACAACCCCCAGCCAGGAAGCCAGCTGGTTATCGGGCACCCGCCTGACCAGTTCCGGATATTCCTCAACCAGTAGCTGGTAGCGTTCCCTGGCCGGCATGGTGTGCTTGCGAAACTCCCGCATACTGGTCAGCTCCGCCAGTTCTTCGGTCAGAGCCATCGCAAATTGTGGCCAGAGACCTTCCCCGTGGGCCTGGATTGCCGCTCGGAACTGGGAAAAATCAGCCGCCCAGACAGTGGCAGGTGTAACCGTCGCAAGGCAAAGGGTGTTGCGAACTGTGCGGCTACGACCAAACACCGGCCAGACCAGATCACCTTCGGTAAAGAAGTGATGTACCGCAACTTTTCCGTTGGGCGCCTCCCGGAACAGGCGCAGGATACCGTACTGGATCAGATAGACATTGGCCCAGGGAGTATCGTGCTGCTCCAGTTGCGCGTCTACATCAACCCGTTGCTGATGGAACAGACAAGTAAGGTCATTCAGAAACCGGGCATCTGAAGAGTCCTTGTTCTCACCAAGTCTTATTCCAAAGACGCGGCTGAGCCCATTAAGCAGGACCGTGGACTGTGACGCTGGCTCATGCTGGATGATATCCGGGTTGTCCTCCCCCAGCATGCAGGGGGATGAGGACACTTCGGTTCTGAATGTACGTGTCATTGTGCTCGTACCGCTGAGTAATGTGCCAATGATTCTAACAGAATGATGGTACTGGAAATGACTTAAATCATTAAGGCTTTTCTGTTCTTCCGATAAGACCTTCCTGGTGATGAGGTTACATAAAACCAACAAAGGGGGGGTAAAGAATTGTACCGGCGGGTCGCTAATAGTAAATGTAGCCACCTATTTACCCGACGGAAGTGTTCAAAAGGTTTTCTTCATATGAATAAGCTATCGCTTAAGATAAAGCTATATGCTCTTGTTATCAGTCTTTTGCTGGTGATGGGAATCAGTATGGTGATAACGGCGCAAATGTCTCTGAATAATATGGAGCAACGCCTTACGTCCGAAACCAGCACGCTGGTACAGGATATTGTGATGGATCGATTGTCTGCGACCGCTGGGGAATTTGGTGAGGAGGTAAGCGGCAAGTTTAACGCTGCGTTCAAAGTTCCGGATGTGCTGGGCAATATCATTGAGGAAAACATCACCGGCGGCGCCTCGGCACGGATCAGTCGCAGTGCACTTTCTGATGCGGTGCGCTCGGTACTGGTTTCAGAAGAACACCTGAGTACTATTTATGCCCAGTTTGAGCCAGATGCGTACGACGGCCAGGATCGTTATTTTACCGGTGGCGTAGAGGACCATAGTACGGAGATAGGCACCCTGGAGATATATTATTTTCGTGACCGTAATGGTGATATCCAGGTTGAACAGGTTGATGATCCGGACGAGAAATACGACGAAACCCGGAACGAGTTCGGTGATCGGGAGGCAGAGTGGTATTTCTGTCCCATGGAAACCAAAAGCGCCTGCATCATGGAGCCATACAATTACGAGATCGAGGATGGATACAGTAAGCTGGTTACCACGTTGGTTGTGCCGATACTGACCGAAGGTACGTTTGATGGTGTCGTGGGGGTCGATATCAATCTTGATACCCTGCAGAATGAAGTGAAATCGGTCAGCCAGCAGTTGTATGGTGGGGATTCGCGAGTCACTTTGCTGAGCGAGAAAGGCCTGATTGTTGCGGGCAGTCATTACGGGCATGCATTGGCGAGACCGCTGCGGGAAGTAATGCCTGAGCTTGCCGGCGAGATGACCAGCCTGCATCAATCCGGTGGCCGTTATGACGACGGTGAAACCCTGGCAGTTTCATACCCCGTGCGTATTGCAGACACAGGGCGGGAGTGGTCGTTGTTGATTGAGCTGCCACGTGCAGCCGCCCTGGGAGAGCTTGATAATATTATCTCACTACTTTCAGACGAGGTGGCAGCAACAGCGGAACGCCAGTTACTTGTCGGCGTTGTGGTGTCAGTACTGTCGGTATTGTTGTTGATTGCATTGGTCCGCTCAGTTGTACGCCCCATAGAGGTAATTCGTGATCGCATGAATAACCTCAGCAGTGCCGAAGGCGACCTGACCCGGGAGCTGGAAATTGATACCCACGCCGAGCTGATTGAGCTGGCAGGTGGATTTAATACATTCCTTGAGCGCTTGCGCTCTATGATCAACGACCTGAAAGCGGTTAATGTGCGGGTACATCAGCAAGCCTCCGATGTGAGTTCGATCGCTCAGGAAACGGATGAAAATTCGGCCAGACAACATCGTGAGATGGACAGCGTCGTTGCTGCCATGAATGAAATGTCGGCTGCAGCTGGAGAAGTGGCAGGCTTTGCCAGTGAGTCTGCCAGCAATGCCCAGCAGGCTCAGGATGGTATCCGGTTTACACAAACAACCCTGGGCTCAGCCGTTGAAGGCGTGAGTGCATTAGCGGCTGATATGGACGAAGCCGGCAAGGCGATTAGCCAGGTTGCCCACCGGAGTGATGAGATCAATCGTATTCTCGATGTGATTCGGGGAGTGTCGGAGCAAACCAACCTGCTGGCCCTGAATGCGGCCATTGAAGCAGCCCGGGCCGGCGAACAGGGCCGGGGCTTTGCCGTGGTTGCAGATGAGGTCCGTACATTGGCTTCTCGCACCCGGAGGTCAACGGATGACGTCAGCGAGATGATTGAAGGCCTGCAGCAGGATGTGCATCAGACGGTCTCGGTCATCGATGAGGGTGTTAGCCGGGCAGCTATGGCGGTTGATGGAACCCGTGAAGCCGATCATTCACTGGCCGCTGTCGTAACACGTATAGCCACGATTGTTGAACATGTTACTCAGGTAGCAACGGCTGCTGAGGAGCAAAGCTCCGTGAGTGAAGAAATTAACCAGAACCTCACGGAAATTGGTGATGCGGCTCAGGATCTTCGGGAGTTGGCGCAGCGGTTACGAGGAAGTGGCGACTCCCTGGACAAGGAAGTTGAGATACTGGATAGCGAGCTAAACCGTTTGAAGACCTGAGCCGGCTTAACTCGCTGAAGGAACCGCTGCAGACGCCTAGTGGCTGGTTCCTTCTTCGTAATTAATCTTGTTCCATACGTTGTATTTTCCCGAGGGCTTGTTCATCGGGATGCGCTTCTCTTCCTCCAGCGTATCGGCGTCGTAGACAATCACGGCGCCGTCTTCATCCCAGATGCTCAGCAGCAGTTTTTTACCCTCACGGTCAAACTCGACATGGGCTGCAACTTTACCGGGTTCCGGCTGTAGTGTTTTCACAATTTCCAGGGTCTGCTTGTCAATCACGTGGACCTTGTCTTTGTTAGGGCCAAAGAAAACGTCGACCCAGGCGTAGCGGGAGTTTTCGTGGCTGCGCATGAAGAACCCCGGGCCAGCTGTTTCCAGGGTCTTGATGACCTTCCAGCTATCCATATCAATGATAGAGACGGCGCCTGTGCGGAAGTGGGGCGTGGCCATAACCCGGGATCCGTTGTAATCCCAGGTTATGCCGGAGCCCAGATGAGGCATGCCCGGCAAGGGCAGCTCGGCGGTCGTCTCCCCGGTGTCCAGATTGATAACCAGACCGTGCTTGCCATCGCGGGCGGCGCCGATGAGGTGCTCGTAATCCGGATCGAAAAAGAAGTCGTCAAGCCAGGTGTCCGTTTGCATTTTGCGTAAGCGAGCCTGATTATTTTCTACCGTGATTTCCCAGGCCTGGGGAATATCTTTCAGCGCCGCAATGAAGCTGTTGCGCGGTGGCGCTGCGTAAACTGCGCTCACCCGGGAGCTTTCACCTGCATCATTTTCCACCGGGATAATTTCCAGGAGGTCGAGGTTGTCTGCATCGAACAGGACCAGGGTGTGAGGCAGATAGTTGGCAGCCAGCACATGCTTGCCATCGGCAGATACGGCGATATTGCGCATGTTGATGCCGGAACGGACTTCTGCAACCACTTTGAGGTTGTAGAGATCATACTTGGTAATCCAGCCATCGCGAGAGCCAAAATAGACGTAGCGGCCGTCGGGGCTGTACTTGGGCCCGCCATGCAGGGCATAGCGGCTGGCGAAACGGTGGATGGGTTCCATGCTGTCGCCGTCAAGCAGGGTAACGTGGTGGTCACCAATTTCCACCACCAGGAACAGGTTCATCATATCGGCACTGTACGCCGGCGTATCGGGCAGTGAGCCTGAAGGGTGTGGCAGCAGGTGGCTGCCTACAATTTCGCGTTTGTCCCAGGCCGGCTCCTGTGCCGGTGGCTGGTAGATATAGTCGGCGAGAGCGGTAATGGATTCGTCGCTCAATGTGTCGGCAAAGCCAAGCATCTGGGTGGCGGGCCGGCCCTCACGGATAGCCGCTTCGGCTTGGCTTTGTTTCAGGCGCGAGAGGTTTTCGGGTAGCAGGGCCGGCCCCATTCCACCCAGGCGGTCACTGCCATGGCAGCTTGCACAGTGTTGCTGATACAGGGTTTCGGTGGGCGTATCTGTGCTGGCCATAACCAGAGGCGCAGTCAGCAGGCCTGCGCTCAGCATCAGGACGTTCAGAGTTTTTTGCATCGAGCTTCCCGTTTGCAGTATTGATAAAGGTCGCTGATCTCGCCTTATGCGGGACGCAGCGTTGCATGGGCAGCAGCCAGACTGGTTAAGGCGCTGTCCCAGCCGGCCTGAACCGGTTGCGCCAGTTTTTCTGCCAGTTGTACAACCTCACCAACAATGATCAGCGTGGGTGGCTGGAAGCCTTCCATTGCAATGGTTTGCTCCAGATTGGTGAGCGTCGTTACGGCCATGTGCTGTTGCGATGTGGTGCCACGCTCCACCAGGGCCACGGGGCAGTCACCTGACAGGCCATGGGCGGTCAGCTCCCGGACAATCGTAGGAGCGTTATGCAGCCCCATGTAGAACACCCGGGTCTGTCCCGGCGCGGCCAGCACCTTCCAGTTGAGTTCAAAGGCATGGTCCGCTTTACGGTGCCCGGTTACGAAGGTAACGCTTTGCGCGTAGTCCCTGTGTGTCAGGGGGATGCCGCAATAGGACGCGCAGCCGGAAGCAGAAGTGATTCCAGGGACCACCAGAAAATCAATATCGTTCTCCACCAGGAACTCTGCCTCCTCGCCACCACGACCAAAGATATAAGGGTCTCCGCCTTTCAGCCGTACTACGCGGCGCTGTTTTATGGCCAGTTGTACCAGTAGTTCATTGGTGTCTTCCTGGGGAACGGAGTGGCATCCGCTGGCTTTTCCCACATGAAACCGTTCTGCGAGAGGGTTCACCAGTTCCATGATCTGTGGCGACACCAACCGGTCGTAAACCACTGCGTCAGCCTGCTGGATCAGCATCAGGGCCCTGAGTGTCAATAGTCCGGGGTCCCCCGGACCAGCGCCGACAATGGCAACCTCGCCGGCCCGGAAAGGTTGCTCTGCCAGCTGGAATTCCACCAGGCGTTTCTTTCTCTGGCTGATTGTCATGATGCATTCCTTACAGGTTGTGGACCGGAATCCCGATCACCGGGGCGGCGACGCGCCTGGGCATGTCGAGAACGCCAATCTCTTCGTTGGTGAGGTAACAGCCCGGGTCTTCTTCCCAGAAATCACCGGACATATTGTAGGCCCGGACCCGGGTGTTGCCGTTGCAGATGGCCAGGTACTTGCACCGGGCGCACCGGCCTTTGACCGGGCGAGGTAGCTGGCGCAAGCCTTCCATCAGCTCGTCATCCGCTTCGGACCAGATGCGGGAAAAGGGCTTTTCGCGCACATTGCCAAGGTTGTAGTCCCACCAGAAGGTGTCCGGGTGGACAACCCCCAGGTTGTCGATATTGGAGATATTCACGCCTGAGGAATTGCCGCCCCAGTTCATCAGCCGCTGTTCAAGAGCCGGCACCTGGTCGGGGTAATGCTCCGCGGCCCACTGCAACAGAAACGGGCCATCGGCGTCGTTATTGCCAGTTACATATTCCCGCTCAATGCCGCGCTTCAGTTCTTCATGGCAATGGTTGAACAGCAGGTTCATGGCATCCCGGGTCATGTCATACCACGCGTCCCGCTTGCGGTTACGACCGCCCCGGCCGGAGTAGTTCAGGTGTGACAGGTAAAACTTGTCAATATCGTGCTCGTCCAGCAGCCTGAGCATGTCTGGCAGCTGCGGTGCGTTATCCTGGGTGAGGGTGAAACGCAGACCCACTTTGATGCCCGCGTCCTTGCAGAGCCTGACCGCTTTCATGGAAGCGGCAAAGGCGCCTTTTTTCTGACGGAATTCGTCATGGGTTTGCTCAAGGCCGTCAATGCTGATGCCCACATAATCATAGCCGGCGTCGGCAATCTGCTGAATGTTGTCTTCAGTAATCAGGGTGCCGTTACTGGACAGGCCTACGTAAAAACCCAACGCTTTCGCACGTCGTGAAATGTCAAAAATGTCGGGCCGCATCAACGGTTCACCGCCCGACAGGATCAGGACAGGAACACCAAAGGTATTCAGGTCGTCCATAACGGTATAGGCCTCGTCGGTGCTCAGCTCACCCTTGAAATCTATGTCTGCAGAAACCGAATAACAGTGCTTGCAGGTGAGGTTGCAGCGACGGATCAGGTTCCAGATGACAACCGGGCCGGAGGGTTTGGGAATGGCTTTCACCGGGGCCGGGTTCATCAGGCTTTTTATGTAGCGGGTCATTCTGAACATGGTGCTTCCCCTTATCTTATTTGCGCAGCCGCAGGCCGGTTTTCTTGAGAATGGCCGAGCTGTAAAGAATGGTGTGCTGCCGACAGGCATCGCCGAGAACGGCCCGTATTTGCGTGGCCTTGCTTTCTACTTCCTCCCGGGTGGTGCCATGCACCATGGCGAACAGGTTGAAGGACCAATAGGGCAGGTGTCGTGGGCGCCGGTAGCAGTGGCTGACAAACGGCAGCTCACCAACGGCGGCACCGAGTTCAGCAATGTGGTCGTCGTGCACATCCCATACGGTCATGCCGTTATAGCGGTAGCCCAGGCGATAATGGTCTGGTACGGCAGCAACTCTGCGTATCACGCCCGCTTGCTGCATAGCCTGAAAGCGGGCCAGCACGTCATCAGCGTCCATTTGCAGTTGCTTTCCAAGTTCGGCCCAAGGGTTAGCAACCAGTGGCAGACCGGCCTGGGTGGCCAGGATCAGTTTGCGGTCCGTGTCGGTCATCACAAAGCGGGTCAGTGCACCTGTTTCAGACAGGGAAGTGGAGGTGGACATGGAATTCCTGCTCCTTTGGCATGTTGTAAACCGGGTAACCGGTAACGTTTTCAATAGCGCAAATGGTGTCTGTAATGGCGCTTTGGGTTTCGGTTGCCAATACAAACCACATGTTCAGATCGTGTTCGCGGCGGTAGTTATGGGCCACCTCGGGAAAGCTGTTTACCTGTCCGGTCACTTTTTCATAGTCCGCTTCAGGAATACGCATGGCAGCCAGTGTGAGGCCGCCGCCCAGTTCACCAGCGTGAAACATGGGGCCAAACCGTGTCAGAACGCCTTCGGCCAGCAGTTTTTTAATACCCTCGAGAACCTGTTGTTCGCTGAGGCCCAGTTCGCTTGCGATGGCGGCATAAGGGTAGTGCACAAGAGGCAGGCCATGTTGCAGACGGTTAACCAGTGCCTTCTCAACCTGGTTCAGGGTGGCAATCGGGGTCTGGCGGCGGGATTCAGTCGTGGCTGGCATAACACCCCCCACGCTGGCGGTAGGTTTTGTTACTGAACAGCACCGCATGCTGAATGTGTTGCAGGTTCTGGTCGGCAATCAGACTGTCGAGTTGTGCCAGTACGCGTGTGCGGTCAGTGCCGTGAATCATGCAGAACAGGTTGTAAGGCCAGTCCGGAAGCTGTCTCGGTCGCTGGTAACAGAGGGTAATAAATGGTACGCCCGCCAGGGTCTGGCCCAGAGCCTTCACCTGTTCATCAGGCACGTCCCAGACCACCATGGCGTTGGCGGTGTAGCCCAGTGTGCGGTGTTTCACTACCAGGCCGAAACGCTTGATCAGGCCATCATTTTGCCATTGGGTAATGGCGTTCATGACTTCCTGCTCAGAAAGGCCGGTGCGCTCGCCAAGTGCCTGGTAGGGG
Source organism: Marinobacter piscis (assembly GCF_007671655.1). Taxonomy (GTDB): domain Bacteria; phylum Pseudomonadota; class Gammaproteobacteria; order Pseudomonadales; family Oleiphilaceae; genus Marinobacter; species Marinobacter piscensis. The sequence goes on along the minus strand of NZ_VCGX01000001.1, from coordinate 84,065 downwards.
CGGGGTACAAGCGGTAGCCCTTTTTCGAGTTGCTGTCTGAGCCGCAGTAAGCCCCAGGCGCTGCTCATGTCAATGCCTCCCAGTCGATGTCGAAGGCCAGGTCAATGTGATAACCCTCAACCATGGGAAGGCGTAGCATGGGCAGTTTCAGGTGGTTTTCCAGGGTGTCGAGGCGCTCATCCAGTTGTTCGTTGTCCGGCGCTGTCATGACAAACCAGAGATTGTAGTCGTGCTCCCGGGCGTAATTATGATTAACGCCGGGCGCGCGGTTGATCCGGGCGGCGACCTGATCCACCTGCTCGTGCGGAGCCGCCACGGCAGCCAGCAGGCTTGCGCCTGCCCGGCTGTGCTCAAATACCGGCCCGACCCGGCTGATGACGTTTCGGGACTGTAACGACTGCAAGCGCTCAATGACCTCCTGCTCGGACATGTCCAGTTGCCGGGAGATGTCCAGGTAAGGCCGTTCACACACCGGCAAATGCCGCTGAAAGTGATTGATCAGTTGCTGGTCGGTTGGGTCCAGTCTCATGTTTCGTCTCCTCCGGGTCGCACGGTTTCAGTGGCGCTTAGTAGACGTCATGCTGAGTGTTGTAGACGTTGAACTTGCCGGTCGGAGTAACCAGTCGCTCGTCGTCGATCACCTTTTTCAGCTTGCGGGTCTTGTCATCCACGACCACGATGGCCGATCTCTGCTCTTTGCCATTCCACACAGAGAACCAGACCTCGTCGCCTGCGACGTTGTATTCCGGCTGCACAACACGCTTGGGCCCGTCGCCCAGGTTTGCCCACTCGGCGATGGGCAGTACGTCGTAGCCGCCTTCCAGATTGTTGATGTCATACACAGCCACGCTCTGGCTGACCGATTCCGCCGGGTTCAGCGCCGTATCCACGTACAGGTTCCGGGATTTCGGGTGGGTTTTGATGAACAGGGAGCCGCCACCCTGACCGTTGATCGTGCGAACCACTTTCCAGGCTTTGTCCGGGTGACCTTCGGGGTCTGTGCCGATCATCTGAATGGTGGGGTCGCCCAGGTGACTGGTTGCCCAGACAGGACCATGTTCCGGGTCCACAAAGTTGGCGCCACGGCCGGGGTGAGGAATTTTGCCCACATCCACGAGGGCTTCGAGTTCACGCTCTTTAGAGTCGACAACCGCAATCTTGTCGGACTGGTTGGCGGCTGTCATGAAGTACCGCATGCTGCTGTCCCAGCCACCGTCGTGGAGAAATCTTGCGGCGTCTATGGTCGTGGTGCTCAGGTTGTCCAGGTTTTCGTAGTTCACCAGCATGATCTTGCCGGTTTCTTTCACGTTAACAATGAACTCCGGATGCTCGTGCGACGAAACAATAGCCGCTACACGTGGCTCAGGGTGGTATTCCTGGGTGTCTACGGTCATTCCCCGGGTAGCCACAATCTTCTTCGGTTCCAGGGTCTGTCCATCCATGATTACGAACTGGGGCGGCCAGTACGCCCCGGCAACCGCAAACTGATCTTCATAGCCTTTGTACTTTGAGGTTTCCACGGAGCGGGCTTCCAGGCCTATCTTGATCTTGGCCACGGTATCCGGGTGCTCCATCCACAGATCAACCATATTGATCGCTGCATCCCGACCGATCACAAACAGGTAACGACCAGAGGCGGACATGCGGGAAATATGTACCGCATAACCGGTTTTCAGTATTTCAACAATCTCTTTGGAGTCGCCGTCAATCAGGGCAATCTCGCCAGCATCACGCAACGTCACGCTGAACAGGTTAGCCAGATTCAGATCGTTCATTTGCTCTGTGGGGCGGTCTTCCGGCGCGATGAGCACCTCCCAGGTGTCGTTCATATCCGCGAGACTCCACTCCGGCGGTGCGGGTGGCTCGTGCATCAGGTACTTGGCCATCATGGTGACTTCATCTTCACTTAACTCGCCCGACGTGCCCCAGTTGGGCATGCCAGCGGGTGAGCCGTAAGTGATGAACGTCTTGAGGTAGTCGATTCCTTTGTCCTGGGTCAGATCGGGGGTCAGCGCCTTACCGGTAGCGCCCTTACGCAGCACCCCGTGACAGCCGGCACAGCGCTCGAAAAATATTTTTTTGGATTGTTCGAACTCATCATCTGTCAGGTCCGGGGCGCCCGGCGACCGGACAACGTTGGCAGACTTTGAATCAATAGCACTGGCCGTGCCTTCATAGGCCGTTTCGGCCGGGTCTGCATTCTTCGGGGCGGCGTTCGCAGTCATCACTCCCAGGGATGTAACGGCCACGGCAAGTGCCAGAGGTTTCAAAAACAGTTCGGGTGCTCTCATCAGGTTCTCTCCTTGGATTTAAGAGTGTGTGTAGGGTTCTCTTCTTTTGCTTGTCGAACATTGATGAAAATCAGATGTATGTTGATTGTTTGGTAGGTACCCAACCGGTGGTATAACCAAAGGGTCGTTGTAGATAAAAGTCCTTTAAACCAGTATTGATAATGAATAATATGGTGGCGCCAGTAGATGGTGGGTAACCCGGAAACCTGGAGGAGGTCAGCCCGTGGATGGTTCCGAATGGAGTGGAGTGAAGCGATGCCTGGGTTTGAGCCTGACATCGCTTGTATTACTGGTTACGTCTGCTGCTCTGGGGGCCACTGAGCAGCTTGCCCGTTCTGACACTCAGGCTGAGCTTGAGAATTTTGTGATTCAGGATTGTGGTTCCTGTCACGGATTGTCCCTGAAGGGTGGGCTGGGGCCGCCGCTTCGGCCTGAAAATCTGAAAAACCTGCCCGAAGGGGCGATTGCCGCCATTATCAGAGAGGGCGTGCCGGGAACTGCAATGCCGCCCTGGAAGCCGCTTCTGGCGCCTGCTGATATCCAGTGGATCAGCCACCAGTTAAAAACAGGCGCTCTGATCGCACCCTGATAACCAGTCTGGAGGAATAACAGATGCAGGGGATACCCCGCTGTGTAAAACGAATGTTTATGCTGGTGCTGATCACAGCATTGGTGAGCGGTTGCCAGGTCTTTTCGGCGACAGATAAAGCACCGGCACCCGACGCTATGGCAAACAGCGTGATGGGGACAGGCGATCTTGGGCTGGTTATAGAGCGGGCAACCGGCTCTGTGCTGGTTATTAACACGACGAACCGTAGCGTGCTTCATCGTATTGAAGGATTAGGGGATCTGTCCCATGCCTCGGTGGTTTACTCCCGGGATGCCCGTTACGGCTTTGTCTTCGGCCGCGATGGGGGCCTTACCAAGGTTGATCTGCTCACACAATCCATTGTTGGCCGGGTTATTCAGTCCGGAAACAGTATCGGCGGTGCCATTTCCCAGGACGGTCGTTATGTGGCTGTGTCTAATTATGAGCCTGGCGGGGTGAAGGTGTTTGATAGCACAACTCTGGATCTGGTTGCCGACATTCCCGCGACTTACACAAAAGCTAACGGTGAAAAGGGCCAGTCCAAAACCGTTGGCTTGGTTGATGCACCGGGGAACCGGTTTGTTTTCAGCCTCTTCGATGCCGGGCAGATCTGGGTTCTGGATATGCCGGATGATGTGGCCGGCAGTCAGCCGGAACTGACACGTTTTGAAGCGGGGAAAGCACCCTATGATTCCATGATCACGCCCGATGGTCGCCATTACATTGCCGGCCTGTTCGGTGAAGACGGCCTGTCTATGCTGGATTTGTGGGATATCGATGCGGGTGTTGTTGAAATCCTGCCCGGTTACGGCAGGGGCGAGCAGCCGCTGCCCGTGTATAAGATGCCCCATCTGGAGGGTTGGACAGTTGCAGACGGCAGGGCATTCATACCTGCCGTCGGGCACCATCAGGTTCTGGTGGCCGATATGAATGACTGGTCTCTGGTAGAAAAAATTCCGGTCCAGGGGCAGCCGGTGTTTGTTATGGCCAGTCCGGACAACCGAAACATCTGGGTAAGTTTTGCGCACCCGAAAAACGATGTTATCCAGGTGATTGACTCCCGGACCCGCAAGGTAATCCGCACCCTGGAGCCAGGCAAGTCAGTATTACATATGGAGTTTACACCAAGAGGTGAGGAAGTGTGGGTGTCGTCACGGGACAGTAACCGGGTGACGGTTTACAACACCCGCACGCTGGAACCGGTTGCCGAGTTAGGCGCGCAAAGCCCCAGCGGCATCTTCTTTACCAGTCGGGCCCACAAGCTCGGGCTCTGAACACAAGCCAATAACCAAGGATGTCTGCAGATGACGTTTTACCAGCCAGTTGGTAACGAAACAGAACTCTTTCAGGCGGCCGCTGACAACGGCCTGCCGGTTTTGATCAAAGGCCCGACCGGGTGCGGTAAAACCCGGTTTGTCCGGTATATGGCGGAGAAGCTGAACCGGCCGGTTTATACCGTTGCCTGCCATGACGATCTGACAGCGGCCGACCTTGTCGGGCGGCACCTGATTGGGCCAGAAGGCACCTATTGGCAGGACGGCCCATTAACCCGCGCCGTGCGCGAGGGCGGTATCTGTTACCTGGATGAGGTGGTCGAAGCGCGGAAGGATACCACGGTGGTACTGCACCCATTGGCGGATGATCGCCGGGAGTTGCCTATAGAGCGCACGGGCGAGCTCCTGACGGCCGCGCCTGGGTTCATGCTGGTGGTTTCCTACAACCCGGGGTATCAGAGCCTGCTCAAAGGTATGAAGCCCAGCACCCGACAAAGATTTGTATCACTGCGGTTTGATTACCCCTCGGAAGAGTCAGAAAAAACCATTGTGATGGCGGAGTCCGGTTGCGACAGCGACCTCGCACAGCAGCTCGTGAGCCTTGCTACTGCTTTGCGGAACCTGAAAGACCATGATCTGGAAGAAGCAGCATCAACGCGGTTGCTGATACACACGGCACTTTTGATTCGTGCCGGAGTGCCCGCAACAGCCGCTTGCCTTGCAGGCATGATTGAGCCGCTTTCGGACGACGAGGCAACAGTTAATTCATTGATGGAGGTGGTATATGCAGTATTCGGTCGCCCAGAAGAAAGCCGCTAGTGGGGCGGTTGTTCCTGTTTTTTGGTACTTGTTGAACCTGCTTGCGATACCGGTTATTGGTTTTGTGGTGTTGCTCTGGATGTATTCCCAAAGGTCAAGGGTGAATGATGTACGCCGGGCCCATACCCGGGCAGCTGTGCTTATGTCGGTAACTGGTTTTATCCTGATCAGTTCCGGTATCGCCATCGGCTGGACAGTGTTTGGAGACATGGGGCATTTCTGGACATTTGCAGGTGTCTGGGCGGTGGCATTGCACACAGGTTTTGTCCTTTGGGGAATAATCTCTCTGGCCCAGGCCATGTCCGGGAAAATGCCTTATTTTCCGGCTAAGTGGTTGTAGTCTTTAAAGTTGGCGTTGGGCCCCGAGGGGGTAAAGCTATCCAAAACACGCTCCTTGCGGCACGTCCCTGTGACGCTTGAGCTCCGCCATCCATGGCTCCGCACAGTTTTGGATAGCTTTACCCCCTCGGTGCCAGGTGCAGCTTTTTCCCCATTCTTCTCAGTACCAGATGCTGGGTCAGGTAATCAGATGGAACCCTGCCACCGCGACAATCACAACAGGTGCCCAGGCATGGGCAAGCAGGCGCCAGGCACGGGGCGCCTGCTTCATTTCCATGAAGTGATCCACCAGCAGTAAGCCTTTAACAATCACCATTGCAAACACCAGCCAGACGAGAAACCCCAGCCCCATCCCTGCCTTAAGAGCAAAGACCGGCAAGGCGGTGCAAATCATCAGTGCAAAGTAAACCGTCAACATAGTCAGCCCTTCCTAAGCCAGTACATAAATCATCGGAAACAGCACCAGCCATACCAGATCCACCATGTGCCAGTACGACGCGCCGGATTCCATGCCGTTCATATCCGAGCCGTCGTAGTCGCCGTTGCCGACTTTGACCGCGAGAACAACCAGAACTACCTGGCCCAGAATGACGTGCATGAAGTGAAAGAAGGTGAGGAAAAAGTAAAACATGAAAAAGGTGTCGGTGCTCAGATTGTATCCCTGGCTATACAGGTTCACGTATTCGTACAGTTTGCCAACGGTGTATATGCCGGAAACAGCAATCGCACACCAGAGCCGCCAATGGGCGCCAGAGCGTCTGTCCCGAAGCTGGTGAACAGCTGTGGCGACCAGGTAACTGGCGGTAATCAGAGCAGCGGTATTCAGTAGCCCGATCCAGGGGTGCAAAACCTCACGACCTGCATGGAAGGTGGCGGGGTCAAGGCTTCGGGCTACAGCGAAGCCAATGAACATAATTCCGAACACCGCCAGTTCGGCGAAAATGAAGATCCATACGGCAAGGTCGCCGGGTAGCTGGCGGGCATCGGTGTCTGGAGCAAGCGTCAGGTCGGTCATATCACTGTGTCAGGTTAAGGTAGAGTTTAGGCAGTTGCAGCGGCAGCTGTGCCGGATCGCGAATCACCACATAGTTGTTACTGCCGAACACGTAAGGCAGGTAATCGCTGGCCTCATCATCAATGGTGACGCAAAAAGGTGTAATGCCGGCCTTGTGTGCTTCCTGTACCGCCATGCGGGTGTCTTCAACGCCGTACCTGCCTTCATAGATATCCAGGTCGTTGGGTTTGCCGTCGGTCAGCAGTAACAAAATTTTCTGGTGCTCGTGGCGCGTCTGCAGCAGTTTGATTGACTGGCGGATGGCTGCGCCCATGCGGGTATAGAAGCCGGGTTCCAGAGCCTGAATCCGGCCCCGGATGGTGCTGGTGTAGGCCTCATCAAAGCTTTTCAGATGATGAAACCGCACGTGATCCCGCCGCCGCGATGAGAAGGCAAACAGCGCAAACGGATCACGGCTGGCCTGCAGGGCTTCGCTGAGCAGTTGCAGACCGTCCCGGGCGATATCAATCACGCGTTGATGGTTATTGATATAGGTTTCGGTTGAGAGAGAAGCGTCTGCAAGCACCAGGCACGCAAGGTCGCGCTGATTTTGCTGGCAGCGCTGAAACAGTTTCTGGTCAATCACCCCCTGGCCGCGGCGATTTTGAACTTCCCGTTCAAGGCAGGCGTCCAGGTCCAGTTCGTCGCCATCCACCTGCCGTTTTTGCCATTGCTTCAGGGGCTTCAATGCACTGAACTGGCGTTGCAGGCGCTTTGCAGGCCGGCGCAGGTCCTCCGGTAATTCAGCCGGCACCACATCTTTTGCCAGCATGGGCTGAACGCAGCAGAACGCATCGCGATAACTCTGACTGCGCCAGTCCCATTCGGGCAAATGAATGCCGGGGCCAAGACGAAGATCGTCATGCTCTTCGGAGGGCAGGTCGAGATCGAACTTGATCGACGATGAGGTTTCTTTGCGGTCCCGGGATACGGAGATCATATCCATGTCGTCGGCCACGGCTTCGGCGTCTTCTTCGTCTGTATCATCGCCTGCCCGGTCGACCGGAATAAAGTCGGTCCAGGAGAACAGGCTTTCCAGCCGAAAGATCATCAGACCCTGGTCGCGATCAAATGCATCGACCCGCTCTGCCTGGCGGCGTTTGTTTTTCTTGGCCAGCCCGCCCGGGCTGGACTGGTTATCGTCATCGCCGGTTACCTGGCCGCTGGCAGTGCTTTGTTCCAGCGCCGGGTACAGCCAGACAATGACAGGCCAGGGGTCTGTGCTGGCTGGGGGCAGGGTGTTTACGCTGCCGGGATGAACGAGTGCCTGGCGGATGGCCCGTTCACAGGCGGCCTCCTTCTCCGGAAGGTTTTCCGGGTCCGGACGCCAGCGTAGTGTCTGACGAACCAGGCGCTGATACACATTTTCCAGGCCGGGCCAGCGGGCAATCACACTCTGAACCAGTGACTGATTACTGGTGAACCAGTCACTGCTGTCCGGGACAGGTGAGGCCGCGAGTGCAGCCAGCCAGATATAGAGGTCACGGTTTAACTGCTTAGAGGGGAACCTGGCCACTTTTTCGGGCAGGCGCAGGTTTTGTTCATCCCGCCACGCCAGCTCGAATTTGCGGTGAGTGCCTGCAAGCTTATGCAAAAAGCGCCGGCGCAGGCGAAAATGGCGAGGCTCTGCCGTTACCAGGCTGAGCGCCGGGTCGCCACCAAACGCGCGGAACAGAACCCCCAGGCTTCGGGCTTCGTCTTTCAGATAAACAGCATGTTCCGGAAACTCCCCCAGCGCCTGGCGGGTAACGTACTCGTGCCATTTATAGCCAACCCACTCTTCCATCTCGGGCTCCTTTTGTTGCCGTGCAGTCAGGCCCGCTGCTTTGCGGGCTTGCTGTCGACCTGTTGGATAGGAATTAAAACTGTCTGTCGCCCTGGCTTACCAGGCTGCCAGTGCAGAAGGCTGCCTTCCGGGTTATTTTTCTGTACTTCCCGGCAGGCGCTCACGCACTGAAGACACTGCGTGCATGAGAATTTGGCGCGTTTATGACTGCGGGTCGGTAAGCGCATCGGGCAGGCTGCATCGCAGGCCTTGGTGCAGTCACGGCAGGCCGCCGCGCGGCTGGTATCAAAGGTGACCAGTTGTCCCCGGCCGTGGGTCATCCAGGCAATGCTTTGCACTACGCCAAAGGCGCATCCGTATTTGCAGAAAAGGTGCCGCGCAAAAAGAAAATCCAGGGTAAAAACCGTTGAAGCTACGGCCAGGAACAGGGTTTGGTAAAAGCCCAGGTTGCCTGTTACCAGGTCGGTGTACAACGGGATGGGGGGTAGCAGATAGGAGAGTAGAGCCAGAGCCCATGAAAACCCGATCAGGCTGCACACGAGTGCCAGGCCCGCCCAGTGAATAGTTTTTCCACGTCTGCCTTTTCTCAGAGCCTCCCATAAAGTCGGGCGACCGGTAATGCGCGTCATCAGGTGGTTGATGGTTTCTACCACAGAAAAATGCGGGCACAACCAGCCGCAGTAGATACGTCCCCATTTCCAGGCAATCCAGAGTACAACCGGAACCAGTACCAGAACAGGGAGAATAAACCAGATAAGAACCTGGCTGGCGACGTCTGCAGGATTGCTCTGTGCGACCCAGCCGGGGTTCAGGTTGAATGAAAGCGGAAAACCGAGCAGGACAAACCGGGTTTCCGTTAAGTCGTAGCGAAAAATGTTCAGAACCGGTGCCAGCAGAAACAGCCCGAAGAAGGCCGTACGGGTAATCAGCCGTTTAGCCTGTAATCTGTCCTTTAGGTTTGTTTGCTGCACGGTCACAGTTCGACTCCGGATAGGCAGGGCCGGGAACAGGTCCCGGCCCTGCAGGTTTTAGCGGGTGGGTTCAGGCGTCGGTCGGTGCCGGGCCACGGACTTCGTCTGCAGGTGCTGCCTGCCCCTTGATGAAGAAGCTGCCGAAGTACACCACAAGCCCGGCCATGAAGAAGCAGCCGGCAATCATGCGTGCCCAGTAGAACAGTGAAATGTTGTCCTGGGTTGCCATGAAGGACAGTGCCTCGCCGCTTTCCGGTATGCGCTGCAGCCAGATTTGCAGGATGCCTGCACCGGTCAGGAAAAGCGTGATGAAGACCATGGAGATGGTCATCAGCCAGAAGCCCCACATTTCCACCACCTGGGCGGTATTGCTGTTGCCATAGGGCCGGCCACGCATGATTGGCATGGCGTAGGAAATGATCGTCAGAACAATCATCACGTACGCCCCGTAGAACGACATGTGGCCGTGGGCCGCCGTAAGCTGGGTGCCGTGGGTGTAATAGTTCACCGGGGCCAGGGTGTGCAGGAAGCCCCACACGCCAGCACCGAGGAATGCCATCACCGCCGTGCCCATGGCCCACAGGGTCGCCACTTTGTTCGGGTGATTACGCTTGCGCCGGTTGATCATGGTGAACGCGAACAGCACCATCATGAAGAACGGCAGAGGTTCCAGCGCCGAGAACACAGAACCCAGCCATAGCCAGTACTCGGGTGGTCCGATCCAGAAGAAGTGGTGCCCGGTGCCGATGATGCCGGTAATCAGGGCCATGGCAATGATCACATACAGCCATTTCTCGATCACTTCACGGTCTACACCGGTGATCTTGATCAGTACGTAGGCAAGAATGGCCCCCATGATCAGTTCCCAGACGCCTTCAACCCACAGGTGCACCACAAACCACCAGAAGTACTTGTCAGTCGTCAGGTTGCTGGGGTTGTAGAACGAGAACATCCACAGTGCAGCCAGGCCAATCAGGCCGGTAATCAGCACAATATTGACGACGGTTTTACGGCCTTTCAGGGCGGTCATCATAATGTTGAACAGGAAACCCACAACAACTAAGGCTATGCCGATCTTGGTTATTGTGGGCTGCTCCAGAAACTCACGGCCCATGGTGGGCAGCAGTTTGTTCATGGTGACATCCGCCAGCGTGGCATAATCCACAAACAGGTAGCCAAGAATGGTCAGGGTGCCGGCAACGGCGAAGACCCAGAACAGAATCCAGGCGAGCAGCGGGCTGTAGAGCTCGGTCTGTGCCTCCTCCGGTACCAGGTAGTAGGTAGCCCCCATAAAGCCGAAAAGCAGCCATACAATCAGCAGGTTAGTATGCACCATACGTGCGACGTTGAAGGGGATTTCCGGAAACAGGAAGTCGCCCACAACGTACTGCATGCCCAGAACCAGGCCGAAAATGATCTGGCCGGCAAACAGCACCAGCGCAAAGATGAAGTAGGGCATTGCAACCCTTTGAGACTCGTATTTCATGGTTTCTTCCTTAGCCTTCAATGTTGGGTGGCCAGTCGTTATCGTCGACCTTGGACGTCCATTCCAGGAACGCCGACAGGTCTTCAATCTGCTGGTCAGTCAGCTTGAAGTCAGGCATTTGGCGGCGTCCCGGCACGTTAGTAGGCATGGAGTTCATCCAGGCGTTCATGTACGCCTTGAAAACGTCGCTGTTGCCACCGCCCCGACGGTCAAACACGTTGGCCAGTTCCGGAGCAAAGTAAGCGCCTTCACCCATGATGGAGTGACAGCCCACACAGTTGTTGTTTTCCCAGACGTGCTTGCCCCGGACGACCTCCTCGGTCAGTTGATCTCTGTTATCCCGCTCGGGCATCGCCCGGTATTGAGTATCAAAAGTCAGGACCAGGAACAGAAGGATGAAGAATGTACTTCCTCCAAGATATATGTTCCTGGCCATGCTTTTGGTAAAGCGTTCGGCCATTGGGTCGCTCTCCTTGGTTGTTTGGAATACTTGACTGCCGGGCTAGGATACAAACATGTATTCTAAATACTGTTGATCATTGTCAACCAATTGAAAAAATCACACCATTGCGCCGGGGAGTTACCTCGGGAGGGGTAGGTGATAGACTTCACCGCCTGTAATTTTTCAACCCGATGGTCGGAGCCGTCATGGCTGCAGCACTGGCATTGTTTCTCAAACTGATTCCGCTTTATGTCACTGTGGCCCTTGGCTGGGTGGCGGGTCGTTATCTGGAGGTCAGCGGCAAACACATTGCGGGCCTTATGCTCTATATCGTCACGCCCTCTGTGGTCTTCTCTGGCGTTATGGCGGCCCCGCTTTCTCTGGAAGTGATCTTTCTGCCGTTACTGGTCTTCGGGTTTGCAACCGTGCTTGCACTGGCACACTTTATGGTGGCGCGGCGAGTCCTCACCGATGGCAGCGCCAGTATCATTCCTCTGTCGGTTGGCTCTGGCAATACCGGGTATTTCGGTGTTCCGGTGGCTTTGCTGCTTTTCGGGGAAGAAGGGCTGGCGCTGTACATTGTGTGCATGCTGGGCGTTACGTTGTTTGAGAGTTCTGTGGGGTTCTACCTTGCAGCCAGGGGGCGTTACGATCTCAGGGAATCCCTGTGGCGGGTTGCCCGGTTACCCTCTGTGTACGCCTTTCTGGCTGCGGTCTTCCTCAATCTGTCGAATATAAGTATTCCTGATGTATTTATACCGCTTTTTGACAACCTGCGTGGCGCCTACAGCATTCTGGGGATGATGATCATTGGAATGAGTATCAGCAGCTTTCGGGGCCTGGTGGGCAACCTGAAATTTACCGGGCTCGCGTTTTTCGGAAAATTCGTTGCCTGGCCATTACTTGCCATAGTGTTCTGGAGGCTGGATTCACAGGTTCTGGGTATCTATGGGCTGGCGGTGCATCAGGCGGTTTTTCTGATTTCCATTACGCCCATAGCCGCCAATACCGTGGTGATTGCTACGTTACTGGATACGTCGCCCCGGCAGGCCGCAGGTACCGTCATGCTAACGACTCTCTTTGCGCTGGTTTATATACCGGTGATGATCTCTCTTGCCCTCTGAGGTGGCGTCTGCCATCAGTGTATTTTGGGAATATTGATCTTGCGGCTATTAGGTAGCCGGCGTTTTCGTTATGGTACAGGTCTTTGTTACCGATACAGATCTTAATAGGGAGGTTGGCCTTGCTGGAGCGGCTGCAACGTTTGCTGGGACTGCAGACAATACCGGGTGTCTTTTTTACATCGGCGGGCGTAGCTGCCCTGTTTGTGCTGCTGGCCATACCCTATGATCAGGCTGTGGCCAACGCCTTTGGAGTGCTGACCGGCTGGGTTGCGCAAAATCTGGGCTGGTTTTACATCCTCTCGGTGACCGCCCTGTTAATCTTTTTGCTCAGTCTGGCGCTTAGTCGTTACGGCAAGATTCGCCTGGGGGCAGATGACTCCCGTCCGGATTACTCCAACCTGACCTGGTTTACCATGCTGTTTGCCGCCGGTATCGGTACCATTCTGATGTTCTGGGGTGTGGCGGAACCTGTGTCTCACCTGGCCAGCCCTCCGTTTGATGGGGTGGAGGCCAATAGCCAGCGTGCCGCCAGCGATGCCATGACCATTGCGCTCTATCATTTTGGCCTGCATACCTGGACCATCTTTGCCATGCCCGGCCTGGCCATTGGCTATTTTGCTTATCGGCATAATCTGCCCATGCGCATCAGCAGTCTTTTCTATCCCATACTGGGCAAACGCATATACGGGCCCCTGGGCTGGACGGTGGATGTGATCGCCGTTCTGGGTACCCTGTTTGGTGTGGCCACCTCACTCGGTCTGGGTACCCTGCAACTGAACAGCGGCTTATCGTATCTGTTCGGCACACCAACCGAAGGCTGGATTCAGGTATTGCTGATTGCGGTCATTACCAGTGTCGCCGCTACGTCAGTGGCCCTGGGACTGGACAAGGGGGTACGTCGTTTATCCCAGGTCAATATCGGGCTGGCGCTGCTGCTGATCCTGTTTGTGGCAGTGGTGGGGCCAACGGTCTTTATTGCCGAGGGCATGGTTCAGAGCCTGGGTAATTACCTGAATGATCTGCCCTGGCTGGCGTTCTGGACGCAGACGTTTGCCGAGTCAGGCTGGCAGCGACAGTGGACGCTGTTTTACTGGGCCTGGACCATTTCCTGGGCGCCCTATGTGGGTATTTTCATCGCCCGGATTTCCCGGGGTCGGACCATTCGGGAGTTTATCGCGGGTGTGCTGTTTGCGCCTACGGTATTTACACTGGTGTGGTTCGGGGTGTTTGGTCTGTCAGCTATTAATGTTGAGCTGGGTGGCCAGGTTGCCCTGGCTGAGCAGGTTCAGCAGGATCCTTCAGTGGCAGTGTTTGCCTTTCTAGAGGCCTTTCCGCTGGCGGATATCGCCTCGTTTCTGAGTATTATTATTATCGTTATTTTCTTCACCACCTCGTCGGATTCTGCATCGCTGGTGATTGATATGCTCACCCGGCGGGACGATCAGCCGTCATTGGTGCGCCAGCGGATATTCTGGGCCGCATCCCAGGGGGTTATTGCAGCAACCCTGCTTCTGGCAGGCGGATTGGATGCCCTGCAGAACGTCATCACCTCGTTGGGGTTGCCGTTTTGTGTGCTGCTTATATTTATGGCGGTGTCACTGTTCCGGGCGCTCAGGGCCGATCACCGCGGCTATTCCGTGAGCGAACTGGTTCAGGGACGCGCATTTCCGCAGGTGGAAGCCGCCAGTGCGGAGAAACAGGAGGGTCAGAATGTTCCATAAGATATTGCTAGCTATAGATTATGAAGATGATGGTGAGGGCAAGCGGGCACTGGAGGAGGGTGTGCGGCTGCTCAGTGAGGGGGGAGAGCTGCATCTGGCGACCATTTACGATCCTGGCGGTGCCGGCTTTTTTCCACATGTATCAACAGAAACCCCTGCTGACCGGGAAGCCGAGGTGCGGGAGCAGCTAAGCCTGCTGGCGCGCAAATACCTGCCCATGCAGTACAGTGCCAAGCTGCATATTATTGCCGGCTCACCGGGTGAGAAGCTGGTGGCTCTGGCGGCCAATATTGGCGTTGACCTGATTATCCTGGTGTCAAAGGGAAGCGCTGGTCTCTGGCCGCTACGCCGGGCCACCAAGGAATATGTTGTGAAGAACGCCTGCTGCGCTACGCTTATTTTACCGCAAGAGCTGGAAGAGTCAGGCGCAGGCGAAAAGTCTGATTCCGATGCATAGCCCCGGACAAGCGTGCGCTCAGGAGTGAGTCAGCTGAAGCCCTAACAGCCTGCCGTGTTAGGGCATCCGGTTACAGCGCGTTCCCACTGGATGGTTACATGCTGAATATTGAATTCATGGTTCAGCATGTGGTTCGCCTGTTCGATAACCTCGTCATCACTGCCCGGGTCCGGTTTGACGAGGTGTACTGTGAGCGCATTTTCAGTGGTGCTGAGGGCCCAGATATGCAGATGATGCGCAGACTCCACACCGGGTAACGCCTGCAGCTTTGCAATAACCTCGTCGGGATTAATGCCTTTCGGGACCGCATCCACTGCAAGGTTCACTGAGTCTTTCAGCAGTTGCCAGGTTCCGATAAAGATAACGGCAGCGATCAGCAAACTGACCACCGGGTCAATCCAGCGGGCGCCAGTGATCATAATAATAATGCCTGCCACCACAACACCAACCGACACCAGCGTATCGGCCGCCATATGCAGGAATGCACCACGGATATTCAGGTCGCCTTCCTGGCCCCGGAGGAATAACAGCATGGTGATGCCGTTAATCAGTACGCCAATGCCGGCCACAACAATGACGGTCAGCCCGGCAACCTCAGCAGGTTCACTGAAGCGGCGGATGGCTTCCCAGGTAATACCACCAACAGCTGCAATCAAAAACAGGGCATTGAACAATGCAGCCAGGATTGTGGTTTTCTTGAGACCGTAGGTGTTCCGGTCCGTAGCTCTGCGGCTGGCCAGCCAGCTTGCTGCCCAGGCCATTACCAGCCCGAGGACGTCACTCAGATTATGTCCGGCATCGGCGAGCAGCGCCAGCGAGCCAGACAGCACGCCATAAACCACTTCAATAATCACGAACGCCACATTAAGCAAGACCGCTATTGCAAACGCGCAGTTATGGGTATCGAAATGCTCTGCGTGGCTATGGCCGTGGCCATGACTGTGATTGTGCATGCAAAGATCCTGAATCTGGCGGGTGAGTGTCGGCCTTATCGGCTCTGTTTTCGGTAAATGCAGTGTTCTGTGTATTGAACCACTATGCTATCAATAAGTTGTTGCTGAATACCGTCAGCATGGATAACACATGGGGTGATTATGGATCGCGTGAGTGAAGACCTAAAGGCTCCCGAGGCCTTGATATTCGACTGGCACGGCACCTTGGTAGACACCCATGATGCCATGTTCAGCGCTATGGAAGATATGCTTCCGCAGCTTGAAGAACTGGGGCTGGTCGACGAGTTGCTGCCTGAAGATCAGTGCCGCACCGAGGATGATGTAAGGCTGGTGCGTTATATCCGAATTTTCCGGCGACTGCACCCCCGTATCCTGGCGGAGCGCAGGGTGTCGCGAACGGATATATTCAACGCAGTTTTTGGCGATAACACAGCAGCAAAACGCATAGCGCATGAAGCCTACAATGAAGCTTACCGGCGTTACTTTGGACAGGTAGGGCCGTTTCAGCCGGGGGCGTACGAATACTTGTCAGCGCTGCGTGCCATGGGGGTTCGACTTGCTGTGGCCACGAACCGCAGCCGTGAGTTTCTTGAGAAAGAGCTGCAAACGGTTGATCAGGGGCGCTGGAAAAACCTGTTTGAAGTGGTTGTTTGTGCCGATGACGTAACGGAATACAAACCCGACCCTCAGGTGATAACCCGTGCCTTGGCAAAACTTGACCTGCGTGCAGGTACGGACGTCTGGTATGTCGGAGACAGCTATGTGGATATGCTTACGGCGCATCGTGCCGGCGTTGCCGGTATTTTTTACAACGGCGCCAGCTGGGAGCCAGACCGGATAGAGAGCTGGTTCTCCCGGCGGGATGCACCGTTTGCCATACTCGAAGATTTTGAAGACCTGATGGACCTGCTCGCACTGCTGGAGCGCAGTGAGCCTGAGAAGTTCCAGTATTCTCCCGCAGACGTTCGCCCCGGGCCCTTTCCTGCGCCCGCCCGACCGGAACCCTGGATCGAGCCGGACTGGCATCCGGCGGTGGTCCGGCTTATCCGGCCGGAGATTGTCCTGTTTGACTGGCATGCAACCCTGGTGGATACGCTGGATGCCATGTACCACGCGGTGGATGATATGTTCCCGGACTTCCACAGCCTGGGCCTGATGCAACGAATGGTCGCACCGGAAGACAGCAAAACTCCGGAAGACGCAAAGCTGGTCGCCCATGTGCGTGAGTTTGCCCGGCTGCACCCGAAAGTGAAGGCCGATCGGAAAATCTCCCGTACGGATATTTTCGAGGTGCTTTTTGGAGACGACCAGGACGCCAAACAGATTGCCCACAAAGCCTTTAACCGCCATTACCGGAATCATTACGGCACGGTGAAAGCTTATGAGGCGAGGGTGAGGGATGTCCTGGAGGGCCTACGGCGACTGGATATACAGGTGGGCGTGATTACCAATCGCGACCGCGAGTTTTTTGAGCATGAGCTGGCCGCCGTAGAAGATACCGGCTGGACAGAGCTGTTTGATGTGGATGTGTGTGGTGATGATACGCCTCTTCGTAAACCGCACCCGGATCAGTTGTTGCTGGCCGTAAAAAAGCTGGATTACGCGCCAGACCCCAGTGTCTGGTACGTGGGTGACAGTACCACCGATGTGATCGCTGCCAAGCGTGCCGGTATGACGTCAGTGTTCTTCAACGGTGCCCAGTGGGACCTGCCCTGGCTGAACCGGATATTTCCGGGCACCCATAAACACCCGGACAAGCCGGATGTGGTGGTGAATGACTTTTCAGAATTCTGGGCACTGGTGCTGGCGTGCGAGACCGGACCACCATGAGTTTTTTGCCCGGCAGCATCAGCCGAAGGGGGTAGGCGGCATACGCAATATGCACGAGGGTGGTCCGGCCGCAGAGCTGGTAAAGTAGAAAAACTCACAAGGGTGACTCGCATCAAGATAGGCTTGGCCTTGCAAGCGTAGTATATACGGCGCGTCGGCAGCCCTTTTCACATGACACGTTCAGAGTTTCTATTATGACTTCCAATGCCACTCCACACACTGCTGATTCCACGCTTCCGGAATTCATTTGGGACGATGCGCTGATCAAGCGTTACGATCTCAGCGGACCACGATACACCTCGTACCCGACCGCTGTGGAGTTTAATCAGACGTATCTCGTTGAGCATATGGTAGAAGCGGCCGCTCGCAGCAAAGCCAGTAACCGGCCACTGTCGCTGTATACCCACCTGCCGTTCTGCGCCCACCTGTGTTACTACTGCGCCTGCAACAAGGTGATTACCAAAAAGCGCGACAAGGCCATGCCCTATGTGGAGCGGGTTCTGAAAGAAGCAGCCATGCAGGCGCAGCTGTTTGGTGCCGATCGGCCGGTGAAGCAGCTACACTGGGGCGGCGGTACACCAACGTTCCTGCCCAAAGAGGTCATGCAGACGCTGATGGAAGGCTACGCAGAGCTGTTCAACCTGCAGAGCGACGATGACCGGGACTACAGTGTGGAAATAGACCCCCGCGAAGTGGACCAGGATACCCTGCCGACGCTGTGGGATCTGGGCTTTAACCGCATCAGTCTGGGTGTTCAGGACGTCAATCCCGAGGTACAGAAAGCGGTTAACCGTATTCAGCCGCGAGAGATGACAGAAGCGGTGCTGGACGAGGCGCGGCGCCTTGGTTTTCGCTCCATTAACCTGGACCTGATCTACGGTCTGCCGCACCAGACGCCGGAAAGCTTTGCACAAACCCTGGAGGCGGTACTTGAGATGTCGCCAGACAGGTTGTCTGTGTTCAGTTACGCGCATCTTCCCGACCGGTTTTATCCGCAAACCCGGATACAGTCAGATACCTTGCCAACGCCGCAACAGAAACTGACCATTCTGCATAACACCATCAACCGGCTGCTTGAGGCGGGATATGAATATATCGGCATGGATCATTTTGCCAAGCCGGACGACAGCCTGGCCGTCGCCCAGCGCGCAGGCCGGTTACACAGAAACTTTCAGGGTTACACCACCCATGCCGACTGTGACCTGGTTTCTCTGGGCGTATCGGCTATTGGCCAGACAGATGACGCTTATTTCCAGAACAACCATGATTTGCCAACCTGGGAAGCCTCTATAGACGCGGGTGAACTCGCCATTACCAAAGGGGTGAACCTGACCCGTGACGACCGTATCCGGCGCTGGGTCATCGGCCAGCTTATTTGCCAGTTCCGGCTGGATCGTCAGCAGTTTACCGAGCAGTGGGGAGAGGATTTCGACCATTACTTCACGGATGAGCTGGCCCGCCTTCGGCCGATGATGGCAGATGAGCTGATCAGTGACAGTGGTCGGGTTCTGCAAGTGGAACCAGCCGGTCGGCTGTTAATTCGAGCCATCTGCCAGATTTTCGACCTCTACCGCAAAGAAGGCGCCAGCCAGCGCTTCTCACGCATCATCTGACGCCTCCGATCCGGGGCCTTCTGTGCCCCGGATAATTATTACGACCTCTAAAGACTGGACTCGGGGTAGGATTTCGAGTAAGTTCTTGCACTCCTTACGGGAATTTCAGATTAATCGCCCGTTTTAACGGCTTTTCGTTGCTTGCAGTTCCTTTTTGGCCTCCATTGGGTCAGGGGTAGGGCAGCGATTGTCAGATAAAAACGGAACGAAGAGGCTGTAAAACCAATGACTACTAAACAAATTTCAAGGCTGTTCACACGCCTCCGCTTTCCTTAGCGACTTTCACGCTCAGGCGATCCAGCATTAACGGCTGACGCCGGCACCCTTGTGTGCTCTTCACGACTTTACTGTCTTGCTTTGCGAGCTTTGTTCAATGCTTGTGCCCCAGGCTGTCCGAATTCCAGGATCGGGCCTGCTTAACCGGGTGCTGTTTATAATAAAGAGGTCCTGATTTGAACGAGAATGATTTTGCTCAGTTTTCGGTGCTCACGATCGCGATTCTGCTGATCGCATTCTATGGCGGCACCTATTTGCTAACTCTGCTTATTCGCAAGAAAGAGGAAGACACCTCCGGCTTTATGGTGGCAGGCCACAGGGTCGGGTTTGGTATGGGCGCAGCCAGTATGACCGCGACCTGGATCTGGGCCGCATCATTTTATGCGGCCGCCACCTCTGGCTATACCTACGGCGTCTCCGGGCCAATCCATTACGGCCTCTGGGGTGCGCTGATGATTCTTTTTATCTACCCGTTCGGGCGGCGCTTCCGTGAACTGGCACCTAACGGGCATACACTTGGTGAGCTGATCCACGCCCGCCATGGTTCTTCCAGTCAGTTAATCCTGGCCGGGTCCAATATTCTTGGCAGTACTATCAGTCTGATGGTGAACTTTACTGCGGCAGGCGCCCTGGTGTCTGTGCTTTCTCCGTTGTCGTTTCAGACAGGTGTGATTGTGGCCGGTGTTGGTGTTCTCAGCTATACAGTGACCTCCGGCTTCCGGGCGTCGGTGTTTACCGACTTTGCCCAGCTGGTAGCGCTGATGGCGATTACCGTTATTATTATCCCGGCCGTGTTGTTCTCAGTCGGTGGGCCGTCGGTCATGGTTGACGGGTTACAGAACCTGACCGCGGAGCAGGCAGATTTCTTCTCTATTGACGCAATTCTGAATCAGGGCGCGCCCTTCTTTGTAGCGGTACTGGCATACGCCATTGGTAACCAGACAATTTCCCAGCGTCTTTTTGCCGTACGGGAAAAACACATCAAGCGCACGTTTGTGACCGCTACCCTGGGCTATGGGGCGATTGTCATTGGCCTGGGAATGATTGGCCTTATGGCGCTGACGGTTGGTATAGAGCCGGTTAACGGGAACATGAATAACCTCATCCCGCAAATGGTATCGGCGTATCTGCCATCCGCTTTCGTGGCATTGTTCTTTGTACTGGTGATCGGTGCCCTGTCATCAACTGCCGACTCGGATCTGTCTGCGTTGTCGACCATTATGATGGCGGACATCTATGGCAAGAACATTGCGAAGGATAATCCGGATCCCAAGAAAATGTTGCTCGTAGGCCGGATTACCATGATTGTGGCAACGGCGGCAGGCCTGATCTTCGCCAGCTTTGCACTCGATATTCTGGTGATGCTGGTCTTTGTCGGTGCACTCTGGGGCGCGATTGTATTTCCGGTGATTATCAGCTGCTTCTGGGACCGGGTGAGTAACGCAGCGTTTACATGGTCTGTGGTTGTCGCAATGGCCCTGTTTTGTGTTGCCCGCTTTGAGCTTCTGGAAATGACCGGTGTAACGGTGTTGTTCTTTGAAGTGCTGGCCTCGGTTGGCGGTGCCGTTGTATTCGGACTGATGGCGTTTGGCTTTTTCGGCCGCACCGTTGGTTTCCTGGTTGGCGCTATTGCCGGTGGCTTGATGCTGTTCTACGCGACCGGTTTCCTGCGTGACTATATGGTGCTTACCGCGTCACTGACCGCCTATGGCGCCAGTACCGTTGTGTGCACTGTCATGACATTGTTCAGCAATGAAAGGTTTGATTTTGACCTGATTAAGCAGCGCGTCGGTAACTACGACGACGTTGCTGATGAAGAAGATGAAACGACGATGATACCTGAAGGAGTACGTTCATGAGTGAAATGGTATATGGAGCTTATATTCTGGTTTGGCCGACTCTGACGCTCGGCGTATTGGCTGTTATTTGTGGAGCCGTCATTAAAGACGCTGTGCAGGCGCGCAACTCAGACACTGATATGGTCTGACGCCTGAGTACGACTCAGCAGTATGCTAAAAACGGGAGCCGCCAGGCTCCCGTTTTTCATTCAGGAATGGTCGCTTTGGGGTTCCTGAACCCTGAACTCATTGGCCAGATCCTGAAGCTGGCGGGCAAGTTTTGCCTGCTCTCCGGTAACGTGGGAAATTTCCTGGGATCCGGTCAGTGTCAGTGTTGCCGCTTCGCTGACAGATTCCATATTTCCGGCCAGCTCACGGGTGACGGCCACCTGCTCCTCGGTTGCGGTTGCAATCTGGGACGCCATATCAGAAATACTGTTAACGTCACCAAGAATGGCAGAAAACGCCTGCTCCAGCTCCCCTGTCTGTTCAATTGTCTCGCTGGCCAGTTCGTGGCTGGCGGTTATGGAACTGCTGGCATTTTTTGTGATCGACTGTAATCCGGTAATAATGTCTTCAATCTGTGTTGTTGAATCATGTGTCTGGCGGGCCAGCGTGCGGACTTCGTCAGCGACCACAGCAAATCCTCGGCCATGCTCGCCTGCGCGTGCTGCCTCAATGGCCGCATTGAGGGCCAGAAGGTTGGTTTGATCAGCAACCTTGCGAATCACATCCATTACTTCAACGATGCTGCCACTGCGCACCTCCAGTTCATCAATAACTTCGTTCACGTTTTTCACCGAGCTGGCCAGAGAATGGATGCTGGTTACACTGTTCTGAAGTACCTTCTCGCCGGTCTGACTTCTTTCCATAACACTATTTGCAGCATCTGCTACCTGTTGCGTGTTTTCAGAAATCTGCTCGGATGTAGCCGACATTTCTTCAGTAGCAGCAGCAATCTGTTCGACCTCGGATTGCTGGCTCCTGGTCTGTGCAACATTCTGATCTGCAGTTGAGCTGGTTTCTTCCGTTGCAGTTGCAAGCTGTACACTGGCTTTATCTATGTGCAGCAACGCGCTGCTGAACCGCATGAAAAGCTCATTGATGGCCCGGCCAATATTGCCGATTTCATCTTTGCTGTTAAGCCGTACGTGCTGTGTAAGATCCTTGTTGTCCATTGCAAACCGGACACTCTGGAGCAGGCTGTTGATTTGCACATTAATGGCCCTGGCGATAATTATCATCAGCGAAAGCACGATGATAATCGCTATGCCTGCAATGCCGGATGCGACAAACAGGTTACTTCGCCCGGCTGCTACATTCTGCATAGCCACGGCCGATGTGCTGTCCAGCAGTGTTTCCCGGACGTTGTTCAGTGTCTGTAAGCGCTGGGTGGTGATATCAAACCATTCGTTTGAGTCCAGTGCGTACATACCTGACTGGCTGCTGAATAACGTCTTGCGCATAGCTTCAAGGTTGCGGCTCTCACGGCTATCTGCAAGATTCGCCAGTTCTTCCCGGAGTCCGGAACGCCCGGATAACATTGCATCAGCCTGGCGGAAAAAGGCTTGTTGCTGCCCACCAAATGAAGCAGTTGTCTGAATTGAGGGGAGGTCAAATTCCTTGCTGCTGATCAAAGAGGCACCGGCAGCACGTTCTTTACCAGCTGCCTCCGCTGCCTCCGCCAGCGCATAGTATGCACCCATGCTGCGGGTTAAGCCGGGGTCAGTGGAACGAGCGAGGATCAGAGGAATCTGGTCCAGCAAACCGGTGATCAGTGTCGTATAAAGCCCTCCGGCCTCATAGCTGTCAACAGATCGGCTATCGACGCTATTGCGAACACGGTCGACAGTAGCCAGTTCACGCTTTAAAGACTGAATGCGATTACTGACAGGTGCACTGAAACGGGTTTCCTGAGTCAGTCTGGCAATCCGGGTGCGGTAGTCACTCAGCTGGGTATCCGTTTGCCTGCGTTGGTTATTCAGAGCCTGGCTTGCCTGCTGGCCGCCCTCACGCCCGGAGTCGCTTGACAGAAATACCGCAGACCTGCCGCGCTCTACCTGTAACGATTCAATTAACGGGTCGCTGATATCGGCAAGCTCAACCAGTGCGTCTAGCTGACGCATGTTATTTAGCTGCTTGAGGCTGGCTGTAACACTTTCAGCTGCGAAATAAATGATAACCAGCAAGGCAGGCAGTACAAGGAAAGTAAGCTTCCCGAGCATGGGAAGGTTGTTGATCATTTTACGCATAGGGTATCCAGACTGATGTGCGGGTGTGTAGATATTGTGGTCAAGGATGGACATGAGATCTATTTATAGAACGGGGTA
Source organism: Marinobacter piscis (assembly GCF_007671655.1). Classification (GTDB taxonomy): domain Bacteria; phylum Pseudomonadota; class Gammaproteobacteria; order Pseudomonadales; family Oleiphilaceae; genus Marinobacter; species Marinobacter piscensis. Next base: position 60,872 of record NZ_VCGX01000001.1, on the reverse strand, counting down.
AAAAAAGAGGTAGTTATAAGTTAATACTTTAATTTGCGAGTTTTGTATCTGGTTGTTTTTAATAAATATTTCTTCGTGTAAGTAGTTGTGCGTGGGAGTACTCCATAAGAGGTAACTATAAGAAAGTCATGGCCGATCGTAAGTTCTGCTGACAAAGGTCAATGCCCCAGACGGTTGCACAACGTATGGTCATTGGAACTTTATTATGGAGAAGGCCCATGGAACTTGTATGCCCGGCCGGCAGCCTGCCGGCCCTGAAGTCGGCGGTGGATAACGGAGCCAGCGCCGTGTATCTGGGGTTCAGGGACAGCACAAATGCCCGCCAGTTTGCCGGGCTTAACTTTAATGACAAGCGCGCCGGTGAAGGCATTGAGTATGCTCACAGCAAGGGCGCCAGAGTCTTCTGTGCCATCAATACGTATCCGCAGCCCGATGGCTGGGAAACATGGAAGTCTGCGGTTGACCGGGCTGCCGCGTTAGGGATCGATGCCCTTATTCTTGCGGATATGGGATTGCTGGAATACGCCGCCAACCGGCATCCTCAGGTGGACCGGCACTTATCGGTTCAGGGGTCTGCCACCAGTTATGAAGCCTTGCGCTTCTACAAAGACAACTTCGATATCCGACGCGCAGTGCTGCCCCGTGTTTTATCGATAGACCAGGTGCGTGGTGTCGCCAAAAACAGCCCGGTAGAGCTGGAGGTGTTTGCCTTCGGTAGTCTGTGCATCATGGCAGAAGGCCGGTGTTATTTATCGTCTTATCTCACTGATGAGTCCCCGAATACCCGCGGCGCCTGCTCGCCAGCCAAGGCTGTACGCTGGGAGGAGACCCGGGATGGACTGGAATCCCGTCTTAACGATGTACTGATTGACCGTTATGGCAAAGGCGAGTCCGCAGGTTATCCAACCTTGTGTAAAGGGCGGTTTGAAGTTGAGGGCAGTGTGTACCATGCCATCGAAGAACCGGTCAGCCTGAACACGCTGGATTTATTGCCGGAGTTGCAAAAGCTGGGTATCAGTGCCGTAAAAATTGAAGGCCGTCAACGGAGCCCTGCCTATATTGCCGATGTTGCCAGAACCTGGCGCCAGGCTCTGGACAGGTTGCAGGCTGGTGCAGGTGAGTTCCAGGTGGACCCCGCCTGGAATAGCACACTCGCGGGTTTGTCTGAAGGTGGTCTGACCACGATCGGTGCCTACCACCGCAAATGGAAATGAGGCAGGAAAAGTAATGATGAAGCTCTCTCTGGGCCCGATCCTCTGGTTCTGGTCCAAGCAAACAGTATTTGATTTTTACGCCAACGCAGCCGAGTGGCCAGTGGATACAGTCTACCTGGGGGAAACCGTCTGCTCTCGCCGCCGGGAGCTCAGATTGGCAGACTGGCTGGAAATCGCCGGCGTTCTGAAGGAGTCCGGCAAAGAGGTGGTGCTGTCAACGCAGACATTGATTGAGTCTGAAGCGGATTTGCGGGCACTGCGTAAAATCTGCAGTCAGAAAGACTATCTGGTTGAGGCTAATGACCAGAGTGCCTTGCAGTTGGCAACCCGGAACAACCTGCCGTTTATTACCGGCCCATCAATGAATATCTATAACAGCGCCACCCTGAAGCTGTTGGCGAAACAGGGACTAAAAGGCTGGAACCTGCCCGTAGAGCTGGGGCGAGACACGCTGCATCAGTTGATCAGGGAACTGGAAGCAGAGGGCCTTGATTTGCCGGCAGAGGTCTTCGCCTGGGGATTCTTGCCTCTTGCCTGGTCGTCCCGTTGCTTTACCGCGCGCCACTACAACCTGCCTAAGGATAATTGTGAGTTCCGCTGCCTGCAGCATCCGGATGGCATGGAGCTGCGTTCCCGGGAATCACAGGAACTGTTCCGGCTTAACGGCATATCCACGCTCTCCGGGGCACGTTATGACCTTATGCGGGAAATACCGGACATGCAGCAAATGGGCGTATCCACGGTTCGGCTGAGCCCGGAACATCAGGGCATGGAAGAGGTGGTTCGCCGCTTCGATCAGGCGCGTCGGGGTGAAATCCCGGCAACTGACCCGTTGCAGCTGGTTGAGGCACCACCGTGTAATGGGTACTGGTATGGCAAGCCGGGCATGGACCTGGTGGCTGATTAAGGTTAAAAACCGGGTTGTCAGGCGATACTGGCCGGCCCGAATAGCCGGCCCTGCCAGTTTTCCACCTTTTTAGTATCAAGCCGCTGTTGTGCAAGCTGTCGAAGATTGGGGGAGGCCTCGTTAAGAGCAGCCATTAACGTAAGAGCTTCCTGGTTCATGGTGTTTTCATAGAGCACAGAGAGGACCCGGCTCAGTGGCCAGTCTTCATTGGGGCGCTCTTTGAGTATCAGTCGATCGTCTTTGCTGATCTGTCCCGGCTGCAGGACCCGATAGTACCATCCAGTTCTTAAACTGTTTTGCAGGCGTTGGGACATGTCCGGAATACCAAAACGCAGATTCAGCCGCCAGCAGGGCTGGCGGGGTTGGGATACCTGGATAACAGCCTCTCCAAGCTCATAAGTATCTCCAACGCAGACGTCTGCTTCGGTCAACCCTTCCGTTATCAGGTTTTCGCCAAAGGCGCCGGGCCTACAATGCTCCGCAGCCGGGCCCGGAAGCGCCTTGCGCAAGCGGGTGTAGTGGTCGGACGCAAAATGATGCAACGCTTTCTCGGGGCCGCCATGATGGCGCTTGTCACCCTGCTGGTCGTTGCAGAGGCCGTTGGTGTCGAGGTACGCCGTCTCAATCTCCTGTTTGTAAATACCGGTTTGTGTGTCTGTTCCGGCAAATCTTTTCAGGCTGCCGGCTCTGAGCTGCCTGATCACAGTACCTGTTGCCATATAAAACCTCTTAAGTTCTGGGCTGGGCATGTTGACCCGGATCATTTTAAGCACTGTACACCTGAATGTACTGTTCTACCCTTAGAGAGCATGCAGAAGCAATTGCATCCGTACCCGGACGCTTCATTGATTAAGCATTAAGGAGGCCATAATGAATACAATCAAAAATAAATGTCTTGTGTTACTCGCGATTTCTGCCCTCAGCATGCCATTGGCAGCTCAGGGTGAGAAGGATACAAAGTCCGATACCTGGTTACCAAGTCTGATGACTGAAACACCGCAGGAAGGCTTTGAGCTGGCAATCACACTTGCCCGGAAGGGTGTTACAAGTACCCAATCAAATAAAGAGGTGCTGTTCCGCGAGCGTGAAGAGTATTCGCAGGATGCAGACTCGCTGATTCATGCATCGGAAGTCATTGCAGCGTATTTCCAGACGGTTGCGGCTGCAAACGACTACTGGAAATAATCGGTGCGGTGGCAGCAACCACGCCTGCCACCGCACAGTGTGACTTATTCGATGCAGTCTTCAGAAGGGCAGCAGTTTGCGAAGGCTGAGGTCCCATTCCAGGCTGTCCAGAAGGTTTTTCAGGGCAAGCCCCAGTTCGGTGTCGCCCTCAATGACGAGGCGGCGCTGAAAAAAGAGCTGGTCGGGATCCTGCCGACGTTCAGACAGAATCTTGAACGCAGACAGGGAGCCGCGGATGGTGGCTTCGCCCGGACCTTCCAGTACTCGCAGCCGGCCAGCCCAGAAACCAAAGGTAATGCCGGGTTGGCCGCCGTTTACTTCCAGCCGGATACGACGACCCTCAAAATCATCAAATTCCCCATCGGCAATGGCCTCGGAAAAAATCCGGTTCAACGGTGCTTCGGCAATAACCTGTTTGACAGGAACCGGGATGGAGCGGTCAATGGCGCTAAGTAAAGGGGAGGGCGACGGCAGGTATTGCGAAAACAGAGCCAGAGTATCACTGATCAGCGGTTTAGCTGGCAGTCGATGGGTGGCAAGCGGTGGCAGGGCCATAATAAACTCCGGGCAGTAGCTTCAGACTGCCCAAAGTACCCAAAAGCTGTAACATTTGATTTGATATAGCTCAGTCTTTATGCAGACCTTTTTCTACAGCCCAAATGGCAGCTTCAACCCGTGAACGCAAGCTGAGCTTTTTCAGCAGATGTTTTACATGCACTTTGACCGTGCCGTCACTGATATCGAGTTTGCGGCCAATCATTTTGTTGGATAGCCCCTCGGCAATTAACCGCAGAATATCTTTTTCCCGCGGGGTGAGGGTGTCGAAGTCTGGCTCGGAGGTCTGTTGCGGCTTGTTTGAGCGCAGGGCTTCGGCCAGTAACGTGGTCAGCCGGTCACTGATCACCATTTTTCCGACGGCTGCCTGGTGAAGCTGGGCAATCATATCTTCCGGTTCCATGTCCTTCAGCAGGTAACCGTCGGCGCCTGCTCTGAGAGCGGCAACAACATCGTCTTCCTGGTCCGACACTGTAAACATGACGATCCGGGAGCTTACATTCAGTCCCCGTAGCCTTTTCAGGGCCTCAATACCACTGACATCGGGCATATTGAGGTCCAGCAGGATTAAATCAGGTTCATTCTCGGTTGCCAGGCGAATGCCATCTTCGGCGTTGCTGGCTTCGCCTGCGATCATCATGTCCGCCTCCATTTCAACAAGCTGTCTTATGCCCTGACGTAACAGCGGATGGTCGTCGATGAGCAATATACTGGCGGGTGTTTCAGACATGCTATTGTGTTTCCTCTCTATTCTGGTGTTCAGGAGCCCGATGCTTCGGTCGGAATCAGGTGCCGGCTTGCGGGAACGAATATAAGCTCCACTTCTACGCCGCCTTCTTCGCGGTTCTGTACGACAACCTGACCGCCCAGGGTGCTGGCGCGGTCCTGCATGATAATCAAACCATAGTGGTTGACTGGCTGCCCACCTTTGGGCAGACCTTTACCATTATCCTGTACTCGCACCCTCACTTGCGGTGACTCAAACAGCACATCCACACGAATGTCCGTAGCGTCGGCATGTTTGACCGCATTGGCAAGCCCTTCGCGCACAATCTGCAGAGTGTGTATCTCTTCGTTGGGTGACAGGGCCTGAGGGGGGAGATTGTAATTCAGGCCTACAGGTTTACCCAGCCTTTCGGAAAATTCGTCAATGGTTTTGCGAAGGGCGGTGGCAAGATCCGGCGTATCCAGCTTCAGACGGAAGGTTGCCAGCAGCTCCCTTAGCTGACGGTAGGCGCTGTTCAGGCCAGTACTCAGCTCTTCCAGGATGGCATCATGGGCACCTTTCTGGTCGCCTTCAATATCCAGTCGGCGCAGTCGGGCTACCTGCATTTTCAGGTAAGACAGTGATTGCGCCAGGGAATCATGCAGTTCACGGGCAATCACGGTGCGCTCTTCCGCCAGTGTCAGTTGCTGTTCCTCGGTAATCTGGCGCTCAAGGTAAATGGCGGTTGCCAGTTGGTCACTTAGAGTGTCCAGCAGGCGGCGGGTGGTGTCCGAAAGGCCTTGCTCTGCTGAGTACCAGACCTCCAGGGTGCCCAGCAGACTGCCCGGCGTTCGGATAGGCAGCAGCAGCTTGCGGCCATTGTCGCTTTCCATAGGCAATTCATCATAGGCTTTCTGGGTTATCAGGCAGGCATCGCAGTTATGGTCACCGCAGTAAAAAGGCCGCTCGGTTGCCGCTGTGGTTGCCGTTTGTACTGGTTTGGAAGAGTTTTTGTCGTGTAAGTAAAGCTGGATCGGCCCTATACCCAGAAGTTGTTCCAGTTCCCGCAGCATAGGGACGGCACCGCTGCACAGGTCGTGCTTGGCAAACAGGTCGCGGCTGGAAGCGTGCAGAAGTTGCAATGCCGCATGGCTTGTTTCCAGTTCCTCGGTTTTGCTGCGGGCCCGCTCTTCAAGCTCGGAATAGGTCAGCGCAAGCTCGCTGGTCATCTGGTCAAACGCACTGCCCAGCTGAGCCAGCTCATCTCTTCCGTGCAGGTCCGCTTTGACAGAAAAGTCCTGTTCGCCAACGGCGGTTGCAATGCCAACCAGCTTGCGAAGAGGTTTCAGAACGCGGTTTCTGAGGTCAAAAAACAACGCGATGATGATCAGGATAGAGAATGCCAGACTGATGAGCTGGATCAGGTGCAACAACTCGATGCGAGCTTCTGTGCGCCTCTCAAGCATGCTCACCAGCTGGTTTACAGAGTCAACATAGGTTTGCGTGGCCGCCAGCATTGAGGCACTGACCGGTGTGCCCTGAGGGTAGCTCTCAAGCCTGGGTCGAAGGGTGTGCCGCCAGTATTCCGCAACCGCCTGGTACTGCTTTGCCAGCGGATGGTCAGATGTATCTGGAATTGTCCGTGTAATCAGAGGGCTGGACAGTTTCGTTTCATGGAGAGGCGTCAGAGTGCTGATGCTCTCCCCTTGGTTATAGGTGCTTGCCGGGCTGGCCACTTTGCTCAGTAATTGAAATGCACCCATGCGGAGAGCCCCGGCCAGGTTAATAGCAGTGGCATTCCCTTCAATGCTTTTCGAAACCGCAAGCGTTGTGGCCATGCTGACAAACGAAGTAAGCACAATCGCACAAACAACAATGGCAATCCGGTTCACAAGAGGGCTTCTGGATTTCATTAAGTCTCGTTTTTGCAGTCGCCGGAACATATACCTCGTTGAGGTTAGTCAATTACCCCAATGGTTGGTAACCCATCATAGTCTTTGACCTGCATCAGGGCAAAAGATGAAACTGAAAAACGGGTTTAAAATTGTTCATTAAGGACGTTAGCCGATGAAATCTGAGGCGGTTCAGGAGGATGAGCGGCTGGCAACACTTGCCGTTATTCTGCCGCTGGCGGTCACCGGCCTTGTTATTGCTGCAGGCTGCTGGACGCTGTTTGCGGTCGCGGGGATACATGTCCGTGCCGAACTGGGTCTCAGCAATCTGCAGTTTGGGTTGCTTCTTGCCATGCCCATGGCCGTTAGCGCGATCCTTGCTGTCCCCGCCGGGCTTGCGGCCCACAGATTTGGCGCCCGTCGCATCATGCTTGTATGCCTTGCAGGGCTTGGGCTGTGCATGGTGATTCTGCTTTTAACCGACACATTCCCTGGCTACCTGCTGGCCGCGGGAGGGCTCGGCCTGGCCGGCGGTTTTTACAGCGCCGGGCTGCAATTTGTCACCAGTCATACCCGGCAGAACCGGCTCGGGCTTGTACTCGGTGTGTTTGGTGCGGGGGTCACGGGCGCCGGATTTACCTACTATTTAGTGCCACTGTTCCATGAGGCATTTTCCTGGCATGGCGTTCCACTGGCGTACCTGATTGTGCTGGTGGTTGTCATTTTGCTTTTTCTGTTGCTTACAGACCCGGAAGATCCGGTTACAGAACCAGACATCGGAATACCTGCCAAAGTCGTGTTTGAACGCTTCAGTCAGCAGGGCGTCTGGCAGTTGGCTGTTTATTTCGGCGTGATTGCCGGAAGTTTTTTCGCTCTGGCCCTGTGGTTTCCGGATTATCTTTCTTCCCAGTTCGGGCTACAGGTGGAATCCGGCGCAAGGCTTGCGCAGTGGTTCATTATTCCCGGCGCACTGGCTCAGATTCTCGGGGGGTGGCTCTCGGATCGCTATGGAAGCCCCAGGGTTATTGGCCGGTCCGTTTTTACGGGTCTCATGGCACTTCTGTTCTTATCTTACCCGCCCATGACCCTGCTTATTCGCGGAATGGATACAGTGATCAGAATTGAGTTTGCCCTGCCTTTGTATGCTGAAAGTATCTTTATTGTGGTGCTTGGGATCGCCCTGGGGTGCGCTATGGGGAGTCTGCAGCGAATGGCTGTTATTGAAAGCAAGCGAAGCGCCGCATTTGTGGCCGGTCTGTTATTGCTCAGTGCCTGTTCCGTTGCATTCCTGTTGCCGGTTGTTTTCGGAGCTGCCAATCACTGGATAGGTATACGCAGCACAGTTTTCATGATTCTGTTTGTACTGCTTTGTGGCTTTCAGATCATGTTTTCCCGTTTCAGTCGCAATCATGAGCGCCAGAATCTTCTCCAGCCCGGGATATAGGCAAAGTACCCCTTCATGGGTAGCTGGTGATTATGTAGTAGTAACCATGCAGATTTCAGAGTGGTTCTGCCACACAATGAACTCAAATCGGAAAACGATCCGGCAGACGGAGACAAAACCATGAGTCATTTGATCGATAAGCTGAGCTACTTCAGCAAAAAGCGTGAGTCCTTCGCGGACGGCCACGGCGAAACCCACGACGTCAGTCGCGACTGGGAAAACAGCTACCGCCAGCGCTGGCAGCATGACAAAATTGTACGCTCTACCCACGGCGTAAACTGTACCGGCTCATGCAGCTGGAAAATATATGTGAAGAACGGGCTGGTCACCTGGGAGACCCAGCAGACCGACTACCCCCGTACCCGTCCTGATCTGCCTAACCACGAGCCACGTGGGTGTCCGCGAGGCGCCAGCTACTCCTGGTATATGTACAGCGCCAACCGCCTGAAATACCCCCTGATGCGTAAGCATCTGATGCAGCTGTGGCGTGCGGCCCGCATTCAGTTCAACGACCCGGTGGAAGCCTGGGCGTCTATTGTGGAAGATCCGAAGAAAACCGCCGAGTACAAGCCGCGCCGTGGTATGGGTGGCTTTGTGCGTTCCAGCTGGGATGAAGTGAACGAGCTGATTGGTGCGTCCAACGTCTATACGGCCAAAAAGCATGGCCCGGACCGCATTGTCGGCTTCTCGCCGATTCCTGCTATGTCGATGATCTCATACGCCTCCGGCGCCCGTTACCTGTCGCTGATCGGCGGCACCTGCCTGAGCTTTTATGACTGGTATTGCGACCTGCCGCCGGCTTCTCCGCAAACCTGGGGTGAACAGACTGACGTTCCCGAATCTGCTGACTGGTACAACTCGGGCTATATCATTGCCTGGGGCTCGAACGTGCCGCAGACCCGGACACCGGATGCTCACTTCTTTACCGAAGTACGTTATAAGGGCACAAAAACCGTTGCCGTAACTCCGGACTTTGCCGAAGTATCAAAGCTCTCCGATGAGTGGCTGAACCCGCAGCAGGGCACCGACGCTGCCATGGGTCTGGCGATGGGGCACGTGATACTGAAAGAGTTCCACGTGGATAACCCCAGCGAGTACTTCACCGATTACGTCCGTCGCTACAGCGACATGCCGTACCTGGTCAAGCTGGACAAAATGGAAGATGGGCGGTACGTACCCGGTCGTTTCCTGCGGGCCAGTGACCTGGTCGATGGACTGGGCGAAGAGAACAATCCGGAATGGAAAACCATTGCGATTGATGAAAACACCAACCAGCTGACGGCGCCTAATGGCTCGATCGGTTACCGCTGGGGCGAGAAGGGCAAGTGGAACCTGAAGCAGACCGCCCAGGCTGAAGATGTGAATCTGCAGTTGTCGATGGTGAAAAAGCACGACGAAGTGGTCGACGTTGCGTTCCCGTACTTTGGCGGCATCAAGCATGATCACTTCAAGTCTGTGGAAATCAGCGACACCCTGACCCACAAGCTGGGCAGTCGTAAGATTGATCTTGTGGATGGCAGCGAAGCGCTTGTCGTTACTGTTTATGACCTCATGGTTGCTAACTATGGCATCAGCCGTGGCCTGGGCGAAGATGACGGTGCTACCTCCTATGATCAGGTGAAGCCCTATACGCCGGCCTGGCAGGAAAAAATCACCGGCGTACCCGCCGAGAAAGTGATCCGCATTGCCCGGGAATTTGGCGAGAACGCCCACAAGACCAAGGGCCGTTCCATGATCATTGTGGGTGCCGGTATGAACCACTGGTACCACATGGACATGAACTACCGGGCATTGATCAACATGCTGATCATGTGCGGTTGTATCGGCCAGAGCGGTGGTGGCTGGAGCCATTACGTGGGTCAGGAAAAGCTGCGTCCGCAAACCGGCTGGCAACCGCTGGCGTTTGGTCTGGACTGGCAGCGTCCGCCCCGGCAGATGAACGGCTCCTCATTCTTCTATGCACACTCCGGTCAGTGGCGCTACGAGAAGCTGGGAGTTGATGAGATTCTGTCGCCGCTGGCAGACAAGTCGAAATTTGGCGGCAGTCTGATCGACTATAACGTGCGCGCCGAGCGCATGGGCTGGTTGCCGTCAGCGCCGCAGCTTAACCGCAACCCACTGGGTATTGCCGCGGAAGCTGAGAAAGCCGGTATGGAGGTTGCGGACTACGTGACCCAGTCCATGAAAGACGGCTCTCTGGCGTTTGCCGCAGAAGATCCGGAAGCCCCCGAGAACCATCCGCGCAACCTGTTTATCTGGCGCTCAAACCTGCTGGGCTCCTCGGGCAAAGGCCATGAATACATGCTCAAATACCTGCTGGGCACCAAGAGTGGCCTGCAGGGCAAGGACCTGGGCGAGGAAGGCGGTGCCAAGCCGGAAGAGGTGAAGTGGCACGATGAAGCAACCGAAGGCAAGCTTGATCTGCTGGTGACCCTGGACTTCCGCATGTCTACCACCTGCCTGTATTCAGACATTGTTCTGCCAACCGCTACCTGGTATGAAAAGAACGACCTGAACACGTCAGACATGCACCCGTTCATTCACCCGCTGACGGCTGCAACAGACCCGGCCTGGGAATCCCGCAGCGACTGGGAAATCTACAAAGGCATTGCCAAGGCTTTCTCGAAAGCATCCGAGGGACACCTGGGTGTGGAGACCGATGTGGTTACTGTGCCTCTGATGCACGACGCACCGGCAGAGCTGGGTCAGCCGTTTGATGTGAAAGACTGGAAGAAGGGCGAGTGTGACCTGATTCCTGGTAAAACCGCACCGAACTTTGTCACCGTCGAGCGGGACTACCCGAATACCTATGCCCGTTTCACATCACTCGGGCCGCTGATGGATAAGCTGGGTAATGGCGGCAAGGGTATTAACTGGAACACCGAAGACGAAGTGAAGTTCCTGGGTGACCTGAACTTCAAGCATATTGACGGTGCCAATGCCGGCCGGCCGAAAATTGACAGTGCCATTGATGCTGCAGAAGTGATTCTGTCCCTGGCCCCGGAGACCAACGGCCACGTAGCCGTTAAAGCCTGGTCGGCCTTGTCGGAGTTCACGGGTCTGGATCACAGCCACCTGGCTAAAGGTAAGGAGCACGAAGCGATTCGCTTCCGCGATGTTGTTGCGCAGCCGCGCAAGATCATCTCCAGCCCTACCTGGTCTGGTCTGGAAGACGAACACGTGTCTTACAACGCCGGCTACACCAACGTGCACGAGCTGATTCCCTGGCGCACACTCACCGGTCGTCAGCAGTTCTATCTCGACCACGAATGGATGCGTGCCTTCGGTGAAAGCCTGCTGGTGTATCGTCCACCGATCAACACCAAGACGGTGAGCAAAATGCTCAACCAGCGCAGCAACGGCAACCCGGAAAAAGCGCTGAACTTCCTTACACCACACCAGAAGTGGGGGATTCACAGTACCTACAGCGACAACCTGATGATGCTCACCCTGTCCCGTGGTGGCCCCATCGTTTGGTTGAGTGAAGACGATGCCCGCGATGTGGGAGTGGAAGACAACGACTGGGTAGAGGTGTTCAACGCCAACGGTGCCCTTGCGGCCCGTGCTGTTGTGAGTCAGCGAGTCATGCCGGGCATGATGATGATGTACCACGCGCAGGAGCGGATTGTGAATATACCGGGGTCTGAGATTACCGGTAGCCGGGGTGGCATACACAACTCCGTGACACGGGTCTGCCCGAAACCCACCCACATGATCGGCGGCTACGCGCAGTTCTCCTACGGTTTCAACTACTACGGAACCGTGGGCTCCAACCGCGATGAGTTTGTAGTGGTGCGTAAGATGAAGAACGTTGACTGGCTCGACGGTGAAGGCAATGACATTGTTCAGGAGGCTGTAAAATGAAAATCCGTTCCCAAGTTGGCATGGTACTGAACCTGGACAAGTGCATTGGCTGTCACACCTGTTCAGTAACCTGCAAAAACGTATGGACAAGCCGTGAAGGCATGGAATACGCCTGGTTCAATAACGTCGAGACCAAGCCTGGAATCGGCTACCCGAAAGAGTGGGAGAACCAGGACAAGTGGAAAGGCGGCTGGATGCGGACCAAATCCGGAAAAATACAGCCCCGTATTGGCGGCCGGTTCCGGGTTCTAGCGAATATTTTCGCCAACCCGGATCTGCCGGAAATCGACGATTATTATGAACCGTTCGATTTTGACTACCAGCATCTGCATACCGCTGGTGACAGCAAGCATCAGCCGGTTGCCCGCCCCCGTTCGCTGATCTCCGGCAAGCGCATGGAAAAGATTGAATGGGGACCGAACTGGGAAGAAATTCTGGGTACCGAGTTTGCCAAGCGTCGCAAGGATAAAAACTTCGACAACGTGCAGGCCGATATCTACGGCCAGTTCGAAAACACATTCATGATGTACCTGCCGCGTCTGTGCGAGCACTGCCTCAACCCGACCTGCGTAGCGGCCTGCCCGAGTGGCGCCATCTACAAGCGGGAAGAAGACGGCATCGTACTGATTGATCAGGACAAATGTCGTGGCTGGCGGATGTGTGTATCCGGCTGCCCCTACAAGAAAATCTACTTCAACTGGAAAACCGGCAAGTCTGAAAAGTGCATCTTCTGCTACCCGCGGATTGAAGCGGGCATGCCGACGGTGTGCTCCGAGACCTGCGTCGGCCGTATCCGCTATCTGGGTGTGCTGCTTTACGATGCCGACCGCATCGAAGAAGTGGCCAGCACCCCGGGCGAACACGAGCTGTATGAAAAGCAGCTGGAGATCTTCCTGGATCCCAACGATCCGAAAGTGATTGAGCAGGCCCGCAAAGACGGCGTGCCCATGAACGTGATAGAGGCGGCCCAGCGCAGCCCGGTCTACAAGATGGCCGTAGACTGGAAACTGGCTCTGCCACTGCACCCGGAATACCGCACACTGCCCATGGTCTGGTATGTGCCGCCCCTCAGCCCGATTCAGTCAGCGGCTGAAGCCGGTAACGTAGAGTTTGATGGGGTATTGCCGAAAATCGAAAGCCTGCGTATTCCGGTGAAGTACCTGGCCAACATGCTCACCGCCGGGGACGAAAAGCCGATTGTCCGCGCACTCAAACGCATCATGGCGATGCGACTGTACAAGCGGGCAGAGACGGTTGACGGTGTTGAGGATCTGACGGCATTGCAAGAGACCGGCCTGACCAAAGCCCAGGCGGACGAAATGTACCGCTACCTTGCCATAGCCAACTACGAAGACCGCTTCGTGATCCCGACCAGCCATCGTGAACTGGCCAAAGAGGCCTTCCCCGATGCAACGGCGCATGAAGAGCGGAACGGTTGTGGATTCAGTTTCGGTGACGGCTGTAACGGTGACAGCAAATTCAACATGTTTGGTGGCCGCAAGCAAACTACCACCATGGTGCAAAAGCTGACCACGGTGAAACAGGTCGACCCGAAACAGTTGCAGGAATGAGGAGGCCACTATGAAACTTTTGAAAGTACTTGCACGGATTCTGGAGTACCCATCCGCTGAGCTTCAGGCCTCTAAAGATGCCATGGTTGCCGTGGTCCTTGAGGACAGCCGGCTGCCGCAGCGGAACAAGGAGCAGTTGCTGCAGTGCATTGACCGCCTCTGTGATGGCAACCTGCTTGATCTTGAAGAAGCCTACACAGGCACATTTGACCGAGGCCGCGCCACGTCGCTGCTGTTGTTTGAGCATGTGCACGGGGAGTCCCGCGACCGCGGGCAGGCAATGGTTGACCTGATGGAAGAGTACCGGGCCAACGGCCTGGAAATTGACGCCAGGGAACTGCCGGACTACCTGCCGCTGTTCCTGGAGTATCTGTCGACCCGGCCCTGGGACGAAATCCAGAACTGGCTGGAAGATATTCACCATATTCTGGGTTTGCTGGGCGAGCGTCTGTATCAGCGGGAAAGTGTGTATCACGTCGCCATGGATACATTGCTGGAACTGTCCGGGCGCACAACCGACCGTCAGGAACTGGCGCAGCTTGTCGCCTCGGAGGAACGTGACGACACGCCGGAAGCACTGGACAAGGTCTGGGAAGAAGAAATGGTGAAGTTTGTGGATGATCAGGGCAGTTCCTGCAGCACCGGCGGCGTTGTCGGTCAGCGTCGGCGTGAGCTGGAACAGACCCAGACGATTCACCTCAGTGACCATCTGATGACGGATGTAACGCCCGCTCAGGCGCGTGCCGCCGCGAGAGACGCCTGACGGCGCAGGAGGAGACCAAGATGATGTCTTATCTGAACACACTGATTTTCGGGATTTACCCGTACATTGCACTGGTCGTGCTTATTCTTGGCACCTGGGCGAGATACGACCACGGACAGTTCACGTGGAAAGCGCATTCCACCCAGATACTGACCAAGAAAAACATGGTAATGGCCAGTGTGCTGTTCCATGTGGGTATTCTGGTGATCTTCTTTGGTCACCTGGTTGGCCTGCTGACGCCACACTTTATGTACGAGCCGTTCATGAGTGCCGGCACCAAACAGGTCATGGCCATTGTCGTTGGTGGAATCGCCGGTGTGATGTGTCTGGTGGGTGGCGCCATGCTGGCGTATCGCCGGCTGACAGACCCAAGAGTCAAAGCCAGCAGCACCTTTGCTGACAATATGATTATTGTGGTCCTTGTCGTGCAGGTGGCCCTTGGGCTACTGACAATACTGCCCACACTGGGGCACCTTGATGGCGGCACCATGATGCAACTGGCAGGCTGGGCGCAGAGCATATTCACGTTCCAGGGAGGCGCTGCCGAGTACATGGTAGGAATACACTGGATCTACAAACTCCATATTTTCCTGGGGCTGACGATCTTTGTATTGTTCCCGTTCACCCGACTGGTTCACATGCTGAGTGTGCCCCTGGAGTACTTCGGACGTAAGTACCAGGTAGTGCGCAAGCGGGCGTAAGAGCCTCCCCCCTCTCCCCAACCCCTCTCCCTCCAGGGGAGAGGGGCTTTTAACTGCACTGCTCTCGGGCTGGATTACAAACCCGAAAGCTTGGGATGTGTATCTCCCCTCTCCCCTCGCGGGAGAGGGGTTGGGGAGAGGGGGGCAAGGCACTCGACAGACCTATTCACGGAGATCCACCATGCAACTGATTCCCACCGGTGAACCCGAAAAACCCAGAAATCAATTTCCGCCCGTCTATGTAGGCGACACACTGATCCCTGAGGATGATATCGCCCGGGAGATGCAACACCACCCGGCAGACGAAGTTGCTGAAGCCTGGCATGAAGCTGCCAGAAGTCTCGTCATTCGCGAATTACTGCTGCAACAGGCAACAAAGCTGGCCTTGCCGGAGGAGTTGGATGAGGAAGCTACCCTTGCCACTGTTCTGGAAAAAGAGCTGGATGTGCCCGAGCCAAGTGATGCGGACTGCGAGCGGTTTTACGCTGCTAACCCGAGCCGCTTTCGCAGTCCGACGTTAATGGCTGTCAGTCATATTCTGTTGGCGGCGGCGCCGGACGATCCGCAGGAGCGGGTGCGTCAGGAAGACATGGGCAAGCAACTACTCTCCTCATTACTGGAAGGTCGTGCCCAGTTTGGTGCTCTGGCCAAACAGTACTCGGCTTGTGAATCACGCCATCAGGAGGGTAGTCTGGGCCAGATCAGTAAAGGCCAGACTGTGGACGAGTTTGAGCGGCCGGTACTGACTCTCAGGGAAGGTCTGAACCCGGAACTGATAGAGAGCCGTTACGGCTGGCACATAGTGCGGGTAGACCAGCGCATTGACGGTGAACAGCTGCCGTATGAGCATGTTAAACCACAAATTCGTCAGTACCTTAGTGAGAGCGTTACCCGCAGGGCCTTTCGGCAGTATCTGCAGGTATTGGCTTTTGAAGCCGGTGTCGAGGGTGTGGATCTTGAGCTGCCAGACTCGCCCCTGATGCAATAAGTTTCTCGGGTTGACTTGCAGCAAGTGGGGAGAATCGTTAGAGGTGCGACAGATTGCGTTAAATCAAATTTTCGCCAGTAATCGCAGCTCTACCCCCATTGAGGGAGCGACTTTTCAGGGACATCCTTTTATCATGTAAAGCAACATAAAGAATGCATGATTAGGAGAGGGAGCGATAATGGTGGCAACTCAGACTGTGGATACCCGCTACTCCAAACCGGTTCTGGTAGCTGTTAATACGTTGGCTGATGATGAAAACGGGCTGCAGCCACTGCGCAATCATGCGCTTTTCAAATCCCTTAGTAACGCCGATTTGCAGAGCTTGATTGCGCAGTCCCGGCGTCTTCGTCTTGGTCATCATCAACTGTTGTACCGGCAGGATATGCCGGCCCATCACTTTTTCTTTGTTATTTCCGGCCGCTTGCGGCTATACCGTCTGGACTCCTCAGGCGTTGACAGAACCCTCGACAGTATTGCTCCGGGCGACTGCTTTGCGGAGGTTATGATTTATGCAGATCCCGCCCGTTACGCCTGTTACGCTGAAGCACTGAAATCCAGCGAGATCCTGATGATCCCGGTTAAAGCCTATCAGGAGCTGCTCGACACCAATCCGGAATACGCCCATGCAGCGCTGCGGCACTACGCCATGCGGGCCGTATCCCGCTTCCATGACCTTGAGGTCATGACCGTTCAGAACGCCCGTGATCGTCTGATCCGTTATCTGATTGACCTGTTACCTAATGGCGCAACAGAAGGGGGTGAGGTAGAGCTGCCTTTACCCAAGTGTCTGGTCGCCTCCCGCCTGGCTATGCAGCCGGAAACCTTCTCCAGGATTCTTGCAGACCTTAAGTCCAACGGACTGGTGCGGGTAAACCGAAGCAAGGTGTTTATATCAGACCCCAAGCGATTGATCGAAATCAGCCAGTAGAAAGCAAAAGCACAAGGGTATTGCATCCATGATTAGCAGTTACAGTGATTTGATTAGCGCAACCAGTAACGAGCCTGAACCCCAGCGCCTGCTGTTTGTTTTTTGCCGTGCCGAGATGCCGGATGATGCATCCGCAGAAGAAAAGGCCGCCTTTGAGCGA
Organism: Marinobacter piscis; assembly: GCF_007671655.1. Lineage (GTDB taxonomy): Bacteria > Pseudomonadota > Gammaproteobacteria > Pseudomonadales > Oleiphilaceae > Marinobacter > Marinobacter piscensis. Next base: position 43,994 of record NZ_VCGX01000001.1, on the reverse strand, counting down.
GGCGAAGGGGGCGCGCTCACGCCAGTTATCTGTGTCGACAAAACACCACAGGAAGCAGCCGAATTCTCAGCCCTGGTGGAAGAGTCCCGTAAGACGGGCCAGTCGTGGGATGTGGTTTTTGTTGCGGCCATGTCCGGTCGGGGTGGTGTCCCTCCCTCTTCCGATGAAGCTGAGCAACCCATGACCATGATGGTTGAATCTGTTCGTCTGGGACACGTTAATAACTATCTGCCGCTGGACAAGAGTGGAAATGCCATCAATCTTGGCTGAGCCGGTCACTCACCAAGGGTTATCAGAAGGTGTAACCCTGAAGGGGTATTTGTTTTATTCCTCAATCATCTAGCCTTGGAACCCAGGCTTAATGATTTGCTGTATATGTCGAGGGCCAGTTTTGAATATTATCTCCCGCGCAGTGTTCTGTTTATTTACCCTTTTCCTTGTCTGGGTGCCGTTAACCCAGGCGGAACCACTCAGTCAGTATGAGCCCATAGCCGGGCGCCAGGTTATCGAAGAAGCTTTTCCGGGTGTCACCCGCCTGGAGCCCAGAGAGGGAAACCGTGCCATACAAGAGCTGTATGCCGGCGATGAGCTCAAGGGCTATGCTTACCAGTCTCTCGATTTTGTACAAACACCCGCATACTCCGGTAAACCGCTGAACGCCATGGTGGTGCTGGACACGGAAGGCACCATTCGCTTTGCCAAAGTGATCTACCACGATGAGCCGATACTTCTGGTGGGCATTCCGGAATATAAGCTCCATGACTTCACCGATCAGTACGCCGGCCTGAAAGCAGATCAGCGCGTGACGGTTGGTGGCACATCCAATGAGCGCAAGAAGGCCGTTGATGGCCTGTCGGGGGCAACCGTCACCGTGATGGTGATTAACGAAGTCATCATGCGCACAGCGCACCGTGTGGGTGTTGAGCTGGGGCTGGTAGAAGGCAGCGGCACCAAACGCCCACCAACCGCCGAAGTGATCACGGATGGCTTTCAGCCCCGCACATGGGAAGAGCTCACCGGAGATGGGTCGATTCGTCGCATGCTGCTCACCAAAGGCCAGGTAGATGATGCGTTCAAAGGTACGGATGCAGAGGGTGTCGAAACGGCCGCGCCTGGTGAAAGAGATGACACGCTGATCAATTTATATACGGCTTACCTGGATACACCGACAATCGGTCAGAACTTGCTGGGGGAAAGCCAGTATGAGTGGCTCATGTCCGAGCTGAAAGAAGGGGAGCAGGCCATTGCTGTTATGGCTAATGGTGAATATTCCTTTAAAGGCTCTGGTTATGTGCGCGGTGGTATTTTTGATCGGGTCCAGATCCGTCAGTACGGCGATACCTTTAACTTCCGTGACCTCGACTATTACCGGTTGAGTGACGTATACGCCGAGGGCATCCCTGATTTCAAGGAAATGGCGATCTTCATTATTCGCCAGCAGCATAACTTTGACCCGGGTGCGCCCTGGACGCTGGAGCTGACAGTAAAACGCCAGACCGGCCCTCTGGACAGTGAGTTCCAGGTATTCCCTCTGGAGTATCAGCTGCCGGATCAGTACTACACCCGCCCAGACCCCGTGCTGACGGAAGAAGAATGGCTTGAAGAGCAGCCTCTGTGGGTTCAGGTGTGGTATCAGCGCCAGTTCCAGGTCATCGTTGTGGGCCTGGGTATTGGTGTATTGATGCTGATTCTGTTCTTCCAGGACTGGCTGGTTAAAAAACCAAAGCTGACACGCTGGGTTCGGCATGCATTCCTTACCTATACACTGTTTTTCATCGGCTGGTATGCCCTGGGTCAGCTGTCGGTGGTTAACGTACTGGCGTTTGTGCACAGTCTGTTCAGTGGGTTTACATGGGAAACTTTCCTGATCGACCCGATAATCTTTGTGCTCTGGACAGCTGTGGCCGGCATCGTGCTTCTGTGGGGCCGGGCGGTCTATTGCGGCTGGCTGTGCCCGTTTGGCGCCTTGCAGGAACTGATTAACGAAATTGCTCGCGCGCTGAAGGTGCCTCAGTACAACGTGCCCTGGCCCATTCACGAGCGCCTGTGGGCGGTGAAGTACATCGTGCTGCTGGTGTTGTTCGGAGTCTCGCTGGATTCTCTGGCCATGGCTGAGAAAATGGCAGAAGTTGAGCCCTTCAAGACCGCCATCACGCTGCACTTCGATCGCAGCTGGCCGTTCGTCACTTATGCCGTACTGCTGCTGGTGGTGAACATCTTTACCCGAAAAGTGTTCTGCCGCTATATGTGCCCGCTCGGAGCAGCGCTGGCCCTGCCGACCAAACTGCGTGTGTTTGACTGGCTCAAGCGCCGCAAGGAGTGTGGCAACCCATGCCAGTTGTGCGCCAAGGAGTGTGAAGTTCAGGCTATTCACCCTGATGGCACCATCAACTATCAGGAGTGCCATTACTGCCTGGACTGTCAGGTAACCTATTTTGACGATCATAAGTGTCCACCACTGATCGTTAAACGTCGAGGCAGGCGTCGTGGACGCAATGCACCTGGCCGCCAGAATGAAATTCCGGTGGTTGAGGTGGCCTAGCAGTGCACTATCAAAAAGAAGAGAAGTGAATCGCTATTACCAATAATGGAGTTGGATGCTATGAAAAAGACAAACGAACTGGACAAAGACGTGCAGGAGACCGGGGACAGCGGTCTGAGCCGTCGTCGGTTCCTGGGTGCCACAGCGCTGGCAGGCGCCGTAGGTGCGGCTGGTTTTGGCGGTGCTGTGATGACTCGCGAGTCGTTTGCGGCGGCTGCCAAGGAAGCCCAGAATAATATTACGGTTGAACCAGGTGAGCTGGACGAGTATTACGGTTTCTGGAGTGGTGGTCAGTCTGGCGAAATCCGCGTGATGGGCGTACCGTCCATGCGTGAACTGATGCGGATTCCGGTTTTTAACCTGGATGGCGCGACCGGTTGGGGACTGACCAACGAGAGTAAGGATGTTCTGGGACATGATAACAAGTTCCCGAATGGTGATGCTCACCACCCCCATATTTCCATGACCGACGGTCGTTATGATGGCAAGTACATGTTCATCAACGACAAAGCCAACTCACGCGTGGCGCGTATCCGTCTGGACATCATGAAGTGTGACAAGATCACCACCATCCCCAATGTGCAGGCGATTCATGGTTTGCGTCTGCAGAAGGTGCCGAAAACGAACTACGTATTCTGTAACGCAGAGTATGTAATTCCGCACCCGAACGATGGCAGTGATTTCTCAATGGAAAGCAGCTTTACCATGTTTAACGCTCTGGATGCGGAAACCATGGAAGTTGCCTGGCAGGTGATTGTAGACGGCAACCTGGATAACACCGATGCGGACTTCACAGGTAAGTACGCCGCCTCTACCTGCTACAACTCCGAGAAGGCAACAGACCTGGCCGGCACCATGCGTAACGACCGCGACTGGGCCGTAGTCTTCAACGTTGAGCGGATTGCCGAAGCGGTAAAAAATGGCGACTACAAAACCCTGGGTGACTCAGATGTTCCGGTAGTGGACGGTCGTGGAAAATCACCGTTTACCCGTTACATTCCTGTGCCGAAAAACCCGCACGGTCTGAACACGTCTCCGGATGGCAAGTACTTTATCGCCAACGGAAAACTGTCGCCGACCTGTACCGTGATTGCCATTGATCGCCTGGATGACCTGTTCGATGACAAGATCGAACTGCGTGATACGGTTGTTGCCGAGCCTGAGTTGGGGCTTGGGCCTCTGCACACTACGTTCGACGGACGTGGTAACGCCTATACTACGTTGTTTATTGACAGTCAGATCGCCAAGTGGAACGTTGAAGATGCTATCAAGCACTACAACGGTGAGGACGTTAACTATCTAAGGCAGAAGCTGGATGTGCATTATCAGCCTGGTCACAACCATGCTTCGCTGACAGAGACCCGCGATGCTGATGGTAAGTGGCTGGTTGTGCTGTCGAAGTTCTCGAAGGACCGTTTCCTGCCGGTTGGCCCTCTGCATCCGGAGAACGACCAGTTGATCGACATTTCGGGTGACGAGATGAAGCTGGTGCACGATGGTCCTGCGTTCGCCGAGCCGCACGACTGTATCCTTGTGCGTCGGGATCAGATCAAGACCAAGAAGGTCTATACCCGCGACGATCCGTACTTTGCCAGTGCCCGTGCACAGGCAGAAGAGGATGGTATTACTCTGGAAGCCGATAACAAGGTCATTCGCGACGGTAACAAGGTGCGCGTTTATATGACGTCGGTTGCGCCTCAGTTTGGCACTACTGAGTTCAAAGTGAAGCAGGGTGATGAGGTGACTGTGTATGTCACTAACCTGGATACCATTGAGGATGTGACTCACGGGTTCTGTATGGTGAACCATGGGGTGCAGATGGAGGTCAGCCCACAGCAGACTTCCTCTGTAACCTTTGTCGCCGATAGGCCCGGGGTACACTGGTACTACTGCAACTGGTTCTGTCACGCTCTGCACATGGAGATGAGAGGCCGGATGCTGGTAGAGAAGGCCTGATTCCAGAAGTCACGGAAGTGAGTCCGGGGCCCTTTTTGGGGCTCCGGTTCTTCTGACTTTGGAGAAGCAAGACACTGGAAAAGCACTCTCCAAAACACGCTCCTTGCGGCACGTCCGTGTGGCGCTTGGGCTTCGCCATCCATGGCTCCGCACAGTTTTGGAGAGTGCTTTTCCAGTCTCTTGCCCAAATTTTAGCAGTCTCTTTCAGTTTGAGAGCATAATTAATGCACCACATTTTGCGTTTAGGAGCGGCTGTAGCGGTCGCTTTGCTATCGCTGACCGCACAGGCGGGTGTTCAGCAGCAGCTGGATGATCTTGCGCCAGGCGCGTCTTTTGAGCTTCCACCGACAACGCTTTCGCCATTGGTTATCCGGGTGCCGGGGGTGGCTGTGCGCTGTCAACCGGAAACCTTGATTGATGGGGGAGGTCAGGGAATTGCGGTTGAGATTCAGGCTGAGGGTGTGACCTTGTCCGGTTGCCGTATCCGGAACTGGGGGACCGATCTGAATGAGCTGGATGCGGGGGTGTTTGTGAACCGGGAGGCTCGCAACACGACCGTTGAGGGCAATAACCTTCAGGGTTCAGCGTTTGGTATCTGGCTGGATGCGGCGCCGGATGTGACGGTGAAAAACAATACCATTCGCGGGGATGCCGGCGTGCGCTCAAACGATCGTGGTAATGGTATTCATCTTTTTAATACCACCGGTGCGTTGATTGAGGGGAATGATATTCAGGAAACGCGGGATGCAATTTATATCGAAACCGCGAACGGGAACGAGATTCGTAATAATACGATGATGGATCTGCGTTACGGGATTCATTATATGTATTCCATGGACAATCTGCTGGAAAACAATGTCACCCGGGGCACCCGTACCGGGTATGCGCTGATGCAGAGTAAGCGACTTACTGTCATCAACAACCGTTCTGAAAATGACGAGAACTATGGCATTTTGATGAATTTTATTACGGATTCTGTGCTGCGGGGGAACGTGGTCACGGGCGTCGCACAGGGGCAGACGGCGGGTGTGTCGGTTTCCGGGGCCGAGGGGAAGGCCGTTTTTATTTATAACTCTCTGTACAACACCTTTGAGAGAAATGTGTTCCGGGACAGTGGCATAGGTATTCATCTGACGGCAGGCTCGGAAGACAATGAGGTGTTTCACAATGCCTTCATTGATAATCAGCGTCAGGTTAAGTATGTGGCTCTGCGCACCCAGGAGTGGTCAAAAGACGGTGAAGGCAATTACTGGAGTGATTACCTGGGCTGGGACCGTAATCAGGATGGCATTGGCGATATACCTTATGAGCCCAACGATAATGTCGACCGGCTGCTGTGGACCTACCCGGAAGCAAAGATTCTGATGTTCAGTCCGGCGGTGGATACGCTGCGCTGGGTTCAGGAAGCGTTCCCTGTGGTAAAGGCCGCGGGTGTGAGTGATCCGCACCCGTTGATGAAACCGCCCGTTAATATACAACCGGAGTCCTGATGAGTTGCTTTCGTCTTGAGAATGTAAGCTACCGGTACGATAAGGCACTGGTGCTGAACGGCGTTGACCTGCGCCTTGAACCCGGAGAAATTCTCGGGCTGTTTGGTCATAACGGTGCTGGTAAAACCACCAGTATCAAGCTGATTCTGGGTTTGATGACCCCGTGTGCAGGGAATCTCTCTGTGCTCGATGGCGAAGCGGGCGACCCTAAGGTCAGTCAATATATCGGCTATCTGCCCGAAAATGTGATGTTCTACCCGCAACTGACCGGCCGTGAAATTCTTGCACATTTTGCCCGGCTCAAAGGTGCCAGTCTGCGCCAGGTTCCGGAGCTGCTGGGGCGGGTCGGGCTGGAAGATGCCATGGATGCCAGGGTGAAAACCTACTCAAAGGGGATGCGCCAGCGTCTCGGGCTTGCTCAGGCTTTGCTTGGAAAACCCCGTTTGCTGATGCTGGATGAGCCGACAGTCGGGCTGGACCCTGTGGCAACGGCCGACCTTTATCGGTTGCTGCGCGGTTTGCGTGATGAGGGCACGGGCATTGTTTTGTGCTCCCATGTGCTGCCCGGGGTGGAACCCTACATAGACCGGGCCGCCATTCTTACGGAGGGTGCCCTTAAAGCCGCAGGGGATCTTCCCGCTCTGCGCCGGCAGGCGAATATGCCCATCACCCTGACGCTTGAGGCCGAAAATGACGAGGCGGCACTGCAGGCTGTTGTCGAAAAAACGGCGGGCACCAGTGTTATCAAGCGGGATAACAGCGGTCGTCTGAGTGTGGCGGTCCGGCCAGAGGAGAAAATGCCGTTGATTCAGGCGCTGATGATGTCCGGTGAAGTACGTGATCTGGGAATCTATCAGCCCACGCTGGAGGATTTGTACGTGCACTTTATTGGCTCAGGTGGTCTCGCTCACCGTGGAGGTGCCCAATGATGAGTATCTGGACCATTGCCCGTAAGGAGCTCAGTGACAGCCTGCGCAACCGCTGGCTGATTGCCATCTCTCTGGTGTTTGCCACACTGGCACTGGGGATTGCCTGGTTTGGTGCCGCGGCCTCGGGAGAGGTTGGTTATGCCTCCACACCGGCAACCATCGCCAGCCTTGCCAGCCTGGGAATATTCCTTATTCCCCTGATCGCCTTGCTGCTGGCCTACGACGCTATTGTGGGCGAGGAAGAGGGCGGCACTTTGTTGTTGCTGATGACTTATCCGCTGAGTCGGGGGCAGCTGCTGTTTGGCAAGTTTCTTGGGCATGGGCTGACCCTGGCTCTCGCCACACTGATTGGTTTCGGGGTCGCGGGCGTCGCCATTGCCTTGCTGGTGCAGGATGTGGCGGTGGGTACGCTAGCTGTGGCCATGCTGCGCTTTATTATTTCTACCACGCTGCTTGGTTGGGGGTTTATTGCTCTGGCCTATGTGGTGAGCGTATGGGTGAGTGAGAAACCGGTTGCTGCCGGGCTGGCTCTGGCTATCTGGTTTTTCTTTGTACTGATTTTTGATCTGGTTTTGCTGGGTGTACTGGTTGCCAGTCAGGGTGGCTTCAATCCGGATCTGCTGCCCTGGTTTTTGCTTCTCAACCCCACGGATATCTACCGGCTGCTGAACATAGTGACATTCAGTGATGGTGCTCAACTCAGTGGCGTTCTGAGTCTTGGTACTGATCTGCCCATTGGCCCGTCGGGGCTCTGGCTGGCACTGGTACTGTGGTTTGTTGTTCCCTTAACCGGCGCCTGGGCACTGTTCCGCCGTCGCCGTATCTGATCTGGCAACCTGAATCTGGAGATCACCATGATGCCCGTTCGTTTAATGCTCATCCCTGTGTTACTGATGCTTGCTGTCTTTTTGACAGGTTGCTCTGAAGGCCCTGAGAAGGTGGCAGAAAAGCCGGCTCCGGTTCATATCGATTCAGACGATGAGTGCCATGTATGTGGTATGGCCATTACACGCTTCCCAGGCCCGAAAGGCGAAGTGATTACCGAAAAAGAGCAATCGGTTCACAAGTTCTGCTCAACCAAGGATATGTTTGCCTGGATGCTGCAGCCTGAGAATGCGAACCGGCAGCACACACTTTATGTGCACGATATGAGCCAGACCGAGTGGGAAAGCCCGGACGATACAGCGCTGATTGATGCCCGGGAAGCGTTTTATGTCGCGGGTTCAGAGCGGACCGGGGCAATGGGGCCGACTCTGGCAACCTTCTCCGATGAAGCGGCGGCTCAGGAGTTCGCGAAAGAGTATGGTGGCCAGGTTCTGAAGTACAGTGAGGTCTCCATGGAGCATCTGGTCTCCGAGATGCCCATGGGTGATGGTGAAATGCCGCATTAAAGGTGGAGCCAATGCCGGGGGTCAGCCCCCGGTCATGTTCATAAAGCGCAGGATCTGAACATCACCCTCAGAAGAGAAGTGATGTTTTTCAGGTTTCAGATCCATGGAATCAATAATGGCCTGCCGGAGCTTGTCGTCAGTCACCGGGTGGCCGCGCAGAACCCGGCGTAAATCGACCGAGTGTTCATTACCCAGGCACAGCAGCAAACGGCCTTCCACCGTTACCCGCACACGGTTACACGTAGAGCAGAAGTTGTGGGAGTGAGGCGAAATAAAGCCGACCTTGATGGAGCTGTCAGGCATCCGGTAGTAGCGGGCCGGGCCACCGGAGTCTTCCGTTGTGGCAACCAGTTCATGCCGCTGGCTGATAATATCGCGCACCTCATCACTGGTGCACAGAGCCTGCCCACGGTCGTGTTCGGAAATTTCGCCCAGGGGCATTTCTTCTATAAAGGTTATATCTACGCCTTTTTTGCGGGCAAACTCAACAAGGTCAGGGACTTCGTGATCGTTGCCGCCCTTCATCACCACGGTGTTCAGTTTGATGCCTTCAAAGCCAGCGTCTTTGGCAGCGTCTATCCCATCCAGCACCCGGGACAGCTTGCCGGTGCGGGTGATGCTGGCGAATTTGTCCGGATCCAGTGAGTCGAGGCTGATGTTCAGCCGTTTCAGACCCGCCTTGCGCAGAGGATCGGCCATTGTGGGCAGCTGGCTGCCGTTCGTGGTCATGGCAAAATCCCGCAGACCGTAGGTACCGATCTCCTTAACCAACTCAAGAATGTCTTTGCGAACCAGCGGTTCACCGCCCGTCAGGCGGATTTTTTCAGTGCCCAGAGACACGAAGGTTTTCGCAACCCGGGCAATTTCCTCAAGTGTCAAAACCTGCTGCCGGGGCAGGAAGGTCATTTCCTCGGCCATACAGTAAACGCAGCGGAAGTCGCAACGGTCGGTAACCGACAGGCGCACATAGTTTACGGTTCTGCCGAAACGGTCCGTCAATTTGCTCTGAGACATCGGTTTCTTTCCTGTAACTGCTGAATGCTCTTTAGCCTGTTCACACTATGCCTAGTATCGCAGAGTCCGGCAATGAATCCGATACCTCTCGCTGGGTAACTCTGCGTCTTTTTGACCTAAAGATAACTATAAAATATACTTTAATGCCTCGGGAGACCTGTTCATTAATAAACGATAGAATAGGGGTAAATGGCACGGTGCTGAGGTAACGCTATGAGAGCGCGCTCCGGTAAGATCGGTTTCAGAATTCTTGCCTATATGTTTGTGGGAATCGCCGCCGCTGGTGTTGTTCTGCCTTTGCTGCCCACCACTCCCTTTGTGCTGTTAGCGGCGTTTTTTGCCAGCAAAGGATCCCCTGCATTTGCCAGCTGGCTTGATGGGCATCCTTCGTTTGGGCCGATTATAAGGGATTGGCGCCGGAACCGGGTCATACCGCCAAAAGCCAAGGCGTTGGCATGCGGCATGATGACCCTGAGCTGGGGAATTCTCTTTGTTTTGGGAACCGCCGGGATGGTTTTGGCCGTGTCGGGAGTATTCATGGTTGGTGTAGCAAGTTATTTACTTACCCGACCTTCGTATTAATTGCGTTTACTGGATAACCGGAGTGTAAAATGCACATAACCCGCTATACAGACTACTCGCTGAGGGTCCTGATTTATCTGGCGGTACAGGATGAGTACCTTACCACAATCCAGGAAATTGCAGACAGTTATGAGATTTCCAAAAACCATCTGATGAAGGTGGTGCACCAGCTCAATAAGAAAGGCTATATCGAGACGGTGCGAGGTAAAAAAGGTGGCATGCGGCTCCTCATGAAGCCGGAGGATATCAATATCGGAGTGTTTGTGCGTGAAACCGAACATGACCTCAGCATTGTTGAGTGCCACTCCTCAAAAAATGCCTGCATAATCACCCCGGTCTGTGGGCTGAAATCCATGTTTTCCGAAGCTCTGCAGGCGTTTCTCGCAGTACTTGATCAGTACACACTGAGAGACGTTATCAAGGAGCAGCACAAACCGCAGCTACTGAGACTGCTCCAGATTGCCTGATGGTTCTCCTGCCGGGCGGGAGCCGGGCGGCAGAACCAGCGTTTCCAGCTCATCCAGCGCTTCGCCGGTATACACGGCCAGGTTTTGCATGCTGGGCAGAGTATCCCGGCAGCCTGTAAACCCGAAGTTGATTGCACCGGCATAGCTCAGACAGGTGATATTCAGGGCACCTCCGTGGGCAATCAGTGAAACCGGGTACATGGCTTCAAGCCTGGCGCCTTCATAGTACAGGTTTTGCCCGGGACCAGGGACGTTGGAAATGGTTACGTTGAATACCGGGCGCATGCGCCCCCCGAGGCCAGACATCAGCTGCAGGATATAGGGCGACATCAGCAACATGGTGTATTGGTTAAGAGCACTTTTGGGCAGTTTTTGCAGGTGTTCTTTTGCCCGGCGCGTAGAGGTTTTAATCGTCTGCAGGCGGTTCAGTGCATCTGGCTCATCCGTAGCCAGTGATGCAATCATGAAGCTGATCTGTGTCCCTGTTCCCTCATCATTGGCCGGGCGGATATTAACCGGAATGCCTGCTGTCAGAGCAGTCTCCGGAAGGTCGTCATGCTCCAGCAGAAAGCGTCGCAGGGCGGTGCCGCACAGATAAAGCACAATGTCGTTGAGTGAGGCGCCGGTGGCACGGGCCACGTCTTTCAGGCGATCAAGCTGGTAATGTTGCGTCGCAAGGCGACGCTGGCCGGTGACCCGGTGATTGATCTTTGAAACCGGGCCGGTGAAGGGCGCCGTAAGGTTGTCTTCCGGGTGACGGACCGAGTGCACCAGCCGGTTGCCCGCCTGCCACATAGAGGGAGCCATATCGGCTTGCAATTTCAGCGCATCCAGTGCTTGCGAAAAGGCAGCGGGAAAGCTTGCATCTGAGTCTGCCTTACTGCCCCGGCGACGCATGGGCCGCACTGACCATGGAGGTAGCATGTCTCTTTTGCCCGGATCCTTACTCAGAACCCGCTGTAGCAGGCGCACGCCACTGATGCCATCAATCATTGAATGATGCATTTTGGTGTAGAGGGCAAAGCGATTGTTTTCCAGCCCCTCGATAACGTGGCACTCCCAGAGAGGACGGGCGAAGTCCAGAGGGTTTGAATGCAGGCGTGACACCAGGATGCCAAGTTCTCGCTCACCTCCCGGTTTGGGCAGTGCCGAGTGGCGTACGTGATAATCCAGATCGATATCTTTATCAACCTTCCAGGCAGGTGCCAGCAGCCGCCCCAGTAAACCCGAAAATGCCAGTTTAGCGCCCCAGGGCAGGGCAATGTCCCCGGTTTCTTTCATCCGGGTAACCATGTCACGAAGGAAGGTGTCCGGACAGTCTTCCGGCAGTGTGAAGATCATCAGGTTACCCACATGCATGGGCGTGTCTTCGGATTCGACAGCCAGCCAAGAGGCATCCAGTGTTCCCAGGCGTTTCATTCCTTGTATACCCCCGCCCGACCCGGGCGTTAAAGTGAGTCTTTATAATTATTGGCTGTCAGTATACGGGGTGTATTCGTCCCAGACGATCTTTGGCAGACAAAAATACTGAATAAGGAGTGCGCTTTCGCGCACGATCCAGTTGCCAGAGGCTTAGGGGGGACAGTGGTATTCGTCGACGATATCACCGTCATCCACACTCTCCAGATGCACATCAAACCCCCACAGCCTGTGGGCATGGCGAAGCACTTCTTCGGTATCCTTGCCCAGAGGTACTCTGTCTACAGGCACGTGCCTAAGTGTCAGTGAACGATCACCACGAACGTCCACGCTCCATACCTGTATGTTCGGCTCCCGATAACTCAGGTTGTACTGACGGGCCAGCTTCTCTCTCAGTTCCCGGTACCCGGGCTCGTCGTGAATGGCGGTTATTTGGTAGCTGTCTTCCAGGTCGTCGTCTTCAATGGCAAACAGTTTCAGATCACGCATGACTTTGGGGGACAGAAACTGCTGGATAAAGCTCTCATCCTTGAAGTTGGCCATGGCAAAGTGCAGGGTTTCCAGCCAGTCTGTGCCAGCAATGTCGGGAAACCACTCGTAGTCTTCACCTGTCGGTTCTTCGCAGATTCGCCGCAGGTCGGTAAAAATGGAAAAGCCCAGAGTGTAGGGGTTAATGCCGGAATACCACGGGCTGTCGAACGCTGGCTGATACACTACTGAAGTGTGGCTTTGCAGGAATTCCAGCATAAAGCCGTCGGTTACCAGGCCTTTTTCATACATTCTGTGCAGCAGGGTATAATGCCAGAAGGTAGCCCAGCCTTCGTTCATTACCTGGGTCTGGCGCTGGGGGTAAAAATACTGGGCCAGCTTGCGCACAATCCGGATGATTTCCCGCTGCCAGGTTTCCAGCAGGGGCGCATTTTTCTCAATGAAGTAGAGAAGGTTTTCCTGGGGCTCTTCGGGATAGCGTTTCTTGCGTGTTACCGGGTCTTCATCCCCATCCATTTTCGGAATCGTGCGCCACAGGTCGTTCACCCGACGCTGCAAATACTCTTCCCGCTCTTCCTGCCGGTGCGCTTCTTCGTGTGCGGAGACAGGCGCAGGGCGCTTATAACGGTCAACGCCGTAGTTCATCAGTGCATGGCAGGAATCCAGCGTTTCCTCGACGGCCTCCACCCCGTAACGTTCCTCGCACTCGGACACGTATTTCCGGGCAAACACCAGGTAATCGATGATGGCGCTGGCATCTGTCCAGGTGCGGAACAGGTAGTTGCCTTTAAAGAAGGAGTTATGGCCATAGCAGGCGTGGGCAATCACCAGTGCCTGCATGGGCAGGGTGTTCTCTTCCATCAGATAGGCAATGCAGGGATTGGAGTTGATAACCAGCTCATAAGCCAGACCCATTTGCCCCCGCTGGTAGCCTTTGGAGGTGCTCAGAAACTGTTTGCCAAAGGACCAGTGGTTGTAGCCCACCGGCATACCAACAGAGCTGTAAGCGTCCATCATCTGTTCCGCGCTGATCACTTCAACCTGGTTGGGGTAGGTGTCCAGGCGAAATTCTGCGGCACACTTTGCAATTTCTTCGTCGTATTGGCGGATCAGCTCAAAGGTCCACTCCGAGCCGGTGGAAATAGGCTCATGGGGTTTCGGGGACGTATTCCCCGGCGCGTCTGGACGATCAAATACATCACTCATGCAGCCTTCCTCTCAAACAGTCGCCGGAATACCGGGTAAATTTCCCCCGGGTCTGCAATCTGCTGCAAGGCAAAACTCTCGGGAAACAGCGCCTGCACCCGTTCGTATTCGTACCACAGCATCTGATGATCCTGAGGGGTAATCTCCACATAGGCGTAATATTGCACCAGCGGCAGAATGCTGTCGGTCAACAGTTTTCCGCACGCGGGCGAATCGTCGTTCCAGTTATCACCGTCGGAGGCCTGAGCGGCATAGATATTCCATTCTGCAGGTGGATACCTGGATTTGATGATCTTGTGCATCAGTTTCAGGGCACTGGAAACAATGGTGCCGCCGGTTTCCCGGGAGTAGAAAAACTCTTCCTCATCCACCTCTTTGGCGCTGGTGTGGTGCCTGATAAAAACCACATCGATCTTTTTGTAGCTCTTTTTCAGGAACAGATACAGCAAAAGGAAGAAGCGTTTGGCCGTGTCTTTGTGCATCTGGGTCATGGAGCCAGACACATCCATCAGGCAGAACATGACGGCGCTGGTGGCCGGCTTGGGTTGCTTCAGGTGCTGGCGGTAACGCAGGTCGATTTCATCGATGAACGGAATACGCTTCACATTGGCCTTCAGCCGCGCGATTTCGTCCTCCAGCGCTTTGATCTGATCCTCGTGACTGAAGGCTGCGTCCAGCTCCGCTGGCGCGCTCAGAAGGTCTGCACGCTGAGCCTCCAGCTCGCGGATTTTTTTCTTGCGGGCGCCTCCCAGGCCCAGCCGACGCGCGTGAGCACCGCGCAGCGACCTCACGACATCCAGCTTTGCCGGCACGCCCTGGGTACTGAACCCGGAGCGCACGTAAGTGAAGCTTTCGGTGTCTTTGAGTTGTTTCCGGACAAGATTGGGAAGCTCCAGGTCATCAAACAGAAAGTTCAGGAACTCTTCCTGGGTAATCTGAAAGGCAAACTCGTCCATGCCTTCGCCATCCGGGCTGGCCTGGCCTTGCCCCTGGCCCTGGCCGCTGCCACCGTCCGGTTTCGGCAGCCGATCACCCGCCACAAACTCCCGGTTGCCCGGATGCACCATCTCGCGGTGGCCACCCTGGCCATGGTGGAAGACAGGTTCATCGATATCCCGGGCCGGAATGCTGACATTCTCCCCCCGCTCTATATCTGTGATTGAGCGCCGGTGCACTGCATCTGAAACAGCCTTTTTGATGTGATGCCGGTAGCGGCGCAAAAACCGCTCCCGGTTCACCGCGCTCTTGTTTTTTCCGTTCAGCCGTCGATCGACGATGTGGGTCATACCCATAATTCACGCTCCGCTAGTGAGACTTCCGAACTCGCAGGTACCACTCTGCCAGCAGGCGCACCTGCTTTTCGGTGTAGCCCCGATCGACCATGCGCTCAACAAACTGTTTGTGCTTGTTCTGGTCTTCTTGACTGGCTTTGGGATTGAACGATATCACTGGCAGCAGGTCTTCCGTATTGGAGAACATCTTTTGCTCAATCACGCTGCGCAGTTTTTCATAACTGAGCCACGAAGGGTTCTCGCCCTGATTGTTGGCTCTTGCCCGCAGTACAAAGTTGACCACCTCGTTGCGGAAGTCTTTGGGGTTGCTGATACCAGCGGGTTTTTCGATTTTCTCCAGCTCTTCGTTGATGGAGGAACGGTCGAGAATCTCGCCGGTTTCCGGATCCCGGAATTCCTGATCCTGGATCCACAGGTCAGCATAGGTTACATAGCGGTCAAACAGGTTCTGGCCGTATTCACTGTAGCTTTCCAGGTAAGCGGTCTGGATTTCCTTGCCGATAAACTGGACGTAATGCGGCGCCAGAAACTCTTTGATAAAGCGCAGGTAGCGTTCCTGAACTTCCGGAGCGAACTGCTCCTGTTCCACCTGTTTTTCAATCACATACAACAGGTGAACGGGGTTGGCGGCCACTTCGGTGGTATCAAAGTTGAACACCTTGGAGAGAATCTTGAAGGCAAAACGGGTGGAAAGGCCATCCATGCCTTCGTTCACACCTGCCGCGTCCCGGTATTCCTGAATGGATTTGGCTTTGGGGTCTGTGTCCTTGATGTTCTGGCCGTCGTAGACGCGCATTTTGGAAAAAATGCTGGAGTTTTCCGGCTCCTTGATCCGTGACAGCACTGAAAACTGAGCCAGCATGTCCAGTGTATCCGGGGCACAGGGGGCACCGGCCAGAGAGCTGTTTTTCAGCAGTTTTTTATAGATTTCGACTTCTTCAGTTACCCGCACGCAATAGGGCACTTTGACGATGTAAACCCGGTCCAGGAAGGCTTCGTTGTGCTTGTTGTTGCGGAAGGTCTGCCACTCGGATTCGTTGGAGTGTGCCAGAATAACGCCATCAAACGGCACGGAACTCATGCCTTCGGTGGTGTTGTAGTTGCCTTCCTGGGTGGCCGTCAGCAACGGGTGCAGCACCTTGATGGGCGCCTTGAACATTTCCACGAACTCCAGCAGCCCCTGATTGGCCTTGCACAGGCCGCCGCTGAAGCTGTAAGCATCCGGATCGTCCTGGGAGTAATCTTCCAGCATGCGGATGTTTACCTTGCCCACCAGAGCCGAAATGTCCTGGTTGTTGTCATCACCCGGTTCGGTTTTGGAAACGCCGATCTGGTCAAGGACAGAGGGATAAAGTTTTACCACGCGGAACTTGCTGATATCGCCGCCATACTCGTGCAGGCGCTTTACAGCCCAGGGCGACATGATGTTTTTCACATAGCGTGAGGGAATTCCGTACTCTTCTTCCAGAATGGTGGCGTCTTCGGCCGGATCAAACAGCCCAAGAGGCGACTCGTTAACCGGGGAACCCTTGATGGCGTAGAAAGGTACTTTCTGCATCAGGCTTTTGAGCTTCTCCGCCAGCGAGGATTTACCACCGCCAACCGGCCCCAGCAGGTACAGGATCTGCTTTTTCTCTTCCAGGCCCTGAGCCGCATGCCGGAAGAAGGACACTATGTCCTCGACAGCATCTTCCATGCCGTAGAACTCGGAGAACTCCGGGTAGCGCTTAATGACTTTGTTGGAAAAGATGCGTGACAGGCGGGGATCACGAGACGTATCAATAAACTCCGGCTCGCCAATGGCAATCAGTAATCGCTCGGCGGCCGTCGCATAGGCGGATGGATCGTTCTTACAGATCTCGAGGTATTCTTCGAGACTGAACTCTTCTTCCTGAGTGCGCTCATACCGGTTCTGGAATTGTTGCAGTATGTTCATGGGTAGCCCCTCGATCGCTGTTTTAATACTTTCAGTACACGCAATATCCCCGTTGCAGTTACGGACGCCATGCCGGCGATTCGTCTGGTTGTGAGTGGAAGGAAAGGGTATCTCAGGCCTTATACGATCTGTGTCATATTTCGGCCTGTTTAACCTGAGCTTAGTTCACTGTTGCAAAATTGGACAGTAATAAAGGGGTGAAGGTTCATTAAATCTGATGCCCGGATAGCTCGCGGCACTATCGTTTTGTAAGCCTGAACACACTCTCCGTGGCGTCGGTAAGGCCTTTGCGTTTACTGAACGGGTGGTCGCTCCCAAGGGGGTTGGTAAGGATGTGCTCAATACTGTAATTGTCGGCATACAGCGCCTGCACTTCGTTGTCGGAGACATTGAAGGGTGGCGCAGTAATTTTTGTATTGTAGTCCAGGGTAATAAGCAGAATCCGGGTGCCTTCTGGAACGATGGCAGTCAGATGCTCCACATAGTCTTTGCGCATGGATGGAGGCAGGGCGATCAGGGCTGCGCGGTCATACACCAGGTGGGTATGCTTCAGGTCCTCGGGAGACAGCTGAAAAAAATCACCGGCCCAAAGCTCCAGACTGCCGTGGCGGAAGGTTGTAAAAGGCTCACCCGGGTGCACCATGGCTTTTTCACCGGCTTCTTCAAAAAAATCCTTGCAGGCAATTTCACTCAGCTCTACGCCGAGTACAGGGTGACCCCGGTCATGCAGCCACCACATATCGTGCGCTTTGCCGCATAATGGTACAAATACACTCCCGGTGTCGCCGCCGGAAAGCTCTGGCCAGTGGTCGTAAAGGTATTTATTGACAGTGCCTTCGTGAAAGCCGATTTCTTTGTTGCTCCAGCGCTCGTGCCAGAATTCGTGTTCCATGATTTTGTTCTCTTATTTGGACGTTTGCATCAGTCTACCTTAATCTCGGCGTCTGTTGATGAAGGAGAAAAGTATGAAAGCCGTGTTTCTTGATGCCATAACCCTGGGTAATGATGTTGACCTGACGCCTGTTGAGCAGGTTACCGGCGGTCTGATGAAACATGATGCTACCCCATCGGAACAGGTGCTCGCGCGCATCCGGGGCTTTGATACGGTGCTGGTGAACAAGGTCGTGCTTACCCGGGAGCACTTCGAGCATTGTCCGGAGCTGAAGACCATTGCGGTAGTGGCAACCGGGCTGAACAATATTGATCTGGACGCTGCCCGGGACCATGGGATACAGGTGCTTAATGTAACGAATTATGGCCGCTCAACCGTCGCCCAGCACACCATGGCACTGATGCTGGCGCTGGCGACGCGTCTGTTGGATTATGATCGCGACGTTCGCGCCGGTCGCTGGGCAGACAGTGACATGTTCTGTCTGATGGACCACCCGATCATGGAACTGGAGGGCCGCACCCTGGGCATTGTCGGCTATGGTGATCTCGGGCAGGGCGTTGCCGAGCGGGCAAAGGCCTTTGGCATGAACATTCTTCTGGGGGCGCGCCCGGGACAGCCAGCGGCAGAAACGGACGGTTACCCCAGGCTGCCGCTGGATGAACTGCTACCTCAGGTCGATGTGCTGTCACTGCACTGTCTGCTGACCGAGGAAACCCGCCACCTGATTGGTGCCCGGGAGTTGCAGATGATGAAGTCGGATGCCTTGCTGATTAACACCAGCCGCGGCGGCCTGGTGGATGAGGCGGCCCTGGCAGAGGCGCTGCGTAACGGCGTGATCGGCGGAGCCGGCTTTGATGTGCTTACAGAAGAGCCGCCACGGTCCGGCAACCCTTTGCTTGCAGATGATATCCCGAACCTTATTGTGACGCCGCACTCTGCCTGGGCCAGCCGGGAGGCGCGCCAGAGAATTGTGGAAATCACAGCGCGTAATCTTGCGTCGGCTTCCTGATGCACACAGAGGCTGTGGTTTGAAGACACGTCGACGTCGCCTCCTGGCTGCGGCTGCGATCCTGACTGTATTGATGTCGGGATGCTCGTCATTTCAGCATCGGGATCAGCTGGCCAGATTCAATTCAGCTTATACATCCGGTGATTACGAATCTGCACTGGAAACGGTGAGTTTCAGCATGCCTGATAACAAGCCTGTTGATTCCCGGAAGCATCTGCTTGAGTTATTGCACCAGGGTGAAATGTACCGCCTGACGGATCGGAATGAAGCGTCTGTGAAGGCCTATGATCTGGCGGAAGAGGGAATGAAGTACCTCGACACGGAGGGCCTGCTTGCGCGTTCCGCAGAAGGGTTTATGGCGGTCATGGTAAACGACGCAGAGCGCGATTATCAGGCACTGATGTCGGAAGCTGTTCTGGTCAATACCTACAAGGGCCTGGCCTTTCTGGCAGCGGGCAATAATGAATACGCCCGGGTTGAATTCAATCGTGCCAACGACCGTACCCGCCGGGCGGTTGACTATTTTCAGAAAGAAATAGCTGAACAACAGGCAGCGCTGAGAGCCGAGGCCCGGGGCGGAAACAGGCAGGCGTCCATGGTTAGCAGCAGCCTGCAAAGCCAGGGGCTTCAGTCCGCGGTTAACCAGCAGTACGGCAGCCCTTCATCCTGGTCGGTTTTTTCCGACTTTATTGTACCTTCCAGCACGTATCTCCATGGCATTTACTTTCTTGCAAACGCGACAGGCCATGCTGATTATGAGCGCGCGGTAACTTCGCTTCAGCGCGTGGCGGAAATGGCGCCACAGAGTCGCGTGCTGAAAGCCGATGCGGATCTGGCCGAAGCACTGGCATCCGGCTCGCAGAGTGCGGCGGCTTTACCGCCCCAGGTATGGGTTGTGTATGAAAACGGACTGGGGCCGGTGCTCAGGGAGGCACGCCTTGATGTGCCGCTGCTGCTTGTGCACGGTA
Organism: Marinobacter piscis; assembly: GCF_007671655.1. Lineage (GTDB taxonomy): Bacteria > Pseudomonadota > Gammaproteobacteria > Pseudomonadales > Oleiphilaceae > Marinobacter > Marinobacter piscensis. The sequence goes on along the minus strand of NZ_VCGX01000001.1, from coordinate 24,412 downwards.
ACCAGCAGGCGCCTGCGTATTTTGGTATCGCACTGCCTGAATACGTTGAGCGCTCTGCTGTGCCCGGGAGTCTTGGTATAGTCAGTGGTGCCGGGCAAGAGGTTCGCACTGAGCGTATTTCGGATATGGGGAAAGTGGTCCGCACGGAAATGAAAGAGCGATTCCCCGGGGTACTTGCCCGGGCGGTTACCTCTGCGATAAGCAAGGCGGTTCTCCAGCATGAAGCGGCAGACCAGTTTGGGCCCCTGGGGCAGCTGCTTGCCGCTACAATGACGGTAGCCACTACCCAGGCTGACTTGCGCAGCTGGCAGGCGTTGCCGGATCACTGGCAGGCGACCCGTATGAAGCGCCCGGATGATGGAAAGCTGACCCTGCGAGATCATCGGGGCGAGGTGTTAGGTCATCTGGACATACCCGATCAGCCTTATACGCTCGTATATGTGAAAAGGCCGACCGCACAGGCGCCGGCGACTGTTATCACCATGGATTTGCAGGGCAAGTCGGAGGCGGATTTTGCTCGCTTCTCCAGATAGGATGAAATACAAGGTTTTCATCAATCAGGTAATCAATACATAACCCAAGCAGGATGTTTGCTATGAAAATGTTCATTCTGGTCAGTATGCTGATTCTGGGCCTGACCGGCTGTGCTTCACAGCCTGAAACCAGTAGCTCATTGATTGACAGGGAGGAGCTGAAAGTCGACCCCGAAGTCATTTACACAATGGATGTGAAGGAGCTTTTTGAAAAGCGGCTGGAACAACCGGGTGGCGAGCGCCTTTTGCAGGTGCAGTTTGCAGTAGAGGCCAGGTCTGATACTGAACTGGCCTGGAAGGTGACCTGGTTCGATGAAAGTGGCATGGTTGTAAGAGGTGTAGGTGAAGGCTATAAAAAAGCGACGTTGCTGACCGGCCAGACACGCTACTTCAGCTCGACAGCGCCCAACGCCCGCGTGACCAGTTACCAGCTTCACCTTCGTGAACCCAAATAAAAGGAAACCCCGATGTTGATACGTGCTTTTGCTGTTCTGATCAGCCTTGTTGTTCTGGCCGGCTGCTCCACACCCACGCGTTACATTGATCCAGCCGCAGATGATGGCCCTGTTGCCATGACTATGGATTACCGGGATTTTGAAAAAGCGGCCACAGACGCTGTCGAGGATATGCTTGCCAGCGGAGCTGTGAACAACCCGGACGGCGGCCGATACATCATGGTTGTCAGCCGTATTACCAACGACACCATGCAGCGCATTGATACGGACCAGCTTACCAAAAAGATCCGCGTAGCGTTGTTGCGCTCAGGCAAGGTGGTGACGACGACTGCCGTTGGCCTCAACGGCCCTGAAGACGCAATGACTGAAAAAGCCCGGGAACTCCGCGATTCCGACGAGTTTGATCAGTCCGGTGTGCAGCGCAAAGGTACCCTGCAAGCACCGGATCTGAGCCTTTCCGGTAAAATTATCCAGCGCAACCATAAAGTGGAAAAAGAGCAGCAGGTGGAGTATTACATACAATTATCACTCACCGAGCTGTCTTCTGGCCTGGCGATCTGGGAAGGTGAAACGCCGATCATCAAGCGTGGCTCGGACAAGTCAGTTTCCTGGTAGGGCTCTACTCACACCAGACAAAAAACAGGATGTTAAGTGGCTTCCTTCCAACTGAAAGAACGGCTCCAGGCCGCAGAGACATGGATTCTTGCCAACCCGAACCCGCCGAGAAGCTGGCCCTGGACCTGGCTCTATAAGGCTGGGCGGTCTGCTTATGCGCTGATACGGGATGTGGTCAGCGGGCAGCTAACCCTCCACGCCATGAGTCTGGTTTACACCACGCTGCTGAGTATAGTGCCCTTGCTGGCACTGAGTTTGTCGGTGCTAAAGGCGCTGGGAGTACACCAGCGAATGGAGCCGTTTCTGTTTCAGTTCTTCCAGCCTCTGGGGCCCCAGGGTGTTGAAATGGCCGAGCGGATACTGGGCTTTGTCGATAACATGAAGGTCGGGGTTCTGGGATCTGTCGGCCTGGCGCTGCTGGTATATACCGTGATCTCCCTGGTGCAGAAGATAGAGCGCTCCTTCAATATGATCTGGCGTGTTCCGGAGATGCGCTCGGTGGCTCAGAGGTTCAGCAACTACCTGAGTGTCATCATGGTGGGGCCATTGCTGATGGTTTCTGCCATTGGTGTAAGTGCGACCATATTCTCGTCGTCCCTGGTGCAGGCACTGATTGAAATTGAGCCATTTGGCTCGGTGATCGTTATAGCAAGCCGCTTCACACCGTTCTTTCTTGTGGTTGCGGCCTTTACCTTTGTTTATATATTTATGCCCAACACCCGGGTGAAGGTGAGGTATGCCTTTATCGGAGGCCTGGTTGCCGGTGTTTCCTGGCAGGCTGGCGGGATCTTGTTTGCCTCCTTTGTTGCCGGCTCGGCCAAGTACGCCGCCATTTACTCCAGCTTCGCCATTGGCATCATCATGCTGATCTGGATTTACCTGAACTGGATGATCCTGCTTTTGGGGGCAAGCCTGGCGTTTTACCTGCAGAATCCGGGCTCGGTGGCCAAGCGTAGCCATGTTCAGCTTGCCCCGGAGCTACAGGAGCGGATCGCTCTGGCCATGATGTGGATGGTGGCACGCCCGTTCAGTGAAGGCGCACCTGCACCACAGCAGGAAGCCCTGGAACAGGCGCTGCGGGTGCCGGGTGAGGTCACCCGGAATGTCAGTGATAAACTGATCCGCGCCGGATTGCTTACCCTTGCCGGTCGTCAGGGGGATCAGTTGGTTCCCGGGCGGGCGCTTGACCTTATTTCAGTAGGGGATGTGCTTACCGTTGTACGCCGCGATGAAGACCGGGTTGTGGACCGGCTACCGCCCGTGTTTCCTGCAGAGCTTCTCAAGGGTGAGCGAGAGAGTGATTCAACAACGTTTGCGGCCATGCTGAAACGCGAGGACAGTACCTAGATCAGGCACCCGCACTCTCACTGAGAGCGGCCTTCAGGATCGTTCTGGCCTGGCGTAGCTGGTCCGGGGTAAGGTGCAGCGCTTTTTGCAGGTCTTCTTCCGGTAAGTTTCGCTGATTGGCGTGGCGCAGCACCTCACGACTGCCCAGCAGTATGCCGTCGGTCAGGGCTGTGAGATGCTGACCAGGTTCCGGGCGTTCGGCCTGTCTCAGGAATGCTCTGTATCTGGTTGGTAAACCCCATTCATGGGCGATCAGCCGGGATGTACTCCATTGGTAGCGGGTCAGTGCCTCATAAATCAACGCGGTATCTGGCTCACTGTCTGCATGCTGCTCCTTCCAGATTTTATGCAGTTCCCTGTGAAGCGTGATGTATGAAAGAGCTGGAAGAAGTCCGACCGTGAAATGGGCGCTGGCGTCAGCCCCGTCAAGCATAGCGATGAATTCAGTGGCACGCGCGCAGGTTAACCCCCAACGCCAGGTGCGTTTGGAAAACAGGGCCTCGCGACTGTTCCGGGGGGCTATCATAGGGCGTACAAGTGCTGCAGCAATGACTTTACGAATGCCATCCATACCAAGTACAAAAACAGCCTGATCGACAGACTCTATGGTGTGTTCGCCAGTACGGAAATATGGACTGTTGGCAACGTGCAGCAGTTGATCGGTTAAGGCCGGATCCTCAAGAATAATCCGGCTTAACTTTTTGCGGTCACCGGACTCGTCAGAGAGGGCTTGTATCAGCATGGGCAGCGTCATTGGCTGTCTGGGCAGCTCTCTCATCTTATTGTTTTTGAGACGAGAGTTGAGCTCTTCAAGCATGGGGTTTGCAGGTGAGGTTGTGGCGTACAGCTTCGAGGGGGCGGCATCTAAAAGCCAGCAGAAGAGGTTTTCCTCAAGTAATACGCGCAGGCTGCGTGTATTTTCCGGAGGCGGGGGTGCCTGTATTGTCTCTTCTGAATCGTGCAGCTGTCCCTGTGGGGTCACAGCAGGCGTAGCCTTGGTGAAAAAGCCTGCAATCCAGGAAAAGAAGCCTGGCATTCGGCGCCTCCGGTTTCTGTGTCGTGATTATGTACGCATATATACTGTGTAGTATAGAGATCCCTCGCAAGCTTGCACAGATAAAATAAGGCTTCTGTTCTGCCTGCTTATGAAAGAGCCCCTCCGAACACAAAAATCAGCTGGCAGACACCAGCCGTAAAGCCCAGAGCCGCGCCTACAAGGATGAGCTTGATTTCGTCTTCCTGAAAGCAGGGCCGGAGCAGGTCCTGGAACTCAGCCGGGGAGAGCGCCCGCATACGTTCGACCATAATGGACTCTACAGCGCGTGCTCTGTCGACCTCAAACACCGGGTCGTCAAACGGCTCTTGTGATATTTCGATGGCTTTCTCTCCCACCTGATGCCTCATCGTCGCAAAGCCGGTCGGGCCGAACGCCACCTGAGTCAGGGCCTTGCCCAGGCCGGCCGTTTCATCGACCAGGGGTTTAATGTGTTGCTTCACCATGTTGCGGGCCCGGTCCCCACTGGGGCCTTCCAGTATGGCGTTGATGATATTGCTGACCGTGAGGATGTCGTGGGTCACTATGTGGCAGAAAGATTCAGCCACCTCGTGTTGGCGTTTGAGAAACAGGCCCTGAATGCGGAATGGGCCAATTTTAATTGCGTGCAGCGGGCGGAAAATAACATTCAGTGCTATCCAGTTGGTGGCCCAGCCGACCATTAGCCCGAACACGGGCAACACCCACCAGTTCTGGAAAAAATACCAGACAGTCATCTGAATCAGGCCGAACAGGAAGCCGAAGTAGAAGCCTGAGTTCACAATAAAGCGGAACTCTGCTTCGCCGCATTCGAGAAAAGTGCGGTTCAGCAGTTGCTTGTCAGTGGTGAGGCGTTCGACCACCATGCCTTTCATGTCCAGCAGGTCTTCAATATTGTCTGCAACATCACCTACCAGGTTGTCGACCAGTTGCGGCGTGGCTCTGCGCACCCGCTCGTAGACAATTCTGCGTGCGGAAGCGGGGAGGTTTTCCCAGAATGTCGGGTGCTCCCTGAGCATCAGTTCGTCGACATATTCCTCAAGGCGCGGATCGACAGAGTGGACAATGTGAGTAGCAAGCACTCTAGGGTCAATCTGCTCGAAAATTTCCCGCACCGTGCCGATTTTGGAAATGGTTGCATCAACACTGATGGACGCCATTTTGCCGGCTTTGGAGGGAATAATGCCCTGCCAGCCAAGCCAGGGTGGCTTGCCCACAAACTCCAGCGGAAAGAAGGTCATTTTGATGGCGAGCCAGTTCGTGCACCAACCGATAATAGCCGCGATCATCGGGATGCTGAGATACTGCCAGAGCTCTGGATTACCCAGCAGGCTGGTCATCCGATATCTCCCCATAACCACTGGCATAGCGCCGTAGCTGCAACGGGGGCGGTTTCGGTTCTGAGAACCCTGGGGCCAAGAGCCACAGGGAGAAAGCCGTCCTGTTCTGCCAGAGCTATCTCGCTCGCGCTCAGACCGCCCTCAGGGCCAATCATCAGCGCGATATGCTGAGGCTTGTCCATGGCAGCGAGAGACTGTGCGGTGCGGTGGTGAAGCACCAGACGCAGATCGCAGTTGCGGCTATGTTCCAGCCATTGCTCCACGGTCATGACTGGCAGAATCTCCGGAACCCTGGCCCGGCCACACTGCTCTGCGGCACTCACCGCGACGGACTGCCAGTGCCGAAGACGTTTGCTCTCACGGTCGCCTTTAAGTTTTACCTCACAGTGCTCAGTGGTAAGCGGCACGATGCAGGTAACGCCCATTTCCACCGCCTTCTGAACGGCGTAATCCATACGGTCACCCCTGGACAGCGTCTGGCCCAGGGTGATCTGCAGGGGCGACTCAGTGTGATTGGCCTCTGGCGCATCTACACGTACTTCGACACGCTTTTTGCCGGTTTCGGTAATCGTAGCCGGGTAGTCCTGGCCATCCCCGTTGAACAGTCTCAGCTGTTGCCCTGATTGCATTCGTAAAACGCGGCCAACGTGCTGGGCAGCGTTTTCATCAAGTTCAGCGAGAGCGCCTTCGCTCAGAGGCGAGGCGGTGTAGATTCTGGGGATGCGCATGAGTGTTTACCCGGGTCAGTCACGAACGGCGATGTTTATACCTTCTGTCGCGACCTGGGCCAGATGTTGAATCTGGTCTTCGGTTATGACGTAAGGTGGCATGAAGTAAACCACATTACCCAGGGGTCGAAGCAAGGCCTCGCGTGTGAGGGAGTGCTGATAAACACGAATACCCCGGCGTTCCTGCCACGGGAACGGGGTTTTTGTGGCCTTGTCTTTGACCATTTCCACGGCCAGGGTCATGCCATGCTGGCGGATATCGCCCACGTTTGGGTGGTCGGCAAGATGGGCAACCGACTCGGCCATACAGGCTGAAAGACGGCGGTTTTGTTCGATAACCTGATCGTCCCGGAAAATATCGAGGGTTGCCAGCGCCACGGCACAACCGATGGGGTTGCCGGTGTAACTGTGGCTGTGCAGAAAGGCTTTCAGGGTTTCGTAGTCGTCGTAAAAGGCGTTGTAAACCTGATCGGTGGTCAGCACAACCGAAAGAGGCAGGTAGCCGGCCGTGAGACCTTTAGACAAACACATGAAGTCTGGCGTTATACCGGATTGTTCGCAGGCAAACAGGGTGCCGGTGCGGCCGAAGCCGACGGCAATTTCGTCTGCGATCAGGTGAACGCCATAGCGGTCACAAGCCTCACGCAGTTTGGTGTGGTAAACCGGATGGTGCATTCGCATGCCGCCGGCGCACTGGATCAGCGGCTCCACGACGACAGCGCAGATTTCTTCGTGCTTTTCCGCTAACAGCTTGTCCATGGCTTCAAACTGGCGCAGAGCATACGCTTCGTCAGTCTCTCCCTCTTCTTTGTAATAGGCATCTGGCGAGGGTGCTGTTAATACCTCCATCAGCAGAGGTTGATAGGTGTCCCTGTACAAGCCCACATCTCCCAGAGCCAGCGCACCCAGAGTCTCGCCATGGTAACTGTTGCTCAGGTTCACAAAGTTTTTCTTGCCGGGTTTGCCCTGGTTTTTCCAGTAGTGAAAGCTCATCTTGAGTGCTGCCTCGATGGCTGACGAACCATTGTCCGCATAGAAGCACTTGTTCAGATCTTCGGGAGTGACTTCAATAAGCCGTTCAGACAGGTTGACCACAGGCTCATGGGTGAACCCGGCCAGGATGACGTGTTCCAGTTCGCCAATCTGCTTTTCAATCGCCGCGTTGATTCTGGGGTTGGCATGGCCAAACAGATTCACCCACCAGGAACTGACGGCATCAATGTAATGATTGTTCTCAAAGTCCTCCAGCCAGACTCCCTTGCCACGCTTGATAGGGACCAACGGGAGGGTTTCGTGATCCTTCATCTGGGTGCAGGGGTGCCATACGGATTTAAGCCCACGGGCTATAAGATCAGCGTTGTGCATAAAAGTGCTCCGGTAAGTGCATGGATATGCAATGATAAATCTTGGCTGTTAACCGTTTTTGATAATACAGTTAACGGCGGTCCATGACCAGAGCTCCGGAGTGCTGATAAACAGGCAGATTTATGGCGCCTTTTACACCTGAACAGAACGCGAGTATGAAACAGTTAAACAGCTGTTATAATGCGCGTTCATGGACGAAACAACGTAAAGGATGCGATATGAGTAAAGCCGTTGTACTACTCGGAGACCTGGGCTCCGATCACGAAGGTTTCCCGCCAACGCCGGTGCTCGCCGGCTCCCCCGATGTTCTTATTGATGGTAAACCCGTTGCCCGTGTGGGCGACCCGCTGGGGCCTCACTCCAAGCCCAAACACCCACCCCACCCACGGGCAGTGGCTGCAGGTTCCGGAACCGTGATGATTAACGGCATACCCGCCGCTGTGACAGGGGGAGCAATTACCTGTGGTGGGGTGGTGATTGGATCCGGGTCGGTGGTAATCGGGGACTGAGTCAGCGCACCAGCACCCTCGAGAGAAACGCCTGGGTGCGCTCGTTCCGGGGGTTATCAAACACGTCGTCTGGCTTGCCCTGTTCCACAATCTGGCCCTCGTGTATGTAGATCACACGGTCGGCCACTTCCCGGGCGAAGCCCATTTCGTGGGTGACCACCATCATGGTCATGCCTTCTTTGGCCAGTTCGCGCATGACATCCAGCACTTCGCCGATCATTTCCGGATCCAGTGCGGAGGTAGGTTCGTCAAACAGCATAAGGCCCGGCTCCATGGCCAGCGCCCGGGCAATGGCGACCCGCTGTTGCTGGCCACCGGAAAGGTGGCTGGGGTATTTGTCGGCCTGGCTACCAATGCCTACCCGGTCCAGCAGGCGCTCAGCGGTGGCGTTGGCAACCGTTTTGGGCGTGTTTTTAACTTTCTTCGGGGCCAGCATAATGTTCTGCTTCACCGTGAGGTGAGGGAACAGGTTGAACTGCTGGAACACCATACCGACCTCTTTGCGTATGGCTGTTAAAGCCTGCTGATTGCCGCCTTTCGGTGACAAGGCGTGGCCATGAACCTCCACACGACCAGACTCAAACTCTTCCAGGCCGTTAGCACAGCGGATCAGGGTGGACTTGCCTGAACCGCTGGCCCCGATAACCACAACCACTTCGCCCTGCTCCACAGTCAGGTCGATATCTCTGAGGACATGTAACTTGCCGAAGTACTTGTTCATGCCCTTCATTTTTACAATCTGCGTCATGATCAGGTGTCCTTCACACAGAGGCGAGCCCGCGCCGTTCAATCAGGCGGAGGACCAGTGACAGGGAAAGCGTAATAGCCAGATAGAGAACTGCAACAACAAAGTACACCTCAAAGGCCGTGAAGGTGTTGGCAATGTAAACCTGGCCCTGACGGACCAGCTCACCAACACCGATAACCGAGAACAAAGAGGTGTCCTTGATGCTCACGATAGCCTGGTTGCCCAGTGGCGGGATCATGCGCCGGAAGGCCTGGGGCCAGACCACGGACCAGAAGGTTTGTGTGCGCGACAGCCCGAGGGACAGCCCGGCCTCGGTCTGACCTCTGTCAATGGATTGGACGCCGCCGCGCACAACCTCTGAGATATAGGCCCCGGAGTTCAGTGCAATTGCCGCAATACCGGCCGTCAGCGGGTCAATCGGACCACCGATCAGGTCTGGCAGGCCATAAAAGATAAACAGGACCTGAACCAGAATCGGAGTGCCCCGGAAAACTTCAATGTAGGCCGTGGCGGGCCATTTGAAGAACCACTTTTTGTTGATGCTCAGTAAGCCAAAAATAATACCCAGGACAAAGCCTATCACAAGGCCGCCGAAGGAAATCAGGAGAGTATAGGGTATCCCTTTGATCAGAAAGGGAATGGAGTTGATGGCTGCCTGCCAGTCAAATTGAAACTGGGATTCCACAGTAGGCGTCTCCGCAGGGGTTGGCGTCAGAAGCCACCGGGGCGAGGCCCCGGTGGTAGATACGGAAGAAGGTTCAGCCGGCTAAGGGCTTATTTTTCTTCCGGCATGGGGCCAAACCACTTTTCGTAGATCTTCTTATAGGTTCCATCATCTTTCATGGAGGCGAGGGCGTCGTTAACGTCTTCAACCCACTCGCTGCCATCCTTGAGTGCGATGCCGTATTGCTGACCTTCGTACAGTTTGCCTACTGTTTTTACCTTGCCTTCGCCTTTGGTGCGGGCAAAGTAGCCAACGTTCGGGGAGTCATAAAATACCGCATCGACCGCCCGCGACATCAGAGCCATGTACATATCGGAACTGCCGGGGTAGGGCGTAACGCCGTCGTTTTCGTCCAGATTCTTCTTGAGGTAATCGTAGCTGGTGCTGCCGATTTTAGTGCCGACTTTCAGGCCCTCAAGATCCGACATTTCAGTAACCTCGTTGTTATTGTTACGAACAAGGATACGCAGGCCGGAATCATAGTAAGGGTCGGAAAAATCAACGATTTTCTCGCGCTCATCGGTAATGGTGATGCCGGCAATGGCAATATCCACATTGCCGGTTTGCAGAGCCGGAATAATACCGTTGAAATCCATGGTGTTGAGCTTGTAATCAAAGCCGGCGCGCTCGGCGACTTCGGCAATGATTTCCATGTCGAACCCGATCATTTCGCCGGATTCCTCATCCATCATTTCGAAGGGGACAAAGCTTGGGTCGGTGACCACTCGGAGGGTTTCAGCGCTGACGGTGCTGGCTGCGACGGTCAGTGCCAGGCCTGTGCCCAGGGTTTTCATCCAGTTGATGCTCATGCTTTCTCCTTGTCTTTCTTATTGGGGCTCCGTCTTCGGGGGAGCATTAGTGGAACTGCATCATGTACATTTTAGACTATTACTAGGATGGGCGCTGGAAATCAAATGCTTGCACAACATAAGCCCCTCTCCCCTTGCGGGAGAGGGGTTGGGGAGAGGGGTTGGGGAGAGGGGTTGGGGAGAGGGGAGAGGAAGTCACCTCAAAACGCAATCTTCTCCCGCTCGCTGATACCCAGGTTGTTCCAGATACTGATGCTCGGCTCAGCCTGGTTCAGGGTGTAGAAGTGCAGCCCCGGTGCGCCGGCTTGCAGCAGCTTTTCACACATGCGGGTGACCACTTCTTCTCCGAACTTGCGGATGCTGGCTGTATCGTCACCGTAGGCTTCCAGCTGCTTACGAATCCAGCGTGGAATTTCTGCACCACACATGTCCGAAAACCGCACCAGATTTGAAAAGTTCACAATGGGCATGATGCCAGGGACCACCGGAATGGTAACCCCGAGCTTTTCCAGCCGGTCGATGAAGTAGAAATAGCTGTCCGCATTAAAGAAGTACTGGGTGATGGCGCTGTTGGCACCGGCTTCTACCTTGCGGGCAAAGTTTTTCAGATCTTCTTCGGCGTTACGGGCCTGGGGATGAAACTCCGGATACGCAGCAACTTCCAGGTTGAAGTGGTCGCCGCTGTGCTCGCGAATAAATTCAACCAGCTCGTTGGCGTAGCGCATTTCACCGCCGGCACCCATACCGGAAGGCATGTCACCCCGAAGGGCGACAATGCGGTTGATGCCGTTGTCTTTGTAGGCATCCAGTAGTTCTGCTATATCGGCACGTGTACCACCAATGCAGGACAGGTGGGGCGCGGTGGAAATGCCTTTGCTGTGCAGGTTGAGCACGGTTTCAATCGTGCGGTCGCGAGTGGAGCCGCCCGCCCCGAAGGTGACCGAGAAAAAATCCGGGTTCACCTCGGCAAGCTGGTTGCGCACTCCCTGGAGCTTTTCCCACCCTCTGTCCGTTTTGGGCGGGAAAAACTCAAAGCTGAAGCGGCGTTTGAATTGTTTCTGAGATTCCATTTTTCTATCCGATCAGTATTTATAACTTTCTGGCTTGTACGGGCCTTCAACCGGTACACCTATGTACTGCGCCTGCTCCGGTGTCATCTTGGTGATCACACCGCCAAAGCCTTCAACCATGGCGCGGGCCACTTCTTCGTCCAGGTGCTTGGGCAGAACCTGAACATAGATGCCTTTCGCGCGCGCCTCTTCAGGCAGGTCTGCGAACTTGCGTTCGAACAGGTACATTTGCGCCAGAACCTGGTTGGCGAAGGAGCCATCCATGATCCGTGAAGGGTGCCCGGTGGCATTACCAAGGTTTACCAGGCGACCTTCAGAGAGCAGGATCAGGTGGTCATTCACCGCCTTGTCGCGATAAATCACGTGCACCTGGGGCTTAACTTCGTCCCACTCCCAGTGCTTGCGCATGTAGGCTGTGTCGATTTCGTTATCAAAGTGGCCGATATTGCACACAACGGCGCCGGACTTGAGTGCTTTGAGCATGTGAGCATCGCACACGTTCATGTTGCCGGTTGTGGTCACCAGAATGTCGGTGTTCTGCAACAGGTCGGTGTTAATCGCCGCTTCCGTGCCTGTGTTGACACCGTTGGTGTAGGGAGAAACCACTTCAAAGCCGTCCATGCAGGCCTGCATGGCACAGATGGGGTCGGCTTCGGTCACTTTTACAATCATGCCTTCCTGGCGCAGTGAAGCGGCGGAGCCTTTGCCCACGTCGCCGTAACCGATCACCAGCGCTTTCTTGCCGGAAAGCAGGTGGTCGGTGCCACGCTTGATGGCATCATTGAGGCTGTGGCGGCAGCCGTACTTGTTGTCGTTCTTCGACTTGGTTACTGCGTCGTTTACGTTGATGGCAGGTACTTTCAGGGTGCCTTCACGCAGCATTTCCTGCAGGCGGTGGACACCGGTGGTGGTTTCTTCGGTTACGCCGTGGCAGTTGGCCAGTACTTCCGGGTACTGTTCATGGAGCAGGGCAGTGAGGTCGCCACCGTCGTCCAGAACCATGTTTGGCTCCCAGCCGTCTACGTCGGCACCAATCGTGCGCTCGAGGCACCAGAGGTATTCCTCCTCGGTTTCGCCTTTCCAGGCGAATACGGGGATGTTTTGGGCCGCAATGGCCGCTGCTGCCTGGTCCTGGGTAGAGAAGATGTTGCATGAGGACCAGCGTACGTTAGCGCCCAGTTCAACCAGGGTTTCGATCAGTACGGCCGTCTGGATGGTCATGTGGATGCAGCCCATGATGTTGGCGCCTTCCAGCGGCTGCTCGGCTTTGTATTTTTCGCGCAATGCCATGAGAGCGGGCATTTCGCCTTCGGCGATTTTGATTTCTTTGCGGCCCCAGTCTGCCAGGGAAATGTCGCGTACTTTGTAGTCTTCGAAGTTGCTCATGGTGTTCTCCAGTTAGTTCTGTTCAGGCCTGGAGGTTTACCTCTCTGGCCTTTGAATTTTGTGTGTCGGTGGTGGGGGATCCCTCCCCGGAACCGCTACGAGCACATCCATGTGCGCTTGGCTTCGGCCATCCATGGCCTCAGACATTCCGGGGAGGGAGTCCCCCACCACCTCTCTTAAACTTTGGCGAATGCCATCAGCAATACGCCAAAAAACGTGTCAGATACCCGCTGCATCCTTAAGAGCAGCCGCGCGATCTGTTTTCTCCCACGGGAAGGTGGTGAATGTGTTGCCGCCAATGGTGACTTCCTGTGGCTCGCGGCCGAAGTGTCCGTAGGCTGCTGTGGCCTGGTACATAGGGTGTAGCAGGTCGAGCATGTTGGTGATGGCGTAAGGGCGCAGATCGAACTGTTCCCGGACCAGCTGGATGATTTTGTCGTCGCTGATTTTGCCGGTGCCGAAGGTGTTCAGGGAGATGGAGGTGGGTTGGGCCACGCCGATGGCGTAGGACACCTGTATCTCGCACTTGTCGGCCAGGCCGGCGGCAACGATGTTTTTGGCGACGTAGCGGCCGGCGTAGGCGGCTGAGCGGTCTACCTTTGAGGGGTCTTTGCCCGAGAATGCGCCGCCGCCGTGGCGGGCCGTGCCGCCGTAGGTGTCTACGATGATTTTCCGGCCAGTAAGGCCGCAGTCGCCCACCGGGCCACCGATAACGAATTTACCCGTGGGGTTGATGTGGTACTGGGTGTCTTTATGCAGCAGTTCGGGTGGCAGTACCTTTTTTACGACCAGCTCCATGACCGCTTCTTTCAGGTCTGCCTGGGTAACGTCCGGGTCGTGCTGGGTTGAGAGCACCACGGCGTCGATGCCGGCTACTTTGCCGTTTTCATAGCGGCAGGTAACCTGGCTTTTCGCATCCGGGCGCAGCCACGGGAGAATGCCTTTTTTACGGGCTTCTGCCTGGCGCTCCATCAGGCGGTGGGCGAAGGTAATCGGGGCCGGCATCAGTACTTCGGTTTCGTTGCTGGCGTAGCCAAACATCAGGCCCTGGTCGCCGGCACCCTGGTCTTCCGGCTTCTGGCGGTCGACGCCCTGGGCAATGTCGACGGACTGTTTGCCGATGATATTGATGATGCCGCAGGTATCGGCGTCGAAACCTACATCTGAAGAGGTGTAACCAACGTCCTTAATGACATCCCGTGCCAGATCTTCCAGGTCTACCCAAGCGCTGGTGGTGATTTCGCCGCCAACAATGGCAACACCGGTTTTCACCATGGTTTCACAGGCCACGCGGGCGTGGGGGTCTTCTGTCAGGATGGCGTCGAGAACGGCATCGGAAATCTGGTCGGCCAGTTTATCCGGGTGCCCCTCAGAGACGGACTCGGAAGTAAAGACGCTGTAGTCAGACATAGGCTTGCTCCTCTTTGAGCGTTTCGAAAATCTTGCCGGCTCTGCATTAAGAGTAGAATGCAGGTGCTGGCTTCTTTGTTTGTTCTTTGTAGGTACTACTACCTACGCCAATATCAAAATTTTTTGATATGCTCTGGCAGGGCGTAATTTACCCGGGAGCGGCTACCGGATTGGTAGCAGTGTTTTCCAGAACTCCCTTACCTGTACCTGAAATCCGTTGCGCAAACCGATAAACAGTTGCTCTCCCGCTTTCAGCCCTGCTGCGGCTGCCCAGGCGGTAAGCTCTTCCGGCTCGAAACCAAGCCAGAGATCACCGCAGTTTTCTTTTGCCCAGTTCTGGTCATGCCTGCACAGATCGCTGATAACCAGGCAGCCGCCGTTATTCATCAATGCGGCCGCATCCAGAAAAATGTCAGCCGGACTGGGGACATGGTGCAAAACCATGTTGGCCACCACCAGATCAAAGGCGTCGCCCCGGGCCAGCAGTACGTCGGTTATGCCTTCTATCAGGTCGACATTACTCAGGCCGTTGTCCGTGCAGGTGCGTTCGGCTTTGGCGAGCATGTCCCGGCTGTTATCCAGTGCCACCACATGCTCACACAGCCCGGACAGCACCGGCAGAAACCCGCCTTCACCCGGACCTATCTCCAGCGCCGCCTGCCATTTGGTTTTGCGGGTGCGCTTACGAATCAGGTCTGCCACCGGCGCTGCATACAGATCGAAGGCGGCAATCAGCTCCTGTTGTTCCCGGAACTGTTCCGAGTGCCGGGAAAAAAACGCCTGGGACTGATCCGCGCGCTGTTTGCGGATGGCCCGGATCTTTTCCTGCAGCTGCTCCGGTAGCGGCGCACGGTCAACCGCCTCAAAAATCTGCCGGATTGTCAGGTCCGTTGGCTTGTCGTTATCCAGGTGCAGCGGGCGGCGGTAAAAAATCGCATTGCCCTCGCGCTGCGGTTCTACCAGCCCTGATTTGTGCAGCACCTTCAGGTGATGGCTCATGCCCGACTGGCGCATGCCAAACAACTGGCTCAGTTCCAGTACACCAAAGGTGTCACGTTGCAGAACCCGCACGATTTCCAGGCGCAATGGATCCCCGCTTGCCTTGAAGATAGGGGCAAGCAGATCCACGGAATTCAGTGAGTTATCAAGTGCGCCGGACTGTGTCATGGAAGGAAGTGTAAGTGGGTTACAGGATTCAATCAACATCTATATCAATTTTTTTTGATATAGATGTGATTTGCCCCGACACACCCTAATCGGCGAAAATACAGTCCGCATTCTGTTAGCAGCATTTCATCGCCCGCTTAAAAGCGCTGGATGACCTCTTATTACCTTGAAAACACTGGAGAAATGTAGATGCCCTCTCGTAAAGATCTCGCCAATGCCATACGCGCACTGAGCATGGATGCGGTTCAGAAAGCCAAATCCGGCCACCCGGGTGCGCCTATGGGCATGGCGGACATCGCCGAGGTGTTGTGGAACGACTATCTGAGCCATAACCCGGCTAACCCGCAGTGGGCCAACCGCGACCGTTTTGTGCTTTCTAATGGCCACGGGTCCATGCTGCAGTACTCGCTGCTGCACCTGAGCGGATACGATGTGTCTCTCGACGACATCAAAAACTTCCGCCAACTGCACTCCAGAACTCCCGGTCATCCTGAATACGGCTACACGCCAGGCGTTGAAACCACCACCGGTCCACTGGGGCAGGGCCTGGCCAATACGGTTGGTTTTGCGCTGGCAGAGAAGTCACTGGCGGCCCAGTTCAATCGCCCCGGCCACGATATAATTGATCACTACACCTACGCGTTTCTGGGCGATGGCTGCCTCATGGAGGGTATCTCTCACGAAGTGGCTTCTCTGGCAGGTACCCTTGGGCTGGGCAAACTGATTTGCTTCTACGACGATAATGGCATTTCCATTGACGGCAAGGTCGATGGCTGGTTTACCGACAATACGCCACAGCGTTTTGCGGCCTATGGCTGGGAAGTGCTTGGCGGTGTCGATGGCCATGACGCTGACTCCATCTGCTCGGCACTGGAAGTGGCGCGCGCTAATACCGAAACGCCAACGCTGATCTGCTGCAAAACCGTGATTGGTTTCGGCTCGCCCAACAAACAAGGCAGCGAGTCTTCCCACGGTGCGCCTCTGGGTGAAGACGAAATTGCGCTGACCCGCGAGGCACTGGGCTGGACCCACGGGCCGTTTGAAGTCCCGGCGGATATATACGACGCGTGGAACGCCAAAGACCGGGGCGCCCGCGCGGAAAGCGCCTGGAATGACGCCTTCGCTGCTTATGAAAAAGCCGAGCCGGAACTGGCGGCTGAACTGAAGCGCCGCATGGCCGGTGATCTGCCTGCAGACTTCTCCGAAAAAGCACAGGCGTATATCCAGGAGTGTCAGGACAAGAGTGAGACTGTTGCCAGCCGTAAGGCCTCACAGAATACACTGAACGCCTACGGACCTCTGCTGCCGGAGCTGATGGGCGGCTCTGCCGACCTGGCCGGCTCCAACCTCACCATCTGGGACGGTTCAAAAGGCGTCACCAGAGACGACGCCAGCGGCAACTACATCTATTACGGCGTGCGTGAGTTCGGCATGGCCGCAATTATGAACGGTATCGCCCTGCATGGCGGCTTCGTACCTTATGGCGCCACCTTCCTGATCTTCATGGAATACTGCCGTAACGCCGTGCGTATGGCGGCTCTGATGAAGCAGCGCTCTATCTTTGTGTTTACCCACGATTCTATTGGTCTGGGCGAAGACGGTCCTACACACCAGCCGATTGAGCAACTGGCCAGCCTGCGCACCACCCCGAACATGAGCACCTGGCGCCCGGCCGACGCAGTTGAGTCTGCCGTCGCCTGGAAAGCTGCGCTTGAGCGCAAAGACGGCCCCACCGCCATGGTCTTCTCCCGCCAGGGCCTGCCCGGTCAGGCGCGTGATGCCCAACAGCTGGCGGATGTGGCCAGAGGCGGCTATGTGCTGTCTGACAGCGAAGGCACGCCCGAGCTTATTCTGATTGCCACCGGCTCCGAAGTTGGCCTGGCACAGGACACAGCCGACAAGCTGCGGGAGCAGGGCAGAAAAATTCGCGTTGTCTCCATGCCCTCAACCGATGTGTTCGATGCCCAGAACGCCGAGTACAAGCAGCAGGTGCTGCCGATACAAGTCACCAACCGCATCGCCATTGAAGCAGCCATTGCCGATTACTGGTACAAGTACGTGGGCCTGGACGGCCGGGTTGTAGGTATGACCACCTTTGGTGAATCCGCTCCGGCCGGCGAACTGTTCAAAGAGTTCGGCTTTACCGTAGACAACGTACTGGAAGTGGCCGCGGAACTGCTGGACGCCTGATGACCGACTCCGCGCCCTTTCGTATTGCCATCAACGGGTATGGCCGCATAGGCCAGTGTGTGTTGCGTGCACTGTACGAAAGCGATTTTCGTGACCACCTGCAGGTGGTTGCGATTAACGAGCTTTCTGACATAGACACCATTGCGCACCTGACCCGTTACGACTCCACCCACGGCCGCTTCTTCGGAAGCCTGGCCGTGGAAGGGCAGAGTCTGATCATCAACGGTGATCCTGTGCGCGTGCTGCGCCAGGCCGACCCGGCAGACCTGCCTTGGGAAGAGCTGGGCATTGATCTGGTACTGGAGTGCTCTGGTGCCTACTCAGACACAGCCACAGCCAGGCGCCACCTGCAGGCCGGTGCCAAACGGCTGCTTTTTTCGCAGCCCGCAGAGCCGGATGTCGACAGAACCGTGGTGTACGGCATTAACGACACCAGCCTCACTGAAAGCGACCGGATTGTGTCTGCAGGCTCCTGCACCACCAATTGCCTGGTGCCGGTTATTTCGGCACTGGATAAAGCCTTTGGTGTAGAGCAGGGGAGTACCACCACCATACACGCCGCCATGAACGACCAGCCGGTGATTGATGCGTACCACCACCAGGACCTGCGCCTCACACGCAGCGCCCTGCATAACGTGGTGCCAGTAGACACGGGGCTGGCCCGGGGCGTGGAGCGTTTGCTGCCCCATATGAAAGGCCGCTTCAGCTCCGTGGCCCTGCGCATACCTACCATGAACGTCTCAGCCATCGATATGGTGTTCAACGTGCGCCAGTCCACAGACATTGCCGCGGTAAACCGGGTTTTGCAGCAGGCCGCCAGCGGCCCCCTGAAAGGCATACTAGGCTACACCAATGAACTGCTGGCCAGCTCCGACTTCAACCACGATGCGCATTCCGGCGTCGTGGATGGAGGCCAGACCCGGGTGACCCAGGGCACCATGGTAAAGGTACTGTGCTGGTTCGATAACGAATGGGGATTTGCCAGCCGGATGCTGGATGTCAGCCGGAGCTGGTTGCAGAGGGTGAAATGACCCCCCCCCTCTCCCCAACCCCTCTCCCTCCGGGGGAGAGGGGCTTTTAAGCATTTACTCCCTCTCCCTCGGGGGTGAGGGGGTTTTAATGCATTTACTCCCTTTCCCTCGGGAGTGAGGGGGGTTTAAAGCATTTACTCCCTCTCCCCTTGCGGGAGAGGGCCGGGGAGAGGGGGTGACTCCCCTCCCCAAAACTCATTGCCAACAACTGAACATGGAACTCAGATCATGGCCATTAAACGAATGACCGACCTTAGCCTCGCCGGCAAGCGGGTTCTCATCCGGGAAGATTTAAACGTACCGGTAAAAAACGGCGAGGTATCCAGCGATGCCCGCATCCGTGCCTCCCTGCCGACGATAGAAGCCGCCAGAGACGCCGGCGGCAAAGTCATGCTGATGTCCCATCTGGGCCGCCCGGAAGAGGGAGTATACGACGAAGCCGCCTCCCTGAAGCCGGTAGCCGATTACCTCACCAAAGCGCTTGGCCAGGAAGTACGCCTGATCAGGGATTATCTGGAAGGCGTAGACGTTGACAACGGCGAAGTCGTGCTGCTTGAGAACGTGCGCTTCAACAAAGGTGAAAAGAAAGACGAGGAAACCCTGGCCCGACAGTACGCGGCTTTGTGTGACATCTACGTGATGGATGCCTTTGGCACCGCCCACCGGGCCCAGGCCTCGACTCACGGCGTGGCAAAGTACGCGCCTGATGCCTGCGCTGGTCCACTGCTGGCGGCGGAACTGGAAGCTCTGGGCAAGGCCCTCGATAACCCGGCCAAGCCGGTGGTCGCCATTGTGGGGGGCTCGAAAGTGTCCACCAAACTGGATGTGCTCAATGCTCTCGAAAAAGTATGCGACCAGATTATTGTTGGTGGCGGCATTGCCAACACCTTCCTCGCCGCCGCCGGCCACCCGGTGGGTAAATCCCTGTGCGAGCATGATCTGATTGATACCGCTAAAGACATCGCCGCCCGTGTAGAGATTCCTCTGCCGGTGGATGTGGTGGTTGCCAGTGAGTTCGCCGAAGACGCTACCGCTACTACCCGGAACATTGCCGACGTAACAGAAGACGACATGATTCTGGATGTGGGCCCGGAAACCGCCAGCCAGTTTGCCGAGCTGCTCAAAAACGCCAAAACCATTCTCTGGAATGGCCCGGTTGGCGTGTTCGAGTTTGATCAGTTTGGCGGGGGCACCAAGTCCCTGGCGGAAGCCATTGCCCAGAGTGAAGGCTTCTCACTGGCCGGCGGCGGTGACACGGTCGCAGCCGTTGACAAATACGGCATAGCTGACAAGATCTCTTATATCTCTACCGGCGGCGGCGCCTTCCTTGAGTTTGTAGAAGGCAAGGTGCTTCCGGCCGTTGCCGTACTGGAAGCGCGCGGAGACTGACAGATTTCCCATTGCGCCACTTATTATGTAACTGAGGAGACAACTACATGGCCCTGATTTCGCTGCGGCAAATGCTGGACCACGCCGCCGAGCATGGTTACGGTGTGCCAGCCTTTAACGTAAACAACCTGGAACAAATGCGCGCCATCATGGAAGCCGCCGACAAAACCGACTCCCCGGTTATTGTTCAGGCGTCTGCCGGTGCCCGCAAATACGCAGGGGCCCCGTTCCTGCGCCACCTCATCCTCGCCGCTGTGGAAGAGTTTCCCCACATCCCGGTTGTGATGCACCAGGACCACGGCACCAGCCCGGCCGTATGCCAGCGCTCCATCCAGCTGGGCTTCAGCTCGGTAATGATGGACGGCTCTCTGGGTGAAGACGGCAAAACGCCGATGGAGTTTGACTACAACGTAGACGTAACCCGTCGTACCGTAGAAATGGCTCACGCCTGCGGCGTATCCGTAGAAGGCGAACTGGGGTGCCTTGGCTCCCTGGAAACCGGACAGGCCGGTGAAGAAGACGGTGTTGGCGCCGAAGGCACTCTGGATATGAGCCAGATGCTGACCGACCCGGAAGAAGCCGCCGAGTTTGTGAAGCAGACCCACGTAGACGCACTGGCCATCGCCATCGGCACCAGCCACGGTGCCTACAAGTTTACCCGTCCGCCCACAGGCGACATTCTGGCGATTGAACAGATCAAAGCCATTCACAAGCGCATTCCGGACACCCACCTGGTCATGCACGGCTCCAGCTCTGTGCCCCAGGAGTGGCTGGAAATCATTAACAAGTACGGCGGCGAGATCCCCGAGACCTACGGCGTACCGGTTGAAGAAATCGTGGAAGGCATCAAACACGGTGTGCGCAAAGTCAACGTAGACACCGACCTGCGCCTGGCCAGCACCGGTTCAGTACGCCGCTTCCTGGCGGAAAACCCGGCCGAATTTGACCCGCGCAAATTCCTCAAAGAAACCATGAAGGCCATGACCGACATCTGCATCGCGCGCTACGAAGCGTTCGGCAGCGCCGGCCAGGCCAGCAAAATCAAACCCATCAACCTTGAGCGTATGTACATGCGCTATGAAGCAGGCGAGCTGGACCCGAAAGTTCAGTAAAACCGCTATTCACAACCCCGGGTGTACCGCCCGGGGCTGTGGTTTCCTCCCGAATATCTCCCTTCCAGAATCCTCCTGATTCGACATTTTTAATCGCAAGAGACATTTGTCACAGTTTTTCCAGGTTTAACAAGATATTGCAAAGGCCAGCGGAAAACCGATTGGTGATGGGGTAGTGTGGTGGCTAATTGTTAGGAGGCATGGCGCTTCCATATTGCAACAAGCCCGGTTGCCGTGTTGGGCGATGGAAACCAAGAGGCTGATACTTAGCGGAGTTATACGAACGTCTTCGCAAAACCCCAGAGCCCTACCGAAAAAACAAGGTAACTATCTGAAAGGGTTTGAAAGTTGCAACAGGACGGGTGGAATTATACGCCTGTGGTGGGAGCGGGAGTGGCTCAATAGAGGGCGTATAACTCTGGCGGTAGCCGTGGTGATTGGTGCTCAGGAGTCTGTTTTTGTTTAAGAAAACCTTGTTGTTTTGGGCGCGTTTGAATGGGGTTTTACGAATGGGTGATATATGAACGTGTTCGTATAATTAGCTGTTAGCAAGGAGGTAGGATAGTGCCAGAAAGACTCAGATTGACTAAGAATGCACAATTTTACAGACTCAATGAGCCTGTAGAAGATGAGCTAGTTAAAACTATCCTGGACACTGCCTCTGACAACATGAATCCCGATAGTGGATTTGTAATTGATGAATTTAGGCAGGAACGGAACTTGGACGAACAAAGTTTCAGTTATGTCTATTCAGCTAGGGTATTTCCTTCTAGTCGGCCAGTTTATTTCTTAGACGATGATTTCGAAGACAAAATTTATGCATTTATATTGATCATTGAGATTGGCGACTACCTTGCTGTTCTAAAGAAGAGCTGCGCCAACATATTTGACCTGATGGACGAAAAATTTACGCTTGTCGGCAGCAAGGAATTTTCATCATCATTCTCTGATGATGATGTAGAATTTCAGAGGTTAGCGCTTAGAAATATGA
Organism: Marinobacter piscis; assembly: GCF_007671655.1. Classification (GTDB taxonomy): domain Bacteria; phylum Pseudomonadota; class Gammaproteobacteria; order Pseudomonadales; family Oleiphilaceae; genus Marinobacter; species Marinobacter piscensis. Next base: position 2,460 of record NZ_VCGX01000001.1, on the reverse strand, counting down.
CGGTTTCAGATCGCGCAATGAGATCTAGATCGTATGAGGCGGCTGACTTAAAAGGATTGCTTTCTACTCACTCAGCAGGAAGATCAATTCCCTACTACTTTAAGCTCCGACAAGGGGCCAAAACCAGATCTATATCAGGAACTGGTCGGGTTGTTGAATCATCTAGTAGAGAAACAATCGATAATATCGCTGCATGGGGTTACGAGCAAATCAATCTAATAGAATCCCCTAGCAATACAAATTTTTTAGATGCTTTCGCAAGTAAAGTGGAGTTAAGCGAAGTCTTAACGATTTGTTCGCCTAATGCCATTCTTATAGAGAGTCACTCCTTGCTTGATCGCCTGAAGAAGGATGGCGTTTCAGTAAAATATAAAACAAAGAAAGGAAAAGTCATCAGCATTTCCAATCGTGTCTACAAAAATCTAGAGTCTGCACTGGAGAAAGTATACGAGATAGATTCGGATTTGAACATAATGGGTGTTAATGACGGATCTCGAGTTAGAGCCAACAAGAAAAGCCTGACATTATATTCAAAATACCTTGCAAAGTTCCGTGTGCCTGAAAACGGGAAGTTAATAACTCTTCAAAAGTATATTGTTAAGCACGGGTTTTATAGTATCACTTTTGACGACCCAAAATATATGTACTTTATGGGGGCGTGTTTCGAGGATTCTTCTGGGATTTCAGAAATCGACAACATCCTCGAGATACTTCAGCCAATAGAAGCAATTCCTGCTGTCAATTCGGAAAAAGGTAGCTTTACGGAAGAAAGCGAAAATTTTACAGAAGACTCAATGTTTGATGTCATTGAGAAAATTCATGCGGAAGATGATTATATATTCTGTGATGATCTAGGTGATGAGTGGGCCGATCATATAACCTTTAACAAAGAGAACTCAAACATATGCTTTATTCACTCAAAACACGGCGATCCCAGTACATCAGCCAGCAACTTGCACGATGTTGTCGGTCAAGGAATTAAGAACCTTGGAAACATGTATTTTGATGCGAATGCTATGTTATCGAAGTTAGACAAAACCTTTAAAAATTATTATAAGTCTGGAAAAGGTATACAGACAAAAATACCCAGGATACGAAAGGGAAATATCGATGATTTCGATTGGTATCTGGCGAATTTGCTTAAGGATTACAAGCTCAATCGCAGCTGTATCCTATGCTGTTCATTCCTTTCGGTCTCAGATGTTACAGGCGAGTTTAATAAAATAAAAGAAGGAAAGCCTGTGAGAGGTAATATTGTCCAGCTACTATGGATTATCTCTTCCTTCGCGCATGCGGTTAAAGATATGAACGCAAGGCCAATAATATATTGTGCCGAGTAATATTGCTAACAATGCCATGCACGCGACAAGCGCGTGATGGCGGCGTTGAGACTGTAGAAAAACCTAAAACGGATGGTTTTTGGTAGCATTGAGCAAACAGACAAGGAGCCGTCGGAATGCCCCGCTTCAAGCACTACAACTACGACCAGGATGTCATGGTCGTCATCAATTATCAGGAGCAGCTTCAGCCCGGCACCTTTGAATACGCCGTTCATTACCTGATTGAACACAAGCTGGACCTGTCGGTGTTTCATCCCAAGTATCGCAACGACGTCACAGGCCGCACGGCCTACGATCCTGCTATTCTGTTGAAGATCATCCTGTTTGCTTACTCCAAGGGCATTACCTCCAGCCGCGAGATCCAGTGGTGCTGCGAGACCAACATTATCTTCAAAGCCTTGGCCTGCGACACCGTTCCGCACTTCACCACCTTGGCCAATTTCGTCAGCCAGCACGCCGATGAGATTGAAGAACTTTTCGAGCAGGTGTTGTTGGTGTGCCACGAACAGGGCCTTCTTGGCAACGAGTTGTTTGCCATCGACGGTTGCAAAATGTCCTCGAACGCCGCCAAAGAATGGTCGGGCACCTTTAAAGAGTTAGGCGAGAAGCGGGGCAAGCTGAAACGGCTGATTCGTCATCATTTGCGTGAGCATCACGAACGGGATCAGGCGGAAACCGAAGCGGAACTGGATCGGGATATTCGCCGCGCCAACACCATACTGTCGCTGGATGAAGCGATGTCCAAAGTAGACCGTTTCCTAAAGACCGTGAATTCAGATAATAACTGCAGCACTTTGGCGTAACCAGGTAGAGACGGGAGGGCCGTCGCCGGTACCCTCACGGGCTTTACCGACCAAAGTGAAGCAGTGATGAAGTACCGACAACTAACCCAGACTCAACGATACCAGATTTCGGCCCTGCGTGTGGCCGGCAAAAGCCAGCGACAGATCGCAGCAATGCTAGGCTGCCACAACAGCACAATCAGCCGCGAGTTGCGGTGTAACAGCGTTCACGGCTATGAACCAGAGATGGCGCAGCATCGGGCGAACACCCGGCGCAGAAGCGCCTTCAAGCGCCACAAACGAGTGCAGTGGCTCACGAGCTGGGTCTCGGAACGGCT
>NZ_VCGX01000010.1 GCF_007671655.1 Marinobacter piscis | reverse complement strand
TGAATAACAGGTGTCGAATCAGTTGCCTTGGGGTTATATAGTCAAGCAACTAAGCGCATACGGTGGATGCCTTGGCAGTCAGAGGCGATGAAAGACGTGGAAGCCTGCGATAAGCTTCGGGGAGGTGGCAAACAACCTGCGATCCGGAGATCTCTGAATGGGGAAACCCACCCGATTTCGGTCGGGTATCTTGCACTGAATACATAGGTGTAAGAGGCGAACCGGGGGAACTGAAACATCTAAGTACCCCGAGGAAAAGAAATCAACCGAGATTCCCTCAGTAGCGGCGAGCGAACGGGGACCAGCCCTTAAGCTGGACAAAAGGTAGGAGAAGGCTCTGGAAAGTGCCGCCATAGTGGGTGATAGCCCCGTATCCGAAACCTGAGTCCAGTGAAAACGAGTAGGACGGGGCACGAGAAACCTTGTCTGAACATGGGGGGACCATCCTCCAAGGCTAAATACTCCTGACTGACCGATAGTGAACCAGTACCGTGAGGGAAAGGCGAAAAGAACCCCTGTGAGGGGAGTGAAATAGATCCTGAAACCGTATGCGTACAAGCAGTCGGAGCCCACTTGTTGGGTGACGGCGTACCTTTTGTATAATGGGTCAGCGACTTATGTTCAGTGGCGAGGTTAACCGTTTAGGGGAGCCGTAGGGAAACCGAGTCTGAATAAGGCGAATCAGTCGCTGGGCATAGACCCGAAACCGGGCGATCTATCCATGAGCAGGTTGAAGGTTGAGTAACATCAACTGGAGGACCGAACCCACTGTCGTTGAAAAGCCAGGGGATGACTTGTGGATCGGAGTGAAAGGCTAATCAAGCCCGGAGATAGCTGGTTCTCCCCGAAAGCTATTTAGGTAGCGCCTCGGATGAATACCACAGGGGGTAGAGCACTGTCTCGGCTAGGGGGTCATCCCGACTTACCAACCCGATGCAAACTCCGAATACCTGTGAGTACTATCCGGGAGACACACGATGGGTGCTAACGTCCGTCGTGGAGAGGGAAACAACCCAGACCGCCAGCTAAGGTCCCCAAGTACCAGTTAAGTGGGAAACGATGTGGGAAGGCTTAGACAGCTAGGAGGTTGGCTTAGAAGCAGCCATCCTTTAAAGAAAGCGTAATAGCTCACTAGTCGAGTCGGCCTGCGCGGAAGATGTAACGGGGCTCAAACTGGTCACCGAAGCTGCGGCTGCATACT